>NZ_CP082781.1:0-4011347 GCF_021172025.1 Microbacterium resistens
GTACTTCCTTTACGTCTTCCTCGCGGCGTTCGCGACCGACTTCATGAGTCAGCGCGTGTGGGGGGATATCACGGTCGGCCTGCTGTTCGGGCTCGGTCAGTTCGTGACCACGTTCGCGATCACGATGGGATACGTCGCATTCGCGAATCGTCGTCTCGATCCGCAGGCCGAGGCGCTGCGCGAGACGCTCGAGCGGGCGGAGGCCGGCGCATGAGCGCTCCCGCGGCCACCGGGGCGACGCTCGTCGAGAGCAACCCGATCCTCAACATCTCCGTGTTCCTGGCGTTCGTCGCCGTCACGCTGTTCATCGTGATCCGCGCCAGCCGGAACAACAAGACGGCCGCCGACTACTACGCCGCGGGGCGCTCCTTCACCGGGCCGCAGAACGGGTTCGCGATCGCGGGGGACTACCTCTCCGCCGCGTCGTTCCTCGGCATCTGCGGTGCCATCGCGGTCAACGGCTATGACGGGTTCCTCTACTCGATCGGATTCCTCGTCGCCTGGCTCGTCGCGCTGCTGCTCGTCGCCGAGCTCATGCGCAACACGGGGAAGTTCACCATGGCGGACGTGCTGTCGTTCCGTCTCCGGCAGAGGCCCGTGCGGATGGCGGCCGCGGTGACGACCCTGGCCGTGTGCTTCTTCTACCTGCTGGCGCAGATGGCGGGAGCGGGAGGGCTGGTCGCGCTCCTGCTCGGCATCGACGACAAGCTCGTCCAGTCCCTCATCATCGCCGTGGTCGGCGCGCTGATGATCGTGTACGTGCTCATCGGCGGGATGAAGGGCACGACCTGGGTCCAGATCGTGAAGGCGTTCCTGCTCATCGCCGGTGCGGTCGTGATGACCATCTGGGTTCTGGCCCTCCACGGCTTCAGCCTCAACACCCTCCTGGAGGGCGCGGTGGCCGCCTCGGTGTCGGATCCGAAGGACGCGATCCTCGGGCCCGGCCTCCAGTACGGCTCGAATCCGTGGGACTTCATCTCCCTCGGGCTCGCGTTGGTGCTCGGGACGGCCGGCCTTCCGCACGTGCTGATGCGCTTCTACACCGTGCCGACGGCGAAGGAGGCGCGCCGGTCGGTCGTGTGGGCGATCTGGCTCATCGGGCTCTTCTACCTGCTCACGCTGGTGCTCGGATACGGCGCGGGTGCGCTGGTCGGGCCGGAGACCATCGTGAACGCGCCGGGGAAGGTGAACTCCGCGGCGCCGCTGCTCGCCCTGCACCTGGGCGGGCCCATCCTGATGGGGTTCATCTCCGCCGTGGCGTTCGCGACGATCCTCGCGGTGGTCGCAGGACTGACGATCACGGCGGCCGCGTCGTTCGCGCATGACATCTACGCGAACGTGGTCAAGCGGGGCAAGGACGATGCGGCCGGTGAGGGGGCAGCCGATCCGAACGGCGAGGTGCGGGTCGCGCGCCGCACCGTGATCGTGATCGGGATCCTCGCCATCGCTGGAGGCATCGCCGCGAACGGGCAGAACATCGCCTTCCTCGTGGCGCTCGCCTTCGCGATCGCCGCCTCCGCGAACCTGCCGACCATCCTCTACTCCCTGTTCTGGAAGAGGTTCACGACCCGCGGGGCGGTGTGGAGCATGTATGGCGGGCTGGGCTCGGCCATCCTCCTGATCGCCTTCTCGCCGGTCGTCTCCGGGACCGAGGGGTCGATGATCCCCGGCGCGGACTTCGCGATCTGGCCCTTGAGCAACCCGGGCATCATCTCGATCCCCCTCGGGTTCCTGCTGGGCTGGCTCGGGTCGCTCTGGGACAACCGCGGCGAGGACCGGCGTCTCGCCGCCGAGATGGAGGTGCGCTCGCTCACGGGATTCGGCGCGGAGAAGGCGGTCGACCACTAGCCGCTCGCGCCGTGCACGCGCCGCGGCCCCGACGGCCTACACGTCGGGGCCGCGGCGTCCTCACGGAGTCCGGCGCCGGGCGGCGTCCGCCTCCAGGTCGACGAGGTACCTCTTGCGCTCCGGGTGCGCGCCGTACTGCCCGATGCTGCCGTCCGCGCGGACGACGCGGTGCACCGGGACGACGATCGAGAACGGCGTGAGACGGCAGGCGGTGCCGACCGCGCGCGCCGCGCGCGGTCGGCCTGCGTGCACGGCGACCTCTCCGTAGGAGGCGGTCTCGCCCCAGGGGATCTCGCAGATCGCGTGCAGGGCATCGAGCGCGAAGCCCTCGGCCAGCCGCCAGTCGAGTGCGATCTCCTCGTCGAAGCGGACCGCCTCTCCCTCGAAGTACGCGTCAAGGAGGTCCTGCAGCTCCTCGGCCGCGCCCGGATCGTGATCGGGAAGTCGCTGCAGGCGGCGGCTGACGCCCTCCAGGAGCCAGGGGGCCTCGAGCTCGGCGGCGTCGGGGAGCTCGAAGCTCACGAGGCCCCGGTCCGAGTACACGGCCAGAGCCTCGCCGAACGGAGTGGCGGCGAAGTCGTATCGGAAGCTCATGCGCCCATCATCGCCCGCCGAGGGGCCGGACCCCGGCCGAGAGCCGGGAACGGGGGAAAGCTCGTCGGAGCGGTCTTCAGTGGAGGAAGAGGCCGATCAATCCGGTGAAACTCGGCGCCCTTGCAGGTCCCGCGCGCCTCGCGCGCCTAGTCTTCTCTTGTGTGGCGACGTGACGGAAAGACCGCCGAGGCGGCGGAGCCGCGCTCCGTGGCGCCCGGCGACGTCCGCGTCTCCGAGCCCGGCGTGAGCGTCGCTCACGCCGCCGACGCCGAACGCGCCCGTCTGCGGGCCGAGGCCGCGCAGCTCGGGGGGCCGTCCCCGCTCACCTCCTTCCACGACGTTCCCGAGGCGGGGATCGACATCTCCCGCGCCCACCCGGGGAGCCTCCCGCAGTTCATCACGGGGCGATCGACCCTGCTGTCGAACCTCTTCCGCGACGAGGTCGGGCTGCGCACGGCACGCCTGGCGGCCGAGCGGATCACCGCGAAGAACACGGAGCTGCGGACCGTGCGCGGCATCGACGCGGTCCACCTCGCCGTGGGACTGGCCACGTGGCGCATCGGCGGCAAGGACTACGCGGCGCCCGTCCTCCTGCGCCCGCTCGCGATCCGACGGCACCACGCGGACTTCGAGCTGAAGCTGCACGGCGGCTTCTTCGTCAACCCGGAGCTGATCCGGGTGGCCCACGACCACTTCGGCATCACGATCGACGCGGACGCGCTCGCCGCCCTCGCCTACGACGGCGGGGTGTTCAAGCCGCAGCCGGCGATCGACCGGCTGCGCGCGGCCACGGCCACGATCGACACGTTCTCGGTCCTGCCGCGCCTGGTTGTGTCGACCTTCGCCGACGTCGGCGCCGGGATGGCGCGCGACGCGCACGACCTGGACAACACGCTGCTGAACGCGCTCGCCGGGCATGTCGCGGATCGCGAGACCGTGACCGTCCGCCGGGCGCTCCCGACCATCACGGGACCGGACGAGCGCGCCCCCGCCTCCGACAACCTGCTCCTGGACGCCGACTCCGAGCAGGAGGCGGTGCTGGCGCGCATCGCCGCCGGCCACTCGCTGTCGGTCGCGACTCTGCCGGGCACCGGCGGCACGCAGACCGTCATCAACGCGATCGGTGAGCTGGTGCGTGCGGGCAAGCGGGTGCTCGTCGTCTCCGCGCGCCGGTCCACGCTCGACGGGGTCCGGCACCGGCTGAGCGGGATCGGCCTCGACGGGTTCGCCGTCTCCCCGGCGACGGTGCGCCGCGACCTCGTCCGGGCGATCGGCCGGAACGAGAAGGCCGCCGCTCCCAAGCTCGCCGAGATCGACGACGCCCTGGTCCGGCTGCGCACCGTGCTGCGCGACTACCGCGGCGCGCTGACGGACAAGGATCCGGGTCTCGGCGCGTCGGTCCTCGACGCGGTCCGGGTGCTGACCCGACTCGCCTCTCTGCCGACGCCGCCGTCCACGACCGCCCGCCTGGACCGTCCGGCGCTGGAGAAGCTCGCCGGCGACCGGTCGCGGGCCGCCGCGCTGCTGGCGACCGCCGCACGGCTGGGGGAGTTCCGCTTCGGTCCGAACGACTCCCCGTGGTACGGCGTGTCGTTCTCGTCGACGGAGGCCGCGCACGAGGCGCATGCCCTCGCCGAGCGCCTGCACGCCAAGAGCGTGCCCGCGCTGCTGGAGCGGGGCTACGAGCTCGTGGCGCAGACGCGCATGCGCCCGTTCGCGACGATCGAGGAGCTCGGCGAGTACCTGCGTCTCCTGCAGGGGATCCGCGACTCCCTCGACCGCTTCCGCCCGACCGTGTTCGAGCGACCGCTGGGCGAGCTGATCAAGGCGCACGGCACCCGCCGGGATGCAGCGGCGCTGTCGTCCGCCAACCGGCGCCGGCTGCGGCGGCTGGCCAAGGAGTACGTCCGTCCCGGCGCGCACGTCAGCGACATGCACGAGGCGCTCGTGCGGATCCAGTCCCAGCGGACGCAGTGGCAGCACTACGTCGACGCCGGCGTGGCCCCCGAGGTGCCGCTCGGACTCGCCGACGTGGCCGTGGCGTGGCAGCGGGTGGAGGCGGAGCTCGGTGAGCTGGACGCCGCCCTCGGGCGCAAGGAGCGCCTCTCGACGCTCCCGGTGGACCGGCTGCTGCGCACGCTCGCCGGACTCGCCGCCAAGTCCGACGTGTTCGACAACCTCGTCGAGCGGGCGCAGATCCGCGACGAGCTGGCGGGGCTCGGCCTCGAGCCGCTGCTGATCGACCTGTCGGTCCGGCACCTCTCGGAGGAGCGGGTCGGCGACGAGCTGGAGTACGCGTGGTGGCAGTCCCTGCTCGAGCGCGCACTGCAGCAGAACCGATCGCTCCTCGGCGCGAACACCGCCGTCGTGGATCGTCTGGAGCGGGACTTCCGGCTGGTGGACGAGGCTCATGCCGCCGCCTCGGGGCCGTTGCTGGCCTGGCAGATGGCCGGACAGTGGCGCATCGCGATCGTCGACGAGGCCGAGGAAGCGCGCAACCTCCGTCAGGCGCTCACACAGGGGCGCACGACCCCGGCCGAGCTCGCCGCCGCAGCCCCTGCCCTGCTCCGCGTGCTGGCGCCGGTCTGGATCGCGTCTCCCTACCAGGTGCCCGACATCCCCGACGGCGTCGTCTTCGACTCCGTCCTGCTCGTCGACGCCGCCGCGATCAACCTCGCCGAGGCGACCCCGGCGATCCGTCGTGCCCGCCAGGTGGTGGCGTTCGGCGATCCGGTGACGCAGAAGCCCACCCCCTTCACCGTGGCAACCGTGCCGACGCCGGACCACGAGGAGGAGCACGACTTCGACACCGTGTCCGCGTTCGAGAGGCTCGCCGAGCTCCTGCCCGTGGTGACGCTGACGCGGAGCTACCGGGCCGGGGGAGAGGACCTCGCCGAACTGATCAACGACGCCTTCTACGGCGGCGAGATCGTGTCCCTGCCGTGGGCGGGATCGTATCTCGGACGAGGGAGCCTGGCCGTCGACTACGTCGAGGGCGGGATCGGCACGCCGGATCCGGTCTCCGGGGCCGTGGAGAGCCCGGATGCCGAGGTCGCCCGGGTGGTGACGCTCGTCGTCGAGCACGCCGTGCACCGGCCGACCGAGTCGCTCATGGTCGTCACGGCCAGCCGTCGGCACGCGGAGCGCGTCCGCGCCGCCGTCACGGCCGCCTTCGCGGGGCGCAGCGACGTGGCGGACTTCGTCGGACGCGACACCGCCGAGCCGTTCGCCGTGCTGACGCTCGAGGAGTCGGTCGCGGAGAGTCGCGACCGGGTCGTCTTCTCGCTCGGCTTCGGGCTGACCAAGCACGGCCGGGTCCTCAGCGACTTCGGCGACCTCTCCACGCCGGACGGGGAGCGGCTGCTGACGGTCGGGATGACGCGGGCGCGGCGGTCGATGGTGATCGTGTCCTCGATCCGTCCCTCGTCCTTCGATGACGGACGACTCGAGCACGGGGCCGCGACCCTGATGTCCATCCTCGGCGGGCTCGCCGCGCACCGCCGCGAGGAGCGTCTCGAAGACCTCGCCGACCCGCTCACGCTCGCCCTCGCACGGGAGCTGCGACGCCTCGGCGCCTCGGTGGACGTGGACTACCGCGGTCTGCTCCCGCTCGTCGCCCAGCATCAGGGCAAGGCCGTCGTGATCGAGTCCGACCCGGAGTCGCGCAACGAGTCCCTGCGCGAGTCGCTGCGACTGCGTCCGCAGGTCCTGCGTCGCCTCGGCTGGCACTACATCCGGGTCCATGCGTTCGACCTGTACAGCGATCCGGCCTCCGTCGCCCGCAGGATCGCGACGGTGCTCGGGATCACCGACGACGCGCCGCGGGTCGACGGCGACACCCAGCCCCTGGACGTCGACTCCCACGACCGATGACCGGGTCCGGCCCCGAACCCGGGGACGATTCCGTCGAGCCGCCCGCCGGGAGCGTTCCGTCGAGCCCTGACGGCGGGCGCCAGCGCATCGTGCGTGTGCGGGGCGCGCGTCGGGCACGGCTGACGCCGGCGCCGGGGACCCACGCGGAGCCCGATGCCCGCGACCGGGAGACCGGGGCGGCCGGCCCGTCGGGGCCGAACGACGACCGACTGCGCCGCGACGTCCCGCCGCACTACTGAGCGGCGCTTCGCGGGGTGGGGCGTTTCGTCTCGCTGCGCTCGCTCAACGACCGGCACCTCTTCCGGTCGTTGAGCGAGGAGCGGAGCGACGAGACGAAACGTGCTCCGGGCTGGGGGCGTTTCGTCTCGCTTCGCTCGCTCAACGACCGGTAGCCGGGGGCGTTTCGTCTCGCTGCGCTCGCTCGACCGGGTGGGGTGCGACGTGGAACGAGCCCCTGCTCCAGGGGGGAACAGGGGCTCGCGATCGCCACGGCGGGTTACTTGATCTGCTGCTTCTCCAGCAGATCGCGGATCTGCACGAGCAGCTGCTGCTCCGTGAGCTCGGCCTCTTCCTCGGAGACGCCGGCCTTCGCCGCCTGGCGCTCCTTGAACTTGTTCATCGGCATGACGAACACGAGGTAGACGATGAGCGCCACCGCGAGGAAGTTGATGACCGCCCCGAGGATCGCGCCGAAGGCGAAGGTGCTGGTTCCGCCCAGCAGCGTCGGCACCTGGAGCTGGAGTGCGGTGTCCAGGCTGTCCGCGTTGAAGAACATCGCGATCAGCGGGTTGATCAGCGCGGCGACGATCACGTCGATGATCTTCGAGAACGCCGCGCCGATGACCACGGCGACAGCGAGGTCGATGACGTTCCCGCGCAGGATGAAGTCTTTGAATCCCTGGATCATGGATTCCCCCCTTGTATCGGCCTCAGGATGTCGAGGCTGGAGCCGATGCAGGCGCCGGGCTGGCGCTCGTCGTCGAATCCGTCTTCGATGATGCCGAAGAGGAGGCCTTCTCGCCACCAGCGCCACGCGAATCCGTGCGATAGAAGCCGGATCCGTTGAACGTCACGCCGATGGACCCGTACTCCTTGCGGAGACGGCCCCGGCACTCGGGGCACTCGGTGAGCGCGGCGTCGGAGAAGGACTGGACGGCGTCGAAGCGGTGGCCGCACGCGGTGCAGGCGTAGGAGTAGGTGGGCATGTGTCCTCGTGGAGAAGGGATGGGGATGGTCAGCGCCGATCGGGCGACAGGACCAGTGTTCGGGTGGGGGTGACCACCCCGGTGACGGGCTGGTCGTGGAGTTCGCGGGGGACCTCGTCGAGGACCTCCGAGTCGTAGACCACGGCGTAGACGGGCGGGCACTTCTCCATCGACCCGATGGTCTTGTCGAAGTAGCCGCGGCCCCAGCCGAGGCGGGTGCCGGAGGAGTCGACCGCCGCCGCCGGGATGATCATGAGGTCGACGTCGTTCACGGCGATCGGGCCGAGGACCTCGCCGGTGGGCTCCGGGAGACCGTACAGGCCGATGCCCACCTCGTCCGAGTCGTTCGCGACGGCCCAGTCGAGGAGGCCGTCCGCGCGCGTGATGGGGAGAAGGACGCGGATGCCGCGTGCCATCGCGTCGCGGATGAACGACTGCGTGCCCGGTTCCGTGGTGGTCGCGAGGAAGCAGGAGATCGATCGCGCGTCGAGCTGTGCGACGAGCGCGTCGAGCTGGTGGGCGATCCCCTCGGCGGCCTGCTCGCGCTGCGCCTGCGTGAGCAGCTGACGACGCTCACGCAGTTCGGCCCGCAGGGCGCGCTTGGCGTGATCGGTGTCGTCGGACATGGCTCCGATTGTACGGGGGCGCCCCGGGCTAAGCTGGAGAAATGGCGAAACCACACATCAAGGCCGTGATCCCCGCCGCTGGGCTGGGAACGCGGTTCCTCCCGGCCACGAAGGCGATGCCGAAGGAGATGCTGCCCGTCGTCGACAAGCCGGCCATCCAGTACGTCGTCGAGGAGGCCGCGGACGCGGGCATCGACGACATCCTCGTCATCATCGGACGCAACAAGAACGCGATCTCCAACCACTTCGACTCCGTCCCGGAGCTCGAGGTCAAGCTGATGGAGAAGGGCGACACGGGTCGCCTCGAGCGCGTGATGAAGTCCAGCGACCTGGCCGACATCCACTTCGTCCGGCAGGGAGAGCCCAAGGGCCTCGGGCACGCTGTGCTGCGCGCGCGCACGCACGTCGGGGACAGCTCGTTCGCCGTCCTGCTCGGCGACGACCTCATCGATGAGCGCGATCCGCTGCTGACGGACATGATCGAGGTGCACGAGCGCACCGGGGCGGCGGTCATCGCCCTCATGGAGGTCGACCCGGAGCACATCCACATGTACGGCGTCGCCGCCGTGGACGGCGAGGGGGAGGGCGGCACGGTGAAGGTCACCGGACTCGTCGAGAAGCCCGCCGCCGAGGACGCCCCGTCCAACCTCGCCGTGATCGGCCGCTACGTGCTGCCGGCCTCGGTGTTCGAGATCCTCGAGCGCACCCAGCCCGGGAAGGGCGGCGAGATCCAGCTCACCGACGCGCTGCAGGAGCTCGCCGCGGACCCCGCCGGCCCCGGCGTGTACGGCGTCGTGTTCGGTGGACGCCGCTACGACACCGGCGACCGCCTGGACTACATCAAGGCGATCGTGCAGCTCGCCTCCGACCGCGACGACCTGGGGACCGACCTCCGTCCGTGGCTGAAGGAGTTCGCGGAGCGCCTCTGAGGCGGACCCCGGGAGCGGCACGTGGATGCGAGCGTCGCGAGGAAGCACGGGCCGGTGGAGATCCGGCTCGTGCGCCCGCGTGATGCCCGCGTCCTCCAGCACGAGCTGCTGACCAACCGCGACTGGCTGCAGCGCTGGGAGGCGACGCTGCCGGGGGCGGCGGTGGGGTTCGACATGCGGGTGAGCATCCGCCGTCTGCTCCAGCAGTACCGCGACGGCGGGGGCTATCCGTTCGTCATGGAGTACGACGGCGACGTGGCCGGCCAGCTGAACGTGTGGGGCGTCATGCGGGGTTCGCTCTGCTCGGCCACCATCGGCTACTGGGTCAGCGAGCGCTTCGCCGGCAAGGGCATCACCCCGACCGCGGTCGCGCTGGCGACCGACCTCTGCTTCGGCGAGCTGGGGCTGCACCGGATCGAGATCTGCATCCGACCGGAGAATCGCGCCAGCATCCGTGTCGTACAGAAGCTCGGCTTCCGCTACGAGGGACGACGCCGCCGCTACATCCACATCGACGGCGACTGGCGCGACCACCTCTGCTTCGCGCTCGTGCAGGAGGACGTCCCCGAGGGCGTGCTGGCCCGTTGGGTGGGCGGCCGGGTCCCCGTCGAGGCCTCCGCCGTCCCGCCGGCGGACCTTCCGCCGGTGGACCTGCCCGGCTGACGAGCCGTCTTACGGCCGGGCGCCCTGCTCCTCATCGGTCGCCGATTCCGGCGCCGCGGTGCGGATCCCGATCCAGGACACGACGCCGCCGAGCACCATCAGCGCGGCCGTGACCCAGGCCGCGCTGTGGAAGCCCCCGAGGTCGAGCGTCCCGCCGACGATGGTGGAGAGCATCGCGACCACCAGGAGGCCGGCGACGCGGGAGACGGCGTTGTTCACGGCGGAGGCGATCCCCGAGCGGCGCTCGTCGATCGCGCCGAGGATCGCGGAGGTCAGCGGGGCGACGGTGAGAGCCAGTCCCAGCCCCATCACGATCATGGCGGGCAGCACCTGCCACCAATAGCTGAACTCCGCCGCCACAGTCAGCAGGAGGAGCGCTCCTGCGGCCATGACGAAGGGTCCGACCGTCATGAACAGGCGCGGGCCGAGCCGCGCGGACCAGGACCCCGCCTGGGAGCTGATCAGGATCATCAGGATCGTCATGGGCAGGCTGGCGAGTCCGGCCGCGGTCGCCGACAGCCCGGCGCCCTGCTGCAGATACACGCCGATCACGAAGCCGTTCAGCGACAGGGCCGCATAGACGAACAGCGTCGCGACGTTCCCCCACCCGAAGTTGCGGACCCGGAACAGCGTCAGCGGCATGAGCGCCTGGTCCCCGCGCTGGCGCCACAGGAACAGCGCCAGGAGGGCTGCGCCGACGATGCCGGTCCCCCAGATCGCCGGAGAGGACCACCCGAGATTCGGCTGCTCGATGAGCGCGAAGACCACGCCGCCGAGCCCCAGCGCGCACAGCGCGCCGCTCCACCAGTCCACGCGAGCCCCGCGCGGGTGCTCCGGCAGCTCCAGTCGGGCCAGGAGGGAGAGGGTGATCCCGATCGGGAGCACGTTGATGAGGAAGACCAGCCGCCAGCTGAGGAGGTCGACGAACACACCGCCCAGGAGCGGGCCGACCAGCTGGGCCGCCGTCGTGAACGCGGTCCAGATCCCGATGGCTCGGCCCTGGCTCGGACCGCGCAGAGACGACGTGATGAGGGCGAGCGAGCTGGGGACGAGGAGAGCACCCGCAGCGCCCTGGAGGGCCCGCGCCAGGATGAGCACCAGCGGGTCGGGCGCGGCGGCCACCGCGACGGAGGCGATGCCGAACCCGATCAGGCCGATCCGCATCACCAGCACCCGGCCGTACGCATCGGAGACGGATCCGGCGAGCAGGATCAGCGCGCTCAGGGTGATGAGATAGGCGTCCACGACCCATTGCTGGGTCGTGATGCCGCCGCCGAGCTCACGGCTGATGGCCGGGAGCGCCACGGTGACCACCGTGCCGTCCAGGAACGTGACGAACGACGCGAGGATCGCGATGGCGATCACGAGCTTCTGCGAACGGGTGAACGGCGTCACGTGCCGACCCTACTCCCGTGCGGCGACATCGGCTCGGGCCGGGGGAACCGAGGACGGCGGCGCCGGGGTCGAGGACACGCCCGGCGCGACGCGACACGCGCGTGCGGTAGCCGGGGGCGCGGTGGCGTGTCGCCTACCGTGGACACCATGGACGGGCCGGTGCTGAGTGGGGGCGTGATCGTCCTCGTCTCCGTGCTGCTCTGGCTGCTGTACTTCCTTCCCTCCTGGCGGGGCCGTCACCAGTACGAGGCCGCCGAGCGCAACGCCGTCCGCCTGAACCGCGCGCTGCGCGTGCTCGCCGAGACGAGCGAGACGCCCGAGGAGGTGCGCCTCGAGCTCAACGCCCGCACGGCGCTCGCCCAGCAGCGTCTGGCCAAGCGCCTGCAGTCCGAGCGCGAGGCCGCCGAGCTGGAGCGCCTGCGGCAGGAGCTCGCCGCGACCCGCGCGGATCCGGTGTTCCGGCAGGCCCGTGCCCGCCGGCGCGTGCGCATCACGACCACGGCGCTGCTGTCGGTCGGCCTCACGACCGTCGGCGCCGGAGTGTGGGTGCAGCTGACGGTGGGCTCCGCGACGCTGCTGTGGATCGGCGGGGCCCTGACCGCGCTCGCCCTCCTGACGCTGCAGCGGATCGCCGTGGTGTCCGCCCGCGCGGCGCGTCGGGCGCGCCGCGCCGCGGCGCCGGCCACGGTGCCGGCGCCCGTGCAGAGGGAGCGCACGGCCGAGCTGCACGACCAGGGTCCTCGGGAGTGGACGCCGAGGACGCTCCCGCAGCCGATGGTCTCCGTCGCCGGGAGCCGTGCGCACGCGGCGCAGGCGACGATCGACGCCCGCACGCTGGCGCGCGCGGCCGAGCGGGCCGCCGAGCTGCAGCGGCGGGCGGAGACGCTGGCTCCCGCGGCGCCCGCCGCGATCCGAGACGTCGCGAAGGCTCCCGTCGCCCCGGAGGAGGCCCCCGCGGCATCCTCCCCGTACGCCCGGATGGGCTTCGTCGACGACGCGGAGATCGAGGCCCACGTCCGCCAGCTCCTGGCGCGTCGCGCCGCCGGATGACGCGCCCGGGGTGCACGCGGAACGGAGCACGGTTCGGAACGTGATAACCTGAATGGGTTCACGGGCCCATGGCGCAGTTGGTAGCGCGCTTCGTTCGCAATGAAGAGGTCGGGGGTTCGAATCCCCCTGGGTCCACCGAAGAAGCCCCTGTCGCTCACGCGGCAGGGGCTTCGTTGTGGGTCCGCCACGGACCGCTCAGATCTCGCCCTCCTCGACGACGGGACCGGACGGACCCGCCGTGCGCAGGTCATCGGGCGCGTCGCCCGAGTGTCGCGCATCCTCCTCGTCGCCGACGTCGCCCTGCCCCTCCTCGCCGAGATCGGCGTCGAGAGGCTCGTCCCCCTGCGTCTCGGGCTGGAGCCCCGGGCGTTCGGCGATGGTCGCGTCCTCGGCCGGGACGTCCTCGCGAGACGTGGCGTCGCCGTCGGCGGGTCGTGCGTCGGACATGGTGCTGCTCCTTCTCTCGGCGGTCATCGTCGGTCCAGTCTGCGGCCAGGCCCCTCAGCGGGCACGTGCCTTGACAATCGAGGCCCTACCATGAGGATCTCCGGCCGGAGGCGCGGTCCCTCGTGCTCCGGCCGTTCCGGCGAGGACGGAGCGACCGGCAGGTGCGTCTCGGCGTCCGACGCGACCTTGACGAACGGACGGCACGCATGACCGAGTACGAGTTCTCCACCGATCCCTCCCGCCTGGATCGCGAGCGGATCGGCGCCTGGATGGGCGAGCAGGCCTATTGGGCTCGTGGACGCAGCGGGGAGACGATGACCCGGGCGATCGAGGGGTCCCGCAATTACGGGGTCTATCGCACGGGCGACGGCGACCAGGTCGGCTATGCCCGGGTCATCACAGACGGGGCCACGTTCGCCTGGCTCTGCGACGTGTTCGTCGCCTCGGAGGAGCGCGGCAACGGCATCGGGAAGCTCCTGGTCGCGGGGATCCTGGACGATCTCGCCCCGCTGAACCTCAAGCGGGTGATGCTCGCCACGCGCGATGCGCACTCCCTCTATGCGCAGTACGGTTTCGTCCCGCTCCCTGACCCCGCGCTGTTCATGGTCCGGGAGGCCTCCGGCCCGGCCTCCTCCCAGCCGCCGGACCGGCCGGGCTCCATCGCGCCGGACGTCGCCGGCTGACGCCGCGGAGTGCGGTCACCCCTTCATGCCGGACATCGTCGCGCCCTCGAGGATCTGCCGCTGGAACAGGAAGAAGACGATGATCAGCGGGACGGTGGCGATCACGCTCGCCGTGACGATCGTCTCCCAGTGCCTTTCGCCGCCGAACCCGAACGCGTCCACGAGGGACTTCAACCCGCGGGGGATCGTGAAGGTCGACGAGTCGCGCAGATAGATCAGCGCCCGCATGAGGTCGGTCCACACGGCCTGGACCTCGAACACGGCGGTCACCGCGAGCGCCGGCTTCGTCAGGGGCAGCGCGATGCTCCAGAACACGCGACCGTGACCGGCGCCGTCCACGCGTGCGGCGTCGAACAGGTCCCGGGGGAGGGACAGCATGAACTGGCGCAGCAGGAAGATGTAGAACGCGCTCCCGAAGAGGTTCTGCGCCCACAGCGGGACGAGCGTGCCGACGAAGCCCAGCGAGTTCCAGATCAGGAAGGTCGGGATCATCGTCACGGCCCCCGGGAGCATCATGGTGGCCAGCACGAGGCCGAACAGCATGCCCCGGCCTCGGAAGCGGTAGTAGGAGAACGCCCACGCGACCATCGCGCTGGAGACGGTCACCGTGGCGGCGGCGAGCGCCGTGACGATGAGCGTGTTGAGCATCCACATCCCGAGCGGAGCCTCCTGCCACACGTTCACGTAGTTGTCCCAGGTGAACGTGCGGGGGATCAGGCGGTTGTCGAAGACGTCCCCTCGCGGTTTGAACGACGCGCTGACCAGCCAGACGAAGGGATAGACGAACACCACCGAGAGAACGGTCAGCGCCGTCGCCACGAGGAGCCTCCGGAGCACCGTGCGGCGCGGCGTGCGGCGGGCGTGGGGCACGCCGGTCACGATCGCGCTGGTGTCGAGCCCGTATCCCTCCGGGTCGAGGAGCGCGTCGTGCGAGCCGGGCGGGACGCGGACGGTCATGAGGACTCCTCGCCCTCGTAGTGGACGAGCCGTCGCGAGACGACCAGCTGGATCGCGGTGATCGCCATGATGATCACGAACAGCACCCAGGCGAGGGCGGAGGCGTAGCCCATGTGCAGGTACTCGAAGGCCTGCTGGAAGAGGTAGATCACGTAGAACAGCGCCGCGTCGTTGCTGTAGGTGGTGTTGCCGGCGCCGAAGAACGCCGTGTACGCCTCGTCGAACGTCTGAAGCCCCGCGATGGTGTTCACGACGACGATGAAGAAGAGCGCCGGGCTGATCATCGGCAGGGTCACGCTCAGCGTCGTGCGCAGGGGGCCCGCGCCGTCGATGCGCGCCGACTCCTGGAGCTCGCGCGGCACGTTCTGCAGCGCGGCCAGCAGGATCAGCACGGAGGCGCCCACGCTCCACAGGCTCATCAGCACGAGTCCCGGCTTGACCCACGCCGGATCCGTCGTCCAGGAGGGACCGTCGATCCCGAACACCCCGAGCACGGCGTTGATCAGGCCGTTCTGCCCGTTGAAGAGCAGGAGGAACAGGATCCCCACGGCGACCGGCGGCGTCATCTTGGGGAGGAAGAACGTGGTGCGGAACAGGCCCGCCGATCGCCCGGCCTGGTTCAGCAGCAAGGCGAGCAGGAGCGCGAGCAGGGCGTGCAACGGGACCTGCAGGACGGTGAACAGGAGGGTGTTGCCGAGGGCGAGCCCCACCTTCGGGTCCGCGAACAGCTGGGCGTAGTTGTCGAACCCGACGAAGGACGGATCGTTGATCACGTCGTAGTCGGTGAGGGACAGATAGGCGCTGTACAGCAGCGGCCAGGCGGTGAAGACGGCGAACCCGACGAGCCAGGGGGAGAGGAAGGCGACGGTCGCGAGCCGGTCCCCGCCGCGCCGGCGGCGCCGGCGCGGCGCTTCGTGCCGGCCACGGGCGCCGGGGCGAGCGGCCCGGGGCGGGTTGACCGCGGTCATCCGTTCTTCTCGAGCTTCGCCCAGGCGTCGTCGAGGGCCTTCTGCGCGTTCTGCTGCGCCTCGGCGAGCGCGTCCTCCGGGCTCTGCTGCCCGTTCAGCACGGCGTTCACCGCGTCCTGGAGCGCATCGGTGAACTCGGCGTCGGCGGGGTTCGCGGGCAGCGAGAACGTGTGGTCGTTCGCCTCGTACACCTTCTCGACGGCGGTGTCCCAGGGCTCGCCGCCCTCCGTCAGCAGCTTCTGGATCGCGGCATCGGCCTTCGCGTTCCCGGTGAGGACCCCGGTGAACGGCTTGCCGTCGGCCTCGCGGAGCGTCACCCGCGCCTCAGCCGCGGCGGTCCAGGCCTCCTCCGAGGTCATCACCCGGGCCCACCGGCAGGCGGCCTCGGGATTGTCGCTGCCGGCCGGGATCGCCCAGGCCGATCCGGAGGCGTAGGCGAGCGTCTCACCGTGGCGGTCCCGCACCGTGTCGAAGGCGAGCGGCGCATCCGGGGAGACGTCGTTGAGGACGTTCACGTACCACTGCTCCATCGGCATCGCCCCGAGGACGTCGGTGGCGAACTGGTTGCCCGCGCCGAAGAAGTCCGCCGAGTCGCGGTAGGCCTTGACCTTGTCGAACCCGCCCTGATCCGTGTAGATCGACGCCGCCCAGGTGAGGGCCTCCACGACCCGCGGGTCATCGAGCTGCGCGGTCCTGCCGTCCGCCGAGAGCAGATCCGCGCCGTTGGCCTTGGCCCACAGCGGCAGGAACTCGGGGAGCTTGCTGTCCACGCCGATGACCTGGAGCTTTCCCCCGTCGCTCTTGGTGAGCGCGGTGTTCGCGGCGCTCATGGCCTTCCAGTCGGAGCCGTTCACGTCGTCGAGCGCGACGCCGGCCGCATCCAGCAGCGTCGCGTTCGCCATCACGATCTGCACGCTGTTGAACTCCGGGATCCCGTACACCTTGCCGTCGAGCGTGACCTGGTCCAGCGCCGGGCGGAGGAAGTCGTCGGTCGGTATCTGCTCGCCGTCGATGCAGTCCTGCAGCGGCAGGATGGCGCCGCGCGCTGCGAGGGAGCCGATCTGCGTCCGATCGGCGTAGATCAGGTCCGGCGGGTCTCCCGCGGCGATCGACGACAGCAGCTGCTGGAGGTCGAGCTCGCCCTCGACGAGCGTGACCGTCGTATCGCCGAGCGCCTTCTTCGCCAGATCCGCGCGCGTGGTCGCGATCTCGTCCACGCCGGAGAAGCCCATCACGGTGAGCGTGCCGTCGAGCGTCGCGGAACGGTCGTAGTCCGCGTCGGTGCCGGCGCCGGCGCCGCCGGTGCCGACCGCGCACCCGGTCAGCGCTACGGCGACGAGGGAGAGGGCGGCGATCCCGCCGCGGGGGTGTCGAGTGAAATGTGTCATGGCCGGCTTCCTGCGATCGCGTGGGGGCGGGCCCGGTCCGGCCGGGCCTTCGAGCCCGACCGTAGGACGCTCCGCTCGCCCGGGCAGGGGGCTTGACGAGAAGCGTTTCGACGCGGACGGTTCTCCTGCGCACGGCGGTCGGCCGTCGACGAGCCGATTCCTACTGGAGCAGACCGGTGCCGGGGCGTCCTGCACGACGGGCGCGGAACGCGGTGGCCGTGACGTGCGACAGGTCCGCGATGAGCGCGCCGACCTTCGTTCCGATGCAGAGGCTGAGGAAGATCGCCGGGGCCGCCGCCAGCGCGTCCGCGTCGAAGCTCGCGAGCGCGACGAGGCCGACGGTGCCGGGGACCAGCAGGAGGAACGCAGGCTGGAACGACACCGTGGCCGGGATCGCCACCGTGAGCCGCTCGATGACCCTCGCGGCGACGAACAGGACCGCGGCGGAGACGCCCGTGGCGACCGCACTGCCGAGGAGGGGGCTGAGCACGCTCAGCAGGGCGTAGGTGCCGCTCATGACCACGACGCAGACGAGGGTCAGGCGCGGCCCGGACCCGAACGCCAGCCCGATGCCGACGGCGAGGACCACCACCCCGATCCAGGCGAGGGGGACCGGCGGGACGGCCTCCCATCCGCCGCGGTCCGCCGTGACGAGAGCTGCCTGCCCGACCAGGGCGGCCGAGTCGGAGTCGATCCGCAGCCCCGTCAGCAGCGCTCCCGCGGAGACGCCCGTCGCCATGAACGCGAGCATGATGAGGCCGTACATGAGCCGTGACGCCCCCGTCACGATGTCGGCCGCGGTGAGCTCCAGCAGCGCGTTCGTGATGAGCGCGCCCGGCACCAGGATCGCGATCGGCGCGCACACTGCGAACAGCGGCACGGGCCCCAGATCGAGCGCCGTCGCCGTGGTGCCGACGATCAGGGTGGAGACGAACGCGGAGACGAAGGGCACGATCGCCGCCGCCGGGCGGATCCGGGACATGTACTCCGTGACCACGCCCACGACCGCGCCGACCAGCAGGGCCAGGACGACGGCCCACCACGGACAGCGGAACACGACGGCGAGCCCGGCCGAGATGAGGGCGGCGCCGACGACGCCCTGCGTCGCGCGACCGGGCCACGGGAGGGCGCGGATCTCGGCCATGCGCGCCCGGGCCTCGTCGAGCGGCACGCGACCGGACTGGAGCTCCTGCGCGAGCCGACTCGCGTGCGCGGCCTGGCGCGAGGTCAGTCCCACCCCGCCGGTGCTCACCGTGGTGGTCGCGAACGGGATCCCGGGGCGGCTCACGAGGACGTGCTCGGGGAGCACCGCGAAGGCGAGCTCGTCCTCGGGGGCGGCACGGAGCCGGATCTCCTCCAGCGAGCCGCGCACGTCGGTGACGGACAGCCCGCCGTCCAGCAGCAGCGCGCCGAGCTCGCCGAAGGTCACGTCGAGTTCGGGACGCGGGGACGTCGTCGTGCTCACGCCGCATCTCCTCGGGGTCGGGACCGGCCGCGTCACGGCCGGGACGCGGATCGAACGGTTCCCTCCTGCCCGCGTCGACGGTGCGATTCTAAGCGCCTCGACGGCCCGGTCACGACCCGAGGAGAGCCGGTCCTGGTCCGCGCCCGAGACGTCACGGGCCGAGCAGGAGCATGACCGCGAACAGCACGGGGAGGCAGCCGATCGTGGTGAGCAGGACCGTGTCGCGGGCGATGGGCTCGCCGACGTCGTAGCGCTGGGCGTAGTTGAACACGTTCTGGGCGGTGGGGAGGGCAGCGAGGACGACGACGATGAGCACCTCGTGCGCGGAGAGGCCGAAGACCACGCCGGCCACGAACCAGGCGATCAGCGGCATCGCCACGAGCTTCAGCCCGGTGGCGAGCAGCACGTCGCGACGCCGTCCGGGCGTGCCGAGGACTCTCCTCCCGTGGAGGGAGAGGCCATAGCTGATCAGCAGCAGCGGGACCGCGGCGTCGGCGATGAGCTGGATCGGGTCGCCGACGAGCGGGGGGATCTCGATCCCGGTCACCGAGACGAGCGTGCCGAGCGCGGACGCCAGCAGGATCGGGTTGGTCACCGTGCGCCGGAGGGTCCCCGCGAAGGACGGCCGATCGCTCGTGGCCGCCTCGAGGAGGAACAGCGAGACCGGCGTCATGACCAGCAGCTGGAGGAGGATCACCGGGGCGGGGTAGGCGGCGCTGCCGAGCAGGTACAGCGAGAGCGGGATGCCGATGTTGTTGGAGTTGACCTGCCCGGCCGACAGCGCGCCGATCACCGCCTCCCCGGTCGGGCGTCGCCAGACGAGCACGCCGATGAGCGCCGAGACGAGGATGACCGCGGCCGCGGCGATCGCGGAGACCGGCAGGAGAGAGGAGAAGAGCATCCCCGCGTCCGCCTTCGACAGCACGGCGAAGAGGAGGAACGGGGAGAGGACGAAGAAGATCAGCCGGCTCAGGACGTCCCGGGCGTGCGGACCCAGCAGCCCGATCCGCCCGAGAACCCAGCCCAGCAGGATCGCGACGCCCACCACAGCGAAGCCGGTGAGCGTGTCGAGCATGCTCCGAGCGTAGCGGCGGGTCCGGCATGCGCCGCGCTCGGGGGCTCGAGTGGTCAGTTTCTGCGGGCTCCGGGCGCGCAAACCCGCAGAAACTGACCACTCGGCCCCGGTGGACGCGGCGTGGGGGTCAGCGCAGCGGCAGACGCAGGGTGACGACGGTGCCCGCCCCCTCCGCGGAGCGCAGCGCGACGTCGCCGCCGTGACGGCGCAGCACGGTCGCGACGAGGGTGAGGCCGATGCCGGAGCCGGCGACGTCCCGGGCGTTCGCCGCGCGGGCCAGTTCGTCGAACACGTGCGGGAGGTCCGCCGCGGGGATGCCGCGCCCGGTGTCGGCGACCTCGATCACCGCCCAGCCCGCCTCCTCGCGAAGACGGACCTCGAGGGGACCGTCGGCGGCGTACTTGGCCGCGTTGCCGAGGACGTTGTCGAGCGCGAGCGACAGCAGGTCGGGATCGGCGCGCACCGTGGGCACGGGCCAGGGGACGCGGGTGACCGCCACGGACATCCGCGCGGCCACCGAGGGATCCTGCGCGCCGAGCGCGGCGACGGCCTCCGTGACGAGCAGTTCGAGGTCCACGGCCTCCGTCTCCAGCTCGCGGGTCTCCAGCTCCGCGAGCTTGCGGAGGTCGCGGACGAGCCCGCTGAGCTTGGCGGCCTGGGCGTCGACGGTCGGCCAGGCGTCGACGGGCGCGGCGCCGTTCTGCGCGGCGACGGCGGTCGCGCGGATCGCGGTGATCGGGTTCTTCAGCTCGTGGTCCAGCCGGGCGAGGAAGCGGCGATGGCCCTCGCGCTCCTTCCGCGCCGCGTCCTCGGCCGCCCGACGGGTGGCGCGGGCGCTCCGCCGCGACCGGAGGACGATGCCGCCGAGAGCGAGCAGGGCGAGCGCCG
This sequence comes from Microbacterium resistens, assembly GCF_021172025.1. Taxonomy (NCBI): domain Bacteria; kingdom Bacillati; phylum Actinomycetota; class Actinomycetes; order Micrococcales; family Microbacteriaceae; genus Microbacterium; species Microbacterium resistens. The sequence goes on from NZ_CP082781.1 coordinate 20,055, forward strand.
TGAGCAGGACGCCGGCGCCGATGACGAGGGCGGGGACGGCGACACCGATCTCGAGGCGGCGGGCGTCGCCGGAGAGCAGCAGGACGAGGCCCACGACCGTGCCCAGCACGGCGGGGACCAGCGCGGGCGCCCAGGCCCAGGGCGCCCGGGACCGGCGCGGCGCCGGTCCGGACGGGTCCTCGGGGCCGCTCATGCGGCGCTCACCGGTGCGACGAAGCGATAGCCGAGGCTCTGCACGGTCTCGATGAACCGGGGTGCTGCGGCGTCGTCCCCGAGCACGCGCCTGAGCTCCGCGATCCGGTGATCGACCGCGCGGCTGGACGACGCGAAGTCGAAGCCCCACAGGGTGGACAGCAGCCGCTCGCGCGTGTGGACCTCGTCGGCGTGCCGCATCAGGTGCTCCAGGAGGGTCATCGCCTTGGGGGTCAGCACCAGCTCCGTCTCGTCGCGCCAGACGCGTCGGGCGCTGCGGTCCAGGACGAGATCGTGGGCGCGGAGACGGGACGCGGCCGACAGGGGGACCTCACCGGGGGCGGACCGGCGCAGCACCGCGCGGATCCGGGACACGAGCTCGCGCGGGTCGAACGGCTTGTTGAGGTAGTCGTCGGCCCCCTCGTCGAGGGCGGCGCTGCGCTCGGAGGCCTCGCCGATCTGAGTGAGGAGGATGATCGGCAGCCAGAGGCTCCGGCCCCGCACGCGACGGACGAACTCGCGGCCGTCCACGCGCGGCATGAGCACGTCGCAGACCACGAGGTCCGGCGCTCGCCGCTCGACGGCCGCCAGTCCCTCGGCCCCGTCGGCGGCGACCTCGACGTCGAACCCGCTGCGAGCGAGGAACGGGCCGAGCGCGCCGGTGATGGCCGCGTCGTCGTCGACGAGGAGGATGCGGGGCCGGTCGGCGGTCACGTCACTGCGCCTTCAGCACGTTCGTCGAGCCGACGTCGCTGATCTCGGGAGTCTCGCCCGTCCAGCGCACGACGTTGCCCTCGCCGTTGACGAGCAGCTTGTCGAGCGCGCCGGAGAGCACGACGTTACCGTCGCCGATCACCTCCAGGAAGGCGACGTCGTCCGTCACGACCTGGGAGCCCCGCGTGTTCAGGATGAGCCGGTCGCACGGTCCTTCCACGCGCGTGGCCATCGCGTCGTCGAGCAGGGTCAGCTCTCCGTCGCAGCGCAGCGTGCGGGTGGAGGAGGCGATGAGCGCTTCGCGGGTGAGGTCGGTCCCGGTCGCGGCGTCGTCGGTCGCAGGCAGGGAGCCCTCGGCGCCGGTGCTCGCCGCGGGGGAGGCGTCGTCCTCGGCGGACTCGGTCCCCGCCTCCGCGCCACGGTCGGGGGAGGAGGACGGGGAAGGCTCCCCGGCCTCCCCGTCGACCACGGCGACCGTGCAGCCGGAGAGGACGACGAGGAGGGCGGCGGCGGCGAGGCCGCCGGACAACGGACGGAGGATGCGCATGAGGTGGTCTCCTTCGGGGGACACGGTCACAGGGCCGCGGGGATGAAGATCTCGACGCGGCGGTTGAGCTGCCGCCCCGCGGGGTTGTCGGCGCCGTCCACCTCGTTCGCCGCCACGGGGCGGCTCTCGCCGTAGCCCACGGCCTCCAGCGGGGCGCTCACGCCGCGCTGCTGGAGCGCCTCGACCACGGAGCGGGCCCGGCGCTCGCTGAGCTCCTGGTTGTCCTCGTCGGATCCGATGGCGTCCGTGTGCCCGGACACGATCGCCTTCGCGACGCCCAGCTTCGCGAACACCGCGGCCACCGACTCGATCGTCGGCACCGCGTCGGGGCGGATGTCGCTGCGGGCGAAGTCGAACAGCACGCCGTCCTGGAAGGTGATGGTCGTGCCGCACGACGTGATCGGGTTCAGCGCGGCCAGCGGGGGGAAGACGCCGAGCCGGGGGACCGGCGCGAGCTTCTCGACGGTCACCGGCGTGCCGTTGACCGTGCCGGTGCCGTCGCCGAAGTTCTGGATGGTGACGGTGCCGTCGGTGTAGTTTCCGGCGCCGTCGCCGAAGTTCTGGATGGTGACGGTGCCGTCGGTGTAGTTCCCGGCGCCGTCGCCGAAGTTCTGGATGGAGACGTCGCCGTCGGTGTAGTTCCCCGAGCCGTCCCCGAAGACCTGGATGCTCTTGGTCGCATCGACGTAGTTCCCCGCCCCGTCGCCGAAGTTCTGGATGGAGATGGTGCCGTCGGTGTAGTTTCCGGCGCCGTCGCCGAAGTTCTGCACCGTGACGCCGTTGAGGGTGAAGCTTCCCGAGCCGTCGCCGAAGTTCTGGATCGATCCGTCGGGCCCGGTGAAGGTGCCCGAGCCGTCCCCGTACAGCAGGGCGGTGCCGGTCCCGGAGATCACCTGACCGCCCGCGTCGCACTGCGCTGCAGAGACCGTCACCCCCGGGATGTCGCTGACGTCGCGCTGCAGATCGATCGCGAAGGAGGAGGCGGAGGCATCCAGCAGCGTCAGATCCGGCAGCAGGAAGAGCGGCACCGGCGGGAACTGGCCGACGTCGTACCCCGGGACCGTCGCCACGGACGGCGTCGGGGAGGGATCGGGCGTCGGCGAGGCCGCGGGGGATGGCGTGCCAGACGCGCCGGCCGAGGCGGACGGGGCGGCGTTCGGAGAGACGGCGACCGAGCAGCCCGCGAGGGCGAGAGCGACGATCCCGGCGCTGATCCCGCACAGAAGCGGGCGAGCGGCGGGGGCCAGAGAGGTGCGGTGCATGTGCATCAGGCTATCGGCGCGGTGTCGCGGGGATGTCGCTGCCGTGTCGCAACCCTGCGACACGGCCTCCGAGACGATCGCACGCCACGCGCACGACGGACGGGGAGCGGGGTGGTTGTCGGGGAGGTGCCCGCGCGAGAGCATGGACGGGTCGCCGCCTCCTGCGGCGGGAGGAGGTCGTCATGGGGTCGCCCGGACCGGTGCGCGTGCGGCGGATCTACGAGGAGCCCGCCTCGGACGACGGCCAGCGGATCCTCGTGGACCGGCTCTGGCCGCGCGGCGTGAGCAAGGAGCGCGCGGCGCTCGCCGAGTGGCTTCGCGACGTCGCTCCGTCCACCGCGCTTCGTCAGTGGTACCAGCACGATCCGGACAAGCTCCCGGAGTTCGCCCGACGCTACGAGGAGGAGCTGAGAGACCCCGAGCGCGCGGCGGCCCTGGCGCACCTCCGGGACCTCGCCGCCGCCGGGCCCCTCACCCTGCTGACCGCCTCGCACGGCGGCGACATCAGCCACGCGGCGGTGCTGCAGCGGCTGCTCACCTCGTCCTGACCACGGCGCCGGTGCGCCGCCGCAGCTCGGTCGCGGCCGCGGTCACGGCGTCCACGATGCCGTCCCCGTCGACGGTCGCGTCCGCCGACCAGGTCACCGCGAGGGCGGCCGCGGGCCAGCCGGCGTGATCCGTTACGGCGGCGGCGACGGAGCGGAACCCGGGGGTCACCTCCCCGTCCTCGGTCGCGTGCCCGGCTCGGCGGACCTCCCGCAGCACCTCCCGCAGCTCGGCGGGCCGGGTCGGGCCGCGCCCCGTGCGGTCCGCGAACGCGGAGGCGTCCGGGTACAGCGCCCGCACCTGCGCCGCGGGGAGCGCGGCGAGCATGGCCCGTCCGGTGGCGGTGAGATGGGCGGGCAGCCGGACGCCCACGTCCGTCACCAGCGCCGGGCGCCGGGCCGCCCGCTCCTCGACGATGTAGAGGACGTCCCGCCCGGTCATCACCGCCAGGTGCGCGCTCTCGCCGATCCGGTCCGCCAGACCCGCGACGACCGGGCGCCCGAGCCGAGCCAGGGGCTCCTGGCGGGCATAGCCGCCGGCCAGCTCGAAGGCCGCGGTGCCGAGACCCCAGCGGCGCTCCTGCGGCAGATGCACGACGAACCCGTGATCCTCCAGCGTCGCGAGGAGGTGGTAGACCGTCGAGCGCGGGATCGACAGATCGCGGGCCAGGGCCGACGCCGCCACCGGCCCCGGCCGCCGAGCCAGATGACGCAGGATCCGCAGCGTCTGGTCGGCCGCCGGGACCTGCGGACGATTGTCTGGGATCACAGACAAAGGTTCCCACAGCGATCGACCGCGCGGAAGGCCCGCGGTGTGGAATCGAGGCATGCCGGATCCCTCTCCCGTCCTCGTCGGCGCCGCGACGCTGACTCCCGCCGCCGTCGTCGCCGTCGCCCGCGACGGCGCCCGTGTCGAGATCGCACCCGAGGCGCGCGCCCGCGTGGCCGCCGCGCGCGGGGTCATCGACGCGATGGCCGCGGATCCCCGTCCGCACTACGGCGTCTCCACGGGCTTCGGCGCGCTGGCCACGACCTTCATCGCGCCCGAGCGGCGCCGTCAGCTCCAGGCGAGCCTCATCCGCTCGCACGCCGCCGGCACCGGTCCCGAGGTCGAGACCGAGGTCGTGCGGGCGCTGCAGCTGCTGCGCCTGCAGACCCTCGCCTCCGGCCACACGGGGGTGCGGCCGGAGGTCGTCGACGCCTACGCGGCCATGCTCAATGCCGGGATCACGCCGATCGTCCGCGAGTACGGGTCCCTCGGCTGCTCCGGCGACCTCGCCCCGCTCGCGCACATCGCTCTCGCAGCCATGGGGGAGGGCGAGGTGCGGGGAGCAGACGGTGCCGTCCGCCCGGCGGCCGACGCGCTCGCGGAGGGCGGGATTGAGCCGCTCGTCCTCGTGGAGAAGGAGGGGCTCGCCCTCATCAACGGCACGGACGGCATGCTCGGGATGCTCCTGCTCGCCCTCCACGACCTGGACACCCTGATCACGACGGCCGACCTCGCCGCGGCCATGTCCATCGAGTCGCAGCTCGGCACCGACGCGGTCTTCGCCGCGGACCTCATGGCCCTGCGCCCGCAGGTCGGGCAAGCGGCCTCCGCCGCGAACCTCCGCGCCTTCCTCGGGTCCTCGCCCATGGTCGCGAGCCACAAGGGCCCGGAGGACGGACGCGTGCAGGACGCCTACTCACTGCGGTGCTCGCCGCAGGTGCACGGCGCGGCCCGCGACACGATGGCCCACGCCGCCTCCATCGCCGAGCGGGAGCTCGCGAGCGTCGTGGACAACCCCGTCGTGACCGCGGACGGGCGCATCGAGTCGAACGGCAATTTCCACGGCGCCCCGGTGGCGGCGGTCCTGGACTTCCTCGCGATCTCCGTCGCGGACGTGGCGTCCGTGTCCGAGCGCCGGACCGACCGCGCCCTCGACCCGGCGCGCAACCACGGCCTCCCGCCCTTCCTCGCCCACGAGGTCGGCGTGGACTCCGGCCTCATGATCGCCCAGTACGCCGCCGCCGGCATCGTCTCCGAGCTCAAACGCCTCGCCGTCCCCGCCTCGGTGGACTCGATCCCCTCCTCGGCGATGCAGGAGGACCACGTCTCGATGGGCTGGGCCGCGGCGCGAAAGCTCCGCCGGGCGATCGACGGGCTGGCCCGGGTCCTCGCCGTCGAGATCATCACCGGCGCCCGCGCGCTGGACCTGCGCGCACCGTTGGAGGCGGGGCCCGCCACCGGCGCGGTCCGCGACCTCGTGCGCACGGTCGCCGCGGGGCCGGGTCCCGACCACTTCCTCTCTCCCGACATGGAGGCGGTGACCGAGCTCGTCCGCTCGGGGGCCGTCGTCCGCACTGCGAAGGAGCACGCGAATGTCTGACCCGTCCTCGACCGGCGCACGTCCGCCGGTCCGCGCCCCCCGCGGCAACCACCGCACTGCGAAGAGCTGGGGCGCGGAGGCCGCCAAGCGCATGCTGATGAACAACCTCGATCCCGAGGTCGCCGAGCATCCCGAGGACCTCGTCGTGTACGGCGGGACGGGGCGTGCGGCGCGCAGCTGGGCCGCCTACGACGCGATCGTCCGGACCCTGGACGAGCTGGAGCCGGACGAGACGCTGCTCGTGCAGTCCGGCAAGCCCGTGGGGGTCTTCCGCACCCACGAGTGGGCGCCGCGGGTGCTCATCGCGAACTCGAACCTCGTGGGCGACTGGGCGACCTGGCCGGAGTTCCGCCGCCTGGAGGAGCTCGGGCTCATGATGTACGGCCAGATGACGGCGGGATCCTGGATCTACATCGGCACCCAGGGGATCCTCCAGGGCACGTACGAGACGTTCGCCGCCGTCGCCCGGTCGCTCGGTCGCGACTCGCTGCGCGGCACGCTGACGCTCACCGGGGGCGCCGGCGGCATGGGCGGCGCGCAGCCGCTCGCCGTCACCCTCAACGAGGGCGCGGTGCTCATCGTCGACGTCGACGAGTCGCGCCTGGCCCGCCGAGTGGAGCACGGCTACCTCGACGAGTACACGACCGACCTCGATGCCGCCATCGCGCGGGTCGTCGCCGCGAAGGAGGCCGGCGAGGCTCTCTCGGTCGGCGTCGTCGGCAACGCCGCGGAGGTGTTCCCGGAGCTGCATCGTCGCGGCTTGCCGATCGACATCGTCACCGACCAGACGAGCGCTCACGACCCGCTGGCGTACCTGCCCGTGGGGATCCCCTTCGCGCAGTGGCGGGCGGAGGCCGAGCATGACCCCGAAGGCTTCACGGCCCGGGCCCGCGCCTCGATGGCGGCGCACGTCGAGGCCATGGTCGCGTTCCAGGATGCCGGCGCGGCCGTCTTCGACTACGGCAATTCGATCCGCGCCGAGGCGAAGCTGGGCGGCTTCGACCGCGCCTTCGAGTTCCCCGGCTTCGTGCCGGCGTACATCCGCCCGCAGTTCGAGGAGGGGCGCGGCCCGTTCCGGTGGGCGGCGCTCTCCGGGGATCCCGAGGACATCCGCAAGACCGACCGCGCGATCGCGGAGCTCTTCCCCGAGGACACGGCGCTGCACCGCTGGCTGGAGAAGGCGGGGGAGAAGGTCCGCTTCGAGGGGCTGCCCGCACGGATCTGCTGGCTGGGCTACAAGGAGCGCCACCTGGCCGGGCTGAGGTTCAACGAGATGGTCGCCTCGGGGGAGCTGTCGGCTCCGATCGTCATCGGCCGCGATCACCTCGACTCCGGCTCCGTCGCGTCGCCTTACCGCGAGACGGAGGCGATGAAGGACGGCTCGGATGCGATCGCCGACTGGCCGCTGCTGAACGCGCTGCTGAACACGGCGTCGGGCGCGTCGTGGGTGTCGCTGCACCACGGCGGCGGCGTCGGGATCGGTCGGTCGATCCACGCCGGTCAGGTCACCGTCGCCGACGGATCCGAGCTCGCCGCGCAGAAGCTCGAGCGTGTGCTGACGAACGATCCGGGCACCGGGGTCATGCGGCACGTCGACGCGGGCTACGAGCACGCCAAGGACATCGCCCGCGAGCGCGGTCTCACCGTCCCGATGGGCCTGTGACCCGCGCGTTCCCCCATCGAGTGGTCAGTTTCTGTGGGTTCGGGCGGCCCCAACCCGCAGAAACTGACCACTCGGCATCACACAGAGGGAGGATGGCACCGTGCGCACGCTGATCACGAACATCGGGGAGCTGACGACCAACGACCCGCGGCTGGCGGCGGCGGACCCGACGGGCGCGGCGGACCCGACGGCAGCGGCGGACCCGACGGGGACCCTGCACGATGCGGCGGTGCTCGTCGAGGACGGGCGGATCCGCTGGGTCGGGCCGATCGGTGACGCACCCGCGCCGCGCGAGGCCGACGAGACCGTGGACGCCGCAGGGCGTGCCGTGATCCCCGGCTTCGTCGACAGCCACAGCCACCTCGTGTTCGGCGGGGATCGCGCTGCGGAGTTCGAGGCGCGGATGGCGGGTCAGAAGTATGCCGCGGGCGGCATCCGGTCCACCGTCGCCGCCACACGCGCGGCCACGGACGCCGAACTGCGCGCCCGGCTGCGCGGCCTCCTCGACGAGATGCACGCCCAGGGCACCACGACGGTGGAGGTCAAGAGCGGATACGGCCTGGATGTCGCGACCGAGGAGCGGCTCGTGCGGCTGGCGGCCGAGGCGACCGAGGAGGTCACGTTCCTCGGGGCGCACGTGGTGCCGGTCGAGTACGCGGACGACCCGGACGCGTATGTCGATCTCGTGACGGGGCCGATGCTCGACGCCTGCGCTCCGCATGCGCGGTGGATCGACGTGTTCTGCGAGACGGGCGCCTTCACGGTCGCCCAGTCGCGCCGGATCCTGGAGGCCGGGATCGCCCGAGGGCTGCGCCCTCGGCTCCACGCCAGCCAGCTCGGCCCCGGGGACGGCGTGCGTCTCGCGGTCGAGCTCGGCGCCGCATCCGTCGACCATGGCACGTTCCTGACCGACGACGACATCGCGGCGCTCGCGGGGTCGGAGACGGTCCTCACGCTCCTCCCGGGCGTGGAGTTCTCCACTCGCCAGCCGTACCCGGATGCGCGGCGGCTCATCGACGCCGGCGTGACGGTCGCCCTGGCCTGCGACACCAACCCGGGATCCAGCTTCACGTCCTCGATGCCGTTCTGCATCGCCGTCGCCGTGCGCGACATGCGGATGACGGTGGCGGAGGCGGTGTGGGCGGCCACGGCGGGCGGTGCGGCGGCCCTGCGCCGGGACGACGTCGGACGCATCGCACCGGGTGCCCGCGCCGACCTCGTCCTCCTGGACGCGCCGACCCGCGTGCATCTGGCCTATCGGCCCGGCGTCCCGCTCGTTCACCGCGTGTGGAAGGACGGCCTCCCCGTCGCTTGATCCCGGATCCGCGCGCGTTTGGGGCGCCCTCCGGGGGATCGGGGCGCGATACGGGGCCGGAACGCCCCAGAACCGGCCCCGAACCGGGGTCACGCACGGTCGCGCAGGGACTCCTCGCCGTGGCCGCGCGCGCAGTGCGCGCAGCAGTAGACGACGCCGTCCGCCTCCACGCCGTGACCGATCACGCGGCACCCGCAGTGGGCGCACGTCGGCGCCATGGCGTGGATCGCGCACTCGAAGCTGTCGAACGTGCGCGTACGGCCGGCCTGGGTCACGGTGAACGACCTGTCGTAGACGTTGCCGCAGACCTCGCAGACCGCCGTCGTCGTCGATCCCGCCGCGGCGTCGACCGCCCCGCTCATGCCGGCACCTCCTCGACCTCCTCCAGCCGGGCACGGAGCATGCGCTTGCCCTGCTCGCCGGCCTTGAGGCTGTTGTGCTGCACCTTGCGGAACCACTCGGCGAGCTCCGCATCGCCGGCCTGCTCCGCGTCCTCGATGTACGTCTGCATCTTCCAGGCGTTGCGCAGCGACGCCTCCAGGACGCACACGAGGTTGTAGTTCTCGTCCTTCATCACCCGGGCGGGCTTGTCCTCCATGACCGATCCTCTCTGTCGGGATCACTCCACCCTCGCGCGGGGAGCACCCGGGGCCGAGGGGCTGGCGGACGCGGGGGCACGTGCGTATCCTGACCCGGCTCGGCCGGCCTGCGGGCCGGATCCTCGGCGTAGCGTGGACGGCATGACACGCATCCTCCTCATCGGCGGCCACGGCAAGATCGCCCTTCTCCTCGAGCCCCTGCTGGCCGCGCGCGGAGACGAGGTGACGGCCGTGATCCGCGACGCCGCCCAGGCGGACGACGTCCGCCGCGCCGGGGCCGACCCGGTCGTCTTCGACGTGGAGCGCGAAGACCGCGCCGCGCTCGCCGCCCTTATCGCCGGACACGACGCGGTCGTGTGGTCGGCCGGCGCGGGCGGGGGAGACCCGGCGCGCACCCGGGCCGTGGACCACGACGCGGCGATCCGCTCGATGGACGCGGCGGCGGACGCCGGTGTCGGCCGCTACGTGATGGTGTCGTACTTCGGGTCCTCGCCGGATCACGGCGTCCCCCCGGAGCACTCGTTCCACGCCTATGCCGAGGCGAAGGCGGCCGCGGACGAGCATCTGCGGGCAACGGCGCTCGACTGGACCGTGCTCGGGCCGAGCCGGCTCACCGACGCCGCGCCGACCGGACGGATCGACGCGACGGCGACGAGCTCGGGAGAGGTGCCGCGGGCGGACGTCGCGGCCGTCGTCGCCGCGGTGCTCGCCGATCCGTCCACCGTGCGGCGCACGATCCGGTTCAACACCGGAGGCGTCCCCATCCCGGAGGCGGTCGCAGGTCGGGACGGCTGACGGATTCGGGGCGCGTTTCGGTGATTCGGGGCGCGTCGTGGGGCCCGGAAGCCCCAGAACGGACCCCGAACCCCCGGAACGGACCCCGGCTCAGCCGCGGGCGGCGAGCGCGGCGAGCAGCTCCAGGACGCCGAGCGCGGCGAGACGCACGGTGCGCCCGTCCTCGGCGTCGGCGGTGGCGTCGACCTCGGCGAGGTCCGCGCTCACGACCCGCGGATCCGCGGCGATCGCCCGGACGAGGGCCCGCAGCTCCCACGCGGCGAACCCGCCGGGGACGCTGGCCGGGCAGCCGGGCGTCGCGGCCCGGTCACAGGCGTCGACGTCGATGTCGAGGTGGACGCGCGGATCCTCGCCCGCCCCCGCGATCTCGACGGCCTCGGCCACGACGTCGTCGATCCCGCGACGGCGCACCTCGTCGATCGTGATGACCCGGATGCCCCAGTCGGCGGCGCGGGCGGCGTACGCGGCGGAGTTGGCGAAGTCCGCGATGCCGATCTGCACGATCCGCCGCGGATCGATCCGCTCCCGCTCGGGCGCGTCCTCGACGAGGCGGCGCACGGGCGAGCCGTTGGAGACGCCGTCGCGGAGGTCGAAGTGCGCGTCGATCGTGATGAGTCCCGACGCGCCCGCGCCCCGAGCGACCGCGTAGGTGAGGGAGTTGTCGCCGCCGAGGGCGATGACGAGGCGCGCCGTCTCGGCCAGCGCTCGGACCCGGTCCACCGTCCGGGCGATGCCGTCGTCTCCGTCGGGCTCGGTCACGTCACCGGCGTCGGCGATGCGGAGGAGTGCGTCCAGGTCCTGCACCGGCGGGCCCATCACGGTCGGGCTGTAGCGGCGCAGGGCCTCGCGGATCGCCGCCGGCGTCGCGTGCGCGCCGGTGGGTGACAGCGACGTGCGCCAGGTGGGCACGCCCAGGAGCACGGCGTCGGCCGGGCCGTCGGGGGCGGGCCAGTCGCCGCCGCGCGGCCAGAGGGGATCGTGGGAGAGGGCCATGGCGGCTCCGTTCGAGTCAGACGCCCGGGATCAGGGCGTGGGCGACGGTGAAGATGGCGAGCCCCGCGAGCGCCCCGACCACCGTGCCGTTCAGGCGGATGTACTGCAGGTCCCGGCCGACCATCAGCTCGATCTTCTCGGTCGTCTCGGCCGGATCCCAGCGCTCGACGGTGTCCGTGATGATCGACGCGATGTCGTGGCGGTAGCGGTCGACGAGGAAGACGGCGGCGTCGGTCACCCACCCGTCGACGCGTGCCTGCAGGGCGGCGTCGGTGGAGAGGCGACGGCCGACGTCGGCGAGGGCGGCGACCGCGCGGCGGCGCAGGCCGCTGTTCTCGTCCGCGAGCGCGGTCAGCAGGCCGTTCTTGGCGGTGGTCCAGGCCTCGGCGGCGAGGGCGGCGACCTTCGGGCTGTCGAACACCGTCGCCTTGGCGTTCTCGAGCCGTGCGCGGGTCGCCGCATCGTGCTGGAGGTTGTCGGCGAGGCGGGCGAGGTAGCGATCGATCGCGTGCCGGGCGGGATGGGCGGGATCGGCCTGGACGGCGCGCACGAACTTGAGCGCCTCGTTGTAGGCCGCCTCGTCCACGAGCCGTTGGGCGACCCGCGGGACCCAGGACGGCAGGCGCCGCGAGATCAGCCCCTCGAACGTGTCGCGGTTGGCCGCGAGCCATGTCTCCAGGCTGTCGACCGCGAGGTCCACGGCGCCGTGGTGGGCACGGCTCTGCACGACCTTCTCCAGCCACCCGCCCGCGGCCGGGCCCCATTCGGGCTGGACGAGGTGCTCGCGCGCGAGGTCGGCGATCAGGTCGCGCACGTCGTCGTCGCTGAGCGCGCGGAGCACGGCCGCGGCGACGGTCGCGCCCTCCGCGGCCACGCGTTCGGCGTGCCGCTCCTGACTCAGCCACTCGCCGAGCCGCGCGGCGATGTCGGTCTCATCGAGCTTGGTGCGCACCACGTCGGCGGCGAGGAAGTTCGTCTCGACGAACTCGCCCAGGGAACGCCCGATCTCGTCCTTGCGGTTGGGGATGATCGCCGTGTGCGGGATCGGGAGGCCCAGCGGACGCCGGAACAGCGCGGTGACGGCGAACCAGTCGGCGAGGGCGCCGACCATGCCGCCCTCGGCCGCGGCACGGACGTAGGCCAGCCACGGGTACCGGTTCTGGAGCCAGAACGCGATGACGAACGCGACGGCCATCACGAGCAGCGCGACGAGGGCCACGGCCTTCATGCGCCGCAGCGACCGCAGGCGCTCGCGGTCGGCCTCGGAGAGCAGGGCGGGCGGTGCGGTCACCATGGTCGCTATCCTGCCACCCTCGTCCTGCCGACCCCGGACGCGGTCCGCGTGCCCGGGGAGGCCGCGGTGCCGTGTGCCGACGTCCGCCGACATCATCGGTCCGGCGGGGATCGACCCGTTCCCGGCCGGATCCGGTCTACGCTCGGAGCGTGATCGAAGACATCAAGAAGCGCGCCCTGCACCGCGCCAGCATCCTGGAGGGCCAGCTGCGCGGGGTGACGCGGATGATCGAGGGCGAGGAGTACTGCATGGACATCATCACGCAGTCCCGCGCCATCCAGCGTTCGCTCGAGTCCCTCAACCGCCTCCTGCTGGAGAACCACCTCCGCACGCACGTCTCCCACATGTTCGACGAGGGCGGCCCTCAGCGCGATCAGGCCGTCGAAGAGCTGCTGAAGGCGTTCGACTTCAACTCCAAGTAGTCCGTCGGCGGGGCGTTTCGCCTCGTCGCTGCGCTCCTCGCTCAACGACCGGTGGGTTCGGTCGTTGAGCGAGCGGAGCCAGTCCCGGTGGGGCTTCGGTCGTTGAGCGAGCGGAGCGAGTCGAAACGCGCGGATCCGGCGGCGGGGGCGTTTCGTCTCGTCGCTGCGCTCCTCGCTCAACGACCGGTGGGGTTCGGTCGTTGAGCGAGCGGAGCGAGTCGAAACGCGCGGATCCGACGGAGGGGCGCCCCGTCGCTGCGCTTCTCGCCCGACGACCGAGTGCGCCGGGATCCGCTCAGGCGTCGAGCACCTCGAACGGCGGCAGGCCCGCGATGAGGAGCCGCGTCTGCATCGACAGCGTGACGAGGGACCCGATGAGGCGCACGACGTATCGCGGATCGGCGCGATCGCGCAGCCAGGCGTTGGGATCGTTCACGATGCCGGTCTGCGCGTCGACGCGGACGCGGTAACGGTCCAGGATCCACTCGAGGGGACTGCGTCCGCCGATCCGGTACTCGTGCGCCTCCTCCGGGATGCCGGTGAGGGTCAGGAAGGCGTTGTAGCGGATCGCGCTGCGGTCGCGGCGCGTCGTCCAGGTCATCCGATCGATCGCGTACAGCGCGGCGTCGTCGTCGGTGGGGGCGTCGATCGCCCGGACCTCGGCCAGCGGGAACTCGTCCGCCGCCTCGTACCCGAGGTGCAGCGCCGCCAGCGCCTCGCCGGTGCGGACGTACGCGCGGATGTCGGCCACGAACGGGATCCGCGGCAGCACGCGCTTCAGATCCGCCTCGTAGCGGCCGCGGTACTCGGGATGGTGCAGGATCGCGTACACCGCGGAGAACACGTCGTCCTTCGTCAGCTCGTCGTCCTCGTAGACGCGCCGATACCGGGCGAGCGTCTCGTCGGTGATGTTGTCGACGCGCCGGTACCCGCCCACCACGACCTCGTCCTCCGTCGGATCGAGGCCGTCCAGGGCGTCGAGGTCGAGGCCGGTGGGTGCGGCGAGCGGCTCCCAGCGCCAGCGCGCGAAGACCTGGGCGTCGCCGACGACGTGGAGGTCCGGGATCGCGTCGACCATCAGCGGGACGTCCGCGCCGCGGGCGTTGACCGCGATGGCGCGGTTGGGGTGCGCCGGGGTCGGGAAGAGCCGGGGGAGCTGGTAGGTGCAGTTGTTCATCCGCTGCGTGGGATCGAAGTAGATCGGGGTGCGGACGAACGGGCGGTACACGCCCTCCCGGTAGCCCGCCTCGGAGTGGGTCGTCTCCCGGTCGCGGTCGACGTCGCCGAGGTTGACCCGGTCCCAGCTGCCCCGGCGCGGGTCGCGGGTGACGAGCGTCCGCGGGCGGGTGCCGCCGGCGGCGAGGGACCGGACCCTTCGCCGTTCGCCGTTCAGGAAGTCGACGTGCCGGCGGACGTTGGCGCGCAGCAGCGTCCGGTCGAAGTTGACGCACCACGCGTCCCGGTTGGTCTTGAGCCCGTTCGAGGACAGGGCGAACACCCCGTCCGGCCCGGACAGCGCGCGGAAGGCGCCGAAGCGCTCGTCGCGCTGGTTGAGCCAGTCGCCGGCGGCGTTGGGGAGGATCTCGCGGAACTCGGATCCGCGGAGGGACGCCTCGGTGCGCAGCGCGTCGAGCTTCTGCTCGCGGGTCATCGCGTCACCCATGCTGCGGTAGCGGATCCGGGCGGGGCCGACGTGACCGGCGCGCTTGACGAGGACGGCGATCACGACGCCGGTCATGATGTCGAAGACGTTGCCGCCCTCGTTGCGTGCCGCGTCGCCGACCCGGCCGCGGATGCCGCCGCGCAGGTCGTAGAGGAAGACGTCGCTGAACTCGTCCCCGAAGGCGAGCCGCACCCCGTCCGCGGTGTTGCCGTCGACGAACCCCGAGTTGGATACGAACGCGATCACGCCCTCGTCGCCGATGCGGTCGGTGGCCCACCGGAGCGCGCGGAAGTACGAGTCGTAGAGCGAGTTCTTCAGGGTCGCCGTGGAGCGGTTCGCGTAGGTCTCCTCGATCCTCGCGTCGAGGGCGGGGTAGCGGGCGTTCTGGTTGTCGTCGTTGGCGCTGCGCTGCCCGACCGAGTAGGGCGGGTTCATGACGATCACGTCGATCGGCGCGCGGCGCTGCCGTTCGAGGCGCTCGGTGTTCTCGGGGAACACCCCGCCGGCCAGCTCGTGGTCGCGTTCGTCCATCGCGAAGGTGTCGGTGAGGCTGATGCCGGGAAAGGCCGCCTCCCCGGCGTCCGGCGTCGTGGCGGTCAGCTCGCGGAACACGCTCTCGAGGTTGACGGCGGCGATGTAGTAGCTGAGCAGCACGATCTCGTTCGCGAAGAGGTCGTGACGGTACTTGTACGCGAGGTTCTCCGGCGGGACGAGGCCGAGCTGGAGGAGGCGGGTGAGGAACGTGCCGGTCCCGGTGAAGGGATCGAGGATCCGCACGCCCCGGTCGCCCAGGCCGCGGTCGAAGGCGGCCCGGAACGCGTCGTCGGCCGACCGGAGGATGTAGTCCACGACGTCGACCGGGGTGAAGACGATGCCCATCCGGTCGGCGAGCTTCGGGAACGCCTTCGCGAAGAACCGGTCGTAGAGCGTGACGAGGAGGCGCTGCTTGGAGGTGAAGTCCGGGAGACGGCGGATGTGGTCCGTGATCCCGGAGTAGAAGGACTCGAGCGGTTCCCGTTCACGGGCGAACGCCGCGTTCTCGGAGAAGGAGTCGATCACCTCCTGCATCGTCAGCGACACGGGGTTCGCCCGGGTGAACGAGTCGTCGGGGAACATGGCGTCGAAGACGGGCATCGTGATCAGGTGCTGCGCGAGCAGCTCGATCGCCTCGTCCTCGGCGATCTCGGGATTGACGGTGGCCCGGAGCGCTCGGAGGAAGGCCTGGAAGCGACCGCGGTCGCCCGGGGAGGAGTCCAGGTGCGCACTGATGAGTGTGACGTACGTCTGCGCGATGCCGGAGACGTCGTCCGCCCAGTCGTCCCAGTACAGTCGATCGCCGACCTTCTTCACGAGCTTGGCGTAGACCGCGTCCTTCCAATCGTCTGCGCCGAACAGCGGGAGGGCGGGGGAGACGGCCGCCGTCCTCGTACGCGTCACGCGGTCGGCGGCGTCCAGGTCGTGATCGACCGCCCCGATCTCCCCTGGGGCTCGCGTGCGGGATGACGATGCGACCAGGTCGACATGAGCGACGACCACGGTCTCGGGGGAGCGGCCGGTCAGACCCATCCGGTTGATCTGGGCGTCCAACCGCTCGTCGTGGGAGCGAAGCGCCTGGAGGACCTGCCAGACGACCCGGTAACGCTCATTGTCCTTCAGCGCCTCCTCGCCGGAGATCTGCTCCGGGATCGCGACGGGGAGGACGATGTACCCGCAGGTCTTCCCTACCGCGCGACGCATCACCCGTCCGACGGCCTGCACCACGTCGACCTGCGACTTGCGCGCGCTCAGGAACAGCACGGCGTCGAGGCCGGGGACGTCGACGCCCTCACTGAGGCAGCGGGCGTTCGTCAGGACGCGCGCGGTCGGCGGTCCCGGACGCTCGATCCCCGGATCCTCGCGCAGCCACTGCAGAAGCGCGCCGCGCTCGGTCGCGTTCATGGTGCCGTCGACGTGGCGGCACTCGACGCCGAGATCGTCGGTCGGGTCGTCGTTCAGGCGGTCCTGGAGGTGGGCGCGGACCAGGTACGGGAAGTCCTGCTCGACCTTTCGTGACGTCTTGATGTCCCGCGTGAACGCCACCGCGCGGCGCATGGGGGTGATGTCCCCGCCGAACCCGTCGGCGAGATGACCGGACTGCCGCTTGGCCAGCGCGTTCCAGCAGCCGATGAGCTTGGCGACGTCGGTGAGGGGGAGCTCGTGGGATTCGAGCCGGAGGTGCTCGACGAACGATCGGGCGACCTGGTCCTCACTCACCCCGAGAACCAGGACCTTGTAGTCGGTCAGCAGGCCCCGCTCCACCGCCTCGCCGAAGCCAAGTCGGTACACGACGGGGCCGAACAGCGTCTCGTCGTCCATCGAGACGAGCTCGACGTCCCGCTGCCGGGCCTGGCTCTTCGCTTCCGGGGCGTAGATGCGCGGGGTCGCCGTCATGGAGAGGCGACGTTCGGCGTCGATGATCCGCGGATCGTGGATCTTCACGAACTCGGAGGGGTCCTCGTCCTCGGCGAGGCGGACACCCGTCGTGCGGTGGGCCTCGTCGCAGATCACCAGGTCGAAGGCGGGGACCCCGAGGCCCTGTGCGTCGCTGACGGCTTGGATCGACTGGTAGGTCGAGAAGACCACCGTCATGCCCTCCGACAGGTCGATCTCCTCGAGGAGCCGGAACAGCGTCGCCCCGTCCGTCGTCGCGGGGGCGGCGAGATCCTCCAGGGCCACGGTCGTGAGATCGCCGTTCGCGACGCGCCCGAGTCGCGGATCCGATCCGATCGCGAACGCGCGGAACGGCATGTCGGGGTCGTGCTCGCGGGACCACTCCTCCAGTGCCTGCTGCAGGAGCGCCAGCGACGGCACTGCGAACAGGACCATGGACCGGCCGCCGCCCTGTTCGCGGGTGTAGCGCTCGGCGATCTTCAGGGCGGTGAACGTCTTGCCGGTGCCGCAGGCCATGACGAGCGTGCCGCGGTCGAGGCGGTCCTCCGTGAACGCGCGAAGCGTCGCTTGGACGGCCTCGTGCTGGTGAGGGCGCAGCTGTCGACGGCCATGGAGTCGCGGCGCCCGTTCCGGGGCGGTCAGGCGGTAGGTGGACCAGTCGATCTGGCTGTGGCGCAACTCCTGGAGCGTGATCCGGCTGATCCGCTTGGTGCGGTTCTTCAGCGCGTCCTCGGCGTTCGTCGACCATCGCCCGGACGTCGTATCGACGACGATCCCGCCGACGAACGGCTCTCGGCCGACGGCCTCGAAGAAGGAGTCCAGGTCGGACTTGCGCATCCGGTGGTCCGCGGCGAAGAACTTGACCTGGATGGCGAAGAGGTCTCCGTCGGTTGTCTCCGCGACGAGGTCGATCCCGGTGTCCCCCCGCCCGTCGCGCCCCGGCCAGTCCCGCCACAGCCAGACGTGGCGGAACTGCCCGGATCGCAGGGGATCGAGCCGCAGGTAGTGGCGGACGAGCTCCTCGAGGTAGGCACCCTGGACGCGCCGCGAGTCGGCCATGGCCCGGAACTCGTCCAGCAGCGCGTCGAAGGGGGTCTCGCCCGGCTCCTCGGGCGCGAAAGCAGGGGAGACGGGGAGGTCGTCCTCGGTCGGCATACGGCTTCGCTCCCGGTTCGGCGGCGCGGTCGGACGGGGTCGTCACGGTGCGGTTAAAACCCCGTGGAGTTAACCTATCGGAAGCAAACCTTCGTCTTCTCGCCTGGGGCGATTACCAAGGAAGGGTGACCACCGCCTCCCGTGACCCCCGCGTCGTGCTCGGGGAGCGGATCGCGCAGCTGCGGGTGCGCAGTCTGCTCACGGTCAACGGACTCGCGGCCGCGTGCGAGCTGGACCCGTCGAACCTCCGCAAGATCGAGAAGGGCGAGGGGAATCCGCGTCTGGCCACGGTTCTCAAGATCGCCGGCGTCCTCGAGATCGATCCCCGCGACCTGTTCGACGGACTCGACCCCTACGGTCTCACCGGCAAGGACCGTCCGCAGCCGCTCAGCGGCTTCGACGCGTCGTTCTGGCGCCGCGGCGACCGCATCGCCTGACGCGAGGCCGCCGTCTCCCGTGGCGGCGCGGGCGAGCGCCATCGGCGCCGGGTGCGTCGTGGTGCTCTTTCGCTCTCGACGCAGAACGCCCGGCTCGGCCTTTCGGCGAGCCGGGCGTTCTGCGAGGGGAGATGCGTGCGGTGCGGGGCGCGATCAGGCCAGCGGCGGGATGTCGTGGGGGATCGTGAGGACCCGGGCGGCGGCGGCGTGGCCGGCCGACAGCCGCTCCGCCATCTCCGCCCCCTCGAGTGTCGCCACCAGGAAGCCGGACGCGTAGGCGTCTCCGGCGCCGACCGGCTCCACGACCTCCACGCGGGGCGCCGGGACGAACACGGGCTCCGCGGACCCCTCGAACGCGGTGGCGCCGACGTCGCCGTCCTTCACGACGAGCAGTCCCGCGTCCGGGATGTGGGCGCGGATCTCGGCGGGGGTGGCGGTGCCCCAGAGGCGCTCGGCCTCGTCGCGCCCGACGAAGGCGATGTCCGCACGGTTCGCCAGGCGCGCGAGCTCGCGCGCGGCGTCCTCCAGAGACCACAGCGCGCGGCGGTCGTTCACGTCGAACGACACCAGCGCGCCGGCCTCGTGAGCGTCGTCGAAGAGGCGCTCGACCATCGCGGCGCAGCTGGCGGACAGCGCGGGGGTGATGCCCGTGGTGTGCACGATCCGGACGCCCGCGAGGCGCTCGGGGGAGAGGAAGCCGACGTCCATCCGCGAGGCGGCGGATCCGCGCCGGTAGTAGTAGACGGTCGAGGACTCGGCGCCGGGGTCCTTGAACATGACGCCGGTGGGCGCCTCCTTGTCGCGCTCGACCCACAGTTCGACGCCCCGGGGCCGCAGCTCGTCGAGGATCCGCTCGCCGAGGGGGTCGGTGCCGAGGCGTGAGGCCCAGGCGGCGGGGTGCCCGGCTGCGGCGACCTGAGCGGCCACGTTGGACTCGGCCCCGGCCAGCCCCAGGGTGGCGTGGGCGGCCGCGGAGAGCGGCGCGCCGTCCGGGGTCACGAGGAGCATGCACTCGCCCACGCAGACGAGCTCGGGGACGACGGAGGAGGCGGGGGAGGTGGTGGCGTTCGTCATGATGGCGGGAGTGAGACCGGTTCTGTGTCGGGGATCGGACTGGGATCGCGGTGGCGGAGATCGGGGAAGGCGCGGACGAAGAGGATCGAGGCGGCGAGCCCCACGGCGGCGAACAGCGTCGCCGCGAGGTAGGCGCCCTGGGGGCCGCCGGTCTGGTCGATGAGGAAGCCGGCGATCGCGGATCCGGCGGCGGCCCCGATCAGCTGGCCGGTGCCGGCCCAGCCGAACGCCTCGGCCGTCTCCGAGAACTTGACGCTCGCCGTCGTGATCGCGAACAGGACCGCCAGCGCGGGGGCGACGCCGATGCCGGCGACCAGCAGCGTGCCGCCGAGCCAGAACACGTTGAGCGAGACCATGGTCAGCGCGAGCCCGACCGTGACGATCGCGAGCCGGCGCGCCATGGCCCACGGCCCGATCGGCACCCGGCCGCTGGCGAGGCCGCCGACGAGGCTCCCGAGCGCGAACACCGCCAGCACGATGCCGGACTCGATCCCGCTCTCGTGCTCGCCGCCGTGGCCGAAGGTGGCGACGACGCCGACCTCGACGGCCGAGCAGGCGCCGATGAGGAGGAAGCCGATGACGGTGGCCATCAGTACCGGGGGCTTCAGCACGACCCGCCCGAAACCGTGGCGGCTGCGCGGGATCCGCACCCGCCCGACCTCGGGGGAGAGGATGAACCAGGCCCCGCCGGCGACGAGGATCGCGGCCACGAGCAGCAGGCCCTGGACGGTCCCGATCTGGGTCGAGACCAGGGTGATCGTGACGGGCGCGAGGATCCAGATGATCTCCTGCAGCGACGCGTCGAGGGAGAACAGCGGTGTCAGCTGCGACGAGTTCACGAGCTTCGGGTAGATGGTGCGCACGGCCGCCTGGACGGGCGGCGTCGACAGTCCCGCGACCAGGCCGAGGGCCATGTAGCCGGGGACGGCGAGCGGAAGCAGTGCGAGCCCGAGGAACGCCAGCACGCAGACCGAGAGGGTGAGCGTGAGCACCCGGCGCATGCCCCAGGCGCCCATCCAGCGGCTCGTGATCGGGCCGGCGACGGCTTGGCCCACCGAGGCGGCGGCCAGGGCGAGCCCCGCCGCCCCGTAGGAGCCGGTGGTGTGCTCGACGTGGAGGAGGATCGCGAGGCTCGACATGCCGTTCGGGAAGCGCGCGGTCAGCTGCGCGGCGATCATGCGCCCCACGCCTGGAGTGCGCAGGAGTTCGCGATATCCCGATGCGGCCACGCGACCACGTTACCGGGGTCGCGACCGTGCCGCGCGGCGTCGATCGGGGGGCGTCGGCGCGACACGCCGACGACACGCCGGAGGACGGATTCCACAGGCTGGGGAATGTCGGAGGCCGGTTCTAGCGTCCCCCCTGTGGAGGGATCCGCCGGGGCGCTCCGCGAGGCCCGGGAATCCGCGCTTGGCGGGGCTCGGGGCCCGGTGCCCGCCTGTGGATGAAACCGTGGACAACCTGTGTTGTATCAGGGGAGAGCGGTGGAAAACTACACGGATGTAACTACTATCCCTTGTGGTCGACCCGAATGTCGGTCCCCATATGTAGTATTGAAGTCCCGGTGAGGGTCCACCGGGTGAACACCGGGTTTTGAGGGGAAGAAGAGGCAGAACATGTCCATCACGGTTTACACGAAGCCTTCCTGCGTTCAGTGCAACGCGACGTACCGCGCGCTCGACGCCAAGGGCATCGAGTACGAGATCCACGACCTGTCGGAGGACCCGGCGGCGCTGGAGCAGGTCAAGGCCTTGGGGTACATGCAGGCGCCGGTCGTCGTCACCGACGAGGACCACTGGTCGGGCTTCCGTCCCGACAAGATCGACGAGCTCGCCTCGCGACTGGCGTAAGGCCGATCATGAGCGCCGTCGCAACCGCCGCGCCGCTCCTGGTCTACTTCTCGAGCGTGTCGGGCAACACCGCGCGTTTCATCGAGAAGCTGGGACTGCCGGCGAAGCGCATCCCGCTGCACCGCGGGGACGAGCCGCTCGTCGTCGATGAGCCCTTCGTCCTCGTCACCCCCACCTATGGCGGTGGCCAGGGGCGTGGCGAGGAGAAGGGCGCCGTCCCCAAGCAGGTGATCCGGTTCCTCAACGACGAGCGCAACCGGCGACACATCCGCGGAGTGATCTCCGCGGGGAACACGAACTTCGGCGATGCGTTCTGCCTCGCCGGCGACATCGTCAGCCGCAAGTGCCACGTGCCTCACTTGTACCGGCTCGAAGTGTTCGGCACACAGGAAGACGTCGATCGCGTGAGCGACGGATTGGAACGATGGTGGGTATTGCAGTCCAGCATGCAGAGCATGACGCAGTGAAGGAAGAGGCGGCCTTCAAGGTCAACCCGGCGTACGAGGGGCTGGACTACCACGCCCTCAACGCCATGCTCAACCTCTACGACGCGAACGGGAAGATCCAGTTCGACGCCGACAAGCGTGCCGCGCGGGAGTACTTCCTGCAGCACGTGAACCAGAACACGGTGTTCTTCCACTCCCTCAAGGAGCGCCTGGACTACCTCGTGGAGAAGGAGTACTACGAGGGCGCCGTCCTCGAGAAGTACTCGTTCGACTTCATCCAGAAGCTCAACGACCTCGCCTACTCGAAGAAGTTCCGCTTCGAGACCTTCCTCGGCGCGTTCAAGTACTACACGAGCTACACGCTGAAGACCTTCGACGGCAAGCGGTACCTGGAGCGCTTCGAGGACCGCGTCGTGATGACGGCTCTCGCGCTCGCGGACGGCGACGAGAAGCTCGCCGTCAGCCTCGTCGAGGAGATCATCTCGGGTCGCTTCCAGCCGGCGACGCCGACCTTCCTCAACGCCGGCAAGGCGCAGCGCGGCGAGCTCGTCAGCTGCTTCCTGCTGCGCATCGAGGACAACATGGAGTCGATCGCCCGCGGCATCAACTCCGCCCTGCAGCTGTCCAAGCGCGGCGGGGGCGTCGCCCTGCTGCTGTCGAACATCCGCGAGTCGGGCGCGCCGATCAAGCAGATCGAGAACCAGTCCTCGGGCATCATCCCGGTCATGAAGCTCCTCGAGGACAGCTTCAGCTACGCCAATCAGCTCGGCGCGCGTCAGGGCGCGGGCGCGGTGTACCTCTCCGCGCACCACCCGGACATCATGCGGTTCCTCGACACCAAGCGCGAGAACGCCGACGAGAAGATCCGCATCAAGACGCTGTCCCTCGGCGTCGTCGTGCCGGACATCACCTTCGAGCTGGCGAAGAACGACGAGGACATGTACCTGTTCTCGCCGTACGACGTCGAGCGCGTGTACGGCGTGCCTTTCGGCGACATCTCCGTCACGGAGAAGTACCGCGAGATGGTCGACGACCCGCGCATCAAGAAGACGAAGATCAACGCGCGCGAGTTCTTCCAGACCCTGGCGGAGATCCAGTTCGAGTCGGGCTACCCGTACATCATGTTCGAGGACACGGTGAACAAGGCGAACCCGATCAAGGGCCGCATCAACATGTCGAACCTCTGCAGCGAGATCCTCCAGGTCAACACGCCGACCACGTACAACGAGGACCTCTCCTACAGCCAGGTCGGCAAGGACATCTCCTGCAACCTCGGCTCGATGAACATCGCGCTGGCGATGGACGCGGACGACCTCGGCCAGACCGTCGAGACCGCGATCCGCGCGCTGACCGCCGTGAGCAACCAGAGCCACATCGGCTCGGTCCGCTCCATCGAGGACGGCAACGACCGTTCGCACGCGATCGGCCTCGGGCAGATGAACCTGCACGGCTACCTCGCGCGGGAGCGGGTGTTCTACGGCTCCGAGGAGGGGCTCGACTTCACGAACATCTACTTCTACACGGTGCTGTACCACGCGCTGCGGGCGTCCAACGCCCTCGCGATCGAGCGGGGCGTCGCCTTCGACGGCTTCGAGGACTCGACGTACGCGTCGGGGGAGTTCTTCGACAAGTACATCGAGCGCGCCTGGGAGCCCGAGACCGAGAAGGTCAAGGAGCTGTTCGCGGGCAAGCACATCCCGACGCAGCAGGACTGGGTCGCGCTGAAGGAGAGCATCCAGAAGCACGGCATCTACAACCAGAACCTGCAGGCGGTCCCGCCGACCGGATCGATCTCCTACATCAACAACTCGACGAGCTCGATCCACCCGATCGCGTCGAAGATCGAGATCCGCAAGGAGGGCAAGCTCGGGCGCGTGTACTACCCGGCGCCGTTCATGACGAACGACAACCTGGAGTACTACCAGGACGCGTACGAGATCGGCTACGAGAAGGTCATCGACACCTACGCCGCCGCCACGCAGCACGTGGACCAGGGGCTTTCCCTGACGCTGTTCTTCAAGGACACCGCCACCACGCGTGACATCAACAAGGCGCAGATCTACGCCTGGCGCAAGGGCATCAAGACGATCTACTACATCCGTCTGCGTCAGCTGGCACTGGAGGGCACCGACATGACCGAGTGCGTCTCCTGCATGCTCTGACCCTCGCGACCGCTTCGCTCGCTCAACGACCGAACTAGGAAAGACATGACCCCCGAATCGCTCAAGCTGGTCGACCACGTCCAGGCGATCAACTGGAACCGCATCCAGGACGACAAGGACCTCGAGGTCTGGAACCGTCTGGTGAACAACTTCTGGCTGCCCGAGAAGGTGCCGCTGTCCAACGACATCCAGTCGTGGAACACGCTCACCCCGGAGGAGCAGACGCTGACGATGCGCGTGTTCACCGGCCTCACGCTCCTGGACACCATCCAGGGCACCGTGGGCGCCGTCTCGCTCATCCCCGACGCGATCACCCCGCACGAGGAGGCCGTCTACACGAACATCGCGTTCATGGAGTCGGTGCACGCGAAGAGCTACTCCTCGATCTTCTCGACGCTGTGCTCGACGAAGGAGATCGACGAGGCCTTCCGCTGGTCGGTGGAGAACCCGAACCTGCAGAAGAAGGCGCAGATCGTCATGGACTACTACCGCGGGGACGAGCCCCTGAAGCGGAAGGTGGCCTCGACGCTGCTGGAGTCCTTCCTCTTCTACTCCGGGTTCTACCTGCCGATGCACTGGTCGAGCCGGGCGAAGCTGACGAACACCGCAGACCTCATCCGCCTGATCATCCGCGACGAGGCCGTGCACGGCTACTACATCGGGTACAAGTTCCAGAAGGGGCTCGAGCGGGTCGACCAGGCCAAGCGCGACGAACTGAAGGACTACACCTTCTCCCTGCTCTACGAGCTCTACGACAACGAAGTGCAGTACACGCAGGACCTGTACGACGGGGTCGGCCTGACCGAGGACGTCAAGCGGTTCCTGCACTACAACGCGAACAAGGCGCTGATGAACCTCGGGTACGAGGCGATGTTCCCGTCGACGGTCACGAACGTGAACCCGGCGATCCTGTCGGCGCTCTCGCCGAACGCGGACGAGAACCACGACTTCTTCTCGGGGTCCGGCTCCTCCTACGTCATCGGCAAGGCCGTCGCCACCGAGGACGACGACTGGGACTTCTGACGCCCAGCTCTAGCTGACAGCCCGCAAGGGCTGGTGAGAGGCCCGGAACTGCATGTTTCTGCAGTTCCGGGCCTCTTTTCGTGCCTTCTCTCGAAGATCAGAGGAGGACAGCAATGTACACGAGTACCTGTTCGGTGGGGCACGGAGGGGGGCACGAGCGCACCTGTGACGTGGGTGAGGGGGTGCCCGCCTACCGGAAAACAGGTTCGGCGTGCCCCTCATGTCGTGCCCCACAAGGCACGCCGGATAGCCCGGGATCCGCGAGATTCTGCGGGTTCTGCCGTCTCTGCCCCGTGAGGGGCACGAGGGGGCACGACCGCCCGCGAGAGTCCGCGCGAGTCCACGGGAGGGCATCATGAGCGCTCAGGAACGAGAGTTCTGGTTCGTCCTGCTCTGGTACGAAGTCTGCTTTGTCGCTCATCGCGTCGCCCCTTTACTGCGACATGACGGCGGGTTCGCGCTGCTGCGCGGGCCGGTCGTCACGCTCGAACGCCTGACTGCGGTCGAGACCGGGAGCCTCCCGCCGCGGGGCGTCCTGCTGCGGTGCGCGGTCGACGGTGTACGGCGTCCACATCAGGTCGTGCCCGATCTTGGTAGCGACGAACTCTTCGCGTTCGTTGCCGTGCTGGTCGGTGAACTCCCGCACGTAGCCCTGTGCGATGAAGCGGTCGTCCTGCTGGTGGTGCCAGTCTTAACGAACGAGTCCTCCCCTTCGCGTCGGAAGTGCTCGACGCCGACGCGGGCGTAGAGCCGTGGCACCCCGCTCTGGCCGTAGGTGACTCTCGGGTCGGAGTCGATGTACCCCACCAGGGCCTGTCGCGGTCGCAGCTTCGCCTGATCCGTCCGCTGCTCGTTCTGCGGTGCGTTCTGCTCGTCCATCAGCGTGCCTCCTACCTCGCGGTGCCCCGCACGGAAGCGGCGCAGCTTGTGTGTGGCGGCAAGGTGCACGTCGCGGCCCGCGAGCGTCAGAACCCTCGCGCGGGCATCTCCCGCCTCCACGGCTGCGGCGAGGAGCCTGATCCGCTGGGAACGGGGCTGCGTTCCGGGTTCAGGTGCACACCGAGCGCAGGCCGGCGCCCCCACATTGCGCCACCGCGGTCCTCTCGCTCTTCTTCAGGCGGTTTGCCGGATTGCCGCCCTGACATGTACACCCAGGAGATCTACCCACGCGCTCCAGACACAGAGCGCCTCCCCACAGCCCTCCGCCTCCATCGCCACACCAAGGAGTGACCTCGCCCCAACTGGTCCAAGCAGTGTCACTGCTCGACCGCGAAAAGCCGCCCGGCACCGAGGTAGAGGCCGCCTCGGCCGCGACACCTGCATGGTCGTCGCCGGTCGTCGTGGTAGCCGGAGGCTGGTTATCGGATCAGCAGCGCGTGCAGGTGCTCGAGGCTGTCGGCGTACAGGTCGAAGGCGTCCTCGGGGGCGGGAGGATCCCCTCCCAGGCGGGGAACATAGGCGGTGCGGAGGCCCGCGCTGGCTGCGGCGCGCAGATCCCAGGCGTGCGCTGCGACCATGTACGGCGGCGCCGAACCCGGGGAGGCGGTTGCCAATGCCAGCTGGTAGATCTCCGCGCTCGGCTTGTACACTCCGACATCCTCCGCGGAGAGGAACTCGGACACCGGCATCCCTGAGTGTTCGCGCAGGCCGTCCAGTACTCTACGGCTGGCGTTCGACAGGCCGAGCACGGTCGTATCGGCCGAGAGTCTCGACAGGCCGACGACGGTGTCAGGCCAGGGGTCGAGGCGCTGCGAGGCGGAGGACAGTGGAGGCACTGCAGATGCCGGCAGCATGCCCCGACCCGTGAGAGCCTGCAGCGCCTCTGCATCGAGCACATGGCTGGGGCCGAACGCGGCTTCACCGGCGTTGATCTCGTGTTCTCGGTCGGCGACGTACGTCAGCCAGGCCTCCACCATCTGAGCCGAATCGACGTCCCCCACCCAGTGACGGCGCTTGCGCACCGTTGGAGACTGCCGAACTGGTCCACGAGAGTGCCCAGCACGTCGAAGACGAGCCGGGGGCGGCCGGGAACCGTGGCGCTCATGCCGGATGGAACCGCGGCGCACCCTGGTCTATTCCGCGCGGTCACCCGACGCCCCCAGGCCCGCCCCGCCTCACACGGCGGCACGGATCTTCTTTCCATGCCCGGCGCAGGCGGTCCATGGCCGTGTTCTTCATCGGGGCAGTCGGTGTCGCGAACCGAGAAGCTCGAACAAACTTGAAAAGCCTTCTTCCCCGTGCCCGTCGGCAATTCGACGCTGCATGAGCGTTCGCACCTCGCGCATCCGGGTCGTGTCGACACCGGCCGAGGCGCGATGCTCGATCAAGTCATCCATGAGGGCGGCTTGCACCTTGAGGTTGCCGAGGTCCGGAGCATATTCGCCGCGCGCAATGGCGGCACCGAACGTCGTGACCAGCTGCGCGTACCCCGTCATTGTTTCTGCGACACGACCGGCGAACTCAGCTACATCGACCCCCTCGGTGTGCACGAGTCGGAACGTGTGCAGCAGCCCGATCAAGAACTCGTAACCGATGGCGACTTGGGCCATGAACTCCACTGCGGCGAGGCCGGCATCATCGCCGTAGAAGGTGGTCCTGCCAAGCTCATCGATTGTGGAGCGATGAGCCTCCAATGCCTTACGATCACCGCTGAGTGAGATCAGCATCGAGGGCGTTCCGGCATACGATGGGTCACCGAGCAGCGCCCCGCCGATGTACTTCGCCCCGCACTCATGAGCCCACTCGGCGTTGTGCCTCGCATCCGCGGGCGACCCACTTGTGAGGTTCACGATCACCTTGCCTGCAATGACATCGGCTATGCCGCGCTGTACCTCGGTCACGGCAGTGCGATCGAGCAAGCTCATGACGATCAGCGGGCTGGCAGCCACTGCTTCGGCTGCCGTCGATGCAGCGATCGCGCCATTCGCCGCCAGCGGGGCGGCCTTGGCCAGGGTTCGGTTCCACACCGTCGTGCGGTAGCCCTGCTCGATAAAGGTGCCCGCAAGCGCGGAACCCATCGCGCCCAGCCCCAGAACGGTTACAGCGTTATTAGTCGTCATTGAGTGGCTCCCTTTATGAACAGCATCATGATGACTTTCAGGTTAGAATCTCAAGTACGGTTGAGGTCAAGGGGTGAAACGGTCGAGATCGCCGGATGCGCCGCGGGTTAGATGCGCAGGGGGTCCTCAGTGGCGAGTTCGTCGTCAGTGTTGAGGAGTCCGCACGCGCTAAGGGGAGAGACGACCGCAGCCGATGCAACCGGTCAGCTCGCGCTGCAGGTTTTCGAGCTGCTTGCGGCGTGCGGTGGTCTCCTCGCGCCAGAGTCTGGCGATGTGCTTCCAGTCAGCCTGTGTCGGCGTGTCGTCGAGCGGGGACGTGTGAAGACTTCGCCGACCTGATCGAGCGACACCCCCGAGGCGCTTTGCGATGACGATCAACGAGACGCGGTGGATCATGTGGCGGCGGCGTCTCTGGTTTCCTGCCGTTCGGGTAGAGCAGATGAGCTCGAGCCGTTCGCAGAAGTGCAGGGTTGAAACAGGTGTGCCTGCCCGGCGAGACCTCGCCGGCGGCGAGCAGGTCTTCAGGTTCCACGAACTTCTCCTCTCGACTTGACCTCAAGTTAAGTTGAGGTATTAGCGTGGCCGCAATCGACCGCTCGCGGCACTTCTCGACAGCGATGAGCCGCCCTAGCCGACCCGGCGATTGGAACGCAATGACCGACAGCACACCAGTACAGACCGCCACGGGAACGTGGCGCGAACTTCTCACGGGGCGCAACGCGCCCATCGCTCTCGTGCTCGCCGGTGGCGTGCTCATCGAGGCGAGCAACGTCTACCTCACCACGAGCCTCCTGCCCACGATCGTCGGCGAGATCGGCGGCATGGAGCTGTACGCCTGGACCATGACGGCGTTTCTCCTGGCCTCGATCGTTACCTCGATGCTCGTCAGTCGCGTGCTCATGCGCTGGGGCGCGATCGGCGCGTATCTCATCGCGCTCGGCACATTTGCGCTCGGTTCGCTCATCTGTGCTGCGAGCCCGACAATGCCAGTGCTTCTGACAGGTCGCGCTGTGCAGGGTCTCGGTGGCGGGCTCCTAGCCGGGCTCGGCTACGTCATGCTGCAGCGCGCGCTCCCCGAACGGCTCTGGGCGCGCGGCGCAGCGCTCGTCTCTGCGATGTGGGGTGTCGGAAACATCCTTGGTCCACTCGTTGGCGGGCTGTTCGCACAGTTCGGCGCGTGGCGACTCAACTTCATCTGCCTCGCCGGCGCCGCAGTTTTGCTGAGCTTCGTCGCTATGAAGGCGCTTCCGCGCACCGAGCGCGGCCGCTCTGATGAGGTCGTGCCGTGGGTTTCGCTCGGCCTCGTCGGCAGCGGTGTCATCGCGATCGCAATTGCGAGCGTTCTGCCAGTCGGCCTGGGCACCGTGCTCGCCTTCGCAGCGGGCGTCGTCCTTGCTCTGCTCTTCATCGCCTACGAGAAGCGCAGCACGAAAGGCATTCTGCCCCGCGTCGCGTTCGACCGACGTTCACCGCTTGCCGCGGTCTACCTGACCGTCGCCGTCTTCGCCTTCGCGATCGGTACGGAGGCGTTCGTGCCGCTCTTCGGGCAGGAGATCGGGCTCATGGGCCCGCTCGTTGCCGGGCTGCTCGGCGCTGCGCTTTCGTTCGGATGGTCGATCGTGCAGGTGTTCTCGGCGAACGTTTCGAGTGCTGCTGCACAGCGGTCACTCATTGTCGTCGGCCCTGTTGTCATCGGGCTGGGGCTTGCCGCCTACGGGGCACTGCAACACAACGGGCCATCCGTGACCGTGCTCGTGTTGTGGTTCGTGACGCTCTTCTTCGCGGGCAGCGGCATCGGCCTGGCCTTCCCGCACCTCACGGTCGCCGCGCTCGGCAGTACCAGAGATGAGGACGAAGGCGCGAAGGCGGCCGCCGCGATCAACACCGTGCTCATCATCGCTCAGGCGTTCAGCGCGACCCTCGCCGGCATGATCGTGAACTTCGCCCTGCCCGACATGGTGCACGCGGCCCGCACACTCATGTTCACATTCGCGGTCATCGCGATTGCGGGCACGATCTTCTCACGCCGCGCGGGCCGCGGAATCGAGGCATGATGCCCGAAGCATCCGCAATTCTTGGCATCGCGATCGTGGCGTTCGGCATGGCGCTGACGCCGGGGCCGAACATGATCTATCTGGTGTCGCGCACACTCTCGCAAGGAACGCTCGCGGGGTTCGTCTCGCTCTGCGGCACTGCGCTGGGTTTCGCCATCTACATGACAGCGGCGAACCTCGGCCTCGCGGTTGTCTTCACGGTCGTGCCGTGGCTGTACACAATCATCAAGATTGCGGGTGCGCTCTACCTGCTGTATCTGGCGTGGACCGTGCTTCGCGGCAGTGCAGGGCTCTTCGAACCCGCACAGATTCCGCGCGATTCGAAGCGTCGCCTCTTCGGTATGGGGCTCGCAACCAACCTGCTCAACCCCAAAGCTGTCATCTTGTACGCGGCCCTCATCCCGCAGTTCATCGACCCGGCGCGGGGCAATGTTGTCGCGCAGGGCTTCGTGCTCGGGGGCGTCCAGATCGTGGCCAGCATTGTCGTCAACAGTGCGTTCATCTTGAGCGCCGGCTCGATCGCGCTCCTGTTGCAACGTCGACCGCGCTGGGCCGTGTGGCAACGTCGCGTGGTCGGCGGGGCACTCGCAGGAATCGGCGTACATCTGCTGCTCGATTCACACGCTCCCGTGAGTGCGGGGGCGGCCTCATGAGCACGCTCGAGCGCACGCGCACCGAGGCGAGCTCGGGGGGTTTGGGCTCGCACTCGCGGCAATGGTCGCCGGCTAACTCGCTGCGAAACCAGCCAGTCTTCCGCCCCCGAAAGGATCACCATGACTACGCAACCCTCAATCCCCGCCGTCATCGGGGCCACCGAAAATGCGCTTCGCGCACTGCTGCTCACGACCCTCGCTTCGACGGTGATCGCGAGTTACGCCGAGTGGGTCGTGCTCAACGCCGTGAGCGCAGCCGGCACGGATGCTTCGAGTGGGCAGTGGCGTGACGAAACCGCCCGCGCGCTCAAGACAGAGATCGAACCCATCGAGGCAGCGTTACGTGATCGCGGTTTGGTCGTGGGTGAGACGCAACTGAGCGACGACGGCCTCGAGGCGTTGGTTGCCGCCCGCCGCGCCGTCGGCGCGGCGACGGCTTCACTCGTCGAGGGCATCAGCGAGTCGGATGACGCAGCAACACGCCGTGTCTTGGCCACCTTGCGTGAACGCGCCGAGGCGCTTGTCAGGGTCCAGTCGTGATAGCACCCGTGGCAATGCCGGGTGGCAACGCACTTCGCGAGGCGCAAATGATCGGTAGCGTCGAGACATGGTGACACTTGACCGCGTGCTGCAGCGCCCGACCGCGCGCATTGCTTATCGCGATTCCGGTCGGGGGTCGCCGACGGTCGTTTTCCTCCATGGTGCGGGTCTCGATCACGTGATGTTCGACGATCAAGCCGACGCGCTCGTGGCGGCTGGCGCGCGCATTGTGCAGTGGGATCTTCGCGCGCACGGGCAGTCCACACTCGCCCCGGGCACGCGATTCACGGCCGAAGATGGACTCGACGACCTTGCGGCGTTGCTCGATGAAACGCAAGTATACGCTCCCGTTCTTGTCGGCCACTCGCTCGGTGGCAACATCGCGCAAGCATTCGTTCGGATGCATTCGAACCGAGCGAGCGGCGTCGTGATCATTGACTCCGCATGGAACACCGGCCCACTTTCGGCCTCGTCGCAATTCTTGCTCGGGCTGGCGGCACCCGCGCTCGCACTCATTCCGGCGCGTAGTTTGCCGGGTCTCATGGCGAAGGCATCGGCCGTGACACCGGCGGCGATTGAGCGCGCAACAGAGACTTTTGGTCGAATGCCCAAGAACACATTCCTCGACGTGTGGCGCGCGACTTCGTCGTTCATCGCACCCGATCCTGAATATCGCTCGCTCATCCCGATCGGGCTCATGCGAGGCAGCGACGATCAGACGGGCAATATCTCGCAGACAATGGGCACCTGGGCTGCGGCAGAGGGCGTCACAGAACACGTCGTTGCAGATGCCGGGCACATTGTCACGTGGGACGCGCCCGCCCAGAGCACGGCGACCCTCTTCGAGATTCTCGGGCAGTGGCATCCGCACCTCGTGAGCGGCGAGGGGTGACCCACGTGTTCGTCGCGGAGTACCACCCAGAGCGACCGCGCACCGTTGTTCTGCTGCACGGCGGCGGTGTCGCAGGCTGGATGTGGGAGCCCGTGCGCGCCGAACTCGGCAACGAGTACCACCTCATCGTGCCGGATCTGCCGGGCCATGACCACAGCGCGGCCGACGACTACGTCTCGCATGAGCAAACACTCGAGCAACTGCGCGCGATGCTCGTCGAGCGAGCCACGGGCCCCGTTCATGTTGTGGGTTTTTCGCTCGGGGCACAGCTCGCCCTCGCGCTCGCGAGCAAAACCCCAGAACTCGTGAGCCGGGTCGTCTCGATCAGCGCCCTCGCGATCCCAGCGCGGGCTCCCGGCCTCACACGAGTACTGCTCTCGTCTACTGCGGGGCTTGCGAAGAACGAACGGTTCGCACGGGCACAAGCGAAGGTGCTCGGTGTGCCGCCCGCGCTCGTGCCCGACTATCTTCGAACCTCCGAGTCGATCTCGAAGACGACCTTGCTCACCGTTGTCGCCGCGAACGGCGCATTCGTGCCTCCATCTGGGTGGGAACGTTTCACCGGTGCCGCGATTGTGCTCGCTGGCGGTCGCGAGCCGCGCCCGGTTCAGCGGTCCGCACGGCTATTGCACGCCGCCAACCCACGGAGCACCCTCGAGGTCGACCCAGACGCGGGCCACACGCTCCCTTTCAGCAACCCCGCTCTCGTTGCCCGCAGCATCCGCGCGGTGACGATCGGACATGGCGAGGCTTAGAAGCCTCGCGCGGGCGATTCCCGCGTCCACGGCTGCGGGGAGGAACCGGCCCCGCTGGTTATGGGGCTGCGTTCCGGGTTCGGGCGTACCCGAGCGCGGGCCGGTGCGCTCGCACGGTCTCCACGTTCAGCCCGCTCGATGGAGGACTTTCCGGGGCGGTGTCGGCCTGTGCTGCCGGGTCGATGTCTTCTTGCATCGCGGCGACCTGGGTCTCGATCCGGACGAGATCTTTCTCCGCGTCCGCCATGGCCTGGGTGTGGCGGAACGGCTGGCCGATGCGCTGGATGGCGTCGTCACGCTCGGTCTCGGCGCTGGCGAGATCGGTGCGGGCGTGCTCGAGGAGCGAGGGGGTGCCCGAGGCGCGATTCTCGATGCGCTGAATCAGACCGACGCCGCCGTCGAGGAACGCCTGCCGGGTCATGACGAAGCCGCTGCGTGGCACCCCGTCGAGCCGAATGCGCACCACCGGCTCACCATCGCCCAGCGCCGGGCTGGTGGACACGGCGACGTCGAAGCTGCTGATCTGGCCGATGACGCCGTAGTCGCGGGAAGCGTACCGGGGCGCCCACTTCAGGTCGGAGTCGTGCGCCCACGATGTCGCTGGGCCGCCACGGACAGTCCAGGTGATATAACGCGATGGCGCGGGCTTGCACGTTGGTGCCGACGCCGCGGAACTCCTCGCCTGAAACTCAGCGCCATCGCGCTGGCATGCGAGGGAGGGGAGGGGTGGGACCGTTTGGTTCCCACCCCTCCCTGCTGTTGCCGTGTTCTACCGGACTGCGGGTGCGGTGCCGAGCTGGATGAGTTGCGAGGCCGGGGCGCAGCACGACCCAGCGGTGCCCGCGTCATCCGGGGCGTCGAACAGGCCGGACCCGCCACACACGCCTGTATCCGGCAGCACGAGATCCACGCGGGCTGCGGCCTCGCGGTCGCCGGCGATCTCCGCGACCACGGAGCGCACCTGCTCGAACCCGGTCAGCGCGAGGAACGTCGGCGCACGCCCGTAGGACTTCGCGCCTACGATGAAGAATCCCGGCTCCGGGTGCGCGAGATCCGCAGCCCCGGTCGCGCGGACCGAGCCGCAGGAGTGCAGGTTCGGGTCGACCTCGTCAGCGACCTTCGCGGGTGCCTGCAGTCGCAGGTCCAGGTCGAGGCGGATCTCCGAGAGGAACGAGAGGTCCGGGCGGAACCCGGTCGCCACGAACACCTTCGCGGCCGGGTCCAAGCGTCGCCCATCCTCGGCGACCAGGACCGCGTGATCGTTCTCGAGGAGGATCTGTTCGGTGCGGAACCCGGTCACGAGATCCACGAGCCCGGATTCGACGGCCTGCTTCGCCCGCTGCCCAAGGGCTCCACGTTCGGGCAACTCATCGGCGCTCCCGCCACCGAAGGTGTTCCCGACGGTGCCGCGGCGCAGCACCCACGAGACCCGCAACCCGTTGTCACGCTTCGCCACCCGCGCGAGCACGCAGATCGTCGTCGCGGCCGAATGCCCGTTCCCGACCACGACCACATGCTGACCGGCGAGTTCGGTGACATCCTCAACGGTCGGCATCCGGTAGTCGACGAACCCGGCGTCCGTGGCGGCACGCTCACCCAAAGCGGGCAGGCCGTCGGCACCGGCGGGGCTGGGGGTGCGCCAAGTCCCGGACGCATCGATCACCGCACGCGCCTCGATCCGCTCCTCCCGCCCGTCCGCATGCTGCACGTGGACGACGAAAGGCTGCTCCGCCCGGCCGGCATCGACCGAGAGATCACGGCCCTTCCGCCCCACACCGACGGCGCGCGCCCCATACCGGACCCGGTCACCGAGCGCATCGGCGAGCGGGGCGAGATACCCGTCGATCCACTGCGCACCCGTCGGGTACCCCTTCTCCGGCGCCACCCATCCGGCCGGCTCCAGCAAGCGACGGGCGGCCGCGTCGGTCAGTTCCGACCACGGCGAGAAGAGCCGCACATGCCCCCACTCCGCGACCGCCGACGCCGGACCCGCACCCGCTTCCAGGACCACCGGTTCCAGGCCCCGCTCCACCAGGTGAGCAGCGGCGGCGAGCCCCTGCGGGCCGGCTCCGATCACGACAACGGGTTCCATTCCAACCTCCACACATTGAAGTTCTTCGATACGTCACAGCCTGCCTGACGTATCGACAACCGTCAATACGTCAGGCAGAGTAGGAGCATGACCAGCCTCCCCGTGACCGTTGACACCGCTCCCGCGGGGGCCGCGTGCTGTAATCCCGCGACCGAGGCGATGGTGGACGATGCGACCGCGCATGGACTCGCGAAAGTGTTCAAGGCACTCGGGGACCCGGCCCGCGTCAAGCTGCTGTCCCTGATCACCGCGAGCGCGGACGGCGAGATGTGCGTGTGTGATCTCACCGAACCCGTCGGACTGTCGCAGCCGACCGTCTCGCACCACATGAAGCTTCTCGTCGAGGCGGGCCTCGTGACCCGGGAGCAGCGCGGCAAGTGGGCGTACTACCAGCCGACGACCGGCACCCTCGCCGACGCCGCCCGGACGCTCATTGCCTGATGGTCGATGTGACGGTGCGGCCAATGACGGACGCCGACTGGCCCGCCGTCAAGGCGATATACCGTGCCGGGATCGCCACCGGGCACGCCACCTTCGAACCTCACCCGGCCGCGAGCTGGGAGGCCTTCGCCGCAGGCAAGCGCCCGGGGCTCTCGCTCGTCATCGACGACGCGGACGGTCACGTCATGGGGTGGGCCGCCGCCGGTCCCGTCTCGGCGCGTGAGGTGTACCGCGGGGTGGTCGAGCACTCGATCTACATCCACCCGACGCCGCAGGACACGGTGTCGGCACATTGCTCCTCGCGCGTTCATCGGCCACGCCGACCGCGCCGGCGTCTGGACGCATGACCCGTCGCCGCGCACCCGCCTCCGGCGCTCATCGAGCGCCCGCCGCGCCGCCTCCGCGTCCCCGGCAGGCCCGTCGCCCTCCGCCGTCGTGGTGGCGGGCGACGGGGTGTAAGCGCGGTAGAGCACGACGTATCCGAATGTCGGGCTGTACGTCAGCGCGTACTCGACTTCGGTCACCATCCGGGTGTTCGCGTCCGTGGGCGGCACGTCGTAGGCGTCCTCCTTCGCGAGCGCCGCACGGGTGGTCTCGTCGCCGGAGTCGAAGCCGCGCAGCTGTTCGATCGCCGCGTCGGTGCCGTCGCGGTCGATGAGATCGAGCACCCCGTCGGCGTCTTCTCCGTGCAGGAACACCACGGTCACCCATTGCCGCTCGGGTGGCTGCCAGGCGATCCGGCCCAGTTGCCCGGACGCCTGATCGAGTGCCCGCTCAGCGGCACTGACCTGCTGTGCGGCCTGCCGGAGAGCGTCGGCGGCAGCCCAGGCGTCCGCTGCCCCGAGGTTCCGGTCGCGCAGCATCAGAGCAGCCCGGAGCAAGCCGCCGCCCGAGTGTGGCACATCCAGTCGATGGGGGCCGAAGAGGGGCTCCGCCTCGACCTGCGCACGGCGCGACCCGTCAACTCCTTCGACGCGCATCGACTGGTCCGGATGGGTGCTGCTCATGGTCGGGGAGAAGAGATCCTGGAGCGACTGCTACACGCCCATCACAGCGAAGGGCTCGACATCCGTGCGGTCGAGGTGCTGGAGAAGCTCGGAGGCGAGGCGGGTACCTGCTCAAGATAAGACCTCAACTGGCATTGAGGCCAAGGAAGCAAGGCTCTGACTGACCAGATCGTTCCGCTTGGCGTCGATATCGTGCCTTGTGCGCACCGTGGCAGCCGTTCAGGATGAGAGCATGTCACAAGCAACGCAGACTGCTCTCATTATCATCGATGCGCAGGAGTCATTCCGCCAGCGATCCGACGACTGGGCCGCGACCGCGAACCCGCGGGTGCTGGAGAACATCGCAGAACTCGTTGAGCACGCGCGACGCATTGGTGACCTGATCGTGTGGGTAACTCACGCGGAGCCGGGTACCGGTGGCGTCTTCGACCCTGCCTCCGGGTTCGTGCGCGTGGTCGACGAGCTCGAACCTCACGACGGCGAGGTTCGGATCATGAAGACGTCGATCAACTCGTTCACGACGACGAACCTGCAGCAGCAGTTGACGACGCGCGGTGTTCGTCGTCTGGTGATCTGCGGTATTCGCACCGAGCAGTGCTGCGAGACGACCGCGCGAGTCGCGAGCGATCTCGGGTTCGAGGTCGAGTTCGTCATCGATGCCACGACCACTTCGGGCATCAAGGCCGGGGACGGGTACGGTGCGGTGTCCGGCGAGGACCTGATGCGCAGGACTGAGAGCATCCTCGGCGGGCGGGGCTTCGCGACGATCACGACGACCGCCGAGCGCATCGGCACAGCGACGGCGACCGTATGACACGAGTCGTCTTCGTGCTGGTGCCCGGCGTGATCCTCTTGGACCTCGCCGGCCCTTCACAGGTCTTCGCCTCCGCGGCTGCGATCGGGGCCTATGACCTCGCGTATGTCGGCGATCAGCCGGTCATCGCCTCCAGTCACGGGCTCGTTCTGCAGGCGCAGGTGCACTGGCCCGAACTCGATCCCGATGACATTGTCATCATGCCGGGTTGGCGGGCGCCGCTGGAAGACGGGTCCGGGTCGCTGAGCGAAGAAGGACTGCAGTTCCTCCGAGGCCACCATGCGTCCGGGGGCACGGTCGCGAGCGTGTGCTCCGGTGCGCTCGCGCTCGGCCGCGCGGGACTCCTCGACGGTCGACGCTGCACCACGCACCATGACATCCAGCAGGAGTTGGGTCGCAGGTACCCGCTCGCGCACGTGGTTCCGGATGTGTTGTTCACCGAGGACGACCGCGTCATGACCTCGGCGGGTATCGCCAGCGGCATCGACCTGGCTCTCCACATCGTCGCGAATAGGCAGGGGGCGGCGGTCGCGGCGCAGGTGGCGCGAAATATGGTCGTGTACGCCCGACGCAACGGGGAAGCGGCACAGCTGAGCGTGCTGCTGAGCTATCGCTCGCATGTCGACGAACTTGTCCACCGTGTACAAGACCACATCGACGAGCAGTTTGACCGTGCGCTCCCTCTCGACCGGCTCGCGAGCATCGCGGGCGTCAGCCCACGAACACTGACCAGGTCGTTCACGGCTGCGACCGGGCTGACTCCGCTCCGGTATCAGCAGATGCTCCGGCAGGAGCACGCCGAGAACCTGCTGGCGCAGGGCTCGACCGCAGAAGCTGCCGCTCGCGCGGTCGGTTTCGAAGACGCTCGCATGCTCCGCCGACTCCGGCAGGGCGCTTCGGCCCCAGCGGCAAGGCCAACCAGAAAGTGATGCCGACCAATGCCAAAAGCGTACTGGGTGAACATGCTTCTTTCGATCTCCGACCCTGGCAGGCTTGCACGGTAAGCCGAGCTCGCCGCAACTCGGATGTCTGTTCCTTCCCGCCGCCTCACAAAGTAGGATCAACCTCAACCAAAGTTGAGGAGGATCATGAGCACCCCGAAGCCTTCTCCGACCGACCTGCTCACCGTGGGTGAGGTAGCGCGGCGCACGGGCGTCGCCGTGTCAGCACTGCACTTCTACGAGCGGGCAGGGCTCATCACATCCACTCGCACCTCGGGTGGACAACGCCGCTACGCCCGCCACGTGATCCGTCGAGTATCGGTCATCCAAGTCGCCAAACGCATGGGCATCCCCTTGTCCGAAGTCGCCGAAGTCTTCGCCGACCTCCCCACCGACCGCATGCCCGGAAAAACCGACTGGCGCCACATCAGCGAACGCTGGCGAGGCCGCCTCGAAGCACGACGCCAAGAAATCGAACGAATGGAAAGTGAACTGGTCGAGTGCATCGGCTGCGGATGCGTCTCACTACGCAGCTGCCGAGTGCTCAACCCCGACGACGAGCTAGGCTCGAACGGCCCCGGCCCCCAACGCCTACCCGAGATCAGCGCGACTTGAGGGCAACGCAGCGGAGGCCGCGTAGAGATCCCGTCAACAGGCAGCACCTGGCGTGGGATCTCTTATGTACTCGTGGCGTTTGAGGTGTCTGATACGTCGGACGGCCAGTTCTCGCCGATGCCCCAGCTGGCACCGCGGGCGATGAAGGTGCCGAGCGCGGTGATGCCGGCGAAGACGAACAGCAGGAGGTGGGCGGATCCGACGTAGACGGGTGCAGAGATGTTGACGAGGACTCCGGCGAACGCGGCACTGAATGCACTCGCGATGATGAGCACGGTGTTCACGGCTGCGGCGGCCTTGGCTCCCTCTTCCTCGTCTCTCGTGCTGCTCAACGCAGCGACGGTGAGGTGCGGGAATCCCAGCCCGATGCCCGAACCCGCCAGGAACAGCGTGACGAACCAGAGCACGATGACCAGCGTCGATGGCCCGTCGTGCTGGAGCAGCCCATAGGCTGCCAGCCCCAAGGCGACGACCACCGGGCCGACCGTGATCAGCACGCGACGCGACCGGATGCCGGTGGCGTTCGCCGCGACGACCTGCGTCAGGGACCACCCCAGTGACAGTGCCGCGCCGAGCAGGCCCGCGACGAACGGCATCAGGCCGCCGATCTCCTGCCCGAACAGCGGGATGAACGCTTCCGTCCCGATCGCGAATGCCAGCACGGCGACGGTCAGGTAGACCCAGCGAAGTGACGGGCCGGAAACGAAGGTGAAAGTCGCCCGGGGAAGGATGCCGTTGCCGCTACGACGCTCGTGACGGAGGAACCAGCCGCAGAGGACGACACCGGAGGCGATGGCTGCCCCCCTTCCGAGATCGTGGGGGACGACGCTCGCGATCCCGACCGCGCCCACGCTGCCCGCGAGGAGCATGAGGGAAGCCCACGGCACCGGGTCGCTTGATCGTCCCTGCGCGGCGCGGGGAAGAGCGCGAACCGCGACGATGCCGACCAGCGCAGTCACGACGGCAAGAGCGATGAACGCCATCCTCCATTCGTCGAACTGAGCGAACAGACCGCCCACCACCGGGCCGAGGATGTTGCCCACTCCCCACATCGCCGACACCAGCGCGGCGGCGCGCGCCCACAGCCGCTCCGGCAGCGCACGCTGGATCAGCGCATAGCCCAGACCGGCAAGCAGCCCACCGCCCAGGCCCTGCACCGCACGCCCGAACAACAAAGCTGACATCCACGGACTTGCCGCGCACAGCACGGACCCGAGTGCGAACAGACCGAGCGCCAACAGGTATGCGCGACGCGCCCCCTGCCGAGTCAGCACCCTGCTCACCAGCATCGCACTCACCACCGAGGCGAGCAGGAACGTCATCATCGTCCACGCGTAGAACTCCGCACCGCCGATCTCGGCGACGATCGTCGGCAGGAGACTGGTGGTGAGGTAGACATTGCTCGCCTCGAGCAGGACTCCCCCCGCAAGAACGGAGGCGACGGGCGCGTAGCGGCTGCTCAACAGTTCGCGCCAACTCCCGTCCACGACGGCGCGTTCAGGATCATGAGCCATGAGGTCGTCTTCCCTTGCGTTCGCGGGTGCGGATACTGGCTCCGCACCGCCGTCATCAGCGGTGCTCCCGAGAGTAGAACCTCAACTAACCTTGAGGTCAAGGGGGTGGGGCGAGGTTTGCGAGCGACTTGCCCCCGAACTCGTTGACGCTCTCAGCGCAGAACTGCCCGAAGGGGCCATCGCAAAGTGGGATCGGGTGGTCGGGCGTCCACAGCGTTACGGCCGGTGGCGCCGCGACCAGCTCGCCTCTCTGGTCGTTCGCGCCACACGAATGACTGGGCATGTTCAGTCCGAGGCCAGGGAGCTGATTCATCGATTCCTAGCGCTCGAGACGTATGAGGTTCTGCAGGTGGGGCTACCTAGAGTGTGTTCGAGACGTACTGCAACCCCTGTGTTCACGGCCCAGCGAGGTAGACTGAAATGCGTGCCGACGTCCTGTCGGAGTGGCTACTCGGCCTCGTGGCAGGAGGGGCGCGCAGAGGGCACGAGGTGCCAGCGGGCTTCAGGAACCGCATGACTCCGCGCTTCTCAACTAGAACTGGGACTTCTAGAAATCCACATCTAGGGTTCAGCCCGCATGGGCGGGTGAGAGGCCCGGAACTGCATGTTCTGCAGTTCCGGGCCTCCTTTCGTGCGGCTTTCGCCCCGCAAGGGGTACAAGGGGGCATGACCGCCCGCGAGTCCACGCGAGTCCGCGGGAGGGGACGACGAGCACTCTGGCCTGCCCCTCTTCGCCCAGGCGGGGCGACCCACGTCGAACTGATGCCCCCGCGCGGGTCACGGGGCAAGCTCATGAGCAAAAGTGAAAAGCTGAACCGCTCTGCACCTAAGCAGGGTGCGGGGCGGTTCAGCGTGACGCGGCCTGTCGATCTAGCTCATCGCGCCGGCGTCGAGGTGGACGGCCTCGAAGGGGTGACCGTCGGGATCGACGAAGGCCCGGTTGTAGAGCCAGCCGAGGTCGATCGCGTCGCGCGTCGACGAGCCGCCTGACTGCAGCGCGGTGTCGGCGAGGCGGTCGACCTCTTCGCGCGACTCGACCCCGAGCGCCAGGATGCTCGATCCCGCCGGCGGGATCTCTCTGTTGGTGAAGCCCTGGAACTTCTCCGGGCTGGCGAGCTGCAGCACGATGTGCTCGGTCACCACGATGTAGGCCGAGTTCTCGTCGCTGAAGTCCGGGTTGAAACCGAA
Source organism: Microbacterium resistens (assembly GCF_021172025.1). Classification (NCBI taxonomy): domain Bacteria; kingdom Bacillati; phylum Actinomycetota; class Actinomycetes; order Micrococcales; family Microbacteriaceae; genus Microbacterium; species Microbacterium resistens. The sequence goes on from NZ_CP082781.1 coordinate 61,570, forward strand.
CCCGAGCGCCGCGTAGAACCGCTTGCTCGCCTCGATGTCCGCGACCGGCAGGTTGACGAAGATGTGAGTGACAGACATGGTGCGTCTCCTAGGTGCATCGGTGCTTCGATGGGTGCACCGGAGACGCTATTCGGCGGGCCAGCCCGGCGTCTTGTACAGAAGCGAAAGCGGCACGTCAGGGTCCCCGCGGCGCAGCTCGGACGCGGTGCGCCCGATGAACCTCGAGAGCGCGTGGGAGAGGTGGGGCTGGTCGTAATAGTCGAGCTCATGCACCGCTTCGATGATGGGCCTGCCGTCCTGCAGCATCATCGCGGCCGCCCGGGCACGCTCGATCTGGCGGATCGCGGTTCTCGTGAGGCCGGTGAGGGCCTTCACCCGGAGCTGCGTCGCGCGCGGCCCGAGCCCGTGATCGTCGGCGCCAGCCGCAACATCGGCGACGAGGCGATCGTGCCGCAGCAGGCCGGCAGCCGACAGCTTCGCCACGAAGTCCTCGACGCTGTCGTAGCGAGGGATCTCCCAGGTCTCGCCGCCGAGTTCCATGCGCCGTCCGGCGTCGTCGGCGGGCTCGGTCACGGCCGCGTCGACCAGTCGCGGCACGGGGAGCCCCTCCAGCGCGGTTCCGTGCGCGAACACGATCCCGATCGCCGATCCCTCCTCCGGCAGCTCCACGAGCGAAGGGCTCGTCTCGGGCCCGCGCACCGTGACGCTCACGGAACCCTCGAACTCCATGAACACCAGCTCCCAGTTGGAGTTGGTGACCGAGAGCATGCGCTTCGCACCGGGGCCCTGGCTGCGCCACACACGGGTCACGTGGGCTGAGTCCGAGCCGCGATCCACGGTGTTCAAACCGCTCATGCGAACAGTGTCACACGGGAGTCGGTACTTGCCACCCGCCGCGGGAGGGATCTCGCGGTACGAACGGTGGTCTCGGCCATCCGCACCTGGCCTCCTTGTATCCCAGAGCCGCCACGGTACGCTCCCAGTCCTGTCCGACGATGCAAGCCATCTTCGTCAGTGACGCTCGCGAGACGGGTGAGAGATGAGGACAAGACTGGGTCGGCCTTCTCTGCGCGGTTGGTGGCGCGGCATGTCTTCCGGAAGTTCAGGGGTGTCCGGCTCGATCCGGATCAGGCCACCGCGATCACCCGTATCGCCCGGTCGGGGTTGACGCGTGACCTGGGGTGGTCGTCGAATCCGCGAGCGACTCCTCTCTCGGGGGGGGGCGAACCGCCTCACCCACGAGACGCAGGCGGGCCCGGGATCTCCGAAACGGCTGGACGGAGCGGCCCGCCGTCGGTCTGCAGCAGTCTCCCGCGGCGATCGATGCGACCGAGTGTCTCCCGGTGGATCTTCTCCGCGAGCGCCGGGTCGCGGGCGCTGATCGCCCCATAGAGCAGCTGGTGGCCGCGCAACACCAGTGGTTCGAAGGCGATTGTGGCGAACTGTAGGCGGAGGCGACCGTTCAGAAGCTCATCGGCTTCGAGAAAGGCCTTGTTGTCGGCCATCGCGAGAATGTGACGCCGGAACGCGAACATGTGCTCGATCAGAGCGCTGTCATTGTTCAGCCAGGCTACCTTCTCCTGAGTCAGGATGTCGTGGAGTCGACGGTACTCCTCCGTCGCCGGGCGTTGCACAGCGATGCGTGCGGCGCGAGTGGTCATCGTCGCGACGACATCGAGGAGGTCGTCGGACTCTTCGAGACAGGGGACGTGAACGCGCGCCGCAGAACGTGCGGTCGCCGTCGTCACAAGGCCTTCGCGCCTCAAGAGCTCCAGCGCGTCGACGGCCACTGCACGGCTCACTCCGAGCTCTGCGGCGACTCTCCGTGTGCCCAGTCTTTCGCCGGGCGCACGCGTGCCATCGATGATCTGCTCGCGAAGGAGGCTGACGACGCGGAGTACGTCGGCGGGAGACGGCTCTGATGCGACGGAGGGCTCGGGCGCGGAGGGCACGGTGGGCGCGGAGAGCGTGTCGGCGATGTCCTCGTCCATGCGGGGGAGGACGTGCTCGGGGCGGGTGCGACGGATCCTCTTGAGAAGATCCGCCATGACGCTCTCCGCGGCTTCCGAGTCTCGCGCCTCGAACGCCGCCAAGAGTCGACGGAAGGATTGCGCGGGCGACACGGCCTGCGCCTCGCTGAGCGCGATCAGTCGCCTCGTTCTCGTGCGAAACGCGCCCTCGACATTGCAGAGGGGCCGATTCCCGGTCGCGTGATACGTGTGACGGCGAAACTCGCCACCCGCCCTCATAACGGCGAGCGGGTCCACCGCCGCTTCTGCACGGCCCGCCGCCATGACGTCGGCGCGAAGCCGTCTCAGGTCGGCCTCGGACCGCCGCACGGCCGCCTGGCGGACAGCGATCAGGTCCAGGCACTCGTGCATCTCCGTGAGATCGGTGACCTCCGTGCGCGTGAGCGTATGCACAACCGCGCTGTGATGCGTCTCCCTGTCGAGCACGCCTTCCCGGATCAGGCAGTGTATAGCCATGCGCGCGGGGGTGCGACTCACGCCGAAACGGGCGGCGACCGCTTCCTCACGGAGAGGAGTCCCGTTGGGAAGCGCCCCCGAGACGATGTCATCGCGAAGACTCGGGAGCATGTCGGCCGGGAGAGGGGCGTCCGTTCGGTTCGATTCCATCCTGCAGCCGCCTTTCCGTGCCGGAGCGTGAGACTGCCTCGGAGCCCACCGGACTCGTGTCGGGATCCGACTCAGCGATGACGCGTAACAGTCTTCGCAGATCTGGCGTACAAAGTGTCGACATGATCCGCCATGTATCGACGAGAGTACACGCCTGTGCGGCGATATCGTTCCCCTGAGATGCTCGCCCGCGAACGTCTGCGTGTACCAATCTGGCGTACAAAAAGTGTTCCTCGGGTTGCTGGGCATTCAGGAAGCACTTAGGTTTTTGGTGTTCGCAACCGGCGTGGCAGGTCATCGGAGTCCTTCGGGACGACGATGCCGTCGTCGCCTCGCCGGCCCGAACGCAGACAAGGAGCGCCCGTCCGTGGACCAGGGCTCTCGGCGGCAGAACCCGGAGGGACCAGATGACAATGAAGCGGTGGAGGCGGAGAGGGCCGGGCCTGTTTTCGAAGACGATGGGCGTGATGACGGCGATGGTGCTCGTCGCGACCGCGGCCGTCGCGGGAGGAGCCCTCGCGGCCGCCCCGGCGCAGGCCCAGCCGGGCAACCCCGGGACGCCGTCGGATCCGTCTGTGGCGTTCGACGAGGACTTCGAGAACGGCGTCGGCGCGACCGCGATCAGTCTCGCCGACTATCAGAACGATACGGGAGTCAGGTACGAGTCGGACCCGTACTGGGTGCGCACGGACCAGTGCAACGGTGCGGTCCTCCAGTACGACGGAACGGTGTTCCCCTCGGGATACTGCACGACGGGCAACGCCTCTCAGGCCAACATCCGACGGCTCGCGGATGTGCTCGGCCAGGTCAACGCGGGGGTCCAAGGGAGTTCGGATCCTGCTCAGCCGGTGAACGGTTCGACGGCTGAGACACGGACGAACCATGCCGTGACGGCGTGGACCGGAGCCGTGGACGGCCCGTCTAATGCGATCGTGTTCGAATCCTCCCCGCTGAACCTGCAGGAGCAGGACAGCCGGTTCTTCACGGCGTCCATCGATGTGGCCGAGGTCTCGTGCACCTACCGCGGGGGCCAGAACAACTCGCGCCTGAACTTCTTCCTCGTCTCCGAAGGACAAGAGCTCCCCCTCAACAGCTCCCCGATCCGCGCCTGCACCGATGACGGCGTCTCCTACTACACGTCCCCCGATCTCGGAGGCTGGGGCAGCGGCGGCGGATATGTGGCGGCCGGCCACTACTTCTCCGATGGGTCCTACCTCGTCAGCGCGGACGACGCGGACGACATGGTGTTCCGGATGCGCAACCTCACGGGTTCGAGCGCGGGCAACGACTTCGCCTACGACAACGCGCGGCTCGTGGACGCGACTCCGCAGCTGGACAAGTCGTTCTCGCCGACGTCTGTTCCGACCGGGGGCGTTTCCACGCTGACGCTGACGGTGACGAATACGAGCGATCTCGCCGCGAAGAAGGGGTGGAGCTTCACCGACACGCTTCCCGACGGTCTGGTGATCGCCGACCCGGCGAACGTCGGCGGGACCTGCACCGCCGACGTCATGGCCCCCGCGAGCGGCGCGGCGGTGGAGGTGGCGAACGGAGAGCTTGCGAAGGGCGAGTCCTCTTGTACGGTCACCGTCGATGTCACCTCGGAGACCCCTCGCGGTAGCGATCCTTCGCCGAAGCCGTACGAGAACTGCGCCGAGAACATCACTGCGCACGTCGGTCTGGACCTGCCGGGTTGCGCGACCGTCGAGTTCTACAGTGAGCCGGCGCTGGTGGTGGAGAAGGAGTCGACGGGGGATGACACCTCCCGCGTCGGCGACACCGTGAGCTACGAGGTGGACGGGACCAACTCCGGGACAGCGGACTACACCGACGCCAACCCCGCGGTGGTTTTCGACGACCTCTCCGATGTCCTCGATGACGGCGACCTCGTCGAGGGTTCGCTGAAGGCGACGATCGACGGACAGGACGTCGATCCGCCCACCCTCAACGGCTCGCTGCTCGCGTGGGACGGGGCGCTTCCCGCCGGCAAGAGGGTCGTCATCAGTTACGACGTCATCCTCAAGGACGGCGGAGACAAGAACGTGGCGAACGTCGCGTTCCCGTCGGACACCCCTTACGATCCCGACAATCCGCCGACGACCCCTTCGTGCGATGACGACCGCGCCAGCTGCACGATCCTGCCATTGCCCGGGATCGCGCTCGAGAAGAGCGCGGACAAGGAGGAACTGGTGGTGGGCGAGACGGTCACGTACTCGTTCACTGTCACCAACGTCGGCCGCCAGGCGCTCGACGACGTGCGGGTCGAGGAAGGGCAGTTCACCGGTTCCGGTGAGATGTCCGCCGTGACCTGCCCCGAGACCGGCCTCCAGCCCGGTGACTCGACCACCTGCACGGCGACGTACGTGGTGACGCAGGCGGACGTGGACCGGGGATCTGTGGAGAACTCAGCGACGTCGACGGGCAACCCGCCACGGGGGCCAGCGGTCATCTCGAATCCCTCGGAGGCGTCGATTCCGCAGGATCCGAATCCGTCGCTGGTGCTGACGAAGTCTGCCGACCGTGACTCGCTCGTGGCTGGGGAGACGGTCACGTATTCGTTCGTGGTCACGAACACGGGCAATGTCACGTTGACGGATGTGGGTGTCGAGGAGGGTGACTTCAGTGGTTCGGGGGAGCTGTCCGAGCTGACGTGTCCGGAGGAGGCGGCGTCGCTCGCTCCGGGTGGGTCGGTGACGTGCACGGCGACGTATGTGGTGACGCAGGCGGACGTGGACCGAGGGTCGATCGAGAACTCTGCGACCGCGACCGGTACGTCGCCGACCGGTGATCCGGTGACCTCGGTTCCGTCTGATGTGACGATTCCGCAGGATCCGAATCCGTCGCTGGTGCTGACGAAGTCTGCCGACAAGACCGAGCTCGTGGCTGGGGAGACGGTCACGTATTCGTTCGTGGTCACGAACACGGGCAATGTCACGATGACGGATGTGGTCGTCGAGGAAGGCGACTTCACCGGCTCCGGGGAGATGTCGGCGGTCGACTGCCCCGAAGGTGCGGCGTCGCTCGCACCGGGGGAGTCTGTGACGTGCACAGCGACCTACGTGGTGACGCAGGCGGACGTGGATCGTGGCTCCGTGGAGAACCGTGCGACCGCGACCGGTACACCGCCGACCGGCGACCCGGTGACCTCTGATCCGTCCGACGTCACGGTGCCCGCGGACGCGCAGCCCGGGATCAGCCTGGTGAAGTCGGCGGACAAGACCGAGCTCGTGGCCGGAGAGGAGATCACGTACTCCTTCACTGTCACGAACACCGGTAACGTCACGCTCACTGACGTGACGGTCGATGAAGCGAACTTCAGTGGTTCGGGGGAGCTGTCCGAGATCACGTGTCCGGAGGAGGCGGCGTCGCTCGCGCCGGGTGAGTCGGTGACGTGCACAGCGACCTACGTGGTGACGCAGGCCGACGTGGATCGAGGGGCGATCGAGAACTCTGCGACTGCGACCGGTACGCCGCCGACCGGCGACCCGGTGACCTCTGATCCGTCCGACGTCACGGTGCCCGCGGACGCGCAGCCCGGGATCAGCCTGGTGAAGTCGGCGGACAAGACCGAGCTCGTGGCCGGAGAGGAGATCACGTACTCCTTCACTGTCACGAACACCGGTAACGTCACGCTCACTGACGTGACGGTCGATGAAGCGAACTTCAGTGGTTCGGGGGAGCTGTCCGAGATCACGTGTCCGGAGGAGGCGGCGTCGCTCGCGCCCGGCGACCAAATCACATGCTCGGCGACCTACGTGGTGACGCAGGCGGACGTGGATCGAGGGTCGATCGAGAACTCTGCGACTGCGACCGGTACGCCGCCGACCGGCGACCCGGTGACCTCTGATCCGTCCGACGTCACGGTGCCCGCGGACGCGCAGCCCGGGATCAGCCTGATGAAGTCTGCCGACCGTGACTCGCTCGTGGCTGGGGAGACGGTCACGTATTCGTTCGTGGTCACGAACACGGGCAATGTCACGTTGACGGATGTGGGTGTCGAGGAGGGTGACTTCAGTGGTTCGGGGGAGCTGTCCGAGATCACGTGTCCGGAGGAGGCGGCGTCGCTCGCTCCGGGTGGGTCGGTGACGTGCACGGCGACGTATGTGGTGACGCAGGCGGACGTGGACCGTGGCTCCGTGAAGAACAGCGCGACTGCGACCGGTACGTCGCCGACCGGTGATCCGGTCGCGTCTGATCCGTCCGAGGTGACGGTGCCCGCGGACGCGCAGCCGAGTCTCGCGTTGGTGAAGAGCTCCGACACCGACACCATCACCACGCCCGGCCAGACGATCACCTATTCCTTCACGGTGACCAACACGGGAAACGTGACGGTGGCGGACGTCACCGTCACAGAAGGTGACTTCAGCGGTTCCGGCGAGCTCTCCGAGATCACGTGCCCCGATGACGCCTCGTCGCTTGCCCCGGGGGCATCGGTGACCTGCACGGCGACTTACGAGACCACGCAGGCGGACGTCGACGCGGGCGGCATCACCAACACGGCGAGCTCGACGGGCACTTCGCCGTCCGGGGATCCCGTCGTGTCGGCTCCGTCGGACGTGACCATCCCGGCGGCGAGCGAACCCGACCTCACCCTGGTGAAGTCGGCCGACAAGACCGAGCTCGTGGTCGGCGAGACCGTCACCTACTCGTTCATCGTCGCCAACACCGGCAACACGACCCTCACCGACGTGGTTGTCGACGAAGGCTCTTTCAGCGGGTCGGGGGCGCTGTCCGATATCACGTGCCCGGATGGCGCCGCGTCGTTGGCACCCGGTGAGCAGGTGACCTGCACCGCGACCTACACGGTCACTCAAGCGGACGTCAACGCCGGCGCCCTCACCAACTCGGCGATCGCGACCGGAACGCCGCCCGGCGGCGGAGAGCCGGTGTCCTCGGCCCCCTCCGGGGTGAGCATCCCGCAGGATCCTCAGCCGGGTCTCGCACTGGTCAAGAGCGCGGACAGGACGAAAGTGACGAAGGCGGGCGAGGTCATCACCTACTCGTTCCGCCTGACGAACACCGGCAACGTCACCTTGACCCACGTCGGAGTGGAGGAAGGCGACTTCACGGGGCACGGCGTGCTCTCCGCGGTCATCTGTCCGGACGAGGCGGCCATGCTACTTCCCGGCCAGAGCATCGTCTGCACCGCCACATACACCGTGCAGCAGGAGGACCTGACCGGAGCAGCGCTGAAGAACGTCGCGACCGGTACGGGTGAAGTGGCGGGGAGCAATCCGGCGCCCGTGTCGTCGCCGCCATCGGCCTGGTCGGTCGGCACGCCGTCATCGGCCGACGACCCCGGCGTCGACCTGCCGCGTACCGGGGGTGAGATCAGCGGTGGACTCCTTGCTCTGGCTGGCCTCCTGTTCGCCGCCGGCATCACCGCCGTGGTGTTTACCCGCCGCAGAGTCTCCGGCCAGGCGGGCTGAAACTCCGGTAGCACCGTGGGGTGCGGGACTTCTCCTCGCGCCCCACGGTTGCTTGTGCCCACGGTGCGGAACGCCAACGCAGGCACGTGCGGTCGTGGTGCCTGACCGGCCCCCGCCGGGATGCGGGCGGCGGGAGATCCCGCGAGCGTTCGGCGAGGTGGATTCGACGTGGCACCTCGTGTCGAAGGAGGCATGTCGTGGTCCCGCTTGTGCCCGGGCGTTCTTGCCTCTATGGTGATCTAGTACTCTAGAAGAGTTGGTTCGAGGGAGAACGATGGTCACGCGACTGAAGCGCCGGCTGGGGCAGCTGGCCTCCGAACGGCGCGGAATGCTGATGGGGTTCCTGCCCGCGGGGTTCCCGGCGCCGGACGAGTTCCGCCGCGTCGCGCAGGCGGCGTTCGACGCGGGCCTGGACGCTCTCGAGGTCAGCATGCCCGGCCCGGCCCCTGCCCTGGACGGCCCCCTCATCCAGGCCGCCGCCGAGCGCGCGTCCGCCCACCTGGACGGGATCCCCGCGGCCCTGGAGCTGGCCGCGCGCAGCCGGTCGACCGACGACGACACGATCGTCGCCCTCGCCTACGCCTCGACGTTCGACGGGATCGCCACGGACGCGTTCTTCGACGCACTCGTCGCGGCGGACATCGACGCCTACCTCCTCCCGCAGCACCCCATGGCACAACAGCTCGCCCTGGGCGCGCAGGCGCAGGCGCGGGGGATCGAGCCCGTGCTGTTCCTCTACCGGCAGGAGGACCTGCCGCTCCTCGCCGCGAGCGCGATCGACGAGCCCGTGATCTACCTCCAGTCGGCCGACCTCCGCACCGGCGGCGTCTTCAACCCGGCGAAGGCGCAGGAGCGGCTCACCGAGCTCGCCGAGGCCCTCGGCGAGCGTCGCTACCACGTGTGCGTCGGCTTCGGGGTGCGCGGGCCCGACGAGGTCGAGTCGCTCATGGCCACCGGTGCGGACGGCGCGATCATCGGCACCCAGCTCGTCCGCGCTGCGGAGGAGGGGCCCGGGGCCGTCACCGCGCTCGTCGACGCCGTCGCACCGGCCCTCGTCGGCCGCACGCTGCGGAGCGCGGAGGAGGTCATCCGATGACGGTGGAGGGGACCTGGAGTCCGCAGCGCATCTCGTTCAGCCGCAACGACGGACTGCCGAAGTACGTGGCGATCGCCCGCGCGATCACCCTCGCCATCACCGACGGCGAGCTGACCGCCGGGGAGACCCTGCCCGCGCAGAAGGAGCTCGCCGAGAGCTTCGGGGTCACGCTTATGACGGTCCGCCAGGCGATCCAGCTCCTCACGGAGCAGGACCTGCTGACGACCGAGCAGGGCAAGGGCACGTACGTGCGCAGTCGCCCGTTCCATCTCCCGCTCGGCCGGCTGGCGAGCCTCGCCGCCCAGGTCGAGGCGTCGGGGCGACGCCTGAGCACCGAGGTGCTGGGATTCGCGCCGATCGAGATCTCGCCGCTCGAACAGCAGCGGATGGGGCTGCCCGCGCCCGAGGCCGTCGAGCTGGTGCGACTGCGTTTCGTGGACGGCGTGCCGTTCATCCTCCAGACCTCGCTGCTGCCGCCCGAGTTCGCGCGCGGGGTCGAGCCGGACGAGCTCGTGGAGCGCTCCCTCTACGACGTCCTCCAGGACGCGCACGGGATCCGGGTCGAGCGCGCGCACGAGACGGTGCAGGCGACCAGCCTGGACGACGAGTCCGCCCGGCTCCTCGGACGCAGGACCGGCGAGTCCGCCCTGCTCTCGTCCCGGCTGACCTTCAGCTCGGACGGCATCCCGGTCCTGGACGACCGGGCGCTGACGGCCGGGGACACGGTCGTCGTGTCCGCCGAACGCCACGCCAACGACGGGGGGCTGTCGCTGGTGCTCTCCCGCGACGCGACGGCCCTCGCGGACAGCTCGCTCCCGTTCATGCGCGGAAGCCGCTGACGCCCTCACGACAGGAGATGACGATGACGTCAACGCTCACACGGACCGCCGTGCTCGGCACCCGCGGACTCAGCAAGGACTACGGTGCCGTCCGCGTCGTGTCCGACATCACCCTCGACTTCCACGCCGGCAGCATCCACGCCCTCCTCGGCGAGAACGGGGCCGGGAAGTCCACGCTCATCAAGATGCTCTCCGGTGCGACGGCGACGAGTGCCGGCGAGCTCCTCGTCGACGGACAGCCGCGGTCGTTGAAGTCCGTGCGCGACGGGCAGGCGCTCGGTGTCGTCGCTCTGCCGCAGGAACTGACGCTCGTCCCGACGCTCGGGGCGGCCGAGAACATCTTCCTCGGCATGCGGCCGCCGGGGGTCCGCGGGCTGGTCGACCGACGCCGCCTCGACCGCGACGCGGGCGAGCAGCTCGCCCGCCTCGGGCAGCGGATCCCGCTGAACGTCCCCGTCGGGGAGCTGTCGGCCGTCCAGCAGACGATGATCGCGCTGGCGAGGGCACTGGCCCGGGACGCCCGCGTGCTCATCCTCGACGAGCCGACGGCCGCCCTCACCGACACGGAGACGGAGCAGCTGTTCGGCGTGCTGCGCGCGCTGCGCGACGCCGGCACCGCGATCCTCTACGTCTCGCACCGCCTGGAGGAGGTCTTCGCGCTCGCCGACACGGCCACCGTCATGCGCAACGGGCGCCACGTGTGGACGAAGCCCATCGCGGAGACCGACACCGACGACGTCGTCTCGGCGATGATCGGGCGTGAGCACGGACAGGTGTACCCGCCCCGGTCCGACGCTCCGGGCGAGGTCGTCCTGCGCGTCGAGGGGCTCTCCGGGTACACGCTGCGGGACGTCACGCTGGAGGCGCGATCCGGTCGCGTGCTCGGGATCGCGGGGCTCGCGGGAGCCGGACGCAGCGAGCTGCTGAAGATCGTCGCCGGGGCCCAGCGGGCCCGAGCAGGGACGGTCCGGCTGGGCGACGCCGACGTCACCGGGCGCTCGCTCGGCGCGTCCATGGATGCGGGGATCTCCCTCGTGCCGGAGGAGCGCCGCAGCCAGGGGCTGGTCATGACGGACTCGGTGCAGGCGAACATCGCCCTCGCGAACCTCCGTGCGCTCAGCACCCTCGGGGTGCTCAGCCGCGCCCGGGAACGGGAGACGGCGCAGCGCCGGGCGACGGAGCTGCAGATCAAGGCGACCTCGATCCGCCAGCCCGTCGACGAGCTGTCCGGCGGCAACCAGCAGAAGGTCGTCCTCGCGAAGTACCTCGAACGCCGCCCCCGCGTCCTGCTGCTGGACGAACCGACCCGCGGCATCGACATCGGCACGAAGGCCGAGATCTACCAGCTGATCCGCCGGCTCGCCGACGAGGGCGTGGCCGTCCTGGTGGTGTCGAGCGAGATCCCCGAGCTGCTCGGCCTCGCCGACGAGATCGCCGTGCTGCACGAAGGACGACTCACCGGAGTCGTCCCGGCGGCGGGCGCCACCGAAGAGTCCATCCTCCACCTCTGCTACAGGAAGTCCGCATGATGACAACGACCGAGACGACCACGGCGACGACGCCGCGGCGTGCCGCGCTCCCCGCGCGCCTGGCCTCCTACGGAACCCTCATCGGCCTGGTCGGGCTGATCGTCCTGTTCGCCGCCATGAAGCCGCAGGTGTTCTTCACGCCGCTGAACTTCACCAACATCCTGGAGCAGGTCGCGATCCTGGCGATGATCGCGGCCGTGCAGACGGTGGTCATGGTGGTGGGCGACTTCGATCTGTCCGTGGGATCGCTCGCGAGCCTCGTCGGCGTCATCACCGCACAACTGCTGGTCGGCGGGATGCACCCGGCGGTGGCGGTGCTCATCGGCCTGGGCGCGGGCGTGATCGCCGGCGCCGTGAACGGGTTCCTCGTCGCCTACCTCGGGCTGTCCGCCTTCATCGCGACCCTCGCCACCATGACCTCGTTCTCCGGGCTCGCCCTGCTGCTCTCCAGCGGCACGACCGTCTTCGGTCTCCCGGACGCGTTCGTCTGGCTCGGGCAGGGCAGGCTCGGCATGATCCCGGTGCCCGTCGTCATCGCCGTCGTCGTCGCCCTGATCGTCTGGTTCGTCCTGTCCAAGACCGTCATCGGCCGCAGCTGGTACGCGGTCGGCGGGAACGCGGAGGCGGCGCGACTGTCCGGGGTGAAGACGCGCGCGGTGCGGTTCTCCGCGTTCCTCGTATCCGGGTTCGGCGCTGCGCTCGCGGGCATCGTCCTGACCGCACGGCTCGCCTCCGCGCACCCGTCCGCCGCGGATCCGTTCATGCTGTCCTCGATCGCGGCGGTGTTCCTCGGGATCACGCTCTCCCGGGCGGGCCAGCCGACGATCGGGGGGACGGTGGTGGGCCTCGGGATCGTCGGGGTCCTGAGCAACGGCCTCAACATCATGCAGGTCAACAGCTACGTGCAGCAGATCCTGACCGGTCTCATCATCGTCCTGGCGGTCAGCCTCAGCCGTCTGAGCAGGAAGCGCCGCTGACGTGACCGTCATCGCGGGTCTCGACTTCGGCACCTCGAGCGTGAAGCTCGCCGTGGCGTCCTCCGACGGCACGGTCCTCGCCCGGGCACAGGCCGGGTACCCGACCGTGACGGGACCGGGCGGGCGCGCCGAGCAGGATGCGGACCACTGGTGGGCGGCGGCCGCCGCGGTCATCGCCGAGACGGGACTGGGCGCTCGGATCGACGCGATCGGCGTCACCGGCCAGATGCAGGATCTGATCACGGTCGCCCGCGGGCGCGCCCGGGGCCCGGTGCTCCTCTACTCCGACACCCGCGCCGGCGCCGCGCACGCACGACTGCGGGCCGCGCACGGGGACTGGGAGGGGCGGACCGGGAACCACCAGGACCCGACGAACGTCGCGGCGAAGATCGCCTGGCTCGCCGAGAACGACCCGGACCGTCTGGACGGCGCCGAGCACCTGCTGTTCGGCGCACCCGGATACATCGCCTGGCGGGCGACCGGCGTCGCGGCCTGCGACGTCGTGACCGCGTCGACCACCGGACTGCTCGACGTGTCCCGCCGCACGTGGCTGACCGAGCTCCTCGTCTCGACGGGAGCGAGGGCCGAACAGCTCCCCGTGCTCCTGGGGGCCGGGTCGGACGACGCGCTGATCGGCGGCGTCGGCACGGCGGCGGCGGGGGAGCTCGGCGTGCGCGCCGGGATCCCCGTCGTGCACGCCCTGGGCGACGCGGGCTCGGCGACCGACGGCCTCGTGGGCGTCGCACCGGGTGACGCCTACGTCTACCTCGGCACCACCGGCTGGCTCGCCGCGGTCACCGAGGCGGACCCGGCCGCGGTCCCGTCGCCCATCCATTCGCTCGTGATGCCCGGATGGGAGACCCGGCTGCGGATCGGTGCCGTGCAGTCGGCGGGATCGACGGCGGACTGGTCGCGCCGGACGTTCCTCCCCGGGCTCGATTTCCGGGCGGTCGACGCGCTCGCGGCAGACCGTATGGCGGATCCGACGGCGCTCGGCGTCCGACCGCTGGCCCTGCCGGGGCTCGCCGGAGAGCGGACCCCGGTGCGCGACGCCGACTTCCGCGGGGCGTTCGTCGGCGTGCACGAGGCGACACAGCCGATCGACTTCCACCTCGCGGTGCTGACCGGCGTGGCTCTCGCGCTGCGCCACGCCAGCGACGAGCTCGGCATGGCCCAGCACCGCATCCCGCTCGTCGGCGGGGCGGCATCCAGCCCCGCCTGGCGGCAGATCCTCGCCGACGTCTTCGGCGCGACGATCGTCACCGGTGAGGCGGAGGATCCGGGCACGCACTCCGCGATCCGGGCCGTCGGGGCCGTCCTCGGACTGCCGACCCGGCCGGAGCCGCTCTTCGGCACGCTCGACGCCGGGACCGTGACGCGACCGTCCGCCCAGTCCTCCGCATACGAGCGTCTGATCCCCGTCCACCGTGCCCTGTACGACGCGCTCGCCCCGACCTTCCGCGATCGCTGATCCGTCCCGACCCACCCACGAAAGGCATCCACGATGAAGAAGACAAGGACCCTCGCGCTGATCGGCGGCATCGTCGCCGCCGCGAGCCTGGCCCTCACCGCCTGCTCCGGACCGGCGTCGGCCGGCTCGGCGGGCAGCGGCGACGCCGCCATGACGATCGCCGTCGTCACGCCGTACCTCAGCAACGCGTCCACCAAGGAGGTCATCGACCTCTTCAGCGAGGACGCGGAGTCCCGGGGCTGGCAGGTCAGCGTCGAGGACACCGCCGGCGACATGAACAAGCTCAACAGCGCGTTCCAGAACGCTGCGGCGCAGCAGCCCGACGCGATCGTGCTCGGCATGGGGGACCCCACCCAGGTCTCGCTCGGACTGAAGTCCGCGGCGGATGCGGGCGTGCCGGTGTTCGCGATCGACGCCGCCGAGGCCGACGGCATCGCGGCCAACGTCACGAGCGACAACACCGACCTCGGCGAGCAGAGCGCGAACGCCCTGATCGAGGCCATGGGCGGCACGGGCGCGGTCGTCATGCTGACGCATGACCCGCACCCCGGAGTCAAGGAGCGTGCCGCCGGTGCGAAGGCCGTGTTCGAGAAGGCGGGCATCACGATCCTCGAGTCCAAGCACGTCGAGGTGCCCGGTCCCGTCGACGACGCCCGCAAGTCGGTGCAGGATCTCCTCTCCGCACATGGCGACGCGGTGACCGGCATCTGGGGCGGTTGGGACGAGCCGGCTCTCGGCGCCACGCAGGCGCTGCAGGCCGCGGGCGTCACCGGCGTCCCGGTCGTCGGCATCGACGGGCAGGACTTCGCCCTCGCCGAGGTGGCGAAGGGCGGCCCGTTCACTGCGACGGTGAAGCAGGACTGGGAGTCGATCGCGGCGCAGGTCGCCGATCTGATCGAGGCGAACGCCGCCGGCACCGCGCCGGAGAAGACGCAGTACGAGCTTCCGGGGACGCTCGTCACGAAGGACAACGCCGGGCAGGACTGAGGCCCGTCGACGAGACCGCGCGCGTCCTTCTCCGGAAGGACGCGCGCGGTCTCGCCGCGCATCCCGTCAGTCGAGGGCCGCAGAGACGGTCTCGGCGACGGCATCGATTCCCCAGTCGATGCCGAGCGGGGTCGCCGTGGACAGCGCCAGCCCCACCATGCGGTCCTCCAGAAGGGCCACGCGCTCGTGGGCAACCGGATCCCAGGACGCGAACGCCGCGTGCGCCGTCACCGCCTCCCGCCAGACGTCGTGCTCCGCGAAGGTCACGAAGACGTCCGGTTTCAGCGGGAGGAGCTCCTCCAGGCCGATCGTGAAGCTGCTCGGATCGCCGGCGCGGTGCTGGAGGGCGACGGTCTCGTCGAGCTGTCGGAGCCCGAGCCCTGCCAGCACCGTGCTGCGCGCGTCGGCCGTCCCGAAGAGGACGAGCTGGCCGTCGTCCGTCGGGACGAACCCCTGCACGTAGCTCACCCCGGACAACTCCGGATGGCGCGCGGCCGTCTCGGCGATTCGGTCCTCGACGCCCTCCCGGATGCTTACGGCGAAAGCGGGGCGCCCGAGGGCAGCGCCCATGAGTTCGATGTGCTCGTCCACGGAGGTCGCCCAGGCTGTGCCGGGGAAGGCGATCGTCGGCGCGATCTCCGTCAGACGTCGGTACTCGGCTTCCGTGATGCCGGAGTTGATCGCCACGATGAGGTCGGGTCGCTGCGCGAGCACATACTCCAGATCCACTTCGCCGCGCTCCAACGACGCGTCGACCGCGGGGAGCGGGGCACCGAGTTCCTCGATCGCGTCCTCCACCCAGGGGTAGTACTCCCTCTCGCCGCCGGCCGCGATGCCCTGCGCGACGGGTACCGTGCCGAGCTGGATGGCGATGTCCGCCCCGCTCCAGCCGATCACGACGAGACGCTGGGGCTGCGCCCGGACGGTTGTCGTCCCATACGCGTGGTCGATCTCCACCGGGTAGGCACCGGCCTCAGGCTCAGCGAACACGCGTCGCTCGCCACCGTCCTCGGTCGGTGCGGACGGGGCGCATCCGGTCAGGACGAGGGCGCACACGAGGGCGGCGACGGCAGCGACAGCGGAACGGATCGACATGGAGACCTCGGGGACGCGGGAGCAACAGAACGGGGAGGCGGAGCTTCGCCTCTCGACGGTAACCACCGTCGGTTCCGCGGAACGGACAACGTCAATCGCGTTGCCGACAGCCCGCTTCCCGGCGCCTCTCCGGCCGGGCCTGCCCGGATGGGTCAGACCTGTGCCGAGCGGTCCGGGCGCTGCTGCAGCGTCCAGGTGTTGCCGTCCGGATCGGCGAAGCGCACGAACCGGCCCCACGCCTGCTCGTCGACGCCCTCCGCCTCGACGCCGAGTCCGCGCAAGTGCGTGAGCGCCTCGTCGGCGTCGGGGACGACCACCTGGATCGTGTTCTGGCGACCGGGCTCGAGGTCCAGCCCGAGGCCCGTGCCGAACGCGATCGAGCAGGCCGATCCCGGAGGAGTCATCTGAACGAACCGCAGCCCCTCGAACGGGACCTGGTCGTGGTCGGCATGGAAGCCGATCTTCACGTAGAAGTCCTTCGCGCGGTCGACGTCGGTCACCGGCACGAAGATGAGCTCGATCTTCCAGTCCATGCTCGCCCTCCTCTGCGGGAGTCCGTCTCCCGCTGCCGCACACGCTACGCCGGGGCACCGACACGGGACAGACCCGCCGGAACGGCCCTCGCGTCACGACTCGTCCCGCGCCAGAATGGGCCGGGACGCCGAGGAGAGGGAGAGCATGAAACAGGTCGCATTCGGGACGGGGACGGCCCCTGCGGTGATCGCGGGGATGATGCGGATCGCCGACAAGACGGACGCGCAGATCCGCGAGCTGTACGCCGCGGCGCGGGAGTCCGGCATCGACTTCTTCGACCACGCCGACATCTACGGCGGCGAGATGCACGCCTGCGAGCGGCGTTTCGCCGAGGCGCTGCGGCTGAGCCCCGCCGAGCGCGACGAGATCACGATCCAGACCAAGTGCGGCATCGTTCCGCAGCAGGGGATGTTCGACTTCTCGGCGGAGCACATCCTGCGCCAGGTCGACGGCTCGCTGCGCGCCCTCGGCACGGACCGACTGGACGTGCTCCTGCTGCACCGCCCCGATGCGCTCGTCGAGCCGGACGAGGTGGCCCGCGCGTTCGACCAGCTCGAGGCCTCCGGCAAGGTGCGCGCGTTCGGCGTCTCCAACCACACGCCGCGTCAGATCGACCTGTTGCGCACGGCGGTGCGTCAGCGCTTCGTCGCGAACCAGCTGCAGCTGTCTCTCGTGCACGCGCCGATCATCGCGCAGCCGGTCGCCGCGAACATGGCGGGTGTCGAGCAGAGTACCGTGATCGACGGCGGGGGGATCGTCGAGTACTGCCGGATCGAGGGGATCGCGATCCAGGCCTGGTCCCCGTTCCAGGCGGGCTTCTTCACCGGGGTCTTCCTCGGCCACCCCGAGTACGCGGAGCTGAACGCCGTCATCGATCGGCTGGCCGCCGCGCACGGCGTCACGCCGACGGGCATCGCGACGGCCTGGATCGCCCGCCACCCGGGCGGCTTCCAGACGGTGCTCGGGACGACGACGCCGCAGCGGGTGCGGGATGCGGCCGCGGGCGCCGACGTCGTGCTCAGCCGCGCCGAGTGGTACGAGCTCTTCCGCGCCGCCGGCCACCTCCTGCCCTGACACCCCCGTCCACCGCCGCCTCGGCCCCGCGTGGGGTCAGGCGGACCCGTGGGATCAGGCGGATGGGCGCGTGGGGTGCCTGTTCTGGTGCGTGTGCCTGATCTGGCGGGGCGTGTGTGTGCTGCGTTGCTGCCGCGTGGGATCAGGCGGACGCGCGGGATCAGGCGGATGGGGGCGTGGGATGCCTGTTCTGGCGCGAATGCCTGATCCGGCCGGGGGTTCCTCGGGGATGCGGGCGGCGCGGCTAGGCTGAGGGCATGGCGGTCCTCTTCTCGCTGTTGGTGCTCGCGCTCATGATCGGGGCGCTGATCGACATCATCACGCGCGAGGACGGGCAGGTGAAGCACCTGCCGAAGGTGTTCTGGATCATCCTCGTGGTCATCCTGCCGCTCGCCGGGAGCATCATCTGGTTCCTCGTCGGGCGCGAGTACGGCGACTCCGGCGTCCGCATCCCGCGGATGCGCGGCGAACGGCGCGGCCCGGCCGCGCCCGCGGCGCCGTCGGTCCCGCCGGCGCCGGTCGACACCCGGACGACGGAGCAGCAGATCGCCGACCTCGACCGCGAGATCGAGGAGTGGCGCCTGCGCGCGGAGATCGAGCGGCGCCGCCGCGAGTCCGGCGACGGGACGCCCTCGGACGGGAACGGCTCGGGCTCGTGAGCGCCCTGCCGCCCCAGCGTCCTCGCGCCGTGATCGGCGGCGGCAGCGGATACCTCGGCACCGCGCTGCGCGACGCCCTCCGCGTCGACGGGTACGAGGTCCGCACCATCGGCCGCTCCGGAACGGCCGATGCCCGATGGTCGGACCCGGACTCCCTCCGCCGCGTCGTGGACGGGGCGGAGCTCGTCATCGGCCTCGCCGGGAAGCGCGTGGACTGCCGCTACACGGACCGCAACCGCGAGGAGATCCTCCGCTCGCGGGTGGAGACGACCCGGGCGCTGCGCCGGGCCATCGCCGACGCCGCGCAGCCGCCCGCCGTGTGGATGAACGGAAGCTCGGCGACCGCCTACCGCTACGCGCTGGACCGCCCGCAGACCGAGGCCGACGACTCCCTCGACACCGGCTTCTCACCCGACGTCACCAGGGCGTGGGAGGCGGCGCTGTTCGAGGGCGAGCTGCCGGGGACCCGACGGATCGCCCTGCGCACCTCCCTGGTGCTCGGTCGCGACGCGCCGGTGATGACCATGCTCCTGCGGCTGGCCCGTCTCGGGGCGGGCGGCCCGCAGATCGACGGGTGGTGGTTCCCGCACCGCCGCTACCGCGGGATCGGACCGGAGCCGACCGAGCCGGCTCCGCCCGGATACGTCCGCTCGCACGGGCGGCAGATGTTCAGCTGGATGCACGAAGCGGACTTCGTCGAGGCGATCCGTTTCCTGCGCGACCACGACGAGATCTCCGGCCCCGTGAACATGGCGGCCCCGCACGCCGTGGACAACCGCACCCTCATGCGCACGCTTCGTCGCGCCGTCCATGCCCCGTTCGGCATCCCCGCGTGGCGGTTCGTGCTGGAGCCGGGGATGTGGGTCCTGCGCACCGAGTCGGAGCTCGTGCTCAAGAGCCGGTGGGTGGCTCCCGGCGTGCTCGCCGACGCCGGGTTCCGCTTCCGCTACCCGCGGCTCGACGAGGCCGTGGCGGACATCACCCGCCGCTGACGTCCGCGGGCCGCGAGGGGCGGAAGAGGTCGATCAGCGCCCGGAGCCGATCCGTCATGTCGAGTCCCGGATCCAGCAGCCACTGGATCTGCAGCCCGTCCATGGCGGCGACGAGCAGGCTCGCCGCCGTGTCGGGGTTCAGGTCGCCGCGGAGGAGGCCGGCCTCCTGCCCGCGCGCGATCCGCCGCCGGAAGCCCTCGGTCGTGCGGCGGTAGCGTTCCGTGAAGTACGCCCGTCGATCCGTGTCGGTGGTGTCCGCGGCGGCGAGGGCGGCGACGGTGGTGAAGAGGGCGACGAGCCCCGGCACGGTGGCGTTGTGGTCGACGAGGGCGAGGGACGCCCCGAAGCCGCCGTCGTCGTCGGCCGGGAACATCCGGCGGTTCACCTCGTCGCGGTGGCGCACGATCTCGAGCATCAGTCCCTCGCGGGAGCGGAAGTGGTGGAGCAGGCCCGGCTTGGAGCGCCCGACCTCGTCGGCGATGCGCTGGAGGGTCGCGGCGTCCCAGCCGTCCTCGGCGAGCACGCGGAGGGCGGCGTCGAGCACGTCGAGCCGGAACTGCTCGGTCTTGGCGTAGCTGCCGCGGCGTGCGCCGCCCTCGGGATCGGACATGGCGAAACTCTACCGTTGTTCCGGATTCGGGTGTAGCGTCGATGAAAACCGACCTCTGGTCGAGGTTCGGATATTCGACGACGAAGGCACCGGCATGACATCTCCCGAACTCTCCCTCCAGCTCTACACCGTGCGCGACGCCCTGTCCGCAGACCTTCCCGGAACCCTCGACCGCATCGCCGCGCTGGGTGTGCGCAACGTCGAGGCGTTCGGCTTCGTCGGCAACGCCGCGGCCCTCCGGGCGGCCTACGACGCCGCGGGGCTGACGGCACCGAGCGGCCACGCGAACTTCCTCTCCGACGAGCTGCGCTTCGGGGACGACGTGGTGACGGTGCCCCCGTTCACGTCGATCCTCGACGACGCCGCGACACTCGGCGTGGAGGTCCTGATCGACCCCATGGTGCTCGCTCCGCGCTGGTCGAGCGCCGACGAGGTCGCCAAGACCGCGGAGCGGCTGAACGGGCTGGTGGATGAGGCCGCGTCCCGCGGGATCCGGCTCGGCTACCACAACCACTCGCAGGAGTTCCATCACGACATCGACGGCGTCCCCGCGCTGGAGCACTTCGCCGGGCTCCTCGACGACCGCGTCGTCCTCGAGGTGGACGCGTTCTGGGCGGCGACCGGCGGGCAGGACGTCCCCGCTCTGCTCCGGCGCCTGGGCGACCGGGTCCGGCTCCTGCACATGAAGGACGGCGTGATCGGCGCCGATCCCTTCCGCGCGGACGACCCCACCGAGGTGACCCTCGATCAGCGCGTCGCGGGCGAGGGCGACCTCGACACGGGCGCGATCCTCGCCGCGGCCCCGGCCGCCGAGTACGCCGTCATCGAGTTCGACGTGTACGACGGCGACCTCTTCGACGCGATCGCGCGCAGCGCCGACGCCCTGCGCGCGGAGGGCGTGCGATGAGCGCCGGCCCCGTCGGAGTCGGCTTCATCGGCACCGGGATGATCAGCGACACGTACCTGGAGAACCTCACCTCCTTCCCGGACATCCGCGTGGTGATCCTCGGCGACATCGACACCGCGCGGGCGGCCGCGCAGGCGGCCACGCACGGGGTGGCCGAGAGCGGCACCCCGGAGCAGGTGCTCGCGCACCCGGACGTGGAGATCGTCGTCAACCTCACGATCCCCGCGGCGCACGTGCCGGTGAGCCTGGCGGCGATCGCCGCGGGCAAGCACGTGTGGAGCGAGAAGCCGATCGGGATCGACCGCGACGCGGCCCGGGAGCTGCTCGCCGCCGCCGACGCCGCCGGGCTACGCGTGGGGATCGCCCCGGACACCGTCCTCGGGCCCGGGCTCCAGACCGCTCGCCGCGCCATCGCGCGGGGTGACATCGGCACGCCCCTGTCGGCGCAGACGGCGATGCAGTACATCGGCCCGGACGTCTTCCACCCGAACCCCGACTTCCTCTTCGCCCGGGGTGCCGGACCCGTGATCGACATGGGCCCGTACTACGTCACGGCCCTGGTCAACGTGCTCGGCGCGGTGGCGAGCGTGGCGGCGGTCGGGCTGCGCGGTCGCGAGGTGCGGACGGTGCAGGTCGGGGACCGGGCCGGGGCGGAGTTCCCCGTGGAGGTGCCCACGCTCGTCCAGGCGATCGCCCGCTTCGAGCAGGGCGCCACCAGCCAGAGCGTGTTCAGCTTCGACTCGCCGCTGGGCCGGACGGGCCTCGTCGAGATCACCGGCACCGAGGGCACCATGGTGATCCCGGATCCCAACACGTTCGGCGGGGAGGTCCGGATCACGCCGGTGCCCACCCTCGCCGGGATGCGGAGCGAGCCGGAGTGGCGCACCGTCCCGCGGGTCGGCGTCGAGGCCGGTCGAGGCCTCGGCGTGCTGGACATGGCGAGGGCGATCCGGGGCGGTCTGCCGCACATCGCCACGGGCGAGCTCGGCTACCACGTCTTCGACACGCTGATGGCGATCGAGGAGTCGGTCGGAAGCGGGCGGTTCGTCGACGTGGAGAGCACCGTCGGCGAGATCCCGCTGGTGCCGGAGGACCGGGATCCGTTCGAGGCGACGCTGTGACGCGATCGAAGCTCTCCGGTATCGGGCTGCGCGCGGGGTTCCTCGGCACCGGGTTCATGGCGGCGGTGCACAGCCGTGCGGCGCGCGCCGCGGGGGCGGAGACCGCGGTGATCGCGGGCTCGCGTCCCGAGCGCGGTGCCGTGGCCGCCGGCGAGCTCGGCATCGCGGCGGCCGCCGCGGGCATCGAGGACCTGCTGGAGTCCTGCGACGTGGTGCACGTCTGCACGCCGAACGCGCGGCACGCGGAGCAGGCGCACGCCGCGATCGCGGCCGGGCGTCACGTCGTGTGCGAGAAGCCGCTGGCCACCACGGTCGAGGACGCCGAGGCGCTCGCCGCCGCCGTGACCGCCGCCGGGCTCGTCGGCGCCGTCCCGTTCGTCTACCGCTACCACCCGATGGTGCGCCGCGCCCGGGAGATCGTGGCCTCCGGGGAGGCGGGCGCCATCCTCACGATCGACGGCGCGTACCTCCAGGACTGGATGCTCCGGGCCACCGACACGAACTGGCGGGCCGACGCGGCCGCGGGCGGGGCGTCCCGTGCCTTCGCGGACATCGGCTCGCACCTGTGCGACCTCGTCGAGTTCGTGACCGGGGACCGCATCGTCGCGCTCAGCGCGCGGACCCGGACCGTGTTCGGCGAGCGCGGGGGCGCGAGCGTGGCGAACGAGGACATCGCCGCGGTGGTGGCGCAGTTCGCCGGCGGAGCCCTCGCCACCCTCCTGGTGAGCCAGATGGCCCCGGGCCGCAAGAACGGGCTCGTCATCGAGCTGCATGGGACCTCGTCCTCCGTGCGCTTCGAGCAGGAGGACCCGGAGCGCCTGTGGATCGGGGAGGAGAACGGTTCCCGGCTCATCCGTCGCGAACCCGGGATGCCCGGCGACCGAGGGCTGTCGCTCGTCCCGTCCGGTCATCCGATGGGCTATCAGGACGCCTTCGATGCGTTCGTGGCGGACGTGTACGCCGCCGTGCGCGGCGCGGAGCCGGACGGCCTGCCGACGTTCGCGGACGGCCTCCGCGCCGCCGTCGTCACCGCCGCCGTCCTGGAGTCCGCCGCCGGCGGCGGGCGCTGGGTCACGCTCGCGCCGGCCGCATCCGGCAGCACCACCACGGACACCGACACCGAGGACACCGACACCGAGGAGAAGTCATGACCACGCACCCGGTCACCCTGTTCACCGGCCAGTGGGCCGACCTGCCGTTCGAGGAGGTCGCGCGCCTCGCCGCCTCCTGGGGGTACGACGGCCTGGAGATCGCCGCGTCCGGCGACCACCTCGACCTCCAGCGCGCCGATGAGGACGACGCGTACGTCGCGTCCCGGAAGGAGATCCTGGATCGCCACGGCCTGACCGTCTTCGCCCTGTCCAACCACCTCGCGGGCCAGGCGGTCTGCGATGCGCCCATCGACTTCCGCCACCGCGCCATCCTTCGCGAGTACGTGTGGGGAGACGGCGACGCCGAGGGGGTGCGGCAGCGTGCCGCCGAGGACATGAAGCGCGCGGCCCGGGTCGCCCGCAAGCTCGGCGTGGACACGGTGGTGGGCTTCACGGGCTCGTCGATCTGGCCGTACGTGGCGATGTTCCCGCCGGTCGGGGCAGAGGTGATCGAGGCGGGCTTCGAGGACTTCGCCTCCCGGTGGAACCCGATCCTGGACGTGTTCGACGGCGAGGGCGTGCGGTTCGCCCACGAAGTCCACCCGGGCGAGATCGCCTACGACTACTGGAGCTCCGTGCGGGCGCTGGAGGCGATCGAGCACCGCGAGGCGTTCGGCTTCAACTGGGATCCGTCGCACATGATGTGGCAGAACATCGATCCGGTGGGGTTCATCGTCGACTTCGCGGACCGGATCTACCACGTCGACTGCAAGGACACCCGGATGCGCCCGCACAACGGCCGCGCCGGCGTGCTCGGCTCGCACCTGCCCTGGGGCGACCCGCGCCGCGGCTGGGACTTCGTCTCGACCGGGCATGGGGACGTGCCGTGGGAGGACGCGTTCCGGGCCCTGGACGCGATCGGCTACGCCGGGCCGATCTCGATCGAGTGGGAGGACGCCGGGATGGACCGGCTGCACGGCGCCGCCGAAGCGGTGACGTTCGTGCGATCCCTGCTGTGGCCGAAGCCCGCCGCCTCCTTCGACGCCGCGTTCTCGAACCAGTAGCCCGGGTCCGCCGCGTCCCGTGCGGTCACGCGGCCCGGACCGCCTCCTCGATGTCGGTGTGCCGGAACCGGTAGCCGGCGTCGAGGAGGCGATCGGGCCGCACCCAGCGGCTCTTCAGGACGAGCTCGGTCTCCGTGCGCATCGCCCAGGCGCCGATCTCCAGCGCCGCACGAGGCAGGGGCGGGCCGATCCGTGCGCCCACGGAGCGGCGCACCGCCGCCATGAACGTCCGATTGTCCACCGGCGTCGGGGACGAGGCGTTGACCGGGCCCTCCAGCTCCGGGTGAGCCTCCAGGAAGTCCAGGACCCCCGCGATGTCGTCGATGTGGATCCAGCTGAACCGCTGCCGCCCCCGCCGGGCGCCGGGGGCATGCCCTGTGCCGGCCGCACGACGCGCGGCGCCGATCGGCCAACGCCCGTCCCACTGCGCGCCACCGAGCCCGAGGCGGGCCAGTCGGCGCAGCGGCCCGAGGACGCCGCCGTCGCCGAGGACGATGGCGGTGCGCAGCGCCACGCGGCGGGTTCCGGGCAGATGGCCGTCGAACAGCGCCCGTTCCCAGGCTCGGGCGACCTCGACCGAGAAACCCGTTCCCAGCTCCCCGGTGGCCTCGGTCATCGGGCGGTCCTCGGCGTGGCGGTAGATCGTCGCCGTCGAGGAGTTCACCCACAGCGGCGGCGGTGCGTCCGAACGGCGGATCGCCGCCGCAAGCTCCGCGGTGGTGTCCAGCCGGGATTGGAGGATCTCCGCGCGGTTCGCGGCGTCATACCGGCAGTTCACGCTCTTGCCGGCCAGCCCGACGACGAGCGCGGCGCCGTCCACGGCCTGAGTGATCCCATCCCGGTCGCCCCAGGACAGATCGGCTCGGGACGAGGCGGCTCCGCGGCGGGAGATCGTGACGACCTCGCGGCCTTGCGCACGGTACCGGCGCGTCAGGTGCGTGCCGAGGAAGCCGCCCGCCCCACCGATCACCACGCGGTCGGAGGTCATCGTCGCGGCCCGGTCAACTCTCCCGGAGGCGGACGAGGCGCTCGTGCCCGTCCTCGGACAGCTCCGCCAGGTCGCCCCGCGACTTCAGGAAGTCGGAGAACGACCGGTAGCCGAGGGCCTTCTCACTGAACGACGGGTCCATGCGGCGCATCTGGGTCTTCACCGCGGAGCTGTGGAGCCATTCGTCGGCGTCGCCCTTGTCGTGTCCCAGACGCAGCGCCCGCTCCAGCGTCTTGGTCGCCTGGTCCTGGTCGGTGAGCGCGGGCGGGTCGGCGGGAGCGGGCGCCGTCTTGGCGGCGGGCGCCGTCTTGCCTCCGGTTGCCGGCGCCGCGGCCTTGGTCCTGGCGGTGCGCTTGGGCTCCGCCTTCGGCTCCTGCTTCGGCTCCGGCTGCGGCCGGGCGACGCCCGGGAGGGAGTCGTAGGCCTCGAACTCGTCGCACGCGGCCGCGAGGGACTTGGCGGTGGAGCCGGCCACGCCGATCCCGATCACGTAGCGGCCCAGGCGCTTGCACCGCTGCGCGAGCGGCACGTAGTCCGAGTCGCCCGCCACGATCACGACGTGGGTGAGCCCGGGCAGCCGGAACATGTCCTCGACGGCGTCGACGGCCAGGCGGATGTCCGCGCCGTTCTTCGCGTACGCCGCGGCGGGGAACAGCTGGACGAGGTCCACGGCCCGCGCGACGAGCTGCGAGCGGTAGTCGGCGTTGACGGGGGAGGACCAGTCCGCGTACGCGCGGGTGAGCACGAGCGTGCCGAAGGAGGAGGCGTAGTCGATGATCGCCCCGACGTCGATCGCCGCGCGGGACAGCCTCTCGGCGACCTCGGCGTCGTTCGGGTCTTCCAGGATCCGTTGCCGGTCCTTGTTGTACGCGTTGCGCCCGTGGACCCGGTCGTACCAGGAGATGACGATGTTGTCGAAGTCCAGGTAGACGGCGACGCGGGTGTCCTGGGGCTCGGCCATGGGGTGCTCCTACGCGGTCTCGGAGGGGTATCGGACGCCGATCTGGGCGCGGATCTCGTCGAGGCACGCCATGATGGCCACGCTCTCGGCGACGGGGAGGAGGTCGCTGTCGAGGGTGCCCTCGGTGACGAAGCGCTCCGCGGCGCGTGCCTGGAACTGCATGCCGCGGCCGTCGACGGCGCCGTCGAACTCCTCGATCACGGTCCCGTCGGTGGCGGTGACGCGGAAGGTGGTCGGCGCGTACCAGACGCGGTCGATCTCGATCCGCGCCTTCGTGCCGACGATCGCGGCGGCGTTGGCACCGGCGCCGCGCGAGGACGACAGCGTCGTCGACACCGCTCCGCCCCCGTGGGTCATCACGGTGGCGACCTCGGCATCGGCGCCGTTGTCCAGAAGCCGTCCGACGGCCTTCACCGCGGTCGGCGCCCCGAGGACGTCCCACACGAACGAGATCGGGTAGATCCCGAGATCCAGGAGCGCGCCGCCGCCGAGCTCCAGCGCGTTGATCCGGTGGGCGGGGTCCGTCGGCAGGGACTGGGTGTGGTCCGCGGACACGGCGCGGATCTCCCCGAGCGTTCCCGCGGCGATGATCTCGCGGATCCGGGCCATGTGCGGCAGGTACCGCGTCCACATCGCCTCCATGACGAGCAGGCCCTTCTCCGCCGCGAGGGCGCGCAGCCCTTCCGCCTCGGCGGCGTTCACCGTGAACGCCTTCTCGACGAGGGCGTGCTTGCCGTGCTCCAGGGCGAGGCGGGCGTCGGCCGCGTGCATCGGATGCGGTGTCGCGACGTAGACGATGTCCACGTCGGGATCGGCCGCCAGCGCTTCGTACGAGCCGTGTGCCCGCGGGATGCCGAAACGGGCGGCGAAGGCGTCGGCGGAGTCCTGCGAGCGGGATCCCACGGCGACGAGGTCCAGGCCCGCGGTGCGCAGGTCGGCGGCGAAGGCGGCGGCGATGCCGCCCGTGGCGAGGATGCCCCAACGAAGACCGGTCATGCATCCCAGCGTAGGGGCTGAGACAATGGAGCATGGCCGACTCCCTCCCCGGTTCCCCGCTGATCTCCGCCGTCGAGCTGCGTAAGCTCCTCGCCGCGGACGCCCCGGTCCGCCTGCTCGACGTGCGCTACCGCCTCGGGCACGACGACGGCCGGGAGCGCTACGCGGAGGGGCATCTGCCCGGGGCCGTGTTCGTGGACCTGGAACGCGAGCTCGCCGCGCACGGGGATCCCCGCGACGGGCGTCATCCGCTGCCGGAGGACGCGGATCTCGCGGAGGCCGTGCGCCGCTGGGGCGTGCGCGCCGAGGAGAGCGTCGTCGTCTACGACGACTCCCGCTCCCTCCCCGCCTCGCGGGCCTGGTGGGCGCTCACCCGCGCGGGACTCCGGGACGTCCGGGTGCTCGACGGCGGCCTGTCCGCGTGGCGGGCGATCGGCGGAGAGACGGAGCGGGGCGAGGTGATCCCCGCCCCCGGGGACGTCGAGCTGGGATCGCCCGGCACGGCCGACGTGCTCGACACCGATCAGGTCGCCCTCTGGACCGGCGTGCTCCTGGACGCCCGGGCCCCGGAGCGGTACCGCGGGGAGACCGAGCCCATCGACCCGGTCGCCGGGCACATCCCGGGCGCGCGGAACCTGCCGATCGCCGAGGTGCTCACCGAGGACGGGCGCTTCCGCGAGCCCGAGGAGATCGCGGACGCGTTCGAGGTCGCCGGCGCCGGGGAGAACATCCCGATCGCCGCCTACTGCGGCTCCGGGGTGACCGCCGCGCAGCTGGCACTCGCCGGCGCGCTCATCGGGCGCGAGGTCACGCTGTACCCGGGCTCGTGGAGCGCGTGGTCGAACACGCCCGGACTTCCCGTGGCCACGGGCGCGGACCCGGCGGAGGACGATCCGCTCGAGGGCTGATCGGCGCGGCATCGCGATTCGACACACGCTCGCCCGGGCGCGGCGTTTCGTCTCGTCGCTGCGCTCCTCGCTCAACGACCGGGGCGGCGGCTGTCGGCGGCACGGTGCCGGGTCAGAGCTCGGCGATGACCTCGCGCAGCACGTCGGGGTCGTACCAAGGGATCTCGCCCCCGGCGAGGGCGTGGTAGCGCTCGTGGCCCTTCCCGAGGATCACGACGGTGTCGTCGGGGCGTGCCATCCGCACGGCCGCGGACATGGCCTCGCGCCGGTCGCCGATCTCCACGATCTCGGCGGACGACGAGCGAGCGCCGTCGATGAGCGCCGCGCGGATCTCGGCGGGATCGTCGTCGTACGGGTTGTCGTCGGTGACGATGAGCACGTCGGCCGTCATCGCCGCGAAGCGGCCCATCATGCGCCGCTTGGCGGTGTCGCGATTGCCGTTCGCGCCGAGCACCGCGATGATCCGTCCCTGCGGGGAGGTGGTGCGGACGGCCCGCAGTGCCGCGGCGACCGCCTCCGGCTTGTGGGCGGAGTCGACGATCGCCGTGAAATCCTGCCCGAAGTCGAAGCGCTGGAGGCGCCCTTCGACGCTGGCGAGCTCGGCGATCCCGGCGGCCATGTCGGCGAGGGAGCGCCCGTCCTCGGCCAGCGCGGCGACCGCGGCGAGGATGTTGTTGACGTTGAAGGCTCCGGTGAGCTGCGTGCGGAACGGCACGGCCTCACCCTCGGGCGAGCGGACGAGGAAGCTCGATCCGTCCGCGCGGAGCCGGATGTCCTCCGCGCGCCAGTCGGCGTCGGCGCCGGCGGCGGAGGCCGTGCGCACGGGGACGGTCGCCTGCGTGGCGAGCACGCGACCCCAGTGGGAATCGACGTCCACGATCCCGACCTTCGCGTGCTCCGGGGTGAGCAGCAGGGCCTTGGCAGCGAAGTAGTCGGCCTGGGTGGGATGGTAGTCGCGGTGGTCGTGGCCGAGGTTGAGGAAGATGCCCGCGTCGAAGGCGAAGCCGTCCACGCGGCCCTGCACGAGCGCGTGACTGGACGCCTCGACCGCCACCGTCGTCAGTCCCTGCTCGCGCATCACGGCGAACAGCGCCTGCAGCTCCGGGGCCTCCGGCGTCGTGAGCGTCGGCGGGAAGAGGACGTCGTGGATGGTCGTGCCGATGGATCCGATCGTGCCCGCCGAGTCCATCCCGGCGGCGGCCGCGACGTAGAACGCCGTGGTCGTCTTCCCCTGGGTGCCGGTGATGCCGACGGTGGTGAGGGCGTCGGCGGGGGAGCGGTAGAGGTGCACGGCGGCGGGCCCGACGGCACGGCGGGGATCCTCGACCACGAGGGTCGGCAGGGCGCCGTCGACGAGCGCGGCCCCCTCCACGTCCGTGAGGACGGCCGCCGCACCGGCCTGGAGCGCTCGATCGACGAAACGAGCCCCGTGCGCGCTCGCCCCGCGCAGAGCGACGAACAGGTCGCCGGGCCGCACGGCGTCGGTGGCGAGCGCCATACCGGTGAAGGCCGTGGCCGGGCTCACCGGGGCGGGGACGATCTGGCTCGTCGCGGTGCGCAGCACGCCGGCGAGGTCGCCGAGCGTCGAGGAGAACCGCTCGACGGGGCGGGAGTCGAGGCGAGGCGTGGCGTAGCTGGAGGCGGAGGGCATGACCTCCTGAGTCTACCGGCGCGTCCGCGCCCCGACCGGCGCGGCGTGCAGGCGCCGGAGTCTCACGACGCGCGCATGAACGCGGCGGCGGCGTCGACCAGGTCGTCGTCGGGCCGGACGCCGGTGTAGAGCACGAACTGCTCCAGCGCCTGGAGCGTGGCGACCTCGGCGCCGGTGATGATCCTCTTGCCCGCGGCACGGCCCACGGAGATCAGCGGGGTCTCCGCGGGGAGGGCGACCACGTCGAACACGGTCGCCGCGGCGTCGACGGCGGACTCGGGGAAGGACAGCGTGTGCTCCTCCAGGCCGCCCGCCATGCCGATCGGGGTGATGTTGACGAGGATGTCGGCGGTGCGCTCGCCGAGGTCCGGCGCCCAGGCGAAGCCGTACAGGTCCGCCAGCGCGCGGCCCGCGCCCTCGGAGCGGGCGACGATCGTCACCGCGCGGAAGCCGGCGTCCCGGAACGCCGCCGCCGTCGCCTTCGCCATGCCGCCCGAGCCGCGCAGGAGCACGGTGGCGGCCGGATCCAGGCCGTTGCGCGCGATCAGGGTCGCGATGGCCGAGTAGTCGGTGTTGTACGCCGTGAGGACGCCGTCGTCGTTGACGATCGTGTTGACCGAGTCGATCGCCGAGGCGGAGGCGTCCATCCGGTCCACGAGGGCGATCACGTCCTCCTTGTACGGCATCGAGATCGCGCAGCCGCGGATGCCCAGCCCGCGCACCCCCGCGATCGCCTGCGCGAGGTCCGTGGGCGCGAAGGCCTTGTAGATCCAGTTCATCCCCAGCTCCTCATAGAGGAAGTTGTGGAAGCGCGTCCCGTTGTTGCTCGGCCGTGCGGACAGCGAGATGCACAGCGTCATGTCCTTGTTCAGGATGGGCATGCGCCCAGGCTACCCGCGCCGTCCCGCCGTCGTCGTCGCGGGCCGCTCACCGACCCCTCTCCCGATTGTAAAGTGATGCGTTACGCGATACGATCGGATCGTGATCGTGAGCTTTCGGCACAAGGGGCTCGAACAGCTCTACCGCACGGGCTCGAAACGAGGAGTGCAACCCGCGCACGCGCCCAAACTGACGCGCATCCTCGGGCTCTTGGATGTGGCACGTGAGCCGGCGGACGTCGCTATCCCGGGATTTCGACTGCATGAGCTCCGCGGCGATCTGACCGGGCACTGGTCAATCTGGGTGAACGGCAACTGGCGGGTGACGTTCCGGTTCCTCGGCGACGACGTGGAGCTCGTCGATTACCAGGACTATCACTGATCGGAAGAGTGGAAGGAGCGTCGGGATGATGAAGGTTCCCCCGCACCCGGGCGAGATCCTGGGCGAGGACGTGATCGGCGAGTTGGGACTGACCGTTGCGGATGCGGCTGCCCGGCTGGGCGTGTCGCGCGTGACCCTCAGCCGTGTCATCCATGGTCACGCGGGGATCAGCCCGAACCTCGCTGTCCGCCTGGAGCGCGCCGGTGTCGGCACGGCGCGGGCGTGGTTGGCGCTGCAGTCGCAGTACGACCTCGCCCGTGAGCTCGCCCGCGGCGGTCACCAGGTCACCCGGCTCGGCGTCGCGTGAACGCCGAGGGCTCGCGCGCGTCGTCCCGCGGGCGCCGCTGCCTCGGGCAATGACGGACGTGCGGGCCGAACCGAGGTCCGCGCCGTCCCGCCGGCGTCGTCGCGGGCCGCTCACCGACCGGCGGCGAGGGCGTGATCCAGATCGGCGATGAGGTCGGCGGGGTCCTCGATGCCGATCGAGAGCCGGAGCGTCGTGGCGCCGATCCCCGCCGCGGCGCGCTGTTCGGCGTTCAGGTGCGAATGGGTCATGGACGCCGGGTGGGCGACGAGACTGCGTGCGTCGCCGATGTTCGCCACCAGGCGGATGACGCGCAGCGCGTCCACGACCTCCTCGACCCGGCGTCGGTCCCCGTCCGGCGTGCCGGTGGGGGCGAGGTCGATGGAGAAGACCGACGGAACGCCGCGCGGGAGGTAGCGCTCGGCGAGCGCGTGCCAGCGGTTGTCCGCCAGCCCGGGGTGATGCACCGCGGCGACGGCCGGGTGCGCGGCCAGGTGCTCGGCGATCCGCAGCGCGGAGGCCGACTGACGGGAGACGCGCAGATCGAGGGTCTCGATCCCGAGGAGGATCTGGTGCGCGTTGAACGGGGAGAGGGACGGGCCCAGGTCGTGCACGTACTTCGACTTCACCAGGGTCGCGAACGCGAACCCCGGGCCGAACCGGTCCCACAGCACGAGGTCGCCGAACCGGGCGTACGGTGCGGTGAACTGCGGCCACCTCTGCGGCTCCGCGCCGAAGTCGAAGCTGCCGAGGTCGACGGCCACGCCGCCGAGCGACGTGCCGTGCCCGCTGAGGAACTTCGTGGCGGAGTGCACCACGAAGTCCGCGCCGTGCTCGCCCGGGCGGATCAGGTACGGCGTCCCGACGGTGTTGTCGATGACGAGCGGGACGCCGGCCGCGTGGGCGATGTCGGCGACCGCCCGGATGTCGAGGACCTGCGCGATGGGATTCGCGACGGACTCGGCGAAGAACACCCGCGTCTCCGGGGTGACGGCGGCGCGCCAGGCCTCGGGGTCGTCCTGGTCGACGAACGTGACCCCGATCCCGAAGTCGTCGAACGTCTCCTGCAGGAGGTCGACCGAGCCGCCGTAGAGCTGGTGCGCGGCGACGATGTGCCCGCGGCGTCCGGCCAGTGCGAGGAGGGTGACGGCGACGGCGGCCTGCCCCGAGGCGACCGCGACCGCCGAGACCCCGCCCTCGAGCGACGCGACGCGCTCCTCGAGGAGCTGCTGAGTGGGGCTGGCGTTGCGGCTGTAAATGTTGCCGACCCGGCGCAGGGCGAAGAGATCCGCCGCTTCGGCCAGGGAGGAGAACTCGTAGGCCGCCGACTGGTACAGCGGGGGCACGGCGGTGTTCTGCGCCTGGCCGGGGACGTATCCGGCCTGGATCTGCCGCGTGGCGAAGCGCGTCCCGGGCTCGGTCCCGGTGCCGTCGGTGTCGGTGGTCACGGCGCTATCCTCCCGCGCCGTGTCCGCGGACCCCGAGACGTGTGTCGAACTGTTGCACCGTCGGGCGCCCACCGCGGTCGGTCCGGCCGGGTGGATCCCTCGCCCTGGGATCAGGGGATGAGGATGATCTTGCCCCGGGCGGCGTGCGCCTCGACGAGCCGGTGCGCCTCGGCGGCCTCGGCGAGCGGGAGCTCGGGGCCGAACTCGACGGAGAACTGGTCGTCGGCGATCAGCGCGATCGTCTCCGCGAGGGCCTCCGCGCGCCACGCCTGCTCCCGCTCGGTGAGGGGGACCGGGCTTCCTCCGCTGAACGCGCGGATGCCGAACGAGGCGGCGTCCGGACCGCGCACGATGGTCGCGATCCGGTCCCGGTCCGCGACCAGGGCCAGGGACGTCTCGATCGCCTCGTCGGTGCCGGCGTTGTCCATCGCCACGGTCGGTGCGGTGAGCCCCGCCTCGGCGAGGGCGGCGCGGACGCGGTCCTCGAGTCCGTCCCCGTAGGCGACGGGGATCGCCCCCAGCTCGCGCAGGCGCTCGTGCGTGGCGGGGCTGCCGGTGGCGACGACCGATGCGCCCCACGCGACGGCGAACTGGATCGCCGCCTGGCCGACGGCGCCGGACCCGGCGTGCAGCAGGAGGACGTCGCCGGATCCCACGCCGAGCGACTTCAGCGACTGGTAGGCGGTGCCGGCGGGGATGCCGAGGGCGGCACCCTCGGCGGCGGTGACCGCGTCCGGAAGGGCTGCGAGATGAGCGACGGGCACGACGAGCGTGCTCGCGTAGGTGCCCAGCGTCTCGCGGATCGCGACCCGGTCGCCCACGGCGTACTCCGTCACGCCGTCGCCGACGGCCGACACCGTGCCGGCCCCGTCGAAGCCGACCCGCCGCGGCGCCGTGAGCGGAGGCAGCGGCCGCACGCCGCCGCGCTGCTTCGCATCGATCGGGTTGACCCCGGCGGCCTCGATCCGCACCACGACCTCGCCCGCTCCGGGCTCCGGCTCCGGGATCTCGACGAGGGTCAGGACATCCGGTCCGCCGATGGCGGAGTGCACGATCGCGTGAGCCATGACGCCAGGCTAACGCGGGTTCGGGGCGCGTTCGCCGGATTCGGGGCTCGTCGTGGGGGAGATCGACCCCCGATCCCGCCCCGAAACCAGAACCGGGATCAGCGGGACGCGAGCGCCTTCGCGATGCGCTGCGGGGACACGGGCTGCGCGGTGCCGAGTCGCTGGGCGAAGACGCTCACGCGGTACTCCTCCAGCAGCCAGCGCACCTCGACGAGCGCGTCCGGTGCGCCGGGGGAGAGCGGGATCGTCCCGCCCGCGTCGGTGTAGAGCGCCGCCACGCGCTCGTACTCCGTCATGCGCGCGCGGTCCTTGCCCGGGGCCTCCGCGAGGGTCTTCAGCCGGTCGAGCATGGCCTCCAGGTACCTCGGCAGGTGCGTGAGCCGGTCGACGCCGGTGGACGAGACGAAGCCCGGCGGGAGAAGGCCCGCGAGCTGGGTGCGGACGTCGTTCAGCGGGCCGAGCAGCGCGAGGGAGTTCTGCTGCTTGATCGCGCGCTCGACGTCCCGCGAGCGGGTGAGGATCCGCGCGACCAGCGAGACGCAGGCGAACAGGCGGTCGACGATGGCCGAGGAGACAACGTCGCGGACCCGCGCGAACTCCTCCGCGGTCCGGACGACGCCGGATCCCTCCGCGCCGCCCGTCCCGGTCGCCTCGTCGATCAGCGCGCGCACGACGGCGGCACGGCAGTCCTCGATCAGGGCGGCGACGGACGCGTACGGCGAGGCGGCCAGCGCGAGCTTCTCGGCGCTGGTGAGATGCTCCTGCACGTACGAGACCGGCGAGGGCACCGCGAGCAGGACGAGGCGGAGGACCCCGTCACGGGTGGCGGCGAGGGCGGCGTCGGCGGTCGCCTCGACGCGCACCGCCACGCTCTTGCCCTCGTCGACCAGCGCCGGGTAGCCGCGGACGACCCCGCCGGCCACACGCGTGTCCAGGACCTCCGGCAGCGCGCCCCCGACGGCCTCCGCGACCCCGTCCCAGGTGCCGATCCCCGATCGCTCGATCCCCGCACGCGCGCCGGGTCCCGCCGGTCCCGCCTCGGCGACGCGGGCGGCCCCGGCGGGACCCGCGGCCTTGGCGACCGAGCGGGCGACGCTGCTGCGGGAACGGTCGGCGAGGCGGGACTGCAGCTCGCCCAGGTCCCGGCCGGATCCGACCACGCGACCGCGCTCGTCCACGGCGCGGAAGTTCATCCGCAGGTGGCCGGGAACGCGGTCCTGGTCGAAGTCCGCCGTCGAGACCGGCTGGTTCGCCAGCGGCTGCACGAGCTTCGCGAGCGCCTCGGTGAGGCTCCGTTCGGGGAGGCCGCCGTGGTGCTCCGGACCGCTCGCCGCGAGCTCCTGGCCGAAGCGATCCGCCCAGTCGGCGGCGGGGACGACGTGACGGCGGATCGCCTTCGGGAGGGCGCGCAGCAGAGCGGTCACCAGCTCGGCGCGCAGGCCGGGGACCTGCCAGTCGAACCCCGTGTCGCGGATCTGCTGGAGCAGGGCCAGCGGGATCACCACGCTCACGCCGTCGTCGAGCGCCCCGGGCTCGAAGCGGTACGCCAGTCCCAGCACCTGGTCGCCCTGCGTCCAGCGGGTCGGGAACTCGCCCTGGTCGGCGCGTCCGTCGTCGTCGAGCAGGTCGCCCTCGCGCATGACGAGCAGCTTCGGCGTCGTCGCGAGCGCCTCGCGCCACCAGGACTCGAAGGAGCGGACGTCGAAGACCTCTGCCGGGATCCGCTCGTCGTAGAAGCGGAAGACGGCCTCGTCCCCGGCGAGGATGTCCCGACGCCGCTCGCGCTCCTCGAGCTTCTCCAGCCGGCGCCGCAGCTCCGCGTTGCTCCGCCAGAACGCGCTCACCCGCTTGTCGAGGCGGGACGGATCCCACTCGCCGTCGACGAGGGCGTGGCGCACGAACAGCTCCCGCGCGCCGGCGCGGTCGATGCGGGCGAACTGCACGCGCCGGCGCGGGATGATCTCGACCCCGAACAGGGTCACCTTCTCGAACGCGACGGCGGACCCGGCGTCCTTGGACCAGTGCGGCTCGGAGACCTGACGCTTGGCGAGGTCCCCGGCCAGGCTCTCGGCCCACGCCGGGTCGATCGCCGCCACCGTCCGGGCGAAGGTCCGCGACGTCTCCACCACCTCGGCGGCCATGACCGCCTGCGGCGACTTCTTTCGCAGCGCCGAGCCGGGGAAGATCGAGAACCGGATGCCGCGCGCGCCGCGGTACTCCGCGATCCTCCGGCGCTGCTCCTTGGACGGGGTCTTGGCCGGCCCCTTGGCGGCCGTGCGCTCGTCCAGGACCCCGATCTGCGAGAGGAGCCCCGCCAGCAGCGCGCGGTGCACGGCGTCCGGATCGGCGGTGCCCGTGGCGTCCGTGGACTCCTCTTTGCGGTCCCGCGGCAGGAGGGAGCGCAGCTGACGGTGCACGTCGAACCACTCCCGTACGCGGACGTAGTTCAGGTGCTCGCTGCGGCACAGCCGCCGGAACGCGCTGGACCCGAGCGCGCGCTGCTGCTCGCGCAGGTGGTTCCAGAGGTTGAGGAGGGTCAGGAAGTCGCTCGTCGGGTCCGCGAACCGGGCGTGCGCGCGGTCGGCCTCGTCCCGAACCCCCTGCGGCGCCTCGGCCGAGGGGCGCTCGCGGACGTCCTGGATCGACATCCCCGCGACGATGGCGAGCACGTCGCGCGACACCCGCGGGCCGGCGGACCGTGCTTCCACCAGCATCCGGGCGAAGCGCGGATCGATCGGCATGCGGGCGATCTCGCGCCCGATGCGGGTCAGCCGCGGCGCGTCCTCGGCTCCCCGGCCGGACGGCGCCGACACGGCGCCGAGCTCGACCAGCAGGTCGAACGCGGCGCGGACGCCTCGCGCGTCGGGAGGGGTGAGGAAGGGGAAACGGGCGATGTCGCCGAACCCCAGGCTCAGCATCTGCAGGACGACGGAGGCGAGGGAGGTGCGCAGGATCTCCGGCTCCGTGTACTCCGGTCGCCGCGCGTAGTCGTCCTCGCTGTAGAGGCGGATCGCGATGCCGGAGCTCGTGCGGCCCGCGCGGCCGGAGCGCTGCGCGGCCGAGGCCTGGGAGATCGCCTCGATCGGGAGGCGCTGCACCTTCGAGCGGTTGCTGTAGCGCGAGATGCGGGCGGTCCCGGTGTCCACGACGTACTTGATGCCGGGGACGGTGAGGCTCGTCTCGGCGACGTTGGTGGCGAGGATCACGCGGCGACGGAGCCCGGCGACCGAGGAGCGTTCGAACACCCGGTGCTGCTCCGCGGCGGACAGGCGGCCGTAGAGCGGCAGGACCTCGGTGGGGGCGCGGTCGCCGGCGTACGCGGCGCGCACGGCGTCGGCCGCGTCACGGATCTCGGCCTCGCCCGGAAGGAACACGAGCACGTCCCCGGGGGCCTCGCGGTCCAGCTCGCGCAGCGCCGAGACGATCGCGGACACCTCGTCGGCCGGTTCTCCGGCCGGTGCGCTCGCCCCCTCGGCGTCGTCCACCAGCGGCCGGTAGCGGATCTCCACCGGGAAGGTCCGGCCGGAGACCTCGATCACCGGCGCGGGCGTCGGCTCGCCCCCCGGCTCCGCGGGAGGGGCGGCGAAATGCCGTGCGAAGCTCTCCGGGTCGATGGTCGCGGAGGTGATGACGACCTTCAGATCCGGGCGCTCCGGGAGGATCCTGTGCAGGTACCCGAGGAGGAAGTCGACGTTGAGGGAGCGTTCGTGCGCCTCGTCGATGATGATCGTGTCGTACCGGCGCAGCAGCCGGTCGCGGTGGATCTCGTTGAGGAGGATCCCGTCCGTCATCAGCGCGATCCGCGTGTCGGCGGACACCTGGTCGGTGAAGCGGACCTTGTAGCCGACGAGGCCGCCGAGCTCCACGTCCAGCTCCTCCGCCACGCGCTCCGCGATCGTGCGGGCGGCGAGCCGCCGCGGCTGGGTGTGCGCGATGCGCTCGCGCCCCAGCTCCAGGCAGATCTTCGGCAGCTGCGTCGTCTTGCCCGATCCGGTGGCGCCTGCGACCACGACCACCTGGTGGTCGCGGATGGCAGCGGCGATCTCGTCGCGCGCCGCGCTGACCGGCAGCTCCGGCGGGTACGTGATCACGGGAAGGGGCGCAGACATAGCCCTCCAGCCTATCGCGCCGTGCTCCGCGCCCGCCGGAGCCGTCACATGAGCGCGGGGTCCGCGTCGTTGACTCGCAAACAACTTTGCGTTACAAAGTTAACGACGTCGGATTCCCGACGTCGGATCGGAGGACGCCGAGATGTCGGAGAACGACGAGGGCGACGCCCCGCTCAGCCCGGAGCGGATGCTCGCGCTGCTGGAGGACCAGCAGCGCACCGTGACGGGCCGGATGGCGGCGTTCGTGCCGTGGATCCTGGCGAGCTGGGGAGTGGCCTGGCTGGCGGGCTTCCTCGTGCTCTGGTCCGATGCGAGCGGGCGGCCGGCCGGGCAGCCGCCGTCCGCCGTCGCCGCGATCGTGTTCGCCGCGCTCCTCGTCGCCGCCGGGGCGGCCTCCGCGGTCCTGGGCGTGCGGTCCGGGCGGGGGACGCGAGGAACCCGCGAGTCGGCCGTGATCGGGATCGTCTACGGCAACCTGTGGTGGCTGGGGAGCCTCGCCGTCTGGGCGATCGGTCAGGCGCTGGTGCGCGCGGGCATGCCCGCGGACGCGCTCGGCACGTTCTATCCCGCCGTCTTCATCTTCTACGCGGGGATCATGTACGTGATGTCCGGGCTCATCTGGAAGGCCTATCCGATGATGGTCCTCGGGGTGTGGTCCGTGGTCGTGAGCGCCGTCGGGGCCTTCCTGCCCCCGCCGGCGCACTACCTGCTCTACGCGTTCGCCGGGGGAGGGGCGTTCCTGCTCGTCGCGCTCTGGAGCGCGTGGTGGGTGGGTCGGGCCCGACGCCGGGTGGCCGCCGCGGGAGCGCGCTGATGGACGACCTCGATCCGGTGATCCACGCCCAGGCGCGGCTGCGGATCGTCGCCGCGCTCGCGACGCTGGACCCGACGGACCAGATCACCTTCCCCCGGCTCCAGGAGCTGCTGGACATGACCGCCGGCAATCTGTCGACGCACCTGCGAAAGCTCGAGGATGCGGAGTACGTCACCGTCGACAAGACCCACCGCGGCCGCACGCCGGTCACCTACATCGCCCTGTCCCGGCGCGGTCGCCGCGCCTTCGAGGACTACACCGCGCGACTGCGCGAGCTGCTGGGAGGAGCATCATGAGCGCCACGTCAGCGGGGTCCCTCGCCTCGTTCGACCGGGTGACCCGCCGCTTCGGCACGATGACCGCCGTGGACGACGTGTCGCTCGAGATCCCGGAGGGACAGATCCTGGGGCTCCTCGGGCCCAACGGGGCCGGGAAGTCCACGATGCTGTCCCTGCTCCAGGGGCTGCGCCGCCCCACCTCGGGACGCGTCGCGTTGTTCGGAGGGAATCCCGCCGACCCGCGGACCCGGATGCGACTGGGATGCACGCCGCAGGAGACGGCGCTGCCGGAGACGCTGCGGGTGGGCGAGGTGCTCGACTTCGTCGGACGTCACTTCGAGGAGCGCGTGCCCACCGTGGAGCTCGCCGAGCAGTTCGGCTTCCGTGATCTGCTGCGGCGTCAGACCGGCGGGCTCTCGGGCGGGCAGAGGCGCCGGATCAGCGTCGCGCTCGCCTTCGTCGGCGCTCCGCGGCTCGTGCTCCTCGACGAGCCCACGACCGGCCTCGACGTCGACGCCCGGCGCGTGCTGTGGGAGGCGATCCGCGAACGCCATGCGCAGGGGGCGACGGTCGTCGTCACCAGCCACTACCTGGAGGAGGTCGAGGCGCTCGCCCAGCGCGTCGTGGTGGTCGACCGCGGGCGGCTCGTCGCGGACGACTCGCTGCACGGGGTGCTGGGACGCGTCGCCCGGTCCCGGGTGACCCTGCGCACGTCCGAGCCGGAGGCGGTCGCGGCGCTGGTCGAGGACGCCGCCGGCTCCCTGGACGCGGTGTCGGGGGAGCTGACCGTCATGGTCGGCGACGCCGACGGCTTCGTCCGCCGGCTCGTCGCGAGCGGGATCGACTTCTCGGGGCTCGGCGTGCGCGGGGCGACGCTGGAGGAGGCGTTCCTCGCCCTGACCACGCCGGCGGGCGCCGATCCGTCCTCGTTCCGGGCGGATCCCTCCTCGTCCAGGAAGGAGGGCGTCCGATGAGCGTCGCCTCGCTGACCGCCGTCCACGCCAAGTACAGCCTTCTGGAGACGCTGCGCGTACCGATCGCGGTGATCGGCACGATCGCGTTCCCCGCGCTCGCCCTGCTCTTCTTCATCGTCCCGAATCGGGCGGTCGCCGACGACCCGTCGTTCGCGACGCAGGCGATCGTGTCCATGGGGGTGTTCGCCGTGATGTCGAACGGATTGTTCTCCTTCGGGCTGACGATCGCGGAGAACCGGGCCAAGCCGTGGGATCCGTATCTGCGGACGCTGCCCGCTCCCGGGATCGCGCGGGTGCTCGCGCACGTCTTCTCGACCGGCGCTCTGGGGCTGCTGGCCCTCCTGCCCGTCGTCCTGATCGGCGCCGTGGCGACGAGGGCCGAGGTCGAGCCGTGGCGAGTGCTGGCCGGGCTCGCGGCCGTCGCGGTGTCGGCGTTGCCGTTCATGCTGATCGGCACCTGCATCGGCTACGCGATGTCGCAGAAGGCGGCCATCGCCGTGGTGCAGGTCGTGATGTTCGGGCTGGCGTTCGCGGGCGGACTGTTCCTGCCGCCGATCCTGTTCGCGGACTGGCTGGACGTGCTGTCGCGGTTCTTCCCGTCGCGTCAGGCCAGGGAGTTCGTGATCTGGGCCGTGCAGGGCGGGGACCTGCCCTGGTGGTCCTGGACGGGGATCCTCGTGTGGACCGCGGTGTTCCTCGCCCTCGCTCTGCTGCTGTTCCGCCGCGACGAGGGGCGCCGGTTCCGCTGAGTGGTGCCGCGGCGCCCGCCGGTTCGGGTCGGGCGGGCGCCGCGGGGTCGTGAGGTCGGTTCCCGGTCTGTCCGGGTCGGGGACCGGCCGGCGGCTCACCCGGGGACCGGCCGGTGGGTCAGAAGTGCGTGCCGCCGTCGATGCGGACCTCGGTGCCGGTGATGAACGCGCCGTCGGCGCTCGCCAGCATCGCCACGACGCCCGCGACCGCCTCGGGGCCGGCGAAGCCCTGTCCGATGGCCGGGGCCAGCTTCAGGAACAGGCTCATGTCGGCGTCCTCGGGAAGACCCGGTCCGGCGCTCTGTCCGCTGCGTCCGGAGCCGTCGGTCATCCCGGACGAGATGGAGCCGGGCTGCACGGCGGTGAAGCGGATCCCCTGCTTCGCGTACTCCGCGGCCAGCGCGTGGGTCATCGACTGCACCCCGCCCTTGCTCGCGGCGTACGCGGCCATGTAGGGATGGGCGAACATCGCCGACGTGGAGCTGAAGTTCACCACGGCCGCGTCCTGCCCGTCGAGCAGGGCGGGGATCGACTCGCGGATCATCAGGAAGGTGCCGACGAGGTTCACGCGCAGGATCGTCTCGAACTGCTCCAGCGTCGTCTCCGCCGTGTGCGAGGAGCGCAGGATCCCGGCGGCGTTGACCAGCACGTCGAGCCCGCCGAGGGCGTCCACCGCGGTCGCGACCGCGGCCTTCACGGAGGCCTCGTCGGCGACGTTCACCTCCACGGTGGTCAGGCGCGCGGCGGCGTTGCCGGCCTTCTCGACGGTGTCGGCGAGACCCGCGGGGCTGACGTCGGCGGCGACGACGCGTCCTCCCTCGGCGAGCATGCGCAGGACGGTGGCCTGGCCGATGCCGGATCCTCCGCCGGTGACGAGCGCGCGGCGACCTTCGTAGCGGTTCATGGTGTTTCCCTTCGTCGGTTCCGGGTCCGGGAGGGCCGGATCCGTCGGCACCGTCTTGCAGTGCCTAACTGGCACAACGTGTCATATTGTCACGAACGACGCGCGAGCGCCAGGTATTCCCGTACCCTCGGAGGATGAACGAGGCACCGGGCCTGCGCGATCGTCGGAGGGCCCAGACCGCGCAGGAGATCGCCGAGGCCGCCGCCGCTCTGTTCGCCGAGCGCGGCGTCTCGGGCGTGACGGCCGCGGAGATCGCCGAGCGCGCGGGCGTGTCGCTGCGCACCTTCTACCGGTACTTCGCCACGAAGGAGGACGCGGTCGCGCCCGTCCTCGAGGTCGGCGCCGCCCGGTGGCAGGCGGCGCTGGCGGAGTCCGCGGACGACCCCGCCGTCGCGATCCCTGCGGTGATGGGCGCCCAGCTCACGCCCGGAAGCGACGCGGAGGCCGACGGGCTCGCCCGGATGCGGCCGCTCCTGCGCGGCATCGACGAGGATCGCGAGCTGCGCGCGGTGTGGCTGCGCGTGAACGAGGAGTCGGAGCGCCGGCTCGTGACGATCATCCGGGACCGGGCCGGCGCGGACCGCTTCCAGGCCGGGCTCCTCGCCGCCGCCGCGACCGCCTCCATCCGGCTGGCTCTGGAGGAGTGGGCCAGGACCGAGGCGGGCGTGCACGGCGAGGGCTCGCCCGCGCAGCTGGCGAAGCGGGCCTTCGCGGCCCTCTCGCCGGCCGCCGCGTCCTAGTCTGGGGACATGACGATCCCTACTCTCGGACTCAACGACGGTCATCGGATCCCCCAGCTCGGCTACGGCGTCTTCAAGGTGCCGGCCGCGGAGACGGAGCGGGCCGTCAGCGACGCGCTCGAAGCCGGATACCGGCACATCGACACGGCGGCGGTCTACGGCAACGAAGAGGGCGTCGG
Organism: Microbacterium resistens; assembly: GCF_021172025.1. Classification (NCBI taxonomy): domain Bacteria; kingdom Bacillati; phylum Actinomycetota; class Actinomycetes; order Micrococcales; family Microbacteriaceae; genus Microbacterium; species Microbacterium resistens. Next base: position 104,011 of record NZ_CP082781.1, read on the forward strand.
TGCGGCCATCGCCCGCAGCGGCATCGCCCGGGACGACCTGTACGTCACCACGAAGCTCTGGAACGACCGCCACGACGGCGACGAGCCCGACGCGGCGATCGCGGAGAGCCTGGAGAAGCTGGGCCTCGACCGCGTCGACCTCTATCTCGTGCACTGGCCGACCCCCGCGAACGACAACTACCTGCACGCGTGGGAGAAGCTCATCGGGATCCGTGACCGGGGCCTGTCGACCTCCATCGGGGTCTCCAACTTCCTCGTGCCGCACCTGGAGCGCATCGTCGCCGAGACCGGCGTGGTCCCCGCCGTGGACCAGATTGAGCTGCACCCCGCGTACCAGCAGCGCGACGTCGTGTCGTGGGCCCGCGACAACGACGTCCGGATCGAGGCCTGGGGTCCGCTCGGGCAGGGCAAGTACGACCTGTTCTCCGTCCCCGCCGTCGCCGACGCGGCCGCGGCGCACGGCAAGACGCCCGCCCAGGTGGTCCTGCGCTGGCACCTGCAGCACGGCAACGTCGTCTTCCCGAAGTCCGTCCGCCCCGAGCGGCTGCGCGAGAACCTCGACGTGTTCGACTTCACCCTGACCGACACGGAGTTCGCCGCGATCGACGCCATCGACCCGGGCGACGGGTCGGGCCGCGTCGGCAGCCACCCGAACGACGTGAACTGACGGCGCACGCGCAGGACGGGCACCGAGAGCGAGGAGCGGATCATGGCGAACCGGCTCGCGGGATCCCTGAGCCCGTACCTGCGCGCGCACGCCGACAACCCGGTGGACTGGTACCCCTGGGGCGAGGAGGCGTTCGCGGAGGCGGAGCGGCGCGACGTGCCGCTGCTGATCTCGATCGGCTACTCGACCTGTCACTGGTGCCACGTGATGGCGCGGGAGTCGTTCGCGGATCCCGTCACCGCGGCCGCGATCGCCGCCGGGTTCGTCGCCGTGAAGGTCGACCGCGAGGAGCACCCGGAGGTCGACGCGGCGTACATGGCCGCCGCATCCGCATTCACGCAGAACCTCGGCTGGCCGCTGACGGTGTTCACCACGCCCGGCGGCCACGCGTTCTACGCCGGCACGTACTGGCCGCCGACCGCCCGGGCGCCGTTGCCGGCCTTCCGCGACGTGCTCGGCGCGGTCCGGGAGGCCTGGGCGCTGCGCCGCGCCGACGTCGAGGCGTCGGCGGGCGCGGTGGCCGACGCGCTGGTCCGGGCCGCGGCCGACGCCGCCGCGGGTGACGCGCCGCTGCCGAGCGCCGCCGCGCTCGCCGAGGCCGCGCGCGGGATCGCCGCGCGCGAGGACGCGGTGCACGGCGGATTCGGCGGGGCGCCGAAGTTCCCGGTGGCCACCGCGCTGCGTTTCCTGCAGCAGCCGGTCGTGCGTCGCGAGGCCCCCGACGCCGCGGGCGCCGCCGAGCGGGCGCTGCGCGCGATGTCGGACAGCCCCCTGCGGGATCCGGTCGACGGCGGGTTCTTCCGTTACGCGACGCAGCGGGACTGGAGCGTGCCGCACTACGAGCGGATGCTCACCGACAACGCCCAGCTCCTGGACGTGGCACGGTGCTCGGACGCGTTCGCCGCCGGTGACGAGAGCGTCGCCCGCGGGATCGCCCGGTTCCTGCTCGATGTGCTTCGCCGACCCGGCGCTGCGGGGGAGCACGCCCTCTCCGGAGGCTTCGGCGCGGCCCAGGACTCGGAGTCGTGGATCGACGGGCTGCGCAGCGAGGGCGGCTACTACGCCTTCGACGCGGCGGGGCGCGCGGGGCTCGAACGGCCCGCCGTCGACGCCAAGGTGGTCACCGGATGGAACGGCCTCGCGATCGGCGCCCTCGCCCGCGCCGGGGCGCGGATGGCGGAGCCGACCTGGATCGAGGCGGCGGCCGAGGCGGCCCGGTTCGTGCTCCGGGTCAACCGGGACGCGGACGGGCGGCTCGTGCGGACCTCCACCGACGGCCGCGCCGCCGCGGCGGTCGCGACACGCGCCGACCTCGGTCTTCTCGCGGACGGCCTGTTCGCCCTCGCGCTCGCCACCGGTGAGGCGGAGTGGGCCGCCACCGCCCGCACCGTGCTGTCCGAGGCCGTGTCGCTCGGCGGGGACCCGGTCCTGTCGGCGCGCGGGATCGGCGGGACCGGCGACGACTCCGACGGGGACCTGCCCTCCGGGGCCTCCGCCCTCGCCGCCGCCGAGCGGACGGCCTGGCTCCTCGGGGCCGGGGAGGAGCATCGCGCTCGCGCGGAGGCGCTGGTCGCCGAGCGGGCGGGCCGCGCTCTCGCGCAGCCCTTCGCCCACAGCGCGACGCTGGCGGTGGCGGCCGGGCTGGCGGAACCGCCCCGGCAGATCGTCGTGGTCGCCGACGCGCCCGACGGGCCGCTGGCCCGCGCGGCACGGGCCGCGGACGCCGACCTCGTGGCCGTCGTCACCCCGGCGCAGGCCCGCGCGTTCGCCGAGGCGGGGTTCGCCCTGTTCGACGGCAAGGCGGTGTCGCCCGATGCGGGCGGAGCGGGCGGGGTCGCGTTCGACTGCCGGTCCTTCGTCTGCCGCCTGCCGGTGTCCGACCCGTCGGCGATCGCCCGGACGCGCTGAGGGGCGTTCCGCGCGACGTCGGCCCGAGGTCGGCTCGGGGCCGGCGCGCAGGTCGGGGCCACCCGTCGGATCGCCGGAAGAAGGCGAAAGGACTGTGCAGTCTGTTCAGTGTCGATGCGGAGACGCCGGTGCGACTGCACGCCGTGCGCAAGGATGGCTGAACCGATTGCCTCATCGGACCGATCCGTCCTAGGGTGTCGCAACGTGCCGGTGATCCGGTCGCCACCCCTCACAGCAAGGACGCTCTGACGATGACCCTCCCCTCGCGCCCCGCGCTCGCGCACGTGCCCGCGTACCGCCAGGGGCGCTCCGCCCCGGCCGGTGCGTCGAAGCTCTCCTCGAACGAGTCGCCGCACCCTCCTCTGCCCTCGGTGGTGGAGGCGGTCCGCGAGCGCCTCACCGCACTGCACCGCTATCCGGACATGAGCGCGGCCGCGCTGATCAACCGCCTCGCACGGCGCTACGACGTGGACCCGCGCTCGGTCACGGTCGGCGCAGGCTCGGTCGAGCTCGCAGCGCAGCTCATCCACGCCGTCGCCGGCGAAGGCGACGAGGTGGTCTTCGCCTGGCGCTCCTTCGAGGCCTATCCGTCCCTCGTGCGCATCGCGGGGGCGACGCCCGTCCCCGTGCCGCTCGACGCCGACCACCGCCACGATCTCGACGCGATGCGCGCGGCGATCACCGACCGGACGCGCCTCGTCTTCGTCTGCAACCCGAACAACCCCACCGGCACCGTCGTGACGGCCGCGGAGCTGGAGCGGTTCGTGGACGCCGTCCCGCGCGACGTGCTCGTCGTCGTCGACGAGGCGTACGTCCACTTCGACCGCACCGCGCGCGTCGACGGCGAGGCCCGGGGTCTCGGGATCGACCTCTTCCGGCGCTACCCGCACGTGGCCGTCCTCCACACCTTCTCGAAGGCGTACGGTCTGGCGGGGCTGCGCATCGGCTACGCGATCTCGCCGGTCTCCGTCGCGGACGACCAGCGCAAGGTCGCCGTGCCGTTCGGCGTGACCGACCTCGCGCAGGCGGCGGCCCTGGCGTCGCTCGACGCCGAGGCGGAGCTGGCGGTCCGGATCGACGAGGTCGTCGCGCAGCGCGACCGGCTGGCCGGGATGCTCCGCGACGCGGGCTGGCCCGCCGTCGCCTCCGAGGCCAACTTCGTCTGGGTCCCGGCGGGCGACCGCGCCGCGGAGCTCGACGAGCTGCTGACCGCGGGCGGGGTCGTGGCCCGGACGTTCGCCGGGGAGGGGGTGCGGATCTCCTCCGGATCGGGGGAGGACGTCGACCGCGTCGCCGCCGCGCTGGCCGCCCGCGCCGTCGAGGGGGTGCGCGCATGAGCGCCGAGGTCCCCGTCGTCACCACCACGACCCGCGGCCTCCAGCCCGGCCTCACCCGCCGCCAGATCTCCATGATGGGTCTGGGCGGGGCGATCGGCGCCGGCCTGTTCGTCGGCTCCGGGCAGGCGATCGGGATCGCCGGTCCGGCGGTGCTGATCTCGTACTTCGTCGGCGGCGCCATCGTCGTGCTCGTCATGGCCATGCTCGCGGAGATGGTGGCCGCGCGTCCGAGCTCGGGGGCGTTCAGCTCCTACGCCCAGCGGGCCCTCGGACGCAGCGCGGGAAGCGCGGTCGGATGGCTCTACTGGATCCAGCTCATCGTCGTGATCGCCGCGGAGGCGACCGGCGCGGCCGGCATCGTGGCCGGATGGGTGCCGGGCGTCCCGGCCTGGGTCTGGGTGCTCGTGTTCGTCGCCGCCCTGACCGCGGTCAACCTCTTCGGCGTGCGCAACTACGGCCGTTTCGAGTTCTGGTTCGCGGCCGTCAAGGTCATCGCGATCATCGCCTTCCTCGTGGTGGGGGTGTGCGCGATCCTGGGCCTGATCCCCGGCGTGCCCGCGACCGGGATCGGCAACCTCGTGGCTCACGGCGGCTTCGCTCCTGCGGGCGTCGCCGGTGTCGCGGCCGCGCTGCTGATCGTCGTGTTCGCCTTCGGGGGCACCGAGGTCGTCGCGATCGCGGCGGCCGAGTCCGACGACCCGGCCCGCAACATCCGGCGCATCGTGCGCGAGGTGATGGTGCGCATCCTCGTCTTCTACCTCGGGTCGATCTTCGTGATCGTGACGGTCCTGCCCTGGAACGACCCCGCGGTGAAGGAAGGCCCGTTCTCCGCCGTCCTGGCGACGATCCGGGTGCCCGGCGTGGACCTGGTGATGTCGGTGATCGTCGTCGTCGCGCTGCTGTCGGCGATGAACGCCAACATCTACGGCGCCTCGCGGATGGCGTTCTCGCTCGGCGAGCGCGGGCTCGCCCCGCAGGTCGTCACGCGCACGAGCGCGGCGGGCGTTCCCCGGGTGGCCGTGCTCGCCTCGGTCGCGTTCGGCTTCGTGACCGTCGGATTGAACTGGGCTTTCCCCGACGTGGTGCTCCCGGCCCTGCTGAACGTCGTGGGGTCCACGCTGCTGGTGATCTGGATCTCGACGGCCGTCGCGCAGATCGTGCTGCGCCGTCGCGCGGACCGCGCGGGCGAGGACATGCCGGTGCGGATGTGGGGCTTCCCGTGGCTCTCGTGGCTCTGCCTGGCCCTGCTGGTCGGGGTGATCGTGCTGGCGATGACCGATGCGGCCGCGCGCACGCAGCTGCTGCTCACCCTGGGCCTCACGGTGGCGCTCCTCGTGATCGCGCGGCTCACCCGCGGGATCTCGCGCCCGGGCGTGCTGCGCGAGACCGACGCCGACGGGGCGTGACGTGCGCATCGACCGGCTCGACGCCGACCTCATCCGCCTGCTCACCGAGACGCCGCAGCTGCCCGTGCTGGAGTGCGCGCGTCGGCTGGGCGTCGCCCGCGGGACGGTGACCAGCCGCCTGGCGCGGCTCCACGAGGCCGGCGTGATCGAGGGGATCGTGCCCCGTGTCGATCCGGGCGGCTTCGGCTACGGACTGGTCGCGTTCTGCCTGGTGGAGATCGATCAGAAGATCGGTCACGACGAGGTGGCGGCGGCGCTGGCGGACGCGGTGCCGGAGATCATCGACATGTACACCGTCACGGGGGCCAGCGACATGCAGCTGCGCCTCGCCGCCCACGACGCGGAGCAGCTCCAGGACGTGCTGGACCGCGTGGCACTGGTCCCGGGGGTCGCGAGGACGGCGTCGTCGATCGCGATGCGCACGCACCTGTCCAACCGCACGCTGCCGCTGGTGGATCACGTCGCCGGGGGCCCGGGGGCCTCGGTCTAGCGCCTCGCCATCGGTCCGATCCGCACATCGAGTCCCGATCTGCACACGGATCCGCAGGGATCCTGTGCAGATCGGGGCGATGTGTGCAGATCGGGACACATCGCCCCGGCGTGCGGGCGGATCAGACCCAGCTCGGCATCCAGTTGTGCAGGAGCCAGAAGTCGTAGGGCACGGCCATGCCGGTCCACAGCGGATAGAAGAACGCGGACACCAGCAGCACCGCGACCACGACGACGAGCACCGTGCGCTGACCGGCCTGCCGGCGGTGTCGCGGGGCATCCGGCGACCCGGCGATCTCCCGCAGCGTCAGCACGAGGGCGAGGATGAGGAAGGGCGCCATCGCCACCGTGTAGAACTGGAAGATCGTGCGTCCCGGGACGAGCAGCCACGGCAGGTACGTCGCCGCGAGCCCGACCAGCGGGATCACGAACGACCACGGCATCGGCCGCCCCTCGCCCAGACCGCGCACGAACCGGAACAGCAGGTACAGCGCCGCCGCCACGCCCAGGTACCACAGCAGCGGGTTCGGGATGGTCGAGATCGTCGCGATGCAGTCGTCCGCGCCGGGGCACGGCGCGTCCCGTCCGCCGACCCACACGGCCGTCGGACGCAGCAGCAGCGGCCACTGCCATGCGGGGCTGGCGTACGGGTGCCCGCTCGTGAGCGAGACGTGGAACCCCATGATCGCCTCGTGGTACTTCCACAGCCCGACGAACGGATTCGGATCGATCCGCCGGTCGTAGCCTCCGGTGCTCGCGAACCACCCGGCCCACGACGCGAGGTACACGACCAGGGCCGGGGGGACGAGGAGCAGGAACGACACCGGCCCCTGCCGCAGCGCCGCATCCGTGGGCCAGAGCGCCACGCCGGCGCGACGGCGGGCGAGGGCGTCGGTGACGACGAGGTACAGTCCGAGCGCCGCCAGGGCGTACAGACCCGACCATTTCACCGCCGTCGCCGCGCCGAGGGCGAGTCCGGCGGCGACGATCCAGGGGCGCCGCCACAGCACGCGTCCCCAGAGGGGAGGGGCGTCGTCGCGGGCGTGCGTGCGCGGGTCCTGGAGGCGGTGCATCGTCCGGCGCCGGTCGAGGAGCACGAAGAGGAACCCCAGAAGGACGAAGAACGTGAGGATCCCGTCGAGCAGCGCGATCCTGCTGAGCACGATCCCGAGCCCGTCCACGGCCAGGAACAGCCCGGCGAGCGAGGCGACGGCGATCGAGCGGGACAGCTCGCGGGCGATGAGGTAGACCAGCAGCACGGAGAGCGTGCCGAGTACCGCCGTCATGAGCCGCCAGCCCGCGCTGGAGCCCGGCCCGAGCAGGCCCAGTCCCAGCGCGACGATCCATTTGCCCAGCGGCGGATGCACGACGAAGCTCGTGTCGGTCTGGAGCGCGCTGGTGTCGCCCCGCGCGAACAGCTCGTTCGCGGTGGCTCCGTCGGCATCCCGCCAGACCCCCTCGTACCCCTGCACCCACAGCGACCAGGCGTCCTTGACGTAGTACGTCTCGTCGAAGGCGAGCGAGTGGGGGTGGCCGAGGTTCGCGAAGCGAAGGATCCCGGCGAACAGCGTCAGCACCAGCGGCGCGAGCCACGTCATCAGACGGCGGCGGCCCGGCTCCAGCATCCGGGAGGCGCGCACCCGCTCCCAGGCGGTCGGCCGCAGGTCGACGGAGGGAAGCAGAGGCGCGGTCACCCGCCCAGCCTATGCTGGGCAGGTGCTGATCCTCGCGGCGACCCCGATCGGGAATCTCGGCGACGCCTCGGCGCGTCTGATCGAGGTGCTGGAGAACGCCGTGGTGGTCGCCGCCGAGGACACCCGGACGACGCAGCGGCTGCTCCAGGCGCTGGGCATTGGCAACCGGCCCCGCCTGATCGCCCTGCACGATCACAACGAGAAGGCGAGGGCCGCGGAGCTGGCGGCGATCGCCGCGGACGAGGACCTCGTCGTGCTCAGCGATGCGGGGATGCCGACCGTCAGCGACCCGGGGTACGGTCTCGTGGCCGCGGCGGTCGATCAGGGCGTGACGGTCACCTCGATCCCTGGGCCGAGCGCCGTGGTCACCGCGCTCGCGGTGTCGGGGCTGCCCACGGACCGGTTCGCGTTCGAGGGCTTCCTGCCCCGCAAGGCCGGGGAGCGCGCCCGTGTGCTGCACGCCCTCGCCGCCGAGGCGCGCACGCTGATCTTCTTCGAGTCCCCGTCCCGGCTGGCGGCGACGCTCGCCGACATGGGCGACGCGTTCGGCGACGACCGCCGCATCGCCGTGTGCCGCGAGCTCACCAAGCTGTACGAGGAGGTCCGGCGCGGCACGGCCCGCGAGCTGGCCGCCTGGGCCGCCGCGGGCGTGAAGGGCGAGATCGTCGTCGTCGTGGAGGGCGCGCCGGAGCGCTCGGTGTCGCCCGACGACGCGCTGGCGCAGGTGCAGGACCTCGTTGCCGGCGGCGTCCGGCTCAAGGAGGCCGCGGCCGAGGTCGCCGCGCAGACGGGGCTGTCCTCGCGGGAGCTCTACCAGGCGGCGCTCGCCGCCCGTGGCCGCTGAGCGAGGCGGTGCTCGGTGAACCGGCCTGCTGCTCGCCGGTTAGCCTGGGGACATCCGCAGACCGGAGCCATCGGAAGGAGCGCCGGATGGCGAAGACGCCGACCGTGTACGACGTCGCCGAGCACGCGGGCGTGTCCATCGCGACGGTCTCCCGGGTCCTTCGCCTGCCCGATGCGGTGCGTCCGGCGACCCGCGACCGCGTGCATGCGGCGATCGCCGCCCTCGGCTACGTCCCGAGCGGCAGCGCCCGCGGGCTCGCCGAACGGCGCACCGGCGTGCTCGGCCTGTACTTCCCGGGTTTCGACGCGGTCGACGAGGTGCTGGACTTCGACGCTCTCGCGGGCGACGCCACGCCGGCGCCGCCCTTCACGGTGGTGCGCGAGCCGGAGGACGCGGCCGGGCCCGAGGACGCGCAGGGATCCATGCTGTTCATGGACGAGGTGCTCCGCGGCGCGGAGCTCGAAGCCTGGCGGCAGGGATTCGTCCTCATGGTGGGGGTCGGCCGGGACGATCCCGTCCGCTCGACGGTGCGCGACATGGCCGGGCGCGTGGACGGCCTGGTGGTCCTCGCCTCCAGCGTGCCGGACGACGAGCTCGACCACCTCGCGCAGCGGATCCCGGTGGTCGTGCTGTCGGGGCCGGCGCACGGTGACCGCTTCGACCACGTCACCGTCAGCAACACCGAGGCGATGGCCGAACTGACGCGCCACGTGCTGGCGCGGACCGGTGGGCGGGCGCCGGCGTACGTCGCGGGGCCGGCGGACTCCCCGGACAGCGCGGAGCGGTGGACCGGGTTCGCGCGCGCGGTCGCGGACGCCGGCATCGCGATCGACGAGGTCCGCGTGCTGCGCGGCGACTTCACCCGGGCCTCGGGCCGGCGTGTCGCCGACGAGCTGCGGGCGAGCGGACTGCCCCCGGCGCTGATGTCGTCCAACGACCAGATGGCGCTGGGGGCGCTCGACGGCTTCCGCGACGCCGGGATCCGTGTTCCGGAGGACCTCGTCGTCACCGGCTTCGACGGCATCGACGCCGCCGCGCATGCCTCGCCGCGACTGACCACCGTGCGCCAGCCGATGATCGAGCTCGGCCGAGCCGCGGTGCAGGTGCTCGCACGGCGCCTGGAGGATCGCGACGCCGCGCCGATGTCGGTCCGGCTGCCCGTCGAGATCGTGCTGCGCGCAAGCTCCCTGCCTCCGGCCTGAACACCGCCGACTCGGGCCCGCCCGGGCGGAGGGGGTTGTGATCGTCAAATGTATGCGCTTACAATCAGAGGGCGCGGCAGGGACGCCGCGCAGGCCCCCGAGCTTCGGGAGGCCCTGATGACAGAGACGACATGGGGTCACACCGTGACACAGACGCACAGGAGCGGACGCTGGAGGCGCATCGCCGCCGCCGGTCTCGCGGCCGCCGCGCTCGCCCTCAGCGGGTGCAGCATCCAGATCACGTCGCAGCCGGATCCCTCGATCGGCGACGACACGATGCTCATCAACGCCGATCACGGGAACCCGCTGTTCACCCGCAACTTCAACCCGTACCTGACCAACACGCGCACGGCGTCGCGATGGATCTACGAGCCGCTGATCCTGATTAACCCGCTCGACGGCGCGCGCAACCCCTGGCTGGCCACGGACTGGGCCCAGCCCGACGCGCGCACCATCGTGATGACCCTGCGCGAGGGGGTCGAGTGGAGCGACGGCACGCCGTTCACGGCGGACGACGTCGCCTTCACATTCCAGATGCTGAAGGACACCCCGTCCCTGGACATCAAGGGGGCGTGGCAGCACATCGACACGATCGAGACCTCGGGCGACACGGTGACGTTCCGGCTGAAGAGCGAGGACGCGCCCTCGCTGTCGATCATCGGGCAGACCCTCATCGTGCCCGAGCACATCTGGTCCGAGGTGAAGGACCCGGGAACGTGGCGCAACGAGGAGCCGGTCGGCACCGGGCCGTTCGTCCTCGGCAACTACAACGACCAGCAGTACTCGATGGACAAGTACGACGGCTACTGGCAGGCCGACAAGGTGCAGATCGAGCACGTGCTGCTGCCGTCCACGAACACGCAGCTCGACACCGTCTCCCGCGGGTACGACTGGGCCTACTCGTTCATGTCCGACATCGAGGGCACGTGGGGCGCGGCGAGCCCGCACAACCAGTGGTGGTTCCCCGCGGGCGGAGTGATCTCGCTCATGCCGAACCTGGAGAAGGCGCCTTTCGACGACGTGAACGTCCGCCGGGGCATCTCCCTCGCGCTGGACCGTGAGGCCATCGCGGAGACGGCGTCCGAGGGGTACATGCAGGCGGCGGGGCAGACCGGCCTGATCCTGCCGAACCAGGAGGAGTACCTGGATCCGTCGATCCCGGATCAGGGGATGATCGCCCAGGACCGGGAGGCCGCGCTCGCCGCCTTCGCCGCGTCCGGCTACACCCTCCAGGGCGACCGTCTCGTCGGCCAGGACGGCAGCCCGCTGGAGTTCTCGCTCACCACGGCCAACGGCTACTCGGACTGGACCCGCGCGGCGCAGGCGGTGCAGCGCCAGCTCGACGAGGTCGGGATCACCGTGAAGCTCGTCCTGCCGCAGCCGGCCGGCTACCAGAGCGCGATCAGCAACGGCGACTTCGAGATGGCGATCGGCGGCATGGGCAACGGCGACGTGTTCCAGGCGTTCAACAGCCTCCTGTCCAGCGACTTCTACGTCCCGACCGGGGAGGCGACGTCCAACAACTTCCAGCGCTACCGCTCCGACCGCGCCGACGCGCTGCTCGCCGAGTACCGCTCCACGGTGGACGAGGGCAGGCAGGCCGAGATCGTCAGGGAGCTGCAGGGCATCGTCTACGACGAGCTCCCCGTGATCGGGATGTACTACGGCGGCATCTGGGGGCTGTTCAACGACGCGAAGTTCACCGGCTGGCCGTCCGCGGAGGACCCGTACATGATCCCGCAGAACTATGACTCGGCGCCGCTGATGATCTTCACGCGCCTCCAGCGCACGGACGAGGAGGCGGGCGAATGAGGTATCTGCTGCAGAAGCTCGGGCTGTTCGTCCTCACGCTGTGGGCGGCGGTCACGCTGAACTTCTTCCTGCCGCGGCTGATGCCCGGTTCGCCGGCGGACGCCGCGATCGCGAAGCTGTCGCAGAACGGACCGGTGTCCGAGGCCACGCGCGCCGCCATCGAGGCGCAGCTGGGCGTGCCGAGCGGGTCGCTGTGGGACCAGTACGTCGCCTACCTGGGGCAGGTCGTGCGCCTCGACTTCGGGGTCTCCTACACGTTCTATCCGCAGAGCGTGGCGAGCATGGTGTCCACGGCCCTGCCGTACACGATCGGCCTGGTCGGCATCGTCACGATCCTCGCGTTCGTGATCGGCACGCTCATCGGCGTCGCCGCCGCCTGGCGGCGGGGCACGTGGCTGGACTCGCTGCCGACGCTGACCGGCTCGTTCCTCAGCACCTTCCCGTACTTCTGGACCGCGCTGCTGCTGCTGTTCTTCCTCGGCTACGTGCTGCACTGGTTCCCGACGACGGGGGCGTACGCGGCGACGACCACGCCGGGCTTCACGGGGGAGTTCCTCGCCGACCTCCTCCGGCACGCGACGCTCCCCGCGCTCACGATCCTGCTGACGTCGCTCGGCGGCTGGATCATCGGGATGCGCAACGCGATGATCAACACCCTCGGCGACGACTACGTCACCTTCGCCGAGGCCAACGGGCTGAAGGGACGCACGATCGCCCTGCGGTACGCGGCGCGCAACGCCATCCTGCCGAACCTCACCGGGTTCGGGCTCACCCTCGGCGGCGTCGTGGGCGGCTCGATCCTGGTGGAGCAGGTCTTCGGGTACCCCGGCATCGGGTACCTGCTGTTCAACGCCGTGATCGGGCAGGACTACCCGCTCATGCAGGCGCTGTTCCTGATGATCACGGTCAGCGTGCTCGTCGCCAACTTCCTCGTCGACATCCTGTACGGCGTGCTGGACCCAAGGACCCGCCGATGACCACCACGATGAACCTCAAGACGCCTCCGACGACGATCGCGTCGCCGAGCCGCTGGCGCTCCCTCGGCCGGATGGTCGGCACGCTGTGGGGCAACGGCAAGGCGCGGCTGGGCCTGTGCATCCTCGCCTTCTTCGTCCTCGTCGCCGTGTTCGCGCCGCTGCTGGCGCCGTACGACCCGAAGGACACCTCGTTCGAGCGCAACGCCGACGCGTCCGCCGCGCACTGGCTCGGGACGACGGCGGCGGGCGAGGACGTGCTCAGCCAGCTCATCCACGGCGCGCAGATCAGCCTGCTCGTCGGCTTCGCGGCGGGGATCCTCTCCACGGTCGTCGCCGTGCTGATCGGACTGAGCTGGGGCTACCTTCGCGGCTTCGCGGGCGAGGCGGTCGGGTTCGTGGTGAACCTGTTCCTCGTCATCCCGGGCCTTCCGCTCATGATCGTGATCGCCGCGTACCTCCAGAACGGCGGGATCCTCATGATCGTCGCGGTGATCGTGGTGACCGGCTGGGCGTGGGGCGCGCGGGTGCTGCGCAGCCAGACCCAGTCGCTGCGGGGCAGGGACTTCGTCGCCTCCGCGCAGTTCTCCGGTGACAGTCCCGCACGGATCGTGTTCCGGGAGATCCTGCCGAACATGACCTCGATCATCGCCGGCACGCTCTTCGGGGCGGCGACGGCGGCGATCCTCGCGGAGGCGGGCCTGGAGTTCCTCGGCCTTGGCGACTCCAGCATCGTGAGCTGGGGCACGATGCTCTACTGGGCCCAGAACTCCAACTCGCTGCTGACCGGACAGTGGCTGCTCCTGTTCGCGCCCGGCCTGTGCATCGCGCTGCTGGCGCTCAGCCTCACACTCATCAACTTCGGCGTGGACGGCATCTCGAATCCGCGCCTGCGGGAAGGGAAGGGCCGATGAACGCGACGACGACCGCGGCGACGTCGACGCCGGCGGAACCCGAGGTCCTCCTCGACGTCCGGGAGCTGTCCGTGGAGTACGCGTCGCCGGGGCTCGCCCCCGTGCGGGCCGTCGAGGACGTCTCCTTCACCCTGCGCCGCGGCGAGTTCGTCGGCCTCGTCGGCGAGTCAGGATCCGGCAAGTCCACGCTCGGCTTCGCGCTCACCCGCCTGCAGAAGCCGCCGGCGCGCATCAGCGGGGGACGGATCCTGTTCGGCGGTCGCGACATCCGGGAGCTCGATGCGGAGCAGCTGCGCCGCCAGCGGCAGGGCGGCTTCGCCATGGTGCTGCAGTCCGGGATGAACGCGCTGAACCCGGTGCGGACGATCCGCTCGCATTTCGCCGACGTCTTCGCGGCCCATGACCACGTCCCGCGCGAACGCCGCGACGAGCGGATGCGGGAGCTCGTCGGCAAGGTCGGGCTCGGGCCGGAGGTGCTGGCGCGCTACCCGAGCGAGCTGTCCGGGGGCATGCGGCAGCGCGCGTCGATCGCGATCGCGCTGTCCCTCGAGCCGCAGCTCATGGTGTTCGACGAGCCGACGACGGCGCTCGACGTGCTCGTCCAGCACGCGGTGATGGACACGATCCGGTCGCTGCAGCGCACGGAGGGGTTCACCGCGATCCTCATCAGCCACGACCTCGGCATCGTGCTGGAGGCGACGGACCGCGTGATGGTGATGCACGAGGGGCGTATCGTCGAGGACGCGCCGAGCCGGGACATCCTGGAGCGGCCGCAGGACGAGTACACGCGGATGCTGCTGAGCCACTACGCCGACCCGCGCGCCGAGTCGATCTCGATCCCCGGCTTCGTCGACCTCGGCACCCGCCGACGCGAGGGCAAGGCGCGCACGGACGTGACCGAGAGCGTGCCGACCGTGTCCGCGCGCGGCACCCGCCGGGCCGACGCGGCCATCGTCGTCGACGGCGTGTCCAAGGTCTATCCGGCGCCCCGCCGCGGCGAGCGCCCGGTGACCGCCGTGGACGACGTCTCGTTCCGGCTGGAGCCGGGTGAGGCGCTCGCCCTGGTGGGCGCGTCCGGATCCGGGAAGTCCACGCTGGCGAAGCTGATCACCGGGGTGGAGCGCCCGACGGCGGGTGCGATCCGCTTCGGCGACGTGGACGTCCCGGCCCTCCGGCGACGGGGCCTTCGCGACCTCCGCAAGGACGTGCAGATGGTGTTCCAGGACCCGTACGCGGCGCTGAACCCGCTGCATACGGTGGAGTACGCGCTGACCCGTCCCGTGGTGAACTACACCGGGCTCCGCGGGCGCGGGGCGCGGGCGCGCGTCCTGGAACTGCTGGAGACCGTGGGCCTGACGCCGGTGGAGCAGTTCGCGGCGAAGCTCCCGCATCAGCTGTCCGGCGGCCAGCGCCAGCGCGTCGTGATCGCGCGGGCGCTCGCGAGCGACCCGCAGGTGCTCATCGCGGACGAGCCCGTGTCGATGCTGGACGTGTCCCTCCGCGCCGGGGTGCTGGCGCTGCTGGAGGATCTGCGCGAGCGCTGGGGGATCAGCATGCTCTACATCACCCACGACCTGCTGAGCGCGCGGCTCGTCACTGAGAACATCCTCGTGCTCAACCGCGGCCGGGTCGTCGAGCGCGGCGAGACCGCCCAGGTGCTCCGCCACCCGGAGGACCCGTACACCGTCGAGCTCCTCGACGCCGTGCCCAACCCGGCGCGCGCCCGCTGAACCGGCGCCGCGCGCGCCGACACCGAACCGCAACGAAACGACAAGAAGGGAGCACTCGTGCTCGCATTCCCCGATGGCTTTCTCTGGGGAGCCGCCACGGCGGCCCATCAGGTGGAGGGGAACAACATCGCCAGCAACTGGTGGGTCATGGAGCATGCGCCGGGCACCACGATGGTGGAGCCCTCCGGCGACGCGGCCGACCACTTCCACCGGTACCCGGAGGACATGAGGCTGCTCGCCGAGGCGGGGCTGAACTCGTACCGCTTCTCGGTCGAGTGGGCGCGCATCGAGCCGGAGCGCGGCTTCGTGTCCCGGGCCATGATCGACCACTACCGGCGCATGATCGACACCGCGCGGGAGCAGGGCCTCGATCCCACGGTCACGCTGATGCACTTCACCGTGCCGCGGTGGTTCCAGGAGGACGGCTTCTGGCGTGCGGCCGACGCCGTGGATCTGTTCGCCCGGTACACGGAGACGGTGCTGCCGATCCTGGACGGCGTCGAGTACGTCTGCACGATCAACGAGCCCAACATCGCGGCCATGCTCGCGGGAGGGGAGGACGCCGCCAACCTCGTGGCGCACGGCCTTCCGAAGCCCGACCTGGGCGTCGCGGACACGCTGCTGGCCGCGCATCGGCGCGCGTCCGAGATCCTGCACACCGTGCGGGGGATCCGGGCGGGATGGACGATCGCCACCCAGGCGTTCCACTCGACGGGCGAGCCGGGCGCGGACGAGATGCTCCACGAGTACGGGCATCCGCGGGACTTCTGGTACCTGGAGCAGTCGGCGGGCGACGACTTCGTCGGGGTGCAGGCGTACACGCGCACGTTCATCGGGCCGGAGGGGCCCGTGCCGGTGTCGGCGGACGTGGAGACGACGCTCACGGGCTGGGAGTTCTTCCCGGACGCGTTGGAGCTCGGTGTGCGCAGCGCGTGGGAGCTCTCCGGCGGCGTGCCCGTGCTCGTGACGGAGAACGGCATCGCGACGGGCGACGACGACCGCCGCATCGCCTACACGCGCGGTGCGCTGGAGGGCCTGCACCGGGCGATCTCCGACGGGATCGACGTGCGCGGCTACCAGCACTGGAGCGCGCTGGACAACTACGAGTGGGCCAGCGGCTACCGGCCGACGTTCGGGCTCATCGCCTTCGACCACGAGACCTTCGCACGCACGCCGAAGCCCAGCCTCGCCTGGCTCGGTGACGTCGCTCGCCGAGGCGGCCTCGCCGACTGATCCCGTCTGGCACGGGCGGTCGTCCTCTCCCGTGAGGGAAAGCCCTTAGGGGCGTGGCCGGCGACGCCGAAGTGCGGCAGGGTGGCGGGAGGAGGTCCCATGGACGCGATCGTCTTCCTGCTGATCCTCGCCGCCGCGGTCGCCGCGTTGCGCGCGAGACGGACGTGGGTGGTGCTGTGCTTCGTCGCCGTCGCCTTCGGGATGGCGACGGCGCTGTTCCTGCACCACGTGACGGATCCGCTGGGGGTGAGCCTGTGAGCGCGACGCGCGCACTGCCCTCGGGGCCGGAGGCCGGGACGGTGCACGACGGCGTCGCGACGCCGCGGATCCTCGGCCTGCTGTCGTTCTGGGCGCACGTGGGATTCCTCGCCGCATACGTCGGCATCCTCAGCACGGCGATGTTCTGGTTCCAGTTCGCCCAGGGCGAGTTCCCGTGTCCGCTGTGCATCACGCAGCGGATGGCGATGATGCTCGCCTGCCTGGGGCCCCTGTACGTCGTCGCACGGGCGCTGCGGGGGACGAGCTCGCTCGCGACCCTGGCGACCGGATCCGGCATCGCGATCCTCGGTGCGGTGCTCGGGATGGCGATGTCGGGGCGCCAGGTGCTCCTGCACATCGCGCCGGGGGATCCCGGCTACGGGACCGCGGTCCTCGGGATGCACCTCTACACGTGGGCGCTGGTGAGCTTCGCCGTCGTCCTGGTGTTCTGCGCGGCGATGCTGGTGCTCGGCCGATGGGTCGTCCCGGTGGCCCCGGCGGGGCGGGCGGCGCGGGTCCTCGTCTGGGCCGTCGTCGCGCTGTTCCTGTTGACCGTGGCGATCAACGCGGTGGTCGTGTTCGCCGAGGCCGGCTGGAACTGGTACCTCCCCGACAACCCGACCGGCTATCGCCTCTTCGAGGGGTGACCGGCGCGCGACGCCCCCCGGACTGTAACCCGCGCGGGGGCGTCGCCGGTCCCGCCTAGAATCGAGGGCATGCCCGCAGGCGAATCGTTCTACATCACCACGCCGATCTACTATCCCTCCGACGTGCCGCACATCGGCCACGGCTACACCTCCGTGGCCGTGGACACGCTCGCGCGCTGGCACCGCCAGGCCGGGGACGACGCGTGGATGCTCACCGGCACGGACGAGCACGGGCAGAAGATGCTGCGCGCGGCGGCCGCCAACGGCGTCACCCCGCAGGAGTGGGTGGACCGCCTGGTCGGGGAGAGCTGGTTCCCGCTGCTGAAGACGCTCGACGTCGCCAACGACGACTTCATCCGCACCACGCAGGAGCGGCACGAGACCAACGTGCAGAAGTTCTTCCAGGCGCTGTACGACCGCGGTTACATCTACGCCGGCGAGTACGAGGCGCTGTACTGCGTGGGCTGCGAGGAATTCAAGCCCGAGTCCGAGATCGTCGACGGCACGGGTCCCTTCGAGGGGCTGAAGGTCTGTGCGATCCACTCCAAGCCGCTGGAGCTGCTGCAGGAGAAGAACTACTTCTTCAAGCTCAGCGAGTTCCAGGACCGCCTGCTGGAGCTGTACCGGACCGAGCCCGACTTCGTGCGCCCCGACTCCGCGCGCAACGAGGTCGTGTCCTTCGTCTCGCAGGGGCTCAAGGACCTGTCCATCTCCCGCTCCACGTTCGACTGGGGGATCCCCCTGCCGTGGGATCCCTCGCACGTCATCTACGTGTGGGTGGACGCCCTGCTGAACTACGTCACGGCGGTGGGCTACGGCACCGACGAGGAGCAGTTCGGCCGCCGCTGGCCCGGCTACCACGTCGTGGGCAAGGACATCCTGCGCTTCCACGCGGTGATCTGGCCGGCCATGCTGATGGCGGCGGGCCTCGACGTGCCGCGCGGCGTCTTCGCCCACGGCTGGCTGCTCGTCGGCGGCGAGAAGATGTCGAAGTCCAAACTCACCGGCATCGCGCCGACGGAGATCACCGACGTCTTCGGCTCCGACGCGTACCGGTACTACTTCCTGTCCGCGATCGCCTTCGGCCAGGACGGCTCGTTCTCCTGGGAGGACCTGTCGGCGCGGTATCAGTCCGAGCTCGCCAACGGCTTCGGCAACCTCGCCTCCCGCACCGTCGCGATGGTCGAGCGGTACTTCGACGGCGCCGTCCCCGCGGCGGGGGAGTACACGGAGCAGGACCGCGCGGTGCAGCAGGTCGTGGCCGCTGCCGCGGCGGACGCGGACGCCGCGATGGAGCGCTTCCGGATCGACGAGGCGATCGGCGCGATCTGGACCATCGTGGACGAGCTGAACGGCTACATCACCGAGAACGAGCCGTGGAGCCTGGCGAAGGACGAGTCGCAGCGCGCGCGTCTCGGCACCGTCCTGTACACCTGCGCGGAGGGCCTGCGCGCCCTCGCCGTGCTGCTCTCGCCGGTGATGCCGCAGTCCACCGCGACGCTGTGGGAGGCGCTGGGCGCGGAGGCCGAACTGGGTCCCCTCACGGCGCAGCCCGTGCGCGAGGCCGGACGCTGGGGCCAGCTGCCCGCGCAGACGCGCGTGCGGACGCTCGCCCCGCTGTTCCCGCGCGTGGAGGCGACGGCCTGAGGAGGCGACGGACATGACGCATCCGGACACCTACGTCCGTGAGCGCTCCGCGGACGGCCGGAAGGACCTGCGCTACCCGCCCGCACCGGAGCCGCTCGCGGTCCCGGTCTACGACAACCACTGCCACCTGGAGATCGAGGACGGGGACGACCCGCTCACGCTCGCCGAGCAGCTCGATCGTGCCGAGGCCGTGGGGATCGCCGGGGTGGTCCAGGCGTCCGGCGACATCGCGTCGTCGCGCTGGGCCGTCGCGGCGGCCGAGGCGGACCGGCGGGTGCTCGCCGCGGTCGCGATCCACCCCAACGACGCGCCGACCTATGCTGCGCACGGACGGCTCGACGAGGCGCTCGCGGTGATCGACGAGCTCGCCGGGCATCCCCGGACACGGGCGATCGGCGAGACCGGACTCGACTACTTCCGGACCGGCGAGGACGGGCGCGCCGCGCAGCACACGTCGTTCGAGGCGCACATCGCCCTGGCCAAGAAGCATCGTCTGGCGATGCAGATCCACGATCGCGACGCGCACGACGAGGTCCTCGCGACGCTGTCGCGGGTGGGGGCGCCGGAGCGGACGGTGTTCCACTGCTTCTCCGGAGACGACGCGATGGCCCGGACGTGCGCCGACGCGGGGTACTACCTGTCGTTCGCCGGCACCGTGACGTTCAAGAACGCGCAGAACCTCCGCGACGCCCTGCGGGTGACGCCTCTCGACCGGATCCTCGTCGAGACCGATGCGCCGTTCCTCGCGCCCGTGCCGCTGCGCGGGCGCCCGAACGCCCCGTACCTCATCCCGATCACCCTGCGGTTCATGGCCGCCGAGCTCGGTCTGGACCCGGACGCGCTCGCCGCGCAGGTCGCGGAGAACACCCGCGCGGTCTACGGCGCGTTCGACTGATCGCGCGTCCGGCGCGGGCGCGTCAGGCGGGGTCGGGCTCCGCCGCCGGCTCGGCGTCCGGGATCGGCTTCGCGGCGGCGATGTGCGAGATGGGGCGCCACACGAGCGCCAGCGTGATCGCGGCGCCGACGAAGGCGAACCACCACGGCGCCGTCAGTCCCCAGAACTGCGCGATCGTTCCGCCCAGCGCCTGGCCGATCACCATGCCCGCGAAGACCCCGACCATGTTGACCGATCCCACTCGTCCCTGCAGCTCGTGCGGGACCAGACGCTGGCGGACCGTCGTCGAGATCGTCCCCCACACGAACGCGTACGCGCCGAACCCGACCATGATCGCGAGGGCGACGGTGCCGGATGTGGTCAGGGCGAAGGCGAGGTGCATCACGACCTCAAGGGAGAGGCAGATCCGCATCAGCGCCGCGAACGATACGTGCCGCTCCAGCCAGCCGAAGCTCAGCGTCGCGAGCAGGCCGCCCGCGGCGGACGCGGTCGTGAGCGCGCCATAGCCGACCGCGCCCATCTTCAGGTGCTCCGTCGCATACAGCACGAGCACGCCCCACGGCGCCGCCCAGGTGACGTTGAAGGCGAGGATGATGATCACGAGCATGCGCACGGGCGGGTTGCGCCAGAGCCAGCGCATGCCCTCCGCGATGTCGGTGTGCACCGCCGTCCGTTCGCGCGTCCGGGGCGTTCCCGCTCCCGCGGCGTCCTGGTCGGGGCGGGGAGGCGCCGGTGTCCGTGCGATCCGGGCGATGAGCACGATCGCCAGGGCCAGGCACAGCACCTGCACGAGGAAGGGCCAGAACGCGCCCAATGCGAAGAGGAACGCGCCGAGGGGAGGCCCGGCGAACTGGTTCGCGACCAGGAACCCGGCCTGAAGGCGGGCGTTGCCGATCCCGAGGTCCGCCTTCCGGACGAGCATGGGCAGCAGCGTGCTGCCGGCGGTGTCCACGAACACCTCCGCCGTGCCGTAGAGGAAAGCGGCGGCCAGGACGATGCCGATCGTGGCCGATCCGGTGAGGAGGAACACCGCCAGGGCGAGGACCACGACGCCGCGGGCGGCGTTGGCGACCATGACGAGGCGTCGTCGGTCGAAGCGGTCGGCGATGGCCCCGGCGTGCAGACCGAACAGCAGCCAGGGCAGGAACTGGAGCATGGCGCCGGCCGCGACGAGGAACGGCGCGTCCGTCATCGAGGCGATGAGCAAGGGAGCGGCGGCCAGGGCGATCCCGTCCCCGACGTTGCTCGTCCAGGAGGAGGCCAGCAGCCACCGGAAGTCCGTTCCCATTCGCCGCGGTGCGATGAGCTCCCCGAGAGTGGTCACCCGCTTGATCATAGGGCGGGGCGAGGACACCGGGAACGCCCTGCGGATGCGGGATGATGGGGGGATGACCGTCACCCTGCTCGGCGCGACCGAGATCCGCCGCCTGGCCGCCGAGCTCGACGTGACCCCGACGAAGAAGCTGGGGCAGAACTTCGTCGTCGACGCGAACACGGTGCGGAAGATCGTGCAGGCCGCGGACGTGCGCGAGGGGGAGTCGGTCGTCGAGATCGGCCCGGGGCTCGGATCCCTGACCCTCGCGATCCTGGAGGCCGGCGCGACGGTGACCGCGGTCGAGATCGATCACCGCCTGGCGGCGCATCTGCCCGAGACGGCACGGACGCACGGCGTCCCCGAGGCCGCGCTGACCGTGGTCGACGCCGATGCCCTGCGCGTCACCGAGCTGCCCGGCGATCCGACGGTGCTCGTTGCGAACCTGCCGTACAACGTGTCGGTGCCGGTCCTGCTGCACTTCCTGGAGACCTTCGAGCGGATCCGGCGGGGCGTCGTGATGGTGCAGGCGGAGGTCGCCGAGCGGCTCGCCGCGAAACCGGGATCCAAGATCTACGGCGCTCCCAGCGTGAAGGCCGCCTGGTACGGCCCGTGGCACCTCGCAGGCACGGTCTCGCGGCAGGTCTTCTGGCCGGTGCCGAACGTCGACAGCCTGCTCGTGGGGTTCGTGCGCGACGCCGAGCCGCGCGGATCCGAGCAGGAGCGGCGCCGGACCTTCGCGATCGTGGACGCCGCGTTCAACCAGCGGCGGAAGATGCTGCGTCAGGCGCTGTCCGGGATGTTCGGCGGCTCGGCGGCGGCGTCCGCCGTGCTGGAGGCCGCGGGCGTCGCCCCGACGGCGCGCGGCGAGGACCTGACGGTGGACGACTACCACCGCATCGCGCGCGCCGCGGCGTGAGATCCGGGGCGCGATCCGCGGGTTCGGGGCGCCGGATGGGGCTCGCCGGCACCGGGAAGCGCCCCGAAACCCGGGAATGCGCCCCGAAACCGGAGCCTGCGGCCGGCGCGCGAGGGCTACCCTGACAAGCGTGACCGATTCGCGTTTCCGCCCCGACGTGCCCGATGTCCACCGCCCGTACTCCGCCGCGCCGGACCGGTACGAGCGCGCCCGGTTCCGCCAGGTCGGCTCCTCGGGGCTGTACCTGCCCGCGATCTCGCTGGGGCTGTGGTGGAACTTCGGCGACAACATCCCGCTCGACAACCAGCGCGCGCTCCTGCGCCACGCGTTCGACCGCGGGATCACGCACTTCGATCTCGCCAACAACTACGGCCCCCCGTACGGCTCCGCGGAGAAGAACTTCGGGCGCATCCTCGCCGAGGACCTCCGCCCGTACCGGGACGAGCTCATCATCTCGTCCAAAGCCGGGTGGGACATGTGGCCGGGCCCCTACGGGGACCTCGGCAGCCGGAAGTACATCCTCGCCAGCGCGGAGCAGTCGCTGACCCGGATGGGACTCGACTACGTCGACATCTTCTACTCGCACCGGGTCGACCCGGTGACGCCGGTCGAGGAGACCGTCGGGGCGCTGGACACCCTGGTCCGCCAGGGCAAGGCGCTCTACGTCGGAATCTCCTCGTACAGCGCCGAGCGCACCGAGGCCGCGATCGACGTGGCCCGCGACCTCGGGACGCCCCTGGTGATCCACCAGCCCGCTTACTCGATGCTCAACCGCTGGGTCGAGGACGGTCTCACGGACACCCTCCGCGAGGAGGGCATGGGCGCGATCGCCTTCACACCTCTCGCCCAGGGGCTGCTCACCGGCAAGTACCTCCAGGACGGCACGGCGGAGCGGGCGCAGAAGCGCGGCTCGCTCCCCGACGCCCCGCTGAGCGAGGAGGGGCTGACGACGCTGCGTGCGCTCGCGGACATCGCTCGCGAACGGGGTCAGTCCCTGGCCCAGCTCGCGCTGCAGTGGGTGCTGCGCGACGACGTCGTGGCGTCCGCGCTGATCGGCGCCTCGCGGCCCGAGCAGCTCGACGAGAACCTCGCGGCGCTGGACGCCGCGCCGCTCACGGACGAGGAGCTGTCGCGCATCGACGAGCTCGCGGGGCGCATCGACGTGAACCTCTGGGCGCGCTCCTCGGAGCTGTGAGCCGATCATGAACCCGGCCGCCCTCCCGTCCGTGCGCGTGCGGGCGCCGGGGAAGATCAACCTCTTCCTCGGCGTCGGCGGACGCCACGACGACGGCTACCACGCGCTCGCCACCGTGTTCCAGGCGGTGTCGCTCACGGAGGACGTGGTCGCGACCGCCGCCCCCGGGTTCCACCTCACCGTCGAGGGCGCGGCCGACACGGAGTCCGTGCCGACGGACGACCGGAACCTGGCCATGCGTGCGGCCAAGCTCCTGGCGTCGGCGACGGGATACGAGGGCGGCGTGCACCTCGCGGTGCACAAGAGCGTCCCGGTGGCCGGGGGGATGGGCGGCGGCTCGGCCGACGCGGCGGCGGCGCTCGTCGCATGCGACGCGCTGTGGGGGACGGGGCTCAGCATCGCGCGTCTGCACGAGCTGGCCGCGCGACTGGGCGCGGACGTCCCGTTCGCCCTGCACGGCGGCACCGCGGTCGGGACCGGCCGCGGCGATGTGCTCACGCCGGCGCTGGCGCGCGGCCGGCTCGACTGGGTGCTCGTGCCAAGCGACGAGGGCATGTCCACGCCGGCGGTCTACGGCCGCCTGGATGCGCACCGCGACGAGGAGGGGGCGCTCGCCGACGACCCGCCGCTCTCGCTCGACGTCCCGCCGGCGGTGCTGCAGGCGCTGCGCGCGGGCGATCCGCACGTGCTCGCCGACGAGCTGCACAACGACCTGCAGGTCGCGGCCCTTCTGGAGCGACCGGATCTGCAGACGGTGATCGACGAGGGCGTGGCCGCCGGGGCGCTGCGGGGGATCGTCTCCGGCTCCGGCCCGACGGTCGCGCTGCTGTGCGAGGGGCCGGGCATCGCCGCCCGGGTCCGGGAGCGTCTGGGCGCGTCCGGACGCCGGGCGCTGCACGTGCATGGCCCGGTCCCCGGCGCGCGGGTCATCGGCTGAACCCCGGATGAACGGTCGCCGACGACTCCGAATCCGTGATCGGGAGCGCCGGGTCCTTCCGTAGCGTGACGTCCGGATGCAGCGGAATCGCTGCCAGGACGACGGGAGATCCGGATGGGACTGTTCAACCGCAAGTCGATGCAGGAGCGCCAGGCCGACGCGGCCAGGATGGCCGAGGACATCGCCGAGGGGCGCGGGTTCATGGGCAGGATGACCAAGGCCTTCATGGGCAGCGAGTTCACGGACAGCATGAAGCAGGGGATGGCCGCGCTGAACGCTCCCGAGCAGTTCGCGGCGCTGGTCGCGTCCGGCGTCCCGGTGGAGATCGCGACGGTCGTGTCGGTGCAGGACACCGGGATGACGATCAACGACAACCCGAGCGTGGTCCTCGTCGTGGATCACGACGGGCGACGGCAGGCGCTCACCACCCTGGTCTCGCGCCTGGAGATCCCGCGGGGCGGCGACCGGGTGCGGCTGGCGCGGGATCCGCAGACGACCCAGCTCCTCTACGGCGGACTGGCCTAGCGCCGGCGCGGATGCGGCGGACCCGGAGGCAGGTCATAATGGGGAGACTCATGTGACCGTGCACATTCCGGGAGGCCGTGTTGTCCAGCCCTCCCGATCGCGCCCGGATGCCGAGCATCCGGGACGTGGCGCGGCTGGCCGGCGTCTCGCACCAGACCGTGTCGCGGGTGCTCAACGAGCATCCCAGCATCCGGCCCGAGACGAAAGCCCGGGTCCTGGACGCGATCGCGGTCCTCGACTACCGGCCGAACGTCGCCGCCCGCGCCCTGGCCACCAGCCGCTCCAGCACGCTCGGGATCCTCTCGGCCACCACGGGGGAGTTCGGCCCTACCTCGTCCATCGCGGCGATCGAGGACGCCGCGCGCGCCGAGGGATACTCGGTGAGCACCCTGAACCTGCCGGAGACGACGCCGGAGGCGATCGGCGCCGCGGTGCGCCAGCTCGTGCGCGAGCACGTGGACGGGATCGTCGTCCTCGCGCCGCAGGTCCGCGTGTTCAACGTGCTGCGGGGGACGGCGGTCGCGGTCCCGTTCGTGAGCCTGCAGACGGCCTCGGGATCCGACGGCGTGAGCCTGTCCGCGGACCAGGTCGCCGGCGCCCGCATGATCACCGAGTACCTGATCCGGCTCGGGCACACCGACATCCTGCATCTCGCGGGTCCGCAGGACTGGATCGAGGCCGAGTCGCGGATGCGGGGGTACCTCGAGGCCCTGCGGGACGCGGACCTGCCGACGTTCCCCCCGATCCGCGGCGACTGGACGGCGGACTTCGGGTACTTCGCGGGGCAGGAGCTCGCCCGCCGCCGTGACTTCACGGCCGTGTTCGCCGCGAACGACATCATGGCGATCGGGCTGATGCACGGCTTCCGCGACGCCGGGCTGCGCGTGCCCGCCGACGTGAGCGTGGTCGGGTTCGACGACATCCCGGTCGCGGCGCACGTCGCCCCGCCGCTGACGACGATCCACCAGGACTTCCCCGAGCTCGGGCGTCGCGCCGTGCAGATCCTCCTCGCCCTCATCCGCGCGGAGGAGCCGCCGTCGTTCGGGCCGGTGGTGCCCGTCCTCTGCGGTCGCGAATCCGCCGCGTCACGGTCCTGACGCGAATCGCGCGCCGCACTTGACAGTGCGGGGGCGGCGATGCACGATGTTACCCAATGTGAACGGTCACATCGGAGGTGGCCGTCGGTATCGAGGAAGTCCCGTGAGCACCACAGCAACGTTGCCGGCCGTGTCGGGCCCCATCCTGGAGATGCGGTCCATCACGAAGCAGTTCCCGGGCGTGAAGGCGCTCGCGGACGTCTCGCTGACGGTCCGGACCGGCGAGATCCACGCGATCTGCGGGGAGAACGGCGCCGGCAAGTCGACCCTGATGAAGGTCCTGTCCGGCGTCTACCCGTACGGCTCCTACGACGGCGAGATCCTGCTCCACGGCCAGGAGCAGCGCTTCCGCGACATCGCGGCGAGCGAGGCCGCGGGCATCGTGATCATCCACCAGGAGCTGGCGCTGATCCCCGAGCTGTCGATCACCGAGAACATCTTCCTCGGCAACGAGATCCGCCGCGGCGTCCGCATCGACTGGACCGAGCAGAAGCGCCGCACCGTGGAGCTTCTGGCGCGGGTGGGACTCAACGAGGACCCCGACATCGCCGTCAAGCACCTCGGCGTCGGCAAGCAGCAGCTGATCGAGATCGCCAAGGCGCTGAACAAGGACGTGAAGCTCCTCATCCTGGACGAGCCGACGGCCGCGCTGAACGAGAACGACTCGCAGCACCTGCTCGATCTCATCCTCGGGCTCAAGGCCAAGGGGATCACGTCGATCATCATCAGCCACAAGCTCAACGAGATCGAGCAGATCGCGGACGAGATCACCATCATCCGCGACGGCCGCATGGTCGAGACGCTCGACATCGGCCGGGGGGAGATCAACGAGGACCGCATCATCCGCGGCATGGTCGGACGCTCCCTGGAGAGTCGATACCCCGACCGCGAGCCCGAGATCGGCGAGGTCTTCTTCCAGGTCAAGGACTGGTGGGTCCAGCACCCCACGGTCTCCGAGCGGATGGTCGTGAAGGGATCGAGCATCGAGGTGCGCCGCGGCGAGGTCGTCGGCATCGCCGGGCTCATGGGCGCGGGGCGCACCGAGTTCGCGATGAGCATCTTCGGGCGCTCCTACGGGACGTTCCTGTCCGGAACCGTGATCAAGGACGGCCGCGAGATCACGATCCCCGACGTGCGCAGCGCCATCCGTCACGGCCTGGCCTATGTCAGCGAGGACCGGAAGGTGCTCGGGCTCAACCTGCTCGACAGCATCAAGAGGTCCATCGTGTCGGCGAAGCTCTCCAAGATCGCCCGGCACGGCGTCGTCGACGACCGGGCCGAGGCATCGGTCGCCGAGCGGTACCGTCGGTCGCTGCGCATCAAGACGCCGACCGTGGAGCAGGGCGTGAACACGCTCTCCGGCGGCAACCAGCAGAAGGTCGTGCTGGCGAAGTGGATGTTCACGGATCCGGATCTGCTCATCCTCGACGAGCCCACGCGCGGGATCGACGTGGGCGCGAAGTACGAGATCTACGCGATCATCAACGAGCTCGCAGCGCAAGGCAAGGGCGTCATCGTCATCTCCAGCGAGCTGCCGGAGCTGCTCGGCATCTCCGACCGCATCTACACCGTCTTCGAGGGACGCGTCACCGACTGCATCCCCGCATCCGAAGCCACCCCGGAGGCGCTCATGCGCAGCATGACCTCCCTGACCCAGAAGGCGCAGACCACCGCATGAGCACGACGACCGAGACCGAGAAGCGCGGCTTCCATTTCGGCGACATCCGGAAGATGTTCGGCGGGGGGCAGTCCACCGGCCGGCAGTTCGGCATCCTGGGCAGCCTGATCGTCATCATCGCGGTGTTCCAGATCTGGACGCTGGTGGCCAAGGGCACCGGGCTCACGCTCGCGCCGGGGAACGTCATCAACGTCGTCAACCAGTACTCCTACATCCTGATCCTCGCGATCGGGATGGTGATGGTCATCATCATGGGCCACATCGACCTGTCGGTCGGCTCGGTGGCCGCCTTCACCGGGATCATCGTCGCCAAGTCCATGGCGGAGTGGCACTGGCCCTGGTGGGCGGCCATCCTGCTGGGCGTGGGCGTGGGCGTCCTCGTCGGGGCGTGGCAGGGCTTCTGGGTCGCGTTCGTCGGGGTCCCCGCGTTCATCGTGACCCTGGCCGGCATGCTCTTCTTCCGGGGCGCCAACCAGTTCATCGGGGACTCGGCGACCGTGCCGGTGCCGAAGGAGTTCCAGTACATCGGGGCCGGATACCTCCCGGAGCTGGCGCTTCCCCTGAACTTCAACGTGCCGACGATGATCCTCGCGGTGCTGGCCGTCTGCTGGGTGGTCGGCTTCGAGTTCTGGCTGCGCAGGTCGCAGCGCAAGATCGGGGCCGAGCAGGCGCCGCTGTGGGTGAGCATCGTCAAGGTGGTGCTGATCTCCGCCGTCATCCTCTACGCCGGCTGGCTGTTCGCGACCGGCCGCGAGGGCACGAGCTTCCCGATCTCCGGCGTGATCCTGCTCGTGCTCGTCATCCTGTACACGTTCCTCACGCGCAACACCGTGTTCGGGCGGCACATCTACGCCGTGGGCGGCAACCGCCAGGCCGCCCGGCTCTCGGGCGTGAAGGATCGCTGGACGGACTTCTTCGTGATGATGAACATGTCGGTCCTGGCCGCGGTCGCCGGCATGATCTACGTCGCCCGCGCCACCGCCTCCGGTCCGCAGGACGGCAACGGCTGGGAGCTGGACGCGATCGCCTCGGTCTTCATCGGCGGCGCGGCCGTCTCCGGAGGCATCGGCACCGTGATCGGCTCCATCATCGGTGGCCTCGTCATGGCGTTCCTCAACAACGGTCTCGCGCTTCTCGGCTTCGGCGCCGACGTCGTCTCGATGATCAAGGGCCTCGTGCTGCTCGTCGCGGTCGGTATCGACGTGTGGAACAAGCAGCAGGGACGCCCCTCCGTGACCGGGTTCCTCACCCGGCGCCTCTCCCGGCGCGAGCCGGAGCCCTTCCCGACCCCCGCGAGCCCGTCGGCGAGCGGAAAGTAGGCGGTCGTCGCCGCGACCGCCGGACACCAGAAAAGAGATCACATGAAGAAGCGAATCCTGCTCGGGGCGACAGCGCTCGTCGCCGCCGGCGTCATGGCTCTCGCCGGCTGCTCCTCGGAGCGCGGCGGCGGCTCGGGCGGCACCTCCGAGGGCGGATCCGAGACCTCCGCTCCCGCCGGTTTCGAGGCGGGCGCGACGATCGGCGTCGCCCTCCCGGACAAGACCAGCGAGAACTGGGTGCTCGCGGGCAAGCTGTTCACGGACGGGCTCGAAGAGGCCGGTTTCAAGGCTGACGTCCAGTACGCCCCGGCCAGCAACACCGTGGCCGAGCAGCAGAACCAGATCCAGGCCATGGTCACGGGCGGCGCGAAGGTCATCATCATCGGCGCGAAGGACGGCAAGCAGCTGTCCACGCAGGTGCAGGCCGCGCACGAGGCCGGGGCGACGGTCATCGCCTACGACCGTCTGATCGAGAACACGGACGCGGTCGACTACTACGTCGCCTTCGACAACTTCAAGGTCGGACAGCTCCAGGGCCAGGCGCTCCTGGACGGCCTCGAGGCCCGCGCCGGTCACCCGGCCCCCTACAACGTCGAGCTGTTCTCCGGGTCGCCGGACGACGCCAACTCGGCGGTCTTCTTCGACGGGGCCATGGAGGTCCTCCAGCCGAAGATCGACGACGGCACGCTCGTCGTGGCGTCCGGGCAGACCGACATCAAGCAGACGGCGACCGACGGCTGGAAGGCCGAGAACGCGCAGCGCCGGATGGACTCGATCCTCACCTCGACGTACGGGGACAAGACCGTGGACGGCGTGCTGTCGCCGAACGACACGCTGGCCCGGGCGATCATCACCTCCGTCCAGCAGGCAGGCAAGCCGGTCCCGGTCGTGACGGGGCAGGACTCCGAGGTCGAGTCGGTCAAGTCGATCATGGAGGGCATCCAGTACTCCACGATCAACAAGGACACCGCGCTGCTCGTGGAGCAGTCGATCAAGATGGTCGGCCAGCTCCAGAAGGGCGAGAAGGTCGACGTCAACGACACCGAGCAGTACGACAACGGCGTGAAGGTCGTTCCCTCGTACCTGCTCGACCCGGTCATCGTCACGAAGGAGAACGCCGCCGAGGCGTACGCCAACGTGCCGAACCTGCTGGAGATCGTCAAGCAGTACCAGTGACCGCCGGCGGCGTCCTCGTCGCAAGCCGAACGCCGAAGGGCCGCACGGTCGTGACCGTGCGGCCCTTCGCGATGGTCGGGCGTGGGAAATCGGGCGTCAGCGGCATCGCCGCACGCGACGGATCGCCGCGGATGAGCGTGGGTCAGCCGGTGAGGGACAGGAGCGCGGGATCGGTCCTCGCCCGTCCGCCGAGGCGGGGCGTGCGCGCCGGATCGCTCCACGGCGGCGGGAGGAACCACACCCGCGCCGCGACGCCGGTGCCGTCGATCCGGATGTCCCAGCCGTTGTCGTGGATGAGGTGGTGGCAGGTCTCGCAGAGGAGGACCCCGTTGTCGAGATCGGTGGGACCGGTGTCACGCTGCCACCACCGGATGTGGTGGACCCGGGTCAGATGCGGCGGGAGACCGCACATCGCGCACCCGCCGTCGCGTTCGGTCAGCGCGAGCTTCTGAGCCCGGCTGAAGAGCCGCCGCCGTCGACCCCAGTCGAGGACCTCTCCCCGGCTGCCGCAGACCCAGGGGATGACGCTTCCCCCGGCCGCCATCCGGCGGGCCGTGGCGATGCTCACCGGCTGTGCGATGCCGTCGATCATCGCGGACCCCGTGCCCGTCTGGAGGTCGCCGAGCCCGACGCGCACGACGACCGTGGCGCCGTTCAGGGGCGTGCTCCGCTCGCAGCCGAGCGCATGGGCGGCGAGATGGGACAACGCATCCGCGCGGATCTGCGCGACCGGGCGGCGGTCGGCGTCCATGGCCCCGGGGTGGCGCCCCTCACGCGTGGCCGCGAACTCCGCGGAGACGTATCCGTCGATCGCGGCGAGGAGAGGGGCGCCGGAATCCGGGTCGAATCGGCCGTCGAGGTGGATCATGCCGTCCCGCTCGACGATCGTCAGCGAGCGCTGCGCGCGCAGCTGCTCCTCCCGGGGCGCGACGCCGTCCGGGTCCAGCCAGGCCTCGGCGCGAACGATCAGTCTCCGGATCTCGTCGATCGAGAGTCCCGGCACCTGCTCCGTCAGCACCTGCTCCGCTTCGGCGATCCGCTGTGCGCCGACCTTCACGCGCACCCGGTCGAGCAGCGCGATGACCGCACCGGCCGCGGAGGCGCCGATCGTGCCCGCGTGCAGCGCGGCCTGCACCGCCGGATACCGTGCCGGCATCGGCTCACCGATCAGGTTGGTCCGCGGTGCCGTGGCCTCGCCGACCTTCACCAGGCGCTGCGCCTCGCCCGCGGAGGCGCCGGTGCTCGTCGCGATGAGGTGGGCGGGCGTACGGAAACCCTGCTGCTTCGCCAGGCTCTCCGGCCCGAGCTCCGGGCGGGACTCCTCCGCGATGCGGGCGGCGATCTCGGCGTGCACCGCGTCGAGCCGGCGCCGGACCAGACCGGCGGCGTCGTTCGCGGCGATCAGGTCCGCGCGGGTGAGCGTGGCCCCGTCCGACCGCGCCGACGCCAGGGCGGCGGCCGCCTGCTGGAGGATGCGGATCAGATCGGGCATACTCCGAGCCTAGCTTCAGTCGGCCCGACATTCGAAGAAATATTCGAAGAGAGACTCATTCGTGACCTGGAATGCAGGCATGTCGGATCCTCCGCCGTCCGGGGCGACATCCTCAAGAACGACGAGGGGTGCGAGCCCCCTCCCGGCGGGCGCCGAACGTGCGCGCGGAGCCGTCTACCCTGGTAAGGACATGGCACATCTTCTCGGGGCCGAAGGCCTCCACCTCGAATTCCCCACCCGCATCGTCTTCGACTCCGTCACCCTCGGGGTCGAGGAGGGGGATCGCATCGGGATCGTCGGACGCAACGGCGACGGGAAGTCGAGCCTCCTGGCGATGCTCGCCGGTCGCCTCGACCCCGACGCCGGCCGGGTGACGGTCCGCGGCGGAACGCGGATTGGCGTGCTCGACCAGGCCGACGTCCTCGACGACGCGCTGACCGTCGCCGCGGCCATCGTTGGCGATGTGCCGGAGCACGAGTGGGCGGGGGACCCGCGGGTCCGCGACGTCATCGACGGGCTGGTCGGCGACCTCGAATGGACGGCTCCCGTGGCGGCGCTCAGCGGTGGCCAGCGGCGCCGGGTGGCGCTCGCGCGGCTGCTGGCGGGCGACTGGGACATCATCGCGCTGGACGAGCCCACGAACCACCTGGACGTCGAGGCGATCACCTGGCTCGCGGCCCATCTGAAGAAGCGCTGGGCGGCGAACCAGGGCGCGCTCCTGGTCGTCACCCACGACCGGTGGTTCCTCGATGAGGTGTGCACGGAGACCTGGGAGGTGCACGACCGGATCGTCGAGCCCTTCGAGGGCGGGTACGCGGCGTACATCCTGCAGCGGGTCGAGCGAGACCGCATGGCGGCGGCGACCGAGGCCAAGCGGCAGAACTTCGCCCGCAAGGAGCTCGCGTGGCTCCGTCGCGGCGCCCCGGCGCGGACGAGCAAGCCGAAGTTCCGCATCGACGCGGCCAACGCCCTCATCGCGGACGTGCCGGAGATCCGGGACCGCGTCGCGCTGCAGTCGCTCGCGGTGTCGCGACTGGGCAAGGACGTCGTGGACCTGGTCGACGCCGGCGTCACGTATCCCGCGACCGACCTGAGCCCGGAGCGGACCGTGCTGCGTGACGTGGAGTGGCGGATCGCGCCGGGGGAGCGCACCGGGATCCTCGGCGTCAACGGCGCGGGGAAGTCCACGCTCCTGGGTCTCGTCGCCGGGACGATCGCGCCGACCTCGGGGCGCGTCAAGCACGGCAAGACCGTCCAGGTCCGCACGCTGACCCAGCGCCTGGATGAGCTCACGGAGGTCTGGGACGACCCGGTGCGCGTGGTGCTCGGGCGCCTGCGGACCACGTACACGTTCGGGACCGGATCCAAGGCCGCCGAGCTCACGCCGGGCCAGCTCCTCGAGCGGCTCGGGTTCTCGTCCGCGCAGCTGTCCACCCCGGTGAAGGACCTGTCGGGCGGGCAGCAGCGGCGACTCCAGCTGCTGCTCGTGCTCCTCGACCAGCCGAACGTGCTGATCCTCGACGAGCCGACGAACGACATGGACACAGACATGCTCGCGGCGATCGAGGACCTGTTGGACTCGTGGCCGGGCACGCTCATCGTCGTCTCGCACGACCGGTACTTCCTGGAGCGGGTGACGGATCAGCAGTACGCGATCCTCGACCAGCGTCTGCGTCATCTTCCCGGCGGAGTCGACGAGTACCTGCGTCTGCGGGAGCGCGAGCAGGCCACCGGAGCCTCGGTCGTCGAGCGCGGGAACCGAGACGAGACGCCGGCGCCGGCGACGGCCCTCGACGGCGCGGCGCGCCGGGCGGCGGAGAAGGAGGTCTCCGCGCTCGAGCGGCGCATGCAGAAGCTCGCGGCCCGGATCGACGCCGCCAAGCACGCCTTGGCCGAGCACGACCAGTCCGACTACGCCGGTCTCGGCGAGCGGATGAAGGAGATCTCCGCCCAGGAGGCGGAGGTGGCAGAGCTCGAGGAGCGCTGGTTCGCGCTGACCGAGCAGCTCGGCTGAGGGCGCGATTCCTGGACCCGGTTCCAATATCGACTCCTGCACCCGGTTCCAATATCCCGGTTGCACCGCGAGGTGCGCCGCTCGCTACAGTGGAGCGGATGAGCACCGGGAGCCCTGCCGACGTGACCCGAGCCCGCCTCCTCTCCGCCGCTGCGGAGGAGTTCCTGGAGCGCGGCTATGCGGCCGCGTCGCTCTCTCGGATCGCCGAGCGGATCGGCCTCACCAAGGGGGCGTTCAGCCACCATTTCCCGACGAAGGACACGCTCATCGACGCCATGATGAGTCACGTCGTGACGCACGCGCCGGAGATCGTCCGCGCCGCGGAGGAGGCGTTTCCCGAGAGCCCCGTCCGCGCGTGCGTGGCGGTCATGGGCGGGACGGCGGCGGCCGCCCACCGCGACCCGGTCGTCGCGGCGGCCATGCTGCTCTTCCAGGATCTGTCCGTGGACAGCCGCCGGGTCGCGCCGATGCGTCGCACGATGGCGGAGATGCTGGAGGGCAGGCTGCGCGGCGCGGTCGAGCGGGAGGGATACACGCTCACGATGCCGATCGACGACGCCGTCCAGTACCTCGTCATCGTCCTGGAGGGGTTCCTCCCGGCGAGTCGGTTCCCGGACACGTTCCGCCCCCATCATGAGCCCCTGTTCGTCCGAGCGGCGCTCGCGGGGATCGGGATCGGCGACGCGGAGGCGGTCGTCCGCGACGCTCTGACGCACCTGACCGTGGCGGAGAGCGCCGACTGAGATCCGACGCGGACGCGCCGGCGGTCCTGCGCGGTTGCGTCGTCGCTCGGCGGCGTCTACGCTCGACGGACGAGATAGACGACCGTCTATCTCCACTGGGGGCGAAGTCCGGGGGAGCCGGTCAGGGGGATGACCGGCTCGCGTCGGACCTGGGCCCGCGCACGGTCGGACGATGCGCGGGCCCCGCCGCCCCTGTCGTGACCGCATCGCAGGGAATACCGTGACCCTGTCGGACGCTGAGACCCCCGCGGGCCTCGCCGCGCCCGCCCCTCGACGCCGCGATCGTCCGGACCTCGGACGCCCGATGGCCCGTGCTTGCGGAGGTGGACATGGAAGGTCTCGAGATCACGGTCCTGCTCGGACTCACGATCCTCGTCGGCACTCTGCTCGCCCCGCGGCTGCGCCTCGCGCTGCCGCTGGTCCTCGTGGTGCTCGGGCTCCTCCTCGGTTTCGTCCCGGCCCTGCGGCAGGTGCAGCTCCCGCCGGAGACGGTCCTGCTCCTGTTCCTCCCCGTCATGCTGTTCTGGGAGAGCCTCACCACGTCGCTGCGCTCCATCCGTCGCGATGTCCGCCACATCCTGCCGATGAGCACGCTGCTGGTCGTGGCGTCCGCGTTCGCCGTGGCGGGCGTGGCCGTGCTCCTCGGCCTGCCCTGGGAGATCGGCCTCATCCTCGGCGCCGCGGTCGCGCCGCCCGACGCCACCGCGGTCGCCGCGCTCGGACGGCTTCTGCCGCACCGCATGTTCATGAAGCTCAAGGCGGAGAGCCTCACCAACGACGGCACCGCGCTCGTGCTGTACGCGATCGCCGTGACGGTCGCGACCGGTGGGCGCATCACGCCGTGGTCGGTCACCGGGACCGTGATCGTGTCCTATCTCGGCGGGATCGCCGCCGGCGCGGCGGTGGCCGGAGCGGCCGCGATGGCGCTGCGCCGGATCCGGTCCACCCTCGCGATCAACCTCACCCTCCTGCTCGTCCCGTTCGCCGCCTTCCTCGTGGCCGAGCTCGTGCACGCCTCCGGGGTCCTCGCCGTGGTCGTCGCCGGTCTCGTCGTCGCGTACGTCCTGTCGCAGATCACGACGGCGGCCTCGCGCCGCCAGGCCGACGCCGCCTGGCCCTTCGGGGTGTTCCTGCTCAACGGAGCGCTGTTCGTCCTCATCGGGCTGGAGGTCCAGTACGTCGTCCACGAGGTTCCGTTCGCACGCATCGGCCGGCTCGTGCTCGTCACCCTCGCCGTCTGGGCGACCCTGTTCCTCGTCCGCTACCTCTTCCAGTGGCTGAGCGCCCCGTTCCTGCGCTCCGGCGGTCCTCGGCCGGCGTCCGGCGTCCGCGGTCGTGCGCGGCTGGTCTCGACGGTGGCGGGCATGCGAGGGGCGGTGTCGTTGGCCATCGCGCTGTCCGTGCCCCTGACCACGTCCGACGGCGGTGCCCTCACCGGACGGGAGGACGTCATCGTGGTCACGGCCGGGGTGATCCTGCTGAGCCTTCTCGTGCAGGGCCCCCTGCTGCCGGTGGTGGTGCGCTGGGCACGTCTGCCCGTCGATCACACCGAGGACGAGGAGTACGAGCTCGCCGAGAGGACGATCTCCGGTGCCGCGCTCACGGCTCTCGACGACCTGGCGCGCGAGCACGGCGTGAGCGACGAGGTTCGCGACCGGATCCGATTCGAGGGGTACCAGATGCTCGAGCTCGCCAACGCCAGGACCATGGCGCGGGAGCAGGCGCTCATCGATGCCGAGGCGGAGGCGCTGGACGTGCTCCTCGACGAGCCGGATCCGCTGGCCGCGTCGACCGGCGCCGCTGTCGAGGCGACGCCGTTGCAGATGATCGCCTCGTCCACGGACGTCGACCTGCGGCAGCGCTCGCCGATCCTGCGCCACGAGGAGCACACCCGGCTGAAGCTGGCGATGCTGGACCGCAAGCGCGAGGTGCTGCGGGGACTGCGCCGGGCGGGCACCGTGGACGATCTCGTCGTGCGCCGGGTCTCGGCGCGACTGGATCTGGAGGAGGTCAGGCTGCGAGGCGTCGAAGAGTTGGCCTGAGGGTGTGCGGACCGGGCAGCGTCGGCACGTCGGTCAGGGGCGGATGAACACCCCGGTGCCCTGGGGGAGCTCCGCCAGCTTGGCGATCGCGGCCTCGTCCACCCGCAGGCAGCCGTTGGAGTTCGCCCCGGTGCGATCGTCGTGATAGTGGAACGCCGTGACGGCGGCCTCGGCGCCGCCGAAGCCGTCCAGCGTCGGCGACTGCACCGACAGGTACACCAGGGGGTGCCCCCGGGTGTACTCGAACTCGGGCACGGCACGGGTCATCATGATGAAGGACCGGCCCAATGGCGTGGGCGACTCCGCCATGCCGGAGCCGAAGTCCGTCGCGATCGTCTCGCGCGCGCCGCCGCGGACGATCTCGATGGTGCGAGCGGAGAGGCTGACCTCGACGACGGCCTCGGCGGGGGCGAGCTCGACGTCGGCCGCACGGAGCCACCCCGTGATCTGGCCGGCGTTGCCGCCGGAGGGCAGGGCCTGGCGACCGGTGAGGAGCACCCGGACCCAGTTCTGCTGACGCTCCACCACGGCGACCGTGGTGCCGTCGAACGTGTAGTCGCGGGGGAGGGCGGCCACGGGTGGCCCGAGGGGGTCCGCCCAGACCGGTGCCGCCTCCCCGGTCACCCGGGCGGTCAGCCCGAGGAACGGCGCGTCGGGCGTCGGATCGACGGGCAGGGCCGGGATGACGGCGAACACGTCCGCCTGGGGGAGGGTCGCCGTGTCGTACGCGATGTTGTTCGCGGGGAATCCGGCGGGAGTGGCCGAGGTCGGCGTGGGGGTCGCGGACGCGGACGCGGTGGGCTTCGGCGTCGGGTGTGTCACGGGCTCGGCGGGGCGGGGCCACAGCAGCACCGCGAGCAGGGCGACCAGCAGCGCCGCGATCAGGGCGACGAGCACCCACCCCCGGCGTCCGAAGCGGCGGCGAGGCGGGGTGTCGACGGTCTGGTCAGCGGCATCCACGGGTCCATCCTCCGACGGGCGGCCTCCGTGCGGCAACCGCGGCGTTCCCCTGCACGGCGCGCGGGGTCCCCGCCGCGCTCGCTGTGACGCCGTGTGACGGCCGGATTCGGACGGGACCGGATCCCGCATCTACCGTGTCTGAGTCCCCCGAGAGAGGAACCCACAGCCATGTCCCGTCGTCTCACCTCCGTGCTCGCCGCCGCCACCGCGGCCGCGGCGCTCGTCGTCTCCCTCGCCGGCTGCGCGTCCGGCTCCGCCGGTGCCGAGAACGGCTCCGCCCCCGACGAGGTCGTCACCATCGGCGTCGTCGGCAAGAGCGACGCCCAGTGGCCCGCCTTCGTCGCCGCCGCGAAGAAGGAGGGGATCACCGTCGAGCTGAAGGACTTCACGTCCTACGAGGAGCCCAACCCCGCCGTCACCGAGGGCGACCTCGACCTCAACCAGTTCCAGCACATCGTCTACCTCGCGCAGTACAACGTCGCCTCGGGAGAGGACCTGCAGCCGATCGGCTCAACGGCGATCTACCCGCTGGGCCTGTACTCGCAGAAGTACGACGACGTGAAGGACATCCCGGAGGGCGGAAAGGTCGCCGTCCCCGACGACGCCTCCAACCAGGCGCGCGCCCTCCTCGTCCTGCAGTCGGCCGGGCTCATCGAGCTCAAGAGCGGCGGGACGATCTTCTCGGATCTCGCCGACGTCGACGAGGGGAAGTCCAAGGTCGCCGTCACGGCCCTCGAGGCCGCGCTGATCCCGACCTCCCTTCCGGACGTGGACGCCGCGATCATCAACAACGACTTCGTCGAGCAGGCCGGTCTCTCCTTCGAGGACGCGATCGCCCAGGACGACCCGCAGGACCCCAACGCCCTGCCGTACGTCAACATCTTCGCGGCGCGCGCGGAGGACAAGGACAACGAGACCTACAAGAAGCTCGTCGAGATCTTCCAGACCGACCCGGCGGTGCAGAAGGGGCTGCTCGAGTCCTCGGGCAACACCGGCGTGCCGCTGCAGACGCCCGCGGAGGACCTGCAGGCGTCGCTGACGACGGTCGAGAAGGACGTGAAGGCCCACAAGGGCTGACCGCGGCCCCACCCGCGCAATGAGAGAATCGGGCGGCGCCACGAGCGTCGCCCGATTCGTCCTGTCGAAGCACACCGGAGCACCACCATGCCGATCGTGAGTCTGCGAAACGTCACGAAGTCCTACCCGTCGCCGCAGCGCGACGCCCCCGCCGTGACCGCGGTGGACGACGTGTCCCTCGACATCGAGAAGGGCGATGTCTTCGGCATCATCGGCTATTCCGGGGCGGGCAAGTCCACCCTCGTGCGCCTGATCAACGCCCTGGAGCCGGCCTCCTCCGGCTCGATCGTCGTCGACGGCACGGACATCACGACGCTGCCGGAGAAGGCCCTTCGGACGCTGCGCGGCGGCATCGGGATGATCTTCCAGCAGTTCAACCTGTTCTCGTCGAAGACCGTGCGGGCGAACGTCGCCTACCCCCTGAAGCTCGCCGGCTGGTCGAAGGCGGACATCGACGCCCGGGTGAGCGAGCTGCTGGCCTTCGTCGGCCTGAGCGACAAGGCCCGCGCCTACCCCGAGCAGCTCTCCGGCGGCCAGAAGCAGCGCGTCGGCATCGCGCGCGCGCTGGCCACCCGTCCCGCCATCCTGCTGGCCGACGAGGCCACCAGCGCCCTGGATCCCCAGACGACGCACGAGGTGCTCGCGCTGCTTCGCCGGGTGAACGAGGAGCAGGGCGTGACGATCGTGATCATCACCCACGAGATGGACGTGATCCAGACGCTCGCGACCAAGGTCGCCGTGATGGAGAACGGACGTGTCGTGGAGAAGGGCGACGTCTTCCAGGTCTTCTCCGACCCGCAGAACCCCGCCTCGCAGCGCTTCGTCGGCACGGTGATCAAGGGCGTGCCCTCGCCGGCCGAGATCGCGACCCTGCGGGAGCGGCACGCGGGCCGGCTCGTGACCTTCTCGTTCCGCGACGGCTCCGCCTCCCAGGCACAGGTCTTCGTCGACCTCGCCCAGGCCGGGCTGGAGTTCGAGCTCGTCTACGGCGGCATCAACGACATCCGCGGCCGCGCGTTCGGGCACCTCACCCTCGCCATCCGCGGCGACGAGGCCGTGCTGCGCCGCACTCTGGCGGCGATCGCCGAGAGGGTCGACGTGACCGAGACCGGGGAGGTGCGCTGATGGATCGGCTCATCGAGCTTGCCCCCGAGTTCTGGACCGCGGCGGCCGAGACGCTGTACATGGTCGCGATCGCCCTCGTGGCGGGCGGGCTGCTCGGCGGCGTGATCGGCACGGGGCTCTACACGACACGTCCGGGCGGACTGCTGCGCAACCGCGTCGTCTACGGCATCCTCAATCTCCTGGTGAACTTCTTCCGCCCGATCCCGTTCGTGATCTTCATCGCGGCGATCCAGCCGCTCACCCGGGCGGTGATCGGCAGCGGGATCGGCATCAACGCGGCCGCGTTCGCCCTCTCGCTGGCCGCGTCCTTCGCCATCGGGCGCATCGTGGAGCAGCATCTCCTCGCGGTGTCGCCGGGGGTGATCGAGGCGGCCCGCGCCATGGGGGCGGGCCCCTGGCGGATCCTCGCGACCGTCGCCATCCCGGAGGCCCTGGGCGGGCTGATCCTCGGGTACACCTTCATCGTCGTCGGCATCATCGACATGACGGCGATGGCGGGCGCGCTCGGTGCGGGCGGGCTCGGGCACTTCGCGCAGTCGTACGGTTTCCGCCAGTTCGAGCCCGTGGTGATGTGGGCCGCGATCGTGCTCATCGTCGTCTTCGTCCACCTGGTGCAGACGCTCGGAACCTGGCTCGCCCGCGTCGTGATGCGGCGCTGACGCGGGGCGAAGATCATCCTCCCGTAGGGGGTCGGACGGTACCGCAGGAGGACGAGGGGCGGGGGAGCGTCTTCGTACCGTGGTGTCATGGCCGACCTCCTCCCCGCGCTCCTGACGACGCCGTGGCTGCCCCTGGTGGTCTTCGCGTTCTGCCTCATCGACGGCTTCTTCCCTCCGATCCCGAGCGAGACCGTCGTGATCGGGGCGCTCACCCTGATGCTGTCGGCGGGCACGGCGGCCGGGGGAGCGCCGTACGCTGCGGCCGGGGTCATCGCGGCGGCCGCGCTGGGCGCCGCGACGGGGGACAGCATCGCCTACTACCTCGGCCGCCGATTCGGGCTCGCGCGCTGGGCGTGGCTGCGCCGGCCGCGCGTGCAGAAGGCGCTGGAGTGGGCAGGGGCCCGGGTGCATGCCCGACCGGCGATGCTGCTGCTGACGGCCCGCTACATCCCCGTCGGGCGGGTCGCGGTGAACATGACCGCCGGCGCCACCCGCCTGCCGTACCGGCGCTTCCTGCCGCTGAGCCTGCTCGCGGCGGTCTGCTGGACGGCGATGAGCATCCTGCTGTCCGTGTTCGCGGCGAGCTGGCTGGGGCACTCGCCGGTCCTCGCGGCCGTGGTCGGCGTCGTGATCTCGGTGATCCTCGGCCTGGCCGTGGACCTCGTCGCCCGGCTCGTCCGGAGGGTCCTGAAGCGCCACGACGGCGCGGCGGAGGACGCCGACGCGGCCGGAGCGGTCAGCGCCGGGGAGCGGCGCTCAGAGCTCGTCGGGTGACGAACCGGCGGTCCTCGCCGGTGAGCGGATCGGTGAAGCGCAGCTCCCGGGCGAGCAGCTGGAGCGGGCGGGTGAAGTCGTCCGGCGCCTCCGGGAGAAGGTCCGGGTAGAAGCCGTCCCCGAGGATCCCCGTCCCGAGCGCCGCGAGGTGCACGCGGAGCTGATGCATGCGTCCGGTGTGCGGACGAAGACGGGTGTGCAGGACCGCGTCGTCGAACCCGATCAGCTCGATCCGCGTCTCGGCGTTCGGCTCGCCCTCCCGGTCCACCTGGACCGTGACGGTGCCGCGGAGCTTGTCGATCCGGTTGCGGTAGACGATCGGGAACTCGTGACCCGCCAGCCGCGGGCTCGTCGGGTCCCAGTCCGCGGGCAGGGCGGAGACCGCCTCGTACACCTTCTCGACCTCGCGCCGCTCGAACAGGAGCTGGTACGCGCCGCGGGTCTGCGCGCGGGCGGAGAACATCAGCAGGCCCGCGGTGGCGCGATCGAGACGGTGGATCGGCGTCAGCTCGGGGTTCTCCAGTCGGTTGCGCAGCCGGACCAGCGCCGAGTTCTGCAGGTACTTGCCGCCCGGGGTGGTCGGCAGGAAGTGCGGTTTGTCGATGACCACGAGGTCGTCGTCGACGTGGAGGATCTCCTCCTGGAACGGGATCTCCCGCTCGACGGGCGGCTCGCGGTAGTACCAGACGAAGTCGTGCGCGCCGAGGGCGGTGCCCCGCGTGAGAGCGGAGGCGTCCGCCGCGACGATCTCGCCCCGGTCGAAGCGCCGCAGGAGCCGCTCGGGGTCGAGGTGGAAGAACCGCTCGACCATGTAGTCGGCGATCGTCGGCCACGGGCCGGTGCGGGGGACGCGCAGGCGGGTGGCGCCGACGCCGTCGCGGACGGGGAGCGGGGACGCCATGCCCATGGGTCGACCGTCGCCGGGCTATCGTGCGTCGTAGCGGCAGGTGACCGTGCCCGTGCCCGTCTCCTCCACGACGATCTCGCCGTTCCAGAGGATCTGGCACTCGACCTGCGCGGAGGCGTCCTCGCGGGCGGCCTCGACGGTCAGCTCCGCCCAGGAGCCGGTGGTCGGGAAGCTCTTGTATCCGCCGTCGGAGGGCCAGGTCATCGTGTCCGACTCGCCCTCGGAGGAGAAGGTCGCGTGCAGCGTGCCCGGGCCCTGACCGCGCAGCTCGACCTGGTCGTGCGGGGCGGACAGCGCGGCGAGGCCGAAGAGGAAGACGGCGAGCAGCGCCACGTCCACGGCCAGCGCGACGATCGCCGAGGCCAGGGCGGCGCGAGGACGGCGGGCACGGATGCCGAGCACGAGCCCCGTGACGGCGGCCGCGGCCGCGATCACCAGCAGGATCCCGAAGACGATGTTGCGCGGTGCGAGGTACGGGATCACCAGGGCGGCGCACAGGAGCAGGGCCGCGGACGACAGCCAGATGGCGGTCGTCGCCGTGCGTGACCGGACCCGTGAAGGCGCGTCGGATGCGGCCGGGAGAATGGTGTCGTCAGACATGAGGCGCTCTCGAAACTTCTTGGGGCGTGCCCGACTTGCCGCAGGGCGTGGACTACTCTACCTGCGGGGGGAGAGTCGCGCTTCTCGTGCTCTTCGATCCGTCCTCATCGGGCGAACGACGAGCGACGGGCTCCCCGGACGACGATGCAGGGAGATGTGCGGTGGCGACCTACGGCGAACTCGACACGATCATCGGCCAGATGAAGAAGGCGGCGATCGACTGCTGGATGGCGGATCAGGACTTCGACCCCACCTGGGGCAACGCGGACTGGTCCTACAACAAGTGGGGCTGGGCCCCCTACCAGTACCGGCGGCCCGCGGCGGACGGCAGCGGGGGCGGTCAGAGCGTGGGCTACGGCGACGGCGTGACGTGCGAGGCGCAGTTCGACGAGATCCGTTCGGCGATCGACAGTCTCGTCGAGCGCTGGAAGGGGCTGCCGACGGGATCGGCCGCAGAAGGGCCGCAGGGGCAGAACGCTGCGGCGGCCGCGATCCTCGGCAGCGGCGGAGCCGGGCCCTCGGTGCAGAACAGCGGTGAGATCTCCGACGCGAACAACAAGGTGTACGGCGCCGTCCAGGAGATGAAGGGCCTGTTCGTGGCCCCGTTCCTGATGAAGTACTGCACGAAGACCTCGACGATCCAGAGCGGACTGGCTCAGGCGAACGTCATCCTCCACGCGAACTACTCCGCGCAGGCCGCGATGTGGACCGCGGTCCGCAACGACGTGGCGACGATCTGCGACAACGCGCGCAAGGCCTGGAAGACGCAGGCGGAGACCGCCGCCGCCGAGAACGCGAAGTTCCAGCTCTCCGTCGCGGGGGCTGTCGTGTCGGCCGTCGCCGCAGTGGTGACCGCACCGACCGGGCTCGGCGTCGCCGTCGGGGCGCTGGCCACGGTGGCGGCCGGGATCACGACGGCCGTGGCCAAGGTCTCGGAGAACGCCGCCGTGGAGATCTCGGGGAACTCCTACAGCAGCATCTACAAGTCCACGGCCGAGGCGCTGAACAAGCTGAACGAGTCGATCACGGCGCAGGAGAGGGCCCTGAACGACGCGATGACCGAGGCGATGAACACGATCCACGGCAACATCGCGGACTACAACCTCGACGCCGTCTCGCTCGGAGACATCCCCGCCACGGATGGGACGATGCGGATGGACCGGACGCTGTCCTCGACCGCCTCCAGCCACATGGTCCTCGTCGACGAAGCGCTCGCCGAGGCCCGCACGGCGCTGGGGAGCCCCCCGGGGTCGAACCCGACCCCGCGCAGCTCCCTGGTGGGCGTCTATCAGGGCACCCATGCGTCGGCGACCGCGCTGTGGACGCTGACCGCGCGCTGCCTCGAGCTGACGTCGGCCGAGTACA
Source organism: Microbacterium resistens (assembly GCF_021172025.1). NCBI lineage: Bacteria > Bacillati > Actinomycetota > Actinomycetes > Micrococcales > Microbacteriaceae > Microbacterium > Microbacterium resistens. The sequence goes on from NZ_CP082781.1 coordinate 147,584, forward strand.
ACCGCGGACGCATGCTGTTCGACGCGACGGTCGAGGACTACTTCTCGGCGGACGCCTCCGCGAAGCAGAAGGTCGCCGAGCTCCTGGCGGACGAAGCGTTGACGACCGAGGTGGGAGTCTGACATGTGGGAGAGCCGAGTCCTCGGGCCGATCGAACTCGACGGCGGGTCCGGAGGCGGGTGGATGGACACCGAGATCGACTTCCTGGGCACGCCCGTGCCGGTCCGTCTGGAGATCGACCACCCGGACCGTCTGACGCAGTCGTTCATCGACGGGCTCGACGTCGTCCTGGAGCGGCTGGAGATCCCGGACCGGATCTCGCGGGACGCCATCGCCTCCGCGCTGCGCAATGAGGCGTCCGCACCGGCGCAGCTGTACCGGGCGTGGGAGCGGACCCCGTCGGGCGCCCGGCGCTCCACCGACGAGTTCCTCGCCGGGCTGCAGCCGAGGAGGATGACGATCACACCGGACGGCGGGCGGGTGAACCTCGACCGGGTCGTGCTGAAGTACGGCCTGGCGGACGCGTCGGTCTCGGGCGAGATCACCGTGCGTCTGCCCGCGGCCTCCAGCGGACCCGAGATCGACCCCGCGCCGCGTCAGGGGTACTGAGGGGCCGCCCTCAGAGGTCGAAGCTGAGGCTGAGCTTTCGCAGCAGGGCCGCGAGGCGGTCGCGGTCGCCGCGGGAGAGCGCCGACAACAGCGTCGCCTCGGCGTCCACCAGCCGGGTGATCGCGGCGTCCACGCGGACGCGTCCGTCGTCGGTGAGCGTGACGAGGACGCTGCGTCCGTCGCCGGGATCGGATTCGCGTCTCACCAGCCGGCGTCCGACGAGCCGGTCGATGCGGTTCGTCATCGTCCCGCTCGTCACGAGGGTCTGCTGCATGAGCTGCTTCGGCGAGAGCTGGAACGGCGCCCCCGCGCGACGCAGCGCCGAGAGCACGTCCCATTCCCACGCCTCGAGGTCGCTGCGGCGGAACACGTCCCGACGCGCGCGGTCGAGGTGGTGCGAGAGCCGGTCGACGCGGGAGAGGACCTCCAGCGGCGAGAAGTCGAGGTCGGGGCGCTGACGGTCCCAGGCCGCCACGATCCGATCGACCTCGTCGCCCTGTGCGGCCGCGTCCGTGCTCATCCGCCCATTATCCCGCCCGCGGCCCGCTGGCCGGTTCTCCCGGGTCCCGCGGACTGTTTCCCCGGTGTTCGCGCAGGGGAGCGGCGTCGGCGCGTGGCAGACTTGTCGGGCGGCCCGGGCGGCCGCGGTCCGCCGTGGTGTAATGGCAGCACGACAGCCTTTGGAGCTGTGAGGTTCAGGTTCGAGTCCTGGCGGCGGAGCATGACCGGTAACGACCTCGCCATCATCGTCCTGGCCGCGGGCCAGGGGACGCGCATGCGTTCGCGCCTGCCCAAGGTGCTCCACCCCATCGGCGGGCGTCCGCTCGTCGGGCACGTCCTGGCCACGGCCTCCCGGCTGGGCGCCGCGCACGTGGAGGTCGTGGTGCGCCACGAGCGCGATCAGGTCGTGGCCGCGCTGGCGGACGCCTATCCCGGGGTCGTGTTCGTGGACCAGGACGAGGTCCCGGGGACGGGACGCGCGGTGCAGGTCGCGCTCGAGTCCCTGCCGGCGGAGTTCGTCGGTGACGTCCTCGTGCTCTCCGGAGACGTGCCGCTCCTGGAGGCCGACACGCTGCGTGAGCTCGTGGACGCGCACCGGGCGGCGACGGCCGCAGCGACGCTGCTGAGCGCCGTCGTGCCGGATCCGACCGGCTACGGTCGCGTCATCCGTGACGCTGACGGACATGTCGCCCGCATCGTCGAGCAGCGCGACGCCACCGCCGAGGAGGCCGCGGTCACGGAGATCAACGCGGGGATCTACGTCTTCCGTGCGCCGCTGCTGCGCTCGGCCCTCTCGCGCGTCGAGCGGCACAACGCGCAGGGCGAGATGTACCTCACCGACGTCGTGGCGCTGCTGCGCGGCGACAGCGAGCGAGTCTCGGCCACCGTCACCGCCGACGTCCCCTCCACGTTCGGCATCAACGACCGCGTCCAGCTCGCCGAGGCGGCGCGCACGCTCAACGACCGGATCGTGCGCCGCTGGCAGCGCGAGGGCGTGACGATCCTGGATCCTGCCACGACCTGGATCGACGACGAGGTGACGCTCGCGCCGGACGTGACCATCCTGCAGAACACGCAGCTGCTGCGCGCGACGGTCGTCGCGGAGGGCGCCACCATCGGCCCGGACACGACCCTGACCGACTGTGAGGTGGGGGAGGGCGCGACGGTGCGGCGCACCGATGCGAACCTCGCCGTGATCGGCGCCGGCGCCACCGTCGGGCCCTTCTCGTTCCTCCGCCCGGGCACCGTGCTCGGCGCGAACGGCAAGATCGGCGCCTACGTGGAGACGAAGAACGCGCAGATCGGCGAGGGCAGCAAGGTCCCGCACCTCTCCTACGTCGGCGACGCGACGGTGGGGCGCGGGGTCAATCTCGGCGCCAGCACCATCACCGCCAACTACGACGACGTCAACAAGCACCGCACGGAGATCGGCGACGAGGTGCACACCGGCGCGCACACGGTGCTCGTCGCGCCCGTTAGGCTGGGGGACGGCGCGAAGACGGGTGCGGGCGCCGTCATCCGCAAGGATGTCCCCGCCGGTGCCCTGGCCATGACCGTCGCCCCTCAGCGCAACGTCGAGGGGTGGGTCGAGAAGAACAGGGCAGGCACGGCGGCGGCGGAAGCCGCCGCGCGGGCCGATTCGGCGGAATAGGCGGGTCCGATGGGGCGCAGCAAGAAGAAGACGGTCGAGCTGGATCGGGACAACGGCATCGCGCCCGGCCTGATCGCCAAGACGAAGAAGCGGCTCGTCGTCGCGGGAGGGCGCTCGGTCCCCGAGCTCACCCGCCAGGTCGCCGATGCGCTGGGCACCGAGATCGCCCCCGTCGAGCACCGCACCTTCGCCTCCGGCGAGATCTACGCGCGCTTCGAGGTCTCGATCCGCGGCTGCGACCTGTTCATCGTGCAGTCCTTCGGAGAGCCGGTGAACGAGTGGCTCATGGAGACGCTCATCATGCTCGACGCGGCCAAGCGGGCGTCCGCCAAGCGCATCACCGTCGTCGCCCCGTACTATCCGTACTCCCGTCAGGACAAGAAGGGGCGCGGGCGGGAGCCGATCAGCGCCCGTCTGGTGGCGGATCTGCTCAAGACCGCCGGCGCGGACCGCGTGATGAGCGTGGACCTCCACGCCGCGCAGATCCAGGGCTTCTTCGACGGTCCCGTCGACCACCTGTTCGCCAAGCCCGTGCTGCTCGACCACTTCGAGCGGAACCTCACCGCAGAGGACCGCGAGACGCTCACCATCGTGTCGCCGGACATGGGCCGAGTGCGGGTCGCCGACACCTGGTCGGACAGCCTCGGCGCACCGCTCGCCATCATCCACAAGCGCCGGGATCCGAAGGTCGCCAACCAGGTCTCCGTGCATGAGATCGTCGGCACCGTCGAGGGGCGCACGTGTCTCCTCGTCGACGACATGATCGACACCGGCGGCACGATCGTGAAGGCGGCGCAGGCGCTCAAGGCCAACGGCGCCCGTCGCGTCATCGTCGCCGCGACGCACGCGATCTTCAGCGACCCGGCCTCCGACCGCCTGCAGGACTCCGCGATCGACGAGGTCGTCGTGACGGACACGATCCCGTTGACCGAGTCCCGCCGCTTCTCGACGCTCACGGTCCTCCCGATCGCGCCGCTGCTGGCGACCGCGATCCGCCAGGTCTTCGAGGACGGCTCCGTCACGAGCATGTTCGGCGGCGACGCCTAGGCGCGACGCCGCCCCGATCTGCACACTCCGTCCCGTTCTGCACACTCCGTCCCGATCTGCACACTCCGTCCCGATCTGCACACCAATTCTGCCCGTTCGCCCGCGAATCGGATCGTGGTGTGCGGATCGGACCGCGGGCCGCGGAACGGTCGGCCCCCGATCTGCACACTCCGTCCCGATCTGCACACCAATTCGACCGGTTCGTCCGTGGATCGGGATCTGGTGTGCGAATCGGGACACGGGCGGGCGGGTCGCCGCTAGGCGGGACGACGGTCGGTGGCTACGATCGTCCCATGGTCGCGTCTGCAGCACCGGAAGGTGATGCGAGGGGGGACGCCGCCGGTCCGGGACGCCCTGGCGGTCCCGGACGGCTCCTTCTCGCACTGATGATCGCGGGCGGCGTGCTGCTCGTGACGACTCTCGGCCTCGGCGTCGCCGTGCTGGCGTTGTCCGGGGCGCGGGCGGATGCGGGGCCGCCGGCGCCGACCGCCTCGGCATCCGCCTCGCCGACGCCGTCTCCGACCGTGTCGATCCCCGTTCCCGACCTGCAGGAGGTGCAGGGGTTCGAGATCGGCGTGGTGTCCGATCTCGACATCGGCGACGTCGTGATGGCGAAGGCGCCGACCGGCGAGTTCAGCAGCATCCACGCGGTCATCGTCAACCCCGCGGAGACGGCGACCGACGCCTTCTTCGACGTCACGTCCTACGACGCCGAGGGCGGGATCGTCGCACGCTTTCCCGCCACCGCCTACCTGCTCCCGGGGCAGCGCTCCCTGCTCACCGGCATCCTTCCGCGCGACCTGACCGAGGTGTCGCGGATCCTGGTGGAGCAGACCCGCGGCGGAGAGGCGGAGGCCGTGGCCGCCGGCACCGTGGAGCTGAAGGACGTCCGCAGCGCCGAGGACGGACGGGTGCAGGCCCAGTTCGTGTCCACGCTCGACCGACCGGCGCCCCTCGCCGACGTGTACGTCGTCGGGTTCGACGGCGACGACATCTTCGCCGTCGGGCAGACGGTGGTGGACATCCCGGCCGGCGGTGAGTTCGGCGCCACGCTGTCGATGTACCTGGCGACGAAGGGGGACCCGGCCGAGTTCACCGAGATCCCCGCCGACGCCGAATACGAAGCCTTCTTCGAGATGGAGCGGCCGCGATGAGCACACCCCCGGTCCCTCCCCCTCCCGCTCCGCCCGCACGGACTCCGGCCCTGCCTCGACGCCGGCCCCTGATGATCGCGCTCGCGGTGGGCGCGGCTGTGCTCCTCGCGGCGACGATCGGCCTGGGCGCGCGGACGCTCCAGCTGCTCGCCGACGCGCAGCGGACGCCTGCCCCCGCCTCGCCCTCGACGCCGACGCCGGAGGCGACGACACCCGCTCCCGATCCCCTCGGCCCGGCGCCGGGCTACACACAGGAGCCGCTGACCGCGCAGGGCGTCGAGGTCCTGGTGAACTCCGTGTTCACGGTCGAAGAGCTCGCGCTGACGCGCTGGGTGTCCGAGGACGCCTTCACGACTCTCTACGCCCCGGTGCGCTACGACGGCGACGCGGCGCCGTCCGGCTCCTACTACTTCGACGTGACCGCGTACGACGCCGAGGGCAGGATCCTCCAGCGGTCGCCGACCAACATCTCCTGGCTTCCGGACCAGCGCGAGGGGATGCTCTCGGTCGCCCTCCAGACGGACCTTCCGGAAGCCGCGCGGTTCGTGATCGATCAGACCGTCGCCGAGGAGGCGCCGGCGCCGCTCGCCGGTGCGCTGTCGCTGCAGAGCGTGGAGGTGGAGAACGGGATCCTCCGGGCCGTGATCGCGTCCGGTCTGACCCAGCCGACCAGCCAGGCCGACATCATGATCGGCGGCTACGCGGACGGCGTGCTCTTCGCCGCCTGCAGCATTCCGACGCTCGAGATCCCGGCGGGCGGGAGCATCGAGGAGTCCTGCGTCTTCGACGCCGTCGGATCCGAGTTCGTTCCCGACGAGGGGAAGCCGGTCGTTCCCGACGACGCGGAGTACCGGGTCAGCCTCTCCCTCTCGCCCTGGTCCTAGGAGACCGACCGGCGCCCGCCCGAGCGTCTCGACTCAGTCCGCGAGGTCGGATGACGGGCGCCCGGGCAGGACGTGGTCGCCGCTCGCGGACGCCGGGCTCGGGGCGTCCGGGGCCGCGGCGTCCGGGGTAGGGGCGTCCGAAGCGGAGCGCGCCAGGGGCAGGCGGATGAGGAACTCGGTGCGGCCCGGCTCGCTCGCCACCTCGATGGTGCCGTCGTGTCCCTCCACGATCGCCTTCGTGATGGCCAGGCCCAGCCCCGTGCCGCCGGTCGCGCGGGTGCGGGACCGGTCGCCGCGGGCGAAACGGGCGAACAGCTCGTCGCGCACCGAGGCGTCGATCCCGGGACCGTCGTCGAGGACGCGGAGCACGGCGTGCGCAGGCTCCGTCCCGAGCCGCACGACGATGCGGGTGCCCGCGGGCGTGTGCGTGCGGGCGTTGGCCAGCAGGTTCGCGATCACCTGCTGCAGACGGCCGGCATCCCCCCGCACCTCCACGGGCTCCGCCGGGACGTCGATCTCCCACTCGTGGTCCGGTGCGGTCGGGCGTGCGTCCTCCACGCCCTCGATCGCGAGCCGGGTGAGGTCCACCGGCGTGTGCACGAGCTCGCGGCCCTCGTCCAGCCGGGCCAGCAGCAGCAGATCCTCCACGAGACGGGTCATCCGCAGGGACTGGGCCTGGATGCGCTCCAGCGCCGTATGCGCGGTCTCGGCCGCCTCCGGACCCTGGCTCTGCCGCAGCGACCGCAGCGACAGCTCCGAGTATCCCCGGATGGAGGCGAGGGGGGTCCGCAGCTCGTGGCTGGCGTCGGCGACGAACTGCCGCATCCGTTCCTCATTGCGCTGCCGCGCCGCGAGCGAGGTGTCGACGTGATCCAGGAGGGTGTTCAGCGCCGCCCCGACCAGACCGGTCTCGGTCCTCGGGTCGGCCTCCATGGCGGGGACGCGCTCCTGGATCGAGACGTCGCCGCGGTCGAGGGGCTGGTTCGCGACGCGGTTCGCCGTCGCGGCCACCGCGCGGAGCGGCCGCAGGCTCACCCGGATCGTGATGGCGGTGGTGACGGCCAGCAGGATGAGCCCGCCTGCCGTCGCCAGCGCGATCACCGTGAACAGCGTGGACAGCGTCTTCTGGATGTCGTTGCGCGGCAGCCCCACGATCATCGTGAACGCCTCCGTGCGCCCTCCCGAGACGAGCTGCACGGAGGGGACCTGCACGGCGTCGAGCTGGTAGGAGCCGAGCTCGCCCAGGCTCGCGGTGCTGTTGCCGGTGCGCAGCGCCGCGACGGCGCGGACGATCTGCTCCTGGCCGACCGTCGTGCCCTGGTAGTCGGCCGTGACGATCAGGCCGTCGGGCGGCGTGCCCTCCGTGGGGATGACGACGAGCATGAGTCCGGGCTGGACGTGCTGCTGGTCGAGGATCGCGCTGGCGCTGGGGGCGCTCACGGACATCCCGGAGCGGATCTGGGCGACCTGCTCCAGTCGGTCGGTGTGGGTGCGGAGCTGGTTGGCGAGGCTGTCCTCGAGGGCGCGCCCGAGGAAGACGCTGGTCACGATGGCCACGATCACGAGGATCAGCGACACGATCCCGATCACCGCGCCCATGAGCCGCGTCTGCAGCGTGAGCGGACGCCGCGGCGGCTCGGGGCTGTCGACCGGGGTCATCGGGTCCGGCTCACTGCGGCGCCTTGATCATGTAGCCGACGCCGCGGACGGTGTGGATGAGGGGGGTGCGCCCGGCGTCGATCTTCTTGCGCAGGTACGAGATGTACAGCTCCACGACGCTCGAGCGTCCGCCGAAGTCGTAGCTCCACACCCGGTCGAGGATCTGGGACTTGGACAGGACCCGGCGCTCGTTGCGCATCAGGTAGCGCAGCAGCTCGAACTCGGTCGCGGTCAGCTCGATCTCCGTGTCGCCGCGCATGACCTCGTGGCTGTCCTCGTTCAGCGTGAGGTCGCCGACCTGGAGGACCGAGTCGCCCGCGTCCGAGGCCGCGCCGCCGCTGCGCCGGATGACGGCCCGCAGCCGCGCGACGACCTCTTCCAGGCTGAACGGCTTGGTCACGTAGTCGTCGCCGCCGGCGGTGAGCCCGGCGATCCGGTCGGTCACCGCGTCCTTGGCCGTGAGGAACAGCACCGGCACCATGTTCCCGGACTCGCGCAGGCGCTTGAGCACCCCCATCCCGTCGAGGTCGGGCATCATCACGTCGAGCACCAGAGCGTCGGGGCCGAACTCCCGGGCCACCTGAAGGGCCTCGAGCCCGGAGCCGGCGGTGCGCACCTCCCAGCCCTCCATGCGCAGCGCCATCGAGAGGAGGTCCGTGAGCATCGGCTCGTCGTCCACGGCGAGGATGCGGAGGGGACTGCCGTCGGGGCGGCGGAGGTCGGGGTGCGAGTGGTCGCTCATGCCTCCATTCTCCTCGGTCTGCTATGTGTTTCCTATGAGAGCGTCCGGGGTGGGGGATCGGCGTCTGTACGGATGTCGGTGGCGCGCCCTAATGTCGGCGGAATGAACCCCGCAGAACTGCAGGATCACGTCTCCGGAACCGTGCTCACGGCGAAGGACACCGGGTGGGACGAGGCGCGTGCGTTCCACTCCGGACGAGGGGAGCCGGATGCGATCGTCCGCCCGGTGGACGCGTCGGACGTCGCCGCCGCGGTGCGGATCGCCGCGGCGTCGGCGACACCCGTGGTCGTCCGTGGCGGCGGCCACAGCGCCTGGGCGCGTCTTCCCGGCGGCCTCGCGCTGGACCTCCGCGACCTCGACGACGTCGAGGTCGACGGGACGCTGGTGCGCATCGGGGGCGGCGCCACGTGGGGCGCCGTCGCGGAGGCGCTGGCGCCCCACGGGCTGGCCATCAGCTCCGGCGACACCCGGTCGGTCGGCGTCGGCGGGCTGACCCTCGGCGGCGGCATCGGGCTGATGGTGCGCGCATGGGGCCTCGCGGTCGACCAGCTCGTGGGCGCGCAGGTGGTGACGGCGACGGGCGAGATCGTGGAGACCACCGCGCAGGACCACCCGGACCTATTCTGGGCGCTGCGGGGCGGCGGCGGCAACTTCGGCGTCGTCACTCGCTTCGACTTCCGCGCTCACGCGCTGCCCGGTGCGGTGCACGGGATTCTCACCGTCCCGGAGGATCCTCGGCCGGCCCTGCGCGCGCTCCGCGACCTGCTGGCCGACGCGCCGCGAGAGCTGACCGCGTCGTACATGGACGTGCCGGCGATGGATCCGAGCGCCCCGGCGGGCGCGTCGATCGTCGTCGTGTGGGCCGGCGACGACACCGCCGCGGCGGAGCGGGCGCTGGCCCCTCTGCGGGCGGTCTCCGGCGTCGAGGGCGACCTTCGGCGCGTGCGTTATGCGGACATCCTGGAGGAGATGCCGGGGGTGGACGAGACCGGGCAGGAGATGCCGGGGTTCGTCGGCGGGAACATGCTCGCCCGCGTCGTGGACGACGATCTCATCGACCGCCTCGTCGCGTTCCGGGCCGCTTATCCCGCCTCGGTCGTCTTCCTCCGTTCGCTCGGCGGCGCCTTCGCCGATGTCGCGCAGGAGGACACCCCCTTCCCGGCCCGTGACGCGACCATGTTCGTGATGGCCGGGGCCTTCGACATGCCGCAGTTCCTCGACGACGGGGAACGCGAGCGGGTCCGCGCGGACTGGGCGGAGATCGCGGCACGGGGGTCCGGGATGTACGGCAACTTCATCGCGGACCCGATCCCGGGACTGGCCGAGCAGCTGTTCGCGCCGGCGGCGTGGGAGAGGCTGCGCGGGATCAAGCGCGCGTGGGACCCGGAGAACCTCTTCTCCCGCAACCACAACATCGTCCCGGAGGGCAGGGCCTGAGCGTCGGGCGGTTCCGCCCTGGGGCGGGACCGCCCGACGCCGCCCTGGGGGCGGAACCGGGCTCATTCGGCGGCGCGCTCCTCCAGCTCGCGATCCCAGATCGAGCTCATCTCGGCCAGGGCCCGCTCGGTGATGAGGACCATGGCCTGTGCGGCCTTGTCGGCGTTGCCGGTCTGGATGGCGGTGGCGATGTCCACGTGGTTCTGCAGCGCCTCGACGGCGGGATAGCGTGGCATGAGGTCGTACTGCGTGCGGCTGCGGAGCACCTCCTCGACGAGGTGATGCAGCTGCGCGAACATCTCGTTGCCGCTCATCTCCAGCACCAGGCCGTGGAACTGCAGATCGAGGCGGACGAACTCGGCGGTGTCCCCGCGCTTGCCCGCGGCCCAGAGGCGCCCGGAAAGGCCGACGAGGTCGCTGGCCAGGTTCAGTGGTGCGCGGATGGCGGCCAACCGTGCCGCGGCGGGCTCGATCGCGCCGCGCAGCTCGGTGAGGGAGCGCAACTGCGCCACCCGGCTGGGGCCGGCCAGCCGCCAGCGGATCACCTGCAGGTCGTACGCGTTCCATGCCGTCGCCGGGAGGACCCGCACGCCGACGCGGCGCTTCTGGGCCACGAGGCCGAGCGCCTCGAGCGCACGGAGCGCCTCGCGGACGACCGGACGGGAGACCTGGAAGCGGGTCTCCAGCGACTCCGTGGTGAAGGTGCTGTCCGCGGCGTACACGCCCCCGCAGATCTCGCGGCCGAGCGTGTCGAGCACGAGGTCTCGCAGATCGCCGGCCACGGCCGGGGCGGGCGCGGCCAGAGCGTCGCCGTACGGAGGGACCGTGTCCATGAGGAGAGCATATCTTTTTGACCCCGGGGATTGATATGTCTGACTTATTCGGGTTACGGTGACGATTGAGCAGATGTAAAGCGGCATCTGCGCCCACCCGCACCCAGGGGAGCCGTCGCGAGGTTGCGCGGCTCAGGATGGAGTCACAGTGAAGTACGCATCGAAGCCCGCCCGTCTCGCCGCCGTGGCCGCGGTCGCCGTCGTCGCCGGAACGCTCGCCGGCTGCAGCACCGGATCCGCGGTGGACGAGAACGCCGACATCGACGGGACCACCCTCCGCGTCACGCTCGTCAACCATGTGTGGACCGAGGCGATCAAGGAGCTGATCCCCGAGTTCGAGAAGGAGACCGGCGCCAAGGTCGAGGTCACGCAGTTGGCCGAGGACCAGCTCTCGGACCAGTACAACGTCAAGCTCAACGCCGGCACCGACGAAATCGACGTCATGATGTACCGCCCGCTCCAGGAGAACAAGCTGTTCGCCGGCAACGGGTACCTCGCCGACCTCACCGAGCTCGCCGAGGGCGACGAGGAGTGGGACTGGTCCGACTTCCAGGAGGGGCCGGCGTCCCTGACCTCTTACGAGGACGAGATCGTCGCCGTGCCGATCATCACCGAGCGCACCGTGCTGTACTACCGCAAGGACCTCCTCGCGGAGGCGGGCCTCGAGGTGCCGACGACGCTGGAGGAGCTGGACGCGGCCGCCGCCGCCATCCACGAGCGCCACCCGGACGTCGCCGGCTACATCGGCCGCACCGGCAAGTCGGCGGCGGTCACGCAGTTCAGCGCCTTCCTCTTCAGTGAGGGCGGCGCGTGGATCGACGAGGACGGGAAGTCGGCGATCGGCAGCGACGAGGCCCGCAAGGCCTACGCCTTCTACGGCGACCTGATCCGCAACCACACCACCGCGACGATCAACCCGGAGATGAGCTGGGCCGAGGCGTTTGCCGTCTTCCAGCAGGGCCAGGCCGCGTTCATCGCCGATGCGGACAGCCTGTACAAGAACATGACGGACCCGTCGCAGTCCACCGTCGCGGACCAGGTCGGCTTCGCGCCGTTCCCTGCCGGCTCTGCGGGCTCGAAGCCGTACAACGTCGCCGCGTGGGCGCTCGGGATCAACGAGACCTCGGAGAACCAGTCCGCGGCGTGGCAGTTCATCACCTGGGCGACCTCCAAGGAGATGACCGCGGAGCTCACCAAGCTCGGCGTGACCGGCGCCCGATCGTCGGTCTGGGAGGACGAGGACGCCACGGCCGACTACCCGGCCGAGCTGATCGAGGCTATCAAGGTCAACGGTGAGAACGGCGTCGGTCAGGATCGGCCGCTGGTGGTCCAGGTGGCGCAGGCGCGCGAGATCGTGGGTGAGCCCATCGTCGCCGCGATCGCCGGCGGGGACGTGGACGCGGCGGTCGATGCCGCGGACAAGGCCTTCGGGGACTTCCTCGTCGAGGACGCCGAATAGACACGACCGACCGTCACCGCGGCGGCCCCGACCGGGCCGCCGCGGTCCGATCCAGGGAGTCATCATGACCGCTCTGCGCACTCCGGACGCCGTGCGCCCGCCCGAGGCGGTGAGCACGGGGGAGCGCTTCAGCCGCTGGGCCGATCGGCACCGCAAGTGGCTGTTCGCCGGCCCGTCCGTCGTCTTCACCGCGCTGTTGCTGGCCGTTCCGCTGGGATGGACGCTGTTCCTGAGCCTGACCGACGCGAAACGGTCCGTCCGCCGCGACTTCGACGTGATCGGACTCGGCAACTACGCGGACGTCCTCACGGACACCGAGCGCTTCTGGCCGTCCGTCTGGCGCACGTTCGCGTTCACGGGCGGGGCGCTGTTCTTCGAGCTCATCCTCGGGATGATCATCGCGCTGCTGCTGTGGAAGCCGTTCCGCGGGCAGGGCGTGGTGCGCACGATCGTCCTGCTGCCGCTGGTGGCGACCCCGGTCGCGGTCGGGATGATGTGGCGGCTGCTCTTCGAGCCGAACATCGGCTTCGTCAACGAGATGCTGGGGTGGGTGGGGATCCCGCCGCAGCCCTGGCTCGCGGACCCGGCCACCTCCCTGCCGACGCTGATCTTCGTCGACATCTGGCAGTGGACCCCGATGGTCGCGCTCATCCTCCTCGCGGGGCTCACGAGCCTGTCCGACGAGCCGCAGGAGGCGGCCCGGGTCGACGGCGCCAACGCCTGGCAGCGCTTCTGGTACATCACCGTGCCGCTCATGCGCCCGGTCATCATCGCGGCCGTCCTGCTGCGCGGGATCGACGCGCTGAAGACGTTCGACATCCTCTACGCGACCAAGGGCAAGGGCGGAGGGGCGTTCCACGATGTGGAGACGCTCAACGTCTACGCGTACGGCCTCAGCTTCGACTACAACGAGTACGGCGTCGCCTCGGCCGTGCTGATCCTGTTCTTCCTGATCATCCTCGTCGTGATCTGGGTGCTCCAGATGCAGAGAAAGGGCAAGCAGTCATGACCGCCCTCGCCGACACTCGCACCGTCGTCACCGGCGGACGCCCGGCGCCGCGCCGGCGCCGCACGCGGCCCGGCTCCATCGGCCGTTTCCTCGGACTGGCGCTGATCGTCCTGGCCTTCCTCGGCCCCATCGTGTGGATGGTGCTGGCCAGCTTCAAGCACAACGTCCAGATCTACGACGCGGCGCAGGCGCTGCTGTTCCAGCCGACGCTCGACAACTACGGGACGGTGTTCGACCCGCGGCGAGGGAACTACCTCGTCTACATCTGGAACTCGTTCTTCGTGGCGTTCATGGCGACGGCGCTGTCCCTGGTCCTCGCGGTGCCCGCGGCCTATGCGATGAGCCGCTTCGTCATGGACAAGTCCGCCATGGTCGTGCTGCTGGCGAGGATCATCCCCGGGGTGAGCCTGCTCGTGCCGTGGTACTTCATCTTCGCCCAGCTGAAGATGACCGGCGGCTACATCCCGCTCATCCTGTCGCACATGTTCGTCTCACTGCCGCTGATCCTCTACATCATGATGTCGTTCTTCGACCAGCTGCCGGAAGAGCTCGAGGAGTCGGCGCAGGTGGACGGGCTGACCGCGATCGGCGCGTTCTTCCGGATCACCCTCCCGCTGTCGGTCCCGGGCATCGCGACGGCGACGATCCTGTCGTTCATCTTCTCGTGGAACAACTTCATGTTCGCCCTCGTGCTGTCGGGGAACGCGACCAAGACGCTGCCGGTGGCGATCTTCGACTTCATCGGCTACGCGTCGATCGACTGGGGAGCCCTGATGGCGGCCTCGGTCGTCGTGACCACGCCCATCATGCTCATCGCGCTGTTCACCCAGCGCTACATCGTCTCCGGCCTCACCGCCGGGGCCACGAAAGGTTGACCATGGCCGTGACCGGCGTCATCTCCCGCGTGGAGTCGTTCCCCGTCGCCCCGCGCTGGCTGTTCGTGCGGATCGAGACCGACGACGGCCTGGTGGGCTGGGGCGAGGCGTCCCTCGAAGGCTACGTCGACGTGGTCCGCGCGGCCGTCGACCAGTTCGCCCTGACGCTGGTCGGCGCCGACCCGCGCCGCATCGAGGACCACTGGCAGGTGCTGACCAAGGGGCAGTTCTACCGCGGCGGGCCGGTCCTGGCCAGCGCCGTGTCCGGAGTGGATCAGGCACTGTGGGACCTGCAGGGCAAGCGCCTGGGGGTGCCGGTGCACGAGCTGCTCGGCGGCGCCGTCCGTGACCGGATCCGCGCGTACGGCTGGGTGGGAGGGGACGACCCCGACGAGGTCGGCGACCACATCGCCGCCCAGCTGGAGGTCGGGCTCACCGCCGTGAAGATGAACGCCTCGGGGCGGATGAGCCGCAACGGCTCGAAGTCGGAGCTCGACGCCGTCGTGGCGCGGGTCGCCAGGGCGCGGGAGGTGCTGGGGCCGGACCGCGACGTCGCCGTGGATCTGCACGGGCGTTTCACGCTCGGGACGGCACGCCGACTCGCATCGCTGCTGGAGCCCCTTCATCCGTTCTTCCTCGAGGAGCCGGTCGTGCCGGAGAACTCCCATGTGATCGAGCGGATGGTCGAGGCGACCACGATCCCCATCGCCACGGGGGAGCGGCTCTACAGCCGGCAGGAGTTCCTGCCCGCGCTCCAGGCCGGGATCGCGATCGGCCAGCCGGACCTCGCGCACGCGGGCGGCATCTCGGAGAGCCGCCGCATCGCCGCGCTCGCCGAGACCTTCGACGCCATGATCGCGCCGCACTGCCCGCTCGGGCCCCTGGCGCTCGCCGCGTGCCTGCAGGTCGGCTTCGCCACGCCGAACCACCTCATCCAGGAGCAGTCGATCGGGATCCACTACAACAAGGGCGCCGAGGTGCTCGACTACGTCGTGGACACCGAGCCGCTCCGCTTCGTGGACGGCGGATTCGAACGGCTCACGGGGCCGGGACTGGGGATCGAGATCGACGAGCAGGCGGTGCGTGCCGCCGCAGGCCGGTGGGAGACGTGGCAGAACCCGGTGTGGCGGCACGCCGACGGATCGATGGCGGAGTGGTGAGCACCGCGGTGGCCGGACGAGGGGCGCGGGACCCCGGAACGATGCGCGCGGTCGTCAAGCACGGGCCGGGGCCGTCGGGCATCGCGGTGCAGGACCGGGAACGGCCGGTGGCCGGGCCAGGGGAGGCCGTCGTCGACGTCCGCGCGACGGGGATCTGCGGGACGGACGTGCACATCGCCCACGACGAGTACGCGCACCGGACGCCGGTCGTCCTCGGCCACGAGGTGCTGGGCGTCGTGAGCGCCGTCGGATCGGGCGAGGACGCCGACTGGATCGGGAGCGTCGTGGCGGTGGAGACCTACTTCTCCGCCTGTGAGCGCTGCGAGCAGTGCCGTGCGGGAAGGCGCAACCTCTGCGGGCTGCGCCGGTCGATCGGCTCGTTCCGCGACGGCGGGTTCGCGGAGCAGCTGCGCGTCCCGGTCCTCAACCTGCATCGGCTTCCGGAGACCCCCGGCGAGCTCGACGGCGTGCTCTCGGAGCCGCTGGCGTGCGTGGCGCAGTGCCTGCTGGACCCGCCGGTCGTGCAGCCCGGCGATCGTGTGCTGGTCACGGGACCGGGCGCGATGGGGCAGCTCGCTGCGCAGGTCGCGCGGGCGTGCGGGGGGATCGTGACGCTCGCGGGACTGCCCGCGGACGCGGAGCGGCTCGCCGTGGCGGCGGAGCTCGGGCTCGGCACGACGACCGAGGCACCTCCGACGGAGGCCTTCGACGTCGTGGTGGAGTGCTCCGGGGCCGCTCCCGCCGCAGCCGGAGCCCTGCGCGCCGCCCGCCGCGGCGGACGGTACGTGCAGGTCGGGATCTTCGGCCGCGACGTGACCTTGCCGTTCGACCTCGTCCTCTACAAGGAGCTCGTCGTGACGAGCGGCTTCGCGTCGACGCCCGCGTCGTGGCGCGCGGCGATGCGACTCATCGCGGCGGGCGCCGTCGTGCTGACGCCGCTCGTCACCCGCCGCGTGGGGATCGAGGACTTCCGGGAGGCGCTGGACGCCGCCGAGCGCGGCGAGGGGCTGAAGACGGTCATCGTCCCGGGCGGATGACGCGCCGCCCGCTCCGTTTCGTCTCGTCGCTGCGCTCCTCGCTCAACGACCGGTGCTGTTCGGGGTGTTCGGTCGTTGAGCGAGCGAAGCGAGACGAAACGCGGTGACCCGCGGCTGGGGGCGTTTCGTCTCGTCGCTGCGCTCCTCGCTCAACGACCGGGGGTGGCCCCTTTTCGGTCGTTGAGCGAGCGGAGCGAGTCGAAACGCGGTGACCCGGGGCTGGGGGCGTTTCGTCTCGGTGCTGCGCTCCTCGCTCAACGACCGGGGCGGGGGCGGTGTTCGGTCGGTGAGCGAGCGGAGCGAGTCGAAACGTGGTGACCCGGGCTGGGCGCCGTTTCGTCTCGGTGCTGCGCTCCTCGCTCAACGACCGGTGGGTTTCGGTCGTTGAGCGACACTTCGACTCGCTGCGCTCGCTCCGTGCGGGTCTCCGCGAGACGAAACGCGGTGACCCGCGGCGTCAGTGGGTGTCTTCGGCCTCGATCTCGGTGCGGTCGCCCGACCACAGCGTGTGGAACGTGCCCGGCTTGTCGATGCGGCGGTAGGTGTGCGCGCCGAAGAAGTCCCGCTGGCCCTGCACGAGCGCGGCGGGAAGGCGCTCGGCGCGGATCCCGTCGTAGTAGGACAGGGACGACGAGAACGCGGGAGCCGGGATGCCGGCGCGGGCGGCGGCGATCACCACGCGGCGCCACGCGTCCTGACCACGGGTGAGCGCCTCGGCGAAGTAGGGCGCCGTCATCAGGACCGGCAGGTCCGGGGTCTGCGCGTACGCCTCCGCGATCCGGTTGAGGAACTGGGCGCGGATGATGCAACCCCCGCGCCAGATCTTCGAGATCGCGCCCAGGTCGATGTTCCAGCCGTACTCGGCGGCACCGGCGCGGATCTCGTCGAAGCCCTGCGAGTACGCGACAATCTTCGACGCGTAGAGGGCCAGGCGCACGTCCTCGATGAAGGCGTCCTCGTCGGCGACGGTGAACGCCTCGCTCGGGCCGGGAAGGCTGGCGGCGGCGGCACGCTGCTCCGGGTGCGACGAGAGGGAGCGGGTGAAGGTGGCCTCGGCGATGCCGGAGACCGGCACGCCCAGCGCGAGCGCGGTCTGCACCGTCCACGCGCCGGTGCCCTTGGCTCCGGCCTGGTCGACGATCACGTCCACCAGCGGCTCGCCCGTGGCGGCGTCCACCTGTCGCAGCACCTCGGCGGTGATCTCGATGAGGTAGGACTCCAGCTCGCCGCGGTTCCACTCCGCGAAGATCTCCGCGATCTCGGCCGGGGACTTGCCCGTGCCTCGGCGGATCAGGTCGTAGGCCTCGGCGATGAGCTGCATGTCGGCGTACTCGATGCCGTTGTGCACCATCTTCACGAAGTGGCCCGCGCCGTCGTGGCCGACGTGCGTGACGCACGGCTCGCCCTCGGCGACGGCGGCGATGGACTTCAGGATCGGCCCGAGCGTCACCCAGGACTCGTCGGACCCGCCGGGCATGATCGAGGGACCGGTCAGCGCCCCCTCCTCGCCGCCGGAGATCCCCGCGCCCACGAAGTTGATGCCGGTCTCGCGCACGGCGCGTTCGCGGCGGATCGTGTCCGGGAAGTAGGCGTTGCCGCCGTCGACGATGATGTCGCCCGGCTCGAAGACCTTCACGAGCTCGTCGATCACGGCGTCGGTCCCGGCGCCGGCCTTGACCATGATGATCGCGGTACGCGGGGTGGACAGCGACGCGGCGAACTCCTCGTAGGAGAAGGCGGGGAGGAACCCGGCCTCGGGGTGCGCGGCGACCAGCTCATCGGTCTTCGCCCGGCTGCGGTTGTACACCGCGACGGTGTTGCCCTCGCGGCTGGCGAGGTTGCGGGCGAGGTTCGACCCCATGACGGCGAGTCCGACGACTCCGATGTTCGCTGCGGCGTTGGGCACTGTGATCTCCTCGATGTCACCGTTGGGGGATGCGTTCAGCGTATCGCTGTCACCGGGGTCGGTCGTCCTGTGCGTCGCGCTCGCGTCGTGGACAGGACCGGTGCGCGGCGCACGCCGTACGCGGTCGCCGAGGGGTGCGTCGTCGCCGAGCGCGTCGCGGGATGCGACGGGCGACGACGCTGGCCCGAGCCGGGTCAGTCCTTGCGGTAGCCCGAGCGGCCCATGCTGAACAGGGCGCCGAGCGAGAGGACGGTCGCGCAGACGGTCATGGCGCCGATGAGCCAGAACAGGGCATGGGACAGGAAAGCGCCATCGAACATGGGACTCAGCCTATCGGCAGATCCGGTACGATGGAGACGTTCCTCGGCGAGGGATGGCGTGCGTGCGCACTCATCCGTGATCGACGCGGCGATGCGAGCCCGGTGCTCTCCTCACGTGTCCGCTGCCGAGACGACACCAGCCAGACCACCGCGCAGCCCCGCCTGCTGCGCGCCTGAAGGAGAACATCATGAGCGAAGACACCACCGTCCACGCGGAGGTCCGCACCAGCTTCGGCAAGGGCTTCGCCCGCCGCCTGCGCGCCGCCGGCAAGATCCCGGCAGTCCTCTACGGTCACGGCACCGACCCGGTCCACGTCGCCCTTCCGGGCCACCAGGTCAGCCTGCTGATCCGTCGCGCCAACGCGCTGCTGGACCTCGACATCGAGGGCAAGAGCCAGCTCGCGCTCGTCAAGGACGTGCAGAAGGACCCGGTGCACCAGGTCATCGAGCACATCGACCTACTCATCGTGAAGAAGGGCGAGAAGGTCGCGGTCGACCTCCCCGTCATCGTCGTCGGCGAGCCCTTCTCGGGCACCATCGCCACCCTCGACGCGACCACGCTGGCGGTCGAGGCCGAGGCCACCCACATCCCCGAGCACGTCGAGGTCTCGGTCGAGGGGCTCGAGGAGGGCGCGCACATCACCGCCGCCGACGTGAAGCTGCCCAAGGGCGTCACGCTCGTCGCCGACCCGGAGACCCTCGTCGTCGCGGTCTCGGTCCCCGCCGCCACCGTCGCGGAGGAGACCGAGGAGGCGGCGGCCGAGGAGGCCCCGGCCGAGGAGACCGCCGCGGAGTGATCCGTCCGGACGACACGAAGGGGGTGCGACGCGGTCGCGCCCCCTTCGTCGTCTCCGAGCGGTGAGTCCCTTCACGATCCGGAGGACAGGACATGGCGCAGACGTGGCTCGTGGTGGGCCTGGGCAACCCGGGGCCGCGATATGCGGCGACCCGCCACAACGTCGGGCAGATGGTCGTCGACGAGCTCGCCGCGCGCCGCGGCGAGAGCTTCCGCGATCACCGAGTCCGCGGTCAGGGAAGCGGCGCGCAGGTCGTCGAGACCTGGGTGCGCCCCGGCGGCGACAAGATCGTGCTGGCCAAGCCCACCTCGTTCATGAACGTGTCCGGGACGCCGGTCGCGTCGCTGGCGCGGTTCTACTCTGTGCCGGCCGAGCGGATCGTGCTGGTGCACGACGAACTGGACATCCCGTTCGACACCATCAAGCTCAAGGTCGGCGGCGGGCACGGCGGACACAACGGCATCCGCGACGTCGCTCGGGCCCTCGCCACCCCGGACTTCCCGCGGGTGCGCGTCGGCATCGGCCGCCCGCCCGGTCGGCAGGACCCTGCGGACTGGGTGCTCGCGCCCTTCGGAGCGGCGGAGCGGCCGAACCTCCCCGTGCTCGTGTCGGATGCGGCGGACGCGGTCGAGCAGCTCATCGAAGAGGGGCTCGTCGCGGCCCAGCAGAAGCACCACGCCCCCCGACCCTGACGGCGGGATCGGGCGCCGATCAGGACAGCGCGTTGATCCCGGCCGCGGCTCCGGCCGTGAACAGCGCCCAGGCGACGCCGACGAAGACGAACGGGCCCACCGCGGCGATCACCAGGCCGGCGATCCCCGCGCCTCGCCCGCGCCGCTTCACGGTGGCGACGATCCCGAGCACGAACGCCACGACGCCGAGGGCGGTCGCGGCCCAGAAGGTGATCTCCGCCCACAGCACCACGTCGCGCACGGGGGTGAGCAGACGCAGCGGGTTGGCGGTCGACGAGGTCAGGTTGTCCATCGAGACGACGCCGCGACCGATCTCGAACGCGGCCCAGGAGCCGAGCGCGGTGCCGAGGACCACCGCGATGAGGGCGAGCACCAGCGAGAGGACGCCGGTGGTCGAGGTCGCGGGGCGCTCCGGCTCCGGGGCGAACGGCGCCGCATAGCCCGCCGCGGGACCGGCGTAGGCGCCGGGAGGCGCCGCGTATCCGGTCGGTGCGGGCGCGCCGTACCCCGACGGAGCCGGTGTGTGGTACCCGGAGGGGGCCGGTGCGCCCGCCGGGGAGACGGGGGCCGCGGGGTACGCCGGCGCGGGCGGCGCCGGGTGGCCCGGTGCAGGCGGGGCGAGCGGAGCAGG
The DNA here is from genome assembly GCF_021172025.1 of Microbacterium resistens. Classification (NCBI taxonomy): domain Bacteria; kingdom Bacillati; phylum Actinomycetota; class Actinomycetes; order Micrococcales; family Microbacteriaceae; genus Microbacterium; species Microbacterium resistens. The sequence continues at coordinate 167,987 of NZ_CP082781.1, forward strand.
CTGCGCCGACGGACCGGCCGGGGCCGCAGGTGCGGCGGGTGACGGCGGAGGAGGCACGGACGACGGCTGCTGGGGATCGCTCACGCCCCCATCCTAGGAGGCCGCCGGAATCCGGATGACCCGACGAGGACGCGGCGGTGTCGGCGCCGGACCGTAGACTCTTTCGGTGACTGTACAGGGGATCATCCGTGCCTTGGACCAGGAGGGTTCGCCGTTCCGCGACGCCCTGACATGGGCGCAGACCGACGCCGATCTGCTGGCCGTCGGCGGGATCGACGCCCCGACGATCGCCGGGCTGCTGGAGCGGCGCGCGGCCGCCGGGCGCCCGGCCGCCCTGCTGGTGGTCGTGCCCACCGGGCGCCGTGCCGACTCGCTGGCCGCGGCGCTGGCGTCGTATATCCCCGACGGTGAGATCCTGTCGTTCCCGGCGTGGGAGACGCTGCCGCACGAACGTCTGAGCCCGAGCCCGGACACGGTCGGCCGCCGGCTGGACGTCCTGCGACGGATGCGCCGCTTCGCGGGCGCGCGCCCGCTCGTCGTGGTCGCCTCCGTCCGGGCCGCGCTCCAGCCCGTCGCCGCGGGACTCGGCGACGTCGAGCCGCTCGTGCTCCGTGTCGGCGGACGTGGCTTCGACCTCGACGCGATCGCCGCGGACCTCGTGGAGCGGGCGTACTCGCGGGTGGACATGGTGTCCCGCCGCGGGGAGTTCGCCGTCCGAGGCGGCATCCTCGACGTGTTCCCGCCCACGGCGGAGCACCCCGCCCGCGTCGAGTTCTTCGGCGACGAGGTCGACCAGATCCGGCTCTTCTCCGTCGCGGACCAGCGCTCCCTCCCCGGGGACGTCGGGGAGGTCGAGCTGGCGGCCAGCCGCGAGCTGCTGCTGACGCCCGAGGTTCGGGCCAGGGCGGGGGAGCTCGTGGAGGCGTACCCCGGCATCGCGCAGATGCTGCAGCGGATGAGCGAGGGCATCCCCGTGGAGGGGATGGAGTCGCTGCTGCCGGTCGTCGCCGGCCCCGTCGTCCCCCTGTCCGACTATCTTCCCGAGGGCGCCGCCGTCGCGCTTGTCGATCCGGAGCGGGCCGGTGCGCGCGCGGCGAGCCTCGGCGAGACCAACCGCGAGTTCCTGGAGGCGGCGTGGAGCGCGGCCACCGCGGGGGCCACCGCGCCGATCGACCTCCAGCAGGGCGACTTCCTCTCCGTCGCGGAGCTGCGCGAGGCCGTGCACGAGCACGGCGGCGTCTGGTGGCGGCTGAGCGCCTTCGACCCCGGCTCCGAGGACGCCGCCTTCGACCAGGGGGCGGACGGCCAGGCGGCGGCACCGATCCCGTCCTTCCACGGCAACGTCGACGGCGCGGTGGAATTCGTCGCCGCGCGCGTGGCCGAGGGGTGGCGAGTCGTGCTGGTCGCGTCCGGCGCCGGTCTCGTCGACCGTGCACGGGACGTGCTCGCCGACCGGGGCGTGGCGGCCCGGGTGGTGGCGGAGCTCCCCGACGTCCCGGACGCCGGGGTGGCCACGCTCGTCGTCGGCAGCGTCGAGGCCGGTTTCCAGGTGCCGGCGGCCGGTCTCGCCGTCCTGACGGAGAACGAGTTCTACGGCCGCACGATCGGCGGCGACCAGCGCGTGGTGAAGAAGCTCGCCTCGCGGCGCAAGAACGTCGTGGATCCGATGCAGCTCAAAGCCGGCGACTTCGTCGTGCACCAGACGCACGGCATCGCGCGGTTCGTCGAGATGACCCAGCGCGAGGTCTCCTCCGGCGGGCGCAACGCCACCAAGACCACGCGCGACTACCTGGTCCTGGAGTACGCGCCGTCCAAGCGCGGTTACCCGGGGGACAAGCTGTACGTCCCCACGGACCAGCTGGATCTGTTGTCCAAGTACGTCGGAGGCGAGGCGCCGACGCTGTCGAAGATGGGCGGCAGCGACTGGGCGGCGGCCAAGGGCAAGGCGCGCAAGGCCGTGCGCGACATCGCCGTCGAGCTGGTGAAGCTGTACTCGGCGAGGATGGCCGCGAAGGGGCACGCGTTCGGCCCCGACACCCCGTGGCAGCGGGAGCTGGAGGAGGCCTTCCCGTTCGCCGAGACCCCGGATCAGCTCCAGACGATCGACGAGATCAAGGCGGACATGGAGCGGCCGATCCCGATGGACCGGCTGCTGTCCGGCGACGTCGGCTTCGGCAAGACCGAGGTCGCCGTCCGAGCCGCGTTCAAGGCCATCCAGGACGGCAAGCAGGTCGCCATGCTGGTGCCGACGACGCTCCTCGTCAAGCAGCACCTGGAGACGTTCACCGAGCGGTTCGCGGGATTCCCGGTGAAGGTGCGCCCGCTCTCGCGCTTCCAGACCGACAAGGAGGCGCGACAGGTCGTCGACGGTCTGCTCGACGGCACGATCGACATGGTGATCGGCACGCACCGGATCCTCACCGAGAAGGTGCGGTTCAAGGACCTCGGGCTGATGATCATCGACGAGGAGCAGCGGTTCGGCGTCGAGCACAAGGACGCGCTGAAGAAGCTCAAGACGAACGTCGACATCCTGGCGATGAGCGCGACGCCGATCCCGCGGACGCTGGAGATGGCGGTGACCGGCATCCGGGAGATGTCGACGCTGGCGACCCCGCCCGAGGACCGCCACCCCATCCTCTCCTTCGTGGGGGCCAAGAGCGACAAGCAGGTCGCCGCGGCGATCCGTCGGGAGATCCTCCGCGAGGGGCAGGTCTTCTACGTCCACAACCGGGTGCAGTCGATCCAGCGCGTGGCCTCCGAGATCGCCGAGCTCGTCCCCGAGGCACGGATCGCCGTCGCGCACGGCCAGATGGGCGAGCATCAGCTGGAGCAGGTGGTGGACGACTTCTGGGAGCGGAAGTTCGACGTGCTGGTGTCGACGACGATCATCGAGACCGGACTGGACATCTCGAACGCGAACACGATCATCATCGACCGGGCGGATCGCTACGGGCTGTCGCAGCTCCACCAGCTCCGGGGACGGGTCGGGCGCGGGCGCGAGCGCGCCTACGCCTACTTCCTCTACGACGACGCCAAGCCGCTGTCGGAGACGGCGGCCGACCGGCTGCAGACCATCGCCGTCAACAACGACCTCGGCTCCGGCATGCAGGTGGCGCTCAAGGACCTGGAGCTGCGCGGCGCGGGGAACCTTCTGGGCGCCGAGCAGGCTGGCCACATCGCCGGCGTCGGATTCGACCTGTATCTGCGGATGATCGGCGAGGCCGTGGCGACGTTCCGCGGCGAGGAGACGGAGACCGGGGCGGAGCTGCGCCTGGAACTGCCGGTCGACGCGCGCATCCCGGACTTCTACATCGACAGCGAGCGACTGCGGCTCGAGGCGTACCAGAAGCTGTCCTCCGCGGCGACGGCCACGGCTCCGGACGACGCGATCGATCTCGTGGTCGAGGAGCTCACGGACCGGTACGGTGCGCCGCCGGAGGAGGTGGAGGGGCTCGTCGCGGTCGCGCGCCTGCGCCGCCGCGCCGCGAAGGCCGGGCTCACCGACGTCGTCGCCATGGGGTCGAACCTGCGGATCGCGCCCGCGCGCTTCGAGGACTCGATCAAGGTCCGTCTGCAGCGGCTCTATCCGAAGGCGAAGCTCGTCGGCGGGGGAGAGGCACTGGTCGTGCCGATGCCCACGGTCCCCGCCGCCGTCGGCGTGGGGCTGGAGGCGCCGCCCGCGGGCGAGCTGCTGGAGTGGGTGGGTCAGCTCTTCACGGCGCTGTTCCCCGCCTCCGTCCCCGACCTGCCGGCCGAGGGCTGACCCGCCGCTTCCTCGGACGGAGATCCGCGCCCCCCGCGGAGAGAATCCGGGGAGTCGTCTGCGGGGGACGCGGATCCGCGACGGAGGGTCCGGCGCCACGGATCAGCGCAGGCCGAATCCTCCATCGCTGGTGAGGACCTGCCCGGTGATCCACGCCCCCGCATCCGTGCACAGCCACCCGATGAGACGCGCGGGATCCTCGGGGCGTCCCAGGCGCCCGAACGGGGTCTGCGCGAGCCATTCCTCGATGCCGGCGAGGTCGCGATCGGTGGTGTCCGCATCCAGGTAGCCGGTGTTCACGGGGCCGGGGTTCACGGTGTTGAGCAGGATCCCGACGTCGAGGAGCTCGGCGGCGACGGTCCTGGTGACGCCGGCGAGGGCGGCCTTGCTCGTGGCGTACGCCACCTCGCCGCGCATCGGTCCGTCGAGCTGCCCGGAGGTCATCCAGATCACGTGGCCTGTCGGCGACACGAACGGGCCCGCGTCCACGACCCGGTCTCCGGGTCGGGCGGAGCCGCGGGCGCCCCCGAGCTCGTCGCGTCGGCGACGCGCGAGACCGGCGGTGAGCAGAAGGGTGGCGCGCGCGTTGGTCTCCCAGTGCGCGTCGAGGGACGCGGCGGTGAGGTCGAACACGCTGCCGTCGGATCCGCTGAGCGCCTGGTTGCAGACGAGGATGTCCAGGCGCCTGGTGAGCGCGGTGGCGGCATCGAGCAACGGCTCGATCGTGGCGGGGTCGCGCAGGTCCGCGGCGATGTCGGTCATCGACGCGCCCGGTGTCAGCGCCTCGGCGAGGCCGGAGCGGACGGCGTCGAGGTCGTCGGCGCCCCAGGGCTGGTCGACGTCGTGCGCGCGGTGGTGATGGATGACGACGTCGGCGCCCAGTCGGGCGAGCGTCGTCGCGACGGCGAAGCCGATCCCGCGTCGGCGGGAGACGCCGGTGACGAGTGCGGTGCGGCCGGAGAGGGGGTGGTGAGACATGGGAATCCTTCGTTCGAGAGCCGGGCGCGCGAAACGCGCGCCGGACGGCGGGTCGGGGACGGGATTCACCGGCATTGCATGCCGTCACCCTAGCAGCGCACGGGCGCGGACGACGGAGGGGCGGAGCCGTCACGGCCCCGCCCCTCCGCCGCCTCGCGGCGCGTCGTGGTCAGCCCTCGTCGGGGGAGACGGGGACCGACGAGGCGCCGCGCCGACGCACGGCCGTCGCGGCCAGAGCGGTCGCACCTCCGAGGAGCAGGATCGTCGCGGTCACGAGGACGCTCGGATCGATGCCGCCACCGGTGGCGGGAAGCCCGTCCGGTCGGTTCGCGCCCGGTGCCGGGGGAGTCGGCTCCGGCGCGGGGACGAACGGGGTCGGCGTGCCCGACGGCTCCGGCGCCGGCGTGGGAGACGGCTCCGGGGTGGGTTCGGGCGTCGGTGTCGGTTTCGGTGTCGGTTCGGGCGTCGGCGTCGGTTCCGGAGTCGTCGTGAGCGTGTTCGTCACGACGACGGCCACGGTCGTCTCCGGACCCACCGTGAAGGACGAGGGAGTGATACGCGCGTCGCCCCAGACGCCGCCGTCCACCGGATCCGGCGTCCGCTCGGCGAGGGTCACGACCGCGCCGAGAGGGAGATCCGGACTCTCGACGGGCGTCCCGTCCGCCGGGATCACCAGGGACCCGGATCCTGCCGGGAAACCGTCGCCCGCGGGGTAGTCGTAGTCGACGGTGAACGTGGCGTCGCCCGGGACGAGGGCCGCACCGCTGCCCTCGATCCGCTTCGCGACGGAGAAGCGCCCGACGCCCTCGCCCTGCCCGGTCCCGCCGCCGCCCTGCCGGACGACGGTGGAGGCCACCGGGACCGTGCTCTCGGTCCCGATCGTCACCTCGGCGCGGTTGCCGTACTCGCCCTGCGCTCCGCCGTCGACGACGCGGGTGGTGAACTTCACCTCGTAGAACCAGCCCTTCTCGGCGACGAACGACACCGTGGTCCCGTCGGGGGAGACGGTGACCTCGTCCGTGGGCTTCACCGTCCAGTCGCCCGGCCACTCGTAGCCGTTCTCGCCCACGACCAGTCGATCGGTCTCCATCACCCGGCCGGTCTCGGCGCCGTCCATCACGAGCTCCTGTCCGGGACCCGGGATGTCCGTGACGGTGATCCGCTCGCCTCCGGCCATGCCGTCGCGAGGAGCGGCCACGGCGACGGTCCAGAAGATCAGGTCGTTCTCGCGGTCGTACCAGCCCCACTTGCCGTTGTCGCGGCCGGTGAAGTCGCAGGACTCGGTGCACGGAGCCGGAGGGGGAGTGACGACGACGGTCGCGGGAACATCGTCGAACCGGTACTCGACCACGGTCTCCTCGGAGACCTCGGTGGTGACCTCGACCCAGAACTCGAACGCGCCGTGCAGGTTGTGCGGGTGCGCCTCGATGTAGCCGGTGTCGATGTCGCAGAACAGCTGCGTCTCCGTCACCGTGCACTGCCCCATCTCGGTCCCGTCCGGAGCGAGGAGCGGGAAGGCGTCGGTGAGCCCGCGCAGGCCCTCGGGGAGGTCGACGACGAACCCCGCCGGCGTGGCGGGGTCATCCGGCAGGGACCAGGACGCCTCCAGGCGGGCGCTCGACCCGGACGGCACCGACTCCTCGGTGAAGCGGACGTCGTCCAGGACGGCCTCCGACGCGTACGGCGGCGCGGCGTTCGCCGGTGCGGTCATGCCGAGCACGACGAACCCGGCCGCGATGATCGTCGCGACCGCTCGTCCCCAGCGCCTGACGTCGATTCTCGACATGATGTGTCCCCAGTCCTCTCGCGGCGGGTGACCCGCCGGTGCGGTACGGCGGTTCCCACGACCGCCATAGGCCACGAGGCGCCGCGCCCGTGCGAGCGCGTCCCCCGCCCCGTGTTCACAGGAAGAGAACCCCGATCGCGCCATCCGTTACGCCGGAATGACGGAATCCCGGAAGGCGATTCCGTGGGGCCGTCCCCTCGGAGGGCGCGGAGTACGCTGACGGTCATGATCTACGAGCACCTCGGGGCTCGCCCCCGGATCCACGACACCGCCGTCGTCGCTCCCACCGCCGTCGTGTCCGGCGACGTGGAGATCGGGCCGCACTGCCAGGTGCTCCACGGAGCGGTGATCACGGCGGAGGGCGGACCGATCCGGCTCGGGGAGCACGTCATCGTCATGGAGAACGCGCTGATCCGCGCGACCGCGGCGGACGCCGTGCACGTGGGCGATCACTCCCTGCTGGGCACGCTCTCCAGCGTCGCGGGGGCGGACATCGGGGAGGAGGTGTTCCTCGCCTCCGGAGCCCGCGTGTTCAACGGCGCCCGGATCGGCCGCCGCAGCGAGGTGCGCGTGAACGCGATCGTGCATCGGCGCAGCGTCCTCCCCGAGGGCACCGTCGTGCCGATCGGCTGGGTGGCGGTGGGCGACCCCGCGCGCCTGCTCTCGCCCGACCGCCACGAGGAGATCGCGGAGGCGCAGCCGGAGCTGGACTTCCCGGGCTATGTCTTCGGCGTGGACAGGGACACGCCCGATCTGATGGTCCAGCTCACGGAGCGCTACGCGAGCTCCCTGGCCCGGCACGCCGACGACCACGCGCTCTGACCCCGACCACGTGCTCTGACCCCTGCGGCCCCCGGGCCCGGCCTGCGTGTCTCCTCGTCGAGACCCCCTCTGCACGCCGAAACCCCCTCGCATCCGCGCGTCCCTGAGGGGGTTTCGGCGGCGAGAGGGGGTCTCGAGGAGAGGAACGGATCGGGTCAGATGACGCCCTGGGCGATCATCGCGTTCGCGACGCGCTCGAATCCGGCGATGTTCGCGCCGGCCACGTAGTCGCCGGGCACGCCGTAACGCTCGGCGGCACGGAACGAGGCCGTGTGGATGTCGGCCATGATGCCGCGGAGCTTGCGCTCGCTGTCCGCGAAGCTCCACCGCTGGCGCGCCGCGTTCTGGCTCATCTCCAGGGCAGACGTGGCGACGCCGCCCGCGTTCGCGGCCTTGCCCGGAGCGAACAGCACGCCCGCCTTCTGGAACAGGTCGACGGCCTCGGGGACGCACGGCATGTTGGCGCCCTCGGAGACCGCACGGACGCCGCCCGCGATCAGCGCCTCGGCGTCCGCTGCGCTCACCTCGTTCTGCGTCGCGGACGGCACGGCGATGTCGACCGGGACCTCCCACACGCTGCCGCCCTCGACGAAGCGCGCGCTCGGGCGCCGGTTCGCGTACTCGACGATGCGAGCGCGCTCGACCTCCTTGAGCTGGCGGAGCAGGCCCAGGTCGATGCCCGCGTCGTCGACGACGTACCCGGACGAGTCCGAGGCGGTGACGGCCTTGGCACCGAGCTGGGTGGCCTTCTCGATCGCGTAGAGGGCGACGTTGCCGGAGCCGGACACGCCGACCCGCTTGCCCTCGAGCGACTCGTTGTGCACCGCGAGCATCTCCTGTGCGAAGAACACGGCGCCGTACCCGGTCGCCTCCGTGCGCACCTCGGCGCCGCCCCAGCCCGTCCCCTTGCCGGTGAACATCCCGGACTCGTGACGGTTGGTGATCTTCCGGTACTGCCCGAACAGGAACCCGATCTCCCGGGCGCCCACACCGATGTCTCCCGCGGGGACGTCGGTGTGCTCGCCGAGGTGACGGTACAGCTCGTTCATGAACGACTGGCAGAAGCGCATGACCTCGGCGTCCGAGCGGCCGTGCGGATCGAAGTCCGACCCGCCCTTGCCGCCGCCGATGCCCTGGCCGGTCAGCGCGTTCTTGAAGATCTGCTCGAAGCCGAGGAACTTGATGATCGAGAGGTTCACGGAGGGGTGGAAGCGCAGGCCGCCCTTGTACGGGCCGAGCACCGAGGAGAACTGGATGCGGTAGCCGCGGTTCACCTGCAGGCGCCCCGCGTCGTCGATCCACGGCACCCGGAACATGATCTGTCGCTCGGGCTCGACGAGACGCTCGAGCACGCCCGCGTCGAGGTAGCCGGGGTTGCGCTCGAGCACGGGGGCGATCGAGTGCAGCACCTCGTGCACCGCCTGGTGGAACTCCGGCTCGTGCGGGCTCCGGGCCAGGACGGTGTCGAACACCGGCTGCACGGAGTCCGCGAGCGGATGGAAATCGGTGGTGGGGGAAAGAGTGTCGGTCACGCGAAGGGGACTTTCTGGACGACGAGTCTGGAGGCGCGTTCGTGTCGCGCGGAAGGAGGCCGGATGGGGCGAGTTTTCACCCTACCGCGCTCCGTACGGTCGGTCGCACGGGGTCAGCCGGTGTTCTGCAGGCCGGCGGCGACCCCGCTGACGGACAGCAGGAGGAGTCGCTTGAGCTCCGGATCGTCCGCCGGGCCGGCGTCGTCGCGGAGGCCACGGAGGGCGCGCAGCTGCAGGAGCGAGAGCGCGTCGACGTACGGGCTGCGCATCTTCACGGCCCGCTGCAGCACCGGCTTGTTCTCCAGCAGCTCGTGGCCGCCGGTGAGCCGGATCACCCACTCCCGGGTCAGCGCGAGCTCCTCCAGCACCATGGCGGCGAGCTCCGGCCGGTCGCCGAGCTCGAGGTAGCGGCGGGCGATCCGTTCATCGGTCTTCGCCAGGCTCATGGCGACGTTGTCGATCATCGTGCCCAGCAGCGGCCACTCCCGATAGGCCGTGCGCAGGAGTTCTTCGTCGCCGACCGCCTCCAGCGCGGTGCCGAGGCCGAACCAGCCGGCGAGGTTGATCCGCGCCTGGGTCCAGGCGAACACCCACGGGATCGCACGGAGGTCCTCCAGCGACTCCACCGAGAGCCCGCGGCGCGCGGGGCGGGACCCCAGGGCGAGCAGGCCGATCTCCTCCAGCGGCGTGACGGTGGCGAACCACGGGGCGAAGCCCTCGGCGCGCACCAGCGCGAAGAACCGCTCGCGCGAGGCGGCGTCCATGGTGGCCGCGACCTCGGCGAACCGGTCGGCGGCCTCGCGCGTGCGCTCTTCCACCGTCGGCGAGGAGGCCAGCAGGGTCGCCGCGGCGACCTGGTCGATGTGGCGCATCGCGATGGCCGGCTCGCCGTAGCGCGCGAAGATGACCTCACCCTGTTCGGTGAGCTTGAAGCGTCCCTCGACGGAGTGCGGCGGCTGGGCGAGGATCGCGGAGTTCGCCGGTCCGCCGCCGCGCCCCAGCGCGCCTCCGCGGCCATGGAACAGGGTGAGCTCGTACCCGGCCTCCTTCGCCCAGTCCCCGATCCGCGCCTGCGCCTCGTACAGCGCCAGGTTGGCGGCGACGGGCCCGACGTCCTTGGAGGAGTCCGAGTATCCGAGCATGACCTCCAGGCGGCGTCCGGTCTGCGCCAGACGCGCCGCGAACTCGGGGCGTTCGACGACCTCGGCGAGGATCCCCGGGGCGGCCTGGAGATCGGCGAACGTCTCGAACAGCGGGACGACGTCGAGGACCGGGCCGTCGCCGTCCGGGAAGGCGTGCGCCGCCAGCCGGTGGACGTTCACGAGGTCCTGGGCGGACTGCGTGAACGAGACGACGTAGCGTCCCGCGGCGCGCAGGCCGTGTCGGCGCTGGATGTCGGCGACCGCGCGGAAGACCTCCAGCACCTCCTCGGTGCGGGCGCTGATCGCGTCGCCGGCCTCGAGCTCGGCGAGGGCCTGCGCGTGCACCTGCGAGTGCTGGCGGACCTCCAGCTCGGTGAGGTGGAAACCGTAGGTCTCGACCTGCCAGATGAGGTGCTGGACCCCGCCGAACGCATGGCGGTCGGCGCCCGCGGCGTGCAGGGACTCCTGCACGGCCCTCAGGTCCGCGAGCAGCTCCTCGGGTCCGGAGTACGCGCGCTCGTCCGCGGCCCCGCCCTGCAGACGCCGGGTGGCGGCGACGCGGCGCGACATGAGCAGGAGGACCCGCCGGTGCGGCTCGGAGGGGGAGCGCTTGGCGATCTCGGCGGCGGCCTCGGCGTCCGCGGCGCTCAGCCGCTCCCACAGACCCACGACCGCGACGCTCGGCGGCGTGCCCTCGGCGTCGAGCGTCAGGGTCCGGCCGATGCGCGCGATCGCCTGCTCGAGCCCGCGGAGCACGTGCTCGGACGCGATCTCGGCGGCCTCCCGGGTCACGGCGGCGGTCACGAACGGGTTGCCGTCGCGGTCCCCGCCGACCCAGGAGCCGATGCGCACGAAGGCGGGGGCGAGCGGGGCGGAGCTGCCGGAGTCCTCCCCGCGCAGCTCGTCGTCGATGCGGCGGTAGACGTGCGGCACGGTCGTGAAGAGGGTCTCGTCGAAGACGCTCATCACCGTGCGGACCTCGTCCGTCGGCGTGGGCTTCTCGGCGCGCAGCGGCGCCGTCCGCCACAGCGTGTCGATCTCCTCGAGCATTCGGCGTCGGGCGCGGCGCTCCTCGGCGCCGCCGGGGCTCGCCGCGTCGTGCTCCACGAGCAGCCGGGCCAGGCGCCGGATGCTGGACGACACCGCGCGCCGCCGCGCCTCGGTGGGATGCGCGGTGAACACCGGGTGGAATCGCAGCGCCGTGAGCCGCGCTCGGGCCTCGTCCTCCCCGACCTCGTCGCGGAGGCGGGCGAACGCCGTGGCCACCGTGTCGGCCGCCGCCTCGCGACCGGGCTGGCCCGCTCGCTCGCGGAGCACCCGCACGCGCTGGTGCTCCTCGGCGAGGTTCACGAGATGGAAGTAGGCGGTGAAGGCGCGAGCGACCTCGTCGGCGCGCGCGACGCTGAAGCTCTCGGCGATCGCCGTGGCGCGCTCGAACGCGTCGGAGCTCTCCTCGGCGTACGCCTGGATCGTCGCCAGCCGCAGCCGCTCCACGTCCTCGAACAGGGAGTCCCCGCCCTGTTCGCGCAGGACCTGGCCGAGCAGGGCTCCGAGCATCCGCACGTCGGCGCGCATCGGTTCCGGAATGCCGTCGGAGGCCTCGAAACGGCTGATGACGCGGATGGCCTCGGTGTGGGTGGGTTCGGGGGTCACGGTTCCGAGCGTAGCCCGCTCCGTGGGCGTGTCTTCCCCGTCGTTACGTCGCAGGATCGTCGACGATGCGGATCGCCCGTCCCCGCGTGGCGGCGGGCGCGGGCCATACGATGAAGGGGATGCGAATCTCGGCGAATCCCCTCCGCGGCCAGCAGTTCCCCGCCGTCCTCCTGCTCGTGGCAGCGGGCATCGGGCTGCTGCTGGCGAACCTCCCGACGCACGACGCGATCGCCGGGGTCCTCGACGCGCACATCGCGATCCCGGGCACGGCCCTGGACCTGTCCGTCGCCCATTGGATCTCGGACGGGCTGCTGGCGGTGTTCTTCCTCGTCGTCGCGATCGAGCTGCGGCACGAGCTCACCCACGGGGAGCTGAACAGTCCGCACAAGGCCGTGCAGCCCGCGATCGCCGCGGCGGGCGGGGTCCTGGTCCCCATCGCGGTGTACCTCCTGATCGCGGGGGGCGCGGAGACCTCGGCGGGCTGGCCGATCCCGACGGCGACCGACATCGCCTTCGCGCTCGGGGTCCTGGCGATGTTCGGCCGCGGCCTGCCGCCGGCCATGCGGGTGTTCCTGCTCGCGCTGGCGATCCTCGACGACATCATCGGCATCGTCTTCATCGCCGTGCTCTTCGCCCACGACGTGGACCTGCTCCTGCTCGGGCTGGCCCTCGTCGGCGTCGTGGTCTTCTGGCTCCTGAGCCGGTGGCTGCACGCCTCGGGCCACGCCGGGATCGCGGTGACCATGGGCGTCGTCGGCGTGGTCACCTGGGGACTCGTGGCGTCGTCGGGCATCCACGCGACCATCGCCGGCGTGCTGCTGGGGCTCGTCATGGCGCCGGTCCCGGCCGAGCGGGTGCGTCACGGGCTGGAGCCGACGGTGAACGGGCTGATCCTGCCGCTGTTCGCCTTCGTGGCCGCCTTCGTGGTGATCCCCACCGTCTCCGGCGGCGGACTGTCCCCGGCGTTCTGGGGGATCCTCCTCGCGCTGCCGGTCGGCAAGATCGTCGGGATCACGGTGTTCGGCTGGATCTCGATGCGGATCGGCCCGCGCGGGACCGCCCCGTCCCTGCGGCTGCCCGACCTCATCGCGGCCGGAGCGCTCGGAGGGATCGGCTTCACCGTCTCCCTGCTGCTGGCCAACCTCGCCTTTGCGAGCGACCCGGCGGTGCGGGACCAGGCGATCCTCGGCGTCCTTGCCGGGTCCGTGATCGCCCTGCTGCTGTCCGCGGTGCTGGTGTCGTTGCGGGCGCGACACTTCCGGCGCGCGGCGGTCGGGACGGAGTCCGCATGAGCGAGGTGCGCGGCGTCGCCGGCGGCGGATCCGCGGCCGATCCGCTGCGGACGGCCGCGGAGGTGATGCGCCGCGTCCGCGAGGACTGCCCGTGGTCGCAGCGGATCACCCATCGGGACCTCGTGCCGTACCTCGTGGAGGAGTCCCACGAGCTGATCGACGCCGTCGAGACCGGCGACCGGGCGGAGCTGCGCGAGGAACTGGGCGACCTGCTGTGGCAGGTGCTGTTCCACTCCGCCGTCGCGGCGCAGGACCCGGAGGACCCGTTCGACATCGACGACGTCGCCCGCACGGTCTCCGAGAAGATGGTGCGCCGCCACCCGCACGTGTTCGCCGACGCCGTCGCCACGACCCCGGAAGAGGTCCTCGTGCACTGGAACGCCGCCAAGGCGGCGGAGAAGCGGGAGCGACGCAGCGTCCTGGACGGGGTGCCGCGCGCCATGCCGGCGCTCGCCCGCGCGCAGAAGATCCTCGGCCGCGCGGAGGCGGTGCGCCGGTCGCCGGCCGAGCCGGGCACCGCGGATCCGCGGACCCCCGTCGTCCGGCGCCCGGCCAGCGAGGAGGAGCTCGGCGAGGCGCTGCTCGCGCTCGTCGAGACGGCCCGCGCCCACGGCTGGGACGCCGAACGGGCGCTGCGCGAGCGGCTGCGCACGGTGGAGGACGAGGTGCGCGCCGCCGAGGCCGCGGACTGAGCCGCGTCGGCGTCCGGTGACGAGCGCGCCCCGCGAGCGGGGAGGCTCACGCGACCTGGGAAGATGGATCCGTGGCCACCGTGAACCCTCCGCGCGGGATGCGCGATTTCCTGCCCGCCGACAAGGCGCGTCGTGAGCGCGTGCTCTCCGTCATCCGTGAGCGCTACCGGGCGCACGGCTTCGACGAGATCGAGACCCCCGTGGTCGAGGAGTACGACCGGCTGCACGCCGGCATCGGCGGGGACAACGAGAAGCTGTCGTTCACCATCCTGCGCCGCGGCCTCGACGCCGAGGCGATCCAGCGGATCGGCGCGGCGATCGGCCAGGCGGCCGACAACATGGCGCAGCTGTCCGACCTCGGTCTGCGCTACGACCTCACGGTCCCGCTCGCGCGGTTCTACGCGACGAACCGCGGGCAGCTCCCCGGGGTGTTCCGCTCGATCCAGATCGGCCCGGTCTGGCGCGCCGAGCGCCCGCAGAAGGGCCGGTACCGCCAGTTCGTGCAGTGCGACATCGACGTGATCGGCGACGACTCTCCTCGCGCCGAGGCCGAGCTCGTGGTGGCCTCGCTGGACACCATCGACGCGCTGGGGCTCGAGGGCGGCGTGGTCCGTGTCAACGATCGTCGGGCGCTGGACGGGATGCTGGACGCGTTCGGCTTCCGCGACGACGAGCGTCCGGGCGTGCTCATCACCATCGACAAGCTGGACAAGATCGGCGAGGACGGCGTCATCGCGGAGCTCCGCGAGCGGGGGGCGACCGCTGCCGCGGTGGACGCCTTCGAGGCGTTCCTCCGCCGGCCCCGGACGACGGAGTACCACCCGTACGGCGAACGGCAGATCCGCGCGGCCCTTCCCGAGGGGGTGTCCGACGAGATCGTGGCGCACCTGGTGGGCCTGGGCGAGGCCGTGGCCGCCGCCCGGCCGTCGGCGGCCGGCGCGATCGACCCGATCCCGCTGGTGTTCGACCCGTTCCTCGTGCGCGGCATGGGGTACTACACGGGCACGATCTTCGAGCTCGGGCACCCGTCCGTGGATTACTCCCTGGGCGGTGGGGGACGGTACGACGGCATGATCGGGCGGTTCCTCGGGCAGCAGGTCCCCGCGGTCGGCTTCTCGATCGGCTTCGAGCGGATCGTCGACCTCGTCACCCGTGCCGAGGCGGCGCAGGAGGCGGCGGTGGTGCTCGTGCACGACGCCGACGTCCCGGTCGCCGAGCTGCTGGCGCACAAGGCCGCGCTGCTCGCGGACGACGCCGTGTCCCGCGTGCGACTGGAGCGCCGGACCAAGAACCTCAAGGCGCTGCTGGAGCGGGCCGCCGCCGACGGCTACTCGGCGTTCGCGACCGTCCGCGCCGGGGACGCGCCGGGGACGCTCGAGTCCAAGCCCCTGTCCTGACCGGATGAGGCCTGTCCTGACCGGATGACGCTTGTCCTGACCGGGGGCGAGGTCACCGTCCGTTCACGTCGGAGCGCTGTCATGAGGACATGCAGTCGGAACGGGCGCGCAGCGCGGCGATCACCGGCACGTCGGTGCTCGTGCTGACCGCGGCATCGCTGGTCGCGACGAGAGCCGCCCTGGCGCGGCAGGCCGCGATCGCCCGCCGCCGGATCGGCAAGCCGCTGGGGGAGGAGGCGCTGGACGCGGATCGCGTGTGGCGGCGCCGCATGGAGGGGAGTCCCGTCGAGCTCTTGGTCCTCGGCGACTCCCTGGCGGCGGGGCTCGGCGCGGAGCACCGGAAGCAGACGCTGGGCGGCCGCCTCGCCAAGGGGCTGGCGCGACGCCTCCGACAGCCGGTCCGGCTGCGGACCGGCGCCGTGGTCGGATCGGAGTCGCCGGACCTGGAGGGGCAGCTGGACGGGCTCCCGGACGGATACCGTCCCGACGTGGCGGTGATCGTCGTCGGGGGCAACGACGTGACCCATCGCATCCCCGTGTCCGTCTCCGCTCGCCATCTCGAGCACGCGATCACGCGGCTGCGGCGCCGGGACGCCGAGGTGGTGGTGGGCACGTGTCCCGACCTCGGGGCGCTGCGTCCGGTGCCGCAGCCGCTGCGGAGCCTCATCTCCCGCCAGTCCCGGCGCCTCGCGAGGGCGCAGGCGGAGTCGGCGCGGCGGACCGGTGCCGTGCCGGTGGATCTGCGCCGCTCGGTCGGGCCGATGTTCTTCGCCGAGCCGGAGGAGATGTTCAGCATGGACCGCTTCCACCCGAGCGCCCTCGGGTATCGGCGCACGGCCGAGGCGCTGCTCCCTGTCCTCGAGCGCGCGGCGCGCACCGCTCTCGCCCGAACGGGCTCGGCGGCGCTCAGCCCTCGGCGGTGACGCCCGCGGAGAACGAGGCCGCCCACTCGGCGACCCGTCGGGCGCTCTCCTCCTCCGAGAGGTCCTCGATCCGCGTCATCACCGACCAGCGCACGCCGAACGGATCCCGGATGCTCGCGTAGCGGTCGCCGGAGACGAAGTCGCTCGGCGCCTCGCGCACCACGGCCCCGGCGGCGACGGCGCGCGCGACCACCGCGTCCACGTCCGGGACGTACAGCCCCATCGAGTAGCAGTCCTCCTCGCCGGCCGGCGGGGCGACCAGGTGGTACTCGGGGTTCGGCTCCCCCAACTGCAGCAGCCCGGTGCCGAAGTCGAGGTCGGCGTGCGCGACGGCGCCGCCGAACTCGGTGACGTCCACGACGCGGGCGCCGAAGACGTCCCGGTAGAACGCGATGGCGTCCGCCGCCCGGGGGAGGGCGAGGAACGGGGTCAGCGAGGTCGCCGAGTGCGGACGGCCGTCGGTCGTGTGGCGTCCGGTCACGCCGGTGCGAGGGGTGGCGGTGCGAGGGGTGTCGGTGTCGGTGTCGGTGTTCGTCATGCCGTCACGGTAGGCCGGCCCGGCCCGGCCGGGCTTGCAGTTTCGCGACAACCTCGGACGGGCGTGGTTTGGGGCGCGTTTCGGGGCCGGATCGCCCCGAATCGGACCCCGGATCTCCGAAACGAGCCCCGAACCGGGTTCGTCCTACGCTGGGCGCATGGTCGACCCCACTCGCGGCGTGCTGTACCCGGCCCGGCTCCCGACCTTCCACCGGCTGCCTCCTGCCGCGGAGGCGCGGGACCTCGTCTCCTGGTACTGGATCCCGGAGTGGGACCTCGGTCCGGAGGAGTCCTCCCCGCAGGACGTCATCGGCTACCCGGCGGCGAACCTCGTGGTGGAGCCGCAGGGGGTGTCGCTCGTCGGTCCGACGACGCGGGCCGCACGGCGCGAGCTGCGCGGACGAGGGTGGGCGGTCGGCGCGTTGCTGCGCCCCGCGGCGACGGCCGCCCTCGCGACCGACCCGGCGGCTCTCGTCGACAGCGGACGCCCTCTCGACGCCCCGGACCTGCACGCCGCCGTGTGCGCCGCGATGGCGTCGGGCCACGGACACCGGGAGCGCGCCGCGGCGGCGACCGGCACGTGGCTGGCGGCTCGCTCGGGGCCGCCGGGGGAGGCCGCCCGACAGGCGAACGCCATGGCCGACCTGCTCCTGGGCGACGCGACCGTGCGGACGCCCGAGCAGGCGGCCGCGCGGCTGTCCGTGTCGGTCCGCACGCTGCAGCGGATGGCGCACCGGTTCGTCGGCCTGCCCCCTGCCGCGATCATCCGCCGGCGCCGGTTGCAGGAGGCGGCTCAGGCGGTGCGTGCGGGACGCGCGGACGACCTCGCCGCGCTCGCAGCGGAGTACGGATACGCCGACCATGCGCACCTGACGAACGAGTTCCGGGCGGTGCTCGGGCTCACCCCGTCGGAGTACCGCTCGGTGTCGGGGACGACGGAGGAGCGGTGAACCGGAGCCGCAGCGCGCGGATCAGGACGCCGACGATCACCACCCCCGTGCCCGCGAGGGCGGACGCCGGGGGCAGCGTCAGCACGAGCACGGCGCAGCCGACGGCCCCGATCACCGCGAGCGCCCGCGGGTAGCGCCGCGCCCCGGGTCCCTGCGCGAGCGCGGCCGCGTTCGCGACGAAGTAGTACAGGAGCACGCCGAACGACGAGAACCCGATCGCGCCGCGCACGTCCGCGACGGCGACGATCCCGAGCACGACCGCCCCCGCGGCGAGCTGCGCCCGCACCGGCACATGATGACGCGCGTCCACCCGGGCGAGGAACCCGGGAAGGTCGTGCTCGCGGGCCATCGCGAGCGAGGTCCGGCCGATGCCGGTCAGCAGGGCGAGCAGGGCGCCGAGGGAGGCGGCGGAGGCGGCGACGCGCACGACCGCGTCGCCGGCGGGTCCCCATCCGGCGGACGACACCACGTCGGCGAGCGGCGAGGCGGAGCCGACGACGGCTCCGCCCTGGACGAGCAGGACCGCCCCGCCGACGACGACGTAGACGGCCAGGGCGACGGGCAGGGCGATGCCGATCGCCCGCGGGATCGTTCGCGCGGGGTCGACGACCTCCTCGCCCATGGTGGCGATGCGCGCATAACCGGCGAAAGCGAAGAACAGCAGGCCGGCGCCCTGCAGGACGCCGTAGACGGTGGGGTCCGGCAGCGGCTCGGGCGCGACGTGGGACAGGGTCGTCCCGGCGGCGACGACGACCGCGGCGAGCCCGGTCAGGGTCACGGCGACGAGGATCTGCGTCAGCCGGGCCGTCCGTGTGATCCCGACGCAGGTGACCGCGGTGAGCGCCGCCACGGCCGCCAGCGCCGCCGGAGTGCGCCATGCCGCCGGCGCGGCGTAGGCGGCGAAGGTCAGGGCCATCGCCGCGCAGCTGGCGAGCTTGCCGATGACGAAGCACCAGCCGGCGATGAAGCCCCACCACGGACCGAGCTCGGCGCGGCCGTAGGCATAGGTCCCGCCCGAGACGGGATGGGCGGCGGCGAGCTGTGCGGAGGACGTCGCGTTGCCGTACGCCACGACCGCCGCGATCACGAGGGCGATGACGAGCGCCTGCCCGGCGGCACCCGTCGCCGGACCCCAGACCGCGAAGACCCCCGCGCCGATCATGGATCCGAGCCCGATGGAGACGGCGTCGGGGAGGGTGAGTCGGCGGGCGAGCGGCACCCGCCCATCGTGGCACGACGCGGTGAACGGGCGGTGTCGTGCCCGGTGTTCAGGCGCGGGCGGCGGTCACCCGCTTCTTCTCGCGGACGTAGACCTCGCGGCGGACCCGCGCGACGACGTCGCCGGATCGGTCGGTGATCTCCGTCTCGAACCACTCCAGCACCTTGGCGCCGCCCCGCGCTCGCTCCCGAATCCGGTCCGCCTGCTCCGTCGGCACGTGGAACTGCGCGGTCAGGACCCCGCGTCCCGGCTTGAGGAACTCGATCTCGCCCTTGGTGTCCCACACCACGTAGTCCCGGCCGAGCTGGTGCATGACGAGCATGAAGAAGTACGGGTCGGTCATCGCGGACATGGATCCGCCGAAGGCGGTCTTGACGTAGTTGCGGGTGAAGGCGTTGACGTGCAGCTCCACGGTCGCGTGGGTCCAGTCGTCGCTGAACCGGCGGACGCGGATGCCGCTGAAGAGGTTGGGGATCCACAGGCTCATGCCCACGGCGAGACGGCGAGGGGTGATGCGCATGGATCCAGTGTGGATCGTGACGGGTCCGTCTCCGACTTCTCTGGAGGGTAGAGACAATAGTTCTATTTGCACTAGATTAATTGAAGGAAGGGGGTGGCATGCTGATCAGGATCGACGAGGAGAGCACCCGGCCGATCTTCGAGCAGATCGCCGCGTCCGTGCGCGCGGACGTCCTGCTCGGATCCCTGCGGCCCGGTCACCGTCTCCCCTCCGCCCGAGAGGTCGCGGAGGGGCTGGGCATCAACGTGCACACCGTGCTGCGCGCCTATCAGCAGCTCCGTGACGAGGGGCTCGTCGATCTGCGCCGCGGCCGGGGAGCGGTGATCGCTTCCTCCGCCGCGACCCTCCAGGAGCTGCACGACGACATCCGGGCTCTGGTGGACCGGGCCGCAGCGCTCGGCCTCTCGGCCGGGGCGCTCGCGGCGCTCGTCCAGGAACCCGCGTTGCGGCGCGCCCCCGCACCCCGCCGCCCCGATACCCAGGAGCAGAACGCATGAGCGACACCGACATCCGCCGCGCCCGCGCCGCCTTCGTCTGGGTCGGCGTGATCGTGCCGCTCGGCATCCTCGGGGTCTCTTTCGGCACGGTGGCCGCGTGGCTGTCCGAGCTGCCGGACCCTGTGGCCGTGCACTGGTCCGGCGGCGGCCCCGACGGGTTCGCGCCGCCGCCGATGCTGCTGATCACCCCGCTCATCGGCATCGCCCTGGTGCTCCTGTTCGCGGCGACCGCCCTGTTCGCGCACCGCCTGCCGCCCGCGATGCTGTCCGGCGGGGGCGGTGTGGTCTCGGATCGGACGGGTCAGCCTCAGTGGTCGGTCACCGCCCGCTTCCTCGGCGCCATGAACCTCGGCCTGAGCGTGTTCATGGGCGTGCTCTCGCTCGTGACGGCGGGCGTGCAGCGCGGATTGGACGACGCCGCGGACGCGCCGGAGATCATGCCGTGGACGTTCGCGGGGTTCGGGATCCTCGCTGTCGTCGCGGTGATCGGCTGGTTCCTGCAGCCGAACGTGGCGCCTGCGCAGCCCCGCCCCGCCGATCCCGGGACCGTGCCGCTCGGCGCCGGAGAGCGCGTCGTCTGGTTCGGCTCCGCGTCGATGGCGAGGGCGGGGCAGGTGGTCGTCGGGGTCGCGGTGCTGCTGATGGCCGGGCTGACGGCCTACATCGTCGCGACCGCCGCGGACACCGGCGAATGGTGGCCCGCGGCGATCATGGTCGTCGCGACGCTCCTCGTCCTCGTGGCTGCGGGGTCCGGCTTCGCCTTCCGCGTGCGGGTCAACGCCGACGGCCTCCGGGTCCGGTCGGTGGTGGGCTGGCCCGACACGCGGATCCCGATCGCCGACATCGCGCGGGTGGAGGTCGTGCCCCTCAACCCGTTCGCCGAGTTCGGCGGGTGGGGATGGCGGCTGGCCATGGACGGTCGCCGCGGGGTGGTGCTGCGCGCGGGCGAGGCGCTGCAGGTCACCCGCGTCGGCGGGACCGTGTTCGTGGTCACGGTCGACGGGGCACGGGAGGCGGCCGCCGTACTGGAGACCCTGCGGGCCGCGAAGGGCCCGGGGTCGGAAGGGCGCGGGGAGAGAGCGTCGCGCACCGACGAGACGTGAGCACCGATGAGACGTGAGCACCGATGAGACATGAGCACCGACGAGAGGGAGTCCGCATGACGAATCCGCCCGTTCCCGAGCCGCCCGTTCCCGCTGCGCCCGGCGCCCCCGGGCCCGTTCCCGCGAGCGGCGGGCCGAGGGAGCCGTTCCGGGTCGGTCTGGGTCCGACCCTCGCGTTCCTCGTGCTGGCGCTGGGGCTGGCCTGGCTCGTCGCGCTCCCGCTGTGGCTGGGCGACGGGCTGGCGAGCCCGATGTTCGGCCTCCTCGCGTCGCTCATGATGTTCACGCCCGCGATCGCCGCCGTGCTCGTGATGCTGATCCTGCGCCCGGTGCCGCGCGGGGAGCGTCTGCGGTTCCTCGGGATGTGGCCGCTGCGCCCCGCCAAGCGGGTCGTCTGGCTGAGCGTGATCGCGCTCTTCGCGCCGATCCTGCTCGTCGCCGCCTCGGTCGCGGTCGCGGCCGCGTGCGGCTGGGTGCAGCTCGACCTCGCCGGATTCTCCGGGTTCGCGCAGGTCCTGGAAGCCTCGGTGCCGGAGGGCACGCCGCTCCCGCCGCCCATCGTCGTCATCCTCTCGCAGTTGCTGTCCATCCCGATCGCCGCCGCGACGATCAACGCGCTCGTCGCCTTCGGCGAGGAGCTCGGCTGGCGCGGCTTCCTCGTTCCCGCGCTGCGGAGGTACGGCACGTGGCCGGCGCTGCTGGTCAGCGGGGTGGTCTGGGGTCTCTGGCACGCCCCGGTGGTGCTGCTCGGGTACAACTTCGGTCGCACGGACCTCACGGGCGTGCTGTTCATGATCGGCGGCGCCGTCGCGTGGGGCGTCCTGCTGGGGTGGCTGCGCCTGCGCTCCGCCTCGGTGTGGCCGGCGGTGTTCGCGCACGGCGCGCTGAACGCCTCGGGCGCGATGATCGGGTGGTTCTTCCTCGCCGGCACGACGTTCGACATGGCGCTGGCGGGTCCGCTCGGCGTCGCCGGCTGGATCGTCTGCGCGCTGGTGATCGTGGTCCTCGCGGTCACCGGGCAGTTCCGCCGACAGCCGTCCCTCGCCCCGGCGAGGGTTTCGGGGTCCGTTCCGGGGCCCCGGGACGCCGCCGTGGACCCCGGAACACCGGGCAGCGCCCCGAACCGAGAGGCTTGACCGGCGGGGGAGCGGCGCAGTTGGCTGAGCATATGGAACCCACTCCGCAGAACTGGCGCGCCGCCGACGACTTCCTCGCCGACACCCTCGTCGGGAACGATCCCGCCCTGGAGGCCGCCCTCGCCGCGCAGCAGGCGGCGGGCATGCCCGCGATCGAGGTCGCACCGGTGTCCGGAAAGCTCCTCGGCCTCCTCATCCGGATGAGCGGGGCGCGACGGGTCCTGGAGATCGGCACGCTGGGCGGCTACTCGACCATCTGGATGGCCAGGGCGGTCGGGGACGGCGGCCGGGTCGTCACGATCGAGGCCGAGCCGGGCAACGCGCGCGTCGCCCGCGCCAGCATCGACGCGGCCGGCGTCGGGGGCGTCGTGGACATCCGGATCGGACGGGGCGCGGACGTGCTCCCCACGCTGATCCGGGAGGAGCCGTTCGACCTGGTGTTCATCGACGCGGACAAGGAGTCCAACACGCTGTACCTGGACTGGGCCGCCCGGCTCGGCCGTCCCGGCACCGTCGTCGTCCTCGACAACATCGGCCGGGACGGGGACATCGTCGACCCCGACAGCGCGGACCCCAAGGTCGTGGGGACCCGGGAGGGGCTGATCATGCTGGGCGAGGAC
The DNA here is from genome assembly GCF_021172025.1 of Microbacterium resistens. Lineage (NCBI taxonomy): Bacteria > Bacillati > Actinomycetota > Actinomycetes > Micrococcales > Microbacteriaceae > Microbacterium > Microbacterium resistens. Next base: position 190,549 of record NZ_CP082781.1, read on the forward strand.
CCCCGCTTCGACGCCACGGCGCTGCAGACGGTGGGGATGAAGGGCTGGGACGGGATCGCGATCGCCGTCGTCCTTTGATCCGCGTCCTCGCCGTTCGGATCGGCGCGGCGTCGCTAGACTGGCCCACGGACCGACGCCGCTCCACCCCCTTCCACCCCTGCGAGCAAGGAGCACACCCGTGGCACTGATCGAGGCTGTAGGCGCCCGCGAGATTCTCGACTCACGCGGCAACCCGACCGTCGAGGTGGAGGTGCTCCTCGATGACGGCATCGTGCAGCGCGCCGCCGTCCCCTCCGGTGCATCGACCGGCGCCTTCGAGGCGTACGAGCTGCGCGACGGCGACAAGGGCCGCTACGCGGGCAAGGGCGTGCAGAAGGCGGTCGAGGCCGTCATCGACGAGCTGGGCCCCGCCATCGAGGGCGTCGAGGCGAGCGAGCAGCGCATCGTCGACGAGATCCTCATCGAGGTCGACGGCACCGACAACAAGAAGCGTGTCGGCGCCAACGCCATCCTGGGCGTGAGCCTCGCCGTGGCCAAGGCGGCGGCCGACTCCGCGGACCTCCCGCTGTTCCGCTACCTCGGCGGCCCGAACGCGCACGTGCTGCCCGTGCCGCTGTTCAACGTCATCAACGGCGGAGAGCACGCCGACAACGGCATCGACATGCAGGAGTTCTTCCTCGCCCCGATCGGCGCCGAGACGTACGCCGAGTCGCTGCGCTGGGGCGTGGAGACGTACCACGTGCTGAAGGCCGAGCTGAAGGCCGCCGGATACGCCACCGGGCTCGGCGACGAGGGCGGCTTCGCCCCGGATCTGCCCAGCAACCGCGAGGGGCTGGACTTCCTCGTCAAGGCCATCGAGAAGGCCGGCTTCACCCCGGGCGCCGACATCGCGCTCGGCCTGGACGTCGCGGCCACCGAGTTCTTCGCCGACGGCGTGTACCGCCTCGACAACAAGGACTGGGACGCCGCGGCCCTCACCGAGTACTACGTCGGCCTGGTGAACGACTACCCGATCGTCACGATCGAGGACGCGCTCGCCGAGGACGACTGGGACAACTGGAAGGCCCTCACCGACGCCCTGGGCACCAAGGTGCAGCTCGTCGGCGACGACCTCTTCGTCACCAACCCGCAGCGCCTGGCGGACGGCATCTCGCGCGGCGTCGCGAACTCGCTGCTCGTGAAGGTCAACCAGATCGGCACGCTCACCGAGACCCTCGACGCGGTCAGCCTGGCGCAGCGCTCCGGCTACACGGCGATGCTCTCGCACCGCTCCGGCGAGACGGAGGACACCACGATCGCGGACCTCGTGGTCGCCACCAACGCGGGCCAGATCAAGGCCGGTGCGCCTGCCCGGAGCGAGCGGGTGGCGAAGTACAATCAGCTTCTGCGCATCGAGGAGGAGCTGGGCGACGCCGCGGTGTTCGCCGGGCGATCCGCCTTCCCGCGCTTCACGGCCTGATCGGGGCCGCGAACGGACGAGGGTCTCCGACCCGCACGGATCTCGACGAAGGGGGAGTCATGGCACGACGGCCGGCTCCCCCTTCGGCGTCCCCGGAGCGGCGCAGCCCGCAGGCTGCGGCTCGGGCGGGACGCCGCTCCAGCGCCGCCGGGATCGACGCGCGCGGCTGGGTGGGCGGGATCCGGCTGTCCGGCTTCATGGTCATCATGCTGTCGCTGGTGATCCTGGGGGCCTGGGTGCTCGTGCCGACCCTCGGGACGTACCTCGACCAGCGACAGAAGATCGCCGCGCTCGAGCAGTCCGTGCAGGTCAGCAAGGACCGGATCGCCGAGCTCGAGCTCGAACGCGAGCGATGGAACGATCCGGCCTACATCACCACGCAGGCGCGCGAGCGCCTCTACTACTTCCGTCCGGGCGAGGTCGTCTACCTCGTGGACGACGACCTGGATCCCGCGGCGGTTCCGCGCGACCCCGAGCCCGTCAGCGACACGATCGAGGAGAAGCCCTCGGACTGGGCGCCGCAGCTGCTGCGCTCGCTCACCGCGGCGGGCCTGGCCCGGACCGCGACCGAAGCCCCCGCGGGCTCGTCCGGGGAGCCCGCGCAGGGCGACCAGACCCCGGCCCCCTGAGCCCTTCGGAGCCCGGCGGTCCTCACGGAGATCACAGCCGCCTCCCGTACGCTGGAGGGGTGACCGCCCCCGCCTTCGCTCCGCCCACGGACGCTGAGATCGCCGTCGTCTCCGCACAGCTCGGACGCGCCGCGCGCGGGGTCGTCGGCATCGCCGCGCGCTGCGTGTGCGGCAACCCGACGGTGGTCGCGACGTCCCCGCGCCTGGCGGACGGCACCCCGTTCCCGACGTTCTACTACCTCACGCATCCCGCTGCCACCGCCGCCATGTCGGCGCTCGAGGCGGGCCAGGTGATGCCCGAGATCGCCGCGATGCTGGACGACGAGGAGGTCGCGGACGCCTACCGTCGGGCGCATGACTCCTACCTCGCCGACCGTGCGCAGTACGGCGAGGTCCCGGAAATCGCGGGTGTCTCGGCGGGCGGGATGCCCACGCGCGTGAAGTGCCTGCACGCCCTCGCCGGTCATGCCCTCGCGGCGGGCCCCGGCGTGAACCCGCTCGGCGACGAGGCGCTGCGGCGCTCGCGGTGGTCGCCGCAGCGCTGCGAGTGCGATGAGCCCGCAGCCGCGGGAACCGGTCCTGCGGGGGAGTGACCAGGACGCCATGAACGCGACGGGGGGAGCGCGGGTCCTGCTGCGCACAACGCTGGCGGCCATCGTGGTCGCCGCGTCCACCCTGCTCATCGCGACCACGCCGAGCCCCACCCCGAGCCCGACGCCCACCCCGACGACGGACCCGGTGCAGACCGCCGAGTACTGGCTGGACGGGGCGAAGATCCGGGACGCCTGGGCGGTCACCCGCGGCGCGGGCGTGACGATCGCGGTGATCGACACCGGTGTCGCCCGCGGACCCGCCTTCGATGTCGCGGTCAAGGGCGGCACCGACGTCTCGGACCTCGGCAGTCCCGACGGACGAACGCCGGTGGGGCCGCTGGACAGCGATCACGGCTCGTTCGTGGCGTCGCTGGCCGCCGCGCGCCCGAAAGCCGACGGCAGCGGGATGATCGGCGTGGCGCCCGAGGCCGACCTGCTCTCGATCTCTCTCGGATTCGGCTCCTCGGCGCCGGTGCCGTTCGCGAAGCAGGTCGCCGATGCGATGGTGTGGGCCGTGGACCACGGCGCGGACGTCATCAACCTGTCCTTCACGACCAACACGCTCGACTGGGACCCGAGCTGGGACGAGGCCTTCCTCTACGCCTATGAGCACGACGTGGTCGTCGTCGTGGCCGCCGGCAACCGCGGCAGCGGGACGACCCAGGTCGGCGCCCCGGCGACGATCCCGGGCGTGCTCACGGTCGGCGGCGTGGACCAGCACGGGATGGCGAGCCGCTCCGCCTCGACGCAGGGCATCACGATCGGCGTGTCCGCGCCGAGCGAGGGGCTGCTCGGCATCGCCGCCGACGGCGAGGTCAAGTCGTGGAACGGCACCAGCGGCGCGGCACCGATCGTCGCGGGGATCGCCGCCCTGGTCCGCGCCGCGCACCCGGACCTCGACGCCGGCGACGTGATCAACCGGATCACCCGCACGGCCCGTCCGGCGCCGGCCGCCACGCAGCGGCCCGACCCGCTGTACGGGTACGGTCTCGTCGACGCCGAGGCGGCTGTGAACGCGGCCGTGGACCCCGTGGACACGAGCCCGAAGGACGAGCTGACGGAGTGGATCCGGCTGCACCGGCGCGGCGAGGCTCCGGAGGTCCCGCAGCCGACCAGCGCGCCGGTGAGCATCCCGCCGCTGGAGGCCGCCGAACCGCCCACGGTGTCCGGTTCCCCGCTGATCCCCAGCGCCGATTCGCTGCTGTACGGTACCCTGCCGCTCATCGCGGTCACTCTGCCTGGTATTCTTATCGGGCTTGGCGTCACCGCAGCTGCCCGGCGCATCCGATCGGCGCGCGCCCGACGCACGCCAAGTCCCTGACGACGACGAGGAGTTGTCCCCCTGTGGCGAAGAATTCTTCTGTGCCCAAGATCCTGATTGTCGGCGGAGGTTATGCGGGGTTCTACACCGCCTGGAAGCTGGAGAAGCACCTGCGCAAGGGCGAGGCCGAGGTCACGATGGTCGACCCGCTGCCCTACATGACCTACCAGCCCTTCCTGCCGGAGGTCGCCGCGGGCTCGATCGAGGCGCGCCACTCGGTCGTCGCACACCGTCGCCACCTCAAGCGGACCCACGTCGTCACCGCCAAGGTCACCGGCATCGACCACGCCAACAAGGTCGCGACCGTCACGCCGCCCGCCGGCGAGCCGTACGAGTTCGCGTACGACCACATCGTGGTCACCGCCGGCGCGGTGTCGCGCACCTTCCCGATCCCGGGCATCGCGGACAACGCGATCGGCCTGAAGACGATCGAGGAGGCCGTCGCGATCCGCGACAAGCTGATGTCGAACTTCGACAAGGCCGCGTCCCTCCCGGCCGGGCCCGAGCGGGACCGCCTGCTCAGCGTGGTCGTCGTGGGCGGCGGCTTCGCCGGCATCGAGGTGTTCGCGGAGCTGCGCTCGCTCTCGTCCGCCCTGGTGTCGAAGTACCCGCAGATCTCGTTCGAGGACACGCACTTCCACCTCATCGAGGCGATGGGCCGGATCATGCCGGAGGTGTCGCTGAAGACGAGCGAGTGGGTGCTCAAGGATCTCGCCAAGCGCGGCGCGAACGTGCACCTCGACACCCAGGTGACCGGTGCGATCGACGGCAACGTCGAGCTCTCCACCGGCGAGGTGATCCCGACGGACCTCATCGTGTGGACCGCCGGTGTGATGGCGAACCCGACGGTCGTCCGCGGCGGGGACCTCCCCGTCGAGGAGCGCGGCCGCATCCGCACGCGTGCCGACCTGCGCGTCGGCACCGAGGAGGAGGCCGTCGAGGGTGCGTGGGCCGCGGGCGACGTCTCGGCCGTGCCGGATCTGACCGGCGGCGGCGTGGGCGGCTACTGCGTGCCCAACGCCCAGCACGCGGTCCGTCAGGCCAAGCTGCTCGCGAAGAACCTCGTCGCCGTCCTGCGCGGTGAGGAGACCAAGCAGTACGTCCACAAGAACCTGGGCGCCGTGGCCGGTCTCGGTCTGTACAACGGCGTCTTCCAGTCCGGCAAGATCGCGCTGAAGGGCTTCGTGGCCTGGGTCGCGCACCGCGGATACCACGGTCTGGCGATCCCCTCGTGGGAGCGCAAGTGGCGCGTGCTGTGGGGCTGGTGGCACAACCTGTGGCTCGGTCGCGACCTCGTGAACCTCGAGACGGTGCAGAACCCGCGCTACGTGTTCGAGGAGTTCGCGGCGCGGCCGCGCCCGGCCGCGGACGCGGCGCCCTCGGCCACGCCCAAGGCGGCGGCCCCGGCGGCGGACAAGGCGGCGCCCGCGAAGAAGGCACCGGCGAAGGCCGCGACGCCGGCGAAGCCCGCGGACGAGGCGAAGCCGGCGGATGAGGCGAAGCCCGTGAAGAAGGCTCCGGCGAAGAAGTCCGCGCCGAAGAAGGCCGAGGCGGCTGCGAGCTGACCGCCTGACGGAGAACGCCCCGGGACCCGCGAGGACCGGGGCGTTCCCCGTGTCAGGGGGTGGGACTCGTGCGTCGCGGTCGGGTGAGCAGGGCGGCGACGATGCCGCCGATCGCCCCGAACAGGTGCGCCTGCCACGAGACTCCGGCGGGCGCCGCGACGATGCCCGCGAGCATGGAGCCCCCGTACAACGCCATGACGACGAGCGCGACGAGAGCATAGGCGATCCGATGCCCCACGGACCGGGCGACGAGGACGCGACAGAGCACGTAGGCGAAGAAGCCGAAGACCAGTCCTGACGCACCCACGGTCACGGTTCCCGGCGGGTTCAGCAGCCAGGTCCCGGCACCGCCGACGACGGCCACGACGACGGTCACGAGCCAGAACCGGCCGGCCCCCTCCACCGCCACGAGCGCGCCGAGAACGAGGAACGGCAGGCTGTTGCCGATGAGATGCGCCCAGCCCGCGTGCAGCAGCGGCCCGACGACGATGCCGGGCAGGCCGCTCGGGTCCCAGGACCGCAGCCCCCACACCGTGAAGCTGCCCGGAAGCACCGCGTCGGCGATCTGAACGGCCCACATCACGGCGAGCAGCACGACGGGGGCGAGCAGTGGAGCGAGGGCCGAGGTGCGACGGGGGCGGGGATCGCTCATGTGCACCTCCGTGGAGTTCGACGATCCGGGGCACGCCCGACTCCGCCCCGAGACGCCTCAGCCTAGCGAAGGGTCGTGCGAGTCCCGGCAACGGGCGGCGCCCCGAGTTGCGGTCCTCATCGTCCTGGCATAAAGTGAACGAATGTTCATTTGAAAGGAGAGTCATGCCGCGGACGACGGAGCAGAACGAGGCGCTGCGCTCGGCGACACGCTCCGCCGTGGAGACCGCCGCCGTGCGGGTGTTCGCGCATCGTGGTTTCGCGGCCGCGAGCATCCGGCAGATCGCTGACGAGGCGGGCCTCAGCATCGGCTCGATCTACCGGCACTACGACAGCAAGGAACAGCTCTTCGACGCGCTCCTCGACCAGGCCACGACCGGGCTCGCGGCGGCCGCCGCCGAGTTCTCGTCGGAGGGCGATCCCATCGAGGTGATCCGCTCCTTCACAGAGGCGTATGTGGCGGATCTCGCAGCGGACGACGGAGCGGTCGAGTTCTCCGTCCTGATGAACCAGGCGTTCACGACGGATACGCCCGAGGGCGCGACCGCGCGGCTCGCCGAGACGCAGAACGCGCTCTGGCGGTCGTTCGCCGCGCTCGTCGAACGGGGACAGGCGGCGACACAGATCGCATCGGGAGACCCCGAGCGGATGACCGCCCACTACTTCGCCATACTCACGGGCCTCACGATGATGCGCGCTGCACTGGGCGCGAGAACGCCGCCGGCGGATGTCGACCTCATCCTCCGGCTGATGGAAGGGGGCGACCGATGAGAATAGACGTCGCACGCGCGGACGAGCGGGGGGAGTCGTACCGGGACCGGGTCGCCGGGGTGCTCGTCGACGGGTTCGCCGAGGACTTCGCCTTCTTCTCCGCGGACAGGGAGGTGCTCGTCGCGGCCTTCGGGCCCATGCTGATCCTGGAGCGCTTCCACGTCGCGCTCGTCGACGGCGAGCCCGCGGCGGTCGCGGTCGTCACCGAAGGGGCTCAGGAGTGTTTCGCGCCCGATCGGCGTCATCTCCAGCGGGTGCTCGGTCCGGTGCACGGGCTCGTCTGCTACTGGATCGTCCGGCGGCAGTTCATGGGAGCCCACGATGACGCGCGTCCGGGTCTCATGGAGATCGCCTATGTCACGACGGCGCCGCAGCATCAGGGCAAGGGCGTGGCCACGGCGCTCCTGCGTCGACTCCTGGAGTCGTCCTCGGACGAGGTCGTGCTGCGGGACATCAAAGACACCAACGCCCCCGCGCTCGGACTGTACGCGAAGCTCGGGTTCGCCGAGACGCAGCGGCGACGCGTCCCGTTCGCGAAGCGGGCGGGCTTCTCCGCATACGTCTCCATGGGTCTGCGCCGCGTGCGGTCGGGCGATACGGGCTGAGCGCGAGCCCGACGTCTCCCCATCCCGCAACGCGCCTTCGTTCCGGGTCTTCGCCTCACCCGGTGGCGAATGTGTCGGGGTTTCATGCGTGGGTGTGGCCCCGACCGGCTTGGGGGCGCCGTACTGTCGGGGCCACTTCACGCGAGGATTGCTGGGGATAACCCTCCGTGTATCCGACGGGAGTTCGATTGGGGTTCGTCGGTGCCGGCCAGAATATTGCGCCATGCATACGCGCACAATAAGTGCTTCCCCATAAGGGCAGCTGCGTCTGGTGGGGGAGCTTGGCCGTCGTCGGGCGGGCGGGTGATGGCATTCGGCGTCTTCTCGCGACGGGTGGAGGCTCGGCTAGCTGACGTTCCTCCACCCGTGCGGGTACCGTGCTGGTATGCAGAAGGCGGTGTGGATCGTTTATCACGACGGCGGACCCGACAACATCCTCGGCGTTTTCGACAACGAGGCGGAAGCTCATGCGTACCTCGATGAGACGAGTCCCCACTACGAGAACGGGACCTTTATGACGCCCTATCAGGTGCCTTGGCGACTCAACGAACGTGAGACCGTCATCCAGATTGGCTAGCCGCAGTTGAATCGGTACTCGTCGGTGGAGTCGCGACCGATGCCGGTTTGTCCGGCCGCGTTGGTGCCCCACCCCGTTGTCAACACCTTGTTACCGTGCCCCCGCTGGGATTCGAACCCAGACTGAAGCGAGTTTAAGTCGCCTGCCTCTGCCGTTGGGCTACGGGGGCGTCCGTGACGGACGGCGCTCCGAGCCTAGCCGCCGCCGCTCGGTGCGTCGGCGCCCGGCGCGGCCCCGACCGGAAGGCCGTTATGGTGGGGGAGTGCTCGACCTCATCGGTGACCGAGTCGGCTCTCCGGCGCCGCGCCCCGCTCGTCCGCCGTGGCACGACCCGGCCTCCTGGTGGCCGCGCCTGACCGCCGCGACGGCGCACCTGCCCGCGCCCGTGGGCGTGATCGATCTCGCCGCGCTCCGGTACAACGCCCTCGACATGGTCGTGCGCGCGGGTGGACGACCGATCCGGATCGCGACGAAGTCGGTCCGGGTCCGCGCCGTGATCGATGCGGCACTGCGGGTCCCCGGTTACCGCGGGCTGCTCGCCTTCACTCTCCCCGAGGCGCTGTGGCTCGCCGAGGACCACGACGACATCGTCGTCGCGTACCCGACGGTCGACCGGACGACGCTGGCCCGCCTGCTGGCGGACGAGCAGGCAGCCTCGCGCATCACGCTCATGGTCGACGCGGTCGAGCACCTCGATCTCATCGATGCGGTCGCCCCGCCGCGCGGGCGTCCGCCGGTCCGCGTCGCGATCGACGTGGACGCGTCCTGGCGGACGGCCGCCCTCGGCCATGTCGGCGTCCGCCGCTCGCCGCTGCATGATCCGGTCGAGACCCTGCGGTTCGCGCGGGCGGTCGCCGAGAGGGACGGGTTCCGCCTCGTCGGCCTGCAGATGTACGAGGCGCAGATCGCCGGCCAGGGCGACGACACCGGCAGCGGCGACGCGCTGATCCGCTCGGTGCAGGCGCGGTCGCGACAGGAGCTCCGGGTCCGCCGCACCGCGATTGCCGACGCCGTGCGCTCGCTCGTGCCGCTGGAGTTCGTCACCGGCGGCGGCACCGGGTCGCTCGAGTTCTCCGGCGCCGACGACGCGCTCAGCGAGATCACGGCGGGAAGCGGACTCCTCGCGGGCCATCTCTTCGACGGCTACCGGGCCTTCGATCCGGCTCCCGCCGCGGCGATCGCGTTCGACGTCGTCCGTCGGCCGGCGCCAGACATCGCCACGGTCCTGGGCGGCGGGTGGATCGCGTCGGGACCCGCGCTCGCGTCGCGCCAGCCGCGGGCGGTCTGGCCCGAGGGGCTGCGCACGATGACGAGGGAGGCCGCGGGAGAGGTGCAGACACCCCTCCAGGGGCCGGCGGCGGCGGAGCTCCGCGCCGGGGACCGGGTATGGTTCCGTCACGCCAAGAGCGGAGAGGCCTCCGAGCGCCTCGACCGGTACCACCTCGTCGACGGCGATCGCGTCGTCGACGAGCTGCCCACCTATCGCGGCGAGGGAAAGGCGTTCCTGTGACACGTCCCGGCGGGATCTGGCAGAACTGGGGGCGGACCGCGTCCGTCCGTCCCGTGCGGGTCGAGCGTCCCCGCACGCCCGAGGGCGTGCAGCGCGCGGTCGTCGCCGCGGCCCGCCAGGGCCTGCGGGTGAAGGCCGTCGGCGCCGGTCACAGCTTCACCGGCATCGCCGTCGGCCCGGACGTCCTGCTCGAGCTGGACGACCTCCAGGGCGTGACCGCCGTCGACGAGGCCCGGCGCCGGGTGACGCTCCTCGCCGGAACCCGGCTGCACCGGATCCCGCGGCTCCTCGCCCCGTACGGGCTCGCGATGGAGAACCTCGGCGACATCGACCGGCAGTCGATCTCGGGGGCGATCTCGACCGGCACGCACGGCACGGGGACAGGGTTCGGCGGGCTCGCGACCCAGGTCGTCGGGGCGACGCTCATCACCGCCTCGGGGGAGTTCCTGCGCGTCGACGAGGAGCATCAGCCCGAGCTCCTGCCCGCGATCGCCCTGGGCCTGGGCGCACTCGGGGTGCTCGTCGAGGTCACCCTCCAGTGCGTCCCCGCGTTCGTGATGCACGCCGTCGACGCGCCGGCGCCGCTGGAGGAGACGCTGGAGCGCGTGCACGAGCTCGCGGCGGACGCCGACCACTTCGAGTTCTACTGGTTCCCGCACACGGACGTGGCGCTCACGAAGACGACCGAGCGGCTGCCCGAATCGGCGGTGCGCCATCCGCTGCCGCCGGTCGGCCGGTGGGTGGACGAGACGCTGCTGTCCAACGGGGTCTACCGGCTCGTGTGCGCCGCCGGCGTCGTGGCGTCGCCGATCACTGCGCCGTTCAACCGTCTCGCGGTGAGACTGACCGGGAACCGCGAGTACACGGACCTCTCCCACCGCGTGCTCACGCAGCGGCGCACCGTCCGCTTCCGGGAGATGGAGTACGCCCTCCCGAAAGACCAGGTGGTGCCCGCCTTCGAGGAGATCCGCGCTCACATCGCACGGCGTGGATGGCGGATCGAGTTCCCCGTCGAGGTGCGCTTCGCCGCGGCCGACGACCGATGGCTGTCGACCGCGCACGGCCGAGACAGCGCGTACATCGCCGTCCACCGGTACTGGAGGCACGACCCACGGGAGTACTTCGACGCCGTCGAGCGGATCTGCCTGGACCACGGCGGACGCCCGCACTGGGGCAAGCTCCACGGTCTGGATCGCGACGCGCTCCGGGAGCGTTACCCGCGCTTCGACGACTTCGTCGCGCTCCGCGACCGGCTCGACCCGGAGCGGCGCTTCGGGAACGCCTACCTGACGCGGGTGCTCGGCGACTGACCGCATCGGCGTCCAGCGGGCGTTCGGGGCCGCGGGGATAGGATGGGCCGAAAGAGCTGAAAGGGGGGCCGGGATCCATGGAAGGGCTCATTCCGGTATTCATCGTCGTCGGTGTGATCGTCGTCCTGGCCGTCGTCGTCGGCATCTACCTGTGGTCGACGTACAACTCGCTCGTGCAGCTCAACGTCCGCGTGGACGAGGCCTGGAGCGACATCACCGTGCAGCTCAAGAGGCGCGCCGACCTCATCCCCAATCTCATCGAGACGGTGAAGGGGTACGCCGCGCACGAGAAGGCCGTGTTCGAGAACGTCACCCGCGCGCGCGCCGAGACGCTCTCGGCGAACGGCCCGGCGGAGGCGGGGGTCGCCGAAGGACACCTCCAGCAGGCACTGAAGAGCCTGTTCGCGGTCGCCGAGGCGTACCCGCAGCTCCAGGCCAGCCAGAACTTCCTGCAGGTCCAGCACGCCCTCGTCGACACCGAGGACAAGGTGCAGGCATCGCGCCGCTTCTACAACGGCGGCGTCCGCGAGCTGAACACGAAGATCAAGGTCTTCCCGAACAACCTGTTCGCACGGAACCTCGGATTCTCCGAACGGGAGTTCTTCGAGGTCGTGGACGGCGCCGCGATCGCCGAGCCGCCGCGCGTCCAGTTCTGAGGCGAGAACCGCCCGCGAGAGGTCCCGCGTCCGAAGAGGGCGCGGGACCTCTGCGCGTCTCCCCGGACGCGTTCCGAGCCGCGTGATCGGCTCAGCGCACGGCGAGCCGGATCACCTCTGCGTCCACACGGACGTCGCCGTAGACGTTCCATGCGTCCGTCCGGTAGGTGACCGACGCCGCGGACCCGGCGCGGTCCGTCCCCTCGGCGGTCGCGACGAGGACGCCGCCGGTGGCGGAGAACGACGGCGGGTCCAGTTCCAGCGCCGGCATCCGTTCGATGCGGAAGCTCAGGCGATCCAGCGTCGACAGGTCGGCGGCCCAGGGCACCCGGATCCCGCAGTTCTCGGGCGGGGACCCGGCGGACGCCGTCTGCGTGCAGGCGGTCAGATAGTCCTCGAGCTGCGCACGGGCGCTCGCGACGCCCTCCTCGGTGAGCCGCGGGCGCAGGGAGACGGCGGCCTCCTCACCGGGGAGCACCACCGCGCGCACCTCGCCCGACACGAGGGAAGCGGGCGCCGAGGCCACGTCGTAGACGCCGGGAAGCAGTGCCACCGGATCATCGGCCTCGCCGAGCGGCGTCGTGCCGATCCGGGCGCCGCCCCAGGGGCGGGACACGAGCAGCCCGCCGACGGGCGCGTCCGTCAGCCTCCACGCGCCGTCCCGACGTTCGAGCCGCGCGTCCGTCTCGTGCTCCCGGCCGTCCAGCGTGAAGGACACGCGGACCCGCGCCTCGTCCCCGCGCTCCGACGCGGTGAGGACGCGGGGCGCGCTCGGACGCTCGCGCGCGGCCTCCAGCGCGTCCGCGGCACGCTCGTCGACCCCGACGCCGAAGGCCCTGACCGCCTCCGCGTCTCCGTCCGCGATCGCGCGGAAGGCCGCCAGCGCGGTGTCCGCCGCCGATGCGGGCGGCCGGGAGACCGACCACCAGAGTGCGCCCCCGCCGACCAGCACCAGGAGCGTCAGAGCGATCGCGACGAGCCGCCCTCGGCGGGACCGAGCCGGGGCGGACGTCACGCCGCGGGCTCCGTCTCGTCCGCGTCGTCGACCTCGCGCGCCGCGTCGTCGGGCTCTCGGTCCTCGGAGGCCGTCGGGGATCCCGACGGCGTCCCGCTCGAGTGCGGAGGGCGTCGATCGACGGCGTGGCGAGAGACCGTGCCGCCGACGCGGAGCGCATCCGCGAGGTCGTCGCTCGCGTCGCCCCAGTGCGAGACCGACAGGTGAGCGAGCCGCTGCCAGGCGGCGGCGAGACGCAGCTCCTCCGCGATGCGGGGCGCGTCCTCCGCGGGGCGGGCCTGCGGCTCCCACCAGGCCGACTGCACGCGCAGGGTCTCGGTCGCACGCTCGGCCTTCAGGTCCACCCGCGCGGCGATCCGGTCCCCGACGAGCACGGGGAGGGAGTAGTAGCCGTAACGGCGCTTGTGGGCCGGGGTGTAGATCTCGATCCGATAGTCCAGTTCGAACGCCCGCAGGGCACGCTCTCGGAACCACACCACGGGGTCGAACGGGGTCAGCAGGGCCGTCGCGTCGATGCGACGGGGGAGGACCGCCTCCGCGTGGATCCACGCAGGCAGCGCGCGTCCGGCGCGCTCCCACCCCCGGACCCGCACCGGACGGACCTCGCCGGCGTCCTCGAGATCCCGCAGCGACCGCTGCACCAGCGCCCGGTCCCGGAGGCGGTAGTAGTCGGCGATGTCGGCGGCCGTGCCCACTCCGTGCGCGCGGACGGCCCGACGCACGAGCTCGCGCACCGCGTCCTCCCGGGGGATCTCCCGGGCGCGGACCTCGGCGGGGATCACGTCCTCGGCCAGGGCGTAGCGCCGCTCGAAACCCACGCGCCCGGCGATCGCGACCTCCCCGACGCGCCAGAGGAACTCCAGGGCGTGCTTGACCTCGTCCCAGTCCCACCAGGGCCCGCGGGGACGCGGTGCCTCCCCGCGGATGTCGGCCGGTCGGGAGGGGCCGCGCTCGCGGAGCTCGGCGCGCACGGCGTCCAGCGTGCGCGGAGACCCCCGGTAGGCGTCCCCGCCGTACTTCGCGCGGAAGTCGTCCATCCGGAAGCGCCACAGGGCCCAGTCGTCCGCAGGGACGAAGGTCGCCTCGTGCGCCAGGTACTCGACGTACCGGGACGAGGGGCGCAGGAACGCACGGTCCAGGACGGCGGGATCGTACGCGCCGAGGCGGGAGAACAGGGGCAGGTAGTGCGACCGGGCGAAGACGTTGACCGAGTCGATCTGCAGCACCCCCATGCGCTGCATCGCCGTGTGCAGGTGGCGTGCCTGCGGGGATGCGGGACGTCGTCGGGACAGGCCCTGCGCGCCGAGGGCGACGCGCCGGGCCTCGGCGGAGCTGAGGGTGTCGGTCACGCGGGCCAGCGTACCCGCCGGCTCCGACACCGCCGCGGGGCCCGGCGCATGTGGTCGTGCACGCCCGCACGAGCCGGGGCCTGCCCGTAGACTTGGCGGATGAGCGACCGGCGTTCGAACGAGACAGGCCGTCAGCGCCTGCGCGAGCTGCTCCAGAATCGCACCGTGTCCGGCGAGGTGGACCAGGGACTTCCCTCCGGTCTGCGCATCGCCACCGCGTACTCGTGGCGGTTCCTGGTGATCGCGGCCGCCGCGGGAGTGCTGATCTGGCTCATCATGCTCCTGAAGCTCCTCGTGATCCCGTTGATGGTCGCCATCCTCGTGACCGCTCTGCTGTGGCCGGCGTTCGCGTGGATGCTGCGGAAGCGGTTCCCGCGCTGGCTCGCGGTGACCGTGTCGCTCGTCGGCACCCTGGTCATCGTCGTGGGTCTGCTGTGGCTGGCGATCTGGCAGATCCGCCAGCAGTGGGGAGAGGTCCAGGCCCGCACCGCGACGGCGGTGGAGGATCTGCGGACCTTCCTCATCGAGGGGCCCTTCCACCTGTCCGCCGCGCAGATCGAGGCGTACATCGACCAGGGCATGGCCCTGCTGCAGGAGCAGGGTGAGGCGTTGTGGTCCGGCGCCCTGGCCATCGGCACGACCTTCGGGCACGTCGCGACCGGCGCGGTGCTCGCGCTGTTCATCCTCATCTGCCTCCTCGCGGACGGCGCCGGGATCTGGCGCTGGACGCTCAAGCTCTTCCCGAAGGCCGGGCGTCCCGCCGCGGACGCCGCCGCACGCAACGGCTGGGCGACGGTGATGAACTACGCGCGGACCCAGCTGCTGGTGGCGACGATCGACGCCACCGGCATCGGGCTCGGCGCCTTCCTGCTCGGGGTGCCGCTGGCCGTGCCCGTGGCGGTCCTGGTGTTCCTCGGCTCCTTCATCCCGATCGTCGGGGCCGTTGTCACCGGGGCGCTCGCGGTGTTCCTGGCCCTCGTCTACAACGGGCCATGGATCGCCCTGTGGATGCTCGTGGTGGTCCTCGGCGTCCAGCAGCTGGAGGGGCACGTGCTCCAGCCGATCCTCATGGGCTCGGCCGTCAAGGTGCATCCGCTCGCCGTCGTCCTCGTCGTGGCCGGCGGTGCGATGATCGCCGGGATCCCCGGCGCTCTGTTCGCCGTGCCCCTCGCTGCGTTCGCGAACGTCGCGGCGGTGACGATCGCGAGCGGCGCCTGGCGCACCGGCGCCGATCCGCACGGCGACTACATCTGGCGGACCGTCCCCGCCCCACGACGACCACGCAGCGGGGAGGCTCGATGACCCCCGCGGACCCGACCACGACGACGAGGAGCGAGCACACGGTGCAGAACGACCACACGGATCCCCGGCCCGGATCGACCCCGACCGCGGTACCGTCCCTGGCGGAGATCGAGGAGGCCGCGCGCGGACTGGACGGCGTGGTCACGCACACGCCGACGCTGCCGTCGCGCGCCGTCGGAGACGTCCTGGGGTCGCCCGTCCTGCTGAAGATGGAGAACCTGCAGCGGACCGGGTCGTTCAAGATCCGCGGCGCCGTGCACCGCCTGTCACGGCTCACCGCCGAGGAACGGGCACGCGGGGTCGTGGCCGCATCGGCCGGGAACCACGCGCAGGGCGTCGCGCTCGCCGCGCAGGCCCTGGGGATCCGCGCGACGATCTTCATGCCGATCGGCGTCCCGGTGCCCAAGCTCCTGGCCACGCGCGGCTACGGCGCCCACGTGGTGCTGGAGGGCGAGACCGTGGCGACCTCGCTGCGGCTGGCCGCGGAGTTCGCCGAACGCACCGGCGCGGTCCTCATCCACCCCTTCGACCACCGCGACGTCGTCATCGGGCAAGGCACTCTCGGACTGGAGATCGTGGCGGACGTCCCGGAGGTCGACACCGTCATCATGGGCATCGGCGGGGGCGGCCTG
The DNA here is from genome assembly GCF_021172025.1 of Microbacterium resistens. NCBI lineage: Bacteria > Bacillati > Actinomycetota > Actinomycetes > Micrococcales > Microbacteriaceae > Microbacterium > Microbacterium resistens. Next base: position 206,494 of record NZ_CP082781.1, read on the forward strand.
ATCGCGGGCGTCGCCGCGGCCGTCAAGGCGTCGGCGGCGCGGGCGGGTCGCACCGTGCGCGTCATCGGCGTGCAGGCGGAGAACGCCGCCGCCATGCCGCCCTCCCTCGGAGCGGGGGAGCCCGTCGAGATCGTCACCCGCCCGACGATCGCGGACGGGATCCTCGTGGCCAAGCCCGGGGACGTGCCGTTCGAGATCGCCCGGGAGCTCGTGGACGAGGTCGTCACCGTCAGCGACGACGACATCGCCCGCGCGCTGCTGGTCCTGCTGGAGCAGGCGAAGGTCGTCGTGGAGCCTGCGGGGGCCGTCGGCGTCGCGGCGATCCTGGCCGGCAAGGTGACGGGCACCGGGACGACGGTCTCCGTCCTGTCCGGCGGCAACATCGACCCCCTCCTGCTGCAGCGGATCGTCTCCCACGGCCTTGCGGCCTCGGGCCGCTACCTCACGATCCGGATCCCCCTTCCGGACCGGCCGGGACAGCTCGCGCGCGTGTCGGAGCTCATCGCGCAGGCCGGCGCGAATGTCATCGAGGCCATGCACACCCGCCACGGACACGGACTGCAGATCAGCGACGTCATCCTGGAGCTCAGCGTGGAGACGCGGGGCCCCGAGCACTCCGAGCTCACGCTCGACACGCTGCGGGCCGCAGGCTTCGAGCCGATCGTCGTCCCGGACTGACCGCGCACACGACACCGCCCCTCTCCGGATCGGAGAGGGGCGGTGTCGTGCGGGCAGGCGCCGCGGAGAGCGTCAGCCGGCGAAGGTCTCGACCTTGACGATCTCCACGTCGATCATCCGGCCGTTCGGGGCCTCGTACGAGGTCTTCTCGCCGACCTTGAGGCCCTGGATGGCGCTGCCCAGCGGGCTCGCCTCGCTGTAGACGTCGAGGTCCGTGCCGCCGGCGATCTCGCGGCTGCCGAGGAGGAAGACCTCCTCGCCGCCCGCGACGATGGCGGTGACGACGGTGCCGGGCTCCACGATGCCGCGGCTGGCCGGCGCCTCGCCGACCTTGGCGGTCTTCAGCAGCTGCTCCAGGGTGCGGATCCGGGCCTCCTGCTTGCCCTGCTCGTCCTTGGCGGCGTGGTACCCGCCGTTCTCCTTGAGGTCGCCCTCCTCGCGAGCCGCTTCGATGCGCTTGGCGATCTCCTCGCGGCCGACGGTGGACAGGTGCTCCAGCTCGGCGACGAGGCGGTCGTACGCGTCCTGAGTGAGGAAGGGGACCTGAGCGTCGTTCGACACGGCGATACTCCTTAATTCGGATCCCTGCGGCGACGGCCTGCGGGGATATGGCAAGACGCCCCGGCACCGTGCCGGGGCGTCGTTGATCGTGACGAGCCTATTCGACCCAGCAGGTGTTAACCAAACCCGTCGTCGCGAGAGCGACGGTGGGGACCTTCTCGGTGTACGCCCGTGAGTGCTCCGCGGAGGCCGGGTAGTCGACCACGCGCCATCCCACGATGCCGAACTCCTCGTCCTGGGCCTCGACGATGCAGTGCACGTCGCGATCCCGCGGAGCGGTGATCTGGAAGGAGACGGTCACGGCGTGATCGTCGAGCACCTCGAATCCCGTGCCGGTCACGTCGACCTGATCCGCCGTGGAGCGCACGGTGATCCATCCGGCGACGACGATCACGACCGCGGCGAGGGCGCCGCCGATGATCCAGGGAAGCCTGCCGCGTCGGGTGCGGCCGTAGCGCTCGTCGAGCTGGGCGGGCGTGGTCACGGGTGGGGTCTTCCGATCGTTAGGCTGGATTCCAGGCTAACGCGTGGGGCCAGGAAGGGCGGACACATGATCGATGCGCTCGTGCGGGCGGCGGTGTCGCCGTCTCCGACCCCGACACCGACGGTGGACCCGGAACTGGTGACGCCGGGGCCCTGGGGCTTCGCGATCGTCGCGATCCTGGTGATCGGGGTCGTCGTCCTCATCTGGGACATGCAGCGCCGGATCCGCCGCGTGCGCTACCGCGAGGAGGTCCGTGCCGAGCTGGACGCGGAGGCGCAGGCCGACGCGGCCGTGGAGGCGACGACGGCGGACGACCAGGCGGTGGATCCGGAGGACGCCGCAGGCGACGGACCGCGGGGCTCAGCCGGGAAGACCGAGTGAGGGCGACGCCGGCGCCAACGCGATGAGCAGGCACGCGGTCCAGTGGCAGAGGAACGCCAGGACCGTGCACACGTGGAAGATCTCGTGGAACCCGAAGTGGCCGGGAGACGGGTTCGGGCGCTTCATCGCGTAGACCACGGCGCCGAGCGTGTAGAGCACGCCGCCGACGCACACGAGCACCATCATCGCGACGTTCGCGAGGACGAGGTCCACGATGTACATCACCGCGGCCCACCCGAGCAGCAGGTAGAGCGCGACGTACAGCCAGCGCGGCGCGTGGATCCAGAACACGCGGAACAGGATCCCCAGGATCGCGCCGCTCCAGACGAGCGACAGCAGGAGGATCCCCTTGTCCGGGGGAAGCGCGAGGACGGCGATCGGCGTGTACGTCCCCGCGATCAGGAGCAGGATGTTCGCGTGGTCGATGCGCTTGAGCACGACCTTCACCCGAGGACCCCAGTTGAACCGGTGGTACACGGCGGAGTTGCCGAACAGCAGCAGGGACGTCGCCATGAACACGGCCGCCGCCCACTTGGCGGGGACCCCCTGTGCGAGCACGATGAGGACGACGCCGGCGGCGATCGCGACGGGGAAGGTGCCCGCGTGGATCCAGCCTCGCCAGGTCGGCTTGATGTCCGCCTGTGCGTCCGTGGCCGCAGCCTCCATGAGCGGCAGCTGAGGGAGGTCGGGGGCGGCGTTCGGGTTCGCGCTGCTCATCTGCTCACTCTAAGCGCCCGCCCATGCCGTCATCGGCACATATTCACAGGCGACGCTCGCCCGTACGGGTCCTCCGACCGTCCCCGCGGAGGCGGGGCGCGCGCGGTAGCGTAGGGGAGTGAGTGCACGGTCAGAACAGGGGAGCGGACCGCTCTACCGGTTGTACGGTCGGCGACTGCGGCGTCGCCTGGACCCGGCGACCATGCCCCATCACGTGGCGATGATGATCGACGGCAACCGGCGGTGGGCGCGTCAGCTCGGCTACGAGTCCGCCGCGCACGGGCACCGCGCCGGGGCGGCGAAGATGCGGGAGTTCCTGCAGTGGTGCGACGACCTCGGGATCCGCGTCGTCTCGCTGTACCTCCTCTCCGCGGACAACCTCCTCAAGCGCGACCCGCGGGAGCTGGCCGACCTCATCGAGATCATCGGTGAGCTCGCCGACTCGCTGTCGCACCAGCCCACCTGGAGGGTGAAGCACGTGGGGCGTGCCGAGATCCTCCCCGAACCGTTGGCCCGCGTGCTCGCCGACGCGGAGGAGCGCACTCGCGAGAACACGGGGCTCCACGTGAACCTGGCCGTCGGGTACGGCGGGCGCAACGAGATCGTGGACGCCGTGCGGAGCATCATCGTGCAGCACGAGGCCTCCGGAGGCACGCTCGAGGACCTCGCCGCGCATCTGACCCCGGAGATGATCGGGGAGCATCTCTACACGGGCGGGCAGCCGGACCCGGACCTCGTCATCCGGACGAGCGGCGAGCAGCGGCTGAGCGACTTCCTCCTCTGGCAGAGCGCCCACAGCGAGTTCTACTTCGTCGAGGCGCTCGGTCCGGACCTCCGCGAGGTGGACTTCCTGCGCGCCATCCGCGACTACGCCGACCGGGATCGCCGCTTCGGCAAGTGACGCCGCGCGTCCGGTCGTCCCGACCGCGGGTCGCCCTCGGGCAGAATGGCCGGATGGGTGCGCTCGAGGACTACGTCGACTCCTTCGCCGGCACGGACGGCTACCTGAACTGGGCCGCGTTCGGCCCGTTGTCCCCGGCGGCCCGCACCGCTCTGATCGCCGACGCCGAACGGCAGGCCGACGGCCGTCCGGCGGCGCTCGCCGCCGTGTGGGCGCGCGAGGGGGAGGCCCGACGCGGACTCGCCGGGCTCCTCGGGGCCGCGGAGGACGACATCTCCCTCCACTCCGCCTCCGGCCCCGCTCTGCAGCACGCCTTCGCGGGGCTCTCCGGCCACGTCGTCTGTTCCACGGCCGAGTTCCCGAGCATCACCGTGGCGCTCGCCCGCGCCGCCGAGGCGTCGCGGGGCGCCCTGGTGCCGAGGTGGATCCGCCCCGCGGAGGCCGTCGTGACGGCCGCCGCCGTCCGTGACGCCCTCGACGACGACGTCACCGCGCTCGCCGTCAGCCACGTGGACTTCCGCACCGGTCACCGGGCGGATCTGGCGGCTCTGCGGGAAGCGCTCGGGCCGGATCGACTCCTGATCGTCGACGCCGTGCAGTCCTTCGGCGTCGTGGCGGAGGACTGGGCGCTCGCCGACGTCGTGGTCGGTCACGGGTACAAGTGGCTGCGTGCGGGCCGGGGCACCGGGTTCGCGCGCTTCGCTCCCTCCGCCCGGGAACGGATCGCCCCGGTGCTGAGCGGCTTCGCCGGGACGTCCGCCGCGGCCTACTTCGCCGACGTGATCCCCGACCCCGCGCCCACCGGGCGCGCGTACGCGGTGAGCAGTCCCGATCCGCTGGCCGCCGGCCGTCTCGCGGCCGCCGTGAGCGAGACCGCCGCGGCGGGCGTCGGCGCCGTGGCGCGGCGGGTGGAGGAGCGGGTGGACGCCGTCCTGGACGTGCTGGACCGCCATCGGGTGCCGGTCGTCTCGCCGCGGGACCCCGCGAGACGGGCCGGGGTCGTCGCGCTCGCGCCGCGGGATCCGGCCGGTCTCGGCGGCGTCCTCGCCGACGCGGGGATCACCGCGACGGTGCGCGACGGCCGGGTGCGCTTCGGCGTGCACGCCGGTACCGGGGAGCCCACGGTGGCGCTGCTCGACGACGCCCTCGCCACGGCGGCGGAATTCATCTCCGCTTAACCGACGCTGCCGCGTGTCGGAGTCGCGTCGCGTCCTCCCGCGGTCGTACGGTCATGGCATCGGGCACGGTGCCCGATCGAGTCGGCCGTGAAGGATCGCGACTCGTGGCCCTGGTCGACTCGCCTAACACCGGGAATCCCCGGGTCGGGAGAGGGTCGTGGCCGCACCGTTCACTCAGCAGACTCAGGCAGCTCACCAGCGCAGCACCCGCGACGGCGGGGAAGGCGCGCCCGGACAGGACCTGCGCACCTACGTGCTCGACACGTCGGTGCTGCTGTCCGATCCCCAGGCGTTCTTCCGCTTCGCGGAGCACAGCATCGTCCTCCCCGTCGTCGTCATCGGCGAGCTGGAGGGCAAACGCCACGACCCCGAGATCGGGTACTTCGCGCGGCGGGCGCTGCGTCACCTCGACGAGCTGCGCGTCGAGCACGGACGTCTGGACTTCCCCGTCCCGATCGGCTCGGGCGGCACGCTGCGCGTCGAGCTGAACAACACCGATCAGTCCGTTCTCCCCAGCGGGATCCGCCTCGGCGACAACGACAGCCGCATCCTCTCGGTCGCCATGCACCTCGCGCAGGACGGCCAGGACGTGACGGTGGTCTCGAAGGACCTCCCCATGCGGGTGAAGGCGGCCTCGCTCGGCATCAACGCCGAGGAGTACCTCGCGGAGCAGGCCGTGGACTCGGGCTGGACCGGCATCGCCCCGATCGACCTCTCCGGGGACGAGATCAGCGACCTGTACGAGAGCGAGGTCGGATCCAGCGACCAGGTGACGGGCCTGCCCGTCAACACCGGCCTCATCATCCACTCCGAACGCGGCTCGGCCCTGGGCCGGGTCACCGGGGACGGGGAGTTCGCGCTCGTCCGCGGAGACCGCGAGGTGTTCGGGCTGCACGGGCGCTCCGCCGAGCAGCGCATCGCGATCGACCTGCTCCTGGACCCCGAGGTCGGCATCGTCTCCCTCGGCGGGCGGGCCGGTACCGGCAAGTCGGCCCTGGCGCTCTGCGCCGGTCTCGAGGCGGTGCTGGAGCGGCAGCAGCAGCGGAAGATCATCGTCTTCCGGCCGCTGTTCGCCGTCGGCGGGCAGGAGCTCGGCTACCTCCCCGGCGACCAGGGCGAGAAGATGAACCCCTGGGGCCAGGCCGTCTACGACACCCTCGGATCGGTGGTGTCGACCAACGTGATCGACGAGGTCGTCGAGCGCGGGCTCCTGGAGGTTCTTCCGCTCACCCACATCCGCGGGCGGTCCCTGCACGACGCCTTCGTGATCGTGGACGAGGCGCAGTCGCTGGAGCGCAACGTCCTGCTCACGGTGCTCAGCCGGATGGGGCAGAACTCGCGCGTCGTGCTCACCCACGACGTCGGACAGCGCGACAACCTCCGCGTCGGCCGCCACGACGGCGTCGCCAGCGTGATCGAGACGCTCAAGGGGCACGAGCTGTTCGGGCACGTGACCCTGCAGCGGTCCGAGCGCTCGGCGATCGCCGCGCTCGTCACCGAGCTCCTGGAGGGCGGCGAGCTCAGCTGAGCCGACGACGAGGGGCCGCCGGGACTTCCCGGCGGCCCCTCGTCGTCCCGGCCCGTCCGTTCCCGCCGCGTCGGATGCGCGCGAGCGGTCGTCCGGGTTAGCGTCGATGCAGCAGGACGCGGACGAAGGAGTTCAGATCATGCAGAGAGCAGACACGGCGGAACGGAGTCTTCCCCCGGTCGCGGTCGACGAGAAGCCGCGGTGGACACCCGTGAAGATCGTCGTCTGGGCGCTCATCGCCCTGGTCGGCGGCGTGGCGTGGACGATGCTCGCGATCGTCCGCGGCGAGACGGTGAACGCCATCTGGTTCGTCTTCGCCGCGGTCGCAACCTACCTGATCTTCTACCGCTTCTACTCGAAGTACATCGAGCGGCGGCTTACACGGCCGGACGACCGCCGCGCGACGCCCGCGGAGGCCAAGGCGGACGGGAAGGACTACGTCGCCACCGACCGCCGCGTGCTGTTCGGGCACCACTTCGCGGCGATCGCCGGCGCCGGACCGCTCGTCGGCCCCGTGCTCGCGGCGCAGATGGGCTATCTGCCGGGGACCATCTGGATCATCGTCGGCGTGGTGCTCGCCGGCGCCGTGCAGGACTACCTGGTGCTGTTCTTCTCGATGCGGCGCGGCGGGCGCTCCCTGGGACAGATGGCGCGCGACGAGCTCGGGCGCTTCGGCGGAGCCGCCGCGATCCTCGCGACGCTGCTCATCATGATCATCATCACGGCGATCCTCGCCCTCGTCGTCGTCAACGCGCTCGGGGAGAGCCCGTGGGGCGTCTTCTCGGTGAGCATGACGATCCCCATCGCGCTGTTCATGGGCGTGTACCTGCGTTGGATCCGACCGGGACGGATCACCGAGGTGTCGATCATCGGGTTCGTGCTCCTCATCGCCGCCATCGTCGGCGGCGGCGCGGTGGCGGCCACCGACTGGGGGCAGGCGATCTTCCATCAGGAGCGCCTGACCATCGCATGGGCCATCATCATCTACGGCTTCATCGCGGCGGTCCTGCCGGTCTGGATCCTGCTCGCCCCGCGCGACTACCTCTCTACGTTCATGAAGATCGGCGTGATCGTGGCGCTCGCCGTGGCGATCGTCTTCGTCCGACCGGAGATCTCCGTCCCGGCCTTCAGCGAGTTCGCCGGCGGGGAGACGGGGCCGGTGTGGTCGGGCCCCCTGTTCCCGTTCCTGTTCGTCACGATCGCGTGCGGGGCGCTCAGCGGGTTCCACGCGCTGATCGCCTCGGGCACGACGCCGAAGATGGTCGAGAAGGAGAAGCAGACCCGCTTCATCGGCTACGGCGGGATGCTGATGGAGTCGTTCGTCGCGATCATGGCCCTCGTCGCGGCCGTGTCGATCGACCGGGGCATCTACTTCGCCATGAACTCGTCCCCGGCGGCGACGCTCGGCACGATCGAAGGCGCCGTGCAGTTCGTGAACGGGCTCGGGCTCGCCGGTGTGAACCTGACGCCGGAGATGCTCTCCACGACCGCGGCGAACGTAGGGGAGGAGTCGATCATCTCCCGCACCGGCGGTGCACCGACCCTCGCCCTCGGCCTCGCGCACATCATGCAGCAGTGGATCGGCGGCACCGGGATGATGGCGTTCTGGTACCACTTCGCGATCATGTTCGAGGCGCTGTTCATCCTGACCGCCGTGGACGCCGGCACCCGGGTCGCACGCTTCATGCTGCAGGACTCGGTCGGGAACGTCATCCCGCGCTTCAAGGACACGTCCTGGCGGGCCGGGGCGTGGATCTGCACGGCGGTCATGGTGGCCGGGTGGGGCGCGGTGCTGATCATGGGCGTCACCGATCCGCTCGGCGGCATCAACACCCTGTTCCCCCTGTTCGGGATCGCGAACCAGCTGCTGGCCGCGATCGCGCTCGCGGTGGTGCTCACGATCGTCGCCCGCCGGCGCACGTTCGGGGTGCTCTGGGTGGTGGTCGTCCCGCTCGCATTCGTGACGGTGGTGACCGTCACCGCGTCGCTGTACAAGATCTTCTCCCCGGTGCCGGCGGTGGGCTACTGGGCTCAGCATTTCGCGTTCCGCGGGGCGCTGGAGGCGGGCGAGACGAGCTTCGGGACCGCGGGCACGGTCCAGGCGATGGAGGCGGTCGTGCGCAACACGGTGGTGCAGGGGACGCTGTCGATCGTGTTCCTCGTGCTCACCCTCATCGTGATCGCGATGTCGGTCTGGCGGGTGATCCAGGCGTTCCGCGGCACGGAGGTCATCGATCACGAGGACCCTGCGGTCCCGTCGCGTCGCTTCGGGGCGGCGGGCCTCATCGCCTCCCGCGAGGAGCGCGCCGTGCAGAAGGAATGGGACGCGCTGCCGGACGAGCTGAAGCCGGTCCAGGGGCACTGACGTGACCGGTGTGCATGATCCGGCGCCGGGCGCCCGTGCGGCGCCGGGCCCGCACGGCGTCGGCCACGGAGGGCGTGGACCCACGGCCTCAACCAGGGACGGCGTGGCTTCGCGGGTGGCCCTGGGCGGGGATGCCCGTGGTCCGGCCCGGCGCGCGGCCGAGGGACTGCGGCGCGCGTGGCGGGCGGTGTCCTGGTACGTCAACGGCGTGACCGGTCAGTCGCGGTACGCGGCCTACCTGGCGCATGAGCGCGCGGCGCATCCGGACCGGGTCCCGATGACGGAGCGCGAGTTCTGGCGGCGACACTACGCCGCGCAGGACGCGGATCCGGGCGCCCGCTGCTGCTGACCGTCTGCCGCCCGCTGCTGCCGACCGTCTGCTGACCTCCGTCCCGACCTCATCCCGGTCCCGATCTGCACACGTTGTCCCGATCTGCACACGGTTCGCGAGTATTCGTGTGCAGATCGGGCAGATATGTGCAGATCGGGGGGAGAGGCGGGCCGGGAGAGGGACCGTGAAAGGGGTCACCGATAGTCCTGGAGACGGCGGAGAGCCCCGAGGATCGCGGCCTGGACCATGGGCCAGTCGTGGATGATCTGCGCGTAGTCGAACCGCAGGGTCTCGTATCCGAGCCGGGAGGCCACGGCGTCGCGGCTCCGGTCCCGGTGGCGGTGGGCCGAGTCGTCGTGGTTCTCCTTTCCGTCGGCCTCCACGATGAGCCTGCCGCCGATGACGACGTCCACGACGCCGACGCCGTCGATACGGACCTGACACTCCACCGGGATCCCCAGGATGTGCAGGCGCAGGCGAAGGATCGACTCCAGCCCGCTGTCCGCATCGCCGCGGGCGAGGTCCACGAGCCACCGGGCCCGAGCCGGGAGAGCGGCACGGATGCGGCTGCGCGCCGCACGCGACAGCAGGTTCATCCGCCATGCCGACTCGAAGGCGGCGAAGAAGGCCTCGTCGCCTTCGCACCGCTGGAGATGCACCAAAGCCGTCGGCAGATCGGCGCGCCCGAGCGGGGGACGACCCCGGTAGTAGTGCGATCGACAGTCGCAATCGGTATGGGGGTGCACGTGCCGGGCAGCTCCCATCCACACGTGGAGGCTGGTGGAGTCGGACAGTACCCAGACCCCTCGCCTCCGCAGTTCGCTGACGCAGGTCGGCGCGCCTCCGTGCGCGATCGCCGTCCGGAGGTCGTCCGCCACGGACGGCACCGCGAAGACGCCGTCCCGGATCCGGATGATCTCGCCGTCGGCGACCGACCGCGACAACATTCGGCGGGTGAACCCGAGATCTTGGAGCTGTGTTCCTCGGGCGACGCCGCCGAGGCGGGCGAGCGTGAGCGGCGCGGAGAGCATGCCTGTCACGCTGCCGCATCCTGACCGCCGAGAGAGGGTGGTCGCCCGATCGGTGGACAACGTGGAGGATCGCCGCAGGGTGGAGGAGGAACCTCGTGCCCCGATCTGCACACTCGAGCCCGATCTGCACACCTTTGCCGGGCTTTCCTGTGCAGATCGGGACGAGGTGTGCAGATCGGGACAGGCCCGTGGGCCAGGGGGGGCGGGACGAGGGGGAGGGGGAAGGGCCCGGAGACGACGGATGCCGCGGTCCCGAAGGACCGCGGCATCCGGGGAAGCGGGCTGTCAGCCCGCGTGCGTCATGGAGAGCAGGTCGAGCTTCTGGTCGAGCACCTCTTCGGTGATCTCGCCGCGCTCGACGTAGCCGAGGTCGATCACCGCGTCGCGCACCGTGATGCCCTTGGCGACGGCGTGCTTGGCGATCTTCGCGGCCGCCTCGTAGCCGATCACCTTGTTCAGCGGCGTCACGATCGACGGCGACATGCCGGCGAAGGCGGCGGCGCGCTCGACGTTGGCCTCCAGGCCGTCCACCGTCTTGTCCGCGAGGACGCGCACCGCGTTGGAGAGCAGACGGATCGACTCGAGCAGCGCCGTGCCCATGACCGGGATCGCGACGTTCAGCTCGAAGGATCCGGATGCGCCGGCCCACGCCACGGTCGCGTCGTTGCCGATGACGCGGGCGCAGACCATGAGGACGGCCTCCGGCACCACCGGGTTGACCTTGCCCGGCATGATCGAGGAGCCCGGCTGCAGGTCGGGGATGTGCAGCTCGCCGAGACCCGTGTTGGGGCCGGAGCCCATCCAGCGCAGGTCGTTGTTGATCTTCGTCAGCGACACCGCGATCGTGCGCAGCGCGCCGGACGTCTCGACGAGGCCGTCGCGGTTCGCCTGTGCCTCGAAGTGGTCCTTGGCCTCGGTGATCGGCAGCTCCGTCTCCGCGGCGAGCAGGGCGATGACCTTCTGCGGGAAGCCGAGCGGGGTGTTGATGCCGGTGCCGACGGCGGTGCCGCCCAGCGGGACCTCGGCGACCCGGGGGAGCGCGGCCTGGACGCGCTCGATGCCGAGGCGGATCTGGCGCGCGTAGCCGCCGAACTCCTGGCCGAGGGTGACCGGCGTCGCGTCCATGAGGTGGGTGCGGCCGGACTTGACGACGTCCTTCCACAGCTCCGCCTTCGCCTCGAGGGCGACGGCCAGGTGGTCGAGGGACGGGATCAGCGTGTCGATGAGCGCCTGGGTGACGGCGATGTGCACGGAGGTCGGGAACACGTCGTTCGAGGACTGCGACGCGTTGACGTGGTCGTTGGGGTGCACGGTCGCGCCGAGGATGCGCGTCGCAAGCGTCGCCAGCACCTCGTTCATGTTCATGTTCGAGGACGTGCCGGAGCCGGTCTGGTAGGTGTCGACGGGGAACTCGCCGTCGTGGCGGCCCGAGGCGACCTCGTCCGCTGCCTGGGCGATGGCGTCCGCGATCGCGCCGTCGAGCGTGCCGAGCTCCTTGTTCGCGAGGGCGGCGGCCTTCTTGATGCGCGCGAGGGCGGCGATCTGCGCGGACTCCAGCCCCTTCCCGGAGATCGGGAAGTTCTCCACCGCGCGCTGGGTCTGCGCCCCGTAGAGCGCGTTGACGGGCACGCGCACCTCGCCCATGGTGTCGTGTTCGATGCGGAACTGATCGTCCGCGCCGGTGTGCTGGGTGTCGGTCACTTGCTGTTCCTCCAGTTGTGACGGGGTGACGGAAGGGGGATGACTCAGGGCACCGGGATCAGCGCGGGGCGTCGAGCGCCGTGTCGTCGGCGAGGCCGACCGACACGATGGGCACGGCCGTGCCCTCGGCGAGCCGGTAGTTCGCGCCGACGATCCCGAGGCGCCCCTCGGCCACGGCGGCGCTGATCAGCTCGGAGGACTGGATCAGGTCGGCGACCGTGTTGCGCAGGTGCTCGCGGCCCACCAGCTCGGCGTCGATCTCGTCGGGACGGGTGACACCGGTCGCCGCGACGACCTTGCGCGCGGCGGGCACGATCGGGGCGATGAGGCGCCAGATGTGCGGGGGGAGCGGGGCGGCGTCGATCGCGGTCCCGTCGATCGCAGCGCGCACGGCGCCGCAGCTGTCATGCGCGAGCACGACGATCAGCGGGACCCGCAGGATCTCCACGGCGTACTCCAGGCTCGCCACGATCGACTCGCCGAGGACCTGCCCGGCGTTGCGGACCACGAACAGGTCGCCGAGGCCCTTGTCGAAGATGATCTCGGCGGCGAGGCGGGAGTCCGCGCAGCCGAACAGGGTCGCCATGGGCGCCTGTCCCTCCGCGAGCTCATGACGCTTGCCCACGTCCTGGTGCGGGTGCTCCGGGCGGCCGGCGACGAAGCGCCGGTTTCCCTCGAGCATCTCCTGCCACGCCTGGTCCGGGGTGAGCTGAGTCGTCATTCGTCCTCCTGACGCGCGTCGATCTGCGCGAGCTGTGGTTCCAGTCCCTTCGCGATCCGGGCGGCGTCGTCGGCGCTGAGCGACCCGTAGATCAGCACGTAGTCGTCCCCGGCGGGTGCGCCGAGCGCATACGAGACGTTGCCGTTGTCCGCGGGGCGGGCGATCGTGAAGACCTCCCATTCGCGTCCCTCGATCGTGACCCGGTCCTTGGGGGAGGCCCCGTTGAGAGGAATCGCGGCCCAGGCCGGTTCGGCATCGATCGCCTGAGCGATCCGGGCGAAGCCGCGCGCCGTGTCGCCGGTGGGAGCCATCGTCACGTCCCAGACGGTGTACGCGCCGCCGGAGAGCTCGGCCTTGTTCACCCGCCAGTCCTTCGGCACCTCCGGGACGACGACAGGACCGCCGACAGCGGTCTCCGCGTCCTTCGCGATCGCGGCGAGGTCGATCGGCGGGCGTTCGCCGGGCTCGCCGCGGGGGACGATGAAGACGATCACGAGGACGACCCCCAGGGTCACCAGCATGGCGGCCACGAGGTTGCGGAACGTCTGGCTCGACCGGTACGCGGCGGACGAGGCGGCCTTGCGGTCGGCCGTCTCCTGGGGCGTCTCGGGGCGACCGAGCTCGGCGACGACGGGGGCGGAGGATCCGCGGGGAGAACGGCTCACGACGCGGACACCTGCCCGTCCGCGCCTTCCCTGGCCGATTCGAGCCGGCGCTTGGCGCCGAGAAGCCACTCCTCGCAGCGCGCCGCCAGCGCTTCGCCGCGCTCCCACAGCGCCAGCGAGTGCTCGAGGGTCGGAGCGCCCTGCTCGAGCTCCGCCACGACACGCACGAGCTCGTCGCGGGCCTGCTCGAAGGTGAGGGTGGCGGGGTCGGCGGCGCCGCCCGCCGGGGCGGTCTCGAACTCCTCGCTCGCGCTCACCCCTTCATCCTACCGGCGCGGTTCGGACATCCGATCCGGGGCCGAGCCCGCGCGCGGGGCGGGCGCCTCCGGTCGTTCCCCCTCGGACACGGCATCGACGGAACCGCGGTCGAGGGTCACCGTGATGCGGGTGCCGGCCGGGGCCTGTGCGGCGTCGCGGAGGATCACGCCGCCCTCCCGATGCGCGATCGCATAGCCGCGTGCCAGCGTCGCGGCGGGGGAGAGCGCCCGCAGGGACGCGCGCAGCTCGGCCGTGCGCCGGGAACCATGGTCGACGCCCCGGACGACGGCGTCGCGCCCGCGGGCCACGAGGAGGTGAATCTCCTGCGCGCGACGCTCGATCAACGGCTCCGGAGAGCGCAGCACGGGCCGGGAGCGGAGCTGTTCCAGCTGCGCGATGTCGTGCGTCAGGCGCTGGGTCAGCCGCGTCGTCGCCCGGGCGCGCAGCTGCGCCACGAGCGCGCGCTGCTCGCCGACGTCGGGGACGACGCGCTTGGCGGCGTCGGTCGGGGTCGAGGCGCGCAGGTCCGCCACGTCGTCCAGCAGCGGGTGATCGTTCTCATGGCCGATGGCACTGACCACCGGCGTCGTGGCCGCGGCGACGGCGCGGATCAGCCGTTCGTCGCTGAAGCCCAGGAGCGTCTGCGGATCCCCTCCGCCGCGGGCGACGATGATCACGTCGACCTCCGGGTCGGCGTCGAGCCGCTTCAGCGCCGCGAGCGTCTCCGGCACGCATCGATCGCCCTGGACGGCGGCGTGCACGGTGCGGAACCGCACGTGCGGCCAGCGCAGCTCGGCGTTGCGGTGCACGTCCTTCTCCGCGTCGGAGTTCTCACCCGTGATGAGACCGATGACGTGCGGGAGGAAGGGGATCGGCCTCTTGCGGGACGCGTCGAACAGGCCCTCCTGTCGCAGCTGGACCCGCAGCCGCTCCAGCCGCTCGAGCTGATCGCCCAGGCCGACGTGCTTCATCATCGAGACGGCGAAGCTGAAGTCGCCCGCCTTGACGAAGTAGTCCGCCTTCACGGCCGCGACGACGTGGTCGCCCACGCCGAGGTCGGACGGGATGCGCGCCCGGACGCTGGACCAAATGCGGATCGAGATCTGCGCGTCCGAGCGGGTGTCCTTGAGCCGGGCGAAGACGTTGCCGCCGCGGAGGTTCCAGGAGGTGATCTCCCCCTCGACCCAGACGGTGTTCCAGCGGGCGACGAAGTCCCGGATCGTGGCGTTGAGGCGGGCGACCGACGTGGGCGCGTCCGGCGTGGAGTCGCGCGGGGCGACGGCATCGGCGGGCGGCGGCTCGCCGGGCACGTGAGCGGCCTCGAAGGAGGTCATGTCCAGGTCCTCCTCGGGGGAAGCGCCGGTAGGATCGGCATTGTGACTTCGACTGCTGTTGCGCTCCCCGTGCCGCGGGTGCCGCGTGAGCGCCGCCCTGAGCGGGCGCGTCTTCAGGATATCCCCGTGGACGGACGCAAGCGGGTGCTGCTGGCCGCGCCCCGCGGGTACTGCGCGGGCGTGGACCGCGCAGTCGTGGCGGTCGAGAAGGCGCTGCAGCGGTTCGGCGCGCCGGTGTACGTGCGCAAGCAGATCGTGCACAACATCCACGTCGTCACCGAGCTCGAGGCCCAGGGGGCGATCTTCGTCGACGAGGTCGACGAGGTCCCCGAGGGGGCGCACGTCGTCTTCAGCGCGCACGGCGTCTCTCCCGCCGTCGTGAACGCCGCCGCCGACCGGGGCCTGCACGCGATCGACGCCACGTGCCCGCTGGTCACCAAGGTCCATCGCGAGGCCGTGCGCTTCGCCCGCGACGACTACGAGATCCTCCTCATCGGCCACGAGGGGCACGAGGAGGTCGAGGGCACCGCCGGGGAGGCCCCCGAGCACGTCACCATCGTGAACTCCCCGGACGAGGCGGACACCGTCGAGGTGCGTGACCCCTCCAAGGTCGTGTGGCTGTCGCAGACGACGTTGTCCGTGGACGAGACGATGGAGACGGTGAACCGGCTCCGCGCGCGGTTCCCCGAGCTCCACGACCCGCCCTCCGACGACATCTGCTATGCGACGCAGAACCGACAGGTCGCGATCAAGAAGGTCGCGAAGGAGGCGGACCTGGTGATCGTCGTCGGATCCGCGAACTCCTCCAACAGCGTGCGCCTCGTGGAGGTCGCCCTCGAGTACGGGGCCCGCGCCGCCTTCCGCGTCGACTACGCCGACGAGATCCGCCAGGAGTGGCTGGACGGCGTGGCCACGGTCGGCGTGACGAGCGGGGCCTCGGTCCCCGAGGTGCTCGTGCGGGAGGTGCTGGACGCGCTCGCGGAGGCGGGATACGGCGATGTCGACGAGGTCCGCACCGCCGAGGAGGACCTGATGTTCTCCCTGCCGAAGGAACTGCGTCAGGACGTGTCGGGCCAGCGCGACGACCGCGCGCTGGGCGGACGACTCCGATGAGCGCCGACGGATCCGAACCGACGCTGATCGGATCCGTGCAACGGGCGCTGCGCCTGGTCGACATCGTGGCGAACTCGCCGCGGCCGATCCCCGTCAAGCTGCTGGCCCAGGCGACCGGCCTCACCGCGGGGACGACGTACAACCTCGTGCGGACGCTGATCCACGAGGGCTACCTCGCGACCGAGCCCGACGGCCTCGTCCTCGGCGCGCGCTTCCCGGCCTTCCAGGACGCGGCGCCGGCGCGCGGCGTCTTCCTCGCTCAGGTGCGTGCGGCACTGCGGCAGGTGGCCGAGGATGTCGGCGCGACGGCCTACCTGTCCCGTTTCGACGACGGCGAGGTGCATCTCGTGGACATCGTCGACGTGGACCACGACCCGCGCGTGGAGCTGTGGGTCGGCATGCAGGACGGTGCGCATGCGACCGCCCTGGGAAAGCAGATCCTGTCGGTCCTGCCGCAGGACGAGCGCATGGACTACCTCGCGCGGCACCCGCTGGCAGAGCTCACCCCGCGGACCATCAGCGACCGCGAGCGGCTGTTGGAGCAGCTCGAGCGCTCGCGTCGCTGGACGGTCGAGCGGGGCGAATACGCCCTCGGGTTCACGTGTCTCGCG
This sequence comes from Microbacterium resistens, assembly GCF_021172025.1. Taxonomy (NCBI): domain Bacteria; kingdom Bacillati; phylum Actinomycetota; class Actinomycetes; order Micrococcales; family Microbacteriaceae; genus Microbacterium; species Microbacterium resistens. The sequence continues at coordinate 223,052 of NZ_CP082781.1, forward strand.
GTGCCGGTGCTGGCCCCCGGGATCACCGCCTCCCTCGCGATCTCGATCCGGGCCGACGGCGAGCATCCCGTGGGCGAGGACGTGATCGCGCGGCTCCAGGATGCGGCGCGTCGATTGTCGGTCGCGCTGGGCACCGCGGGATTGTCGGGGCGCGGGCAGTTCACTATCTGAATTCCTGGCTCTCGTGCAGAAACGAGGAGAGCGCTATCCTGGGTCGCACGACGTCGTAATCGCGTCCACGGGAGGGTCAGCGTCCCCAGCGCTCCTGATCCCTGAGCCCCGGGAGTCCCCAGCCCCCGGGGCATTCTTTTTTTCCGGCCCGGCCGGTCGAGCGGGTCCACAGGCCACCACGGCTACGATGTCGGGGTGTCCGATCCCCGACCCCAGTACGGCGAGTACGCCACCCCGGAGGAGCAGCGCCGTCGCGCAGGCCTGCCCGAGGAGGTGACACCGCCCGCAGCAGCCACGGCGGCGCCCGCCGCGGCCGCCCCGGCGACCGCGGCACCGGCCCCGACCGACAGCGCCGCCGCGCGCACGCCGCGGCCGGCGGATCGACTGATCACCATCGCGCTCCTCGCCTACGGGCTGGTCAACGTGATCATGTCCGTGATCTCGTACTCCGACGTGTCGCGGCTGATGAGCGAGAGCATGAGGATCCTCGGCATCGACGGCGAGTTCACGAACTACGAGCAGGGGCGGCTGTGGGCGACGATCGCATCGATCGTGCTCATCGTCGGGTGGACCGCGACCGCGGCGTGGGCCGTGACTCGTCTCCGCCGCGGGCGCACCTCGTGGTGGGTCCCGCTTGTCGGGGCCGTGGTGTCGACGGTCCTCGCGTCGATCTGCCTCAGCGTCGCCCTGCTGGGCGACCCTGCCTTCCTGGCGTACCTCGGCGGCGCCTCGACCCGCTGATCGCGCGGAGGGCCGGCGCGGGGGCGGACGGCCGCTCAGACGCTCCCCTCCCACACCGCGCGGGCGCCCGCATCGCCGGTCAGGATCACCAGGACGAGCGTCCCGATCGCGCTGACGAGCGCCGCCGCCGCGATCGCCGCCCGCACGGGACGGGGCCAGGCGGCGCTCTGCTCCGACGGGTCGGGCCGACGGCGGTCCGCGATCCACACGGCCAGCGCGGTCGGGGCCAGCGAGATCGCCCACGGGACGAGCATGAGCCCGAGCGCCTCGTGACGCTGGACCGCCGAGGCGCGGCCGACGGCGTCGGCGAGGGACGCGCCGGTCGCGGCCGTGAGCGGGATGAGCACGGCCACGAGGACGGCTGCCAGCGGCAGCGCCGCGCCGACGCGGCGTCGTGCGGCGGGCCACAGCGCGCAGACGATGAGCGCGATCGCGGTGAGCGGGGTCAGGACCACGGCGGCATGCACGAGGAGCGGATGCAGCGGCAGCCCGGCGAACGAGGCGGTGTCCAGCGACGTCATCGCGTCCATACTGAGAGAACGACGCACACCGCGTCCGGGTTCAGATGAACCGCCGGCGCTTCCGTCTCGTGTCCACAGAGGGAGGCGGACTGTGGAAGACGACGAACAGCTCGCGGCGCTCTACGACGTGCACGCCGGGCCCATCCGGCGCTATGTCGTGCATCTGACCGGCAACGCGTCGTCGGCGGACGACGTCGTCCAGGAGACGCTGCTGAGGGCGTGGCGGACCCCGAGGATCCTGGAGCAGGAGGCGGCCACCTCGCGCGCCTGGATGCTGACCGTCGCCCGCCATCTCGTGATCGACGAGGCCCGGAGCGCCCGGCGCCGCCACGAGCGCGCGGTTCCGGAGGTGCCCGAGGGCACCGCGCCGGACGACACGGACCGCCTCATCGACGCCCTGCTCATCGAGGACGCCCTCGCCGCGCTGAGCGCGGAGCACCGGGCCGTCATCGTCGCGGGCTACTTCGGCGGGCGCAGCGTGGAGGAGATCTCGGGCGAGCTCGGGATCCCGAAGGGGACCGTGAAGTCGCGCATGCACTACGGACTGAGAGCGCTGCGACTGGCACTGCAGGAGAGAGGGGTGACCCGGTGAGCGGGGAACACGAACGCTACGCGACCTGGGACGCCGCCTACGCGATGGGGGCGTTGTCCGCCGCGGATCGATCCCGGTTCGAGGCGCACCTGGCGCACTGCGCGCGGTGCCGGACCGCGGTGTCCGAGCTCACTCCGGTGGTCGGACTGCTCTCCCGGATCCCCGCCGAGCGGGCGGAGAGCCTGGGCGCCGCGCCGCGGGACCCCGCCGCCGATCGGCTCCGTGAGATCGCCCGGGCGCGACGGCGTCGCCGACAGCGCCTCGTCTGGGCGGCGGTGTCCGTCGCCGCCGCGGTGGCCGTGGCCGTGCCGATCGCCCTCGTCGCCCTGAGCCCGCGCCCCGCGGTGTCCGTCGCTCTGGAGCCGGCGGTCTCCGTGCCGGTCACGGCCACCGTGGAGCTGACACCGGTCGCCTGGGGCACGCGGATCGACATGGAGTGCGCGTACGGGGCGGACGCGCCCGATGCCGGGTGGACCTACGTGCTCACGGTGATCGACGCATCCGGCGCGGCGACGGAACTGTCCACGTGGAAGGTGGAACCGGGCCGTACCGCGCGGGTGTCCGCCGGCGTCGCCGAACGGCTGCCGGACATCCGAGCGGTGGAGGTCCGCAACGCCGCCGGCGACGTCATCCTGCGCCAGGACCTGGAGACCACCGAGCGGACCGGATGAACCGCGGGCCGTGTCGTCTCGTTTCACCGGTGACGCTTCACGGCGGAGCGCGGGAAGGACGAGATCATGCGCAGGACACTCGCGATCGGGGCGCTCGCCCTCGGAATGCTCCTGGCGGGCTGCGGCTCACCGGGAGCGGCGGAGACCTCGGCGCCTCCGGCCTCGGATGCCGGCGGGTACGGCGACGCCCCCTCCTCGGGCGCGGACCTCATGCTCGCCGAGACGGCGCTCGGGGAGATCGTCGTGACCGCCGACGGGATGACGGCGTACGTGTTCGACAAGGACACCCAGGGCGCGGCCGAGAGCGCGTGCACCGGTGCGTGCCTCGGCAACTGGCCGCCGATCCTCGCCGCCGGATCCGAGCCGGTGGGGGACGGGATCACGGGTGAGCTGGGCACGATCGACACCTCGGACGGGAAGAAGCAGATCACGCTGGACGGGTGGCCGATGTACACCTTCGCCGGGGACGCCGCGGCCGGGGACGTCGCCGGGCAAGGCGTCCAGGACGTGTGGTGGGTCGTGGACGCGACGGGGGCGAAGATCGGGGGATGAACGACACCGCGCCGCCGGGTGATCCGGCGGCGCGGTGGTCCCGGCTCTCCGGGATCGGGTCGGTCGGCGCCGCCGCAGCGGCACGCGATCTCAGCTCTGGGACTGGCCGTACGAGCCGAGCTGACGGGTCGACTCGACGACCCGTGCGGCCATCGCGGTCTCGGCGACCTTGCCCCAGGCGCGGGGGTCGTAGAGCTTCTTGTTGCCCACCTCGCCGTCGACCTTCAGCACGCCGTCGTAGTGGGAGAACATGTAGCCCGCGATCGAGCGGGTGAAGGCGTACTGCGTGTCGGTGTCGATGTTCATCTTGATGACGCCGTTGGCGACCGCCAGGGCGATCTCCTCGTCCGTCGAGCCCGAGCCGCCGTGGAAGACGAGGTCGAGGGGCTTCGCGCCGGTGCCGTACTTCTCCGCGACCTGGGCCTGGATGTCGCCGAGCAGTTCCGGGCGCAGCTTGACGTTGCCCGGCTTGTACACGCCGTGCACGTTCCCGAAGGTGAGCGCCGCGATGTAGCGCCCCTGCTCGCCGAGACCGAGGGCCTGGACGGCCTGGTCGACGTCGGCGAAGGTCGTGTAGAGCGCGTCGTTCGAGCCCTCGTGACGGACGCCGTCCTCCTCGCCGCCGACGACGCCGATCTCGACCTCGAGGATCGCGTTGATGTTCTTCATGCGGGGGAGGAGATCCTTGGCGATCTCGATGTTCTCGGCGAGCGGCACCGCCGAGCCGTCCCACATGTGCGACTGGAAGATGGGGTTGCGACCGGCCTTGACCTCTTCCTCGGAGGCGGCGATGAGCGGCTCGACGAAGCCGGCCAGCGCGTCCTTCGGGCAGTGGTCCGTGTGCAGCGCGATCGTGACCGGGTACGACTTCGCCACCTCGGTCGCGTACTTCGCGAAGGCGAGGGCGCCGGTGGCGCGGGCCTTCACGGTGTGCCCGGCGAAGTAGTCGGCGCCTCCGGTCGTCACCTGGATGATGCCGTCCGATCCGGCCTCGGTGAGGCCCTGCAGGACGGCGTGGATCGTCTGCGAGCTGGAGACGTTGAACGCGGGGTAGGCGAATCCGCCCGCCTTCGCGCGATCGAGCATCTCTGCGTACTGATCCGGGGTGGCAACGGGCATGGCATCTCCTGTGCTGAGCGACGGGGTCAGTGCCACTCTATCGCCGTAGATCCGCGTGATCCGATCCGTTTCGGACGCCGTCGAACCGTCAGAACTTCGGTGCGCGAAAGAAGCGAGTTTCTTTCGGTCGACGTGGGCGCAAAAGCCGCGATCCCTGCGTGCTCTGCTTCTAGGCTGGCGGCATGGTGACCCCCGTCGAGAAGACTGCCCCTGCCGATTCGTCCTCCTCTGCGGAGCTGAGCCCGCTGCGTCCCGACCGCAACCTGGCCCTGGAGCTGGTGCGTGCCACGGAGGCGGCGGCGATCCGGGCGGTGCCGTTCATCGGGCGCGGCGCCAAGGAGGCCGCGGACGGCGCCGCCGTCGACGCCATGCGGGCGTTTCTCGGGACGGTCGACTTCGACGGCCGCGTCGTGATCGGCGAGGGAGAGAAGGACAACGCCCCGATGCTCTTCAACGGCGAGCAGGTCGGCACCGGGCGCGGACCCGGATACGACATCGCCGTGGATCCGATCGACGGGACCTCTCTGACCGCGGCCGGACGCCAGAACGCCCTGTCGGTCATCGCGGTGTCCGATCGGGGCACCATGCTCGATGCCTCGAGCATCTTCTACATGGACAAGCTGGTCACGGGTCCCGCCGGCGTCGGCGTCGTGGACATCCGCCTCCCGATCGGCGAGAACATCCGTCGTCTCGCCGCCGCGTTGGAGAAGCCGGTGGAGGAGATCGTCGTCTCGGTCCTCAACCGCCCGCGACACGACGACCTCATCCGCGAGATTCGTGAAGCCGGTGCCGGGACCCGCCTGATGAGCGACGGCGACGTCGCCGGGGGGATCAACGCGGCCCGGCATGGTGCGCGCACCGACATGTGCGTCGGGATCGGGGGCAGTCCCGAGGGCATCGTCACCGCTTGCGCGATCAAGGCCCTCGGCGGGCACATCCAGGGGCGGCTGTGGCCGCGGGACGACGAGGAGCGCCAGCGCGGCATCGATGCCGGTCTCGACATGGACAAGGTCTACGAGGCCGACGACCTCGTCCGCGGCAACAACACGATCTTCGTCGCGACGGGCGTGACGGACGGGCAGCTCGTGGCGGGCGTGCGCCGTGAGGGCGGCTACCTCTACACCGAGAGCATCGTGCTGCGCAGCCACTCCGGGACGCTGCGCCGCATCGCCTCGGAGCACCTCGTCTCCAAGTGGCTCTGAGCCGGTACGGCGGACCCGGGGAGTGATCGAGGCCGGCCGGGGAGCCGAACGAGTCGGTGATCGCCGGTCGCTCGTCCGGGGCATCGTTATCGAGCCGAAACCGCCATCACATCGTGGCGCGGGGACTTCCCGGCTGAGCCTGGCACAATAGGTCCCGCCTGCAGCGCATCGGGAGGGCTCCGGTCGCGCGCGACGAGAGGGGCGAACGGATGGCTTCCGAGAACGTGTACCGGCAGACCTCGGTCACCGACACCGGCACCGTCACCGTCATCGAGATGGACGCGGCGCGTCGGCCCGATGTGCTTTTCCGCGTCCGCAGGCCCGAGGGCCAGGAGATCAGCGCCTGGTGGATGATCGGTGCGTTCGTGCTCTTCTCCGGCGCAGTGATCGCCCTCCTCAGTCTCGTTCCTGGCGGGGCGTGATCTGCTCCGGCTCCTGACCTGACTCCTCGGCACTCGTCAGATCGTTCGCCCCGTGGTCGTCCGCCGGGTGGCGTCGGTTCTCCTCGTCGCCCGGCTCCGCCGGGTCCAGTCTCGTACGGAGCTCCCCGAGGTCCGCGGTGATCAGAACCGCCTGATCGCCCTCTGATGCCACGCTCGGTTCTTCTGCGCTGAAGGTCAGTTCCTCGGCGCTGAACCGTCGCGTCGCGTCGGTGATCCTGGCCGGCTCGGCGAGGGCTGAGGCGTCGACACCGGGGAAGCGCCGGGCGGTGACGAGAACACGGCTCTCCAGGGATCCGGCGAATCGGTTGTAGCTGTCCACGGTCCGCTCCAGTGCCCGCCGGAGGTCGTCGGCGTGCCCCGCGAGGGTGCCGAGACGGTCGTACAGCTGGGTTCCGAGGGAGAGCAGTGCGCGAGCCTCGTGAGACACCTCCTGCTGGGTCCAGGTGTAGGCGACGGTCTTGAGCACGGCCCAGAGGTTCACCGGTGAGGCAAGGGCCACACGGCGTGAGAAGGCGTAGTCGAGGAGCGTCGGATCCTCGTCGATGGCGGCGGCCAGGAGCGATTCCGTGGGCAGGAAGCAGATGACGAACTCGGGCCCGGCATCCAGCCCTCCCCAGTAGGCCTTCTTGGCGAGCGCGTCGACGTGGGCTCGGACCGCGCGGACGTGCTGCTGCATGAGCGTCCGGCGCCGCGAGTCGTCGGTCCCGGACAGCGCGCTTGCCTCCAGGTAGGCGTCCAGCGGGACCTTGGCGTCGACTGCGATCGACGCGCCACCGGCCAGGCGGATCACCATGTCCGGGCGGCCCCGGCCACGATCGGACGTGATCGTCGCCTGCAGGTCGAAGTCCACGTGTCGGGTCAGCCCCGCCGCCTCCACCACGCGGCGGAGCTGCGTCTCGCCCCACACACCCCTCGTGGCGCTGGAGCGCAGCGCGCCGGCGAGGGACTCGGTCGTGGCGCGCAGCGCCGCATCGGACTCCTGCGCGAGGCGCAGCTGCTCGCTGAGCGCACCGAACTGCGCGTGGCGGTCCTGTTCGAGCGTGGAGACCTTCCGCTGCATCTGCTGCAGGGACTCCGCCACCGGCGCGAGCGCCGTGAGCACCGCGTTCTCGCGCTGCGCTCGATCGGCGGCGACGCGCTGCTGCTCACGCGCGTGCTCGACCGCGTCCCGATACAGGTCGTACTGGCGATCCCTGTCCTCGCGAAGCGCGGCGGCCTCGGCGGTGAGCCCCGCCACCGCGGAGGCGGAACGGGCGCGCGCCGCGAGCCAGCCGAGACCGGCGCCGACGGCGAGGGCCACGAGGGCCACGACGACGATGGTTGCTTCCATGCGCCCATCCTGAGCGGTGCCACCGACATCGGCGGGTTCGGATCCGTTTCGGGGCGCCTTCCCCGGCGTCGGGGTCCCCTTCGGGGGTCGATCACCCCGAGATGCGCCCCAGAACCGGCATCGGGACTGGAAGGACTCAGGCGACGGCGCGCGCGGGCTCCGGCACGGGCGCCGGAGCGATCCGGACGCCGACCGCGTCGGCGAGCTCCTCGATCGTGCGGGAGCCGTTGCGACGGGCGGCGTCGATGACGATCTGCGCGCAGGCCCGTGCATCGGCGAGCGCGTCGTGGTGCGGGAACTCGCCGAACCCGGCGGCCGCCGCGGCTCGCGGGAGGCGGTAGGAGTCGAGGTCGTAGACGCGGCGAGCCACGTTCAGACTGCACAGCGAACGATACGGCGGCACGGCGTCGCCGGTGGCCTCGCAGGCGCGCCGGAGCACGTTCAGGTCGAAGCCCGCGTTGTGCGCCGCGAGGACGTCCGCGCCCGCGAAGCCGCACAGGCGGTCGAGCTGATCGCTCCATGCGGGGGCATCGGCGACCTGATGCGCCTGGATCCCGTGGATCCGCACGTTCCACTCCTGGAAGTGGTCGTGGCCCGCGGGCGGGCGGATCAGCCAGCCCGCCGTGGCGACCACTTCGCCGTCGCGGACGCGGACGAGCCCGACCGAACAGGCGGATGCGGGGGAGGAGTTCGCCGTCTCGAAGTCGATCGCGGTGAAGTCCAGGGGCACACCCCCAGCCTCCGTCCGGAGACGTCGCCCGACGTTCAGGCGCGCCGGGCGACCGCGGATCGGCGCGTAGGCTGACGCCATGGGATCGGAGCGCGCGACGAGTTTCGGGGCGGAGAGCGGGAACTACGAGACCGGGCGCCCCGACTACCCCGCGGCGGCCGTGGCCTGGCTTCTCGAGCCGCTGGGGGACGGCCCGCGTGCGGTCGTGGACATCGGTGCGGGGACGGGCAAGCTCACCCGCGGCGTGCTCGGCCTCGGCGGCGTGACCATGACCGCCGTCGACCCGGACCCGCAGATGCTCGCCGCGCTCGAGGCGCGCACGCCCGCCGTGCCCACGGTGCGGGGGACCGCGGAGGCCCTTCCTCTGTCGGACGCGGTCGCCGATGCCGCCGTCATGGGGCAGGCCTGGCACTGGGTGGAGCCGGTGGCGGCGTCCCGCGAGGTCGGGCGCGTGGTGCGGCCCGGCGGCGTGCTGGGCCTCATCTGGAACGTGCGCGACGAGCGGGTCGCGTGGATCCGGCGGCTCACGGCGATCATGCACGGCAGCGCCGCCGAGCGGATGATCGCCGAGAACAGCGTGGTCGTCGCCGATCCCTTCGGTCCGGTGGAGGAGCGGCGATGGGAGTGGACCCGCGCGATGACGCGTGCCGAGCTTCACGCCATGGCGCGCTCGCGCAGCTATGTGATCACCGCCTCCACGGACGAGAAGGACCGGATCCAGCGGGAGATGGACGCCCTCTTCGACGAGCTCGGGCTGGCGGAGGGCGAGACCCTCGACATGCCGTACGTCACGGTCGCCTATCGCGCGATCCGCGGATCCTGAGGCGGGCCCCGCGCCGGTAGACTCGTACCCCGTGGCTCTCACCATCGGAATCGTCGGACTGCCCAACGTCGGCAAGTCCACCCTCTTCAACGCCCTCACCAAGAACGACGTGCTCGCCGCGAACTACCCGTTCGCGACGATCGAGCCGAACGTCGGCGTCGTGAACCTCCCGGACGCGCGGCTGGACGTGCTCGCCGGGATCTTCGGGAGCGAGCGGATCCTGCCGGCCACGGTGTCGTTCGTCGACATCGCCGGGATCGTGCGCGGGGCGAGCGAGGGGGAGGGGCTGGGCAACCAGTTCCTGGCGAACATCCGCGAGGCCGATGCGATCGCGCAGGTCGTGCGCGGCTTCGCCGACGACGACGTCGTCCACGTGGACGGCGAGATCAACCCGAAGGGCGACCTGGAGACGATCAACGCCGAGCTCATGCTCGCCGATCTCCAGACTCTCGAGAAGGCGATCGTCCGCCTGGAGAAGGAGGTCCGCGGGCGCAAGACCGACCCCGTCGTCCTCGAGACCGCCAAGGCGGCTCAGGACGCGCTGGAGCGCGGGCAGCTCCTGTCCGTGTCGGGCATCGATCTGGCCCCGATCAAGGAGCTGGGCCTGCTCACGTCCAAGCCCGTCATCTTCGTCTTCAACGTCGATGAGGCGGTGCTCACCGACACCGCCCGCAAGGCGGAGCTGGAGGCGCTGGTCGCCCCGGCGAAGGCGATCTTCCTGGACGCGAAGATCGAGTCCGAGCTCATCGACCTCGACCCGGAGGACGCGGCGGAACTGCTCGCCTCCACGGGCCAGGAGGAGTCCGGGCTCGACCAGCTCGCGCGCATCGGCTTCGACACCCTCGGGCTGCAGACGTACCTCACCGCCGGGCCCAAGGAAGCGCGCGCCTGGACCATCGGCAAGGGCTGGAAGGCCCCGCAGGCCGCCGGCGTCATCCACACGGACTTCGAGAAGGGCTTCATCAAGGCGGAGGTCATCTCCTTCGACGACCTGGTGGAGACCGGCTCGGTCGTGGAGGCCCGCGCGAAGGGCAAGGCGCGCCTGGAGGGCAAGGACTACGTCATGCAGGACGGCGACGTGGTGGAGTTCCGCTTCAACGTCTGATCTTCGATCTGATGAGGTCTTCAACAGGTGTCGCCTATGACCTCGATCCGTGCAGCGAGGCCGATCACGTCGGCGAGCTGATCCGCTGACAGTGCGACTGCGGTCGCGGTGAGGTTCTCTTCGAGACGAGCGATCCGGCGTGTACCAGGGATCGGAACGATCCGGGACTGCTGAGCCAGCAGCCATGCCAACGCGACCTGATCAGGGATTGCGGCCGCGCGCTCCGCGTCCATGATCCCCACCGTGGCGAGGCGGAGCAGCCCGCATATCGATATTCCCGTTGACCCCCGCACGGGGGTCAATCCGGTCTGCACGGTGGAGCGCGCGAGCGGTGATCTGGCATCAATGGATCGAGCTGTGCACGTTGTCAGCTGATCTCGGGGCCGGACGCGGATCTATCCGGCCCATCTTCACGAGGGGAATGATGTGAGTCAGATCGGGAGAAGTCCACGTCGGTTCGACAGGTGGAGGGAAGGCCGGCGGAGGCTCTGGCGTGGCACGGCGATGCTGGGCGCATCGGCCCTCGTCGCGGTGGGCGCCGTCCTCGTCCCCGCGGGACCCGCCCTGGCGGCGCCCGGTGATCCGTTCGACCCGGCCGTCCCGACGGTGTTCATCGGACAGCAGTCGCCGACCCAGCTGTACACCGCCGTGCAGGGCGCCGGCGAGGTGACCTTCGAGCCGACCGGTCCCGTCGCCGACCGGACGTACAACGCGATCGGCTTCAACACGGTCGACAACTACCTGTACGGGGTGCGGATCGACAACGGCTTCAAGACCGCACTGCAGCGCATCGGCCAGGACGGACAGGTCACGGGGCTCGGCGTGGTCGCGGGACTGCCGACGCCGAGCGGGAACGACTCCTACAACCAGGGGTCGTTCGGGTCGGGAGCGACCGCGGGGGTCCTCTACGTCCGCGACCAGCTCAGCCTCACCCGGATGTGGGCGATCGACGTCGCGTCCCTCACCGCCACGCAGATCACGCTGTCCGGGGCCGGTGTGCCGAACGTCTCTGACATCACCTGGAAGGACGGCTTCCTCTGGGGGATGTACAACAACGACCGGATGTACCGGATCGATCCGGCGACGGGGCAGGTCGCCTCTTGGGTGACGGGCCTCGGAACCACCGGGGACTTCGGCGCACAGTGGCTCTACGGCAACGGCAACATCGGCGTCTCGCGGAACGCGGACGGACGGGTGTTCCAGATCGCGATCGACGACCCGTCGAGTGCCACGCCCGGTTTCCGCCTGGTCTCCTCGACCACGGGGCCGGCGTCGAGCAACAACGACGGCGCTTCCGTGCCCGGCCAGCCCGTCGATCTGGAGCTGGCGAAGACCGGCCCGGAGAGCTACACCGTCGGGCAGACGATCACCTACACCCTCACGGTGACGAACAACGGACCCGGTGCGTCGTCCGGATCCGTGGTGACCGATGAGGTCCCGGCCGCGCTCACCTCGGTGACGTCTCCGACGACGGGATGCACCGTCGAAGGGAACAGCCTGAGCTGCACCCTGGGCGCCCTGGAGCCGTCGGAGAGCACGACCATCACCGTGAGCGGCACCGTGACCGCCGCGGCGACCGGCGAGCTCACCAACACGGCGTCGGTCACCGGCAACGAGCAGGATCCGTCGCCGGAGAACAACACCGACAGCTGGACCATCACCCCTTCTGTCGTCCCGGCGCCTGCGCTGTCGCTCGTCAAGTCCAATGACGCGGGCGACTCCCCGCTGGTCGTCGGGCAGACGATCACCTACTCGTTCGTGGTCACGAACACCGGCAACGTGGCGGTCTCCGAAGTGCAGGTCGACGAGACGGCGTTCACAGGTGCGGGCGCGCTGAGTGCCGTCACGTGCCCGGCGCCTGTGCTGGAGCCGGGGGCGAGCACGACCTGTTCGGCCACGTACACGGTCGAGCAGGCGGACGTCGACGCGGGGACCCTGGAGAACACCGCTCAGGCATCCGGGACGTCGCCCGCTGGCCCTGTCGTCTCCGACCCGTCGTCCACCGTCGTTCCCAGTCAGCCGGCACCGGCCGTGGAGCTGGTGAAGTCGGCGGCGCTGGCCGACGGCTCTACCGGAGCGGTCGGAGACACGGTCTCCTACGACTTCGTCGCGACGAACACCGGCAACGTCACTCTCACCGATGTGTCGATCACGGACCCGAAGCCGGGGCTGTCGGCTCTGACGTATTCCTGGCCGGGCGAGCCGGGCACGCTGAAGCCCGGCGAGCAGGTGACCGCCACCGCGACTTACACGATCACGGAAGCGGACCGCGACGCGAAGCACGTTCAGAACTCGGCGACCGTGGCGGGGAACCCGCCGACCGGCCCTCCGGTCACGGACCAGGACACCGCCGAGCTGACACTGCCTGATGCCCCGGCGATCGAGCTCGTCAAGACGGGCTCGTTGCAGGGCACGGGCGTCGCAGGCGACACCGTGCGCTACGACTTCACCATCACGAACACCGGTGACGTGGCGCTGACCGGGGTCGACGTGGCCGATCCGTTGGACGGGCTCTCGCCGCTGGTCTATTCCTGGCCCGGTGAGGCCGGCGAGCTCGCGCCGGGAGAGCACGCCACGGCGACGGCGACCTACACCCTGACGCAGGCGGACGTGGACGCCGGGGGCGTGGACAACGTCGCGACCGTGACCGGCAACCCGCCATCGGGCGACCCGATCCAGGATGAGGACGACGTCAGGGTTCCGGTCGATCCCGCGCCCGCGATCGCGCTGGTGAAGACCGGTGCGCTCGAGGACGGCGCCACCGGTCGTGCGGGCGATGTCGTGAGCTACACGTTCACCGCCACCAACACGGGCACTGTGACCCTCACCGGCGTCTCGATCGTGGATGCGCTCGAGGGGCTTTCGGAGATCTCCTACGGCGCGTGGCCGGGCGCCGAGGGCACACTCCGCCCCGGCGAGCAGGTCACCGCGACGGCGACGTACGTCTTGACCCCGGCGGACGTGAACGCGGGCCGCGTCGAGAACACCGCGACCGCGACCGGCACGCCGCCATCCGGTGACCCCGTCGGCGACGAGGATGTCGAGATCATTCCGGTCGATCCCGCTCCGGCGATCGAGCTGATCAAGAGCGGCGGCCTGGAAGCCGGCGCCACCGTGGCGCCGGGGGACCTCATCGAGTACACGTTCACCGCTGCCAACACGGGCAACGTGACGCTCACGGAGGTGTCGATCAGCGACGAGCTGGCCGGGCTGTCGGAGCTGACCTACACATGGCCGGGCGAGTCGGGAGTGCTCGCGCCCGGACAGTCGGTCACTGCGACCGCGACCTACGCGCTCACCCAGGCCGACATCGACGCGGGCGCGGTGCACAACGCCGCGACCGCGACCGGAACCCCGCCGACGGGCGGTCCGGTGGACGACGGCGACGCGCACGATGTGCTGCTTCCGCAGCTGCCGGGGCTCGACCTCGTCAAGACGGGGACGCTCGACGGCGCGGGCGCGGGCGCGGGCGCGGTCGGGGATGTCGTGACGTTCGCGTTCACGGCCACCAACACGGGGAACGTCACGCTCACGGGGGTCGGGATCAGCGATGAGCTGCCGGGCCTGTCGGAGATCGCGTACACCTGGCCGGGCGAGGCCGGGGTTCTCGCGCCGGGCGAGCACGTCACGGCGACGGCGACGTACGCGCTGACGCAGGCCGACGTCGATGCTGGCGGCGTGGATAACGTCGCGATGGCGACGGGAAACCCGCCCGCAGGAGAGCCGGTCTCTGACGAGGACGACGTGACCGTCCCCGTCGCACCGGGAGCAGCGATCGAGCTGCGCAAGACCAGCAGCCTCGACCGAGGTGCGGGTTCCGTCGCGGGCGATCGGGTGACGTACTCGTTCACCGCGACGAACACGGGCAGTGCGACGCTCACCGGCGTGTCGATCAGCGATGAGCTGGCCGGGCTTTCGGAGATCGTCTACACGTGGCCGGGTGCGGCAGGTGTGCTCGCACCGGGCGAGTCCGTCACGGCGACGGCGACGTACACGCTGACGCAGGCGGACGTCGATGCGGGGAGCGTGCGCAACCACGCCCTCGTGACCGGCACGCCGCTCGAGGGACAGCCCGTCCAGGACGATGACGAGGTGACCACGCCGCTGCCGCAGCGCGCCGCCGTCGACATCGTCAAGACCGGGAAGCTGAGCGGCGACACGATCACGTACACCTTCCTCGTCACCAACACGGGCACCGTCACGCTCGCGGGCGTCGAGATCACGGACAAGCTCTCCGGCCTGTCCGCGATCACCTACGGCCGGTGGCCGGGTGAGGCCGGGGTCCTGGCTCCGGGCGAATCCGTCGCCGCGACCGCGACCTATGCCGTCACCGGTGCGGATCGCGGCCGTGGTTACGTGGACAACCACGCCTCGGTGACCGGAGCCCCGCCCAGCGGTGACCCCGTCCACGCCGAGGACCGGGAGCGCACGGCGGTCGGTTCGCTGGCCGTCACAGGATCCGAGGCGACCTGGGGCATCCCGCTGCTCGCCCTGGTCCTGCTCGCGGGCGGTGGCACCCTGCTGCTGATCCGCCGGCGCCGGATGGCGGCGAGCTAGTCCGTCGGTGCCGGAGCGGTCCTCCTCCCTCCCCGCGAGAGGCCGCTCCGGCATCGGCATGCCGGGCGACGGGCGCGGGTCAGGTGGCGGAGGAGACCACCGGCTTCGTCCACTCGACGGTGTGACGGAAACCGAGCTGCCGACGGAGCATCGCTCCCGGCATCGTCTGCCGCAGGGCGGTGCGGATCTGGGCGATCGTGTACTCCGGGTCCCTGACGGGGAACGGCGGAATCGCCGAGGCGGGCTGCTGCGCCACCCAGGGGTGCTTCACGAACCCGATGACCGGGTTCGTGAGCATCGAGGCCACGTCCCAGGCCTGGTCGACGACGGAATCGGGCCGGGCCAGCCCGACGCAGAGGAAACGCCCGCCGGGCTTCAGGATCCGAGAGACCTGCCGGAGCGCCGGGACGAGGTCGAGGTGATGCAGCACGGCGATCATCGTGACCACGTCCTTGCCTGCGGGCACGCGTTCCAAAGGGGTCTCGTCCACGGTGACGTTCGGAAGACCCGCGCAGCGCGCAGCGCTCGCCAGGCGCATGGCGGGGTCGACGTCGATGCCGTGTGCCGCGGTGAACCGCCCGGCCAGCAGCGCGAGGAGCTCGCCTCGGCCGCAGCCGACGTCCAGCGCCTCGTCCCGTCCCGGGGGGGAGGCGGCTTTCGATCCATGGATGGAAGGCGTCGTTGTGACTCCACGGGTGTCGGGCGTTCAGGGTGCGCATGGCGGCGGCGGCCCGGGCTCCGGCCCCGGTACGCAGCGCATTCCTCACCTGCATGCGGGCCAGTGTCGCACGCCGTCTTCGGGGGAGCCTGCGTTCAGGGGTGAAGCGGACAGCGTCTCCGACGTGTTCACCGACCCACCCGACGTTGCCAGAGGAGCACCAGCGCGTAGCCGAGGGCGATCCCGATCGGCTGCAGCGCGAGCAGCAGCGGGGCAGGGAGCGCGCCGCGCAGGAACAGCACAGCGCTGCCGGCGAGGACGCCGTGCATGAGCACCCCCGACAGCAGCAGCGGGAGGATCGCCGTCCGGCGGAACGGTCCGCCGCGGCCGGTCGTCGTCGCCATCGTCCAGATGCTCAACGGCAGGAAGAGCAGTGTCGCCGTGAGGAGTCCGGGATCGTACTCGCGCGAGGCGATCGCGGGAACGATGTGCACGACGGCGTTGACCGCGATGACGCCCCACAGGGTGAGGGCGATCAGCCGCGATCCGGCGAGCATGGCCGCCAGCGGCGCGGCGACCCAGACGAGCGGAAGGTTCACGAGCAGATAGAAGCCGGTGGGTAGGGCGCAGGCCGGGTACGGCTGCTGACCGAGGACCGTGCACAGGGAGTCGGGGAAGGCGTGCACGACGCCGGTGGCGGAGATCCCGTACTCCTCGACGTTGTGCACCATGTAGGTCGCGACGGCGAGGAACGACAGCCAGCGCGTGTCCTGCCACCGAGAGCGCCCCGCGTCGGCGCGGAGCAGATCGGTGGCGAAGAGCAGGACGAGGAGCACGGCGGCGAAGCACAGGCCGATCCACGGCCACGCGTAGTCGAACCATCCGAACACGCCCACATGATAGGCGCGTGGCTCCCGATCCGGACAGAGGGGCGCGTGACCTCCCGACGGCGGCATAGCGGGGGTCGGTACGATGTCGGAGCCGGCGTGATCCGCTGCGCAGCGGCGGTCCGCCCGACATCGGCACCCTTCGAGAGGACACACGAACAGTGAGCGAGAGCAGCATCTTCGAGCCGGACGGCCGCGCGATCCCGTACTTCGACGAGGGCGTGGGCGACGGGCCGTCGCTCGTCCTCATCCCGGGGCGCGGCGCAGAGGGCGGAGCGCTCGGCTCGATCGCGCACATCCTCGAAGGGGAGGGCATCCGCGTGCTGCGGATCGGCACCCGCTCGACCCCGGAGGGGGAGGAGCTCTCGATCGAGCAGCGCGTCGAGGACGCGATCGCCGTGATGGACCACGTGGGATTCGCGGGCGGCTGGATCGGCGGCCACGGCACGGGCGGCACCGTGGCGCGCTCCCTCGTGCTGGCGCATCCCGAGCGGGCTCTCGGCCTCCTGCTCCTCGGCGTCGAGGACGTCGAGGTGCCCCTCGCCCCGGCGATCCCGGTCCTCATCATCCAGGGCTCGGCCGACGACGTCACCCCGCCCGCGAATGGCGAGCGCCTCCAGGCGACGGCGCCGGATCGGGCGAGCATCGTGACGATCGACGGCGGCGGGCACCTCTTCCCCGTCACCGACCCGGTCGACACGGCGTTCGCGATCGAGGACTACCTCGCCTGGGACTGATCCGTCCCCCCGGTGAGGCGGCTCGCCCGCCTCACCGGCGCGAGAGCAGCGAGGTGATCCTGAGCCGGTTGCTGTCGACCCAGACGTCCGAGTACTCGATAGGACGGCCGTCGGCGAGATAGGTCACCTGCTGCAGGTACTGCACAGGCCGGTCCTTCGGGATGTCCAGAGCCGCGCTGACGGTGTCGTCCGCGGCCTCGGCGGAGAAGGTCCGACGCGCCGAGCCGATCTTGAGGCCGTAGCGGCCCTCCAGCGTGCCGAACAGCGACTGCGTCGTGAAATCGACCGTCTCGATGCCCGGGGCGAGATCCGTGCGGACGTAGTTGACGATCAGGGCGACCGGTCCCGCGTCGGTCGAGCGCACCCGGACGAGGCGGAGGGGGAGGCTCTCCCTGGGCAGGTCGAGCAGGGCGGCGACCTGTTGCGGCGCAGCTGTCGGTGCGCACTCCCGCACCGACGTCCGCGTCGCGATCCCCAGACCGTTCAGGTCCTCGCTGAGGGTGCTCAGCCGCTGGGCGATGGCCGGCTCGATCGTCGGCGCGGTCACGAAGGTGCCGCGTCCTCGCACCTGGCGCAGAAGGCCCTCGTCGATGAGCGTCGAGAGCGCCCGGCGCAGCGTGCCGCGGCTCACGCCGAGTTCGTCCGCCAGCTCCGGCTCCGGCTTGAGCCGGTAGTTGGCCGGCCACTCGCCCGCGGTGATGCGGCTGCGCATCCGATCAGAGATCTGCCGGTGCAGCGCGATCGGCAGATCCCGCTGCGGGGCGGCGTTCTCGGGGGCGGAGGGCGTGTGCATCGAGGTCTCTCCGGTGTGTGGTGCGCCGACATGTCGGCGGGGGTCATCAGCACCATATCCCGTCGCCGCGTCGGGGATTGACAGGCGGGGCGAGCGTCTCTATGTTCTTATATGTTCATAGACAAGAACCAAGTGAAGGCGAGACCAATGAAGGTCACGGTCGCAGGCGGCTACGGAGTCGGCCTCGTCATGCGTGTGCATCGTGCACCGGAGGCGGGCGAGTCCCTGAGTGACGGGGTGCTGTCGCGGGGACACGGCGGGAAGGGATCGAACCAGGCGGTCGCCGCCCGTCGCCTCGGCGCGGGCGTGGCACTCCTCACCGCCGTCGGCGACGATGCCGCCGGGGCGGACGCTCAGCGCCTGTGGGCGCAGGAGGGGATCGACGCGACCGGCGTGCGGGTCGTGCCGGAAGCCTCGACCATGACCGGATTCATCGTGGTCGATGCCACGGGGGAGAACCGGATCATCATCGCCCCCGGCGCGCTGGAGGCGCTCACACCCGAGGACGCCGAGGCCCAGCGCGCGACGATCGCCGGCTCCGACGCCCTCATCGTGTCGCTCGAGGTGCCGGCCGCCTTCGCGGGTGCGGCGCTGCGTATCGCCCGGGAGGAAGGCGTACTGACCGTGTTCAACCCGGCGCCCGCCAAGGACGTGCCCGCCGACCTCTGGGCCGCCGCGGACATCGTGACTCCGAACCTGACGGAAGCCCGGGCCCTGCTGGGCATCGGAGACGAGGCGGCCCCGTCGCACGAGCTCGCATCCCAGCTGCGGGCGCGGCTGGGAGCCGACGTCGTCCTGACTCTCGGCGGCGAGGGCAGCGTCGTCGCGGATGCGAGCGGGATCCGCCCCGTCGCCGCCGTCGCGCCCGACCGGGTCGTGGACACGACGGGCGCGGGCGACGCCTTCACCGCCGCGCTGACCGTCGGCCGACTCGCGACCGGGTCGCTCGCCGCGGCGGCGGCGTTCGCCGCCCACGCCGGCGCGCACACGGTGGCACGTCCCGACGTGATCCCGGCGCTTCCTCGACGGGACGACCTGCCCGCCTTCTGACCGGTGTCGTCCTGACAGGCAGACGCCGGCCCACGATCCACCTCCGGCCTCGACACGTCGAGGTCACACCTCCGACGGAGGGCGACGACCGTCGCCCGGATGGGAAGACACATGACCACGACCGACTACCGCGCCCTCGCTCCCGCCGAGCTCGCGCCCTTCATCCAGCACACGAAGATCGGCGTCGGGATCACCCGTGACGAGATCGTGGCGCACGCCGAGGAAGCCGCCCGCTTCGGGTTCGGCGCCGCGATGGTGCCCGGATCCTGGGTCCGCACGGTCGCCGACGTCCTCCGCGGCACGGGCGTCCCGGTCGCGTCGGCGCTCGACTTTCCGACCGTGGGAGTGATGAGCAGCGCAGGCAAGGCGGCGGAGGCCGCCGAGCTCGCGCGTCTCGGCGCCCAGCAGCTCGACATCGGGGTGCAGATCGGCTGGCTGAAGTCGGGCGAGTTCGATCGGTTCCGCGACGACATCGAGGGCGTCGTACGTGCCTCGGGCGTTCCGGTCAAGGTCATGCTCGAGCTGCCGCTGCTCACCGATGCGGAGAAGGAGGCCGCCGTGGCGCTCAGCATCGAGGCGGGCGCCGCCTACCTCAAGAACGCCAGCAGCGGTCAGATCGAGACGGCGAGCCCCGAGAACGTCCGGTACCTCGTGCAGAGGGCGCCGGAGGGCGTGCGCGTCAAGGCGTCCGGGGCCATCACCGGGTTCGCGCAGACGATCGAGCTCCTGGAGGCTGGCGCCGCCTGCGTCGGGACCAGCGCAGGGATCGAGATCGTCACCAACACCGCCGACCGCGACACCACCAGCTACTGACCGTCCGCCGGTCGCTTCGTTCAGAGAGGAACACCTGCCCATGACCCGCATGATCATCGACACCGATACCGCACAGGACGACTGCATCGCCCTGCTCGTCGGTCTGCTCGACCCCGGAGCGACGCTGGAGGCCATCACCATGGTCGCCGGCAACGTCGGCTTCGAGCGTCAGGTGCAGAACGCCTATCTGACCCTCAACGCCGCGGGGCGCCTCGGCGACGTGCCGATCCATCTCGGCTGCACCCGTCCCATGGTGCGCGAGTGGGTCTCGGCCGAGGACGTCCACGGCGATGGCGCGGGCGGGCTCACGATGGACACGACCGGATGCGCTCCGGAGGCCGAGCACGCCGTCGACGCGCTCATCCGGCTCACCGCGGAGAGCCCCGGAGAGATCGACATCGTGGCGATCGGACCGCTCACGAACATCGCGATGGCGCAGGTGAAGGATCCCTCGTTCGCGTCGAACGTGCGCTCGCTCACGATCATGGGCGGCTCGAACAACGGCCGAGGCAACATCACGGCGGCCGCGGAGTTCAACTTCTACGTGGACCCGGAGGCCGCCCGGACCGTGTTCGAGGCGGGGTTCCGGATCACGGTCGTCCCGTGGGCGCCGCTGACCTTGAACGACGCGGTCTTCGGCCGCGAGCGCTTGGCGGAGATCGCCCGGATCGGGACGCCGCTGGCCCAGTTCTTCGAGCGCGTGTGCGCGGCGACCCTGGCGTTCGATGAGGCCGTCGGGATCCCGGGGACCACGCATCCGGACTCGCTCTCGGCCAGCGTGCTCCTTCATCCGGAGCTGATCACGCGCCAGGCGGAGTACCACGTCGCGGTGGAGACCGGGTCGGAGCTCACCCGCGGATACTCCGCGATGTCGTGGGGCGTACACGGTCTGACGCCGAACGCGACGGTCGTCGAGGCGGTGGACGCCGAGGCGTTCTTCGCCTACATCGTCCGGATCCTGTCGACTCCGACGACGCCCGATCGTCCCTTCGGCGGCACCGCGTGACCGTCGCCGAGCTGCGGACCATGCGCGGCGGCGCGGTCCGTCCGCCCCTGGTCCTCGCCGCGCTCCTGGTGGCGGTGGCGAGCTTCCAGATGAACGCCACCATGCTGGCGCCGGCGGTCACCTCGATGACCACCGAACTGGGCACCGATGCGCCCACGATCGGGATCTCGGCCTCGGTGTTCACCTTCGTGGCGGCGCTCGCCGGACTGTTCTGGCCGCCCCTGAGCGACGGGATCGGCCGGCGCAGGGCACTGCTCGTCTCGCTGTCGGTGATGTCCCTCGGCAGCCTGATCGCGATGCTCGCGGTGGACGTGCCGATGCTGATGGTCGGACGCGCGCTCCAGGGAGCCTGCGGTGCGACGTTCTCCCTCGCCTTCCTGCTCCTGCGGGAGATGCTGGATGCGCGGAGGTTCGGACGCTATCTCGGCATCGTCACCGCGGTCAACGCCGGCGTGGGCGGCGTGGACACCCTGCTCGGCGGCGTCATCGCGGACGCAATCGGGTTCCGGGGGATCTTCGGGCTCACTCTGGTCCTCGAGATCCTGGCGGTCGCGCTCATCGCCGCGTGGGCGCCGGAGGTGCGTCCCGCCGGGAAGACGCGGATGGACTGGGGCGGCATCGGTGCGCTCACCCTGGCGCTGCTGGGGATCAACTTCGCACTCTCCAGCGCATTCTCGCCCGGTGGCTGGGGCGCCGTCGCGACGTGGGCGTGGTTCGGGGTCGCGGCGATCGCCCTGGTCGCGTTCCGCTTCATCGAGGATCGGGCGGCCCAGCCGCTGCTTCCGGTGCGCGACTTCGCGGACCGTGCCGTCTGGGGCACGCTGCTGACCACGTTCTTCACGCTCGCGTCGAGCTTCGCCCTGCTGATCTTCCTCGTGCCGACTCTCAGTCAGGATGCGACCGCCGGGTTCGGCCTGAACGGCACCGTGTCCGCACTGATGTTCCTCGTCCCGTACTCCCTCCTGGGCTGGGCCACCGCGCCGCTGGTCGGCACCTTCGCGCCGAGGATCGGCTATCGGCTCCTGCTGCGGTGCGGGCTCGGCGGGAGCCTGCTCCTCGCCACCGGCATGGTCCTCGGCCACCAGAATCCGTGGACGCTCGCGATCCTCGTGTTCTTCATGGGGGCGACGTACTCGGCGTGCGCGGCGACGACGCTGAACGGACTGGGCATCATCTACGCGCCGAAGGCGCACCCGGGGATCCTCCCGGGGTTGACGTCGACCATGTTCAACTTCGGCGCGTCGGTCGGGATCGGCATGCTGGCCGCGACCGTCTCCGCGAGCCCGGGGCCGGACGGATACCGGCAGGCGTTCATCGTGGCCGCCGTGCTGGCGGGGCTGGCACTGCTGGTCTCCTTCGCGCTCCCTGCCCGTGAGCGAGAGGGCGAGCGCGTCTGAGCGGTCGCGTTCCCGGGCGCCCGGACGCATCCGCGACCGGGCGCCCTGTGATGCTCGTCGCGGGGCCGCACCGATGTCGGGGGCGGGTGGCAGGATGTCGGCATGCCCGAGTCGCCGGAGGTACAGGCGCTCGCCGAGTTCCTCGGCGAGCGGATGACGGGTCGCGCGTTCACGGCGGTCGACGTCGTCGAGCCGCGGATCGTGAAGACGCGGCAGCGCCCGCCCGCGGAGGTGCAGGGCGCGCCGGTCGCCTCCGTGACGCGCCGCGGCAAGCATCTCGGCATCCTGCTCGGATCCCGCTGGCTGGTCGTGAGCTTCGGCCGCAACGGATGGGTGCGGTGGCATCCGCCGGGAGCCGCGGACGCCGGTGACGACCCGTCGGCTCCGGCGGTCCCCGTGGTGGCGACGTTCGTCCTCGACGACGGTGCCCGCGTCGACCTGGTCGAGACCGGCGATTTCCTCGCCGTCGGGATCTGGGTCGTCGACGCGCTCGAGGAGGTTCCGGCGATCGCGACGCTCGGCCCGGACCCTCTCGCCGCGGAGTTCAGCGCGGACGATCTCGACCGGGCGCTCGGCACGCGCCGCAAACAGGTGAAGGCGCTGCTGCAGGAGCAGCGGTCGCTCGCCGGCATCGGCAACGCCTACTCGGACGAGATCCTGCACCGAGCGCGCATCGCCCCGACCGTCCATGCGGTCGCGCTCGGGGCGGAGGAGCGGGACCGCCTGTTCCGAGCGACGACCACTGTCCTCCGTGATGCGGTCGAGCAGCGCCGCGGACTCGCGCCGACGCAGCTGAAGCCTGCGAAGGTCGCTGCGATGGCCGTCCACGGACGCGGCGGACAGGCGTGTCCGGTGTGCGGTGACACCATCGTGGACCACGTGTTCTCCGGAGCGTCGGCGCAGCTCTGCCCGACCTGCCAGGCGTCGCCCTGACGGGGCGGCCGGGTCGAGCGGGATATTCTGCGGACATGAACGCGCTGGGTCCCCGCAGGCAGTTGCGGCTGCGAGCGGTGATGGGTCTCCTGGCCGGGATCATCGCGGGCACCGCAGCCGGCCTTGCGCTGGGCGTGGCGGCAGGACTCCTCGCCGGTTGGACCGCCCTCGCCCTCGTGGAAGTGGTCTGGGTGGTGCTCGTGGTGTGGCGCATGGATGCGACGCAGACCCGCGCCCACGCCACGATCGAGGACCCCGGCCGGCGTCTGGCGCGGGTGATCGCGCTCGTCGGCAGCCTGGCGAGCATCGCGGCGGTGCTCGTCGTGGTCGTCCAGGCCCGGCACGCCGACGGGTGGACGGCGTTCGCGCTGGCGGGCATCTGCGTGCTCAGCGTGGCCGCCTCGTGGTCCCTCATCCAGGTGGACTACATGCTCCGGTACGCACGGATGTACTACGCCGAGCCCGCGGGCGGGATCGTGTTCAACCAGGATGCGGATCCCGAGTACACCGACTTCGCGTACTTCTCCGTGGGCCTCGGCATGACCTATCAGGTCGCCGACACGAACGTGACCACCAATCCGATCCGGCGCCTCGTCATCGCCCAGACGATGCTGGCGTATCTGTTCGGCGCGCTCATCCTCGGGACGATCATCAACCTGATCACGGGCCTCGGCTGACCGGACGCACGAGACCCCGCGTCCGACAGGAACGCGGGGTCTCGGCGAGACGGTCGTCAGGCGGTCTGAGGGAGAACGGCGAAGGACACCGCCCCCTCGTCGTCGACCCCCGCGTCCAACACCTTGTCGTCGAGGGCGATGGCGGCCCCCTCCTCGAGGTAGACGCGGGCGCCGGGCACCTGGATGACCTGGTCCTGGGGCTCCGGGGTGGGGACGACCACGACGGCGAGACGGGACTCGCCCGCAGGGCCGGTCGTCTCGGCGGTGTGGATGCGCAGGCCGGCGTCATCGGCGTCGCTCTGGCGGTTGACCAGGGTGGCGACGATGGCGGAGGCGTTGTCGGTCAGGGTGAGCACGATGGGCTCTCCTTCCGGTTGCGGACATGCCGCGGTCGCGGGCATGTCCGTGCCACGATTCCCCATCCGGTGCGGGGTCTCAATCCGAGGCGGGGGATTCGGAGGGTCTTCCCACCTGCGGGCTCTCCCGCGCGGCATCCCGGTAGCGGTGCCGGACGCCGAACGGAAGCACCGCCCAGAGGACGATGACGACGAGCGAGGCGACCACCAGCGCGACGATCCCCGCCGTGCGGCCCAGCGCGACGTCGACGATGAGCGCGGTCACGCCGACGGTGAGCAGCGCCAGGATCACGAGCGCGGCCGTCATGGCGCGGGCGGCGATGCGCACGAGGTCGGGCTTGCGGCGGCGTCCGAAGAGCGCGCGGTGGATCCCGACCGGGGTCAGGGCCACCATGGTCGCTGCCGCGGCCAGGCCCACGAGCACGATGTACGTCGTGAGCTGGAGCGCGTCGAGCTCCTGGAACCGGGGCTGGAAGACCACGGCCAGAAGGAAGCCCGTCAGGATCTGGGTGCCGGTCTGCAGGACCCGGAACTCCTGAAGGAGCTCGATCCAGTTGCGGTCGGCGCGCTCCGTGCGCGTCTCGTCCCGGCCGTCGTGCCAGTAGTCTCCGGGACTCTCATCGGGAAGGGGCTGCGGATCCATCGCCTCAGTCTCTTGAGCCGCACGCCCTCCTGTCCAGGGGTTGCGCGTGTGCGCCGACTCACTCCGCGGCGGCCGAGACGAGGGCACGAGCGATCGCCGGATCGAGCCCGGGAACGTCGTCGACCGGCACGGCCAGCGCGAGCAGCGCGCGGCTGAAGTAGTTGCGTGCCGCCGCAGCGAGGGTGATGTCGACGATCTGGCGGTCGTCGTACCCGACGGCGCGGAGCTCGGCGGCGTCCTGGTCGGTCATCGCCGAGGCGTCGCGCGAGAGCCGCGCCGCGTAGCGCACCACCGCCTGCTCCGCGGGGGAGAAGGCGGTGTCCTCGCCACGGGCGAAGCCGGCGAGTCCGTCCTCGGAGAGGACCTCCGCGCGCAGAGCCTTGCGCCCATGGGCGAGGAGACAATGCGCAGAGCCGATCGCCCGAGCGGCCCCGAGCGTGGCGGCCTCGTACGTCCGCACACCGATGCTCGGGACGATCGCGCGGATCAGGTTCTCGAAGGCCGCGTGCGCTTCCGGGTTGACGGCCATCACACGCGTGTGATGGAAGACGAGGCCGTCGTTCTCCACGTCGTCGGCGTACATCTCCGCGACATGCCCCGTTGCCGTCTCCGTCGGTGGAGTGCTGATGATCATGGATGCCCCCTTGCGTCCGCGCGGGCGTCATCGCGACGAGTCCGCTCGGTCGAACAGTACGCCGGGCGGATGCGGAGCGGTATAGCGATCGTGAACGGCGCCACCGTGTGCGCGCAGGCGTACCATCGAGGGATGACCACCGCAGCCGACCGCGTGCCGCACACCCCCGTCGAGGCGCAGACGCCGCCGGGGGAGACCTCCGCGCCGAGCCTGCTCACGCTGCTCCCCGTCGCGGACGCGACCGACGCCGGTCTCTGCGCGGGCGGGTTCTGCCGACTGCCCGGTGCGGCGTCGGACTGAGCCCGCGCGACGCACGGCGTCGGACTGAACCCGCGCACGGACGACGAGACCCCGCACCCGGTGGGTGCGGGGTCTCGTGCGTGGGGCGTCAGTGCGCGATCGGCGCATCCTCGGCGTGGGTGCCCTCGGCGACCGTGTCCGCGGGCTTGCGGATGATGAACGCGCCGACGATCGTGACGGTCGCGATGACGGCGCCGATGATGAACGCCAGCTGGGATCCCGCGGCCACGGCGGCGGGGTTCTCCGTGCCGCCGTGCGCGTTCACGACCAGCGTGAACACGGCGATCATGACCGCGATGCCGGCGGCTCCCGCCACCTGCTGCACCGTGCCGATGACCGCGCTGCCGTAGGAGTAGAACTTCGGCGTGAGCGAGGCCAGCGCGGCGGTGAACAGCGGGGTGAACGACAGCGCGAGCCCCACGGACAGCAGGGTCTGGGCGATGAGGACGAGCCACACGCTCGTCGACGGCGTGAGCGTGGTGAAGTACCACAGCGTCGCGGTCGCGAGGATCGACCCGGGGATCAGCAGCACCTTGGTGCCGCGGGCGTCGTAGATCCGGCCGATGACCGGACCGAGAAGGCCCATCGCCAGCGCGCCGGGAAGCACCACGAGGCCCGCCTGGGTCGTGTCCAGCGACAGCGCCTTCTGCAGGAACAGCGGGATCACCGTGATCGTGCCGAAGAACGCCAGGGACAGCAGGAACATCTGCACCATCGACAGGGTGAAGTCACGGGACGCGAAGACCCGGAGGTCGAGCAGGGCGTCGTCCTTGCGCTGCAGGACGATCTGGCGCCACAGGAACAGGGCCAGGCCGATGACGCCCACGACCAGCGACAGGACCATCGGGAGTGAGGAACCGCCGCCGCCCGCGAGAGCGCCGATCTGGCTCAGACCGAAGACAAGGCCGCCGAACCCGAACGCCGACAGGACGATGGACAGCACGTCGATCGGCGCATCCGTCCGCTCGCCGACGTTCGTCAGCCAGCGCCAGCCGATCGCCATCGCGACGAGCGCGATGGGCAGCACGACGACGAAGATCGACCGCCAGCTGAAGTGGTCCAGCAGGAACCCGCTCATCGTCGGGCCGATCGCGGGGGCCAGCGACATCACGATGCTGACGCGTCCCATCATCCGGCCGCGCGAGGACGGCGGGACGAGGTTCATCATCGTCGTCATCAGCAGGGGCATCATGATCGCCGTCCCCGACGCCTGCACGATGCGGGCGCCGAGCAGCATCGGGAAGCCGACGGCGAGCGCGGCGAGGAGCGTCCCGGCGGAGAACAGCGTCAGCGCGCCGAGGAACATCTGCCGGGTCGTGAACCGGCGAAGGAGGAACCCCGTGGTCGGGATGACGACCGCCATGGTCAGCATGAACGCGCTGGTCACCCACTGGGCGGCCAGCGGCGTGATCTGAAGGTCGTCGATGAGGTGCGGGATCGCCATGTTCATCGTCGTCTCGTTCAGGATCGCGACGAAGGCGGCGGCGAGCAGCACCCAGATGACCGCCATGTCCCGACGAGGGATCAGCGACGGGGTGGAGGAGGTCGGTAGGGAACCGGTTTGGGTTGCGGACATGCGTCTCCTCCGGAAGAAGTGTGTCAGGGGAAGCGGCGCGATCGCGCGGCGGAAGTACACAGCGTAACCGTCATGTCGGACATTCCATTCCCGTTCCGGGGAAATCGGTTCCCGATCCGCTCTCGGCGGCCGCGCCGCCGTGTCCGCGACCGCGGATACGCTGATCCTCATGAGCATGGGCGGCATGGGAGGAATGGGTCCTCGCGGAGGCTTCCGCGGCGTGGACGAGGCCAGCCAGCGCCGCCTCAACGCACAGGCGCCGGTGGTCCCGGGGCTCGGACGCCGCGTGGCCGGCCTCTTCCGTCCCTACCGCGGACGGCTGCTGCTCACGGGCGTGCTCGTCGTGGTGGGCGCCGCCCTGGCCGTCGTCCCGCCGCTGCTCGTCCAGCGCATCTTCGACGAGGCGCTGTTCCCGCTGGACGGCGGGCCGCCCCGCCTGGAGCTGCTGCTCGTGCTGGTCCTGTCCATGATCGGCCTGTTCCTGCTGTCCGCGGCGTTCAACGTGGTGCAGACCTGGCTGACGGCGACGGTCGGCAACAGCGTCACGGGCGATCTGCGCGTGCGGCTGTTCGAACACCTGCAGGCCATGGAGCTCGGCTTCTTCACCCGCACGAAGACCGGCGTCATCCAATCGCGTCTGCAGAACGACGTCGGCGGGGTGTCGGGCGTCCTCACGAACACCGTCACGAGCATCCTCGGCAACACGGTGACGGTCGTGGCGTCCCTGGTGGCGATGCTGCTGATCGATGTCCGACTGACGCTCATCGCCGTCGTGATCATGCCGGTCCTGGTGGTGGTGCAGCGCCGCGTCGGCCAGGTGCGCGCGCGGATCGCGGGAGAGACCCAGGAGTCCCTGTCCGAGCTGACGAGCATCACGCAGGAGACGCTGAGCGTGTCCGGGATCCTGCTGTCGAAGTCGTTCAACCGCCAGCGCACGGAATCGGCGCGCTATCAGGACGAGAACCGCAACCAGGTGCGCCTGCAGGTGCGGCGGGCGATGAGCGGCCAGGGTTTCTTCGCGGTGGTCCAGGTGCTGATGTCCTCCGTCCCGGCGATCATCTACCTCGTCGCGGGGTATCTCGTCGCCGGGGGCACGGGAGCGATCACCGCCGGGACGATCGTGGCGTTCACGACGGTCCAGGCGCGCCTGCTCATGCCGCTGATCGGCCTCATGCGGGTCGCGCTGGACGTGCAGACGTCCTCGGCGCTGTTCGCCCGCATCTTCGAGTACCTCGATCTCGTGCCCCGGATCACGGACGCGCCGAACGCGCTGCCGGTCGCCTCGGCGCCCGGTCCGCGCGGTCGGATCGAGTTCCGGGACGTGGTGTTCCGATACCCGGACGCGGGCCCCGACGCGCCTCCCACTCTCGACCGCGTCTCCTTCACGGTCGAACCCGGACGGCACGTCGCCTTCGTAGGTCCGTCCGGGGCGGGGAAGACCACCGTCCTGTACCTGGCACCGCGGCTCTACGAGGCCGACAGCGGCGCGGTGATGTTCGCGGGCGCCGATGTCCGCGAGCTGTCGCAGGAGTCCATCATCGACGAGATCGGGATCGTGTCGCAGGACACCTATCTGTTCCATGCCTCGATCCGGGAGAACCTCCGCTACGCGAAACCGGACGCAACTGACGACGAACTGGTCGCCGCCTGCACCGCCGCCAACATCCACCACATCATCGCGGGGTTCGAGAAGGGCTACGACACGGTCGTGGGGGAGCGCGGCTACCGATTGTCGGGTGGGGAGAAGCAGCGCATCGCGATCGCCCGGGTGCTCCTCAAGGACCCGCCCGTGCTGCTGCTGGACGAGGCGACCTCCGCGCTCGACACGGTCTCCGAGCGCGTCGTGCAGGAGGCCTTGGACGAGGCGGCCAAGGGGCGCACCACGCTGACGATCGCGCACCGCCTGTCGACGGTCATGGGCGCGGATGAGATCCACGTGATCGAGGCGGGGCGGATCGTGGAGTCGGGCACGCACGCCGAACTGCTGGCGGCGGGCGGTCTGTACGCCGATCTGGCCGCCCAGCAGGTGGCGGCGGCACGGGTCGACGGCGACACGCGGGCCTGACCCCGGGCGCACGGCGCGCGCGACGTCCGCGCACCGACTCAGTGCACGGAGAGCCCGCCGTCGATGAACAGGGACTGGCCCGTGACATAGGCCGAACCAGGCCCGGCGAGGAAGACCGCGGCCGCGGCGAAGTCCTCGGGGAGGCCGTTGCGGCCGACCATCGTCCGCGCCGCGAGCGCCTGGACCTGGACCGGATCCTCCTGGAGGCGCGCGTTCAGCGGCGTCAGGACGAAGCCGGGCACGAGGGCGTTGCTCGTGACGCCGCGCGCGCTCCAGGCCTCGGCCTCCGATCGCATGAGGGACTGCACGGCCCCTTTGGAGACGCCGTAGACGCCGCTCTCGACGAACGCGCGGTGCGCCTGCTGGGAGCTGATGTGGATGATCCGCCCGTAGCCGCGTGCGGCCATGCCGGTGCCGAAGCGCTGCCCGAGGAGGAACGGCGCGAGGGCGTTGACGGTCATGGTCGAGTCCCAGTCCGCCACGCTGATCTCCGCGTACGGCGGGCGGATGTTGATCCCGGCGGAGTGGACGAGGATGTCCGGCTCCCCGAAGGGCTCCGCCGCGTTCTCGGCGGCGTCGCGGATTCCCTCCCGGCTGCTCAGGTCCCCGACCACCCCGGCGGCGACGCCTCCGGCGGCGGTGAGCTCCCGCACCGTGTCCGCCACGCGATCCCCGCCCCGGGCGAGCACGACCACGCGCGCGCCGGCACCGGCGAGCGCCGTCGCGATCCCGCGGCCGATCCCGGAGGATCCGCCGGTGACGATCGCGGTGCGTCCGTCGAGCGAGAACAGGGTGGACAGGTAATCGGTCACGGTCTCTCCTTCGTCAACGGCCGGACCCCTCACCAGGAGAGGGCCTCGGCGAGGGACGGGTCCGGTGCGGCGCCCTCGTACTCCGGGAGCGCGCGCAGACCCTCCAGGAACGCGGAGAGCACGGCGCCGTACAGGGGGTCCGGGTGCGTGGACGCGATCCGCTCCAGCGGGGGGACGTCCATGGCGAGGATCAGGCCCAGCCGGGCGCGGACGGCGTCGCCGGCCCCGGCGTCGCGCAGCACCTCGACGCCGCCGCGCAGCGCCGTCAGGTAGTCGCGGAGCACGTCCACGCGATGCTTCGACTGGGTGAGGGACGATCCGTCCGCGCGGACGCGCCAGTGCACGACCGTGTCGGGGATCACGTCGAACGCCGAGGCCCGCGTGTACATGACCTGGGCGACGATCTGGTCCTCGTAGGCGACGCCCTCGGGGAAGCGCAGGTCGCTCCAGAACTCCGTGCGGCTGACCTTCGACCAGGCGACGATGTTGGCCGACGCGTCGGGGTGCTCGTGGATCGTCGTGCCGCGGCGTCCCGGGTCCGTCGACGACGCGACCCACGGCTGCACGCGACCCGGTCGGTAGTGCCCGGTGTCGTCCATCCGCGAGCGGACGTAGGCGCCGGTGACGAAGTCGCTCCCCGTCTCGTCCAGCGTCCCGACGAGCCGGGCGAGGGCATGCGGCGCGAACTCGTCGTCTCCGTCGAGGAAGCCGAGGTAGGGGGTGTCCACCAGGGCCAGCCCGCTGTTGCGGGCGGCTCCCAGCCCGCGCGGCTCGGCGTGCGAGACGAGCCGGAAGCGCGGGTCCTCCGCCGCGGCGGAGCGGAAGACGTCGCCGGTCGCGTCCTGCGATCCGTCGTCGACGAGGACCGCCCGCCAGCGCCCTTCGCTCTGGGCGCGCAGCGACGCGAGGGCCGCCGGGGCGTGGGCGGCGATGTCGCGGCCGGGCACGATGACGGTCACGAGCGGGGCGTCGGGCACGCACTCATCCTAGGGCCGGACGCGCGCGCAGGACGGGGTCAGAGGGCGGTCACGCGGTCGACCGCCTCGGCGACGAGACCCGCGAGCCGTTCCGGTGCATCCTCCGGCGCGCCCGGCCCGAGTCCCGCGCGTCCGAAGGTGAACCGGACGGCGGTCTGCGCGACGGCCGGGTCGATGCCGAGGGCGAGGAGCACGGGGGAGGGCTCGTCGCTTCCGGCCGCGCAGGCGGAGCCGCTGGAGGACACCACGCCGCGGCGTTCGAGCTCCAGCAGCACGGCCTCGCCGCTGGTCCCCGCGAACGTGAAGCTCACCGTCCCCGGAAGGCGGTGGACCGGGTCTCCGGTGAGGCGCGCGGAGCGCACCGCGGCGAGGACCGCGTCGATGAAGCGCCGGCTCTGCGCGCCCACCCGACGGCAGGCCTGCTCCCGCTCGGCCTCGGCCAGCTCCAGAGCGGTGGCCAGCGCCACGGCCCCGGCCACGTTCTCCGTGCCGGAACGACGCCCGCGCTCCTGCCCGCCGCCGTGAAGGACCGGCTCGATCTGGATCCGGCCCCGCACGGCCACGGCCCCCGTGCCCTTCGGCGCGCCGAGCTTGTGCCCGGCGATCGAGACGGCGTCGGCGCCGAGGCCGCGCAGCGCCAGCCAGCCGGCGGACTGGACGGCGTCGACGTGCAGGGGCACGCCCGCGCCCGATGCGACGGCAGCCAGACCGGGCACGTCCTGCACGGTGCCGACCTCGTTGTTCGCATGCCCGAGGGAGACCAACGCCGTGTCGGGCCGCAGCGCCGCCGCGAGATCCGCGGGCGTGACAATTCCGGTCCCGCTCACCGGCAGCATCGTGGTCTCCACGTCGTGGAACCGCGCCAGGTGATCCGCCGAGGCGAGGATCGATTCGTGCTCGATCGGCGTGGTGACGAGGTGCTTTCGGCCCCGTGCGAGCGTCGCGA
The DNA here is from genome assembly GCF_021172025.1 of Microbacterium resistens. Taxonomy (NCBI): domain Bacteria; kingdom Bacillati; phylum Actinomycetota; class Actinomycetes; order Micrococcales; family Microbacteriaceae; genus Microbacterium; species Microbacterium resistens. The sequence goes on from NZ_CP082781.1 coordinate 254,869, forward strand.
GGACGATGCCCTTGACGGCGAGGTTGTTCGCCTCTGTTCCTCCGGACGTGAAGACGACGTCTCCCGGGCGCATGCCGAGCACGGCGGCGACGCGCGCACGGGCGTCGTCGAGGGCGGCGGCGGCCGCCTCGCCGACGGTGTGATGGCTGGACGGGTTGCCGAACGCGTCGCCGAGGAAGGGGGCCATGGCGGCGCGCACCTCCGCGCGGACCGGCGAGGTGGCGGCGTGGTCGAGGTAGAGCATGGCGTCCTCGTCAGTCGATCCGCACGTCCAGACCCAGATCCAGTGCGCGTGCGGAATGGGTGAGCGCCCCGACCGAGACGACATCGACGCCGGTCTCGGCGATCGCCCGCACCGTCTCCCGCGTCACCCCGCCGGAGGCCTCGGTCGTCGCTCGGCCGTCGATCAGCGCCACCGCCGCGCGGAGATCGTCGAGCGTGAAGTTGTCGAGGAGGACCGTGTGCGCGCCGCCGGCCAGGACGTCGGGGATCTGGTCGAGGCGGTCGACCTCCACCACGACGTGGGTCGTGTGCGGGAGTCGGGACGCCGCGTCCCGCAGGGCCGCCGCCAGGTCGGCGCCACCGCGGCGCAGCACGGCGAGGTGGTTGTCCTTGGCCATCACGGCGTCGGAGAGGGAGAAGCGGTGGTTGTGTCCTCCACCCGAGGAGACGGCGTGCCGTTCGAAGGCACGCAGGCCCGGGGTCGTCTTGCGCGTGTCGGCGATGCGCGCCGCCGTGCCCTCCACGGCGCGTACGTACTGGGAGGTGAGCGTGGCGATGCCGCTCATCCGCTGGGCGAAGTTGAGCCCCACGCGCTCGGCGGTGAGGATCGCGCGCGCCGGACCGGTGACGGACGCGAGCACGTCGCCGGGCCCGAACGCGTCGCCGTCGGCGACGTGCAGGTCGACGACCACGGCGGGATCGGTCAGCGTGAACGCCGCGGCGAAGACCTCGCCGCCGCTCAGGATCCCGGTCTCCCGTGCGACGAGGTCGGCGGTGGCGGTCGAGGACTCCGGGATCAGGGCGGCGCTGGTGAGGTCGCCCCACGGGGCGTCCTCCTCCAGGGCGGCGCCGACGACGCGATTCAGGAGGGCGGGGGTGAGCATCAGACTCCGATCAGGGCGGGTTCGGGTTCGAGGTGATGCGCTCCGACGGAGTCGGGGCGCGAGCGGGCCGCGGTCACCATGGCGAGGGCGACGAGGAGGAGGTTGGCGTCCTCGTGCTCTCGGACCGTGCCGGGGTCCGGGGCGCCACGGCTCCACGCGCGCAGAGTGCGCTCGGCGACGGCGAGCCCCTCGCGGGTGCGCAGGAGGCCGGCGTGCCGCCACATCAGCTCCTGCAGCGCGGCGCGGGTGAACGCGGGCGCGGAGCGGTGATCCGCTGCGCCGGCCTCCGTGCCGGCCTCGGAGGCGGCGGGACCCGGAGGGACGGTCGGCATCGCCGGGGCGGGCACGTCGAGGGCGGCCGCGGCACGGGCGCCGAACACGGCACCCTCCAGCAGGGAGTTCGAGGCGAGCCGGTTGGCGCCGTGGATCCCGGTGCGGGCCACCTCGCCGACGGCGAGGAGCCCTGGGATGCTCGTGCGCCCGTCGAGGTCGGTCGTCACCCCGCCCATCAGGTAGTGCGCGGCAGGGGTGACCGGGATCGGCTCACGGGACCAGTCGAACCCGCGGGCCCGCGTCACCCGATCGATCGTCGGGAAGCGCCGGGCGAGCAGCTCCGCGCCGAGCGCCGTGGCGTCCAGGCGCACGGGCGAGCCCTGGGCGGCGGCCTGTCGCACGATCGCGCGCGCGACGACGTCCCGCGGGGCCAGCTCGGCGTCCGGGTGGGACTCCGCGAGGAACCGCCGCCCGTCGGCGTCCATGAGCACCGCCCCGTCGCCGCGGACCGCCTCGGACACGAGGAACGCCGTCCCCGGTGCGTCCAGGACGGTCGGGTGGAACTGCACGAACTCCAGGTCCGCGACAGCAGCTCCGGCCCGGAGCGCAGCGGCGATGCCGTCGCCGGTGCTGCCTGCCGGGTTCGTCGTCCGCGCGTACACAGCACCGGCGCCGCCGGTGGCGAGGACCACGGCATCCGCCGGGATCTCCCGAGGCCTGCCGCCGACGAGCGCGACGATGCCGGCGCACACCCCGCGTCGAACGTCGATCTCCTGCAGCAGGGCGTCCTCCACGACGGCGATGCCGGCCCGGCGGACCTCCTGCACGAGCGCCCGGGAGATCTCGGCGCCGGTCGCGTCCCCGCCGGCGTGCACGACGCGGGCGAACGCGTGCGCGGCCTCCCGGCCGCGCTGGAGGCCGCCGTCGGCGGCGCGGTCGAAGCGGACGCCGCGAGCCACGAGGTCGAGGATCCGGGCGGAGGCGTCGGCGGTGAGCACGGCGACGGCCTCGGGGTCCGCGAGTCCGGCGCCCGCCGCGAGGGTGTCGGCGGCGTGCTGGGCGGGGGAGTCGCCGGGGCCGTAGCAGCCGGCGACCCCGCCCTGGGCGAGCGGGGTGCAGCCGCCGCCGAGGGCGCCCTTGGTCACGATCGTCACCGCGTGCCCGCGGTCATGGGCGTGCAGCGCGGCGGTGAGACCGGCGATGCCGGAGCCGACGACGACGACGTTCATCGGCGGTCGGCGTCCTGCGGTGGCTCGGTCGTCGGCCGGGCCGCCAGCATCCGCTCCAGCGCGACGCGGGCCGGGGCGGCGACGTCGTCCTGCACCCGGATGCGGTTCGGGGTGCGGCCCTCGACGAGCTCCTCGAGGACCCACGCGAGATACCCCGGGTGGATGCGGTACATCGTCGAGCACGGACACACGACCGGATCGAGGCAGAAGATCTCGTGCTGCGGATACTGGGCGGCCAGGCGTCGGACGAGGTTGATCTCGGTGCCGATCGCGAACACGGTCGGCTCCGTGGCGGCGGCGATGGCCCGGCGGATGTAGTCGGTCGAGCCGGACTCGTCCGCGGCGTCGACGACGTCCATCGGGCACTCGGGGTGCACGATCACCCGCACGCCGGGGTGCTCGGCCCGCGCCTGGTCGATCTGGGCGACGGAGAAACGGCGGTGCACGGAGCAGAAGCCGTGCCACAGGATCACCCGCGACGCGACGAGGTCCTCGGCGCCGTTCCCGCCGAGCGCCTGCCGCGGGTTCCACAGCGGCATCCGCTCCAGCGGCACGCCCATCGCCTTCGCCGTGTTCCTGCCCAGGTGCTGGTCCGGGAAGAACAGCACGCGCCGCCCGCGTGCGAATGCCCACTCCAGGACGGTCCGGGCGTTCGAGGACGTGCAGACGATGCCGCCGTGGCGACCGACGAACCCCTTGATCGCGGCGGACGAGTTCATGTAGGTGACCGGGATCACCGGGACGAGGCCGTCTGCGTCGGGCTGGTCGAGCGGCCCGAGCACGTCCGCGAGCTGCTCCCAGCACTCCTCGACCTGGTCGATGTCGGCCATGTCCGCCATGGAGCATCCCGCGGCGAGGTTCGGCAGGATCACCGCCTGATCGGGACCGGACAGCAGGTCCGCGGTCTCGGCCATGAAATGCACGCCGCAGAAGACGATGGCCTCGGCGTCGGGGTGCTCGGTGGCCGCCGTGGCGAGCTGGAACGAGTCGCCGACGTAGTCGGCGTGCCGCACGACCTCCTCCCGCTGGTAGAAGTGACCGAGCACCACGACGCGGTCGCCGAGCGTGCGCCGGGCGGCGCGGATCCGCTCGTCCAGCTGCGCCTCGTCGGCCTCGCGATACGCGGCGGGCAGCGCGCCCTGACGCGGAGCGCCGACCGGGATGACGTCGCCCATCGAGGAGCCGGGGCCGTATCCGGGTCGCGCGTCGAAGTCCCACGGCCCCGCGGCGAGGTCGGTGCTGCAGGTCGCCTCGACGGACGAGCCGCCCGTGATCGCCTGGATGGCGTGGTCCACGGAGGGATCGACGCCTCGGAGCGCGGGGTCTCGGGCCTCGACGGTGTCGGCAACCGGGCGGGGGGTCATGACGTCCTCGTTTCTTCGGGGGCGAGCGGGCCGCGGTCGGCCAGTTCGACGTCGGTGTTGGATCGGTACAGCCGCGCGGGGCGGTGGCTTCCGGTGCGGAAGGACTCGGTGGGCACGAGGCTTCCCGCGCTCTCGACCTGCCTGCGGAAGTTCGCCGGGTCCAGGCGGCGGCCCAGGATCGCCTCGTAGGCCTCGCGCAGCTCGGCCAGGGTGAACTCCGGGGGCAGGAATCCGTGCGCGACGCGGCTGTAGCCGACCTTGTTGCGAAGGCGCCACAGGGCATAGTCGATGATCCGGGCGTGGTCGAACGCCAGAGAGGGGAGGCCGGCCGCGTCGAACCAGTCCACGTTCTCGGGCGCGGCCCCGGTCGCCCGGTAGGCGGCGCTCTGCGCGTCGACCGCGTCCGAGCGCAGCAGCGCCCAGTACACGACCGAGACCACGCGGGTGGGGGAGCGGTGGACCGCGCCGAACGCATACAGCTGCTCCAGGTAGCTCGGCGCGAGCCCGGTGGTCTCGGCGAGGGTGCGCCCCGCGGCCTCCTCCAGGCTCTCGGCCACGTCCAGCCAGCCGCCCGGGAGCGCCCACGCGTCGCGGTGCGGGTCGCGGATGCGGCGGACGAGGGGGAGGGAGATGCGGGGCGCTCCGTCGGCGTCGCGGCGCAGGGTGAGGATGACCGTCGAGACGGCGACGCGGATCCCGCCCTCGGGATCGCGAGTTCTGGTCATCATGACTTTAACCTCCGGTCCGATCTTAGGGTGCAGGCGACCTGAAGTCCAGGTCGATGACGCCGTCGACGGCGAGTCCGAAACGTTACCTTTCGGCGCGGGTCGCCACTTGGCGGACGTGGCGCTATTTGTTAGGTTGCTGTCCTAACAAACCCCAACCGGGGTCTGTCCTCAACGGGGAGTAGTCCCCTCCTCCTGCAACGCAGCACCGAGAGGAAGTCAAGGAATGATCCGTAACGGCAAGCGCGCGCTCGCGCTCACCGCCGTGGCGGGGGCCACGGTCCTCGCCATCGGCCTCACCGGTTGTTCGACCGGGGGCTCCGGCTCCGGCGGCTCCGGCGACGGCGACCGGGCACTGCGGGTCTGGGCCGGAAGCCAGACCCCGATCACGGCGAACTACAACCCGTTCGCGCCCACCGTGCTCCACGGAGCGCTCGGCCCGATCTACGAGCCGCTGTTCTTCTACAACAAGACCGCCGACGACAAGCCGGTCGGCCTGATCGGCGACTCCTTCGAGTACAACGAGGACGGCACCCAGATCACGGTCACCATCAAGAGCGGCCTGAAGTGGAACGACGGCAAGCCGCTCACCGCCAAGGACGTGGCCTTCACCTTCCAGTACGAGGCGAACAACCCCGAGGGCAACGGCCTGGTCTCGGCCGAGGCGACCGACGACACCACGGTCGTGCTCACGTACAGCGCCGCGCAGTACACCACCGAGTTCCAGCGGATGGGCTCGACGTACATCCTTCCCGAGCACGTGTGGGCGGACATCACCGACTTCGCGGACTTCGCCAACGAGGAGCCGGTCGGATCCGGCGCCTACAAGGTGCAGAAGACCACGGGCGAGTCCTACACGCTCGTGGCGAACGAGGAGTTCCGCGACGCCGACAAGCTCGGGGTGAAGAAGGTCCAGTACATCGCGGTGGACAACAACCAGACCGCGCAGGACCTCCTCGCCGCCGGGAAGCTCGACTGGGCGGGCATGTTCATCCCGAACCCCGACGACGTGACCGGCAACGGCAAGACCGACTGGATCAACACGCCGCAGGACCCGACGGTGCTCTACACCTGCTCCAACGCGGAGCTGGGCTGCACCGGGCCGCAGACGGACGTGGCCGTGCGCCAGGCGCTCAACGTCGCCATCGACCGCGGGACGATCAAGGACAAGGCCTTCGTCGGGCTCACCGGCGACGTCTCCCCGACGTACGCGCTCCTGCCGCGCGATGAGAAGTGGCTCGCGGACCCCGCCAACGAGGTCAGCCCGCAGGAGGCGAACGCCGCCGAGGCCGGGAAGATCCTCGAGGCCGCCGGCTACGTCAAGGGCGGCGACGGCATCTACGCCAAGGACGGCCAGCCCGTCGAGCTCAGCCTCACCTCGGTGGACGGCTGGACCGACTACAACGACGCGGCGAAGCTCATCGCCGAGCAGGCGGCGAAGGCCGGCATCAAGGTCAACGCCTCCACGGTGCAGTGGCAGGAGTTCTCCGACGCCCGCCAGACCGGCAACTACCAGCTCATCGTGGGCGGAATGATCGGCACCTCGGTCGCCGACCCGTTCCAGATCTACCGCGACTGGTTCGGCGGCACGACCGTGGAGTCCACCTCCAAGGTCGGCGAGGAGGTCCCCGCGGGCCGCTGGAACTTCAGCCGCTACAGCAACCCGACGGTGGACGCCGCCATCCAGGCCGCCATCAGCACGAACGACGAGGCGAAGAAGAAGGAGCTCTACGCCACGATCCAGAGCGAGATCGTGCGCGACCTGCCCTACATCCCGCTCGTGATCAACGCCACGCAGACCTTCTACAACACGAAGGACTACACCGGCTGGCCCACCGAGGAGGAGCTCTACGCCTTCCCGCCGTCGTGGGGCGCGATCGCGGCCGGGTACATCCTGCAGCACCTGCAGCCGGCGAAGTGAGCTGAGTGAGTCCGTGGGAGCAGGAAGTCTGAGGTGACAGTGACATGAAGTTCTATGCACGAAGGATCGGGTTCTACGCGTTCACGTTGTGGGCCGCGATCTCCCTCAACTTCCTGCTCCCGCGGCTCATGCCGGGGAACCCGGCCGACATCATGATCGCCAAGATGCAGCGCGCGGGCGGCGAGGTCTCCGAGACGACCATCCGCAACATCAAGCTGCTTCTCGGCTCCGACGACCAGCCCCTGTGGGATCAGTACCTCGGGTACTGGGGCCGGATGTTCCAGGGGGATCTCGGGGTCTCGGTCACGAAGTACCCCACCCCCGTCGCCGACCTGATCGGCGAGGCGCTGCCGTGGACGCTGATCCTCGTCGGCACCGCCACCGTCATCTCCTTCGTCCTCGGCGTCGTCCTCGGCGCCTGGGCCGGATGGAAGCGCGGCACCTGGGTCGACAACCTGATCCCGGCGACGACCGTGCTGCAGTCCATCCCGTACTTCTGGCTCGCGCTCATCATGGTGTCGGTGTTCGCCGTGGGCCTGGGCTGGTTCCCGATCTTCGGCGGCTACGACGTCTTCGACTTCCCCGACGGGCCGGAGCCCACCTGGGCGTTCTTCGGCAACGCGGTGTCGCACGCGATCCTGCCCGCGGTCACGATCGTGCTGAGCTCGGTCGGCGGCTGGCTGTTCGGGATGCGCAACATGATGGTCCAGATCCTCTCCGAGGACTACATCACCACCGCCGAGGCCAAGGGGCTGCGCCCGCGCCGGATCCTGATGACCTACGCCGCGCGCAACGCGGCGATCCCCTCCATCGCCGGGTTCTCGATCACCCTCGGCTTCGTCGTGGCCGGCTCCATCGTCATGGAGCAGGTCTTCACCTATCCGGGCATCGGCAAGCTGATGTTCCAGGCGGTGACCAACAACGACTACGCGCTCCTGCAGGGGCTGTTCCTCGTGATCACCGTCACCGTGCTCGCCGCCAACTTCTTCATGGACCTGGTCTACGGGTTCATCGACCCGAGGGCTCGCCAGAATGTCTAACGCCGAGAAGACCGCACCGGACCTCATCGTCAAGGACGCGCCGTCCGTCGAGCCGCCGAGCACGGTCGCGCTGGTGACGGCGCGCCGCCCGCGCAGCGGCCTGCGGGCCATGCTGCCCCGGCGCTCGCCGAAGCTCGTGACCGGGCTGGTCCTCGTGGCCGGGATCGTGCTCTTCGCCGTGCTCGCCCCCTTCCTCACCCAGAACCCGCGGGCGACCGGCAACGCGGCCCTCCAGCCGCCGTCGGGCGAGCACTGGCTCGGCACGACCAAGCTCGGCAACGACGTGCTCGCCCAGCTCGCGCACGGCGCCCAGGGCTCGCTCCTGGTGGGGCTCGTCGCCGGGGGCATCGCCATCGTCCTCTCGCTCCTGTTCGGCGTTCTCGCCGGCTACCTCGCGGGCTGGCGGGAGGACGTGCTCGCCCTCATCACGAACGTCGCACTGGTGATCCCGGGGCTCCCGCTCGTGATGGTGATCGCGGCCTCCTTCAACTCCCGGAGCTGGCAGCTCGTGGCGTTCGTGCTCGGGATCACGTCCTGGGCGGGAGCCGCCTACGTGCTCCGGCTCCAGGCGCGCTCCCTGCGGTCGCGCGACTACGTCTCCGCGGCGAAGGTGGCGGGGGAGAGGAGCGCCCGGGTGATCCTCGTCGAGATCCTGCCGAACCTCCTGCCGCTGCTCACCGCGCAGTTCCTGTTCGCGATCATCTTCGCGATCCTCGGCGAGGCGGGCCTGTCGTACCTCGGCCTCGGCCCCACCGACTCGATCACGTGGGGCACGATCCTCAACGACGCGCAGTCCGGGCAGGCGCTCGGGCGCGGGGCGTGGTGGTGGTTCGTCCCGCCGGGCGTGATGATCGCGCTCCTGGGCTGTGGTCTCGCGCTGATCAACTTCGCGATCGACGAGATCATCAACCCGAAGCTCCGCAACGCCCCGCAGGCGGCCCGCTCCGCCCGCAAGGCCACCAAGACGAAGGGGGTCACCGCATGAGCGGCGCCACCGAGGCGGTCCTCACCGCCCGCAACGTGTCGATCGAGTACGAGGTCGACCCGCCTGTGCAGGCGGTGCGCGACGTCTCCCTGACGCTGAACCGGGGCGAGATCCTGGGCCTGGCGGGGGAGTCCGGCTGCGGCAAGACGACCCTCGCCTACGGGATGAACCGGCTGCTGAAGCCGCCGGCCGTGATGACCGGCGGCGAGATCGTCTTCCACGACCGGGACGGCCACGACATCGACGTCGTGGGACTCGAGGCGGAGGGGCTGCGGGCCTTCCGCTGGGACAAGATCTCGATGGTGTTCCAGGGAGCGATGAACTCGCTCAACCCCGTCATCAGCGTCAAGGCGCAGATCTTCGACATCTTCGACACGCATCGTCCCGGCATGAGCACGGCGCAGAAGACGGCTCGCGCCCAGGAGCTGCTGCAGCTCGTCGGCGTGGATCCCGCCCGTCTGACCAGCTTCCCGCACGAGCTGTCGGGCGGCATGCGCCAGCGCATGATGATCGCCATGGCGCTCGCGCTGGACCCGCAGGTCATGATCATGGACGAGCCGACCACCGCGCTCGACGTGGTCGTCCAGCGCGGCATCATCCGCGAGATCATGCGCCTGCGCGAGCGGCTCGGGTTCGCGGTCATCTTCATCACCCACGACCTGCCGATGCTCATCGAGATCAGCGACCGCATCGCGGTCATGCTGCAGGGGCGGATCGTGGAGCAGGGCACGGCGGAGGAGATCTACCGGAACCCTCAGCACGAGTACACCCGGCGTCTGCTCTCGAGCTTCCCGAGCCTGCGCGGCGATCGGGGCGACTTCGTGCGCACCGGCGTCCAGACCCCTCAGGAGCAGGCCCGATGAGCGCATCCCCCTCCACCCCGACCCTCGAGGCGCGTCGTCTCGTCAAGGACTTCACCCTGCGCTCCGGGCTGAAGACCCGGAAGCTCCACGCGGTGAAGGACGTGTCGTTCACGCTCGAGGCCGGGAAGACCATCGCGCTCGTCGGTGAGTCGGGCTCCGGCAAGTCGACCATCGCGCGGATGCTGATGAAGCTGGAGACGCCGACCTCGGGGGCCATCCTGCTCGACGGGCGCGAGACCGGCACGCGCGGCCGCGACCTCGCGCGCTACCGCTCCGAGGTGCAGATGGTCTTCCAGGATCCCTTCGCGTCCTTGAACCCGTTCCACACCATCGCCCACCACCTCGAACGGCCGCTGCGCATCCACCACCCGGAGCTGAGCGCCGCGCAGGTGCGCGAGCGCGCCCTGCAGCTGCTCGAGCGCGTGCGCCTGTCCCCGGCGGAGAGCTTCGCGGAGCGCCGGCCGCACGAGCTGTCCGGCGGGCAGCGCCAGAGGGTGGCGATCGCGCGGGCGCTGGCTCCCGGGGCGCGGTTCATCGTGGCCGACGAGCCGGTCTCCATGCTCGACGTCTCCATCCGGCTCGGGGTCCTGAACCTCCTCGCCGACCTGCAGCGGGAGGACGACCTGGGCGTTCTCTACATCACGCACGACCTGGCCACCGCCCGCCACTTCAGCGACGAGATCATGGTGCTCTACCACGGCGACGTCGTCGAGCGCGGTCCCAGCGACGAGGTGATCCTGAACCCGCAGCACGAGTACACGCGGACGCTCCTGGATGCGGCGCCCGAGCCGGAGAATCTCGGACGCCTGCGCGACGAGGTGCGCCGCGAGCTCGCCGGCGCCTGACGACCTCCGTCCGCGCGCGGTCCCCCACGGCCGCGCGCGGACGGGGCACCTCCCGGTCCGTGCGGCGCCTTCCCAGCCGCCGAGCGTCGCGGGCGGCTAGCGTCAGCGCATGCAGCAGCCCACCCGGCTCGAAGCGCGCATCGATGCGGCCGCCCGTCGTCTCCTTCTCCGTGCGCCCTCGCGCGGTGTGCCCGGGTTCCTCGTGGAGGCCGCCGTGTTCGTCGCGAAGCAGGCGTGGGCGTGCGTGTTCGGTGCGATCCTGCTCCTGGCGATCGTGGTCGTGCGCACGCTGTATCCCGCCGATCTCGCGCTCAGCCGGAACGATCTGCTGACGATCGTCGCGGTGCTCATCCAGGTGGTGATGATCACGACCCGCCTGGAGTCCGGCAGAGAGCTGTGGGTGATCATGCTGTTCCACGTCACGGGCACGGTCATGGAGCTCTTCAAGACGGACGTGGGCTCCTGGGCCTATGAGGCCGAGGGTGTGCTGCGCCTGGGCGCGGTGCCCCTGTTCAGCGGTTTCATGTACGCGGCCGTGGGCTCCTATCTCGTCCGGGTGCACCGGCTCTTCGACCTGACCTTCACCCGGTATCCGCCGCTGTGGGCCACCGTGATCGTGGCCGGGCTGATCTACGCGAACTTCTTCACGCATCACTGGATGTGGGACGCCCGGTGGGTGCTGACCGCGGCGGTGGTCGCGCTGTGGCTGCCCACGGTCATGCACGCGCGGGTGTGGCGCGCCACGCTGCGGATCCCGCTGCTGCTGCCGTTCGTCGGCGTGGCGCTGTTCATCTGGATCGCCGAGAACATCGGCACGCTCACCGGCGCCTGGCTCTATCCGGACCAGGCGCAGGGATGGCAGCTCGTGTCGGCGTCCAAGATCTCGAGCTGGTTCCTCCTGATGATCATCTCGGTGGTCCTCGTCACCCTGGTCGCCCCGCCCCGGCCACCGGCCCCCCGCGCGGTCACGGCTGCGTGGCGATGCCGGCGGCGCGCCCGTCACGGTAGAGTGAGCCACGACAAGTGAAGACGGCCGTACGATGCGTGCGGGAGAGCCCGGTGCACGCAGCCGGGCACCGAAGGAGCAAGCCTCCCCGCCAATCTCTCAGGTACCCCCACCGCAGGCATCCGGCCACTCTGGAAAGCGAGATCGCACGCTGCGATCTCCGCCGACGGTGAAAGCCCCCTCACGGGCGAAGCTCTCAGGCCCATGACAGAGGGGGAGTTCTCGGATGCCCGTGCCGCGGGTGCCCTTCCGACCCACGGGGAGAACTCCATGACCGACGCCCGCTACACCCCGCTCCGCGAGCGCCATGAGGCGCTGGGAGCGTCCTTCACCGACTTCGGCGGCTGGCAGATGCCGGTGCGGTACACCTCGGACCTCGCCGAGCACCACGCGGTCCGCGAGGCCGCCGGGGTGTTCGACATCTCGCACATGGCGGAGTTCACCGTCGACGGAGCGCGCTCCGGCGAGTACCTCGACTACGCGCTGGCGGGGCGGCTGTCCGCGCTGCCCGTCGGCAAGGCCAAGTACTCGCTGCTGCTCGCCGAGGACGGCGGGATCATCGACGACGTGATCGTCTACCGGCTGGCGGAGGAGCGTTTCCTCATCATCTCCAACGCCGGCAACCGGGAGGCCGTGAGCGCGGCGCTGAGCACGCGTTCCGCGCCGTTCGACGTGACGGTGGCCGACGTGTCCGACGACTACGCGCTGATCGCCGTGCAGGGCCCCGCAGCCGAGGCGATCGTCTCGGCGGTCGACGGGATCGAGGACGTCAGCGTGCCCTGGGCCGAGCAGCGGTACTACGCCTGGGCGGACGCCACGTTCCGGGGTGAGCCGCTCCTGCTCGCGCGGACCGGCTACACCGGCGAGGACGGCTTCGAGCTGCTCGTCCCGGCGGCCGCCGCGACGGCGCTCTGGGACGCGGTCCTCGCTGCGGGCGACGGGCACGGCCTCGTCCCCGCCGGTCTCGCCGCCCGCGACACCCTCCGTCTGGAGGCGGGCATGCCGCTGTACGGCCACGAGCTCACGCGCGACACCAAGCCGGCCCAGGCGGGCCTCGGACGCGTCGTCGTCACCGACAAGGACCGCTTCATCGGCAAGGACGCGGTCGTGCCCGCCGAGGACGCCCGGGTGCTCGTCGGCCTGTCCGCCGAGGGACGCCGGGCCGGGCGCGCCGGCTACCCGGTCGTCACCGAGGACGGCGCCGTCGTCGGAGAGATCACCAGCGGCGCTCTGAGCCCCACGCTCGGGCATCCCATCGCCATGGCCTACGTCGATCCCGCGCTCGCCGCGGGGGAGACCCCCCTGTTCCTCGACGTGCGCGGGACGAGGATCCCCGCGAACGTCACCGCCCTGCCTTTCTACCGGAGGAAGAAATGACCGATCTGAACACCCTGCGTTACAGCGAAGAGCACGAGTGGGTCGCCGCTGACGGCACCACGGCGACGGTCGGGATCACCGACTACGCCGCCGACAAGCTCGGTGACGTCGTCTTCGTGGAGCTGCCCGCCGTGGGCACCGAGATCACCGCCGGAAGCGTCGTGGGCGAGATCGAGTCCACCAAGTCCGTCGGCGAGCTCTACGCGCCGGTGGCCGGCACCGTCGTCGCCGTGAACGAGGCCGTCGTGGACGACCCGTCCCTCGTGAACGCGGCGCCGTTCGAGGGCGGCTGGCTGCTCAAGCTCGAGGTCGCCGACGGCGCCGTCGACGCGCTGATGGACCGCGCCGCCTACGTGGCGCTCACGGAGGGCTGAGGGTGACCGCGTTCGCCGACCGCCACATCGGGACCACCGCCGCCGCGCAGCGCGAGATGCTCGCCGCGATCGGCATCGCCGTCGCCGAGCAGGAGCGTCCCGTCGACGCGCTCATGCGCGACGCCGTGCCCGCGTCGATCCGCGACGAGGGCCGCGAGAGCGTGCTGCCGGCCGCCGCCAGCGAGGCGCAGGCCCTGGCGGAGCTGCGCGGACTCGCCGCGCAGAACGTCGTCAACCGCGCCATGATCGGCCTCGGCTACCACGGCACGATCACCCCGAGCGTCATCCAGCGCAACGTCCTGGAGAACCCGTCCTGGTACACGGCGTACACGCCGTACCAGCCCGAGATCTCGCAGGGGCGGCTGGAGGCGCTGATCAACTTCCAGACGATGGTCTCCGAGCTCACCGGCCTGGACACCGCGAACTCGTCGATGCTGGACGAGTCGACGGCCGTCGCCGAGGGCATGCTCCTGGTCCGGCGGGCGTCGAAGGCCGCCTCGAACGTGTTCGTGGTGGACGCGGACGCCCTGCCGCAGACCAAGGCCCTCCTTGCGACGCGCGCCGAGGCGGTGGGGATCGAGCTCGTCGAGCGCGACCTCGCCGGGGGCGAGACGCTGCCGGAGGAGCTGTTCGGCCTGTTCGTGCAGTACCCGGGGGCGTCGGGACGCGTCTGGGACCCGTCGGGTGTGATCGATGCGGCGCATGTCGCCGGCGGTCTCGCCGTCGTCGGTGCGGATCTGCTCGCGCTCACCCTGATCGCCTCGCCCGGCTCGCTCGGCGCGGACGTCGCGGTGGGCACGACCCAGCGCTTCGGCGTGCCGATGGGCTTCGGCGGCCCGCACGCGGGATACATGTCGGTGCGGTCGGGGCTGGAGCGCCAGCTGCCCGGCCGTCTGGTCGGGGTCTCGCAGGACGCGGACGGCCACCCGGCCTACCGCCTCGCGCTGCAGACCCGCGAGCAGCACATCCGCCGCGAGAAGGCGACGTCCAACATCTGCACCGCGCAGGTGCTGCTGGCCGTGATGGCCTCGATGTACGCCGTCTACCACGGCCCCGAGGGGCTGGCGCAGATCGCCCGTCGCATCGCCGCGCTGGCCTGGTTCGTCGCCGAGGAGCTGCGCACGTCCGGGGTAGAGGTCGTCCACGACGCGTTCTTCGACACCGTGACCGTGCGCGTCCCGGGCGGCGCGGCCGACGCGGTGGCGCGGGCCCGCGACGAGCACGGGATCCTGCTGCGCCTGGTCGACGCCGACACCGTCGGGGTCACCCTCGACGAGACGACGACCTTCGAGGAGGTGCTCGCCGTGCTCGGCGTCCTGGGTGCGGGGGGCGGGGCGTTCGGGTTCGCCGTCGGCACGAACGACGCCCTTCCGGACGGCCTGCGTCGGCGGGACGACTACCTGACGCACCCGGTCTTCCACGCGCACCGGTCGGAGACGGCCATGATGCGGTACCTGAAGACGCTCGCGGACCGCGACTACGCGCTCGACCGCGGGATGATCCCGCTCGGCTCGTGCACGATGAAGCTGAACGCCGCGACGGAGATGGCGGCCATCACCTGGCCCGAGTTCGCCCAGCTGCACCCGTTCGCCCCCGAGGAGGACGTCCGGGGCTCGCTGGCGCTCATCGATCAGCTCGAGTCCTGGCTCGCCGACGTGACCGGGTACGACGCCGTGTCGCTGCAGCCGAACGCCGGCTCGCAGGGGGAACTCGCGGGCCTGCTCGCCATCCGCGGCTACCACCACGCCAACGGCGACGCTCACCGCACCGTGTGCCTCATCCCGTCCTCCGCGCACGGCACGAACGCCGCGTCGGCGGTCCTCGCCGGGATGAAGGTCGTCGTGGTGGCGACGGACGAGCAGGGCAACGTCGACCTCGGCGACCTGCGCGCGAAGATCGACGCCCATGCGGACGAGCTCGCCGCTCTGATGATCACCTACCCGTCGACGCACGGCGTGTACGAGCACGACGTCCTCGACATCACCGCCGCGGTGCACGCGGCGGGCGGTCAGGTGTACATCGACGGGGCGAACCTCAACGCGCTGCTCGGCTACGCGCGCTTCGGCGACCTCGGCGGCGACGTCTCGCACCTGAACCTGCACAAGACCTTCGCCATCCCGCACGGCGGCGGCGGTCCCGGTGTGGGCCCCGTCGCGGCCAAGGCGCACCTGGCTCCGTTCCTGCCCGGGCACCCGCAGGCGCAGCGGGCCGAGCACGCCGGAGGGTTCGTGTTCGGGGGCGGACCGGTCTCGGCGGCCCCGTACGGGTCCGCCGGCGTCCTGCCGATCTCGTGGGCGTATGTGCGGATGATGGGCGCGGCGGGCCTGGCCGACGCGACGGCCGCGGCCGTGCTGGCGGCGAACTACGTCGCCGCGCGCCTGGAGGCCCACTACCCGGTCCTCTACACGGGCGAGACCGGGCGGGTCGCGCACGAGTGCATCCTCGACCTGCGTCCCCTCAAGGACGCGACGGGGATCACCGTGGACGACGTCGCCAAGCGGCTCATCGACTACGGGTTCCACGCCCCGACCATGTCCTTCCCGGTGGCGGGCACCCTCATGGTGGAGCCGACCGAGTCGGAGGACCTGGGGGAGCTGGAGCGCTTCATCGAGGCGATGATCCAGATCAAGGCGGAGGCGGACGCCGTCGCGTCCGGGCGCTGGCCCGCCGACGACAACCCCCTCGTGAACGCGCCGCACACGGCGGCGTCGCTGATCGCGGGGGAGTGGGGGCACGCCTACACCCGCGAGCAGGCCGCCTACCCGGTGCACTCCCTGATCGCCGGCAAGTACTGGCCGCCGGTGCGGCGGATCGACAACGCCTACGGCGACCGCAACCTCGTGTGCGCCTGCCCTCCGGTGGAGGCCTTCACCTGAGCGTGCGCGACCGATCGACGCGGGCCCCGGACACCGTCCGGGGCCCGCGGTGCGTTTCCGTCATATCACCACTCAGTAACGGTTGATTCACGCGGTTACGGGATCGGCAGGACGGCGGTTACCCTGGGGTATCCCTACGCGCTCGATGACGAGCGCGCAGTTTGCTGTATCAGGTCCACAGGAGGACACAAGTGAAGCGCAACAAGATCGCCCTCACGGGCGTCGCGCTGCTCGCGGCGGGTACCCTCGCGCTCGCGGGCTGCGCAGGTGGTGGATCCGGATCGACCGACAAGGGCGACACCGGAAGCAACGCCAAGGCGGATCCCGACGCCATCATCACGACGAACGGTTCGGAGCCGGAGAACCCGCTCATCCCGACCAACACCAACGAGGTCGGCGGCGGCAAGATCCTCGACGAGATCTTCGCCGGTCTCGTCTACTACGACGCGGACGGCAAGCCGGTCAACGACATGGCCGAGGAGATCGTCACCGAGGACCCGCAGCACCTCACGATCAAGCTCAAGAAGGGCCAGAAGTTCACCGACGGCGAGGAAGTCACCGCGGACAACTTCATCAAGGCCTGGAACGAGGGCGCGAAGGCCTCCAACGCGCACCTGTCCAGCTACTTCTTCGAGGACATCGAAGGCTACAACGCCGAGACCGACTCCCCGCTCACCGGGCTGAAGCAGGTCGACGACTACACGTTCACCGTCGCGCTGAACAAGCCGGCCTCGGACTTCGCACTGCGCCTGGGCTACTCGGCCTACTACCCGCTCCCGGACGTCGCGTTCGAGGACATGGCCGCGTTCGGTGAGAACCCGATCGGCAACGGCCCGTACATGATCGGCGGCGACGGCTGGCAGCACGACGTGCAGATCGACCTCGTCCGCAACGACGACTACCAGGGCGGTCGCAAGGCGCAGAACGGCGGTCTGACGATCAAGTTCTACGCGACGCAGGAAGCGGCGTACGCCGACCTGCAGGGCAACAAGGTCGACGTCATTGACGCGATCCCGGCCGTCTCCCTGCCGACCTTCCAGGACGACCTCGGCGACCGCGCGGTGAACCAGCCGTCGGCTGTGTTCCAGTCGTTCACGATCGGGCAGTTCCTCCCGCACTTCTCCGGCGAGGAGGGCATCCTCCGCCGCCAGGCGATCTCGATGGCCTTCGACCGCGCGCAGATCACCGAGAAGATCTTCTCGGGCACTCGCACGCCGGCCGCCGACTTCACCTCGCCGGTCATCGCCGGCTGGTCCGACGAGATCCCCGGCAACGAGGTCCTGCAGTACGACCCGGAGAAGGCGAAGGAGCTGTGGGCCGAGGCCGACAAGATCTCGCCGTGGGAGGGCACCTTCCAGATCGCGTTTAACTCGGACGGCGGCCACCAGGAGTGGGTCGACGCCGTGACCAACCAGATCTCGAAGAACCTCGGCATCGAGGCCTCGGGCGCGCCGTACCCGACCTTCGCGCAGATCCGCGAAGAGGTGAACAACCGCTCGATCAAGACGGCGGCCCGCTCCGGCTGGCAGGCCGACTACCCGGGTCTGTACAACTTCCTCGGCCCGCTCTACGCGACGGGCGCCGGCTCGAACGACGGTGACTACTCGAACCCCGAGTTCGACGCCGCCATCAAGGCCGGTATCGGCAACACCGACGCGGACGCTCAGGTCAAGGACTTCCAGAAGGCTCAGGAGATCCTCTTCAAGGACCTGCCCGCCATCCCGCTGTGGTACTCGAACGTGACCGGCGGTTACAGCGAGAACGTGGACAACGTCACGTTCGGCTGGAACTCGGTTCCGCTGTACTACGAGATCACCAAGGCCGCAGAGTAGGCCATGTGTGACGCCTACGAGGCGGTGACGAGACTCGTCACCGCCTCGTAGGCTGTCTGCGTGTCCTGCTCGCGGTCCCACAGAAGGGACAGCGGATGCTCGGCTACATTCTGAGACGTCTTCTGCAGGTGATCCCGGTCTTCTTCGGGGCCACCCTGCTCATCTACTTCCTCGTGTTCGCCATGCCCGGCGATCCGATCCTCGCGCTGTTCGGCGACCGCACGCCGAGCGAAGCGCTCATCGAACGCCTGCGGGAGCAGTACCACCTGAACGAGCCGTTCCTGGTGCAGTACTGGTATTACATCTCGGGCGTCTTCCGCGGTGACCTCGGCGTGACCTTCTCCGGCCGTCCGGTGGCGGAGGTCCTCGCCCAAACGCTCCCGGTCACGGGACGCCTCGCCGTGATGGCGATCGGCATCGAGTTCGCGCTCGCGATCGTGATCGGCTCGATCGCGGCGCTGCGCAAGGGGAAGATCTTCGACAACGTATCGCTGCTGGTGGCGCTGGTGGCCCTGGCCATCCCGATCTTCGTCGTCTGCTTCCTCGCGCAGTACTTCCTCGCTATCCAATGGGGCTGGTTCAGTCCCACGGTCGGCGCCGACAACGACTGGGGCGGGCTGTGGCTGCCGGCCATCGTCCTCGGCTTCAGCCTGTTCGCGGTGAGCATGCGCCTCATGCGCAGCTCGATGATCGACACGCTGAACCAGGAGTGGGTGCGCACCGCCTACGGCAAAGGACTGCCGCGGCGTCGTGTCATCCCCGTGCACGTGATGCGCAACTCCCTGATCCCCGTGATCACGAACTCCGCGACGAACTTCGGCGTCCTGCTCGTCGGCGCCACCGTCACGGAGGGCATCTTCAACGTGCCGGGAGTCGGCAACACCCTGTTCCAGGCCGTGATCCGGAGCGAAGGACCCACGGTCGTGTCCTTCGTGACCGTGTTCGTCATCCTGTACGTGCTGGTGAACCTGGTCATCGACCTGCTCTACGGCCTGCTCGACCCGAGGATCCGCTATGCCTGAGCCCACAACCCCAACGCACTACGTCGCGCCGGTCGAGACCGAGACGATCTCGGTCGATGCCGTACGCGTGTCCGAGAAGCCGAGCAACCTCTGGAACGACGCCTGGCGGGACCTCCGTCGGCGCCCGCTCTTCTGGTTCTCGGCCGTGCTCGCGCTGCTGTTCGTCCTCGTCGCGTTGTTCCCCGGTCTGTTCACTCAGACGAACCCGCGCTCGTGCGACCTGATGTTCAGCAACGAGGGGGCCGCGCCAGGACACCCGCTCGGCTTCACCTTCCAGGGCTGCGATATCTACGCACGAGTGATCTGGGGCGCACAGACCTCCCTGTCGGTGGGGATCATCGCCACGCTGATCTCCGCGATCATCGGTCTCATCATGGGAGCCTTCGCGGGCTTCTACGGCGGCTGGCTCGACGGCCTGCTGTCCCGTATCGGCGACATCTTCTTCGCGATCCCGTACATCCTCGCGGCCGTGGTCGTGATGACGGTGTTCCACGAGGCCCGGTCGGTCTGGACGCTCGCGCTCGCGATCGGCGGATTCGCGTGGGCCTCGACGGCCCGTGTGTTCCGCGCCGAGATCCTCCGCGTTCGGCAGGCCGACTTCGTCATGGCCTCGCAGGCGTTGGGGCAGTCGAAGTTCCAGATCCTGGTGAGCCACGTGATCCCGAACGCCATCGCTCCGCTGCTCGTGGTGTCGACGCTGTCGCTCGCATCGGCGATCGTCGCGGAGGCGACGCTGTCGTTCCTCGGCGTGGGCTTGGGTGGCACCGTGATGTCCTGGGGCAACGACATCAGCCAGGCTCAGGCCTCGCTGCGCGTCGCTCCCATGTCGCTCATCTATCCGTCGATCGCGCTCACCCTGGCGGTGCTCGCGTTCGTGACCCTGGGCGAGCTCATCCGCGACGCCCTCGACCCGAAGGCGAGGGCCCGGCGATGACGGCTCTGAACCAGAACGCCGCCCCCGTCCTCTCCGTGCGCGACCTCACCGTCGCGTTCAAGGGGCAGGACGGCGTCCGCGAGGTGCTGCACGGCGTCAGCTTCGACATGTTCGCGGGCGAGACCGTCGCGATCGTGGGGGAGTCCGGCTCGGGCAAGTCCACCACGGCCACGGCGATCATCAACCTGTTGCCGGGCACGGGTCACGTGACCGCCGGCAGCGTCACGCTGGAGGGACGGGAGCTCACGACGCTCAGCCGCCGGGAGATCGAGGGGGTGCGCGGCCGGGACATCGGCTTCGTGCCCCAGGATCCGATGGCGAGCCTCAACCCGGTGTGGTCGATCGGCTTCCAGGTGAAGGAGGCGATCCGTGCCAACGGCATCGCGCACGGACGCCAGGCGGTCAAGGACCGTGCCATCGAGGTGCTGCAGCAGGCGGGACTGAGCGACGCGGCATCGCGTCTGCACCAGTATCCGCACCAGTTCTCCGGCGGCATGCGTCAGCGCGCGCTCATCGGGATCGGCCTCGCGGCCGACCCGAAGCTGCTGATCGCGGACGAGCCCACCTCGGCGCTGGACGTCACCGTGCAGCGCGTGATCCTGGATCACATGGCCCGGCTCACGAAGGAGCGGGGCACGGCCGTGCTGCTCATCACGCACGACCTCGGGCTCGCCGCCGAGCGCGCCGAGAAGATCATCGTGATGAACAACGGCAACATCGTGGAGGCGGGACCCAGCCGGCAGATCCTGGAGGATCCCCAGCACCCGTACACGAAGCGCCTCGTCGCGGCCGCGCCCAGCATCGCCTCGCAGCGCATCCAGGCCGTGGTCGAGGACCGCGGGGTGGAGACGATGCAGGACCTCGCCGACATCCCGCCGACGGTGCGGGTGGCGGGACTCACGAAGGACTACAAGATCCGTCAGGGGTCGTTCCGGAGCATCCCGTTCCGTGCGGTCGACGACGTGTCCTTCGAGATCCCGCGCGGCAAGACCCTCGCCCTGGTGGGGGAGTCGGGCTCCGGCAAGTCCACGGTGGCGAAGATGGTGCTGAAGCTCGAGGAGCCCACCTCCGGCACGATCGAGATCGACGGCAAGGACGTCTCGAAGCTGTCGAACGCCCAGGCGTTCGGTCTGCGCCGCCGCATGCAGCCGGTGTTCCAGGACCCGTACGGGTCCATGGATCCGCTCCGCAACATCGGCAACACGATCGCGGAGCCGCTGAACATCCACGACATCGGAGACACGGCGTCGCGGCGCGAGCGGGTGCTGGAGCTGCTGGACCAGGTCTCCCTGCCGCGGGTGCTGGCGACGCGGTACCCGAACGAGCTGTCCGGCGGTCAGCGTCAGCGCGTGGCGATCGCCCGCGCGCTGGCGCTCAAGCCCGACATCGTGGTGCTCGACGAGGCGGTCTCCGCCCTCGACGTCCTCGTGCAGGACCAGATCCTCAAGCTCCTCGCCGACCTGCAGTCGGAGCTGGACCTGACGTATCTGTTCATCACGCACGACCTCGCGGTGGTCCGCGTCTCCAGCGACCTCGTGTGCGTCATGGAGAAGGGACGGCTGGTCGAGAAGGGGACGGTCGACGAGATCTTCTCCAACCCGCAGGAGGAGTACACCGAGCGGCTCCTGCAGGCGATCCCCGGCGCATCGATCTCCCTGGGAGGCGGCGCGTCGTGAGCGGCGCCTCCCAGCCCGGGGGCGGACGGACCTACCGTTCGCCCCTGGGGCCGATCGTGCTCACCCTCGTCTCCGCGCTGGCGCTGTTCCTCCTCGGCGACGCCGTGGCGCGGGGCAGCTGGGGGCTCATGCTGCTGTACGCGCCGTGGGTGCTGCTGGCGGTGTGGATCGTCTACGAGATCAGCTTCGTCTCCGCCGTCCGGGTGGACGACGAGGGCGCGACCGTGCGGAACATGCTGAGGACGACCCGGTTCGGCTGGCGTCGGGTCCGCGACGTGGACCTGCGCTGGCAGCTCGAGTTCGCGCTCGACGACGGGACCAGGGTGTCCTGCTTCGGCGGGCCCGGGCGCTCCCGCCCGCCGCGGCAGACCGGCCGGGGCGAGGGGGAGGTCAAGGTTCCCGCGAGCCTGCAGGCGCTGACCGAGATCCGCGACCGGTGGGAGGCGGCGGTCGACGCCGCGCCCGGGCCGGCCGGTGAGGGCGCCGACGCGCCGATCCGCCGCGGCTGGGACCTCCCCGCCGTCGCGGCGCTGGCGATCATCGCGATCTGGGCCATCGCCGCGATCCTCATCGCCTACGCCTGATCCCGGGCGCCTCGCGCGGGTTCAGGCACACGCGTGGGATCAGGCGTTCATCGCACGCAGGTGCCTGATCTGGCGTGTTCGCCTGATCTGACGTGTTCGCCTGAGCTCGCGTTCCCCGTCCGCGGATTGCCCCCCTCTGCGTGTGCGCTCCGCGCGGGTTCAGGCACACACGTGGGATCAGGCGTTCATCGCACGTAAGTGCCTGATCTTGCGCGTTCGCCTGAGCCCGCGTCGCGGCCCGCGGCGCCCAAGAAGCACCCAGGACGCGCCCCAGAATCAGCCGGGAGGCGTCCAGCATGAGCCAGGGCGCGCACCGCGCACGGGGGAGCGGTCAGCCGGGCAGCCCGAACAGGGTCGGCCAGGTCGCGGCGGCCCACGGGTAGCCCACGAAGACGGCCGCGTCGATGAGGAAGTGCGCGACGAGGAAGGGCAGGAGCCTCCCGGTCCGCAGGAAGAGCAGCCCGAACAGCAGGCCCATCGCGAGGTTCCCGATGAAGGCGCCCGGCCCCTGGTACAGGTGATAGGTCGCGCGCAACAGGGACGTCGCGGCGACGATCGCCCAGGGGGACCAGCCGAGCTGCCGCAGCCGGGCGAAGAGGTAGCCCAGCACGACGAACTCCTCCTCGATCGAGGCGCGCGCCGCCGCGAGGAGCAGGACCGGCACGGTCCACCAGTACGCGGACTGCGCGCCCGGGTCCACGGCGACGAACAGTCCCATCGTCCGACCCACGAGGTACAGCCCGAGCCCCGGGATGCCGATCGCGAGCACGAGGCCCGCGCCCAGGCCCGCGTCACGGCCGATCCGCGTGCCGTCCAGCCCCAGCGCGCCCAGATGCGGACGACTCGTGCGCCACAGGAGGAAGCAGACCAGGAGCACGGGGACGACCGAGAAGGCGATGCCGAGGAGCTGATAGACGAGATCGAACACCTCGCGGTCGCTGCGCGCGGGGTTGAGCGTCGCCGTCTGGTCCCCGAGGGGCGTCTCGGCGGTCAGCCGGTAGAGCAGCTGCACGATCGCATACACCGCGGACTGGCCGAGTCCGAGGGCGAGCACGATCCCGATCTCCGCCCACAGCCGTCCGCGGGTCTCGGGCACGGGCGCGGCGCTCAGGCTCATGACGACCGATCGTACGCGGATCGCCCCTCCCTCGCGTTCAGGCGCGGTTCAGAGCCGGCGCCGGCGCGTGCGCTATCCTGGAACGTCGCCCCTTCGAACGGATCAGGGACGGCGCTGCCACCTCCCACCTTCCTCTTCTTAGGACTTTCTGCATGGCGCACGCCCTCCGCCCCGATCTCCGAAACGTCGCGATCGTCGCCCACGTCGACCACGGCAAGACCACCCTCGTGGACGCGATGCTCCGCCAGACCGGTTCGTTCGGCGAGCACGCTCACGTCGAGGAGCGCGCCATGGACTCGAACGACCTGGAACGGGAGAAGGGCATCACGATCCTCGCCAAGAACACGGCGATCACCTACAACGGCGCCCACACGGACGTCCCGGTGACGATCAACGTCGTCGACACGCCGGGGCACGCCGACTTCGGCGGCGAGGTGGAGCGCGCGCTGTCGATGGTGGACGGCGTCGTGCTGCTGGTGGACGCGAGCGAGGGCCCGCTCCCGCAGACCCGCTTCGTCCTGCGCAAGGCGCTGGAGGCCAAGCTCCCCGTCATCCTCCTCGTGAACAAGACGGACCGCCCCGACGCGCGGATCGCCGAGGTCGAGGAGGAGGCGCACGACCTGCTCCTCGGACTCGCCTCCGACCTCGTGGACGACGTGCCCGACCTCGATGTCGACGCGCTCCTCGACGTTCCGGTGGTGTACGCGTCCGGCCGTGCCGGCGCCGCCTCCGCGAACCGCCCGGAGAACGGCACGCTGCCGGACAACGACGACCTCGAGCCGCTGTTCGCCGCGATCCTGAAGCACGTCCCGGCCCCGTCGTACGACGACGAGGCGCCGCTGCAGGCCTGGGTCACGAACCTCGACTCGAGCCCGTTCCTGGGCCGGCTCGCGCTGCTGCGCATCTTCAACGGCACCCTGAAGAAGGGGCAGACCGTCGCCTGGGTGCGCCACGACGGCTCCCACTCGAACGCCCGGATCACCGAGCTGCTGATGACCAAGGCCCTGGAGCGGTATCCGGCCGAGTCGGCGGGTCCCGGCGACATCGTCGCGATCGCGGGCTTCGACCAGATCACGATCGGCGAGACGATCGCGGATCCGGAGGACGTGCGACCGCTTCCGGCCATCACGGTCGACGACCCGGCGATCTCGATGACGATCGGCACGAACACCTCGCCGCTGGTCGGCAAGGTGAAGGGCCACAAGCTCACGGCGCGGATGGTCAAGGACCGTCTGGACCGCGAGCTCATCGGCAACGTCTCGCTCAAGGTCGTCGACATCGGCCGCCCGGACGCCTGGGAGGTGCAGGGCCGCGGCGAGCTCGCGCTGGCGATCCTCGTGGAGAACATGCGTCGCGAGGGCTTCGAGCTCACGGTCGGCAAGCCCCAGGTCGTCACCCGCAAGAGCGCGGACGGCAAGGTCCAGGAGCCCTACGAGCACCTCACGATCGACGCCCCGGAGGAGTACCTCGGCGCGATCACTCAGCTGCTCGCCGCCCGCAAGGGGCGCATGGAGGGCATGACGAACCACGGCACCGGATGGGTCCGCATGGAGTTCATCGTGCCGTCGCGCGGGCTGATCGGCTTCCGCACCGAGTTCATGTCCGTGACCCGCGGCACCGGCATCGCGAATGCGATCTCGCACGGTTACGACGACTGGGCGGGACAGATCGTCGCGCGCGCGTCCGGCTCGATCGTCGCCGACCGCGCCGGCGTCGTCACGCCGTTCGCGATGATGGCGCTGCAGGAGCGGATGAGCTTCTTCGTCAACCCGACCGAAGAGGTCTACGAGGGAATGGTCGTCGGCGAGAACACCCGCGCCGACGACATGGACGTCAACATCACCAAGGAGAAGAAGCTCACCAACATGCGCTCCTCGACGGCGGACGAGCTGGAGAAGCTCACGCCGCCGCGCCAGCTGTCGTTGGAGGAGAGCCTGGAGTGGGCCCGCGACGACGAGTGCGTCGAGGTGACCCCGGAGAAGGTGCGCATCCGCAAGGTGATCCTGGACCAGACGATCCGCGCGCGGGAGACCGCCCGCCAGAAGCGCCAGGACGCGAACGCCTGATCCCGGCCGGGCGCGCTCGTCAGCGCTGTTCGGAGATCAGCACGGCGATCGTGCCCGGCGCCAGCGCTTCGAAGACGTGCGGCGCGTCGCCGCGGTAGCGGAGATAGTCGCCCGGCGCGAGGGTCTCCGGCGCTTCGGCGGGGCCGAGCAGCGCCGACCCGGCGACGAGCACGACGTGCTCGGTGGTGCCGGTGCGGTGGGGGAGGGAGCGCCGCGGCTCTCCCGGCTCGGCCTGGATGAGGTAGAGGTCGCGCCGGGCCGAGGGCGGGCACACGGACAGGATCGTCGCGGAGTACGGGGCGTCCGAGGACGGCACCCGTGCCGCGCCGCCGAGGTCGGCCAGGCGCACCAGCGTCGGCTGCTCCGCAGGCCGGTCGACGAGATCGGCGAACGGGATGCCGAGCGCGTCCCCGAGGGCCCACAGCGTCTCGACGCTGGGGTTGCCCGCACCGCCTTCGAGCTGGGACACGGTGGCCTTCGAGACCCCCGCGCGCCGGGCGAGCTCGGACACCGAGAGGCCGGCCGCCTGGCGTTCCTGCCGCAGGGCCGTGGCGATACGCTGACGAAGCTCCATGTGGTCAGTATCGCAAACGATCGTTCATCTTGACGATCAGCCGGCGGGTGTTCAGAATGGTGGACATGCGTTCAGCAGGGCGAACATCGGGAGACCCGGCCTCCGCGGAGGAGCGCGACGAGGTTCGCCTCGCGCGCCGGGAGGGCCTCGGCGTCGTGATCGCCACGAGCGCGTACGGCGTCTCGTTCGGGGCGCTGTCGGTCGCCTCGGGTCTGGACATCTGGCAGACCTGCGTGCTGAGCCTGGTGATGTTCACCGGGGGCTCCCAGTTCGCCTTCGTCGGTGTGGTGGGCGCCGGTGGCCTGGCGGCGCTGCCCGCCGCGATCGCATCCGCGGTGCTCCTCGGCGTGCGCAACGTCGCCTACGGCATCCGGATGTCCCCGGTGATCGGCCGGGGCTTCGCGCGGCGGGCCGCGGCGGCGCACTTCACGATCGACGAGTCGACCGCCGTCTCTCTCGCGCAGAGGTCCGAGCGCGCGCGACGCGCGGGATTCTGGCTGACCGGCATCGGCGTGTTCGTCGGGTGGAACCTCACGACCCTCGTCGGCGCGCTCCTCGGCGACGTCCTCGGGGATCCGAAGACGTGGGGGCTCGACGCCGCCGCGGCTGCGGCCTTCCTGGCCCTCCTGTGGCCGAGGCTGCGCCAGCGCCAGGCGATCGCGGTCGGCGTCGCGGCCGCGGTCGTCGCCACGGCGCTCACGCCGGTCCTCATCCCCGGGCTCCCCGTCCTCGTCGCGGCCGCGGTCGCCCTGATCGTCGGCTGGTTCAACTGGCTCGCCCCGCCCGGCGACGCCGCCGCCCGCCCCGCGTCGGGAGCGAGCGCATGACCCTGTGGAACGCCATCCTGCTCGCCGCCGTCGTCTGCTACGGCCTGAAGGCGATCGGGTACCTGGTACCGCCGCGGGTGCTGGAGGCGCCCCGCCCGGCGCGCATCAGCGACCTGCTGACGGTCGCGCTGCTGGCGGCGCTGGTCGCCGTGCAATCGCTGGCCGTCGGGCAGGCCGTCGTCGTCGACGCGCGGGTGCCCGCCGTGCTGGTCGCGGCCGGCCTCCTGTGGCTGCGGCAGTCGTTCCTGGCGGTCGTGTTCGCCGCGGCGGCCACGGCGGCGCTGCTGCGGCTGGCCGGCCTGGCCGCATAGGGCAGCCCGTGCGTCGGCGACAAGGCCGCGCATAACCGGGCGGACTAGGCTCGTCCCGTGCCTGAGAAATGGATCTCCCGCGTGCTGTCGTGGGCCGGAGTGCTGGTGGTCGGAGCCGTGTTCGGGCTCGCGACGACGATCGCCCACGGGTCGGAGCTCGGCCCGATCCCGATCGGCATGATCATCGGCCCGATCGCCTGCGCCGCCCTGCTCGTGGCCGTCCGCGCCCTCACCCGCGACCGCTGGGCCGCGCTCGCGGCCGGGATCGGGATGCTGGCCGCCGTCCTCCTGATCTCGGGTCGCGGTCCCGGGGGATCGGTGCTCGTGCCGGACGACCTGCGCGGACGCATCTGGGGCTACCTGATCGCCGGGCTGGTGCTCGTCATCGTGGCGTGGCCCGACCTGTCCCGGCTTCCGCGGGCCGCCGTAACCCGCGGACCCGACGCGGCCGGCGATCGCGCGCGCGACGTAGACTGAAACAGTGACGTATGTGATCGCCCTCCCGTGCGTCGATGTCAAGGATCGCGCCTGCATCGACGAGTGCCCCGTTGACTGCATCTACGAAGGGGAGCGCTCGCTGTATATCCACCCGGACGAGTGCGTGGACTGCGGTGCGTGCGAGCCTGTCTGCCCGGTGGAGGCGATCTACTACGAGGACGACCTGCCCGACGAATGGCAGGACTACTACAAGGCGAACGTCGAGTTCTTCGAAGAGGTCGGGTCTCCGGGCGGCGCCGCCAAGGTCGGCGTGATCCACCACGACCACCCGATCATCGCCGCTCTGCCGCCGCAGGGCGACGCCGCCCACTGATGTCGGTCCGCGATCTGGCCGACTATCCCTGGGACGCGGTCGCCCCCTTCCGCGAGCGGGCGGCAGCGCATCCCGACGGGATCGTGGATCTGTCGATCGGATCGCCGATCGACCCGACGCCCGAGATCATCCGTGCGGCGCTCGCCGAGGCGACCGACGCGCACGCCTACCCCCAGACCGTGGGGACCGCGGAGCTGCGCGAGGCGATCGTCGACTGGTACGCCCGGCGGCGGGGCGTGCCGGACCTGAGGCCGGACAACGTCCTGCCCACGATCGGTTCCAAGGAACTCGTCGCGCTGCTGCCGACCCTGCTCGGGCTCGGCCCGGGAGACCGGGTCGTCCACCCGCGCGTCGCCTACCCCACGTACGAGGTCGGGGCCCGCGTCGCGGGGGCCACGCCCGTTCCGGCGGACGACCCGGCCGAGTGGCCCGAGGGGACCCGCCTGATCTGGATCAACACCCCCGGCAACCCCGACGGCCGCACCTGGACGCGCGACGAGCTCGCCGCGGCCGTGCGCCGGGCGCGGGAGCTGGGTGCGGTCCTCGCCAGCGACGAGTGCTATGCCGAGCTCGGATGGGACGGCCCGTGGGCGAGCGAGCCCGTGCCGTCCGTGCTGGATCCTCGGGTCACCGGAGGCACCCGGTCGGGACTGCTCAGCGTGTACTCCCTGAGCAAGCAGTCGAACCTCGCCGGCTACCGCGCCGCGTTCGTGGCCGGCTGCGCCCGTGTCGTCGGCGATCTGCTGGCGGCGCGCAAGCACCTGGGCCTCATGCCGCCGGCACCGGTCCAGCACGCGATGGCCGTCGCTCTCCGCGACGACGAGCACGTCGCGGCCCAGAAGGAGCTCTACCGTGAGCGCCGCGCCCTGTTGCTGCCGGCGATCCAGGCGGCCGGCTTCCGCGTCGACGGCTCGGAGGCGGGGCTCTACCTCTGGGCGACGGAGGGCCGGGACGCCTGGGAGTCGATGGAGCGCCTGGCGGGACTCGGCATCCTGGGCGGCCCCGGCGCGTTCTACGGCGACTTCTCCGCCGAGCATGTGCGGCTGTCGCTCACCGCGCCGACGGAGCGCGTGGCCCGCGCCGCCGAGCGCTTGCGCGCGTCGACCCCGTGACCCGCGGGCGTCCGGAGTGATTCTGTGGCAACCCACGACGGATCCGTGCATCCCTTGTCGGGTGCCACAGTAGGCTCTCACCCGCACTAGGCTGTAGGGGCGATTCGGCTGTGCATCGGCCCCGGCGCGCCACCCGCGCGTGTTACCGGCATCGCCCTCGACGAACAACCCGCAAGGAGGTCCGCGTGAGTGCAGCGGCAGATCGGCCCACGACGGCGACTCTGACGATCGGCGGCACGACGGCCGAGTTCCCGGTCCTGCAGGCCACGGCCGGGCACGACAGCATCGACTTCTCGACGCTGACCCGCCAGACCGGGCACACCGCCCTGGACTACGGCTATGTGAACACCGCGTCCACGAAGTCGGCCATCACCTTCATCGACGGCGACGAGGGGATCCTGCGCTATCGCGGCTATCCCATCGAGCAGATCGCCAAGAACTGCACCTACCTCGAGGTCGCCTGGCTGCTGATCTACGGCGAGCTGCCGTCGGCCTCGGAGCTGGCCGAGTTCGACGAGAAGATCCGCCGCCACACCCTGCTGCACGAGGACCTGAAGCACTTCTTCTCGGCTCTGCCCCACACCGCCCACCCGATGTCGGTGCTGTCCTCGGCGGTCGCGGCGCTCTCGACCTACTACGAGAACGAGACGGACCCGCACAACCCGGAGCACGTCGAGCTCAACACGGTCCGCATGCTCGCGAAGCTGCCGGTGATCGCCGCGTACGCGCACAAGAAGAGCGTGGGGCAGGCGTTCCTGTATCCGGACAACTCCCTGAGCTTCGTCGACAACTTCCTGAAGCTGAACTTCGGCGTCCACAGCGAGCCGTACGAGCTCAACCCGGTGATGTCGAAGGCGCTGGAGCTGCTGCTGATCCTGCACGAGGACCACGAGCAGAACGCCTCGACGTCCACGGTCCGGCTCGTCGGCTCGACCGGGGCGAACCAGTTCGCCTCGATCTCCGCGGGCATCCAGGCGCTCTCCGGCCCGCTGCACGGCGGCGCCAACGAGGCGGTCCTCACCATGCTCGGGCAGATCCGCGCGTCCGGCGAGAGCGTCCAGCGGTTCGTCGAGCGGGTGAAGAACAAGGAGGAGGGCGTCAAGCTCATGGGCTTCGGCCACCGGGTCTACAAGAACTACGACCCGCGCGCCAAGCTCGTGAAGGAGGCGGCCGACGAGGTCCTCGCCGAGCTGGGTGTGACCGATCCGCTCCTGGACCTGGCGAAGGAGCTCGAGGAGATCGCCCTCGCCGACGACTACTTCCGTGAGCGCCGCCTCTACCCCAACGTGGACTTCTACACCGGCGTCATCTACAAGGCCATGGGCTTCCCGACCCGCATGTTCACGGTGCTGTTCGCGATCGGGCGCCTCCCGGGCTGGCTCGCGCAGTGGCGCGAGCTCCAGAACGACCCGCAGACCAAGATCGGCCGCCCCCAGCAGCTCTACACCGGATCGGCGGAGCGGGCCTTCCCGACCCGCTGACGACGACGCGCGACGGCCCCGGCAGGATTCCTCCTGTCGGGGCCGTCGCGCGTCGTGCCGTCAGGCGGCCTCCGCAGCCGCCGGCTGGGCGACGGCGTGCCCGGAGGCGCGGGCGGCGGGGTCCGCGTCCGCTCTGCGCTCGTCGCGACGTCGCGCCGGCACCAGCGCGACGAGACCGGCGGCGGCCAGCGCCACGACGCCGATCGTGATCCACGCGGCGGCGTACCCGGCTTCGAAGGGGAGGCCCTCCGCGTCGACCGAGCCGAACACGATCGCGGTCATCAGCGCGGAGCCGATCGCGGAACCGATCGAGCGGAGGTTCGCGTTGACCCCGGTCGCGACGCCGACGCTGCCCAGCGGCACGCTCTCGACGATGATGCTGGCCATCGCGGCATAGGCCATGCCGCCTCCGGCGCCGAAGACGGCACCGAGGACCGCCAGCTGCCACACCGCGCCGTGCAGGGCGACGGCGCCGAGGATCGCGAGCCCCATGACGGCCGTGCCGAGCACCAGCTGGCGCCGGAGCGGAAGCACCCGGCTCAGCGGCCCCGTCACGAATCCGGCGGCCGACATGCCGACGAGCAGCGGAAGCAGGACCAGTCCTGCCTGCTCCGCACCCAGGCCGAACGCCCAGCCGGTGGAGGCGGGGACCTCCAGGAACATCGGCAGGTATCCCCAGAACCCGAACATCGCGATGCCGATGAGGAGGGCGCCGACGTTGACCGGCCAGATCGTGCGGTGCAGGAGCAGGCGGATGTCGACGAGCGGCTCGGCGGATCGGAGCTCGGCGAGGACCCACGCCGCGAGCAGGCAGAGCGCGAGCGCGAAGAGGCCCAGGGTGAGCGGGCTCGCCCAGCCCCAACGGGAACCTGACGACAGCGGGAGCATGAGGGCGACGAGCCACCCGGACAGGAGGGCGGCGGAGACGAGGTTGATGCGTCCGGCGGCACGCACCCCGCCGGACGGCACGGCCCGCAGGACCGCGACCGCTGCCGCGAGCGCCACGACGAGAGCGACGACGAACAGCGCCCGCCAGCCGAGCGCAGCGGCGACGGGGCCGGCGAGCACCGTGCCCGCGGCTCCGGCGATCCCGAACAGGGCGCCGACCGCGCCGATCGCGCCGGTGAGCCGCTCCGGCGGCTGCGTCTCGCGGAGCAGGCCGAACCCCAGGGGGAAGAGCGCGCCGCCCACGCCCTGCAGCACGCGTCCGACGAGGAGGATCTCGAGACTCGGCGCCAGGGCGGCGACGAGATCGCCGACGGAGATGACGGCGAGGACCACGAGGGTGAGCGTCCGCCGCCCGCGCAGGTCTCCCACCCGGCCGAGCAGGGGGGTGGCGACCGCGGCCGCGATGAGCCATGCGGTCATCGTCCAGGCGACGGCATCGGAGCCCACGTCGAGGTCGTCCTCGATGAGCGGCAGCACGGGGATGACGAGGTTCTGGAGCAGGGCCATGGAGCCGATGCTCAGGGCGATCGCGGCGAAGGCGCGGCGTGGGGTCGACATGGAGGGTCCTCCGGTGGGGTCGAGGGGGAGCGCGGATGGCGCGAAGGGCGAACGCGCGGACGGTCGAGCGGTTCGCGGTCGAGCGGTAAAATGGAAGGAGGACTCCGAACGGAGGCTGCCTCCGTTTTTACGGTAGTGGAGGAGTCCTCCGTTTTGCAACCCCGAGATTGGCGACCCATGAGCACCGCGACACCTCGTGTCACCGCGCTGGAGGAGCGACGACCCAAGCGTGCGGACGCCGCACGGAACTTCGACGCGCTCATCGAGGCCGGCAGGGCCGAGTTCGCCGAGCGGGGCGCGGAGGCGTCCCTGGAGGACATCGCCCGTCGCGCGGGCGTCGGGATCGCGACGCTGTACCGCAACTTCCCGACGAGGGACGACCTCATCGAGGCGTTGTACGTCACGGAGGTGCTCGCGCTCGCCGACGCGGCGGAGGACGTGGCCGGTCTGGATCCCTGGCCGGCGCTGGAGGCGTGGCTGGACCGCTTCATCCGTTACGTGGGGACGAAGCGCGTGCTCCTGGAGGGGTTCAACCGCGGCTCGCCGATCCTCGTCGAGTGCCGGGGGATCATGGTCTCCGCCGCGGAACCGCTGCTCTCGCGGGCCCAGGCGGCGGGGGAGATCGCCGCGGACGTCACGATCCTCGACGTCATCAAACTGGTCTCCGGCGTCGCCGCCGTCGCCTACGACGACGACGCGCAGAGACAGCGGGTGCTGGCTCTCGCGATCCGCGCGATCCGGAGCTGAGGCGGACCGGAGCGGACCGCCTCAGCCTCGAAACCGATCCGGGATCAGCGTCCGGCGGTGCCGTTCGCGCTGCGGGGCCGACGCCGACGCCGTCGAGAGGGCGCACCGTTGTCCCGTCCGCCCTCGGCGGGCGCGGCGACGCGGGCACCCGTTCCGTGACGCGGCGCCCCGCCGTTCCCGCGCGAGGCGCCGGACCGGGCCGGCCGGGAGGCGGCCTGAGGGCGCTGCGGCTGCTGCGGCGGGGCCGGGCGCACATGCGGGGCGCGCTCTCCGACCAGTGCCGAGACCGCGTCGTCGGTCGCCGACTCCAGGGGCGCGGTGATCTGCGCCTTGCGGAGGAGGTCCTTCACGTCCCGGCGCTGCTCGGGCAGGACCACCGTGACGACGGTCCCGGCGGCGCCGGCGCGCGCGGTGCGGCCGGAGCGGTGCAGGTACGCCTTGTGCTCGACGGGCGGGTCGACGTGCACCACCAGGTCCACGTCGTCCACATGGACGCCGCGCGCGGCGACGTCGGTGGCGACGAGCACACGCACGCCGCCCTGCGAGGGATCCGAGGAGAAAGCGCTGAGGTTGCGCTCGCGGGCGTTCTGCGAGAGGTTCCCGTGCAGGTCCACCGCGGGGATGCCCGACGCGGTGAGCTGCTTGGCGAGCTTCTTCGCCTGGTGCTTCGTCCTCGTGAACAGGATGCGCCGCCCGGTCCCGGCGGCGAGGTCCTGCACGAGCGCCTTCTTGTGCTCCGCGTCGTCGGCGAGCAGCACGCGGTGGGTCATCTCGCCCACCGGCACGCTCGCCTCGTCCACCTCGTGGCTGACGGCGTCGCGGAGGAAGCGGCGCGCGAGGGTGTCGATGCCGCGATCGAGGGTGGCGCTGAAGAGGAGGCGCTGGCCGCCCGCCGGGGTGGCGGCGAGAATGCGCGTGACGCCGGGGAGGAAGCCGAGGTCGGCCATGTGGTCGGCCTCGTCGAGCACGGCGATCTCGACGGCGTCCAGGGAGACCAGCCCCTGCTTCATGAGGTCTTCGAGGCGGCCGGGGCACGCGACGACGATGTCCACGCCGCTGCGGAGCGCCTGCTCCTGCGGGCGCTGGCTGACGCCGCCGAAGACGGTGGTGACGCGGAGCCCGACCGCCCGGGCGAGCGGGGAGACCGTCGCGGCGATCTGGGTGGCCAGCTCCCGCGTCGGGGCGAGGACGAGACCACGGGGGTGGGCGGGACGGCTCTTGCGGCCGGCCGCCGATAGCCGGGCCACGAGCGGCAGGGAGAAGGCGATGGTCTTGCCGCTGCCGGTGCGGCCGCGGCCGAGGAGGTCGCGTCCGGCGAGCGAGTCGGGAAGGGTGTCGCGCTGGATGGCGAACGCCTCGGTCTTGCCGGAGGCGGCGAGCACGTCGGCCAGGGGCGCGGGCACGCCGAGTTCGAGGAAAGTAGGCAAAAGTGAAACTCCGTCTGCGCGCGCGGTGAAGCGCGGCGGGATCGTGGGTGAGGGGCGGCGGCACACGGACGGTGCGCGACCTTCGCCGTGCGAAAGGCCGGTGGCTGCCGGTGGGGGAGCAGGATGCCCGCCCGGTCCTCGGAGACCCCGTGACGACGACGATGCTGCCCGCTCGAGGCGAGCAACCTTCATAGTCTACCAGCCGGAGATCAGAGACCTCCGGAACGGCGCGAATCGCCGCGTGTCAGGCGTGCAGGGCCTCGTTGAGGGTCACGCCGACCCCCGCGCGGCGGACGGCCTCGACCGCTCCGGAGACGGAGTTGCGGCGGAACAGGAGCCCGTCGCGCCCGGAGAGCTCGGCGCCCTTGACGACCGGACGCGCACCGTCGGCGGTCGGCGCCTCGTCCGCGAGCACGATCTTGGATCCGGCGGTGACGTACAGTCCCGCCTCGACGATGCAGTCGTCACCCAGCGAGATGCCGATGCCGGCGTTCGCCCCGAGGAGCGTCCGCGCCCCGATCGATACACGGTGCTGCCCCCCGCCGGAGAGGGTGCCCATGATCGAGGAGCCTCCGCCGATGTCGCTGCCGTCGCCGACGACGACGCCCTGCGAGATGCGTCCCTCCACCATCGATGCGCCGAGCGTGCCGGCGTTGAAGTTCACGAAACCCTCGTGCATGACCGTCGTGCCCGGCGCGAGGTGCGCCCCGAGCCGCACGCGCGACGCGTCGGCGATGCGCACGCCCTCCGGCAGGACGTAGTCCGTGAGGCGGGGGAACTTGTCCAGGCCCTGCACCTGGATCCCCGCCCGCTGCAGCGCCGGGCGCAGACGCACGGCGTCCGCGGGGAGCATCGGCCCGGCCGTCGTCCATGCGACGGTGGGGAGGTGGGCGAAGATGCCGTCCAGGTTGAGCTCGTTCGGCCGCACGAGGAGCGTGGAGAGGGCGTGGAGGCGGAGGTAGGCGTCCGCCGTGGACGCCGGCGCCTCGTCCAGGTCGATCCGCAGGTGCACGGCCTCGACGCTCACGCGACGGCGCTCGTCCGTACCCGCGTGCGGCTCCCAGGTCTCCGCCGCGGCGGCGAGGTGTTCGGGAGAGAACTCCGCCGTGCCGATCTCCGGGAACCAGGCGTCGAGGGCCGTCCCGTCTGACGCGATCGTGGACAGTCCGAAGCCGAAGACGGTGCGCGCGTGGGTCATGTCTCCACGCTACCGAACACCGGCACCCATGACGTGCCCCCGGGACGCACGGCCTAGGCTGGTGCGCATGGTGCTCGATCTGACCGCGTCCTCCGTCGACCTGACCCGCGCGATCTGCGACGTGCCGAGCGTGTCGGGGGCGGAGAAGCCGCTCGCGGACCTCATCGAGTCCGCGGTCCGCGCCTTCCCGCATCTCGAGGTGATCCGCCACGGGAACACCGTCGTCGCACGCACCGACCTCGGTCGCCCGCAGCGGGTGGTCATCGCCGGTCACATCGACACCGTCCCCATCAACGGCAACGTCCCCACCCGCGACGCCGAGGTCGACGGGGTCCCTGTCCTGTGGGGGAGGGGGACCGTCGACATGAAGGCCGGCGTCGCCGTGCAGCTCAAGCTTGCGGCGGAGCTGTCCGCGCCCGCCGTCGACGTGACCTGGATGTGGTACGACAACGAGGAGGTCGAGGCCTCCCGCAACGGGCTCGCCCTCCTGGCGGCGAGCCGGCCGGACCTGTTCGCCGCGGACTTCGCCATCCTCGGCGAGCCCAGTGACGGCGAGGTCGAGGGCGGCTGCAACGGGACGCTGCGTGCGATCGTGCGCACGAGCGGCGTGCGCGCGCACAGTGCGCGGGCGTGGATCGGCGAGAACGCGATCCACGCGGCCGCGCCGATCCTCGCGCGACTCGCCGAGTACCGTCCGCGCGAGGTCGGGGTCGAGGGGCTCGTGTATCGGGAAGGGCTCAACGCCGTGCGCATCACGGGCGGCGTGGCCGGCAACGTCATCCCCGACGCCTGCGAGGTGGAGGTGAACTACCGGTTCGCGCCCAGCAAGACGGCCGCCGAGGCCGAAGCGCACGTGCGGGCGGTGTTCACCGGGTTCCCCGTGGAGATCACCGACTCCTCCGAGGGCGCCCGCCCGGGCCTCGACGCCCCGATCGCGCAGCGGTTCGTCGCCGCGGTCGGTGCCGTCCCCCGCCCGAAGTACGGCTGGACCGACGTCGCGAGGTTCTCCGCGCTGGGGATCCCGGCCGTGAACTACGGTCCGGGGGACCCGCACCTCGCGCACCATGACGAGGAGCGCGTGCCGCTCGCGCAGATCGTCGCCGTGGAGGAGGGGCTGCGCGCCTGGCTCGGGGGATCCGGGGCGTGAGCGCCGCCGCGCCCTCCGCGCGCGTTCCGGCACGGACCTGGTCGCGCGCCGTGCTGCGGCTGAGCCCGGCCCTCACGGTCGCGCTGGTGTACCTGGCGGCCCGGGTGGTGACGACCGGGATGCTGGCGGTGGCCGCCGGGCTCTCCGGTCCCGGGTCGCGGTTCGGCCCCGACGCGGGGATCGGCAGCTTCGTGCTGGCATGGGATGCGCAGTGGTACTGGTGGGTCGCCGAGAACGGGTACCCGAGCGAGCTCCCGCTCACCGAGGGCGGCCAGGTCGCGGAGAACGCGTGGGCGTTCATGCCCCTGTACCCGATGCTCGCCAAGGTCGTGGGGTTCCCGCTGGGGTCCTGGGGCGCCGGCGCCCTCGTCGTCTCGCTCGTCGCCGGATACCTCGCCTGTCTCGTCCTCTACCGGGTCCTCGCCGGGAAGGTCGGGCGGCGTGCCGCGATGTGGTCCGTCGCGCTCTGCGCGGCCGGGCCGCTCGGCGCGCTCTTCCAGGTCGGCTACGCGGAGACGCTGTTCCTCCTCTTCCTGCTCCTGGGGATCGACGGGCTCATCCGGCGACGATACGTCCGCCTGTATGCGCTCATCCCGCTCATGGGCTTCACGCGCCCCGGTGTGCTCGCCTTCGCCCTGCTGCTGGGGCTCGTGCTCGTCCTGCGATGGGTGCGCCGGAAGGTTGATCCGCTCTACACCCGGGAGTTCGTCCACATCCTGGCTCTCGGGGCCCTCGCCACGGTGGTGGGCTTCTCCTGGCAGTTCATCGCGGGCGTCGTGACCGGGGATCCGGGGGCCTACCTCGCCACGGAACTGGCGTGGCGACGGAACTGGGTGGAGGGCGGTGCCGCCGGCTTCTTCCCGTTCGAGGGCTGGGTCACGGCCGCGCCGCTGTGGTTCGGGATCTGGGGCCTTCCCGGCTGGCTCGGTCTCGTCGCGCTCGTGCTGCTGGTCGCCGGTGCGGCGCTTCTCCTTCTCCGGGATCCGCGGGTCCGCCGGCTCGGCCCGGTGATCCGCCTGTGGAGCGCGAGCTACCTGCTGTATCTCCTGGCGGTGTTCTTCCCCCAGTCGAGCACGCTCCGGCTGCTGTTCCCCCTCACACCGCTGTGGGGCGCGCTCGCCGTGGGCCGTTCCGGGGGCTTCCGGATCGGCGCCGTCGTGGTGGGCCTCGTGCTGCAGTGGGCATGGATCTACAACGTCTACGCCCTCGGCGACACCTTCTGGCGGGTGCCCTAGGGGGTCATCGAGCCTCCTCTGCTCCGGGCGACCCGATAGACTTGTCTCCTAGACCACCGAGGAAAGGGAGCACCGCGATGGCAGCGATGAAGCCGAGGACCGGAGACGGACCCATGGAGGCCGTGAAGGAGGGGCGCCTCATCATCGTTCGGGTTCCGCTCGAAGGCGGCGGACGTCTGGTCGTCTCCGTCAACGACGCCGAGGCGAAGGAGCTTCACGACGTGCTGAGCGCCGTCGTCGATGCGGCGTGACGACGCGTCCGGCCTCCCACACAGAACCCCGCGTTCCCGTTTCGGGACGCGGGGTTCTCGTGTCGCCGCCCGTGCTCCGTGTTCGTGCTCAGTCGCGGTCGGCCACGCTGACGAGCTGGAGGAGCCCCTCGCCCGTGGCGGACAGCGCGGCGAGCACCGCCGGGGACTGCTGCGTCTCCTGGATCAGCGATCGATAGGCCGTCGTGACGGCATCGCGCTGGACGGGGTCCGCCACGCGCCCTCCGCTGAGCACGCGCGGAACCAGGACCACACCGCCCTCGCGGACCAGGCGCAGTCCGTGCGCGACGTACTCGATGACGTTCTCCGGGTCGGCGTCGACCAGGACCACGTCGTATGCCGCCTCGTTCATGCGCGGGAGCACATCCGACGCCCTCCCGGCGATGAACCGGGCGCGCGTCGGAGCGATGCGGGCGTCCTGGAAGGCCGACCGTGCCGCCGCCAGATGCTCGGGCTCGTTGTCGATCGAGGTCAGCACCGCGTTCGGGGCTCCGCGCAGCAGCCACAGACCGGAGACGCCGGCACCGGTGCCGATCTCGACGATCGAGCGCGCGGCGACCGTCGCGGCGAGCACGGCGCACTCGGCGCCGACCGCTGCGCTGATGGGCGCGGCGCCGAGCTCGCGGGCATGCGCCCGCGCCCGGGCGATGGCGTCCGGTTCGACGATGGCCTCGCGTACGAAGCGCGCGTTCGCGTCCTGCTCGCTCATGTTCCTCTCCGACCCGCCGTGGCGCGGGTGATCCGCGGTACCACGGCCTCCTCCAGGGTAGGGGCACGTCGTGCGTCGCGCGGGCAGGCGCGGCGGTAGCCTGGTCACATGTTCTTCGGCATCACCTTCGAGAAGCTCCTGCTGATCGGCGTGATCGCCGCGCTTCTCGTCGGCCCCGAGCGCCTTCCGCGATACGCCGAGGCGCTCGCGCGGTTCACGCGACGGGCGGGGGAGTACGTCCGCGGCGCGAAGGACCGCATGCGCGAGGAGGTCGGGCCGGAGATCGACGAGCTCGACTGGCGCAAGCTCGATCCGCGTCAGTACGATCCGCGCCGCATCATCCGCGATGCCCTGTTGGACACGACTCCGTCGTCCGGTGCCAGGACGACCACCGCCGCGACGTCTGCGGCAGCGGGTGCGGGAGTCGCGGGCGCGGCGGCTGCGGGGGCATCGGCGGCGAGCACGGGTGCGAAGCCGTCCGCCCCGCGCCAGTTCAGCGCGGACGATCCGCCTCCCTACGACCGCGAAGCCACCTGATCCGGGGCGCGCGGCCCCCTGGCCCCGCTCCCGGTCACGCGAGCCCCTGACTCCGCTTCCGGCTACGCGAGCTCCTGCCCCGCGCGTGGAATCAGGCGTTCGCACGGGTTCAGGCTGTTTCGGGCGTCCTGCGCCTGATCTGGCGCGTTCGCCTGATCCCGCGCGGTCGCTCACTTCGCGCGTTGCCGTCCAAGCCCCGCGCCGGGTCCCTGTCCTACCCGCGTGGAATCAGGCGTTCGCGCGAGTTCAGGCGGGGAGGGGCGCTGCGCGCCTGATCTGGCGTGTTCGCCTGATGCGGCGAGTGCGGACGCGGTGCGTGGGGAGCGCGTCACGTCCCCGGGGCGAAGGGCAGGGAGCGCCCCGACAGTCCGCGGCCCCGCCGATCCACCGCGTCCGCGAGCCGCTGCAGAGCCTGCGCCGCCGGGTCCGCCGGATCGGACAGCACGATCGGCGTCCCGGCGTCGCCACCCGTCCGCAGCGCCGTGCTCAGCGGCACGGACGCCAGCAGGTCCACGGTCTCGTCCGAGGTCGACAGCGCCGCCGCGACGGCTGCGCCGCCGCCGGATCCGAACAGGTCGAGCACCGTCCCGTCCGGGAGAGTGAGGGCCGCCATGTTCTCGACGACGCCGATGAGACGCTGGCCGGTCTGGCGCGCGACGAGCCCGCTGCGGATCGCGACGTCCGCGGCCGCCTCCTGCGGGGTGGTGACGACGAGCACCTCCGCGTGGGGAAGGAGCTGGCCGAGCGAGATGGCGATGTCGCCGGTGCCGGGCGGCATGTCGATGAGGAGGACGTCGAGGTCGCCGAAGAAGACGTCGGTGAGGAACTGCTGGACCGTCCGGTGCAGCATCGGCCCGCGCCACGCGACCACCGACTCGCCGTCGCGCAGGAACATCCCGATCGAGATGGCCTTCACGTCGTAGGCCACCGGCGGCAGCATGAGGTCGTCGATCCTCGTGGGCTGCGGGGCCCTGCCGTCCTGGACCATGCCGAGAAGACCCGGGATGGAGAAGCCGTGCACGTCCGCGTCGATGAGCCCCACGCGACGACCCCGCGCCGCCAGGGCGACGGCGAGGTTCGCCGTGACGGACGACTTGCCCACGCCGCCCTTGCCGCTGGTGACCGCGATCACCCGAGTGAGCGAGTCGGGGCCGAACGCCATCTGCCTCGCGGGTCGTCCGCCGCGCAGCCGCTCGGTCAGCGCCCGCCGCTCGTCCGGCGTCATCACGCCGACGTCCACCGTCACCGCGTCGATGCCGGCCACGCCCAGGGCCGCGGCATGCACCTCCCGCTCGATCCGGTTCGCGGCCGGGCACCCCACGATCGTCAGCGCGATGCCGACGCGGGCCTCGGTCCCCTCGACGGAGATGTCCCGCACCATGTCCAGCTCGGCCAGCGGTCGGCGCAGCTCAGGATCCACGACGGCGCCCACCGCGCGACGGACGTCCTCGGCGCTCGCGGCGGTCACGGACGCTGCTCCGCCGCCGGCTCCGGCTCGTCATCGCGCAGTTCCGCGAGGAGCGCGCGCAGCTCGTGCCGCAGCACGTCGCGGGTGACGGGCTGGGCGGTGCGCTCCTCCAGAGCCATCCGCAGGGCGACGATCTCGCGGGCGAGGTACTCGGTGTCCGCGAGGTTGCGCTCCGCCCGCTGACGGTCCTGCTCGATCTGCACCCGGTCGCGGTCGTCCTGGCGGTTCTGCGCGAGCAGGATCAGCGGCGCCGCGTACGAGGCCTGCAGCGAGAGCATCAGCGTCAGCGCCGTGAAGCCGTTCGCGGCGGAGTCGAAGCGCCAGGACTCCGGCACGAGCGTGTTCCAGGCGAGCCACGCCGCGCAGAAGAGCGTCAGCAGCACGAGGAACATCGGCGTGCCCATCGCCCGCGCGACCCACTCGGTGAACCGGCCGAAGCGATCGCGCGAGACCTGGGGGCGGGAACGCACCGCGCCGCGGCGGGGCGCGTCGAGCCCCGCCGACGACGACTGCCGCGCCATCATCCGGCCACTCCCTTGGCCGGCGCGGACGGTTCATCCGCGGCGTCCTGCGAGCGCCAGTCCTCGGGCAGGAGGTAGTCCAGGACGTCGTCGACGCTCACGGCGCCGACGAGCCGGTGCGCCTGATCGACGACCGGCAGCGAGACGAGGTCGTAGCTGGCGAGCATGCGCGCGACCTCCGCGGCCGACGCCGTGACCGGGACCGGTTCGAGGGTGTCGTCGACGATCGCGCCGAGCCGCTCGTGCGGGGGATACCGCAGCATCCGCTGGAAGTGCACGACGCCGAGGAGCCGGCCGGTCGGGGTCTCGAACGGGGGCAGCGTCAGGAACACGGCGGCCGCGAGCGCGGGATGCAGCTCGTGGCGCCGGATGAGCGCCAGCGCCTCGGCGACGGTCGCGTCGGCGGAGAGGATGATGGGCTCGGGTGTCATGAGACCGCCGGCCGTGTCGGGACTGTAGCGCAGGAGCATGCGGACGTCCTCGGCCTCTTCGGGCTCCATCAGCTCCAGCAGGTGCTCGAGGCGCCCCTTCGGGAGCTGCGCCAGCAGGTCCGCGGCGTCGTCCGGCTCCATCTGGTCCAGGATGTCGGCGGCGCGCTCATCGCCGAGCCGGTCGAGGATCGTCATCTGCTCGTCCTCCGGCATCTCCTCGAGCGCGTCGGCCAGCCGCTCGTCCGGCAGTTCCTCCGCCACCTCGATGCGGCGCTGCTGCGGAAGGTCGAGCAGGGTGTTGGCGAGGTCGGCCGGGCGCAGCTCCGAGAAGGTGGCGACGAGCTGCTCGGCGGACTGCGATTCCCCGGGGCGGAGCTGCTCGCGCACCTCGTTCCAGGCTGCGAAGGTCGTGGGCCCCTTGGCGAACGGCGACGCGCTCGTCTTGGGCTTGCGGAGGAAGAGCTGGCCGATCGACCACTCGCCGAGGCGGTTCGGCTCGATCGCGACGTCCTCGATGGCGGCGGTGCCGCTCCCGTCGGCGAAGTCGACACGGCGTCCCAGCAGCTCGGCCATGACCCGGACCTCGCCGTTTCGCGGTTTGAACCGGCGTACGTTCATCAGACCGGTGGTGATGACCTGCCCCGTGCTGATCGACGTGACGCGTCCGATCGAAAGGAAGACCTGGCGTCGCCCGGGGATCTCGCAGACGAGCCCGATCACGCGCGGGGCTGCCGTACTTCGATACACGACGACGACGTCACGGACCTTGCCGAGCCGGTCGCCGGCGGGGTCGAACACGGCGCACCCGGCCAGGCGCGCGACGAAAACCCGCTGTGTGCTCATGGGTTCCAGCGTACTGTCCCGGGTATCGGCGGACGCCCGTCGTTTCCGCGCAGGACCGGGATGTTCACCCGCGGGGCACCGCTCGCGGGAACCTCATGAGAACGGCGTGGAAGAATGGCGGGATGAGCATGCTGAACCGCCCTGCCGGCGCCGCCGAGGTCGGCGAGACCGTCGCCTCCGTGCGCGAGTACGAGGCCGCCCAGAAGCTCGTGTCCAAGCTCATCGCCGCGGAGGTCCCGGCCCGAGACATCGCGATCGTGGGGATGGGCGTGCGCACGATCGAGCGAGTCACCGGCCGGCTCGGCTATGCCAACGCCGCGCGCTCGGGTGCCATCAACGGCGTGCTGATCGGCCTCTTCCTCTCCGCGATCTTCGTCCTGGGCAACC
This sequence comes from Microbacterium resistens, assembly GCF_021172025.1. Classification (NCBI taxonomy): domain Bacteria; kingdom Bacillati; phylum Actinomycetota; class Actinomycetes; order Micrococcales; family Microbacteriaceae; genus Microbacterium; species Microbacterium resistens. Next base: position 297,625 of record NZ_CP082781.1, read on the forward strand.
CCGTCGCCCCGATCCAGGCCTTCGTCGGCGTGCTGTTCGTCGGCGTGGCGATGGGCATGATCCTCAGCCTCGTCACCTACGCGATCGTCCGTCGCCGCCGCGACTACGCGAGCGTCATGCAGCTCGCCGCCGATCACTACGAGGTCACCGTGCAGGCAGGCTCGCTGGCCAAGGCGCGCAAGGCCCTCGGCGCAGGGGCGCCCGCGCCCCGCCCTGCGCCGGTCGTCACGGACGAGCCGCCGCGGTACGGGGAACGCGTCGCCCCGGGAACGACGGCGCCCGCGGCCCCGTCCGCGCCCGCGGCGACGCCCGCCCCCTCGGCCGCCCCGGCCCCGGCGTCCGACGAGCCGCCGCGCTACGGCGAGCGGATCGCTCCGCCGCCGCCGGCCGCGATCCCGCCGCGTCCCGCGGACCCGCAGCCCGCCGCGAGCGAGCCCTCCGGGCCGGACGAGCCGGAGCCGAGCGGACCCGGCACGCCGGCGGACGACGCGCCTGCGGCGGAAGCGCCCCGCGCCGATGCCCCTGCGGCCGACGCGCCGGCGGAAGACACCCCGGCGGGCGAAGCGCCCGCCTCGGATCCGGAGTCCGACGGAGGATCCGTCCGCTCGTGACCGAGGGCACCGAGGCGCAGGACGAGCGGGCGCTGAGCGTGCCCGTCGAGCTCCCCGCGGGGCGAGTGGCCGTGCGGGCCGCGTTCGGCGCGGTGTCGGATTCGCCGGCCGTCGTCGCGATCGCGCACGGCGCCGGTGCGGGCATGGACCACCCGTTCCTCACCGGGTTCGCCCGCGGGCTCCGCGACGAGGGCCTGTCGACCGTGCGCTTCAACTTCCCCTACGTCGAGGCGGGCCGGCGCATGCCGGGGCCCGCCGCCCACGCGATCCTCACCTGGCGGGCCGTTGTGGCCCTGATCCGGGAGACGCTGCAGCCCGAGGTCGGCGCCGGCCTCGTCGTCGCCTGCGGCAAGTCCTACGGCGGTCGGATGGCGTCGATGGCCGCGGCCGACGGCCTCGACGTCGACGCCCTGGTGTACCTCGGCTACCCGTTGCACCCGCCGGGACGGCCGGACAAGCCGCGGGTCGAGCATCTGCCCGCCGTCGCGCCTCCGCAGCTGTTCGTCGAGGGCACCGACGACCCGTTCATCCAGCCGCGTCCGCAGCTCGAGGAAGCGGTCGCCTCCTGCCGGGATGCCCGGATCTCCTGGATCGACGGCGGCGGGCACTCCTTCGAGGTCAAGGGCGCGAAGAGGCCCGCGCCTGAGGTGGGCGCGGGCCTGGCTCCGCTCGTGGCGGGTTTCGTCGGCGCCGTCTGACCGTCCTCGCCGTGCTCCGCGCGGCGGGCGGGGCAGGGCGGGCGGACCCGATCAGGGACGCGGCGGGGCGGCGGGCGGAGCGCCCGGCGCCGGCGGCGCGCCGTAGGGCGGCGGGCCGCCCGGGGTCTGCGGAGGCGCGGGCGGCCCCGAGGGCTTGCCCGCATCGATCCACCGCGTGTGGGACTTCAGCGCATGCAGGACGGCGAACCGGACGGCGAGGTAGACGGTGCCGCCGAGGATCACGATCGTGAGGAGCCAGAAGAGCAGCATGCCGACGGCCGGGAAGCCTCCGTAGAACATCATCGGCCCTGCAGGCGGGCGATCCAGGCCTCCACCTCGGCGGAGGTGCGCGGGATCCCGGCGGAGAGGTTCACCGGCCCCTCCTCGGTCATGAGGATGTCGTCCTCGATGCGCACGCCGATCCCGCGGAGCTCCTCGGGAACGGTCAGGTCGTCGATCTGGAAGTAGAGGCCGGGCTCGATCGTGAACACCATCCCCGGCTCGATGATCCCGTCGTAGTACATCTCCCGCCGCGCCTGGGCGCAGTCGTGCACGTCGATGCCGAGGTGGTGGCTCGTGCCGTGCACCATGTACCGGCGGTGCTGTCCGCCCCGGTCCGCGTCCAGCGCCTCGTCCGCGGACACCGGCAGCAGGCCCCACTCCGCCGTGCGGCGGGCGATCACGCGCATGGCGGCCTCGTGCACGGTGCGGAACGGGACGCCGACCCGGGCGGCGGCGAAGGCGGCGTCGGCGGCCTCGACCACCGCGTCGTAGACCCGCCGCTGCACCTCGCTGAAGGTGCCGGAGACCGGAAGCGTCCGGGTGATGTCGGCGGTGTAGAGGCTGTCGGCCTCGACACCGGCGTCGATGAGGATCAGGTCCCCGGGGACGACGGCGCCGTCGTTGCGGGTCCAGTGCAGATAGCAGGCGTGCGGGCCGGACGCCGCGATGGTGTCGTAGCCCTCCCAGTTGCCGTCGCTGCGGGCGCGCTGGTGGAACACGCCCTCGACGATCCGTTCGCCGCGGCTGTGCGCGATGGCGCGGGGGAGGTCCCGGACGATGTCGTCGAAGCCGTCGGCGGTGATGGCCACCGCGCGACGCATCTCGGCGACCTCGTACTCGTCCTTGACGAGGCGCAGCTCCGAGACGACGCGGGTGAGGTCGGGGTCGGCGTCGACGACGAGATCGTCGTCGCCCGGGGCGAACTGCTCCAGGTGCGCGGTCGGGATGTCGAGATCCGCCGCCACGCCCGCCAGCGACGGGCGCGGCCCGATCCAGAACTCGCCGATCGTGGCGTCGGAGTAGAACTCGGCGGTCGTGCGGTCGGCGCGCTCCCGGAAGTAGAGGGTGGCGGTGTGGCCCTCGGCGGTCGGGTCCAGCACGAGCACCGAGTCGGGCTCGGCGTCCGCGGCCCAGCCCGTCAGGTGGGCGAAGGCGGAGTGCGCGCGGAACGGATAGTCGGTGTCGTTGCTGCGCTGCTTGAGCGACCCGGCCGGGATCACCAGCCGCTTGCCGGGGAACGCGGCGGAGACCTTCGCGCGGCGCGCGGCGGCGAACGACGCCTGCGCGCGGGGAGCGGGCAGGGACTCGGGACGATCCGCCCAGCCGGTGGAGATCGTGTCCAGGAAGCCCTGGGGGAAGGGCTGGCGGCGGTTGGTCTTCTCCGTGGCCTCGCCGGTGTCGTCGCGGGTCTCGGCGATCGTGTCGCGCTCTGCAGTGCTCATGCGTCCATCCTCTCACCGGGCCGCGTCCCGGGTGCGACCCGGCGGATCCGCGCGGGTAGTCTGGCGAGGACATGACCGCCGACACCTCTGCACCGACCCGCTGGCTCTCCGCCGCCGGCATCGACGTCGTCCTCGTCCTCGTGTTCGCCGCGATCGGGCGCGCCAGCCATGAACGGGGGCTGACACCGCTCGGCGTCGTGGAGACCGCCTGGCCGTTCCTCGTGGGGCTGGCGCTCGGCTGGCTCGTGCTGGTGGCGTGGCGGGCGCCCCGTGCGGTGCTGCGGACGGGGCTGCCGCTGGCGGTGATCGCCGTCGCGGGCGGCATGCTCCTGCGCCTCGCGACGGGTGCGGGCACGGCCCTGCCGTTCGTCGTCGTCGCGACGGCGACGCTGCTGCTGTTCCTCGTCGGATGGCGACTGGTCGCCGCGCTGATCGCCCGCCGCGCGCGCCGGGACGTCTGAGCGGCCCCGACGCCGGGGCTACGGCGCCACGGGCTCCAGCTGAGTGATCAGGGCCCGGTGATCGCTCCCGCCCGCCGCGGGCAGCACCTGCGATCCGCTCGGTCGCCACTGGTCGGTCGCCATGACGTGGTCGATCGGCGCGCCGACGAGCTCGGGGACGAAGGTCGGCCACGTGCCCAGCGCACCGGCGCCGGTCCGGGCGGCGGCATCACGGCAGGCGCCGAGGTCTCCGCCGTCGACGCCGAGGCCGGCCATGTGGTCGATCGTCGCGTTGAAGTCGCCGGCGAGGATGACGTTGCCGCCCGGGCACTGGTCCGCGACCCAGCGCAGGTCCTCGCGCCATCCGTCCATGTCCTCCGGGCGAGGGGCCACGGTGTGCACCGCGACGACGGTGGGCCCGTCGCCGTCCACCGGCATCACGACGACGCTCGGCACCGAGCCGGTGTTGCTGGTGCCGTCCGCGGCCGATTCGACGACGGCGTAGTCGCCGAGGTCCGGGGAGATCAGGATCGTCGTCTGCCAGGAGTCGGGACCCTGCTCGACGTCGGGGCGGAACTGGACGTGGTGCACCCACATCGGGTGCCCCTGCTCGCGCAGCATGATCGCGATCTGCTCGCCCACGTCCTCGGTGGTCTCGGGGAGCGCCACGATGTCGGCGCCCTGTCCGACCACGGTCCGGGCGATCTCCTCCGCCGGGACCGCCTCGCCGGCCGTGTTCCAGGCCAGCACACGGACGCTGCTCCCGGTCTTCTCGGGGAGCGCCGCCGGCGCGAAGCCGCGGACCGCTCCGATCGCCGCCGACGCGCCGGCGCCCAGCAGCGCCACGATCGCGAGGGACGCCGCGAAGCCACGGAGGGGCCGGGCGACGGCGAGCAGCAGCGCCAGCACGACCACGCCGAGGAAGGCCGCGGCGAGGAGGCCGCGGGAGGCGACCATCTGGGTCACGGGGAAGGTCTGCTCGAGGCGGAAGAACTGCGGCCACGTCAGAACGGCCGTCAGCATCGCGAAGAGCACGGTGAGGAGGATCCCCAGGAGTCGGAACATCGGGTCGAGCCTACGGGAGCCGCCTGGGAGCGGACTGGTGCGCCGCGGGCGCGCCGGTGGCCGTCGGCGCTCGCTACGCTCGGAGCATGACGGATGTTGCGGCGCCCGGCGGGCCCCGGTTCCAGGGCCCCGGCGACCTGCACCTGCATTCGAACCGCTCGGACGGGACCGAGCCGCCCGCGACCGTCGTCGCGCAGGCGCACGCCCACGGCGTCCGCACGATCGCGCTCACCGACCACGACACGACCGCGGGCTGGGACGAGGCGCGGGCCGAGGCGGTCCGGCTCGGGATGACGTTCCTCCCGGGGATGGAGCTGTCCACGCGAGACGGCTGGCGCAGCATCCACGTCCTGGCGTACCTGTTCGATCCCGCGTCGCCGGCCCTGGCGGCGGAGATGCAGCGCATCCGGGACGACCGCGTCGGCCGGGCCGAGCGGATCGTCCGCAACATCGGCCGCGACTACCCGATCACCTGGGCCGACGTGCTCGCCCAGACCTCCGGCGACGCGACGGTGGGCAGACCGCACATCGCGGACGCCCTCGTCGCGCGGGGGATCGCCGTGGACCGCACGGCGGCGTTCGACGGCATCCTCCACCCGCGGGAGGGCTATTACGAGGGGCACTACGCCCCGGATCCCGTCCGCGCCGTGCGCCTGATCACGCGGGCGGGGGGAGTGGCGGTGGTGGCCCACCCCGCCCCGTCCGGGCGCAGCCAGATGGTGCCGGTCCCGCTGCTGGAGGAGCTCATCGCGGCCGGTCTCGGAGGACTGGAGATCGGGCACCGCGAGAACACCCCGTCGGGCAAGCGCGTGCTGCGCGACCTCGCACGCGCGCACGACCTCATCGTCACCGGATCCAGCGACTACCACGGCCACGGTAAGCCGAACCGGCCCGGTGAGAACACGACCTCGGACGACATGGTCCGGCGCATCCTGGAGCGCGGCACGGGATCCTCGCCGTCCTTCCCCGCCTGACCTCTCGGCGCGCGAGCGTCGTTTCGGGGCGTGCGCTGGGGAGGAAACACCCCGGGGCGCGCCCCGAACGACCGAATGCCGCCCCGAAACGGCTCGGGGCCTCAGGCGCCGGACGGGGCGGCGCCTCCGGACCGGCGGCGGCGACGGCGGCGCTGCGGAGCAGGCTTGCCGTCGTGGTGCTCGTTCGTGGTGTCGCCGTCGTGGGTGCCGGCCCCCTCCGCGTTGCGGTCGGTCTCGCCCGCGGGGGCGGACTTCGCCGGCTGAACGGAAGCGCCCTCGGCGAAGGTCGACCCCACGTCACCCGACGCCCGGCGGCGGCGCCGGCGGCGACGCGTTCCTCCCTCGGACGTTCCCTCGGCGGCCGCGTCCGCTGCGCGCTGCGGCTCGCGGGGCTTGCGGGCCGGCTTCTCCGCCGCGGGTGCCGTGCGCAGGCGCCCCTTCGTCCCCTCCGGGATGTTCAGGTCGGTGTAGAGGTGCGGGCTGGAGGAGTACGTCTCGATCGGCTCGGGCTGGCCGAACTCCAGCGCGCGGTTGATGAGGGCCCACTTGTGCAGGTCCTCCCAGTCGACGAACGTGACGGCGATCCCGGTCTTGCCGGCGCGGCCGGTGCGACCGGCGCGGTGCAGGTACGTCTTCTCCTCGTCCGGGATCGTGTGGTTGATGACGTGCGTCACGTCGTCCACGTCGATGCCTCGTGCGGCGACGTCGGTCGCGATCAGGACGTCCTTCTTGCCGGCCTTGAACGCCGCCATGGACCGCTCGCGCTGCTCCTGACCCATGTCGCCGTGCACGCCGCCGACGTTGAACCCCCGGTCGGCGAGCTCGTCGACCAGCCGCTGGGCGGCACGCTTGGTCCGGGTGAAGATGACCGTCTTCCCACGGCCCTCCGCCTGCAGGATGCGGGCGATGACCTCGTCCTTGTCGAGCGAGTGCGCGCGGTAGACGATGTGCTTGATGTTCGCCTGGGTCAGCCCCTCGTCGGGGTCGTTCGCGCGGATGTGGATCGGGTTCGACATGAACCGGCGGGCGAGGGCCACGATCGGGCCGGGCATCGTCGCGGAGAAGAGCTGGGTGTGGCGCACCGCCGGCACCTTCTGGAAGATCTTCTCGATGTCGGCGAGGAAGCCGAGATCCAGCATCTTGTCGGCCTCGTCGAGCACGACCTCGGTCGCGTTCGAGAGGTCGAGCAGTCGCTGCCCCGCCAGGTCGATCAGTCGGCCGGGGGTGCCGACGACGATCTGCGCGCCGGCCTTGAGCTGCTCGATCTGACCCTCGTAGGCCTTGCCGCCGTAGATCGCCACGACGTTCGTCGAGCGTCCGGAGGTCAGCAGGTCGATGTCCTCGTAGACCTGGACGGCGAGCTCCCGGGTGGGCACCACGATGAGGGCCTTGACGCCGGGCTCGGGGTCGATGCCGAGCCGCTGGACGACCGGGATGCCGAACCCGAAGGTCTTCCCGGTGCCCGTCTTGGCCTGTCCGATGATGTCCTGGCCGGGAAGGCCCAGGGGGATGGTCTGCTCCTGGATGGGGAAGGCATCCACGATCCCCTTCGCCGCGAGGGCGTCCACGATGTCCTGATCGATGCCGAGTTCGGCGAAAGTCGTCACTGTTGCACAGCCTGTCCGGCGGCCCGTCGTCTTCCTCGGGCACCGCCTAGAGTACGGATCCACGCCGTTCTTCGAAGCACAGGCGCGGGGCCCCGGTCCGACGCCGGAGCGACATAAGCCTACCCGAGGGCCGGCTCCGCGCCGGAGGAGCCGTGTCGCAGAGGGCTCGCGCCGCTTCGTCCGGGCAGGGGGCGCCCGCCGCAGTAGGCTGAGCGCGTGGTGAGGTGGTTCTGGCAGAGGAAGTCCCCGCGGCGCGCGCTCGTGCTCCGCTCCCGGGGCGACCTGGGCGATGCGACCCGGGTGGATTTCGCGGAGCTCGCTCCGGATCTGAACACGTTCCTCGGCCAGGCGGCGTACCTGCAGCTGGGCTATTTCGAGACCCTCACCCGCCTCATCCGCGCGACGCCGGAGCTCGCCGAGAAGGAGGCGCTGTCGCGCGCAGCCGGCGCGGCGCTCACCAAGCACACGCGTCTCGTGGACGTGATCCGCGAGCGCGGGGACGACCCCACGGAGGTCATGCTCCCGTTCCGAGAGCAGCTCGACGCCTTCCGGCGCAAGACGATCGGCGTGCGTCCGCGGGAGACGCTGCTCGCGGTGTACCTCACTGCCGGGATGCTCGACGACTTCTATCTCGCCCTGGCGTCGAGCTACGGACGTGCCGGCGGGCAGGTCGTGGACATCCTCGCCGCGGCGGACGACCGCAACGAGATCGTGGACATCATCCAGGCGACGATCTCCAGCGACGAGGAGTGGCGCTCTCTGCTGTCGATGTGGGGGCGGCGCCTGGTCGGCGACGCGCTCCTCGTCGCGCGGGCGGCGCTGCGGCCGCGTCAGCTCGGCGAGGACGACGAGCGTCGCGTCGAGCCCGTCTTCACGGAGCTGATGGGCGCCCACGCCCGTCGGATGGACGCGATGGGGCTCGCCTCCTAGAGGTCGGGCCGCGCCGGTCCCGTGTCGGCGGGATCAGATGCCGAGCTCGGCCCGCTGCGCCGCGTCCGAGCGGGTGCGCGCCGAGGTGAGCACGAGCGTCACGGCGACCCCGACGACCACGGCTCCGCCGAGCGAGGCCAGCCACAGCCAGACGCTGCTCTCGGCCAACCCCGCCCACTGGGCGAGCGTGTAGACGGCGGCGGCCGTCGCCGTGGTCACCGCGGGGGCGACGGCGACACCGCGCGTCTCGCGCCCGGGGAGGGCGAAGTGGATCGCCACTCCCGCGGCGCAGGCGGCGATGATCGCGAGGAGGATGTACATCGCGATCAGGCGACGAAGCCGACCCGGCGCGACTCCTCGGTGCCGAGCTCGACGTAGCCGAGGTGCGCGGTCGGCACGATGTAGGAGTTGCCCTTGACGTCGGAGAAGCTCACGTGGCTGGAGTTCTGGTCGAGCGCCGCGGCGACCTGGCTGCGGACCTCGTCGGCGGGGGTGCTCGTCTCGAAGCTGAGCTCGCGGCCGGTGTTGATGATGCCGATGCGGATTTCCACGCGTGCGCTCCTTGCAGATCGTGCAGGTCGGTGAGTTCTCGGCCACTCTATCGCGGGGCCGGGTCCCGGGAGCCGGGAACGGGCGGCGTTCGCGGACAGCGATTCCCGCCCCGGCGACGGCCGCCGTCGGGGCGGGAAGGGCCCCGGTGTCGGGCGTCCCGGCTAGCGTGGACGACATGCCCGAAGACCTCCGCCAGCGCGCCGTCGTCACCGCGCCCGTGGACGCCTCGGGAACCGTGATCGGGGCGCCGGGGACGGGCAAGACCACCGCGCTCGTCGACCGGGTCGCGCGACTGCTCGAGGAGGGGACGAAACCGGACGAGGTCCTCGCCCTGACGCCGAGCCGACAGGCGGCGACCGCCCTGCGCGACCGCATCGGCGTCCGCATCGGCGTCGCGACGCCGGGTCCGCTCGCGCGCTCGATCGGATCCTTCGCCTTCCAGATCGTGCGCGGCGCGATGGTCAGGGCCGGGCAGGAGCCGCCGGCCCTGCTCACCGGGGCCGACCAGGACCGCCTGGTGGCGGCCCTGCTGGAGCAGGATGCGGAGGACGAGGCAGAAGGGATCGTCCGGTGGCCGAGCACGCTGAGCGCCACCGTGCGGTCCTCACGGGTGTTCCGGTCGGAGCTGCGTGCCTTCCTCGCCGAGTGCGCCGAACTGCGGGTCAGCCCGAGCGAGCTGCGGGCGACGGATCGAGCCGCCTGGCACGCCGTGGCCGACTTCCAGACCGGCTACCGCCGCGTCCTCGACCGCGCTCGGTCGAGCCACCGCGACGCCGCGGACCTCGTCGCCGAGGCGTCCGCGATCCTGCGCTCCGCCGATGCCGCGCTGCTGGGGCCTCTCGGCGCGCTGCGTGCGGTGCTCATCGACGACGCCCAGGAGCTCACCGCCGGAGGGGTCGACCTCGTGCGGGCCCTGCGGGAGCGCGGTGTCGCGGTGCTCGCATTCGGCGACCCGGACATCTCCTCGGGAGCGTTCCGCGGTGTCGGTCCGGAGCTGTTCGCGGGACTGGCGGCGGTCCTCGGCGACGTCCATGTGCTGGACGAGCCGCATCGTCAGGTGCCGGCGCTGACGGCTCTCACCCGGACCGTGACGCAGACGATCGGCACCGCGGGACGGATCGAGCACCGTCGCGCGCCGGACGCCCCTGCTCCCGCGGACGACGGCCCCGAGGCGGACCCGCCGGTGACGACGGCCCTCGCTCCCTCACCGCACGCGGAGATCGATCGGATCGCGGTCACCCTGCGGGACTGGCACCTCACGCACGGCATCCCCTGGGAGCGTATGGCCGTGATCGCGCACGACACTCGGCAGATCTCCGAGCTGGAGACGGAGCTGGCGGCCCGCGAGGTCCCGACGCGCGCCGCGGGGGTCCAGCACCCGCTGGGCAGCGAGGCGATCGTGCGCGACCTGCTGGGGGTCGTCCGGCTGGCGCTGCAGCCCGCCGCCGATCGGGACGCGCTGGAGCTCGCCGAGGCGCTGCGGACGCCGTTCGGGGGTCTGGACGGCGTCGGACTGCGCCGCCTGCGCGCGCATCTGCGACATCGAGAGCTCGAAGCGGGGGGAGCCACGCCGGCACGAGAGCTGCTGCGGAACGCGCTCGCGGAACCGGCGCTGCTGACGCACATCGACACGGCGGAGGCCCGGACGGCGGATCGGTTCGCCGTGCTTCTGCGGGACGTCGCGGCCGCCGCGGCCCGAGGCGAGACGATCCACGATCTGCTGTGGCGGGTGTGGGACGCCTCGCGCGCGCCGGACGGCCGGCGTCTGGCGACGGCCTGGCAGGAGGCGGCGGCGTCTGCGAGCGGAGCCGAGACGGCTCGTGCCCTGGACGCGCTCGTGGCACTGTTCGACGCCGCGAAGCGCTCCGTGGAACGCTCGCCCGAGAACGGCCCGGAGAAGTTCCTGCACGAGATCCTGGAGAGCGACGTCCCCGAGGACTCCCTCTCCGCCCCGGAGCGCGCCGGGACGGTCACCCTGCTCACGCCCGCATCGGCGCTGGGCACGGAGTTCGACGCGGTCGTCGTCGCCGGGGTGCAGGACGGCGTCTGGCCGAACCTGCGCCTGCGGGGCGGTCTGCTGGAGACCTGGCGGCTCGCGGACGTCATCGCGGCGGCGCGCACCGGGGAGCCGGAGCACGTGCACACCACCGTCGACCGCCGACGCGCGGCGCTGCACGACGAGCTGCGGCTGTTCGTGCGCGCGATCTCCCGGGCTCGCCGCCGACTGATGGTGACCGCCGTCGACGACGACGATCGCAGCCCGAGCCCGTTCCTCTCCTTCCTGCCGGCGCCGCGCACGGACGACGACGACCTCCTCGCGCACCCGCTCACCCTGCGCGGGCTGGTCGCGCGGCACCGCCGCACGCTCACGACGACGCCGCCGATCCCCGCGCATGCCGCCGCTCGCGCCGAGGCGGCGGGGCAGCTGCGGCTGCTCGCCGAGGCGGGCGTCCCCGGCGCCGCACCGGAGGAGTGGTACGGCGTGCGTCCCGCGTCCACCTCCGCGCCGCTGCGGGACCTGGAGACGACCGGCGTCCGGGTCTCGCCGTCCAAGGTCGAGTCCTTCGAGGAGTGCGGTCTCAACTGGGTGGTGTCGGCTCTCGGGGGCGACACGGTGCTGCCGCCGTCCGCCGGACTCGGCACGATCGTGCACGAGGCCATGGAGCGGGTGCCGGACGGCGACCTGGAACGACTGCGCGCGGTCGTCGAGGAGCACTGGCCCGAGCTCGACTTCGAGACGGCGTGGATCGCGCGCAAGGAACGACGCCGGGCCGACCTGTACATCGAGCGGCTGCACGCCTACCTGTCCGCCGTCGCCCGGGACGGAGGCCGGGTGGTCGCCGCCGAGGGCACCTTCCGCTTCGCCGTGGATCTGACCGACCCCGATGCGCCCGTGGTGCGCGCACCGGACCCCGAGCGCGCGGCGCATCAGGCCCTCGTCAACGGTGCGATCGACCGTGTCGAGGTCTACCCGGCCGGGGCCGGGGAGCACGCTGCGGCGCGGGGGCAGCGGTGGACGGAGATGGCCGCGGGAGAAGCAGGGGAACGCGTCGTGGTGGTCGACCTGAAGACCGGCAAGTACGAGCCGGACACGGAGTCCGCGGTCGCCGCGCACGCGCAGCTGTCGGCCTACCAGATCGCCGTGCAGGAAGGGCTCGTGGACGGGGCGAGCCCCGCTGCGCTTGCCGGCGCGCGGCTGGTGATCGTGTCGAAGACGGTCGGGAAGGCGGACTACCGGGTGGCGCATCAGCACACGCTCGCCGACGAGGCGCGGGAGCAGTTCCTCCTCCGGGTGGCCGACGCCGCCAGGGGGATGGCGGCATCGAGCTTCACCGCGCAGGTGGAGGCGCACTGCGCCGACACGCAGGTCCGCGTGCAGACCTGCCGGATCCACACCGTCCCGGCGGTGTCCGCGTGAGGCCGGAGGGGGCCCTGCTCCGCGATCCGGCCTGGCCGGACGGCGACGGCGTCTCCGCCGTCGAGATCGCGGCGGCACTGGGTCTTCCCACTCCGACGCCGGCGCAGCAGCGGGTGATCGAGGCGCCGCCGGCGCCCGCTCTGGTCGTCGCCGGTGCGGGCAGCGGCAAGACCGAGACGATGTCGGCGCGCGTCGTGTGGCTGGTCGCCAACGGGCACGTGCGGCGTGACGAGGTGCTCGGGCTCACCTTCACCCGCAAGGCGGCGGGTGAGCTGGGGGAGCGCATCGGCGCCCGCCTCGCCGTGGTCGACGAGTTCGGTGTCCGCGGTCTGCTTCCGCACGTGCCGGAGATCGTCGCGGGCGATGCGTTGCGGCGCGTCCAAGAAGCCGCGCCGGGGCGGCAGCGAGCGCTCGTGCGCAGCCACGTGCTGGACGAGCTGGCCGAGCGATTCGACACGGGATGGGATCCGACGGCGCCGCGCGCAATCGAGGACCTGATGATCCGCCCTCGCGTCTCCACGTACAACGCCTTCGCCGACGCGCTGGTGCGCGAGCACGCCGCGCGCATCGGACGGGACCCCGAGGCGGCGATGCTCAGTCAGTCCGCGTCCTGGCTGATCGCGCGTCACGTGGTCCTCCGGGCCGAGCTTCCGGGGCTGGAGGAGATCGACCGGTCGGTGACCGGGGTGATCGACGCCGTGCAGAGGCTGGCCGGCGACGTCTTGGACCACCGGGTCGATCTCGATCGGATGGAGCAGCTCGCCCTCGACCAGGCCCGCGCGTTCGAGCCGTACCGGGCGCGTGCCGAGGTCGAGACGGCCGTGACCAACCTGCTCACGATGCCCGTGCTCGTCCGGCTCGTGCGCGACTACATCGCCGAGAAGGACCGGCGCGGGGTCCTGGACTTCGCCGACCAGGTCGGCGGCGCCTTCGACATCGTGGAGGCGGCCCCGGAGGTCCGCGCGGAGCTGCGGGAGCAGCATCGGGTCGTCCTGCTGGACGAGTACCAGGACACCTCGGTGATCCAGACGCGGTTCCTGTCCGCGCTCTTCCACGACTCCGCCGTGATGGCGGTCGGCGACCCGCATCAGTCGATCTACGGATGGCGCGGGGCGAGCGCCGACAACCTGTACGCCTTCGGCGGCGCGTTCGCCCGGGAGAGCCGCGCCGCGACCTACAGCCTGATGACGAGCTGGCGGAACGACCGGCGGATCCTGGACGCCGCGAACCGGGTCCTCGTCCCGCTGCAGCGCCCGGGACTCGACGTGCCCGGGCTCGAGCCGCGTCCCGGCGCGGGAATCGGGGACGTGCAGGTGCGCTTCCCGCTCACCGTGGACGACGAGGCGGCGGAGGTGGCCGACTGGTTCGTGGCGCGTCGCGCCGCGCACGCCGCCGGTGCCGGTCCGGGCTCGCCGGGCGAGGGCCCCGCTCCGCACACCGGCGCGATCCTGTTCCGCTCGAAGCGCCACATGCAGACCTTCGCCGCCGCGCTGGCCCAGCGGGGCGTGCCGCACCGCATCCTGGGACTGGGCGGGCTCCTGTCCACACCGGAGGTCGTCGACGTCGTGTCGGCGCTGCGGGTGATCCACGATCCGACCTCGGGCTCGGCTCTGATCCGGCTTCTCGTCGGCCCTCGCTTCGCGGTCGGCGTCGCGGACATGGCGGCCCTGTACGACCTCGCCGTCACGCTGGCCGAGCGCGACGGCGCCTACACGCCCCTGCCGGAGGAGGTCCGACAGCGCCTCCGCGCCTCGCGCGGAGCCGACGAGGCGGTCTCGATCGTCGACGCCGTGGATGTCGTCCGCTCCCTGCCGGACGACTACCGCCTGCTCGCCGGGATCAGCCCCGAGGGTCGGGCTCGTCTCCGAGAGGCGGGTGAGATGCTCGAGAGGCTGCGCCGGGCCGCTGGGCAGCCGATCCCCGAACTCATCCGCGCCATCGAGCTGGAGCTCCGGCTGGACATCGAGCTCGCCGCGAACGAGTCCCGAGGGCCCGCTCGGCTCGCCGGGACGCAGCTGCGGGCGTTCGGCGACGAGGTGCGCGCCTTCCTCGCCGCGGACGAGCGGGGGAGCATCGGGAGTCTCCTGGCCTGGCTCGACAAGGCCGAGAGCACGGACGAGCTCATGCCGCGGCCGGAGCCGCCCGAGCCCGGCGTCGTCCAGCTGTTGACGATCCACGGGTCGAAGGGGCTCGAGTGGGACGCGGTCGCCGTCGTGCGGCTGGTCGAGGACGAGCTTCCTGGGCGGGTGACGGATGCGCAGGGCTGGTTCGGCTTCGGTGTCGTGCCCTTCCCGCTCCGCGGCGACCGGGACGCGCTGCCCCGGTTCGACTGGGACCCCGCGGGCGCGAGGGAGGCGGCGGGGCCGGACGCCCGCGCTCAGGACAAGGCGGCGCTGGACTCCCTGGCGAGCGGCAGCCGGGACCCGGACAAGCGCGGCGCCCTCCCGAGGTTCAAGGACGCGTACCGCGAGTACCAGCGTGCCGAGGAGCGTCGTCTCGCCTACGTGGCGTTCACGCGGGCGCGGCACGACCTCCTGCTGTCGGGGTCGCACTGGGCGGGTCAGAAGACGCCGCGGACGCCCAGCCCGTTCCTGCGCGAGGCGATCGACGCGCTCGGGCTGGAGGAGATCGGCGAGACGGATCCGGACGAGAACCCCTACGACGGAACCGGTCTCACCCGATCCTGGCCCCTCGACCCGCTGGGCGATCGGCGTTCGCGCGTGGTCGACGCGGCCGAGGCCGTGCGGGCGGCGGCGGACGGCCCGGCCCCCGCACCGGACCGCGTGTTGCAGCGGCTGCTCGCGGAGCGGGAGGCGCGACGCCGCGGCACCGATGCCGACGCACCCACCCGCGTCCCCGCGTCGCGGTTCAAGGACTACGTGACGGACTTCTCCGGCACCGTCCGGTCGTTGACGAGGCCGATGCCCGAACGACCGTACCGGCAGACACGACTGGGGACGCTCTTTCACGCCTGGGTGGAGCACCGGTCCGGTCTCGTCGGGGCCGGCGCCTCCACCGATGATGCGCTCTGGGAGCAGGACGCCGAGGAGAACCAGGGCGACGAGATCGGTCGAGCGGACGCCGCGGACCTGGCACGACTGCGGGAGATCTTCGAACGGTCCGAATGGGCGCCCCTGCGTCCGATCGCGGTCGAGACCGAGATCGACTTCGCGCTCCCGCCGTCCGCAGGCGATCCCGGCCGCATCGTGATCTGCAAGCTCGACGCCGTCTACCGCCGGGAGGACCGCGGCGGTCGGATCGAGATCGTCGACTGGAAGACCGGGCGCCCGCCCGCGACGCCGGCGGAGCGGGAGGAGCGGATGCTCCAGCTGGCGCTCTACCGTCTCGCCTACCACCGAAGCACGGGGGTGCCGATGGCGGACATCGACGTCGCCCTGTTCTACGTGGGGGACGACCTCGTGATCCGCGGGGACCGGGTCTACTCGGAGGAGGAGTTGCTCCAGCGCTGGAACGCGGCGCGCGCAGCGCGCTGAGCCTCCTCCTCGTCGGAGGAGACGGCGGCCGCGGGCGAGGAGGACGCACGATCGTCCGCGGGACCGTCGTCCGGCCGCAGGCCTGCGGCGTCGAACGCCTCCCCGTCCAGATCGATCGGGGCCGTGTCGTCCGGATCCGCCCCGTCCGTCCCGGGCACCGTCCGATCCGCCGTCGGCGACTCCCCGGTGTCGTGCCGCGGTCCGAAGGCGGCTGTGTCGTCCGCGGCGATGCCCGCGAACGCGCTCGGATCGTAGGCGTCCGTCTGCATCGAGGTGTCCACCTCGGCGGTCGCGGTGGCCGGCACGCTCTCGAGCGCGACCATGGCCTCGTCCACGCCCGCCCCGGGACCGCGACGGGGCACGAGATCGTCGGTGCGGATCCCCTCGGCGAGCGAGTCCAGCAGCTGCGCGGCGTCGTCGACGATGTCCGGACGCCGAGTCTCGTCGCCGTGGAGCAGCCAGCGGGCGAACTCGAGCTCGGCGAGCAGCCGGGAGCGGACGCGCAGCGCCGGATCCGGGGAGCGCAGCGTCGCGGAGGCGTAGGCGGAATGGACGTCCTCCCACGCATCCGGGGCGGACGCCAGCCATGCGAGATCCGCCGCGGGGTCGCCGATGCGCAACCCGTGCCATCCGATCACGCCGGAGACCTCCGGTCCGAAGTCGGGGTCGTCCTCGAACAGGAACGAGCCGGCGTGCGCGCCGCCGAGCACGACGGCGGACTCGAACCGCCAGACGTCGTCGGTCTCCACCGCCTCGCGCCAGCGCACGGTGAGCCGCGCCGAGACCCGTCCCGTCGCCGCGGCGCGGTCGACGAGCTCGCGGATGTCCTCGCGGACCTGTTCCGGCGTGCGCTCACCGAGACCGGCGGCCCGGACGACGGACAGCGGCAGGGCGTGGATGCCGGCGATCGCGGCGCCGATCGCCGTCGCGGCGCCTCGCCCGGCGGGGATGTGGGCGGCCTCCACCTGGAAGCCGGGGACGAGCGAGGAGACCAGCGCCCGCGCCTCGCCCACGCGCGTCTCGCCCAGCGCCTCGGGGACCGCGAAGGGGAGCATCTCCCGCGCGCCGGCGGTGAGCGCGCGCAGGGCGATCGCCTCCGACGCCAGTTCCGCGCTCGTCTCGTCGTCGCTCGCGACGCGGATGGCGACCTCGCGTCCGTCGGCCAGCGTGGCGACGGCGGAGTCGAAGCGCCCGTCGCCGTCGGCGGACAGCGCGCGGGCGCCGACGACCTCGGCTCCGGGCACGGCGGCCGTGACAGCCGCGGCTAGAGTGAAGGGAGAGCGAGCCATGCCACCAGGGTAGGTCGGCGGCACCGCCCGCCGGGCCGCGCCACGCCTGGAACGCCAGCCCGCGGAGAGGGAACGGATGAACGAGGCGCACGCCGTCCTGGACCGTGCCGGTGCCGAACGGGACCAGCCCGAGATCCTGGAGCAGCTGCGTGCGGAGACCGCGACCCGGGTCCTTCCGGTCCGCGCGGGCCGGGCGCCGCTCTCCGCCGACGGCCTGCGACTGTACCCGGCCACGGATCCGGCGTTCGCGGGGGATGACGTCGAGTGGGCGCTGCTCGGGCGACGCGCGGACGGCACCGCCGTGCTGCTCGCGGCTCTCGACCGGGACGCCGCGCTCGACCACGACGGGTCCTGGGCGGACGTCCGCGACGCGTCGGCGCGTCTGTCAGCCGAGGAGACCGAGATCCTCGTCTCCGGGGCCGCGCTCAGCGGCTGGCTGCGCGAGGCGCCGTTCTGTCCGGCCTGCGGCACCCGTGCGCAGCTGCGGCAGGCCGGCTGGTCGCGCCGCTGCCCGGCGTGCGGGCGCGAGCACTTCCCGCGAACGGACCCGGCGGTGATCGTGGCGGTGGAGAGCGCGGACGGCGACCGCCTCCTCCTCGGCGCGAACGCGAACTGGCGAGGGGCCTTCTACTCGTGCTTCGCGGGCTTCGTCGAGGCGGGGGAATCGCTGGAGACGACCGTGCACCGCGAGATCCTCGAAGAAGCCGGGGTCAGGTTGCGGGACCTGCGCTATCGCTCGTCGCAGCCGTGGCCCTACCCCCGATCGCTCATGATCGGGTTCCGGGCGACCGCGGTCGACGAGAGCGCGGCGCACGGCGACGGCACCGAGATCATCGACGTGCGCTGGCTCACCCGCGCCGAGGTCGGTTCCGCTCTCGCGGGAGACGGACCCGTCGGGCTTCCGGGGCCGGCCTCCATCGCGCGTGCGCTGATCCGGGACTGGTACGAGGAGCGCGCGTGAGCGCGCTGGACGGGCTCGACGAACGACAGCGTGAAGCCGCCTCGGTGCTGCGTGGGCCCGTGGCCGTCCTGGCCGGCGCGGGCACCGGGAAGACCCGGGTCATCACGCACCGGATCGCCCACGGCGTCGAGACCGGCGCGTACACGCCGTCCCGGGTGATGGCGGTCACCTTCACGGCCAAGGCCGCGGGGGAGCTGCGCGGGCGTCTGCGCGCTCTGGGCGTCGAGGGCGTCGCCGCGCGGACCTTCCACGCCGCCGCGCTCTCGCAGCTGAACTACTTCTGGCCGTCACTCGCCGGAGCGCCGGCGCCCGGCATCATCGACAACAAGGTCCGTCTCCTCGCCCAGGCGGCCGATACGCTGCGCATCCGGCCGGACACCGCGACGCTGCGGGACGTCGCCTCGGAGATCGAATGGCGCAAGGTCTCGATGCTGTCGATCGACGAGGCAGCGGCTCAGGGGCGGTCGGTCGGCCGCCTGGACGCGACGGCGCTCGCCGAGCTCTCCCGGGCGTACGAGGCGCTCAAGGACGAGCGGCGCCGCCTCGACTTCGAGGACGTGCTGCTCGCCTGCGCGGGCATGCTGGAGGCGGAGCCGAGGGTCGCCGCCGCGGTGCACGAGCAGTACCGTCACTTCACCGTCGACGAGTACCAGGACGTGTCCCCGCTGCAGAACCGTCTGCTGGAGCTGTGGCTCGGCGACCGGCGGGACCTGTGCGTGGTCGGGGACGCCTCGCAGACCATCTACTCCTTCGCGGGCGCGGACCAGCGCTTCCTCCTCGAGTTCGAGCGACGGCACCCGGACGCCGTCGTCGTGCGCCTGGAGACGAACTACCGTTCGGACGGTCCGGTGCTGAGCGCCGCGAACGCCCTCATGCACGGTCGCCCGGGCGCGCTCGAGCTGGTCGCCGCACGGGCGACGCCCACGGCCGAGCCTCCGACGGTGACCGCCTTCGACTCCGACGCGGAGGAGGCCGCGGCGATCGCCGCGGCGATCGGGGCGCGCGTGGCCCAGGGCGAGCCCGCCGAGGACATCGCCGTGCTGTATCGCGCGCACTCCCAGTCGGCGCCGCTCCTGCAGGCGCTCGCCGCCGAGGGGATCGCCGCGACGGTGCTCGGAGGGCGCCGCTTCTTCGACATGCCGGAGGTCCGACAGGCGGTCCTGGCTCTTCGCGGAGCGGCGGTCGCCCCGACGGAGCACGGCTTCCTTCCTGCGGTCCGGGACGTGCTGCGCAGCCTCGGGTTCCGTGACGACCCTCCGGAGGCGGGTGGCGCCCTGCGTGAGGTCTGGGAGGCCCGGCGCGCCCTCCTGCAGCTGGCCGAGGACGCGCCGCCCGGGGAGACGCTGCGCAGCTTCGGCGACGCGCTGCTGGCCCGTGCGAAGGATCAGCACGAGCCGACGCTGCGCACCGTCACGCTGTCCACCCTGCATGCCGCGAAGGGGCTGGAGTGGCCGCACGTGTATCTGGCCGGGTGGTCCGAGGGGCTGCTGCCGATCTCGTACGCGACGGGGTTCGACGCCATCGACGAGGAGCGCCGACTCGCCTATGTGGGGATCACGCGGGCCGCGCGTACCCTCGCGGTGACGTGGTCGCGATCGTCGGGACGGGCGGAGCGGCGGCCGTCGCGATTCCTCGCGGAGATCGGCACCGGCACTCTGCGTGAAACCGCACCGAGCGTGATGCGCGGCGGCCGTCGACGCCGATCCTGACGATCCGGCTCGACCGGTTGCGGATCGCGTCCTCGCGTTCCGCGAGGAGCTCGGCCGCGATCTCGGCGGCATCCGCGATGCGCGCGAGCGGGATGCGTCCGGGATCGTGGGTGAGCAGCTGGGTGTGCACGGCCGCCCACGAGGGATCGTGCTCCCGGTCCGCGGCGTCTCGGCAGGACAGGCACGGGGTGCGCCCGGGAACGACGAGGGGGCCGGCCGTCGCTCCGCCGGCGTCGAACGCGATCGGCAGGTGGACCCGGTCGTCACGCAGATGCGCGACCGCGCCCGCTGCGGGGGTCGCGCCACGGCGCAGCAGGAGGATCGGGACCGCGTCGGCGTCGTCGTCGATCGTCACGGCCTGGTCGGCGAGCGCCTCGATCATCCGCAGCTGGGCCCACGGGTCGAGGAGGGGAGCGGCATCGAGGCGCACCGTCACGCAGGGCCTCGGTGCGATCAGAACGGGCGCCAGCTGCGTGCGAAGCCGCCGCGCGGCCTCGCGGGGCGCCCCGCAGCCGTGGGCCACGACGTCGAACGAGATGTCGGGAACTCCGCGGGCGAGCTCGTGGAGGAGCCGCTCGGCCCAGGGCTCGACCGCGTCCAGCCGGACGATGCCGTCGACGCCGAACTGCGCCGAGTCGGCGTCTCGCCACAGCAACGGGTGCGCGGGGTCGAGTCTGATCTGCGGCATGCTCCGAGTCTGATGCTCGGGGCTTCGCCGCAGGGCCGAGGCAGACGATCCGTGGAGAACCGGGGGTCTGCGCGTGCGGGGGAGGAGGAGTCAGACGGGCTTCTCGCCGCCGCTGCCGTCGTGCGGGTCCGTGCCGTCCCGCCCGTCGTCGACGGGCCCGTCCTCGCCCTGGTCGACGTCGGGATCGCCCGGGCCGGTCTCGGGCCGGGCGGGGGAGGATCCGGCCTCCTCGGACGTCGCCGCGTCGGAGTCCGCGCCGGAGAAGTCGTCCCCGTCCAGGAGCCGGGCCAAGGCCTCGTCCATCTCGTCCGGCTGCGGCTCCTCACCGCGGGCGCGGGCCTGGAGGCGGGCGACGAGGGCGGACGGATCGTCGATGTCGGAGGCGTCGGGCATCAGGTCCGGATAGTCCCACAGCGCGTCCCGCTCGGCGATGCCGACCGCGTCCGTCACCGCGCGCCACATCGCTGCCGCCTCGCGCAGGCGACGCGGCCGCAGCTTCAAGCCGACGAGAGCCCCCAGCGCGTCCTCGGCGGGACCGCCGGCGGCGCGGCGGCGCCGCGCCGCCTCGGCGATCCGGGCGCTGTCGGGCAGGCGCGAGGTCGCCGCCGTGGTGACGACGTCGACCCAGCCGTCGATGAGCGCGATGAGGTTCTCCAGACGTTCGAGCGCCTCGCGCTGCGCCTCGGACTGCGTCGGCAGCAGCGCTCCGCCCTCGATCGCCGCACGGAGCTCTTCCGGATCGGACGGGTCCAGGCGGCCCGCGACGTCCTCCAGCGCCTCGATGTCGACCGTCACCCCGCGGGCGAACTCGGTGATCTGGGACATCACGTGCAGGTGCAGCCAGCGCGCGTGGCGGTACAGACGCGCGTACGCGAGCTCGCGGGCCGCGAGATAGAGCGCGATCTGGTCCTCGGAGATCTCTAGTCCCTCGCCGAACGCGGCGAGGTTCTGCGGGATCACGGCGGCGGTGCCCGCCGGGAGCACCGGGATGCCGACGTCGCCGCCGGAGACGACCTCGAGCGAGAGGTTGCCCAGCACCTGCCCGAACTGCATCGCGAACACGGAGGATCCGAGTCCGCGCATCAGCTTGCCGGCACCGGCGACGATGCCGCGCATCTCCTCGGGCGTCTGGCCCTCCAACGCGGTGGTGAGGGCGTCCGCGATGCTCGTGGAGACGGGCGCCGCGACCTCCTTCCACACGGGCAGCGTCTGCTCCACCCACTCGCCGCGGGTGAGCGCTCGCGGCGACGTGCTCAGCTCGGAGATGGTCGTGGCCTCGCCGACCCAGAGGTTCGCCAGGGAGAAGGCGTCGGCGAGCGACGACCGGCCGCCGTCGGTGACGCCCAGACCGTCACGGTTCGCGATGTGCAGCGCCTGGCGCAGCGTCGTCTCCCACGGGTCCGAGCCCTGCGCGGCCTGGAACTGCTGGAGGAAGGCGTTCATCATCGCCGGATCGAGGCGGATCCCCTCCATGCCCTCGATGCCGTCGAGCGCGCTCAGATCGATGTCCTCGCCGGATGCTCCCAGCATCCGGCGCAGGAACTCTCGGAAGTCCTCGGGATTCGGGTCGTTCTCTGCCATCGCCAGGCCCTCTCAGCACGTCTATAGCCGTGCGTCCTACGCTAGTCATACGATGCCGACCGCGGCCCGGAACGGGGACGCTTCGCTGTACGCCGGTCGCGAACGACCCTGTCAGGAGGACCTGTGACGACGACGCGCGCACGCCGTGCCACGCCCGCGATCGGCGTGGTCGCGCTGATCGTCAGCCTCGCCGCGCTGCTCGTGGTCACGTTCCTCCCGCTGCCGTACGTCGTGCAGCAGCCGGGCCCCGTCTACAACACCCTCGGCGACGTCGAGGTCGAGGACGGCGAGGAGGTCCCGCTCATCTCGATCTCCGGCGCGCAGACGCACGAGACCGGCGGCGCGCTCGATCTCGTCACCGTCCAGGTCGTCGGCAACCGGGAGCACACGCCCTCGTGGGTCGAGGTCGCCATGGCGTGGCTCGACCCCTCCCGGGCCGTCGTGCCGATCGACGCGGTCTTCCCCGAGGGCGTCACCACGAAGCAGCGCGACGAGCAGAACCAGGTCCTCATGGTCGACTCCCAGCAGGAGGCCACGGCCGCGGCGCTGCGGGAGCTCGACTACGACGTGCCCGTCACGATCGAGGTGGCCGGGGTGGTCGAGGACGGCGCGGCGTCCGGCGTGCTGCGCGAGGGCGATCGCATCCTGGCGCTGAACGGCGCCGCCGTCACCGACGTCGACGACCTCCGTGCCCGGATCCAGGAGAGCGGCGGCGCGCCCGTGACGCTCCGGGTCGCCAGGGACGGCGCGGAGGAGGACCTCACGGTGACGCCCCGTGAGGAGAAGGCCCAGGACGGCTCGGCCGTGTGGCTGATCGGCGTCACCCTGACGCACGACTACACCTTCCCGATCGACGTCAAGCTGCAGCTCGACAACGTCGGCGGCCCGAGTGCGGGGATGATGTTCGCGCTCGGGATCATCGACGTCCTGACGCCGGGCGAGCTCAACGGCGGAGAGCAGGTCGCCGGCACGGGGACGATCGCCGCGGACGGCACCGTGGGGCCGATCGGCGGGATCCGCCAGAAGATGTACGGCGCCCGGTCGGCGGGGGCGGACTACTTCCTCGCCCCCGGCGCGAACTGCAACGAGGTGGTCGGGCACGTCCCCGACGGGCTCACGGTGATCCGCACCGATTCGCTGGGCGAGTCCCTGGACGCCCTCGAGGTGATCGCGGACGGTGGCGACGTCGCGGCCTTGCCGACGTGCACGGGGGCGAACGGCTGACCTGTGACGGTCCCGAGCGCCGGCGGGCGTTCGCGACGGGCGAAGCGCGGATCCGCCGTCCCAGGTGGCGCATGAACTCGCCGACCTAGGATGGAGGACGTGACCACGACCTCCGCGCCGAACCCGGCCACGCCCCGCACCTCCCGACGAATACTGATGATCTCGGTGGTGATCATCGCGGCGCTCATCGCGGCCTTCTTCGCCTTCGCGTCGCTCTACACCGACTTCCTCTGGTACGACCAGCTCGACTTCGCGCAGGTGCTGACCACGCGCTGGCTGGCCACCGCGGTGATGTTCGTCGTCGGGTTCCTCGGCATGGCCCTGCCGCTGTTCCTCGTGATCCAGCTGGCCTACCGGCTGCGACCGGTCTACGTGCGCCTGAGCTCGCAGCTGGACCGGTACCAGGAGGTCATCGAGCCGCTGCGTCGCCTGGCGATGTGGGGCATGCCGGTCTTCTTCGGCCTGTTCGCGGGCTTCGCCGCGGCCGGCCAGTGGGAGACGGTCTGGATGTGGGCGAACGGGGCCTCGACGGGCGTCCTCGACCCGCAGTTCCAGATGGACACCGGCTTCTACATGTTCGCGCTGCCCTTCTACCGGGCGGTGCTCGGCTTCGCCTCCGCGGTGATGATCCTGTGCCTCCTGGTGACGGCGCTCGTGTCGTACCTGTACGGATCGGTCCGCGTGGGCCAGGGCGAGCTCCGCATCTCCAAGCCGGCGCGGATCCAGCTCGCGGTGCTCGCGGGGGTCTACCTCCTGCTGCAGGCGGCGAGCCTCTGGCTCGACCGGTACGTGACGCTCGTGACCCCCGAGGACCGCATCACCGGTGCCGCCTACACCGGCGCCAACGCGACGATCCCCGGTCTGTCGATCCTCGCGATCCTGGCCGCGCTCGTGGCGATCCTCTTCTTCATCACCGCCGTGATCGGGCGCTGGCGCTTCCCGCTGGCGGCGACCGCGCTGCTGGTGGTGGCCTCGCTCGTGGTCGGTATCGGCTACCCCTGGGTCGTCAACACCTTCCAGGTGAAGCCGAACCAGAACTCGCTGCAGGCGGAGTACTACCAGCGCAACCTCGACGCGACCAAGGCCGCGTACGGCATCGACGGGCTCGAGACCACGCCGTTCAAGGCGGCCACCGACGCCGAGCCCGGACAGCTGCGCGCCGACGCCGACACGACCGCCTCGATCCGCATCCTGGACCCGGCGATCATCAGCCCGACGGTGCGCCAGCTCGAGCAGTACCGCGCGTACTACCAGTTCCCCGAGAACCTGGACGTCGACCGCTACGAGATCGACGGCGAGAAGCAGGACACCGTCGTCGCGGTCCGTGAGCTCGACATGAACCAGCTCAGCGACGCGGGCAACTGGAACAACCGCGCCGCGGTGTACACGCACGGCTACGGTCTCGTGGCCGCCGCGGGCAATCAGCGCACCAGCGACGGTGAGCCGGTGTTCCTCGAGCGCGGCATCCCGTCGGCCGGGTTCCTCACGGACACGGAGAAGTTCGAGCCGCGCGTGTACTTCGGCGAGCAGTCGCCGCCGTACTCGATCGTCGGCGCTCCCGAGGGCACCGCGCCGGTCGAGATCGACTACCCGCGCGGGCAGGACGGCGCCACGGACACGAAGACGACCTTCACCGGCGACGGCGGGCCGCGGATCGGCAATTTCTTCAACAAGCTGCTGTACGCGCTGAAGTTCCAGTCCGAGCAGATCCTCTTCTCCGACCTCGTGAACGAGGAGTCGCAGATCCTCTACGACCGGGATCCCAAGACGCGCGTGCAGAAGGTGGCGCCGTACCTGACGCTCGACAACGACCCGTACCCGAGCGTCGTGGACGGCCGGATCGTCTGGATCGTCGACGGTTACACCACCAGCGCCAGCTACCCCTACTCCACCGGGGTGAGCCTGCAGGAGGCGATCGGCGACGCCAGCATGGCCATGCCGGGCTTCGTGGCCGACGAGGTCAACTACATCCGCAACTCGGTGAAGGCGACCGTCGACGCGTACGACGGCAGCGTCACCCTGTACGCGTGGGACGAGGAGGACCCGGTCCTGAAGACCTGGCAGAAGGTCTACCCGTCCACACTCAAGCCGATCAGCGACATGTCCGGCGAGCTGATGTCGCACGTGCGCTACCCGACGGACCTGTTCAAGGTCCAGCGGGCGATGCTCGGGGTCTACCACGTGGACGACGCGTCCTCGTTCGCCCAGCGCGACAACGCCTGGAAGACGCCCAACGATCCGCAGAACCAGGACCGGCTCCAGTCGCCGTACTACCTGTCGATGAAGATGCCGGGTCAGGACTCGCCGCGGTTCTCGATGTTCACGACGTTCATCCCGTCCGCCGAGGGGACGAGCAGTCGCGACGTGCTGCTCGGCTACCTCGCCGTGGACTCCGACGCCGGATCCGAGGCGGGGGTGAAAGCGAAGGGCTACGGACAGCTCCGGATGCTGGAGATCGACGCCGACACGACCGTCCCCGGCCCGGGACAGGTGCAGAACACCTTCGACACCGACACGGACGTGGCCCAGCAGCTCAACCTGCTGAAGCAGGGCCAGTCGGAGGTGCTGCACGGCAACCTGCTGACCCTTCCCGTCGGCGGCGGACTGCTGTACGTCCAGCCGGTCTACGTCCAGGCGTCCAAGGGCACGCAGCTTCCCCGGCTGCAGAAGATCCTCGTGGCCTTCGGCGACCGGATCGCGTTCGCCGACACGCTCACGGGGGCGCTGGACGAGCTGTTCGGCGGGGATGCCGGCGCCGTCGGCGGCGACGAGGAGGTGCCTCCCACCACGCCGGGCGGCTCGACCACGGAGCCGCCGCAGACCGGCGCCGCCGCGCGTCAGGCGGCGCTGGAGGACGCGAAGGCGGCGATGCTCGCCCGCGACGAGGCGCTCAAGTCGGGTGACCTGACGAAGTTCGCGGAGGCGGACAAGCAGCTCACCGAGGCCGTGAACCGCCTCATCGAGCTCGAGGGCGACGCCGCCGAGACGCCCGCGCAGTGAGACCACGAGAGGCGCCTCCCCGCACCGGGGAGGCGCCTCCGGCGTGTCCCCTCCCGGCCTGGCGGATCGTGCGGCGACGGCGCACACTGGAGAGGACTCCAGTCGTCCCGGCGGAGGCCGGGGGAGAGGCGGTTTCCCATGCATGTCACCGCAGGCGATCGCGTCGTGATCCACGGCGCGCAGGTCGGTCGCGCGGAGCGCCACGGCGAGGTCCTCGAGACCAGTGAGGACGGCGGGCCTCCGTACCGCATCCGCTTCGACGACGGGCACGAGTCGCTCGTGTTCCCCGGGCCGGACTGCGAGCTCGAACGGCCCTCGGAGGGCTGAGCCCGGCGCTCGGAGCGTGGGGGACGCGCCCGGGATCCGGCCCCGATTCGACCGCGCTCCGAACCCGTGCTAAGCTCAATTCTTGTGCCGCGGGGTGGAGCAGTTCGGTAGCTCGCCGGGCTCATAACCCGGAGGTCGCAGGTTCAAATCCTGTCCCCGCAACAAGAGAAGGCCCCCTGATCAGGAGAAATCCGATCAGGGGGCCTTCGCCATGGTTGGGTGTCCAGCGCACGAGCGGTATGGTGGGCACATCGTGCCCGCGATCACTTGTGTCAGGTCATTCATCATCGACTTCAACTATCTCGCCTCCGAAGCTAGGGGGTGATCAGGATGGGGGACGATGCGGCGTCGAATCGGTCGGCTTCGCGCTCAACGGGACCGGCATGGTTCGTCACGGTGCTGATCGTCGTCATCAGCCCAGTTGTCCTCATCATCGCGGCGATCCCGACGATGGGCCAAGGCGGTGACCTCAAGAACACGGCGATACTCACTTCGCTTGTCGGAGGAGCGACTGTCCTTGTCCTTGCAATAGCTGCCCGCCTGATCTGGCGGAGCACGCCGTCGGCACGGAGACGGGTCCCAGTGATAGCCCTGATTGCAGCGGCGATCATCACCACCATCTCGGCGGCACTTATATGGATCTCGGGACACTAGACGGTTGTGACCCCGCTCCCCGCGAATCTCGACGGGAGTCCGGCCCGGAGAGCCGGACTTTCCTCGAGAGGAGGGACAGAGGTCATGGCGATCGACCGATCGGGGCCGTCGGCGGATCATCGTCTCGAGGCCGAGGGCGTGGCTTGGAAGTACCGCACGGCGCGGCCCGCGACCCGGCGGCGTGATGGAATGGACGCACGATCCCCCTCAGGAGCAGACGATGACCGATTCGCGCATCCCCTCCGTCCTCTTCGTCTGCGTGCACAACGCCGGACGCTCGCAGATGGCCGCCGGCTTCGTGCGGGCCCTCGCGGGCGACCGCGTGGAGGTCCGCTCGGCGGGATCCCTCCCGGCGGAGCACATCAACCCCGTCGCCGTCGCCGCGATGGCCGAGGCCGGGATCGACATCGCCGGCGAGCAGCCGAAGGTCCTCACGACGGAGGCCGTGCAGGACTCCGACGTCGTGATCACGATGGGGTGCGGCGACGCGTGCCCGTTCTTCCCCGGCAAGCGCTACGAGGACTGGCAGCTCGAGGATCCCGCGGGTCAGGGGATCGAAGCGGTCCGCCCGATCCGGGACGAGATCCGTGCGCGCGTGGAGGATCTATTGGCCGGGCTCGGCGTCTGATCAGGGATGGGGGAGGATGGGCGCATGACCGCCTCCGCGCTCCTCGTCGCCGTGTGCCAGTTCGCTCCGACCGCGGACAGGGCGGCCAACCTCGACCGGGTCGCGGAGCTGACCGCCGCGGCTGCGGAACGCGGCGCGCGCGTGGTGGTCTTCCCGGAGTACACGAGCTTCTTCGTCGATCCGATGGACGAGACGCTCACGGACAACGCCGAGGCCCTCGACGGGCCGTTCACCCGCCGGCTCCGCGCGCTCGCCGCCGCGCACGGGGTCGTCCTCGTCGCCGGACTCGTGGAGCAGGCGGGCGACGGCGCACACGTGCACAACACTCTCGTCGCGGTCGACATGGACGGGATCCGCGCCCGCTACCGCAAGCAGCACCTCTACGACGCGTTCGGACAACGCGAGTCGGACTGGATCGCGGAAGGCGATCTCCGGACCCCCGAGACGGTCGACGTCGACGGAATCCGCATCGGTCTGATGACCTGCTACGACCTGCGATTCCCCGAGGTCGCCCGCACGCTGGTGGACGCGGGGGCGGATGCGATCGTGGTGCCTGCGGAGTGGGTGCGCGGGCCGCTCAAGGAGCACCACTGGCAGACGCTCCTGACCGCACGAGCCATCGAGAACACCGTCTACGTGCTCGCCGCGGACCACCCGACGCCGATCGGGGTGGGCCACTCCGCCGTCATCGACCCGCAGGGCGTCACGGTCGCCGCCGTCGGCACCGGGGAGGGGATCGCGGTCGCCGAGCTCGATCCGGCGCTCCTCGCCCGCGTCCGGGAGGTCAACCCCGTGCTGCGGCTGCGACGCTACGCCATCGTTCCGCGACGGGCGGACTGAGGCGCACCCGCAGACCGGAGTCGCGCCGTCAGGCGCGGAGCGCGGCAAGCCTCTCCGACGCTTCGGCGATCACCGCGGTCCGCTTGCACGCGGCGAAGCGGACGAGCCCGGCGTAGTCACGACGCTGCTCGGGGAGCACGAAGGCCGACAGCGGGATCGCCACCACACCGCACCGCTCCGGGAGGCTCCGGCAGAAGGCGTCGGCGTCGCTCCCGCCGAGCGCGGTGGCGTCGGCGACCGTGAAGTATCCGCCCTGCGCGGCGGTCACCTCGAAGCCGGCGGCCTCCAGCCCACGAGCGAGGAGCGCGTGCTTCTCCTGCAGGGCGGTGCGGGCGTCCTGGAAGAACGCGTCGGGAAGGCCCAGTCCGATCGCGACGGCGGGCTGGAACGGGCCGGCGTTGACGTAGGTGAGGAACTGCTTGACGGTCAGCACGGCGGTGATCAGGTCCGCCGGCCCGTGGACCCAGCCGACCTTCCAGCCGGTGACGGAGAACGTCTTCCCCGCGGAGGAGATGGTGAGCGTGCGCTCCCGGGCGCCCGGCAGCGTGGCGAGCGGGACGTGCGCGCCGTCGAACGCGAGGTGCTCGTACACCTCGTCGGTGACGATGACGGCGTCATGGCGTTCGGCCAGCCGGACGATCTCCGCGCGCACCTCGGCGGAGAGGACCGCTCCGGTGGGATTGTGCGGGTCGTTCACGAGGATGATCCGCGTACGGTCGGTGATCGCCCGGGCGAGATCGGCGGGATCCGGCTGGAAGTCGGGCCGGCGCAGCGGAACGGTGCGAAGGCGTGCCCCGGCGAGCGCCACGACGGCGGCGTAGGAGTCGTAGAACGGCTCGAGGACGACGACCTCGTCGTCCGGCGACCCGACGAGGGCGAGGAGCGACGCGGCGATCGCCTCCGTGGCTCCCGCCGTGACGATCACCTCGCGTTCGGGGTCCACGTCGAGGCCGTAGAACCTCCGCTGATGCTCCGCGATCGCCTGGAGGAGCTCGGGGCGTCCGCGTCCTGGCGGGTACTGGTTCGCGCCCGTGTCGATCGCGGCGCGGGCGGCGTCGAGGACCTCCGCGGGCCCGTCCTCGTCGGGGAATCCCTGTCCGAGGTTGATCGCGCCCGTCCGGGCCGCGAGGGCCGACATCTCTGCGAAGATGGTGGGCGCCACGCCGCCCTGCGCGGTGAGGAGGCCGGCGCCGCGGGCAGTGCGCCGCCAGGCGCCGGACACGATTCCCATGCAGGCCAGGGTAACGGCATAGCGGAATCCCAAGCGCGGCATAAGAAACGCACAGATGCGCACGCGACTCTGTAAGGGCGATGTCCGAAGGAGCAGAAATGAACGAACAGACCCCCCGCCCCGAATCCGGTGCCGGTCACGACGTCCCGGCGGCGTTCTCCTCGCAGGGCACGTCGGCGGCGCCGGCCCCGGGGACCGCGTCGAACGCGTTCACGGCGGGCGCCGCGCCCGCCGCCGACGCCACCGCGACCGCTGTCACGGAGCCGATCCCGCCGAGCGGCACGTACCCGCAGCCGACGCCGTACGGTGTCTCCGCGCCCCACGCCACCGGCGCCGCGTTCGGTCCGGCAGCGACCGGGGCGGCCGACAAGCCCAAGGAGCGCAAGGCCGGGATCGGCGCCACGAAGGTCGCCGCGATCTTCCTGGCCGCCGCGCTCGTCGGCGGTGCGGCGGGCTTCGGCGGGAGCGTCCTGGGGAACCAGCTCAACCCGCCGTCGTCGTCCTCCCCGGCTGCCGGCCCTTCCACGGTCACGGTGAACAACCCCGAGTCCGTGTCCGAGGCGACCGCGATCGCGTCCAAGGTCGTCCCCTCCGTGGTGACGATCGAGGTCGCCGGCTCCTCGGCGAGCGGCAGCGGATCCGGCGTGGTGCTCGACAAGAAGGGCCACATCCTCACCAATGCGCACGTGGTGACGCTCGACGGCGAGGCCGCCGACCCCTCGATCCGCGTGACGACCTCGGACGGGCGACTGCTCGACGCGGAGATCGTCGGTGTCGACCCCGTCTACGACCTCGCCGTGATCAAGGTCGTGGACACGGCCGATCTCACGCCGATCGAGTTCGCGGACTCGTCCGACCTCAACGTCGGGTCCCTCACGGTCGCCGTGGGCGCTCCGCTGGGGCTGTCGAACTCCGTGACGACCGGCATCGTCAGCGCCCTGAACCGCAGCATCCAGATCCAGTCCGCGGCGCTGCCGTCGGACGGGAACCAGGATGAGCAGCAGCCCGACCAGCAGGATCCGAACCAGCAGCCGTTCCAGTTCGACTTCCCGGGGCGCGGCGAGCAGAGCACGCCGTCGACCGGCGACACCATCTCCGTCGCCGTGATCCAGACGGACGCGGCGATCAACCCGGGCAACTCCGGCGGGGCGCTGGTCGACGGCGACGGCAAGCTGATCGGCATCAACGTGGCCATCGCGAGCGCCGGGAACTCCGGGTCTGGCCAGTCGGGGAACATCGGCGTCGGCTTCGCGATCCCCTCGGACATCGCCCAGCGCGTCTCCCAGGAGATCATCGAGACCGGTGCGGCGACCCACGGGCTGCTCGGCGCGACCGTCCGCTCCGCCAGCGGCCTGCAGGACGCCCAGGTCGTCGGCGCTGCGATCCAGGACCTCACGCCGGGCGGTGCCGCCGAGGCCGCGGGACTGCGCTCCGGGGACATCGTGACGTCGCTCGACGGTGCGCCGATCACCGACGCCTCGGACCTCACGGCGCAGGTCCGCGCGGCCGCGGCGGGCAGCAAGGTCGAGATCACCTACGTTCGCGACGGACGCGAGCAGAAGACCACGGCGACATTGGGGACGCTGTCGCTGTGACCGGTTGCGGTCCTGTGCTCCCCCTGGGGACCGCTCCGGACTGACCGATGGTCAGAATCGAGGACGCCACCCCGCGATAGGCTCGCGGGGTGGCGTCCTTCTCCTTCCGCACGGGCAACGCCGGCAAGCTGCTGCGCGCGCCGCTGTACGTCGCGGGACGCCTGGCGAACCTGGTGATCCCGCGCAGCGGGGGATGGGTGATCGGCTGCGGGGCGGGGATCGGGGACGGCGCGCTCGCCCTGTGGCGCGTGGCCCGCGCGCACGGCGTGGATCCGCTGTGGCTCACCTCATCGGACCGTGAGGATCGTGAGGCCGCGGCGCACGGGATCCGCACCGCGCGCAAGGGCGGCATCCGCGGATGGTGGGCGACGGCCCGCGCGGGCGTCGTCGTCGTCACCCATGGCCTCGGCGACGTGAACCGCTACGCGTCCTCGGGGGCGTTCGTCGTGCAGCTCTGGCACGGCATCCCGCTCAAGCGCATCGGCCTGGACTCCCCGGCGACCGTGCAGAGCGCGTTCCTCCCGCGCTCCCGGCTGCTCCCACGGCTGCTGGGAGTGCTGTACCGCGAGTCGGTGCGGCGGATCCGGGTCCTTCCCGCCGCCTCCGAACGCGCGCGTGGGCGTCTGGAGTCCGCCTTCGGGCTCGGGGTGGAGCAGGTGCTCGTGACCGGCGAACCCCGTGTGGACGTCCTCTCGCACGGCGACCCCGAGGAGCGCCGCGCGTCGGCCGCCGCACTCCGTGACGCGGCGATCGGGCGGCTCCCCGACGGGGCGCGCACGATCCTCTATGCGCCGACGTGGCGGGACGGGGCCGCGGACCCCGCCGTCCCCGACGAGGCGGAGTGGGCGCACATCGAGCAGGTGCTGCGGGACGAGAACGCGGTGCTGATCGTCCGCTCCCACCCGCTCGGCGCGGGTGTGTACCGGCCGCCGTTCCCCACGGACCGGGTCCGTGCGCTCGGTGCGGACGTCCTCGCGGACGTGACGCCGGTGCTGGCGTCGATCGACGTTCTCATCACGGACTACTCCTCGCTCGCGTACGACGTGGGACTGCTCGGGATGCCCGTGGTGTATCTGGCACCCGATCCCGAGGACTACGCCCGGACCCGCGGCTTCTACGGCTCCTACCGGGAGCTGGCTGGCGACGACTTCGCGCGGGACTGGGCCACCGCGGCGGCGCAGCTGCGTCGTGTCCTCGCCGACCCGGAGGAGCACGCTGCCCGCCGTCGCCGCTCGGCCGCGGTCAGCGCGGAGATGCACGCGTACCGCGACGGCCGCAACGCCGAACGGGTCTACCGGGCGATCCGGGCCCTCGCCCCGCGTACGATGGGGACTTCTGCGCCCGCACGGAAGGGATCCGCATGACCAGCGTCCTCATCGACGAGGAGAAGGAGACGCTCGTCGTCTCCGGCACCGGGAACCGGCCCGCGTCCGCGGACCTCGTCGGCGCGCGCGCCAGGACGGCCGCGAGGATCACCGGGGGAGGGAAGACCTGGAAGGCCGTGTTCCCGCTCCGCATCGCCCGCTGGGGCGGGCCCGCCCTGCCGCTGCCGTCGGGGGACTACGCGCTGACGGTGGACGGTGTCGACCTGGACGCGCTGGACCTCGCGGTCACCCTGCTGCCCATCCTCCGGGTATCGGTGAAGGGCCCTCTCGTGCGCATCGGTGCGCCGGTGGACCCCGTGCACGAGACCGCCGAGGGGCAGGCGGTGCTGGAAGGCCGCTACGCGGCGCAGCCGGGCGGCACAGAGAACGCCGTCTTCTTCGAGAGCTTCTACGGGCAGAGCACCGGGTGCAACCCCGGCGCGATCGATCGCGAGCTGGCGGTCCGCGCCCCGGGCGTCACCCGGTACTGGAGCGTCGTCGACCTGTCGGTGCCCGTGCCCGCCGGCGCGATCCCCGTCGTCGAGGGATCGCCCGAGTGGTGGCGCGCGCGCGGCGCCTCACGTCTGCTCGTGGTCAACGACTGGCTCCGGCGCCGGTTCGTGCGCAAGGACGGGCAGCGCGTGCTGCAGACCTGGCACGGCACGCCGCTCAAGCGCCTGGCCCTTCACCGCCCCGGATTCCATCCGCGGCGCATGCTGGCCGTGCTCCGCGAGGCGCGTCGCTGGGACGTCCTGCTCGCGCAGAACCCCTACGCCGCTCGCGTGCTCCGCAAGGCGTATGCGTTCCTCCGGCGCCCGATCTGGGTCGACGGCTATCCTCGCAATGACGCGCTCGTCACCGGGGACCGGGACGCTGTGCGCCGTGCCCTCGGCATCGACGAGGACGAGAACGTCCTGCTCTATGCCCCGACGTGGCGGGACGACCGGGCGGAGATGGTCGACTTCGTCGATCCGGAGGCGCTCGCCGAGCAGACGGACTCCGTGGTGCTCGTCCGCGGGCACTCCCGCACCATCCGGCCGGGCCGGGACCGCAACGGGGCGCGGGTCGTCGACGTCACCGGGTATCCGGACACCTCGGACCTGCTGCTGGCCGCGGACGCCCTCATCACCGACTACTCGTCGGTGATGTTCGACTTCAGCGTGACCGGCAAGCCGATGTACTTCCTCGTCCCCGACCTGGAGCACTACCGCGGGGAGCTCCGGGGCTTCTACTTCGACCTCGCCGCACGAGCGCCCGGGCCGCTGGTCCGGACCCAGGCCGAGCTCGTCGCCGCGCTCGCTGACCTGGGCTCCGTGGCCCGGCACGCCGAGCAGTACGTGACCTGGCGCGCGCAGTTCAACGCCCGTGACGACGGCGCGGCTGCGGCGCGAGTGGTCTCGCGCCTGCTCGACCTCGGATTCGTGCAGACCTGATCCCGGGCGGGGAGGATCAGGGCAGCGGGGTGTTGCGGGTGCCGAGGCGTGAGGCGTCCACGGTGCCGCGGGCACCGCGGAGGACGCCCCCGAGGAAGCCGAGGCCCCAGGACAGGTGCATGGTGGGCAGGACGGCGAGCGTCCACAGCCGTTCCCGGAAGCTGCGTGGCGGATCGGTCGGGCGTCCCGGGACCACCGCCATTCCGACGACCAGGAGCACGTAGACCGCCAGGGGCAGGTACACCACGGATGCGAGCAGACTCGCCATGCCGGAGAGCGCCCCGGTGAGCTGCAGAACGGCGACGATCACCGCCAGCGCGAGATCGAGGACCAGGATCGGAGGAGCGAAGAAGCGGACCCCGTTGCGACGGCCGTACCGGCGGACGAGTTCCCCTCGCCATGCCCCCGTCGCGCGGAACTGCCGGGCGAGGCGAGCCCAGCTCTCCCGCGGCCAGTACGTGACCGCCAGCTCCGGGTCGAACCACACACGGTGTCCGGCGCGGCGGATGCGGAGGTTGAGCTCCCAGTCCTCTCCCCGGCGGATGGACTCGTCGAACAGACCGACCTCGTCGAGCACCTCCCGGCGCATCACCCCGAGGTAGGCGGATTCGGCCTCGCCCTCGCGCGTGCCGCCGTGGTACGCCCCGCCGCCCAGGCCGACGGGGGAGTTGTACGCCCGCGCCACGGCGCTCTGGAAGGGGGTCCGCCCGTCGGCGCGCATGACACCGCCGACGTTCGCGGCGTCCGTTCGCCTCAGGGTCTCGAGGGCGCGTCGGGTGTACCCCGGGGCGAGCTCGGAGTGCGCGTCCACCCGCACGATCGTCGGAAAGCGGCTGGCGCGGATCGCGGCGTTCAGGCCGACGGGGATGTGCGCGGCGGGATTGTCCACGATGCGCAGCCGGGGCTCTTCCTCCGCGAGGCGATGAGCCAGCGGCGTGGTGCCGTCGGTGGACGGCCCGAGAGCCAGCACCAGCTCCATGGGCCCGTCGACGTCCTGGGCGAGCACGGAGGCGACGGCGTGTTCGAGGTAGTCCCGCTCGTTGAGCACGGGCATGACGAAAGAGACCCCGGTCGGGGAGGAGTCGTCGTGCGCGGTCACGCTCCGATCCTTTCACGGCCGACGTGAACGGCGCCGCAGGCCGGGCCGGGCGGGCGGCGAGCGTGGGGTACGACCCCTGCCGTGCAGGGGCGCCTCATCCCCGCTCGGTACCCTGGAGGAATGCCTGTCGTGTCCGATGCCCGCAAGGCGTACCGCCTCCTCCGCCGGGCGCTCGCGTCCCGATCCGCCGTGCAGAGGGTCCGCCGCACCATCGCGGCGATGCCGGAGCACCCCGAGGGCGCCTACCAGGTCGCCGTGTACTTCGCCGACGGTGCCGTGAACATGTACCAGATGCGGCAGTGGTACCGGCCGCTGGCGGAGCTCGCGAAGACCCGACCCGTCGTCGTGCTCGCCCGATCCGCGGCCGGGGCCGAGGCGCTTCTCGCGGAGGACGCGCCACCGGTCGCGTTCGTCCCCACGGTCCGTGACCTCGAACGCTATCTGGCCACGCAGGACATCCGCGTCGTCCTGTACGTGAACCAGAACACGCGCAACTTCCAGATGTTCCGGTACGGCCGACGGTGGCACGTCTTCATCAACCACGGTGAGTCCGACAAGATGTACATGACCACCAACCAGTACAAGGCCTACGACTACGCGATGGTGGCCGGCCAAGCGGCGAGGGACCGACTGTCCCGCGTGCTGTGGGACTACGACGTCGACGCGCGCACGATCGAGATCGGGCGTCCTCAGGCCGACCACTACTCGGGGGCGTTGCCGTACACGCCCGACGATCGGACCGTGGTCCTCTATGCGCCGACCTGGGAGGGGGATCGCCCTGCGGCTCACTACGGGTCCGTCCGCACGCACGGCGAGACGCTCGTCGCCGCCCTGCTCGCGACGGGCCGCCATCGGGTGATCTACCGTCCGCATCCGCGCAGCGGTGTCGTCGACGCCGAGTACGGCGCGGCGAACCGGCGGATCATCGAGGCGATCGCGGCGGCGAACACGGCGGACCCCGGCGCTCACCACGTCTACGACGACGGCCCCGATCTCGGTTGGCAGCTCGCCGCGGCGGACGTCGCCGTCGTCGACATCTCCGCCATGGTGTACGACCGGCTGGCGGCGGGGCGCCCGCTGCTGATCACGCGCCCGGCCGACGAGCGCGCGGCCATCGATGCCGGGGGCTACCTGTCCGCGTGCGAGTGGCTCACGACGGACGGCGCCCGGACCATCGTCGACGAGGTCTCGCGGGTTCAGGACGACCAGGAGGCCATCGAACGCCTGCAGACGTGGGTGCGGCACTACTTCGGGGACACCTCCCCGGGCGTCGCGACGGCGAAGTTCCACGCGGGCATCGAGCGACTGTTCGCCGAATGGGACGCCTGGCACGCTCGCGAGGCGGATCGGCCCGATGCCGGCGACGAAGGCGAGGAGGCGGACGAGGAGGACGAGCTGGGGCTCTGAATGCACCGTCCGCGATGGCGGGGTGCGCACCCGTATGATGGTATAAAACCTCACGTCTATAACCTTCGCATCGGAGCAGGCCGCGCACAGATGCTTGACGCATGAAAGAACCGCGCTCTCGTGCGTCCGAACGCGTCGGGCGACTCGTCCGGGAGCTCCGTGCCCAGGCGGCACTGAGCCGTGTGAAGCTGGCCGCCCGAGCCGACCTCGACGTCTCGCATCTGGCCCGCATCGAAGGCGGAGAGGGCAACCCTACGCTCTTCGTCCTCATCCAGCTCGCCACCGCCCTCGAGGTGCCGCCGACCCGCTTCCTGGAGGGTCTGAGCGCCGAGGACCTGCCCGACGATATCCGTCCGTACTCCGAGGCCGACTTCCGACGCGAGCTGCGCGCGCGGCACGCCGTCTGAGACCGGATCACACCACGAAGCGCCAGACGTACTCGAGCCCATCCGACGGACGGAACCAGGCCAGGGTGAGCACGGTGTCGTCGACATCGGCCTCGCAGAGACAGATCTCCAACTGTTGCCCGGGTCGGACGTGCCCCCAGAGCTGCGTCTGCTGCGGGCCGGCCGGGGAACTGGCGAAGACGCGGACGAAATCCGCCGCGGTCGAGAGGTTCGTGATGACCGGGTGGAGTCGGTCACGGCGGTCCACGTCCCACGGCACGGCGTAGGCCGGCGGCGGAGACTGATCGCACGAGCTCGGAGGCATGACCCGATGCTAGGCAGGGGCACGGACGCCACCCCCCGTCCCGCAGCCGGCTCCGACGGCGGCTGTGGAAACTCCGCGAGGACCGAGGGCGGTGCAGGAGGAGGGCCTCAGTCGCCGGTGCCGAGCTCCTCGGTCCGTCCGTCGCGCTCCCGGCGGACGACGCCGATCGCCTTGCGTCCGATCCAGCCCGCGCCACGCGCCGCCGAGCCGGCGGCGCCGGCGACGGCGGTACCGGCGAGCATCGCGCCGCGCTTGATCCTCGCCTCGACGCGCTGTGCCCCGGGGACCGGCTCGAGCTCCGCCGGAAGCGTCGCCGGGGCGACGCCGAAGGCGCGCCGAGAGGCCACCAGGACGCGCCTGCCGAGAATGTTGTTGCCGGCCCCGCCGACGGCGGCTCCGACCCCGAACGGGAGCGCCTTGCCGAGGAAGGAAGCGCCGCCCGCCGCCGCGAAGTGCTTGACGAACATCGATTTCAACCGGTCGACGAGCGGCCCCACCGCCGCGCGCGGCAGTGTCTTCGTCACCAGCTCGCCCCAGTACGCCGGACGTGACGTGCCCTTGCCCGCGGCCTGCCCGGCGAGCTGGGCCACCAGATCCACGCCCTCCTTGCCGAGCATGAGCGTCATGACGAGGGCGCGAGCGCGGTCCGGGTCGGTGACGGAGATCCCGTGGACCTCGGCGACCGATTGCGCGAACAGGGCGGTCGACTCGACGAACCCCACGGTCTCGACGCCCGAGAGGGCGAGGGTGACCCCGGTCGTGATGCCGGGGATGACCGCGGTCGCCCCGACGGCCGCCCCGCCGGTCGTGACCGCGGCCAGGTAGCGGCGCTCCAGCGAGCGCACGATCTGGGCGGGAGTGGCCTCGGGGTGGCGCAGGCGGATGCTGCGGATGTGCGCAAGGACGAGCGGCCGCTGGACCGCGAGGACGCGGTCGATCCCGCGGACCACCAGCGGGTGCTCCGCGGAGCCCGACGGCGGCAGCCCGGTGTCCCAGGGGGCGTCCTCCGGAAGCGAGTGGATCCGATGCACCTTGCCAGCCATGCGACGATCCTACGGTCGGGATCCGGGAGGAACCCGCAAGCCCGTGAACGCGGAGGCGGCGCCGGAGGAGCGCAGAAGGGCCGTCCCGATCGGGACGGCCCTTCCGATGGTGCGCGGGCTGCGCCGCGTCACACGAACAGGTTCGCGCGCTCGAGATCCTCGGCGAAGTCGACCTCGACCGCGTAGAGGTCCGAGATGTCCATGGGTTCCAGGAGGACTCCGTTCTCGGCGATCGCCAGCTCGAGACCGCGCTCGAAGTAGTCCTGGTCGTCGACGCGCTGGAGCTGACGCATGAACGCGGGCTTGTGCGCGGCGGAGATGTAGTTGATGCCCACCGCCTCGCCGATGCCGCCGACCACCGTCTTCGAGAGCTCCTTGATGTACCCCTCGGCGCTGACGGTGTACTTGACCTCCTCGTCGCTGACCTTCGCGGTGTTGACGGTGACGAAGGACTGGTCGCGCTCGATCAGCTCGATCGCGCGGCCGAGGACGCGCGGGTCGAAGACCACATCGCCGTTCATCCAGAGGACGCCGCTGCGTCCCGTCGCGGCGAGGCCGCGCAGCAGGCTCTTGGAGGTGTTGGTCTCGTCGTAGCGCTCGTTGTGCACGTAGTTCACGTGGGGGAAGGCCTCGATGACCGTCTCCGCGCGGTAGCCGACGACCGTCGTCAGCCGCACGTCGCGACCGAACGCGGCCCGGATGTTGTCATGCTGCTGCTGCATGATCGAACGCCCGTCGGCGAGCGGCGTCAACGGCTTCGGCAGCGAACGGCCGAGACGCGAGCCCATGCCCGCGGCGAGAATGATGGTCTGAAGAGTCACAGAACTGCTCCTGTTACGTGTGTTCACGGTTGGTTAACCGGCAAGACACTCCTTCGTGCCGTCGTTCATGCTAGTGACCGCGCCTGGGAATCCCAGGGAAAGCGCAGGCCCGTTGCCGTTTCGTGATCGACTGCACGGGTCGTTCCCAGGAACACGGGCGGCGTGACGACGCGTCTGTCCGAACACGATGTTACGCGGCAGCAGGGAATTCGCGGATCGCCTCCCGTACGAGCCCGCGCCGATTGATACCGTGTGGGGGTGAGCCCCGCACCGCCTGATCCCGTGTCCGATGACGAGACCCCGACGACTGCGAACGCGGAGACGGCGTCGCCCGGTTCCGCGGCGGCGGCGGGTTCGGCCAAGAAGACGACCAAGCGCACCGGGACGGCCCGCTCCGGCGTGAGCGCTGCGGAGCGAGCGAAGGCGGCCCAGATCCGCGCGGCCGCGCGGGGCTCGGCGGCGCGGACGAGTGAGACGAAGCGGACGGCGGCGAGCACGGCGGCGGCGCGGACCGCTGCGGCGAGAGCGGCGGCGGAGAAGGCGGAGGCGGCGAAAGCCGAGGCCAAGGCCCGAGAGGCGGAGGACGCCGCGGCGAAGGTGGCTGCGGTGAAGGCGTCCTCTCCGGCGCCCGCGCCCACGGGGAGACGGTCCCCGACGGCGAAGAAGAAGGCCGACGCCGCGCCGGTCTCCGAGGCCGTGGCCGACGCCGGATCCGCGGCGACCGCAGAGAAGCCGGCGGCGTCCGGGAAGCCCGCGACGACCAAGAAGCCGGCGACCGCGAAGAAAACGACGAAGACGACGGCGGCGAAGAAGTCGACGACCGTCCGGAAGACGGCGGCGGCGGCCCCGGTGCGCGCCGAGACCGCCCCTGATGCCGCGTCGGCACCGGACCAGCCGGCCCCGGTCCGCAAGACCTCGTCCGCGTCGAAGGGAACGACCGGGCGCACGACACCGGCGAAGAAGACCGCGCCCGCGCGGAAGGCTCCGGCGAAGGCGAGCCCCGCGAGGAAGTCCCCGGCGTCGCGCGCGGCGGCGGCCGCGGACCTGGCCGAGGTGGGCGCTCCCGCACGTCCGACGGAATCGGCCGTCGCCGAGGACGTGGCCGGGATGACACACGCCGCATCGCAGGATCACTCGAGCGCGCCGTCCGGGAGCGACGCGGAGAACGCCGCAGCGTCGGCGGGGGAGACCGTCGTGCCGGAGCCGGAGGCGGAGGCGCAGGCGGCCGAGCCCGCGGCGCCGGAGGAGGCGGCGCACTCGGAGACGGCCGGCGCCGTGGCCCAGGACGAATCGCCCGCGACAGACGAGGACACGGCGGCGACCGCGACGGACGGAGTCCCCGACGACGGCGAGGCCGCCGCCGATGCGGACGGCGCAGGCACCGCGGCGGAGGGCCCGACGACGGACGACGACGGCGCGGAGACCGGCGGCGAGGACGCGCCCGCCGTCGTGGTGTCCTCGCTGCCGGATTCCGATGACGGCTCCGAGCACGCCCTCGTGATCCGCGACCTCGTGAAGTCGTTCGGGGATTCCCGCGCGGTGGACGGCATCAGCCTCACCGTTCCGTCGGGATCGTTCTACGGGATCGTCGGGCCGAACGGCGCAGGCAAGACGACGACCCTCTCGATCGTCGCAGGTCTTCTCAGCGGGGACTCCGGGACCGTCCGGGTGTGCGGCGTCGATCGTGCGGAGGACCCCCGCGGCGCGAAGAAGCTCATGGGGGTTCTGCCGGACCGGCTGCGCACGTTCGACCGCCTCACGGGTCGCCAGCTCCTGCACTACTACGGACTCCTGCGCGGCCTGAGCGCCGACGTCGTCGAAGCGCGCACGGTCGATCTCGCCCGCGCGTTCGATCTCACGGGTGCGCTCAGCCGAGTGGTCTCGGACTACTCCGCCGGCATGACGAAGAAGATCATGCTCGCGGGAGCGATGATCCACTCGCCCCGCGTCCTCGTGCTGGACGAGCCCTTCGAGTCGGTCGACCCGGTCTCCTCCGGGGTCATCCTGGACATCCTGCGCGCTTACGTGGCGCATGGCGGCACGGTGATCCTCTCCAGCCACGGCATGGACCTGGTGGAGCAGGTCTGCTCGCGCATCGCCATCATCGTCGGGGGAGAGGTGCTCGCGGAGGGCACGGTGGACGAGGTGCGCGCGGGCCAGACGCTCGAGCAGCGGTTCGTGGAGCTGTCGGGCGGGATCGCCGAGGTGGAGGGGCTGGAGTGGTTGCACACGTTCTCCGACTGAGGCTGATGCTCCTGGTCGGCGCTCTGCGCGGCGACCGGGAACGCGTCATCCGCTCCGTCGTCGGATTCCTGCTGACAGCCGCCGCGACGCTCGTCACGGTGCTGGCTGTGACGAGTCTGGGCGAGAGCACGCCCAACTCGGCGCGCACCGTCGTGGTCCTGGGCGGATCCGCGATCGTGCTCGGGTACTTCCTCGCCCCGGCTCTCGCGGGGACGGTCGATCAGCTCGACCCCCGCCGGTTCGCGGTGTTCGGCGTCGACGAGAAGAGGATGCCGGCGATCCTCGCGGCGGCCTCGGTGGTCAGCGTCCCGTCCGCGGCGCTGCTGGCGGTCGACGTGGCGGTCGCCTTCGCGGCCGTCTCGCTCGGTGCTGCGTGGTATCTCGCTGTCGCGGGGGCCCTCCTGGCGTTCGTCACCGCCGTCCTGGCCGCGCGCGTCGGTATGGCGCTGAGCGCGTTGATCCTCCCTGAGCGCCGCTCACGGGAGCTGACCGCCCTCTTCGCCCTGGCGATCGTCGTCGTGGCCGTTCCGGTCGGGGTCTTCGTCGCGTCGCTGCGGTGGGACGGCGCTGTGCCGGGAGCGCTGCACACGACCGCCGACGTCCTCGGATTCACGCCGCTCGGCGCCGCGGTCGCTCTCCCGTTCCTCGCCGCGGCGGGGGACGTCGCGGGCGCGTGGGTCGCCGGCGTAGTCGCGGTCGCGACCGTGGCGGGCATCGGCGTCGCCTGGACCGCGCTGGTCCACCGCGCGCTCACCCGGGCCGATCGGGCCACGGCGGTCCGCGAGCGCCCGGGCCTCGGCTGGTTCGCCCTGCTGCCCTCGAACGCGTTCGGCGCCGTCGCCGCGCGCAGCCTCGTCTACTGGCTGCGGGACCGTCGGTACATCGTGAACGTCGTCATCGTCCCGATCGCGGGGCTCCTCACCGTCGTCCCGCTGCTCGTGGCGGGAGTGCCGCTCGTGCTGGCCGCGGCGCTGCCCGTGCCCGTGATGGCGCTGTTCTTCGGATGGCTCCCCCACAACGACGTCGCCTACGACTCGACGGCGTTCTGGACCCACGTGGCCAGCGCGGTGCGCGGACTGCCGGATCGTCTCGGCCGCCTGGTCCCCGTGCTCCTCATCGCCGTGCCGGCCCTGGCGATCGCGGTCCCCGTCACCCTCGCGGTGATCGGACGCTGGAGCCTGCTCCCCGTGTTCATCGGCGTCTCGTCGAGTCTGCTGCTCAGCGGGCTGGGACTGTCGAGCATCGCCTCGGTGGTGGCTCCGTACGCGGTCTCCCGGCCCGGCGACAGCCCGTTCCAGCAGCCGCAGCGCTCCGCGTCCCGCGGTGCGGCGGGGCAGGCCGGAACGCTGATCGGAGCGCTCGTCCTCAGCGCACCGACCATCTCGCTGGCCTGGAGCGCCCTGGTCGACCCCGGGCAATCCGTGTTCCCCGCACTGTGGGCGGGGCTCGCGACGGGCGTGTTCGTCCTCGTGGTCGGCGCGCTGATCGGCGCCCGCATCTTCGAGCGCAGCGGAGAGCGCCTGATGGAGTTCGTGGAGACGGCGTGAGCACGGGGATCGCACGGATCGGTTCCCCCGCGGTTCGGCACGACTAGAATCGCCGCTATGAGTACCCCGCTGGATGCCCCCGATCAGGGTGGGATCGCCACCCTCGACCGCGAACTCGAACAGCTCCTCGAGGAGGAGCGGATCGAGCCGGGAGACCACGAGCGGTTCTCCCACTACGTCAAGAAGGACAAGATCCTCGAGTCCGCGCTGACCGGC
Organism: Microbacterium resistens; assembly: GCF_021172025.1. Taxonomy (NCBI): domain Bacteria; kingdom Bacillati; phylum Actinomycetota; class Actinomycetes; order Micrococcales; family Microbacteriaceae; genus Microbacterium; species Microbacterium resistens. The sequence goes on from NZ_CP082781.1 coordinate 340,750, forward strand.
AAGCCGGTGCGGGCGCTGTGCGGCAAGAAGTGGACTCCCGGTCGCGATCCGGAGAAGTTCCCCGTGTGCCCGACCTGCAAGGAGATCTACGAATCCATGCAGAACTGACGCCCGACGCGTCGAGGCCCCCGCATCCGTCCGGATGCGGGGGCCTCGTGCTCGGGCGGACGCGCGGTCAACCGGCGTCGACGAAGACGGTCGGAATGGCGGGGTCGGACTTGCTCAGTGCGAGAGCGCGCACCGGGAGCTCCTCCCGGACGCGCAGGTGGTGCTCGCGCGCGGCCGCGGTGCCGTCGACTCCCTCGTAGGCGGTGTCGATCTCGCCGTTGTCGACGAGAATGACCTGGAGCGCGCGCCCGTCGGGGTGCTGCTGCACGGTCTCCACCGGCTCGAATCCGTCGGAGACCGCGACCGTCTCCGACCGGGCCACACCGTCCGAGACGATCCGGAACGCGGCCTTGCGTCCGCCGCGAGAGGCCTTGTCCTGGGACGCCTTGGCCACCGCGACCCAACCGCCGTCCGATCCCTGGCGGGCGACGAGCTTGTAGACCATGCTGGCGGTGGGGTAGCCCGACCCGGTCACGACCGAGGTCCCGACGCCGTAGGAGTCCACGGGCGAGGCGGCCAGGGCGGCGATGGCGTACTCGTCGAGGTCGCTCGTGACCGTGATCCGCGTTCCGGTGGCGCCGAGCTCGTCCAGCTGGGCGCGGACCTCCGCGGCCACGATCGGGAGGTCGCCCGAGTCGAGCCGGACGCCGCCCAGGCCGGTGCCGGCGACGCGGACGGCCGTCTCGACGCCGGTGCGGATGTCGTACGTGTCGACGAGCAGGGTCGTCTCGGTGCCGAGAGCGTCCACCTGCGCGCGGAAGGCGTCCTCCTCCGAGTCGTGCAGAAGGGTCCACGAATGGGCGGCGGTCCCCATCGTCGGGATCCCCCAGCGTCGTCCCGCCTCGAGATTGCTCGTGGCCCCGAAGCCGGCGATGTATGCAGCCCGGGCGGCGGCGACCGCGGAGTCCTCGGCTGCGCGCCGCGATCCCATCTCGGCCAGGGGCCGGTCACCGGCGGCGATGCTCATGCGCGATGCCGCGGTGGCGACGGCGGAGTCGTGATTGAGCACGCTCAGCGCCAGCGTCTCCAGGATGACGGCGTCCGCGAAGGTCCCCTCCACCGTGAGGATCGGCGAACCGGGGAAGTAGAGCTCGCCCTCGCGATACCCGCGGATCGTGCCGCGGAAGCGGTATCCCTCCAGGTAGGAGAGGGCCTCGGCGTCGAGGACCTTCGCGTCGCGGAGGAAGCGCAGCTCCTCCTCGCCGAAGCGGAAGTCCCGCAGCAGCGAGAGCAGACGCCCCGTGCCGGCCACGACGCCGAACCGCCGGCCCCCGGACAGTCGTCGGGAGAACAGCTCGAACACGCACGGGCGGGACGCGGTCCCGTCCCGGAGGGACGCCTCCAGCATCGTGAGTTCATAGCGGTCGGTCTTCAGCGCGCTCGAGCCGGTCATGCCCCACAGTGTAGGGGCGGCACGGGCGTCGTCGGCGAAGGCGGCGCGCAGGAGCGGACTAGGCTGGGGGATCATGAACGACGCGCCCATCGGCATCTTCGACTCCGGTGTCGGCGGGCTGACGGTGGCCAGGGCCATCCGTGCGCAGCTCCCGCGCGAGTCCTTCGTCTACATCGGTGACACCGCGCACTCGCCGTACGGACCGAAGCCGATCGCGGACGTGCGCCGCTACGCCCTCGAGGTGCTCGACACCCTCGTGGAACAGGGCGTCAAGATGCTCGTCATCGCCTGCAACACCGCGTCCGCCGCCATGCTGAGGGACGCCAGGGAACGCTACGACGTGCCGGTCGTCGAGGTGATTGGCCCGGCCGTCCGCCGCGCCATGTCGACCACTCGCAACGGGCGGATCGGCGTCATCGGGACGGTGGGGACGATCGCGTCGCGCGCGTACCAGGACATGCTCGAGGTGAACGAGCGGCTGGAGGTCTTCGCGGCGGCGTGCCCCCGCTTCGTCGAGTTCGTCGAGGCGGGGATCACGGACTCCCCGGAGCTCCTGGCCATCGCCGAGGAGTACCTCGCGCCGTTGCGCGAGGCCGACGTCGACACCCTCGTGCTCGGCTGCACCCACTATCCGTTCCTGCGCGGCGCCATCGGATACGTGATGGGGGAGGGCGTCACGCTCGTCTCCAGCGACGACGAGACGGCCGCGGACGTGTACCGCCAGCTCCTGCGCGGCGAGCTGCTCGCCGACCGGCACGCCGAGCCGAGCTACGTCTATGAGGCCACCGGGGTCTCGGCGGACGACTTCACCGCGCTCGCCAACCGGCTGATGGGACGCGAGGTGCGCGACGTGCAGCTCGTGCAGACGGGCGTCATCGACCTCCCTGCCGCCGCGCGCCTGCAGGATTGATCCGTTCCGAACGAGGAGAACCATGACCGACACCGCCCCTGCTGAGATCGTCCGCGCCGACGGCCGCTCCGTGGACCAGCTCCGACCGATCACGATCGAACGCGGATGGAGCGCCCAGGCCGAGGGCTCCGCGCTGATCAGCTTCGGCGGCACGAAGGTGCTGTGCACGGCGTCGTTCACCAACGGCGTGCCGCGCTGGCTGACCGGCAAGGGCAAGGGGTGGATCACGGCCGAGTACGCCATGCTGCCGCGGGCGACCAACGACCGCAACGACCGCGAGAGCGTGAAGGGCCGCATCGGCGGGCGCACGCACGAGATCTCCCGCCTCATCGGCCGCGCGCTTCGGGCGGTCGTCGACACGAAGGCGCTGGGGGAGAACACGATCGTGATCGACTGCGACGTCCTCCAGGCCGACGGCGGCACGCGCACCGCCGCGATCACCGGTGCGTACGTGGCCCTGGCCGACGCGATCGAGTGGGGTCGGCGCAAGAAGTTCATCGGACAGAAGTCACGCGTCCTCCACGACTCCGTGGCCGCGGTGTCGGTGGGCATCATCGACGGAGAGCCGATGCTGGACCTGGCCTACGTCGAGGACGTCCGCGCCGAGACCGACATGAACGTCGTCGTGACCGGCCGGGGGCTGTTCGTCGAGGTGCAGGGGACGGCCGAGGGCGCGCCGTTCGACAAGCGCGAGCTCGATGCGCTGCTGGACCTCGGCGTCGCCGGGTGCGCCCGGCTCCGCGACATCCAGGCTGAGGTCCTGGCCCCGGCCGAGGGCGCGGAGTGACCGCGCCCTCCCGCACCGTGGTCCTGGCCACGCACAACCCGCACAAGATCGAGGAGTTCGGCGCCATCGTCGCCGCGTCCCGTCCGGACGTCGCCGTGATCGGCTACGACGGCCCCGAGCCGGTCGAGGACGGCGTCACCTTCCGGGAGAACGCGCTGATCAAGGCCAGGGCCGCCGCCGCGCACACCGGTCTCCCGGCGCTCGCCGACGACTCGGGCATCTGCGTCGACGCCCTCGGCGGGGCGCCGGGCGCCTTCTCCGCCTACTGGGCCGGCCAGCGCAAGGACGCCGTCGCCAACCGCGACCTCCTGCTGGACCAGCTCCGCGACATCCCGGACCCGCGCCGCCGTGCGCAGTTCGTCTCCACGATCGCGCTCGTCATCCCGGTGCCGGACGCCGACGCCGTCGAGCACATCGTCGAGGGCATATGGCCCGGCCGCCTCGCGCACGCCGCAGCCGGGGAGGGCGGGTTCGGATACGACCCGGTGTTCATCCCGGACGGGCAGCCCGAGGGCGCAGAGCGAACGGTCGCGCAGTGGACCGCCGAGGAGAAGAACGCCGTGTCGCATCGGGCGCGGGCGTTCGCCGCGCTCGTCCCGCTGTTGGCGACGCTCTGACCGGCGTCGCCAGGGGAGTCGGCAACGAGGGCTCGGCGCCGCCGCGGCAAGTGAGAATCATCCCCATTCCCGACATGGCGAAACGGCCCCTGACCGGGTCATCCGCGTCCTAGCCTGGAGGCATGCACGATCACGCGCACGCCCACGGCACGGCCCCCGGCGGCATTCGCTCCGCCGGTCACCGCCGGCTCCTGGCCATCTCTCTGACCCTCACCGCGACCGTCATGGTGGTCCAGGTCGTCGGTGCCATCCTGACCGGCTCCCTCGCCCTGCTCGCCGACGCGGCGCACATGTTCACGGACTCCTCCGCGCTGGTCATCGCGCTGATCGCGAGCGCCGTGGCGGCACGGCCGGCGGACGAGCGGCGGACGTTCGGCTATCAGCGCGCCGAGGTGTTCGGCGCGCTGATCAACGGCGTGATCCTCCTGGTGCTGGCCGGCACCGTCGCCGTCGAGGGCATCGGGCGCCTGGTGAACCCGTCCGAGGTCGAGGTCGCGGGTCCCCTGATGCTCGGTGTCGCCGTGGTCGGTCTCCTCGCGAACGCCATCTCGATGTGGCTCCTCAGCGCCGCCCAGCGAACGAGCATCAACGTGCGCGGGGCCTACCTGGAGGTCATGGGGGATCTGATCGGATCCGCCACCGTGATCGTCGCGGCGATCGTGATCGTGACCACGGGATGGATGCCCGCCGACGCCCTGGCCTCGCTGGTGATCGCGGCGATGATCATCCCCCGCGCCATCATGCTGCTGAAGGAGGTGTTCTCCGTCCTCGCCGAGTCGGCGCCGAAGGGGACCGCCGTCGGGGAGATCCGCACGCATCTGCTGGACTATCCGGGAGTCACGGGGGTGCACGACGTGCACGTGTGGCAGCTCACGCGCGGCGCGCCCGTCTTCACCGCGCACGTCTCCGTCGACCCGGCGCTGCTGGAGGAGGGGCGCTCCGCCACTCTCCTCGCGGAGCTGCAGAGCTGTTTGGCGGATCACTTCGACGTGGAGCACTCGACCTTCCAGATCGAGCCGGCCGGCCGACAGGACTGCGAGGCCGCCCACGCCTGAGGGGCGTGCGGGGGATCAGGACTCGACCCGGACCTGCGAGGGGCTCTTGTCCGGCCGGAGCCCCCGCCATCGAGCGTGACGGACCGAGCCGTCCGGCGTCCAGTTGGCGAACTCCACCTCGCCGACGAGGTCCGGGGAGAGCCACACGGCATCGCCGGCGTCGGCGACGGGGACGCCGTCCACCGCGCGGCGGGGGATGCGCAGAGGCTCGAGGCGCTGCTGGAGATCGCGCAGCGTGCGATCGTTGAACCCCGTCCCGACCCGGCCGATGTAGCGCAGTCCGCTCTCGGTGTCCGGCGCGGGCACCGCGAGCAGCAGCGATCCGATGGTCCCCGACCGCGCGCCCTTCCCGGGTCGTATGCCGACGATCACGGCCTCCTGCGTCCGCGTGTGCTTGATCTTGAGCCACCGCGATGAGCGCGTCCCGGGGAGGTACGCCGAGGCCGCGTCCTTGACGACCACGCCTTCCAGTCGCAGCCGGTCGCTCGCCTCGAGCGCAGCGTCGAGATCGTCGAACACGGGAGGGAGGACGATCGCGTCGTCGGTGCCCTCGACGATGCCCTCCAGGAGCTCGCGACGATCCCGCAGGGGGAGCCGGGTGACGTCATGGCCGTCCAGCCGAAGGAGATCGAAGAGGTGGTATCGGACCGGGGTCCGCACCGCCTCGCGTTCGATCTCCCTGCCGCGGGTGAGGTGCATCCGCGCCTGCAATCGCGCGAAGCTCGGCCGTCCGGAGGCGTCGAGGGCGACGATCTCCCCGTCGACGACGGCGTCGGCGACCGCGAACCTCGGTGCGCCGTCCGCGGTGAGCTCCGGATAGCGGTCGGTGATGTCTATGCCGCTGCGGGCATGCAGTCGGAACCGGCCGTCCTCGCCCCGACCGGACCCGGTCCATGTGCCCAGCGCACGGATGCCGTCCCACTTGACCTCCACCCAGCTCGGCGTCCCGAGGCGGCGAGCCGTGCCGGGTGTGCCGTGCTCCGCGAGCATGGGCGCGGGGGGCTCGTCGCCCTCCGGCACCGGGGCGGCGGCACCGGACCGGGACGGGGCAGCGGATGCACGGCGGGCGGGCGGGCGGGGCTTCTCCGTGCGCGCGGAGCGGTCGACCATGCGGTGCAACAGCCAGGACGACTTCTCTCCTGCACCGGAGGTGCGGATGAGCGCGAGCCGGGCGACGCCGAGCGGTCCGCCGGGGCGACCGGTGAACGTCCCGATCACCTCGTCGTCGCGCCACTTCTCCAGGCGGACCGTGCCGGTGTCCCAGACGCTCATCTCCCCGGCCCCGTACTCCCCGGCGGGGATGGTCCCTGCGAAGGTCAGGTACTCGATCGGGTGCGGCTCGGTCATCACGGCCAGGTGGTTGCGTTCCGCGGTGGGCGGCACGCCCTTGGGAACCGCCCAGCTCACCAGCACTCCGGCGTCCTCGATCCGCAGATCGAAGTGCAGGCGCCGGGCGTGGTGCTCCTGGATCACGAATCGGCGCTCGCCGCCCGAGGTCGTCGGCTCCTCGCGGGCCTCGTCCGCGCGCGAAGACCGTCCACGCGCCCGAGCGTCCGGGACGGGCTCGGGCGTGCGCGCGGCATCGCGCTTGGCGCGGTAGGCGTCGAGGCGGTCCTCCTCGGTCGGCGCGAGGGCGTGGAAGGGGTCGATCCCGTCGGCGACCCGGTCGAGGACCTCCGTGAACGAGAGCTGGCGCAGCGCAGGGTCGTCCAGCTCCTCCCACGTGCGCGGCGCGGCGACCCAGGGCTGTGGCCGGCCGCGGAGCGAGTAAGGGGCGATGGTGGTCTTCTTGGCGTTGTTCTGGCTCCAGTCGATGAAGACCTTGCCGGCGCGGACCGCCTTGGCCATGCTGCTGACGGCGAGGTCGGGATGGTCCGCCTCGATCGCCCGCGCCAGTTCGTGGGCGACGGCGGAGACCTGATCGCTCGTCTGCCCGCCGTCGAGGGCCGCGTACAGGTGGATGCCCTTGCTGCCGCTGGTGACGGGGACGAGGTCCAGTCCCATGCCGTCCAGGATCCCGCGCGCGATCCGCGCCACCTCGGCGCACTGCGCGAGATCCGCGCCGGGGCCGGGATCCAGATCCAGGACGAGCCGATCGGGATGACGGCGCTCGCCGCCCGGGCCGAATCGCCACTGCGGAACGTGCAGCTCGATGCTGGCGACCTGTGCGCACCAGACGAGGGCGGCCACCTCTTCGATGAGGGGATACTCCTTCGGTCCGCCGGAGTGCTCGATGGGAAGACGCGGGAGCCAGCTCGGCGCGCCGGGCTCGAGCTGCTTGGCGAAGAAGACGGCCCCGGGCTCCTCGGCCGTACCGACGCCGTCCACCCACCGCTTGCGCGTGACGGGTCGGCCCGAGACGGCCGGAAGCAGCACGGGCGCGATCCGGGCGTAGTAGTCGATGATCTCGCCCTTGGTCGTCCCGGTCTCGGGGTAGACCACCTTCTCCAGGTTGGTCACGCGCAGGCGGCGGCCGCCGATCGTCACGATCTGCTCGGTTCCGGCGGCTCCGGCGCTGGCCATGCCCCCAGGCTATCCGCAAGCCCCTCGCCCTCGGCGGCGCCGGTGGTGTTCACTGGTGCCATGAGGACGATCTGGAAGGGCGCGCTCACGTTCGGTCTGGTCAACGTGCCGGTGAAGGTGTACTCGGCGACCGAGGACCACGACGTGCCGCTGCACCAGGTGCACGACGCCGACGGCGGCCGGATCCGGTACCAGCGCACGTGCGAGGTGTGCGGCCAGGTCATCCCGTACTCGGAGATCGATCGCGCCTACGTGGAAGACGGCACCACGGTGGTGCTGACCAAGGACGACCTCGCCGCGCTCCCCGCCGAGCGCAGCCGCGAGATCGACGTCGTGGAGTTCGTGCCGACCGAGCAGGTGGATCCGCTCACGTACGACAAGGCCTACTACCTCGAGCCGGACTCGTCCTCCCCGAAGGCCTACGCGCTCCTGCGCAAGACGCTGGAGCAGACGGATCGCACGGCGATCGTGCGCTTCACGCTGCGGCAGAAGACGCGGCTGGCGGCGCTGCGCGTGCGCGGGAAGGTGCTGGTGCTCCAGACCCTGCTCTGGGCGGACGAGGTGCGCGAGGCCGCCTTCCCGTCGCTGGACGAGGACGTGAAGATCTCCGACAAGGAGCTGGAGCTCTCGGCGAGTCTGGTCGACAGCTTCTCCGGCGACTTCGACGCGGCCTCGTTCGTGGACGAGTACCAGGCGGAGCTGCGCACCCTCATCGACGCCAAGATCGAGAAGGGCGAGGCGTTCGAGGTGGAGGAGACCTTCGCGGCCCCGGAGGAGGGCGGCGGCGAGGTCATCGATCTCATGGAGGCCCTACGCGCGAGCGTCGAGCGCTCCCGCGCGGCGCGTTCCGGCGGCGACGAGGAGAAGAAGCCGAAGGCGAAGAAGAAGCGGGCCGGCTGAGCCGACCCGCTTCTGCGCGCGAGCGCGCTCGTCAGTGCTTGCCGTCGCCGTCGAGGTCGGGGGCGCGGTCGAAGACCTCCGGGTCGAGCTGCAGGGCGGCGGCGTCGGCGCGTCCGGCCGCGGCCTCCTTCTTGGCCTTGCGGCGCTCGTTGAGGTAGTGCCACAGCGTCACGAGGGCCGTGCCGCCGACGGCGGCGAGGAGGATCAGGTCGATGTACTCCTTGACGAACCAGGCGACCGGCGGGATGAAGCCGATGAGGTAGCCGAACATCGTGAGGCCGAAGCCCCACAGCACGGCGCCGATGAGGTTGTAGAGCGTGTACTTCCGCCAGGGCATGTGGCCCACGCCCGCGGCCACGGGGGCGAAGGTGCGGACGATCGGCACGAACCGGGCGAGGATCACCGTGATGCCGCCGAAGCGCTCGAAGAACGCGTTCGTCCGCTCGACGTTCTTGCGGCTGAACAGTCCGGACTCCTTGCGTTCGAACACGGCGGGGCCGCCCTTGTGCCCGATGACGTAGCCCACTTCTCCGCCGACGAACGCGGCCAGGCCGATGAGGAGGGCCACGATCCAGACATTGATGCCGAACACGCCGTGCTCGGCGGCGCCGATCGGGTGCGACAGCAGCCCGGAGATCACCAGGAGGGTGTCGCCGGGCAGCAGGAAGCCGACGAGGAGGCCCGTCTCGGCGAAGACGATGAAGCAGACGACGAGAAGCGCCCAGGGGCCGGCGGCGCCGATGATCGTCTCGGGGTCGAGCCAGGGGATGAGCGCGGCGTGATGCAAGAGAGTGGTCCCGTCGGTCGTGGGGGTCGGCGGTGCGGTGCAGCCTCGTCGGGCGAGGACGCCCGGGAGCCGTGCAAGCGACGGTCGACGTCGCTCGTGCGGAAGGTGGGACTTGAACCCACACGCCCGGAGGCACAGGAACCTAAATCCTGCGTGTCTGCCAGTTTCACCACTCCCGCGAAGCCCGTTCAGTCTACTGATCCGCGCCCTGTGCGTCTTGGGGGAGCCCCGGAAACATGCGGAGGGGTTTCCCTACCGCTGGCGCCCGTGCTCTGTGGATAACTTCTGCACGCGCCGCCGCGTCCTTGGCAGGATGCTCCCGTGCTCCTCTCCACCTCGTCCGCCGTCGTCGCCGAACGGGTCCGCGCCCGGCTGCGGGCGGAGCGGACGGATCCCGCCCTGCACCCCGAGCAGGCTCGCCGGATCGCCCTGTCCGAGATCCGCCGGCACAACGACCGAGCGCTGGTGCAGGGCGCCGAGCTGATCGAGGATGAGGCCGCCTGCGTCCGGGATGTGCTGGCCGGCGTCAGCGGATACGGCGCGCTCCAGCCGCTGCTCGACGCCGAGGACGTGGAGGAGATCTGGCTGAACGGGCCCTCTGCCGTGTTCGTCGCGCGCCAGGGCCGTTCGGAGCGCGTGCCTGTCCGGCTGACCGATGCCCAACTGCGGGACGTGGTGGAGCGGATGCTGCACAGCACGGGCCGGCGGGTGGATGTCGGCCAGCCCTTCGTGGACGCCTCCCTGCCGGACGGCTCCCGTCTGCACGTGGCGATCGCGGACGTGGTCCGCGGCGGCTGGGCGGTCAACATCCGCAAGTTCCTCCCGCGCTACCGGGGTCTGAACGCGCTCGTGGACGGCGGGATGCTGTCGCCCGAGGACGCGGCGCTGCTGTCGCGCGCGGTGCGCGGCGGCGGCACGGTGATCGTGTCCGGAGCGACGCACGCGGGGAAGACGACGCTGCTCGGCGCGCTGATCGCCGAATGCGAGCACCAGCGGGTCGTCACCGTGGAGGAGACGTTCGAGCTCGGGGTGGACCTGCCCGACGTGGTCGCCCTGCAGGGCCGCCAGGCCGGACTGGAGGGGACGGGCGAGGTGACGCTGCGGCGCCTGGTCAAGGAGGCGTTGCGGATGCGACCGGACCGGATCGTCATCGGCGAGGTGCGCGGCGAGGAGGCGCTCGACCTCCTGCTCGCGCTCAACACCGGAATTCCGGGCGCGGGAACCGTCCATGCGAACTCGGCGGCGGACGCGGTGGAGAAGCTCGCCCTGCTGCCGCTGCTGGCGGGGCGGAACATCGACCGCGCCTTCGTCGCCCCCGCTCTCGTCTCCGCGGTCGACCTCGTCGTGCACTGTGCCCGCGACGGGTCCGGCCGGCGCACGGTCGCCGAGATCGTGGAGCCCGTGGGGGTGGACCCGGACGGACGGATCCGCACCCGTGTCGTCGGGCCGGCGGTGGCGACATGACGATCCTGCTCGGGGTGATCCTCGCGGCCGGGCTGCTCCTCGCGGTCTCCCCGTGGCTGTGGCCGCTGCGCGAGCCCTCCGCCCCGGTGGCGAGGGCCGGTCGGATCGACCGGCTCTCGCACGAGGCCGGATTCGCGGCATCCGGGCGCATGGTGATCGCGGCCTCGGCCGGTGGGGGAGCGCTCGTCGCATCGATCGCGTGGCTGGTGACGACCTCCGCCGCCTTCGCCGTGGTCGCCGGAGCGGCCGGGGCGGCCGCGCCGTTCGCGTACCTGCGGGGTCGCCGACACCGACTGCTCCGCTCGCGGCGAGCGCTGTGGCCGGATGTCTGCGATCTGCTGGTGTCGGGCATACGCGTCGGTCTCCCGCTTCCGGACGCGCTCGCCGGGCTGGCCGAATCGGTACCGGCTCCGCTGCGACCGGCCTTCGCCGCGTTCGCCCGCGACCTGCACGCCACGGGCCGCTTCGACGTGGCGACGGCGCGCCTGAAGGACGCGCTGGCGGACCCCGTGGCGGATCGCATCCTCGAAACGGTGCGCATGGCCCGTGAGGTCGGCGGCACGGAGCTCGGGACGGTGCTGCGCAGCCTGTCCGGCTCGGTGCGGGCCGAAGCGGCGCTGCGAGCGGAGGTGGAAGCGCGCCAGTCCTGGATCCGGGGCGCCGCCGTGCTCGGTGCGATCGCACCCTGGGTGATTCTCTGCCTTCTGCTGCTTCGGCCGGAGGGCGCGCAGGCGTACGCCACGGCGGAAGGCATCGCCGTGATCCTCGTCGGCGCCGGTGTCTCCGCCTTGGCGTTCCGGATCATGCTCCGCATCGGACGCCTTCCGGAACAGCGGCGGTGGTTCCGGTGAGCATCGTCACGGACGCCGCAACGGCGGTGCTTCTCGGGGGCCTTCTCGCCGTCGGCACCCTGATCCTGCTCGCGGCCTTCCCCCGGTGGCGGACCGCGTCCCTCATCCTCCGCGTGGCTCCGCATGTCCGTGACGTCGTGGACCTCCCCGAGGGACGGACCGAGCGTTGCTGGCGGATGCCGGTCGCCGGACGCGGGCTCGCGATCCTGCGTACCGCGATCGCCGGCATCGGACCAGGCGATGCCGCCGTCGCCGTCCGCCTCGCGCAGGCGGGAAGCCGCCGTGACGTCACCTCGTTTCGGAGCAGGCAGCTGGCGGCTGTGGTCCTGGGGCTCCTCGCCGGCGCCCTCGCGACACTCCTGTTGGTGCTTCTCGGCCGGATGAGCGTGCCGGCGCTCCTGCTTCCCGCCGTCTCGGCGGGCATCGCCGGGCTGGGGGCGGATGCACTGCTGACCGTGCGCGCCCGCGCCCGCGTCGATCGCATCGCCGAGGAACTGCCCACGGTCCTGGAGTTCTTCGCCCTCTGCCTGTCCGCCGGCGAGGGGCTGCGCGAGAGTCTCCGTCGCGTGGCTTCCGTCGGCAGCGGCGAGCTGAGCGCCGAGCTCCGCGGCGTGATGCTCGCGGTGGGCACGGGATCCACGCTGGCCGACGCTCTCACGGAGTGCGCGCAGCGGCTGCAGATCCCCGCGTTCTCCCGCGCCGTGGATCAGGTGGTCGCGGCGCTCGAACGCGGCGCTCCGCTCGCGTCCGTGCTTCAGGCCCAGGCGGCGGACGCCCGCGAGGAGACCAAGCGAGACCTGATCGAGCGCGCCGGGCGGAAAGAGATCCTCATGCTCCTGCCGCTCGTCTTCCTCATCCTGCCCCTCAGCATCGTCTTCGCCGTGTTCCCGGGACTGGTGATCCTCCGCATGGGGATCGGATGACGCCGCAACCCCGCTCTCGCACGAATCCGATGACGTTTCCGCCGACAAAGAAGGAGAACCCATGAACACCCTGCGCCTCCTGCGTGACCGCCTCGCCATCCCGACAGAGGCCGCGTTGGGACTGTCCCACGACGACGACCCGGAGCGCGGAGACGTTCCCGGATGGGTCCTCATCACGTTGATGACGGCCGGGCTCGTGGTGCTGATCTGGGCCGTCGCGGGCCCCGCGCTCACCAGCCTCTTCGAGCAGGCCATCGGCAAGGTGGGCGGGATCTGACGTGCGGTGCGGCCGTCGCGAGCGCGCCCGGACGGATCGGATGTCCGGCGTCGAGATCGCCTCGGCGAGACGGGAGGACGGCGAGCGCGGATCCGGCCCGGTCGAGTTCGTGCTCGTCGGCACCCTGCTGACCGCGGTCACGCTCGCTGTGCTTCAACTGGGCATCGCCGTGTACGTGCGCAACGTCGTCCACGACGCCGCCGTCGATGGCGCACACGTCGCCGCGCTCGCCGACACGGATGATGCCGACGGGATCCGGACCGCGCGCGAGGCCATCTCGCGGACGGTCGGCGCGGGCTATGCCGAGGACATCTCGATCGCCGCGACCACGGAGCTGGGTGTTCCCACGGTGGAGGTGACGGTGCGGTCGCCGTTGCCGGTCCTGGGCCTCGTCAGCATCCCGTTCGCACTGGAGGTGACCGGACGTGCTCCCCAGGAGTCCTTCGGCCCGGAATGAGCGGAGACGACGGGAACCGTGGGACCTGATCCTCGGGGACCGGGGTTCTGCGGCGTTGGAGTTCATCGCGGTCGGCACGATCCTGCTCGTCCCCGTGGCCTACCTGGTCGTGGCTCTGGGCGTCGTCCAGGACCAGCTCCTCGGCGTGCAGTCGGCTGCCCGGCACACGGCGCGGCTCGTCAGCACCGCCGCCGGAGCGGAGGAGGCGCAGGAGCGCGCGGACAGGGTGATGGCCACAGCGGTCGTCGAGTACGGGATAGACCCGGAGGCGGTGCAGGTGTTCGTGACGTGCATCCCGGCGGGAGCGTCGTGTCCGTCCGCCGGGGCGACGGTCATCGTCACCGTCGGCACGCGCGTGGCGCTTCCGCTGATCCCGCCGTTCCTGGGCGGGGATTTCCCCACCGGCATCCCGATCGAGGCCTCCGCGGCCTACAAGGTCTCCCGGACCTGGGGCAGCGGATGATCGGGGGCACGGCGGTCGGAGGAGAGCGCGGAAGCACTCTGCCCCTGCTGCTCGGGTACGTCGTGCTGGCCCTCGCCCTGCTGGTCGTGTGCGTCTGCGCGACCGATCTCCACCTCGCCCAGAAGCGTCTCGACGCTGTGGCGGATGCGGCGGCGCTCGCCGGGGCGGACGGCTTCACGGTGGCGTCGGTCGACGGGGTCGCGGTTCTCCGGCTCAGCGATGCCGCGGTCCGCGAGCAGGCGGCGGCGGTCCTCGCCGCCGAGGAGGGCGGACGAGCGGAGCTGGTGTCGGCAGGCACGCCGGATGGCACCTCGGCGCGGGTGACGGTGCGGGCGGTCTGGGCGCCGCCGTTGCTCGCCGACGCCGTGCCGCCTCTCGTGGAGCTGCGCTCCACGGCGACCAGCCGCACCGTCCTGCGATGACGGACCCGGTCGCGGCGGCCGGCTACTCGGTGGGAGGGCGAGGGACGAACCGCGGGATCCAGCGCAGGAATCCGAGCGCGCCCACGAGCCCGATCGCGCCGATGACGCCGGTCGCCAGCGACAGGGAGGTCGCCGCGGCGACGCCGGAGAAGAGGAGTGGGGCGATCGCGCCGCCGGCGTCGGTCAGCGTGCGCCACGAGCCCAGGAACGCCGCCGGCTCGGTGCGGGGAGCCACGTCCGCGCCCAGGGTGAGCAGGATGCCGCTGGACAGCCCGTTGCCGACGCCGAGCACTGCCGCGACCATCCCGAACCACAGGACGGCGGCGTCTCCGTCGTGGGTGAAGGAGAGGACGAGGAAGCCGGCTCCCATCAGCAGCATCGCGGGAAGGGCGGCCCAGAGGCGCCCGAACCGGTCCATGACCTGTCCGCTGGCGTAGAAGAGCGCGAAGTCGATGGCCCCGGAGACGCCGACCACCAGGGCGATCGTCTGCGCGTCCAGCCCGATCGAGACGCCCCACAGCGGCAGCACCACCTGGCGGGCGGAGCGCACCGCGGACAGGGACGCCGCCGCCAGCCCGAGACGCCCGAGCACACCGCGGTTGCGCCACATCGTGGCGAAGACCCCGACGCGCTCGAAAGTGGGGATCGATCCGCTGACCGCCTCGCCCGAGTCCTCGGCCGGCGCCGGGGCACGCAGCCGGCGTTCCGCGGCGTCCTTCGCCAGCGCCTGCTCCTCCGGATCCGGCCCGAGCAGGACCAGCAGCACGAGTCCGACGAGGCACACGGCGAAGAACCAGAGCGTGGAGATCTCCGTCCCGAACACGCTCAGCAGGACCGCCGCGAGGAACGGGCCGAGGAACATGCCCAGGCGGAAGGAGCCTCCGAGCAGCGACAGCGCCCGAGCCCGGAACTCCAGCGGCACGCGCGTGGTCATGAACGCATGACGGGCCAGCCCGAAGGCCGCCGCGGACATCCCGACCACGAAGACGGCGGCGGTGAACAGAATCAGGCTGGGTGCCAGGGCGCTGGCCACGGCGCCGACCAGCGACAGTCCGCCGGCGATCACCATGGTGTAGCGCTCGCCGATGCGGGCCACGAGCCACCCCGCGGGGAGGTTCCCGCAGAGTTGCCCGACCACGAGGGCGGAGGCGACGAGGGCGGCGGTCGCGAGATCGGCGCCGCGTCCGGCCGCGATGACCGGGATGAGCGGCAGCACCGCGCCCTCGCCGATCGCGAAGAGCAGCGTCGGCAGGTACACCATGGGCCCGTACTGCCGCAGGACGGCGCTCGCGCGGGTTGCCATGGTCCCCACGCTACGCCGTCGGCGCGCGGTCGCCGGGCAGGCGGCGCGGCGAGGCCGCGGTGCCCGGGGATGCCGCGCGCGGCGGAAGGCCCGCCGGCGCGATAGTCTGAAGTGCCATGCTCGAACTCGATCTCTCCGCCGACATCGCGGCCCTCCGACAGACCTTCGGCGACATCCGCGAGGTCGTGAACACCGACGGTCTGCGCACCGACATCGCCCGCCTCAGCGAGGAGGCCGGCGCGCCCGACCTCTGGGACGACCCCGAGAAGGCGCAGAAGGTCACCAGCGCCCTCAGCCACAAGCAGGCCGAGCTCAAGCGGGTGACCGAGGTGGAGCAGCGCCTCGACGACCTGGAGGTGCTCGTCGACCTCGCCAACGAGATGGACGACGAGGACTCCGCCGCCGAGGCGCGCAGCGAGCTCGCCGCGCTCACCGAGACGATCAACCAGCTCGAGGTGCAGACCCTGCTGGACGGCGAGTACGACGAGCGCGCCGCCATCATCACCATCCGCTCGGGCGCCGGCGGCGACGACGCCACGGACTTCGCCGAGATGCTCCTGCGCATGTACCTGCGCTGGGCGGAGCAGCACAAGTACCCCGTCAAGGTGATGGACACCTCCTATGCGGAGGGCGCCGGCATCAAGTCAGCCACGTTCGAGGTCGACGCCCCCTACGCGTTCGGCACCCTGTCCGTCGAGGCCGGCACGCACCGTCTCGCACGCATCAGCCCGTTCGGGTCCGCCGACAAGCGGCAGACCTCGTTCGCCGCGGTCGAGGTCATCCCGCTCATGGAGGAGGCGACCGAGGTCGACATCCCCGAGGGCGACATCCGCGTCGACGTCTTCCGCTCGTCGGGCCCCGGCGGCCAGTCCGTGAACACCACGGACTCCGCGGTGCGCATCACGCACCTCCCGACCGGCATCGTCGTCTCGATGCAGAACGAGAAGTCGCAGATCCAGAACCGCGCCGCCGCCATGCGCGTGCTGCAGACGCGGCTCCTGCTCCTCCAGAAGGAGGAGGAGGCGGCCAAGAAGAAGGAGCTGGCGGGCAACATCACCGCGAGCTGGGGCGATCAGATGCGCTCGTACTTCCTCTACGGACAGCAGCTCGTCAAGGACCTGCGCACCGGATACGAGTCCGGCAACCCCGCGACCGTCTTCGACGGCGACCTGGACGGCTTCATCTCGGCGGGGATCCGCTGGCGCAAGCGCAAGGACGACGACGACTGATCCTTCCGCCGTCCGACACGGCGCGATTCTGTGAGTCCGCTGAACGGAATCTCGCCGGGCGGTCGTAGGGTGGTCTCTCGATGGCTTGGACACGGAGAATAGCGGCGTCGTCCGCGATAGCGACCCTGATCGTCCCCTTCGCCGCAGTGGCCGCGCACGCGGCGCTCCCCGGGGAGGCTCCGCCGCCCGTCCACACGGTGTCGCTCGCCGTGCCCGCGCAGACGTACATCGTGGCCTCGGCCGCTCAGGATCGTCCGCAGCCGGCCCGCGAGGGGTACACGGTCGAGGTTCCCCCGCCGCCGGCGCCGGAACCGGTCGCCGCCCCGGAGCCCGGACTCGCCTCAGTGCCTGACGGTGTCGACGAGGAGCCGTCCGCCGACGAGCAGCCCTCCGAGGAGTACGTCGCGCCGCCGGTCCCACAGGGGTACTCCGGCGCGAACATCGTCGCCTACGCGGAGTCCTTCGTCGGCATCGTGCCCTACGGGTACGGCAACGACCCGTCCGACTCCTTCTCGTGCGACGGGCTCGTCCAATACGTGTTCGGGCAGTACGGGATCAGCCTGCCGCGCGGCGCCGACAGCCAGGCGGCGCTCGGCACCGTCATCTCGCCGGCCGAGGCCCAGGCGGGGGACCTGCTGTGGTGGCCCGGCCAGCACATCGGCATCTACGACGGCGCCGGCGGCATGATCGACTCGCCGGACTTCGGTCGCTACGTCGAGCACCGCGGGATCTGGGGATCCCCGGTCTACGTGCGCCTCTGACCGTCCGTTGCGATCCCCGGGTCTGTGCGTGTCCCGGGTGCGGGGTGTCGCTCGCGGGCACGGCCCCTCGCCCGCTTAGGCTCAAGACGCCATGATCCGATTCGACAACGTCACCAAGCGCTACCGCGGGACGAAACGCCCCGCGCTGTCCGGAGTCGACTTCGAAGTGCAGCGGGGCGAGTTCGTCTTCCTCGTCGGAGCCTCCGGATCCGGGAAGAGCTCCTGCCTTCAGCTCATCCTCCGTGAGGAGTCCCCGACCTCCGGTCGCGTCGCCGTGCTCGGCCGCGACCTGAAGACCATCGCGAACCGCAAGGTGCCGTACTTCCGGCGCAACATCGGATCGGTCTTCCAGGACTTCCGCCTGCTCCCGTCCAAGACCGTGTTCCAGAACGTCGCGTTCACGCTGCAGGTCATCGGATCCTCCCGCGGGTTCATCCATCAGGCCGTTCCCGAGGCGCTGGCCCTCGTCGGGCTCGCCGGCAAGGAGAAGCGGCTCCCGCACGAGCTCTCCGGAGGCGAGCAGCAGCGCGTCGCGATCGCCCGCGCGATCGTGAACCGGCCGGCCATCGTCCTCGCCGACGAGCCCACCGGAAACCTCGACCCCGCCACGTCCGTGGACATCATGCAACTGCTGGCCCGGATCAACGCCGGCGGCACCACCGTCCTCATGGCGACCCACGAGGCGGGCTTCGTGGACCAGATGCGCCGGCGCGTCATCGAGCTGCGCGACGGAGAGCTGGTGCGCGACGAGGTCCGCGGCGGCTACGGCGACACGTCCAACGTGCCGCGACTGACCCCCGAGGCGATCAAGGGCGCGGCGGCGACCGCGGCGCTGACCGCCGCGCTGGAGGTGCAGCGCGAGACCGCGGCCCAGATCGCCGAGCCGGTCGACCCCGCTGCCGAGCGGCCCGCCGAGGCCCCGCGCACCGCGGACTCCGCCGCCGACGTGCCCGCTGAGCAGCGACCGGCGGAGAAGCCGGCGGGGGAGAAGGACCCGGTCGCGCCCGCGCCCCCGGCACCGACCGTCGAGGTCGCCGAGCTGGGAGTCGCTGATCGCCTGGGGCTCGACCGGGGCGACGACGAGGAAGTGGGGCCGACGTCATGAGGTTCGGACTCATCCTCTCCGAGGCCTTCACGGGGCTGCGGCGCAATGCGTCGATGGTGATCTCCGTGGTGCTCGTCACGTTCGTCTCGCTCACCTTCGTCGGGGCGGCGATCCTGATGCAGTCCCAGATCGGCACCATGCGCGCCTTCTGGGAGGATCGGGCGCAGGTCGGCGTGATCATGTGCTCGGCCGTGTCGACGAACGAGGAATGCGTCGACGGCACCGCGACCGAGGAGCAGCTGGCCGCGGTCAAGGCGGAGCTGGAGAGCCCGACGCTCGCACCGCTCATCTCGGATGTGCGCTTCGAGAACCGC
The DNA here is from genome assembly GCF_021172025.1 of Microbacterium resistens. Classification (NCBI taxonomy): domain Bacteria; kingdom Bacillati; phylum Actinomycetota; class Actinomycetes; order Micrococcales; family Microbacteriaceae; genus Microbacterium; species Microbacterium resistens. Next base: position 359,399 of record NZ_CP082781.1, read on the forward strand.
GACGAGGCTTACCAGAACACCCTCGCGCTCGTCGGCGAGGACTACGCCGACGTCATCACTCCGGAACAGATGAACGAGACGTACTGGGTGAGTCTGAAGGACCCCGCCCAGTCGCCGGTCATCACGGAGGCCTTCCAGGGGGTGAAGGGCGTCGAGGAGGTCAAGGACCAGCTCGAGTACCTGGACCCGCTGTTCTCGGCGCTGACCGTCGCCACCTACATCGCCGTGGGCATCGCGGTGCTGATGCTCATCGCGGCGGTGCTGCTGATCGGGACGACGATCCGGCTGTCCGCCTATGCGCGGCGCCGGGAGATCGGGATCATGCGCCTGGTCGGCGCGTCGAACCGCTTCATCCAGACCCCGTTCGTGCTCGAGGGCGTCTTCGCCGCGGTGATCGGATCGATCCTGGCGAGCGTCGCGGTGGTGCTCGGGGTCCACTTCGGAGTGAACCAGTACCTGGCGGGGAGGGTCCCGTTCATCACCTCGTGGGTGACGATGCAGGACGCCTTCCTCGTCGTGCCGGTGCTCATCGCGATCGGGATCGTGCTGGCGGCGCTGTCCGCGGGGTTCGCCATCCGTCGCTGGCTGCGGGCCTGATCCGGTAGGCTGACAGGCTGGCCCGCTGAGGATGCGGGCCGCAGTCAGGAGAGAGCCATGCCCAGGGAACGCGGGGAGAAGGTCGTCGCGACCAATCGTCGTGCCCGTCACGACTACAACCTCGAGAAGTCGTACGAGGCGGGGCTGGTGCTCACCGGCACGGAGGTGAAGTCGCTGCGTCAGGGACGCGCGAACCTCACCGACGGCTATGCGTTCGTCAAGGGCGGCGAGGCGTTCCTCGACGCCGTGCACATCCCGGAGTACTCGCAGGGACACTGGACGAACCACTCCGCCAAGCGGATCCGGAAGCTCCTGCTGCACAAGGAGGAGATCGCCAAGCTCGCGCACGCGGTCTCAGCGGGCGGCTACACCCTCGTGCCGCTGCGACTGTACTTCTCCGACGGCCGCGCCAAGGTCGAGATCGCCCTCGCCAAGGGCAAGCGCGAGTTCGACAAGCGCCAGACGCTGCGCGAGCGTCAGGACACGCGCGACGCGGAGCGGGCCATGCGCCTGCGCAACCGCCTCGGGGAGTGACGCACCACCGCTGACTCGCCCGCCCGGCAACAGGCGAACGCGCGAGAACAGGCATCGAGCGGAGCACGTCGCCTGTTCTCGCGCGTTTGCCTGAGCTCGCGCGGACGCTCGGGATTCGGATTCGGGGTCAGGGGCGCGGATCGAAGCCGAAGACGGAGCCGAGGAACCGGAGTTCGCGCTCGGCGGCGTCGGAGATGGTGGAGGCCTGCCGGAATCCGTGCCCCTCTCCGGGGTACAGCACGTACTCGTGGGGCACCCCGCGCGCGGCCAGGGCGTCGCGGATCGCCTCGGACTGCGCGGGGGGCACGACCCGGTCCTCCTCGCCCTGGAGCAGGAGCACCGGGACGTCGATCCGATCGACGTGCGTGAGCGGCGAACGCGCGATGTAGACGTCCTCGGCCTCCGGGAGCGGGCCGACGAGGCCGTCGAGGTAGTACCGCTCGAAGTCGTGCGTGTCCTCGGCGAGGGCCCGCAGGTCGCTCACGCCGTACCTGCTGATGCCGGCGGCGAAGACGCCTCCGCGGACGAGCGCCGACAGCACCGTCCACCCGCCGGCCGAGCCCCCGCGGATCGCCAGGCGCGCCGGGTCCGCGAGGCCGGAGGCCGCGAGCCCCTCGGCGGCGGCCAGCACGTCGTCGACGTCCGCGATGCCCCACTGCCCGTCCAGGCGCTCCCGGTACGCGCGGCCGTATCCGGTCGAGCCGCCGTAGTTCACCTCCAGCACGCCGATCCCGCGGCTGGTCAGGTACGTGATCCACATCGCCACGGCACCGGAGACATGCGCCGTCGGGCCGCCGTGCACCGAGATGACGAAGGGCGGGAGCTCGTCCTCCGGGGCCGGAGCCGCGGCGTCCGGGTTGGCCGGCAGGTGGGCGAAGGCATGGACCGGACCGTGCGGTCCGGAGAAGGTGAGCGGCCGGGCGCCGGGCACCCACCTCGGGTCGACCGGATCCCCGCCGCGGACGACCTCGGCCGTCGCGGCGTCCAGGTCCACGCGCCACAGCCCGGGCGTGACCTGCGCGCCCTGCCCGGTGAGGAGGAGGTGGGCGCCGTCGGCGTCGACGAGGACGTCCTCAAGGCTGAGGTCTGCCGTCGCGGGGATGTCGAGGAGGCGGACGACCGGATCCTCGCCGGGCTCGATGACGACGAGCTCGTCGGCGCCGTTCGTCCGGACCGCCACGATGCGTCCGTCCTCGAGCGGGCGATACCAGCGCTGCCCCAGCACCCACAGGCCGCCGCCGGTGTCCGCGTCGGCGGGGGCGACGGCGGACGGCCCGCGGCGCACCTCGATCCCGTCCAGGCGCACGCGCTGGAGGTTCCAGCGGCCGCCGGCGTCGTCCGAGAACAGCAGCTCGTCCTCGCCGATCCACTCCGGCTGCAGCGCGGCGTGGGTCCGCAGCGCCGCGACATCGCCCCCGCCGGACGCGGTCACGCACAGACGGGCGCCCTCCCAGGGCATCTCGTGCCCGCTCCACTCCACGAAGGCGACCCGGGAGCCGTCCGGCGACAGGGCGGGATGCGCCCAGAACGCCGAGCCGCGCACGTGCCAGACGAGCGCGTCCTCGTCGTCCGCGGCGGAGCCGTCCCGGGGGATCTCGACGATGCCGCGCCGGTGCGGATCGGGACGGAGGTCCTCGGCGACGGCCAGCAGGCGTCCGCCGCGGACGGAGAGGCCTCCATAGCGGATCCCCGGCGCCGTGAGCGGCACGGGGTCCGAGGCGGGATCGAGCCGGTACACCCGCTGGTCGGAGTCCTCGACGAAGTAGAGGGCGCCCGCGTCGTCGACGGTCCAGGCACCGCCGCCGTACTCGTGCACGCGCGAGCGCGCGCTCCACGGGGCCGGGAGCACGTCGACGATCCCGCCGTCGGCGCGCCGGCGCACCGCGACGCGTCCCCGCTCGGCGGGGATCGACTCGCCCCACCAGATGTCACCACCGACGAAGCGCGCACCGTCGAGGCGGACCCCGGCGACGGCGAGGTCCGCGGCGGACAGCAGGGAGGGCCAGGATCCGTACGGGTCAGACATGCTTCGAGCGTATCGGGGAGCACCGGCCGGATCGCGGCACGGCGAGGTCGGGCGGCTTCGGGGGCCCTGCGGGCCTGCGGTCGCGGCGCGATGACATACGGCGTCACAGAGGATGCGCGGTCGTGGCGTCGCGCTCTACCGTGAGGGTCGAGCACGCGGAGACGTCCTTCGTCCTCCGGGTGCGGTGCGACAGCCGAGCCCGGCACCCGCCCGCGAACGACCAGGATCTGGCGTGCGCGGCCGCCGTCCGACTGCCACCCCGGGAGAGCGAATGTCCTTCGATCCGTCCCTCGGCGTCCCCGCTCCGGAGCCGAGCGAGAGCGTCGACGCCTCGTCCGTCCCCTTCTCGTTCGAGCTGTACCCGCCGCGCAGCGACTCGTCCGAGGCCCTGCACGACACCGTCCGCCATCTCGCGGCAGCCGGGCCGCAGTTCATCTCCGTGACGTACGGCGCCGGCGGTTCGACGGGCGGCCGCTCCCTCGAGGTGCTGCGGTTCATCCGCGAGCACACCGACGTCGAGCCGCTCGCCCACCTGACGTGCGTCGGCAACACCTACGCCGGCGCGACCCGGCTCATCCGCGAGTTCCTGGACGCGGGGATCCTCAGCTTCCTCGCCCTGCGGGGGGACCCGCCGGCGGACGCCGGGGACGGCCCGTTCCTCGGGGACCTGGAGAGCGCCGCGCAGCTCGTGCAGCTGATCGACCGGGTGCAAGCGGAGCGCGCGCCGTACGAGGAGCAGCCGGTCCCGGGCGCGCCGGGAGCGGTCCGCGTGTCGCCGAGGCGACGCGTCCGGATCGCCGTGGCCGCGTTCCCCAAGGGACATCCGCGGTCCGCCCACCGCACCCAGGACGTCGAGGCACTGCTGGCGAAGCAGGCCGCGGGCGCGACCGTCGCCATCACGCAGCTCTTCTTCCACGCGGACGACTATCTGGCGTTCGTCGAGCGGGCGCGTCGCGCCGGCGTGACCATCCCGATCCTGCCCGGCATTATGCCGATCACCTCCCCGGCAAGGTTGAACCGCGTGCTGGAGCTGACGGGCGAGGACCTGCCCAGCGAGCTCGCGATCGCCCTGGAGGTGGAGCCCACCGCGGAAGGACGACGGGAGATCGGGATCCGGTGGGCCGCCGACCTCGTCCGGGACGTCGTCGCCGGGGGAGCGCCCGGCGTGCACCTGTACGCGTTCAACCAGCACACGACCGTCCTGACCGTGCTGGAGGCCGCCGGGCTCCTCCGCCCCCGGGCGGCCCTTCCGACCCGGCCTGCGCGCTAGCCGCCGGCGACCCAGACCTTCGAGACTCCCACCCAGAGAGAGGACCGCCATGACCGCATTCCCCGTAGGAACGATCCTCGGCTACCCCCGCATCGGACCGCGTCGAGAGCTGAAGAAGGCCGTCGAGGCGTTCTGGGCCGGGCGGATCGACCAGCAGGAGCTGGAACGGACCGCTGCGGAGCTGCGCGCGAAGACCCGTGACCGGCTGGCCGCACGCGGCCTCGGTCGCGCCGACTCGGCCATCCCCGAGTCGTTCTCGTTCTACGACCACGTCCTGGACGCGGCGGTGACCGTCGGGGCCATCCCCGAGCGCTTCGAGGACCTCCGCGACGCCGACGGGTCGATCGGTCTCGCGGCCGCGTTCACCATCGCCCGCGGCGAGGGCGAGCGTGCGCCGCTGGAGATGACCAAGTGGTTCGACTCGAACTACCACTACCTCGTCCCGGAGATCGGCCCGCAGACCTCCTTCTCGCTGTCGAGCGAGCGTCTCGTCCGCGAGGTCGAGGAGGCCCGCGCGGCGGGCTTCGTGACGCGTCCGGTCCTCGTGGGGCCGGTGACCCTGCTCGCTCTCGCCAAGGCGGCGGACGGCGCTCCCGAGGGTTTCGACCCGCTCACCCGCCTCGACGACCTCCTTCCCGTGTACGGGGAGCTGCTCGCGCGGCTGCGGGCCGCGGGCGCGGAGTGGGTCCAGCTCGACGAGCCGGCCCTCGTGAGCGAGTCCCTTCCCGCCGCACCGACGATCCTGGGCGCGGCGGCGTCGCGGGCGTACGCGGCGCTCGGCTCCGCGACGGACCGGCCGTCGATCTTCGTGGCCGCTCCGTACGCCTCGCTGGGGGAGAACCTCGCCGTCCTCGCCACGGCCCCGATCGAGGCGATCGGGCTGGATCTCGTCCGCGGGGAGGTCCCGGCGGCGGTTCCGGGGCTGGCGGAGAAGACCCTCGTCGGCGGCGTCGTCGACGGGCACAACATCTGGCGGGGCGACCTCGCCGGGGCGTTCGCACGCCTCGAGGCGCTCCGAGAGCTCGGTGCCGCAGCCGTCTCCGCGTCGACGTCCACCTCGCTCCTGCACGTCCCGCACGATGTCGACGACGAGTCGAAGCTGGATGCCCGCCTGGTCTCGTGGCTCGCCTTCGCGGATCAGAAGGTTGCGCAGGTCGTCACGCTGGCGCAGGGCCTCGTCGAGGGACGCGGCGCCATCGCCGCGGAGCTGGACGCCGCCTCCACGGCCCTGGCGGACCGCCTCGGGGCTCCGGGCGTCCGGGACGGATCGGTGCGGGAGCGCACGGCGGCGCTGACCGCCGAGGACTTCTCCCGCGGCGACTACGAGACCCGCGTGGCCGCGCAGGAGGCCGCCCTGGATCTGCCGAGCCTGCCGCTGACGACGATCGGGTCCTTCCCCCAGACGGGCGAGATCCGCCGGGCCAGGGCGCGCTACCTCCGGGACGAGGTCACGAAGGAGGACTACGAGGACTTCCTGCGCGAGGAGATCCGCCGCGTCATCGACCTCCAGGAGGACCTCGGCCTCGACGTGCTCGTCCACGGGGAGCCGGAGCGCAACGACATGGTCCAGTACTTCGCCGAGCACCTCGACGGCTTCGACGTCACCGAGCACGGGTGGGTGCAGTCCTACGGCTCGCGCGCGACCCGTCCGTCGATCCTCTGGGGGGACGTCTCGCGCCCCGCGCCGATCACCGTCGACTGGTCCGCCTACGCACAGTCGCTCACGGCGAAGCCCGTCAAGGGGATGCTCACCGGACCGGTGACGATCCTCGCCTGGTCGTTCGTGCGCGACGACCAGCCGCTGGCCGAGACCGCGAACCAGGTGGCCCTGGCGCTGCGCGACGAGATCGCCGACCTCGAAGCAGCCGGGATCGGCGTCATCCAGGTGGACGAGCCGGCGCTGCGCGAGCTCCTGCCGCTGAAGAAGGACGATCAGCCGGCGTACCTGCGGTGGTCGGTGGACTCCTTCCGTCTGGCCACGGCCGGCGCCGCGCCGGCGACGCAGGTGCACACGCACCTCTGCTACTCCGAGTTCGGCGTGGTCATCGACGCGATCCGCGCCCTCGACGCCGACGTCACCTCGATCGAGGCCGCGCGCAGCCGCATGGAGGTCGTCGCGGACATCGCGGGCTCCGGATTCGATCACGGGATCGGTCCCGGCGTGTACGACATCCACTCGCCGCGCGTCCCCAGCGCGGACGAGGTCGAGGCCCTGCTGCGCCGCGCCGTCGCGGAGATCCCGGAGCGTCAGCTCTGGGTCAACCCGGACTGTGGGCTGAAGACCCGCGGCTACGAGGAGACCAACGCCTCCCTGCGCAACATCGTGGAGGCGACCCGTCGCGTCCGTGCCGAGGTCCCGGCCGCGGTCTGAGCGGTCACAGGAAGAGGCGCCCTCCCGCGGGAGGGCGCCTCTTCTCGCACCGGGCCGGCGCGCGGATTCAGACGGCGCGCAGGACCGCGACGACCTTGCCGAGCACCACGGCGTCGTCGCCGAGGATCGGCTCGAACGCGGAGTTGCGCGGGAGCAGCCACGTGTGCCCGTCGCGCTGGCGGAACGTCTTCACCGTCGCCTCGCCGTCCAGCATCGCCGCGACGATCTCGCCGTTGTCGGCGGTGTTCTGCGACCGCACGACGACCCAGTCGCCGTCGCAGATGGCCGCGTCGATCATGGACTCGCCGGACACCTTGAGCATGAACAGGTCGCCCTTGCCGACCAGCTGGCGCGGGAGCGGGAAGATCTCCTCCACCTGCTGCTCGGCCGTGATCGGGATGCCCGCGGCGATGCGGCCGACCAGCGGCACCAGGGCGGCGTCGCCCACGGACGGCGCCGTGTCCGCCGGGTTCTCGCCCGCGGTGCCGGGGAGGTCGATCAGCACCTCCATCGCCCGGGTCTTGCCCGGATCGCGCCGCAGGTAGCCGCTCAGCTCGAGCTGGCCGAGCTGGTGCGTGACGCTGGAGAGGGACTTGAGCCCCACGGCGTCGCCGATCTCGCGCATGCTCGGCGGGTAGCCGTGCCGCGCGATCGAGGTCTGGATCACCTCGAGGATCGCCATCTGCTTGGCGCTGAGGCTCTTGCGGCGTCGCGTGCGGGGGATGTCTGCGTCGGTCGTGGCGCCGTCGCTCATGGCTGATCCTCCAGGTGCTTGCGGGCGTCGGGACCCGAGGCGGATTCGAATGTCGGTGGTCCGTGATGGGCTTCCGATATCGAAACCGTATCCGAGTACTCGCCGGATGCGGAAGATCTGTTCGAGCGTGTCGGGATCCCGTCCGAAGGTTTTCTCGAAGAACGGTTGACAGATGTTCGAATTCGAAGATAGGTTCGGTACGTAGGTTCACCTCGACGGTGGACCAGACGTCGAGATCCCCGAAGGAGCAGACGACATGAGCAGCATCACCCTCACCCCGGCCCCGCGCACCCAGCTGCGTCTCACCGTCCGGGGTCGCCGCGTGCTGGCCGGTCTCGTCGCTGTCCCGGTCGCCGCGGCGATCGGCTTCGCGGTCCTCAGCGGCGGCTCCGCGCTCGCCTCGGGAGAGGCGTCCACGCCGGGGTCCTTCGCCACCGTGACCGTCATGCCGGGTGACACCCTGTGGTCCATCGCGGCCGAGGTCGCCCCGGAGTCCGATCCTCGTGACGTGGTGGACGCCATCGCTCGCCTCAACCTGGTGGATCCGGGCGCCCTGGTGGTCGGCGACGAGCTGTCGATCCCCGCGGAGTACGCGGCCGGCCGCTAGCCGGTCGCCGACTCAGGCCTCTGTCCGAAGCGTCATCTGGAGTCCCCGGCTCGGCTCCGCGCCTACGATGGTGAGGGTGACCGTCTCCCTCGATGACCTGCCGCTACGCGACGACCTCCGCGGCCTCCGCCCCTATGGTGCTCCGCAGGCTCCGCTTCCTGTCGCGCTGAACGTGAACGAGAACACGCATCCGGTCCCGGATGCGGTGGCCGACGACATCCTCGATGACATCGCCGTCGCGCTTCACGAGGTGAACCGGTACCCCGACCGGGAGTTCACGCCCCTGCGCGAGGCGTTCGCCTCCTACCTCGGGCACGATCTCGACGCCGCGAACATCTGGGCGGGGAACGGGTCGAACGAGGTGCTGCAGCACATCCTGCAGGCCTTCGCAGGACCCGGGCGCACCGTCTTCGGCTTCGCGCCGACGTACTCGATGTACCCGCTGCTCGCACAGGGGACCGGGGCGCGGTGGGTGGCGGGGGAGCGTCAGCCCGACTACACCGTCTCGGTCGACGACGCGGTCGCGCAGGTCGCGGCCGCCGATCCCGATGTCATCCTGCTGTGCGCGCCGAACAACCCCACCGGGACCCCCCTTCCGCTTGAGCTGATCGAGGCGGTGTACGAGGCGTCCCGCGGTGTCGTGGTGGTGGACGAGGCCTATCAGGAGTTCGCGCCGCACGAATCGCCGTCCGCGCTGACCCTGCTGCCGGGCCGGGAGCGCCTCGCGGTATCGCGGACGATGAGCAAGGCGTTCGCGTTCGCCGGCGCCCGGGTCGGGTATCTGGCCGCCGATCCCGCGTTCATCGACGCGCTGCGGCTCGTGCGCCTGCCGTACCACCTCAGCGGCCTCACGCAGGCGGCGGCGGTGGCCGCGCTGCGAAACGCCCCGACGATGCTCGCGATGGTCGACGAGATCGTGGTCCAGCGGGATCGGATCTCGGCGACACTCGAGGCTCTCGGGTACCGCCCGCACGAGTCCTGGACGAACTTCGTGCTCTTCGGCGGCGTCGCGGATCCGGCGGCCACGTGGCGGGCGCTGTACGACCGCGGCGTCCTCATCCGCGACGTCGGGATCCCCGGGCACCTGCGCGTCACCGCGGGGACGGAGGCCGAGACGACGGCGTTCCTGGACGCCCTGGCCTCGGTAGGATCGGCAGCATGACCGCCCGCACCGCCCGCCGCGACCGCGCGACCTCGGAGTCGACGGTGGAGGTCGAGCTGAACCTCGACGGCTCCGGCCGCAGCAGCATCGACACGTCCGTCCCGTTCTTCGACCACCTGCTGACGGCGTTCGCCAAGCACTCGCTGACGGACCTGGCCGTGCGCGCCTCCGGGGACACGCACATCGACGCGCACCACACCGTGGAGGACGTCTCGATCGTGCTCGGTCAGGCGATCCGCGAGGCGCTCGGCGACAAGAGCGGGATCTCCCGCTACGGCGACGCGCTCGTGCCGTTGGACGAGGCGCTCGCGCAGGCCGTCGTCGACATCTCGGGACGACCGTATCTGGTGCACGACGGCGAGCCGAGCGGGTTCGAACTGCACCTCATCGGCGGCCACTTCACGGGTTCGCTCGTGCGGCACTCCTTCGAGGCGATCACGTTCCACGCCGGACTCACCGTGCACGTGCGGGTGCTCGGCGGACGCGATCCGCACCACATCGCCGAGGCCGAGTTCAAAGCGTTCGCGCGGGCGTTCCGTCAGGCGAAGGCCGCCGATCCGCTCGTCGACGGCATCCCCTCGACGAAGGGCGCGCTGTGACGCGAGCCGGTGCCGCCCCTCGGGTCGTGGTCTTCGACTACGGCTCCGGCAACGTGCACTCCGCGGTCAAGGCGCTGCAGGAGGCCGGGGCGGAGGTCGAACTGACGGGCGACCGCCGGGCTGCCCAGGAGGCTGACGGGCTGGTCGTCCCCGGTGTCGGGGCGTTCGCGGCGGTCCGTGAGGCCCTCGCGGCGCAGCGCGGCGACGAGCTCATCGAGCGTCGCCTGGCCGGCGGGCGTCCGGTGCTCGGGATCTGCGTCGGCATGCAGGTGCTCTTCGAGCACGGCGTCGAGCGCGGCGTCGACGTGGAAGGGCTCGGGGAGTGGCCGGGTGCGGTCACGGAGCTCGAGGCGCCCGTGCTGCCGCACATGGGCTGGAACACCGTCTCGCCCGGCGAAGGCAGCGTGCTGTTCCGTGGTCTGGAGGACGAGCGGTTCTACTTCGTGCACTCCTTCGCCGCGCAGCGCTGGGAGCTGGAGGCGACGGGGCCGTTCGCGTCGCCCGTCCTGACCTGGACGACGCACGGCGTGCCGTTCCTGTCGGCGGTGGAGAACGGTCCGCTGTCGGCGACGCAGTTCCACCCCGAGAAGTCGGGGGAGGCCGGGATCCGGCTGCTGCGCAACTGGCTCGGAAGCCTCTAGTTCTCACGGCGCCGCCATGGCGCCCGCGTCCCTCGCTCAGAGCCCCCGTGCGACGGCGGCCCCGGCGGCCAGCCATGCGCGCTGGGTCGCCGGTGCCAGCGCGCCGTAGCGGAGGTGTCCGTCCACCATCTCGTGGTCGAACGGAATGCTGACGACCTCCCGCGCGAGCGGACGATATCCCTCGACGACATGACGGACATCGCCCGAGGTTGCCTTCGGGTCGGCCTGCGACACGACCACCACGGACTGGCGCGCCAGCCGTGCGGATCGGTCGTCCCGCTCCTCCAGCGCCTCGAGCAGCAGCGCCCCGGCCTCGGCGTGATCGTCGCGGGTGGTGGTGGCGACCACGAGCTGGTCCGCGTGGTCCACCATCCGCAGCCACATCGGGTCCGACTCGTCGTTGCCGGAGTCGATGATGATGAGCCGGTAGAACTTGGCGGCCACGGCGTGGATCGCGTCCACGTCTGCCGGGTGCAGCCGGTTCTCGTGCGCAAGCCGGATCGGCTTGGAACGCAGCACGTCGTACTTCTCCCGGGGCTGGTGGTGCACGAAGTCCGTGAGATCCGCGGACCGGGCCCCGAGGCCGAGGAGACGCTCGGTCTCCGGCAGCATCTCCAGCAGGGTGCGATCGTGGTCGCCGCCCGCCGTGCGCCAGCCGAGGGTCCCGCGCGTCTGGTTGTTGTCCCAGGCGAGGACACCGGCTCCGCCGAACCGGGCGAAGACCGCGGAGAGGAGCACGGTCGTCGGGGTCTTTCCCGCCCCGCCCTTGCCGTTGACGACGGCGATCGTGCGGGGACCGGACCAGTGGCGGCTGACGGCCTTCTCGTCGTCGCGCGCGGACTGCTCCGCGGCGCCGGGCCGCAGCCGCAGGCCCAGTCGGTTCAGCGTGCCCCGCACGCCCTCGCGCGCGGGCTCCTCGGGACGCGGATCGGTCTGGAGGAACGATGCGCGCTCCCCGGCCTCGCGCTGCTGGCGGCGGGTCGGCTGCTCGGGAGTCCCCGTCGGGGCGGCGCCGACCGGGGCAGCCGGCATCGGCGGGGTCGCGGTCGGCGGCTCGGTGTCCGGCGTCTCGTCGGCCGCCGGCGCGCTCCGCCGGTAGCGAGGAACGTCCGCCGAGGTCACCGGTGCCGGTGCGGAATCCGGTCCGGCGGCGGACGGCGAGGACCCGGACGGGACCGGGGGAGCCGAGGGAAGGGGAGCAAGCGGGGGCTCACCCGTCGGACCGGGGGTGCCGTCGATCGGCGTCTCGTACTCAGGCGCTTCGGACATTTCTGAGAGCCTAGCGGCATTTGAGGCGCGACCCACGCGGGGGTACCCTCGGTTCTCGTGCCCGCACCGGGCGTTTCCCTCCCTTTCATCAAGGACGACATGAACGACTTCGCGTCAATCCCCTCGCTGACCCTCCTCCCCGCCGTGGATGTCGCCGGCGGACAGGCCGTGCGTCTCACCCAGGGGGAGGCCGGCTCGGAGACGAGCTACGGCGACCCCATCGACGCGGCGGCGGAGTGGGCCGACCAGGGGGCGCAGTGGATCCACCTCGTGGATCTGGACGCCGCCTTCGGGCGGGGCAACAACGCCGCGCTCCTGCGCAAGGTGATCAAGCGCTTCCCGAGCGTCAACGTCGAGCTCTCCGGGGGCATCCGCGACGACGCGAGCCTGGAGGCCGCTCTGGACAGCGGTGCCGCGCGCATCAACCTCGGAACGGCGGCGCTGGAGAACCCGGAGTGGGCGGCGGACGTCATCGCCCGGTTCGGCGAGGCGATCGCCGTGGGTCTGGACGTGCGCGGCACGACGCTCGCCGCGCGCGGATGGACGAAGGAGGGCGGGGACCTCTGGACCGTGCTCGATCGTCTGGAGGACGCCGGATGCAGCCGCTACGTGGTCACGGACGTGACCAAGGACGGCACGCTCAAGGGCCCGAACCTGGAGCTCCTCCGCGAGATCACGGCGCGCACCCCCAAGCCGATCGTGGCCTCCGGCGGCATCGCGACTCTGGACGACATCGCCGCCCTTCGCGAGCTGGTGCCGCTGGGCGTCGAGGGCGCCATCGTCGGCAAGGCCCTGTACGCCGGGGCGTTCACCCTGGCCGAGGCGCTGGATGTCGCCGGAGACTGACGCGCACGGCTGCGAGCACGGTTCTCCCGGCGAGGATCACGGCTCCCCGGGCGGCACGGCGGACTCCGCAGGCGTCCCATGGGCGGGGCGTCGCTTCGAGGACAACGCCCACGCCGCCGACGACGGTTCCGCGGATCCCGCGCTGCTCGCCGCTCTCACCGGCTTCCGTGCCGGTGAGCTCCCGCAGGAGGCCGTGGTCGACGCCTTCCGTCAGGCGCGCGTGCTCGTGCCGCTCGTCGCCGAGAAGGGCGACGAGGGGATCGGGCCGACCGGTCTGCGGGTCGACAAGACGCAGGAGCTCTCCCTCGTGACGGTCGCGGCGCCGGACGGCCGTCGTGTCCAGCCGGTGTTCACCTCGGTCGAGACGATGTCCCGATGGGACGCCAAGGCGCGTCCCATCCCGGTGGCGGCGACGCGCGTGGCGCTCGCGGCGTCCTCGGAGGACACGGAGCTGATCGTCGTCGATCCGACCTCGGCGACCGAGTTCGTCATCCGGCGCCCTGCCGTCTGGGCGATCGCGCAGGCGCAGCCGTGGGAGCCGAGCCCCGTGTCCCCGGAGGTCTTCCAGGGCCTGCAGGACAGCGTGGCCGCGGAGCTCGCCGTGATCGACGTGGCCGTGTCGCCGGGGGACCCCGAAGCGAGGCTGAGAGGCCCCGAGCTGGTCGTGACGCTGGATCTCGTGGACGGGCTGGATCGCGAGGTGCTGGACGCCGTGCTCGCGCGGCTGGCGCAGCGGTGGGCCGCCGACGATCGGATCGCCGTTCTCGTCGACTCACTCACCGTGAAGCTGCGCAAGAGCGCCTGAGTCGCCTCGCTCCGCGGTGCCGGCGGGGTCAGGTGACCGGGCCGGTCCACTTCTCGCCGGGGCCCTGACCGATCGGATCGGGGATCGTGGACGCCTCGCGGAAGGCCAGCTGCACCGAGCGCAGTCCGTCGCGGAGAGAGCGCGCGTGCATGTCGCTGATCTCCGGTGCCGCCGCGGTGATGAGTCCGGCGAGGGCGTTGATGAGCTTGCGGGCCTCGTCGAGGTCCATCTGGGACTCCGGGTCGTCGGCCAGTCCGACCTTCACCGCGGCCGCGCTCATCAGGTGGACCGCCGTGGTCGTGATGACCTCGACCGCCGCGACGTCGGCGATGTCGCGGGTCGCGGCTCCGACCGATTCGTCGCCCGCCGTGTCGGCGGGTGCGTCGTCATGGTGGTCGTGGTCGGCGTGAGTCGTCACGGAGGGCTGCCTTCTGGTAGACTTCTGCGGGCTCCGGGGCGTTCCGCTCCGGCACGAAAGAGGATTCGATTCCCACCCGCGCTTGCCGCTCCAGGCTACCGGGTCCAGCACTCCGCCGGCGCGAGCCGGTAGGCCTCGACAAGAGGCAAGGGTGCGGCCGATGTCTGAACGTCGGCCGGGTGGGGAGACTCCGATTTCGCCCGCGATCTCCGATCGCGGTGGCCGAAACCCTCGTCTAAGGAGTTCCGCATCAGCGATCCCCGCACCAATGAGCGCATCCGCGTCCCCGAGGTCCGCCTCGTCGGGCCCGCGGGTGAGCAGATCGGCGTCGTCCGCATCGAGGCGGCGCTGCGTCTCGCACAGGAAGCCGACCTCGACCTCGTCGAGGTCGCTCCGAACTCGAAGCCGCCCGTGGTCAAGATCATGGACTACGGCAAGTTCAAGTACGAGGCTGCGCAGAAGGCCAAGGAGGCCCGTCGCAACCAGGCCAACACGATCCTCAAGGAAGTCCGCTTCCGTCTGAAGATCGAGGCGCACGACTACACGACCAAGCTCAAGCGCGCCGAGGGCTTCCTCAAGGCCGGCGACAAGGTCAAGGCGATGATCCTGTTCCGCGGTCGCGAGCAGTCGCGTCCGGAGCAGGGCGTGCGCCTGCTGAAGAAGTTCGCCGAGGACGTGGCCGAGTTCGGGACCGTCGAGTCGAACCCGACCATCGACGGACGAAACATGGTCATGGTCATCGCCCCGGTCAAGAACAAGTCCGAGGCCAAGGCCGAGCAGAACGCCGTCCGCGCCGCCAACAAGCAGGCGGCGCGCGAGGCCAAGGCGGGCGCGCCGACGCCGGCCGAAGACGCGGAGTGACCGACCGGTCGCCTCGCCCACAGACCCCCGCGTCCACGCGGGTGAACCCTGTCGCCTGACACAGGCGCCATACGAAGGAAGAGAAGATGCCGAAGCAGAAGACCCACTCGGGGGCCAAGAAGCGCTTCAAGATCACCGGTAGCGGGAAGCTGAAGAAGCAGCAGGCGAACATGCGCCACAACCTCGAGCACAAGTCGAGCCGCCGCACCCGTCGTCTGAACCAGGACCAGGTGCTCTCGAAGAACGACACCAAGGTCGCCAAGAAGCTCCTCGGCCGCTGACGCGCCGAACGCAGGAATAGGAACACAGGAAAATGGCTAGAGTCAAGCGCGCCGTCAACGCGCAGAAGAAGCGTCGCGTCATCCTCGAGCGCGCCTCCGGTTACCGTGGGCAGCGTTCGCGCCTGTACCGCAAGGCGAAGGAGCAGGTCACCCACTCGCTCGTCTACGCGTACCGCGACCGCCGCAAGCGCAAGGGCGACTTCCGTCGTCTGTGGATCCAGCGCATCAACGCCGCTGCCCGCCAGAACGGCATCACCTACAACCGCTTCATCCAGGGTCTCGGCCTCGCCGGGGTCCAGGTCGACCGCCGCATGCTCGCCGAGCTCGCGGTCAACGAGCCGGCCACGTTCGCCTCGCTCGTCGAGACGGCGAAGAAGGCTCTGCCTTCGGACGTGAACGCTCCGAAGTCGGCTGCGTAAGCACCTCTCTCCGAGACGGGCGCTCCCCTGGGCGGGGGCGCCCGTCTCGTCATCTGTGCGGGGGAGTGGGGCGGCCTGGGCGCGGGATGTCAATAGACTGTCCCCGTGCTGGAGAATCCCCGGTCCCCGCGCGTCCGAGCCGTCGCGAAGCTCACCAAACGCAGTGCCCGTACCGAGACCGGGCTGTTCCTCCTCGAAGGACCGCAGGCGGTGCGCGAGGCCCTCGCGTACCGCGCCGACGCGATCGTCGACCTGTTCGCGACTCCCACGGGCTGGGAGAAGCACCCGGACATCCGCGCTTCCGCGGAGGAGCACGGGGTCGGCGTGGAGTACGTCACCGAGTACGTGCTGGGAGCGATGGCGGACACCGTCACGCCGCAGGGACTGGTGGCGGTCGCCCGGCAGACCCCGACGTCCGTGCGCGACATCTTCGCCGCGGGCCCACGGCTGCTCGCGATCTGCGAGGAGGTCCGCGATCCCGGGAACCTCGGCACGATCATCCGCGCCGCGGACGCGTCCGGCGCGGACGGCGTCGTGCTCACCGGCCGCACGGTCGACCCCTACAACCCGAAGGTCGTCCGGGCGACGACCGGGTCGCTGTTCCACCTGCCGATCTCGGTCGGCGGCGATCTCGCCGACGTGGTGAACCGCGCGCACGAGGCCGGTGTCCAGGTCCTCGCCGCGGATGTGAAGGGCGAGGATCTGCTCGCCGCGCGTGCCGAGGGCGTGCTGGACGGGCCCACGGCCTGGCTCTTCGGGAATGAGGCGCGCGGGCTCGAGCCCGGGGCGCTGTCCCTCGCCGACCGCGCGCTCAAGCTGCCCATCTTCGGCCGCGCCGAGTCGCTCAACCTCGCCACGGCGGCGAGCGTGTGCCTGTACGAGAGCGCATTCGCTCAGCGCGCCGGCTCGGACTGACCGTCGGGGGCGCCGGCCGGAGCCGACGCTCAGGGGCGTGCGAGCCGCCGCGCGTCCGCCGCGCGCTCATTACAAGTTTGTAAACGGCGCGTGGGTGGTTGGCGGATCGGATCCGCGCCCGTAGGTTTATGGCATGGCAGAGAGCAATGGCGCTGCGCGCCTGGAGACCCCCTCGGCAGGTACGGGCGCCGGCTCGCCCCTCGTGGTGGTGGAGAACGTCCAGAAGCACTACGGCGATTTCCAGGCACTCACCGACATCGACCTGCAGGTCGCGAAGGGCGAGGTCGTGGTCATCATCGGGCCCTCGGGGTCCGGCAAGTCCACGCTCTGCCGGACGATCAACCGGCTCGAGACGATCACGAGCGGCTCGATCCGCATCGACGGCAAGGAGCTTCCGGCCGAGGGCAAAGGACTCGCGAACCTGCGCGCCGAGGTGGGGATGGTGTTCCAGTCCTTCAACCTGTTCGCCCACCTGACGATCCTCGAGAACGTGACGCTGGGGCCGATCAAGGTGCGCGGCCTCAAGAAGGCGGATGCCGAGAAGGAGGCCATGCAGCTCCTGGAGCGCGTGGGCGTCGCACAGCAGGCGTCCAAGCTTCCCGCGCAGCTGTCGGGCGGCCAGCAGCAGCGTGTCGCGATCGCCCGGGCGCTGGCGATGCATCCCAAGGTCATGCTGTTCGACGAGCCCACCAGCGCGCTGGACCCCGAGATGATCAACGAGGTCCTGGACGTCATGGTGGAGCTCGCGCGCGAGGGCATGACGATGATCGTGGTCACGCACGAGATGGGCTTCGCCCGCAAGGCCGCCAACCGGGTGGTCTTCATGGCGGACGGACGCATCGTCGAGGAGGCGACGCCCGA
This sequence comes from Microbacterium resistens, assembly GCF_021172025.1. NCBI lineage: Bacteria > Bacillati > Actinomycetota > Actinomycetes > Micrococcales > Microbacteriaceae > Microbacterium > Microbacterium resistens. Next base: position 376,635 of record NZ_CP082781.1, read on the forward strand.
GGAGTTCTTCACGAACCCCCGGAGCGACCGCGCCAAGGACTTCCTGTCCAAGCTCCTCACCCACTGAGCCCCCGGCACGGCCGCGGGGGGAAGACCGGACACCGAGACTCAGCACCGAGAGAAGGAGAATCACATGCGACGTACACGAGGACTCGCCGCGGTCGGCATCGCGGCGGCGGCGCTGCTCGCCCTGACCGCCTGCAACAGCGGCAGCCCGGCAAGCCCCGGCGGCGGAACCGGCGGCGGTGAGGAGACCGGTGGCAGCGACAAGCCGCTGTTCGAGGTCGCCACCGACGTGACGCTCGAGGGCAGCCCCACCTTCGACAAGATGACGAAGGCGGGCAAGGTCACGATCGGCGTGAAGGAGGACCAGCCGGGACTCGGCTACCTGGACGCGACGACGGGGGAGCGCTCGGGCTTCGACATCGACATCGCTCGGTGGATCGCGGCTTCCCTGGGCTTCGGCGACGACAAGATCGAGTTCAAGCCGATCGCCTCCGCCAACCGTGAGCAGGCGATCGTGAACGGGGACATCGACTACTACGTCGGCACCTACTCGATCAACGACAAGCGCAAGGAGCTCATCGACTTCGCGGGCCCGTATTTCGTCACCGGCCAGGGGCTCCTGGTCGCGAAGGACGCTCCCGAGGCCGACAAGATCGAGGACTTCAACGGGAAGACGGTGTGCTCCGCGACCGGCTCCACGCCGATCCAGAACATCAAGGCCAACTTCCCCGAGATCAAGACGCAGGAGTACGACCTGTACTCCGCCTGCGTGCAGGACCTGCTGGACGGCAAGGTCGACGCCGTGACGACGGACCAGGCGATCCTCATCGGCTACGCGGCGCAGTACCCCGACGAGATCAAGGTCACGGGCGGTCTCTTCACGGAGGAGCGCTACGGCGTGGGCCTCACCAAGGGCGACACCGCGCTGAAGGACCACATCAACGCCCTCTTCACGGACGGCGGCGAGACGTGGAAGGCGATCTTCGACAAGAACCTGGGCTCGTCCGGGATCGAGGTCGAGCAGCCCGCTGTCGACAAGTGACCCGCGAGGGCGGTCCGAGCCGGTCTCGGGCCGCCCTCCTCTGACATCGAGAAGGGGAGGGTGACGTGGACGTCATCTTCGGGAACCTCGACCTGTGGGGCGAGGCGATCGGCAACACCCTGCTGGTCTTCGTGATCGGCGGGATCATCGCGCTGGTGCTGGGCATCATCGTCGGCGCGATGCGTGTCTCGCCGGTGCCGATCGCCCGCGGCGTGGGCACGGTCTACGTGAACACCGTGCGGAACACCCCGCTGACGCTCGTCTTCTTCTTCTTCGTCTTCGGCTACCCGCAGCTCGGGCTGCCCGACCTGTCCAACACGGTCCTGGGCATTCTCGCCATCGGGATCTACACGGCCACGTACGTCGCCGAGGTCCTACGGGCGGGGATCAACACCGTGCCGGTCGGCCAGGCCGAGGCGGCCCGGGCGATCGGACTGCCCTTCGGCCAGGTGATGACCCTGGTGGTCCTGCCCCAGGCGTTCCGCTCGGTCGTGCCGCCGATGATGAGCGTGTTCATCGCCCTGCTGAAGAACACCACCGTCGCCGCCGGCTTCTCGATCGCGGAGCTCGCCGCGCTGCGGGCCACGATCAACGACGCCGCTGATCGTCCCGGCAACCCGATGGAGGTCCTGCTCTGGGTCGCCGTCGTGTTCGTCCTGCTCGTCCTGCTGATGAGCTGGCTGCAGCGTCATCTCGAGAACCGATGGAGGATCGCGCGATGAGTTCCGTCCTGTACGACGTCCCCGGGCCCCGGGCCGTCGCCCGCAACCGCATCCTCGCCGTGGTCACGATCCTCGTGGTCCTCGCTGCCATCGGCTTCGTCGTCTACCGGATGTTCGTGACCGGGCAGTTCGACGCGCAGAAGTGGTACGTCTTCACCTTCACGAACGTCTGGGCCGGCATCGGCAAGGCGCTCGGGGCGACGCTCGGCGCGTTCGGGCTCGCCGCCGTGCTGAGCCTCGTCCTGGGGTTCCTCCTGGCGATCGGGCGCCTGTCCGATCACGCGTGGGTCCGCGTGCCCGTCACGGTCGTCACCGAGCTGTTCCGAGCCGTCCCGGTGCTCGTGTTCATGATGCTGCTGTACTACGGTCTCCCCGTCGTGGGGATCCGGATGGAGCCGTACTGGGCGGTCGTGATCGGCCTCATGGTCTACAACGGGTCGGTCCTCGCCGAGGTCCTCCGCGCCGGTGTCGAATCGCTGCCGAAGGGGCAGAAGGAAGCCGGCTACGCCATCGGTCTGCGAAAGAGCGGGGTGATGCGTCTGGTGCTGCTGCCGCAGGCCATTCGCGCCATGCTGCCGGTCATCGTGGCCCAGCTCGTCGTGACGATGAAGGACACCGCGCTCGGCTTCATCATCACGTACCCCGAGCTGCTGTACTACGCGAAGCTCCTCAGCTCCCAGCAGGGACGCCCGATCCTGCAGTCGGCGTTCGTGATCGGCGGCATCTACATCGTGATGTGCCTCATCCTCTCCGGCGTGGCGAAGTGGCTGGAGATCCGCACGCGCCGGTCGCCGAAGCTGCGCGCCATCGCCGGCGGGGGGACGGAGGACGATCCGCGGACGCACGGGGAGGGCACCGTCACGGAGCTCATCGCCCTGCAGAAGGGCGCAGGAAGGCACGACGGGACGTCGATCTGACCCCCGGACGGGCCCACGCCTCGCGCTGAGCGGGCGGGCGCGGGCGCGCCGGTAGACTCGTGTCTCGTGTCTGACGTTCCCCACGCTCCTGCAGAGATCACCCCGGAGGCGGTGGAGTCCGCCGTCGCCGCCGCGCTGGAGGCGATCGGCGCGGCGTCCGATTCCGCCGAGCTGAAGGCGGCCCGCACAGCGCACGTCGCGGAGGGGTCGCCGCTGGCGGTCCTGAACGCGTCGATGCGCCAGGTCGCCCCCGAGCACAAGGCCGCGTTCGGAAAGCTCATCGGCCAGGGGCGCGGGCGGGTGACCCAGGCGCTGGCGGCCAAAGAGGCCGAGATCGCCGCGGCCGAGACGGCCGCGCGGCTCGAGGCCGAGCGCGTGGACATCACCGCGCTCGCCGCGCGCACACGGCCCGGTGCCCGTCATCCGCTGGGGCTGCTGGAGGACGAGGTCTGCGACATCTTCGTCGGCATGGGCTGGGAGATCGCGGAGGGGCCGGAGCTCGAGCACGAGTGGTTCAACTTCGACGCCCTGAACTTCGACGAGGACCACCCGGCGCGTCAGGAGCAGGACACGTTCTACGTGGATCCCGCCGCGCGCCACCTGGTGATGCGCACGCACACGAGCCCGGTCCAGGTGCGCTCGATGCTCGACCGAGAGGTCCCCATCTACGTGCTGTGCCCGGGGCGCGTCTACCGGACCGACGAGTTCGACGCCACCCACCTCCCCGTCTTCACGCAGTTCGAGGGCCTGGTCGTGGACAAGGGGATCACGATGGCCCATCTGAAGGGCACGCTCGACCACTTCGCGCGCCAGCTCTTCGGACCCGAGGCGAAGACGCGACTGCGCACCAACTACTTCCCGTTCACCGAGCCCTCGGCGGAGCTCGACCTGTGGCACCCGACCTTCAAGGGCGGTGCCCGCTGGATCGAGTGGGGCGGCTGCGGCATGGTGAACCCGAACGTGCTGCGCGCGGCGGGGATCGACCCCGAGGTCTACAGCGGCTTCGCGTTCGGGATGGGGATCGAGCGGGGCCTGATGTTCCGCAGCGATGTGAAGGACATGCGCGACATGGCCGAGGGCGATGTCCGCTTCAGCGAGCAGTACGGGATGGTGGTGTGATGCGCGTCCCGCTTTCGTGGCTGCGTGAGTACGTGGACGTGGCGGCCGACGCCACGCCGGACGACGTCCTGGCGGCGCTGGTGCGCGTCGGCTTCGAGGAGGAGGACGTCCACCGCTTCGAGATCTCGGGGCCCGTCGTCGTCGGTCAGGTGCTGTCCTTCGACGAGGAGCCGCAGTCCAACGGCAAGACCATCCGCTGGTGCCAGGTGGACGTCGGCGAGGCCGAGCCGCGCGGCATCGTCTGTGGTGCGCACAACTTCGCCGTCGGGGACAAGGTCGTCGTGACCCTGCCCGGTGCGGTCCTTCCCGGTCCGTTCCCCATCGCGGCGCGCAAGACCTACGGTCACGTCTCGGACGGCATGATCGCCTCGGCGCGCGAGCTGGGCCTGGGCGACGAGCACAACGGGATCCTCATCCTGTCCGAGCTCGGCGTCGACGCGCCCGTCGGCACCGACGCGATCGGCCTGCTCGGCCTGGACGACGTCGCGGTCGAGATCAACGTCACCCCGGACCGGGGATACGCGTTCTCGCTCCGCGGCGTCGCCCGAGAGTACGCCCACGCAACCGGCGCGGCCTTCCGGGACCCCGCCGAGCGGGACTTCGCCGAGCTGCAGCCCGGCTCCGGCCACGCCACCGTCGTGGACGACCGCGCCCCCATCCGCGGACGCGTGGGGGCGAGCGAGTTCGTCACGCGCGTGGTGCGGGACGTCGACCCCTCACGCCCGACGCCGCCGTGGATGATCGCCCGGCTCGCCCTAGCGGGGATGCGCTCGCTGGGCGTGCTGATCGACATCACGAACTACGTCATGCTCGAGCTCGGCAACCCCATCCACGGCTACGACCTGGACAAGCTCCGGGGCGACATCACGGTGCGTCGCGCCCAGCCGGGAGAGAAGCTGACGACGCTCGACGGACAGGAGCGCACCCTCCATGGGGAGGACCTGCTGATCACGGACGAGTCCGGTCCCATCGGCCTCGCGGGCGTGATGGGCGGTGGCACGACCGAGATGGGCGACACCACCCGGAACGTTCTGATCGAGGCGGCCACGTTCGACCCGACGACGATCGCGCGCACGGCTCGGCGGCACAAGCTGCCGAGCGAGGCGTCCAAGCGGTTCGAGCGCGGCGTCGATCCGCTCATCCCGTTCGTGGCGGCGCGTCGCGTCGCCGATCTCATGGTCGAGCTCGCCGGCGGAACGCTCACCGACGAGGGGGGTGCCCTGTTCGCCGAGGTGGTCGTCGAGGGCATCGATCTGCCCGCAGGGTTCGTGCCCGGACTCATCGGCGTGGCGTACTCGGACGACGAGATCGTGGGCGCTCTGGAGACGATCGGCGCGGAGGTCACGGCCACGGACACCGGGTGGCAGGTCATCCCGCCGACCTGGCGGCCTGACCTCACGGACAAGTGGACACTGGCGGAGGAGGTCGCGCGCATCCACGGCCTGGATCGGATCGGCTCCGTGCTGCCCACCCCACCGTCCGGCCGCGGCTACACCCCGCTGCAGCGGGGACGACGCCGCGTCCTGAACGCCCTGGCCGCGGGCGGCTTCGTCGAGACGCCGTCCTTCCCGTTCACGACGCAGGAGCAGAACGACCTGCACGGATCCGCTGACGGCTCCCGCATCGCGGGGGTCCGCCTGGCGAACCCGCTGGACGGACAGGCGCCGTACCTGCGCCGCTCGCTCGTCCCCGGCCTGCTGCAGACCGCGCATCGCAACATCTCGCGCGGCCTCACGGACCTCGCGATCTTCGAGGCGGGGGCGGTCTTCCTGCCCGTGGACGGGGTGACATACGGCACCGACGCCGTCCCGCCGCTGGGGGAGCGGCCCTCGGACGAGACGCTGGCGGCGCTGAACGCGTCGATCCCGCCGCAGGCTCGGCACCTCGCTGTGCTGCTCACCGGCAACGTGTCCCCGCGTCAGCCAGGCCGCCCGGCGGAGGCGGCGGGGATCGCGGACGGCCTGGATGCGGTGCGCCTCATCGCCGTCGCGGCAGGCGTGGAGATCGAGGTCGCACAGGGACGCCGAGAGGCGCTGCACCCCGGACGGACCGGTGTCCTCACCGTGCGCGGCGAGGAGGTGGGCTATGTCGGCGAGCTGCACCCGCAGGTCGCCGCCGACGCGGACCTCCCGGGGCGCGCGGTCGTGCTCGAGATCGACCTGGACCGCGTGCTGTCCCTGACCGGTGAGCGGATCGTGGCGGCGTCGCTGTCCACCTTCCCGGCGGCGACGCAGGACGTCTCGCTCGTCGTCCCCGTCGAGACGCCCGCGGCGCACGTGCGCGCCGCTCTCGCGGAGGGCGCCGGCACGCTGCTGGAATCACTGCGTCTCGTGGACGACTACCGCGGCGAGGGCGTGGGGGAGGGCGAGAAGAGCCTGACCTTCGCGCTCCGTTTCCGTGCCGACGACCGCACGCTGACCGCCGCTGAGGCGACGGAGGCGAAGCTGGCCGGCGTCCGCGTCGCCGCCGAGCGATTCGGGGCGACCATCCGCGACTGATCCCGTCCGTCGGGCGCGGTGCTGCGGCCGGTGCCCGTGTGCCGCGGATACGGTCGGGGGATGACAGATCTCGTCCCTCACGTGACCGCGCGCACGGCGCCGGACGGTGCCCGTCCCCTGGGGCAGGCGCCCTTCCTCGCTCCCGGCACCCAGGTCGACTGGCACTACCGCAAGCCCGGTTGGCGGGACGGTGACGCGTCCAGCATCGCCCCGATGCGTGTCGTCCGGGACGACGAGCGCGGGCTGGTCGCCTGGCTCGCCCCGGGGACGCTCCTGGAGGGGATGGGCGGACCGGACGGCCGACGGATCCGCACGGTCCCGCTGGAGAGGCGCTGGCTGGAGCCGCGCACGCGGATCGTGGAGGAGTGGTGGGGCAACGGCGTCCTGCGCATCGCCCCGACGGCCACACCCTGGTCCGTCTGGCTGTTCTGGGCGGTGGCCGGGACGGCGGACGACCCCGATGCGTGGGAGTTCGCGGGGTGGTATGTGAACCTCGAGAACGCCCATGAGCGGGTCGGCGCCTCGACCTTCAGCTCGGACCATGTGCTCGACGTGGAGATCGGGGCGGACGGCACGATCGGTCTCAAGGACGAGGACGAGCTGGTGGAGGCGATCAGGCAGGGGAGGATCGCGCCGGACGAGGCGGAGCTCATCCGTGCGCACGCGGACGCCGCCATCGCGTCGTTCCGCGAGGGGGCGTGGCCGTTCGACCCCGAATGGACGCGCTGGCGTCCCGATCCGGACTGGACGACCCCTCGGCTCACGGACCTCCCTCCCGCGCGGTCGGTGTGAGGCCCGCCCCGCCGACTCCTCGGGATCGCTAGACTGCGAGCAGTGACACGGGGTGCCGCATCGCGCGGCTGAGATCACACCCGTCGAACCTGATCTAGTTCGTACTAGCGAAGGGATGTCGCGTGAGCGATCGTCTGCGTCCATCGTCCGCCGGGCCCGTGGCCGAGGCCACCGGGGATCTCCTCCGCGCACTGCGCGAGAGCCCGCCTCTGACCCAGTGCATCACCAACGCGGTCGTGACGGGGTTCACCGCGAACGTGCTGCTCGCGCTGGGAGCCGCTCCCGCCATGACCGACATCGTCGGGGAGGCCGGGATGTTCGCCGGGATCGCCTCCGGACTCCTGGTGAACCTCGGCACGCCGACGCCGGAACAGCGCGCCGCGAGCGTGGAGGCCGTCGGCGCCGCACGGGCCGCCGGGACCCCCTGGGTGCTGGACCCGGTCGCGGTCGGCGCACTTCCGGTCCGCACGGCGCTGGCGCGCGACCTGGTCGCGATGCGTCCCACGGCCGTGCGCGGGAACGCCTCGGAAATCCTCGCCCTTGCCGGCCGCGGCGGCGGGGGACGCGGCGTCGACGCGATCGACACGACCGAGGCCGCGGCGGATGCGGCCGCCGACCTCGCGAGGCAGCACGGATGCGTCGTGGCCGTCTCGGGCCCCGTCGACCTCGTGGTCGACGGCGAGCAGAGCATCCGGATCGCGAACGGCGACGTGCTGCTCACCCGCGTCACGGGCGGCGGATGCGCCCTGGGCGCGGTCATGGCGGCGTTCCTTGGCACCGCGCGGGGCACCGGACACACCCCCGCGACGGCGGTGGCGGCGGCGACGCTCGCGTACACGATCGCGGCCGAGGACGCGGCGCGGGAAGCGAGCGGACCGGGGTCCTTCGCGGTAGGGCTTCTCGATGCGCTGGCCTCGCTCGATCCTGCCTCCGTGGCGGAGCGCGCGCACACGACCTCGGCGTTCGCGCCGGAGGCGACGGCATGAGCGGCCTGGACCCCCGCGACCTCGCCCTCTACCTCGTCACGGATGCGGCGCTGGCCGGGCCGCGCGGCGTCGCCCACGTCGTGGCCGCCGCCGTCGACGGCGGGGTGCGGATCGTGCAGCTCCGAGAGAAGCACGCCCCCGACGCCGCGGTCGCCGCCCAGCTCGTGGAGCTCTCCGACGTCATCGGCGGCCGGGCGCTCCTGCTCGTCGACGACCGCATCGACGCGGCGGTGGAAGCGCGTCGACGCGGGGCGCGGGTCGACGGTGTCCATCTCGGGCAGTCGGACGCGTCGGTGCTCCGCGCGCGGGAGATGCTCGGGCCGGATGCCGTCATCGGGCTCACCGCGAACACCCGCGCGCATCTCGACGGCGTCCGCGCGCTTCCCGAGGGGACCGTGGACTACCTCGGCGTGGGCGTCATCCGGCCGACGGCGACCAAGCCGGATCATCCGCCGGCGCTCGGGGTCGACGGCTTCGCCGCTCTCGCCGCCGAGAGCCCGGTGCCGTGCGTGGCGATCGGCGGGATCACCGCGGAGGACGTGCCGGCCCTGCGCGCAGCGGGCGCTGCCGGCGTCGCCGTGGTGTCGGCGCTCTGCGCGGCGCCGGATCCCCGCGAGGCCGCCCGGGAGCTGCGTCGGCGCTGGCGACGCCCCGGTCCCGCCCGCGTCCTCAGCATCGCCGGCAGCGATCCCTCCGGAGGCGCGGGGATCCAGGCGGACCTGAAGTCCATCGCCGCGCACGGCGGGTACGGGATGGCGGCGATCACCGCGCTGACGGCCCAGAACACGCGGGGCGTCCGCGGGGTCCACGTGCCGGACCCCGTCTTCCTGCGTGCGCAGCTCGACGCGATCGCCGACGACATCGAGATCGACGCCGTGAAGATCGGCATGCTCGCCACTTCCGAGGTGATCGAGACGGTCGGGGACTGGCTGGCGCAGTCGCGTCCGCCGGCGGTCGTGGTGGATCCGGTGATGGTGGCCACGAGCGGTGACCGGCTGCTGGACGCCCGCGCCGAGCGGGCGCTCACCGAGCTGCTCCGCCGGGCCGATCTGATCACCCCCAACCTCGCCGAGCTGGCAGTGCTCACCGGCGAGCCGACGGCGCCGACGTGGACCGAGGCGCTCGCGCAGGCCGGGCGCCTGTCCGCCACGCTGGGCGTCGCGGTCCTGGTGAAGGGCGGCCACCTCCCCGGTGCCGACGCGCCCGACGCCCTGGTGCGCGGCAGCGACGTCCGCGAGTTCCCCGGTCACCGCATCGAGACCACGGCCACGCACGGCACCGGGTGCTCCCTGTCGGCGGGCATCGCGACCCGCCGCGCTCGCGGGGAGGACTGGGCCGAGGCGGTCAGGCGGACGCGGCAGTGGCTGCGGGACGCGCTCCGCGGCGGCGAGGCCCTGGGCGTGGGGGCGGGACACGGACCCGTCGATCACTTCGTCGGGCAGCACCCGGCGGCGGACGCGTCCGGCGCGGCGCCGGACGCGCGGGAGATCGAGGCGGAGTGGTGGGCGGCGATCGCTCCCGTCCGCGCCGCGATCGACGATCTGCCTTTCATCCGCGGCCTCGCCGAGGGGACGCTGTCGGACGCCGACTTCCGCTCCTACCTGGCCCAGGATGCGCTGTACCTGCGCGACTACGCACGCGTGCTCGCAGCGGCCTCGCGCTCGGCGCCGTCCTCCACGGAGCAGGCGTTCTGGGCGGAGGCCGCACGCGGGGCCATCGAGGGCGAGCTGGAGCTGCATGCGCAATGGCTGATGCCGGGCGCGGACAAGGGGCCGGGGCCGGAGGGGGGAGAGGGCGCCGGAAAGCGCGAGACGGTGTTCTCGGCGGCGCCGGGGCCGATCACCACGGCGTATCTGGACCACCTGCGCGCCGTGGCGTTCGACGCGGAGCACGCCGTGCTGATCGCTGCTCTGCTGCCGTGCTTCTGGCTGTACACGGATCTCGGCGTCCGCCTGCAGTCGGGGGAGCTGGGGGCGCAGGCGCAGGATCCCGGGCATCCCTACGCGAGCTGGCTGGCGACCTACGCCGATCCTGCCTTCGCCGAGGCGACGCGGACCGCCATCGACATCGTCACCGGCGCGGCGGCCTCGGCCGGGGCGCGCACCCGCCGGCGGATGCGCGCGGCATTCGTCCGGTCGGCGGAGCTGGAGCACGCGTTCTTCGCGGCGCCGCTCGCGGCGGGGGAGCGAGAGCGCGAGCGCGTGGGCGCGTGAGCGGAGCGGGCGACGGTGTCGCGTCCGGCGGATCCGATTTGCCGCGGTGACCCGCACGCGATATCGTCGCCCCATGCTTCCGGCCGCTCCCGTCACCGCCGCGCTCGTTCCGAGCGCCGCTCCGGAGCGCCGACGCCAGGGCGACCGCCGACTCTAGGCGACCCCGCTCTCCGTCCCGCGCGTCCGCGGTGCTGAGGAGCCGGTGTCGCCGCCCCGGCCCCTCAGACCCTGACCGTTAAGGTGGAAGCATGACGTATTCCGTCGCCGTCTCCGGCGCATCGGGCTATGCGGGCGGCGAGATCCTGCGCCTGCTCGCAAGCCATCCCGACATCGAGATCCGCACCGTCACGGCGCATGCCAACGCGGGGCAGCCGCTCGTCCAGCACCAGCCGCACCTGCGCTCGCTCACACATCTCACCCTTCAGGACACGACGCCGGAGATCCTCGCGGGCCATGACGTCGTCTTCCTCGCCCTGCCGCACGGGCAGTCCGGGCAGTACACCGACGCTCTCGGCGACGCCCCTCTCGTGATCGACGCGGGCGCGGACCACCGGCTCACCTCGGCGGACGCGTGGGACGCCTTCTACGGCGGCGCGTTCCACGAGCCGTGGGCCTACGGCGTGCCCGAGCTCCTGGTCGGCGAGGGCAAGCAGCGGGAGATCCTCCGCGACGCCACCCGGATCGCCGCGCCGGGCTGCAACGCGTCCACGGTGAGCCTCAGTCTCGCCCCCGGTGTCGCGGCGGGCGTGATCGACGCGTCCGACATCGTCAGCGTCCTCGCCGTCGGACCCTCCGGCGCGGGAAAGAGCCTCAAAACGCACCTGCTCGGCAGCGAGATCCTCGGCACCGCGAACCCCTACGCCGTCGGGGGCACGCACCGGCACATCCCCGAGATCCGCCAGGCGCTCGTCGCCGCCGGAGCGGGGCACGGGGCCGGCGTCGACCCGGCGGACGTGCGGATCTCCTTCACTCCGGTCATCGTCCCGATGGCGCGGGGGATCCTCGCCACCTCGACCGCCCCGATCAGCGCCGGGGCCTCGGACGAGGAGATCCGGAACGCGTGGGAAGCGGCGTACGGGGACGAGACGTTCGTGCAACTGCTTCCGGCGGGGCAGTTCCCGCGGACCGCGGACGTGCTGGGCGCCAACACGGCGCTGATGGGGCTGGCGATCGACCGTGCCGCGAACCGGGTCACCGTGGTGACCGCCGTGGACAACCTCGTCAAGGGGACGGCGGGCGCGGCCGTGCAGTCCATGAACCTCGCGCTGGGCCTCCCCGAGGGCACGGCGCTGACCGTGAACGGCGTCGCTCCGTGACCGCCGGGAGCAGGAAGACAGAGACCGAGAACGTGAAGAAGGAGACGCTGTGAGCGTGACCGCCCCCCAGGGGTTCGAGGCGGCGGGCGTCGCCGCGGGCCTGAAGTCGACGGGCAAGCCGGACGTGGCGGTGGTCGTCAATCGCGGGCCGCTCAAGGCGGGGGCCGCGGTCTTCACGTCGAACCGTGCGAAGGCCAACCCGATCCTGTGGTCCCAGGAGGCGATCAAGGACGGCACCGTCGAGGCGATCGTGCTGAACTCCGGCGGGGCCAACTGCTTCACGGGATCGTTCGGCTTCCAGACCACGCACCAGACCGCCGAGCGGGCCGCCGAGCTCCTCGGTGTGAGCGCGGGAGACGTGCTCGTGTGCTCCACCGGGCTGATCGGCACCGGCGACGAGACCTTCCGCGCGCGCGTCCTCGCCGGCACGGAGGCCGCGATCGCGGCGCTGAGCCCGGACGGCGGCGGGGCCGAACTGGCCATCATGACCACGGACACAGTGCCGAAGACGAGTGTGTTCCACGGGGACGGCTGGACGATCGGCGGGATGGCGAAGGGCGCGGGCATGCTCGCGCCGGGCCTGGCGACCATGCTCGTCGTGCTCACGACGGACGCCGTGCTGACGTCGGAGGAGGCCGACGCGCACCTGCGCGCGGCCACCCGGGTGAGCTTCGACCGGCTCGACTCGGACGGCTGCATGTCGACGAACGACCAGGTGTCGCTGCTCGTCAGCGGGGCCTCCGGGACCACTCCCGACGGCGACGCCTTCCGCGCCGGACTCGTCCAGGTCTGCGCCGATCTCGCGGTGCAGCTCCAAGCCGACGCCGAGGGCGCGAGCCACAGCATCACGATCGAGGTCGTGCACGCCGCCACCGAGGAGGACGCCGTGGAGGTCGGCCGGGCGGTCGCCCGCAACAACCTGTTCAAGGCGGCGATCTTCGGCAACGACCCGAACTGGGGCCGTGTGCTGGCCGCGATCGGCACGACGTCCGCGGCGTTCGACCCCTACGACGTGGACGTCTGGATGAACGGCGTGCGGGTGTGCACCGCGGGCGGGCCGGACCGGCCGCGCGAGGAGGTCGACCTCACGCCGAAGGAGACCGACGTGCGGATCGACCTGAGAGCGGGCGACGCGACGGCGACGATCCGCACCAACGACCTCACCCACGACTACGTCCACGAGAACAGCGCCTACTCCTCATGACAGACCTGCAGGACACCGCCCCCGAGGAAGCCGCCGCGAAGGCGCAGACCCTCATCGACTCGCTGCCGTGGCTGAAGCGGTTCCGAGACCAGATCGTCGTGGTCAAGTACGGCGGGAACGCCATGATCAGCGACGAGCTCCAGGACGCGTTCGCGCAGGACATCGCCTACCTCCGCTACGTCGGGGTGCAGCCGGTCGTGGTGCACGGCGGCGGACCGCAGATCTCGAACATGCTCGACCGCCTGGCGATCCCGAGCGAGTTCAAGGGCGGGTACCGGGTGACCTCGACAGAGGCGATCAGCGTCGTGCGGATGGTGCTGACCGGGCATATCAACCCGCAGCTGGTGGCGAAGATCAACAGCCACGGTCCCATCGCCACGGGACTCAGCGGAGAGGACGCCGGACTGTTCGGCGGCCGCCGCCGCGGCGTGCTGGTCGACGGCGAGGAAGTGGATCTCGGCCGGGTCGGCGACGTCGTGCAGGTGGACCCGACGCCCGTGCTGGATCATCTCGCAGCGGGGCGGATCCCGGTGGTGTCGAGCATCGCGCCAGACCTGGATCACCCCGGCCAGTCGCTGAACGTGAACGCCGACGCCGCGGCGGCCGCGCTGGCGACGGCGCTCGGGGCGGTCAAGCTCGTGATCCTCACCGACGTCGCCGGACTGTACGCGGACTGGCCCAACCGGGACTCGCTCGTGTCGCACATCACCTCCACCGAGCTCACCGCGATGCTCCCGACGCTGGAGTCGGGCATGATCCCGAAGATGCGCGCGTGCCTGGACGCGGTGGAGGGCGGCGTTCGCGCCGCGGCGATCATCGACGGGCGCGTGCCCCATTCGGTGCTCGTGGAGCTGTTCACCAGCAAGGGGATCGGCACGGAAGTCGTCATGGACGGAGAGGCGGTGGCCGGATGAGCGTCTGGCAGGACGATGCGGGGCGGGACCTGATGAACCTCGGCGGGCGGCTCGCGCTGCTCGTGCGCGGCGAGGGCTCCTCGGTGTGGGACGCGGACGGGCGCCGCTACCTCGACTTCCTCGGCGGCATCGCGGTGAACTGCCTCGGTCACGCGCACCCGGTCTTCGTGGAGGCCGTGTCCCGCCAGGCCGCGACGCTGGCGCACGTCTCGAACTACTTCGCGAGCCCGGGCCAGCTGGAGCTGGCGGCTCGTCTCAAGCGCCTGGCGGGGACGGGGGAGCGCGGTCGGGTCTTCCTCGCCAACTCCGGCGGCGAGGCGAACGAGATGGCGATCAAGCTCTCCCGGCTGCACGGGCGCGACACGGGTCGCTCCACCGTCCTGGTCGTGGAGGGGGCGTTCCACGGCCGGACCATGGGCGCGCTCTCGTTGACGCCGAAGGCCGCGTACCGGGAGCCTTTCGAGCCGGTGCTCCCCGGCGTCCGCACGGTGCAGCGCTCGATCGAGAGCCTCGAGGAGGCGTTCGCCGCCGCGGTCGCGGACGGCGGGGTCGCGGCCATGGTCGTCGAGCCGATCCAGGGCGAGGCCGGCGTCGTCGAGCTCCCCGACGGGTTCCTCCGGCGGGCGCGCGAGCTCACGAGCGCGCACGACGCCCTGCTGATCCTCGACGAGGTGCAGACGGGCGCGGGGCGCACGGGCGAGTGGTTCGCGTTCCAGCGCGAAGGCATCGTGCCTGACGCCGTGACGGTGGCCAAGAGCATCGCGGCGGGCTTCCCGATGGGCGCGCTCATCACGTTCGGCGACGCGAGCGAGCTCTTCTACCCGGGCACGCACAACTCGACCTTCGGCGGGAACCCGCTCGCGAGCGCGACGGCCAACGCGATCCTCGCGCACATCGAGGACGAGGGACTGCTCGCCAACGTCGTCGCACGGGGCGCGGAACTGCGCGCCGGGGTCGACGGCCTCCCGCTCGTGACCGGGACCCGCGGTGCGGGCCTGCTCATCGGGATCACGCTCGCCGCTCCCGTCGCCGCGCAGGTGCGGGAGGCGGCGCACGAGCGCGGCCTCATCGTCAACGCCCCCGCCGACGACGTGATCCGCATCGCTCCGGCCTACACGATCGGCGACGCCGAGGTGGCGGAGTTCCTCGACCTGTTCGGCGCCGCGGTGTCCGCGGTGGCCGCATCCATCCCGACCCCCACGGAGACCCTCGCATGACCCGTCACCTCCTTCGCGACGACGACCTGACCGCCGCCGAGCAGGCCGAGATCCTGGATCTGGCCCTGGAGCTGAAGAAGGACCGCTGGGCGAACAAGGCGCTGGCGGGGCCGAAGACCGTCGCGGTCATCTTCGACAAGTCATCCACCCGCACCCGGGTCTCCTTCGCGGTCGGGATCGCGGACCTCGGCGGCTCGCCGCTGATCATCTCCACCGCGAACAGCCAGCTCGGCGGGAAGGAGACCCCGTCCGACACGGCCCGGGTGCTGGAACGGCAGGTGGCGGCGATCGTCTGGCGCACCTACGCGCAGTCGGGGCTGGAGGAGATGGCCGCAGGCACGCGCGTCCCCGTGGTCAATGCCCTGTCCGACGACTTCCACCCGTGCCAGCTCCTCGCCGACCTGCTCACGATCCGCGAGCACAAGGGGGAGCTCGCCGGGCTCACCCTGTCGTTCTTCGGAGACGGCCGCAGCAACATGGCGCACTCGTACGTGCTGGCCGGGGTGACGGCGGGCATGCACGTGCGCGTCGCGTCGCCCGCCGCCTACTCGCCGCGCGCGGACGTCGTCGAGGCCGCGCAGCGGCGGGCGGCCGAGACCGGCGGATCGGTCACCCTGGTGACGGATCCGACCGAGGCGGCGGCCGGCGCGGACGTGATCGTCACGGACACCTGGGTCTCCATGGGCAAGGAGGAGGAGAAGATCGCGCGGCTGCGGGATCTGGGCGGCTACAAGGTCACCACCGGCATCATGGCCGCGGCCGACCCCGAGGCCATCTTCATCCACTGCCTCCCCGCGGACCGGGGATACGAGGTCGACTCCGAGGTGATCGACGGCCCGCAGAGCGTGGTCTGGGACGAGGCGGAGAACCGGCTGCATGCGCAGAAGGCGCTGCTGGTCTGGCTGCTGAGCAAGCAGGAGGAGTCCGCATGAGCGCGCAGGCACCGGGGGGCACCAACGAGGGATCGCTCTGGGGCGGACGCTTCGCGGGCGGACCGAGCCCCGAGCTGGCCGATCTCAGCCGGTCCACCCATTTCGACTGGATCCTCGCCCCGTACGACATCGCCGGCTCCCACGCCCATGCGACGGCGCTGGCGGCTGCCGGGTACCTGGAGGCGGACGAGGCCGAGCGCATGCACGCCGGCCTCGACGCGCTGGCCGCGCGCATCGCCGACGGCACGCTGCTCCCGGATCCCGCCGACGAGGACGTGCACGGCGCCCTGGAGTCCGCCCTGATCGACGAGGTCGGACCCGAGCTCGGCGGACGCCTCCGGGCGGGCCGCAGCCGCAACGATCAGATCGCGACGCTCGTGCGCATGTACCTGATCGACCATGCGCGGGTCATCGCGCGGGACCTGCTGCGTCTCGTGGACGCGCTCGTCGCGCAGGCGGAGGCGCACCCGACGGCGATCCTGCCCGGGCGCACGCACCTCCAGCACGCTCAGCCGGTGCTGCTCGCGCACCACCTTCAGGCGCACGCATGGCCGCTCGTGCGCGATCTCGAACGCCTCGTCGACTGGCGGGCGCGGGCCGGGGTCTCGCCCTACGGCGGGGGAGCGCTGGCGGGATCGACGCTCGGCCTCGACCCCGCGCTCGTCGCGCGGGAGCTCGGGCTGGATCGTCCGGCGGAGAACTCCCTGGACGGCACCGCCGCGCGCGATGTCGTGGCGGAGTTCGCGTTCATCACCGCGATGATCGGCATCGATCTGTCCCGTCTCAGCGAGGAGATCATCCTCTGGAACACCCGCGAGTTCGGGTTCGTCACGCTGGATGACGGCTACTCGACCGGCTCCAGCATCATGCCGCAGAAGAAGAACCCCGACATCGCCGAGCTCGCACGCGGCAAGGCCGGCCGGCTGATCGGGAACCTCTCCGGTCTCCTGGCGACCCTCAAGGGTCTTCCGCTCGCGTACAACCGGGACCTCCAGGAGGACAAGGAGCCGGTGTTCGACTCCGTGCGCACCCTCGAGGTGGTGCTCCCCGCCTTCACCGGGATGATCGCGACCCTCCGCTTCCACACGGACCGCATGGCGGCCCTCGCTCCGCAGGGATTCTCTCTGGCCACGGACGTCGCCGAGTGGCTGGTGAAGAACCGGGTCCCGTTCCGCGAGGCCCACGAGATCTCGGGTGCCCTCGTCCGCGCGTGCGAGGAGCGGGGGATCGAACTGGACGAGGCCTCGGACGA
Source organism: Microbacterium resistens (assembly GCF_021172025.1). Taxonomy (NCBI): domain Bacteria; kingdom Bacillati; phylum Actinomycetota; class Actinomycetes; order Micrococcales; family Microbacteriaceae; genus Microbacterium; species Microbacterium resistens. The sequence continues at coordinate 393,765 of NZ_CP082781.1, forward strand.
CCTGCTCGCCGACGTGTCGGTCCACCTGACCCCGGCCGTGCGCGACGTGCTCACGATCGAGGGCTCGGTCGCGAGCCGCGACGGCGCGGGCGGCACGGCCCCCGCGCGCGTCGAGGAGCAGCGGGCCGAGCTGGTCGCGCGCGCCCAGTCGGCCGCCCACGCCCTCGGGCTGTGACCCGGGATCCGCGTCGTTCCGCGGATCCCGGTCCCTCTCGGGCTCGCGACACGCCCGGGTTGCGGTGCGGATTTGCCGGGTGTCCGGGATCCGCGTAAGTTATTACCTGTTCGCCCCAAGCGGTAGAGCGGAAGGCCGGAAGGTCTGACTCCCCAAGCGGCGAACGAACCCGATCTCGACGATGAACTTCCCTTGCGGAGGGTCTTCGGCTAAGATCGGTAACTCCCACCTCAGGTTCGCCGCAGGGCGCAGCGAGGGGGAGTGAGACGTTGCCCCATCTGTGATGCCGCGAGGCTGAGCTGTGGGAGCATCCGATCCTTGAGAACTCAACAGCGTGCACTTGTCAAATGCCAAATAACCTCGCCTCGGCTTCGGCTGGGGGAGATTCCTTTGGATCAAAATTGGTCAGCCCTTTGGGGTTGGCTGTGGATGAAGTCAGTTGATTTTGTCTTTTTGGTCAGTTTCAAACTCGCTGCGTCACCGTTTTCCCGGTGGGGTATGCATTTTTTCTTTACGGAGAGTTTGATCCTGGCTCAGGATGAACGCTGGCGGCGTGCTTAACACATGCAAGTCGAACGATGAAGCCGGGGCTTGCTCTGGTGGATTAGTGGCGAACGGGTGAGTAACACGTGAGCAACCTGCCCTGGACTCTGGGATAAGCGCTGGAAACGGCGTCTAATACTGGATACGAGACGTGGCCGCATGGTCAACGTTTGGAAAGATTTTTCGGTCTGGGATGGGCTCGCGGCCTATCAGCTTGTTGGTGAGGTAATGGCTCACCAAGGCGTCGACGGGTAGCCGGCCTGAGAGGGTGACCGGCCACACTGGGACTGAGACACGGCCCAGACTCCTACGGGAGGCAGCAGTGGGGAATATTGCACAATGGGCGGAAGCCTGATGCAGCAACGCCGCGTGAGGGATGACGGCCTTCGGGTTGTAAACCTCTTTTAGCAGGGAAGAAGCGAAAGTGACGGTACCTGCAGAAAAAGCGCCGGCTAACTACGTGCCAGCAGCCGCGGTAATACGTAGGGCGCAAGCGTTATCCGGAATTATTGGGCGTAAAGAGCTCGTAGGCGGTTTGTCGCGTCTGCTGTGAAATCCCGAGGCTCAACCTCGGGCCTGCAGTGGGTACGGGCAGACTAGAGTGCGGTAGGGGAGATTGGAATTCCTGGTGTAGCGGTGGAATGCGCAGATATCAGGAGGAACACCGATGGCGAAGGCAGATCTCTGGGCCGTAACTGACGCTGAGGAGCGAAAGGGTGGGGAGCAAACAGGCTTAGATACCCTGGTAGTCCACCCCGTAAACGTTGGGAACTAGTTGTGGGGTCCTTTCCACGGATTCCGTGACGCAGCTAACGCATTAAGTTCCCCGCCTGGGGAGTACGGCCGCAAGGCTAAAACTCAAAGGAATTGACGGGGACCCGCACAAGCGGCGGAGCATGCGGATTAATTCGATGCAACGCGAAGAACCTTACCAAGGCTTGACATACACGAGAACGGGCCAGAAATGGTCAACTCTTTGGACACTCGTGAACAGGTGGTGCATGGTTGTCGTCAGCTCGTGTCGTGAGATGTTGGGTTAAGTCCCGCAACGAGCGCAACCCTCGTTCTATGTTGCCAGCACGTTATGGTGGGAACTCATGGGATACTGCCGGGGTCAACTCGGAGGAAGGTGGGGATGACGTCAAATCATCATGCCCCTTATGTCTTGGGCTTCACGCATGCTACAATGGCCGGTACAAAGGGCTGCAATACCGTGAGGTGGAGCGAATCCCAAAAAGCCGGTCCCAGTTCGGATTGAGGTCTGCAACTCGACCTCATGAAGTCGGAGTCGCTAGTAATCGCAGATCAGCAACGCTGCGGTGAATACGTTCCCGGGTCTTGTACACACCGCCCGTCAAGTCATGAAAGTCGGTAACACCTGAAGCCGGTGGCCTAACCCTTGTGGAGGGAGCCGTCGAAGGTGGGATCGGTAATTAGGACTAAGTCGTAACAAGGTAGCCGTACCGGAAGGTGCGGCTGGATCACCTCCTTTCTAAGGAGCATCTGACACCTTCGGGTGTCCAGAACCCAGATCGGGCCCGAATGTGGCTCGCTGGGAGCTCATGGGTGGAACATTTGACATGACGTCGGCGCGGCCGATTCTCGTTAGTACGCCAGGTCTTTGGGTCTGGTTGGAAGGTGGGGGTTGGTGAGCGGGGCGTCTGCACGCTGTTGGGTCCTGAGGGACCGGATGTGAGTCCGTTCCTCTGGGCCTCTCGTTGTCTGCCGGTTGGTGGATGGGGAGGGGTACCGCCCGTACTTTGAGAACTACACAGTGGACGCGAGCATCTTAAAGGGCTCAGGCCTTCGGGTTTGAGTTCGAAACGATAGATACGGCCCCGATTTTCCTGTCGGGGTCGGCTCATGTGATTTCAAGTCTTTAAGAGCAAACGGTGGATGCCTTGGCATCTGGAGCCGAAGAAGGACGTAGCAATCTGCGATAAGCCTCGGGGAACTGATAAGCGAGTTTTGATCCGAGGATGTCCGAATGGGGAAACCCCGCTGGGCGGCGTGCCGACCTAGTGACTCCCGCCTGAATATATAGGGCGGGTAGAGGGAACGTGGGGAAGTGAAACATCTCAGTACCCACAGGAAGAGAAAACAACAGTGATTCCGTGAGTAGTGGCGAGCGAAACCGGATGAGGCTAAACCGGGTGTGTGTGATAGCCGGCAGGCGTTGCATGCCCGGGGTTGTGGGACTTTCCTGGATCTTCTGCCGAAGGTCCGACGTGACGTGGAGGTATAGGCGAACGGTCTTGAAAGGCCGGTCATAGAGGGTGCCAACCCCGTAGCCGAAATGCCTTGCATGGCGTGGAGAGTATCCCAAGTAGCACGGGGCCCGTGAAATCCCGTGTGAATCTGTCAGGACCACCTGATAAGCCTAAATACTCCCAGATGACCGATAGCGGACAAGTACCGTGAGGGAAAGGTGAAAAGTACCCCGGGAGGGGAGTGAAATAGTACCTGAAACCGTTTGCTTACAAACCGTTGGAGCCTCCTTAGTAGGGGTGACAGCGTGCCTTTTGAAGAATGAGCCTGCGAGTTAGTGATACGTGGCGAGGTTAACCCGTGTGGGGTAGCCGTAGCGAAAGCGAGTCTGAATAGGGCGATTCAGTCGCGTGTCCTAGACCCGAAGCGAAGTGATCTATCCATGGCCAGGCTGAAGCGACGGTAAGACGTCGTGGAGGGCCGAACCCACTTAGGTTGAAAACTGAGGGGATGAGCTGTGGATAGGGGTGAAAGGCCAATCAAACTTCGTGATAGCTGGTTCTCTCCGAAATGCATTTAGGTGCAGCGTTGCGTGTTTCTTGCCGGAGGTAGAGCTACTGGATGGCCGATGGGCCCTACAAGGTTACTGACGTCAGCCAAACTCCGAATGCCGGTAAGTGAGAGCGCAGCAGTGAGACTGTGGGGGATAAGCTTCATAGTCGAGAGGGAAACAACCCAGACCACCATCTAAGGTCCCTAAGCGCGTGCTAAGTGGGAAAGGATGTGGAGTTGCTTAGACAACCAGGAGGTTGGCTTAGAAGCAGCCACCCTTGAAAGAGTGCGTAATAGCTCACTGGTCAAGTGATTCCGCGCCGACAATGTAACGGGGCTCAAGCACGCCACCGAAGTTGTGGCATTGACATTTATAGGTAGGCCTTCGTGGTCCAGCCGTGTTGATGGGTAGGAGAGCGTCGTGTGGCCGGTGAAGCGGCGGGGTGACCCAGCCGTGGAGGCTACACGAGTGAGAATGCAGGCATGAGTAGCGAAAGACGTGTGAGAAACACGTCCTCCGGAAGACCAAGGGTTCCAGGGTCAAGCTAATCTTCCCTGGGTAAGTCGGGACCTAAGGCGAGGCCGACAGGCGTAGTCGATGGACAACGGGTTGATATTCCCGTACCGGCGAAGAACCGCCCAAGCTAATCCAGTAATGCTAAGTGTCCGAAGCCAGTCATCGTCACCTTCGGGTGGCACCGGCTGGTGGAGCACACGACCCTATGCTGGGGCGGCTAGCGTATTAACAGGTGTGACGCAGGAAGGTAGCCCAAGCCAGGCGATGGTTGTCCTGGTGCAAGTGCGTAGGCCGAGTCATAGGCAAATCCGTGACTCATTGAGGCTGAGACACGATGCGGATGAAAAGTGGGTGATCCTATGCTGCCGAGAAAAGCATCGACGCGAGGTTCTAGCTGCCCGTACCCCAAACCGACTCAGGTGGTCAGGTAGAGAATACCAAGGAGATCGAGAGAATCGTGGTTAAGGAACTCGGCAAAATGCCCCCGTAACTTCGGGAGAAGGGGGGCCATCCACTTATACCGCCTTGCGCGGGAAAGGGTGTGGTGGCCGCAGAGACTAGTGGGTAGCGACTGTTTACTAAAAACACAGGTCCGTGCGAAGTCGCAAGACGATGTATACGGACTGACGCCTGCCCGGTGCTGGAAGGTTAAGAGGACGGGTTAGCTTCGGCGAAGCTCAGAATTTAAGCCCCAGTAAACGGCGGTGGTAACTATAACCATCCTAAGGTAGCGAAATTCCTTGTCGGGTAAGTTCCGACCTGCACGAATGGCGTAACGACTTCCCAACTGTCTCAACCGCGAACTCGGCGAAATTGCATTACGAGTAAAGATGCTCGTTACGCGCAGCAGGACGGAAAGACCCCGTGACCTTTACTACAGCTTGGTATTGGTGTTCGGTGTGGCTTGTGTAGGATAGGTGGGAGACTGTGAAGCGGACACGCCAGTGTTCGTGGAGTCATTGTTGAAATACCACTCTGGTCACTCTGGATATCTAACTTCGAACCGTGATCCGGTTCAGGGACAGTGCCTGGTGGGTAGTTTAACTGGGGCGGTTGCCTCCCAAAGAGTAACGGAGGCGCCCAAAGGTTCCCTCAACCTGGTTGGCAATCAGGTGGCGAGTGTAAGTGCACAAGGGAGCTTGACTGTGAGACTGACAGGTCGAGCAGGGACGAAAGTCGGGACTAGTGATCCGGCAGTGGCTTGTGGAAGCGCTGTCGCTCAACGGATAAAAGGTACCTCGGGGATAACAGGCTGATCTTGCCCAAGAGTCCATATCGACGGCATGGTTTGGCACCTCGATGTCGGCTCGTCGCATCCTGGGGCTGGAGTAGGTCCCAAGGGTTGGGCTGTTCGCCCATTAAAGCGGTACGCGAGCTGGGTTTAGAACGTCGTGAGACAGTTCGGTCCCTATCCGCTGCGCGCGTAGGAAGTTTGAGAGGATCTGACCCTAGTACGAGAGGACCGGGTTGGACGAACCTCTGGTGTGCCAGTTGTTCCGCCAGGAGCACCGCTGGTTAGCTACGTTCGGGATGGATAACCGCTGAAAGCATCTAAGCGGGAAGCCGGCCTCAAGATGAGACTTCCATACCTTCGGGTGAGAGGCTCCCAGCTAGACTACTGGGTTGATAGGCCAGATGTGGAAGCACGGCAACGTGTGTAGCTGACTGGTACTAATAAGCCGATGACTTGATAACACACCGTTCTAGGTGTTCGCGTCCACTGAGTGGTTCTCGATGTACGGTCGAGAACCCCAAGAACATGACTCGTCATGTTCTTGGTTTTGATTGAAACATCAATAGTGTTTCGGCGGCCATAGCGTGAGGGAAACGCCCGGTTACATTCCGAACCCGGAAGCTAAGCCTCACAGCGCCGATGGTACTGCAGGGGGGACCCTGTGGGAGAGTAGGACACCGCCGGACTCCTTTTAGACGAAAGAGGCCACCCAACGCAGGGTGGCCTCTTTCGCGTTAACAGGACCACCGTGAGAGGATCGCGCCATGCCGGAAGAAGAAGACCGCCGTTCGGCGTCCCGAGACGCATCGCAGCGGCCCAACCGCCGCTTCGTCGACGGTGAGTCCCGACGCGGGTTCCGCGCTCCTCGGGATAACGGTGACCGACCCGCCGAGCGACCGCGCCCGGCGGGGAACGAACGCGGTACGCGCTCCGATTCCTCCTCCCGGGCGAATGCGCCTCGTCGTGAGGGTGATCGTCGTGAGGGCGGGTATCAGCGTCGTGACGGTGCTCCTCGTCGTGAGGGCGGGTATCAGCGTCGTGACGGTGCTCCTCGTCGTGAGGGTGATCGTCGTGAGGGCGGGTATCAGCGTCGCGAGGGTGCTCCTCGTCGTGAGGGTGATCGTCGTGAGGGCGGGTATCAGCGTCGCGAGGGTGCTCCTCGTCGTGAGGGCGATCGTCGTGAGGGCGGGTATCAGCGTCGCGAGGGTGCTCCTCGTCGTGAGGGCGATCGTCGTGAGGGCGGGTATCAGCGTCGTGACGGTGCTCCTCGTCGTGAGGGCGATCGTCGTGAGGGCGGGTATCAGCGTCGTGACGGTGCTCCTCGTCGTGAGGGCGACCGTCGGGACGGCGGCTTCTCGCGTCGTGACGGCGGACAGCGCGACGGCGGGCACCCCCGTCGGGACGGCGGCCGCACGCCGTATCGTTCCGAGCGGCCTCGGCGGGACCTGCGCGCTGCCGATCGGCCGCGGGACCCGGAGCTTCCCGACGAGGTCACCGCGAAGGATCTGCACCCGTCTGCGCGCAACGAGCTCAAGACCCTGAGCAAGGAGAATGCGGACGCCGTCGCCCGGCATCTGGCGATGTCGGCGATGCTGATCGACGAGGATCCCGCCCGCGCACACGAGCACGCCCTGGCGGCGTCGCGTCGCGCGGGCCGCGTCGCCGTCGTCCGGGAGTCCGTCGCGATCACCGCCTACGCCGTGGGCGATTTCGCGCTGGCGCTGCGGGAGCTGCGCACCTACCGCCGCATCTCCGGTCGCGACGATCAGATCGCGCTGATCGTCGACAGCGAGCGCGGGATGGGGCGTCCGGACCGTGCCCTGGAGGAGGGGCGGTCAGTGGATCGCGCTGCGCTGCCGACACCGGCGCGTGTCGCTCTGGCGATCGCGATGTCGGGCGCGCGCCTGGACCGCGGTGAGACGGAACTCGCTCTCGGCGAGCTCGAGATCCCCGAGCTCGACCCCGACCGGGCCTTCGAGTGGAGCCCTGCGCTCTTCAGCGCCCGGGCTGCGGTCCTCGAAGACCTCGGGCGCCACGAGGAGGCGGCCTTCTGGCAGCAGCGCGCCGACGTCGCCGCCGAGGCGCTCGGCCACGGCACCGACGACGAGCTGCTCATCGAGGACGCCCTCGTCGAGGACGCCGACGACGTCGATGGCGCGGAGGACGCGTCTCCTTCCGAGCCGGCAGAGCCTTCCGAGCCGGCAGAGCCTTCCGAGCCGGCAGAGCCTTCCGAGCCGGCAGAGCCGGCAGAGCCTTCCGTGCCCACGAAGCCGGCTGAGTCCGCCGAGCCCGGCGAGTCCTCGCTGTGAGCCTGTTCGGCCGGTCCCGGCGATCGCCGCTGACGGACGTGGATGTGGTCCTCGCCGACCTGGACGGGGTCGTCTACGCAGGACCCGGGGCGATCCCGCACGCGGTGGAGAGCCTCCGCGAGGTGGAGCGCACGCGCCGGATGGGGTACATCACGAACAACGCCTCGCGGACGGACGCCTCGGTCGCCGCGCACCTCACGTCCCTCGGGCTGCGCGTGTCCGCCGACGAGGTCGTGACGAGTCCCCAGGCGGCGATGCGTCTGCTCTCGACGATGGTCCCGGCGGGGGAGACGATCCTCGTGGTCGGCGGGGAAGGCCTCGTCGTCGAGGCGGAGAAGGCCGGCTACCGGGTCACGCGCAGCGCCGAGGACGCACCGCGCGCGGTGGTCCAGGGCTTCGCGCCCGAGGTGGGCTGGACGGATCTCGCCGAGGCCGCGTTCGCGCTCTCGCTCCCCGAGGAGGAGGGCGGCATCCCCTGGATCGCGACGAACACGGACTGGACCATCCCGCAGGCGCGGGGCATCGCTCCGGGCAACGGCACGCTCGTGTCCGCCGTGCACACCGCGGTCGGCCGCCTCGCGACCGTCGCAGGCAAGCCCGAGACGCCGATCTTCGAGGAGGCCGTCGCGCGGTTCGGCGCGACGAGCCCCCTGTTCCTGGGCGACCGGATGGACACCGACATCCTCGGCGCGAACCGGGCGGGGATCCCGTCGGCTCTGGTCCTCACCGGGATCGACCGGCCCAAGCATGTCCTCGCCGCGTCCGAGGGATCCCGCCCGACCTACCTGCTGAGTGATCTGCGAGAGCTTCACGAGCCGTACCCGGAGACCGTCGTCAAGGGCGACGTGACCTCCGTCCGCGACGCGGCGGTCCGCATCGACGGTCCCGATATCACCATCCTCCGGGAGGGGGACCGCCCCATCGACCTGCTGCGCGCCGGGGCGGCTGCGATCTGGGCGACGGGTCGTCAGATCTTCGGTTTTCGGGTGCCGGAGCGCCTGTACGCGGACCCGTTCCACCGGCCGTAGCGATTCCCGTTCCTCCGGCGTCGCTCTGCCGTCGTCCGGGGCGCCGCGTCTAGGCTGGATCCGTGAGCGACGAGAGCAGCGCGGAGCCCGCCGACGGGCTGTGGAGCAGACTGCGGCTGATCGAGGGACAGCCGCTGCAGAGTCGCGCCGAGGCGTATTCGGCCCTGCACGACGAGCTCTCCCGGCGCCTGGAGAGCGCTCCTCGCGACGACCAGGGCTCCCGTGCGCGGGACGCGTCCGAGCCCGGATGACCATGCGGCTGGACGCCGCCCTCGCCGCGCGAGGGCTCGCTCGGTCGCGCAGCCACGCGGCGACGCTCATCGCCGACGGCCTGGTGCGGGTCGACGGGAAGCCGGTCGTGAAGGCATCGACCCGGATCGAGGACGACGCCGACCTCGCCGTCGCGGAGGCCGACCACTATGTCGGACGCGCCGCGCACAAGCTGATCGCGGCGCTCGACGGGTTCGGCATCCCGGTCGACGGGCGCCTGGCGCTCGACATGGGCGCATCCACCGGGGGCTTCACGCAGGTCCTCCGCGAGCGCGGGGCCCGACGCGTCCTCGCCGTGGACGTCGGTCACGGACAGCTCGCCCCGGCGGTCGCCGCGGATCCCGGCGTCGCCGCCGTCGAGGGATACAACGTGCGGCACATGACCGCGGAGAGCCTGGCCGCTGCGACGGGCGAGCCGGACGCGCCCGATCTCATCGTCGGCGACCTCTCGTTCATCTCCCTGGAACTGGTGCTCCCGGCCGTCGCCACGGTCGCGCCCGAGGGCGCCGACGTCATCCTCCTCGTCAAACCGCAGTTCGAGGTCGGCCGGACCGCCGTGCGCGGCGGACTGGTCACAGACCCCGCGACCCGTGCGGACGCCGTGGCACGGGTCCTGTGGTCCGCGTGGGACCAGGGGTTCGGCGTGCTCGGGATCCTGCCCTCGCCGATCCTGGGCACGCACGGCAACGCGGAGTACCTGGCGCACCTCGCGCCCGGCCGCGGGACCAATCCGACAGAATGGTTGAGCACGATCGATCGGATCGCAGGAGGACGATGAACGAGCGCAGCCACGCGACGGCGCGGAACGCCGGACACGGCGTCCCCGACCGCCGGACCGCCGCCCCCTCGGCCGCCGACACCCGCGCGAGGGGGACCCGATGACGGAGCGCACGATCCTCGTCGTCGCCCATGCTCATCGCGACGACACCGTCGAGGCGGCGCGTCGCGTCATCGCCGCGCTGCGCGCGGCCGGCGCTCGTCCTGTGCTGTCCGCGGACGATCGGGTCGACCTCGCCGCGGTGGACCCGGCCTTCGCCGAGGTCCCCGTCCTGGGCGCCGACGCCTCCGAGCAGGAGCTCGAGCTGGCGATCGTGCTCGGCGGCGACGGGACGATCCTGCGTGCGGCCGAGCTCGTCCGTCCCGGATCCGCCCCTGTCCTCGGCATCAACATGGGGCACGTCGGCTTCCTCGCCGAGATCGAGCGCGACGACATGGACGCCGCCGTCGCCCGCATCATCGACCGGGACTACGACGTCGAGGAGCGCATGGCCCTGTCCGTCCGGGTGAAGGACGCGGCGGGCGCCGTCGTCTACGAGACCTGGGCGCTGAACGAGGCCACGGTCGAGAAGGCCAGCCGGGAGCGGATGATCGAGGTCGTCCTGGAGATCGACGGACGACCGCTGTCCACCTTCGGGTGCGACGGGATGGTCGTATCGACGCCCACGGGCTCGACCGCATACAACTTCTCCGCCGGAGGGCCGGTGATCTGGCCCGGGGTGGAGGCCATCGCCGTCGTGCCGCTGTCGGCGCACGCCCTGTTCGCGCGCCCGCTCGTCGTCGCGCCCGACGCACCCATCGCGATCGAGCTGCTGGAGCGCACGGACGGCACCGGGATCCTCTGGTGCGACGGACGTCGCTCGCACGAGCTCCCTCCCGGGGCGCGGGTGATCGTCCGCCGCTCGTCCCGTCCGGTGCGCCTGGCGCGGCTTCACCCGAGCGCGTTCACGGACCGGCTGGTGCGGAAGTTCCAGCTCCCCGTCGAGGGATGGCGGGGGGCGGCGTCGTGATCGAGGAGATGCGTCTGCGCGATCTCGGGGTGATCGCCGAGGCCGTGCTGCCGATCGGTCCGGGCTTCACCGCGATCACCGGTGAGACCGGCGCGGGCAAGACCATGGTGGTGACCGGGCTCGGGCTCCTGCTCGGCGCTCGCGCCGACTCCGGCGCCGTCCGAGCGGGGGCGTCCCAGGCGTCCGTGGCCGGGGTCTGGGTCGTGCCGAACACCGGCCGCGTGGCCGAGACGGTCGCCGACGCCGGCGGAGAGCTGGAGCCGCTCGACGATCGCCGCGGTGAGCTGTATCTCTCCCGAACGCTCACCGCGGAGGGGCGGAGCCGAGCCAGCGTCGGCGGTCGCGCCGCGCCGGCGGGCGTGCTCGCCGACCTCGCCGAGGAGCTGGTCGTCGTCCACGGCCAGTCCGAGCAGCTGCGGCTGCGCTCCGCGGCCGCCCAACGCGACGCGCTCGACCGGTTCGGCGGCTCCGCGATCGCGGAGGCCCGCTCGGCGTATGCGGAGGCATGGGAGCGGTGGCGCGCGCTCGACGCACAGTTGGAGGAGATCACCGCCAATCGCGAACGACGACAGGCCGAGGCGGAGGACCTGCGCGCCGCGCTGGCGCTCATCGAGGCGACGGACCCGCAGCCGGGGGAGGACGAGGCGCTCACGGAGCGCGCGGAGCGTCTCGCCAATGCGGAGGAGCTTCGCCTGGCGGCCTCTCTCGCCCGCGCCGCGTTGTCCGACGAGGAGGGCGAGAACGACATCTCCTCGCTCGCGGCGGAGGCCCGCCGTGCGCTGGAGCGCGCCGCGGACCCCCAGCTCGCCGCGCTCGCCGAGGGGATCGCGGAGCTCGGGTACCGGGCGACGGACATCGCCGGCCAGCTCTCCGCCTACCTCGCCGATCTCGACGAGTCGGGTCCGCACGAGCTCGCCGCGGTGGAGGAGCGACGGGCGGCGCTGGGCGCCCTGATCCGCGCGCACGGATCACTGGATGCGGCGCTCGAGCTCTGGAACACCGGATCGGCGCGCCTGGCCGAGCTGGACGACGACGGCGAACGCGTCGAGCGCCTGACGACGGAGCGCGACGAGGCGCGCGCGGCCCTGGACGAGGCCGCGACCGTGCTCACCCGGCGGCGGACCGACGCCGCCGAGCGACTGGGCGCCGCGGTGACCGAGGAGCTGCACGCCCTGGCCATGCCCGACGCCCGTCTGGAGGTGTCCGTCTCGCCCGGGGCCGAGAGCGCCCACGGGCGGGACGACGTCGCCATCCTGCTCGCGCCGCACCCGGGGGCCGAGCCCCGCTCCGTCTCGCGCGGCGCGTCCGGCGGCGAGCTGTCGCGGGTGATGCTCGCCATCGAGGTCGTCATCTCGGCGACCGATCCCGTCCCGACCTTCGTGTTCGACGAGGTCGACGCCGGCATCGGAGGCGCCGCGGCGATCGAGGTCGGGCGCCGCCTGGCGCGTCTGGCCCGCACGTCCCAGGTGATCGCGGTCACCCACCTCGCCCAGGTCGCGGCGTTCGCCGGCAACCACCTCACGGTCGTGAAATCGAACGACGGACAGGTCACCGCCTCGAGCGTGCGACGGCTGGAGGGCGCGGAGCGGGAGGCGGAGATGGCGCGCCTGCTGTCGGGACTGGCCGACTCCGACGCCGCGCTGGAGCACGCGCGGGAGCTTCTCGCCCTCGCCGACTGAGCGTCCCTGTTCCGGATCCCCGGCGTTCCTCGCGGAGCGCCGGGGAGATAGCGTGGGCACACCGAGACGAGGAGGATCCGCGATGCGCGGGACAGCGGTGATCGGCGAGGCGCTCGTCGACGTGGTGGGCGGCGAGGAGCATCCCGGGGGTTCGCCCATGAATGTCGCGGTCGGCCTGGCCCGACTCGGCGAGCCGGTGGTGCTGCACACCCTGTTGGGCGCCGACGCGCGGGGGGACCGGATCCGCGACCACCTCGACCGTGCCGGCGTCGTGCTGGGGCCGGAGTCGTCGGGCGACGGCGCGACGTGGACGGCCACGGCGACGCTCGACGACGAGGGGCGCGCGAGCTATCGGTTCGCGCTCGACGGCGTCATCCCCGTGCCCGCTCTCGACGGGCTGCGTCTCGCCCACGCCGGATCCATCGGCGCCCTGAGGGCGCAGGAGGCGGGCGCGGTGCGCGCGGCGTTCCAGGGCGCCGACGCGGCGACCCTGCGCAGCCTCGACCCGAACATCCGCGCCGACGTCATGGGGGAGCACGTGAGAGAGCGCATGCTCGCGCTGGCTCGTGCGTGCCACGTCGTGAAGCTCAGCGACGAGGACGCCCTCGCCCTCTTCCCGGGAGCGACCGTGCGCGAGGCCGCCGACCGGATCGCGGAGGCAGGGGCCCGGCTCGTCGTGGTGACGCGGGGCGGAGAAGGCTGCGCGGCGCTCGCCGACGGCGTCTGGTCCGAGCGCCGGGCCGCGCCCGTGACCGTGGTCGACACGATCGGTGCGGGGGACGCGTTCATGTCGGGGCTGCTGTTCGCTCTCCTCCGGGACGGCACGGACCGCCTGCTGGTCGACGGCTCCGCCCTTCCGGCAGCCGCGGTGGAATCCGCCCTCACGACGGCGTCGGCCAGCGCCTCCATCGCCGTGTCCCGCGCCGGGGCGAACCCGCCCGACGCGGCGGAGCTCGACGCCGCGCTCGGAGCGTCGCTCGGTGACGCCACGGAGACGGGCTGATAGGATCGAAGTCCGTGATGCAGACTTCAGGCGCGCGGGCAGCGGACGACACCAACCGGACTCCTTTCACCACGAAGCACATCTTCGTGACGGGCGGTGTCGTTTCTTCGTTGGGCAAGGGACTCACCGCGGCGAGCCTGGGGAACCTCCTCACGGCGCGCGGACTGCGCGTGGTCATGCAGAAGCTGGATCCGTATCTGAACGTCGATCCCGGCACCATGAACCCCTTCCAGCACGGCGAGGTGTTCGTGACCGACGACGGGGCCGAGACCGACCTCGACATCGGGCACTACGAGCGCTTCCTGGACATCGAGCTGAGCCAGGCCGCCAACGTCACGACCGGCCAGATCTACTCCCAGGTGATCGCCAAGGAGCGGCGCGGCGAGTACCTCGGCGACACCGTGCAGGTCATCCCGCACATCACGGACGAGATCAAGCGGCGCATGCGCCTGCAGGCGGACGAGACGCCGCAGCCGGACGTCATCATCACCGAGATCGGCGGCACCGTCGGCGACATCGAGTCGCAGCCGTTCATCGAGTCGGCCCGGCAGATCCGCCACGAGCTCGGCCGTAAGAACGTCTTCTTCGTGCACGTCTCGCTCGTGCCGTTCATGGGGGCGTCCGGGGAGCAGAAGACCAAGCCGACCCAGCACTCCGTCGCGGCCCTGCGCTCCATCGGCATCCAACCGGACGCCCTGGTGCTGCGCAGCGACCGGCCCGTCACCGAGTCCAACAAGCGCAAGATCGCCCTGATGTGCGACGTGGACGAGGATGCGGTCGTCAACGCCGTGGATGTCCCGAGCATCTACGACATCCCGACGATGCTGCACGATCAGGGCCTGGACGACTACATCGTCGAGGCGCTGGGCATGGAGCGCGCGGCGGACGTGGACTGGTCCCGCTGGCAGAAGGTCCTCCAGGCCGTGCACAACCCGAAGCACGAGGTGACGATCGGCCTCGTCGGCAAGTACATCGATCTGCCGGACGCCTACCTCTCGGTCACCGAGGCGCTCAAGGCGGGCGGCTTCGCGCACGAGGTCGCGGTGAAGATCCGCTGGATCCCCTCGGACTCCTGCGAGACACCCGAGGGCGCGGCCAAGGCGCTGGCCGACGTGGACGGCATCTGCGTGCCCGGAGGCTTCGGCATCCGCGGCATCGAGGGCAAGCTCGGCGCGCTGCGCTTCGCCCGCGAGCAGGGCATCCCTGCGCTCGGGCTGTGCCTGGGTCTGCAGTGCATGGTGATCGAGTACGCGCGGCACGTCGCGGGCATCGAGGGCGCGTCCTCGAGCGAGTTCGACCCGGAGACCCCGGAGCCGGTGATCGCGACGATGGCCGAGCAGGTCGAGATCCTCGACGGCGGGGACCTCGGCGGGACCATGCGTCTGGGCCTCTATAAGGCCGCGCTCGGCGAGGGCACCCTCGCGGCGGAGCTGTACGGCGCCGACGAGGCCTCCGAGCGCCACCGCCACCGGTACGAGGTGAACAACGCCTACCGCGACCGGCTGGCCGAGGCCGGGCTGGTGTTCTCGGGCCTGAACCCGGAGCTGGACCTGGTCGAGTACGTCGAGCTGCCGCGGGACGTGCACCCGTTCTACATCGCCACGCAGGCGCACCCCGAGCTGCGGTCGCGCCCGACCGCCCCGCACCCCCTGTTCCGGGGGCTCGTCGGCGCCGCGATCGAGCGTCACCGCGCGAGCGAGCTGTTCGACGACGAGGCCTGAGGCCATGACCGAGCCCCGGACGGACCCGTCGGGCACGGCGGAGGTCTCGGACCTGCGCGACGAGCCGTTCCGCCCCGAGGTGGTCTCCAGCGAGGAGGTCTACCGCGGGGCGGTCTGGAGCATCCGCGAGGACCGTGTCCGCTACGGTGACGGCGAGATCGTGCGGCAGTACACGGACCACACCGGCGCCGTGGCGGTGGTCGCGCTGGACGACGAGGGCCGCGTCCTGCTGATCCAGCAGTACCGGCACCCGATCCGGCACCGCGACTGGGAGCTTCCGGCGGGACTGCTCGACGTGGAGGGTGAGGACCCGCTGGCCGCCGCACGTCGCGAGCTCGCCGAGGAGGCGGACCTGGTCGCCTCCGGCTGGGAGCCGCTCGTGAGCACGTTCGTCACCCCCGGCGGCAGCGACGAGGTGATCCACCTGTTCTTGGCGACGGAGCTCTCCGCGGCGCCGCATCCGCACCCCCGCGAGGACGAGGAGGCCGACATCCGACTCGCCTGGGTGCCGCTGGCGGAGGCGGCCGACGCCGTGCTCGAGGGCCGGTTCCGCAACGCGATCCTCGCCGTCGGCGTGCTGGCGGCCGAGCGTCGGGTCCGGAGCGGGGACGAACGGCGCTGACGTGCAGGTGGACCGTGCTCTGGACGCGTACCTGCGGCACGTGACGGTCGAGCGCGGGCTCGCCGCGCACACCCTCGCCGCGTACCGCCGCGACCTCGGCGGCTACGTGTCGTGGCTGACCGCGCAGGGGATCTCCGACACGGACGACATCGACCCGGCCGCGGTGGGACGGTTCGTCGCCGACCGTGCGGCCGCGGATCCGCCGCCCGCGGCCAGCAGCCTCGCCCGTCTCCAGTCCTCGGTGCGCGGCTGGCACCGCTTCCTGGCGCGGGAGGGGATCGCGACGGACGACCCGGCGGCGCGGCTGCGGCCGCCGAAACTGGGGCGCCGCCTCCCCAAGGCCCTGACGATCGACCAGGTCGAGCGCCTCCTGGCCGCGCCGTCGGCGGACGAGCCCCTGGGGATCCGCGACCGGGCCCTGCTCGAGCTGCTCTATGCGACCGGCGCCCGCGTCTCGGAGGCGACCGCGCTCGACGTGGACGACCTCTCGCACGGCGAGGTGCTGCGCCTGCGGGGCAAGGGATCCAAAGAGCGGATCGTTCCGGTGGGCTCCTACGCCCGGCGGGCCGTGGACGCCTACCTCACCCGCGTCCGTCCCGCCCTGGCGGCGCACGGGCGGGCCTCGGCGCGCCTGTTCCTCGGCGCGCGCGGGGCTCCGCTGTCCCGCCAGAGCGCGTGGCTGATCATCCGCGCGGCCGCCGAGCGCGCGCAGCTGGGCGTCGAGGTCTCGCCGCACACCCTGCGGCACTCGTTCGCCACCCATCTGCTGCAGGGCGGCGCGGACGTGCGCGTCGTGCAGGAGCTCCTCGGGCACGCCTCCGTCGCCACGACGCAGATCTACACGCACGTCTCGGCCGACGCCCTGCGCGACGTGTACATCACCGCGCACCCGCGCGCCCGCTGAGTCCGGCATCGCCGCGCGCCGGGGCCGGGCACGCCCGCCCTGCCGCTACAATCGAGCGAGCACGAGGAAGCAGGAGAACTGGTGGCGAAGACGAAGGACGACACACCGATCGGACCGACCGGGCGTCCCTATCAGGGGTTCGCCATCCCCAAACCGCTCGCCTCGCACGGGCCCGCCCGCATCATCGCCCTGTGCAACCAGAAGGGCGGCGTGGGAAAGACCACGACGTCGATCAACCTCGCCGCGTCACTCGCGGAGTACGGGCGCAAGGTGCTCGCGGTCGACTTCGACCCGCAGGGCGCGCTGTCGGCGGGTCTGGGGATCGCGACGCACGACATCCCCACGATCTACGACCTCCTGTTGGACACGAAGCGCGACGTCCACGAGGTCATCATCCCGTCCGCCGTCGACGGCCTCGACGTCCTCCCCGCGAACATCGACCTGTCCGCCGCCGAGGTGCACCTCGTCAACGAGGTCGCGCGCGAGACGATCCTCTCCCGCGTGCTCCGTCAGGTCTCGGGGGAGTACGACGTCATCCTCATCGACTGCCAGCCGTCGCTGGGCCTGCTCACGGTGAACGCCCTCACGGCGGCGCACGGCGTGCTGATCCCCCTGGAGTGCGAGTTCTTCGCCCTGCGCGGCGTGGCCCTGCTCATCGAGACCATCGACAAGGTGCGCGACCGGCTGAACCCCTCGATCACGCTCGACGGCCTGCTCGCCACGATGTACGACGCGCGCACGCTCCACTCGCGCGAGGTGCTGGAGCGGGTCGTGGAGGCGTTCGGCGACGACGTGCTGGAGACCGTCATCGGACGCACCGTGAAGTTCCCCGACGCGTCGGTGTCGGGGGTCCCGATCACCGAGTTCGCGCCGGAGCACCCCGCCGCACAGGCGTACCTGCGACTGGCCCGGGAGCTGGTCGCCCGTGGCGCCGTCGCCTGATTCCGAGCAGTCCACCGCCCCGGAGACGGCGACCGGGCCCGTGCCCGATGCGGGCGCCCCGGTCGTCGAGGCCGGCGAGGGCTTCCGGGTGTCCCTGTCGAACTTCGACGGCCCGTTCGATCTGCTGCTGACGCTGATCTCCAAGCACGAGCTCGACATCACCGAGGTGTCGCTGAGCCGCGTCACGGACGAGTTCATCTCGTACCTCCGCGAGCTCGGGCCCGAGGAGGATCTCGACGAGGCCTCGGAGTTCCTCGTCGTGGCCGCGACGCTGTTGGACATGAAGGTCGCCGGACTCCTCCCGCAGGGCGAGCTCGTGGACGCGGAGGCCGTCGCGCTGCTGGAGGCGCGCGACCTCCTGTTCGCCCGGCTGCTGCAGTACCGCGCCTTCAAGGAGGTCTCGGTCTGGTTCGCCCGCAGCCTCCAGTACGAGGACCGTCGGCACGCCCGGGCGGTGCGGCTCGACGAGAAGCACCGCGCGCGCACCCCCGAGCTCGTGTGGACGCTGAGCGCCGACGACTTCGCCGCGCTGGCCCTGCTCGCGTTCGCACCGAAGGAGATCCCCACGGTCGGGCTGGACCACCTGCACGCGCCGCTGGTGAGCATCCGGGAGCAGGCCGCCATCGTGGTCACCCTGCTGCGCGGCGCCGAGTCGGTGTCGTTCCGGGAGCTGGTGGCCGGCGTCTCCGAGCCGGGGATCGTGGTGGCGCGGTTCCTGTCCGTGCTGGAGCTGTACCGCCACGCGGCGCTGTCCTTCGAGCAGCTCGAGCCGCTGGGCGAGCTGACGCTGCGTTGGTCGGCGGAGAGCTGGTCCGACGAGATGCTGGCGACGCTGGGAGCCGACTATGACCGCTGAGCCCGACCCGACCCCGCCCCGCGTATCCGAGGCGATGCCGTACGCCGACCCGAACCCGAAGGACGACATGACCGAACCCGCGACCGAGGAGCAGGAGCCGCGGCCCGTCGGCGCGCCCGTGCCGGAGGGGCCGCTGACCGAGCGGCTGGAAGCGATCCTGCTCATCATCGAGGAGCCGCACAGCCTGGTGTCGCTCGCCGCGGCCGTCGGCGCGCCCGTGCCGGCCGTCCGCCAGGCGATCGAGACGCTCGTGGAGGAGTACGAGGGACGGGGCAAGGGACCGCGCCGCGGGTTCGAGCTGCGCGAGATCGGCGGCGGCTGGCGTCTGTACGTGCGGGAGGAGTACGACGACCTCGTCGCGGACTTCGTCGGCGGACAGGCCCCCTCCCGGCTCTCGCAGGCGGCGTTGGAGACCCTGGCCGTGATCGCGTACAAGCAGCCGGTCACGCGCAGCCAGGTCGCCTCGATCCGCGCGGTCAACGTCGACTCGGTCGTGCGGACCCTGCTGGCCCGCGGACTCATCACGGAGCTGTTCCAGGACTCCGAGACCGGCGCCATCAACTACGGCACGACGGATGCGCTCCTGCAGAACCTCGGCATCAACTCGCTCGACGAGCTGCCGCCGATCTCCCCGCTGCTGGACGACGGCGCCGACGGCTTCGACGAGAGGACGATCTGATGACCGCGCCCACCGAACGGGACAACGGCGCCGCGCCGGTGAGCGAGGGCGTGCGGCTGCAGAAGGTGCTCGCGAACGCGGGCGTCGCGTCGCGCCGGGTGATCGAGCAGTACATCGTCGAGGGACGGATCCGCGTCAACGGCGTGACCGTGACCGAGCTGGGATCCCGGATCGATCCCGAGCACGACAAGGTCGACGTCGACGGCACGGCGGTGCAGCTCGACGCCACCAAGCGGTACGTGATGCTCAACAAGCCCACCGGCGTCGTGAGCTCCATGAAGGACGAGCGCGGGCGCCCTGACCTCCGCCGCTACACGAAGGACTGGCCCGAGCGGCTGTACAACGTCGGCAGGCTCGACGCCGAGACCAGCGGCCTGCTCGTCCTCACCAACGACGGCGAACTGGCGCACGTGCTGGCTCACCCCTCGTTCGGCGTGACGAAGGTGTACATCGCCAAGGTGGAGGGACGGGTGACGCCGCAGACGATCGCGCGTCTCACGCGGGGGATCGAGCTGGAGGACGGCCCGATCGCCGCCGACCGGGCCCGGCTGCTGGACACCTCGTCCGCCTCCCGCTCCCGGGGCGCGGAGAAGGGCGGATCCAGTCTGGTCGAGCTCACGCTGCACTCGGGGCGCAACCGGATCGTGCGGCGGATGATGGCCGCCGTGGGGCATCCGGTGACCGAGCTCGTCCGTCGCCAGTTCGGCCCGCTGCACCTGGGCACGCTCCCGGTGGGGCAGGCCCGGGAACTCAGTAGAATCGAACTCGGCGCGCTGCTGACTCTCGCGCGCCAGGACGCCTCCGCGGAGGACCGATCGGACTCAGACCAGCAGGGGTGACGCAGTGAATGAGACCGTTGCCGTGCGGCTTTCGGGCACGGTCCGCATCGTCGGCGCCGGCCTCCTCGGGGCCAGCATCGGCCACGCGCTGACCGCCAAGGGCGTCGACGTGGCGCTCGCCGACACCTCCCCGGCCCAGCTCCGCCTGGCCGTGGACTACGGCGCAGGGCGGCTCGCCGCCGACGACGATCGGCCTGTCCTCGTCGTCGTCGCCGTCCCGCCGGACGTGACGGCGGACGTCGTCCAGGCCGAGCTCGCCCGGCACCCCGAGGCCGTGGTCACCGACGTCGCGAGCGTGAAGCTCGAGCCCTATCGGACGCTGCGCGACCGAGGCGTCGACCTCACCCGCTACATCGGCTCGCATCCGCTCGCCGGCCGTGAGCGCGGGGGCGCCATCTCCGCCCGCGCCGACATCTTCATCGGCCGCCCGTGGGTCGTGTGCCGCGACGCCGAGACCCGTCCCGCCGACCTCGCGCTCGTCGAGTCCCTCGCGCTGGAGCTCGGGGCCATGCCCCTGGAGATGACGCCCGAGGAGCACGACCGGGCCGTCGCGCTGACCTCGCACGTGCCGCAGGTCGTCGCCAGCCTCCTCGCCGGGCGTCTCGCCGACGCCGACGACGGCGCGCTGCGCCTCGCCGGGCAGGGGGTGCGCGACACCACCCGCATCGCCGCCTCCGCGCCCGAGCTGTGGGTGCAGATCCTCGGCGCCAACGCCGCCCCGGTCGTGGAGGTGCTGGATGCGCTCGCCGCGGATCTCGCCCAGGTCGCCGACGCGCTGCGGGATCCGGACAGGATGGGGGCCCGTCGCGTCATGGCGGAGGCGATCCGCCACGGCAACGAGGGCGTCGAGCGCCTGCCAGGCAAGCACGGCCAGAACCGGCGCTTCGAACAGTTCGTCGTCATGGTCGACGACACCGCGGGGCAGCTCGGGCGCCTGTTCGGCGAGCTCGGCGAGCTCGGCGTCAACGTGGAGGACCTGCGCCTGGAGCATTCGCCCGGCGCGCAGTTCGGTCTCGCCGAGATCAGCGTCGCTCCGGCGACCCTGCGCGGCGCGATCGAGGGGCTGGAGGCCAGGGGATGGCGGATTGCGAGCACGACCAATGACTGACGCCTCGACGGTTCCGTTCATCATCGCCGTGGACGGCCCGGCCGGATCCGGCAAGTCCAGCGTGTCCAAGGCGGTCGCCCGGCGCCGCGGCTACGGCTACCTCGACACCGGCGCCGCGTATCGCGCGCTCGCCTGGCACGTGCTCGAACGCGGCGCGGACACGGCCGACGAGGCCGCCGTGCTCGCGGCGGCCGCGGACTTCGCGCTGCGTCAGGGGCTCGACGCCGACGATCGGCGGGTGTTCGTCGGGGACGCCGACGTCACCGACGCGATCCGCGAGCCCCGGGTCTCCGGTGCCGTCAGCGGCGTCGCGCGCGTGCTTCCCGTGCGGGCGCAGGTGAACGACATGTTCCGCCGGATCGTGGCCGAGTCCGGGTATCC
This sequence comes from Microbacterium resistens, assembly GCF_021172025.1. Classification (NCBI taxonomy): domain Bacteria; kingdom Bacillati; phylum Actinomycetota; class Actinomycetes; order Micrococcales; family Microbacteriaceae; genus Microbacterium; species Microbacterium resistens. The sequence goes on from NZ_CP082781.1 coordinate 415,122, forward strand.
GGCGGTGGTGGTCGAGGGGCGCGACATCACGACGGTGGTCGCCCCCGATGCACCGGTGCGCATCCTGCTGACCGCCGCCCCCGAGGTGCGGGCGGCCCGCCGGGCGGGCGAGCTCGCGGGCGAGGACGCCGCCGCGGTCGCCGCGGCCCTGCACTCGCGCGATGCCAAGGACAGCGCCGTGGTGGACTTCCTCACCGCGGCACCCGGGGTCGAGGTGGTGGACTCCACCGCCCTGGACTTCGATCAGACCATCGACGCCGTTCTCGCGGTGATCGACCGACGCGCGTCCGACGTGCAGCGAGGAGCCGACCATGGCTGACGACGACTACGACCCCTCGACCGGCTCCGGGATCGGCGACGACCGTCTCGCGGAGAAGCTGGAGGCGCTGGACGACGAGCTCGTCGAGGCGCGTGCGGCCGCCCTGCGCGCCAGCCTCGACGACTACGAGCTGGACGAGGAGGACACCGGCCTGCTCGCCGGCGTCGAGGTCGGCGAGGACGGCATCGAGTACCTCCCGGCGCTGCCCGTCGTCGCGATCGTCGGTCGTCCGAACGTCGGCAAGTCGGCGCTCGTGAACCGCATCCTCGGCCGTCGCGAGGCCGTGGTGGAGGACACCCCCGGCGTCACGCGCGACCGGGTGACGTACAAGGCCGAGTGGATGGAGCGCCGCTTCTCGCTCGTGGACACGGGCGGCTGGGAGCCGGACGCCAAGGGCATCGACCGCTCCGTCGCCGCACAGGCGGAGGTGGCGATCGACCTCTCCGACGTCGTGCTGTTCGTCGTCGACGCCATGGTCGGCGCGACCTCGACCGACGAGCACGTCGTGCGCCTGCTGCGCAAGAGCGGCAAGCCGGTGTTCCTCGTCGCGAACAAGATCGACGACGCGCGGCAGGAGCCCGAGGCCGCGGCACTGTGGAACCTGGGCCTGGGCGAGCCGCACACCGTGTCCGCGATCCACGGCCGCGGCGTGGCCGACCTCCTCGACACCGTGGTGAAGGCGCTCCCGGAGGTCTCCGCCGTCGCCAAGCACGAGATCGGCGGGCCTCGCCGCGTCGCGATCCTCGGCCGGCCGAACGTCGGCAAGTCCTCGCTGCTGAACAAGGCCGCGGGGGAGGAGCGCGTCGTCGTGAACGACCTCGCCGGCACGACGCGGGATCCGGTGGACGAGATCGTCGAGCTCGGCGGGAAGCTCTGGCGCTTCGTCGACACGGCGGGCATCCGCCGGCGCGTCCACCTCCAGCAGGGGGCCGACTTCTACGCGTCGCTGCGGACCTCCGCGGCGTTGGAGAAGAGCGAGGTCGCGGTGGTGGTGCTGGACGTGACCCAGCCCATCAGCGTGCAGGATCTCAACATCATCGACCTGGTGCTGGAATCCGGTCGCGCGCTCGTCCTGGCGTTCAACAAGTGGGACCGCCTCAGCGACGACGATCTGGAGAACCAGGACCGCCGCCGGTACCTGGAGCGTGAGATCGAGAAGGACCTCGCGCACGTCGCCTGGGCGCCGCGCGTGAACATCTCCGCGCGGACCGGACGCCACCTGGACAAGCTCGTCCCGGCGCTGGAGCTGGCGCTGGAGAACTGGGACCGCCGGATCCCGACCGGGAAGTTCAACGCCTTCCTCACCGAGCTCGTGGCCGCCCACCCGCACCCGCTGCGGGGCGGCAAGCAGCCGCGCATCCTGTTCGGCACCCAGGCGTCGACGCGTCCGCCCACTTTCGTGCTGTTCACGACCGGGTTCCTCGACCCGGGCTACCGGCGCTTCATCCAGCGCCGGCTGCGCGAGCTGTACGACTTCGAGGGCACTCCGATCGTCATCAACATGCGGGTCAGGGAGCGCCGCCAGAGGTAGTCCGCTGCCCGGTCCGGGGAGGGCGCCGCTCCTCGCCCGGCGCGGGGACGTGCGGCAGAATGGTCTCGTCCGCCGCACAGCCGCGGCGGACGCAGAGCACAGCCCACAAGGCTTCGCCGAAAGAGGACCCGATGAACCGTCTGCCCCTGCCCGAATTCGCCCACGAGCGCGTGGAGGTGGTGAGCGGCCGGCGAAGCGGGCTGTTCATCGCCGTCGCCCTGCACTCGTCCGTGCTCGGATCCGCCCTCGGCGGCGCACGGCTGTGGACCTATCCGCACTGGAGCGACGCCCTCGGCGACGCGCTGCGGTTGTCCGCCGCGATGACGCTGAAGAACGCCGCAGCCGGTCTGGACGCGGGCGGCGGGAAGTCCGTGATCGCCCTGATGCCCGGTGAGGAGCTGGACGCCGGGCGACGCCGGGATGCGTTCCTCGACCTCGGCGACGCCGTGGAGAGCCTCGGCGGCCTGTACCGGACGGCGGAGGACGTCGGCAGCACCACCGACGACATGCTCGTGGTCAGCGAGCGGACGGCGCACGTCGTCGGGCTCCCGGACGCCGTCGGCGGGTCGGGGGAGCCTGCCGGGCCGACGAGCCTGGGCGTCTACTCGTCGCTGCGCGCGGTGCTGGAGCGGATCGCGGGCTCGCCGGACGTGGCCGGCCGGCGCATCACCGTGTCGGGACTGGGGCAGGTCGGCGGACGCCTCGCCCGCCGGCTGGCGGCGGAGGGCGCGGTCCTCACCGTCACCGACGTCGTCCCCGCGCGTCGCGAGCTCGTCGAGGACCTGGGTGCCGCCTGGGCGGAGCCGGGCACCGAGCACCTCGTCGACGCGGACGTCTTCGTGCCCGCGGGAATCGGCGGCGTCCTCACCGACGAGGTGATCGACGCGCTCACGGCCCGCGCCGTCTGCGGCCCGGCGAACAACCCCCTCGCGGACCACTCCGGCGCCGAGCGGCTCGCCGGACGCGGCATCCTGTACGCGCCCGACTTCGTCGTGAACGCCGGCGGCGTGATCTACCTCGACCTGGAGGCCAAGCGGATCGGGAGCAGCGACGAGATCATGGCGCGCGTCGCGGGCATCGGCGACACCGTGCGACGAATCCTGGATGACGCGGAGCGTCGCGGGATCACGCCGCTCGCGGCCGCCGAGGAGCTCGCCGCCGCCCGGCTCGCCGGCGGGGTCGCGCAGGCCCGGTCCTGACACCCGTGGTGAATCTCGGTCGTTGAGCGAGGAGCGAGGCACCGAGACGAAACGTGGTGACCTGATGCGCCTGTTGGGTCCGGGCAGGTCTCCGTGGGTCGGGCCGCGGGTCGGGTCTCGGTCGTTGAGCGAGGAGCGGAGCACCGAGACGAAACGCGGTGACGTGATGCGCTTGTTCGGTTCGGGCAGGTCGTGGGTCGGGACGCGGATCGGGCCGGAGTTGTTGCGGATCGGGTCGGGGACGGCGCGCGGGGTCGGTGAGCTGTGAAAGGCTGAACGGGTGACGATCGTCCCGCCCGAACCCGGTGAACCGCGCCGCCCCCTGGGCCCGCTGGACAGCGGTGACGCCTGGGTGATCGCGCCCACCGGGGAGCGGTACTGGGGGCCGTACGGGGCCGCGGGGCTCCTCGCGTACGACGCCGCGCGCGGGGTGCTGCTGCAGCATCGGGTCGGATGGAGCCACTTCGGCGGGACCTGGGCGCTGCCCGGCGGCGCCCTGCACGAGGGCGAGTCGGCGATCGCGGGGGCCCGTCGAGAGGCGCAGGAAGAGGCCGGCGTGCCCGACGGCGCGGTCCGAGCCCGCTTCGCGAGCGTGTTCGACCTCGGCTACTGGTCCTACACGACGGTCGTCGCGGATGTGAGCGTGCCCTTCTCGCCGGTGATCAGCGACCCGGAGAGCGTCGCCCTGGAATGGGTGCCCGTGGACGAGGTCGGCGAGCGGCCGCTGCATCCGGGCTTCGCCGCGGCCTGGCCCGCGCTCCGCGAGCTGCTCACCGTGCGTCCCGTCGTCGTGGTGGACGCCGCGAACGTCGTGGGCTCGGTGCCCGACGGCTGGTGGAAGGACCGCGCCGGTGCCGCAGGACGGCTGCGGGACCGCCTCGACGCCTGGCGCGCCAGCGGTGTGCCGGGCGCAGCTCTGGGCGTCGCCGGAAGCGAGTGGCACGGGGACGACGGGGGACAGGGCGGCGCCCCTGAGGTCTCCGACACCGCGCATGACGACCGGACCCGCATCGTGTGGTTCCCCGAGATCGATCTCGTGGTGGAGGGCGCGGCGCGGGACGTCGCGGAGCGGAGCGAACCGGCGGGTGGCGGGGACCCGTTCCCCCGCACGGAACCGCTGGCCGACGCGGGGGTGGAGGCCGGCAGGACAGGCGCGGTCGGCGTCTCCGTGGTCCGCGCGGCCGGCCATGGCGACGATGCGATCGTCGAGCGGGTCGCGGAACGGGTGGCGTCCGGGGCGCTGGTCACCGCGGTGACGAGCGACCGAGAACTCCGCGAGAGGGTCGAGACGGAGGGCGCATCCGTCCTGTCGGCCGGACGACTCCGCGCACTCCTCGACGCCTAGCCCGAGGGGAGGTGCGACACCCGGACGGGGTCGTGGGCAGCGACGGTGACCGATCGCGAGACGGGTGAGCACGTTTCGGCTCGCTGCGCTCGCTCAACGACCGGGGGTGTGCGCGGAGGGCGGGGGCGTTTCGGCTCGCTGCGCTCGCTCAACGACCAGCGGGGGTCAGTGCTCGTCGCGGCCGCGGAGGCGGTCGATCTCGCGACGCTCGCGCTTCGTCGGCCGCCCGGCGCCGCGGTCCCGGAGCCCCGCCGCTGCCACGGGTTCGCGGGGCGGCGTGCGATCCTCTGCGGCCGCTGCGGCGAGCGGGGCGCCGACGCGCTTCGAGATCGGTTGGCGGACGACGAGGATCCGATCGAAGCCCGAGATCCGCACGCGCAGCTCGTCCCCGACCCGCAGCGTCTGCGCGGCCTTGACGCGCTCCCCGTTGACGCGGACGTGACCGGCGCGGCACGCGGTGGTGGCGGCCGAGCGCGTCTTGTACACGCGGACGGCCCAGAGCCAGCTGTCCACGCGGACGGTTCTCGTCGGATCGACCTCGCTCATCGGACGACCTCCTCGGAGGCGGCGGCCGGGTTCGAGGAGGGGGAGACGCGCAGAACCCTCAGGGCGCCCCACACGAGCAGCCCCTGGCCGAGGGTGTAGGTCAGCATCACGGCGGGGCTCGTCCAGGCCGGCATGGCGTCGGGCAGGAAGAGGCGGAAGGCGAGGATCGAGTCGCTGAGCAGGAAGAACGCTCCGCCCAGGGCGATGATCGGGGTGCAGCGCGCGGCCGTCGCCGCGGTTCCCGCGAGGACGAGGCCGTACGCGCCGACGCCGACGAGGAGCGGTCCGGTGTGCGGGCCGAGCGTCACCAGCATCAGCATCCACCAGACGGCGTACACGACCGTCCAGAAGGGCAGTCGGCGCACCCGGAGGAACAGGACGATGTACGCCACGTGTGCGATGCCGAAGAAGCCGAGCATGAGCGGCAGTTCCGGCGCGAACGGGAAGAAGAGCCCCGCTTCGTCGCCCAGCCAGGAGAAGAACAGCGCGCCGAGCAGGAGCATCACCGGCGTGCGGGAGCGAAGGGCGATGATCCGGCGGGCGTCGAGGATCACGGGGACCGCGAGGAGCGGCATGAGGAGCGCTTTCGTCGGCACCGCCAGGGGGCTCTCGGCCGCGAGTGCCGCCACGTGAACGATCGAGACCACCACGAACGGCAGGAACGCGCCCAGGGTGCGCATGCGGGTCGACGGCGGGGTCTGCATCCGTCCATCGTATTCAGCGCGGACGAGTAGAGTCGTGGGCATGTTCTCGTCGTCTTCCGCCGGGTGGTGGCTGCTCTCGCAGCCGTAGACGACGTGTCTCGTCGGGGGCTGCATGGTGCAGCCCCGCCGCGGGAGCGATCCGTGCAGTCCCTTCGTTCAGAAGGGAATCGGAGATGGACTCATTCGAGGCGACCCGGGCGCGCATGCCCGAGCTGGAGCGACGGATCGATCAGGATCCCGGGGCGTTCCGCGTGCTCACGGGGGAGCGGCCGACCGGGCCGCTGCACCTCGGGCACTACTTCGGCACGCTGCGCGAGCGCGTGCGGCTGCAGGAGCGGGGGATCGAGACGTTCGTCGTGCTCGCGGACTACCAGGTCATCACGGATCGCGAGGTCGCCGGAGACGTCGGCCGGTTCGTGCGCGAGGCGGTACTCGACTATCTGGCGACCGGATTGGATCCCGAGCGCACGACGATCTTCACGCACTCGGCCGTTCCCGAGCTGAACCAGCTCCTGCTGCCGTTCCTGAGCCTCGTGTCGGAGGCCGAGCTGCACCGGAACCCGACGGTCAAGGCGGAGCTCGCGGCCTCGGGGCGGGCGCTCAGCGGACTCCTGCTCACGTACCCCGTGCACCAGGCCGCGGACATCCTGTTCTGCAAGGGGAATCTCGTGCCGGTGGGCAAGGACAACCTGCCGCACGTGGAGATCACCCGGACGATCGCGCGGCGCTTCGCCGAGCGGTACGGAACGTTGTTCCCGGAGCCCGAGGGCCTGGTGACCGACGCGCCCGAGCTGCCGGGACTCGACGGCGGCAAGATGTCGAAGAGCCGCGGCAACGCGATCGCGCTCTCGATGACGGCCGACGAGACGGCCGCGCTGATCCGTCGTGCGCGGACCGACAGCACGCGAACGATCACGTTCGACCCCGTCTCGCGCCCGGAGGTGTCCGGACTGCTCTCCGTGGCCGCCGTGTGCTGCGGCCGGGTGCCGGAGGATCTCGCGGCGGACATCGGGTCGGCGGGCGGCGCGGCGTTGAAGGCGACGGTGACCGAGGCGGTGAACGAGTTCCTCGCTCCGTTCCGCGCGCGTCGGGCGGAGCTGGCGGCGGATCCGCGGATCGTCGACGACGTCCTCGCCGCGGGGAACGACCGTGCGCGAGCGATCGCGGCCGAGACTCTGCGGGAGGTCCGTGAGGCGATGGGGATGGGATACGCGAATCCGCCGCGGGGGTTCGCGGCCTGAGGGCTGGTGCGGGTGGCGGGTCGGCCCGGAGGCGCGCGGGCCCCGCGCTAGGCCCAGAGGCGTTCGCGGATCCAGGCGTCGGCGTCGCGACGGTAGCGGAGCCGCTGGTGCGCTCGGTCCGGGGACCCCTGCCAGAACTCGACCCACTCCGGACGGATCCGCCAGACGGTCCACTCGGGCGAGACCGTGGCGGCATCCTGCTCCAGCCGTGCGGCGGACGCGGCGATGAGCGCCGCCGGATCCTCGTCGTCGCAGATCACGTCGCCCTGGCGTCCGAGGAGGGCGATGGCCTTGGCGCCCGCGGCACGGGCGCGGAAGTCGGCGGCGGACTCCTCCGGTGACGCCGTCATGGCGACGCCCCGGATCCGGATGGCGCGGGCGAGCGGGGTCCAGTAGAAGGAGAGCGCGCAGGCCGGGTTGGCGGTCAACTGTGCGCCCTTGGCGGACTCGCCGCCCGAGGCGATCTCGAAGGAGCCGTCGGCCGTCACGTCCTTGAGAGTGAGGACCCGGGCGTCCGGCGACCCGGCGGCATCGACCGTCGAGAGCGTCGCGGCGTGCGGCTCGGGAACGCCGGCCGTGATCGCGGCGTCGAGCCAGTCGAGGAACAGGCGGTGCGGATCCGCCGGTGCCGAGGCCGGGTCGAACGGCGGGGGAGAGCCGACGATCGCGGGCAGGGCGCGGAGACGGTCGCGGATGCTCGGCATGGCTCCAGTATCCCGTGGGGGTGGGACAGGCGCCCTCGGATGGGGTGGGACCTCGGACGGGATGCGGCAGGCAGGTCCGTGCGGTCTGGCGGATCCGGGATCTGCGATGCGGATCAGCGGGCCGGGACGCATACTGGTGACGTGGAACCGGTGCGGCGAATCGAGGTGCCCGAGATCGTGGGCGCGACCGTGACGCTTCGTCGGTTCGCGCTGACGGACGTCGACGCGGTCCTGGACGCGTCGACGGATCCGATGATCCCTCTCGTCACGACGGTTCCGGCTGTGGCGGACCGGGCGCTCGCCGCGGCGTTCATCGCGCGTCAGCACGATCGTGCGGCCGCGGGCGCCGGCTACTCCTTCGCGATCGATGCCGAATCGGGCTGCGTCGGCCAGATCGGCCTCTGGCTCCGCGACATCGACCGAGGCCGCGCGACGATCGGCTACTGGATCCGGCCCGGTGCTCGTCGGCGCGGTTACGCGTCCGCCGCGCTGGCCACCCTGGTCGACTGGGCGTTCACGAAGCAGGAGATCCCGCGGCTTCAGCTGTACGTGGAGCCGAACAACGTCGGTTCTTGTCGGACCGCTGAGCGGGCGGGCTTCGAGCGGGAGGGACTGCTTCGCTCCTGGGAGCTCGTCGGCGAGGAGCGGCGCGACATGTACTCCTACGGACTCACGCGTGCACGGTGGTCGAGCGCGACGCGGGGTCCGGTGTCGTAGCCGGACGACTCGGTTAGCCCGCGGTGGACAGCGTCACGAGGGGTCGGCCGGGCTTGAGCTCTCCGGTGGCGGAGAATCCCGCGGCGAGGAACGTCGAGAGGGCGCCGTGGAAGAGGTCGTTGGAGCGGACGTTGCCGCCGGACGTGTCGATGGGGTAGCCCTCGATGACCCGGGCGCCGGCCTCGCGGGCGTAGATGACCGCGGCGTCTAGGAGCACGCGGTTGATCCCCATCCCGCGGAACTCCCGGCGCACGCTGAAGCAGCTCACCGCCCAGACGCTCTCGTCGTCCAGCGGCTCCGCCGTCGCCGCCTTGATCGCGCGAGTCCGTCCGAGGCGCTGCTGCGCCGGTCGCGGGCCGATCCGGATCCACCCCGCCGCCTCGTCGTCGACGTACGCCACGATGCCCGGCGGAGGACCCTCCAACTCGGCGCGCAGCATGTCTCGGCGGGTCTCCACGGTCGTGGACTCCCACTCCTTGTTGCTGATCATGGGCCAGATGCACTGGCAGCTGCGTCCGTCGCCGCCGCCGGAGAGCGCGCTCTGCACGTCCTCCCATTGCGCGGGCGTCGCCAGGGCCGTGGTGATGGTGGGCATGCCCGCACGTTACGCCGCACCTCCGACATCGGCAACGGTTCCCGGGATTGGTGGTGTGCTCGGCTGGGGGATCGGGGACTGCGGCGCGCCCGGTGCCCCGTTGGTTCGCGGTGCCCTCGCCGGTCGGCTACGATGGGGGAGTTGCCCGCGCTTCGGCGCGGTCGTCCACGGGCTGTGGCGCAGCTTGGTAGCGCACTTGACTGGGGGTCAAGGGGTCGCAGGTTCAAATCCTGTCAGCCCGACGGAGAACGCCCTGATGAGGAACCTCTCATCAGGGCTTCGTCGTGTTGCGGTGCTGAGCGACACGAGCGCATGGCTGCAACCGATTGGGACCCCTGCACGGCACGAGGTATGTCGCTCAGATCACTACGATGACGGGAGGCGGACGTACGTCCTCGAGACGAGGGGCGGGGCACGCGTACCCCGGCTGGTGCGTTCGCGGCGCTCCCAGCACGCCCCGTGGCGCGGCAGAAGGAGATCAGTTGAAGCGCTTGTTTTCCCGGAACAAGAAGACTCAGCCTGCGCCGCACCTGACGGCGGAGACGGACATCGTCGTGCCACTACTCTCCGGCCAGGCGTGGGTGGACGCGAACGCGGAGAAGCTGGCGCGGATCCCGGACTTCCCACCCGGGAACCACCCGTTCAGCCGCCAGATCGCAGAGGGGCTGTACGCGGCCTACGCCGTGGATCCGGGACCCAGCTGGGAGATCGTCGACATGGACTCCGTCGAGCGCTTCGGCGGCGCCGACGCACTGCACCGCGTCGCTCTGACGAACCTGCGACGGCGCGGCGACATCCGGCTCGAAGGCGAGAACGGGCGGTACGCGCTCACGGTGCCCGACAACCTGGATCTGACCGCATCGATCCTGCTGGACCCCGCCCGATGGCGCGCGGCCATCCCCACCGCGGGAGACCTCGTGGTCGCTGCCCCGACCCGCCTCTCCGTGTGGGTGTGCAGCATCGACGATCGTGACTCCGTCGAGAAGCTCGTCTCTGCGGCGGCCCACGGATTCGAGAACGGCGAGGGGAAGCCGGTCTCACCGGACTTGTTCCGCCTCTCCGACACGTCGTTGTCCCGATACGCCGTCGCGTAGGTCCTCGGACCCCACGCCAAGCGTCGCGGGGCCGAGGCGCCGGGCGCCCGCCCGACTCACCGCGTCCGGCACGACCCCAACGTACCCACCGCCCCGCACGTCACCCGCGGGTGATGGAGAACCCTCCGCGGCGGACGCGGACCCGCCCGCCCTGGGCGGCCTGCCCGCGCTGCGAGCCGTCGCCCGCGTACGTCCGGCCGGATCCGGGCGCCAGGGGATCGACGCGGACGTCGGCGTCCGTGGCGTTGGCGTAGAGGACGGCGGATCCGGTCGTCGTCGCATAGACGGCCGTCGCCACGCGCGGCTGGATCAGGAGGGCGTCCAGCCGGACGTCGCCCCGACTCGTGCACCGCACGGTCACCGGACCGTCGGGCAGGTCTCCGCCGAGCCGCTCGGGGACCAACATGCCGTCCGCCTCCGTGAGCCCGCGGTCGCCCGCGCCACCGGCCGCGGTGCGCGTGCTCCAGACCAGACGATCGCCCGCGAAGACCTCCCACTCGGCCTCGCCCGCATCCGCGGCCTGCCGCCAGACCAGTCCGTGCAGGATGCCGCCCGGCTCCGTCACGTCGAACTCCACGCTCTCCCCGGCCGGGACCTGTACGTAGGCGCCGCCGGACAGGTTGCCCTCGCCGGTCCACGCTCCGCCGTCCGGCCGGACCACCGCGCAGCCGGGGGAGAGGCGGGCGGACTCGGCGTCGATCGCCCGCAGCCCGGAGAAGGCGCGCAGCCCCGTGATCGACGTGGCGAGCTCCGCGATGTCGGGGTGAGCGTCGAGCAACTGCATCGTCAGCAGGCCGTGGATCGTCGACTCCGCTCCGGAGTTGCGGTTGACCCGCCCGTCGGTCTCCACGCCGTCGAAGGTCACACCGGTCGCGGGGTCGTACACGGGGATGCCGGCGGTGTTCGCGCCGAAGAACCACCCCGCGGCGAGCCCCGCCAGCACCCGGAACCCCTCTCCGGCGACGGCGGCGGCCTGCACGGCCCCGGCGACGCGACCGTGCGCACCGTAGGCGATCTGCGCCTCGGCGGGGAGCGGCGCCCAGGCGTTGTGCGGACCGCCCGAGGCCAGCACCTGCGGCGTGAAGCGCCCGGCATCGGCGACGGAGGCCGCGATCCAGTCCTGTCGTCCGAGCACGGCGCCCGCGCGACCGAGCGCCTCGGGAGCGGCGGCGCCCCAGGCATGCCAGAACCCCCGCGACCCGGTCCACGGCAGCACCGCGCCGAACGGCCAGCCCTGACCGGGATCCGTCGCCATCGCCGCGACCGCCTCGCCGTACGTCTCCAGCGCCGCGCGGCTGCGGACGTCGCCGGCCTCGGCCGCCGCGGTGAGGCCGAGCATCGCCTCGGCCGTGGCATCCGCCCCGCCGGCGATGAGCCACGCGGGGAGGTCCCGACCGTCGCTGCGCACCCACTGCCCGGCGCGGAGAGCGACTCGCGGCCGAGGGCGTCGAGGGCGAGATGCAGCCGGTCGAGCAGGAACGATGCGAAGCCCGGATCCGCCTCGCGGAAGACCGCATAGCCCTCGCCGAACGCCCACACGGAACGGGCGAGCCAGTACGACTCGCCCGAGTCGGACGGATCGGGCAGCTCCACGGGGATCGCGCTCGGGTTCAGCGCGCCGTCCTCCTGCTGCCACAGCACCACGCGTCCGGCGTTCTCCCCGGACGTCGTCTGGAGGTAGGCCAGGGCGCGGAGCACGTCGCGGGCGTCGTCCCGGCTCTGCGGGTCTCCCGTCGCGACCGCGTCCCGCAGGAACACGACCGCGGCACGTGCGATGTCGTCGGCGTTGTACGCGCCCTGGCTCCAGTGCCCGGTGGCGGCGTCCCGGGTCCCTCCGCCGACCCGGCGGTAGCCGCCCGCGCCGTCGGCATCCGCGTAGGTCCACGGCGCCCGGACGACCGCACGCGCACCGATCTCGTACGTCGTGTGCGCGGACGTCTCCGCGACCGGCACGTCGGCGAGCAGGAACCGCAGGTGGGCGAGGTTCGTCAGCCGGGCGCCGGGGGCCGCGGACCCCGCGCGGACGGCGCCGGAGAGCGCCGGCGTCCGGGCCTGCGCGGCCTCCGCAGGCATCAGCGCGAGCGCGGAGGCCCCGGCGGCGAGCAGAAGGAACGAGCGGCGGGTGGTGTCCATGGCGTCACCGCTCCTCGTCGGCGACGCGCAGCGCGCGTCCCCACGGCTGCGCGGGGTCGTGGATCGCGACGGCCAGTGTGGTGTCGGACTGCCCGTAGTAGGCGAACCACTTGCCCCGGAACTTCACCAGCCCCTCCACGAAGGTGACGTTCGACACGAGCCCGTTGAGGTCCTCGAAGGTCTGCGGGCGCAGCCACGGCTCCTGCATGCGGGCGATCACGGTCGTCGGGTCGTCCGGATCGATCGCGATCTGGCCGCACCGGTAGTCCACGTCGACCGTGCCGTCCTCGTGCACCTCCCGGGTGGCGCCGTTCGTGAGCATGACGAGCAGGCCGTTGTCGGTGACGACGGGGGAGGTTCCGATCTCCACGAGCGCCTCGTCCCAGGTCCCCGGGGTCGGCGCGTACATCGGCTCGGTGTCCGGCGCGCCCGGCGTCCAGTGGAGGAGGTCGTCGCTGGTCGCCCAGTAGATCCCGCCCTCGCCGAAGTACATCCACCACTTCCCGTGCATCCTCTGCGGCACGATGACTCCCGCCTTCGACCAGTTGAAGCCGCGCGGATCCATGGTCTTGAACGTGTCGAAGTCCTCGAAGAGGGGGCCGTGCTTGGTCCAGGTGCGAAGGTCGGGGGAGGTGGCCAGACACAGCTGCGCGCTCCGGCGATCCCACCCCGTGTACGTGAGGTAGTAGGTGCCGTCGATCAGCGCGATCCGCGGATCCTCGCAGCCGTAGCGCTCGTAGTCCTCGGAGGGGGAGAGGATCGGCGCGTCCTCGCGCGTGAACGTCACGCCGTCCCGAGAGCGGGCGAGCCCGATGTGCGACACGATGTCATCGGCGTGCGCGCGGTAGAGGAGCACGACCTCGTCGCCGTCGACCAGCGCCGCCGGGTTGTACAGATTCGCCGACTCCCAGCTGTCGCCGCGAGGACGCAGGATCGGGTTGCCCTCGTACGGAGTGAACGGACCGAGGGGGAAGGATGCTCCGGTGAACATGGATGCCCTTTCTGGCTAGCCCTTGACGGCCGCGCCGAGGTCGGTGGCGGTGAAGAAGCGCTGGAACACGATGAACAGGATGACGACGGGGAACGCGAGCGCCGTCGCGCCCGCGAGGATCGCGCCGTTGGGGTTCGCCGTCGACTGCGCCACGTTGGAGATGTAGTTGGCGAGGGAGACGGCCAGCGGCTGCAGGCTCGCGTCCTTGGTGATGAGGAACGGCCAGAGGAACTCGTTCCACGGCCCGATGAAGGTCACGAGCACGACGGTGACGAGCACCGGCCGGATCAGCGGCAGCGCGACCGAGGTGAGCAGGCGGATCTCTCCGGCGCCGTCGATCCGAGCCGCCTCGAAGATCTCCGCCGGGAGCGCCTTGAAGAACTGCGTGAAGATGAACACCGCCGTGGTGTTGATGAGGAACGGCAGGATCATCCCGAGGTACGAGTCGCCGAGGCCGTAGTTGCGGGTGATCTGGACGTACAGCGGGATCATCAGCAGCTGGAACGGCACCATCTGCACGAGCAGCATGAGCACCCAGATCACCCCGCGCCCGCGGAAGTCGAGACGGGCCATCGCGTATCCGGCGAGCAGCCCGAACACGACCGTCCCCAGCAGCACGCCGGCGGTGAAGACGAGCGAGTTCAGCAGGGAGCCGACGAGGTCGATCCGCGCGTCGATGGCGGCGAAGTTGTCGAGCGTCCACCCGGTGGTCGGCACCAGCGACGCGGGGGAGTTGGTCGGGCTCTTCTGGAAGGCCCCGACCACCATGAAGTAGAACGGGAAGGCGAAGGCGATCGCCGCAAGGGACAGCAGGATGGTGCTGAGGATGCGCGGCAGCGGCCGGCGTCGGCGGGTCATCATCGCTCCCTCGTGGCGCGGTTGGCGAACAGCGACAGCAGCCCCACGAGCACGACGAGGACCATGCCGATCGCCGCCGCGGTGTCGGGGTTCTGCTGCTGGATGCCCAGCTGGTAGATGAGCAGGACCGGGGTCGTGGACGCTCCGTCCGGACCGCCGCCGTTCGTGAGCAGGTAGGGCTCGGTGAAGAGGTTCGCCCCGGTGATGATCGACAGGATGAGCACGAGCGTGGTCGCGCTGCGCACCCCGGGCACGGTGACGTTCCAGAAGCGGGCGAGGGCGCCCGCGCCGTCGGTCTCCGCCGACTCGTAGAGCTCCTTCGGGACGTTCTGCAGCGCGGCGAGGTACAGCAGGATGTAGAACCCGAGCTGCTTCCACGTCACGTACAGGGCGATCATCGGCATGGCGAGGCCGCTGTTCACCAGCCACGACGGATCCGGGGCGAGCGGGCCGAGGATCGTGTTCACGAGCCCGCCGCGCGAGAACAGCAGCATCCACACGCCCACCAGCGAGACGCTCGCGGTCAGGTACGGCACGTAGAACGCGACGCGGTAGGCGGACGCCCAGCGGATGCCGGTGTTCAGCGCCGCCGCGAGCACCAGCGCCAGGACGGCGGTCAGGGGCACGTTGATCACGAGGAACACGAGCGTGTTGCGGAACGAGCCGAGCACCCGCGGATCCGTGAGCACGGTGACGAAGTTCTCGAAGCCGACGAACGGTCGGTCGACCACCGCGCCCGGCGCGGTGAAGAAGTAGTCGTGGAAGGCGATGTAGACCGCGAATCCGAGCGGATAGGCGAAGATCGCCAGCACGAAGACGAAGTACGGCAGCGCGAAGAGGCCGCCGATCGGTTGCGCACCCAGCAGGCGGGCGCGCAACCGTCGGTTCTCGGTCATGGCGTCACTCGGCGACGAGCTCGTCGATCTTCTTCGCGGTGGAGGCGAGGAAGTCGTCGATCGAGGTCTTCCCGAAGATCACCGCCGACGAGTAGCCGTCACGGAACGCCTGCCAGGCCTCGACGGAGTTCGGGATGCTCGGCACGTCCGCCGTCGCCTCCGCCTGCGTCGCGAACGCGACGTAGTCCGGGTTCGCCGCGAAGTAGTCCGCGTACGTGCTCTCCAGGTCCGTCCGCATCGGCATCTGGCCGGTCTCCTCGAGGAGCTGCCCGTCGCTGTCGACGCTGGTGGAGTACTTCAAGAACTCCCACGCCGTGCCCTGGTTCTTGCAGGCCGTGAACATCGACACGCTCTTCGAGTCGGCGAAGGTCGTCGGGTTCTCACGCCCGTCCTTCGTCGGCACCGGCATGAAGCCGACGTCGACGGTGTCGGCGTAGGAGGGGATGGCCCACGGGCCGGCGAGCTGCATCGCCGTGGTGCCCGCCGACATCGCATCGTCGGTCGACGCCTCGTTGGGGGCGAGCCTGTCGTCGTACACCGTCTTCCAGAACTCGGCCACCGTACGACCGGCGTCCGAGTCGAACGTGGCCTTGCCGTCCTCGACGAGCATCGTGCCGTCGGTCTCGGCGAGGTAGAGCGGATAGAAGTCGAACCAGGGCTGGTAGAACTCGCTGGTCGGCGCCGGCCAGATCGCGCTCTGCACGCCGGAGGCCACGATCTTGCGCGAGCCGTCCAGGAACGCGTCGTACGTGTTCATCTGCGGGTTCTCGGGATCGAGGCCTGCCGCCTGGAAGAGCTTCTTGTTGTACATCACCATGACCGGGTTCGACTTCCACGGGAGCTGGTAGAAGTCGCCGTCGGTCGCATAGGCGTCCACGTCGCCGCCGCGCTCGCCGATGTAGTCGGCGCCGCCGTCGATCCCGCTGAGGTTCACGAGACCGCCCTGCTTGACCCAGCCGGACACCGCGGCAGGGGCGACGTTGTAGACGAGGCACGGTGCCGTCCCCGCGGTGATCGCGGCGGTGATGGCCTCCTCGGACGAGGAGCCGGCGGGGATCTCCTGCGCGGTGACCTTCTCGTCGGGGTGCTCCTTGTTCCAGGCCTCGACCACGGCGGTGCCCCAGGCGAGCTCCTGCTCGTTGTTCGAGAGCCAGATCTTGATCGGCCCGGTCTGGTCGGCGGATCCGGAGGCGCCTCCTCCGCCTCCTGCGCATCCGGTCGCGGCGATCGCGACGAGGCCGATGACTGCTGTTGCGGCGATCTTCTTCATGGTGTCCTCCTCGACACGATGGGGGCGGTGACCTCAGGCCGACGTGCTCTCACGGAAGTGCACGACGTTGCAGTCGACGACCTCGGTGCGCGGCTCCGCACCGCCGACGGCGGCCTGCAGGAGCCGTGCGGCGGCCCGTCCGCGGGCGGCGGGGTCCGTCGAGACGCTGCTGAGCGCCGGGGTCAAGTGCGCGGAGAGGTGGTCGTCGTCGAACCCGGAGATGGCGAGGTCGGCGGGGATCGACAGCCCCTGCGCGCGGGCGAACGACAGCCCCGCGATGGCCATCGTGTCGTTGGAGTAGACGATGGCGGTAGGGCGCTCCGGCAGGGCGAGGAGCTCGGCGGTGAGGGCGCGCCCGCTCGCCGCGGTGAAGTCGCCCTCGCGCAGCAGCGCGTCGTCGCCGATCTCGGCGACGTACGCGTCCGCACGGGCGCGCGAGTGCACGTACCGGAGGGGCCCGGACACGTGCGCGATGCGCTCGTGCCCGGCGTCGCGCAGGTGCGCGATGATCTCGCGGATGGGCGCGGCGTCGTCCGTCCGCACGCACGAGAACGGATGGGGCCCGTCGTAGGCGCCGACCAGCACGGTCGGCAGGTCCAGCTCTTCCAGGAACGGCACGCGCCAGTCGTCGTCGCGCAGGTCGAGCAGGAGGGCGCCGTCGGCGCGGCCGTGGGCGAGGGAGCGATAGGCCCGCTCCTCGGCATCGCGGTCGGGGACCACCTGGAGCAGCAGCGCCGTCTCGGTCTCCGCGAGCACGGACTCGACTCCGGCGATGAAGGCGGGGAAGAACGAGTCGTTCGCGATGACGTCGGGGTTTCGGGCCAGGACGACGGCGATCGCGTTCGCGCGGCGGTTGGCGAGCGCCCGCGCGTTCTGGCTCGGCACCCATCCGAGCCGCTCGGCGGCCGCGAGGACCTTCGCGCGCGTCTCCTCGGAGATGGGCCGATTGCCGGTCAGCGCGTGCGACACCGTCGCCTTCGCCACGCCGGCCTCGCGGGCCACGTCGGCGATCGTCGTGCGGCTCATCGTCACCTCCTCGTCACCTCGTCGTGCACCGGCGCACGGCGTGAACCGGTTTGACGAGATCAATGTAAACCGGTTTGACGAGAGGTGTCAAGGGGTGGGCGCCACGGGTGCTCCGCATCCGGATCGGCCTCACGGCGTGCGGTGAGACTGGGCCGCGAGGAATCGGCTGGGGGAATGGCCGTGAGCGCGGCGGAAGGCTCGGCTGAAGGCAGCGGCATCGGCGTATCCGACGCGTCGCGCGACCTGGGACGGATGCAGGCCGTCGCGCAGCAGCCGTCGGGCCCAGGTCATCCGTGTGCGTGCGCGCCAGGTCGCCAGCGTCGTGCCGGTGAGCGCCTCCACGGCATCGCGCAGCTCCGCCGGCGTCAGAGCGGACTGGGTCGCGAGCTCCGCCGATGATCGCCCGTCCTCGGGGTGCTCCGCCAGGCGTTCCAGGAGCACGTAGACGGCGTCGGCGACGGAACCGCGCACGCCGCCGGGCTCCCGGAGGCCGAGGATCCCCTGCAGCGCGGTGCGCGGGTCGCCCCCGCTGACGGGCTCGACGCCCCCGTACGCCCAGGCGGCGAGGCGCAGCAGCGGGGTGCGCAGCTCGTCGTCCGCCCGCGCGATGAGCCCGGCCGGGACGTCCATGCCGCCGGGAAGCCAGCCCAGCGGAAGCGCGGCCGCCTCGGGGCCGGCGCGGAACCCCGTCGAGGTCCCTGCCGGGAGACAGGCCAGATCGCCGGCGCGCAGCGTGATCGCCTGTCCGTCGATCCCGAGGACGGCGTCGCCCGCGGCGACCCAGACCACGATGTGGTACCCGTTGCACTGCGGACCGAGCTCGTCGCCTCGGTGACCACCGGCGGCCGTCGTCATCGTCTCCCCGCTTGCGAGGGTCGACGGCGCCACGCCCCACTCCCGGCGGAACGCGCGGGCGAACGCCTGGGGGCTGCCGTACCCGGCGTCGGCGGCGACGCCCGAGACTCCGCGACCGGCGCGGAGCCCCTCGGCAGCGCGGCCGAGCACGTGCCGGGTGCGCCACCGCACCGGGGTCCAGCCGGTCTCGGCGCGGAACCGTCTCGCGAGGACGCTGTGACCCAGCCCGTGTGCCGCGCCCACGACTGACGGCGCGCGGGCGGGGTCTGCCAGAAGCGCCTCCGCGACGCGGCGCAGGTCGGGCGAGGACGGCATCGGCGGGGTTGCGATCGCGGCCGCCGGATGCCCGATGCCGCCGAGGAGGGCCGCGGCGCGGACCCCTCCGCCGTGCAGCACGCCGAGGCTGCGCGTGAAGGCCGCGAGAAGCAGGGGGACCGCGTCTGAGGGCGGGGAGGCGACGAACGGCGCCGACGGGCCGGCCGCGCGGTCCTCGTCGCGGATCCGGATCGGCAGCGCCGCCGACTCGGCAGACCCTCGCAGCAGAGCTCCGTGCCCGCCTGGGATCCACAGCGCCTGCCCCGGGCCGAGCGACCACCGCGACGAGCCGAGCGTCACCGTCATGCGCCCGGCGATCACCCACACCAGCACCGGCGCACCGGCGCGGATCTCGGCGCGTGTCGACGAGGAGGGGATGCGCCGGGGGTCGAACGGAGGGGGAGAGGACAAGGATGCGCCGATCTGGGTGCAATGACTGAGGTAAGGCAATCCTAATCTCGATCGAGGAGCGCCCGAGCTCCGCGCCGACGTCGACGCACGTACCCGCACCCGCGGACGACTGCCCCACGGCCACCGGCCCGGGGCCACGGAAGGAATCATGACCATCTACGCATCCGCGCGCCGCCGCGCGACCGCCCTGATCGGCCTCGCCGTGGCGAGCGCCCTCGCTCTCGTCGGCTGCGCCGGCGCCGCCGAGAAGCCCGCCGCCGAGGAGGCCGCCGCGACCACGGCGGCCGCCGAGTGGCCTCGTGTCTTCGAGAACGCCGACGGCACGACCACCGAGATCCCGGAGCAGCCCGAGCGGATCCTGTCGACGGCGGTCTCCGTGACCGGGACCCTGCTGGCGATCGACGCCCCGGTCGTGGCCAGCGGGTCGCAGGTGGGCGGCGTCTGGTTCGACCAGTGGGCCGACATCGCCGACGAGCGGGACGTGACCAACCTCTGGAGCGTCGGGGAGTTCGACCTCGAGGCGGTCATGGCGAACGAGCCCGATCTGATCGTGGTCGCCACCAGCGGACGGGATGCCCTGACCGATCAGGTCGCCGACCTGCAGTCGATCGCGCCGACGATCGTCGTGGACTACGGAGCGCAGACCTGGCAGGATCTGGCGGTCGAGCTCGGCGAGGCGACCGGTCTCGAGGAGCAGGCGGAGAAGACGATCTCCGACTTCGACGCCCTGGTGCGCGAGACGGCCGGCGCGATCATCGTTCCGAAGGGCACCGCCGACGTCATCTCGTTCAACGGGCCCGGTCAGGACAACCCGATCGCCCGCGTCGGCGGGTCCCACGCAAACCTGCTGGAGGCGCTCGGCTTCACGGTCGAGGACCCGGACCCCGCGTGGCATACGCAGGCACAGGAGCGCGCCGACTTCGTGTGGGCGACGTACGAGAACCTGCTGCAGCTGACCAGCGAGACGACGTTCATCCTGTCCGCCGACGACGAGAAGGCCCAGGGATTCGCTCAGGATCCGGTACTTGCGAACCTCCCCTCCGTCGCGGCGGGACAGGTGTACGGCCTGGGAGTGAACTCGTTCCGGATGGACCTCTACAGCTCGACCGAGATCGTCGAGCACATCAAGGACCTGTTCTCCTGAGACGGTTCGACCGGCCGCGCGGGGGAGCGCGGCCGGTCGATCGGGGACCATCATGATCGACACCACCTCGACGCCCGTCGAGGCGCCGGACGCTCCGCCGCGCATCGGCCGCGGGCGTCTGCTCCTCGTCCTCGGCGGCACCACCGTCGTCGTCGCCGCCCTCGTCGTGACCAGCGCGATCGTCGGCACGCGCATGCTCGCCCCCGCCGACCTGTGGGACGCGGTGCTGGCCTACGACCCGTCCGACGACGCGCACCTGCTCCTGAGGAACCGCCGTCTGCCGAGGGCTGCGCTCGCGCTCCTCGTAGGCGCGGCGCTCGGGGCCGCGGGGGTCGTGATGCAGTCGCTCACTCGCAATCCCATCGCAGAGCCGGGCCTCCTCGGCGTGAACGCGGGGGCGGCGGTCGCGGTCGCCGTGGCGGTCGCCGTGGCCGGGATCGTGGCTCCGATCGCCTACTTCGGGGCCGCCCTCATCGGGGCTGCGGTCGCCGGCGGGCTCGTCATGCTCCTGGGCGGCGTGCGCCGGGGATCGGATCCGGTGCGCCTCGTCCTCGCCGGGGCGGCCCTCTCCGTCGTCCTCGGCGCTTTGGCGCAGATCGTGATCGTGAACGGCGACGACCTGGTCTTCGACCAGTATCGCGCGTGGGCGGTCGGGTCCCTCGCCGGCCGCGACGGGGACGTGCTCCCGCCCGCGGCGCTGCTGATCGGGATCGGACTGACCCTCGCGCTCCTGCTCTCTCGTGCGCTGGACGCGGCCTCCCTCGGCCCCGAGACCGCGCGCGCACTGGGTGTGCGTCCCGCCGTCGTCTGGGCCGTGGCGGGGCTCGCGGTCGTCGTCCTCGCCGGAGGCGCCACCGCGGCCGCCGGCCCGATCGCGTTCGTCGGACTCACCGCGCCTCACGTGGCGCGGCTGATGGTCGGCTCCGATCACCGTCGGATGCTGCCGACCGCGATGGCGCTGGGCGCCGCTCTCGTCCTCGTCGCGGACGTGCTGGGGCGCGTGGTCGCACCCCCGGGCGAGGTGGGAGTCGGCATCATGGTCGCGATCCTCGGCGGCCCGTTCTTCGTCGCTCTCGTCCGCCGTCGTCGACTGGCACCGCTGTGACCCGCGTGACGGCCACGGACGCGCCGGGCGGCCGGCGGGTGCTGCGGATGGGACGCCTCGCCCTCCTCGTGCGGCCCCGGACGATCGCGGTCACGGTCGTGCTCACCGTTGTCGCGCTGATCGCGGGAGCCGTCGCGATGACGGTCGGCAGCCTGCCGGTGCCGCTGCACGCCGTTCCCGGCGCCGTGCTGGGCATCGCCGACGACCCGACCGCGATCCGCGCCGTCCAGGGGGTGCGTCTGCCGCGGGTGCTGAGCGCGATCGGCGCGGGGGCGGCGCTGGGCGTGTCCGGATCCGTCTTCCAGTCGCTCGCCCGAAACGCGCTCGGATCCCCGGACGTGATCGGATTCACCACGGGAGCCGCCACCGGCGCCCTCGTCCAGATCGTCCTCCTCGGCGCGCAGCCGACGCAGGTGGCGCTCGGCACCATCCTCGGCGGACTCGTCACGGCGGGGACGGTGCTCCTCCTGGCCCGGCGCGGGGGAGGGATCGCGGGGCGCCAGCTCATCCTCGTCGGCATCGGCGTCGGCGCGATCGCCTCGGCCCTCAACGGCCTGCTGCTGGTGCGCGGCACCATCGACGCATCGAGCCAGGCCAACCTCTGGCTGTCCGGCTCGCTGGACGCGCGCCAGTGGAGCCACGCGCTGCCGGTCCTCGCCGGAGTCGCCATCGTGATCCCCCTCGTGCTCGTGCTGTCGCGCCGGGCGGGTCTGATGGAGCTCGGCGACGACATCGCGCAGCAGCTGGGGGTGCGGGTCGAGCGCACCCGGCTCCTGCTCGTGGCGTGCGCGGTGGCACTGGCGGCGCTCGCGACGGCCGCGGTCGGACCGATCGCGTTCGTCGCGCTGGCGGCACCGCAACTGGTGCGGCGACTGCTGCGCGCCGACGCCCCTCCGATCGTCGGCGCCGCGGCGATGGGGGCGGCGCTGCTGGTCGTCGCCGACCTCGTGACCCAACTGCTCCCGGTGACCTTCGCCGTCCCCGTGGGCAGGATGACCGGCGTGGTGGGGGGACTGTACCTGTTGTGGCTGCTGTTGCCGAGCCGAGGCTCGACCGAAGGAAAGGGGTGGCGCTGATGCCGGACACGCTCGTCGCGGAGGGGCTGACGCTGCGGTATGACGACCGCACGATCCTGGAGGACCTGCATGCGACGCTTCCCGAGGGGCGGATCACCGTGATCCTGGGAGCGAACGCCTGCGGGAAGTCGACGCTGCTGCGGGGGCTGGCCCGTCTGCTCGCCCCGGCGTCGGGGCGGGTTCTGCTGGGCGGCGAGGACGTCCGCTCCCTGGGGCCGAAGGCTCTCGCGCGCCGGGTCGGGTTCCTTCCGCAGGCGGCGACCGCTCCCGGCGGGGTGACGGTCGCCGAGCTCGTCGCCCGCGGCCGGTACCCGCACCAGCGGCTGCTCCAGCAGTGGTCGCCGGAGGACGCGGACGCGGTGAACCGCGCGATGCGGTCGACCGGAGTGGCGCCCCTTGCCGGCAGATCCGTCGACGAGCTCTCGGGCGGGCAGCGGCAACGCGCCTGGATCGCGATGCTCCTGGCGCAGGAGACCAGGGTGATGCTGCTCGACGAACCGACGACGTACCTGGACGTCGCCCATCAGCTGGAGGTCCTGGAGCTGTGCCGGCGTCTCAACCGGGAAGAGGGGCGCACGGTCGTGCTCGTGCTGCACGATCTCGATCAGGCCTGCCGCTATGCCGACCATCTCGTGGTCATGCGAGAGGGGCGGGTGCTGGCCACCGGCGCACCGGAGGCGGTGATGACGGCCGAGCTGATCGCCGTGGCCTTCGGGCTGGAGGCACTGGTCCAGCCGCACCCGGTCACGGGCACGCCGATGATCGTCCCGATCGCGCCGCTGGCGCCCGTCGGCGACGAGGTGGTCGCATGACGCTGACGACCGGGTTCTCGATCGCCCCGACCTGGCTGCGGGGACAGGCATGGCGACGGGAGGACTCGCGGGCCGAGGAGATCCTGTCCGGAGGCCCGATCGTCGACGCGGTCGTCCGGGCCGAGAGCGCCGGGTTCGATCTGGCCTTCCGGCCGGATGCGCTCACACTGCCGATGGGAACGATCGGGCGCGATCCCGCCCATCTGGGCCTGGACCCCCTGGTGCAGGCCGCGCAGTTGGCCGGGGCGACCCGGCGGATCGGGCTGGTCGTGACGGTGTCGGCCACGTTCACCGAACCGTATCCGGTCGCCCGGCAGCTCGCGTCGCTGGAGCACCTGGCTCCGGGGCGCGTCGGATGGAACGTGGTGACGTCGCGCTCGGGGGACGAGCAGTTCTCGGTCGATCGGCTGCCGGACTCGTCGGCGCGCTGGCGCCGGGCCGAGGAGCTCGTCGACGTCGTCGAGTCCCTGCGCGCCGGCTTCCCCGCCGCCGCGATGCGTGTCGACCGGGGAGCGGGCGTGTTCGTGGACGTCGAGAGGGTGCGTCGCAGCGACCACGCGGGGGAGAACTTCCGGGTGGCGGGTCCGCTGCCGCTCCCGGCGCCGACCCCGGGACGCCTGCCGCTCATGGTCGCGGGCGGGGGCGCGGCGACGGTGTCCCTGGCCGGGCGACGCGCCGACGCGATGTTCGCCTCCGCGATCGAGGCCGACGCGGGCACGCAGCAGCGGGCCGCGATCAGGGCCGCTGCGGCGGAGGCCGGCCGGGAGGAACCGCCGCTGCTGCTCCCGGGGCTGTCGCTTCTGCTGGCCGACACCCGGGCGGAAGCGGCGGCGATCGAACAGGCGACCTATCCTCCGTCCCTGGGGTGGCGGCGCACCGGGCCGCACTGGTCGGTCGTGGGGACGCCGGACGACGCCGTGGCGGCGATCGCGGCCCGCGCCGACGCCGGTGCCCTCGACGGCTTCATCGCGTTCCCGGTGGGATCCTGGCGTTCCGTCGAGCTGCTGTGCGACGAGGTCATGCCGCGGCTACGCGCCCTCCGCCTCGTCGGGGATCCGGGGGGAGGGTGGTCGAGCGGACGCTGACGCGGCGTGCCGGGGCGCGATGACCCTCCCATACCAGTCCGGAGGCCTCCGGCCAACCCCTCTGGTGAAGCGGCCTTCGTATGGGAACAATGTCGAGAGCACGGCAACGTGTCTCTCGTATGAAGGAGTTCAGCATGGTTGTCATCGGATGGATCATCGTCGGCCTTCTCGCCGGCGCACTGGCGAAGCTCATTCTGCCCGGCAAGCAGGAGGGCGGCTGGTTCAGCACCCTTCTCCTCGGCCTGATCGGCGCGTTCGCCGGCGGCCTCCTGTTCGGCCTGATCGGCGGCAAGGGCATCGGCGCGGTGTTCAGCGATCCCTGGTCGTGGGGCTCCTTCTTCATCGCGGTCATCGGCGCCCTCGTCTTCTCGTTCGTCTGGGGGCTCATCACGAAGAACCGGGCCCGCGACTGAGTCGGCATTCCGACTCACGGTCGCCCGGCGGCGGGATCGCACAGGATCCCGCCGCCGGGTCCGTCTGGGCAAGAGGACGCTGCCCCGCGGCCCGGTGAGGGCGGCGGGGCAGCGTCACGTCCGGATGTCTCGACCATCGGCCGTGCGGTCAGTGCCAGGAGAGCTCCAGATCCAGGCGTCCGACGCGAAGGCGCAGGACCGTCCTCTTTCCGCCGGGCGCCGAACCGGGGGTGTGCTGGCGGAGGTAATCGTCGGCCCTCGTCAGGACCCGTTGCATCCGCGCATCCTCTTCGACGACCACCGCTCGGGCCTGCTCGGCCTGCCGGATCGCGTCGCGTGCGTCGATGAGCGCGCGGCGATTGACGCGATGCCAGAGACGTGCGCGGTTACCGCGTGCGACACCGTAGAGGGCCGTGACGAGCGCGCCGATCCCGATCATGATGCCGCTGGCGAGGAGGGGCGCCCACGGATTCCGGGTCTCGAAGTCTGCGAAGGCGAAGGCGTACCACAGGACCCCGATGCAGAACACCGTCAGCCCCAGCGTCGGCCATCCGAAGCGGAACGGAAACCGCGAAAGCGCGGCCACGTACACGCGGAACGAGGGCCAGATCGACCGGACGCCGGTCGCGTCCGCGGCGCGATCCAGCGCCTCGGTCAGACGATGTGACTCGACATTGGCCGACACGTTGAGGGACCGCGCCGGGATCTGCGCCGCCCACTCCGCGAGTTGCGTCGTCAGGACCGGCGGCGTCAAGAGCGCTTCGCGAGGTTGAGTGACGTACTCGTCGGCGGCAGCGCGGATGGTGAAGGGGTCCTTCGCGAGCGCTGCCGGCTCGCCCACCCCCTTGAGAGCGGAGCGAAGGGTCAGCGCAAGCGCGACGGCCCCCGCGATGAACGTCAGCCCTCCTGCCGCTTGCCGCCAGTCCTCCGTCTCCCGGGTGAAACCCTCATAGAAGAAGGACGCGGAGATGCTGATGAAAAGGCCGGAGAGGAGCGCGCCCATCGCGGGAGCCACAATGGTCTGGAACTGCGTTTCGGCGAGCCTGATATACGTGAATGTGCGCCGCTCCGGAGCTCGGATGATGCGGACGGTGGCGAATTCCACGAGGCTGAGGACCAGGCACGCGACCACGCTGAGTCCGCCGAATCCGATCAGTATCGTCGTGAGGTCTTCCATGGCGCTCCTCTCCGGGGCCCGCTTCGCGTCGCGGACGTCTCAGCCGTACACCTTCCCGGCACTGATGCCGCCGTCGATCACGAACTCCGCACCGGTCGCGAACGAGGACTCGTCGCTGGCGAGGAAGACGACGACCGCGGACACCTCCGCGGGATCCGCCGCGCGGGTCAGGAGATTGGTGTCCTCGTCCTCCGCCGTCAGCATCGCCGCCGTCATCGGGGTACGGATGTTCCCCGGATGCACCGAGTTGACCCGCACGCCCTGCCCCGCCAGTTCGAGCGCGGCCGACTTCGTGACGCCGCGCACGGCGAACTTGCTGGCGGTGTAGGCGTGCATGCCCGCGATCCCCTCGAGGCCGGCGACCGAGGAGATGTTGATGATCGATGCGGGCGTCGCCCGCTTGAGCGCGGGCAGGGCGGCACGCATCCCCAGGAAGACGCTCTTCGCGTTCACCGCCATCACGGTGTCCCAGGACTGCTCGGTGGTCTCCTCCAGCGGCGCTCCCGTGAGGATCCCGGCATTGTTGACGAGGACGTTCAGGGAGCCGAAGGCGGACTCCGTCGCCGCGACCGCGTCCTTCCATTGAGCGGCGTCCGTCACGTCCAGGTGGAGGGAGATCGCCCGCGGGCCCAGCTCCGCGGCCAGGTCGGCAGCCGCCTCGTCGGAGATGTCCGCGAGGGCCACCCTGCCTCCCTCCGCGACGATCGCGCGTGCGTGTGCGGCGCCCATGCCGGATGCGCCCCCTGTGACGAGGGCGACCTTGCCCTCGAGTCGTCGTCCCATGACGGTGAACCTCTCTCATAGATGCCTGACGCATTTGTGACGTCAGTAACCCGCACTATAGCTGCCTCGACGCGAGGCGCGTCAAGAGCGACTCAGCGGTCCGTGCAGACGGTCCCGTCCGCGGGCAGCTCCCCGCGGATGAGGTAGGCGAGCGCCGCTCTGGTGGAGCACGTCGACTGCGACAGGACGGAGGTGTGGCCGTCCGGCCTCGACGCCGAGGAGGACCGCGTCGAGCTGGTCTGCGAGCGTCGCGGCATCGGTGAACGGCGTGGCGGGATCCTGTGTCGTCGACGTCACGAGGAAGCGGCCGGAGCCCGACGCGGCGATCTCCGGATCCAGATGCGCCGGGCGGCCGGTCTCGCAGGTCAGCGCCTCCGCGGCATCCGCTGCGGCGTTCCCCGAATCGCGGATGAAGAAGTAGTCGTCGCCGTGCAGCGGTTCCAGGTCTGCGCGATCCAGCGGGGTGGTCGCCTCCGGCATCGCGCACAGGACGGCGTGCGCGAAGCCGCCGGAGATCGCGGTGTCCCCGGCCTCCTCCTCGCGGGGCGCGGCCGCACGGGGCGCGGCGCTCTGCCCATCGGCCGGCGTTGCGGACGGCGGCGCAGGCAGGGAAGCGGAAGCGAACGCCTCCGAGAGCCACGTGGCGGTACGCGGCCAGGATGACCGTGGCTGATACATCGCCGAGAGGAGTTCCCCGGTCATCCGGGCGCCGTCGAGCGTGATCTCGA
Organism: Microbacterium resistens; assembly: GCF_021172025.1. Lineage (NCBI taxonomy): Bacteria > Bacillati > Actinomycetota > Actinomycetes > Micrococcales > Microbacteriaceae > Microbacterium > Microbacterium resistens. The sequence goes on from NZ_CP082781.1 coordinate 442,195, forward strand.
TGCCGTCGACCGGCACCTGCTGCGGATGCGCCGTCAGCGCGCTGCGCAGCTCGATGAGTTGAGCCTTCGCCGCAGCGCCCGTCGCCGGACATGGGGCAGGGGCCGAGCTCGCCGGCCAGGCAGGCGTCGATGAAGCGGTCCAGGCTCTCCTCGAACGCGATGGACTGACGCTCCGTCCCCAGCGCGGTGAACCCGATCGACGGGGCGGCGCCGTCGAGGACGAGCCGTCGCGCCTGCGCCGGGAAGAGCGTGGCGTAGACGCCGCCGACGTAGGTGCCGTAGGAGTAGGCGACGGCGTCGAGCGGCGTGTCGCCGAGGGCGCGGCGCAAGGCCTCGAGGTCCAGCGCGACGTCCGTGGTGCTCGCGAAGCGGGCGAGCTCGTCCGACGGCGTGCAGCCGTCGGCGGACCCAGGGCAGGCCAGGGGAGCGTCTGCGCCCTGCAGGCCCCAGACCCCCCGCGGATCGAAGCCGACGAGCGTGAACCCCTCCCTCAGGGACGGCACCCGCTCAACCGTGTCGTGGACGAGCTCGGTGCCGGAGCCCCCGGGACCACCCTGGATGACGAAGAGGGTGGGAGCCTCGTCCTCCGTCGAGGGATAGCGGCGTACCGGGATCTCGATCGTCGCGTCGGCGGGATCAGCCCAGTTCCGGGGAACGGCGAGGCGCCCGCACTCGGCGTCGGCGTCGTCCTCGCACGCGGTCCACGAGAGGGAATCCTCGCCGCTCTCGCTCCACGCATCGACCCAGGCCTGCGCCGTCTCGGGACGTACCTGGGCCGGGGCGATCGACTCGTCCGACGTGCTTCCGGGCACGGAGCCGCAGCCGGCGAGCAACGCCGTGCCGAGCGCGAGGACGGACAGGACGGAGCTTGCGCGTCGGGGGAGCAGCGATCGACGATCCGGGGTCATGCGACGGACGATATCCGCCTCGCGTCGGGTCGCCGTGTGCGGCCGCGCAAGGACGCGGCACGTCGGGCCGCGGCGCCTACGGGGTTCCCCGCAATCCCGGAAGCCGAGGCGTTTCGTCTCGCTGCGCTCGCTCAACGACCGGAGCGTGGGGTTGGCGGCGTTTCGTCTCGCTTCGCTCGCTCAACGAGCGGGGGTGACGGTTCTCGGTCGTTGAGCGAGGAGCGCAGCGACGAGACGAAACGCGGTGACCCGGGATTGGGGGCGTTTCGTCTCGCTGGGCTCGCTCAACGACCGGGGTGGAGGGCGGTCATGCGGCGGACGGTGCGGCGAGATCCTCCCCGCTGAGCCAGCGGGCGGGATTCGCCACCATCAGGCGGTGCAGCGCGGCGTCGTCCACGCCGCGCGCGCGAAGAAGATCGGCGAAGACCGAGACCACGAAGCTGAGGCCGTTGCCTCCGTTGCGGCGCCACATCTGCTTGAGGAACAGATCCTGTGACAGCATCAGCTGCGCGCCGTAGCCGTCGGCGATCAGCGCGGCGACGGCATCCGCAGTCTCATGCGGCGAGGGAGAGGCGCCCTCGCCGGGGAAGGAGATGTCCAGCCCGATCATGTCGAACTCCAGGATCGCGCCCCGATCCAGGAGCGCGCGCTGATAGTCCGGATCCGATCCCGACGGGTCGCTGTGGGCGAGGGCGATCCGGTCCGGTGCCACGCCGAGCTCCTCGGTGAGGACATCGAGAACCTCGTGTCCCCGGCGCTGCCAGCCGGGCATGTGGATGTTCATCGGCACGTGCGGGACCTCGCGCTGCGCGAGCCCGGCGGCACGAAGGGCGGCGCGCTCGGCGGGCGTGAACTCCGGGGAGACGCCGACCTCGCCGATGACGCCCGCGCGGATCCGACCGGATCCGATGCCCTCCGTGAGGTCGTGGAGGATGTCGGCGACCTGGGCGTCGACGGAGCGCGCCGTGAGGCGTTCGCCCTCGAGCTTCTGCAGGTACGTGCCGGTGCTCATGACGACGTTCGCGCCGGTCGCCCTCGCGACGGCGGCGAGCCCGTCCGGGTCGCGTCCGATCGCGGGACTCCCCGTCGCATCCACGATGGTTCCTCCGCCGCGGCGCCGGAACTCGGCGACCTCGACCACGACGTCGTCGATCGGCTTGGCCGCGAGGTTGTCCGGGCAGCAGTAGGGGTCCTCGCGGAGGAGGAATTGCCACTCGGGCGCGACGTCCTGCGCAGCGAGCGCGCGGGTCGACGGATACGCCGCCGGCGCGAGAACGGCCGACAGATCGTTGAAGAGGTGCTCGTGGGGGAGGACGATGCCGAGGTCCGTCGCGGCGACCGGTCCGAGCACGGTCTGGACGTCAGGCATCGTTTCGCCCCGATGGTTCCGGTTCGGGCACCACCGCGCGACGCGAGGGGATCATCGCGATCGCGGCGGCGGCGAGGGCGACGAGTGCGCCGATCACCGTCACGGCATGGAGCGTGACGCCGTGCGAGGGGACGGCGACCTCGATGAGGATGGACCCGATCAGCTGACCGGCGGTGGAGGCGAGGCCGAGGAGCAGGAGTCCCAGTCCCCGCACGAGAAGCGCCATCAGCGCGATCGAGAGCAGCCCGAGGGGGCCGCCGAGGTACATCCACCATGTGTCCGGGAGCGCGAAGTGCGCGCCGGTGGCGGCCATGCGGACGAGGTAGACGATGCCCAGCGCCACGAACCCGACGAGGAAGTTCCAGGTGATCGAGACGAGCATCGAGCCCGAGAGGCGACCGATCTCGGAGTTCCCCGCGGGCTGCCAGCCGGCGAGGAGGCCGCCGACGAAGGGCATGATCGCCAGCGCGATCATGTGCGGGGCGGACCAGCTCGGGGAGACGACGAGAAGGGTGGCAGCGATCGCCAGGACGGCGCCGATCGCACGCTGGGCCGTGACGGCCTGCTTGATCCGCACGCCGATGCCGAGGCGATCGCAGAGCACGCCGGAGATCACGAGACCGGAGATGAGCGAGGTCTGGAAGACGGCGACGCCGAGGAACCCGACGGTCACGCCCTCGGACAGCACGATCACCGCGCCGCACAGGCCGGCGAAGAAGTTCCATCGCGGAAGCTCCCCTCGCACGAGCTGGCCGGGCAGCGCGAGGAACGCGCGCCGTGTCTTCTCGCGGGCGAACACCACCACGAGCATCAGGACGAGACCCGTCCCGAAGGAGATCAGTGCCGCGGCGTGCCCGTCGCCGAGCTCCGAGCCGAGGCGGCCGTTCACCAGGGCCTGGAGCGGGCCGAGCATGCCGGCGAAGACGGTCGCCAGGGTCAGCACGGCGACCGAGGCGGAGCGTGCGGTCGCGGGGCGGGCGGTCGACGTCGTTGTCATCATGTTCTTCTGTCTTTCCCTATTGTCGCGGCGAAGCCGCAGGTCAGTCGAGTTCGCCGGCCAGCCAGCGGAGAGAGCGGGCGAACAACGGGCCGTAGCCCTCCCAGGACATGAATTCCTCGGGAGCCCAGTGCGGGGACACGTCGGACATGAACGCGAGGGTGCGACCAGCGCCGACCGTGCGGATCGCGAGCAGCGGGTCGGCCCCGATGGCGGCGAGCACCGTGGCGTCGGGACGAGCCTGTGCTCGCTGATAACCGAGCAGGATCGGCCAGTCGCGGTCGAGCCCGGAGGTGATCGGGTGCTCAGCGACCAGGGAGCCGCTCACGCCCTCGGGAGTCTCCACCCGGTCGTCGTAGGGCGTCAGCGAGACGGGGAGGACCTCTTCGACCGCGGTCCCGTGATAGCGCGCCTTCGCCTCGAAGCCCTGGAAGCTGAGGTAGCCGCCGGCCATCATGAGCCCGCCGCCGCCCCGGACCCAGTCCTTGAGCAGCGTGAGACGGTTCGGGGTGGGCCGGCCCAGGCTGAACGTGTCGGGGTGGAGGAGGAGCGAGTTCGAGCCGATGTCCGACAGGAGGACGGCATCATACTCAGCGAGCTGCTCCGCGGTCTGCGGGAAGCGCTCGGCGACGTCGTGCGACCGCAGGTGGACGACATCCAGCCCCTCTGCCGTGAGCGCCTCGAGAAGACGGGCGCACCCGATCTCGACGCGCGTGTGCGCGAAGGGGTCGTATCCCTTGTGATCGATCGTGGCGCTCACCCACGACTCGCCCGCCAGCAGAACCTTCACCATCATCGACTCCTTCGCGCGTCTCCGCACTGTCCGGCTCATCCGTTGCGCACTGTTGCGCAACGCACACATCAAACTAGGATGAGAGTCCGGTCGTGTCAACTCGCCCAGGGGGAACGTGCGATGTCGCTCAGTCAGATAGCGCAGCAGGTCGGCGTCTCGACCTCGACGGTGACCCGATACGTGCGCGGCGAGCTCAAGGTCGCCCCTGCGACGGCACGCAGGATCGATCGCGCGCTGGCGGAGAACGGTCATCCCGCTGCCGCACGGACGACGACGGTCAGCACGATCGGGCTCGTCGTGCGCTCGCTCGACAATCCGTACTTCTCGAGCCTCGCGGACGCCGTCGTCGACGCCGCGGTCGAGGACGGGATCGACGTCCTCACCTCGCTCACCGGGTCCTCGGCGGCCCGGGAGCGCAAGAGCGTCGAACGCCTCGCTCAGCTGCCGCACCTGGGCGGGATCATCTACCTCGGCATGCACAGCACGAACGAGGCGTTCACGGGGCGCGTCGGCGGGGACCTGCCCGTCGTCCTGCTCGACGAGTACGTGAACTCGCGCGGCACGAATGTCGCGCAGGTCACCGCGGACAGCTTCGGCGGTGCGTATCAGGCCACCGCGCACCTGATCGGCCTCGGTCACACGGCGATCGCCCACCTCGGCGGACCGCGTGGACTGCACACCGCGGACCAGCGCGAGGCGGGGTATCGCGCCGCCCTGGCGGACCGCGGGATCGAACCGGACGAGCGTCTGATCGTGCGGGGGACTTTCACCTCCGACTTCGGCAGCAACGTGTTCGCGCACCTCAGCGCGGCGGGGCGGCAGCCGACCGCGGTGTTCTGCGCCAGCGACATCATCGCCATCGGCGTGCTCGAGGCCGCCCGTCAGGCGGGGATCGCCGTTCCCGAGACCCTGTCGGTGATCGGCTGCGACGGGATCACCGTGGGGGAGTGGCTGACGCCCCGGCTCACGACGGTCGCCCAGCCGACGACGATGCTGGCGCGGCAGGCCGTCGACGAGCTGGTCGGCATCGCCACCGGGGCGGCGCCGACCACGCGGACACTGCCGATGACCCTCAAGCTGCGCGCTTCGACCGCTCCGCCCGCCTGACGCGCGGTGGGCGTTTCGTCTCGCTTCGCTCGCTCAACGACCAGGGCCGCTTCCGGCCGTTGAGCGAGGAGCGCAGCGACGAGACGAAACGCAGTGACCCGGGGCTGGGGCGTTTCGTCTCGCTTCGCTCGCTCAACGACCGGGGCCGCTTCCGGCCGTTGAGCGAGGAGCGCAGCGACGAGACGAAACGTGGTGACCCGGAGCGTTTCGTCTTGCTGCGCTCGCTCAACGACCGGTGGCGCCGGGATCAGATCCGGGCGAGGTCGGCGGCGAGACGGTCGAGCGTCGTCGGTCCGAGCGGGATCACCGCGGCGAGCTGATGGAGGCTCGTGTCGCCGAGCATCCCCAGCATCTCCGAGTGCAGGAGCATCGGCAGGTGCGCGGCGACGACCTCGCGCGTCGGCGCGTGGGCGAGGAGCTCGTGCACCGAGGTGCCGAGCCCGAAGTCGCCGGAGGGGAACGCGTCCAGCGGGGTCAGGGGCGCGGCGGCCTCGGTGGCGAGATGGCGCTGCGCGGCGACGAGCAGGTGCTCCGGCCCCGGCTCTGCGTCCACCGGGATCCCGAGCCGCTCGTACTGCGACGCAGGAGCCTCGTTCTCGCGCAGCAGCCGCGCGAGCAGGCGCAGCATCCGCAGCTCGACGTCCGGGTCGTCGAGCGGGCGCTCCTGACGCGGATCCGCCTCCAGATCGAACAGGAGCGTCCCGAACAGGTACGGGTTCATCATCGCGCGCCCCGTGAGTCGCAGCGGGCGGACGCCCTTCGTGAACGAGAACGGCTCGGCGAGCTCGGCGCCCGCGAACTCCGCCGGCGCGAAGCGCCCGCGCATGTGCGTGGGCATGAGCGTGTACTCCTCCAGAGGGGTGTTCTCCGGCGTCGCACAGGCGCGCATGTACACGTAGCGGCCGTCTGTGACGTTCACGTGCCCGCCGTGGATGCCGAACAGCGCGGCCTCGCGCGACGGGGATCCCTCGGGCGTGGGCCCCCGTCCGTCGGCGCGCATCGGGATCCCGAGCATGTCGTCGGTGCGGTCGAGGCCGAAGAAGTCGAGCAGCGTCGGCGCGATGTCGATCGTCTGCACGAGCCCGCGGTGGCGGCGGCCGGCGTCGCCCGACCTCGGGTCCCAGAGGAACGCCGGGAGCCGCACGAGCTCGTTGAACCAGGGCTGGACGCTCTTGGCCCACCAGCCGTGCTCGCCGAGAAGGAATCCGTGGTCGGTGTTCACGAGGAGGAGGGTGTCCTCCCACATGTCGTGCTCGTCCATGAAGTCCAGGACGCGGCCGAGCGAACGGTCGCACATCGACGCGAGCGCCTTGTACTCGTATCGCGCGTGCTCGACCTTCGACTCCTCCTCGGTCACCTTGGCGTACGGCGGCCAGTCGAACTCCGGACCGTCGTACTCGTGCGGGTAGAGGCGACGGTACTCCTCGTTGGTGAAGAAGGGCTCGTGAGGATCGAAGCACTCGATCTGCAGGAACCAGTTGTCGGCGTCCGCGTTCGTGGACAGGAACTCCAGTCCCGCGTCGAAGGTCCGTGTCTGCGGATGCTCCGCCTCGCGCCGCAGGTAGCCGCGGTTGATCGCGTCCTGCCGGCGGATGGCGCCCTTGAAGCCGGTCTCCGGCGCCTCGCCGGGCTTCGCGGCGTGCCCCTTCCACGGGTCGCCCTCCTGACCGCGGAAGAACTCCCAGGTCGTGTAGCGCGGGTGGTAGGTCGCGCCGCCGTCCTCCCAGTAGTGCGGATGGTCGCTCGCGAGGTGGGTGTGGATCCCGGCTCGTCCCAGCATCTCCGGCATGGAGTCGTCCCAGGGCTCCAAAGGACCCCAGGAGCGGTGCAGGAAGTTGTACCGACCGGTGTGGATCTCGCGCCGGGCGGGCATGCACGGCATCGATCCGGCGTAGAAGTTGTCGAACGTGACGGTCCGCTCGGCCAGCCGGGTGAAGTTCGGCGCGTGGATCTCGTCCGAGCCGTAGGGCGGCAGCATATGCCGGTTCATGCTGTCGAACATGACCATGATCGCCCTCATCGGTCCGCTCCCTGGACCGTGGCGGCCTCGGCGTCGTCCGGGATCACGATCGTCCGGGCGAGCTCGGCGTTGGTGCGTTCGAGCGCGTCGTCGAGGATGTCCGTGCGCAGGCTCTCGAGCGTGCGGATGTAGTCGTCCAGATCGCGGGCGCCGTTGTAGTGGAGCCGGTCGGAGAGCGCGCGGGCGAACGGCTCGTCCGCGCCCTCGGGCAGCGGTCCGAGCCGGCGGTCGCGGAACCGGTACTTGACGCGCTGGGCATACCGGGCGTTCAGCTCCGTCTCGATCAGCTCCAGGACGTCCTCCTTCGACATGAGGCCGATGCCGAGACTGAGCCGTGCGCCGAAGTCCGGGTCCTGGAAGCGGCTCGGCGGCGCGTACGGACTGCGCAGCCAGCCGATGAAGACGGTGCGCCCCTCGGGGGTGAGGCGGTAGACCTTCGCGTCCTGCGCGCCGGGCCGCTCGTCCACGGAGAACGCGACCCAGCCGCGCTCGGCCATCCGCGACAGGGACCGGTACACCTGGCTCATCGTGGTGTTTGAGCGGAGGAACCGCCCGTGCGTGTCCAGGTACTTCATGATCTCGTAGCCGGTCGAGGGGCCGCGGGCGATGAGTCCGAGGAGCAGGTGCTCGAGCTTCATGGAGGTGGGTCCGTTCTCTCGTCGTCGAGTCAGGTGCGATGACCATTCCACAAGTGGAATCAGCTTGTCAAATCCACTCCGACGTGTCGATTCGCGACGTCGTGCTTGACAGAAGCATCCCATAAGTGGAATATCGACACCACTCCACTTGTGTCATGGGTTGCTCGGACTGCTCTACCCGATCCGCGCCCGAGACCCGTTCGCTTCAACGACGAAGGAATCGCATGAACACGTCACTCCCGGCCGCCGCCGAGCAGGTACCGACCGTCCCCGTGAAGGGAGGGGTGCGGGGTCGCTGGCGCAATCTGTCCACACTCGTCGGCGTCACCGTCGTCGAGAGCGGGGAGGGCAGTCTGACCACCACGCTGTTCCCCGCCATCGCCAAGAGCCTGAACCTCGGCAACTCCGAGCTGGGCATCCTGTCCACCCTGGGCCGTCTGGTCGGCGTCCCGTTCGGGCCGCTGTGGGTCTGGTACGCGAACCGCACCAGTCGCCGCCAGGCGATCGTGGTCAGCACCGTGCTGAGCGGCCTGCTCGCCTTCGCCTCGGGATTCGCGGAGAACTTCGTCGTCCTCCTCCTGCTGCAGACGCTCCAAGCCGGTGCCGTGATCGGTCTCACCCCGATCACGAACGCCGTCATCGCCGACAGCTTCGACGACCAGTCCCGGGGGCGTGCGACCGGGATCCTCTACGGCTTCTCCGCGATCCTCGGATCGTTCATCGGCCCGCTCGTGGGCCTGCTCTCGCTCTGGGACTCCGGCTGGCGGTGGGGATTCTTCGGGGTCGGCGCGCTGCTCGTGGTCTCGGGGCTGCTCGTGCTGGTGCTGTTCCGCGAGCCCGCCGTCGGCGGAGCGGACTACGGCGAGGCGGCGAGCCGGATCGCGTACGAACGCCCGCGCCTGAAGGACTCCGTCACCCTGTTCAAGATCCCGACGTTCAGCGTCATGATGCTCTCGAGGCTGCTGTCCGGTCACCTCCTGATCGCGGTGTTCGGCATCCAGTTCCTCGTCACCGAGCGCGGGTTCGACAACGCCGTGGCCGCGATCGTGGCGCTGCCGTTCGGGATCGGCTACTTCCTCGGGACGGTCGGCGGCGGCTTCGTGGTCTCGGCGCTCGATCGCCGCGTCGGCTCGCAGGGTCGCGTCGCGTTCCTGCAGCTGGCCCAGGTCCTGTTCGCGGTGGTCGCCTTCTTCGCCACGCAGTTCGACGTGACCTCCATCGGCTACTACGTCGTGTTCTGGGGGCTCATGGGGATGACGCAGGGGCTGAACCCCGGCATCAACCGACCCATCCTCATGTCGGTCATGCGGCCGGAGCTCCGAGGCCAGGGCTTCGTGATCTATCTGACCATCTTCGAGGTGATCGGGTGGGCCGCGTTCACCTTCGTGGCCGGGATCCTCGCCGACGCCTTCAGCCTCCAGGCGGTGTTCCTCTGGATCCTCGTCATCATGATGATCGTCAACGCGGCCGTGCTCACCGTGCTCTACGCGGTGTACCCGCGGGACCGGAAGCGGGTGGACGACGTCATCACGGAGCGCATCACGACGATCTAGTCCTGATCGCGGCGAGGTGGGGCGCGCGGGATCAGCCCAGCGCGTCCTGCAGCGCCGGCTCGGCGAGGAGCTCGACCAGCATGTCGAGCCGGGCGGTGCGTCGCTGCCCGGACGCCATCGCCAGCACCACGTCGTTGGGCGCCACCCGGTCGCGGACGCGCACGTACGCGACATGTCGCCCGTCGAAGCTCTGCGTGCCGGGCGGGCGTCCGCTGAACACCGAGTAGCCCAGGCCTCGAGCGACCATGGCCCGGACGGTCTCGGGGTTGGTGAACGCCCAGCCCGCCTGCGGCACGATCCCGGCCTCCTCGATGAGCGACTCGATCACGCCGCGGGACCCGGCGGGCTGCACGAGGATCAGCCGCTCGCCTGCCAGCTCGGCGAGCGAGACGTCGTCCGCGCCCGCCAAGGGATGGCCCTCGGGAAGGACGGCATAGGGATCGATCGAGCGGATCGTGCGCACATCGAACCCGGGCACGAGCTGGCGTCGGTAGAGCAGGGCGGCGTCGACGGCGCCGCCGCGGAGCAGATCCTGCACCTCGGCGGCCAGGCCGTCCACGAGGTCGAGCTCGACCCGGGGGTGCCGCGTGGTCACCGCGTCCGCCAACGGCGGCAGGAGGCGCGGGGACAGCGCGACCGTGCACGCGATCCGCAGCGGTCCCGCGATGTCGTCGTGCTCGACGCCGGCGAGCTGGGCGAGCTCGGCGGCATCGTCGAGGATGCGTCGCGCGACCGGGAGCATCCGTTCCCCGCTGCGCGTGAGGGCGACGCCCTTGGCGGGGCGACGGACCAGCAGCTGGAGCCGGAGCGCGCGCTCCAGCTCGCCCAGGGCGGTGGAGACGGCTGCGGGGGAGGCAGAGCAGCGCTCTGCGGCGGCGCTCACCGTGCCGAGTTCCGCGGCGGCGGCGAAGTACTCGAGCTGGCGCAGGGTGACGCCGTTCATCTCTGCGTCGCCGCCGTCGTCGCATCCATCGATTCTCCTTAACAAGACCTTCGATAAGTTCCGCTGTACAGAACAATATTCCGGACCGACGATGGGTGAAAAGCACGCCGAAGGAGACAGCAGATGAGCGAACCCCGCATCGTCACCCTGGGAACCGCAGGAGGTCCGCGCTGGTGGACGCCGCTGGACGCGTCCTCGCGGTTCGGCATCTCCACGGCGGTCGTCGTGGGCGACAGGGTCTATCTGGTCGACGCCGGGCTCGGCGCCGGACGGCAGTTCGCTCGCGCCGGATTCGCCATGGAACGGCTCGGCGGGATCTTCCTCACGCATCTGCACTCCGATCACACCACGGACCTGATGAACCTGGCCCTCTTCGGGATGTTCGGGCTCACCGGTGAGGGGCCGCGGATCCCGATCATCGGGCCCGGCGACCGCGGTCTGCTCCCGCCGGTCTCGCCCCGCGCCGTCACCGCCCCGATGCCGGTGGCGCCCGCGCTCCCGACGCCCGGCACGGCCGACATGTTCCGTCTCCTGATGGAGTCGCAGGCGACGGATCTCAACGACCGCGTCCTCGACGCCTTGCGCCCCTCGCCCCTCGACCTGTTCCACGCGCAGGACATCACGCTTCCCGACGGCATCGGGTACGACGCGAACGCCATGCCGACGCCGGACATGACCCCGTTCCGCGTCTTCGAGGACGACCGGGTGCGCGTGGACGCGATCCTCGTACAGCACCCGCCGATCGCGCCCGCCTTCGGCTTCCGCTTCACCACCGCGGACGGCTCCGTCGCGATCTCGGGTGACACCGCCCCCTGCGCCAACATGGTGCGCCTGGCGGAGGATGTCGATCTGCTCCTGCACGAGGCGATCAGCTTCGAGTGGGTGGCCGCCATGTACGGAGGCCGTGACGACGCGACGTCGCAGGCGTCGATCGACCATCACCGCCGGTCGCACACGAGCGTCGGCGAGGCGATCGCCGTCGCGCGCGATGCCGGTGCCGCACGACTGGCCCTGCATCACCTCGTACCCGGGCACATCCCGACGACGGAGTGGCTGCGCTCCGCCGCCGGTGCCGACCTGGACGTGCTCGTCCCCGACGACCTCGAGACGATCTCGTTCGCCCGTCGGCCGGCGCTCACGACCTGAACCCCGGCGCCCCGGGGCGGCGCCGTCCCGGGCGGCACCGTCCCCGCTTCATCCGTTCCCGATCCACCGATCCGTTCCCCGATCCGTCCCGCTTCCAGAGAGGTCGACGATGACCCCGCACCCCACCACCGCCGCGCAGGAGGCGAGCGCCACCGCCGCCGCCGACGGCACCCAGCTCTCGATGACCACGCGCGACATGCGCCGCGTGATCGCGTCCAGCTTCATGGGCAGCATGATCGAGTTCTACGACTTCATCCTCTACGCGACGGCGGCGAGCCTCGTGTTCGGCCAGGTCTTCTTCGCCGGGCTCGGTCCCGGTTTCGCGACCTTCGCGTCGTTCGCGACCTTCGCGGTCGGATATCTCGCGCGCCCCCTCGGCGGGATCGTGTTCGGACACTTCGGCGACACCCGAGGGCGCAAGCGCGTGCTGGTGCTGTCCATGGTGCTCATGGGCGTGGCCTCCACGATCATGGGGCTGCTCCCGCCGACCGCGACCGTCGGGATCATCGCGCCGATCCTCCTCGTCCTGCTGAGGGTGGTGCAGGGCGTCGCCGTGGGCGGCGAATGGGGCGGCGCGATCCTCGTGGCCCTGGAGCACGCACCGCGTGAGCACCGCGGTCTCGCGGCGAGCTTCGCGAACGCCGGCGGCCCGGTCGGCGCCGTGCTGGCGACGCTGATGCTGAGCCTGTTCTCCCTGCTGCCGCAGGACCAGTTCCTGAGCTGGGGATGGCGCGTGCCGTTCCTCTTCAGTGTGGCGCTGCTGGCCGTCGGCCTGGTCATCCGGCTGCGCGTCGCCGAGACGCCGATGTTCCAGAGGCTCGAGGAGATCGGTGCCCGCCGACGCGTGCCGATCCTCGAGGTCCTGCGCCACCACTGGCGGGCTCTGCTCATCGCGTTCGTCGCTGCCCTCGCCTTCACCACGTCTCAGGGGCTGATGACGGTGTGGGGCGTCTCGGAAGCGGTCGCGGCGGGAGCGGAGAGCACCGGCGTCCTGAACTGGAAGGCGGTCGCGGCCGTCACGACAGTCCTGATCTCGATCCTCGCGGCCCGGGTCAGCGACCGCGTAGGCCGGCGGACCGTGGTCGTCGCCGGATGCGCCGTGGGCATCCTCCTCGCCCTTCCGATCATCGGCCTGCTGCAGACGGGCACAGTCTGGGGCTTCGCCCTGGCGATCGTCCTGGGGAACGGCCTCGTGCAGGGGATGGTCTATGGACCGATCGCCGCCTTCGTGGCCGAGCAGTTCCCGACGGCCCTGCGCTTCTCCGGGGCATCGGCGGCGTACCAGTCGGCGTCCACCATCGGGGCGGGGTTCTCGCCGCTCATCGCGACGAGCCTCGTCATGACGTTCGGAGCGACGTGGCCGGTCGCGGTGTTCTGGATGATCGTCCTCGCCGCCAGCGCGCTGGCGGTGCTGCTCGCGCGTGAGAGCCGGGGCGCCGACATCCACGGATCATGAAGGGTGATGGGGACTCGGTCGCTGCTCCGCGAGGGCCTCGGCGACGAGTCGGATCCCGGCGTCGAAGGCGCCGGGGTCCGGACCCGCGTAGTTGAGGCGGACGTAGGCTCCGGTGGGCTCCGCGGGAAACCACTCGCGACCGGAGGCGATCACGACCCCGCGCGCCTCGCCATCGGCCGACAGCCGCGCCAGGTCCACGCCGTCGGGGAGACGGACCCAGAGGTTCAGTCCGCCCGCCGGAATCGTCTCGATCGTGGCGTCGGGGAGGTGCGCGCGCACGGCGTCGAGCATCAGATCCCGCCGGACGCGCAGCCGGGCCCGGATCCCGCGCACGTGGGTGCGCCATGCGGGCTGGGCCACGACGTCGAGCGCCGCGGCCTGGAGCGCCCCGCTCACGTACACGGACTGCGCCTGGAGGTCGGCGAGCACTCGGTCGCGGACCGGGCCGCGTGCGATGACGGCGGCGACCCGGATCGCGGGCGACACGCTCTTGGTCAGCGATCTCAGGTAGACGATGTGACCGTCCTCATCGCGGGCGGCGAGGGGGACGGCGTCCGCGTCGATCCCGAAGTCATGTGCCCAGTCGTCCTCGATGAGGAATGCGCCATGCCGCCGGAGGAGGTCGCGCACGGCGTCCGCGGCCGCAGGCGTCCACCGGGCCCCGGTCGGGTTGGCGAAGGACGGCTGTGCGTAGAAGCCGCGGGCGCCCGTCTGTGCGAGGGTGCGGTCGAGCGCCGCGAGGTCCGGGCCCTCGGCGCCCGCGGGCACGGGGACCAGGGACACGCCCACCTGGGCGGCGGCGAGGATCGCGCCCCAGTACGTGGGTGACTCCGTCAGGAGGACGGCGCCCGCCCCGGCGACCGCGCGGAACACGGATCCGAGCGCGATCTGGCTCCCCGGCGTCACGAGCACGTCGCCGGGGGCGGGCGGCGCGAATCCGGCCGGTGTCTGGGCGCCGAGCTCGGCCGCGAACCACGATCGTAGCTCCGGCAGCCCCTCCGACGGGGGACGTGACACGGCGGCGTCGCTCCGCGCCGCGCGGATGAGGGCGGCGCGGACCAATCGCTCCGGCAGCAGATCGCGGTCCGGATACCCGGAGTGCAGGGCGATCACGTCGGGGGACGGGGAGCGCAGCGCCGTCGAGGCCATCAGGGGGACGCCGGCGCTGGCTCCCAGCGCCGCGGTCTGCCAGGAGTAGTCGTGCGCCCGGCCGTGATGCGCGGCCCGGACGAAGGCGCCCACGCCTGGTCGGGTCTCGATGAGTCCCTGTGCCGCCAGCAGGCGCAGCGCCTTCTGGACGGTCACGGGACTGGCGCCATGGCGTGCGGTGAGCTCTCGGGTCGACGGCAGCCGCGAACCCGGCGCGGCACCGGCGACCCACGTACGGAGATCGGCGGCGAGTCGATCACTGCTACCCTGATTCATGAAAGACCACAGTAGCGCTACTATCCGCGAGGCTCACCCGCTATCCATCTCTCGGGCGGGGCTGACCTGGGGATTCCTCGGTGTCCTGGCCTTCTCGTTCACCGTCCCGATGACGCGGGTCGCCGTCGGCGCCGAGCAGATGTCACCGCTCTTCGTCGGCAGCGGACGAGCGGTCGTCGCCGCGCTGCTCGCCGCCGCCGCCCTGGCCGTGACCCGTCAGCGCCGGCCTCGCGGGCGCGAATGGCTGAGCGTCGCCGTCGTCGGCGCGGGAGCGGTGGTCGGGTTCCCGCTGCTGACCTCCTTCGCGCTCACCGAAGCACCGGCCCGCCATGGCGCGGTGGTGGTCGCGCTGCTGCCCGCCGCGACCGCCGTCGTCGCCGTGCTGCGCACGCGGGAGCGCCCTGGCCGGGCGTTCTGGGCGGCGGCCGTGATCGGCGCGATCGCGGCTGTGTCGTTCGCCGCGCTCCAGAGCGGAGGCGTCAGCGGGATGCGTCCTTCCGACGGGCTGCTGTTCGCGGCCGTGGCGGTGTGCGCGATCGCGTACGCCGAGGGCGGCGTCCTGTCCCGCACGCTCGGCTCGTGGCAGACGATCTCGTGGGCGCTGGTGGCGGCGTCTCCCGTGATGACGATCCTGACGGGCGCCGCCGTCGCTGCGCAGCCGCCGTCGGGATCCGTGACGGCCTGGCTCGCCTTCGCCTACCTCGGGGTGGTCAGCATGTTCCTCGGGTTCTTCGCCTGGTACCGGGGCCTCGCGATCGGTCCGCTGGCGCAGGTCAGCCAGGTGCAGCTGGCCCAGCCGGTGCTGAGCATCGCGTGGGCGGCCCTTCTGCTGCGCGAGCCGATCACCGTGGCGACCGCGCTCGGCGGCGGAGCGGTGATCGGCGCCGCGCTGCTCGCGGTCCGTTCCCGTGCCCAGCGGCCGCAGGGATCCGAGGGGGACGCGGAGCGCCTGCGGTGACGGGATGAGCTTTCGCCGCGCTCGCGGGGGGATGTTTCAGCCCGCCGTGGCGCCCTGGAGGTCGCCGAGCATCCCGAGGACACGCTCGTCCATATCGACCTGCGCCATGACGACGCAGACGGTGCCGTCCGGGTCGGCGAAGAAGTCCGTCCCGAGCCCGCCGGACCAGCCGAAGCGCCCTCGGTGTTCCCCCTCCGTCACGATCGAGACGCCGTAGCCCCATCCCGTGCCCTCCCAGAACCCGGGGAAGAAGCTGTCCGGCGCCTTGGCCGACGGCGGGACCTGATCGCGCCTCAGTTCTGCGAGCAGGTCCGCATCGACGAGGCGCCCGTCCAGGAGGGCGTGCAGGAACGCGCGGTAGTCGGAGACGGTCGACACGAGCTCGGAATGACTGACGTCGAACGGCGGGGCGACCGAGAACCCCGCTCCCGCGGGCTCCGTCTCGACGAATCCGTCCTCCGAGCGCCGGAAGGCCGCGACCAGGCGGTGCTCCTGCCCCGGCCGCACCGTGAAGCCGGTGTCGACCATCCCGGACGGGGAGAAGACCGTGGTCGCCAGGACCTCTTCGGTGGAGCCGCGTCCCAGGCGCCCGAGCAGGATGCCGAGGACGCCGAACGAGTGGTGATAGCGCCATCCCTCCCCGGGGTCGAACGCGAGGGGGAGCGTGCTCAGCGTGTCGAGCCAGTCCTGCGCCCCGCGCGTCACGGGCTCGGGGCCGGCCTCCATCCCGGTGTCGACCATCGCCCGCCGCAGCGGGGAGTCCGTCGTCATCATGCCGTAGCCGGACGTGTGGGTGAGCAGGTGGTGGACGGTGATCGGCCGGCTCGCCGGACGGGCCTCGGCCAACGGCGCGTCGGGGTGGGGGAGGGCGCGCAGGCCGCGCAGCTCCGGGAGCCACGCGTCGACGGGCTCGTGCAGCGCGAGCGCGCCCTCCTGGACCAGGCGCAGGGCGGCGACGGCGGTCACGGCCTTGGTCATGGACTGAATCCGGAAGATCGCGTCCGCGCGCAGGGGGGCGCCCTCAGGGGCGTCGAGGCCGACGGATACGGGGTGACCGTCGCCGAGGACGCCGACGGCGCCGGGCACCGTGCCGGCTGCGACGTGGCGGGTGAGGAGGTCGGAGAGGGGCTCGGACACGCGGGGCCTTTCGTCGCCGGAGGGTACGGCGCTCATCGTATTGAGGCCGCCCTCCCGCGTCATCCTCCGATGGTCCCATCCTGTTCGCTGTTGAAAGCGACCCAGTCCTCCCAGGAGAGCGCCGTTCCTCGCTGCGTCGCCGCTCCCCGCGCCAGCTGACGCAGGCCCGCGAGGTACAGGTCGAGCTGCCGCAGATGCAGGGCGGTGGCGCGTTCCGGGGAGATCGCGAGGTGCGGGCGCAGGTGGGCGACCGCCATCATGATCTCCCCGGCCGTGTAGTCGGGCGGGACGAGCCCGCGCTCACGGTCCTGGGTGATCAGCCGGTCCAGCGCGTCGCGCAGCCGTTCCGCCGCACGGTCGATCTCGGGAGTGGTCGGCAGGCGCCGGCCGAAGGTGGTGACGAGGGGGCTCGACGCCTCCTCGAGATGCCGGGTGAGGAATCGCGCGACCGCGGACTCCGTCTCCTCCTCAGCGACCTCCGTCGCGATGCGGGTCACGTCCTCCAGCGCGAGCAGTCGCAGCGCGTGGACGAGCTCGTCCTTCGATCCGTACCTGCGGTACACGGACGCGACGCCGACGCCAGCGCGCGCGGCGATCTCCGACGTGGGCGCGTCGAAGCCGCGCTCGGCGAACACGTCGCGCGCCGCCTCCAGCACGGCGCGGTCGTTCGCGCGCGCCTCCTTCGCCCGTCCGCGGTCGGGTCGAGTCTCAGGGTCCACGTTCTCAGGGTAGCGATCCGGCGGAGGAGGGCGTACGTTAATCGGAACGGAATCATCCGTTCCGATTAGAAGGAAAGCCATGACCGCTCCCGTCCCCGTCATCCCGTCCGCGTCCCGCACGAGCCGCGGACTGCTCCCCGCGTTGTTGTGCGCGGTCCTGTCGTACTCGCTCATGCAGACGCTGCTCGTTCCCGCCCTGCCGTCTCTCGTCGACGGACTCCGCCTGGACGCGGCCGGGGGCGGGTGGGTGCTCACGTCCTATCTCGTCAGCGGTGCGATCGCCGCGCCCGTGCTCGGGGCCCTCGGCGACCGCTTCGGACACCGGCGGGTGCTCCTGGCCGCCATGGGCCTCTTTGTCGCCGGAAGCGTCCTGTGCGTCGTGGCGCCCGTCTATCCGCCGTTCCTGCTCGGCCGGGTGCTGCAGGGAGCCTCCACCGCCTCGTTCCCGCTCGCTCTGGCGATCGTGCGGCGCCACGTCGCCGCCGATGAGCAGCCGGCCGCCGTGGGCTGGCTCAGCGGGACGCTGGGCCTGGGTGCCGGCGCCGCACTGGTAATCGGCGGGTTCATCGCCGAGGCGCTGAGCTGGCCGTGGCTCTTCGCCGTCGGAGCGCTGCTGGGCGTGCTGAGCATCGTCCTCGTGGCGACGCTGGTCCCGCATGCGGTGCGCGCGGAGCCGTCCGGCTCGCTGGACGCGGCGGGCGCCGCGCTGCTCGGCGGGGGACTGGTCGCCCTGCTCCTCGCCGTCGCGCAGGGGTCGACATGGGGATGGGGCAGCCCGGCCGTCCTCGCGCTCGCCGGGTGCGCAGCGGTCTGTCTGGTCAGCCTCTGGGCGGTGGAGAAGCGGGTGTCCCGTCCGCTCGTGGACGTCCGCGTGCTCTCACGCCCCGCGCTGGCGTCGGTGAACCTGCTGACGCTGCTGCTGGGCTTCACCCCCTATCTGTTCTACGTCGGCCTGCCGGTCCTGTTCCAGGCGGCTCATCCCGCCGGCTTCGGGATGGACGTCGCCCAGACCGGATTCGCGATGCTCCCCGGCGCCGTCCTCGTGTTCCTCGGCGGCCGGCTGGCTCCCTGGCTCCTCGCGCGGATCCGTCCCGCCGCGGTCGCCGTGCTCGCGATGCTGGCCATGGGGCTCGGAAGTGCGGGTGCCATGCTCCTTCCCGCCTCCCTGCCCGCGATCGTCTCGCTGTTCGCGCTCGTCGGGCTCGGCAACGGCATCGGCTTCGCGCTGGCCGCGGATCTGGTCTCGCGGCTCGTCCCGCGGAACGAGATCGCCGCGGCCGTCGGCGTGAACGGCGTGCTGCGGACCGTCGGCTCCGCCTTCGGAACGCCGATCACGATGCTCATCGTGGCGGGCGGCGCCGCTCCCAGCGCCTTCGTGCTCCTGTTCGGCGTGGCGGCGGCCGTCTCGGTGGTCGGCGTGGTGCTGGGGGCGACCGTCCGGGTCTAGCGGATCGACGGTTCCGTCGCGCGTCGCCGGCCCTGGACGACAGCGCGACCGGAGCCGGCGAGCTGTCCGCC
Organism: Microbacterium resistens; assembly: GCF_021172025.1. NCBI lineage: Bacteria > Bacillati > Actinomycetota > Actinomycetes > Micrococcales > Microbacteriaceae > Microbacterium > Microbacterium resistens. The sequence goes on from NZ_CP082781.1 coordinate 460,882, forward strand.
GAGGATCGCAGCGAGAGCGAGGGCGAAGCCGAGCAGCTGCAGAGGGCGAAGGTCCTGGCCGAGCACGATCCATCCGAGCGCGGCCGCCACGATCGGGGAGAGGAGCCCCAGCAGCGCCGTCGAGGTCACGGGGAGCGCACCGACCCCGCGGAACCACAGCAGGTACGCCGCGAGGCCGCCGACCAGCCCCAGCCACGCGTATCCGCCGGCCGCGGCCGCGTCGATCGCCGGGGGCGGGCCTTCCAGGACGACCGTGAGAGGGACCAGGACCAGGCCGCCGGCGGTGAGGAGCCAGCTCACCAGCACGGGCGAGCTCACGCCCTCAGGGCGACCCCAGCGGCGGGTCAGCACGACGCCGACGGCCATCGACAGCGCCCCCGCGGCGCCGGCGAGCAGCCCCACGACGTCGACCTGTGCGCCGGGTCCGAGCACGACGAGGGCCACGCCGGAGACGCCGAGCAGCGCCCAGACGACCTTGGCGGCGGTGGGGCGTTCGCCCAGCAGCGGCAGGGCGAGCGCGAGGACGAGGAGCGGCTGGATCGCGCCCACCGTCGCGGCCACGCCGCCGGGCAGGCGCTCGGCGGAGGCGAACAGCAGAGGGAAGAAGAAGCCGATGTTGAGGGCGCCGAGGACGAGCGAGCGCCACCACCACACGCCGTGGGGGAGCCGGCGGAACACGAGGAGGAGGATCAGACCTGCGGGCAGGGCGCGGAGAAGGCCTGCGAAGAGGGGGTGCCCGGGCGGGAGGAACTCGGTGGTGACGAGGTAGGTGGTCCCCCAGACGACCGGGGCGGCCGCGGTCAGGGCGGTGAGGCCGACGGTTCCGCGGAGTCCGGTGGCGCGCGGCGCCGTCGCGGCGAGGTCTGTCGTGGTCATGACCTCAGTCTCCGCGCGATGGATTCATGAGTCCAACGCATGCTTGTCATCTGATTGATCGTGAATCACGATTGATCCGTGGAACTCCAGCAGATGAGGTACGTCCTCGCGGTCGCCGAGCACGCCAGCTTCACCCGCGCCGCCCAGGCGTGCTTCGTCGTGCAGTCGGCGCTGAGCCATCAGATCGCCCGACTGGAGGAGGAACTCGGCGTCCGCCTGTTCCACCGGACGAGCCGGCACGTGCGGCTGAGCCCGGCGGGCGAGGCCTTCCTCCCGGTCGCGCGGCAGTGCCTGGAGGCCGCGGACCGCGCGGCGGCGGAGGCCGTCGCCGCGGAGGGGGAGATCCGCGGGCCCCTGAGGATCGGTGTCATCCCGACCGTCGCGGCCGTGGACGTCCCGTCGGCGCTGCAGGCCTTCCGCGCGCGGCATCCGCAGGTCGCGGTGCGGCTGGCCGCGGGCAACAGCGACGACCTCATCCGTCAGGTGGCGGACGGGGCGCTGGATCTCGCGTTCCTCGGTCTGCCCGACGGGTTCCCGCTCTCGGGAGTGGGCGGGCGCCGGCTCGCGCGAGACCGGCATCGCGCGTTCGTGGCGCCGGATCACCGCCTCGCATCCCGTCGACGGCTGGGTCTGGAACGGCTCGCCGAGGAGCCGCTCATCGACTTCCCCGCGGGGACGACCGGACGGCGACAGACGGACCTCGCCTTCGCGGCCGCCGGCCTCCGGCACGAGGTCGCATACGAGACGGCGGACATGTTGCTCATGCAGCGCCTCGTGCGCGCCGGTCTCGGCGTCGCGCTCCTCGCCTCGACGTTCGCCACCCAGATGCCGGATCTCGTCGCGATCCCTGTCGCCCACGCGCCGGTGCGCACGGAGCACGTGATCTGGGGTCCGTTCGGCCCGCCGCCCGCGGCCGCGGAGTTCCTCGCGGGGCTCGACCCGCGCTGACACCCGTCCGTCCCCTCCTCCTCCGTCCCCATCCTCGTCCTCCAGTGCCGCCGAAACCCCCTCCTGCCGCCGAGACCCCCTCGGAGATACGTGTTTCCGAGGGGGTCTCGGCGGGGAGAGGGGGTTTCGCGTGCAGTTCGGCGGGACCGCGCCGGGAATCGGAAGGGGGCGGGCAGAAGAAGGCGGCGGGCAGAAGAAGCCGGCGGGGAGTCGGGAGGGGGCGGTCAGAGGAGGGCGTCGATCTCCGCGCTCGTCGGCGAGGTGGCCGGGCCTCGCTGGGTGACCGCGACGGCCGCCGCCACGTTCGCGCGTCGCACGGCCTCCTCCAGTCCGCGACCGGTGGCGAGACCCGCGCAGAGCACGCCGGTGTGGGCGTCGCCCGCCCCGTTCGTGTCGATCGCCTCCACCGGGTGCGGCGGGACGCGCAGCGGCTCTCGGCCGACCCCTGCGACGACCGCGCCGTCGCGGTTCGCGCGGACGATCACCGTCGCGTCCAGCCGCCGGGCCAGCGCGTCGGCGAGCTCGGCGACCGTCGGCGAGGGCGCCGGCTGACCGAGGCGGGCGGCGAGCGTGCGAGCCTCGGACTCGTTGGCGGTCCAGATGTTCGCGCGGGCGGCGACGGCGCGGAGGCGCTCCTCGGGGATCTCGCCCACGAGCGGAGACGGGTCCACGACGACGGACGTGTCCTCGGGCAGGGTCGGGAGCCACTCGAGGAGGACCCGTCCGTTGCCCTCATGGAAGAGGGAGTAGCCGCTGAGGTAGACGACGTCCGCTCCCGTCGTGGCGACGGCGTCCAGATCCGCTCGCGAGAGCCGTCCTTCGGCGCCGAGCGTCGACACGAAGGTCCGCTCAGCGTCGTCGTCGACGATCGCGACGCTGAAGCCGGTGTCGAGGTCGGTCGTCGGCTCCTGCGTCACCTCGACGCCCTCCGCGGACATCGCCTCACGCACGATGTCCCCGAAACGACCGGTGCCGTGCCCGCCCGGGTACACGACCGCCGCGCCGTCCCTGCGCGCCGCGGCCATCACGTTGAAGCCTCCGCCCGCGGTGATCTCGTGCGAGGTGGCGAAGACGTCTCCGCCGGCCGACGGGAGCGCCGGGACGGTCAGCACCAGGTCGACGATCGCCTGGCCGGTGTGGATGACCCGGCCCGTCACGCCGCATCCGTTCGGCCGGACCGCGACCCGGCGCCGCGCGCGCCGCCGAGGGCGAGGTAGAGCAGACCCGCCAGCACGAAGGCGACGACCCAGCCGAGGCCGTTCTGGCCGATCCACGTGTCGTAGAGCGGTCCGGTGAACCACACCTCGTCGGCGGACACCTGGGCCCGGGTGAAGAGGTATCCGACGACGAGCCCGACCGCCCAGGACCCCAGCGCGCGCCACTCGACGCCGCCGCGGTACCAGTACGAGGAGGAACGGCCCAGATCCATCAGCCCCTCGGGGTCGTACGACGAGCGTCGCGCGAGGTCCACCAGGAACACGGCCACCCAGGCCGTGATCGGCACCGACAACAGGGAGATGAACGTGATGAACGGGCCGTAGAAGCTCGACGCGAACAGCATGAAGTAGATCGACCCGGCCGTGGTGACGACGACGTCCACGATCACGGCGTAGACCCGCTTGATCCGCACTCCCAGGGTGAGCGTGGTGAGTCCAGCCGAGTAGACCGAGAGGTGGTTCGAGAGCAGGAGCCCGCCGAACGCGGCGATCAGGTAGGGGATCGCGACCCACTCGGGGAGGATCGCGCGGATCGCGGCGACCGGGTCGCCCGCGGAGGCCAACGACGGGTCCCCGGCGGACAGCAGGCTGCCGAGCCCGATGAGCAGCACCAGGGGGATCCCTGCTCCGGCGGCCGCGGAGGCGACGAGCTGTCCGGCGCGGACGCCGGGGGATTGGTACCGCGACATGTCCGCCCCGGCGTTCGCCCACCCGATCCCGGTGCCGCCCGCGATGATCCCGACGCCGACGACCATGGCCGCGACGGGGCCGGCGGGGGCGGCGCCGACGGCGGCCCAGTCGACCGTGGCGACGAGGAAGATCGCGACGAACACGTTGAGAGCCCCGAAGACCCACGTGGCGTACTTCTGCACGGTCACGAGGAACGCGTGGCCCATGCCGGAGACCGCGACGGTCAGCGCCACGAAGACGAGGATGCAGACGATCGCGAGCGCGGGTACCGCGTGCGCATCGGAGGCCGTGCCGAAGAGCAGGGCGGACAGGGAGAGCAGGGCGAACGCGGCGGTCGTCGTGTTGACCGTCTCCCAGCCGAGCCGGGACAGGAGCGAGACCAGGGTCGGGAGGGCGTTACCGCGCACGCCGAAGACCGCGCGGCTCAGCGTGAGGCTGGGCGCTCCGCCCCGCCGTCCCGCGATGGAGATGAGCCCGACGAGAGCGAACGATCCGAAGGCGCCGACGGCCGCGACGGCGATCGCCTGCCAGAGGTTCAGGCCGAGGGCCACGAGGGTCGCGCCCAGCGGGATCCCGAGGATCGAGATGTTCGCGGCGAACCACACCCAGAACAGCTGCAGCGGGTGGCCTGTCCGTTCCTCGACGGGGACGGGTTCGATGCCCCGCTGCTCGAGCGAGGACAGCGCCCCGGTCGAGGTGCGGGTCGCGGCGGAGGTCTGTGCGGGCATGGGGATGCTCCTTTGCATTCGGAAAGGTGGTGGGTGCGACGGGGTGGGGCGATCCGGGTCAGCGGGCGAGGTGCCGGTCGCGGAGGGCGAGGAGGGCATCGGCGGTGGTGTCGAACGCCGGCGCGGAGACCGCGGCGATCCGGGCGACCACGTCCCCGGGGGCCGGGTCGGCGTCCGAGGTCGCGCCGAGCAGCGCACCCGCGATCGCGGCGACCGTGTCGGTGTCCCCGCCGAGCGTCGCCGCCGTGCAGAGGGCGGTGAACGGATCCTCCTCGTGGCGGCGGGCGAGGACGATCGCGGCCACGACCGACTCCTGACTGCTCACCGAGGTGCCGATGACGTCGACGACGAAGTCGGCGGTAGCGGTCGCGTCGAGCCCTGCCGACTGGGCCAGCGCCCAGCGCGCCTTGGCGGGGACGGACGCCCCGGCGGCCCAGTGCCCGAGACGTTCGGCGCGGTCCGCGAGGCGCAGCCCGAACTCCAGGGCGTCGGGCAGCGCGGCGCCGTCGATGCCCGCGCTGACCGTCCCGGCGACGACCGCCGCGGCGGACAGCGCCAGCCCCGTGTTGTGGGTCGGGCGGCTCGCCGTGACCACGGCGTCCAGGAGTGCCTTCTCGTCCGATGCCGGGACCGCGATCCCGACCGGCGCGATCCGCATGGCCGCACCGTTCGTCGTTCCGTGGCGGCCGCTCTCCTCGGGCGAGACCCCGGCCGCCAGGGCGTCGAGCGCGGCCTTCGTGGAGGGACCGAGGAGGTCGAGCGACCCGCGGGCACGCATGTCGTCCTCCCATGCCTGCAGCGCCCTGGCCAGGGCGAGAGCGTCGATCCGCCCGTCGTCCGCGATCAGCAGGTCGGCGAGCAGGAACGCCTGCTCGGTGTCGTCGGTGATCGAGCCCGCGGGCATCCCGGGGGCGATCGGCTGGTCCGCCACGGCGTCGCGCAACCGGTCGATCGGACCGTAACGGAGCGCGATGTCGGTGCGGCTCATGCTCTGCGTGGGCATTCCGAGGGCGTCCCCCGCGGCCAGTCCGACGAGGGTGTTGCGGGCGCGGGTCATGCGGATTCTCCGAAGGTGATGTGCAGGCGGAAGTGGGCGGGGTCGAGGAACGAGACGACGTGCTCCACGACGTCGCCGGCGCGGGTGTACGAGGTGCGCATCGAGCGGAGGAACGGCGTCCCCTCGCCGCGGCGCAGCACCGCGGCATCCGCGGCGTCGAGGGGTTCGACGCCGACCTGCTGCTCGCCGTGCGCCGCCCGCAGGCCCGCGGCGGCGAGGGTGGCGGTCAGCGAGGCGTCGACCAGGCCCTGCGTGGGCAGCTCCCGCAGCGGCCCGCGAGCGGGCACAACGGCGTTCTCCACGGAGACGGGGGATCCGTCGGGGAGCCGTCGCAGTCGTCGGACCAGGATCGCGTCGGCCAGGTCGGCGGGGGCGGCGAGGGCGGCGAGCGTCGGGGGCGCGGCGTGCGCGATGGCCAGGATCTCGACGTCGAGCGGCGTGCCGCCCACGGCCAGCGCATGCGCCCACCCGCGCGGGGTGTCCAGCGCGACGCCGTCGAAGGTCACGAACGATCCGACGCCCATCTGGGTGCTCACGAGGCGCCGCCGGTGCAGCTCCCCGATGGCCTGTCGCACCGTTCCGCGGCTCACCTGGAGGTCCCTGGCCAACTCGGACTCCCCGGGGAGGCGCTGCCCGTCGGCGAGATCGCCGTCCCGGATCCGCTGCTCGATAAGCGAGGCGACGCGCTGGTACTTGGCGTTCATGCTCGACTCCCTACCTGTCTTCACCGACTGTACCTGTCCATACCTGTCCATGCCAGCTTTTCGTCTGATCCCACCGTCGCCCCGTTCCGGCACACCGTTCCGGCACATCGTTCCGGATCCGTCCTCCTCGTCGTCCAATGCCGCCGAGACCCCCTCCCGCCGCCGAGACCCCCTCGGAGATACGTGTTTGCGAGGGGGTTTCGGCGGGCAGAGGGGGTTTCGGCTGCAGGTGACGCTGCAGGAGGGGGTGTCCGGGGTGGCGCGTCACAACCCGGTGACGACGGCGCCGGAGGCGTCCGGCTGCCGTAGCGTGGAGGGGTGAGCACGACCGCAGCGCCCTTCGACGTCACGAGCGTCCGCGCCGACTTCCCGATCCTCTCCGAGAGCGTGAACGGGCAGCCGCTCGCGTACCTCGACTCGGCGGCCACGAGCCAGAAGCCGCGCGTGGTCCTCGACGCCGAACGGTCGTTCCTCGAGCGCGCGAACGCCGCCGTCCACCGCGGCGCCCACACCCTCGCCGCCGAGGCGACGGAGCTGTACGAGGACGCGCGGGCCACCGTGGCCGCCTTCGTCGGCGCCCGCCCCGACGAGCTCGTCTGGACCAGCGGCGCCACGGCGGGGCTCAACCTCGTCGCCTACGCCCTCGGCAACGCGGGCCTCGGGCGGGGGAGTGAAGCGAGCGCCGCGATCGCCGTGCGCGAGGGCGACGAGATCGTCGTCACCGAGGCCGAGCACCACGCGAACATCGTCCCGTGGCAGGAGCTGGCCGCACGCACCGGTGCGGTGCTGCGGGTGATCCGGATCCGTGACGACGGCTCCCTCGACCTGGACCACGCCGCGGAGGTCATCGGCGCGCGCACAAAGGTCGTGGCCTTCGCGCACGTCACCAACGTCCTCGGTATCGTCAACCCGGTGGCCGAGCTCGTCGCCCGCGCGCGCGATGTCGGGGCGCTGACGGTCCTGGACGCGTGCCAGTCCGCGCCGCACCTTCCCCTGGACCTGCCCGCGCTCGGCGTCGATCTCGCCGTGTTCTCGGGGCACAAGATGCAGGGACCGTATGGGATCGGTGCGCTGTACGGACGGGCGGAGGTCCTCGACGCCCTGCCGCCGTTCCTCACCGGCGGGTCCATGATCGAGAGCGTCTCGTTCGAGCAGACCCGCTACCTGCCGCCCCCGCAGCGTTTCGAAGCGGGCACCCAGCCGGTCTCGCAGGCCATCGCGCTCGCCGCGGCCGCGCGCTACCTCGACGGCATCGGCATGTCCGCGATCCACGCGCACGAGGCACGGCTGGAACGGCGGATGCACGAGGGGCTGAGCGGGATCGACGGGATCCGGCTGCTGGGCGATGCACCGGGCGCGGACCGGGTCGCGCTGTGGTCGTTCGTCGTGGACGGCGTGCACGCCCACGACGTCGGGCAGTTCCTCGACGCGCGCGGCGTCGCGGTACGGGTGGGGCACCACTGCGCGGAGCCGGTGCACCGCCGGCTGGGCGTCGCCGCCTCGGTGCGCGCCTCCGCGGCCCTGTACACCACGGAGGAGGACGTGGACCGCTTCCTCGACGCCGTCTCCGGGGTGCGCGCGTTCTTCGGGGTCGGCGCATGAGCGATCTCGAGGCGCTGTATCAGGAGCTCGTGCTCGATCACTCGAAGCGGCCGCAGGGCAAGGGCCTCGTCGGGGACGAGGGGGCCGAGGGGACCGCGGACTCGCATCAGCGCAACCCGATCTGCGGCGACGAGATCACGCTGCGGGTCCGCCTCGACGGCGAGCGCATCGCCGAGGTCTCCTGGGACGGCGCCGGATGCTCGATCTCGCAGGCGTCCGCCTCGATGCTCACGGACCTCGTCGTCGGGCGGACGACGGAGGAGGCCGCGGAGCTCGTCGACGGGTTCCGCGAGGCGCTGCGCTCCCGGGGCGCGATCGAGCTCGACGAGGAGGTCTACGGCGACGCGGCGGCATTGACCGGCGTCTCGCGTTACGTCGCCCGCGTCAAGTGCGCGATGCTCGCCTGGGTCGCGCTGGAGGACGCCGCCCGCCGCGCCTGATCCGCAGCCCGGCCGCCCGAGGGGCTCGCCCGAGGTGCTCCGCGCCGGGATGGCCGCGGCGCGTGCCTGCACGCGGGGCCGCGCCATCGGCGGTGCTTTGCCGTGCCCGTTGCGCGGGGCCCTGCACGGGCGTCTTGTGCTTCGGCATCCATATGTATACAGTGGCATTCCGTGCGGCGCCCGCCGCGGGAACGAGAGGCATTCGATGGCGAATGACAACGCGGTCGTCAGCACCGCGACAGGACAGGGATACTCCCGGCAGATGACCCGGAAGGTCATCCTCGCCTCGTTCGTCGGAACGGCGATCGAGTGGTACGACTTCTACCTCTACGGCACGGCCGCCGCGCTCGTGTTCAACCGTCTGTTCTTCCCCGACTTCGATCCGCTGGTCGGGACCCTTGCGGCGTTCGGCACGTTCGCCGCCGGCTTCCTCGCCCGCCCGATCGGCGGCGTGGTGTTCGGGCACTTCGGCGACCGGCTCGGGCGCAAGAAGATGCTCGTCTACTCGCTTCTCGGCATGGGCATCGCGACCTTCCTCGTGGGCCTGCTGCCCACGTACGCCGCGATCGGCGTCGCCGCACCGATCCTCCTGCTGCTGCTCCGCCTGGTGCAGGGCTTCGCGGTGGGCGGCGAGTGGGGCGGGGCCGTCCTGATGTCGGTGGAGCACGAGGAGAAGGGCAGGCGCGGCCTGGCGGGGAGCTGGACCCAGGCGGGGAGCCCCGCCGGCCTCGTGCTGTCGACCATCGTGTTCGCGCTCGTCACCCTGATGCCCGAGGAGGCGTTCCTCGACTGGGGATGGCGCATCCCGTTCCTGTTCAGCGCGGTGCTCGTCGCGGTCGGCCTGTTCATCCGGCTCAGCGTCATCGAGAGCCCCGAGTTCGCAGAGCTCGCCGCGACGTCCGAGCCGGCGAAGCTCCCGGCTCTCGAGGCGATCCGCAAGCACCCGGTCAACATCCTCCTCGCCATCGCGATGTGCCTGGCGCCGTTCGTCTGCTTCTACTTCTTCGCCACGTTCGTGCTGACGTGGGCGACCACGACGCTGGGGATGGAGCGGCAGAGCGTGCTGTGGATCGTCGCGGCCGCGGGCTTCATCGAGCTGTTCACGATCCCGCTCGCCGCCGCCCTGAGCGACCGGGTCGGACGAGGCAGGGTGTTCCTCTGGGGGACCGTCCTGTTCGCCGCCTACGCCTACCCGTTCTTCCTCGTCAACGACGCCCTGCCGAGCACGGGGATGCTCCTGGTGACGGTGATCATCGGCCTCGGGTTCATCCACCCGCTGATGTACGGTCCCATGGCGACGCTGTTCGCCGAGCTCTTCCCGCCGCGCGTGCGCTACTCCGGGGCGTCGCTGGGCTACTCGATCGGTGCGATCTTCGGCGGAGGCTTCGCGCCGCTCATCTTCACCGCCCTCCTCGGGCTGGGACTCGGCGCCATCGTCGCGATCCCGCCGTACATGATCCTCGTGTCGGTCCTGACCTTCGTCGCCGTCTACATCGGGACCCGCCCGGGGCGTCGCTACGAGGACGAGGGACTCGCCGAAACCGGTCGGAGCCGGCGGGTGTCCGGCCGATGAGCGGGGCAGGTCTGCGCGGTCTCGTCGCCCGGATCGGGCCGTGGATCGCCGCGGCGCAGCAGGATCCCGACCTGGGCGTCTTCCGACGCACCGCCGACCTCTGCGTCGAACTGAGCGATGGCGACGCCCGCGTGCGGGTGACCGTCACCGCGGAGACGGTGTGCGAAGGCGGCAGCGACCCGATCGTGCTCGTCGCACCGCCGGACGCGTGGTCGGAGCTGCTGTCGCGGGATCCGCGCCCGACCATGAACCACTTCCTGGCTCTGCGGATGCGGGTGGAAGGCACGCGGATCGAGGGCGACGAGCTCGTCTTCGCCCAGCACGCGCCCGTCGTGCGTCGGCTCCTCGAACTCGCTCGCGAGACCGTGGACGCACCGGTCGCCCGAGCCGCGGACCCCGTGCTCGACCGCTCCGGGATCGTCGGCGGCTACGCGACCGTGATGGTGGACGACGCACCCCTCGACCTCTACGTCGAGCGCGCGGGGGACGGTGCGGGCGCCCCGCTGCTCGTGCCGCACACGGCCGGCGCGGACAGCCGGCAGGCGCATCCGCTCATGTCGGACCCGCGGGTGACGGCGAGCCGCGAGATCGTCGCCTTCGACATGCCGGGGCACGGCCGGTCCTCGGCGCTGCCCGAGCCCATCGGCGCCTGGTCCCTGACGCCGGATCGGTACGCCGAGACGATCCTCGCCGTGATCGACGCGCTCGGTCTCGATCGCCCCATCCTCGTCGGCGCCTCGATGGCGGGGCAGGCGTGCCTGATGATGGCGCACCGGGTGCCGGACCGCCTCGGCGGGGTCATCGCCTGCGAGGCGTCGGACCACGTCCCCGGTCGCACCACGCCGTGGGCGGGGCACCTGCGAGTGAACGAGGCGACCTTCGTCCCCGAGTGGATCGACGGGCTGATCGCCCCGTCCGCGCCGGCGTCGCTGCGCGAGCTGATCCTCCGCACCTACGCGCAGGGCGGGCACCGCACCTTCGCGGGTGACATCGACTTCTACTCCGGAGGCTGGGACGGTCGTGACATCGTGGGGGACATCGACACCGCACGCTGCCCCGTCGTCATGATGACCGGCGAGTACGACTACTCCTGCACGCCGGCGATGTCGGAGGCCACGGCGGCGAAGATCCCCGGCGCCCGCTTCTGGACGATGCCCGGGCTCGGGCACTTCCCGATCTGCGAGCACCCGGAGGCCTTCGCCCCGCACCTGGACCGCGCCCTCGAAGAGATCGGAGACCCCCGTGGCTGACGCCCGGCTCACCCTGCCCGACACCCGCATGCTCATCGGCGGTCGGCGCATCCCTCTGGACCCGGAGCGCACCCTGCCCGTGCATGGCCCCCTCACCGGCGAGACGCTCGCGGTGGTCGCGGACGCATCGGCCGCGCAGACCGCGCAGGCCATCGGAGCCGCCGAGGAGGCTTTCCGGTCGTGGCGGAGGACGAGCGGCGCCGAACGCGCCCGGCTGCTCCACCGTCTCGCCGACCTCCTGGACCGGGACGCCGAAAGCCTCGCCCGGCTGGAGAGCGCCGACAACGGCAAGCTCCTTCGCGAGACCACCACCCAGGCGCGTTTCGCCGCCCGGAACTACCGCTTCTTCGCCGGGGCCGCGGACAAGATCTACGGGCACACGATCCCGCTCGACGCGTGGGAGACGTTCGACTACACCGTGCGGGAGCCGGTCGGCGTCGCCGTGCTCATCACGGCGTGGAACTCGCCGATGCAGCTCCTCGCGAACAAGCTCGCGCCCGCGCTCGCCGCCGGCTGCACCGTCGTCATCAAGCCGAGCGAGATCGCACCGTTGACCACGCTGGCTCTCGCCGACACGGTGGCCGAGGCCGGGTTCCCGGCCGGCGTGATCAACATCGTCACCGGCGGACGCGAGGCGGGCGTCGCCCTGACGACGGATCCGAGGGTCGGACGGATCAGCTTCACCGGATCGGTGCCGACGGGGCAGGCGATCGCCCGCGCGGCGGCGGACGTCCTCGTGCCGGTGACCCTCGAGCTGGGCGGGAAGAGTGCGAACATCGTCTTCGACGACGCGGACCTCGACCGCGCCGTCCCCGGCGCCGTCGCGGGCATCTTCGCCGCGGGCGGGCAGACCTGCATCGCGGGGAGCCGTCTGCTCGTGCAGGAGAGGATCGCCGAGGAGGTCGTCGCGCGGGTGGCCGAGGTCGCCCGCGGGATCCGGCTCGGCGACCCGTCGGACGAGGCCACGCAGATGGGGCCGGTGGCCTCGGTGCTCCAGCGGGAGCGGATCCTCGCGATGATCGGCGAGGCGAAGGCGGACGGCGCCCGTCTGGTCACGGGTGGCGGGACCCCCTCGGACGAGTCCCTCGCGGCAGGGGCGTTCGTCGAGCCGACGATCTTCGCGGACGTGTCGACCGAGTCTCGCCTGGCCCAGCAGGAGGTGTTCGGGCCCGTTCTCGCGGTCACCGCGTTCCGGGACGAGGAGGAGGCGATCGCTCTCGCCAACGGCACGGACTTCGGGCTCGCCGCCGGGATCTGGACGACCGACGTCTCCCGCGCCCACCGCGTCGCCCGGGAGCTGGTGGCGGGGACGGTGTGGGTCAACACCTACCGCTACTCGGCGGCGCAGGCGCCGTTCGGCGGCGTCAAGCGCTCTGGCTACGGGCGCGAACGCGGCCTGGAGGCGCTGGACGAGTACCTGCGGACGAAGAACGTGCTGCTCGACCTCTCGGACGACATCCGCGACCCCTTCGCCATCAAGGCCTGAGCACCGACGGAAAGGAACGCGCATGACGGATCGCATCGGACTGGTCGGCCTCGGCCAGATGGGACTGCCGATCGCCGGGAGGATCTCCGGCGCTTTCGACCTCGTCGCCTACGATCTCTCCGCGCAACGGCGCGCGCTCGCCGCGGATCTGCCGCGGACGACCGTGACGGAGGACCTCGCGGACGTCGCCGACGCGCGACGGATCGTCCTGTCGCTGCCGACCCCGGCGATCTCCCGGCAGGTGCTCGGCGACCTCGTTCCGCGGCTGGCCGCCGGCACCGTCGTCGTGGAGACGAGCACCGTGCTCCCGGACGATGTCCGCGATGCCCGGCGGATCCTGGAACCGGCGGGTGTCGGCATCGTCGACGCCGCCGTGCTGTCCGGCGTGGCGCAGATGGCCCAGGGGGCTGCGACGCTGCTGGTCGGCGGCGAGGACGAGGACGTCTCCCGGACCGAGGATCTTCTGGCCGTGATCGGCGGAGGGGGCGTGCTGCGGTTGGGCGCCCTCGGCTCCGGGATGGCGGCCAAGGTCGTCAACAACGGCGTCGCCCACGCCGTCATGGTCGTGCTGGTCGAGGCGTTCGCGATGGCGCGCGCCGAGGGCGTGGCGCTGGAGGACGTGGCCGCGATGCTCCGGCGGGAGGACGGCGGGCTCCAGCGTCCGCTCAACCACCGGATCATGCAGCGCGTCGCGGGCGGCGACTTCGAGGGCGGGATGCCGCTGGACGCAGCGCGCAAGGACTCCACCCTCGCCCTGGCCATGGCTCAGCGCAGCGGCATCCCGCTGTTCGCGACGCAGGCGGCGCAGACCGTGTACGACCTCGCCGTGTCGGCCGGGCTGGGCAGGGAGGACTACTCCGCGATCGCGCAGCTCTGGGAGGAGTGGTCGGGGAGGGATCTCCGGTTCGGGGACGGCGGACGATGACCGCCCCCGACGGCGTCTACGCGCTCCGCTACGCCTTCCGCACGGAGTCCTTCAAAGGAGAGCACTTCCACGGCTACTCCGCGGACTGCCACGACCGCTGGCCCATCGACTACTACGCCTGGGTGATCGTGCGCGAGGGGCGGCCGTGGGTGTTCGACACCGGCTTCACGCGGGAGGAGGCGTCCCTGCGCGGGGCGCGCACCTACCTCGGATCACCGATCGAGCTGCTGGCAGGACTGGGTTTCGCGCCCGAGGAGGTGCCCGTCGTCGTGCTCTCCCATCTGCACTACGACCACACCGGACACATCGCCGACTACCCGCGGGCCCGCGTGGTGCTGCAGCGCCGCGAGTGGGAGTTCTGGACGGGGCCGCTGTCCGAGCGCGGCGTCTACGCGCACTTCCGGCCCGAGGCGGACCTCGCGCTGCTGCGGAGGCTCGTGGACGACGGGCGCGTGGACCTCGTGGACGGCGACACGGACATCGGCCCGGGGATGACCGCGCATCTCGTCGGAGGGCACACCGCGGGCACCCAGGTGATGCGGGTCGCGACGGAGGACGGGCCGATCGTCCTGGCCTCCGACGCCTCGCACTTCTACGCGAACGTCGAGGAGGACCGGCCGTACGGAGCGGTCCACCACCTGGACGAGATGTACACGGCGTTCGATGCGCTGCGGATGCTCGCGGGCCCGGACGGCGTCGTCGTCCCGGGTCACGACCCGCGGGTCCGGGACCGCCACGAGACGCTCGCGGACGACCGGATCGTGCGGCTGCGGGTGCGGCCGGGACGCTGAGGCGTCATCCTGCGGGTGCGCGGGATCCGACTATCGCATACATATGTATACAATTAGCGCATGCACTGTGCTCTCGAGGGGGAATGACATGACCACACCCACCTATGACGTCGTCGTCGTCGGCGGCGGCAACGCCGGCTTCGCCGCGGCCCATGCGGCCGCCGAGCGAGGGCGCTCCGTCCTCCTGCTCGAACGGGGCCTGCCGGACATGGCCGGAGGCAACAGCTTTTACACCGCGGGGGCGACGAGGATCAGCCACGGCGGGCTCGACGATCTGCGCGACATCGTGGTGGCCGACGAGCGGCACGCCGTGACCGAGGTGCCGGCCTACACGCCCGAGGAGTACCTGGCCGACCTCGTCAAGGTCACGGACGGGCGCACGGATCTCGCCATGGCGGACGTGCTCGTCCACGAGTCCGCAGACGCCGTCCGGTGGCTCAGCGCGCTCGGGCTCCGGTATCGGCTGATGTACGAGCGTCAGGCGTACGACCGGCCGGACGGCACCTATCTGTTCTGGGGCGGTCTGCACATCGGCAACGTGGGCGGCGGAGAAGGCCTCATGGCGGACCACACCGCCGTGGCCGAGCGACTGGGAACGACCGTCCGCTACGGTGCCAGGGCGCGCTCCCTCGTGGTCGAGGACGGACGGGTCGTCGGAGTGCGGTTCACCGACGAGGCCGAGGGTGCGGCGGTCGCGCACGAGGTCCGCGCGGAGAGCGTGATCCTCGCCGCCGGGGGCTTCGAGTCCTCTCCGCAGTGGCGCGAGGAGCACCTCGGGGCCGGATGGGCCCACGCGAAGGTGCGGGGAACGCCGTACAACGTCGGCGACATGCTCCGCGCCGCCCGGGAGATCGGCGCGGCCCGCGGCGGGGACTGGTCCTCCTGCCATTCGGTGCAGTGGGACGCCGAGGCCGAGCACAACGAGTCGAACCGCGAGCTCACGAACCGCCTCACGCGGCAGAGCTACCCGCTGGGGATCATCGTGAATCGCGACGGCGCGCGATTCCTGGACGAGGGCGCGGACTTCCGCAACTACACCTATGCCAAGTACGGGCGCGAGATCCTCGCCCAGCCCGGATCGATCGCGTGGCAGGTGTTCGACGCCTCCCTGCGTCCGATGCTGCGGACCGAGGAGTACGACATGCCGGGGATCGGCGTGCACGTGGCCGACTCGATCGAGGAGCTGGCCGAGCGCGCCGGGATCGACGCCGCGGGCCTCGCGCGCACCGTGGCCGCCTTCAACGCCGCGATCGACCGCGACGTGCCGTTCGACCCGACCATCAAGGACGGGCGGCGGGCGGAGGTCGTGCCGCCCAAGTCGAACTGGGCGTCGCCGATCGAGACGGGTCCGTTCTACGCCTACCCCGTCACGTGCGGCATCACCTTCACCTTCGGCGGGCTCCGCGGCGACCTCGACGGGCGCGTGCTCCGTGAGGACGGTTCGCCGATCGACGGGCTGTTCGCGTGCGGTGAGATGCTCGGCGGGCTGTTCGCGGGGAACTACCCGGGCGGGTCCGGCCTGGCGGCGGGAATGGTCTTCGGGCGCCGCGCCGGCGCGGCCGCCTGAGCCGGACCGGGTGCGGCCACGGGCCGCACCCGGTCGTCGGGTACATTCGACTCACGGGAGGTGCACCGATGGCGACGAGTGTGTACGAGCGGATCCGGGATGCGATCGTCGAGGGGCGGATCGCGCCCGGTGCGCCTCTGAGCGAGAACGGGCTCGCCAAGGACTTCGGCACGTCGCGGACCCCGGTCCGGGAGGCGCTGCACCGTCTGGAGATCGAGGCGCTCGTCGAGCGGCTCCCGCGCGGCGTGCAGGTGCGGGAGACCTCCCCGGAGGAGATCATCGACATCTACGACGTCCGGATCACGCTCGAGGGCGCGGCTGCCCGCGCCGCGGCCGAGCGCGCCACGGAGTTCGATCAGCGCCGGCTCCGAGCCGCCCAGGAGGCGATGCGGGCGGCGGGCGCCGACCCGCGCGCCCGGGCCCGGGCCAACCGGCAGTTCCACGAGGCGGTGTGGTCGGCCAGCCATTCGCCCACCCTCGTTGACCTCCTCCACCGCCTGAACGTGCACCTCGTGCGGTACCCCACGACGACGCTGGAGGGCGATGACCGCTGGGCGGCAGCGCTCGACGAGCACGAGGCGATGCTGGACGCGATCGAGGCGCGCGACGCGGCGCGGGCACGGGAGATCGCGGAGGCGCACATGACCGCCGCCCGCGAGGTGCGGATGCGGATGTACGCGCAGGCCCCGGCCCGCTGATCGCGGCCGTTCGCCGCCTCGCCGGTCGTCGGGCTGACACGGCGGACGATTGTCGTTACCCTCGCGGGAGGCCCTTTCGGGCGCGGTGCGCGGCGGATCCTGCCACCGCGTCGCGACGACACGACCGACGAAGGAGCACAGGGACGTGACTCAGACGAAGTCCGCAGAGGCCGGGGCCGCCCCTCGACGCGCGGAATGGACCGGCCAGGTCGGGTTCATCCTGTCCGCGGTCGGATCGGCGGTGGGACTCGGGAACATCTGGCGCTTCCCCGGGGTCGCCTACGAGAACGGCGGGGGAGCGTTCCTGATCCCGTATGTCGTCGCACTGCTGACGGCGGGCATCCCGATCCTCTTCCTCGACTACGCGATCGGGCACCGGTTCCGGGGCTCGGCGCCGCTGGCGCTGCGGCGCCTCGCCGGTCGGCTGGGCGAGGGCATCGGGTGGTTCCAGGTGATGATCTGCGTCTTCATCGCGATCTACTACACCGCCGTCCTGGCGTGGGCGGTCAGCTACTTCGTCTTCTCCTTCGACCTGCGCTGGGGAGCGGACGCGGCGGGGTTCTTCTCGGGCGAGTATCTGCAGGTCGCCGAGGCGCCGTTCACCCTCGACTTCGTGCCGTCCGTGCTCATCCCGCTGGTGCTCATGTGGGTCGTCGCGCTCGCGATCCTCGGCGCGGGTGTGGTGCGAGGCGTGCAGCTGCTCAACGTCGTGGCGGTGCCGCTGCTGGTCGTCGGCTTCCTCATCCTCGTCATCAGGGCGCTGTTCCTCCCGGGCGCGCTCGACGGGCTGAACGCCCTGTTCACGCCCGACTTCGCCGCCCTCGCGAACCCCGGCGTGTGGGTCGCCGCGTACGGTCAGGTGTTCTTCTCGCTCTCCGTCGCGTTCGGCATCATGATCACCTATGCGTCGTACCGGCGCCGGAAGTCGAACCTGACCACGCCGGGCCTCGTCGTGGCGTTCGGCAACTCGTCGTTCGAGGTGCTGGCCGGGATCGGCGTGTTCGCGACGCTCGGGTTCTTCGCCTCGCAGCAGGGGGTGGCCGTGGGGGAGCTGGAGGGACTCACGGGCGTCGGCCTGGCGTTCGTGACCTTCCCGGCCATCGTCGCGCAGATGCCCGGCGGCCCCTTCTTCGGCATCCTCTTCTTCGGGGCGCTGACTCTCGCGGGGCTCACCTCGCTCATCTCGGTGATGGAGGTCATCCTGGCCGGTGTGATGGACAAGTTCGGCCTGAGCCGCGCCAAGGCCGTGTATGGCCTCGGCGGCGTCATCGCGATCGTGTCCGTCATCCTGTTCGGGACGACTTCCGGACTCACCGCCCTGGACACGATCGACAACTGGGCGAACAACATCGGCATCGTCGGGTCCGCGGTCGCCATGACCGTCACGGTCCTGTGGATCCGTCGCGCAGGCACGCAGCTCAGCGGCCACCTGAGCGCCCTGTCGACCTTCCGGGTCGGGCGGGTCTGGCTCTTCCTCGTCTCCGTGCTCGGCCCGATCGTGCTCGGCTACATGCTGATCGCGACGATCGTGAACCTCATCGCCGAGCCCTACAGCGGCTATGCGCCCGGCTACCTGCTCGTCGTCGGCTGGGGATCCGTCGTCATCATGATCGTCGCGTCGATCGCGTTGACCCTCAGTCCGTGGCGCCAGGATCCCGACCGGTTCACGCTGTGGCCACCGGTCCCTGCGGACCGTGCCTCGGTCGTTCGGACCGTGACCGAAGGAGACCGCTCATGACCGGCATCGCCGTCCTCTTCCTCGCCGTCGCCGTGGTCATCATCTGGGGCGGTCTGGTCACCGGGACCGTGATGCTCGCGCGGCGTCCCGAGATCGAGCGCTATCCCGACGGGGGAGACGCGGTGGAGGCGGAGGACCACCGGGGGCCGGCCGTCTGAGCCCTGCGGGTTCTGCTCAGCTCCGTGCGGCCGCGTCCTGCGCGACCCGTGCGGTCAGGGACGGTCGAGCTCGTCGAGGAAGACGCGCATCTCCGCGAGGAAGGCGTCGTGCGCCTCGAGCTGGGCCCAGTGGCCGCAGCCGGGCGGGATGACGGCCCGGGCGTGCGGCATCCGCGCGGCCGCACGGAGCGAGTCCTGCGGGTCGACGAGCGGGTCCTCCGCACCGTGGAAGAACAGCGTGGGCAGGGTCAGCTCGTGGATGCGCCCGCTCAGGTCGTTCGTCATCCGATCGCGTCCGATCGAGGCCTGGTTGTACCGGGTGTAGCCCAGGGCTCCACGCGGGTGGCGTGCCAGCCGGACGAACTCGTCCACGACCTCGGGCGGGAGCGCGTCCGGCTCGGTGACCATCGCCCGCACCGCGGATCGCGCGAAGAGGTTCGCCAGACGGCCGAGCCGGAGCAGGATCGCGTCGGGCAGTCGACTTGCCCACCAGGCGAACGCGTGGGCGACGCGCCCACGGAACCGGGAGGCGAGACCGCCCGGGGCGATCGCGACGACGGCGCGCACGCCCGCGGAGTGGTCGAGCCCGAGAGTCAGCACGACGTCACCGCCCATGGACACCCCGACCACGACAGGCGGACGACGGCACGTCGCCGCGACGACCTCGGCGACGACCTCGGCGAGCGACGACGCGCCGCCGACGGGGGTGCGGTCGATGCTGCCGCCGAAGCCGGGGAGGTCGACGGCCCAGACCTCGCGATCCGCCGCGAGCGGCGCCATCGCGCGGTACCAGGAGACGGACGCGGCGTCGCTGCCGCCTCCGTGGACGAGCACGACGGGGGTCCGCGGTCCGGGTTCCCCCGCGTGCAGCAGGCGCAGCGTTCCCGCGGGTGTCCACGGAGCGGACGTCGGCGCCCGGCGGCACGAGCCCGGCTGTCATGCGCCCAGCTCCGCCGCCAGGCCATCGACGAAACGGGCCAGACACCGCGTTCCGGGCGTGGTGTCGGCCACGTCGGCGTCCACGGCGCGGTGCAACAGCTCCGCCATCCCGTGCACGAGGCGGGCCGGGTCCGGATGCGGAGCGGAGAGGGCCACTCCCATGTTCCACACGGCGAGCGTGGCGGCGAGCGTCTCGGGATCGACGTCGCCCGCGATCATCCGCTCCTCCTGCAGGGCCCGGATGAAGTCCGCGCCGAGCACGGCGCGGCGGCGGAACCTTTCCGGATCGCCCTCGCCGACGAGGCGCGCGAGCAGGCCCGGCTCGTCGCGATAGGCGTGGAGGACCACGGCGTTGTCGTGCATGGCGGTGACGGCATGTACGAAGACCCGGGACAGCAGGCCCCCGCGGGGATCGGCCTCGGCGAGCCGCGCGGTGCGGCGCGCCGTGCGGACGATCTCCCTGCGAAGCAGTGCGACCAGCAGGGCGTCCTTGTCGTCGAACCGGAGGTACAGAACCCCCTTGGCCGCCCCCGCGCGCTTCGCCACGGCGTCCATCCGGACCCCCGCGAACCCGCGCTCCGCGACGAGGTCCGCCGCGGCGTCCAGGATGACCGACGTCTCGACTCCGGGTCTCGCCACGGCGCCTCCTTAATGACCAGAATAATGATTCTGGTCATTAACGTTAGCAGCGGATCCGTTCCGAGGGGCGTTCACCTCCGCGCCACGGGAGAGTCATCCGGGGCGCCTAGATGAGTGAGTCCGATTGGCTCGTGCGGTGTGGAGGCTGTTAAGCCCAATATGTGAAAACCGACCTCAACACCCTCCTTGTCACACTCTATGTCCATCTCGATGACCGGATCCTGCCCGCGATCGGGTTCAGCCGGGATCATCGTCCGGGGCGTAAGCCCGCACTCAACGATGTCGAGCTGCTGTGCCTGCTCGTCGCGCAGCACCTGCTCGGCATCGCGTCGGATCGCAAGTGGATCCGCCATGCTCGGAAGCATCTGATGGGCATGTTCCCGAACCTGCCCGGCCAGTCCGGGTGGGGCAAACGCGTCCGCCAGTCCACCGGGCTGCTGTCCGCGGTGATCACCGAACTCGCCCGGGACAACCCCTCGTGGAACGAGGTCACCCGCCTGGTGGACTCCACCCCGCTGCCATGCGCGGCATCCCGGGAGACGGTGAAACGCTCCGACCTGGCAGGGCACGCCAGCTGCGGGTACTGCGCTTCTCATTCCCGGTTCTTCTGGGGATTCCGCCGCTACCTGCTGTGCACTCCCGATGGAATGCCGGTGATCTGGAGACTCGCGAACCCGAAGATCGGGGAACGAGAGGTCACGGAAACACTCCTGCGCCACGACCGGCATCTCATCGCTCCCGGGCAGGTAATCGTCGGTGACAAACGCTTCGCCGGGAAAGAGCTCGAGACGTTCATCACCGACGACCTCGGCGCACACCTTGTCCGCCCCGACCGCAAGGACGAGAACCCAAGGTTCGGGAAGCTCAGCGGCATCCGGCAATGGGTCGAGTCCGTCTTCGACACCCTCAAAGGGCAACTCACCCTCGAAGAGCACGGCGGCAGGACCACCGCCGGGGTCCACTCCCGCGTCGCCGCACGCCTCCTCGCCCTCGCCGCCGGCATCTGGCACAACTGGCTCACCGACGCACCCGCCAAACGATCCCTCACCGCCTACGACCACTGAGAACGAACGGACACACTCATCTAGGGGGTCCAGATGTATACGACACCCTCGACATCTTCAGTTGCAGTGTAATTATGGAATGTACTGACGGACAGCCATGCCACTACGTTTGCAATACTCACGCTAAACTCTCCGGCCTTACCACAAGACGTCCCCCAGTCCTTTGGTGACGCATACACGAGAAGACAGGGTTCGCCGGACTCGTTCTTGCCTACGAAGTACTCGTGGGACTGTGTGTCCTTTCCAACCTTTCTGATCGTCTCCTCGACAATGTCGGTTCCATTGACTCCCGCAGGTGCGACGTCTTCAGCGCTGGGAGAGCGTTCGAGCAATTCCGTTAGTGGGTCCGAACTAACCGTAGAGCATCCAGATATTAGGAGCGCAGCGATGATCGCCGGAATCGCCGTTAGGCGCGCGTTTCTCCTAGGAGTAGTAGTTGCATAGGGCATTAAGCGAACTCCAGTTTCCGGGGGTCCAGGGCGTCCACCAGCAAAGCGAGAAGTAGTTCGAGACAGGCGAATGGACCATATCGGCGGCTTGCCCCGATGTCGTCGTAGTCTGCTTGATTGCTCCATATATGTTCTCAGTGCGAATATTGTAGTAATGCCCGACGGTGTTGAAATTCGCATACCCACCTGAAATTGAAGGTTTTGTCCCCGAACTTGCCTTGACATTGGGGTCTAGCGTACCCATCTTGTAGGTGTACGTCGCGGCGGAAGCCTGTTCGGCGGACTGTGGGGGTGGCGACACTGAGAACGAGACTGCGAAGCCCAGAATGGCAAGGGCGACGGAAATTCGGGCGGAACCACGCAATCTATTCACCCTCCTCGCCCTAGTTGTGTGAGATTTCTGCCACTGTATGACTTGTGCGGTTGGGTGTCTGTCCCCCGTTCGGGGGACAGGTTGCGTGAGTCCACTTGCTGTTAACTCTCGCGGCTCATGCGACAGCGGGATTTCGCGCCCAACCTGGTTCGTGGAGGAAACGGTCAGCGTGGCCTCAATTGAGGATGAACTGGCCGCCCGGAACGTGCCCGGGATTCAAAGAAGACATAGGGTTGGTAGCCGTGGTTCGCGACATGCTCTCGGAGACTGGCGAGACGGGGCATGTCAGCGCGAACTGCGGATCGTGATGTCCCGTCATAGAGGAAGTCGAAGGCCATCTCGAGTTCCCACTTCTGGACCAGCGCGGGATTCAACGACCTCCACGGCGCCGGAGGCTGCGGCGGTCTCACATCTGTGACATCCCGCCGCTAGGAGAGCGAGCGGCGCTCAGTTGGCGCGCGTATGGTGCGCGGCGGAAGTCCTGAGGTGGCGGCGTTCTTCACGAACCTCGAGGCGCTGGAACCTTCCGATCCCAATGTTGGAGCGGATGATGGAGTGCATGGGCTAGCGTCGGCAAGGCTGGGCCTCCGGAGATAGATCCAGGCGCTGCGCGACTTTTGTTTCCAGAGGGGCGATACGGCGTCACGGGCTCAACGTGATAGAGGATAGACGACGGACGGCCGCCTGAGGCAGGTTCCGGGCCAGGTTTGGGGGCCCTGGCGCCCGCAGGGCTGACGACCGGCGGTCCGGGCCGCCGCCTCCCGTCGTCCGGGCTCCGGCGCCGGATACTGGAGGGGACATGAGCACCGACTCCCTCCGCGTTCCGGCGCGACGCCTTCCGATCCCCGACCATGCCGTCGACATCGGCTTCGCCGTCCTGCTGCTCGTGTGCGGGTGGCGATACTTCACCCGCCACCCGCTGGACGGCCTGGGCGTCGTGGTGCTCGTGCTCGCCGTGGGCGTCGGCCTGGCCTACGCGCTCGCGGTGATCGGGCGGCCTCCGGGCAGAGGGCGAGAGTCGGCGAACGGATCGGATCCGGTCGGCTCGCGACAGGGGATCGGTCTGCTCGTCGCGACGGCGTTCTGGCTCCCGCTCGTGGTGCTCGCGCCGTCCTTCGGCTGGTGCGGCTTCGCGCTGTTCTTCGCCGTGCACCGCGTCATCCGGGGGCGTCTGGCGTTCGCGCTGTCCGCGGCGATCGTCGTGGCCGTGAGCGTCGGGCTGTTCCTCATGTCCCGCGGGGACGACTGGGGGCTGGTGCTCGGTCCTTTCGTCGGCGGGCTCGTCCTCGCCTCCGCGTTCGCGGCGCTGGACCGGGCGCATGACGCGCAGCAACGGCTCATCGACGATCTCATCGACACCCGGGAGCAGCTCGCGCGCTCGGAGCGGGACGCGGGCGCGGCAGCGGAGCGCGGTCGCGTCGCCAGCGAGCTGCATGACACGGTCGTGCAGCGCACCGCGAGCGCGCTCCTGCTCCTGGAATCCGCCGAGCTGCGCCCCGGCGGCTCGGCGCCCGCGATCCAGGAGGCGCGCGAGGCGCTCCGGGAGGCGCTGGTCGAGACCCGCCAGCTCCTGCACGGTCTGGCGGATCCCCGGGACGGCGCGGCGTCCCTGAGCTCCCTGCTGCGGGCCCAGGCGCAGGCGGAGGGGGCGGGGTTCTCGGTCGTGGGACGGGAACGGGCGGTCCCGGAGACGGTCGCCCATGCGCTGCAGCGCGTCGTGCAGGAGGCGCTGCTCAACGCCCGCAAGCACGCGCAGGCGGCGACGACGCGGGTCACGCTGACCTATTTCGACCGCGAGGTGGGCGTCGACGTCGTGGACGACGGCATCGGCCTGGAGGCGACGAGGAGCGACGAGCCGACGGGGGGTTTCGGGATCCGTGCGATGACCTGGCGGATCGAGACCCTCGGCGGCGAGCTCACCGTCGAGTCGGAGCCGGGCCAGGGCACGGTGGTCGCCGCGATCGTTCCCGACGCGTCGTCGAGTGCGACGGAGGCGACGCCGTGATCCGGATCCTGCTGCTGGACGATCACCCGGTGCTCCGCCACGGCGTGCGAGCCGTGCTCGACACGCAGCCCGACCTCGAGGTCGTGGCCGAGGCCGGATCCGCGGCGGAGGCCGAGGCCGCGGCGGCCAGCCACGATCTCGACGTCGCGCTGGTCGACCTCGATCTCGGCGCCGGGCGGCCGGACGGCATCGAGGCGACCCGCGCCATCCGGCGGGCGAGCCCCCGCACGGAGGTGCTCGTCTTCACCGCCTACGACTCCGATGCCGACATCGTGCGGGCCCTCGACGCCGGGGCGGCCGGATACCTGGTGAAGGACAGCAGACCCGCGGAGCTCTTCCAGGCGATCCGCTCCGCCGCCTCCGGGGGCACACCGCTGACCGGACCGATCGGGGCTCGGCTGATGCGACGCGTCGAGCGTCCGGACGAGACGCTCACCCCGCGCGAGCTCGACGTGCTCACACGGGCGGCGGCGGGGCTCTCCAACCGCGACCTCGCTCGCGAGCTCCATGTCAGCGAGGCGACGGTGAAGACCCATCTGCACCACGCCTTCACCAAGCTCGGCGCCGACAACCGCCAGGCCGCGATCGCCGCGGCCGTCAAGCGGGGCATCATCCGGCTCTGAGCGGTCCGGCTCTGAGCGGGATGCCCAGGTTCCTGACAGGCGGGTTCAACCGATCGGTTGATGTCCGGCCTCCCTCGCGTTCCTAGCGTGGAACGTGTCCGCTCCGGCGACCCGAGCCGGGGCGGACACCCCACATCAGGAACGAGGAGAAGATGAACATTCGCACCGCCCCGCGCCGGGGAACCAGGATCGTCGCGACGACGCTGGCCGCCGCCGCCCTCTGCCTCGCCCCGGCCGCCGGGGCCTTCGCCGTCGAGCCGGTCGCGCCGGTCTCCGCGGTCACGGCGACGACGCAGAGCCCGTCGGACGTGCTCGCCTCGACGCCGTGGGAGACCACGGGGGCGGTAGATCAGGACGGGAACGCGGTGGCGTTGTCGGATGAGGCCGTGGCGAACTTCGTGGGTTGGGCGTACTACAAGACGGACGGCACGTTCACGATGTACAACCTCGACGATTCGCCGAAGATGCAGGGCGACTGGTCGGTGTCGGCGGACGGGTCGGAGCGGACGCTGGTCGCGAAGGACGCGGACGGGAAGGTGCTGTTCGAGCGTGGGGTGCCGATCGTGACGCTGACGGCGGGGGAGTTCACGTACCGGGTGATCCCGGATGCGGCGAACCCGGGGGTGTACTACGACATCGTGCACACCCCGACCGACCACCCCGAGCCCGGCGCGACCGCTCCCGGTGACGGCGACGCCGCCGCGACGGATGACGGCGCTCCCGCGCCCGGCACGGAGGCCGCCGACCCCGAGGGCGGCGCCGTGGAGGACGGGGATCAGCTCGCCGTGACGGGAGAGGCGGCACCCGTCGTCGCCGTCGCCGCCGGGGCCGTGGCGCTGCTCGGCGGAGGCGCGGTGCTTCTGACACGCGTCCTGCGCCGGGGACGCGCCACGAACTGACCTCGCGCGAGAGGCCCTGCGGACGCACGACGCCCGCGGGGCCTCTGCGTGTCAGCCGACGGGCTTGCCTCGGACCGCCGACCACACCTCGTCGAGGGCGACGTTGGCGGTGAGGGTCCAGCCGAGCTCTTCCATCCGCTGCCAGATGCTGTCCCGGTTGATGTCCGTGCGGTTCCCCTTGGGGTAGGCGATCCAGACGGCGCGGGCCTCCCGAAGCCGCGGCAGCGCCACGTCGAGTCGGCTGTCCAGCGTGGCTCGGTCCGGGGCGAAGAGCACCGCCACGTCGGCGGGGACGCCGAAGCCGTCGGTGAGCACGACGGCATCAGGCAGGGGGGAGGAGGAGGCTCTGCTCCTCCTCGCCCGCGCTCATCACGAACAGCGTGTTCCCCGGCTTGATGAGCAGCTTCTCGGCGGTGGTCTTGGTCATCGTCGTCACTCTCTTCGGCTCTGCTTCTGCTTCTGCGGCTTCTGCGGCTTCTGCGGCGCTGCGGCTCTGGGGCCTCCGGCTTCGGCGGTCGTGAGCCCGGCCGGCGGTCAGCGGTCGGCGTTCCGCGGATGCGCGCGGGCCGTGCGTTCGTTGCCGCGCCGGTAGTTCCCCGTGATCCGCGCCATGAGCAGCTGAGGATCGCCGTCGGCGACGTCCGCCAGGAAGTCCTCCGCGCGCCGTCCGCGGAGCACGGCCGCCCGCTTCCCGTGGTGGGTGATCACCACGTCGGCGCCGTGCCTGTCGAAGGAGAACCCGTTCGCCGTGCCCATGGGACGACGCTACCGCGACCGTCGCGGAGACGCGATGCGGGCGACGCCGTTCGTGAGGTCGGCGTTCGCGAGGTCGGCGCGTCCTCGGCGTAAGCCGAAGACACACGACTCGCTCCGGTGGGGCGTTTCGGGAAGGATTCGACGGGAGGATCGGTTGATCCCCGTGGGATGAGCGGCCGGGGTGGCGGCGCCGGAAGGACGGCGTCGGCTGCGGTCGCGGAGGAGTGAGCAGGATGACAGGACCCGGCACGGATCTCACCGAGGACTTCAAGGCGGTGTTCCGGCACCTCGCCTCCGGCGTGTCTCTCGTCTCCGCCACCACCGCGGAGGGGCCGGTCGGCCTCACCCTTTCCAGCGTCGCCTCGGTGAGCGCGGACCCGGCCGTCCTCGTCTTCTCCGTCACCAAGGCGACCGGGAGCGCGGGCGGGATCCTCGCGGCTCCCAGCATGGTGGTCCACTTCCTGCGCGTGGGCCAGGAGGGGATCGCCGATGCGTTCGCCCGCACGGGACAACCGCGTTTCACTCCGGAGCAGGGCTGGCAGACTCTTCCGACCGGGGAGCCGTATCTTCCGGACACCCGCGGCGCGCTGCGCTGCACGATCCGGCAGACCGTGTCGGTCGGGCCGTCCGCTCTCGTGCTCGCGGACGTGCACGAGGTCCTTCCCGGCGGCGAGGGCGAGCCGCTGCTGTACCACGATCGCCACTACGACCGGCTCGCCCCGGCGCACATCGACGCCTCCTGATCTCGGCCCGAGGCGGACGGGGCTTGTCCGGACGCCCGGAGTGGGCGAGGGTGGATCCATGATGGTGACCGTCTCCCTTCCGCTTGCTCTCGGCCTCCCGGTCGGACGCGTCGTGGCGTTCGAGGCGGAGGGGGCGGGCGGCCCGCGGATCCTGCGTGACGTCGTGACCGGGATCCGCTACGTGCTCCCCGCCGGGGTGCTCCCTGACGCCGATACGGTGCCGGGCCAGGCCCGTGTCGACAGCTGCACGGTGATCGCCGGGGAAGTCGGGATCGCCGGGGAGGTCGGGATCGCCGGGGAGACGAGCGTGCGGACCGAGCTGGTCCTGGATCCGGTGCCGGTCCCGGACGCCTCGCGGCGGACGGGAACGGCGGCGGCGTTGTCCGGCGCCGAGCAGGCGGCGGCGTCGGCGACCGGTGAGGCCGTCTGGTGGGGCGGCGGGGAGAGGACGCCCAAGGAGGAACCCGAGCGGTTCTGGTGACCCCGACGCGGGCCATCGGTCGGAGGGCCGTCATTGGAAGTCCCGTGACCGATGGACCACGCCGACACGGAGATCCTCGAAGGCGTCCGCGAGCACGTTGATCACTCCCTCCGGGGAACGCTCCAGGATTCCTCGGACGATGAGGGCCGGGGACTCCCGGGCGATGCGTCGGTACCGCGTCCACACGCCCTGGGAGCAGATGACGTTGACGAGTCCGTGCTCGTCCTCGAGGTTCAGGAAGGTCATCCCGCCCGCGGTCGCCGGTCGCTGACGGTGGGTGACCAGCCCCGCCACCTCGATGCGACGGCCCGTCTCGTGGGTGCGGAGCTGGTCGGAGGAGAGCACACCGCGCTCGTCGAGCCCGACCCGGAAATGCGCCATCGGATGATCGTCGGTGGACACCCCGGTCGCCCAGAGGTCGGCGGCCAGGATCTCATGGCTGGTCTGATCCGGGAACAGGGGCGGCTGCACCGCCACGGAGCTGCCGGGAAGATAGCGCGCCCGGTCCTGGGCCGCGGAGCCGGCCATCCAGATCGCCTCGCGCCGCGTCAGCCCCAGCCCCTCGACGGCGCCCGCCGTGGCCAGCGCCTCCACCTGGGCCGCCGTCACGTCCGTCCGGCGCACCAGATCGTTCAGGTCCCGGAACGGGCCGTGCGCGTCGCGGTCGGCGACGATGCGCTCGGCGGTCTTGGCGCCGATCCCGGTGATGCCCGACAGGCCGAGCCTCACCGCGAACGCCCCGTCACGGCGGTGGGCGGCGCTGTCGTCGGGGAGGGAGCGGTCGAAGGTCTGCGCGGGAGCCGGCTGCCTCCGGTGCGTGCACTCCTCACGGCCGGTCGGCCCGAGGGGCGCGCGAGCCTCGTCCTCCCGCGGTTCCAGCGTCTCCGTCGCCGCGGAGCGGTGCAGATCCGGGCGGCGGACCTCGACGCCGTGCCGCCGGGCGTCCGCGGTGAGGGTGGACGCGGAGTAGAAGCCCATCGGCTGCGAGCGGAGCAGCCCCGCCAGGAACGCCGCGGGGTAGTGCAGCTTGATCCAGGAGCTGGCGTAGACGAGCAGCGCGAAGGACAGGGAGTGCGACTCCGCGAACCCGAAGTTCGAGAAGGCCTGGATCTGGGCGTAGATGCGATCCGCGCTCTGCGGGTCCAGCCCATGCGCGCGCATCCCCTCGTACAGGCTCTCGCGGATGCTGTCGATCCGCTCCAGCCCCCGCTTGGAGCCCATCGCCCGGCGCAGGGTGTCCGCCTCGTCCGCCGTGCAGTTGCCCAGTGTGGTCGCCATCTGGATGAGCTGCTCCTGGAAGACGGGGATGCCCAGGGTGCGCTCCAGCACGGGCTTCAGCAGCGGGTGCGGGTAGGTGACCGGATCCTGCCCCAGCTTGCGGCGGACGAAGGGGTGCACGGCGCCGCCCTGGATGGGACCGGGGCGGATGAGGGCGATCTGGATCGCGAGGTCGTAGAACGCCCGCGGCTGCAGTCGCGGCAGCAGCCCCATCTGCGCACGGGACTCCACCTGGAAGACCCCGATCGTGTCGGCGCGGCACAGCATGTCGTAGACGGCCGCCTCCTCCTTGGGGAGGGTCTCCAGGGACCACCTCTCCCCGGTGGCGTCGGCGATCAGATCGAAGCAGTGCTGCAGGGCGGCGAGCATGCCGAGGCCCAGCAGGTCGAACTTGACCAGCCCCATCCACGCCGCGTCGTCCTTGTCCCACTGGATGACGGTGCGGTTCTCCATGCGGGCGTGCTCGACCGGGACGACCTCGCCCACGGGCCGCTGGGTGAGCACCATGCCTCCGGAGTGGATGCCCAGATGACGGGGGGCCTTGAGCAGCTCGGCGGCGTAGTCCACCACGGCCTCGGGGATGTCGTGGTCGTCGACGGGGGAGAGCTCCAGGCCCCAGCGCTCCACCTGACGGGACCAGGCGTCCTGCTGCCCGGGGGAGTAGCCCAGGGCCCGCGCCATGTCACGCACGGCGTTCTTGGGACGGTACTGGATGACGTTCGCCACCTGCGCGGCGCTCTCACGGCCGTACTCCTCGTACACCCACTGGATGATCTCCTCCCGGCGGCGGGCGTCGAAGTCCACGTCGATGTCGGGCTCCTCCGTGCGCGTCGTGGCGAGGAAGCGCTCGAAGGGGAGCCCGTAGCCGATGGGGTCCACCGCGGTGATGCCGAGGAGGTAGCAGACCGCGCTCGCCGCCGCGGACCCGCGTCCCTGGCAGAGGATGCCGCGTCTCTTGGCCTCCGTCACGATGCCGTGCACGATGAGGAAGTAGCCCGGGAAGTCCTTCTCCTCGATGACGTCGAGCTCGCGCTCGATCCGCCGGCGGCCGGCGTCCGTCAGGTCCGGATACTTGTGCGGCACGGCCTTCCAGACGAGCTCTCGCAGATGGCTCATGGGCGTGTGGCCCGCCGGGACCCTCATCGTGGGCAGGGCGGGCTTCGCGCGGCGCAGCGGGAAGGCGCACTCCTCGGCGATCTCCAGACCCCGCGCGATCGCCCCCGGGTAGCGGGCGAAGCGTGCGGTCATCTCCGCCCCGGAGCGCAGATGCGCCGATCCGTGGGAGGGAAGCCACCCCTCCAGGTCCCGCATGCTGCGCGTGGCGCGCACCGCGGCGACCGCCTCCGCCAGCCGGGCGCGGTCGGGCACGGCGTAGTGGACGTTGTTCGTGGCCACGGTGGCGAGCCCGTGCTCGACCGCGAGCGTCGCCAGGGCGTCGTTGCGGCGCGTGTCCTGCGGATCGCCGTGGTCGATGAGCTCGACCACCACGCGATCGCTCCCGAACAGGTCGACGAGCCGGCGCAGCCCGCGTCGGGCCCCGTCGACCCCCTCCTGCTCCCATCCGCGTCGGACGGCGCCCTTGCGGCATCCGGTGAGCACCGTCCAGTGACCGCTCGAGGAGGCGACGAGGTCCTCCCATTCGTACCGGGGGCGGCCCTTCTGACCGCCGCGGAGCTGCGCCCGGGTGATCGCCGCGGAGAGCCGGTGGTATCCCTCCTCTCCGCGGGCGAGGACCAGCAGATGCTCGCCGGCCGGATCCGGCTCGCCGTTCTGGGGCGACGGCAGCCCCAGGGACAGCTCCGCGCCGAAGACCGTCTGCACGCTCGTGAGCTCCGCCGCCTCGGCGAACCGCGCCGCACCGTAGAAGCCGTCGTGGTCCGTGATCGCGAGGGCGGTGAGGCCCAGTCGTTCCGCCTCGGCGATGAGCTCGGCGGGCGACGACGCGCCGTCGAGGAACGAGAAGGAGGAGTGCGCGTGCAGCTCGGCGTAGGGCACCGCGTCGGTCGGGCGGACGATGTCGCCCAGGGAGACGGCGCCGCGCTTGTGCGTGCGGATCGGGGCGTCCGCGACGAGGGTGTCGCGCAGGGCGGGCTTGCCGCTGAGCGTCCGCTCCAACTCGCTCCACGACATCTCCGGGTTGTGCCAGCCCATCAGTGGTACCTCCCCTCGGCCCACCAGCCGTCGTCCGTGTGCAGCACGAGCCACGCGCGCTCGTGCTCGTCCACCAGCTGGAACCGCTCGCCGCGGACGCCGTCGGGCTGCCCTCGTCGGTCGCGGACCGGCCAGGGGCCCGCCCAGGACCGCACGGCATCCGCCTCGATCCGCGCGGGCGCCGCGCTCAGATTCCCGCGTTCGTCGACCCGGATCGCCGCTCCCGTCGTGTCCGCGACCGTGATCGGGCGGAGAGGGACGAACACCTCGGCGGGGAGGGGGTCGGGCAGGGTTCCGGGCCATGGCTGGTCCGGATCCCGTGCGAGCACGACCCGTTCGCCCCAGGGGGTGAGCTGCTGGCGGTCGGCGAGGCGTCGTCCGCCCGCCACCGCGGCGGTCAGCACTCCGTCGTGACCGAGGAGCGTCTGCACGCGGGACACCGCGTGGTGCAACCGCTCGTCGGTCCCGGAACCGAAGAGTCCTGGCTGATGGTGCGCGGCGTCGTCGACGGCGATCGGGGTGATCCGGACACGGGCGATCCCGCGGAACAGACGGGTGTCCTCGGCGGTTGCGGGCGGGGCGTCGCCGGTGAGCGCCTCCAGCTGCCAGCGCACGCGGTCCACGAGGTCGGGTGCTTCGAAGCAGGTGGGGTGCAGCCAGGTGCGGGAGTGGACGCCGTCGTCGTCATCGGTCAGATCGATCCGCACCTCCGTGCTCACGAGCGAGGCCTCGGCCAGGGCGAGGATCACCTCGTCGGCGGTGCGACGGATCGCGAAGGCGATCTGATCGGACTGGGTCAGCGGCGTCTCGAACTCGGTCTCCGCGGCGAGCTCGGGATCCGGGGCGCGGGAGACGACCGGACGGGAGTCGGCTCCGCGGGCCAGCGCGTGCAGCCGTGCGCCGTGCTCGCCGAACCGATCGCGCACGTCGAGGGGGCCGAGGGTCGCGAAGTCGCCGAGCGTGCGCACTCCGAGTCGTCCCAGCAGCATCACCAGATCGGGGTCGGGGAGGACACGGGCGGAGAGGGGCGCGAGGAAGGCGGCGGAGGCCCCCGGCGGGACGAGGAGGTGCCCGGGAGGGGACGGCGCCCGGCGCGCAGCGTGCTCCGCGGTGAACGGCCCGTCGGCGATGCCGATCCGCACCTCGCCGAACCCCTTCGTCGCCAGCGCCGCGGAGAGCGCGCTCGCCGCGGCCTCCTCTCCGCCGTGGTAGCGGGCGACCCCCCGGGAGCGCAGCACCGCGATGCCGGGGCGCAGCATCTGGACGCCGGGGGCCTGCTCCTCGATCGCCCGCAGCACGGGGAGGAAGGCGCGTTCGTCCCGCTCCGGATCTGCGGGGATCAGCCGCAGGGCGGGGTCGAGCCCCTGGGCCTCCCTGCGCCGCTGCCCCGCGCGCACCCCCTGCGCCCGGGCCGGGGCGGTGCAGGCGAGCACGGCACCGGCGCGAAGGATCGCGGCGGACGGATGCGGAGGGGCGCCCAGAGCGGCGCGCAGCGGCCAGTCGGGGAACCACAGCACGAGCACGCGGGCGGGGGAGGCGGCGTTCATCCGGCCTCCGCCCAGTGCTCCGGAGCGAGGGGGACGTCGTGCGCGGACCCGGCCGGCACGGGGGCCTCGGCCGCGGGACGGCCCCGGTGCGGCGGGCGGGGCATCGGCACCGGCGTGGGGAGGGTCCCGTGCGCGGGGAGGGTCTCGACGGTCTCGATGGTGCCGTGCGCGCCCGGAAGCCGCACGCGGACGCTCTGCGGCACGGGGGAGCGGCGGGTCTGCGCGGTGATCGTGACCTCGCAGTCCTCCAGCAGACCCCACCCCTCGCCGAGGCCGTGCCATCGGGGATCCTGGACCCGGATGCTGCCCTCGCTCTGCGGCCAGGGCGTCGAGGACACGACGAGGAGGGTGCACCCGCGATCGCGCAGGCGGGCCGTGAGCCGGGAGACCTCGGCCTCGCGCACCCGCGAGGCCGGGCGGACCGCGATGAGGGGGACGACCTCGGAGAGGGCGGAGGCGACGGTGAGCCAGCGGGGGCCCGGGTCGGGGACGAGGAGCAGCCGGTCGAGGTCCACGCCGTGCCGGGCCAGAGCCTCCACACCCAGCGTGGGCATGCCGACGGCCGCGCACCAGGAGCCGCGGCCGGAGGCGGTCGAGAGCAGGGCGGCGACGAGGCCGGGGGAGGAGGACAGGGTGTACGTCGTTCCCACCTGGAGCCCGCCCTCCGGCAGCAGGGGCTGCAGGGCGGAGGGGACGGGGATCAGGGGGAGGTCGCTGCGGCGACGCTGCATCCGGCTGATCTCGCGCTGCAGGCGCAGGATCTCTCCGGCACGGGAGTCCGTGGCCGGTCCGATCGCGGTGCGCAGTGCGTTCCCCATGCATCCATCCTCGAAAATCTCTTCGAATATTTCAAGCCGTGAAGGAGACGGTAACTCGTACATCGGACATCGGCCCGTGCGCCGCGGAACCGGCCCTGTCCGAGGCCGTGGCTACTCTGAGCGGATGCGGATCGAGTTCGAGAGCGATGTCCTGCGGTGGAGCGCACGGGTGGATTCGTGGTACTTCGCGACCGTCCCGGAGGAGCTGTCCGCAGACATTCGCGAGCTCCCCGCGCCGTCGCGCGGCTTCGGCTCGCTCCGGGTGCACGCACGGATCGGCGCGACGAGCTGGCGGACCTCGATCTTCTTCTCCGGCGGTTCCTACTCCCTGCCGATCAAGCGCGCGGTCCGCGACGCGGAGGGCGTGGCGGAGGGGGACACGGTCCTGGTCGACCTGGAGATCCTGGATCTCTGACGTGTCGAGGGCGTTGACCGCGTGTCCTCCCGGGAGTAGACAACCGGGATGCGGCAGGCGGACAGGGACGGGAACGGCGGTGCCCGGCGGTGGGTTCCCGAGGGCGGCGGCATCGATGAGCTGCGGCGGGAGGCGCCGGGCTGTCGCGGCTGCGAGCTGTGGCGGGATGCGACGCAGGTCGTCTTCTCGCGCGGCTCGGCCCGTGCGCGGCTGATGTTGGTGGGAGAACAGCCGGGGGACCGGGAGGATCTCGCTGGCGAGCCCTTCGTCGGGCCCGCCGGCCGGGTTCTGGACGACGCGATCGAGGAGGCCGGGATCGACTCGCGGTCTCTCTACCTCACGAACGCGGTCAAGCACTTCCGGTTCGAGCGCCGCGGCAAGCGCCGGATCCACGAGAAGCCCGCCGTCGGGCACATCACGGCCTGCCGCCCCTGGCTGGAGGCGGAGATCGCCGCCGTCCGGCCATCGGCGATCCTCGCGCTCGGCGCCACCGGGGCCAGGGCGGTGCTGGGACGCAGCGTCCGCATCGGAGAGGTCCGCGGCCAGGTCCTGGAAGCTGCGGACGACCCGGCGATCCCCGTGGTGGTGACGGTGCACCCGGCGAGCCTCCTGCGCCGCAGGGACGCCGAGGAGCGTCGGGCGGCCTTCCGCTCCTTCGTGGCCGACCTGCGCAGGGCGGACGAGCTCGCGGATTGACCCCTGCCGCCGGTCACCGGGTCGTGTCGGCAGGCTCCGGTCGATCGCCCACGAGCCGGGCCAGAGCGAGCGCGTCGTGCGGTGCGTGGCCCCGCGCGTCGTTGTCGAAGTAGACGAAGACCTCGCGTCCGCCCTCGCCCGCGCCTCCGGCCCACCCTTGCGTGAGGTCGGCCCACTCCCGAAGCTCGGCATCCCGATACCCGCTGTGGTAGAGCTCGCGGGCGCCGTGCAGTCGGACGTAGCCGAAGTCGGCCGTGAGGGCGTCGAAGCGCGGCCAGCGCCCCGCGGTGTCGGCGAGGGCGAAGGCGACGCCATGGCGGCGCAGCAGATCGGCGCAGCGCGGGTCGTGGAAGCTGGGCGAGCGCGGTTCGAGCGCGTGGCGCAGCGGTGCGTCGGGGACCGTGCCCAGCCAGGTCCGCCCGTCGAGGCGGGCGTCGTGCCGCCGGGCGAGGGCGACGGCCTCGTGCGTGCTGCGCGGCAGCGCGCGCAGGAACGCATCGAGGATCTCGGGGTCGAAGACCTGCCGTTGCGGAAGCTGCCAGAGGAACGGGCCGAGCCGTTCCCCCAGTGCCAGCGGTCCGGAGGCGAAGAAGTTGGCCAGAGCCGTATCGGCGTCCCGGAGACGCAGCATGTGGGTGATGTAGCGCGACCCCTTGACGGCGAAGAGGAAACCCTCCGGCACGCTGTCGCGCCACCGCAGATAGCTGTCGGGGCGCTGCAGCGAGTAGAACGACCCGTTCAGCTCGACGGTGGAGAAGCGCTCGCCGATGTAGGCCAGCTCCCGGCGCTGAGGCATCCCCGCCGGATAGAAGTCGCCCCGCCACCGCGGATACCGCCAGCCGGAGACGCCCACGCGGATGCGCCCGGCCGCATGCGGTCCGCCCCGTCCGGTGTCCGTCATTCCGCCCCTTCCTCCCGGCGACGCTAAGGGCTCCGCATCCCGGCGAGCAGTGGATTGACCTTCCCGCACCGGGGCGCTAGCGGGAGTTCTCCACAGGGCCGCCGCGTCGCTGCGGCGGTTCTCCTAGCCTGCACGGATGGACTCCCACGCCCTGATCGTCGTCCTCGTGCACCTTGCGCTGCTCGGCGTCGCCGCGCGCCTGCTCGTCGTGGACATCCAGGAGCATCGGCTGCCCGACCGCCTCGTGCTGCCGACGTTGGCCGGTGTGCTCGCGGCAGTGATCCTCGAGGCGGTACTGACGCCCGAGGCGCGGGCGGAGCGGGCCGCGGCCGGGATGCTCCTGCTGGGCGGGTTCTACGGTGCGCTGCGGATACTGAGCCGCGAGGGCATGGGCGGGGGCGATGTGAAGCTCGGCGCCGTCATCGGGCTGGTCCTCGGCTGGCACGGCTGGGACGCGCTGGTCGTCGGCGGCGCCGCGGCCTTCGTGCTCGGGGCCGGGCATGCGCTGGTCCTGATGGCGAGCGGCCGGGCCGACCGCTCCACCCACATCGCCTTCGGCCCCTGGATGATCCTCGGCGCCGTCCTGGGCATCGGCGTCGGATGAGGCGCAGCCCGTTCCGCGGTGAACGTCGGTCGTGAGGGGGACTTCGACCTACGGCGCTCGCCCAGTGCGGTCGCCGGCGAGCCGAAACGCGCGGATCCGTCCAGAGGAGGTCATACATGTCGAGGAGGAGGGCTATGGTGAGCAGATGGCACTCGCACGACTCCACGGCGGCCCGCTCGACGGGCAGATCCTCCCGCTCGACGACGTCGAACGGGATGCGTTGATCGTCCCCTACAGCGAGACGCAGATCATTTACCGGCGCGGTTCCGAGCCGACCCACACCGGCCAGGGCGACGGCCCCACCGAGGTCGGCTTCTGGTACACCGAGTCCGAGGGCGACATCTCGCCCGGCGATGACTGAGCCGCAGCGCACGGTCGAGGTCGAGCGGACCTACGACGTCGACGCGGACACGCCCCTGCCGGACTGGTCCGGGGTGCCCGGTGTCCTCGAGGTGGGCGCCGGTGAGCGCCGGGCCCTGGATGCGCGCTACCTGGACACGGCCGACGCCGCCCTCGCGCGGGCCGGAGTCGCCGTGCGCCGCCGGACCGGCGGCCCCGACGAGGGATGGCATGTCAAGGGTCCCCGCGACGGCGACGCGCGGATCGAGCTCGGCTGGCCGCTCGGCGAGAACGAGGAGCCGCCGTCCGCGGTCCGCGAGGCGCTGACCCGGTGGACGTCCGAGCCCCTTCTGCCCTTCGCCCGGATCGAGAACAGCCGGACCGCCTACCAGCTCCGTGGCGCGGAGGGCGTGGTGGCCGAGTTCGTCGACGATCGCGTCCGCGCGACGGACGTCCGCGGCGGCGTCGAGCGCTCCTGGCGTGAGTGGGAGGTCGAGCTGGGACCGGCCGGCCCGACGGACCCGGCCGCGCGCACGGCCTTCTTTGCCGCCGTCGAGCGCGCCGTGCATGCGGCGGGCGGACGAGCGGCGTCCTCGGATTCGAAGCTCGCACGCGCGTTGGGCCACTGAGCCCGGTTCCGCAACCCCCCTGTCGCGGCCCCCGCGGGCGTGCTTGAGTGTCCCCATGAGCCGCCCCGCCGTGCTGCGTTCCCTGCGGACGATCGTGCCGCACACGATCCTGAAGCAAGAGGAGGTCCGGGACGTCTTCGCCGCCCAACCCGACGTGAGCCGACTCGCGAAGCGAATCGTGACGGCGTCGTTCGACGGGTCCGGGATCGAGACCCGGCACACCGTGCTCGACGAGCTGTCGACGGAGAGCGGAGAGCCGACGCCGCTCTTCTACGACCGGGCGTCGGGCGCGCTCCTGTCGCCGGGGACGATGGTTCGCAACGACATCTACGCGCGCGAGGCGCGCGTGCTCTTCGTCGCGGCCGCGCAGGCCGCGCTGGATGCGGACCCGGACATTGAGGCGGGGGACGTGACGCACGTGGTCACCGTGTCCTGCACCGGGTTCCACGCACCCGGCCCGGACTACGAGATCGTCCGGGCCCTGGGACTGGGGGATCACGTCCAGCGCTATCACCTCGGGTTCATGGGCTGCTATGCATCCATTCCGGCGCTGCGCGCGGCGGCCCAGTTCTGTGCGGCGGACCCGGAGGCGGTCGTGCTCGTGGTCAGCGTCGAGCTGTGCACCCTGCATCTGCGCTCCTCGTCGGATCCCGACACGATCGTCGCCTCGTCGCTGTTCGCCGACGGTGCGGCGGCAGGCATCGTGACCGCGCGCCCCTCGGAGGCCGGTCTGGCGGGGTTCCGGGTGGACGGATTCCATACCGCCCTGGTCCCGGAAGGCAAGAAGGACATGGCCTGGACGATCGGGGACACCGGGTTCGAGATGGTCCTCTCCACCGCCGTCCCGCAGCTCATCGGCGAGAACATCGAAGCGGCGCTGCGCCCGCTGTGGGCGAGGGACGCGGCGGTGGCCGAGGCCGCGGAACGAGATGGACTCGGGGCAGCGGTCACGCACTGGGCGATCCATCCGGGCGGGCGCAGCATCCTGGACCGGGTGCAGGAGCGGATGCGTCTGAGCGACCGCCAGCTCGGGCCCGCGAGGGAGACCCTCCGGCGCTACGGGAACATGTCCAGCGCGACTGTGCTGTTCGTCCTCCGTCGCATCCTGGAGGAGGAGGGCGCGCGAGACGGAGAGCGGACGATGGCGATGGCCTTCGGGCCGGGGCTGACGGCCGAGAGCGCCCTGTTCACGGTGGTCGCCGGCGCGCATGGGGCCTGACCTGTCCCGGCGTGCGATCGACGTGCGGGAGCGGATGGACGACCCGCACGCCGATCCGCGGGCTCTGGAGCGCACGTACGCGCTGTTCCCGCTCGTGAACGCCGTCGTGTCCGGGTGGCGGGGGCTCCATCGCCGCGAGATCCAGCCCCGCGCACGACGGGGGCCGATCCGCATCCTCGACGTCGGGTCCGGGGGCGGCGACCGGTGCCGCGCGATCGCGGCGCGCTTGCGTCGGGAGGGACTCGCGGCCGTCGTCACGGCTCTCGACCCGGACAGCCGGGCCACGGCCTGGGCGTCCGCGCACGACGACGGCGCCGGCGTGCAGTACCGCTGCGGCACGACCCGCGATCTCGTGCGGGAGGGGGACGCCTACGACGTGGTGCTGTCGAATCACCTCCTGCACCACCTCTCGACCGACGAGGTGCAGGATCTCCTCAACGACTCCCGACACCTGATCCGCGGCGGCGGCGTGGCGCTCCACCATGACATCGCCCGCAGTCGGGCCGCGTACGCGCTGTTCGCCGCCGCGACGCGTCCTCTGGAGGGCGGCGTCCTGTCGGGATCGTTCATCCGGGAGGACGGGCTTCTGAGCATCCGACGCTCCTACACGGCGGCCGAGCTGCGGGCGGTGGTCCCTCCCGGGTGGCACGTGCGGCGACGCCTCCCCGCCCGCCTGGAGCTGCGCACCGAGGCGGGACCCCGTGACCCATGACGTGATCGTCGTCGGGGCCGGGCCGGTGGGGCTTCTCCTGGCCCGGCTGCTCGCGCGCGACGGGGCGGACGTGCTCGTGTGCGAGCGCAGGCGCGGACCCGACGCCCGTTCCCGCGCGATCGGGATCCATCCTCCCGGCCTCGCCGCGTTGGACGCGGCGGGGTGCGGAGACGCCGTGCGGGCCGAGGCGCTCGCGTTGGACCGGGGCGAGGTGCACTCGCGCGGGCGGGTGCTCGCCGCGGTGTCGTTCGGCGGGCACCGGTCCGTGCTGACCCTGGCCCAGGAGCGCACCGACGCGGTGCTGCGCGATGGTCTGGCGTCGAGCGGCGTCGGGCTGCGCGAGGGATGCGAAGTGACCGCGGTGGCGGACACCGGCGCCGACGTCCGCGTGCGGCTGACCGATGCGGCGGGGGAGCGAGAGGAGTCCGCGGCGTTCCTGGTGGCCGCGGACGGGGTCCGCAGCGCCATCAGGGACGCGATGGGGACGAGGTGGCGACCACGGCGGGGCCGGGCCTGGTACGCGATGGTGGACGTGGCGGATCCGGCGCCGGACCGCGTGGCGCGGCTGCACTGCGAACCCGGAGGGCTCGTCGAGTCCTTCCCGCTTCCGGGCGGCCGTCGCCGCTGGGTCCTCCGGAGCCGCGGGGATCGGCCGGGGCCCACGGCCGCGTCGTTCCGGGACGAGGTCGCGCGCCGCCTCGGTGCGGCCCCGGCGATCCCGGAGGACGCCCGCCCCGCGGTGTTCCTGGCGGCTCAGCATCGCGCCGATCCGCTGTGGTCCGGTCGGATCGTCCTCCTGGGCGACGCCGCGCACGAGACGAGCCCGATCGGAGGGCAGGGGATGAACCTGGGCTGGGCCGACGCTCGCGCGCTCGCCCCCGTGCTTCTCGCCGCGCGGAGGCGCGGAACGGAGGACGCACGCCCGGCCGAGGGGCTCCGGGAGTACGCCCGGGCCCGGCAGCGGGCTGCGGTCCGGGCGCAGCGCCGCGCCGCGTTCTACATGGCCATGGGACGCCCGGTCTCCGGGATCGCCGTTCCCGCGCGGGAGACTCTTCTCCGGGTGCTCGGCTCGCCGCCGCTGCGTGAGCGGACGGCGGACCTCGTCACCATGCGCGGCGCCTGACCGATACCTCGCTCGACGCGAAACCCCCTTCCACCGACGAGACCCCCTCTCCGCCGCGCGTCCCAGAGGGGGTTTCGGCGGGGAGAGGGGGTCTCGAGTACCCGGCGGGAGCTCAGAGGTTGATCATGTGCCCGGCGAGGCCGTGGAACGCCTCCTGCAGCGCCTCCGACAGCGTCGGGTGCGTGTGCACGTTGCGGGCCGCCTCGAGCGCGGTCAGGTCCCACTTCTGGGCCAGGGTCAGCTCGGGCAGGAGCTCGGAGACGTCCGGCCCGATGAGGTGGCCGCCGATGAGCTCGAGGTGCTCGGCGTCGGCGATCAGCTTGACGAAGCCGACGGGCTCGCCGAGGCCGTTGGCCTTGCCGTTCGCGCTGAACGGGAACTTCGCGACCTTGATCTCGCGGCCTTCGGCCTTCGCCTGCTCCTCGGTGAGGCCGAAGCTGGCGACCTGGGGCTGGCAGAAGGTGGCGCGGGGCATCATGCGGTAGTCGCCGAGCGTCATGGTCTCGGCCTTGCCGATGGTCTCGGCGGCGACGACGGCCTGGGCCTCGGCCACGTGGGCCAGCTGCAGCTTCGCGGTCACGTCGCCGATGGCGTAGATGCCCTCGACGTTGGTGCGCATGTGGTCGTCGATGTCGATCGCCCCGCGCTCGGTCAGCGTCACGCCGGTGTTCTCCAGGCCGTAGCCCTCCACCCGCGGCGCGAACCCGACGGACATGAGCACCTTGCCGGCGGTGATCTCGCCGGGCTGGCCGTCGCGCGTCTCGTAGGTGACGTGCACCGAGGAGCCGTTGTCGGTGACGGTCTTCACCGCGGTCGAGGTGAGGATCTCGATGCCCAGCTTCTTGTACTGCTTCTGGATCTCCTTGGAGACCTCGGCGTCCTCGTTGGGGAGGGCGCGGTCGAGGAACTCGATGATCGTGACCTTCACGCCGTAGTTCGCCAGCACGTAGCCGAACTCCATGCCGATGGCGCCGGCGCCGACGATGACGATCGACTCGGGCAGGTCGCGCGTGAGGATCTGCTCCTCGAAGGTGACGACGTTGTCGCTGAGCTGGACGCCGGGCAGCAGGCGGACCGTCGAGCCGGTCGCGATGATGACGTTGTCGAACGTGACCTCTTCGGTCGTGCCGTCCGCCTTGGCGACCGAGATCGCCTTCGGGCCGGTGAAGGTGCCGCGTCCCTCGTACTCGGTGACCTTGTTCTTCTTCATCAGGAAGTGGATGCCCTTGACGTGCGTCTCCGCCACCTTCCGGCTGCGGTCGAACGCGGCGCCGAAGTCGAAGTGCACATCGCCGGAGATGCCGAAGAACTCGGCCTTGTGCGTGAAGGTGTGCGCGATCTCCGCGTTCTTCAGGAGCGACTTCGAGGGGATGCAGCCGACGTTGAGGCAGACACCGCCCCAGTACTTCTCCTCGATGATGGCGGTGGACAGTCCGAGCTGAGCGCTGCGGACGGCGGCGACGTAGCCGCCAGGGCCCGCGCCGAGGATGACGACATCGTAATGTGGCATGGCTCCAGCCTATCGCGGTGTCCCTCGCGCGGATCCGCCTCCCGCAGCGCCCTTCGCATCCGATAGTCTGGGGAGCCAGAGGGAGGACGATCGTGTCACAGAACGAGATCCCGGACGGCGCATCCGCCATCCGACGCGGTGCCGACGGACAGAACGACACCACGCAGACGTTCGGGCACGATTCCGATCTCTCCTTCGTGCCCTTCGCCGCCGAGCTGACCGAGGTCGAGCAGTCCGCGATCGCCGCGCTCCCTTCGGGGTCGGCGCTGCTGCTGGTCCGCTCGGGAGCCCTCGCCGGCGCCCGCTACCTCCTCGACACCGACGTGACGACGATCGGCCGTCACCCCGAGGCGGACATCTTCTTCGACGACGTCACGGTCTCGCGCCGTCACGCGGAGGTCATCCGCACGGGCACGGCGTTCGAGATCGTCGACCAGCGCTCCCTCAACGGGACCTATGTCAACGGGGAACGGGTCGATCGCAGCCCGCTCGGGAACGGCTTCGAGCTGCGCGTCGGCAAGTTCCGTCTGAACTTCTTCCTCTCGCCCGTCGACGTCGCGGTGGCGAACGACTGATGGCGTCGTCGTCCGCCCGTGAGCGCTCCGCGCCCACGGGCCTGCTGAGCATTGGTCAGGTGCTCGCACGGCTCGCCCCCGAGTTCCCGAAGCTGACCGCCAGCAAGCTGCGCTACCTCGAGAGCGAG
Source organism: Microbacterium resistens (assembly GCF_021172025.1). Lineage (NCBI taxonomy): Bacteria > Bacillati > Actinomycetota > Actinomycetes > Micrococcales > Microbacteriaceae > Microbacterium > Microbacterium resistens. The sequence goes on from NZ_CP082781.1 coordinate 502,946, forward strand.
GGCATCGTGTCCCCGGCCCGCACGGAGTCGGGCTACCGGAAGTTCTCGCCGTCGGATCTGGAGCGGCTGCGGCTGGCGCTCACGCTGCAGCGCGACCGCTACCTGCCGCTGGACGTCATCCGTGAGCACCTCGATGCGATGGACGCGGGCGGTGCGGCCTCCGGCGCCGAGCTGCCGGTCTCGATCGTGGCGAGTCCGCGCCGCTATCGCCGTGAGGAGCTCCTCGCGGCGACCGGCGCATCGACGCAGCTCCTCAATGACGCCATCTCCGGCGGCATGATCGCGCCGGCCGACACGTTCCCCGAGAACGCGGTGGCGCTGCTGCGAGCGCTCGTCGCCCTGGACCGCCACGGAATCGAGCCGCGTCATCTCCGGCCTCTCCGTCAGAGCGCGGAACGCGACGTCGCTCTCGTGCAGTCCGCGCTGACGACGCTGCTGCGTCGCACGGACGCCGCCTCGCGCGGAAAAGCGGGGGAGATCGCCCCCGAGTTGGCGGCCAGACTCGACGACGTCCGCACGATCCTCGTCAAGGACGCGCTGGCGCGGTTGCTGTCGTAACGAACTGGTTGCGACACACCTTCGCGCTGCGCCGGATGTCATTGTCCGGGGTCGGGCACTGCTCTAGCGTGGAGGTATCGACTTCTTGAGGAGGGGATGGGCATGAGCGCCGACGAGCGTCGTGACGATCCGTCATTCGGGGACGAGCTCCTCTTCACCGACGGTCTTCCCGCCATGGACGACGAGGTGGGCTACCGCGGCGCCGTCGCCGCGCGGGCGGCGGGGATCACCTACCGCCAGCTGGACTACTGGGCGCGCACGGAGCTCGTCGTCCCCACCGTCCGCAGCGCGAGCGGGTCCGGCTCGCAGCGCCTGTACGGCTTCCGGGACATCCTGGTGCTCAAGCTCGTGAAGAGCCTGCTGGACACCGGGATCTCGCTGCAGCAGATCCGCACGGCGGTGGAGCAGCTGCGCGCCGCGGGCATCCGCAACCTCTCCGGCACCACGCTCATGAGCGACGGTGCCTCGGTGTATCTCTGCACCTCGAACGACGAGGTGATCGACCTCGTCAGCCGCGGGCAGGGCGTCTTCGGCATCGCCGTCGGCAAGGTGCTGCGCGAGGTCGAGTCCACACTCGTGGCCTTCGATCCGGCGGTTCCCGATGCGGTCGACGAGCTCGCCGCGCGCCGCGCGCGCCGTACGGCCTGACCTCGGTCCTACTCCCGACGAGAAGAGCCGGTCCCGCGGGACCGGCTCTTCTGTGTTCCTGGCGGCGTTCGCGCCGGTCAGGGGCGCGTCGTCTCGGGCACGGGGATCCGGCCCGTACGGATGATGCGGTCCAGCAGCGTGTCGAAGTCCGCGGCGAGCTCCTGCGCCGAGTCGCCGGGCCAGATGTGCAGCGGCTTGGCCGCGCCCTGCGCCTGCTGCAGCGAGGTGCGCTCGGGAAGCTGGGGGCTGAGCACGAGGGGGCCGAACATGTCGCGCAGCTCCTTGATGCGGAACTGGTGCTCGATGGACTGCGGACGCACGCGGTTCACGACGATGCCCAGCGGCTGCAGCCGGGGGGAGAGCCCTCGCCGGATCTCCTCGATCGCGCGCAGGGCGCGGTCCGCGGCGGCCACCGAGAACAGACCCGGCTCGGTGACGACCATGACCCGGTCGCTCGCGGCCCAGGCGGTGCGGGTCAGCGCGTTCAGCGACGGGGCGCAGTCGATGAGCACGAGGTCGTAGTCGGCCTCGACGGACGCGAGGGCCTCCTCGAGCTTCCACACGTCGCGCACGCTCGGGTGCGGACCGTCGTAGTTGATCGCCGAGGGGCTCCCGATGAGGACGTCGATGGTCCCCGGGTGCACCTTCGCCCATCCGCTGGACGTGATCGCCTGGCGGACGACCTTCTCCTTGGGGTTGGCCAGGACGTCGGCGATGTTGAGCCGGCCGGCGACCTGGATGTCCATCCCGGTGGACACGTCGGACTGCGGGTCGAGGTCGACGACGAGGGTGCGGATGCCGCGGGCGAAGGCCGCCGAGGCGAGTCCGAGGGTCACCGTCGTCTTGCCGACGCCTCCCTTGAGAGAGCTGACGCTGAGTACGTGCACGGAGACCACGTTACCGTCCCCTAGGCTGGGGAAACACTCAGCCCCGCCCATGCGCGCGCTTTCCGCGCGCGCATCGAGCACACGAGGTGCGTATGTTCCAGAAGATCCTTGTGGCCAATCGCGGTGAGATCGCGATCCGGGCCTTCCGAGCGGCATTCGAAGCGGGGGCGCGCACGGTCGCGGTGTTCCCGCACGAGGACCGCGGATCCCTCCACCGGCTGAAGGCCGACGAGGCGTATGAGATCGGGGAGCGCGGGCACCCGGTCCGTGCCTACCTCGACGTGGACGAGATCATCCGCGTGGCCGTGGAGAGCGGAGCGGACGCGATCTACCCCGGCTACGGGTTCCTGTCGGAGAACCCCGATCTCGCGGCGAAGGCCGCGGACAACGGCATCGTGTTCATCGGCCCGCCCGCCGCCGTCCTGGAGATGGCGGGGAACAAGGTCGAGGCGAAGCGGCACGCGATCGAGGCCGGGGTTCCGGTGCTGCGCTCGACCGAGGCGTCGGACGACGTCGAGGCCCTCGTGGCGCAGGCCGAGGGGATCGGCTTCCCGCTGTTCGCGAAGGCGGTCGCGGGCGGGGGCGGGCGCGGCATGCGGCGCGTCGAGACCATGGGGGAGCTGGCACCGGCCCTGGCCGAGGCGATGCGCGAGGCCGAGAGCGCCTTCGGAGACCCGCGGATGTTCCTGGAGCAGGCCGTCGTGCGCCCTCGCCACATCGAGGTGCAGGTGCTGGCGGACAAGACCGGTGAGACCGTCCATCTGTTCGAGCGGGACTGCTCGGTGCAGCGACGCCATCAGAAGGTCGTCGAGATCGCTCCGGCGCCGAACCTCGACGACGAGACCCGCTCCGCCCTGCACGGCTACGCGGTCGCCTTCGCCCGCTCGATCGGATACGAGAACGCGGGGACCGTGGAGTTCCTGCTGGAGACCGCCGGCGACCGGGCGGGCGAGGTCGTCTTCATCGAGATGAACCCGCGCATCCAGGTCGAGCACACCGTCACGGAGGAGATCACCGACGTCGACCTCGTGCAGACCCAGCTCCGCATCGCCGCGGGGGAGACTCTCGCCGGCCTCGGGCTGCGACAGGACGAGATCCGCCAGCGCGGCGCCGCGCTGCAGTGCCGCATCACGACGGAGGACCCCACGCAGGGGTTCCGCCCCGACACGGGCAAGATCACGACCTACCGTTCGCCCGGCGGCGCGGGGATCCGTCTCGACGGCGGCACGGTGCACCAGGGCGCGCAGATCAGCCCGCACTTCGACTCCATGCTCTCCAAGCTGACCTGCCGGGGCCGGGACTTCCCCGCCGCCGTGGCCCGGGCACGCCGCGCGCTGGCCGAGTTCCGCATCCGCGGCGTGTCGACCAACATCCCGTTCCTGCAGGCGCTCCTGGACGACCCCTCGTTCGTCGCGGGGGACATCAGCACCTCTTTCATCGACGAGCGCCCGGAGCTGCTGCAGGGCCGGGTGTCGAAGGACCGCGGCACCAAGATCCTCAACTGGCTCGTCGACGTCACCGTCAACAAGCCGAACGGCGAGCACCCCGGTCACGCGGACCCGCGCCTGAAGCTCCCCGAGATCGATCTGGCGGCCGAACCCGCGCCGGGATCGCGCCAGCGTCTGCTCGAGCTCGGCCCGGAAGGGTTCGCCCGGGCGCTGCGTGCGCAGAGCGGCGTGGCGGTCACGGATACGACCTTCCGCGACGCGCACCAGTCCCTGCTCGCGACGCGTGTGCGCACGCGCGACCTCGTCGCGGCGGCGCCCTACCTGGCACGGCTGACGCCAGAGCTGCTGTCGGTCGAGGCGTGGGGCGGGGCGACGTACGACGTGGCGCTGCGCTTCCTCGGCGAGGACCCGTGGGAGCGTCTGGACAAGCTCCGCGCGGCGCTGCCGAACGTGGCGATCCAGATGCTGCTGCGCGGCCGCAACACCGTCGGGTACACCCCCTACCCGACGGCTGTGACCGAGGCGTTCGTCCAGGAGGCCGCGGCATCGGGGATCGACGTGTTCCGCATCTTCGACGCGCTCAACGACGTCTCCCAGATGCGGCCCGCGATCGATGCCGTCCGTGCCACCGGGACCACGGTCGCCGAGGTCGCCCTCTGCTACACCGGCGATCTGATGGACCCCGCCGAGAGCCTCTACACGCTGGACTACTACCTGCGCCTCGCGGACGACATCGTCGAGGCCGGCGCCCACGTGCTCGCGATCAAGGACATGGCGGGACTCCTGCGGCCGGCGGCGGCTGCGCGCCTGGTCTCCGCGCTGCGCGACCGCTTCGAGCTACCGGTGCACCTGCATACGCACGACACCCCTGGTGGCCAGCTCGCGACGCTCCTGGCCGCCAGCGCGGCCGGCGTCGACGCCGTGGACGCCGCGTCCGCTCCGCTGTCCGGCACGACCAGTCAGCCCTCGCTGTCCGCCCTCGTCGCGGCGCTCGCGCACACGGAGCGGGACACGGGACTGTCGCTCGCGGCCGTGTCGGATCTGGAGCCGTACTGGGAGGCGGTCCGGCACCAGTACGCCCCGTTCGAGGCGGGCCTGCCCGGCCCGACCGGGCGCGTGTATCACCACGAGATCCCCGGCGGCCAGCTCTCCAATCTGCGTCAGCAGGCCAAGGCGCTCGGGCTCGAGAACGACTTCGAGCTGATCGAGGACATGTACGCGGCGGCCGATGCGATCCTCGGCCGCGTCCCGAAGGTGACGCCGTCGTCCAAGGTCGTGGGCGATCTGGCACTGCATCTCGCGGCGGTGCGCGCGGATCCGGCCGACTTCGCCGCCAACCCGGAGCGCTACGACGTGCCCGACTCGGTCGTCGGCTTCATGGCCGGCGAGCTCGGTGACCTGCCGGGCGGGTGGCCCGAGCCCTTCCGCACGAAGGTCCTCGCCGGTCGCACCGTGCCGGTCGGCATCACCGACATCTCGGACGAGGACGCGGCGGCGCTGGGCGCGGACGCCACGACCCGGCGCCAGACGCTCAACCGGCTGCTCTTCCCCGCGCCGACCCGTGACCTCGCCCAGGTGCGGGAGCTGTTCGGGGACCTGTCCGTCCTGGACACCGCGGACTACCTGTACGGCCTGGTCCCCGGTCAGGAGCATCTCGTCGAGATCGACAAGGGCGTGCAGCTCTACGTCGGCCTGGAGGCGATCGGCGAGGCGGACGAGAAGGGGATGCGCACCGTCATGACGACGCTCAACGGGCAGCTGCGCCCCGTGTTCGTCCGGGACCGGTCGATCGTCGTGGACGCGCACGAGGTCGAGAAGGCGGACACCTCGGTCCCCGGGCAGGTGGCGGCCCCGTTCTCCGGCGTGGTCACCGTCAAGTGCGAGACTGGGGCGACCGTGCGGGCGGGGGAGCCCGTCGCCTCCATCGAGGCCATGAAGATGGAGGCGGCCATCACCGCCCCCGTCGAGGGCGTCGTGGAGCGGATCGCGATCGCGCAGACCCAGCAGGTGGAGGCGGGCGACCTTTTGGTCGTCATCCGACCCGCGCACTAACCTTGTGCGGGCGACACGCTCGCACAAGACTTTCCGGGGAGCACCTACCATGACCACAGATCGCAGAACGCCGAAGAAGGATGACGAGGACGACGTCCTCGGCGTCCTCGACGACGCGGGCGCGGTCGACACGACCGCCATCGGGATCCTGGGCGTCACCGCCCAGGTCCCGGTGAACCTTCCGGTGGACGAGGACGACGACCTCGCCGACGACGACGTCGTCGACGACGACCCGTACGTCGAGCTCCTGATCGAGGAGGACCCGGCGGCCCTGGTGCCCGAGCCGGGCGCCATCGGACGCATCCACGAGGACTCCGACATCGCAGACATCGTGATCGAGCTCCCCGCCGAGGCGGTGCCGGTCGTGGAGACGGCCGACGAGGCGGAGGACGCCACGGCCGAGGTCGAGGAGGTCGTCGAGGGCGAGGCCCTGACGGAGGAGGAGCCCGCGCACGGGGCCCCGGCCGACGAGGAGCCCGCGGACGAGGTCGTGGCGGAGGAGGAGACCCCGGCGAACGAGGACTCCGAGAGCGAGGTCCTGGCCGAAGAGGGGCCTGAGGACGAGGTCGCCGCGGTCGAGCCCATCGCGGACGACGCGCAGGGGGAGTCGGTCGCACCGGCTGGAGCCGACGACGCCGAGGACGATGCCGAGGCAGAGCCGCTCGCCGACCTCGAGGCGGACGCCGTGGACGAGGCGGACGTGAGGGCGGAGGAGGACGCCGCCGACGCCGACGCCGACGCGGCGACGCCCCAGGACGCGGAGGCGGATCCGGAACCGGTCGAGGATCCGGAAAGCGCCGCCGAGGAGTCCGCCCTCCTGGCCGCGGCGACGGATGCGCATCCGGACGCCCCGCCCCCACTCGCGGCGCCGGAGGAGACGGTGGACCTCGAGGCCGAGGCCGAGGCCGAGCCGGAGACCGTCGTCGCCGAGACGGACGAGCCGGACGCCGAGGCCGAGGTGGACGTCGAGGCCGCGCCCGAGTCCGACACCGCGCCCGCGTCTGAGCCCGTCGCGGAGTCCGAGGCGATCGCGGAACCGGTCGAGGCGGAGCCGACACCGACACCCGCCGAGCCCGCCGTTCCCGCCCCGCCCGCTCCGGCGCGGCGTGCCCGGTCGGCCGCCCCGGCCGTCGCCGCTCCGGCGACGACCCCGAGCGAGGAGGAGCCGCCGGTGTCCACCCCCGAGGAGGAACCCGTATCGCCGTCCGCGGCCGGACGTGCGCCGCAGCACGGCGGGGCCGCACCGACGTCGAAGCGCCTGGGCGAGCTCGGCGAGCAGAAGCGTGAGAGCGCCGACCTGCTGACCGCGGACCGCCTGCTGGACCCCCACCAGATCGCGAAGCCGGAGCCCGAAGGGGCGTGGAACCACTTCGTGTACCGCGTCTCCGGCAAGCTCATCAACCTCGGCGACGGCCGCCGGGCGCGCGAGCGCAAGGCGCTGTCCGCACGCATCTCCGCGCCGCTGTCCGGCGGCGCCCGCTTCGTGCCGGTGCTGTCGCGGAAGGGCGGGGTCGGGAAGACCACCGTCACGGCGCTGCTCGGCATGGCGCTGGCCGACGCCCGGGACGACCGGGTGATCGCCGTCGACGCCAACCCCGATCGCGGCACGCTCGCGGACCGGATCGCCCGCACCAACGGCAAGACGGTGCGCGACCTCGTGCGGATCCACGACCGCGTGACCGGGTACCACGACATCTCGGCGGTCGTCTCCCGCGACGAGACCCGCCTGGACGTGCTCGCGTCCGACACCGACCCGCGGGTGTCCGAGGCGTTCAGCGACACCGACTACGAACAGGTCGCCTCGGTCGCGGCCCACTACTACTCGCTGGTGCTGACCGACACCGGGACCGGCATCGTCCACTCGGTGATGGGGGCGACGCTGGACCACGCCGACACCCTCGTCGTCGTCGCCGGGCTCAGCGTCGACGAGGCACGACTCGCCTCCGAGACCCTCACGTGGCTGGAGACGAACGGCTATGCGGACAAGGTCCGCGACGCCGTGGTCGTCCTCAACCAATCGACGCCCGGCGCGCCGCTGGTGCGCCTGGAGGAGCTGGAGTCCCACTTCGGCACGCGGGTGCGGCACGTCGTCCGCATCCCGTACGACCCGCAGATCGCCTCGGGGAGCGCCATCAACTACGGCGGGCTCCAGCCGCAGACGCGGCAGGCCGCGCGCGAGCTGGCCGCGCTGGTCGTCGAGGGCCTCCGGGCGCAGGTCGCCTGATGGCCGTCCGTGAGATCCGCCTGTTCGGCGACCCCGTCCTGCGCACCGTGTGCGCGCCGATCGAGCAGATCGACGACGGCGTGCGCGCCCTCGTCGCGGATCTGGTCGACACGGTGCAGCTTCCGGGGCGGGCCGGCGTCGCCGCACCCCAGATCGGGGTGGCGCTGCGCGCCTTCAGCTACAACATCGACGGCGACGTCGGGTACGTCCTGAACCCGGTGCTCGTCGAGGTGCGCGGCGAGCCGGTGCCCACCGGCGAGGGGTGCCTGTCGGTCCCGGGGCTGTGGCACGACGCCCTGCGCCACCCGTGGGCGCGGGTGGAGGGCATCGACCTCGACGGCGAGCCGGTCGTGCTCGAGGGGGAGGGGCTGCTCGCCCAGGCACTGCAGCACGAGACCGACCACCTGGACGGACGCGTGTACGTCTCGCGACTCGACCCGGACACCCGACGCCTCGCGATGCGCCAGATCCGCGAGAGCTCCTGGTTCTGACCGCCGCTGCGCACGAAGACGCCGAAGGCCCCGATCGCTCGGGGCCTTCGGCGTCTCGGGGCGTCGGTCCGGGGCGTCAGCCCAGCGGAACGGTGGTGGTCGCCGTCGGCTCGTCGTAGATGGCGGCGATGTCGTCGGCGAAGTCCTTCAGGATGATGTTCCGCTTGATGGACAGCTTGGGGGTGAGGTGCCCGCTGGCCTCGGTCCACTCGGACGGGAGGATCGTGAACTTCCGGATGGACTCGGCCCGCGAGACTCGCGTGTTCGCGTGGTCGATCGCGCGCTGCACCTCGGCACGGACGGCGTCGTTGCGCGCGGCCTCGGCCAGGGGCATGTCCGCGGACAGGCCGTTGTTGGCGAGCCAGGCCGGGAGCATCTCCGGGTCCAGCGTGACCAGGGCGGAGATGAACGGCTTCTGGTCTCCGACGACCACGACCTGGCCGACGATCGGGTTCGCCCGGATCGGGTCCTCGAGCGCCGCAGGGGAGACGTTCTTGCCGCCGGCGGTGACGATGATCTCCTTCTTGCGCCCGGTGATCGTGAGGAAGCCCTCGTCGTCGAAGGAGCCGATGTCGCCGGTGCGGAACCAGCCGTCGTCGAACGCCTCGGCGGTCGCGTCCGGGTTGTTCCAGTACTCCTTGAAGACGTTGATTCCGCGCACCTCGATCTCGCCGTCCTCGGCGAGCCGGATCCCGACGCCGGGAAGGGCGGGACCGACGGTGCCGATCTTGGACTTGTCGGCGAGGTTGACCGTGGCGGGCGCCGTGGTCTCGGTGAGCCCGTATCCCTCGAGGATCACGACGCCGAGGCTGTGGAAGAAGTGCCCGAGGCGCGCGCCGAGCGGCGCGGAGCCGGAGATGGCGTACACGACGTTGCCGCCCATCGCCTCCCGCAGCTTGCTGTAGACGAGCCGGTCGAACAGCGCGAACTTGATGCGCAGGCCCAGGGGGATCTTCGCTCCCTCCTCCTGGAGCCGCGAGTGCTCGACCGCGGCCGCGGCGGCGGCGCGGAAGATCTTGCCCTTGCCCCCGGCCTCCGCCTTCTGCTCCGCGGAGTTGTAGACCTTCTCGAACACGCGTGGCACGGCCAGCAGGAACGTCGGCTTGAACGAGCCGAGCGCGGGGAGGAGCTGTTTCGTGTCGGGCTGGTGCCCGGTGCGCACCCCGGCGTGCACGTCGAGGATCGAGATGAACCGGGCGAAGACGTGCGCGGTGGTGATGAACAGCACGGTCGAGGCCCCCGGCGTGGAGACGACGTCGTCGAGCGCCTTGGCCGCGTTGCGGGCGAGCTCGACGAAGTTGCTGTGGGTCAGCACGCAGCCCTTCGGGCGCCCCGTGGAGCCGGACGTGTAGATGAGGGTGGCGATGTCCGCGGCGTTCGCGATCGTGCGGCGGCGCTCGACCTCCTCGTCGGTGATCTCGGCGCCCTGCGCGGTGAGCGCGTCGAGCGCGCCGAGGTGCATCTGCCAGACCTCGCGGACGAGGGGCAGGTCGCCGCGGACCTCGTCGAGGCGGGAGAAGTGCTCCGCCGACTCGACCATCACGGCGATGGCTCCCGAGTCCTCCAGGATCCACTGGATCTGCGAGGGGGAGCTGGTCTCGTAGATCGGCACCATGACGGCGCCCGCGTAGAACAGCGCGAAGTCCACGAGCGTCCACTCGTACGTCGTGCGCGCGAGGAAGCCGACCTTCTCGCCCGGCTGGATGCCGGCGGCGACGAAGCCCTTCGCCAGGGCGATGACGGCGCGCTGGAACTCGGCGGCGGAGACGTCGCGCCAGCCGGCGCCGTCGGGAACGGAGAACAGTGCGAGGTTCGGCGTCTTCTCGACGCGCTGCACCAGGAGATCGGTGATGTTCGCCTCGGGGTCGGCGGGGACGATCGCGGGGACTTCGAACTGGACCACGGCAACTCCTTCGGTACCGGACGGGTGGCGGCCTTTTCAGGAGTCTAGGCCACGCGGGGGCGGTTGCGCGGCGGATCACGATGAGATCGAGTCGCAGATCCTCTGGGACCGGGTACCGCACTCGTCCGTCGGGGCCGCCGGCGGTAGACTGCACGACGATGATCTACTGGATCCTGAAGTACGTCGTGATCGGCCCGGTGGTCAAGGCCGTGTTCCGGCCCTGGATCGTCGGGCGCGCGAACGTCCCGGCGAAGGGCGCCGCCATCCTGGCGAGCAATCACCTGTCCTTCTCCGACTCCATCTTCCTGCCGCTGATGCTGGACCGCCCGGTGTCCTTCCTCGCGAAGAGCGACTACTTCACCGGCCGAGGGCTCAAGGGCTGGGCGACCCGGATGTTCATGAAGGGGACCGGTCAGCTTCCCATCGACCGCTCCGGCGGGAAGGCATCGGAGGCGTCGCTGAACACCGGCCTCAGCGTTCTCGGCCGGGGAGACCTCCTGGGGATCTATCCGGAGGGGACCCGCAGTCCCGACGGTAAGCTCTACCGCGGGCGCACGGGCATCGCCCGGATGGCGCTCGAGGCGCGGGTGCCCGTGATCCCCGTGGTCATGGTCGACACGGACGTGGCGATGCCGACCGGGCAGCGCATCCCCAACGTCATGCGGGTCGGGATGGTCATCGGCGAGCCCCTCGACTTCTCCCGGTACGCCGGGATGGAGAACGATCGCTACATCCTCCGATCCGTCACGGACGAGATCATGGTGGCCCTGCAGCGCCTCGGCCAGCAGCAGTACGAGGACGTCTACGCGTCGGCCGTCAAGGAGCGCCTGAGCGCGGCCGTCACACAGGCCTCCTGACGCGCGATCGCCCCGCGGGAGCCCCGTAGGATGGGGGGATGCTTCAGCACCTCGATGGAATCGACGCGTGGCGCTCCCTCCCGATCAAGCAGCAGCCCCAGTGGCCCGATGCCGCCCGCGTCGCCGAGGTCTCCACGCAGATCGCCGCCCTGCCCCCGCTCGTGTTCGCCGGTGAGGTGGACAACCTGCGCGACCGTCTCGCCCGCGCCGCCTCCGGACAGGCGTTCCTGCTCCAGGGCGGCGACTGCGCCGAGACGTTCGCCGGGGCCACGGCGGACCAGATCCGCAACCGCATCAAGACGGTGCTGCAGATGGCCGTGGTGCTCACCTACGGCGCCTCGATGCCGGTCGTGAAGATGGGCCGCATGGCCGGCCAGTTCGCCAAGCCGCGCTCCAGCGACACCGAGACGCGCGGCGACGTGACGCTTCCCGCCTACCGCGGCGACATCGTCAACGGCTACGACTTCACCGAGGGATCCCGCGAGGCCAACCCTGCACGGCTGCTGCAGGGCTACCACACCGCCGCCTCGACGCTGAACCTCATCCGGGCCTTCACCCAGGGCGGGTTCGCGGACCTGCGCGAGGTGCACTCGTGGAACAAGGGCTTCGCCCAGAACCCCGCCAACCAGCGCTACGAGCGGATGGCCGCGGAGATCGACCGAGCGATCAAGTTCATGGAGGCCGCGGGCGCGGACTTCGACGAGCTCAAGCGCGTCGAGTTCTTCACCGGTCATGAGGGGCTGCTCATGGACTACGAGCGGCCGATGACCCGGATCGACTCCCGGACGAACACGCCGTACAACACCTCCGCCCACTTCCTGTGGATCGGGGAGCGCACGCGCGACCTGGACGGCGCGCACGTCGACTACTTCTCGCGGATCCGCAACCCCATCGGCGTGAAGCTGGGCCCGACCACGACGCCCGAGACGGCGCTGGCCCTGATCGACAAGCTGGACCCGAACCGCGAGCCCGGCCGGCTGACGTTCATCACGCGGATGGGGGCGGGGAAGATCCGCGACGCCCTGCCTCCGCTGCTCGAGGCGGTCAAGGACTCCGGCGCGACGCCGCTGTGGGTCACCGACCCGATGCACGGCAACGGGATCACGTCGGCCACCGGGTACAAGACCCGGCGCTTCGACGACGTGGTCGACGAGGTGCGCGGCTTCTTCGAGGCCCACCGCGCCGTCGGCACGTTCCCGGGCGGCATCCACGTCGAGCTCACCGGCGACGACGTCACCGAGTGCCTGGGCGGATCCGAGCAGATCGACGAAGAGGGTCTGGCGACCCGCTACGAGTCCCTGTGCGACCCGCGCCTGAACCACATGCAGTCGCTGGAGCTGGCGTTCCTCGTGGCCGAGGAGCTCGAGAAGCGCTGACGGACGCACGCGCGAAGGGCGCATCCCCGATCGGGGATGCGCCCTTCGCGCGTGCGTGGTCCCGCGCCGCGTTTCGTCTCGCTTCGCTCGCTCAACGACCGGTGACGCTTCGGTCGTTGAGCGAGGAGCGCAGCGACGAGACGAAACGCGGCGACCCCGGTGACGCTTCGGTCGTTGAGCGAGGAGCGCAGCGACGAGACGTAACGCGGTGACCCGGCGCCGGGATCAACCGCGGCGGGCTCGACGCACCAGCACCAGGGACCCGCCGACGGCGAGCAGCCCGGCTGCGCCCAGCGCGAGCGGCAGCAGGCGCGCGGCGTCCGCGCCCGTGGCGGGCAGCGCGCCCGGGTCGCTCGGGGTCGGAGCACCGGTCGGAGGGGCCGTCGGCTGCGGCGTCGTGCTGGGCTCCGGTGTCGGCTCGGGCGTCGTGCTGGGCTCCGGAGTCGGCTCGGGCGTGGGCGTCGGCTCCGGGGTCGGCTGAGGGGTCGGCCCGACGGCGGGGAACGCCTCCTCGGCGGTGCCCAGGCGCAGGAACACCGTCTCACCGGTGGCGTCCTTGAGACCGTCGTTGTCGGTGACCGCGTAGAGCGCGCCGTCGGCGGCGACCGCGAAGCCCTCCAGCTTCTCCTGCGTCCAGCCGTTCGTCGCTTGCAGCGCGGGGAGGACGTCGATCGCGGTGCTCTTCTCCAGCACGGTCAGCCCCTCCGCCGACGGCGCGATCTCCGGGACGTCGACGCGCGTGACGCGCTTGACGGCCGCCGCAGGGCCGTTGAGCTTGTCCCGCTCGATGATCGCCAGCGTCGTGTCGTCGATCGCGGTGATCTCGGACAGGCCGATCCAGTCGCCGGCGGTCTGCGTGGCGTCGAGGCGGTAGCCGAACCAGTCCCACGTTCCGCTCGCCGGGTCCAGGCGTCCGATGCGCGTCACGTCGTCGCCGTCCACGGTCCCGGCCTCGGTATCGGTCGGGTCGTTCCACAGCGGCCGCTGGAGCACGGTCCACACGCGCAGGTCGGCTCCGGTGCCGGTCGTGGTCACGCCCTCCAGCCCCCACTTGCCCACGTGCGCGGCGATGTCCTCCGGGAGGGGGAACCGCGCGGTCACCGCTCCGTCCGCGTTCGTGCGCACGACGGCGTTCTCAGGACCCGTCGCGCCCTCGACGGCGAGCCAGAAGCCGCCGTCCTCGGCCACGGCGAGGCCTTCCACGTCCAAGGCGGCGGGAGCGCCGGCCTCGGTGACGGCGAGGGAACCGGTGATGCGCGCGGGTGCCGTGCTGACGTCCACGGTGAAGACCGTGGCGGGGGAGAGCACCGCGTCGCTGGCCGCGTAGACCACGCCGGGGTCGACGGGGTCCCCCGCGAGAGCGCCGAGCGCGGACCAGCCGAGCGGGCTCCCCTCGACGGTGTCGGCGACGATGCTGGGCTGGGCGGGGGCGCCCGGTCCGAAGGAGTAGACGTTCACCGCGGCGCGAACCCCGTTCTCGGCCTCGTCCGTCTCGCTGGAGACGATGAGCAGGTCGCGCTCCGGCACCGGCAGGACACCCTCGGGCCCGTTCGTGGTGAAGAGCACCTGGCGGAACTGCGGGGAGCGGGGGTCGGTCATGTCGTAGACCGCCACGAAGTTGGAGCGCTCGCTCGCGATGAAGGCGTACGGCGTGCCGCCGAAGGTCGCGAAGGCCAATCCCTCGGGCTCCGCCCCCTTCTTCTCCGCGCGCGACTCGGCGTGCAGGCCGTGCTGCACGGCGAGATGTTCGAACGAGGAACCGGCGTCCCAGACGACCGTGCCGTCGGCGGCGTCGAAGACCGTCCAGCCCCGGGTGCCGCCCTTCCAGTCGCCCTCGTTCGCGGTGGCGACCAGTCCGTCGCCCACCCAGGCGATCGCGTCGGGCTCGCGCGGCGCCGCCGGGAGCGATCCGGTCAGGTCGATCCGGCCGTCCTTCACGGTGTCTACGCCGGAGAGCGCGACCGACCCGGCGGAGAAGGCGCTCTCAATCTCACGGGTCGCGAGGTCGATGACCGCGACGCCGTTGTTCTCCTGCAGGGTGACGGCGAGCTTGTTGCGCTCGTCGATCGTCACGTACTCCGGCTCGGGGTCCTCCGGGGTGTCCCATCCCGCGGCCGCGACGACGGGCACGGGTGCGCCGTCCGCATCGAGGAAGGAGACCGCGTCCGTGGTCCACCGCGCGGGGTCGTCGCCGAGGGAGAGGATCTGGACGAAGCCGGCGGGGAGCTGGGGGAGGTCCCCCTCCTCGCCGCCGTCGGGGGTGGCCTCCTCGTCGCGCTGGTTCTCCATCGCGATCGCCGCGAACGCGCCGTCGGGGGAGACCGCGATCGAGTCCGGCTGGCCGCCGAGGTCGATCGAGCGCACGAGCGAGCGGTCGGCGGCCCGGAGGACGTCGAGGCGGCCCCGGGGTGCGGTGAAGTCGCCACCCGTCTCATCCACGACCACGAGCAGGTACTCGCCGTATGCCGTCACCGACGTCGGCTGGTCGTCGGCGTGGCCGAGATCGGCGAGGTCCACGGTCCCCGTCCCGATCGGCGCCGTGGGATCGGTCACGTCGAGGAAGCCGATGCGCTTGCCCGCGGCGTCGGTGTAGACGACCGTGCCGTCCTCGGTAATCGTGGAGATCTCGGCCACGGTCGGAGCGGACGGATCCACCCCTTCGGGGACGTTCTGGAAGACGGGATAGGTGGCGGTGCGCTGGAAGAACGCGGCACCGGCCTCGGCCGGGGCCGCGGACTCCGCGGCCGCGGGGAGGGCGGCGGCGCCGACGACGCCGCCGGCGAGGCAGGCCGTCAGGACGGCGGCGGACAGAGGACGAAGGCGCATGGGGACTCCACGGACATCGGGGATCAGGGATGATGCCAGCGTGGAGACGCGGGGAGGCCGGACGGTGCCGGGCAGATGGACGGGAGGTGAACTCCCGGTGGCCGGATGACGCCGGCGTGCCGGCACGTCAGAGCGAGACGGTGATCGTCAGCGTCACCCGTGTCCCCAGCGGTACCATCTCCCCGGTGCCGGGCTTCTGCGCGGTCACCTCGGTCGCGCTGTCGATGATGGCGTTCCACACGGGGGCGTAGTCCGCGGTGAAGCCGGCGTCTTCGAGCGCCGCCTTCGCCTCGTCCCGGGTCATGCCTCGCACATCGGGGATGGGGAACAGCTCGGGACCGTCGGAGACGACCAGCGTGATCGTGTCCCCGGGACGCCAGTTGCCGCCTCCGTCGCGCTCCGAGGTGCTGATGACCCGGCCCTTCTCGACGTCGTCACTGAACTGGTGCTGCGTCTCGCCGAGCACGAGCTTCTTCTCCTGGAGGGCCGCGACGGCGTCGTCGAGCTTCATCCCCACGACGTCGGGGAAGGCGCCGAGAGAGGTGAACAGCGAGACGGTGTCGCCCTCGTGCACGGTGCAGCCCTCGCCGCACTCGAACGACTCGCCGCCGTCGCGCGGCGTGACCAGGGCGTTGATCACGAGCCCGGCGTCGGCATCCGCGTAGGTCGCGGTCGACGCGCCGACGACGAGGTTCAGCTTCTTCAGCGCATCGGTGGCCGCGGTCTCCGACAGATCGTTGAGTCGCGGCACCTGCTTCTCGGCGGGGCCCTGGGAGATGATCACCGTCACCTGCGCGCCCTTGTCCAGTCGCTCGCCGGCTCCCGGATCCGTGCCGATCGCTGTGCCGGCGGGGACCTCGAGGGACGTCGCCGCGCCCTGCACCGGTACGAACTCCAGTGCGGACAGCTCCGCGGACGCCTCTTCGAAGCTGCTTCCGGCGACGTCGGGGACGGCCACCCGGGAGCCCGGACCGGAGCCGAACCACCAGCCGACGCCCGCCGCCGCGGAGGCCAGCAGGAGCACGAGCACCAGCAGGAACGCACCGCGCGAGCGGCGACGGGCCACGCGCCGTCGCAGGATCGTGGCGTTGTCGACCGGAGCCTGCTCCGCCGTGGCGGCGGT
The DNA here is from genome assembly GCF_021172025.1 of Microbacterium resistens. Lineage (NCBI taxonomy): Bacteria > Bacillati > Actinomycetota > Actinomycetes > Micrococcales > Microbacteriaceae > Microbacterium > Microbacterium resistens. The sequence continues at coordinate 519,339 of NZ_CP082781.1, forward strand.
CGCGGGCGGGGCGCCGGGCATCACCAGTGTCAGCTCGCCGGAGTCCCGCATCGGCGCGGCCGAGGAGGACGCCTTGGTCGCCGTGACCGCCGGGGTGATGCCGAGTTCCCGCTCGATGGCGCGGAGACGGTCGAGCATCTCCTGCGCATCCGCGGGTCGTTCGTCGGGCGTCTTCTCGGTCGCCCACAGGACCAGCTCGTCCAGCTGCTCGGGCACCCCGGGGTTGCGGACGCTCGGGCGCGGGACCGACTCGGTCGCGTGCTGGAAGGCGATCTGCATCGGCTGTTCGCCCTTGTACGGCTGCTCGCCGGTCAGCATCTCGTACAGCATGATGCCGAGGGCGTAGATGTCGCTGCGTGCATCGGCCGTCCCGCGGGTGACGAGCTCGGGCGCGAGGTACGCGATCGTGCCCATGAGCTGGGCGCCGGAGGCGGTGTTTGCCGTCGTGGCGCGCGCAAGCCCGAAATCGCCGATCTTGATGCGGCCGTCCTCCGCGAGCAGGACGTTCTCCGGCTTGACGTCGCGGTGGACGATGCCGGCGCGGTGCGCGGCGGCGAGGCCCGCGAGCACCGCGTCCATGATCGTGATCGTCTGGGGCACGGTCAGCCGCTTCTGCTCGCGCATGAGCTCGCGCAGCGTGATGCCCGGGAGGTACTCCATGACGAGGTAGGCGAGCTCGCCGTCCTGGCCCTGGTCGAACACGTTGACGACGTGCGGATCCGCGAGGCGGGCGGCGGCGCGGGCCTCCTGGATGAAGCGGCTCTGGAAGACGGAGTCGTCGCTGAGGTGGCCGTGCATCACCTTCAGCGCGATCCGCCGCTCGAGCCGGAGATCCGTGGCGACGTAGACCGTGGCCATACCGCCGCGCGCGATCCTGGCCCGGACCCGGTACCGGCCGTCGACGAGCCGCCCGATGAGCGGGTCGGTCTGCTGGCTGGTCGTCACGTCAGAAGTCTAGAGAGGCCTTGCTGAAAGCCCCGGCAACGGCTCGCGCTTGCCCGGGAACGAGCGAGGCCCGGGGCGCTTGCCCGGGCCTCGCTCACGCACGGTCAGCCGAGCTCGGCGACCCAGACGTCCGTCTGCGGCTGCCAGAGCCCGTAGCGGTTCGGGAACGCCGAGATCTGCACGGCCTGGGCGGCCTCGGTGAACGGCATCTCCTCCCAGCCCTCGATGTCGAGCAGGCCCCGAGTGGTGTCGCCGTTCGGATCCGACGGTCCCCCGTAGAAGGCGCGGATGCTCCGGTCGCGGTCGTGGATCTGCTCCGGGGTTCCCCAGCCGGTGCTCGGACGCTGCTGGAACAGTCCGATCGAGTCCCGGTCCCCACCGGGCAGGTGGCGCATGTTGGATTCCACCATCGCGGTGGCGAGGGCGATGCTGATCCCGTGGTCGGAGACGCCGAGCTCGCGTCCGATCGCGACGATGAGCCGTCCGTTGTCCCGCTGCTCGTCGTCGAGGACCGTGGGCGGCGCCTGATACGGGTCGGGCGCGGGCGTCGGAGCCGGCGCGGGGTCACCGGACGGCGCGGGGTCGGCGGCGGGGGCGGCGTCGAGGGTCGGCAGGGCCGCCTCGGCCACGACCCGCAGCACCTGCTGCGGGTAGATGATCGAGTCCGGGCCCAGGCCGTTCAACGCATAGAGCGAGGCGACCGTGGTCTGGAACCGCTCGGCGATGGCCCACAGGGTGTCACCCGGCTGGACCGTGTACGTCGAACCGGCCTCGTCCGCGGGGCCCGCGTCGGCCGTCCCCGGATCCGAGGCGGGGGCGGGCGCGGCGGCAGGGGTGTCGGGCGGGGTGAGCCGGAGCACGTCCCCGGGGTAGATGATCGACGCGGCGGTCAGACCGTTCCACGAGAGCAGCTCGGAGACGGAGATCTCGAACCGAGTGGCGATGTCGTACGGGGTGTCGCCGGCGATCACGGTGTAGGCGGCCGGGGCCGCCATCGCGCCGACGCCGTCGGCCGGGGCCTCCGCCGTCGTCGAAGTCATGCCCGCGTGGGTCACGCCCGCGAGCCCGCGCAGGAATGCGGAGGCGTCGCGCTCCGGGCCTCGATTCTCGCGGGGGAGGGGCTCGGGCTCCGCCGCCGCGGCGGGCAGGGCCGCCAGTGCCCCGGCGACGGTGGTCAGAAAGGCGGCGGGCAGAGTCCAGCCGGTGATGGTCGCGCGTCGTCGCGCCGTGTCGGGTGCCAAGGCGTCCCCCCTTGTTCGGTCCCGAGGGGCGGTTCTCCCCGGGGCGTTCCCGGCCGAATCGGCCTCTACGACCGTGTCACGAATTGATAAACGAGTCAACTGGTGTAATGAGAAGTGGCCAGTGTGACTGTTGTGATCCTGACCAAGGAGGTCGCAGCCGATCAGGCGCCGGGCGGATGAGAGCATGGAGGGGTGTCTGCGACTGAACCCGCCTCCGTGCCCACCGCCTGGCTGACGCTGCCCGAGCTCGTGGAGCGTCTCGGGGAACCCCTCGGGCGCGTCCGGCGCCTGCTCGACGAGCAGCATCTGATCGCCTCGCGCCGCGGCGGCGCCCCCGCCGTGCCCGAGGTCTTCCTCCAGGGCGACCACCCGCTGCCTTCGCTGCGCGGCACCGTCATCGTCCTCAAGGACGCCGGCTTCTCCGACGATGAGGCGATCGACTGGCTGCTCGCTCCCGATGACACCATCGGTCGCGCGCCGATCGAGGCTCTGCGCGACGGGCACAAGAGCGAGGTGCGTCGCGTCGCCCGGACGCTCGCCTGACGCCTGACGCCTGACGCCTGACGCCGTCTCGTCTTCGCGCACGTCCGCACGAGGGCCTGCCAGTTCAGGCGTTCGCGTGGGATCAGGCAGGATCTGCCTGTGGGCGCCTGATCTGGCGCGTTGGCCTGTTCTGGCGTGCTTGAGCGGGATCAGGCCCCGCGTCCACGTGGTGACGCCGGGTCAGGCGTTCGCGTGGGATCAGGCAGGATTCGCCTGTGGGTGCCTGATCTGGCGTGTTGGCCGGTTCTGGCGTGGGCCGGGATGAGGGCGAGCGGGATCAGGCCGAGCGCACCGTCGCGGCGTCGGCGAGGGCGCGCAGCTCGGTCGTGGCCTCCGCATCGAGACGTGCGCCGCGCAACGCCTCCTCGGCCTCCGTCCCGTACCGCGCGATGAGCTCCTCCACCCGTGCGAGCGCCCCGGACTCGACGATGGTCGCCTGCAGGGACTCGATCTGATCCCGGGTCAGGGCGGGATCGCCGAGGAGCTCGTCCACGATCCGTCGGCCCGGTGCTGCCAACGCCTCGCGCGTCCACGCGATGAGGAGGGTCCGCTTGCCCTCGCGGAGGTCGTCGCCGGAGGGCTTGCCGGTCACGCGTTCGTCGCCGAAGACCCCCAGGACATCGTCGCGGAGCTGGAAGGCCATGCCGATCGGATGGCCGAAGCCGCGCAGAGCCTCGCGCTGCGCGGCATCGGCGCCGGCGAGCGCCCCGCCCATGAGCAGAGGCTGCTCGACGCTGTAGCGCGCGGCCTTGAGCGAGACGATGCGCAGTGCCCGGGTGGCGTGCTCGGCGTCGTCGTTCACGCTCCAGGCGGACTCCTCGGCGATGTCGAGGTACTGACCGAGGGTCACGTCACGTCGCATGCGCGCGTACTCGGCGCGCACGGCAGCGGCGGCGGAGTGCCCGGCCAGGCCGTGCTCCAGCAGGTCGTCGCTCCAGGCCACGAGGAGGTCGCCGAGGAGCAATGCGGCGGAGCGGCCGAATCCGGCGGCGGGACCGGACCATCCGGCGGCGACGTGCTCCGCCTCGAACGCGCGGTGCGCGGACGGGCGGCCGCGGCGGGTGTCGGAATTGTCGACGAGGTCGTCGTGCACCAGGGCGGCGGCCTGGAACACCTCGAGCGAGGCGCACACGTCCCACACGGCGTCGTTCTCGGTGGCCTGCGGATCCGCGGCGCGGGCGACCGCGGCCCACGCGGTCCGGCAGAAGCGCGCCCGCAAGCCCTTGCCCCCCTCGAGGGTCCGCGCGGCGGCCTCGACGAACGCCGCAGCGTCCGGACCGTCGCCGGCGGTCTCGGTGCGCATGCGCGCGATTAAAGCGTCGACGCGGGCCGTGACGGCCGCCAGAACGGGAGACGGATTCGGCACGCTTACAGCCTACTGAGCGTACGGCGAACATCTAGCTTCGCGGGAGCGCGCGAGCGTAGACTGGAGGGAACTCAACCCGAGGGGGACGAATGCCACTCTCAGAACAGGAGCAGCGTCTGCTCGACGAGATGGAACGCCATCTCATGCAGAACGACGCCGATGTCGTCAGCGCGCCCGCAGGCGACCGCACACTGAGCTATCGCAATCTCGTGTACGGCGCGGTCCTCCTGCTCGCCGGCGTCGGCGCCCTCGTCGCGGGAGTCGCCATCGGCGACGTCCTGGGAATCGTCATCGGCGTCGTGGGCTTCGCCGCGATGCTCGGTGGCGTCATGCTGGCCGTGACCCCCGTGCGCAGGACGGCTCCGCCGGCCGCGCGCCCCGATCACGGCACCAAGGCACCGGCCGGTCCCTCTTTCATGGATCGGATGAACGATCGCTGGGACCGTCGTCACGAGGAACGATGATCCCGTGACGGGCTGACCGTCACTCCTTCGAAGGGCCCGGGTGCTTCCGCATCCGGGCCCTTCGTCGTTTCCTCCACCGGCCCTCCACCTGCACTCCACTTCCCTCCACCGGCCCTCGTCCCCGTGATTACGCGGGACGAGGGCTTTTTTGCGTCCGCGAACCTGGGAATCCGCGGCATTGCCGTAGGAAAGTGGAGGAGAGTGGAGTAAAGTGGAGGAAGCGGGTCAGCAGGGCGCGACGGGCGGCAAGAACGGGGGTGAGGGCCGATGCTGTTGGGCACCCATTCCCCCAAGCTCGACGACAAGGGCCGCGTCATCCTCCCGGCCAAGTTCCGTGAGGATCTGGCAGGCGGCGTGGTCGTCACCCGTGGCCAGGACCGGTGCCTCTACGTCTTCAGCACCGCGGAGTTCGAGACCGTGCACGAGCGGATCCGGCAGGCGCCGCTGAGCAACAAGGAGGCCCGCGCGTTCCTGCGCATGTTCCTCTCCGGCGCCAGCGCCGAGATGCCGGACAGCCAGAACCGCATCACCATCCCCGCCCACCTCCGGACCTACGCGGGGCTGGAGAAGGAGCTCGTCGTCACCGGTGTCGGCGCCCACGCCGAGATCTGGGACGCCGCCGCGTGGAACGCCTACGCGGAGGGCAACGAGGACGCATACGCAGACATGGAAGAGGAGGTGATCCCGGGACTGTTCTGACCTGGGTCGTGACTCCCAGCCGCTCCCACCCGGCGCACCTTCCCCGGTGCCGGGCCGAGCGGATGGGGATCAGGATCCAGGATCGGGCCCCGCACATCATGGGCATCCGCGACATCCACACCCCGGTCCTCCTCGACCGCTGCGTCGAGCTGCTGGCCCCGGCCCTGCAGCACGACGGCGCGATCCTCGTCGACGCCACGCTGGGCATGGGCGGGCACTCCGAGGCGTTCCTGGAGCGTCTCCCGAACATCCGCCTGATCGGCCTCGACCGCGACACGGACGCCCTGCGGATCGCGGGGGAGCGCCTCGCGCGCTTCGGCGACCGGGTGACTCTGGTGCACACGGTCTACGACGCGATCGGCGAGCACGCCGACGGCGCCTCCGGGATCCTCTTCGACCTGGGTGTGTCCTCCCTCCAGCTCGACGAGGCCGACCGCGGTTTCGCCTACGCGAAGGATGCGCCGCTGGACATGCGGATGGATCAGACTTCCGGCATCACCGCCGCCGAGGTCGTCGCCACCTACTCCGAGGGGAATCTGCGGCGCATCTTCGAGCGGTACGGCGAGGAGAAGCTCGCGGCCCGCTATGCGCGGGCGATCCTCCACGCTCGCGAGCAGGCCCCGCTGACGCGATCGGGCGACCTCGTCGACGTGCTGGTCGCGGCGACCCCCGCCGCGGCGCAGCGCGCAGGCCACCCCGCCAAGCGGGTCTTCCAGGCGTTGCGGATCGAGGTCAACCGCGAGCTCAGCGTCCTGGCCGACGCGATCCCCGCCGCCATGGACGCCCTCGAGGTCGGCGGGCGCATCGTCGTGATGTCGTACCAGTCCCTCGAGGACCGCCTGGTCAAGCAGGCCTTCGCCGCGGCCTCGTCGTCGACGGCGCCGGCGGGCCTGCCGATGGAGCTCCCGGAGCACGCGCCGCGGTTCCGCACGCTCACCAAGGGCGCCGAGCAGGCGTCCGAGGCCGAACGCGCGACCAACCCGCGCGCGATCCCGGTCCGTCTCCGCGCCGCCGAGCGCATCCGTCCCGCCCTGACCCCGCCGGCCGAAGCGCGCCGCCGCGAACAGAGGAGCACATCCGCATGAGCCTCGCCGCCGAACCCCTGCTGCTGCCGGGAACCGAGGAGCCGGGCCGTGAGCGCCGACTCCGCCCGCTCGAGCGACCGGCGTCCCGTCGCCGCCCCAAGCTCGTCTACGCCATCGTGGCGCTGGCCGGCGCCGTGCTCATCGGCATCGCACAGATCGCGCTCTCGATCGCGACGACGCAGGACTCTTTCACCGTGGCCCAGCTGACGCAGCAGAACAAGGAGCTGACCTGGCAGGGTCAGGCCGCCGCCGAGGAGCTCGCCGGGCTCAGCTCGCCGCAGTCCCTCGCTGCGGCGGCCGCGGACCTGGGGCTCGTCGTGGGCGGCAGCGCCAACTACATCCGTCTCAGCGACGGCGCGCTCATCGGGGCGGGGGAGGGCGCGGGGTACGCCTCGACGGTGGACCCGCGCGGCTCCGGCGCGGTGCCGAACGCACTGGTCTCCGACACGCCGGAGGAGGCGGGCGGTGCACCGGTGTCCGAGGGCGTAGAACCGGTTACGGAGACACCGGACACGAACGTCCCGCCGCAGGCCGAGGGCCTGCCGACCCCGTCCTTCGGCGGCACGGAATAGACGACGGACGGGACGGACGACACCGGCGGACGGGCGTCCGGCACACGACAGCGACGGAAGACGACCGGACGGAGACCCGATGACGACGCGCGCGACCCGCAGCCCTCGCCGACGGACGGTGGTCGCCCTGGCGGTGATCCTCGCGGTGGTGGTCGGCTTCGTCGTCCGGCTCGTCGACATCCAGGTCGTCAACGCCGCCGCCCACGTCGAGGACTCGATCGAGACGGGCAACCTCGGACTGACCCAGCCGATCGACGGCGTCCGCGGATCCATCGTCGACGCCAACGGATCGGTCCTGGCGCAGAGCGTGCTCGTCTACGACGTCGAGCTCAACCCGAAGACGATCATGACGCTGGAGCAGGACGAGGAGAACCCCCCGAAACTGCCCTGGGCGGAGGCCTCGGAGAAGATCGCCGCGATCATCGGCGAGTCCGCGGAGGAGGTGCGCGGCGTCGTCTCCGACGCCCTCGCGGAGAATCCCGACAACCAGTACGCGCTGCTGAAGCGGGGAGCGACCACCGACCAGTTCCTCAAGCTGCGCGAGCTGAAGCTCCCGTACCTCTTCTCCCCGCCGCGCGACGTGCGGCAGTATCCCAACGGCGCGGTCGCGGGGAACCTCGTCGGCTTCGTGACGGGGGACGGGGAGACGAAGACCGGCATGGAGGAGCTCCAGGACTCCTGTCTCGCGGCCACGCCCGGCGAGGAGACGTACCTGCGCGGAGAGGACGGGGTGATCATCCCCGGCAGTCACCGCGAGAAGCCGGCCGTGGACGGCGGCACCGTGAAGCTGACGATCGACAGCGAGCTGCAGTGGTATCTGCAGCAGATGATCGCCGAGGAGACGCAGAGCAAGGGCGCGCAGACCGGTTCGGTCACCGTCGTGGAGGTCGCCACCGGGAAGATCCGGGCCGCCGCGGAGTACCCCTCGGTCGATCCCAACGACCCGGGCGCGTCCGATCCCGAGGACCGCGGCAACCGCATCTTCACGACCACCTTCGAACCGGGATCCACCTTCAAGGCGATCACCGCCGCGTCGGTCATGGAGCATGCCGGGGCGACCTGGGAGACGAGCGTCGTCGCCGGCAGCCACGAGGAGTTCCCGAACGGCGCGGTCGTCAACGACGCGGTCGGGCACGACACGTACGAGTACACGCTCGCCGGCGCGCTCATCGACTCGTCCAACGTGGCCATGTCCAAGTACGGGGACATGGTCACGGATCAGCAACGATATGACGACTTCCGGAAGTTCGGAGTGGGCTCGGAGACGGCCGTCGGGTTCCCCGGCGAAGAGCCCGGACTGCTCCACCCCGTGTCCGACTGGGACAACCAGTCGCACTACACGACGACCTTCGGCCAGTACTTCACCGTGACCGCTCCGCAGGTCGCGAGCGCGTATCAGGCGATCGCCAACAAGGGCGTCAAGGTGCCGCTGTCGCTCGTCGAGTCCTGCACCTCCTCCGACGGTGAGGACAAGGCGATCGCCGCCCCCAAGCCCGAGCGCGTGCTGCCCGAGGCGACGGCCGCGGAGCTGTCGCGGATGATCGAGAACGTCGCCGTCCAGGGCGGCCTGGCGGACGACATCGCGGTGCCCGGCTACCGCATCGCGGCCAAGACGGGGACCGCGGAGAAGCCCGGGGAGAACGGCGCCTACAAGGCGGGCATCTACTTCACCAGCATGGTCGGTTACGCCCCCGTGGACGACCCGCAGTACGTGGTCATCGTCACCCTCGACGAGCCCACTACGGTAACCTCGTCTGCGGCCACGGCTTCTGCGTTCCAGAAGGCGATGACGCAGGTTCTGAAGACGTTCCGTGTGCTCCCCTCGTCCGTCCCCATGGACGAGCTGCTTCCCAAGTACAAGTGATCGGCGCTCCGCGCGCCCGGAGGATCCCGACGTCATGATCGCCCTGTCCCTCGGTGAGATCGCCGCCCTCGTCGGCGGTGAGCTGCATCCCGCGGCCGACGCGACCCCGGAGACCGTCGTCTCCGGCGCGGTCGACACGGACTCGCGACAGATCGTCGAGGGCGGGATCTTCGTCGCCAAGCCCGGCGAGGTGACCGACGGGCACCGGTTCGTCGGCGCGGCGCGCGAGCGCGGCGCCGTGCTGGCCCTCGTCGAGCGGCGGGTCGACGAGCCGATCTCCCAGATCGTCGTTCCCGACGTCGTCGACGCGATCGCGGAGCTGGCGCGGGCGGTCGTCGCCAGGGTCCGTGCGGCGGGAGACCTCCGCATCGTGGGCGTCACCGGCTCGAACGGCAAGACCACGACCAAGAACTTCCTCGCCAGGATCCTCTCCGACGAGGGCGAGACCGTCGCGCCCGTCGCCTCGTTCAACAACGAGGTCGGCGCTCCGCTCACGATGCTTCGGGTGACGCCCACGACCCGCTTCCTCGTCTGCGAGTTCGGCGCCAGCGCGCCCGGGGAGATCGCGCGTCTGGCGGGCCTGGTCGAGCCGGACGTCGTCATCGTGCTCATGGTCGGCCTCGCTCACGCCGGCGGGTTCGGCGGGATCGAGGAGACGGCGCGCGCGAAGGCCGAGCTGGTCGCCGCGGCGCGCCGCGGCGGGACCGCCGTCCTCAACCTGGACGACGCTCGCGTCGCCGCGATGCGCGGTGCCGCCCGGGAGCGCGGGCTGACCGTCCGCGGCTTCGGCACGGGGCCGGGCGCCGACGTGCGCGCGGTCGACGTGGACGTCGACGCGAGCGGGACGACGTGCACCGTCGTCCTCGCCGGAGACGACGGCGAACAGCGCCTTCCGCTGCGCCTGCAGGTCCTCGGCGCCCACCACGTCGGCAACGCCCTCGCCGCGATCACCGCCGCTGCCGCGCTCGGGGTGGTCCCGGGCGACGCGGTCCGCCGTCTCGAGACGGTCGAGATCGCCGAGCGGTGGCGGATGCAGCCGATGGGCAATGACGAGGTCCGCATCATCAACGACGCGTACAACGCCAGCCCGGACTCCATGGCCGCCGCCCTGCGCACACTGGCGCAGATCACGCGGCCGGGGGAGCGCACCGTCGCGGTTCTCGGCGCCATGAGCGAGCTGGGGGAGGCCGCCGGCGACGAGCACGACCGCATCGGCCTGCTCGCCGTGCGTCTGAACATCCAGCGCATCGTCGTTGTCGGCGCCGGTGCCCGCAGGCTGTACCTCGCCGCGGTCGGCGAGGGGTCGTGGGACGGGGAGGCCGTGCACCTGCCGGATGCGGACGCCGCGTACGACTACCTCCGTGAGGAGCTGCGCCCCGGCGACCGCGTCCTGGTCAAGTCGTCCAACTCCGCCGGGCTCCGGTTCCTCGGCGACCGTCTGGGAGAATCGTTCTCGTGAGGTCCCTGCTTACCGCGGCGGCAATTTCGCTCGCCTTCACCCTCTTCCTGACGCCGGTCTTCCTCCGGCTGTTCCGGAAGTGGGGCTGGGCGCAGGTGATCCGCACCCCCGAGGCGATCGAGAACCCCAGCCACCACGCCAAGCGCGGCACGACCACGATGGGCGGCACGATCTTCATCGTCGGCACGATCGTCGGCTACACGATCGGCACGCTCACCGGCGGCAGCTCTCCGACCGCGTCGGGGTGGCTCGTGATCTGGATGATGGTGGGCTTCGGGATCGTGGGCTTCATCGACGACTTCATGAAGGTCCGCAGCCAGCGCAGCGCCGGTCTCTCCGGATGGCGGAAGATCATCGGTCAGATCCTCGTCGTGATCCCCTTCGGCATCGTCGCGCTCACCACGACGAACCAGTGGGGAAACACCCCCGCGAGCGGCTTCATCTCGCTCTTCCGGGACATCCCCGTCCTCTGGCTCTTCGCGCTCGGGCCGATCGTCGGCTGGGCGCTGTACCTCATCTGGCTGTCGCTGATCGGGATCGCCGCATCGAACGGGGCGAACCTCACCGACGGGCTCGACGGGCTGGCCGCCGGCGCCGGGGTCTTCGTGATCGGCGCCTACAGCCTGATCTCGTTCTGGCAGTTCAAGCAGTCCTGTGTGGCCCCGGCGCTGGAGTCCTCGGTCCAGGGCGGCTGCTACGACGTGGCCAACCCGTTCGACCTCGCGGTGATCTCGGCCTCCTTCGTCGGAGCGCTCGTGGGCTTCCTCTGGTGGAACGCGCCGAAGGCGAAGGTCTTCATGGGCGACGTCGGATCCATGGCGATCGGCGGCGTCATCGCGGCGATGGCGATCCTCACCCGCACCGAGCTGCTGCTCGTTCTCCTTGCGGGCGTCTTCGTGATCGCGCCGGGCTCGGTGATCGTCCAGCTCACCTACTTCAAGCTCACCCGCGGCAAGCGACTGTTCCTGCAGAGCCCGTTCCACCACCATCTCGAGATGCGAGGTTGGCCGGAGAGCACGATCGTCGTGCGGATGTGGATCATCGCGGGGCTCCTTGCGGTGTCGGCCGTCGGCCTCTTCTACGTCGAGTGGCTCACCCGGTCATGACCCGCGACCTCGACGCGCTGACGAGCTGGCACGCGGACTGGAAGGGCCTGCGCGTGGCCGTGCTCGGCCTGTCGGTCACCGGCTTCTCGGCCGCGGACACGCTCACGGAACTCGGCGCGGAGGTGCTCGTGCTCTCGGAGACGGCCTCCGAGGACTATCGTCGCCTGGTCCCCGTCATCGGCGCGGGCCTGCACCTCGGACCGCTGGACGAGGTGCCCGAGGCTCTCGCGGCGTTCGCCCCCGAGGTCGTGATCGCGTCCCCGGGCTTCGCGCCGTCCCATCCGGTCATCCGCTGGGTCCGGGACAACGGGATCGCGCTGTGGGGGGACATCGAGCTGGCCTGGCGCGTGCGGGACAAGGTGCTCCGTGCCGACGGCACGCCGGCGGAGTGGACGCTGATCACCGGGACGAACGGCAAGACGACGACCACCCGGCTCGCGGCCTCGATGCTCGTCGAGGGCGGGCTGCGCGCGGCCCCCTGCGGGAACATCGGCGTCCCCGTGCTGGACGCCGTCCGCGACCCCGATGGGTTCGACGTCCTCGTCGTCGAGCTGTCCAGCCACCAGCTCTGGTACCTCGGCCTCAGCGCACCCGCGGGGCAGATCGTGCCGCGGTCGTCGGTCTGCCTGAACCTGGCCGACGACCACCTCGTGTGGCACGGCAGTGCTGCCGCCTATCGGGACGCGAAGGCCGTCGTCTACCGCAACACGACCACGGCCTGCGTCTACAACAAGGCGGACGAGGCGACGCGCCGCATGGTCGAGGAGGCGGACGTCGTCGAGGGCGCCCGCGCGATCGGCTTCGATCTCGGCATCCCCGGCCCCAGCGATCTCGGCGTCGTCGAGGGGATCCTCGTCGATCGTGCGTTCCTGGAGGAGCGCCGGAGCAGCGCCCTGGAGCTCACGACGGTCGCCGCCCTCGCCGAGCGCGGTCTCTCCGCCCCGCACATCGTGCAGAACATCCTCGCGGCGGCGGCCATCGCGCGTTCCTTCGGCGCCGCGCCGGAGGCCGTCCGGGACGCCCTGGAGGCCTTCCGGCTCGACCCGCATCGCATCGAGGTCGTGGCCCGTTCGGGCGGTGTCACCTGGATCGACGACTCGAAGGCGACCAACCCGCACGCGGCGCAGTCCTCGCTCCGTGCCTTCCCCGGGGCGATCTGGGTCGTCGGCGGCGATCTGAAGGGCGTCGACCTCTCCGAGCTCGTCGCCGGAGCCGGGGCGACCGCACGCGCCGCGATCGTGATCGGCGCGGACCGCGGCGAGGTGCTCGCGGTGTTCGAGCGACACGCGCCGGCGGTCCCGGTGATCGAGGTCGTCCCCGGCGAGACTGAAGGGGTCATGAACCGCGTCGTGGAACTGGCGGCCGGGATCGCGCATGACGGCGACACCGTGCTCCTCGCACCCGCCGCAGCATCCTTCGACCAGTTCGACAGCTACGCGGATCGAGGCCACCGCTTCGCCGAGGCGGTGCGGCAGTGGATCAGTCGGGGGAGCGCGCATGACGCAGATGACTCGCCCCGCGATGACGACCCGCGGGGCGGCTGACGGCGGCGGGCGCGGGCTGGCCGCTCGCGTCTCCCTGGGCCGCATCTTCACCCCGGTGTCGTCCGAGTTCGTGATCATCGCCTCCACAGCGCTGCTGCTGACCGCGTTCGGGCTCGTGATGGTCCTGTCCGCCACCAGCGCGACCGCGGTGGACCGGGGGGAGGGGCCCTACGACGTCGTCCTGAAGCAGGGGGTCTTCGCGCTCGTCGGCGTCCCGTTGATGTTCCTGCTCAGTCGCCTTCCCGTGGAGTTCTGGAAGCGGATCGCCTGGCCCGCGCTGATCCTGACGACGCTTCTGCAGCTCCTCGTGTTCGTTCCCGGTCTCGGTGTGGAGAACGACGGGAACCGGAACTGGATCCTCGTCGCGGGACAGAACATCCAGCCCTCGGAGTTCCTGAAGCTGTCGCTGGCGCTGTGGGCAGGACTGATCCTCTATCGCAAGCAGAAGCTGCTGCGGCTGTGGAAACACGTCTTCATCCCGCTGATCCCGGTGTCCGCGCTCGTGATCGGGACGGTCATGGGCGGGCACGATCTCGGCACGGCCATGATCCTGTTCCTCGTCCTGCTCGGGGCGCTGTTCTTCTCCGGCGTGCGTCTGCGGATCTTCCTGCTGCCCTTGCTGCTGTCGCTGGTCGCGGTGGCCGTGCTCGCCCTCACGAGCAAGCGCCGGATGAGCCAGATCATGAGCCTGTTCAACCCCGACACGATCGACTGCTACTACACGGACTGTTATCAGCAGCTGCACGCCGTCTGGGGGATGGCGAACGGGGGGATCTTCGGTCTCGGGCTGGGCAACTCGCAGGAGAAGTACGGGTGGCTCCCCGCGGCGTCGAACGACTACATCTTCGCCATCGTCGGCGAGGAGCTGGGGCTGATCGGCTGCGCGATCGTCCTGGGCCTGTTCGCGATGTTCGCAGTCGGGGTCTTCCACATCATCCGAAAGACGGCCGATCCGTTCGTGCGCATCGTCTCCGGCGGCATCGTCGTATGGGTGATCGGGCAGGCCCTCATCAACATCGGCGTCGTGCTGCGGATCTTCCCGGTCCTGGGCGTCCCGCTGCCGTTCATGTCGCAGGGAGGCACCTCGCTCGTGTCGGTGCTGATCGCGTGCGGTGTGCTGCTCTCCTTCGCCCGATCGCTGCCGGCGGGTGCGTCCGCCGGCGCCCTTCGCGGGCCGGCGCTCCGGGAGGGGCCGGCAAACCGGGGTAGGGTCGCTCGGTGACCACCTATCTTCTGGCCGGCGGCGGCACCGCCGGCCATGTCAACCCGCTGCTCGCCGTCGCGGACGGGCTCGTCGCCCGCGATCCCGACGCCTCGGTCCTCGTTCTCGGCACCAAGGAGGGGCTGGAGGCACGCCTGGTGCCCCAGCGAGGCTACGAGCTGCTGACGGTGGACAAGGTGCCGTTCCCGCGGCGGCCGAACGGCGCGGCTCTCGCCTTCCCCGTGCGATTCCCCCGGGCCGTTCGCCAGGTGCGCGACCACCTGACGGGTCGGGGGGTGGATGTCCTGGTGGGATTCGGCGGCTATGCGTCGGCCCCGGCCTATGTCGCGGCGCGCCGCGAGGGGGTCCCGTCCGTGGTGCACGAGGCGAACGCGCGCCCGGGGCTCGCGAACGTGCTCGGCGCGCGCTCCGCGGCCGGAGTCGGGGTGGCTTTCGAGGGCACGCCGCTGCGCGGCTCCACCCTCGTCGGGATGCCTCTGCGGCGCGAGGTCGTCGAGCTCGACCGTGCCGCGCGGCGGCTCGAGGCGGCGGCGGAGTTCGGTCTCGACCCGGCGCGACCGGTGCTGCTGGTGTTCGGAGGATCCCTCGGCGCGCAGCGGATCAACGAAGCCATCGCCGGATCGTGGCAGGACATCCTGGGCACCGGATGGCAGCTCCTGCACGTCACCGGAGAGCGGTCGGATCTCGCCGACCCGGGTGCCGCCGGCTACACGATGCGCCGCTACGTCGACCGCATGGATCTCGCGTTCGCCCTCGCGGACCTGATCGTGTCGCGCTCCGGCGCCGCGACCGTCAGCGAGGTCAGCGCCCTCGGCATCCCCGCCGTCTACGTCCCCTACGCCGTCGGCAACGGCGAGCAGCGCCTGAACGCCGCCTCTGCGGTGGCGGCAGGAGCGGCCCTCGTGGAGGACGACGCAACGTTCACGCCCGAGCGCGTCCGCGCCGTCGTCGTGCCGCTGCTGCATGACGCCGGGCGCCGTGAGGCCATGGCACGTGCCGCGGAGGACGTCGGCTCGCGGCGAGGCACCGAGGACCTCATCGCCCTGATCGATCGCGCGCTCGAGCGCTGACCGAGCACCTCGGCCGGGCAGCTCGAAGGGCACCGGGCATCGCCGGCCGGCGCGCCCCGGAGCCCGCTCCGAGCCGGGCGACTTAGGATGAGGGAGCCATGATCAGACCCGACCTCTCCCTCCCGATCCCGGACGAGATCCGCTCCGCCCACTTCATCGGCATCGGCGGATCCGGCATGAGCGGGCTCGCTCGGATGTTCCTCGACGCGGGCATCCGCGTCTCCGGTTCGGACCGCGCGGACAGCGCCGCCCTGCGGGCTCTCGCCGAGCGGGGGGCCACCGTCCACGTCGGACACGACGCCGCCCATCTGGGCGATGCGGACACGGTGGTCCACACCGGCGCGATCTGGCCGGAGAACCCCGAGTACGTGACGGCCAAGCAGCGCGGGCTGCACGTGATCCACCGCTCGCAGGCGCTGTACTGGCTGATCGGCGCTCGACGCCTCGTATCGGTGGCGGGAGCACACGGGAAGACCACCTCGACGGGCATGATCGTGACGGCGCTTCAGGCGCTCGGGGAGGACCCGAACTTCGTCAACGGCGGCGTGATCGAGCAGCTCGGCGTCTCCAGCTCCTCCGGTGCGGACGACCTCTTCGTCATCGAGGCGGACGAGTCGGACGGGACCTTCCTCCTCTACGACACGGCGGTCGCGCTCATCACGAACGTGGACCCGGACCACCTCGACCACTTCGGCTCCGACGAGGCCTTCCACGATGCCTTCGTCCGCTTCGGGAACGAGGCCTCCGAGGCCGTCGTGATCTCGAGCGACGACCCCGGTGCGCTGCGGGTCCGTGCGGGGCTCACGCACCCGACCGTCGTGACGTTCGGACAGGCGGATGACGCCGACGTCCGTCTGACGGACATCGCCACCGACGGTCCGGTCGCCGCCACGATCGAGCACGCGGGCGAGAGCGCACGCATGCAGCTCGCCGTTCCCGGCGTCCACAACGCCGTCAACGCCGCCGGCGCGGTCGCGGTGCTGCTCACACTGGGCCACCGTCTCGCCGAGGCCGTCCATGCGGTGGAGGGGTTCGCCGGCACCGTGCGGCGCCTCGAGCTGCATGGCACGGAGCGTGGTGTGAGCGTGTACGACGACTACTCGCACCACCCGACCGAGGTCCGCGCGGCGCTCGAGGCGATGCGGACGATCTCCGGTCCCGGGCGGATCATCGCGATCCAGCAGCCGCACACGTACTCGCGCACCCAGCACATGTACCGGGAGTTCGCCGAGGTCCTCGAGCGCTTCGCCGACCACACGGTGATGCTCGACGTGTACGGGGCGCGGGAGGACCCGGTGCCCGGGGTGACCGGCGAGCTCGTCAGCGGCGCCTTCGCGGATCCCTCCCACGTGCACTTCGTGGCGGACTGGCAGGAGGCGGCGGACTACACCGCCTCCGTCGCCCGCGAGGGGGACCACGTCATCACGCTCGGCTGCGGGAACGTCTACCAGATCATCCCTCAGGTCCTCGAGGCGCTGCGGCGCACCGGGGCGTGACCGGTGCGGCGGCCCGCCCCGATCCCTCGGCCGGCTGAACCGGTCGAGCCCGCGCCGCCCGCTCGGCCCGCGGACGTCGAGCGTCCTCCCTCCGGGGCGACGGCGGAGGATCTGCAGGAGACCGCGCCGATCGCCCCGCTGCTGCCGGGCCTGATCCGTCCGTCGTCGTCCCCGCAGCCCGCGCCCTCGCCCGCGGATCGGGAGGGACCCGCAGAACCGGGGGTCTCCGACGGCCGGCTGAGCCCGCGCGACGTGTGGCGCGCCGCCAAGGCGCGGCGCCGGACGCTGCGGGCCGAGATCCGCCGCTTCACGCAGCGCTCGCGCCGGCGCCGCCTCGCCTGGATCGGGGGGATCGCGGCGGTGCTCGCCATCGTGCTCGGAAGTGCGGCGACCGCGTACAGCCCCCTGTTCGCGCTGGAGAAGATCACCGTGGTGGGCACGCACGCGCTCAACCCCGAGGAGGTGGCGGAGGCGCTCTCGGGACAGAAGGGCACGCCGTTGGCGTTGATCAGCTCGAGCGAGGTGAAGGAGGCGCTCGTCGCTTTCCCGCTCATCGAGACCTATCAGCTCGAGGCGAAGCCACCCCACGAGCTGACGGTGCGCATCGTCGAGCGGACGCCGGTCGGTGTGGTCTCGTCCGAGGCGGGCTTCACGGTCGTCGACGGCGCCGGCATCGCCCTTTCGACGACCACCGAGCGCCCCCCGGGATACGCCCTGATCGAGGTCGAGGGCGGAACGGGGTCGAAGCCGTTCACGGCGGCCGGCACGGTCATGCGCGCGCTGCCCGAGGAACTGCGCGGGCAGGTCGAGAAGGTGACCGCGAGCTCGGTGGACGACGTCACCCTCGCGCTCTCGTCGGGAGCGACGGTCGTGTGGGGGAGCGCGGAGGATTCCGGTCGGAAGGCGCTGATCCTGAGCAAGCTGATGGCGGCGCAGCCGGAGCGGGCGCTGTACGACGTCTCCTCGCCGGACGCGGCCGTCGTGGGCTGAGTCGCGAAACCGCCCCGGGCGGGAAGGCCGCGCCGCGGGGGAGTTTCGGCTCGTTAACGCCGACACGCGCGTGTCCTTGCGATCGCAGGGCCCCGGTGCCGCTTACCTTCGATTCGAGAGAACGCAATACCGGGAAATACTTTAACCCTCTCGTTGAGGTTTAAGGTTCCCGACTCAAGGCTCGACAATCGGAGGCCGGGATGAGCCAGAACCAGAACTACCTCGCCGTGATCAAGGTCGTCGGCGTCGGCGGTGGCGGCGTCAACGCCGTCAACCGCATGATCGAGCTCGGGCTGCGCGGTGTCGAGTTCATCGCCGTCAACACCGACGCGCAGGCGCTGCTGATGAGCGACGCGGACGTCAAGCTCGACGTCGGCCGGGAGCTGACCCGGGGTCTCGGCGCGGGCGCCGACCCGGAGGTCGGGCGCCGGGCGGCCGAGGACCACGCGGAGGAGATCGAGCAGGCGCTCACCGGTGCGGACATGGTCTTCGTGACCGCCGGCGAGGGCGGCGGCACGGGCACCGGCGGCGCGCCGGTCGTCGCGCGGATCGCGAAGTCCATCGGCGCGCTGACGATCGGCGTCGTGACCAAGCCGTTCTCCTTCGAGGGGCGCCGTCGCCAGAGCCAGGCCGAAGCCGGTGTCGCCAAGCTGAAGGAAGAGGTCGACACGCTGATCGTCGTGCCGAACGACCGGCTGCTGGAGATCAGCGATCGGGGCATCTCGATGATCGAGGCCTTCGCGACCGCCGACCAGGTGCTGCTCGCCGGTGTTCAGGGCATCACGGACCTCATCACCACCCCCGGCCTCATCAACCTCGACTTCGCCGACGTGAAGTCGGTCATGCAGGGCGCGGGCTCCGCGCTCATGGGCATCGGATCCGCGCGCGGCGCGGACCGGGCGATCAAGGCCGCCGAGCTCGCGGTGGAGTCGCCGCTGCTGGAGGCCTCGATCGAGGGCGCGCACGGCGTGCTGCTGTCGATCCAGGGCGGGTCGAACCTCGGCATCTTCGAGATCCACGACGCGGCGGACCTCGTCAAGGAGGCCGCGCACCCCGAGGCGAACATCATCTTCGGCACGGTCATCGACGACACGCTCGGCGACGAGGTGCGCGTCACGGTGATCGCCGCGGGCTTCGACGGCGGAGAGCCGTCGCTGCGGCTGGACCCGATGGTCGTCTCCCGGCCGGCCGCCCCGGTGCAGGAGATCGGGCTGGCCGACGACGAGTCCGAGACCACGGCGACGGAGTCCGCCGATGCCCCGGCGCCGACCGCTGCGACCCCTGCCTCGCCCGTGCTCCCGGTCGTGGCGACCAGCCTCGAGCCGGCGTTCGCCGACGACGACATCGACATCCCCGAGTTCTTGAAGTGACGCTGGCGGAGCGGCTGTCCGCGATCGACGAGGCGATCGCGGACGCCGCGCGTCGGGCCGGGCGAGACCCCGCGGAGCTCACGCGCATCGTGGTGACCAAGTTCCACCCGGCGTCGCTGGTCCGTGAGCTGCACGGTCTCGGCGTGCGCGACGTGGGGGAGAACCGGCAACAGGAGATCACCGCGAAGACGGGCGAGCTGCAGGACCTCGACGATCTGCGCTGGCATTTCATCGGACAGGCGCAGACCAAGAAGGCGGCGGCGATCCGCCGCGCCGCGCACACCGTGCACTCCGTGGACCGCGAGCGGCTCGCGGACGCCCTCGAGCGAGCGGCGGAGGATGATCGCGCCCTCGACGTGCTGATCCAGGTGAACCTCACGGACGATCCGTCCCGAGGCGGGGTGAACCCCGACGGCCTCGAGGCGCTCGCGGAGCACGTGCAGAGCCTGTCGACCCTCACGCTGCGCGGACTGATGGCGGTCGCTCCGCTGGACGAGGAGCCGGCCTCCGCGTTCGCGCGGCTGCACGGATACGCTGCGCGCCTGCGGGCGGTCGCGCCCGACGCGTCCTGGATCTCCGCGGGCATGACCGCAGACTTCGCGGAGGCGATCGCCGCCGGCGCGACACACCTGCGGATCGGCTCCGCAATCACGGGTCCCCGCCCTGCCCAGGGCTAGCCTCGAAGGAAGAACACACCCCACACACTTCCGGAGGACACGATGGGGAACCCGCTGAAGAAGACCATGGTGTACCTGGGCCTCGCCGATGAGGAAGAGGTCTACGAGGAGGAGGCTCAGGCCTCCGCCGCTCCGGTGCGCCGTGAGCGCGACGTCGAGCGCGAGCGCGAGCGTGAGCGCGAGGACCTGAAGCCCGCCGCTCCGGTGACGCCCCTGCGGCGTCCCACCGCCGTGCGTCAGCCGGCCTCCGGTGCGGTCAACGAGATCCTCACCGTGCACCCGAAGCAGTACCGTGACGCCCAGGTGATCGCGGAGAGCTTCCGTGACGGGATCCCCGTGATCATCAACCTCTCGCAGATGAGCGACGCCGACGCGCGCCGGCTCATCGACTTCGCGAGCGGCCTGTCGCTGGGCCTCTACGGGCGCATCGAGCGGGTGACCAGCAAGGTCTTCCTGCTCTCCCCGGAGAGCATCGCGGTGTCGGGTCAGGGCGGGATCGCCGGGGCGGACCCGGACACCGCGCTCGCGCACTCCTGACGCGTGTCACCGATCCCGCTGATCGCGGCCATCCTCAACGGGGTGCTGCTGATCTACTTCATCGTGCTGCTCGCGCGCCTCGTGCTCGAGTACATCCCGATGTTCAACCGCGAGTGGCGTCCCAAGGGCGCCGGGCTCGTCGTCGCCGAGATCGTCTTCACGGTCACCGATCCGCCGATCAAGCTGTTCCGCCGCCTCATTCCTCCGCTGAGGGTCGGACCGGTCGCGATCGACTTCGGATTCGCCCTGACGATGCTCGTCGTGCTCATCCTGATGTCCGTCACGCGCGTGATCGCCCAGTCCTGAACGCGGGGCGACCCCGTCCCGCGCAAACCCGGCCGGGGCGACTATGCTTTCCCAGAGGTGCGCGCCCCGGGTACGCGCCAACAGTCCACCTGGCCGCCGAGAACTCATCGAAAGAGGAGCCACCAATGGCATTGACCCCGGATGACGTCGTCACCAAGCAGTTCCAGCACGTCCGTTTCAAGGACGGGTTCGACCCGGACGAGGTGGACGACTTCCTCGACGAGATCGTCATCGAGTGGCGCAAGGCCCTCGAGGAGAACGCCGAGCTGAAGGCCAAGCTGGCCGCGTACGAGTCCGGCGAGAAGGCCCCGGCCGCCGCCGAGACGCCCGCGCCGGCCCCCGTCGCCGCTCCGGCGCCCACTCCCGAGCCCTCCTCGGGCGCGGCCCCGGCGGGCATCATCGAGCTGGCCCAGCGTCTGCACGACGAGCACGTCGCCGAGGGCAAGTCCCAGCGCGACCAGCTCATCGCGGACGCCAAGGCGCAGGCGGCGAAGATCCTCGCCGACGCCGAGGCGCAGCAGCGCGAGCAGACCGCTCGTCTCGAGCGCGAGCGCAACGTGCTGGAGAGCCGGATCACCGAGCTGCACGACTTCGAGCGCTCCTACCGCTCGCAGCTGCGCAGCTACATCGAGAACCAGCTCCGCGACCTCGACTCCCAGTCGGGTCCCTCGGGCTCCTCGGACAGCCCGGTCTCGCAGGCCGGTCGCTAGGTCGGCCTGTTGCCAGGGCGTCGACCTCTGCATCGTTCGGCGGCCGGCGCGATCGTCGCGATTCTCGCGGCGGTCGTGCTGGCCGCCGATCAGTTCGTGAAGTACCTCACGATCGAGTACCTGCCGCTGCACCAGCCGGTCCCGGTCCTCGGCGAGTTCCTGCAGCTGTACTCCGTGCGCAACCCGGGCGCCGCGTTCTCCCTCGGCGAGAACGTCACGTGGATCTTCACGATCGCGCTCGCGGTGGTCGCGGGCGTCATCGTGTGGAAGGCGCTGGGGGTCCGCTCGCGGCTGTGGGCCGTGGTGCTCGGCGCGCTCCTGGGCGGGGTGCTCGGGAACCTGACGGACCGCCTGTTCCGAGAGCCGGGATTTCCCGTCGGCCACGTCGTGGACATGATCTCGATGCCGTGGATGATGCCGGCGATCTTCAACGTCGCGGACATCTTCATCGTCACGGGCATGATCTCCGTCGCCCTTCTCGTGGTGGTGGGCCTGCGTCTGGACGGCACGCGCGAACGGGATGCGGCGCCCGCGTCCGCGGGCGAGTCGACCGGTGACGGCCAGGACCGCGCGGACGTCTGACGTGGAGACCCGTTCCCTTCCGGTCCCGGACGGTCTCGACGGCGCCCGCGTCGACGCCGCGCTCGCGAAGATGCTGGGCTTCTCGCGGACCTTCGCTGCGGAGGTGGCCGAGGCGGGCGGGGTGTCCCAGGACGGTGCCGTGCTCGGCAAGTCCGACCGGCTGCGCGGAGGCGGGTGGCTCGACGTCTCCTGGCAGCCCCGCCAGGAGCCGCGGATCGAGCCGATCGCCGTCCCGGAGCTCGGGATCGTCCACGACGACGACGAGATCGTCGTCGTCGACAAGCCCACCGGGGTCGCCGCCCATCCCTCGCTCGGCTGGGAGGGGCCGACCGTGGTCGGAGCCCTCGCGGCCGCCGGCTTCCGCATCGCGACCAGCGGCGCACCGGAGCGGCAAGGGGTGGTGCACCGGCTGGACGTGGGAACGAGCGGGCTCATGGTCGTCGCCAAGACCGAGCGTGCGTACACCGCGCTCAAGCGCGCGTTCAAGGAGCGCACCGTCGAGAAGGTGTACCACGCGGTCGTGCAGGGACACCCGGATCCGCTCGTCGGGACCATCGACGCGCCCATCGGCAGACACCCGAACCACTCGTGGAAGTTCGCCGTCACCCCGGACGGTAAACCCTCGGTCACGCACTACGAGACGCTCGAGGCCTTTCCCGGGGCATCCCTGCTGGAGATCCACCTGGAGACCGGGCGCACGCATCAGATCAGGGTGCACATGGCGGCGCATCGCCACCCCTGTGTGGGGGATCCGCTCTACGGCGCCGACCCCACGCTGTCGGCCCGGCTCGGCCTCACCCGGCAGTGGCTGCACGCGCATCGACTCGGCTTCTCCCACCCGGGCTCGGGGGACTGGGTGGAGTTCGAGTCCCCGTATCCCGCGGACTTCCGGCACGCGCTGGAGATCCTCCGCGGGGAATGACGCGCGGATGTCGGTGCGGGGCGCCAGACTGGGCCCATGACCATCGTCGTCCGGCCCGCGACCGTGTTCGAGGACGTCGCCACCCTCGTGGGGCCGAAGAACCCGGCCTCGAACGTGTGCTTCTGCCTGAGCTACCGGATCGGGAACAAGGAGAACGTCGCCCTGCGCGGAGCGGCGCGCGCCGACCGCGTCCGTGAACTGTGTCATCAGGACCCGCCTCCCGGCGTGATCGCCTACCGGGACGGCGAGCCGGTGGGCTGGGCGGCGCTGCATCCGCGACGGGACACGAGCTTCGCGCGCAATCGGCTCATCCCGCACGTCGACGACCTGGACGTCTGGGCGCTCTGGTGCTTCCGCGTCCGTCCCGGCCACCGCAAGCAGGGCGTCTCGCACGCCCTGATCGAGGGAGCCGTCGCCTACGCGCGAGAGCGCGGGGCCCCGGCCATCGAGGGGTACCCCGTCGACAACGCGGGGGAGAAGGTCAACCTGACCATGGCGTACGTGGGCACACGCGCCCTGTTCGAGTCGGCGGGATTCGAGAAGGCCGCGGAGACCCGTTCGGTGCTGGACGGCTTTCCTCGCGTGCTGATGCGCCTCGACCTCCGCTGAGTTATCCGTGAACCGAACTCGCGCTTTCAGGCAATACACAGTGTGAGCACAGACAGCGAGATCATGCGGCGATCGCTCGATCACCCGTCGGCGTTCGCGGAGGTGTTCGATCGGCATGCCCGCGCGATCGGGGCCTACGCAGCCCGCCGCGTCGGTCCCGATGCCGCGGAAGACGTCCTCAGCGAGACCTTCCTCGTCGCTTTCCGGCGAAGGGCGGCCTTCGACCGCAACGCGGAATCCGCCCTTCCCTGGCTGTTCGGCATCGCCTCGCGGCTGGTCCGCACGCACCGTGCTCGCGAAGCGCGGCAGTGGCGTACCTACGAGGCCTCGGTATCGCGGAGCGAGCACGTGCAGGCGGATGAGACGGAGGAACTCCACTCTCGTCTCGACGCCGAGGCGGAGGTGCATCGGCTTGCGGGACGAATCGCCGCTCTGTCGACACAGGACCGGGACACCCTCCTGCTGCACGCCTGGGGGGATCTGACGTATGAGCAGATCGCCGAGGCGCTCCGCGTGCCCGTGGGGACGGTCCGTTCGCGATTGAACCGAGTACGACGGCGGTTGGATGACAGCCGCAGCACTCGCATCCGTAGGGAGGACGTCGATGGACGACTGGCGTGAGGTACGCACGATCGGCGAGAACGTGCGGATCGATGAGGCGCGTCTGCGCAGCGCCCGTGAGCGACTGCTCTCGGGCATCGAGGCCGAGCCCGGACGCCGCGCGTCCCTTCGACGGCGTCTGGCCTGGGGAGCCGGGGGGATCATCGCCACCGCGGCCGCGACCACGGTGGCGGTGATCGTGGCCTCGCAGGGCGTTCCCCGCCCGGAGCTTCCCGTCGCCGTTCCGGCGACGAGCCGACCCGAGACGCCGCCGGCGACTCCGCTTCCCTCGCCGTCGGCGCCCTCCGTGCCGACGCCGACGCCGGCGCCCGAGACAGCGCCCGACGTCCTGAGGGCCGCGGCGAACGCCGCGCTCACGACGCCCTCGGCCCCGGGTGCCGGCCAGTACGTGAAGTACCAGGCCACCAGTGAGTACCTCTGGGCCGGAGACGGCACCGACTTCTCTCCGATCGGCCGAGGATTCTCGCGGGAGATGGCGACCAGGGCCTGGATCATCACGGGGACCTCGACGATGTACATCCCGGCCGACGTCCTCGGGGACTGGGTGGTCGCACCGAGCGACCCCTCGGCGATCTCGTGGTCACTGGTCGACGACCCGACCAGTGAGGAGAGGATCGAGGCCGAGCTCGCCGCGTCCGCGTCAGCGGGCGAGGGGACGTATCCCGGAGGCACCGTGATTCCGGAGAGTGCCGGCGAACGGGTCGGCGAGCTGCTCGCACGGCTTCCTGCCGACCCCGGAGCCATCCGGGAATGGGCGGAAAGCGAGTACCCCGGCGAGAACCCGTCCGCGGAGGACAGCCTCGGAAGCCTCCTCGTCCTCCTGCTCGGTTACAACGCGGGGTCGCCGCAGCTCCGTTCGGCGATGTTCCTCGCGCTCAGCGACCTCCCGGCGTCGTCGATCGTCGCGGAGTCCGGCACCACCCGGACGATCGCGTTCGCGGCCGCGGTGGGCGGCGAGGGGCGCCCCTGGCGGATGACGGTGACCATGGACGTGGAGTCCGGTCTCGTGTCCGAGATCACACGGACCTGGGCGCATGGACCGAACGCGGTCCCGGACGACATCCCCGACGAGAGGATCCGGATCGCAACCTCCATCGTCGACGCGCCGCCGGAGGGGTAGGGGCCGACGCCGGGCGTCGGAGGCGGTCCGTAGACTCGGAGGCATGGCATCCGACTCCTTCGTCCACCTCCACGTGCACAGCGAGTACTCGATGCTGGACGGTGCCGCACGCATCGGCCCGCTCGTGCAGGAGGCGGTGAAACAGGGGATGCCCGCGGTGGCGGTGACCGACCACGGCAACACCTTCGCGGCGTTCGAGTTCTACAAGGCCGCGAAGGACGCCGGGGTCAAGCCCATCATCGGCATCGAGGCCTACGTCACGCCGGGCACGCACCGCAGCGACAAGAGCCGGGTGCGGTGGGGATCCCCCGAGCAGCAGCGCGATGACGTCTCCGGATCCGGCGCCTACACCCACATGACTCTCCTGTCCGAGACGACGGAGGGCATGCACAACCTGTTCCGGCTGTCCTCGACGGCGAGCATCGAGGGGTACTACTTCAAGCCCCGCATGGATCGGGAGATCCTGCAGAAGTACAGCAAGGGCCTGATCGCCACGACGGGGTGCCCGTCGGGGGAGATCCAGACCCGGCTCCGCCTCGGCCAGTATGACGCCGCCCGCGCGGCCGCCGCGGAGTTCCAGGACATCTTCGGCAAGGAGAACTACTTCGCCGAGATCATGGATCACGGGCTCGAGATCGAGCGCCGAGTCACCGGGGACCTCCTCAAGATCGCGAAGGACCTCGGCATCCCCCTGGTGGGGACCAACGATCTGCACTACACCCACCAGCACGACGCCAAGAGCCACGCGGCACTGCTGTGCGTGCAGTCGGGGTCGACCCTCGACGACCCGAACCGGTTCAAGTTCGACGGCGACGGCTACTACGTGAAGTCCGCTGCGGAGATGCGCCAGGTGTTCCGAGACCACCCGGTCGCCTGCGACAACACGCTGCTGATCGCCGAGCGCTGCGACGTCTCGTTCAACACCAGCGCCAACTTCATGCCGCGCTTCCCGGTCCCGCAGGGCGAGACGGAGGAGAGCTGGTTCATCAAGGAGGTGGAGAAGGGGCTGCACTACCGCTACCCGAACGGCATCCCGGATGCGGTGCGCAAGCAGGCCGACTACGAGGTCGAGGTCATCTCGTCCATGGGCTTCCCCGGCTACTTCCTCGTCGTCGCCGACTTCATCAACTGGGCCAAGGACAACGGCGTGCGCGTCGGTCCGGGACGAGGCTCCGGAGCGGGGTCGATGGCGGCCTACGCGATGCGGATCACCGACCTCGACCCGCTCGAGCACGGTCTCATCTTCGAGCGCTTCCTGAACCCGGACCGCGTCTCCATGCCCGACTTCGACGTCGACTTCGACGACCGTCGTCGCGGCGAGGTGATCCAGTACGTCACCGAGAAGTACGGCGACGAGCGCGTGGCCCAGATCGTCACCTACGGCACCATCAAGGCGAAGCAGGCCCTCAAGGACGCCGGGCGCGTGCTCGGGTTCCCGTTCAGCATGGGGGAGAAGCTCACCAAGGCGATGCCGCCGGCGGTGATGGGCAAGGACATGCCCCTGGACGGCATGTTCGACAAGGACCACCCGCGATACAAGGAGGCGTCGGAGTTCCGCACCGTCATCGAGACGGATCCCGAGGCCAAGACGGTCTTCGACACCGCACTGGGACTGGAGAACCTGAAGCGCCAGTGGGGCGTGCACGCCGCCGGCGTGATCATGTCCTCGCACCCGTTGATCGACATCATCCCGATCATGCGACGGGAGCAGGACGGACAGATCGTCACGCAGTTCGACTACCCGTCCTGCGAGTCCCTCGGGCTCATCAAGATGGACTTCCTCGGCCTGCGGAACCTGACGATCATCTCCGACGCCCTCGCGAACATCAAGATGAACCGCGACGAGGACCTCGTGCTGGAGGATCTGGCGCTGGACGACCGCGCCGCGTACGACCTGCTGGCCCGCGGCGACTCGCTCGGGGTCTTCCAGCTCGACGGCGGACCGATGCGCTCCCTCATGCGTCTGATGAAGCCCGACAACTTCGGCGACATCTCGGCGCTGATCGCCCTGTACCGTCCGGGGCCGATGGGGGCGAACTCGCACACGAACTACGCGCTGCGCAAGAACGGCCTGCAGGAGATCACGCCGATCCACCCGGAGTTCACCGAGTCGCTGGCCGACATCCTCGAGGAGTCCTACGGCCTGATCATCTACCAGGAGCAGGTGATGGCGATCGCCCAGCGGGTGGCCGGTTTCTCCCTGGGCCAAGCGGACATCCTGCGGCGAGCGATGGGCAAGAAGAAGAAGTCCGAGCTGGACAAGCAGTACGAGGGGTTCCACGCGGGCATGCGGGCCAACGGGTACTCCGACGGCGCGGTCCAGGCGCTCTGGGAGATCCTGCTGCCGTTCTCCGACTACGCGTTCAACAAAGCGCATTCCGCCGCCTACGGCGTGATCTCGTACTGGACCGCCTACCTCAAGGCGCACTACCCCGCCGAGTACATGGCGGCGCTGCTCACGAGCGTCGGCGACTCCAAGGACAAGATGGCGCTGTACCTCAACGAGTGCCGACGGATGGGGATCAAGGTCCTCCCGCCGGACGTGCGCGAGTCGATCAACTTCTTCGCGGCCGTCGGGGAGGACATCCGCTTCGGTCTCGGCGCCGTCCGCAACGTCGGCAGCAACGTCGTGGACGGGATCGTGCAGGCGAGGGAGAAGGAGAACTTCACCTCCTTCCACGACTTCCTCAAGAAGGTCCCGATGCACGTCTCGAACAAGCGGACCATCGAGTCGCTGATCAAGGCGGGTGCCTTCGACTCGATGGGGGACACGCGCCGCGCGCTGGTGGAGATCCACGAGGACGCGGTGGAGGCTGCCGTCGGCCAGAAGCGCAACGAGGCCCAGGGGGCGATCGGCTTCGACTTCGACAGCCTCTACGACGACCTGGAGGAGGCGGCTCCGGCGAAGGTCCCCGAGCGCCCGGAATGGACGAAGAAGGACAAGCTCGCCTTTGAGCGCGAGATGCTGGGGCTGTATGTCTCCGACCATCCTCTCGCGGGCCTGGAGGTGCCGCTGGCGAAGCACGCGTCCATCGCGATCAACAGCCTGCTGGAGTCGGAGGACCTGCAGGACGGCGACCAGGTGACCATCGCTGGTCTCATCACGAGCGTCCAGCACCGCGTCGCGAAGGCCAGCGGAAACCCCTACGGAATGATCACGGTCGAGGACTTCCACGGCGAGATCACCGTCATGTTCATGGGCAAGACCTATCTCGAGTTCCAGGGCATGCTGCAGTCGGACGCCATCATCGCGGTCCGAGGGCGGGTGTCGCGACGCGACGACGGGATGAACCTGCACGCCCAGGCGGCCTTCACGCCGGACGTCGGCTCCTTCGACGCGGCAGGACCGCTGACGCTCGTGGTCCCCGAGCAGCGGGCGACGGAACGGGTGATCGAGGACCTCGCGGACGTCCTGCGCCGCCACGCGGGGGAGACCGAGGTCATGCTGACCATGCACCGGGGAGGGCGGGCGAAGGTCTTCGAGGTCCCGATGCCGGTCTCGGTCACGGCCGACCTGTTCGGGGACCTCAAGTCGCTCCTCGGTCCGCAGTGCCTGGGCTGACACCGTTCGGAGTCGGGGGCGACGCGCACGACGTCGCCCCCGTCACGTGCACGTTCCGCTCAGGGACGATCCGCGGCGCGCGGGTAGGATCTGATCGCGTCGGAGACGCCGGGCACGGCCGCTCTCACGCGAAAGGACCCTCATGACGAACGAGAATCCCTCCGTCCCCTCGGCGCCTGGGGACGACGCGAACGACGACGCCCTGCCCACGCCCGACGCGCCGTCCGCCGCCGCGCCGGTGGCGGAGACGGCCCGCGTCACCGACGACGGGGAGCCCGCGGCCACGTCGCGAACGACCGACCCGGCGGATGCCGTCCCGGTCGTGGAGGGCGTCGACGCGACCGCCGAGGCCGACGTCATCGTCGAGGCCGCGCCGCAGGAGGGCATCCTGGGCTTCACCCTGCGCGAGCTCCTGATCGTCGGCGCGTGGCTGGTCGGATTCGTGCTGTCGTTCGTGCCGGCCTTCGGCTTCCCGTTCGCCGACGGCGTGTCGCTCTGGGGCCCTGACCTGCAATGGCTGCTCCCGATGGGCGTCCCCACCGTGGCCACCTTCCTGATCGTGCTGCGCCGGTTCTCGCCGGAGGGCATCCGTCGGGTGGGGTCCCTGGGGATCGACCAGTTCGCCTCGGTGGCGTTCTCGGTCGCCGCTGTCAGCTGGGCCGCGCTGCTGTGGCAGCAGATCCGTCTGTCGTTCGCCACGGCGCACCCGGGCGCCGGGAGCTGGGCCGTCTGGCTGGAGCTCCTCCTCGCGCTCGCACTCGTGGTCCTCACGGTGTTCGCCCCGCTCGTCCCGCGCCTGCGCGACGACTTCGAGGGGCGTCAGGAGACGCTCGCGCACCGCAACGCCAACCCGGTGCGCCCGGTGATCGCTCGTCCGCGCCCCATCCCGCAGCCGGACTCGCCCCCCGCACCCGCCGCCGAGGAGGCAGCGGCGCCGACGGATGACTCGGCGACGGGCGCGACCGACGCCCCGCCGCAGTTCTCCTCCCGTGCGCACGCCGCCGGTGCCGAGCCCGGCACCAGCTCCGTCGACCCCGCCGGCGACGCCTACGCTCCCGCCTACTCGCGCCGTTCCGCGGTGGAGGACGACGCCGTCGACACGCGGGACCGCGCCGATGCGCGCCGGCACGAGACCGGCACCGGCACGGACGCCGTCACGGACACGGACGCCGCGCAGCCCGCCGAGGAGCACGACGAGGTCATGCCCGACGCCCTCACCGAGGTGTTCGCTCCGCTGGTGGAGACGGACACGGATCTGCGCCTCTCGGGTGAGGAGCCCGGCCCCGTGCCGGAGGACGACGACGTCGAGGACACGCGGACGCGTGCGGTCTCGACGGTCGACGAGCCGGCGGCTTCCGTCGCACAGCCCTTCTGGGCGCTGGCGCCCGAGCGGCGACCGGTGCACGATGAGCGGGGATCCGTCATCTTCGAGATCGGGCCCGACGCGTGGATCCTCGTCCTCGAGGACCGCGGCGGCGCCTATGTGGTCCGCCACGACGACGGGCGGGTGGGCTACCTGCACGACACGACCGACATGACCCGAGGCTGAGGACGCATGCAGACGATCGACCTGAGGGGACGCACCCTCACCACCGCCGAGATGCTCGCGGCGGTCCCGCGCGCCACCGCGGCCCGTGCCGAGGCCCTGGCGACCGCGGCCGCCCTCGTCGAGGAGGTGCGCGTGCGCGGCGAGAGCGCGCTGCGCGAGCAGGCCGAGCGCTTCGACCGCGTCGTCGATCACGCGATCCGGGTGCCGAAGCAGCACATCGACGACGCCGTGGCCGCGCTGGAGCCGAGGATCCGCTCCGCGATCGAGGAGTCGATCCGTCGGGTGCGTGCGGCCTCCGAGGCGCAGGTGCCGGCTCCCGCGGTCACCGAGCTGGGAGCGGGCGCACGGATCCGCCAACGGTGGCAGCCGGTCGGCCGCGTCGGGGTGTACATCCCCGGCGGCAAGGCCGTCTACCCCTCCAGCGTGATCATGAACGTCGTCCCGGCACAGGTGGCGGGCGTCTCCGAGATCGCGCTCGCCTCGCCGGCGCAGGCGGACCAGGACGGCCGGGTGCACCCGACGATCCTCGCCGCGGCGGGCCTGCTCGGCGTCGACGAGGTCTACGCGATGGGCGGCGCGGGAGCGATCGGCGCGTTCGCCTACGGCGTGGACGCGCTCGGCCTCGACCCGGTCGACGTCCTCTCCGGTCCCGGCAACAACTTCGTCGCCTCCGCCAAGCGGGCCGTGGCCGGCGTCGTCGGAACCGACTCGGAGGCGGGCGCGACGGAGATCCTGATCGTCGCCGACGAGACGGCGGACCCGATCCTTGTGGCGGCCGACCTCGTCAGCCAGGCCGAGCACGACGAACAGGCGTCGGCCGTGCTCGTGACCGATTCGGCCGAGCTCGCCGCCCGTGTCGCCGAGCGGGTGGAGCAGCTCGCGGCGGCCACCCGTCACGCGGATCGGGTCGCCGCGGCGCTGTCCGGGCCGCAGTCCGCCCTCGTGCTCGTGGACGGACGCGAGGCAGCTGTGGCCTTCAGCAACGCGTACGCGCCCGAGCACCTCGAGCTGCACCTCGCCGATGCGGCCGAGGCGGCAGCGTCCTTCACGAGCGCCGGAGCCGTGTTCGTCGGCGAGGACAGCCCGGTGAGCCTGGGTGACTACCTCGCGGGCAGCAACCACGTCCTGCCGACCGGCGGGCAGGCGCGCTATGCGCCGGGCCTCGGCGCCTACACGTTCCTGCGTCCGCAGCAGGTGATCGAGTACGACCGCGCGGCGCTGTCGGAGGTCCGCGAGGCGATCGTCGCCCTTGCGGACACCGAGGTCCTTCCCGCGCACGGCGAGGCCATCGAGGCGCGGTTCGTCGGTGCGCCGGTGGTCACGGCGGAGGCGTAGTCTTACTCACCATGCACTGCCCCTTCTGCCGTCACCCCGATTCGCGCGTGATCGACTCCCGCACGAGCGATGACGGTCTCTCGATCCGCCGCCGTCGTCAGTGCCCCGAATGCGGGGGACGTTTCTCGACCACGGAGACGGCGAGCCTCAACGTCATCAAGCGTTCCGGCGTCATGGAGCCGTTCAGCCGCGAGAAGGTGATCTCGGGCGTCCGGAAGGCGTGCCAGGGCCGTCCGGTGACGGAGGCGGATCTTGCCATCCTCGCTCAGCGCGTGGAGGAGGCGGTCCGTCAGACCGGTGTCTCGCAGCTGGACACGAACGAGATCGGGCTCGCGATCCTCGGGCCGCTGCGCGATCTCGACGAGGTCGCCTACCTCCGGTTCGCGAGCGTCTACCAGGCGTTCGACTCGCTGGAGGACTTCGAGTCCGCGATCGCCGATCTCCGTGCCGACCACGCCTCGTCCGAGCCGGAGCCCGCCGACCGGTAGCCTGGCAGGGATGTACGCGCTCCTCTTCCGCCACGTCCTGTCGCGACTGGATCCCGAGTTCGCCCACCACGCGGCGATGCTCGTCATCCGCATCCTGGGGGTGCCGCCGTTCTCGTGGGTCGCCCGAGCGCTGACCCGCTCGCCCGAGGGCGACAGGGTGACCGCGCTCGGCCTCACGTTCCCGACGCCGTTCGGCGTCGCGGCCGGGTTCGACAAGAACGCCGTCGGCGTCCGCGGGCTGGACGCCCTCGGGTTCGGCCACGTCGAGGTGGGCACCATCACGGCGCTCGCGCAGCCGGGAAACCCCAAGCCCCGGCTGTTCCGGCTCGTGCCCGACCGCGCGGTGATCAACCGCATGGGGTTCAACAACGCGGGAGCGGAGGCGGTGGAGCCCCGTCTGCGCCGGCTGCGTCGACGTCATCCGCGCGCCGTCGTCGGCGTCAACATCGGCAAGAGCCGAGTGGTCGCCGTGGAGGATGCGATCGCCGATTACGTCTCCTCGGCGACGCGCCTGGCGCCGCTGGCGGACTACCTCGCGATCAACGTCTCCTCGCCGAACACCCCGGGGCTGCGCGGGCTGCAGGCGGTCGAGACGCTCGCGCCCCTGCTCCGCGAGGTGAAGACGGCCGCCGGGGCCGCACCGTTGCTGGTGAAGATCGCGCCGGACCTGCCGGACGACGAGGTCGAGGCGATCGCCCGCCTCGCCGTCGCCGAGGGGCTCGACGGGATCATCGCGACGAACACGACGATCGGGCGGGAGGGGCTGCGCACCGCCGCCAGCGTGGTGGAGGCCGCCGGCGCCGGGGGACTGTCGGGCGCGCCCCTGCGCGCGCGGTCGCTCGAGGTGCTGCGCATCGTGCGCTCGGCGGTCCCGGAGGACTTCTGCGTGATCTCGGTCGGGGGAGTGGAGACGGGCGCCGACGTCCGCGAGCGACTGGACGCCGGCGCGACCCTGGTCCAGGGGTACACGGCCTTCCTCTACCGCGGGCCGCTCTGGGCGCGTCAGATCTCCCGGGGCCTTCCGCGCTGAACCCGATGACGAGACCCCTCGTCCTCCGCGGAGGACGAGGGGTCTCGTCGGGCCGGTGACCGCGTCAGACCGGGTACTGACCGCGCTTGACCTGCGGCTTCGGCAAGCGCATGAAACGCATCTGCAGGGAGCGCATGGCCGCGTACCAGCCGAGGCCCTTCTCGCGGCGATCCTCGCCGAACTTCGCCGCGGCCTTGCGCTTGATCCGGACGCTGAGGATCACCATGTCCGCGATGGCGAGGATGATGTAGCCCCACAGCACCACGAACGCCCAGTAGGCCACGGCCATGTTCGGGATGAGCGAGGCGATGATCACGAGCACCATCAGCGCCATCACGAACTCGCTGAGATGCCAGCCGGCGTCGACGTAGTCGCGGACCCAGCGGCGCTGCGGACCCTTGTCCCGGGCGGGGAGGTACTTGTCCTCGCCGTTCGCCATCCCGATGCGGGCCCGCTCGCGGCGCTCCTGCAGCTCGGCCTTGGCCTTGGCCCGCGCCTCCTTGGTGTCCGCCACGAGCGGTCGGCGGCGCGCAGCCTCCTGCTCGGCGCGGCTCGGCGTGGGCCGGCCCTTGCCGACCGTGGGCGCTGCGGACTCGTCGTTCGAGGCGGGGCTTGCGGGGGTATCGGCCACGAAGGCTCCTGACGTGCGTGGAAGGGGTCGCCTTAAGATTACTCGCATGACTTCTCCCTCACCTTCGGTCACCGCGTCCGCCGACCTAGAGGCGGCCCTGCGCGAGTCCGTCGCCGGCGCCGTCCCCTCCGCTCTCGCCGATCTCGGCGACCTCGTGCGCATTCCCGGCATCGCCTGGCCCGCGTTCGACCAGGAGCAGCTCGTGCGCAGCGCGGACGCCGTGGCGGCCCTGGCGACCGACACCGGGGTGTTCGACAGCGTGCGCGTGCTGCGCGCCGCGATCCCCGGGACGGACGAGCTCGGCCAGCCCGCCGTCCTGGCCACGCGCGCCGCGCGCAACGGCCGGCCGACGATCCTGCTGTACGCCCATCACGACGTGCAGCCCCCCGGAGACGACGCGCTGTGGGAGACCCCGCCGTTCGAGCCGACGGTCCGCGACGGGCGCCTCTACGGCCGCGGCGCGGCGGACGACAAGGCCGGCATCATGACCCACATCGCCGCCCTGCGCGCGGTCGCCGAGACGCTCGGCGACGATCTGGACCTCGGTATCGCCCTCTTCGTGGAGGGGGAGGAGGAGTACGGATCGCGCTCCTTCGCGCAGTTCCTCCGCGACAACGAGGACGCGCTGCGGGCCGATGCGATCGTGGTGGCGGACTCCGGAAACTGGGACTCGGAGACCCCGGGCCTGACGGTCTCCCTCCGCGGTGCGGCGCGGTTCACCATGACGGTGCGCACGCTGGACCACTCCTCGCACTCCGGGATGTTCGGGGGCGCCGTGCCGGACGCGATGATGGCCACCGTGCGCCTCCTCGACACGCTGTGGGACGAGAACGGCTCCGTCGCGGTCGAAGGGCTCCGCGTGCGGGACGCGGAGACGCCCGAGTACGGGGAGAACACGCTTCGCGCCGAGACCGGACTGCTCCCCGGGGTGAGCCCGATCGGCGAGGGGACGATCCTCGGCCGGATCTGGAACAAGCCGTCCGTGACGATCATCGGGATCGACGCCACCTCGGTCGAAGAGGCGTCGAACACGTTGGCCGCGCAGACCCGCGTCGTCCTGAGCTGCCGGGTCGCCCCGGGCCAGTCCGCGACAGAGGCGTACGAGGCGCTGACGGCGCATCTGCGCGCGCATGCGCCGTTCGGTGCGCAGCTGGAGTTCTCCGACGAGGACCTCGGGAACCCCTTCCTTGTGGACACGGCGGGATGGGCGGTGGGCCTCGCCCGTGCGGCGATGGCCGACGGATACGGCAAGGATCCGGTCGACGTCGGCATCGGCGGGTCGATCCCCTTCATCGCCGACCTCGTCGAGACGTTCCCCGCCGCACAGATCCTCGTGACCGGGGTGGAGGACCCGCACTCGCGTGCGCACAGCCCGAACGAGTCGCTGCACCTGGACACGTTCCGCCACTCGATCGCCACCGAGGCGCTGCTGCTGGCGCGGATGAACGAGATCCAGCAGTGAGCCCTGCCGCCGGCTCCGCCCCGGGCGGCGGGGCCGGCGGTAGAATTCGGGGGAGAGCCCGTGCCCTGCCAGGGCCTTCCGAAGGAGCGACATGAGCGACACCACCCTGACGACCCCGGAGACCACCCACGCCCACGGCGTGAGCCTCACCGACGCCGCTGCGCAGAAGGTGAAGAGCCTGCTGGAACAGGAAGGCCGTGACGACCTGCGTCTGCGGGTGGCGGTCCAGCCCGGCGGCTGCTCCGGTCTCATCTACCAGCTCTACTTCGACGAGCGCTATCTCGAGGGCGACGAGACCGTCGACTTCGACGGCGTCGAGGTCATCGTCGACAACATGAGCGTGCCGTACCTCGACGGCGCGTCGATCGACTTCAAGGACACGATCTCGGAGCAGGGGTTCACGATCGACAACCCCAACGCGCAGGGTTCCTGCGCCTGCGGCGACAGCTTCCACTGACCCCTCGGCAACCACCCGGAAACGCCGTCGCGACCTCGCTGAACCTGCGTGGTTGGCATGAATCGGGTGTGAGGTTGCCCTAGACTTGGGTACGCCCCTGTCCGAGATCTGAAAGGTGCACCGTGCCTTCGAAACGCCGCCTTCGTTGGGCTGCGCTCCCTCTGGGAGTCGCGGCAGCTGTGGCCCTGGCGGGATGCTCTCCCACCGAGCTCCACGGCTTCCTCCCGGGCTTCGTCGAGGATGGCACTCCTGCCACCAACCACACGGACCGCGTCGCCGCCCTCTGGGTGAACTCCTGGATCGTCCTGCTCGCCGTCGGCGTGATCACGTGGGGCCTGATGGCCTGGGCCGCGATCGCGTACCGCCGTCGCAAGGGCCAGACCGGCCTGCCGGTGCAGCTGCGCTACAACATGCCGATCGAGATCTTCTACACGATCGTGCCGCTGATCCTCGTGGCCGGCATGTTCGCCTTCACCGCGCGTGACCAGACGATCATCGAGACTCAGTACGAGGACCCGGACGTCTCGATCACCGCGATCGGCAAGCAGTGGTCCTGGGACTTCCAGTACGACGGCGAGGACGAGGACAACTCGGACGCCGTCTGGAGCATGGGGATCCAGGCGCAGCCGGACAAGGACGGCAACGTCGACCAGGAGGCCCTGCCGACGCTGTACCTGCCGGTGGACCAGAAGGTCCGCATCGAGCTGCAGTCCCGCGACGTCATCCACTCGTTCTGGATCATCGACTTCCTGTACAAGAAGGACATGTACGTCGGCAAGGACAACTCCTGGTCCTTCACCCCGACGCGCATCGGCGAGTACCAGGGCAAGTGCGCCGAGCTCTGCGGCGAGTACCACTCGATGATGCTCTTCAACGTCAAGGTGGTCAGCCAGGCCGACTACGACGCCTACCTCGAGACGCTGCGCGACGAGGGCAACACCGGCGACATCACCGACGCATACGACCGGCTCGCGAACCTTCCGGGCACGGGCGCGCCGACCTCCGAGGAAGAAGGGAAGTAACCAGGATGACCTCCACTCTCCCGGGAACCTCCGAAGCGGGCGCACGCCCGACGACGATCCCGCCGCGTCAGGCGGCGCTGCTCACCACCACCCGCGTGGAGCAGAAGGGCAACATCGTCGTCAAGTGGCTGACGTCGACGGACCACAAGACCATCGGGTACATGTACCTGATCGCCTCGGTGCTGTTCTTCCTCCTGGGCGGCGTGATGGCGCTGATCATCCGTGCGGAGCTGTTCGCTCCCGGGATGCAGATCATCCCGACCAAGGAGCAGTACAACCAGCTGTTCACGATGCACGGCACGATCATGCTGCTGATGTTCGCGACGCCGCTGTTCGCGGGCTTCGCGAACGCGATCCTGCCGCTGCAGCTGGGCGCGCCGGACGTCGCCTTCCCGCGTCTGAACGCGTTCGCCTTCTGGATCTTCCTGTTCGGCTCGACGATCGCGGTCGCCGGCTTCCTGACCCCGCAGGGTGCGGCCTCCTTCGGGTGGTTCGCCTACCAGCCGCTCGCGAACGCCTCGTTCTCTCCGGGCGCCGGAGGCAACCTCTGGATGCTGGGCCTGGGTCTGTCCGGTTTCGGCACGATCCTCGGCGCGGTGAACTTCATCACCACCGTGATCACGATGCGCGCTCCCGGAATGACCATGTGGCGCATGCCGATCTTCTCCTGGAACACGCTCATCACGAGCCTGCTGATCCTGATGGCGTTCCCGGTGCTCGCCGCGGCGATGCTCGCGGCGGCGGCCGACCGCGTCCTCGGCGCGCACATCTACGACCCGGCCAACGGCGGCGTCCTGCTGTGGCAGCACCTGTTCTGGTTCTTCGGCCACCCCGAGGTGTACATCATCGCGCTGCCGTTCTTCGGCATCGTGTCCGAGATCTTCCCGGTCTTCAGCCGGAAGCCGATCTTCGGGTACAAGACCCTGGTCTACGCGACGATCGCCATCGCGGCGCTGTCCGTAGCCGTGTGGGCGCACCACATGTACGTCACCGGATCGGTCCTGCTGCCGTTCTTCGCCCTCATGACGATGCTCATCGCCGTGCCGACGGGTGTGAAGATCTTCAACTGGATCGGCACGATGTGGCGCGGCTCCGTGACCTTCGAGACGCCGATGGTGTTCGCCCTCGGCTTCCTGGTCTCGTTCGTCTTCGGCGGTCTGACCGGCGTCATCCTCGCCTCGCCGCCGCTGGACTTCTTCCTGTCCGACTCGTACTTCGTCGTCGCGCACTTCCACTACGTCGTGTTCGGCACGGTCGTGTTCGCGATGTTCGCGGGCTTCTACTTCTGGTGGCCCAAGTGGACGGGACGGATGCTCAACGAGCGCCTCGGCTATGTGCACTTCTGGATGCTGTTCATCGGCTTCCACATGACGTTCCTCATCCAGCACTGGCTGGGCGTGGACGGCATGCCTCGCCGGTACGCGGACTACTCCTCGTTCGACAACTGGACGTGGGGCAACCAGGTCTCCACGATCGGCGCGATCATCCTCGGCGCCTCGATGCTGCCGTTCTTCCTGAACGTCTGGATCACGGCCCGCAAGGCGCCGAAGGTCACCGTGAACGACCCGTGGGGCTACGGCGCCTCCCTCGAGTGGGCGACCTCCTGCCCGCCGCCGCGGCACAACTTCACGTCGATCCCGCGCATCCGCAGCGAGCGTCCTGCGTTCGACCTCAACCACCCCGAGGCCGCGGAGCACCCGGTCGCGGCGGGCGTCGCCGAAGGAGAGGCCAAGTAAGCCATGCGCGACAACGTCATCCTGTGGTGGATCCTGACCGCGTTCTTCGCCCTCGTCGGGGTCGTCTACACCGGCTGGAACATCCTCGCTCACCCGGACCGTGAGCTCGTCACGGCGATCGAGTGGGTCGGGACCGTGGCCCTGTTCTTCACCGCGTTCATGTCCGCCATGATCGCCTTCTACCTGGACCGCACGCACCGCGCGCAGGGCGGCCAGCTCCCCGAGGACATCCTCACCGCCGACATCGACGACGGGGACCCGGAGCTCGGCGAGTTCAGCCCGTGGTCGTGGTGGCCCATCGTGCTCGCAGGCTCCGCGGCCCTCGGCATGATCGGCCTGGCCGTGGGACAGTTCCTGTTCCCGATCTCCATCGCGATCTTCGTCGTGGCGATCGTCGGCTGGGTCTACGAGTACTACCGCGGGAACTTCGCCCGCTGAGCGGGAGAGCGCCTCGAGATCGGGCCCCGGGACCATCGGTCCCGGGGCCCGATCTCGCCGTGCGGCGGAACTAGACCAGGAAGACCGATGAGCGTCGGCGGATCTCCTCCTGCATCCCGGTGATGAGGTCATCGACCGCGACGGCCTTCCCGTTCACGCTGAGGAGGTCCTCGGCGGCCTCGCGGTCGCCCAGGACCGCCACGCGGGGCACGCGGCGTTCCTGCAGGCCGCGCACGCGCGAGCCGAGGGAGCCGCGGCGCGCGACCTCGACGCGGATCCCGGCCGCGCGGAAGCGCTCGGCCACGGCGTCCGCCTGGGTCCCGTGCCGATCGACGCGGACGGGCGCGAGCGCGAGCGGCACGGGCGCGAGCCAGGTCGGGAAGCGCCCCTCGTAGCGCTCGATCAGCAGCGCGACGAGCCTCTCCATCGATCCGATGAGTCCGCGATGCACCATGACCGGACGCGCGACGCGTCCGTGCGCGTCGGTGTAGCGGAGATCGAATCGTGCGGGCAGCACGCGATCGACCTGGACGGTCGAGAGGGTCAGCTCCCGCCCGGCGGCATCGATCACCTGGACGTCGATCTTGGGCCCGTAGAAGGCCGCCTCCCCATCGGCTCGGCGATGCGGCAGCCCCCGCCGGTCGAGAGCGTCCAGGAGGTCCTGCTCGGACGCTCGCCAGTCCTCGTCGGATCCCGCGTACGCCGACGCCTCTCGCAGGTCGCGTCCGGAGAGGCGGATGTACGAGATCTCGATGTCGAGGACGTCGTAGGCCCGGAGGATCGCGTCGACCGCGGTGACGACTTCCTCCACGACCTGGTCGGGCCGACAGAAGACGTGCGCATCGTCCAGGCTGATCTGCCGGACGCGGCTCAGACCGCCGAGGACGCCGGTGAGCTCGCTGCGGAACATCGCCGCCGACTCGGTGAGGCGGACGGGGAGGTCCCGCCAGCTGTGCGGTTCGGCCGCGTAGACCTGGACGTGGCTCGGGCAGTTCGCCGGCCGGAGGACGAGCTCGTCTCCGCCGACGCGCATGGCGGGGAACATGTCGGCGGAGAACTTGTCCCAGTGGCCGCTCCGCTCGAACAGGGAGCGCCGTGCGAGCACGGGGGTGTAGACACGTCGGCACCCGGTCTCCTGGGCGATCTCGGCGGCGAACTGCTCCAGGGAGGCGCGGACGGCCGCGCCGTGCGGGAGCCACAGGGGGAGACCGGCGCCGATGTCGGCGCTGGTCTCGAAGAGGCCGAGTCTTCGGCCGAGTACGCGGTGATCGTTGTCCATCTGTCCTTCTCCAGGGTGAGTGCGCGGAGAGGACACCGGAGACGACGAAGCCCGGGGTGTCTCCCCGGGCTGTGCGTCATGCGTGGAGTCGCTAGAGGTCGCGCCGGAGAGGAACCGGCGTCGTCGTGACCTGCAGCATTCGCATGCGCCGACGATAGCACGTCAGGCGATCCGGGGACGACGGCTGGGACGACCTCGGTCAGGCGCGATGACGGACGCGAGGGATGCCGGTGAGAGGATCCACCGGACGGCGGTGCACGCCGTCCGCATCCTCCACGGGGTAGCCTTCCCGGGCCCAGTACTCGAAGCCTCCGATCATCTCGCGCACGCGGTATCCGAGCTTCGCGAACTCCAGGGCGCCCTTGGCGCCCGCGTTGCAGCCCGGGCTCCAGCAGTAGACGACGACGTCCGCATCGGCGGGGATCTCGGTCGACGCCCGCTCGGCGATCTCGCGGTAGGGCATGTGGACGGCGTCCGGGACCCGTCCCTGCGCCCAGGCCTCCTCGGAGCGCACGTCGACCACCACGACGGGGTCGCCGGCGGAGCGTGCGGCGTGAAGATCGCTGGCATCGGTCTCGAAGGCGAGCTTGGCGGCGAAGTAGTCCTGGCGGTCGATCATGATCTCAGCGTACGCGGGCGTGCCCTGGACCGGGGGAGCATGACAGAGCCCCGTCCGGTGACCCGGACGGGGCTCTGTCATGGGGGAGGGAGGACTACTTCTCTCCGTCCTCCGGCTTCTTGCGCGGCTTCTTGACCGGCTCCGTCGCGACGACCGAGCTGGGAGTGTTCGGCGTCTCGCCGATGTGTCCCTCGTCGGTCGGCTCGATCTGGTCCTCGGAGACCCCGGCGCGGGCGTGGGCACCCAGGATCTCCTCGTGAGCCGTTTCGTCGACGTCATGCAGCGCGTGGCTCTGGTGAGCGTCGGCCGCAGCGATCTCCGTCTGGGTGAGCGGCTGCAGGCGATCCTCGAAGAACCAGCGCGACAGTGCCGAGCGGAAGTTCTCGGTCCACGGGATCCGGCCCTTGGCGTTCGGACGGACCACGAGCGGCTCGTAGGTGTCGACGTCGATGAGCTTCCACCGGTCGTAGACGTCCACGGGCTTGTGCACCTCGATGAACTCGCCACCGGGGAGGCGGACGATGCGTCCGGACTCGTAGCCGTGCAGCACGATCTCGCGGTCCTTCTTCTGCAGTGCGATGCAGATCCGCTTCGTGATGAAGTACCCGAGCACGGGGCCGAGGATCAGCAGTGCCTGCAGCGTGTGGATGACACCCTCCATCGTGACCATGAAGTGCGTCGCGATGAGGTCGGAGGACGCGGCGGCCCAGAGCACGGCGTAGAAGATCACGCCGGCGACGCCGATGCCCGTGCGGGTGGCGGCGTTGCGCGGGCGCTGGGCGATGTGGTGCTCGCGCTTGTCCCCGGTGATCCATCCCTCGATGAACGGGTAGATCGCGACCAGGACGATGAAGATGCCGAGGACGGCGACCGGCAGCAGGATGCCGAACGACCAGGTGTGGCCGAGGAACACGACGTCGAGGTTCGACGGAGCCAGACGCAGCGCGCCGTCCGCGAAGCCGATGTACCAGTCCGGCTGCGTACCCGCCGACACGGGGGACGGGTCGTACGGGCCGTAGTTCCAGACCGGGTTGATCTGGAAGAGGGAGGCGATCAGCACGATCGTGCCGAAGACGATGAACAGGTAGCCGCCCATCTTGGACATGTACACCGGCATCATCGGGTAGCCCACGACGTTGTCGTTCGTCCGGCCGGGGCCGGCGAACTGCGTGTGCTTGTTGATCACCATGAGCATCAGGTGCAGCACCACGAACGCGAGGACGAGGGCCGGCAGCAGCAGGATGTGCAGGGTGTACAGGCGGCCCACGATGTCGGTGCCGGGGAACTCGCCGCCGAACAGCAGGAACGAGGTCCACGTTCCGATCAGCGGGATGCCCTTGATCATGCCGTCGATGATCCGCAGGCCGTTGCCGGAGAGCAGGTCGTCCGGCAGCGAGTACCCGGTGAAGCCCTCGGCCATCGCGAGGATGAACAGCACGAAGCCGATCACCCAGTTCAGCTCACGCGGCTTGCGGAAGGCGCCCGTGAAGAAGATGCGCAGCATGTGCACGCCGATGCCGGCGACGAACACCAGCGCGGCCCAGTGGTGGATCTGCCGGACGAGGAGTCCGCCGCGCAGGTCGAACGAGATCCGCAGGGTGGACTCCAGAGCCGCGGACATCTCGATGCCGCGCATCGGGGCGTAAGCGCCCGTGTAGTGCGTCGGAACCATCGACGCCTGGAAGAAGAACGTCAGGAAGGTGCCCGAGAGGAGCACCACGACGAAGCTCCACAGGGCGATCTCGCCGA
The DNA here is from genome assembly GCF_021172025.1 of Microbacterium resistens. NCBI lineage: Bacteria > Bacillati > Actinomycetota > Actinomycetes > Micrococcales > Microbacteriaceae > Microbacterium > Microbacterium resistens. Next base: position 561,816 of record NZ_CP082781.1, read on the forward strand.
GCATGAACGACCAGTGATCCGGGAAGATCTTCCGGCCGAGCTCCTTGACGAAACCGGACAGGCTCGTACGCTCGTCGAGGTAGTTCGCCGTGGCGCCGACGAAACGGCCGCCGAGCGGCTTCTCGTCCTTCTTGTCGCCCTTCGTCTCGGGGGTGACGGTTGCGGTGCTCAATGGCGCTCCCAGAAGCTCGGACCGACGGGTTCGGTGAAGTCGCTCTGCGCGACGAGGTAGCCCTCGTCATCGACGGTGATGGGCAGCTGCGGCAGCGGCCGGGCGGCCGGGCCGAAGATGACCTTGGCGTGCTCGGTCACATCGAACTGCGACTGGTGGCAGGGGCAGAGCAGGTGGTGGGTCTGCTGCTCGTAGAGCGCGACCGGGCAGCCGACGTGCGTGCAGACCTTGGAGTAGGCGACGATGCCGTCGTACGACCAGTCCTTGCGCTCCTCGGACTCGATGAGCTGCTCGGGCAGCAGGCGCATGAGGAGGACGATGGCCTTCGCCTTCTCCTCCAGGTACCCGCCGTCGTGGCCGAGCTCGGTGAGGCTCTCGGGGATGACGTGCACGGCGGAGCCGAGGGTGACGTCCGCGGCGCGGATCGGGGTGCCGTCGGGGTCGCGCGCCAGGCGCACGCCCTTCTCCCACATCGTGTGCTTGAGCAGCTGGACCGGGTCGCCCGCGATCGGGTTCTCCGGGGTGCTGTGGGGGGCGAGACCGCGGAAGAGCGTCACGCCGGGGATGATCGAGGCGACGAGCGCGGCGAAGAGCGAGTTGCGGATCATCGTGCGGCGCCCGAACCCGGACTCCTCGTTCGCGTCCGCGAACGCCTTGACGGCGGCGGCGCGCGTCGAGTCGCGACCACGGGTGGGGTGGCGCGACTCCACGAACTCCTTGTCGTTCATCACGGCCTTGGACCAGTGGATGGCGCCGATGCCGAGTGCGAGGAGCGCGAGGGCGATGCCGAGTCCGATGAAGAGGTTGTTGTAGCGCACGTCGATGAGCGCGCCGCTCTCGATCGGGAACAGCATGTAGGCGGCGACCGCCCACAGGCTGCCCGCGAGGGACAGGTAGAAGAGCGTGTAGACCGTGCGGACGGCCGTCTTCATCGCCTTCGGGTCCTTGTCCGTGATCCGCTCACGGTGCGGCGGAAGACCCGGGTTCTCCGCGGGATCGCTGACTGCGACGCTCAGCCCGGGGGAGGGCTGATAGGCCCTGTCGAGAGCCTGCGAGTCGTCGTGTGCCATGGTGCTCCTCGTACGTTCTTCGATATGCAAGCGTCAGTTGGACTTCGCCGTGATCCACACGGTGATGGCGACCAGCGCGCCGATCCCGAAGATCCAGACGAAAAGGCCCTCGGAGACGGGGCCGAGCGAGCCCAGCGTGAAGCCGCCCACCTGAACCGCCTCCTGCTGGAACAGCAGGGCGGAGATGATGTCGCGCTTGTCCTCGGCGGACAGGTTCATGTCGCCGAAGACCGGCATGTTCTGCGGACCGGTGACCATGGCCGCGTACATGTGCAGGGCGCTCGTGCTCGTCAGCGGGGGCGCGTACTTGCCCTCGGTCAGCGCACCGCCGGCGGCGGCGACGTTGTGGCACATCGCGCAGTTGATGCGGAACAGCTCGGCACCGTGCGAGACGTCGCCCTTTCCGTCCAGCACCTCGGCCTCGGGGTAGGTCGGACCGGGCGCGACGGACTGCACCCACGCGGCCATCGACTTGATCTGCTCGTCGGTGAACTGCGGGTGCTTCTGCGGCGCCTGCGGCCCCTGCATCTGCAGCGGCATGCGGCCCGTCGCGACCTGGAACTCCACCGCGAGCTCGCCGACGCCGAACAGGCTCGGCCCGTTCTCGGTGCCCTGGAGGTTCATGCCGTGGCAGGTGGCGCAGTTCGCCTGGAAGAGCTTCTCGCCCTCCTCCACGGACACCTGCGCGGTGGCGGCGGTCGGCTCGCTGGCGGCGAACGCAGCGGATGCGCCGGCGTAGATGCCGCCGGTGATCATGAGGCCGGCGCCGATGAGGGCGGCGGCGGCCAGGGGGCTGCGGCGACCGCCGGAACGGCGCTTCTTCTCTCGTGCCATGTCGGGAATCCGCTCCGTTTTCTTTACTTCAGGAAATAGATGACGAAGAACAGGGCGATCCAGACCACGTCGACGAAGTGCCAGTAGTAGGACACGACGATCGAGGAGGTCGCCTCCTTGTGCGTGAAGTTCTTCACCGCGTAGGCGCGCCCGATGACGAGGAGGAACGCGACGAGGCCGCCGGTCACGTGCAGGGCGTGGAAGCCCGTCGTGATGTAGAAGGCCGAGGCGTAGGAGTCGGCCGAGATCGGCATGCCCTCGGCGACGAGCTGGGCGTACTCCCAGACCTGGCCGGAGACGAACACGGCGCCCAGGATGAACGTGAGCCAGAACCACTCGACCATGCCCCAGCGCTTGCGGCCCTTGTCGTTGCGGGCCGTGTACGGCTGCAGGCGCTCGGCGGCGAAGACGCCCATCTGGCAGGTGACCGACGACAGCACCAGGATGATGGTGTTCACCGTGGCGTACGGCACGTTCAGCAGCTCGGTGCGGGAGGCCCACAGCTCGGGCGAGGTGCTGCGCAGGGTGAAGTAGATCGCGAACAGGCCCGCGAAGAACATCACCTCGCTGCCGAGCCAGACAATGGTTCCGACGGCCACGGGGTTGGGCCGCTTGATCGTTCTCGCCGCCGGGGCATACGTCGCTGAGGTCGTCACCCCTCCATTATGGCCGATCCGCGACGGCGATTCTTGCACCCCCGGGGGCCGTTTCGCCTTCCGGGCACTTAGGGAGACCTAAGAAGTCGCCGGGAATCCGCTGTGTGTCCAGGGCCTCCTCGCCGCGGCGGACGAGGTCACGACCCGGTCACGAACCGGGCCCGTCGATAGGATTCCCCCATGGCGGATGCGTTGACCTGGCCCGATGTCCTCTCCACTCTCCTCGCACGGCGCGACCTCAGCGTGTACGAGTCGACGTGGGCGATGCGTCAGGTCATGCGCGGCCAGGCGACCCCGGCGCAGCTGGCGGGCTTCCTCATCGGGCTGCGCGCCAAGGGCGAGACCATCGACGAGATCGTCGGCTTCCGCGACGCGATCCTGGAGGCGGCGGTCCCGCTGCCGGTGTCGTCGGACGTGCTCGACATCGTCGGCACGGGAGGCGACCGGGTCGGGACCGTGAACGTCTCCACGACGGCGGCGATCGTGATCGGCGCGATGGGCGTGCCGGTCGTCAAGCACGGCAACCGCGCGGCGAGCTCGGCCTCCGGCGCGTCGGATGTGCTCGGCGCCCTGGGGCTGGATCTCACGCTGGATCCGCAGGCCGTCGCCGACATCCTCGACCGCACGGGCATCACGTTCGCGTGGGCGGGCGCCTTCCACCCGGGGTTCAAGCACGCCGGCGGGGTGCGCGCGGAGCTCGGCGTGCCGACCGTCTTCAACATGCTGGGACCGCTGTGCAACCCCGCGCGGGCGGAGGCGAACGCGGTGGGCGTCGCCCAGCTCGAGCGCGTGCCGTTGATCACCGGCGTCTTCCGCACCCGCGGCGCGACCGCGCTCGTCTTCCGCGGCGACGACGGCCTCGACGAGCTGACCACGACGGGGCACAGCCGCATCTGGGAGGTCACGCGCGGCGACATCCACGAGCACGACCTGGACCCGCGCGACCTCGGGATCCCGCTGGCGGAGCTCTCGGACCTGATCGGCGGCTCTCCCGAGCACAACGCGGAGGTCCTGCGCCGCACCCTCGCGGGCGAGGCCGGTGCGGTCCGGGACATCGTCCTCCTCAACGCCGCGGCCGGGGTCGTCGCCTACGAGCTCTCGCACGACGCCGCCCAGGCGCAGCGGCCGATCCTGGAGCGGCTCGCCGACGCCCTGGCGCGCGCGTCCGCCGCGATCGACGACGGGCGCGCCCTCGCCAAGCTGGACGAGTGGATCTCCGCCTCCCGGGACTTCGCCGCGTAGGGACCGGACATGGATCCCGTCGACGCGCTGCTCGAGATCGCCCGGCTGCTGGAGCGCGAGCGGGCGTCGCGGTACCGGGCGCGCGCGTTCCGGCAGGCCGCCGCGGCGTTCGGCGACCTGGACGAGGCGTCGCGCGCCGATCCCGCCCGGATCCGCGCGACGAAGGGCATCGGCGCGTCCACGTCGGAGGTGATCCTCGAGGCTCTCGAGGGGAAGGTGCCGCACTACCTCGTCGAGCTCCGCGGCGAGGTCGAGCCCGAGCGCCGTTCGGAGCTGCGTGCGCGGCTGCGCGGAGACCTTCACGCCCACACCGACTGGTCCGACGGGACGACCCCGATCGCCGTGATGGCCGATGCGGCGCGGGCGCTGGGGCACGACTACCTCGCGATCACGGACCATTCGCCGCGGCTCCGGGTCGCCCGCGGGCTGTCGGCGGAGCGGCTGCGCGAGCAGATCCCGCTCGTGCGCGGTGCGAGCGGGGACGGTCTCACCGTGCTCGCGGGAATCGAGGTCGACATCCTGGAGGACGGTGCGCTCGATCAGGAGGACGCGCTTCTCGCGGAGCTGGACGTCGTGGTGGCGTCCGTGCACTCGAAGCTGCGGATGGATGCCGGGCCGATGACCCGGCGGATCGTCCGCGCGGTGAGTCATCCGCACGTCTCGGTGCTGGGCCACGTCACCGGGCGCCTCGTGCAGGGGGAGCGCGGCACCCGCCCGCCGTCCGACTTCGACGCCCGCGCGGTCTTCGAGGCGTGCGCGGAGCACGGGGTGGCGGTGGAGATCAACTCCCGACCGGAGCGCCAGGATCCGCCGGACGAACTCCTGACCCTGGCCGTGGAGATCGGCTGTCTCTTCTCGATCGACTCCGACGCCCACGCGCCGGGGCAGCTCTCGTTGCTGGACCACGGCGCGGAGAGGGCGGAGCGTCTCGGCGTGCCGCCGGAGCGGATCGTGACGACCTGGGGACTGGAGCGGCTCCGCCGCTGGGCGGGATAGGTCAGCCGAGGCGGTCGAGGGCCTCGATCGCCCGTCCCATGGACGTGCCGAGGTTCCACCGTTCGGCCAGCGCCACCGCCGCCGCCCGGGCGACGTTGTCGAGCGGGTGCAGGGGAGCGGCCGGCGCGGCGACATCGAGCGTCGTTGCGACCCGCACCACCGTGGGGGCGACGTCGAGGTAGGCCGAGGCGGCGAGGATCTTCTTCGCCACACCCGCGGACATCCCTTCCCCGCGCTCCGCCGCCGCGCGGATCCCGTCCAGGTCCCCGTGCGCGGCGAGGAGCGCGGCGGCCGTCTTCTCGCCGACGCCGGGGACGCCGGGGAGGCCGTCCGACGCGTCGCCGCGCATCGTCGCGAAGTCCGCGTACTGCGAGGGGAGGACCCCGTATTTCGCGACCACCGAGGCGTCGGTCAGGTCCTCCAGGTTGCTCATGCCCCGCGCGGTGTAGACCACCCGGACGCCGCGGGCGTCGTCGACGAGCTGGAAGAGGTCGCGGTCACCGGTGACGATGTCGACGGGCATCCCCGCCGTGTGCGCCAGGGTGCCGATGACGTCGTCGGCCTCGTGCGCGGGCGCCCCGATCACGGTGAGGTCGAGGGCGGCGAGCGATTCCCGGATGACGGGGATCTGCGCCTCGAGAGGATCGGGCACCTCTTCCACGTCGGCACCTCCCGGGACGACCTCGACGACGCGGTGCGCCTTGTAGCTGGGGATCAGGTCGACCCGCCACTGGGGACGCCAGTCGTCGTCCCAGCAGGCGACGAGGTGCGTCGGCTCGTACGCCGTGACGAGCTTGGCGACCATGTCGAGCAGCCCCCGCGCGGCGTTCACCGACGTGCCGTCCGGCGCCTTGACGGTGTCGGGCACGCCGTAGAAGGCCCGGAAGTAGAGAGAGGCGGTGTCGAGCAGCATGAGCTTCGGGGCGCGCGCGGTCATGGGCTCAGTCTGCCAGGCGGCTGCGGGCGCACGCGGAGTCACGGGCACCCCGGTGCGCCGGGCCTCTCCTCGCAGGTGCCGTCCACCAGCGCCGAGCGTGCCTCGAACACGCGCACCGTCTGCGTCGCGGGCGCCGCGGCGATCTCGCCCATGGGGATCCACCCCAGGCCGTAGTCCAGGTCGGCGGCGTAGCGGACGACGACGGTGGCGGCGTATTCGCCTCTCGCGCCGTACACGTGGCTCGTCGCCGTGGGGGTGAAGTCGGCTTGGCCGAGGGCGGCCCACGACGCGCCGGGGTCCGCGGTCGACCGAGTCGCGCCGTCGCCGTACGCGAAGTCGAAGCCGACGGGCGTGAACCGCACCGTGACGGAGCGTCCCAGAAGATCCGCGGAGGTGGTCTGCGCGGTCGCGTCGCTGACGAAGTTGGCGGGAAGCCCCACGACGCCGACGTTGCCGGGCTCCGCGGACACCGTCGTGCCGGTCGGGACGAAGCGGACGAGATCGGCGAGGGTGATCGGACGGGGCGCCGGCTCCGCCGGGTCCTCGGGGCCGGCGTCCACCTGGGGCGGGCGCGCCCCGAAGCACAGGCGGGCGTCCTGCAGGCGTTCGAGACAGCGCTGGAGCTCCTCCGGGTCCGTGACGTGCTCGCGGGGCGGATCACCGGGGAGGGAACCATCGCCCTCACGGTCTTCCCCCGGGGCGACGGGGCCGGGACCTCCCGGCTGGTCACCGGCCCCGGGCGGGACGTCGATCTCATCCCAGACATCGATGCCGTCGCCGTCATTGGAAGTGCCGGGCTCGGGACACCCGGTAGTGCGTCGATCCCACTCCGAGCACTGTGCAGAGATCTGATGGTCCATCCCGTAGCTGCTAAGTGAGGCGTGATCAAAGCTGGTTGCGGCGCTAAGGATGAGCGAAAGCGCTATTACTCCGAGCATGAAGGATCCGAAAAAGGGGTGGTCGTAGCTATCAGTAGGGACTGCTTCGGGGCAGGAACAGTCGTGAACTCAATGGCAATCCGAGGGGGCCGGGTGGGTGAGACCAAGGACGCGCCGCTAGCATCGACCACGGTGATTCTGCTGACGTCTTCGCAGATCTGAGCGCGCACGAATCCGTCCGTGGATGCCTCCAGACCTCTGAACCAAACCACGGTGACATTGCCGTTCTGGACTGCGCCTGCGGCGCGCATCTCACTGAAGGACTTCCGTTCATCGGACTGAACTGTTCCTGTGGTCACTTCGGCGACGGCCTGGAAGCTGTCGGGGTTCGTAATCTCTAATGACGATGCCGCGTCGATGTACGCGCGGTAGGTCGCTTCGGCGGCGGCGAACGCCTCCTCCTCGGACGCGAACAGGGGCGTCGGCGTCGGGTCGGGCGCGGGCGTCGGGGCGCAGCCGCCGAGGGCCATGGCGCCGCCGACAGCCATCGCGACGAGGGCGACGCGGGCGCGGCGCCGACGGGAGGAGAGGTGCTCAGGGGTCACCGTTTCACGCTATCCGCGCGACGAAGCGTCGTCCGGGTTATCCACAGGCGCGAGGGCGTCGAGCGCGGGCGAAAGGGGCGTCGCCCATGGAGGGTTCCGATCTGATAGCCTGAAGTGTCACCCGTGGGGATCCGTCCGCATGTGCGTGACGCGCAATCCCATAACCATCCGCTTCGGAGCGATCTTCCGTCATGCATGTCGACGGAGCCCCGGGGCCCGATCATCCATCTACAAGGACTACCCACTACATGACTACCGCAACGACCGCCACGGCCGCCAAGCAGGTCGCGATCAACGACATCGGATCTGCCGAGGACTTCCTGGCCGCGGTCGAGAAGACCCTGAAGTTCTTCAACGACGGCGACATTATCGAGGGCACGATCGTCAAGATCGACCGCGACGAGGTCCTGCTCGACGTCGGCTACAAGACCGAGGGCGTCATCCCCTCGCGCGAGCTCTCCATCAAGCACGACGTCGACCCCAACGAGGTCGTCGCCGTCGGCGACCAGGTCGAGGCCCTCGTTCTCCAGAAGGAGGACAAGGAAGGCCGCCTGATCCTGTCCAAGAAGCGCGCCCAGTACGAGCGCGCCTGGGGCGACGTGGAGAAGATCAAGGAGAACGACGGGGTCGTCACCGGCCAGGTGATCGAGGTCGTCAAGGGCGGCCTCATCGTCGACATCGGCCTGCGCGGCTTCCTCCCGGCCTCGCTCATCGAGCTGCGCCGCGTCCGCGACCTCACGCCGTACCTCGGCCAGGAGCTGGAGGCCAAGATCCTCGAGCTCGACAAGAACCGCAACAACGTCGTGCTCTCGCGCCGCGCTCTGCTCGAGCAGACGCAGTCCGAGTCGCGCACCACGTTCCTCAACAACCTGCACAAGGGTCAGGTCCGCAAGGGCGTCGTCTCCTCGATCGTCAACTTCGGTGCGTTCGTGGACCTCGGCGGCGTGGACGGCCTCGTGCACGTCTCCGAGCTGTCCTGGAAGCACATCGAGCACGCCTCCGAGGTCGTCGAGGTGGGCCAGGAGGTCACCGTCGAGATCCTCGAGGTCGACCTCGACCGCGAGCGGGTCTCCCTGTCGCTGAAGGCGACGCAGGAGGACCCGTGGCAGGTCTTCGCCCGCACCCACGCCATCGGCCAGGTCACCCCGGGCAAGGTCACCAAGCTCGTCCCGTTCGGCGCGTTCGTCCGCGTCGCGGACGGCATCGAGGGCCTCGTGCACATCTCCGAGCTCTCCAGCAAGCACGTCGAGCTGGCGGAGCAGGTCGTCTCGGTGGGCGAGGAGGTGTTCGTCAAGGTCATCGACATCGACCTCGACCGTCGCCGCATCTCGCTGTCGCTGAAGCAGGCCAACGAGTCGGTCGACCCCTACGGCACCGAGTTCGACCCGGCGCTGTACGGCATGCTCGCCGAGTACGACGAGAACGGCGAGTACAAGTACCCGGAGGGCTTCGACGCCGAGACCGGTGCGTGGAAGGAAGGCTTCGACGCCCAGCGCGAGGCTTGGGAGCAGGAGTACGCCGCCGCGCAGGCGCGCTGGGAGGCGCACAAGGCCCAGGTGCTCAAGGCCGCCGAGGCCGAGGCCGCCGCGGGCGACGACTTCGGGGGACAGACGTTCTCCAGCGAGTCGACCGGCGCCGGCACGCTCGCCGACGACGAGGCTCTCGCGGCTCTCCGCGAGAAGCTCTCGGGCGGCAACGCGTAACACCGACCGCTTCGGTTCCGAACGGGCCGTCACCCCGCCTCACGGCGCGGGTGGCGGCCCGTTCCGCGTCTCCGACGCGACCGACGACCGGGCCGTGAACGTCTTTTGGACGGGGCCCCGCCGGCGACATATGACGCCGTGGATGACGTCCGATGACGCTGTGTGAAGCGGCGTGACGGTATGTGACCGCCCCGCCGACGGAGGGGGCCGCAGCGTGGTGGACTGTCGCTCTCACCCGGCACGTCCATCCCCAGAGGAGACCCCATGTCCCGTCCCGCCCGCGTACTCCGCTCGCTCGCAGCGCTCGCCGTGGTCGCCACGCTCATGGCCGGGTGCTCCAGCGGTTCCGCAGGCTCCGGCGGCAGCGAGGAACCGGGCGCGGGCGGCACCCTCACGTATCTGGAGCCGCAGACCTGGACCACTCTGTACCCGCCGGCGGCGGGCTTCTACCCGAACGGTGGAGTCGTCAACAACATCACCGACCGGCTGCTGTACCAGAACCCGGAGACGCTGGAGCTGGAGCCGTGGATCGCCACGGCCCTGCCCGAGGTGAACGCCGACTCCACGGAGTACACGTTCACGATCCGCGACGACGTCACCTACTCCGACGGCACCCCGCTCGACGCGGAGAACGTCGTGCGCAACCTCGACCTGTTCGGCAAGGGCGACCCGACCCGCGCCCTCACGGTGTCCGAGGCGATCAACAACTACGACCGCGGCGAGGTCGTGGACGAGCACACCGTCCGGTTCCACTTCACGGCTCCTGCGCCGGGCTTCGCGCAGGCCGTCTCGACGATCAACTCCGGTCTGCTGTCGAACGCGACCCTGGACAAGACGAACGAGGAGTTCGGCCCGGGAAACGCCACGACGGTGATCGGCTCGGGACCGTTCGTCGTCGCCGACGAGAAGATCGGCACTGAGCTCACTCTCACGGCCCGTGAGGACTACGACTGGGCTCCGCCGTCGCTCGCGCACCAGGGCCGCGCCCTCCTCGACGGCGTGCACGTCGTCGTCGCGGGGGAGAGCAGTGTCCGCGTGGGCACGGTCGTCGCAGGGCAGGCCGACGTCGCCCGACAGATCGACGCGCCGGACGAGGCGCAGTTCGCGGCCGACGGCCTGAGCCTGCACGCCGCCACCACGAACGGCGTGAACAACGGGTTCAGCTTCCGCTTCCGCAACCCCGTGCTCTCCGACATCCGCGTGCGCCAGGCGATCATCGCGGGCGTCGACCGCGAGGCGATCGTGGAGACGCTGTTCACGGACAGCTACCCGCTCGCGACCGGGGCCCTGGCCCGGACGGCCCTGGGGTACGTCGACACCTCCGAGTACTACGCGTACGACCCGAAGCGCGCTGCGGCCCTCCTCGACGAGGCCGGGTGGAAGGCCGGAGCCGACGGGGTACGCGTGAAAGACGGCGTCCGCCTGAGCCTGACCTTCAACGAGGCGCTGCCGCAGCCGCGTTCCAAGGAGGTCGTGACGCTCGTCCAGGAGCAGCTGGGCGAGCTCGGGATCGACGTCCAGCTCTTCGCCGGCGACCAGGCGGCGCAGACCGAGGCGTCCCTGTCCGCCGACACGATCCAGGTGTACCACTCGATGGTCGGACGCGCGGACTTCGACGTGCTCAAGTCGCAGTTCTTCAGCGGGAACCGAAACACGCTCCTGAACCGGGACAACACGGACGACTCGATCGGCGACCCGGAGCTCGACGCGCTCCTGTCCGCGATCGCGTCCGCTCCCACGGTGGAGGCGCGCCAGGCCGCGTCGGAGGCGGCGCAGAAGCGCATCGCCGAGCAGGCGTACTTCCTGCCGATCTTCGAGGAGCCCCAGGTGTTCGGTCTGAGGGCCGGCGTGCAGGACTTCGCCACCGAGTCGGTCGGCCGCCCGTCGTTCTACTCGACGTGGCTCGACCGCTGACCGCGGGCAGGCGCGGCACATGGCGTACATCCTGAGGCGGATCGGGCAGGCGCTGCTCGTCCTCGCTCTCACCTACACGCTGGCGTACCTCCTGCTCGCCGCCCTGCCGGGGGATGCCGTGCTCGCACGGTACGGCTCTCCGGAACTGGGGCTCTCCGCGGAGCAGCTCGCCGAGATCCGGGCCGCATACGGCGCGGATCGCAGCCTGGTCGAGCGCTTCGCGGAGTCGACGCTGGGATTCCTCCGCGGCGAGTTCGGCTTCTCGGTGCAGAGCGGGGCGTCCGTGGCGGCGCTGCTCGCGACGGCACTGCCGTTCACGCTCGTCCTCGCCGTGGCCGGGCTGGCGACGGCGGTGTTCCTGGCGGTGACCATCGCGTTCACGGCGACGTACGGAGGCTCACGGTGGCTGCGGCGGATCTTCCACGCGATCCCGCCGCTGCTGGTGTCCCTTCCGGTGTTCTGGGTCGGGATCGTCCTCGTGCAGATCTTCTCGTTCCGTCTCGGCCTCGTCCCGGTGATCGGCGCGAACCCGGTCCAGGCGCTCATCCTGCCGGTGGCGACGCTGGCGATCCCCATCGCCGCCCCGCTCGCCCAGGTCCTGATGCGCAGCATCGAGGACGTGCGCGACCAGCCCTTCGTCACCGTCGTGCGCGCCCGCGGAGCGAGCACGTCCTGGCTGCTGTGGCGGACGGTCGCACGCAACGCCCTCCTCCCCACGCTCACCATGGCGGGTCTGCTCTTCGGCGAGCTGGTGGGCGGCGCGGTCGTGACCGAGACCGTGTTCGGACGCGCCGGGGTCGGCCAGCTCACCGCCCAGGCGGTCGCGAACCGCGACACCCCGGTCCTGCTCGCGGTGGTGGTGCTCTCCACGGTCGTCTTCGTCGTCATCAACCTCGTCGTGGATCTCCTCTATCCGTTGCTGGACCCGCGCCTGCGCACGAGCCGACCCGGTCGGTCGCGCCTCGCACGTCCGGTTCCGACATCGCCGGCTGAGGCCGTTCCCGAGACGGAGGTCGTCCGATGACATCCGCACCCGTCACGACCGTCGACCGGGGGACCGGTCGCCCCGGCAGGCGCGACGCGGCGACGCGGCCCGCGGTGCTGCGCCCCGGCGTCATCCTGCCCGTGCTGGTCCTCCTCGTCGCCCTCGCCTGGGCGCTCCTGCCGGGGGTCTTCGCGCCCGGGAGCCCGACGGCGTCGGTCGGCCCGGCGCTGCAGCCGCCCGGCCTGGAGCACCTGTTCGGGACCGACGCCACCGGACGAGACCTCTTCACCCGCGTCGTGCACGGCGCGTCCGCGTCGATCGTGGGCGCGGTCGTCGCGGTCCTGGTCGGACTCGTCGCCGGCACGGCCATCGGCGTGGCGGCCGGTGCGGTCGGCGGAGCGCTGGAGGACGTGCTCATGCGGTTCGTGGACGTCCTGCTCGCGATCCCCGGCCTTCTGCTCTCGCTGAGCGTCGTCATCCTGCTCGGCTTCGGCACCACGAACGCCGCGATCGCCGTCGGCGTCACCTCCATCGCGGTGTTCGCCCGTCTCGCGCGTTCGCAGGTCGTGAGCGTGCGCGGAGCCGAGTTCGTGGAGGCCGCATACGGATCCGGAGGGAGCTTCGGATCCGTGCTCGTCCGCCACATCCTGCCGAACTCGCTCACGCCTGTCATCGCGCTCGCGGCGCTGCAGCTCGGCTCCGCGATCCTCCAGATCTCGACCCTCGGCTTCCTCGGCTACGGTGCGCCGCCGCCCACGCCCGAGTGGGGGCTGCTGATCGCGGAGGGACGGGACTACGTCGCGACCGCCTGGTGGCTGACGGTGCTGCCCGGCGCGGTCGTCGCCCTCGTCGTGCTCGCCACCAACCGGCTCAGCGCCGTCATCCGAGGAGGTCGAGAAGCATGACCCGCGCACTGTTGGAGATCCGGGACCTTGCGGTGGCCTACCGCACAGGACGAGGGGAGTTCACGGCCGTCGACGGCGTCTCCTTCGACGTCGAGGCGGGCCGGACGACCGCGCTCGTGGGCGAGTCGGGGTCGGGCAAGTCCACGGTCGCCCAGTCGGTGATCGGACTGCTCGCCGGGAACGGGCGGATCACCGCCGGGAGCATCGCGCTCAACGAGCGCACCGACGGCCTCACCCAGCTCGTCGGTCTCCCCGAGCGACGGTGGCGGCATCTGCGCGGCCGCTGCGTGGCGCTCATCCCGCAGGACCCGGGGACCTCGCTGAACCCGGTCGCCACGATCGGGGCGAGCGTGGCCGAGGCGCTGCGGATCCACGGCTGGAAGGACGGGGCGCGGATCCGCGCCCGGGTGATCGAGCTGCTGGACAAGGTGGGCATCGACGACCCGGAGCGGCGCGCGCGGCAGTATCCGCACGAGCTGTCCGGCGGCATGCGTCAGCGCGTGCTGATCGCCGCGGCGCTCGGACTCGAACCGGAGCTGATCATCGCCGACGAGCCCACGAGCGCTCTGGACGTCACCGTGCAGCGCAAAGTGCTGGACCTGATCGACCGGCTGCGTCGGGAATCCGGCAGCGGCGTGCTGTTCATCACGCACGACCTCGCGGTCGCCGCCGACCACTCCGACTCCCTCGTCGTCATGCGGCAGGGCCGGATCGAGGAGAAGGGCGTCTCGCGCGTCGTCCTCGGGCAGCCCCGGGCGGAGTACACCCGGACCCTCCTCGCCGACGCGCCCTCGCTCGCCAGGGTCGTGGAACGGCGCGCCCACCAGCCTGCGCCGGGCGAACCGCCGCTCGTCGAGGTTCGCGGACTCCGTCAGGATTACCGTTCCGGGCGCGGGGAGCCCTTCGTCGCCGTGGATGACGTGTCCTTCACGGTGGCACGCGGGACCACGCACGCCCTCGTGGGCGAGTCGGGCTCGGGGAAGACGACGACCGGCCGCAGCATCGCGGGGCTCAACCGGCCGTCCGCCGGGAGCATCCTCGTCGGCGGGACGGAGGTCACGGCCCTGGGGTCGGCGCGTGGCGCCCGGCGGGCCTTCCGCCGCGTCGCCCAGCTCGTCTACCAGAACCCCTATGCGTCCCTGGACCCGCGTCGCCCGATCGGCCGCACGCTGGCGGAGCCGCTGGAGAACTTCGGGATCGGAAATCGCGCGGACCGCGAGGAGCGCGTGGCCCACCATCTCGAGCTCGTCGCGCTTCCGGCCGAGATCGCGGCGCGTCGCCCGTCCGAGCTGTCCGGAGGACAGCGGCAGCGGGTCGCGATCGCGCGGGCGCTGATCCTGGAGCCCGAGCTGGTCGTGCTCGACGAGGCCGTCTCGGCCCTCGACGTCACGGTCCAGGCGCAGATCCTCCGGCTCCTCGCGCGCCTTCAGGACGAGCTCGCCCTCACGTACGTCTTCATCTCGCACGACCTCGCCGTCGTCCGTCAGATCGCGGACACCGTTTCCGTCCTGCAGCGCGGGCGACAGGTCGAGCACGGACCGACCGCGCGGGTCTTCGATCGCCCGGAGCACGCATACACGCGCCGTCTCATCGACGCGATCCCCGGCGCCGCCCTCCGTCCCGAGGCGCCGTCCGCGCCGCCCGTCCTTTCCGCCGCCAACCTGTTCGTCAAGGAGGATGCATGACCACGCCCCGTCTGGGCTTCTTCACCCGTCTGCTGGAGGACGCCGACGCCGCCGACCGGTACCGGTTCGCCCTGGAGCAGATCGAGCTCGCCGAGCGGCACGGCTTCGCCTCCGCCTGGCTCGCGCAGCACCACTTCGGCGCGGACGAGGGCGGGCTCCCGTCGCCGTTCGTGCTCCTTGCCGCCGCGGCGCAGCGCACGTCCCGGATCGGCCTGGCCACCGGTGTGCTGACCCTCCCGATCGACGACCCCCTCCGGGCGGCGGAGGACGCGAGCGTGCTCGACGCCCTGAGCGGCGGGCGGGTGCAGCTGGGGATCGCCTCCGGGGGCACGCCGTCGTCGTTCGCGCCGTTCGGGCGCGACTCCGCGCAGCGGCGGGAGATCTTCGCGGACCACGCAGCCGTCTTCCGGGACGCGCTGGCCGGCCGCGGCGTCCGCGGGACGGACGCACGGATCTATCCGGCCGCCGACGGGCTCGACCGCCGGATCTGGCAGGCCACGTTCTCCGTCGAGGGCGGTGTCCGGGCAGGGACCGACGGCGACGGGCTGCTCCTGTCGCGGACGCAGCCCCGGCCGGGGGACGCCGCCGACCTCCCGCTGCACGAGCTGCAGCTGCCCATCATCGAGGCCTACCGCGACAGCCTCCCGGCGGGGGCGCCGTTCCGGGTGCTCGCCTCGCGCACCGCCGTCGTGGTGGACGAGGCGGACAGGACGCGGGTGCGGGAGCACGCCGCGCCGCGGCTGCGGCGGCTGGCGATCACCCTCCACGGCGTGGACGCGGACGAGCTCGGCATCGACGAGCTGATCCGGATCACCGACACCCACATCGGCACCGTCGACGAGGTCGTGGCCTCCCTCGAGGCGGACCAGGCCATCGGGGCCTCGACGGACGTGTCGTTCCAGGTGCACTCGGTCGACCCCGGCCACGAGCTGACGCTGCGCTCGCTGGAACTGCTGGCGAGCGAGGTCGCGCCCCGCCTCGGCTACGCCGTCGGGGACACCGCCGCGCAGGACCTCCGCGGCCTCCATCTCGCCGCGGCGACCCGAGGCGGTGACGCATGAGCGCCGACATCATCGACCTCCTCGCGGGCGTGACCCCGGGAAGCGCGCTCGACGAACTGCGCGGACGACGTCCCCAGGCGCGGGAGAACGCGCAGCGCAGCTTCGAGGCGCTGCTGGAACCGGCCGAGCCCGGGACCTTCCCGCTCGCCGAGCGCTATGCGGTGGCGGCATTCGTGGCGCGCCTGCACGGCTTCGGGTCGGCAGCGGAGTTCTACGCGGATCTGCTCGGCGACGAGGCCCCGGATCTGGTCACCGCGATCGCGGCTGCGGCGGACGGCGCCGGCGGACGCGGACCGGTCGGCGTGTACCGGGAGCCGGTGCTGAGGGGAGAGGACGAGCCGGTCGATCCGTGGACCGCGGCGCCGGAGTTCGGCGTCCGGCTCGCCGCGGCACTGACGCACGCGCACCTGCTCGTCCTGCGTCCGCGCGAGGCCGGCGCGCCGGCTCTGCAGGCGCTCGTCGAAGCGGGATGGAGCGCCGACGACATCGTCACCCTGTCACAGCTCGTCGCCTTCCTGAGCTTCCAGCTCCGGCTGGCCTGGGGGATCCGCGCGGTGCGCGAGCACCCGGCGGGCGCCGCCGGAGACGTCGTCCCCTCGTTCGAAGGAGCACAGCGATGACCGACACCGCCGCCGGCGCACAGGACCCCGGCACCCTCGTCACGGAGTATCCCGAGCTCAGGCGACCCCATGGCTTCACCCAGGAGGGCCTCGGATGGGTGCCCTGGCTCGCCCCGGTCCCGGAGGCCGACCTCACCGACGTCCAGCGCGACGCCCTCATCGAGCCCCGGCGCGCCTCGATGCCCTACTTCCGGCTGCTCGCGCGGGACCCCGGGGCGCTCAAGGCGCGGACGCTCACCGATCTCGACATCTTCTACAACACGGACGGCGGGATCGGCCGTGCGGAGCGGGAGCTCGCGGCCGCTGCGACGTCGCGCCGCAACGGGTGCGTCTTCTGCGCATCCGTGCATGCCGCCGCGGCGACCCGCGAGTCCGACCGGGGCGCCGATGTGCAGCGCCTTCTCGACGAGGGCGTGGCCGCGGACCTGGGGGACGAGCGGTGGAACGCGGTCGTCGCCGCGTCCGTGACGCTGGCCGGGACGCCGCTCGACTTCGGCGCGCCGGACCTCGCGCGGCTGCGCGATGCCGGGCTCGACGACGCCGACATCCTCGACGTGATCGGCGGCGCCGCCTTCTTCAATTGGGCCAACCGCCTCATGCTCTCCCTCGGCGAACCCGAGGTCCCCGCCCGCCGGAACACCCCTGAGAAGGAGGAGACGCCGTGAGCATCCCCGCGCAGCTGGATCACATCGTCATCGCCGGCCCCGACCTCGCCGGTCTCGTCTCCTGGTTCGCCGAGCGCACCGGCGTCGCCGCGGCGCCCGGCGGGGCACACCCCACGGGAACCGCCAACGCGCTCGTGGCGCTCACCGTCGAGGGGCGCCGCGCCCCGCACTACATCGAGCTGATCGGGCCGGATCCGTCGCTCGACCACCCCGCGCCCCCGACGACGTTCGGCATCGACGCGCTGAGCGGGCCGGCCGTCGTGACGTACGCGGTCCATCCGGAGGACATCGACGCGACGGTGGAGGGCGCCCGTGCGCGCGGCTTCGATCCCGGCGAGATCTGGGAGCTGTCCCGGCGCCGGCCCGACGGGGAACTGCTGGAGTGGCGGCTGACCCGGGGCGGAGGCGCGGGCGGGTACGCGTCCCCGTTCCTCATCGACTGGGGGAGCACCGAGCAGCCGGGCCTCAGCGACATCCCGACGATCGAGGTCGTCTCGTTCGAGCGGGTGGAGCCGGACCCCGCGCCCCTGCAGGCGATCCACGAGGCACTGGGGCTCGAAGACGGGGCGCTCGCCGAGGTCGTCGAGGGGCGGCCCGCCGGCTTCCGGCTGACCCTGCGCACGCCGGACGGCCGGACGGTCGCGCTGTGACGGCCGGGGTCGAGGGCGATCTGACCGCCTACCTGGAATGGCAGCAGCGCCACGTCGTGGCCCCCGTCGTCCCCGAGCCCGTTGCCGAGACCTCGTCGTTCGCCGGCGCGGGCGACGAGGTGCACGCGGAGCTCGGTCGCTCGGTGGCGGACCTCGCCCCGGATCTCCGCGCGCTCGCTACGGCGCTCTTCGAGGATCCCGAGATCGGATTCGAGGAGCAACGGTCGGTCGCGAGGATCGCCGAGCTCGTGGAGAGCCACGGCCGTGCGGTCGAGGTCGGCGCGTTCGGCGTGCCCACCGCATTCCTGGCGACCGTCGGCGGGGGTTCGGGTCCGCACTTCGCGGTGATCGCCGAGTACGACGCCTTGCCCGGCGTGGGCCATGCGTGCGGTCACAACATCATCGCCGCGGCGGCGGTCGGGGCGTTCCTCGCTGCCGCGCCCGTGGCGGAGCGCCTGGGTGCGCGCCTGTCGCTCGTCGGCGCTCCCGCGGAGGAGAACGGGGGCGGCAAGGAGCTCGTCCTGCGCGCGGGCGGCTTCGACGCGGTGGACGCCGCGGGCATGGTGCATCCCGCCGCGGGAGCACGCACGTCGCCGGTCCTCGGCCCGAGGACGACGGGCGTGCGCCGGGTCGCGGTCACGTACCGGGGGCGGGCCGCGCACGCGGCGGGCGCACCGTGGCTGGGGCGCAACGCCCTCGATGCGGTCGTGACGGCGTACCAGGGCGTCGCGCAGCTGCGTCAGCACATCCTCCCCACGGATCGGCTGCACGGCATCATCACCGACGGCGGCGCCGTCCCGAACGTCGTGCCGGAGCGCGCCTCGGCGCTCTTCTACGTGCGCTCGGCGGAGATCGAGACGCTGCGCGTCCTCACGGACCGCGTCGTGGCCGTGCTGGAGGCGGCCGGGCTCGCGACCGGGACCCACGCGGACATCGAGGTGGACCCGGTTCCTCCGTACCTCCCGCTGCAGCCCAACCTGGCGCTGACGCGACGATGGGCGGACGCCGTGCGCCGCCGCGGTCGGGAGGTGCCGCCGTCTCCGCCCGTCGCCGCGCAGGGCGGACCGTCCACGGACATGGGCAACGTCAGTCGCTACGTTCCCTCGCTGCACCCCTCGATCGGTCTCGGCGGCCCGGACGACGTCCATCCCCACAACGCCGCCTTCGCCGCCCAGACGATCCGGGAGCCGGCCTTCGCCGCCCTCGCCGATGCCGCGGTCGGTCTGGCCGCGACAGCGGCGGACTACCTGGCGGACGCGGAGCTGCGCGACGCCGTGGCCGCCGAGTTCGCCGCGGCGGGCGGGCGATTCCGGTGGGAGGACGCGCGGGAGGGCGCGTCGCGCTGACCACGGCCGGACGGTCCCGCACGCTGTGGAAGACTGGCGGGATGCCGCTCATCGCGCTCACCGGCGGGATCGCCTCGGGGAAGTCCACGATCGCCGCTCGTCTGGCCGAGCACGGCGCCGTCGTCGTCGACGCCGATGCGATCGTCCGGGAGGTCCAAGCCCCCGGCTCGCCCGTGCTCGCCCGCATCGCCGAGAGGTTCGGTCAGGAGGTCATCGCCGCCGACGGCTCGCTCGACCGCGCTGCGCTCGGAGCGATGGTCTTCGACGACCCCGCGGCGCTCTCCGACCTGAACGCGATCGTGCACCCCGCGGTCCGCGACGAGTCGCACCGCCGGTTCGAGCGGGCCCTCGCCGCGGATCCGGGCGCGCTCGTCGTCTACGACGTGCCGCTGCTCGTGGAGGCCAGGGCGAACGATCCCTGGGACCTGATCGTGGTCGCCGACGCCCCCGCGGAAGTGCGGGAGGAGCGTCTCGTCACCGAGCGGGGGATGACGAGAGAGGCCGCCCGGTCCCGGATCGCGGCGCAGGTCTCGGACGAGGCGCGCCGCGCGATCGCGGACGTGCGGATCGACACGACCGGCTCCCTGGACGACACCCGTCGTCAGGCCGATCGCCTGTGGGAGCGCCTCAGGCGGGCGTGACCGGCGGCGCCGCGTCCGCGGACCGCCGTCGGCGGCGTGCGGCGCGTCGGACGAGGACGACGGCGCCGACGATCAGGCCGATCAGCAGCAGGGCGGCGAGGAGAGGAACGACGATCGCCGCGGCGGCGAGCGCGAAGGAGGCGGCGTCCTCCGAGGTGCTGAGCACGGGGGCCGCGATCCCGGCGGTCGCCGTGTTCGCGGCGACCCGGGTGGTGGCCTTGACCGCGTGCACGACGAGGGCGATGGCGATGCCGGCCAAGATGGGCACCCACGCGTTGGTCGAGAAGAACGTCGAGGGGTCGTCGACGGCGACGGTCTGCGCGTTCGACCCGGCGCCGAAGGCGATGCCTCCCGCCGCGGGGCGGACGATGCTCTGCAGGACGTCGTTCGCGGAGTCGAGGGCCGGGATCTTGTCGGCCACGATCTCCACGAGCAGCAGCGCGCCGATGACCCAGAGCGCGATGTCGCTGGACAGCCAGGTCCATCCTGCGGGCAGAGCGACCGCGGGCAGGAGGCGGTCGGCGAGACCGAGCAGGAACAGCGGCATCCAGGCGTTGAGGCCCGCTGCCGCGGCCAGGCTGGAGCCGATCACGAACTCGATCACGCCCTCACTCTAGGCCGCGACGGCGGCGGACGCCCGACCGCTGTGCGGATGAACGGCCGTCCGGCCCGCGTGTCGGTGGCCCCGCCTACGCTGGTAGTCATGCAACCCACCCGCAGCGTCCGGCCCTTCGAGGTCGTCAGCGAGTACGCGCCCTCCGGCGACCAGCCGCAGGCGATCGCGGAGCTCGCCGCCCGGATCAACGCCGGCGAGACGGACGTGGTCCTGCTCGGCGCCACCGGCACGGGAAAGTCCGCGACGACCGCGTGGCTGATCGAGCAGGTCCAGCGCCCGACGCTGATCCTCGCGCACAACAAGACCCTGGCGGCCCAGCTCGCGAACGAGTTCCGCGAGCTGATGCCGCACAACGCGGTCGAGTACTTCGTGTCGTACTACGACTACTACCAGCCCGAGGCCTACGTCCCGCAGACGGACACCTTCATCGAGAAGGACTCCTCGATCAACGCCGAGGTGGAGCGGCTGCGGCACTCGACGACGAACTCCCTGCTGTCGCGGCGCGACGTGGTGGTCGTGTCGACGGTGTCCTGCATCTACGGACTGGGTGCGCCCGAGGAGTATCTCCGCGCGATGGTGGCGCTTCAGGTGGGGGAGCGATACGACCGCGATGCGCTGATCCGCCAGTTCATCTCGATGCAGTACAACCGCAACGACGTGGACTTCTCCCGGGGGAACTTCCGGGTGCGCGGCGACACCATCGAGATCATCCCGGTGTACGAGGAGCACGCCATCCGGATCGAGCTCTTCGGCGACGAGATCGAGGCGCTGTACTCGCTGCACCCGCTCACCGGCGAGATCATCGAGCGGCTCGACGCCGTGCCGATCTTCCCCGCGTCCCACTACGTGGCCGGCACCGATGTCGTACAGCGGGCGATCGGCTCGATCGAGGAGGAGCTCGCCGAGCGGCTCGCGGAGCTCGAGCGACAGGGCAAGCTGCTGGAGGCGCAGCGACTGCGGATGCGGACGACCTTCGACCTGGAGATGCTGCAGCAGCTCGGCTTCTGCTCCGGGATCGAGAACTACTCGCGCCATATGGACGGTCGCGAGCCGGGCGAGCCGCCGCACACGCTGCTGGACTTCTTCCCCGACGACTTCCTCCTGGTCATCGACGAGTCGCACGTGACCGTGCCGCAGATCGGCGCGATGTACGAGGGGGACGCCTCGCGCAAGCGCACCCTGGTGGATCACGGCTTCCGCCTTCCCAGCGCCCTGGACAACCGCCCGCTGCGGTGGGACGAGTTCACGCAGCGGATCGGCCAGACGGTGTACCTCTCGGCGACGCCGGGCAAGTACGAGATGGGCGTCGCCGACGGCGTCGTGGAGCAGATCATCCGCCCGACGGGGCTCGTGGACCCGCAGATCGTGGTGAAGCCCTCCAAGGGCCAGATCGACGATCTTCTGGAGGAGATCCGCCTGCGGGTGGAGCGTGACGAGCGCGTGCTCGTGACGACCCTGACGAAGAAGATGGCCGAGGAGCTCACCGACTTCCTCGGCGAGCACGGCGTGAAGGTGCGCTACCTGCACTCCGACGTCGACACGCTGCGTCGCGTCGAGCTGCTGACCGAGCTGCGCGCCGGGGTGTACGACGTGCTGGTCGGCATCAACCTCCTGCGGGAGGGGCTGGATCTGCCCGAGGTGTCGCTGGTGGCGATCCTGGACGCCGACAAGGAGGGTTTCCTCCGTTCGGGCACGTCGCTCATCCAGACCATCGGCCGTGCCGCCCGAAACGTGTCGGGCGAGGTGCACATGTACGCCGACAACATGACCGATTCCATGCGCAACGCGATCGAGGAGACCGAGCGGCGCCGCGAGAAGCAGATCGCGTACAACACGGCCCACGGCATCGATCCGCAGCCGCTGCGCAAGCGCATCGCCGACATCACGGAGGTGCTGGCCCGCGAGGGAGCGGACACCGCCGAGATGCTGTCCGGGCGCGGCGGGCGGGCGGGCCGGAGCGGGAAGGGCAAGTCGCCCACTCCGAACCTGCGTCGCGAGGGGATCGCCGCGGAGGGGGCGGAGCAGCTCGAGGCGACCATCGCCGACCTGTCGGACCAGATGCTCGCGGCGGCGTCGGAACTGAAGTTCGAGCTGGCTGCCCGGCTTCGCGACGAGGTGCAGGACCTGAAGAAGGAGCTGCGGGCCATGGAACGGGCAGGACACGCCTGAACCGGCGATCGAGCGACGGGAGCACGGCATGGATGAGGCGGGGACCGAGCTTGCGGATCGCGTGCGGGCGCTGCTGGCCGACGAGCCGACGCTCGAGGAGAAGCGGATGTTCGGAAGCCGCGTCTTCATGGTCAACGACCGGATCCTGGTCGGCGCGCGCCGCGGGGGCGTCCTCCTGGTCCGGCTGAGCGACGAGCACGGGGAGGAGCTCGTCACGCGTCCGGAGGCTCGCGTGGCGGTGATGGGCGCGCGCAGCATGGGGACCCGGTGGCTCGACGTCGACACCACCGGGTTCGGGGACGCGGAGCTGATGTTCTGGATCGACGCCGCGCGTGAGGACAACGCGGCGCCCTCGCGCGGGCCCGACGGCAGTGACGACGGCGAGGGGTGAGGAGACGGGGGCCGGTCAGGGGCAGTGCATCAGCGGCTTGGGTCCCGATCGGTCGATCTCGTGTGAGGTCATCGGAGCGCCGCACAGCGGGCAGGCGCGCTGTGCCCTCTCCGCGTCGGACGGAGGAGGCGTCGCCTCGTACGGGCCGACCGACGCCGGGCCGGCGAACCGGATGAGGTTCGTGTTGAACCACGCGTAGAGGCCGCCTGCCTCGCGGATCCTCGTCCGCAGCGGCGGACGAGGGGCTGGGCTCGGATCCGGGGTGTTGTTCATACTGCTTAGTGTACTAATGATTTGTGTGCGAGGTATCATCGACGCCATGGAGGAACCGACGCCGGAAGAGATGCTGCGACTGGAGAACCAGCTGTGCTTCGCCCTGGTCACCGCCGCGCGCAACGTCGTGGCCATCTACCGACCGATCCTCGAGCCGCTGGGCCTGACGCACCCGCAGTACCTCGTCATGCTCGCGCTGTGGGAGCAGGCGCCGAGGACGCTGCGCGAGCTGGCCACCGAGCTCGCGATGGATCCGGCCACGGCGTCCCCGCTCGTCAAGCGTCTGGAGGCGGACGGACTGGTGGAGCGCGTCCGGAGCTCCGCGGACGAGCGGCGCCTCGACATCGGCCTCACGGCCGCCGGCCGGGCACTGCGCGAGCGGGCGCTGGCGGTCCCGGGTCAGGTCCTCGCTCGGCTGGGCATCTCCGCCCACGACGCCGCCGCCGTCCGCGACGGTCTGGCGCCGTATGCCGGTGCCGTGACGCTCTGAGCCCGCGGTATCCGTCTCCGGGCGTCGCCTGTGGAGAACCGGGGGTGAGAGCGGCGGTGACCTAGGGTGGGGCGTATGCGCCGCGACGACACGCGACCCACGAGGGGAATCGAGGCGCGTCGCACGGTCGCCGGCGGATCGGCGTTGGTGGTGCTGATCCTGGTGCTGATGGCCTTCGCGGCACTGCAGGGGCGGCCGGTCTTCGGTCAGCTGCTGTTCGAGGGCGCCGGCGCGGTCACGCCCTCTCCGCCGCCCTCGATCGATGCCGGGACCGCGCCGCCGGACGTCCGCGATCAGGATCCCGCGGCGCTGGCCTGGCTCGGCGTCGTCCTCGGGATCCTCGTCGCGATCGCCCTCGCCGCTCTGCTGATCTCCGGGCTCGTCGTCCTCCTCCGACGACTATGGCGCGATCGCCCCTTGCGCGTTCGGGCGGGGGTGCAGCTGCAGGACGCCATGCCCGCCCCCGACGCGTCCGATCCGGCGGCCGACGCCCCCGTGGTGCGCGCCGGGATCGCCGGAGCCCTGGACGCCATTACGGCGATCGGACGCCCCCACGACGCGATCGTCGCCGCGTGGGTCGGGCTGGAGCAGACGGCTGCACGGGCGGGGCAGTCCCGTGGTGCGTCCGAGACCGCGGGAGAGCTGGCGGTGCGGATCCTCTCGCGGCATCGCGCATCGGCTGCCGAGGTGACCGCCTTGCTCCGGCTGTACGAGGACGTTCGCTTCGGCGGGGCGACGGCATCGGAGCGCGATCGCGCGGAGGCCGCGCGGCTGCTCCGCCGTATCGAGGAGGCGTGGCGATGAGAGCCCGGATCGGGCCCGTGCTGATCGGCGTCGCCCTTGCGATCCCGGTGCTGGCGGTGCTCGTCACGCTGGGCGCGCCGTGGGGATTCTCGATCGCGTGGCTCCTGCTCGTCGCCGCGGGGGTCGTCGTCGCCCGGCGGACGGTCTTCGACGACACCGCGACGTGGCCTCCCGCCGAACCCGAACGGCCGGTCGTCGGTTCTGACGTGTCCCGGCTCGCGTGGTCCATCAATCCCCGTACGGGAGTCGCGGGACACGCGATCGTGCGCCGCGTCCAGAGGGTCGTCCGTCGGCGGCTGTCCCGCCGGGGCCTCGATCTGGACGATCCGGCCTCGGCGGCCCGGATCGACGCCCTGCTGGGGCAGGACCTGCGGACGGCCCTCACCGCCAAGGAGGTCCGTCGCGACGATCTGCGTCGGATCCTCGACGCGGTCGACCGGCTCGCGCCGGCCTCCGCAGACGCACGACACGACCGAGAGGACGATGGACATGACCGATCACGATGAGACACCCGCGCCGGACGTGGACGAGGTCGCGGAGGTCGGGCGGCGCGTGCTCGCCGGCGTGCGGACCGCCGTCGTGGGGATGGACGAGCCCCTGTCCGTCGCGCTCGCGACGATCCTCGCCGGCGGGCACGTGCTGTTCGAGGACGTGCCCGGTCTCGGCAAGACCCTCGCCGCGCGAAGCCTCGCGGCCGCGCTCGGACTGGACTTCCGCCGTCTCCAGTGCACGCCCGACATGCTGCCCGGCGACGTCACGGGATCCTTCGTGTACGTCCCGGGCTCGACGGACTTCGAGTTCCGTCCGGGCCCGATCTTCACGGGCATGCTGCTCGCCGACGAGATCAACCGCACGACGCCCAAGACGCAGTCGGCGATGCTCGAGGCCATGGCCGAGCGTCAGGTCACGGTCGAGGGGCGGCGGTTCCCGCTGGCGGAGCCGTTCCACGTCATCGCCACCGCGAACCCCGTCGAGTACGAGGGGACCTACGCGCTGCCCGAGGCGCAGCTGGACCGGTTCATGGTGCGATTGTCGGTCGGGTATCCGACGCCCGACGCCGAGACGGACATCATCCTGGAGCGGGTCCGTCGAGGACGCCCGGACACCGTCGTGGAGCCCGTGATCGACGGCGCGGGGCTCCGTCGGATCCAGGAGGCCGTCGAACGGATCCACGTCGATCCGGACGTGGTCCGGTACGGCGTCGCACTCACACGCGCGACGCGCGAGGCGGCCCCGGTCGCCGTCGGCTCCTCCCCGCGCGGGTCACAGGCGCTCGTGCTCCTCGGACGCGCCCTCGCCGCGCTCGACGGACGGGGATACGTCCGCCCCGACGACATCAAGCGCATCGCGGTCCCGGTGCTCGCTCACCGCCTCACGCTGACGCCCCAGGCATGGGCGCAGGGCACGGACCCCGCATCGGTCGTGACCGCGGCGCTCGCGCAGACCCCGGTGCCTCCGACCGTGGGCGCCGCGCCGTGACCGGTCTCCGCCGCGGCCCGCGGACGGCGCAGGGCGCTTCCCCCGACCCGGCCGAGTCGTCCGGCCCCGCCGAACGCGTCGCCGTCCGCGTGCCCCTGCGCTGGCGGCAGACACCGGTCGTGCCCCTCGGGATCATCGGCGCGGTGCTGCTCGCCGCGGTGGGGCTCGCCGCCTCACGGGCGGACGTCGTCGCGCTCTCGACGCCGCTCGCGCTCGCGACGGCCTGGGCGCTGTGGCGGCGGCCGGCGGCGGGCCGGATCGACGTCGGCATCAGCGCCCGCGCCGGGGACGCGGCCGAGGTGCACGTCGCCGTCGACGTACGGGCCGACGCGGAGGCCGTCCAGTTCGCCGTGGATCAGGACCGGCGCAGGAGCGGAACCGTCGACGTGGCGCCCGGCAGCGGCGTGCTGCGGTCGCGGAGCCGGCTGAGCCACTCCGGTCCGATCGAGCTGCTCCGCCTGACCGCACGCGCGGTCGCGGCCGACGGCGCGTGGGTGAGCGAGGTCGTCCCGGCCGGGAGCCTGACCTGGAAGGCGGCGCCGCGGACGCGACGGCTCGACCGGCTCCCGACCTCCGTCCGGCTGACAGGGCTCCATGGTGCGCACGAAGGGTCGCGGATCGGTCAGGGCGGCGAGTTCCGGGACATCCACCCGTTCGCGCCCGGGGACGAGCTCCGCCGCGTGGACTGGCGTGCGACGGCCCGGGCCGCCCGAAGGCCGGGGGACCTGCTCGTCCGCCGCACGCAGGCGCTGAGCGACAGCGCCGTCGTGATCGCGATGGACACCGCCGACGATCTGGGAGCGGTCGTCGCCTCCTGGGGCACGCCGGACCGGGAGCGCAGCGGTGTCACGTCCCTGGACCTCGCCCGTGAGGCCGCCCTGTCACTGGCGACGTGCGCGGTCGAGACCGGCGACCGGGTCGCCTTCCACGTCCTGGCCCCGGGCGGGCGGGCCGTCCGCAGCGGTTCCGGCGCCCGTCATCTCGCGCGCCTCCGCGGTGTGATCGCCGGGACGGGGGCGAGCGGGGACGGGTCACGGTTCCGGCGCACGCCCCCGATCGGGAGCGGATCGATCGTCTTCGTGCTGTCGACGTTCTTCGACGGGGCGGCCGCGGAGATCGCCACGCGCTGGCGCGCGGGCGGCCACGCGGTGGTCGCCGTGGACGTCCTCCCCGAGCCGGACACGGCGCGGCTGACCGCCGAGCAGACGGTCGCGGTGCGCACGCTGCTCGCCGAGCGTCAGGACGTGATGGCGGACCTGCGCGGCGCGGGGGTCGAGGTCGTGGCGTGGAACGACGACGGTGCCGACGCCGCCCTGCGGGCCGTCGCCGCGCACGGTCGCGCCGGGGCCGGGCGGGGGCGACGATGAAGAGACGGGCGCACGAACTGCGCGTCCCGCGCGGCATTCCCGGGATCGTTCCTCGGCTGCTGGTGCTCCTGGTCACGACGGCGGGGGTCCTCGCCCTCACCCCGTTCATCGTCTGGCAGGTGGTGGCCGTCGCGGCAGCGTCCGTGTCGGTGGTTCTTCCGCGTTCGTTCGCTGCGTGGGCGGGCGCGGCCTGCCTTCCGATCGGCGTGCTGCTGACCGCGCCGTCGCCGGGCCGCACGGCGCTCGCGGTCCTGCTCGTCCACGCGATCCACGTGCTGGCAGCACTGTCGCTGACGATCCCCGCCGGTTCACGGAT
Organism: Microbacterium resistens; assembly: GCF_021172025.1. Classification (NCBI taxonomy): domain Bacteria; kingdom Bacillati; phylum Actinomycetota; class Actinomycetes; order Micrococcales; family Microbacteriaceae; genus Microbacterium; species Microbacterium resistens. Next base: position 589,286 of record NZ_CP082781.1, read on the forward strand.
CGCGCCGGGCCTGCTCCGGCCCGTGCTGCGGCGCTTCGTCGTGATCCAGGCGATCGCGCAGCCCGTCGCGGCCACGGCGGCGCTGCTCCCGCAGGCCGGTGCGGCGGACACGGCCTGGCTCGCGCCGCTCGGGGCCGCGCTGCTGCTGGTCGTCGCGACGGCGACGACGCAGCTGATGCGCCGGGGTTCCGCCGCTCGCGGAGCCGATGTCGGTGGCCCCTCCTAAACTTGTCGGGTGCCCATTGTTCCCGTCGCCAGCCCAGGAAAACTCAGTGTCCGCGGTGCCCGCGTGCACAACCTCAAGAACGTCGACCTCGAGATCCCGCGGGACTCGCTCGTGGTCTTCACCGGTCTCTCCGGATCAGGCAAGTCCAGCCTCGCGTTCGACACGATCTTCGCCGAGGGCCAGCGTCGCTACGTCGAGTCGCTGAGCGCCTACGCCCGTCAGTTCCTCGGGCAGGTGGACCGCCCCGACGTCGACTTCATCGAGGGGCTCAGCCCGGCGGTGTCGATCGACCAGAAGTCGACGAACCGCAACCCTCGCTCGACGGTCGGCACCATCACCGAGATCTACGACTACATGCGTCTGCTGTGGGCGCGCATCGGCGTCCCGCACTGCCCGGAGTGCGGCGAGCGGATCCAGCGTCAGACGGTGCAGCAGATCGCCGATCAGCTCATGGAGCTGCCTGAGCGCACCCGCTATCAGATCGTCGCGCCGGTGGTCTCGCAGAAGAAGGGCGAGTTCGTCGACCTCTTCCGCGAGCTCGGCGCCAAGGGCTACGCCCGCGCCATCGTCGACGGCGAGATGATCCAGCTCTCCGAGCCGCCGACGCTCAAGAAGAGCTACAAGCACGACATCGCGGTCGTGGTCGACCGCCTCGTGGCCTCGGGGGACATCCTCGGGCGTGTCACGGACTCGGTCGAGACCGCGCTGTCTCTGGCGGGCGGCGTCATGCAGGTCAACTTCGTCGACGAGAGCGGCGACGCCGCATGGCAGTCGTTCTCGGAGAAGCTGGCCTGTCCGAACGGCCACGCGATCACGCTCACCGAGATCGAGCCGCGCACGTTCTCGTTCAACGCCCCGTTCGGCGCCTGCCCGGCATGCTCGGGTCTCGGCACACGGATGTCCGTGGACGTCGATCTCATGCTCGGTGACGAGGAGCTCTCGATCCGCGAGGGCGTCATCCTGCCCTGGACCACGCAGGGCAAGGGCCTCTTCCAGTACTACGAGCGGCTCCTGGAGGGTCTCGCCCGCGACCTCGACTTCTCGCTCGACACGCCGTGGCGCGAGCTCCACTCCGATGTCAAGGAGGCGGTGCTGCGCGGCGACAACTACAAGGTGACCGTCAAGTGGAAGAACCGCTACGGGCGGGAGATGCGGTACTCCTCGGGCTTCGAGGGCGTGGTGCCGTACATCGAGCGGCAGTATCTGCAGGCCGAGAGCGACACGCAGCGCGGTCGGTGGGGTGAGTACCTCCGTGAGGTCCCGTGCCCGGTCTGCAACGGCGACCGGCTCAAGCCCGAGGTCCTGGCGGTCCAGGTGCACGGGCACTCGATCGCGGAGGTCTCGCACCTCAGCCTCGCGGAGGCGCAGCAGTTCATGCAGCGGCTCGAGCTCACGCCGAGAGAGGCGAAGATCGCCGCCCAGGTGCTGCGGGAGATCCGTCTGCGGCTGGACTTCCTGCTCCAGGTCGGTCTGTCCTACCTGAACCTCAGTCGGTCGGCGGGCTCGCTCTCCGGCGGCGAGGCTCAGCGCATCCGCCTGGCGACCCAGATCGGCTCCGGGCTCACCGGCGTGCTCTACGTGCTGGACGAGCCCTCGATCGGGCTGCACCAGCGCGACAACCGCCGTCTGATCGAGACGCTGCTCACCCTCCGCGACCTGGGCAACACGCTGATCGTGGTGGAGCACGACGAAGAGACGATCGAGGCGGCCGACTGGGTCGTCGACATCGGTCCCGGCGCGGGCGTCGGCGGCGGGGTCGTCGTCCATTCCGGGCCCTACGAGGCACTGCTCGGCGACACCGACTCCATGACCGGTGACTACCTGGCGGGGCGCCGTGAGATCCCGACGCCGGCCAAGCGGCGTCGGATCGACCGCAAGCGGATGCTCAGCGTGGTCGGTGCGCGCGAGAACAACCTGCGCGGCGTCACGGCGGACTTCCCGCTCGGAGTGCTCACGGCGGTCACCGGCGTCAGCGGATCCGGCAAGTCGTCGCTCGTGAACGACATCCTCTATCAGGTCCTCGCGGCGCGTCTCAACGGAGCGCGCACCGTGCCCGGCAAGCACACCCGCGTGACCGGGCTGGACAATCTCGACAAGGTGGTCCACGTCGACCAGGCCCCGATCGGGCGCACGCCGCGGTCCAATCCGGCGACGTACACCGGCGTGTTCGACCGGATCCGCACCCTCTTCAGCGAGACGCCCGAGGCGAAGGTGCGCGGGTACCTCCCCGGCCGCTTCAGCTTCAACGTCAAGGGCGGTCGCTGCGAGGCCTGCTCGGGCGACGGCACCATCAAGATCGAGATGAACTTCCTCCCCGACGTGTACGTCGACTGCGAGGTCTGCCACGGCAAGCGCTACAACCGGGACACTCTTGCCGTCCACTACAAGGGGAAGAACATCGCCGAGGTCCTGGAGATGCCGATCGAGGAGGCCGCGGAGTTCTTCGAGCCCATCCAGGCGATCCACCGGTACCTGCGCACCCTCGTGGACGTCGGTCTCGGCTACGTGCGTCTGGGCCAGTCGGCGACCACGCTCTCCGGCGGCGAGGCGCAGCGGGTCAAGCTCGCCACGGAGCTGCAGCGCCGGAGCAACGGCCGCAGCATCTACGTGCTCGACGAGCCGACGACGGGTCTGCACTTCGAGGACGTGCGCAAGCTCCTCGAGGTGCTCAACGGGCTGGTGGACAAGGGCAACACCGTGATCGTGATCGAGCACAACCTCGATGTGATCAAGTCCGCCGACTGGGTGATCGACCTCGGCCCCGAGGGCGGCTCCGGCGGCGGGCAGATCATCGCCACCGGCACGCCCGAGCAGGTCGCGAAGGTGGACGAGAGCCACACCGGTCGCTTCCTGGCGGAGATCCTGCAGCCCGAAGGGCGCGCGGGCCGCGCATCGGCACCGCGGGCGGTGAAGCGCAGGGAGCCGGTGTCCGAGCGCAAGGCGAGCTGATGGCGCAAGAGCTCCCGTACAAGCCGCGGGCGGGGGAGATCCCGACCGATCCCGGTGTGTACCGCTTCCGCGACGCCCAGGGGCGCGTGCTGTACGTCGGTAAGGCGAAGAACCTCCGTCAACGGCTGTCGAACTACTTCGCGCCGCTGCGGACGCTGCACGAACGCACCCGGCGGATGGTCACCACGGCCACCTCTGTCGAGTGGACGGTCGTGCCCACGGACGTGGATTCGCTGCAACTCGAGTACATGTGGATCAAGGAGTTCGATCCGCCCTTCAACGTCCGGTACAAGGACGACAAGTCCTATCCGTTCATGGCGGTCACGCTCGGTGACGAGGCCCCGCGGGTCCTGGTCACCCGCAACCGTCGGATCCCCGGTGCGCGGTACTTCGGCCCGTATCCGAAGGTGTGGGCCGTCCACGAGACCATCGACCTCATGATCAAGGCGTTCCCGATCCGCACGTGCAGCGACGCCAGTTACCGCCGGGCGATGCAGACGGGGCGGCCCTGCTTCCCCGGGCAGATCGGAAAATGCGGCGGGCCGTGCTCGATGACGGTCACGATCGAGGAGCACCGGGCGATGGTGGACGACTTCATCGCGTTCATGGAGGGCGGTGACGAGCGCTTCACCCGGGAGCTCACCCGGCGCATGCGCGAGGCGTCGGCGGCGATGGACTACGAGAACGCCGCGCGGTACCGGGACAAGCTCGCCTCGATCGAGGCCGTGCTCGGCAAGAGCGCCCTCGTGCTTCCCCAGGACGAGGACGCGGACCTGTTCGGGATCGCGGAGGACGAGCTCTCCGCGGCGGTGCAGCACTTCGTGATCCGTGGCGGCCGGGTCCGCGGCGTCCGCGCCTCGACGGTGGAGAAGGAGATCGACATCAGCGGCGGGGACCTGGTGGATCAGGTCCTGCAGCGTGCCTACGGCGAGGCGGAGGGGGACGCCGTGCCGCGCCGTGTCCTCGTGCCTTCCCTCCCGGACGACGTCTCGGAGCTCGAGCAGTGGCTGCGCGATCGCCGCGGTCGGAAGGTGGAGATCGCGGTCGCGCAGCGCGGCCAGCGCGCCGAGCTCATGCGCAATGCCACCGTCAACGCCCAGCAGGCCCTTCTGCGACACAAGATGAAGCGGTCCAGCGACTACGTCACGCGCACCCAGGCGCTCACCGACCTGCAGGAGGCGCTGGGACTGGCCGAGGCGCCGTTGCGGATCGAGTGCTACGACATCTCCCATCTGAGCGGGACCAACGTCGTCGGCTCCATGGTGGTCTTCGAGGACGGGCTCCCGCGCAAGGACCAGTACCGATCCTTCGGCATCCCCGAGACGACGGACGACACCGATTCGATCTACCAGGTGCTGCGCCGTCGGCTCGCCCATCTGGACGCCCCGGAGGGCGAGCCGCTCGCCCCCGGCGCGCCCCCGGCCGATGCTCTGGAGACCGCGGACGCCGCGGAGGCCGAGGCGCCGCAGGGGAAACGGCGGCCGCGCTTCGCGTATCCGCCGCAACTTCTCCTCGTGGACGGCGGACGGCCGCAGGTGGAAGCCGCGGCACGGGCGCTGCGCGACGCCGGGCACACCGAGATCGGGCTGGCCGGCATCGCCAAGCGGCTCGAGGAGATCTGGCTCCCGGGCGACGAGTACCCGGTGATCCTGCCGCGGACCAGCGAGGCGCTGTACCTGCTGCAGCGCCTGCGGGACGAGGCGCACCGGTTCGCGATCACGCACCAGCGCAAGAAGCGCAAGCGCGACATCACCACGGTCCTGGCGGAGGTGCCCGGCCTCGGCGCCGCCCGCATCCGCGCGCTGCTGCGGCATTTCGGGTCAGTGGCCGCTCTGCGTCGCGCGGAACCGTCGCAGATCCAGGAGGTCACCGGCATCGGTCCCGCGCTGGCGCAGAGCATCCACACGCATCTCGCCACGACGCGGACGGCGCCTGCCGATCCGTCGCCGGAGGACGCCGAGGCCCCTCCGGCGGCGCTCGCGCCGGCCCCGGAGCCTCCGGCGCCGAGCATGCCCGCGGATCGGTAGGCTGGTCAGGAGCGAAGGGGGAGACATGAGCGCCGCCGACCAGGGCGAGTTCCTGATCGTCACCGGTATGTCGGGCGCGGGCCGTTCCACGGTCGCGAACGCCCTGGAGGACCTCGGCTGGTACGTCGTCGACAACCTCCCTCCGCAGATGCTCCGTCCTCTCCTCGACCTGGCGAATCTCGGCGGCGCCGCGCTGCCGCGGGTCGCTGCGGTCGTCGACGTGCGAGGTCGCAACCTCTTCGACGACTTCCCCGGCGTCGCACGGGCGCTCCGACAGCACGGCTCCGTGCGGGTGCTCTTCCTCGACGCCTCCGACGACGTGCTCGTGCGCCGGTTCGAATCGGTGCGGCGACCGCATCCGCTGCAGGGCGACGGCACGCTCCTCGACGGGATCCGGATCGAGCGGGCACGGGTGGCGCCGCTGCGCGAGGCCGCGGACATCGTGATCGACACCTCCGCGTTCAACATCCATCAGCTCGCGACCACGGTCACGGATCTGTTCGCCGAGGAGGGGGCGGCCCGGCACCGCCTCACCATCATGAGCTTCGGCTTCAAGTACGGTCTCCCGTCCGACGCGGATCTCGTGGCCGACATGAGGTTCCTGCCCAATCCGTTCTGGATCGACGAGCTGCGGGACTCCACCGGGAAGGATGCGCCCGTCAGCGAGTTCGTCCTGTCCCGAGAGGGCGCGGAGGAGTTCCTCGATGCGTACACCGCGGCGCTGAAGCCGGTGCTCGAGGGCTACCAGCGCGAGAACAAGAGCCATTCCACGGTGGCCGTGGGCTGCACGGGAGGCCGCCATCGTTCGGTGGCGGTGGCCGAGGAACTGGCCCGACGGCTCGCGTCGGTGCCGGGCGTGGCCGTCACGGTCCGTCACCGCGATCTCGGTCGGGAGTGACGCGCGCGGCCGCACCGGTCGGGTCGATGCGGGGTGCGGGAGCCGAGTAGGCTATTCCCTTGCGCCGCGACCCGGCGCGGTAACGCGAAGGAGACCCGTGGCACTCACCACCGACGTCAAGGCAGAGCTCGTCAGCATCCGGAACGCACCGCCGACGGTGCGGGTCGCGGAGGTGACCGCGGTGCTGAGGTTCGCCGGCGGTCTGCACTCCATCGCCAACCGGGTCGCCGTGGAGGCCGAAGTGGACGCCGAGCTGCTGGCTCGTCGCGTCGCCCGGGATCTCGCCGAGCTCTTCGGGGTCCGTCCGGAGATCGCGCAGATCCAGGGTGCCTCGGGCACGGACGGCGCGCGCTACGCCGTCCGCGTCATCGGCGCGGGGGAGACCCTCGCCCGCCAGACCGGTCTGCTCGACCAGCGTCGCCGTCCGGTCCGCGGTCTGCCGAACCGCCTCACCACCGGCTCCCGCGAGGAGCTCGCCGGCCTGTGGCGCGGCGCCTTCCTCGCCGCCGGCGCGCTGAGCGAGCCCGGCCGCTCGGCGGTCCTCGAGGTCGCCTGCCCGTCGTCCGAGGCGGCGATGGCGCTCGTGGGCGCCGCCCATCGGCTCGGCATCGCGGCGAAGGCCCGCGAGGTCCGCGGTCTCCCGCGCGTCGTGGTGCGCGAGGGCGAGGCGATCCGCGCCCTGCTCACCGTCATGGGCGCGGTTCGAACGGCGGCGGCGTGGGAGGAGATGCGTCAGCGCCGGGAGGTCCGCGCGGGCGTGAACCGCCTGGTCAACTTCGACGACGCCAACCTGCGCCGTTCCGCCCAGGCTGCCGTCGCCGCGTGCGCACGGGTCGAGCGCGCGCTGGAGATCCTCGGTGACGACGTTCCCGATCACCTCCGCACGGCGGGCGAGCTGCGACTCGCGCACCGCGACGCCAGCCTCGACGAGCTGGGGCACCACGCCGACCCGCCCATGACGAAGGATGCCGTCGCCGGCCGTATCCGGCGCCTCCTGGCGATGGCGGACAAGCGCGCGCAGGCCGAGGGCATCCCGGGCACCGAGTCCGCGGTGCCCGCCGGCATCGACGTCTGAGCCGGGTGACGCGGATCGCCGTCATCCGGGAAGGTTCCGGTTCCGCGGAACGTTCCCGTCGATAGGATGGATATCGTCCGCCTCGTCCCGCGTTCCGGCGGGGTGGGGAACCGGTGAGCGCCGCGAGCGCGGCGCGGATTGGATGAATTCGATGGCGATCTACACGCTCCCCGACCTCCCGTACGATTTCGCGGCTCTCGAGCCCCACATCAGCGGGAAGATCATGGAGCTGCACCATGACAAGCACCACGCCGCGTACGTGGCCGGCGCCAACACCGCGCTGGAGCAGCTCGCCGAGGCCCGCGAGTCGGGCAACCTCGGTGCGGTGAACAAGCTCGAGAAGGACCTCGCGTTCAACCTCGGCGGTCACGTCAACCACTCCATCTTCTGGACCAACCTCTCGCCGAACGGCGGCGGTCAGCCCGAGGGTGAGCTGAAGGCCGCGATCGAGGAGTTCTTCGGCTCGTTCGAGAAGTTCCAGGCGCACTTCACCGCCGCGGCGACGGGCATCCAGGGTTCCGGCTGGGCGGTGCTGAGCTGGGACCCGATCGGTCAGCAGCTCATCATCCAGCAGCTGTTCGACCAGCAGGCGAACACCGCGCAGGGCACGGTGCCGATCTTCCAGCTCGACATGTGGGAGCACGCCTTCTACCTCGACTACCTCAACGTCAAGGCGGACTACGTCAAGGCCGTGTGGAACATCGCCAACTGGGAGAACGTCGCCCAGCGACTGCAGGTGGCCCGCGAGCAGACGAACGGACTGCTGGTACTGTCGTAAAAGATGGGCGTCCTGATGGGCGAAAAGCCCATCAGGACGCCGTTGTCCGGGTCATTTGCAAGAATCACGCAATCCCTCGAGTAAGAACCAGGAGACTTTCGTGTCTGTCAAGATCGGTATCAACGGCTTCGGCCGGATCGGACGTAATTACCTCCGCGCGGCTCTCGCGCAGGGCGCGGACATCGACATCGTCGCAGTCAACGACCTCACCGACAACAAGACGCTGGCGCATCTGCTGAAGTACGACTCGGTCGGAGGCGTGCTCGACGCCGAGATCAGCTACGACGAGGACAGCATCACCGTCAACGGCAAGGAGATCAAGGCGTTCGCGGAGCGCGACCCCGCGAAGCTGCCCTGGGGCGAGCTGGGCGTCGACATCGTGATCGAGTCGACCGGCTTCTTCACCAAGGCCGAGGACGCGCGCAAGCACATCGAGGCCGGCGCCAAGAAGGTCCTCATCTCCGCGCCGGCGACCGGCGACGACCGCACCATCGTCATGGGCGTCAACGAGGAGACCTACAACCCGGAGACCGACCACATCATCTCCAACGCCTCCTGCACGACGAACTGCCTGGCCCCCCTGGCCAAGGTGTTCAACGACGAGTTCGGCATCGTCCGCGGCTTCATGATGACCGCGCACGCCTACACCGCCGACCAGAACCTGCAGGACGGCCCGCACAAGGACCTGCGCCGTGCGCGCGCGGCGGCGATCAACATCGTCCCCGCGTCGACCGGTGCCGCCAAGGCGATCGGCCTCGTCCTTCCCGAGCTGAACGGCAAGCTCAGCGGCTCCTCCTACCGCGTGCCGGTGCCGACCGGCTCGATCGTCGACCTCACGCTCATCACCGAGCGCGACGACCTGACGGCCGACGAGGTCAACGCGGCCTACAAGAAGGCCGCGGACGAGGGGCGCCTGGCCGGCTACCTCCAGTACAACGAGGACGCCATCGTCTCCAGCGACATCGTCCACAACCCGCACTCGTCGATCTACGACTCGACGCTGACGAACGTCAGCGGCAACCTCGTGAAGGTGTCGAGCTGGTACGACAACGAGTGGGGCTACTCGAACCGTCTCGTCGACCTGACCGAGTACGTGGCCGAGCGGATCTGACCTCACGCCATGACCCTGCGTACCCTCGACTCCCTCCGGGAGACGGTCGGTTCGCTCGACGGCACGCGCGTCATCGTCCGTTGTGACCTCAACGTCCCCCTGCGGGACGGGGTCATCACGGACGATGGCCGCGTGCGTGCGTCGTTGCCGACCCTGAACGCCCTCATCGACGCCGGCGCCCGCGTCATCGTCGTCTCGCACCTGGGACGCCCGGATGGCGCCCCGGATCCGCAGTACAGCCTGGCGCCCGTGGCCACCCGTCTGTCCGAGCTCCTCGGCAGGTCCGTGGCGTTCGCGTCCGACACGGTGGGCGCGTCCGCGCGCGAGACCGTCGACGCGCTCGGCGCCGGCGAGGTCGCCGTGCTCGAGAACCTGCGCTTCAACCCGGGGGAGACCGCGAAGGACGAGGGGGAACGCACGGCCTTCGCCGAGCAGCTCGCCGCCCTCGGCGACGCGCTGGTCTCGGACGGCTTCGGCGTCGTGCACCGCAAGCAGGCGAGCGTCTACGAGCTCGCGAAGATCCTGCCTTCCGCGGCGGGCCTGCTCATCGCGGCCGAGCTCGACGTCCTGGACCGGCTCACCGAGAAGCCCGAGCGTCCGTACACGGTCGTGCTGGGCGGGTCGAAGGTCAGCGACAAGCTCGGGGTGATCTCGCACCTGCTGCCGCGCGTCGACCGGCTCCTGGTTGGGGGCGGCATGCTGTTCACCTTCCTCGCGGCGGAGGGCCATCCGGTCGCGTCGAGCCTCCTGGAGAAGGACCAGCTCGAGACGGTCCGCGGCTACATCGCCGATGCGAAGGAGCGCGGCGTCGAGCTCGTGCTGCCCACGGACGTCGTGGTGGCGGCGTCGTTCGCGGCGGACGCCCCGCACGAGGTCGCCGCGGCCGACGCGATCGAGGACACGGCCTTCGGCGCGTCCGGGATCGGTCTGGACATCGGGCCCGAGACGGCGACCCGTTTCGCGGAGGCGATCCGCGGATCCCGCACGGTGTTCTGGAACGGCCCGATGGGCGTGTTCGAGTTCCCGGCGTTCGCCGCGGGGACCAAGGCCGTCGCGGAGGCGCTGACGGAGGTCGACGGACTCAGCGTGGTCGGCGGCGGCGACTCCGCCGCGGCGGTGCGGCAGCTCGGTTTCGCCGACGACCGGTTCGGGCACATCTCGACCGGCGGCGGCGCCAGCCTCGAGTTCCTCGAGGGCAAGAAACTACCCGGCCTGGAGGTGCTCGGATGGGCGTAACGGCTCGTACCCCGCTGATCGCGGGCAACTGGAAGATGAACCTGGACCACCTGCAGGCGGTGGCGTTCGTGCAGAAGCTGCACTGGACGCTGAAGGACGCCAAGCACGAGGACGGGTCGGTCGATGTGGCCGTGTTCCCGCCGTTCACGGATCTGCGCAGCGTCCAGACCCTGATCGATGCCGACAAGATCCCGTTCGCCCTCGGCGCGCAGGATCTGTCGATGCACGACTCCGGGGCCTACACCGGTGAGGTGTCCGGCGCCTTCCTCGCGAAGCTCGACGCGAAGTACGTGATCATCGGGCACTCCGAACGGCGCGAGTACCACGCCGAGACGGACGAGGTGGTCGCCGCGAAGGTGAAGGCGGCGCTGAAGCACGGGCTCGTCCCGGTGATCTGCGTCGGCGAGACCGCCGAGGACCTGGAGAAGTTCGGGGCCAGCGCGGTTCCCGCCGGGCAGCTGGAGGCGGCGCTCCAGGGCGTTCCCGCATCGGCGGACATCGTCGTGGCGTACGAGCCGGTCTGGGCGATCGGGTCCGGGCAGGCCGCGACGCCGCAGCAGGCGCAGGACGTCTGCGCGGCCCTGCGCGGCGTGCTCGCGAAGGCTCTCGACCCGGACGCGGCGGCACGCACGAGGATCCTCTACGGCGGATCGGTGAAGGCGGCGAACATCGCCAGCTTCATGCGCGAGCCCGACGTGGACGGCGCCCTGGTCGGCGGCGCGAGCCTGGTCGTGGACGAGTTCGCGTCGATCGTCCGATTCCAGAAGCACGTCGGGGTGTGAGCCGAGGGGGCGTCGCCCCTTCGACGTATACTTGACCGTTACGCGGGTCCTCTTCCGCCGAGGGAACTCGGCCTCCTGACAGACGGGACCCGACCGAAAGGCCAATCCGTGGATATTCTCCAGTTCGTCCTGCAGGTGCTGCTGGGCATCACCAGCGTCCTGCTGACGCTCCTCATCCTGCTCCACAAGGGTCGTGGCGGCGGTCTGTCCGACATGTTCGGCGGCGGCATGACCTCGGCCGTGGGCTCGTCGGGGCTGGCGGAGCGCAACCTCAACCGCTTCACGATCGTCCTCGCCCTCGTGTGGTTCGTCGCGATCGTGGCGCTGGGGCTCATCACGAAGTTCGAGGTGATCTGATGGCGTCCGGTGGAAACGCGATCCGGGGGACGCGTGTCGGCTCCGGCCCGATGGGGGAGCAGGACCACGGCTACCACGCCGACCGCATCGCGGTGTCGTACTGGGACGGTCTCGGCAACGAGACGGTGCGCTACTTCGCCGCCGGGCTCCCCGACGAGGAGATCCCCGAGGTGATCGACCACCCGCACAGCGGCCTGCCTGCGGGACGGGACAAGGACAATCCGCCGGCGATCGCCAAGACCGAGCCGTACAAGACGCACCTCGCCTATGTGAAGGAGCGGCGTACCGACGAGGAGGCCGAGCAGCTCCTCGAGGACGCGCTCCAGCAGCTGCGCGAGCGCCGCGGACAGCGCTGACGCACGACGGAGAGGGCCCCCACCGCCGGTGGGGGCCCTCTCCGTGCCCGCGGGCGGTGCGGTCCCGGCGCTGGGGACTCAGGACGGCCGGACAACGGAACGGTCAGCGACAGGCCGCGGCGGCGGCGATCATCTCCTCCGGCGGCGGCCCGTACGCCGAGGTCCCGTTGGCCGGATCGTGGAAGCCCATGCTGATCGCCCACGCCGTGGCCCAGGCCTCGGTGGCATCCGGATCCGTCGTGTCGTACATCGAGAAGCAGCGCACGGTGATCGCATGCCCGACCTCGTGCGCGACGAGGGCCCGGCTGGCGTCGGACGGCCACTGCTCGGCGATGGAGTCCGACAGCTCGATCGTCGCGTAGCCGCCGTCCGCGTACCACCACCAGGTGAGCCCGGACAGCCAGCCGTCCACACCCAGTCCGTTGACGAGGACGGCCCAGTCGAAGTCCATCAGGACGCCGGGTGCGAGGGACCGCGCGAACGCCTCCACCTCGAGGCGCGCTGCGGACAACGGCCCGTCCTTCTCGGCGAGCTCGGCCGCCGCGGAGGCGCGCAGGTCCTGCACCTCGGCCGCGAGCGTGCGGAACGCCGCCGGACCGTCCACCCGCACGACGGCCGGATCGGCGAGGACCCGATCCAGATCGGAGATCGCGTTCCGCAGGGCGATGACGTCCTCATTGCGTGCGGACACGTTCTCCGCCTCCGCCGCGCGGGCGGCGTCCACGGAGACGGCGAGGGCCGCCACCGATCGGTCCTCGAGGTCATCCGCGGTGGTGGAGAGCCTCTTCTCGATCGAACGCAGGTCGCCCGCGTGCTCCTCCGCCGCCGTGGCGGCGTCCTGCAAGGCGTCCGCCGCGCCCCACGCCTCCCACGCCCAGAAGGGCTTGCGAGGCGGAGGAGGAGTCGCGTCGTCGCGAGCGTCGGCCGCCTCGGCGAGTGACGCATCGAGGTCGGTGCCGATCCGCTCCACCTCGATGCGCGCGTCCTCGGGGACGAGTCCGGCGGGGTCGTCCCCGAGGGCGAGGGAGAGGTCGCGGGCGTCCTGCGCGATGCGGACCTGCGCGTCGAGCGACTGCTCGGCAACGCCGGCGCCGCGCGCCGCCGCGGCGAACCCGTCGCGCGCGTCGTCGTATCCGAGCTGCGCCGCCGTGTGGACGCCGATTCCCGCGGAAAGCGCGACGAGCGCGCCGCCGGTCAGCAGCAGGGCGCGCACCCCGCGACGCCGTCGGGTACGCGGGGGAGCGCTGGAGAAGCGCGGCGGCAGCGCGTGGGATCCGGTGGGGCTGGTCATCTCCCGAAGTCTCGCACGCGCGGACCCGGGAAAAGGAGAAGGCCCCGCACCGGCGGGGCCTTTCGCTGAGGGGGCGACGGGAATCGAACCCGCACAACCAGTTTGGAAGACTGGGACTCTACCATTGAGCTACGCCCCCGGGCCCGTCGCCGAGCTCCGGGTCCGTGCGGCCCGGCGAACCGGAACCGACTCGAAAGAGCATACCGGACGTTCGGGTGCAGTCCTGTCCGTTAGACTTCTCGGGGCCGTTCCCGCGTGCGCGGGCACAATCACCCGGGGCGTAGCTCAGCTTGGTAGAGCGCCCGCTTTGGGAGCGGGAGGTCGCAGGTTCAAATCCTGTCGCCCCGACGTCGGTTCGCACGACGTCGCAGCCGCGCCGGAGATGCGCGGGACATTCACAAGGAGAACACACCAGCATGGCGAACAGCACCGTCGAGAAGCTGGCCCCGACCCGGGTCAAGCTCCACATCACGGTCACCCCCGAAGACCTGAAGCCCAGCATCGACCACGCGTACGAGCACATCGCGCAGGACGTGCAGATCCCCGGCTTCCGCAAGGGCAAGGTGCCCGCCCCCATCATCGACCAGCGCATCGGGCGCGGCGCCGTCATCGAGCACGCCGTGAACGAGGGCCTGGACCGCTTCTTCCAGGAGGCCGTGGTCGAGCAGAAGCTCCGCATCGTCGGCCGCCCCTCCGCGGACGTGACCGAGTGGCCGAACGAGAAGGACTTCTCCGGCGACCTCAAGGTCGAGATCGAGGTGGATGTCCGTCCGGAGATCGAGACCCCGTCGCTGGAGGGCATCACCCTCACCGTGGACGCGGTGGAGACCGACGAGGCGGCGCTCGACGCCGAGCTCGACCGTCTCCGCGCCCGGTTCGGCACGCTCGTCCCGGTGGACCGCCCGGTCGCGACCGGCGACTTCGTCGAGCTCGACCTCGTCGCGACGATCGACGGCGCCGAGATCGACCGTGCCGAGGGCGTCTCCTACGAGGTCGGCTCGGGCGAGCTGCTGGAGGGGATCGACGACGCGATCGAGTCGCTGACCGCCGGCGAGGACACGACGTTCCGCTCGACGCTCGTCGGCGGCGACCACGCCGGTGAGGAGGCCGAGGTCTCCGTCACGGTCAAGGCGGTCAAGGAGCGCGAGCTCCCCGAGGCCGACGACGACTTCGCGCAGATCGCCAGCGAGTTCGACACCATCGCGGAGCTCCGCGACAGCCTGCGCGAGAACGTCCAGCAGCAGGGCGTGTTCGCCCAGGCCTCCGCCGCGCGCGACAAGCTCGTGGAGACGCTGCTCGAGAAGATCGAGATCCCTGTGCCGCCGCAGCTCATCGAGGACGAGGTGCACAACCACCTCGAGTCCGAGGGGCGTCTCGAGGACGACGAGCACCGTGCCGAGGTGACCGAGGCCAGCGAGAAGCAGTTCCGCACCCAGGTCCTGCTGGACGCGATCGCCGAGGACGCCAACGTCCAGGTCTCGCAGGAGGAGCTCAGCCAGTACCTCATCCAGTCCGCCGCGCAGTACGGCATGGCCCCGCAGGAGTTCGTCGAGGCGCTGCAGTCCGCGAACCAGCTGCCGGTCCTGGTCGGCGAGGTCGCGCGCAACAAGGCGCTGGCGATCGCCCTGGGCAAGGTCACGGTCGTCGACTCCAACGGCAAGGCCGTCGACATGACCGGCTTCGTCGCGACCGAGGACGACGCCGAGGGCGACGGCGAGGCCGCGGAGGAGAAGCCGGCTGCGAAGAAGGCCCCGGCGAAGAAGGCCGCTGCGAAGGACGACGCGGACAAGCCGGCCGCCAAGAAGGCTCCGGCCAAGAAGGCTCCGGCCAAGAAGGACGCGGACGCGGCCGAGGAGAAGCCCGCCGCGAAGAAGGCCCCGGCCAAGAAGCCGGCGACGCGCAAGGCCGCCAAGGAGGCGGCCGAGAAGGCCGAGTGATCGCGTAGCGACTCCGGAGGGGCGGGTGCTGCGGCATCCGCCCCTTCGTCATCCCGGGAAGGAGCAGTCGTGACGAGGTGGGACGACCGGATCGACGCCGTCTGGGAGGCCGCATCGGGCGGTCTCGTGGACGACGAGGTGATCGCGCGGATCGACGCCCTCGCGGCCGAACGCGGCACCGACGATGCGCGGGCCGAGTTCGAGAGGGCGGGGGCCAGGGACTCGGCGGGCCGCCCCGAGGAGGCGGTGCCGCTGTACCGGCGCGCGCTGGCGTTGGGCCTGGACGCGGAGCACCGACCCCAGGCGGTCATCCAGCTGGCGAGCTCGCTGCGCAACCTCGGCGCGGTCGACGAGGCTCTCGCCCTGCTCACGGAGGAGCAGGAGCGGGAGCCGGACTCGCCCTATCGCGACGCGGTCGCCGCCTTCCGCGCCCTGGCGCTCGCGAGTGCCGGCCGCCCGGCGGAGGGGCTGTCGGTGGCCCTGCTCGCGCTCGTCCCGCACCTGCCGCGCTACCACCGGTCGTTGACCGCCTACGCGCGCGAGGTGGCCCGCGACGACGCCTGATATGCCGACGGCGAACACGGCCGGGCCGTCGCGTTGACGCCGGTAGATTCGAATCACCGAACACGGAAACAGGAGCGGAAATGGCTGAACCCCTGGTCGCGACGAGTGTCTTCGACAGGCTGCTGAAGGATCGCATCATCTGGCTCGGGTCCGAGGTGCGGGACGAGAACGCGAACGAGATCTGCGCGAAGATCCTCCTTCTCGCCGCCGAGGATCCCGAGAAGGACATCTACCTCTACATCAACTCCCCGGGCGGATCGATCACGGCCGGCATGGCGATCTACGACACGATGCAGTTCGTGCCGAACGACATCGTCACCGTCGGGATCGGGATGGCGGCCTCCATGGGCCAGCTGCTGCTGACCAGCGGCACCAAGGGCAAGCGCTACATCACCCCGAACGCTCGCGTGCTCCTCCACCAGCCCCACGGCGGCTTCGGCGGGACGGCGAGCGACATCCAGACGCAGGCGCAGCTCATCCTGTCGATGAAGAAGCGCCTGGCCGAGATCACCGCCGCGCAGACCGGCAAGACCGTCGAGCAGATCGACGCCGACGGCGACCGCGACCGCTGGTTCACGGCGGACGAGGCGCTGGAGTACGGCTTCGTCGACCACATCCGCGAGCACGCCAGCGACGTGCACGGCGGCGGCGGAACCGGCGCGGACAAGTAAGGCGGGAGAGGACCCACATGTACACACCCACGTTCCGCTCCGCCGGAAACCTGCCCTCCAGCCGCTACGTGCTCCCTCAGTTCGAGGAGCGCACGGCGTACGGGTTCAAGCGCCAGGACCCGTACAACAAGCTGTTCGAGGATCGAGTGATCTTCCTCGGCGTGCAGGTGGACGACGCCTCGGCCGACGACGTGATGGCTCAGCTCCTCGTCCTGGAGAGCCAGGACTCCGAGCGCGACATCACGATGTACATCAACTCGCCCGGTGGCTCCTTCACCGCGATGACGGCGATCTACGACACGATGCAGTACGTCGCGCCGCAGATCCAGACCGTGGTGCTGGGCCAGGCGGCGTCGGCGGCATCCGTGCTCCTGGCGGCCGGTGCGCCCGGGAAGCGCCTCGCCCTCCCGAACGCGCGCGTGCTCATGCACCAGCCCGCGATGGGCGAGGCTGGGCACGGTCAGGCGTCGGACATCGAGATCCAGGCGGCGGAGATCCTGCGGATGCGCACCTGGCTGGAGGAGACGATGGCCCGCCACACCGGCAAGAGCCCCGAGCAGGTGAACCGCGACATCGATCGCGACAAGATCCTGTCGGCGGAGGAGGCCAAGGACTACGGCATCGTGGACCAGGTCCTCACGAGCCGGAAGCGCCAGGCGCTGGGCTGACGAGACGACGTCGAAGGGGCGGGGCCGGGAATCCGGTTCCGCCCCTTCGTCGTCCCGCGATTGCGCAGGCGCCGGGAGCTCTCTGCGCATATGAGCAAAGGCGTGCGCGAGTGTGGGAACACGCGTATCCTCGGGAGGGTGACCCCCACCCCGGCCCCGGACGATGAGCTGCTCGCCGTGCGCGTGGCCGAGCTGTACTACGACGAGGACCGCACCCAGGACGAGATCGGCTCGCTGCTCGGCATCTCTCGATGGAAGGTGGGCCGGCTCCTGGCCCAGGCCCGCAGCGACGGCATCGTCCGGATCGAGATCATCCATCCGCGTGCCCGTCGCCTCGGCGTCGAGCGGACGCTGCGCGAGCGGTTCGGCCTCGCGGACGCGGTCGTCGTCCCGGCCGTCGCGGACGAGGCGGACCTGCTCGATCGCGTCGCGCAGGCCGCGGCCGACCACCTCGCGGCCCTTCGGCCGGTACCGCGCACGCTCGGGGTGAGCTGGGGGCGTACGCTCACGGCGGTCTCCGAACATCTTCCCCAGGGCTGGGCGCACGGCGTGACCGTGGTGCAGATGAACGGCGGCGTGAGCGTCAACCGGCGTCCCGGCGGAGCGGCGACGCTGGCGTCGACGATCGCCCAGCGTGCCTCCGGCCGTGTCGCGCTCCTGCCGAGCCCGGCGATCCTCGAGAGGCTCGAGACGAAGCAGGCGATCGAGGCGGACCGCACCGTCGCCGGCGTCCTCGATCTCGCCGCCGCGGCCGACACCTATCTGTTCACGGCAGGGGCGTGCGACCACCGGTCCGCGCACGTCGAGAACGGATACCTCGAACCCGGCGACATCGACGAGCTGGCCCGTCGCGGCGCGGTGGGAGACGTCCTCGGACGCTACATCGACGCCGACGGGAACACCGTCGACCCCGAGCTGGACGCCCGCACCGTCGGCCTGCCGCTGGAACGCTTGCGCGCGGCGGAGACGGCCGTCTTCGTCACGGCCGGAACCGCCAAGCACGACATCGCGCGGACCGTCGTCGCGGCGGGCCTGTGCACCGCGGTGGTCACCGATGAGGAGACCGCCCTGACCCTCCTGGAGGACAAGTGACCACACGCGAACTCACCCGCAGGACAGCCGTGGAGGTGCTGGGCGCAGAGCCCGACGACCTCACGCTGCGCCGCTTCCTGCACGGCCTCCCGGGGGTGGACGCCGTCGGTCTCGAGCAGCGCGCCGCGGGCCTGGCGACGCGGTCGATCAAGACCTCGTCCAAGGCGTGGGCGCTGGATCGGATCATCTCGCTGATCGATCTCACGACCCTCGAAGGCGCGGACACGCCGGGCAAGGTGCGCTCGCTCGTCGCGAAGGCGAGGACCCCCGACGCCGCGGACCCGTCCACTCCGCGGGTCGCGGCGGTGTGCGTCTACGGGGACATGGTCCCGCACGCCGTGGAAGCGCTCGGCGCGATGCACGGGGATCCCGACGACGGTCTCATCTCGGTGGCCGCGGTCGCCACGGCCTTCCCCTCCGGTCGCGCCTCGCTGGACATCAAGCTCGCCGACACGGCGGACGCCGTGGCGGCCGGTGCCGACGAGATCGACATGGTGATCGACCGCGGCGCGTTCCTGGCGGGGCGCTACGGCCAGGTGTTCGACCAGATCGCCCGGGTGAAGGAGGCCTGCCGCCGTGAGGACGGCAGCTACGCCTCTCTCAAGGTGATCCTGGAGACCGGCGAGCTCAACACCTACGACAACATCAAGCGCGCGTCGTGGCTCGGCATCCTTGCGGGCGGGGACTTCATCAAGACCTCGACCGGCAAGGTCCAGCCCGCAGCGACGCTGCCGACGACGCTGCTCATGCTGGAGACGGTGCGCGACTGGCATCGGGCGACGGGGGAGCGGATCGGCGTGAAGCCGGCCGGCGGGATCCGTTCGTCCAAGGATGCGGTCCGGTACCTCGTCACGGTCGCGGAGACGGCCGGGGAGGACTGGCTGCAGCCGCACCTGTTCCGCTTCGGCGCGTCGAGCCTGCTCAACGACGTCCTGCTGCAGCGGCAGAAGCTCACCTCCGGCCACTACTCCGGCCCCGACTACGTCACGATCGACTAGGAGCACGCATGTCATTCCTGGAATACGCTCCGGCGCCGGAGTCTACGGCGATCCTGAACCTGCGTGACAGCTACGGGCTGTTCATCGACGGCGAGTTCGTCGACGGCGCGGGCCCGAGCTTCGTCACCATCTCCCCGTCCGACGAGTCCCGCATCGCGGAGATCGCGTCGGCGGATGAACAGGACGTCGACCGCGCGGTCGCCGCAGCACGACGCGCTTATGAGAAGACCTGGTCGCGCATGAGCGGTCGCGACCGCGGCAAGTACCTGTTCCGCATCGCCCGCCTCGTGCAGGAGCGCGCGCGCGAGCTCGCCGTGGCGGAGAGCCTCGACAACGGCAAGCCGATCAAGGAGAGCCGCGATGTCGACGTGCCGCTCGTCGCGGCCTGGTTCTTCTACTACGCGGGGTGGGCGGACAAGCTGGATCACGCCGGCCTCGGGGCCAATCCGGCGTCGCTCGGCGTCGCCGGACAGGTCATCCCCTGGAACTTCCCGTTGCTGATGCTCGCCTGGAAGCTCGCCCCGGCGCTCGCGGCGGGCAACACGGTCGTGCTCAAGCCGGCCGAGACGACGCCCCTCACCGCCCTGCTCTTCGCCGAGATCCTGCAGCAGGCGGATCTGCCGCCGGGCGTCGTCAACATCGTCACCGGTGCCGGGGCGACCGGCGCCGCCCTTGTCCGGCACCCCGACGTCGACAAGGTCGCGTTCACCGGGTCGACGGCGGTGGGCCGGGACATCGCGAAGGCCGTCGCAGGCACCCCCAAGAAGCTGACGCTGGAGCTGGGCGGCAAGGCCGCGAACATCGTGTTCGACGACGCGCCGATCGACCAGGCCGTGGAGGGCATCGTCAACGGCATCTTCTTCAACCAGGGCCACGTCTGCTGCGCCGGCAGCCGGCTGCTCGTGCAGGAATCGATCCAGGACGAGGTGCTCGACCGTCTGAAGAGCCGGCTCTCGACCCTCCGGCTCGGCGACCCGCTCGACAAGAACACCGACATCGGCGCGATCAACTCCGCCGCCCAGCTGGCCCGCATCCGCGAGCTCAGTGACATCGGCGAGGCCGAGGGCGCCGAGCGATGGACCGCGGACTGCGTGATCCCCGACAAGGGCTTCTGGTTCGCCCCGACCATCTTCACCGGCGTCGAGGCGTCGCACCGCATCGCCCGGGAGGAGGTCTTCGGGCCCGTGCTGTCTGTGCTGACCTTCCGGACTCCGGCCGAGGCGATCGCGAAGGCGAACAACACCCCTTACGGCCTCTCCGCGGGGATCTGGAGCGACAAGGGCTCGCGGATCCTCGCCGTCGCCGACCGCCTGCGCGCCGGGGTCGTGTGGGCGAACACCTTCAACCGCTTCGACCCCTCCAGCCCGTTCGGCGGATACAAGGAGTCCGGATACGGCCGCGAGGGCGGACGACACGGGCTGACGGCCTACCTGAAGGGAGCAGCGGCGTGAGCAAGCGGCTGACGGTACCCAAGACGTACAAGCTGGCCATCGGCGGCGCCTTCCCGCGCAGCGAGTCCGGACGCACCTACGAGGTGCAGTCGGCGAAGGGCGCCTTCCTGGCGAACGCCGCGAAGGCCTCGCGCAAGGACGCGAGGGACGCGGTCGTCGCGGCGAGGGCGGCCGTGAAGGGCTGGTCCGGCGCCACGGCGTACAACCGCGGTCAGGTCCTCTACCGCGTCGCCGAGATCCTCGAGGGCCGGCGCGCGCAGTTCATCGACGAGATCGCCGCCCAGGAGGGGGTCTCCGCCGCGGCGGCCGGCGCGCAGGTGGACGCCGCGATCGACCTGTGGGTCTGGTACGCGGGCTGGTGCGACAAGTACGCCCAGGTCGCGGGCAACGCCAATCCCGTCGCCGGGCCGTACTTCAACATCTCCGTCCCCGAGCCGACCGGAGTGGTCGTCGTCGTGGCCCCGCAGGACTCGGCGCTGCTCGGGCTGGTGTCGGTGCTCGCGCCCGCGCTGGTCACGGGCAACGCCGTCGTGGCGGTGGCGAGCGAGCGCTACCCGCTGTCCGCGATCAGCCTCGCGGAGGTTCTCGCCACGAGCGATGTCCCCGGCGGGGTGGTGAACGTGCTGACCGGGTCGCCGGCCGAGATCGCCCCGTGGCTGGCCTCGCACGCCGACGTCAACGCGCTGGATCTCGCCGGCGCGGGCGAGCTCGACTGGGTCGATCTGCAGATCGCCGCCGCCGAGACGCTGAAGCGCGTGCTGCCGCCGGTGTCCGGCACGGCGGCGGTCGACCCGTCCCTGGAGAGGATCACCGCGTTCGTGGAGACGAAGACCGTCTGGCACACGAAGAGCATGGTCTGAGCCGGGATCCGGACCGAGCCGCGGAGGCGAGGGCCCGCACCGCCGTCTGACGGTGCGGGTCCTCGCCGTGTTCCTGCGCGATCCCGGGTGAGCCGGGCGGCAGCGGAAGACGGGCGGTCGCCGCGCGGATGCGATCCGACGCGATGCGCGCCGCTCCGCGCCGCTGTCGGATGCACCGGTTAGGCTCGAAGGACGATCTCAGGGAGCCTGGAGGAGGCCGCGAATGGCACGAATCGGTGAGAGCGCCGACCTGTTCAAGTGCTCTTTCTGCGGAAAGAGCCAGAAGCAGGTGCAGCAGCTGATCGCCGGCCCCGGCGTCTACATCTGCGACGAATGCGTCGAGCTCTGCAACGAGATCATCGAGGAGCGGATGGCGGAGTCGGCCGGCGGGGCGGTGGCGGACTTCGAACTGCCCAAGCCGCGCGAGATCTTCTCCTTCCTCGAGGAGTACGTCGTCGGTCAGGAGCCGGCGAAGAAGGCGCTGGCCGTGGCCGTCTACAACCACTACAAGCGCGTGCGCGCTCACGGGACGCTGCAGCCCGCCGAGCAGAAGGCGGACGAAGTCGAGATCGCGAAGAGCAACATCCTGCTCATCGGGCCGACCGGGTGCGGCAAGACCTATCTCGCCCAGACGCTCGCGAAGCGTCTGAACGTGCCGTTCGCGGTGGCGGACGCGACCGCGCTCACCGAGGCGGGCTACGTCGGCGAGGACGTGGAGAACATCCTCCTCAAGCTGATCCAGGCCGCCGACTACGACGTCAAGCGCGCGGAGCAGGGCATCATCTACATCGACGAGGTCGACAAGATCGCCCGTAAGGCGGAGAACCCGTCGATCACCCGGGACGTGTCCGGTGAGGGCGTGCAGCAGGCCCTCCTGAAGATCCTCGAGGGCACGGTGGCCTCGGTCCCGCCACAGGGCGGACGCAAGCACCCGCACCAGGAGTTCCTGCAGATCGACACGACGAACGTGCTCTTCATCGTCGCGGGCGCCTTCGCCGGGCTGGAGGACATCATCTCCTCCCGTGTCGGCAAGCACGGGGTCGGTTTCGGCGCTCCGCTGCACGACAAGGGGAAGGACCTGGACCTCTTCAGCGAGGTCCTGCCGGAGGACCTGCACAAGTTCGGTCTGATCCCGGAGTTCATCGGTCGTCTGCCCGTCGTCGCCTCGGTGTCCCCGCTCGACCAGGCCGCCCTCATCGACATCCTCACCGGCCCGCGCAACGCCCTCGTCAAGCAGTACGAACGGATGTTCCAGCTGGACGGCGTGGAGCTGGAGTTCGAGGAGGAGGCGCTGCGCTCCATCGCCGACCTGGCCGTGGAGCGCAAGACCGGCGCGCGCGGACTCCGGGCGATCCTGGAGGACGTGCTCGGCCCGATCATGTTCGAGATCCCGTCGAGCGAAGACGTGTCCAAGGTCGTCGTCACGCGCGCAGCCGTCGACGAGGGCGCTCCGCCCACGCTCGTGCTGAACCGCAAGCGCAAGAGCGCCTGAACCGGCCCCGCGGCGTTTCAGGCGAGGGGGAGGATCAGGTCGGTGCGCAGATCGGCGGGATTCGTCCCCGGATCAGAGACGTACACCTCGATCCAGATCCCGCGCGGGCGACCGCCGTCGGCCGCCGCGCGTTCGGCCAGGGTCATCCAACCCGCGCCGAGATTCTCGTAGGACCCGTGGACGGTGGTCGCCACTGCCGGGCCGGTCGGCAACGCCGACGCGATGATCCGTGCTCCGGACGCGGTGGGGATCGGTTCCGTCGGCGACTCCGCGACCGGGAACCCGAGCTCCAGGTCGAACGTCTCGCGGGGGTCGCCGAAGTACGCCGCGATGGCTGGCCCGGTCGGGACCAGCTCACCCGTGGCGAAGGCCGCGCCGATCTCGGCGTAGCCGGTGTCGAACACGTCGCGCAGGTCGGCGATGCGGAGCCCCTCGTGCCGGATCACCGCCAGCGGGACGTCGTCGAGCGTGAGGGCATCGGCGGGGCCGAAGGGCTGTTCGGGGAACGCGGTCATGGATCCTCCGGGTTCGAGAGTGGGATCGCCTCCGGGGCTCCCATGGCCAGGATAGGCCCTGCACGACGGACGCGGGGCGCCACGGTCAGGCGTCCAGGCCGCGCCGCTTCAGGAGGGGGTCGATCTCCGCGTCCCGCCCACGGAAGTCGCGGTACGCCTCCCGCGGGTCCTTCGAACCTCCGACGCCCAGAAGGCGGCGCCGGAACCGCTCGCCGTTCTCCCGGGTGAGGCCGCCGTTCTCCCGGAACCACTCGACCGTGTCGGCATCGAGGACCTCGCTCCAGATGTAGGAGTAGTACCCCGCGCTGTATCCGCCGGAGAAGACGTGCGCGAAATACGCGGCCGAGTACCGCGGGGGCACCGCGGGATCGTCGAGCCCGATCTCGGCCAGCGCCGCGGCCTCGAACCCGCCGATGTCGTCCAGGCTGTCGCCGGGGCCGATCCGGTGGATCGCCTGATCCAGCCAGGCGGCGGCGAGATACTCGCTCGTGGCGAAGCCCTGACCGAAGGCCTCCGTCGCCCTCAAGGTCTCGACGAGATGCGCGGGAAGGGGCTCGCCCGTCTCGTGGTGGCGCGCGTACCGCGCGACGACCTCCGGCCAGAGGATCCACATCTCGTTGACCTGACTCGGGAACTCCACGAAGTCCCGGAAGACGTTCGTCCCCGAGAAGTGCGGGTACGTCACCCGGGCGAGCAGGCCGTGCAGCGCGTGCCCGAACTCGTGGAACAGGGTCGTGACCTCGTCGAGCGTCAGCAGGGTCGCCTCGCCGTCGCCGGGACGCGCGACGTTGAGGTTGTTCGCCACGACGGGGAGGGTGCCGCGCAGCGCCGACTGGGAGACGATCGGGTTCATCCACGCGCCGCCGCGCTTGCTGTCGCGGGTGTAGAGGTCGAGGACGTACAGCCCGAGCGGCGACCCGTCCTCCTCGAACACCTCGAAGACCCGCGCGTCACGGTGGTAGGCCGGCAGGTCGGGTCGCTCGGCGAACGTGATGCCGTACAGGTCCGTGGCCGCGGCGAAGACACCGTCGTGGAGGACCCGCTCGGCCTCGAACCAGGGCCGCAGGGCCGCCGAGTCGATGTCGTAGCGCTGCGTGCGCAGTCTCTCCGTGTAGAAGGCCCAGTCGTGGGCCTCGATCCGGAAGGGCTCCGGCTCCGTGTCGTCGACGATGCGTTGGAGCGCGGCCTTCTCCGCCGCGGCGTTGCGTGCCGCCGGACGCGCCAGGTCCTTCAGCATGCGCTCGACCGCCTCGGGGGTGCCGGCGGTCTCGTCCGCGGTCACGGTGGCGGCATGCGAGCCGTGGCCGAGCAGCTGCGCGCGCTCGGCGCGGAGGACGGCGATCTCGGCCAGTACCCCGCGGTTGTCGTGGGGCCCGCCTCGCGAGGCCCGGGACCGCGAGGCCGCCATGATCCTCCGCCGGCTCTCGCGATGACGCAGGGCGGACAGGTACGGGTGCCCGGTGAACAGCGGCAGGGTCACGAGGTAGCGTCCGTCGAGACCGCGCTCCGCGGCGGCACGCGCGGCGGCCGAGAGCTCCCCGGCGCTGAGACCGGCGAGCTCGTCGGCGTCCTCGAAGACGACCGCGAGGTCGTTCGTCTCGGCGAGCAGGTTCTTCTCGAAGGCCGTCCCGAGCGCGGACAGCCGCTGGTTCAGCGCCGTCAGTCTCGCCTTCGACTCGGCGTCCAGTCCGGCCCCCGACAGCAGCATCTCGCGGTGCCGGCGATGCGTCAGGTAGCGCTGTTCCGCGGTGAGATCGGACCGCTGCCCGAGCTGGTCGTTCACCGCCGTGACGCGGGCGAAGAGGGCGGGATCGAGGCTGATGGCGTCCTGGTGCGCGGACATGAGGGGCGCCAGCTCCTCGTCGATCGCCTGGATGTCCTCGGTGGCGTCCGCCGAACTGACCGTGTAGAACGCATGGGCGACGCGATCCAGCAGCTCTCCGCTGTGCTCGAGGGCCTCGATCGTGTTCTCGAACGTCGGCGCCGCCGGGTCGTCCGCGATGGCGCGGACCTCGGCACGCTGCTGCGCGAACCCCGCGTGGAAGGCGGGAAGGTAGTGCTCGGGGCGGATGACGGAGTAGTCGGGGAGCGCGTAGGGCAGCGGCGAGGGCGCAAGCAACGGGTTCGCGTCGGCGGTCATCCTCCGAGCCTAGGGGCGGGCTCGCGGACAGCGGTCGCGTCACGCCGTGAGCGTCGCCATCACCCGCTCCAAGGCCTCGGCGACGAGGCGCACCGACCGGCGCCGCAGGTTCTCCGGCCGTGCGAGGAGGTCGATCATGCGGTTGGTGCTCACCCCCGTGAGCGGACGACGCACGACGCCCGTGGCGTCGGCCACCACCGAGGTGTAGCGCGGCAGCATCCCGACGACATCCCCGGCGGCGATGACGGAGGCCGCGACCCCGTAGTCGTTGATCCGATGCACCACGTCGACCGGGCGGTTCGTGACCGCGGCGATCGCGCGCAGCACGTCGTCGGGGGAGTACCCGGCGCGGCTGGTGACCCACCGCTCGCCGACGACCTCCTCGGGTGCGAGCCGCGTCCGCGCGGCGAGCGCGTGCGTCGGCGAGAGCGCGACGTCGAGCGGCTCCGCGGCGAGAGGCACCACGCGGATGCCGCTGCGGGGCCAGGGCGGACTGTGCTCCATGCGATGGGCGAGCACGAGGTCGTACCGCGCAGTGAGCCCGGGGAACTCGCTCTGTGCGACGTCTTCGTCCGTGAACCGCACCGTCGGCGCGTCGCCGCCGCCCAGCTCGCGGATGAGCGGGCCGAACAGCGCCTGCGCGGCACTGAGGAATCCGCTCACGGTCACGATCCCGGCGGGCGAGGCCTCGAACCGGTCCACCGCGTTGCGCGCCGCCGCCATGGCATCGAGCGCCGTGGCTCCGGCCTCGGCGAGAACCTCGCCCGCCGCGGTGAGCACGAGCGTGCGCCCCTGCCGCCGGGTGAGCGGGGTCGCCACGCCGCGCTGGAGCGCGGCGAGCTGCTGCGAGACGGCGGAGGGGGACACGTGCAGCGCCTCGGCGACAGCGGTCACGCTCCCGAGCGCTCCGAGCTCCCGGAGGATCTGGAGCTGGTGCAGGTGCATCGGTCCATCCAAGCACGGATTCCGCATCGGATGAAGCATGACTGAATCGTCGATCCAGGAACTGGTCATTGATCTTCAACGAGCGTCGGGGTGTGATCGGAGCATGAAGGCTCTGTACAAGGACGGCCCGCACGAGGGCCTGGCGCTCGTGGATCGCCCGGATCCGGTGGCGGGACCGGACGAGGTGGTCATCCGCGTGCTGCGGACCGGCATCTGCGGCACCGATCTGCACATCCGCCGGTGGGACGACTGGGCGGCTTCCGAGATCCGTGCCCCGCTCATCCCCGGGCACGAGTTCTACGGAGAGGTCGTGGAGGTCGGAGCCCTCGCCCACGACATCCAGGTCGGCGACCGGGTATCCGGGGAGGGGCACATCGTGTGCGGGATGTGCCGCAACTGCCGGGCGGGCCGACGCCAGATGTGCATCCGCACGATCGGACTCGGCCTGCACCGCGACGGCGCGTTCGCCGAGTACCTTGCCCTGCCCGCGGCGAACGTCTGGGTGCACAACCCCGACGTTCAACCGGAGCTCGGCGCGATCTTCGACCCGCTCGGCAACGCCGTGCACACCGCGCTCGCGTTCCCCGTCATCGGGGAGGACGTCCTGGTCACCGGCTGCGGCCCGATCGGGCTCATGGCGATCGCCGTCGCCCGCCACGCCGGGGCGCGATTCATCACCGCCACGGACATCAGCGCCCCGCGGCTGGAGCTGGCACGGGCGATGGGCGCCGACGAGGTCGTGGACGTGTCGCGCTCCGACGTGCGCGACGCCCAGAAGGCCCTCGGAATGAAGGAGGGCTTCGACGTGGGCTTCGAGATGAGCGGGGCGCCTGCGGCGTTGCCGACCATGATCGAGAACATGAACCACGGCGGTCGCATCGCGATGCTGGGGCTGCCCAGCGCGCCCTTCGGCGTGGACTGGGGCAAGATCGTGACGCACATGCTGACGATCAAGGGCATCTACGGGCGCGAGATGTTCGAGACCTGGAACGCCATGGGGGCGATGCTCCATACGAGCCCGGCGCTGCGCGACGCCATCGGCCGGATCATCGCCGATGTCATCCCGGCCTCGGACTGGGAGCGTGGATTCGACGCCGCCGCATCGGCAGGGACCGGGAAGATCATCCTCGACTGGACGCGGCTCTGAGCCGCACGACAAGGAGAAACCACATGTACGGGGCATTCCAGGCGCACGTCGCCGCGGAGCTGGACGGGATCGAGCAGGCCGGGCTGACGAAGCACGAGCGCGGCATCCGCGGCCCGCAGAGCGCCGAGATCATCGCGGATGGCGCGGAGGTGCTGAACTTCTGCGCGAACAACTACCTGGGCCTGGCCGACGACGAGCGGATCCGTGAGGCCGCCAAGTCGGCTCTGGACGACTGGGGCTACGGCCTGGCCAGCGTGCGCTTCATCTGCGGCACGCAGGAGCAGCATCTCGAGCTCGAACGGCGCCTGGCCGCGTTCCTCGGAACCGACGACGCGATCCTCTTCTCTTCGTGCTTCGATGCGAACGGCGGTGTCTTCGAGACGCTGTTCTCGGCCGAGGACGCGATCATCTCGGACGAGCTCAACCACGCCTCGATCATCGACGGCATCCGGCTCTCCAAGGCGCGGAGGCTGCGATACCGCAACCGTGACATGGCGGATCTGGAGGAGCAGCTCCGGGCCTCTCAGGACGCGCGGTTCCGCGTGATCGTGACCGACGGGGTGTTCTCCATGGACGGGTACATCGCTCCGCTGGCGGAGATCTGCGACCTCGCGGAGCGGTACGACGCGCTGGTCTTCGTGGACGACTCGCACGCGGTGGGGTTCGTCGGCGAGCACGGGCGGGGAACGCCCGAGCTGTGCGGCGTCGAGGGCCGGGTCGACATCTACACGGGGACGTTCGGCAAGGCGCTGGGCGGGGCCTCGGGCGGGTACGTCGCCGCCCACGAGGACATCGTCGCGCTGCTGCGTCAGCGTGCGCGCCCGTACCTGTTCTCCAACACGCTGGCCCCTTCGATCGTGGCGGGCACGCTCACGGCGCTCGATCTCGTCGAGGGGTCTGGCGCTCTTCGCGCACGGCTGCGCGACAACGCGGCACTGTTCCGCGCGCGTATGACCGAGGAGGGGTTCGACCTCCTTCCCGGCGAGCACCCGATCGTGCCGGTCATGTTCGGCGATGCCGCGCTCACGGCGCGGATCGCGGCGGAGATGCAGCGGCAGGGCGTCTACGTGACCGCCTTCAGCTTCCCGGTGGTCCCGCGTGAGAAGGCGCGGATCCGGGTGCAGCTGTCCGCCGCGCACACGCCGGAGCAGGTCGAGCGCTGCGTCGCGGCCTTCGTCGCCGCGCGGGCCGCGGTGGCCTGACCCGGGTCGGCGTCGCGCCGGGCGATCCGTTCCGTCGAGACCCCCTCGCACCGCCGAGACCCCCTCTGAAAGACGTATCTCAGAGGGGGTCTCGGTGCGGAGAGGGGGTCTCGGCGGAGGAGAGCCGACCGGGTCAGTCCTCGAACGGACGGACGACGACCTCGCCGGTCGCGGTGCGCTGGACCTCCCAGCCCGTGTCGAGCTCGGCGATCGGCCGTCCCTCGAGCCAGGTGAGCGTCCACGTGCCCCGCAGGACGTTGAGGGGGCCGGTCGCGAGGCTCAGCGTGCCGTCGGCGACGCTGCGCGCCTCGGCCTCCGCGATCGCGGGGCGCAGCGCCGCCGGAACGGACGCCGGCGGCTCGGATCCCGCGGCCCATCGCGTCCCCAGCTGCATCATGACGACGCCTCCACGGGGGCCAGCTCGATGTCGGTGACCCTCAGTTCCTCGCCCTCTGCGAGATCGAGCCGGGCGATGCGCCCGACGGCGCGGAGGTCGTCGGCGGCGGCGCGCAGCGCCTCCAGGCGATCCGCCGGCGCCGAGACGGTCGCGTGCGACACCGGCGTCTTCTGCGAGGCCTTCGCCTCGGTCTTGGCCCGTCGGATGCCGATCAGCGCCTCACTCGCGGTCGCCAGCACCGCAGGGTCGCCGTCCGTGCCCAGCGGCGCCGGCCACGCGGCGGTGTGGATCGAGCCCTCCTCGAACCAGGACCACGCCTCCTCGGTCGCGAACGACACGATCGGGGCGAGCAGGCGCAGCAGCGTGGACAGCGCCAGCCGGAGCGCGAGCGCCGCGGAGGCCTGGCCGACGTCCGTCCGGTCGTACGCGCGCTCCTTCACGAGCTCCAGATAGTCGTCGCAGAAGGTCCAGAAGAACGCCTCGGTGATCTCCAGCGCGCGCGCCTGGTCGTAGTTCTCGTAGGCGGCGGTCGCCTCGACCACGACGCGGTCGAGGGCGGCGAGCATCGACGCGTCCAAGGCATGCGTGACCTGCGCGCCCTCGGGCACGGGGAACGAGAGGACGAACTTCGCGGCGTTGAGGATCTTGATCGCCAGGCGGCGGCCGATCTTCACCTGCGTCGGGTTCTGCGGGTCGAAGGCCGCATCCATGCCGAGCCGGCTCGACGCTGACCAGTAGCGCACCGCGTCGGATCCGTGGGCGTCGAGGATGTCGGCCGGGGTGACCACGTTGCCCTTCGACTTGGACATCTTCTTGCGGTCGGGGTCCACGATGAACCCGGAGATCGCTGCGTTGCGCCACGGCGAGCGGCCGTCCTCCAGGGTGGATCTGAGCATCGTCGAGAAGAGCCAGGTGCGGATGATGTCCTGCCCCTGCGGTCGCAGGTCGAACGGCGCGACCAGATCCCACAGCTCCTGATCGCGCTGCCAGCCTCCCGCGAGCTGCGGGGTGAGGGAGGAGGTCGCCCAGGTGTCCAGGATGTCCTTCTCCGCGTCGAACCCGCCCGGCACTCCGCGCTGGTCCTCGCGGTACCCGGGCGGGACGTCGGTGGTGGGGTCGACGGGCAGGGAGGCGAGGTCCGGGGTCAGGACGCGGTCGTAGTCGCGCTCGCCGTTCTCGTCCAGCGCGTACCAGATCGGGATCGGGACGCCGAAGAACCGCTGGCGCGACACCAGCCAGTCGCCCGTGAGGCCGCCGGTCCAGTTCTCGTAGCGCACGCGCATGAAGTCCGGGTGCCAGGTCAGCTCCTTGCCGTGGGCGAGGAGCTGGTCGCGAAGCGTCTCGTCCCGCGCGCCGTTGCGGATGTACCACTGCCGCGTCGACACGATCTCCAGCGGTCGGTCGCCCTTCTCGAAGAACTTCACCGCGTGCTGGAAGGGCTTGCCGACGGCCGTCATGGCGCCGGTCTCCTGCAGTTTCTCCACGAGCGCCTTGCGCGCGCTGAACACGGTCTTGCCCGCCATGTTCTCGGCGTACCAGGCGCGGGCGTCGTCGTCGGCGACGGCGACGGGCGCCTCGGCGAGGAACCGGCCGTCCAGTCCGATCGTGGTCATGTTCGGCAGGGACTCGTCCGCGGCCGTGCGCAGCTCCCGCCACCACACGATGTCGGTCACGTCGCCGAAGGTGCAGACCATCGCCGCGCCCGTCCCCTTGTCGGGCTGCGCGAGGTGGTGCCCGTGGATCTCGATCTCGGCGCCGAAGAACGGCGTCCGCACTCGGGTGCCGATGAGGTGCTTGTGGGGTCCCTCGGGGTGCGTCACGATCGCGATGCACGCGGGGAGCAGCTCCGGGCGCGTCGTGTCGATCGCGATCGACCCGGATCCGTCCGCGAAGGGGAACTCGATCGTGTGGTAGGCGGCGGGCTGCTCGCGATCCTCGAGCTCGGCCTGCGCGATCGCGGACCGGAAGTCGATGTCCCACAGCGTCGGCGCGAGCGACTGGTAGGCCTCGCCGCGCTCCAGGTTGCGCAGGAACGCGAGCTGGCTCTGCCGGATCGTGTCGTCGGAGATCGTGCGGTAGGTCTGCGTCCAGTCCACGCTCAGCCCGAGCTGGCGGAACAGCGCCTCGAACTGCTTCTCGTCCTCGACCGTGAGCCGCTCGCACAGCTCGATGAAGTTGCGTCGGCTGATGGGGAGCTGATCGGCGGCGCGGCTGGACTTGTTGTCGCCGCCCTCGAACGGGGGAGTGAAGTCGGGGTCGTACGGCAGGGACGGGTCGCAGCGCACGCCGTAGTAGTTCTGCACGCGGCGCTCGGTGGGAAGCCCGTTGTCGTCCCAGCCCATGGGGTAGAACACGGTCTTGCCGCGCATGCGCTCGAAGCGTGCCTTGATGTCGGTGTGCGTGTACGAGAACACGTGGCCGATGTGCAGGCTCCCCGATGCCGTCGGGGGAGGGGTGTCGATCGAGTACACGCCGTCGCGACCGGCCTCGGCGGCGCGGAGGCGGTCGAACAGGTACGTCCCCTGGTCCGACCAGGTCTGGCCCCACTTCGCTTCGAGTCCTTCGAGGGCGGGCTTGTCGGGGATCGGGCTGGTCGCGGACATCAAGGTCTCCTCGAGCGATGTATGCGGCACCGTGTGAGCGTGCCTGAGTGTGGATTGCGCCCAGTCTAGCCGCGGGCCGGCGACCGGGCGCGCGACGCCGGGCGACAGCCGGGTGCCGAAGGGTGCGCGGCATAGATCGATCCGGTCCAACAATGCGCCCCTAGACTGGGAGGACCCGTCATCGGACGGTTCCGTCCGCTCTTCCCGAGGACTCTTCATGCGCATCTCGCTCCGGCGTCGCCTCCTGCCCCTCCTGGCCGTGTCCGCGGCCGCCGCCCTCGCGCTCAGCTCCTGCGCCGCTCCGTCCGACGCCGGCGACGGCGCCGGCGAGGTCGTCTGGGGCGTGGACGGCAGTCTGCTGTCCTCCGGGCACATGGATCCGCAGACGAGCCAGCTGGACATCTCGGCCATGGTGCAGCGCGCGGTGCTCGACTCGCTCGTGTTCCAGAAGCCCGACGGCTCGTTCGTGCCGTGGCTCGCGACCGAGTGGACGGTCTCGGACGACAGCACCGAGTACACGTTCCGGCTGCGTGACGACGTCGTGTTCCACGACGGCGAGCCGTTCGACGCCGAAGCCGTCAAGGCGAACTTCGACCGCATCGCCGACCCCGCCACGGAGTCCGCGCAGGCCGCGAACATGCTCGGCGGGGAGTTCTACGCGGGCACCGACGTGGTCGACGCGCACACCGTGACGGTGCGGTTCTCGCAGCCGTACGCCCCGTTCCTCCAGGCGGCCAGCACCGCTCAGCTCGGGTTCTACTCGCCCAAGGTCCTGGCCTCCTCCGCCGACGACCTGAAGGCCGGGGGCCCGGGGATCACGGTGGGCACGGGACCGTTCGAGCTCACCGACTACACGCCGGACCAGGAGATCGTCTACACGCGCAACGCCGACTACGCCTGGGCGCCGGAGGGCGCCGAGGCCCCCGGGTTCGAGACGCTGCGCGTGCAGATCCTCCCCGAGCCGTCCGTGCGCGTCGGGGTGGTGTCGTCCGGTGAGGCCGATCTCGTGAGCCAGATCCCGCCGAACCTCGTGTCCGAGGTCGGCGGCGGCGTGACCGTCGAGGCGCAGGAGGAGCCGGGCCTGCCCTACTCGCTCTACCTGAACGAGAAGCACGGCGTGTTCGCGGACCAGCGGGTCCGTCAGGCCTTCTCGCGGGCCATCGACATCGACGCGTCCGTCGAGAAGATCTTCTTCGGCGAGTACCCGCGGGCCTGGAGCATCCTCGGTCCGACGACGCCCGGCTACGACGCTGACCTCGAGGGAACCTGGCCGATGGATCGCGAGCTGGCGAACCGCCTGCTGGACGAGGCGGGCTGGACCCAGCGCGACGCCGACGGCATCCGGATGAAGGACGGCGCCCGCCTCTCCGCCCGGTGGATCGCGTGGACGCCGGTGCCCGACGACCGGGCGGCGCTGGCCAACGCCATCCAGTCCGATCTCGCCGAGGTGGGCTTCGAGATCCAGCTCGAGAAGCTGGAGCCCGGCGCCTACAACGAGCAGTACGGGCCGAAGACGTTCGACCTCACGGACTGGAGCTTCTCCGGGGTCGACGCCGATCTGCTCCGGAGCCACCTGCACAGCGAGGGGTTCCAGAACGCGTCCCAGGTCTCGGACCCGCAGATCGACGCCCAGCTCGAGGCGGCCGTCGCCACGACGGACGCCTCGGCCCGGGCCGAGATCTACCGGGGTCTTCAGGAGTGGAACGCGGACCACGTGGCGATCGTGCCGCTCTACGTCCCGTCCAGCGTGACGGCGGTGGGGGAGCGCGTCCAGGGGCTGGGCTACGACCTCTACGGACGCCCGCTCTTCTTCGGCGTCCGTGTGGCCGACTGACCCGCGCCGAGGCGGGATGCGTGCTCGGGGGCGGAAGGCGCGCGGCGCCGTGCGACGACGCCTGATCCGGGTCGCCGAGGCGATCGGCTCCGTCGTCTTCGTGCTGTGGGCCGCGGCGACCCTCGCCTTCCTCGCGTTCCGGGTCATCCCCGGCGACCCCGTCGAGGTCATGCTCGGCCCCCAGGCGCAGGTGGGCGAGGCGGTGAAGGAGCGGATCCGCGCGGAGCTCGGTCTGGACCGCCCGCCGCTGGAGCAGTACGTCGCCTACCTCGGCCAGCTGCTGCGCGGCGACCTGGGCGAGTCCTACCAGCTCCGGATGCCGGTCGCCGAGGTGATCGGTCGGCAGCTCGGCGCGACCGTCCAGCTCACGGCACTGGCTCTGCTCATCGCGGTCGTGCTCGCCGTGTCCGTCGCGCTCCTCGTCCGCGGCTCGGCGGCCCGCGGGATCACGGCCGCCGTCGAGCTCGTCGTCCTCTCCTCCCCGGTGTTCTGGATCGGGCTCCTCCTGCTCAGCGTCTTCGCCTTCGGGCTCGGATGGTTCCCGGTCTCGGGCGCGCGCAACCCCGCGACCCTCGTCCTCCCCGCCCTGACGCTCGCGCTGCCGGTGGCCGCCCTGCTCGGGCAGGTGCTGCGCGACGGGGTGGAGGCCGCGGAGCGCCAGCCGTTCGCCCTGACGGTGCGGGCGCGGGGAGCCGGGCCGGTGCGTCTGGCCGCGCACCATACCCTCCGGCACGGCGCCGCCGGCGCGGTCACGCTCGCCGCGTACCTCGTCGGCTCCCTCCTGGGCGGCGCGGTGCTCGTCGAGACCGTCTTCGCCCGACCCGGTCTGGGACGGGTCACCCTGTCCGCCATCACCAACCGGGACCTGCCGGTGATCGGGGGCGTCATCCTGTTGAGCGCCGCCGTGTTCGTGGTCGTGAACCTGCTCGTGGACCTCCTCCAGCCCGTGATCGACCCGAGGCTGAGATCACCGGGGCCGGCATCGCCGACGAGGTCCCGGCGCGTGGATCCGGGCCGCGGAGCCGGGCACGCGACGGGAGGAGCGTCATGAGCCTCGGGCGGCGCATCCTGCTCGTCGCGGCTCTCGCGGTCCTCGCCGTGGTGGCCGTGGCCGCTCTCGCCCCGCAGCTGCTGACCGCGCACGACCCGCTGCAGACAGACGTCCGCTCGGCGCTTCAGCCGCCCGGGCCGGCCCACCCGTTCGGCACCGACCAGAGCGGCCGGGACGTGTTCTCCCGGGTCGTCCACGGCGCGGCACGCTCGGTCGGCATCGGCCTTCTCGCCACTGCGGCGGCCCTCGCGGTCGGATTGGTCGTCGGAGTGCTGTCGGGCGTCGCGCCGAGACTCGTCGACGCCGCGGCGATGCGGGTGACGGACGTGCTCCTCGCCTTCCCGGAGTTCCTCGTCGCACTCGTCGTCGTCGCGGTCCTCGGTCCGGGAGCGGCGAACGTCGCGGTCGCGGTGACCCTCGCCGCCGTCCCGGTGTACGTGCGGCTGGGGCGCGTGCAGACCCGCGCCCTCGCGGCCGCGGAGCACGTCGAGGCCGCACGGATCCTCGGGATCGGTCCCGTGCGCACCTTCGCCCGCCACGTGGTCCCCGGCGTCCTCGGCGCCCTGAGCGTCCTCGCGACCATCGGGATCGGGTCGAGCATCCTCGCCGCGGCCGGGCTGAGCTTTCTCGGGCTCGGTCCCGCGGAGCCGCAGCCGGAATGGGGGCTGATGCTCGCCGGCGGCCGCAACGTCCTCGGACAGGCCTGGTGGATCTCCGTCTTCCCCGGCGCGGCCATCACGCTGACCGTCGTCGCTGCGACGGTCGTCGGCAGACTCCTTCGGGCCAGAGCAGAGGGGAGGACGGCATGACCGGTGCCCAGGAGCCCGCTCTGCGCGTGCGGAACCTCTCGGTGCGCCTGGGCGGCGCACGGCTCGTGGACGGAGTGTCCTTCGACGTCGCGCCCGGTGAGTGCGTGGCGATCGTCGGGGAGTCCGGCGCAGGAAAGTCGCTGACCGCCGCCGCGCTGCTCGGGCTGACCCCGTCAGGCGCCCGGGTCGAGTGCGACGAGCTGCGGATCGCGGGCCGGGACGCCCGAGGCGCCTCCGAGCGGTCCTGGCGTCGGTTCCGCGGCGATACCATCGCGCTGGTCTCGCAGGACGCGCTCGTCTCGCTGGATCCGCTGCGCACCGTCGGCGCCGAGGTCGCCGAGCCCCTGGCGATCCACACCCGGCTCTCCCGGGCGGGCCGAAGCGCCCGCGCCGTCGACCTGCTCGCCGACGTCGCCGTGCCCGATCCCGCGCGCCGTGCCCGCCAGCGACCGCACGAGCTCTCCGGAGGGCTGCGACAGCGCGCCCTCATCGCCTCCGCGCTCGCCGCAGACCCCCGCGTGCTCGTCGCCGACGAGCCGACGACCGCCCTGGACGCGACAGTCCAGGCGCGCGTCCTGGGGCTTCTGCGGCACCTCGCGGACTCCGGGCGAGCCATCGTGTTCATCAGCCACGACTTCGCTGCCGTGGAGCGGGTCGCCGACCGCGTGCTGGTGCTCAGCGGAGGGCGGGTGATCGAGCGGGGCGAGGTCGCCGCTGTGATGCGGGACCCCCAGCACGACCAGACGCGCGCGCTCGTCGCCGCGAGCCGGCACCGGCCCCGCCCATCGGTGCCGTCCGGCGCCGACGCCGAGGTCGTCGTGTCGGCGGTGGGTGCATCGAAGTCCTACGGAGGGGTGCCCGCCGTGCTCGACGTGCATCTTCGGGTCGTGCGCGGTCGGACCCTCGGGCTGGTGGGGGAGTCGGGATCGGGCAAGACGACGCTCGCCCGGATGATCGTCGGCGCCGAGTCCGCCGACACGGGGCTCATCCGGGTCGCGGACGAGTCCGTCTCCGGCGGCGGGCGGCCGCAGCTCGTGCATCAGAACCCGCGGGGCGCCCTCGACCCCCGATGGAGCGTCGGCCGCTCGATCCGCGAGGCGCTGGAGGCCGCGGGAGTCCCGCGTGCGCACCGGGCGGGACGGGCGCGTCGGCTCCTCGCGGAGGTGGGCCTGGGCCCGGATCTCGCCCGGCGGCGTCCCTCCGCCCTGTCGGGAGGCCAGCGCCAGCGCGTCGCCATCGCCCGGGCCCTGGCTGCAGACCCGCGGATCCTGGTGTTGGACGAGCCGGTGTCGGCCCTGGACCCGACGGTGCGCGAGAGGGTGCTCGAGCTGCTGCGCCGGCTGCAGCGGGAACGGGCGCTGACCATGGTCTTCGTGTCCCACGACCTCGACGTCGTCGCGGCCGTCGCCGACGACGTCGCGGTCATGCAGCGCGGACGCATCGTGGAGCAGGGCACGGTGGCACAGGTTTTCGCGGCGCCGCAGCACCCGTTCACCCGCGAGCTGCTCGCCGCGTCGTCCGCGCACGGGGTGCGGAAGGACCTCAGTCCGTGACGAGGATGCCGGCGCCCGCCGCGAGCACCGGAGCCAGCTGCTGCACCTGGAACGCCGTAAAGGTGATGCCGCGGAGGCTGTTCGTGTCGGTGTAGGCGAGCGCGTCGAGGCCACGCAGATCCGCGTCGGAGGCGCGGAGGCCGCGCGTGTCCACCTCGTCGCTGCGGCATCCCTCGAAGCGCACGCGCGCGAGCTCGGCCTGGGGCACGTCGAGCGTGCGGATCGACGTGTCGACGACGAGCACGTCGTGCGCCGTCGCCCCGCCGAGCGTGAGGTAGTCGATGCGCAGGTCGCGCAGCTCGAGCTCGGAGACGTGCGCCCCGCTGAGGTCGAGCGTCCCGATCCGGCCCCGGGTGAGGCGGAGCCGCCGAACCGTGGCGTTGCGGAGCCCGAGCGACGCGATCCGGGCGTCCGAGACGTCGACGTCGAGGAGGGTCGCGCCCGTCAGGTCCACGGCGTTGGCGTCGGCCGAGAGCACGCACTGCTCGAGCGTCGCATGGGCGAGGTCGACCTCCCCGCGCAGATCGAGCCGGGCGGCGACCAGGTCGGCACGCCGAGCGGGGGCGGCCGGCGCGAGCGCGGAGGGCAGATCCGGCGGCGAGACACGGGGAGCGACGGGGGAGGCGGGGGTGCGGGCCATGGGGTGAGCGTAGGCGGGGCGACCGACACCGGCTCCGCGCCGCTCGTACTGCGGGTACACTGGGCGCAAAGCTGTGATCCGGCCATCACCGGGGAGCTCCCGGAAGAACGCCTCGAGAAGCTCGCGATCGAGGTCAGTAGAACCGGGCGGGGCAGGCCCGTCATCGCCGCAGTGAGAGTGGGTCCCGGCGCATCGTTCGCCGGGATCACGCGGGGTGGTACCGCGGCTCCACGGATCGGGTGTCCCGGAGTCGTCCTCGCAAGCAGCCACCGCCACGACACTGCGAGAGACGATGACCTACCCCCGCACCTCGGCCGCGTCCGGGACCGAGACCCCCGCCGGATCCGCTTTCGGTCCGGCCGCCGTCACTCCGAGCCCGCGCTTCCCGGAGATCGAGCGCGACGTGCTCGCGTTCTGGAAGTCCGACGACACCTTCCGTGCGTCGATCTCGCAGCGGGAGGGCGCCGAGGAGTGGGTGTTCTACGACGGCCCGCCCTTCGCCAACGGCCTGCCGCACTACGGGCACCTGCTCACGGGCTACGCCAAGGACCTCTTCCCCCGGTTCCAGACCATGCTCGGCAAGAAGGTCGACCGCGTCTTCGGCTGGGACACGCACGGCCTGCCCGCCGAGCTCGAGGCGATGAAGCAGCTCGGCATCACCGAGAAGGACGAGATCGAGCAGATGGGCGTCGGCGTCTTCAACGCCAAGGCCCGCGCCTCCGTGCTCACGTACACGCGGGAGTGGCAGGACTACGTCACCCGCCAGGCCCGGTGGGTCGACTTCGAGCGCGGGTACAAGACGCTCGACCTGGGCTACATGGAGAGCGTCCTGTGGGCGTTCAAGACGCTCTACGACAAGGGCCTCGCCTACGAGGGCTACCGCGTGCTGCCGTACTGCTGGCGCGACGAGACGCCGTTGTCCGCGCACGAGCTGCGCATGGACGACGACGTGTACAAGATGCGCCAGGACCCGTCCGTGACGGTGACGTTCCCGCTCACCGGTGCCAAGGCGGAGGCCCTCGGCCTCACCGGCGTGCGCGCGCTCGCCTGGACCACGACGCCCTGGACGCTGCCCACGAACCTGGCGCTCGCCGTGGGGCCTGAGATCGCGTACGTGGTCCTGCCCGCGGGCCCGGACGGCGCCGCCGACACCCACGCCGCCGATGCGCAGGACGCGGCGGCGGAGTCCGCCGCCCACCGCTACCTGCTCGCGCGGGAGCTCCTGGCCGGCTACGCCAAGGACCTCGGATACGCGTCGGCGGAGGACGCGCTCGCGGCCGTCGAGGCCACGCACCTCGGTGCGGAGCTGGCGGACGTCGCCTACGACCGCCTGTTCGACTACTACGCCGACACGGAGACCTGGGGGACGGCGAACGCCTGGCGCATCCTCGTGGACGACTACGTCACCACCGGCGACGGCACCGGCATCGTCCACCAGGCCCCCGCGTACGGCGAGGACGACCAGCGCGTCGCCGAGGCGGCGGGGATCCCGACGATCCTCTCCCTCGACGACGGCGGGCGGTTCCTCCCGCACGTGACCGATGTCGCGGGCGAGCTGTGGATGGACGCCAACACGCCGCTGGTGCGGCTGCTCCGCTCCGCCGGGCGCCTGCTGCGCCTGCAGAGCTACGAGCACTCCTATCCGCACTGCTGGCGCTGCCGGAACCCCCTGATCTACAAGGCGGTGTCGAGCTGGTTCGTCCGGGTCACCGACATCAAGGACCGCCTGCTCGCCAACAACGAGCAGATCACCTGGGTCCCCGAGAACGTCAAGCACGGCCAGTTCGGCAAGTGGCTGGAGGGCGCACGCGACTGGTCGATCAGCCGCAACCGCTACTGGGGCTCGCCCATCCCGATCTGGAAGAGCGACGACCCCGAGTACCCGCGCGTCGACGCCTACGGCTCGCTGGCGGAGCTGGAGCGCGACTTCGGTGCGCTTCCGCGCAACCCCGAGGGCGAGATCGACCTGCACCGCCCGTACATCGACGAGCTCACCCGGCCGAACCCCGACGACCCGACCGGCAAGAGCACGATGCGCCGCATCGAGGACGTCTTCGACGTGTGGTTCGACTCGGGATCCATGCCGTATGCGCAGGTGCACTACCCGTTCGAGAACCAGGAGTGGTTCGACTCGCACGCGCCCGCGGACTTCATCGTGGAGTACATCGGGCAGACCCGCGGGTGGTTCTACGTCATGCACGTGCTGTCGACGGCGCTGTTCGATCGGCCGGCCTTCACCGGCGTGAGCTGCCACGGCATCGTGCTCGGCTCCGACGGCTACAAGATGTCCAAGTCGCTGCGCAACTACCCCGACGTGTCCGAGGTGTTCGACCGCGACGGCTCGGACGCCATGCGGTGGTTCCTCATGTCGAGCTCCGTGCTGCGCGGCGGGAACCTGTCCGTCACCGAGGAGGGCATCCGTGCGGGGGTGCGCGAGTTCCTGCTTCCGCTGTGGAACTCGTGGTACTTCTTCGCCACCTACGCCAACGCCGCTCTTCCGGTCGTCGAGCGAGCGAAGGGAGGCGAGACGCCGCAGGGCTACACCGCGACCTGGCGCACAGACTCCGCGGACGTCCTCGACCGCTACATCCTCGCGCGCACCGGCGACCTCGTGCGGGGCGTGCGCGCCGACCTGGAGGGGCTGGACTCGACCACCGCGGCCGGTCGTCTGCGGGACTTCGCCGAGGTGCTCACGAACTGGTACATCCGCCGCTCGCGCGATCGCTTCTGGCTCGGCGTCACCGACGATCCGTCCAGCCGCGAGGCGTTCGACACCCTGTACACCGTCCTGGAGACGCTCACGCGCGTCGCGGCCCCGCTCGCCCCGCTCGTCACCGAGCGCGTCTGGCAGGGGCTCACCGGCGGTCGCAGCGTCCACCTGACGGACTGGCCGGACGCGGACCTGTTCCCGCGCGCCGACGACGTGCGGGACGCGATGGACGCCGTCCGCGAGCTGTCGAGCGTCGGCAACGCCCTGCGCAAGAAGGAGAAGCTGCGGGTGCGCCTGCCGCTTGCGCGCTTCACCGTGGTCTCGCCGCACGCGGCGGCCCTCGCCCCGTTCGAGGACATCCTCCGTGAAGAGCTCAACGTCAAGTCGGTCGAGCTCGTGGCGCAGACGCCCGCCACCGCGTCGGAGTACGGGATCAGCCACCGGCTGAGCGTCAACGCGCGGGCACTGGGGCCCCGTCTCGGCAAAGAGGTGCAGAAGGTCATCCAGGCCGCGAAGGCCGGGTTCTGGACCGAGGAGGGCGGCGTGGTCACCGCCGACGGGATCGAGCTGCGGGAAGGGGAGTACGAGCTCGCGCTGGAGACCTCGGGCCGTCCCGAGGGCGAGGCGCTCGCCGTGGTGCCCAGCGGGGGATTCGTGCTGCTGGACACCACGACGACCCCCGAGCTGGAGGCGGAAGGGCTCGCCCGGGACGTCATCCGCGCCGTGCAGGACACTCGGAAGAACGCCGGGTTCGACGTGAGCGACCGCATCGCCCTCGTGCTCACGTTCGCGGACCGGCGCGATGCGGACGCCGTGGCCTCCGCGTTCGCTCAGGCGGATGTGGCGGGGGAGACCCTGGCCCTCGCCTCCGCGGTCCGGTTCGGCGCGGAGGCGCTCGTCGAGGACGGAGACGTGTCGGTGCCGGCTGAGCACGAGGCGACGATCCCCGCGGGGACGTACGCCAACGCGGGTGACTTCACCGTCTCGGTGGGCCGGGTCGGACCGGGCCGCGGCCTCGAGACTGATGGGGAGGAGTCGCGGTGACCGACGACAGAGAGCGAGCCGACGCCGTCTACAGCGCGCTGCTCGCGCGCGCGGGCGAGCGGTGGGTGCAGCCGCGCAAGGAACGGACCGCGCGGCTGCTGGAGCTGCTGGACGACCCGCAGAAGACGTACCGCGTGGTCCACGTCACCGGGACGAACGGCAAGACCTCCACGGCACGGATGATCGAGAGCCTCCTGCGCGCCCACGGGCTGCGCACGGGGCTGTTCACCAGTCCCCATCTGGAGCGGTTCACCGAGCGGATCATGATCGACGGTCAGCCGATCGACGACGCCGCCGTGGCGGAGGCATGGGAGGAGATCGACCCGTTCGTCGCGATCGTCGACGCCGAGCTCGAGGCGGCCGGTGACGCGCCGCTGACCTTCTTCGAGCTCCTCACCGCGCTCGCCTTCGTCGCGGCCTCGGACGCCCCCGTGGACGTGCTGGTGCTGGAGGTCGGGATGGGCGGGTCCTGGGACTCCACCAACACCGCGGACGGCGACGTGGCGGTGTTCGCGCCGATCGATCTCGATCATGCGGACCGGCTCGGCGCCACCATCGCGGCGATCGCCGAGGTGAAGGCGGGGATCATCAAGGACGGTGCCTTCGTGGTCTCCGCGCGGCAGACGCCGGAGGCCGAGGAGGTGCTGCGGCGCGTCGCCGCGGAGCACGACGCTCCGATCGCCTTCGAGGGCGAGGGGTTCGCTCTCGTGGAGCAGCGGCTCGCGGTGGGCGGTCAGCAGATCACGGTGCGCGGACTCGCCGGCCAGTACGAGCAGGAGTACCTGCCGCTGTACGGCGCGCACCAGGGGTTCAACGCGGCGCTCGCGATCGCCGCCGTCGAGTCCCTCATCGGAGGCGCGGAGCGCGCGATCACCGGCGGGGTCCTCGCCGAGGGGCTCCAGGGCGCGAGCTCGCCGGGGCGGCTGCAGCTGCTCGGGGTGTCGCCCACGGTTGTCGTGGACGCGGCGCACAACCCGCACGGCGCCCGGGCCCTCGCCCAGGCACTGCGCGAGAGCTTCGACTTCGACGAATGGGGGCTGGTGCTCGGGGTCCTCGCCGACAAGGACGCCGCGGGCATCGTCGAGGTGCTCGCGCCCCTGGCCGCGCAGGTCTTCGCCACG
The DNA here is from genome assembly GCF_021172025.1 of Microbacterium resistens. Lineage (NCBI taxonomy): Bacteria > Bacillati > Actinomycetota > Actinomycetes > Micrococcales > Microbacteriaceae > Microbacterium > Microbacterium resistens. The sequence goes on from NZ_CP082781.1 coordinate 631,816, forward strand.
GCTCCCGACTCCGAGCGCGCCACGGATGCGGATGGCATCGCCGACCTCGTCGAGCGCACGGGGACGCGCGTCACGGTGCATCCGTCGCTCGCCGACGCCGCCGACGCCGCCCGTGAATGGGCATCCTCCTCGGATCGGCGCGCGGTGATCATCGCGGGCTCCGTCGTCCTCGCCGGCGAGGCGATCACCCTGTCGGAGGATGAGGACTGGAAGAGCGGGTGGCGCGCATGACGCGGAACGTCCGTTCCCGTGCGCCGCGCGGTCTGGCGCAGAAGCTCGGCGCGATCGTGCTGGGGTTCGAGGCGATCGTCGTGGGGCTGGGCGGCCTGACCGTCTTCGGTCTGCGCGCCCTGCCCCCCGCGATCGAGCCCTGGTGGGCGATCGTCGGCGGCGCCGTGGTCGCGGTCGCGATGATCGTCGCGGCGGGTCTGCTGGGCTCGCGCTCGGGGATCGTGCTGGGATGGATCCTGCAGGTCGTCGTGCTGGCGTCCGCTCTGCTGGTCCCCGCGATGCTCGTCATCGCGGTGATCTTCGGCGGCATGTGGGCCTATGCGATGATCGCGGGTGGGCGCGTGGACCGCGCCGCCCGGGCCGCCGGCGGCCCGACCCCTGACCCCGCGCACCGACCGGGTGCGCAGACAGAGAGTGAGTGACATGCCCACGGAAGAGACCCTCGTCCTCGTCAAGCCGGACGGCGTCGCCCGCGGCCTGACCGGTGCGATCCTGGCGCGCATCGAGGCCAAGGGGTACGCCCTGGTCGACATCCGCCTCGTCGAGCCGGACCGCGAGGTGCTGGAGGCGCACTACGCCGAGCACGCGGGCAAGCCCTTCTACGAGCCGCTGCTCGAGTTCATGATGTCCGGTCCGTCCGTGGCGATCCGACTCGCGGGCAACCGCGTGATCGAGGGCTTCCGCTCGCTCGCCGGCACCACCGACCCGACGACCGCGGCCCCCGGGACCATCCGTGGCGACTTCGGTCGGGACTGGGGCCTGGCGGTGCAGCAGAACCTCGTGCACGGCTCGGACAGCCCCGAGTCGGCGGCCCGCGAGCTCGGCATCTGGTTCGGCTGAGCACTCCGACGACAGGCGAAGACCCCGCCCCTGTTCGCAGGGAGCGGGGTCTTTCCGTCGGAGGCCTCCGTCAGAAGAGCAGGCCGGCCACCTCGCCGAGGAGGTCGAGGCCGCGCAGCTGCGCCAGCAGGATCACGACCGCGTACGCGAGGATCGTGGCCAGCGGGACCCAGGCCATCAGCCGCGCGGCCCGGGCCTTCACCGTCGGCGAGGACGAGAACGTCCCGTTGCGGAACAGATGGAGGACCGTCGCGAAGAAGGTGGGGATCGTCACGGCCCAGGTCAGCATGCACCACGGGCACAGGACGCCGAGGTTCGGCGCGTAGAGGCTCTGCCCGATCAGCCAGCACACGAAGCCGAACGCGAAGGTGACGCCCGCGCCGAAGGCCCCCCAGAACCAGCGGGGGAACCGTGCACCCGCGAGCAGTGCCACGCCGACGACCATCGGCGCCATCCAGCCCGTGAGGCCGATGATCGGGTTCGGGAAGCCGAACACCTCTCCCTGCCACGAGTCCAGGTTCTTCCCGCACTGGATCATCACGCTGATGTTGCAGCCCAGCACGGCGTCGGGGTTCTCCAGCTGGATGATCTTGTCGAGGGTCAACTGGAACGCCGCCCACCATCCCACCACGCTCGCGACGATGAGCCAGATGGCGTATCCGACCGGGCGGGTGCGCTGCGCTGTCATGCCTCGGATTATGCCAGCGCGTCGCTATGACCAGGGTGGGATCGTCCGGGAGAAACCGGGGCGCGGCTCCGTCGGTGCCGCGAAGAACACGCCGAGGTGCGATAATGAGGGGGATGCTCGACCCGGCCGGTGCCGGGGGAGGCATCGCACGCAGACTTCGGAGGCGAACGCCTCCATCGCGATCAGAGCGTCCTCGCCGATCGCAGACCGTTCAGTACGCAGGGCTCGCGAGCGCTGCATGAGATTCCGCGGCGGCAGAGCCGACGCGCAGGGAGTACGCCGGCAATGGGCGAAGTGAATGATGACAACACCCCTACCCTCGACCTGGATGCGCTGCTTCCGCTGACCCCCGAGGGGGCGCAGCGGGACTCCGGCGGCGACGATCCCGCCGTGCCCGGGGCTGAGCCGGCCTCGGAGGCCGGCGAGCAGGAGGCCGGCGAGCAGGAGGCCGGCGAGCAGGAGGCCGGCCAGCAGGAGGCCGGCCAGCAGGAGGAGGACGGCGCCGAGGCCGTGAGAGACGAGCCCCTCGCGGCGGCCGCGGGCACGGACCGGTCCGCGGAGGCGCCGGTGGACGACGCGCCGGCCTCGACGGAGGACGCCGTCGAGACGACGCAGGCGGAGGCGGACACCTCCGTCGAAACCGAGGCGACGCCGGCCGAGGCGGACCCGTCCGCTGAGCCCGAGAGCCAGCCGGCCGAGGCGGACCCGTCCGCTGAGCCCGAGGCGCAGACGGGCGGTGCACTGACGGCCGAGGGCCAGAACGATCCGGCGGAGGCCACGGGCACGCCGCAGGACGCTGCGGGAGAGCAGCAGCCCGAGCCTGAGCCTGAGCCTGAGCCCGAGCGGCCGGTGACGGCCGTGAGCCTCGGTCTCCTTCCCGAGGTGTTCGTCTCCCGCGTGTCCACGCAGCTGCACTTCTACGCGCCCGAGATCGTGCCGCTCCCGGCGCGTCCCGGGCGTGAGCGCGACCGGGACGCCGACGAGGAGCAGGGCGGCGGGTCGTCGTCGCGTCGCGGGCGCCGCCGTCGTGGCGGGGGCTCCGACACCGACGAGCAGGGCGGCGACCAGCCGCGTCAGCGTCAGCGGGTCGTCGAGTACATCACCGAGCCACAGCGGATCAAGGGCTCGACGCGACTGGAGGCCAAGAAGCAGCGCCGCCGCGACGGTCGCGACGCAGGACGTCGTCGGCCGGTCGTCACCGAGGCCGAGTTCCTCGCGCGCCGCGAGGCCGTGGACCGCGAGATGGTGGTCCGTTCGAAGAACGGCCGCACGCAGATCGCCGTGCTCGAGGACAACGTCCTCGTCGAGCACTACGTGGCCCGCAACCAGGACGCGTCGCTCATCGGCAACGTGTACCTCGGTCGCGTCCAGAACGTGCTGCCGAGCATGGAGGCCGCGTTCGTCGACATCGGCCGCGGCCGCAACGCGGTGCTGTACTCCGGCGAGGTGGACTGGGACGGCGTCGAGACGGGCAACCAGCCCCGCCGCATCGAGCTGGCCCTCAAGCCTGGCGACAAGGTGCTCGTCCAGGTCACGAAGGACCCGGTCGGGCACAAGGGCGCGCGGCTGACCAGTCAGATCTCGCTGCCCGGCCGCTACCTCGTCTACGTGCCGAACGGCTCGATGAACGGGATCTCGCGCAAGCTGCCGGACACGGAGCGGGCGCGTCTGAAGCGCATCCTCAAGGAGGTCCTGCCGGAGTCCTCGGGCGTCATCGTGCGCACGGCCGCGGAGGGCGCGACCGAGGACCAGCTCACGCGCGACGTGCAGCGGCTCACCGCCCAGTGGGAGCACATCCGCGGCCAGGTGGAGACGCAGCAGGCCCCCGCGCTGCTGCACGCCGAGCCGGACCTGCTGGTCAAGATCGTGCGTGACGTCTTCAACGAGGACTTCACGAAGATGCTGATTCAGGGCGCCGACGCCGGGCGCACGATCCGTTCCTACCTGGAGAGCGTGGCGCCGGACCTGCTGGAGCGCGTCGAGACCTACGAGGACGAGGTCGACCCGTTCGACGCCTATCGGATCACGGAGCAGATCGAGAAGGCGCTGGACCGCAAGGTGTGGCTGCCGTCGGGCGGCTCGCTGGTGATCGACCGCACCGAGGCCATGACCGTCGTCGACGTCAACACCGGGAAGTTCGTCGGATCCGGCGGAAACCTCGAGGAGACCGTCACCAAGAACAACCTCGAGGCGGCCGAGGAGATCGTGCGACAGCTGCGTCTGCGCGACATCGGCGGCATCATCGTCGTCGACTTCATCGACATGGTGCTGGAGTCCAACCGCGACCTCGTCCTGCGCCGCCTGGTCGAGTGCCTGAGCCGGGATCGCACGAAGCACCAGGTCGCCGAGGTGACCTCGCTGGGCCTCGTCCAGATGACCCGCAAGAAGCTGGGGCTGGGCCTTCTCGAGACCTTCAGCGAGCCGTGCGAGGTGTGCGCCGGGCGCGGGATCATCGTCCACCACGACCCGGTGGTCAAGCACCGCGCGGCGTCGTCCAACGGCTCCGGCCGTCGCCAGCGGGGCGGCTCCGCCTCCGCGGCTCCGGCCGCCGCGCCGTCGCCGCAGGGCGGGACCCACGCGATCCCCGAGGGGGCGAAATCGGCGCTCGCGCAGATCGCCGCCTCGACGCGCGCAGGCGGGGCGGCGCCGGTCGTCGCCGACACGGCCCCGGTCGTGCCCGTCGAGGCGGAGCGCCCGAAGAAGGCGCGCAAGAAGCGCCCCGAGCGCAGCAAGGCGCCGCGCACCGAGACCGAGCAGCTGCTGGACTCCGTGCTCGATGCGCTCCCGGAGCCCAAGGCCCCGGGCCAGGGGCGTGCGCGTCGTCGCGTGACGACGGCGGCGCTGTCCGCCGGCACGGCCGTGGTGCACACCCCGGGCGCACCGACGGGGACGGACGAGGGCTCAGCCCCGTCGGTCCCGGGCGCGGACGCGGAGTCCTGAGGCGATCAGCGCCCGAACGAGCTGCTTGCCCGTGACGTGACGCGCTCCGCCGGCGATGAGCCGGGGGAGCGCGTCCTCCGGGACGTCGTAGTGGTCGAGGTCGAACGCACGCCGGGGCAGGTCGTGCGCCGATGCGAACGCGTGCAGCTCCTCGACGCTCTCGTCGCTCACGAGGTGAGCCCACAGTCGCCCGTGCGCGGGCCAGACCGGATCGTCGATGAGGATCGCCATGCGCCGATCCTAGGCGGATCGCGTGCGGGCGGACCCCGGGCGCGACGGCTCGCGACACGGGGCGCCTGCTTTGCGCGATGCCGCCCGGATCCGGTAAAGTAGCTCCTTGGTGCACCGCGCGTCTGTCCCACTCGGGCGTGCGGAGGTTGCCCATCGCGCCCGCCACTGCGGTCCCTCTGCTCGTGGCGCGAAGCACAGCACAGTCTTCCCGTGAGAGTAACGGAGCCCAGAGCTCCCCAATGAAAAACAGGTGTGAAGTGGTTTACGCAGTAGTGCGCGCCGGTGGTCGGCAGGAGAAGGTCGAGGTCGGCACGATCGTCCAGCTCGACCGCGTCCAGGCAGCCCAGGGCGACAAGATCGAGCTGCCGGCTGTTCTCTTCGTCGACGGCGACACGGTCACCACCGACGCCGACAAGCTCGCGAAGGTCAAGGTCACCGCCGAGGTCGTCAGCCACCTCCGCGGCCCGAAGATCGTCATCCAGAAGTTCAAGAACAAGACCGGCTACAAGAAGCGCCAGGGCCACCGTCAGGAGCTCACGCGCGTCAAGGTCACCGGCATCAAGTAAGCACCAAGAGGAGCTGAGAAATGGCACACAAGAAGGGTGCGAGCTCGACCCGCAACGGTCGTGACTCCAATGCACAGCGACTCGGCGTGAAGCGCTTCGGCGGCCAGGCCGTCAACGCCGGCGAGATCCTCGTCCGTCAGCGCGGCACGCACTTCCACCCCGGCGTGAACGTCGGCCGTGGTGGCGACGACACGCTGTTCGCCCTCGCCGCCGGCGCGGTCGAGTTCGGCACGAAGGGCGGCCGCAAGGTCGTCAACATCGTCGCCGGCGAGTAAGTCGCTCGCAGACAGCGAGAAACCGGACGGGGCGGGCTTCGGCTCGCCCCGTCCGCGTATCCGCCGGTGAGCCGACCGCCGTCCGGCCCGAGAAACGCGCCCGCTGAAGCGGCGCACAGCACGAGGAGAATCCCGCCATGGTCACGTTCGTCGACACCGTCACGCTGCATCTGCGTGCGGGCAAGGGCGGCAACGGCTGCGTCTCCGTGCACCGCGAGAAGTTCAAGCCGCTGGGCGGCCCGGACGGCGGCAACGGCGGGGACGGGGGCGACATCGTGCTCGTGGCCGACCCGCAGACCGGAACCCTGCTCTCCTACCACCACTCGCCCCACCGCTCCTCGGGCAACGGCGGCTTCGGGATGGGCGATCACCGTTCCGGCTACGCCGGCGAGACCCTCGAGCTCCCGGTTCCGGTGGGCACCGTCGTGAAGAGCCCGTCCGGCGAGGTGCTCGTCGACCTGGTCCAGCCGGGGCAGCGATATGTCGTGGCCCGGGGCGGGCAGGGCGGCCTGGGCAACGCCGCGCTCGCGACCCCGAAGCGCAAGGCGCCCGGATTCGCGCTGCTGGGCACCCCCGGGTTCGAGGGGGATGTGGTCCTCGAGCTCAAGACGGTCGCCGACGTGGCGCTGGTCGGGTATCCGTCGGCGGGCAAGTCCAGCCTGATCGCCGCGCTCTCCGCGGCACGGCCGAAGATCGCCGACTACCCGTTCACGACCCTGCACCCGAATCTCGGCGTCGTGCAGGCCGGCGACTCGCGCTACACGATCGCCGACGTGCCCGGGCTGATCGAAGGGGCCAGCGAGGGCCGCGGGCTCGGGCTGGAGTTCCTCCGCCACGTCGAGCGCTGCTCGGCGCTGCTGCACGTCATCGACTGCGCGACGCTGGAGCCGGGACGAGACCCGCTGTCGGACCTCGACGTGATCCTCGCCGAGCTGGCGGCGTACCAGGTCCCCGAAGGCCAGGTGCCGCTGCTGGAGCGTCCGCAGCTCGTCGCTCTGAACAAGATCGACGTCCCCGAGGCGCGTGAGCTCGCCGAGATGGTGCGTCCGGACATCGAGGCCCGCGGATTCCGCGTCTTCGACATCTCCACCGTGTCGCGCGAGGGACTGCGTCCTCTCTCCTTCGCTCTGGGGGAGATCGTGGACCGGCACCGGGCCGAGCAGGCCGTCGAGGTCGTTCCCGAGCGCGTCGTGATCCGTCCGCGCGGGGCGGAGCGGGACTTCGAGATCCGTGTCGAGGGCGGCAGCTACGGCAACGTCTACCGGATCCTGGGGGAGAAGCCTGTGCGCTGGGTCCAGCAGACGGACTTCCAGAACGAGGAGGCCGTCGGCTACCTCGCCGATCGCCTGGAGAAGCTGGGAGTGGAGGACGAGCTGTTCCGACTGGGAGCAACGGCGGGCTCGACCGTCGTCATCGGGCCGGGCGACAGCATCGTCTTCGATTGGGAGCCGTCCATCTCGTCGGCGGCCGAGCTGATCGGCACGCCGCGCGGCCTCGACCCGCGCTTCGATCCCAACACCCGGCGCACCACCAGCCAGCGTCGCGAGCAGTACCACGAGCGGATGGACGCCAAGGCCGCCGCGCGCGCGGAGCTGGAGGCCGAGCGCCGTGCGACCAAGGGGGTCCCGGCGGAGGACGAGGAATGACCGCTCGCTCCCGCGCCGAGCTGGCGACGGCCGAGCGGATCGTCGTGAAGGTCGGCTCCTCCTCGATCAGCGGCGAGTCGGCGTGGCGGATCCCGGTGATCGTCGAAGCCCTGGCGGCGGCCCACGCGCGCGGGACCGAGGTCGTGCTCGTCTCCTCCGGGGCGATCGCGAGCGGCATCCCGCTGCTGCGCCTGGACGCCCGTCCCACGGATCTGGCCACGCAGCAGGCCGCCGCCGCGGTGGGACAGAACGTCCTCGTCTATCGGTACCAGCAGGCGCTCCAGCCGCACGGGATCGTCGCGGGACAGGTGCTGCTGACCACCGGCGACCTGGAGAACCCGACGTCGCGCTCGAACGCGCGACGGGCCATGGAACGGCTCCTCGGGCTGCGCGTGCTGCCGATCGTCAACGAGAACGACACCGTCGCCACCCAGGAGATCCGCTTCGGCGACAATGACCGGCTGGGCGCGCTCGTGGCGCAGCTCGTCGGCGCCGACGCGCTCGTGCTTCTCAGCGACGTCGACTCGCTGTACACCAAGCCGCCGTCGGACCCCTCCGCGGAGCCGATCGCCTTCGTGCCCGCGGGCGCGGACCTGTCGGGGCTGGAGTTCGGCGCCAGCGTGGTCAACGGCGTGGGAACCGGAGGCGCCGCGACCAAGGCATCCGCTGCACGCCTGGCCGCGTCGTCCGGGATCGGCGTGCTCGTCACGAACGCGGACCTCGTGGGGCGGGCCTTGGACGGCGACGAGATCGGCACCTGGTTCGAGCCCGCGGCTCCGGCCTCCCGCTGAGCCGTCTCGCTCGTCTCGGCGGGCGTCACGCGCGGATCCGCATCGTTGCGGGGTCGATACACTGACCGCATGAGCGTGGAAGCCGTGATCGCCCCCGTCCCTGACGACGCCGTCTCGGCGGCCGACGGCCCGCAGGAGCGGATGCGGCGGGCCAAGGACGCCTCGCGCGCGACCGCGCGGCTGACGAGTGACGAGAAGGCACGGCTCCTGCACGCCGTGGCCGATGGGATCGAGGGCGCCTCGGCGCGCATCATCGCCGCCAACGACCGGGATCTGGAGCGCGGCAGGGACGAGGGGCTGAGCGACGCGCTGCGTGATCGCCTGCGCCTCGACGAGACGCGCATCGCCGCCCTGGCGTCGGCCGTGCGGGAGGTGGCGGCGCTGCCGGACCCGATCGGTCAGGTCGTCGGAGGCCACCGGATGCCGAACGGCGTCGCCCTGGAGCAGGTCCGCGTGCCGTTCGGCGTCGTCGGGGTTATCTATGAAGCTCGCCCCAACGTGACCGTCGATATCGCGGCCCTGGCCCTCCGCTCCGGCAACGCCGTGGTGCTGCGCGGAGGCAGTGCGGCGCGGGAGTCGAACACCGCGCTGGTGTCGATCATGCGCGAGGCCGTCTCCCGGAACGGCCTCACGCCCGAGGCGATCCAGACCGTCGACGACTTCGGGCGGGACGGGGCGCGGGCGCTCATGCACGGCCGAGGGCTCATCGACGTGCTCGTCCCGCGGGGGAGCGCGTCGCTGATCGAGACGGTCGTGACGGAGTCGACGGTGCCGGTGATCGAGACGGGGGCGGGCAACGTGCACATCGTCCTCGACGAGACCGCCCCGGAGGACTGGGCACGGGACATCGTGGTCAACGCCAAGGTGCAGCGCCCCAGCGTGTGCAACGCCGTAGAGACGGTGCTGGTCCTGCGGCCGGCCGCGGAACGCCTGGTCCCGCTCGTGACCGGCGCCCTGGCCGAGCACGGAGTGACGGTGCACGGCGACGACGACGTCGTCCGGTTGGGCGCGGACATCGTGCCGGCGACGGAGGAGGACTGGGCCACGGAGTACCTGAGCCTGGACCTGGCGATGCGCGTCGTGGACTCCCTGGACGAGGCGCTCGCCCACATCCGCACCTACAGCACCGGTCACACGGAGTCCATCATCACGACGGACGCCCGAAACGCCGAGCGCTTCCTGGCCGAGGTCGACTCGGCGGTGGTCATGGCCAACGCGTCCACCCGCTTCACGGACGGGGGCGAGTTCGGCTTCGGTGCGGAGGTGGGGATCTCGACCCAGAAACTGCACACCCGCGGCCCGATGGGGCTCTCCGAGCTGACCAGCACGAAGTGGTTGGCGCGTGGAGCCGGTCAGACGCGCGGCTGAGGGCTAGACTGAGGGGCGGAATCCGCCCGGTCACCCCTTGGAGTATCGATGAACCTCGTCGCACAGATCGCGATGGCCACCGCTGAAGCGGAGCACCACGGCAACGTGGCGCTGGACACTGTCATCTTCGGGATCATCGCGGCGGTCACGTTCACCGCGCTGGGTCTGGTCACGCTGTCCTACCGCAACGTCGCCAACCGGCACTCCGCCAAGGCCGAGGCATGGGCCGCGGCGCACGGCAAGGACGGGCACGGAACGGGGCACGGCCACTAGGCCTCGGGGATGACGACGACCTCGCGAGCGCCGCGCATCGGCGTGATGGGCGGGACCTTCGACCCGATCCATCACGGGCACCTGGTCGCAGCCAGCGAGGTCGCGCACTCGTTCGGCCTGGACGAGGTGGTCTTCGTGCCCACCGGTCAGCCCTGGCAGAAGAGCAACGTCACCGCCAGCGAGCACCGGTATCTGATGACGGTCATCGCGACCGCATCGAACCCGAGCTTCACCGTGAGCCGCGTCGACATCGACCGCGAGGGGCCCACGTACACGATCGACACCCTCCGGGACCTGAAACGCGAGCGGCCGGATGCGGAGTTCTTCTTCATCTCGGGTGCAGACGCCGTGGCGCAGATTCTCAGCTGGAGGGACCATGATGAGTTGTGGGATCTGGCCCACTTCGTCGCCGTCTCCCGACCAGGGCACGTCCTGAGCACCGACGGACTTCCCACCGAGGACATCAGTCAGCTCGAGGTCCCCGCCCTGGCCATCTCGTCCACGGACTGCCGGGCGCGGGTGCGCGATGGCGATCCGGTCTGGTATCTCGTTCCCGACGGAGTCGTCCAGTACATCGCGAAGCATCATCTGTATCGGAGCAAGGCATGAGCACATCGGATCAGCGCGGGGGTGCCCCCCTCACCCGCAAGCAGATGCGGGAAGCACGGCTCACCGGCGCGACGACGGTCATCACCCCGGAGGAAGCGGACGCCGCGAAGAACGCACAGGCGGCCACGTCGGCCCCGGCGACGCCGCAGCCGGACGCGACGGACGCCGCCGGCGTCGAAGAGGCCGCTCCCGTCCAGGAGGAGCCGAAGCCGGAGCCCGCGGTGGAGCACGACCAGGCCGAGGGCTCGGGCGCGGCGCCGTTGACGCGGCGTCAGATCCGGGAGCAGGAGCGCGTCCGCACCGCCTCGGTCCCCCTGGTCGAGGAGGAGCCGGCTCCGCCCGCGCCGGAGCAGAAGAGCGACCAGAAGCCCGAGCCGACCGCACCGGAGCCGCACCGCAGCACTCGGGCGGAGGCGCGCGGCGGGGCGGAGAAGGCGCGCGCGACGGACGAGCCGATCGTGTCGGAGGTTCCCCGAGCGACCCCGACGCCGCCTGCCCCGATCGAGAACCCGACTTCCGAGCGTGACTCCGCCCCTGCCGGGTCGAAGGAGTCCGCACCCGCCTCGGATGCGCCGCAGACGGGCGCCGACACCGACGAGGGCCCGCACCGTCCGATCGTCCGACGGGGGTTCGGCGAGGCCGTGCTGTCCACCGACGATGCCGGGTCCGGTCCCCAGCGCTCCTTCGACGAGCTCCTCTCCTCGGACGGCGGCTCCCAGCACTCGGCGCCGAACGCGCTGATCTTCCAGCAGGCGCCCGGCGTCGGCTCCCTCTCCGGTCCCGTCGCGGCGACGGGGGAGATCCTCGTCACGGGCAGCTATGAGCTGCCCGAGGGCCTGGGCTCGCAGGGGCACGCGCGCGGCACCGCCGACGGGAAGGAGGTGGACGCCGTCCTCGTGGACGGGGAGCTGCCGCCCGCGTCGTCGCCGACGCCCATCGCGGCGAGCTCCGCGATCAGCACGATCAAGCCCGCCGGCGAGGTGATCCGCCCGCCGGAGCCGGAGAAGAGCAACAAGCTGATGATCGCGTTGACCATCACCGCGGGCGCTCTCGCCGTGGCGCTCGTGGGAGCGCTCATCGTCGCGATCACCACGGGGGTCTTCTCGTGATGCAGTCGGCGGCGTCCGCGACCGAGATGCTGCAGATCGCCGCCGAGGCCGCGCTCTCCAAGGGCGGGGAGGACCTGCTCGCCCTCAACGTGTCGGAGCCGCTGCCGCTCGTCGACATCTTCCTGCTCGTGACCGGGAACAGCGAGCGCAACGTCGCCGCGATCGCGGACGAGGTCGAGGACCGGCTCATCGAGGCGGGACACAAGCGTGTGCGGCGCGAGGGTCGCGACGAAGCGCGGTGGGTCCTGCTGGACTTCGGTGACCTCATCGTGCACGTGTTCCACGAGCAGGAGCGCACCTACTACGGTCTGGAGCGGCTGTGGAAGGACTGCCCGGTCGTCCCGATCGAAGCCGCCCAGCCCGGCCGGGCCGTCGGGGAGTAGTCGGTCGATCTGACGCGGCGTGCGACGATGGACGTATGCCGTTGACCCTCCTCACCGGTGCCGGTTCCGGCATCGGCGAAGCCCTCACCCGACGACTCCATGAGCGCGGCGACGACCTCGTCCTCCTGGCGCGGGACGCCGGCCGTTCGCGCACCCTGACGGAGCGCTTCCCCGGGGTGCGCACGCTGGTGGCGGACCTGGCGAACCCGGGGCGGATCTCCTGGGCGCTGTCCCAGCAGAGCCTGCCCGAGCGGATCGATGCGCTCGTTCACGTCGCGGGCGTCGTCGATCTCGGGCCCGTGGGGGAGACGCCCGCGTCGTCCTGGGAGCAGCAGCTCGCTGTGAACCTGGTCGGACCGGCCGAGCTGACCCGTCTGCTGCTTCCGCTCATCCGCGTGGCGAAGGGTCAGGTGCTCTTCGTGAACTCGGGCGCGGGCCTGCGCGCACACGCGGGATGGGGTGCGTACGCGGCGTCCAAGCACGGCCTGCGTGCCCTCGCCGATGCGCTCCGCTCGGAAGAGGAGGCGCACGGCGTGCGCGTGACCTCGGTGTATCCCGGTCGGACGGCGACCCCGATGCAGGAACGGGTGCATCAGCAGGAGGGGCAGCCGTACGACCCGACGCGGTTCATCGACCCGGAGTCCGTCGCGACGAGCATCCTCACGGCTCTCGATCTTCCCCGGGACGCACAGCTGACCGACCTGACGATCCGGCCCGGTGCGTAAGAGGCGACACTCCCGGAGGAGCGGAACGGCTTCCGGATTCGCGCGAGGTCCGGCGCGTGTAGTAAGCTCAAGGAGTTGTCGCGGGAGGCCGCGAACAGCATCTGGGCCTGTGGCGCAGCTGGTAGCGCACCTGCATGGCATGCAGGGGGTCAGGGGTTCGAGTCCCCTCAGGTCCACCAAATCAGAACGTTCGAACCTCGCCCTGTGTGACTCAGGGCGAGGTTTTTTCGTGGTGTGGGCTGAGATCGGCTGACGGGATGGTTTGGATGGCCTGGGGTGAGGCAGTCGCCCGCCGGCCCGGGCCGGGCCCCCAACGGTGAGCACGACCGTCTCGCCGACAACTGACGAGAGCCTGATGCTGGTGGCAGAGAGAGCGCTCGCTCGAACACTGCGCCCAGGTCGCCCGCATTGTCGAGCCCCCAGCCATCGACGTCGTCGTCCTCGAATCTCTGGAGCCTCGCCTGAGGAACTGGCCGCGCAGGCACACCAGATGGCGGACGCGATCTGCCCCGCGTATCCAGCTCGGCACAATCCGTTCAACGATGGAATTGTCGCTGTCGGCGTTCCGTCGCACGATCGGGGCGTGGAGAAGAGGCACGGGACACTCAGTCGGCGCGGATTCCTCACCGGCGGTGTGCTCACCGCCGGCATCCTGGTCCTGGGGGGTTGCGAGGCGAGGAAGGCGGACGACGGACCGGGCGCGAACGCCACGCGTTCGGCCACTGCGGCGCTGAGCCGATTGGAGCGGGCGACGGGGCGTCGTATCGGAGTCGCCGCCGGCGCCGGTGGGGCGCCGCGGATCGTCCATCGCGGCGAGGATCTGTTTCCCTTGTGTTCGCTGTTCAAGACTCTCGTGGTGACCGAGCTCCTCAGTGCGCACTCGTACGACGAGACGTTCTGGGCGCAGCAGATCCCCGTCGGCGCCGCGGATCTGGTGGAGAACTCGCCCATCACGCGGGAGCATGTGTCGATGGCGTTGTCGGTGACAGATCTCGCGGACGCGGCGCTTCGGTACAGCGACAACACGGCCGGGAATCTGCTCCTGAGGCTCATCGGGGGGCCTGCGGGTCTGACCACAGCGATGAAGCGCCGCGGGGCCGAGCAGACCCGTCTGGATCGCTGGGAGCCTGAGCTCAACGAGGCGATCCCCGGAGATCATCGCGATTCTTCGACGCCCTTGGATCTGTTCAAGCTCTTCGGCGACGCGCTGGAGGGGCGGAGCCTCAACCAATGGGCGACGGCGCGTCTTCGCGAATGGATGTTGCGGAACACCACGTCGGGCGCGCGCCTCCGACGCGGCGTCCCGTCGTCGGCGGAAGTGGCGGACAAGACCGGTGCGGGAGCGTACGGCGTGGTGAACGACGCGGGGACGGTGTGGGAAGGCGAGGATGTCCTGACTATGGTGATCATGACGCGCTCCGAGGATCCTGAGGCTGCCAACGACGACGGGATCGTCCGGCGAGCCGCAGAGATCGTGTGGCGTGCACGGTCATGACACACCCGGATCGATCGGCTCGCGGCGCGGCGCTCGCCGCCACCGCGGCAGGGCTCGTCCTCGGCGGCCCGTTCGTGTTGCTGATCTACCTGGCCGCGATGGCGTTGGCCGGCTGCGTCATAGGACCGTGCCAGAACCCTCAGTCCGACGTGCTGTTCGCGGGCGTGTGCGCGGGGCTGGCGGTGATCCTGCTGGCCGACACGGTGTTGTGGGGGGTCGCGGGTCATCGCCGGATGACTTGGCCGTGGGTATGTGCCGCCACCGGCCTTCTCCTTGTGCCGTTCGTTCTCCTGGTCATCGGCCGGGGACTCGGCGCGTTCTGATGAGGCGTCCGGCGAAGGCGCGCGTCAGTCGTCGATGCCTTCGGCCCCGCGGATGTCGTGTCCAGCTGTACGAGGCCATGACGAGCGGCGGCTGATCGTTACGCGGTCGACCTGCAGTTCGAAGGCGACGTGAGCCGACGACCTTTGTGGGCGCGGCGGAGACTCTCAAGCTTGGCCACGATCTCCGGGGAGGTTGCGGCTGGCTGTCAGCGTGGTGCGGAGGATCAATCGGCGAGGGCAACCGAGCGGAGCTGGCGGTCGCGATTGCCCCATCTCGACGCACAAGCGCGTGAGATCCCATCTCTGCCGCGACGTGGGCGATGGGTCTGGTCTTGCAGCGATCAACCGCCGGCGGCCGTCGGTCGACAGCGGCGCGTTCGGATGATTCATCCTCAGCCTGCCTTCGGCGTCGTGTCCGTACGCCCTGCCTTACGGTCAGCGGCGTCAGGTCCTGTCCTCGTGACGCTGCGCCGGCTGAGCGCCCAGGTGAGTAGTCCGCAGAGGGCAAAGCTTGCGCCGAGAGTGGCACATCCTGTCCACCCTGAGGCGGAGTAGATCGTGGTGGTGGCGGCCGCGCCGAGGGCGGAGCCGAGCGAGTAGAAGATCATGTAGCCGCCGATGGCGCTGCTGGTGTGTCCCGGGTACGCGGCGGTGAGAAGAGTCTGGTTGCTGACGTGTGCGGCCTGGACCGCCAAGTCCAGGACGACGACACCGACGATCACCAGTAAGAGCGACCACGTCGCCTGCCCGGCTGCGATCCAGGACAGGGCCAACAGAGCGAGCGCAGTGCCGGTCACGGAGTAGGCCCGGCCAGCGTCGGCCCATCGGCCTGCCTGTGCAGCTCCCAGTGCGCCAGCGAGCCCGGCGATTCCGAACAAGCCGATCTGGGCCGTGCTCAGCTGCCACGGTTGGGCAGCCAGTGGTAGCGCGAGTCCGCTCCAAAGCGTGCCGAAGGACGCGAAGAGGAAGAACGCGATCAGACCGCGGGAGATGAACAGCGGCTCGCGGAAGAGATGCCCGAGCGAGGTCAGCACGTCGCCGTAGGTCCGACGACTCGACCGGGGGTCTGCTGGCAACTGCTTCATCACCCCGATCGAGAGGGCAACGAGGAGCAGCATGAGCGTGACGTAGATGCTTCGCCACCCCCACAGGTCAGCGAGAACCCCTGCCAGGACACGCGCCCCGAGCATCCCGATGATGACGCCGGAAGTCACGATTCCGAGCGTGCGACCCCGCTCCGTAGGCGTCGACAGGTCAGCACCAAGTGCGACGGTGGTCTGCACGACGACGGCGAACAGACCCGTCGCGGCGAGACCGACGAGGAGCAGCCACAGACCAGGCGCGACCGCGGCCACCAGCATGCCGACTGCAGCAAGGAGGAGTTGGTCCCCGATGAGCTTGCGCCGGTCCAGCATGTCTCCCAACGGGACCAGGACAGCCAAGCCGACCATGTAGCCGATCTGTCCAGCCGCCACGATCCACCCGAGGTCAGACTCGGGCACTCCTAGTTCTCGCCCAATCTGCGCGAGTGTGGGCTGGGCGACGTAGATCGTCGCGACCGCGACCGAGCAGACCGTCGCGAGCAGCGCCCTTCGACCATGTGTAAGTCCCACACCATCCCCAATCAGTAGCAATTTGCAACTGATCCGAATATGCCAGAATGGTTGCAATCTGCAACTTATTGGGAGGCGTGATGAACTCAGTCGTGCACATTGATGACGTGACCTGGACCGACCCGACGTGCCCCGTCGCGCGGACGCTCGACCTCGTCGGAGACCGGTGGAGCCTGCTGATCATTCGCGACGCGATGGACAACGCGCGGTCGTTCACCGACTTCCAGCAACGCACCGGCGTCGCACGCAACATCCTCACTGACCGGCTTCACCGCCTCGTCGATCATGGCATCCTCAAACGGGAGACAGCCATCTCCGGACGACGCCAGGTTTACGTCCTTACTGACGCAGGCTGTGACCTCTTCACGGTCATCGTGGCCATGCGTCAGTGGGGTGAGCGCCACGCGTTCGCCGATGACGAAGCGCGCTCCGCCCTCGTGGACGAGGGCGGCAACCCGCTCGCCCGCCTGCGCCCGACCGACGCTCACGGTAACCCGGTCGACGTCGATTCGACCGTAGTCATACGAAACAGTTAAGTGGGAGACCCTTGTGGCAACCATGCAGGCTGGATGTCAGCAACCCGCCGTCCCGCAACATCTAGCCTGCGTCAGGTCACGGGGTGCTGTCCAGGACGTGATCGTGGAGGATCCGGGCGGCGCGGCCGATTGCGGCCTCGGCTGCGGGCTGATCGGACGCCGCGACGGCCGACCGCGTGAGCGCACAGACCGCGATCCGGCGCCCGCTCGTGTGTTCGACGACGCCGACCTCGTGGCGGAGGTTGAGGAACGAGCCGGTTCGGGAGAACCATCGCGTGCGGTCCGAGGAGAAGTCGGGCGCGAGGCGGTGTCGGACCATGTTCGCTCCCATGAGGTCCCGCAGCGCGCCGACTCGATCAAACTCACCAGAGTCCCAGATACGAGTGAGGAGATCCGCGAAGGCCCGAGCGGTTCCGGCGTTGGCGGCGTCCGGGTCCAGCTGGGGAATCGGGGAGGGGAGGCCCGTGCTGTCGGCGGCGACGACGAGACGGTGCAGCACGGCGAGGTCTGCGCCCTCCACCCTTTCCGCGATGCTCTGATACAGCGATCTGATCGAGTGGCGCACGCGAATGCCCCTCACGCCCAGCGAAGCCACCCATCGGTCGACCGCGGACGGGGCGACGAGCGCGAACAACGCGTCCGCGGCTGTGTTGTCGCTGACCGCCATAGTGAGGTATGGCAGATCACCGAGCGCGACTGTGGCGGGGTAGCGGAACAGGGACAGCCCCGAGGGGCCGGGCGTGCGGTCCGCGGGGTCGAGGAACAGCGGCTGCGCAGGGTCGAGGTCGCGGTTCTGAAAACGGTCGAGTACCGCTCCGACAAGGGGAAGCTTGACGAGGGACGCGAGAGGGTATGGCGTGTCCTCGTTG
Organism: Microbacterium resistens; assembly: GCF_021172025.1. Classification (NCBI taxonomy): domain Bacteria; kingdom Bacillati; phylum Actinomycetota; class Actinomycetes; order Micrococcales; family Microbacteriaceae; genus Microbacterium; species Microbacterium resistens. The sequence goes on from NZ_CP082781.1 coordinate 649,327, forward strand.
ATACCGATCTCGTATCCGGTGTCGAGGTCTCTCGCGATGAGAGAACCGCTCAGCCCGCCTTCGGTGAGCACCTGCGTCGCGCGCGTGCGTGCTCTTGTGGTCTCCATTGTCATCCCTGCTCCCGAGGGCCGTCTTCCTGCTCGCCGAAGAGCCTGCGGAGGTCGTCCAGCAGGGTGGCGAGAACTCTCGAGCGCACGTCCTCGTCGCGAGCGTACAGCCTGACGTGTCGTTCGAAGGTGAGGTCAGACAGTGACTGCCAGTCCAATCCCCAACGGGTCGCTTCGGTCCGGCTGCAGCAGACGAACCCGTCGCCGGACAGGCCGACGGACAGCGCGGCGGAGACCGTCGAAGCGGCGTGCACCTGAGACGCCGCGAGCCCTGACTCGGCAGCATGGGCGACGAGAGCCGTGTGCGCGGGCGTACCGATGTCCTCCGGCAGAACCGTGATCCTCTGCCATGATTCGACGGGGTCGCCGCGGTGCGGGCGAAGACGACCCAGCGAGAGGGAGGACTCGGCGTCCGTGTTGGCTGCTGCGAGGCCGAGGCGCGCGCTCCAGTCCGCTTCTTCGGGAGCGCATGACAGTACAGCAGCATCGCCGTTGCGGGTGCGAACGGCATCTCTTCGCCCGCTCGAAGAGGCGATCGTGACGCTGAGGGGGACTCCTCGCGCCCCGGACTTCACGGTGAGCGTTGCGATCTCCAGATCAGGGATGCCGTCTGGCAGGAACAGCCGAGTGGTGTGCGTGCGCGCCGCGTCGACACGCTCCTCGAATGAGTCTGCGGCCGCAAGCAACTCCAGCGCAGCGGCCAGCGCCGTCCTGCCGAAATCGGTGAGGGTCACCACCCTCGTGGTCCGGATGAACAGCCGGCGCCCGAGGTGCTCCTCGAGGCGGGCGATGTGGCGGCTCGCTGTGGACTGCGGCACTCCGTTGATGCTGGCGCCGAGGGAGAAGCTGCCCTCGCGGGCGATGGCGGTGAAGACGCGGAGAGACCCCAGGAGATCCATGACCATAGTGTACAGATCGGATAAATAGCCACTCTGGTGGAATTGTTTGGATCAATTGGGTGAGACAGCATCGCTGCCATGGCTGTCAACAGGAGAACGAGAGGTGCTGTTGTCCGTGCTCTGGCGGGGCTGGTCGGGTTGAGCGTCGTCGCGGGGGTGCTCATCACCGCGACGATGGCACCGACGCTGGTCGTGGTGAGCTCTGCCGCTGCCCAGTCCGCGGACCTGTTCGAACACCTCCCGTCGGAACTGGATGTGGAGCGCCCGATGGAGCCGACGACGATCTATGCGACGTCTCCGGACGGCGCGCCTGTGGTGCTGGCGCGGTTCTTCGATCAGAACAGGATCCCCGTCACGTTGGACCAGATCTCTCCGGTCCTGCGCGACGCCGTGCTGGCGAGCGAGGACAGCGGCTTCTACGAGCATTCGGGCGTCGACCTGGTGGGAACGGCGAAGGCGGTGCTGGAGAACCTTCGGGGGGAGTCCACGCGGGGCGGCTCGACCATCACGCAGCAGTACGTGAAGAACGTGCTGCTGCAGAAATGCGAGCGCGACGTCGGGCTGGCGGATGACGACCGGGATGCGAAGCTGGAGCAGTGCTGGCTCGACGCGGCCGGTGCCGACGGGAGCAAGGGGATCGAGCGGAAGATCCAGGAGATCAAGTACGCGGTGCAGATCGAGAAGACCGCCTCGAAGAACGACATCCTCGCTGGATATCTCAACTTCGTGAACTTCGGGGGGACGACTTACGGCATCGAGGCGGCCGCCCAACGCTACTTCGGTGCGACCGCCGCGACGCTGACGCTGACCCAGGCGGCCACCCTCGCCGGCATGGTGCAGAACCCCAACGCCTATCGCATCGACCTCCCGGAGGGCTCGATCTACAACGAGGAGGCCGGCAGCTGGTCGAACTCGGCAGCGGACGGGTACGCGGCAACCCTCACCAGGCGGAACTACGTGCTGGAACGGATGCTCGACGACGGGCGGATCACGGCCGAGCAGTATGAAGCCGCTCACGCGGAACCCATCGTTCCCGCGATCGTGACGCCGTCGTCCGGCTGCGTCGATGCCGGCGACACCGCGTACTTCTGTCAGTACGTGAAGGCGACGCTCGCCAGCGACCCCGTCTTCGGAGCGACGCAGCAGGAGCGGGACGAGCGGCTGCTGAGGGGAGGCATGGACGTCTACACATCCCTGAGTCTTCCTATCCAGGAGGCCGGGGCGGCGGCCATCGCAGAGGTCGTGCCACCGGCCCTCGACGGGATCTCCGTCGGCGCGGCGGGAGTGACGCTCGAGTCCGGAACGGGGCGCATCCTGGCGATGGTGCAGAACACGTTGTTTTCCGAGGACTCTGGTGCGGACGCTGCAGCGGGCTACTCCTCTCTCGTGTATGCCGCGGACAGCGCGCACGGCGCGTCGCAGGGCTTCCCCGTGGGATCGGCCTACAAGATCTTCACGCTCATCGATTGGCTCGAGAAGGGGCGCTCTCTCAATGAGAGGCTCGATGGGGTGAACCGGCTCTTCGACGGGATCACCTGCGACGGCGCGCACGTTCCGTTCGGGACCGAGCTTGTCGGCAACGCCGGCGGCGTTCGCGGGTACACGGGAACGCCGCTGGAGTTCACCGCAGGGTCGTTGAACAGCGGGTACTTCGCGATGGCAGAGAAACTGGATCTGTGCGATATCAACCGCGTCGCGGAGCGTTTCGGAGTTCGATTGGGAACGGGCGGGTCGGTGACGGAGGAGAACGCACCGTTCGACATCCTGGGATCGAAGAACATCGCACCGCTCGACATGGCGAGCGCGATCGGAGTGATCGGCAATGGGGGAATTCGCTGCACGCCCAGAGCGATCGACACGATCGTGGAGCCGGACGGCTCGGAGCTGACCTTGCCGCCGGCACGGTGCGATCGCGTCGTGTCCGAGGAGGTCGCGGCCACGGCCGCATACGCACTGGAACGGGTGATGACCGACGGCACCGGCACCGCATCGAATCCCGGCGACGGTGTTCCCGTCATCGGGAAGACCGGAAGTCACAACGACGATCAGACGACGATGCTCACGGCCTCGACCAGGACGGCGACCGCCGTGTGGGTCGGGCAGAGCGTCGGGCAGCAGGATCTCGCCGACTTCGGGTGGAATGGGACTGCGCTCCCCGATGCCAGGCATGAGCTGGCGAGGGGGCTTCAAGCCGCCGCCAACGAGATCCATGGGGGAGACGCGTTCCCGGAACCGTCGAGCGCGCTCACGAGAAGGGCGTTGGCCTCCGTGCCCAGCGTCGTCGGGATGACCCTCGATCAGGCGGAATCGACGTTGAGCAGCGCCGGGTTCGACGTCCTGGTGGGGGAAACGGTGCTGAGCGACCTTCCCGGCGGGGTCGTCGTGGAACAGGACCCTGCGCCGATGAAGGTCGAGGTCGGATCAGTCGTTCGGATCCGTGCGAGCACCGGAACGGGCGTCCGCATCCCAGACCTCGCCGGCCAGACGCCCCGCGCGGCGCTGGCCGCGCTTCAAGCGATGGGGATTCGGGGCGCGATCCTCGGAGCCTGCGTGTCGGGTGCAGGGGAGCGCGGCGGGACCGTCACGGCAACGGTGCCTGCGTCGGGGGCGGTGGTGTCGGCGGACTCCACCGTGACGGTCGACTACGAGAAGCCGACCTGCCCCTAGCGGTGCGGAGGGCGGCTTCCCGCCCGGGGACGGAGACGATGCCGAGCCGACAAGGAAGCTGGTCGTCAGGGGGTCTCGGGAAAGAGCGTGGCAGAACCCGGGACAGCGCGAGTCGTTCCGTGACCGATGTCGATGCAACGGCCTTGCGTGCCCCGGTAGCGCGGGAGCCGCGTGACGGCAGCGGCAGGATACGGCGAAACCCCTACCCGAGAGAGCCCGGTCCGAAGCGCCCGGATATGTTGGGCCGTGCGGGGCTGGTGGCGCACTCGTCGGGAGTGCTCGTGAGGGGGATACACGACCAGCCCCGCGCCAGGATGCGTGCCGCATCATGGTCACGGCCGGTTCATGGTCCCCTGCACCGGCCGTGACCGCCTCTCCGTCGGCCCGGCTTGCCCCGCGAAGCGGGACGCTGCCGCGGCGTGGGCGGTGAGTCCTCGGCCGCGGCCTCGGTAGGTTGTCGGGAGACCCCCGACAGAGGAGCCAGATCTCATGACCGCCGCCGTGCAAGGGCTCGACCACGTCCAGCTGTCGGTGACGGACCTTCAGGAGTCGATCGAGTGGTACGCGCGCGTCCTCGGTTTCCGGCTCCTGGACGGTTACGGCGACAGCGCCCTGCTGCGCCTCGACGGCGGCCCCGACCTCATGCTGTGGGAGGCGATGGACCACCGGCCCGCGCAGATCCTGGTGAACGGGGAGCCGAGGCCCGTCTTCTTCCTCCGATCGGAGCGGATCGACGAGTTCGCCGATCGGTGCGCTCGCGAGGGGGTCGGGATCGTGAGCCTCGACGACGGGGGCTTCGCCACCTTCCTGAAGCTCCGCGATCCGAGCGAGAACCTGATCGGCGTCCTTCAGCTCGCGAGCTCGGGCCTCTGACGGGGAGGAGCGGGCACTCGATCAGGCGTCTCTGTAGCCCAGGCCGCGCGCACGAAGCTCCTCGCCGAGGAGGCGGATCGCCTTCGGGCCGACGCCGTGGATGGCGAGGAGCTCCTTTTCGGTGTGCGTCGCGAGCTGCGCGTACGTGGTGATCCCCGCGTGCGCCAACGAGCGCGGCGCCACCCGGCCCACGGAGGGAGGGAACTCTGTCGCGTTCTCGGCCGTTTCGTCGTCCATCCGGGTCATGTCCCTATCCTCTCTTGGGGTCTATGACGCGAGAAGGGGACCGATCGGTGAGTTCCGTGCTCACAGCGGGTCCGCATGGCGACGAGAGGCCGGCTCGTCAAGGCCCTTCTCGCGAGCACGGACGACGGTCAAGCTCGGGGTCCGGACGAGAGGAGCCCCGTGACCACGGCCACCACCCCGACACCGTCGATCCCTTTCCACGCTCGCGGAGCGCTGAGCCAGGCCGTGCTCGAGCGACTGACGGGGCGGTCGGCGGCCCCGCTGGGCGAGCTCAGCGGCGCGGCGGCGCACGAGAGCACGGACCCGCTCCGCGATGACGACCTGCAGCTGTCGCTGTGGATGCTCTACGCCTCGGCCTACGGCTCGGTCGACGGGATCGACCCTGCACAGGAATGGGATCCGGAGCTCGTCGAGACCCGCCTCCGGTTGGAACAGATCTTCGAGGCGGCGGTGCGGACCGCCGTTCCCGTTCCGACGCTGCCGCCGGCCACGCAGGACGCTGTGGCGCGGGCGCTGTTCACGCTCGTCGACGAGGACGACGGCCCGAGCCTGTCGCGGTTCCTCGCGAGAAAGGCCACGGCCGAGCAGGCGAGGGAGTTCCTGATCCAGCGATCGATCTACACGCGTCGGGAGGCCGATCCGCATTCCTGGGCCATCCCGCGACTGAGCGGGCGCGCGAAGGCGGCGCTCGTCGAGATCCAGGCGGACGAGTACGGCGGAGGGCGTCCGGAGCGGGTCCACGCCGAGATCTTCGCCAAGACGCTCTGCGGAGTCGGTCTCGACGACGCGTATGCCGCGTACGTGGAGCACGTTCCGGCGATCACGCTCGCCTCGCACAACCTGATGTCGCTGTTCGGCCTCAACCGTCGTCTGATCGGCGCGATCGTCGGGCACCTCGCCGCGTTCGAGATGACCTCGTCGATCCCGAACCGGCTCTATGGCGACGGTTTCCGACGGCTCGGCTTCTCCGACGACGTCACGGACTACTTCGACGAGCACGTCGAAGCGGACGCGGTCCACGAGCAGATCGCCGCCCGCGACCTCGCCGGCGCGCTCGCCGAGGACCGCCCCGATCTGCTTCCGGACATCATGTTCGGCGCCGCCGCATGTCTCACGATCGACGGTCTGGTGGGTGCCGAGCTCCTGGAGAAGTGGGAGCGTGGGGAGTCGTCGCTGCGGAAGGCCGTGCCGGCATGAGCCGACACCGCGACCCGGTCACCATCACCCCCTACCCGGACGGGCCCCTCCTCGTTCGCGGCGACGCCGTGATCCTCTCGCCCGAGGGCGAGAGGATCGAGCGTCGGCGGCGGACCGTGGCGCTCTGCCGCTGCGGACTGTCCTCGATCAAGCCCTTCTGCGACGGCACGCACCGGGCCGCCGGATTCCGCACGGAGGAGCACGAGGCCCCTCCGGCGTGAGGAGCGACCGCAGCCCTCATGCGTGCCGTCGGGTTTCGCGGCTCGGAACCCGTCAGCCTCGCTGCGCCGCGGAATTCTCGGGCTCGTCGGGCGCGACCGCGAGCTCGCGGAGCGCGTCGCGCACCGCGTCGCGTCCGCGCGTCAGCTCCGCGATCCGCTCGTCGAGGACGCGCAGCTGCTCGTCGAGCAGGGCGGCCCGCTGCGCGCTGCCCATGGTGTCCCAGTCCCGCATCCTGGTGCGCATCTGAGCGAGTGAGAACCCTGCGGCACGCCCCGCCGCGATGAGTTCGATGCGACGCACCGCCGCCGGGCCGTAGTCCCGGTATCCGTTCGGATGCCGAGCGATCTGACCCGAGCTGAACATGTCCTGCTGCTCGTAGTAGCGGATCGCTGAGGGCGCGAGACCGGTCCGCTGAGCGAGTTCGCTGATTCTCATGGGCTCCTTGACCTTCAACCTGCTTCAGTCTCTAGCGTTCCAGGAGTCCTCGCCACCGAACGTCGAAGAAGGATCTCCATGGCACATCCGCTCCTGCTCCTCGCGACCGGACTCTTCGTGATCCGGCTCGTCCTTTTCGCGATGCTGCATCTCCTGCCGGGCGGGGTCCATCCCCTGCGCGAGACGGTGAGCGATTATGCCGCGTCCCCCTCCGCCCGCACACGGACGATCGCGGCGGCCGCGTCCTGGACAGCGGCGACCGCCTGGGCGGCCCTGGGCGCCGGGGTGCTCAGCGACGCCGCGCTGGGGGCGAATCGCCTCGGCGTGGGCGCCTGGCTGATCGTCCTCGGCCTCGTCGTCGCGGCGATGCCGTTCGTCCCCACCGACCGGTCCGGGCAGCCCGCGACGATCCGGGGCCGGATCCACCTGCTGTTGGCGATCGGCTGGTTCACCCTCGCCTACTCGACCATCGGACCGCTCGGGCGTCTGCTCTCGGGGACGCCCGCGTTCGTCGTCGGTGTGCTGGACCCGGTTGCGGCGGTGTCCCTCGCCGCTCTCGTGATATCGATGGTGTTCCCGGCCCTTCGAGCCCGGACGTTCGGCGCGAGCGAACGGGTGTTCATCCTCGTCGTGACGTTCGCTCCGCTCATCGCCGCCGCCGCTCTCACCGCCCGCTGACGCTGCGGGCTACTGATCGCGACGCGTGTAGGTGCCGTGCGATCCGTGCGCGGAGTGGGGTTCGACGTCATCGCCGGCACGGTGCTGGGCGTCCGTGTAGGCACCCTCGTGATCGGGGTCCGGTTCGGTCTGCTCGGTGCGTGTGTACGCGCCCTCCACGGAGCGGACGTGCTCCCGCTCGTCCTGGGTCTCGGTCTCCGCGTCCGTGTACTCCTCTTCCTGGTCGTCGCGGCCCGGAGTGTCGTGGTTCGTGCCCGTCCTGCTGTCGTGGCTCATCGTGGGCTCCTCCTATCGGATGAGCCGTTCACGTTACGACCGTGGTCGGGGGAGGGAAACGGGGTTGACGATCCGCTGTGCCGCGGACACGGGGCGCGCGGCCCGATCCGACACGCGTCACGGCAGGAGCGCGAACCCGGACTCGTAGCGCGTCTTCCCCAGGGCGGCCAGGATGATCTGGAGGAAGCCCATGGCCTCCAGCTCCCGTGCGCGGGTGAGCGGGCCGACGTCGACGGCCCGCATCCCCGCCGCCTCGACGAGCGCGGCGACCGACATCTTGGCGTCCGCATAGTCCCCGGCGTACAGCACCGTCGTCGGCGTCGTGCCGTTCGTGCCGCTGGTGAGCGTGTCTCCGAGGTTCACGTTGAAGGCCTTCACCACGGCGGTGCCTTCGGGCAGCAGAGCGGCGAGCTCCGCGGCCGTGGAGGAATCGGCGGGGGAGGTCAGCTGGTCGTACGTGGTGAAGTCGATCGGATTGCTGATGTCGATCACGATCTTGCCGGCGAGACGGTCCCGATAGTGGTCGAGGACGCTCGCATATGCGCCGTAGGGCACGGCCAGGACGACGAGGTCGCCGGTCAGGTCGTCGCCGAGGACTCCGTACTCAAGGCCGGGGCGAGCGGCGGACATGCTCGTCGCGCGGCGCTTGATGATCTGGATGCGGGCGCCGGCCCGCGCAGCGACCTCCGCGATGGCGCCGCTCATCTTGCCGCTTCCGATGATGCTGATCGATGTCATGCGTACTGGACCTTCCTGAATCGGGCGAGCGCGCGCTCGGCGACCTTCTGCGCGTCGTAGTCGAACACCACGCCGCGGCGGAAGTCCCGGCCGACGCGGATGTCCGCGTCGCGCTTGGACAGATCCGCGAACTCGTTCTGCGCGTCGAACATCGCACCCGCTCGCCGGGACCCGTTCTGCAGGATCGCGGTGCGCTGCATGCGGACGGCGGTGTAGCGACGGAAGGCCTCGGGGATGTCGGAGACGTCGTCCGCAGCCGCGAGGAACGTGGCCAGGGCCATGCTGTCCTCGATCGCCTGGTTCACCCCCTGGCCCTGGTGGGGCAGCATCGTGTGCGCCGCGTCGCCGAGCAGCGTGATCGGGCCCCGCGACCAGTCGGTCAGCGGCTCGTGGTCGAAGAGTCCCCACCAGAACGTCTTCTCGATGAGCCCGATGAAGTGATGGAGCCGGGGATCCCAGCCGTCCCCTGCGAACTCGGCGGCGAGCTCCGCGACGTCGGCCGGACCGGACCAGGGCCCATGCAAGGGGCGGTCGCTCGGAACTCCGGCGACGAAGTTGAACAGCCTGCGCTGCTGCAGCGGATAGCACATGAAGTGCCTGCTGTCGCCCATCCAGACCTGGCTGATCATGGGCCAGTCGTCCGGCAGGCGCGCGGCGTCGACGACGCCGCGATAGACGATGTACCCCGAGTAGACGGGCTCGGGGTGCTGACCGACGGCCTGCCGCACCACGGAGTGGATTCCGTCCGCGCCGATCACGGCGTCGAAGACCTCCTCGGCGCCGTTGTCGAACCGCGTCCGTACGCCCGTGTCCTCGGCCTCGACGGACACGAGGCGGTGACCGAGGCGGACGGTATCGGGGTCCACCTCCGCGGCGAGGGCGGCGATGAGATCCGGGCGGTACATCCCGATGTTCCGGTACTGCCGGGAGGTGTCCTCCCAGGCCGCATCGGTGACGACCTCGCCGAGGGCGTTCAGGTAGACGCCGTGTCCGTCGGGGACGGCTCCGGCCCGCCGGATGCCGTCGAGCACGCCGAGTCGGTCGAGGACCCGCGCGGCATTGGGCGCGACGGTGACCCCGGCGCCGACCTCACCGAGCTGCGCGGCCTGTTCGAACACGGTCGCGCGGAGTCCCGCGATCCGGCGGAGAGCGATGGCGGCCGTGAGCCCGCCCATCCCTCCGCCGATGATCGCAATCCTGGTGTCCTGATGTCGCATGGGTTCTCCTTGACGGCGTCGCAGCGGACTGCGCGGTGGTTATCGGGTGGGCGCGAGGCTTTCCGTCGCGTTCCTCGGCGTGAAGACGGTGGCCCCCTGCGCCTGCTCGGCCTCGTGGTCCGGCCCCAGGGGGATCCCGCTGCGGTCCCGGAGGCACAGCGTCGCGCCGGCGCCGAGGAGCGTGGCGAAGAGCAGGTACGCCGAGACGGAGGCCGTGGTGCCCGTGGCGCCCAGCAGCATCTGCGCGATCATCGGCGCGAACGCCCCGCCGAGCACCGCGCCGATCGCATAGGTGATGGAGACGCCGGAGAAGCGGACGGACGCGGGGAAGATCTCCGCGTACCACGCGGCGAGCGGGCCATAGGTGAGGCCGAGTCCGCTCGAGATGAGCAGGACCGCGACGTAGAGGCCGGGAAGACCTCCGGCGTCGACGAGCCAGAAGACGGGGAACACGACGACGGCCTGGATGCCGAAGCCGATGAGGAAGGTCGCCCTCCGTCCCATCCGGTCCGCGAGACGACCCGCGAGGAGCGTCGAGAAGAACCAGACGACGGCCGCGAACACGGCGGCGAGGAGAACCGCCGTGGTGTCGAGGCTCTGGACGCTGATCGCATAGTTGTTGAGGAAGCCGCCGGTCGTCATGTACCCGAGGGTGCCGTTGCCCACGAACACCAGGGCAGCGAGGAAGACGAGATGCCCGTGGCGCCGGAAGAGGGTCACGATCGGGAGGGACTCCTGCTTCCCGCGTCGGGCGATCTCGGCGAAGACCGGGCTCTCGGCCACCGAGCGCCGGATCACGAAGCCGACGACGATGAGCACGACGCTCACCAGGAACGGCACGCGCCAGCCCCACTGCAGGTAGGCCTCACCAGGAGAGATGAGCCCGGTCATGAGCGCGGTCATGCCGGAGGCCAGCAGGAACCCGAGCGGCACGCCGAGCTGGGGCCAGGATCCCGCGCGACCGCGACGGTCGGCGGGGGCGTGCTCGACCGCCATCAGGACGGCACCGCCCCACTCGCCGCCGGCCGAGAGGCCCTGCAGGATCCGCAGCAGGAGCAGCAGCACCGGTGCCGCGATGCCGATCTGCGCGTACGTCGGGAGCACGCCGATGAGCGTCGTGGCCGCGCCCATGAGGACCAGGGTGGCGACCAGCATGGCGCGGCGGCCGATGATGTCGCCGAAGTGCCCGGCAAGGAAGGCGCCGAGCGGACGGAAGAGGAAGGAGATGCCGACCGTGGCGAAGGAGAGCAGGAGCGCGATCTCCTTCCCGGCCGGCTGGAAGAACAACTGGGCGAAGACGAGCCCGGCGCTCGTGGCGTAGATGAAGAAGTCGTACCACTCGATCGTGGTGCCGATGATCGTCGCGAACGCGATCCGGCGCTGGGACGCCGGATCGCCGGTGGCGGGGGAGGAGGTCATTGTTGTCCCTAACGTCATTGTTCTCCCTCCGGGGGGAGGGATCGGGAAGCGGGTCCTCCTATCGTGGAGCCCTCGTCACTGCATGTAAATCGCACTAATCCGCGGATATAATTCGGTCAGGCTGAAGAAGCTGATCGGAAGAGGCACGACATGGATGTGAGCCTGCGGCAGCTGGAGCTGTTCGCCGCGTTGCCGGACTTCTCCACCTTGAGTGCTGCCGCAGCGCATCTCCACATCTCCGAGTCCGCGTTGTCGCAGGCGATCACGGCCCTGGAGAAGGCGGTCGGGGAGCAGCTGTGCGTCCGGCGCAAGGCGCGCGGTCTCACCCTGACACCGACCGGCCAGCGTTTCGCCGAGAACGCCCGGAGGATCGTCACGGACACCCGGGAGCTCGTGCTTGGCGCGGGGCGGGACGGGGAGCTCCGGGGGCCGGTGAAGCTCGGCTGCTACTCGAGCTTCGCCACGAACGTCGTCCCTGAGCTTCTGGAGGGGTTTCCCAAACGGCATCCCGGTGTGCAGCTCGAGATCATGGTGGGCACCAACGAGGAGCTGCTCTCCGGTCTGGAGGCCGGGCGCCTGGATGTGGCTCTCGTCTTCGACGTGTCCCTCCCCGTGGGGTATCGCCGCCGCAGGATCTACGCCACGCGGCTCGAGGTCCATCTGCATCCCGATCACCCCTTGGCATCCGCGCCGGCGGTGGATCTGGCGCAGCTCGCCGACGAGCCGTTCATCCTCTACGACGCGACCCCCGGCACGCGCAACGTGACCGACGCCTTCTCCGCCCGGGGGCTCGAACCCCGGATCGAGGCTCGGGTTCCCCAGATCTCGCTCGTCGAGGCGCTCGTGGGACGCGGGGTCGGTTACGGCCTGCTCATGTCGCGACCGAACACCCTGCCCATGAGCACTGAGGGGCGTCCCGTCGTGATCCGCCCGCTGGACCCGCCGGTCACCGTCTCGCATGTGGTGGGCATCTGGCCCGCGGACATGTCGCTCACCCCGCGGGCCTCGGCCCTCCTCGACTTCGCGGTGGAGAAGCTCGGCACCTCATGAGGAGATGAAGCAACGAACCGTGCGCCGCGCTGCGCCGATGACGCGAGCTCGGCGACCCGGCTCAGTCCGCGGCGACCCGTACCCGGCGGCCGCCGGTGAGCGCCGACAGGGAGTCGATCGTGAGCGGCATCACCGTGTGGGGCGTCCCCGCCGCCGCCCAGATCGTGTCGTAGTCGGCGAGGGCCTCGTCGATGACCGTGGGCACCGGGGCGGGGTGCCCGACCGGCGCGACGCCGCCGATCGCCTGCCCGGTGACGGTCCTGACCTGCTTCGCCGTGGCCATCTCGATGCGCGCGGCCCCGAGCTGGCCCGCGAGGACCGCGGGATCCACGCGATGACGCCCGCTCGTCATGACGAGCACGGGCTCGTCGTCGGCGAGGAACAGCAGGCTGTTGGCGATGGCGCCCACCTCGCATCCGAGCGCCGCCGCCGCCTCCGTCGCCGTGCGGGCGGAGTCGGGAAGCTCGCGGACGCGCGCGGTGATCCCGGCGTCGGTCACGTGCTGCTGGACGATGCGGCTGCGCTCGGGCAGCGTCTGGTCGACGGTCATTCGTGCTCCTCTGTCCGTCGGGGCGGTGTCGCCCTGGCGGGTGCGGTGGCGGGTGGATAGTGCATGAGCAGGACGACGCGGGCAGAGGCGTCCAGAGCTTGAAAGCGATGCGGGACGTCGCCGCGGTAACGCAGGCTCTCCCCGGCGCCGAGCTCGCGTTCGTGCCCGATCGGACCGATGCGGACGCGTCCGCCGAGGACGGTGACGGTCTCCTCGACGCCGTCCGCGTGACCGTGGCTCTCCTGCCGATCCGTCGTCAGGGTCGCCCGATACGCCTCGACCAGCCCCTGGCCGTCGTCCCAGCGGTCGAGGAGGACTGCGCTCACCGATGCGCCGGCGACCGGCGCGGCATCGGCGCCCGCGCGCTCGGGCAGCAGCGCGCTGAGCGGGGCGTCCAGGGCGGTGGTCAGCGCGAAGAGGGTGTCGAGGCGGGCGCCGCGGAGACCGTTCTCCAGTTCCGAGATCGTGCCCTTGCCGACGCCGCTTCGGCGTGCCAGCTCGGACAGCGACACGCCCCGGTCCGCGCGCAGCGTTCGCAGCATCGTCCCGAGCGCGTCCGGCACGTCTCGCCTCCGTTCTGTTAACAGAACCCTATGTCGCTCACGGCTTCACGGCAAGGATCGGGCTCGGGAGGAACGGCTGAGCGGGCGTCACCGCACGTTCGTCGGTCCTGGGAGGGGGTCGGCGGATCCCGCGGAGGGCTGCGCCGCATATCGCGAACGACCGGGGAGGTCGACCCCCGGGCGGATCCTCGGCGCGCTCGATATCGTGGCTGGCGCACCGTGAGGAAGGGACCAGATGGCGATCCAGATCAGACGCATCACGCCGGAAGACGCGGGCGAGGTGCTCACCCTCCAGCGCGCGGCGTTCGTCTCGGAGGCGCTCGTGTATCGGGACCCGGATCAGCCGGCGCTGACCCAGACCCTGGAGCAGGTCGAGGCGGAGCTGCGGGATGCGCAGGGATTCGTCGCCGTCCTTGCGAACCGGATCGTCGGCGCCGTCCGCGCACGCGAGCGGGACGGGGTGCTGCAGATCGGTCGGATCGCCGTCGCACCCGACGTCCAGGGGGAAGGCATCGGCCGGCGGCTTCTCGAGGCGATCGAGGCGGACACCGACTGCGCCGAGGCCGAGCTCTTCACCGGCAGTCTCAGCGAGGCCAACATCGCGCTGTACACCGACTGCGGCTACCGGGAGGCCGAGCGGATCGACCAGGGAGACGGCACGGCCCAGATCTTCCTCCGCAAGCGCCTGCGGTAGCGGCGGCGTCGGGTGTCGCGGTTCCCGTCCCGCGGAGGACCTGCTTGCGCGACATCGCGCCTCCCGTCAGCCGGACCGCGGGCCGGCCATCCGGGAAGCCGTCCGGCGAGGAAGAGAAGACGCGCGGTGCCGGCCGGGAGTCGGGCTCTCCCGGCCGGACCGCGCGTCCGTCCTCTGTGCGACACCCGGAGGCGTCCGCACCGTTCGTCAGGCGATGCTCTGCAGCACCTCCCGGGTCTGGGCCGCGACCTCTCCGGGCAGCTCGATGCCGGGGAAGTGGGTCTCACCGTCGAGCCGTGCATAGCTGAACCACGGGTTGGCCGCCGCGTACTCCGCGTGCAGGCGGTCGTACGCCTCGTCCTTCGGGTGGCTGAAGACGTGCCGGATCGGTCGTGGCGCGGACAGCTGGGACATGCGCCCCATCGGCGAGCCCCACTGTGCGTAGGCGGCCTGCACCTCACGGCCCGAGCGCGCCCACATGTCGTACCCGAACCCGCCCGCGTCGAAACGCACATGGTCCAGGACCGCCTGGTTCGTGCTGCCGTCGAGCCATGACTGGAGCAGGCCGTCCCTGGCCGCCTTCCAGGTGGCGCGGTCCTGCAGGGCGGCGACCCCCGCGGCGAACTCGGCCGGCGGAGGGGTCATGATCAGGTCCAGGAGGATCACGGCGGGCACCCGGTCGGGGCCGAGCCGCTCCGCCATCTCCAGTCCCACCCATCCGCCGTGCGCGTGGGAGAGGGGGGCGAAGCTCTCCACGTCCAGGGCGTCGAGGAGCCCGATCGTGTCGGCGGTCTGTTCCGCGACGCCGAAGTCGCCCCGTGGGGTGCGGTCGGGGCCGTGACCGCGCCAGCAGACGCGGATCACTCGGAAGTCGTCCCGAAGCAGGGGCAGCAGGCCGGTCCAGGCGCGGTGGTCGTGCGCCCAACCGTTCAGCAGCACAATCGCCGGGGCATGCGGGGCGTAGCCCTGGTCGTCGAACGCGATGTCCACGTCTCCTACGCGCATCGTCGTGATCATGGGGTGTCTCCTGTCGTTTCTCTGAGGACGGGTGCGGACCGGGCGCCGATCGCCGGCCGCTCCCTGGTCGCCGCCAGGGCGGACCTCTGGACGCCGGGGAGCACCCCGGCCGCGCGCAGCAGCGCCGACCTCGGCGCGTTCGGCAGCCGGTCGAGACCGCGCATGCGGAACGACGTCAGCTGGGTCCGTTCCACCGCAGGCCGCTGGCGCCGCTCCCAGACCCGGAGGGCGTTCGGCATGTCCGGTGCGCCGGTGACGGCGTGGGCCAGCGACAGGGCGTTCATCATCGCCGTCCCGCCGCCCTGGCCGAGGTACGGCGGCTGGGCGTGGGCGGCGTCGCCGAGGACGGCGACACGACCCCGAGACCACGCGGTGAGCCGGACCAGCTCGAATCGGGACCAGGGCACCACCGCCACGGGCTCGGCGCGCAGCAGGGAGTCGAGCGCCGGGAAGTCCCGCTCCCAGCCGTGCGCCGGACCCGACCCCGCGCCCCTGTCGTCTCCGGCCTCGCTGACGAGCGCCACGTACGTGAGCTCAGGCGTGCACGGCGTCACGAGGACGCGCCGGCGCGGGCCGAAGTACTCCGCGTGCGCGTCGAGGTCGTCGCCGGGGGTCGTGCGGATCATCATGCGCGCCGCTCCCTGGCGCATCTGCACCCGCTCCCGGAGGAGGCCGAGACGATCGCGCAGACGAGACCCGACCCCGTCGGCGCAGACGATCAGGTCCGCACGCCGCTCTTCGTCGGCCAGGGTGAGCGTGCCCGCGGGATCGACGTCCAGGCAGGTCGAGGTCGTGCGCAGGTCGACGGCGGACGCCTCGGCCGCCGATCGGAGCGCGTCGATCAGCGTCTCCCGCAGCACCGTGAAGCAGCGGGTGCGCCCCTCGGCGTTGATCGGGATGCGGTACAGCGTGCGCCCGAGACGCGAGCGTGCCTCGACCGCCGGTGCGATCCGCGCTCCCCGGGTGGCGTCGTCGAACGCGCCCAGGCTCTCCAGAGCGGCCAGCCCGTTGTCCCAGAGATAGATCCCGGCGCCGACGGCGCGGATCCGGTCCTGTCGCTCATGCAGCGTGACGCGCCACCCGCGCTGCGCGAGCGCGATCGCCGTGCTGAGGCCGGCGATCCCGCCGCCGACCACCTCTGCGGTGCCTGCTTCGGACACGTCCACGCCTCCGATCAGAGCGCCTGCGGCGGGCGGCCGACGGCGTGCGCGTCCCAGCCCGGATCGCCGTCGCGGACGAAACCGGCCCATCGCGTCTGCACGGACGCCCGCGCTTCGGCGGTCCGCTGCGGCGGGATCCCCGCGAGCATCGGCGCGTCCTGCCAGTCCTCGGGGGCGCCGAAGAGCAGCGGGAGCTCGAAGCAGTGACAGGCGCCGAGAGGGTTGGCGTCACCGTGCCTCTCGAACCGGTACAGGTGGGCGCGTCCGCGGTTCTCGGACCAGCGATCGGCCAGCTCCGTCGCCCCCTGTGCGAAGACCGTCTGCGTCATCATCTGTCGCAGGCGGTTCGCGGCGTCCGCCTCCTCGGACCCGGGGTCGTGCGGATTCGCGACGAACGCCGCGGCCTCGTCGGCCGTGGTGCCGATCAGCAGTTCGACGTCGGGGATCCGTGCGTCGACGGCCTGTTGCCAGACCTCCGGTTCCGGCAGGGGGTCGACGCCCCAGACCGGTTGGAAGGGCGGCGCGGCGCGCAGCAGGCCCGCACCGGCGAGGGCCCCGGCCGCGCGCTCCTGCGTCGCCAGCACGTCCTCGACCGAGCACGTCGTCAGATCCGTCCCGGCGTTCGCGGCGACGGTCGCGGCGACGCGCGCGGCATCCGCGGCGGAATGGAAGCCGAGTCCGATCGGCGCGCTCTGCACGACGGCACGACGGAACAGCCCCCGCGTCCCATCGATGCCCAGCATCGCCACGATCGCCTGCGCGCCCGCGGACTGGCCCGCCACCGTGACGCGGCGGGGGTCACCGCCGTACGAGGCGATGTGTCGCTGCACCCACCCCAGCGCCGCGATCTGGTCCGCCAGGCCGCGGTTCCCGGCGCTGATCCCGGGGACCGGGGCGTAGCCGAGCAGTCCGAGGCGATGGCTCACCGCCACCACGACCATCGGGCCGCGCGCCGCGAGCGCGGTCGCGTCGTAGAGGTTCCAGCCCCCGGACCCGGTGAGGTAGGCCCCGCCGTGAAGCCACACGAGGACGGGGAGGGGGGTCGGATCGACGGAGACGGGCGCGAAGATCGCGAGCTCGAGGCAGTCCTCCTGCTGCTCCAGCGGCGCCGCGGTACCCATCACCAGGGCCAGACGACTGGGCTGCTGCGGTGCTTCGACGGAGATCCCGCCGGGGACGGGCGGCCCGGCGGGCACCGGCGCGGGGCGGCCGAACCGCTCCGCCTGGGCGTAGGGGATGCCGCGGTGCACGCGGACGGGAAGCATCATCGCCCTCCTCTCAACGCAAGTCCACTTGCGTTATGGCGAGACTAGAGGTTCCGACTGGGTAACGCAAGACAGCTTGCGTTAAGATCCGGGCATGGCCTCATCCCTCCCGACCAAGCAGAAGCGCGGCGAGGCGCTGCGTCGTGCGGTGATCGACGCGACGATGGAGCGCATCGAGCGCGAGGGGATCGACCAGGTGCGGATCTCCGACGTCGCGCAGGCGGCGGGCGTCCACGAGACGTCGATCTACCGGCGCTGGAGAACGCTGCCGCAGCTGCTGCTGGACGCGCTGCTCTCGCAGGTCGACGAGCGGATCTCGATCCCGGACACCGGCGACGTGGAACGGGACCTCACGACCTTCGTGGAATCGCTCGTCGCGTTCTGTCGCTCGCCGATCGGCGCGGGGCTCGTTCGGAGCAGCTCGCTCGCGGACGATCCCGATGTCGCCACGGCGCGGGCAGGGTTCTGGGAGGTGCGGATGGCCGCCTCGGAGGAGATCGTGCGCCGTGGCATCGCGGCCGGCCGACTGCGGCCCGACACCGACCCGCGGCTGGTGATCGCGATGCTCGGGGGAGTCGTGCATCTGTACGTGACGCAGTTCGAGGGGGAGATGCCCGACACGCTGGCCGAGCGGGCCGTGTCCGTCGTCCTCCGCGGCGTCGCGCGATGATCCCGGAGACGGAGTCGGGACGCGTCCGACGTCGGGATCCTGCGGTCAGAGCCTGATGTCGCGGACGTCCGAGAGCGGGCGCCAGGACAGCGGGCGGGTCGTCGTCCGAGTGAGGACGTCCGCGTCGGTCAGCGGTCCGGCGTCGAGACCGGCGAGGGCGGCGATGTCCCCGACGGGCACCTGGAAGGTGCGAAAGGCGCCCAGGGCGGGCGGTGCGATCCTCGCATCCGTGGTGTCGACGAGGTCGGACTGATCGAGGACGAAGCCCGCGGACGCGAGTCCTGTCGGTCCGCTCCACGCCGCGATCTTCCAGAACCGCAGCGGGACGCGGATGCCCCGGTACGGAGGGTCGTCGTCGGCGAGGACCGGCGCGGTGAAGACGGAGACCCGCTGAGCGGTGGCCTCCGCGTACCGGAGCACGTGGTCCTCCAGGCCCAGCCAGAGCAGAGGTGACTGGTTGAAGCCGGCGGCCTGGGGCGCGGCGTTCGGGTAGGCGAAGGTCGCGCGCATCGCTGCCCGCGCCTGATCCGCATCGCCCCATCCCGGATCCCGACGACGCACGAGGTGGCCGCGATCGAGATCGTTGCCGGAGTAGACCTCCGCCCCCGTCTGCTCGTGGGCGGGCAGGCGCGGATCGAGATGCCAGTCGCCGTCGCGCGGCAGGTCCTGGAGGTGGGGACCGTCGATGTTCACGCCGGTCACGGCGGCCAGGCGGCGCTCGGGAGCGAGCAGCACCGTGAAGCGGGGGTAGTCGAGGCGGCGCACCGGGACGGGCGGCGACGGCAGGGGGACGGCGGCGGTCAGGAACTCGGCATCGTAGCCCTCGGTCATCTCCCCATCGTGTCGGATCCGGCGCTCGCGGAAAAGCAGTCCACGGCGGTGTCACCAGCGGTGACATACACTGGGATCCACGACCCGCACGGGAGAGGAAGCTGGATGACGATCGGCAGAGTGATGGGCGCGCTGGGCGTCGCGACGGCGGCCGCGGCCGGGGGAGCGTGGCTGTGGCGCCACCAGGGGGAGATCGCCGCGCGTCGCCCGCTGAACTCGTGGACGTTCACGCACATGGATACGCTGATGCCCCGCGAGCTCGTGCGCCGGAGCGACAGCGTGCGGCCGCTGCCGCGGGCCCGGGTCGGTCTTTCGACGCGGGCGCTGCGCTACCGGCACGAGGGCGCGACGTACTCCCTCGACGATCTGCACCGCCGCACGCACACCAGGGGATTCCTCGTCGTCCATCGCGGCGAGGTGCTGCACGAGGAGTACCGCGGGCCGTGGGCGGGTCCGAAGACCCGCTTCCAGCTGTTCTCGCTGACGAAGTCCGTGACGTCGATGCTCGTCGGGATCGCGCTCGAGCGCGGCGAGATCGGCGCCGTCACGGACCAGGTGGTGGATCATCTGCCCCAGCTGCGGGGATCCGGGTATGACGGGGTCACGCTCGCGCATCTCCTCGACATGACCAGCGGCGTCGGCGACCTGGAGGACTGGACGGTCCCCGACGCGCCCGTCCGCCGCTTCGAGGCCGCGGTGACGACGGGGGGATCGGTGCTCGACGTCATCCGCTCTACCCCGCGTCTTCGCGCTCCGGGCGCGTCGTTCATGTACTCGACGCTGGATTCGCACGTCATCGGCTGGATCCTCGAGGCGGCGACCGGGAAGACGCTCGCGCGCTATGCGGAGGAGCGGCTCTGGGGGCCGATCGGGGCGGAGGCCGATGCCTTCTACTTCCTCACCCGGGGTCGCCCGAGGACGGCGCTCGGCGGGGGCTCGCTGAACGCCACGGTCCGCGACGTGGCGCGGGTGGGCACGGTGATGGCCTCGGCGGGGCGCCTGGACGGTCAGCAGATCGTCCCCGCGGAGTGGGTCGCGCGCAGCCGGGGCTCGGAGCTGCCCGCGCTCCAGGTCGGCGCGATCGACGCCGGCGGCGGATACCCGCACTACGGCTATGCCAACCAGTGGTGGACGCTCGGAGGCGAACGGCGGGCCTTCACCGGCCTGGGCGTGCACGGGCAGTACCTGTGGGTCGACCCGGACTCGGAGACCGTGATCGTCAAGACCAGCGCGTGGAACGACCCCGACGACGCCGCCAGGGACCGGGAGACCTGTGCGGCGCTGTCCGCGGTGGTCGCCGCCGTGGAGCGACGATGAGCGGGGCGTCGGGCCGGGCGCCGGGGCGTCGGGCGAGGGCGACCCTCACGAGGGCGGGCATCCTCGACGCCGCGACGCGCATCGTCGTGGCCGGCGGGCCGGCGGCCCTCACGCTTCGCCGGCTCGGGACCGTGCTCGGCGCCGACCACACCGCGGTGCTGCGGCATTTCGCGTCGAAGGACGAGATCGTTCTCGCGATGGCGGAGCGGATGCTCGACGGGGCCATCGCCGACGTCGCGCCGGGGCCGGACTGGGCCGAGACGTTTCGCGATCTTGCCCGTCGCCTGCGCCGCGCGTGCCTCGTGCAGCCGGCCGTCGCGGTGCTCGTCGCCACACGGATCACGCGCAGCCCCGCGGAGTTCCGCGGCGCCGACCTGGTCCTCGCCACCCTGGAGCGTGCGGGGTTCCGGGGCAGGGAGGCCGTGGTGCTCTACCGGGTCCTCACGGATCTGGTGTTCGCGGTCAGCGCCTACGAGGCCTCTGCCTCCCTGCTGGATCCGGAGTCCCGTGCGGGCGATCGGCTCGCCCTCGGCCATGACTACCTGCGCGCCTCGCCCGCGGAGTATCCGCACCTCGCGGCGGCCGCTCCGCAGCTGGTGGGCATCGGCGACGACGAGGTTTTCGAGACCTCGCTCGCGCTCGTGCTCGACGGCCTCCGGTTCCGGCTGAGCACGCGGGAGGCCCCGTTCCGGTGAGCGCAAGGGCCCTGCCTGCGGCGACGGCGCCCGGTACCCTGCCCCCGTGAAGACTCCCCGAGGCGCCGCCCGCGCCGCCCGCCGGTCGACGGCCTTTCGGCGGACGGCCCGCGCCGGATACGTCGTGCTGGGACTGGTGCATCTCATGATCGGTGCCATCGCGCTGTCCGTCGCGGTCGGGGCGGGCGGCGACGCCGACCAGGACGGCGCTTTGGAGGGGATCCGAAGGCTCCCGATCGGCGGGCTCCTGCTCTGGGCGGTCGCCGCCGGGCTCGTCGTGCTGGCGGTCTGGCAGCTCGTCTCCGCCGTCGTGACGGTCCGGGACGGCGAGGCTCGCACCTGGGCTCGGCGCGTGGTCCTCGTGGGAGCCGCCGTCGCGTACCTCGCTATCGCCGCCACCGCCGCGGTGATCGCGCTCGGAGGGCGCGCGGAGTCGGAGGAGACGTCCCAGGGAGTGAGCGCCGGGGTCCTGTCCACGCCGGGCGGCGTCGTGCTGCTCGTGCTCGTCGGGGCGGGGGTGTTCGTTACCGGGGCGGGGTTCGGCGTCGCGGGCGTCACTCGAGGGTTCGAGAAGACGATGCGCCTGCCCGCCGGCCGGATCGCTCGCAGGATCACGGTGGCCGTGGGCGTGGTGGGCTACGTCGCCAAGGGGGTCGCCGTGGCAGCGACCGGCGCGCTGTTCGTCATGTCGGCGTTGACGCGTGATCCGTCCCAGGCGTCCGGCCTCGATGGCGCGCTGCATCGGATCGCGGCGCTGCCGTTCGGGCGGGCGCTGCTGTGGGCCGTCGGGGCGGGGCTGGTGGCGTACGGGCTGTTCTGCCTCGCACGCGCCCGGTACGCCAGGATGTAGCACCTCCGGCTCCGGACGGCGAGGAGGGGACCGGCGCGCCGGGCGCCGGTCCCCTCCTCGACCGCTGTGCGTGTCAGCCGCGCAGGGCAGCGTCGTGGCGGTGCGTCCGGTACAGGATCGCCGTGAGGAGCGCGCCGGCGAGGGCGATGATCGCCGCCGTCACGAACGCGGCCGAGTATCCGCCCGTCAGCGCCACCGGGTCGCCGAGCTGCCCCGCCCCGAACCCCGCGGCGACGGCCGCGACCACGGCGAGCCCGATCGCGGATCCGACCTGGTAGCTGGTGTTCACGATGCCCGAGGCGAGGCCTCCCTCCTCCGGCGGGGCCGCCGAGATGGCGATCTGCAGCGACGGGATGAACGCCAGCGCCTGTCCGAACGCGACGACCAGCGACGGGCCGAACGCGTCCACCCAGTAGTTGCCGTCGGGGCGGATGAAGGCCATCCACACCAGGCCGGCGGAGAGGATCAGCAGGCCCACCACGATCGGGGCCTTGGGACCGAACGCCGCCATGATCCGCGGGGCGAGCACGATCATGCCCAGCATGATGAGCACGGTCATCGGCAGCAGTGCGGCGCCGGCGGGGAAGGCGCTGAAGCCCAGCACCTGCTGCAGGTACAGGTTCAGGAAGAACCACATGGGCACCCAGGCGGCCCCGAGGAGGACCTGCGCCAGGTTCGCGGCGCCGAGGTTCGGCGAGCGGAAGATGGACAGCCGCATCAGCGGCTCGCGCTTGACGCGCTGGATGATGAGGAACAGCACCAGCAGCACCACGCCGGCCCCGATCGCGATCCACGTCTCGGCGGATCCCCACCCGGCCACCTCGGCTCGGACGATCCCGTAGACGAGCGCGGCGAGGCCGAGAGTGACGGTCAGCGCGCCGATCACGTCGACCGACCCGCGGGCGCCGACCTTGCCGGAGGGCAGCGCGCGCCACATCAGCAGCAGCACCAGCGCGGCGATCGGGACGTTGATGAAGAACACCCACGGCCAGGAGGCGAACTCGGTGATCACTCCGCCGAGGAACACGCCGGCGGTGCCGCCCGCGGGAGCCGCGGCGCCGTAGAACGCCATCGCCTTCGTGAGCTCGCGGGGATCCGATCCGAAGAGCATCATGAGCAGCGTCAGTGCGGCCGGGGCGATCAGTGCGGACCCGACGCCCTGGAGGACGCGGCCGATGAGCTCGACGGGGACGTCCCCGGCGAAGCCGGCGACCAGGGAGCCGATGGCGAGGATCACCCAGCCCGCGGCGAACATCCTTCGCGGACCGAACAGATCGGACAGGCGGCCGCCGAGCAGCAGCAGGCCGCCGAGGGCGATGACGTACGCGTTGAACACCCAGGAGAGGTCGTGGGGCGTGAAGCCGAGGTCCTTCTGCATCTGGGGGAGCGCGACGCCGATGATCGATGCGTCCATGATGACCATGAACTGCGCCAGGGCGATGATGGCGAGGCCCCACCAGCGCGTCGTGCTCTTAATGGTTGGGGAAGACACGGCGAACTCCGTTCGGTTCGTTGACGAGTGTGCGGACCGGATTGGTCCCGACAGAGGATAATACCCTAGGGGGGTAGGGTATTCCCGAATCTGGCGATCCGGGCGCGCGGAGCGTCACCGCTCCGGCTCCTCGTGCAGCGTGGGCGCCGCGGCCAGGACCGCGCCCACGGCGTCGACGGCGCCGAGACCGATGAGGCGACCTCCCCGCAGGTGTCGAATGACGAACGCGTCGCCCGCGTCGCGCGTTCCGGGAGAGGACAGCAGCCCGGCCCCGGAGACGGCGAGCCCGTGGACCATGGCGGTGAACGGGCTCCGCGGGCGGTAGGGCCCCGGATCCTCGCCCCGGCCCAGGTCCGCGAGGACGGCACGTGCCGCATGGGCGCCCTGCGCCGCGGATTCCTCCCAGTGATCGATCCGCCAGGGGCCGGGCAGATCGTCGTGGTGACGAGCGACCCCTCCGGCCGCGTACACGCCCGGATAGGGGGTGCGCAGACCGGCGTCGACATCGACCCCGCCGGTCCACGGCGAGGGGGCGGAGGGGACGGACCCGAGCGCGGCCAAGACCAGATCCGCGCGCACGGTGGTCCCGTCGTCGAGGGCGAGGATGACGCCCTCGTCGCCGGCGTCGAGCCGGATCAGGATGCGGCCGAGGAGCGTCCGCACGCGCTCCCGGTGTACGCGGGCGAGGAGTTCGGCGATCTCGTCGCCGAATGCGGCCCGCCCCGGGACGTCGCTGCGCGCGATCAGCGTGACGCGGTGCCCCGCGCGGTGGAGGGTCGAGGCCGTCTCCGCGGCGATCGCGCCGCCGCCGAGGAGGGCGACGTCCGCCCCGTCCGGGTGGCGGCTGAGCAGGTCGCGGATGCGCACCGCGTCGGCGATCCCGTGCAGCGTCTGCAGGCGCCCGGAGGCGAGGGCGTGATCGCGGCCGGGAAGGGCCGGTGGGAGTTCCCGTGCCGTGCTTCCCGTGGCGACGACGATCGCGTCGGCGGTGAGGGTTCGGCCCGAGGACAGCTCGATCTCGCGCCGCTCGCCGTCCACCCGCACGGCGGCGTCGGCGACGATCTCGGTCTGGGGAAGGCCGATCGCTACCAGCTCCGGGGCGAGCGGGCCGAAGGCGACGGAGGGGAGCAGCGTCCGGATGAGCGGGCCTTCGCCGGCCGGCGTGAACACGGTGAGGCGGACGTCGTCGCGGGCGGCGAGCGTGCGGGCCGCGGCGGCTCCGGCGGCGCCGGCCCCGAGGACGGCGACGCGGGGAACGGGGGTCATGGGTTCTCCCAGGTGTGGATGACCGGAAAGGGTGAGGGGACGACAAAGGCAGGGGGCGAGGCGCGGTGTCTCCCGCGGCCTCGCCCCCTGCCGTGCGTGTTCAGGCCATGTTGGCCGCGTAGGTGGCCGGGGCCGAATCGAAGGCCGGGCCGCACCCGGCGCAGCAGAAGTAGTACCGCTCGCCTTCGTAGTCGCGGAACAGCCCTGCCGCCTCCGCGGCCTTCTTGCTGACAGGGTTGCCGACCATCACCGGGCAGGTCGTCATGTCGTCGGCCGGTGCGCTGAGGAGCTCGACGCGCGCGGCGCCGCCGGCTCCGGTGCTGCAACAGCTCGACGTCGGCTGGAGGTCTTCGGTCATCGGGGGTTCCTTTCGTGTTCTTCCAGGGGTGGGTGGATCCGCGGCGTCACTGCGCGACGCTGCGGAATCCGCGCAGGCGCAGGCTGTTGCCGACGACGAAGACGCTCGAGAACGCCATCGCCGCTCCTGCGAGCATCGGATTGAGCATGCCGAGGGCCGCGATCGGGATCGCCGCGACGTTGTAGGCGAACGCCCAGAACAGGTTCGTCTTGATGGTGCTGAGCGTCTTCCGCGACAACCGGATGGCATCCACGGCGCTGCGCAGATCTCCGCGGACCAGCGTGATGTCGGACGCCTCGATCGCGACATCGGTGCCCGTGCCCATCGCCAGGCCCAGGTCGGCCTGGGCGAGCGCCGGGGCGTCGTTGACGCCGTCGCCGACCATCGCGACCACCTTGCCCTCGTGCTGAAGCCGGGTGACCACGTCGACCTTGTCCTGCGGAAGCACCTCGGCGTACACGTGCTCGATCCCGACCTCGGCCGCGATACGGTGCGCGACCGCCTCGTTGTCGCCGGTCAGGAGCACCGGGGTGAGCCCGATCTCCTTGAGCTGAGCGATCGCGTCGGCGCTGGTCGGCTTCACCGTGTCAGCGACGACCAGAACGCCGCGGGCGGCGCCGTCCCATCCGATCGCGACCACGGTCTTGCCCTCCTCCTCGGCGCGTGCCTTGGCGGACGCCACCTCCCGGGAGAGGTGGAGCGACCAGTCGGCGAGCAGGGACTCCCGCCCGACGACGACGGACGTGCCCTCCACGATGCCCTGGACGCCCTTGCCCTCGATGTTGGCGAAGTCCTCGGGAACCGGGAGCGATCCGACCTCCTGGGTGGCCGCCTTGGCGATCGCCTGGGCGATCGGGTGCTCGGAGGCGTCCTCGAGGGCCCCGGCCAGACGCAGCAGCTGCGCCCGGTCCACGCCCGGCTCGGTCACCACGTCGACGAGCGTCATCTTGCCGGTGGTCACCGTGCCGGTCTTGTCGAGCACGACCGTGTCGACGCGGCGGGTGGACTCGAGGACCTCCGGCCCCTTGATCAGGATCCCCATCTGCGCGCCCCGGCCGGTCCCGACCAGCAGTGCGGTCGGCGTCGCCAGGCCCAGCGCGCACGGGCACGCGATGACGAGGACCGCGACGGCGGCCGTGAAGGCGGCGGCGACGGGGAACCCGGCGCCGAGCCAGGCGCCGAGGGCCACGAACGCGATGACGATCACGATGGGGACGAAGACGCCGGAGATCCGGTCGGCCAGGCGCTGGACCTCGGCCTTCCCCGTCTGGGCGTCCTCCACCAGCTTCGCCATCTGGGCGAGCTGGGTGTCCGCGCCGACGCGGGTGGCGCGGACCACGAGGCGTCCGCCCGCGTTCACCGTCGCCCCGGCGACCGTGTCGCCCTCGCCGACCTCGACCGGCACCGACTCGCCGGTCAGCATGGACGCGTCGACCGCAGACGTGCCGGAGACGACGACGCCGTCGGTCGCGATCTTCTCACCGGGGCGGACGACGAACTCGTCGCCCGCCTGCAGTTCCTCGATCGGGATGCGGACCTCGGCGCCGCCGCGGAGGACGGCCACCTCCTTCGCGCCGAGCTCCAGCAGCGCGCGGAGGGCAGCGCCGGCCTGGCGCTTGGAGCGCTTCTCGAAGTAGCGCCCGGCCAGGATGAACATCGTCACCCCGGCGCCCACCTCCAGGTAGATGTTGGCCGCGCCGTCCGACGGCGCGATCGTGAGCTCGAACGGGTGGGTCATCCCCGGCGTGCCCGCGGTGCCGAAGAACAGCGCGTACAGCGACCAGAGCAGGGCGACGGAGGTGCCCATCGAGATGAGCGTGTCCATCGTCGCGGTGCCGTGACGCAGGTTCGTCCATGCGGCCCTGTGGAACGGCCACGCGGCCCAGACGATCACGGGCGCCGCGAGGGCGAGGGACGCCCACTGCCAGTACGTGAACTGCAGCGCCGGGATCATCGCCATCGCGATGACCGGCACGGTCAGCACGATGGACCCGATGAGCCGGTGCCGCAGCGCGGTGAGCTCGGGATCGGCGTCGTCCTCTCCGCCGTCCGCCGGGGCGGACGAGCCGGAGGCCTTCGGCGCGGGAAGCGCCGCGGTGTATCCGGTCTTCTCCACCTCGGCGATCAGCAGGGCGGGGTCGTATCCGTCGGGGACGGTCACCTTCGCCTTCTCCGTGGCGTAGTTCACGGCCGCGGTGACGCCGTCGAGCTTGTTGAGCTTGCGCTCGATGCGATTCGCGCAGGAGGCGCAGGTCATCCCGCCGATCGTGAGTTCGATGCCGGATCCGCCCGCGGGGGGCGCTGATGTGCTCATCCTCTTCCTTCTCCGTTCTCCGTGGCCGACCAGGGGTCAGTGGCCCTCGGACGGCGAATCGTCGTGTTCTGCCGAGTCGGCGTCCGCGTGCGGGGCATCGAGGACGAACTCGGCGGTGCGGACCTGTCCGTCGATCTGGAAATCGAGGTACAGCAGGTAGCGGCCCGCAGTGGGCGCCGTGGCGGCGAAGCGGATCTCGGGCCCGCCGCTCTGCCCGGCGTCGGGCTCCTGGCCCTCCGGGTGCACGTGCAGGAAGGCGAGGTCGCCCTCCCGCAGCGCGACCAGGTGGCCGAAGGCGCCGAGGTACGGTTCGAGCGTCGTCACCGGCTCCCCGTCGCGGGTGATCTCGATCGAGAGATCGCCCGGCGTTCCCGCGGTCAGCTCCCCGGTCAGGGTCGCGGTGTACCCGTCGACCTCGTCCGTCCGCTGTGGAGACGTCTCGACGGGGACGACGTCGCCGCCGACGGTGACGGTGCGCGACAGGGTCACCGGGTCCTCCGCGTCCGCGGGGGTGAAGTCGGCGTACACGCGGTAGGCGCCCGCCTGCTCCCAGGCCCACGGCAGGGACCAGGTCCCGGTGTCGTCGAGCGCGGGGTGGACGTGGCGGAAGCCCTGGCCATCCGTGCGCACGACCATCAGGTGCAGATCCTTGTCGTGCTCCGTCGTGTAGTCGGTCACCGGCTGTCCGTCCGGGTCGAGGACACGGAAGCTCAGGACGCCGTCCTCGCCGGGCGCGGCGGGAGCCTCGATCGGGGAGAGCAGCAGCCCGCCCTGCTCCGCGGACAGACCGCCGGGCAGGTGCCCGGCGGTCGCGTCGCCCTCGCCGTGTGCGGCGTCGGACGCCGTGCCGTGGGCGTCGGAGGCGCCCTTCTCCCAGGCGGCGACGGCGGAGTCCGGCACGACGACGCCGGCGAGCCCGAAGGCTGCACCGAACGCCGCCGCCACTCCTGCGCCGTAGAGCGCCAGTCGTGCTCCGGCCCTCATGACGAGCGCACCGCCGAGTAGCCGGCGTCCGCGACGGCGGCGAGGATCTGTGCGTCGTCGATCTCCTCCGTGGAGGTGACCACGAGGCGGCCCGTCTGCGCGCTGACCTGGATGTCCTCGACACCGGCGATCTCGCCGACCTCTTCACGGATCGACAGCTCGCAGTGGCCGCAGGTCATGCCGGTCACCTGGTACTCGGTCGACGTCATCGGAATCTCCTTCTGCCGGTACCCCGTGCGGGTACGTTCCTCGCTGACAACACTATACCCGGGAGGGGTATTCCGGAGAATCCCGGTGCGCGTGCGGTCAGGCCCGGCGGGACTCTCGCCGGGCAGCGGCCACCGCGTCCGACGGAATCACCAGTGTCGGCCGTGTCGCATGGTGCAGGACGTTGGTCGAGGTGCTTCCGAGGAGGGTGGCCGTGACGCCGCGCAGGCCCCGGGAGCCGAGCACGATGAGGGTCGCGTCGTGCTCCTCGGCGGCGTCGATGATGGCCTCGGAGGCCGTCGAGAGGGAGGAGGCCACCATCGGGGTCGCGTCCAGGCCCCGATCGCGTGCGCGCCGCGCTCCTTCGGCCGCGACCTGCTCCGAGGAGTCGAGGGCGGCGGCGTCGAGCCCCTTCAGCTCCTCGATCAGGGGATGGCCCTGCAGGTGGGCGGCGAAGGCCTCCACGGGCTGGCGGGCGTAGAAGACGATCGCCTCCGAGCCGGGGAAGAGGTCGGCGGCGGCGTCGATCGCGCTCTGCGCGTTGGGGGAGCCGTCGAAGGCGATCAGCAGCTTCTGGGTGGACATGGGGTTCTCCTTCGGTCGAATGGCCGGTCGCTCGCGCGTCCGAATACCCCAGGGGGGTATAGAACCGAGGATACCCCGCAGGGGGACGTCGGCGCGCCTATCCGGCGTGCACCGCCTCCGCGGCGGCGAGGACGTCCCGCACGAGGTCGTCACTCTCCTCGATGCCGGCGGCCAGCCGGACCAGGCCGAGGGGCACGCCGGAGGCGGCGATCTGCGCGTCGTCGATCATGCCGCGCCACATGGAGGCGGGGTGGACGGCGAGGGACTCGGTGCCGCCGAGGCTCGCCGCGCGCCGGAAGTACCGCAGCCGGGACAGGAACGCGTCCGCCGGGGCGTAGCCGCCCGCGAACTCGACGCCGAGCACCCCGCCGAATCCGGACATCTGCGCGGAGGCGAGGGCGTGCTGCGGGTGCGTCGCCACCCCCGGGTAGTGGACCCGGGAGACGGCAGGGTGACCATGCAGCGCTTCGGCGAGGGCGAGGCCGTTCGCGTTGTGCCGCGGCATCCGCAGGGGCAGTGTGCGCATGCCGCGCAGCAGCAGCCAGGCGTCGAACGGGCCCAGCGTCGCCCCGGTCAGGACGCCGACGTCCCAGATCCGGTCCAGGATCTCCGCGCGCCCGGCGAGGACCCCGGCGGACACGTCCGAATGCCCGCCGAGGTACTTCGTGGCGCTGTGCCACACGACGTCCGCGCCGTGTTCGGTCGGGCGCTGGTTGACGGGAGTGGCGAAGGTGTTGTCCGCGAGGACGAGCGCGCCGTGCGCGTGCGCGATGTCGGAGACCGCGCGCAGGTCCGTGATCTGCAGCAGCGGGTTGCTCGGCGTCTCCACCAGGACCAGGCGGGTGCGCGGCGTCATCGCCCGGGCGAACGCCGCGGTGTCGGTCTGGTCCACCTGGCTGACCTCGACGCCGAAGCGGGGGAGGAGGTTCATCAGGACCGAGGCGGTGCCCCCGTAGGTCGAGCGCTGGCCGATGACGTGGTCGCCGGCCGAGACGAGGGCGAGCACCGCCGTCGTGAGAGCCGCCATCCCGGACGCCGTCACCATGGCGGCCTCGGTGCCCTCGAACTCGGCGACGACCGCGGCGACCTGCGCGTGGTTCGGGTTGCCGTACCGGGTGTAGAAGTCGTGTCCGCGCGGGGTCGTGGCCGCGGCCGCGAACTCCTCGGCGGAATCCGCCCAGAACGTCGCCGTCTGGTAGATCGGTCGTGCCACCGACGGTCCCGGTGCCAGCGGCTTGTCGGCGTGCACGGCGGCGGTGCTGGTGGTGCTCACGGTCGGCTCCCTCGGTTGGTCGGACGTTCCCTCAGGGTGAGGCAGAGGGTCACGCGGGGCCAAGCGGCGGACGGGAGAACGGCAGGACCATGCGTGCGGAGGGTCTCCGGCGACGGAGACGATGCTCGGCCGCGCAAGGATCCGCCCCGGGCGTCGATGCCGTGGCGGGATCAGGGGCGCGACGACAGCGTCTTCATCGTGACGTAGCTGTTGACCGCTCCCACGGCGGGCAGCGACGCCAGCCGCTGGGAGTGGAACCGCTCGTATGCGGCGAGGTCGGGAACCTCGATGTCGAGGAGATAGTCGTAGTTGCCGGTGACGTGGTGCGCATGGGCGATCTCGGGGAGGGCGGCGACGGCGGCCTCGAACGCGGCGACGTCGGCGCGGGCGTGGCGGGTGAGCCGGACGCCGGCGAAGACCCGGAGCGAGCGGCCGATCGCGGCCGGTTCGATGACGGCCCGGTACCCCTGGATCACGCCGGACTCCTCGAGGCGGCGCACGCGGCGCAGGCACGGCGACGGCGTCAGCCCGACCCGTGCGGCGAGCTCGGCGTTGCTGATACGGCCGTCCTCGGCGAGGACCGCGAGGATGCGGCGATCGAGCTCGTCCATAGCGCCATGATAGGAGCCGGGGGCGGGGGAGGGATCAGAGGACATCCGCGATCAGCAGCGCGACGCCCGCGCCGCCCAGGGCGAGTGCCGCCGCCGTGGCGAGCGCCATGGGCCAGGCGGAGTGGGTCAGCGTCCCGCCTCGCGACAACGCGGCGTTGGCCCGCCGGTACCCGACCGTCGCGGCGAAGTAGGCCGCCACCGCGAGCCCGGAGCCGGCGAGACCGATGAGGACCGCGACGAGTCCCAGCGCCTCCGCGGAGAACCGCATCGCCACGAGGCTCCCCACCGCGAAGGCCAGGCAGGTCCGTCGCCAGGCGAGCAGGGTCCGCTCGGGCTGGAGACCCGGGTCGTACAGGCCGGGAGCCGGCTCGGCGGTCACAGGAAGAGGCCGATGGCGATCAGCGCGACGGCGAGGATCACTCCGACCACGAGGATCGCCCCGATCGGCAGCCCCGGCAGCGGCGCGTTGCGGCGCATGGCCTTCTCGGTCGCCATCCACCCGAACCAGGCCTGCAGGGCTGCCAGAGTGCCGAGCACCAGGAAGACGGCCGCAGCCGCGATGCGCCATCCGGCCGCTTCCGGGAGGGAGAGGGCTTCGAGGGCGAACGCGGCGGCGTACATGGCGAGGGCCGTGCGCAGCCAGGCCAGGAACGTCCGTTCGTTGGCGAGGCTGAACCGCGGGTCCGGCTCCTCGCCGTCGCGGTAGACGCGGGAGGGGAAGCGTCGGGTCGTCATTCGGCGGCCTCCTCGGCACGCAGGGAGACGGTGCGGAACCCGGCGTTGCCCATGGAGGAGTCGGGCGTGTTCGACGACCGTGCCGAGTTGCGGTAGCGGTTGCAGTAGGAGATGTGGCAGAGGTAGCTGCCGCCGCGGAGCACGCGGGAGCCCGCCGTGAGCGGTCCGACGGGATCGACGGCGTCGCCGCGGCGGTAGGCTCGCGGATCGAACCCGTCGGCGCACCATTCCCAGACGTTGCCGACGGTCTGCCACAGGCCGTATCCGTTCGGGGCGAACGTCCGCACGGGCGCCGTGGTCAGGTAGCCGTCCTCGGCCGTGTTGATCCGCGGGAAGACGCCCTGCCAGATGTTCGCGCGCCATCCTCCCTCGTCGACCTCGTCGTCGCCCCAGGGGTACTTGGCGCCGTCGAGGCCGCCGCGCGAGGCGTACTCCCACTCGGCCTCGGTGGGCAGGCGGCGTCCGGCCCAGGCGCAGTATGCCTGGGCGTCGTTCCAGCTCACGTGGGTCACCGGGTGCTCCTCCATGCCCTCGATGTCCGAGAGCCGGCCGCCCGGGTGCGCCCAGTCCGCGCCCCGCACCCCCAGCCACCACGGCGTCCCGCCGGCCGGACCCATCACGTCCGACGGCTCGGCGGCGAGGGCGAGGTGGAACACAGCCGAGAACCCGAAGGTCTCGGCCTCGGTCCGGTAGCCGGTGTCCGCGACGAATCGCGCGAACGCCGCGTTGGTGACGCTCGTCTCATCGATGTCGAACCCGGTGACGGTGACGCGGTGCCGCGGGGTCTCGCCGTCGGCGGGGTTCTCGTCCCCGGACGAGTCTCCCATGGTGAACGACCCGGACGGGATCCGCGCCTGGGGGATCGTGTGACGTCCGGACGCCGGGGCGGGCGCCGGAGCGGCGGCGGTCGTGCTCAGGCTGAGGAACGAGGAGCGGCCGGGCGTCCCGCACCCGCACCCGCATCCCGGGTCGGCGGCGGCGTTCGGGGTACGGGTCATCCGCCCATCGTATCGGCGCCCGAGGGTCCGGTCGGGGGGAACGGCCGCGGTCACCGGACGCCGGCGGCGTCGGGCTCGGACGCGCGTCGGCGGCGCGCGGCGGCGACGCGCAGGCTGACGGCCGCGGCGGTCGCGGACAGCAGGCTGCCCGCCAGCACCGCCAGCTTGGCGGCATCGGCCGGGCCGGTCTCGTCGAACGAGAGACCGGCGATCAGCAGCGACACGGTGAACCCGATGCCGGTCAGCATCGCGACGGGGACGAGGTCGCGCAGGAGGATGCCGTCCGGGAGACGGAGCGGGGTCGTCCGGGTGACCAGTGCGGTCACGCCGAGAACGCCGAGCAGCTTGCCCGCGAACAGGCCCGCGACGATCGCGATCACGACCGGCTGCGCGACCACTGCGGCGATGCCCTCTCCGTCCACGACGGTGACGCCCGCCGAGAAGAACGCGAACAGGGGCAGTGCGACGCCGGCCGCCCACGGGCGCACGAGGCGCTCATACCGGTGCGTCCTCGTCTCGGTCTCGCCATGGCGCCGCCGCGCGGGGACGCTCAGCCCCAGCAGCACGCCGGCGATGGTCGCGTGCACGCCGGACTCGTGCATGAAGTACCACGACGCGCCCGCGACCGGGAGGAGCATCCACCACGAGGCTCGACGGCTGCGCGCGAGGAGGGCGAAGACGACGACGGCCACGAGCGAGAGCGCGAGCGCGACGAGGTCCACGGATCCGGTGTAGAACGCCGCGATGACGACGATGGCGAGGAGGTCGTCGACGACCGCGAGGGTGAGGAGGAAGACGCGGACCGCCCGGGGGAGGCCTCGGCCGAAGATCGCGAGCACGGCGAGGGCGAAGGCGATGTCCGTGGCGGTCGGGATCGCCCAGCCGGCGAGGGAGGCGGCATCGTCCGCCAGGAGGACCACGCCGACGAAGACCAGGGCCGGCAGGGCCATCCCGCCCACGGCCGCGAGGACGGGGACGGCCGCCTCGGCGGGCCGGCGGAGCGATCCCGCCACCAGTTCCTGCTTGAGCTCGACCCCGACGACGAAGAAGAACACGGCCAGCAGGCCGTCGGCGGCCCAGGCCGAAAGGGAGAGGTCGAGATGCAGCGCGCCGGGGCCGACGACGAACGACGACGCGGCGGCGTAGCTCTCGCGCCAGGGGGAGTTGGCCCAGACGAGCGCGACGGTCGCGGCGGCGACCAGGAGGGCTCCTCCGGTGGTCTCCTTGGTCAGGGCACGGGAAAGACGGGACAGGGGTGCGACGGGCATAGAGCGTCCTCGGTTCGGCGTCCGCCGACGGGTCCGCCGGCTCGAATCGTCGACCAGGCTTCCCGACACACCGCCTCCAGACTATCAGGGCCCTCGTGGTAGTGACAGTTACCCGCACAACGAGTACGATGGGAGGATGCCTCGCGCTCGGCTGTCGCCCACCGACCTCTCGGACGTGTCGCGTCGGTGCATCGCCGCTCTGGTCGACGGGGGCGGGGACACGACCACGACCGTCCTCGTGGCGGCGTCCGGTCTGTCCGAGCGCACCTTCTTCCGCTACTTCCCGAGTAAGGCGGACTGCATCCGCCCGGTCCTGGAAGCCGGCTACCGGCGATTCGTGGCCGAGGTCGTCGACCGGCTCGCGGCAGGTTCTGCGGGCACGCTCCTGGACCTCGCGCGTGACGCCTTCGTGGGCGCCTACCGCGCGGACGAGCTGCCCCGGGACGAGAGGTTCGTCCACCTGCTCGTGGAGATCCCGGCGTATCGCCGCGTCTGGCTCGAGATCAACGAGGACACGGCGCAGGCGCTGGCCGCCGCACTGGCGGAGCGGACCGGCGCAGGGCCGGACGAGATCGCCCTGCGGCTGACGGCCGACGAGATGACGCTGCTCGCGGTGTCGTCACTGCGCGTCATGGTCCGCTCCGGTCTGTCCGCTGCAGAGGCTGCGGATCTCGTCGTCGCGGCGCGGCGGCACGACCCCCTCGACCGGTCGACGGCGGACGCCGTCTGAGAAGAGGCCGCTGCGGCGGCGGGAAAGGACACATCATGGATCTGAACGGCAAGGTGGTGCTCGTCACGGGCGGGGCGAGCGGACTCGGGGAGGCGTTCTGCCGGGGCATCGTCGCGGCCGGGGGAAGCGTCGTCATCGGGGACATCGCCGAGGAAGGCGGCCAGGAGGTCGCGAGCCACCTGGGGGAGCGGGCGCACTTCGTCCGTCTCGACGTCACCTCCCCGGAGAGCTGGGAGAGCGCGATCGCCGCGACCGAGGAGCGGTTCGGCCGCCTCGACGGCTTGGTGAACAATGCGGGCGTCAGCGCGTCGGGAACGCCGGTCGCCGACGAGCCGCTGGAGACCTTCCAGCGCATCATCCAGATCAACCTCGTCGCGGTGCACATGGGCATCCATTTCGCAGTGCCCGCCCTGCGACGTGCCGGCGGTGGATCGATCGTGAACATCTCCTCCGCGGCCGGGCTGTTCGGGCTGGCCCTGACGAGTGGATACGGCGCGGCGAAGTGGGGCGTACGCGGTCTCACGAAGGTCGCCGCCGTCGAGCTCGGGCGCGAGCGGATCCGCGTCAATTCGATCCACCCCGGGATGATCCTCACCCCGATGACGGCGTCCATCGGGCTCACCGCCGACGAGGGGGCCTTCCCGAACAACCCGTACCGGCGGGTGGGACGACCGGAGGAGCTCGTCGGCACGGCCGTGCTGCTGCTGTCGGACGCCTCGTCGTACACGACCGGTGCCGAGATCGCCGTCGACGGCGGCTGGACGGCGGGGCCTACGATCGAGTATGTGACGGGCCAGTAGGCCCGGGATCCCCACCCCGAGGAGAGGACCACCCGTGACGACTCCGATCCCGCGCCGGCGACGCTGGACCGCCGCCGTGGCCGTCGTGGCCGCTCTGACTCTGGGCGGCTGCGCCGCCGCTCCCTCGGCGGGCGGCCAGGGGCCGGAGTCCGGGGCCGCGCTGCTGGCCGATCACGGGCTGGCGGGCCTCGACGCCGTGGGAGTGGTCGACGCGCTCGACGCGTTGCCCGTGGCCGAACGCTCGACGGAGCTGATGGCATCGGTCCGGCCCGACGCGGTCCTGCTCAGCGACGCCCGGGGGCGGGAGACCCGTCTGGAGATGCCCGGGGATCAGGTGTACCTCTCCGTGGCGCCGTATCGTTCCCGCACGCACGAGTGCTTCTTCCACAGCCTGACGACGTGCCTGGGCGAGCTCGGCGTCACGGAGGTGCACGTGACCGTGACGAGCGTCGACGGCGCCGTCCTGATCGACGAGACGCGACGGACGTTCGACAACGGCTTCGTCGGCCTGTGGGTCCCGCGCGGGGTCGAGGGCACGCTGTCCGTCTCGGCGGACGGACGGACCGGGACGGTGCCGTTCTCGACCCTGTCCGATGAGGACCCGACCTGCATCACGACCCTGCAACTCGCCTGACTCGGCGGGATCCCCGCCCGCACGCGGAACGGAACGACGATGATGACGGCCCCGCCTCCTGCGCCCTCCCCGCTCCGCGCGAGCCGGCTGGAGCCCGCGCGTCCGCGCCCGCAGCTCGTGCGCTCGTCCTTCCTGGAACTCGGCGGCACGTGGGGGTTCGCGTACGACGACGCCGACGAGGGCGTCGCGCGGTCGTGGTTCGACGGTCGTGAGCTCGGCGGCGCCATCACCGTGCCCTTCCCGCCGGAGTCCCCGGCTTCGGGCATCGGGGACACCGGCTTCCACCCGGTCGTCTGGTACCGCAGGGAGATCGCCGCGACCGAGATCACCGCGGCCGGCCACCGCCGGGGGAACCGGCTGCTCCTCCACTTCGGAGCGGTGGACCACACGGCGGAGGTCTGGCTGGACGGGCGACGCGTCGGCGGGCACCGGGGAGGGCACACGCCGTTCACGGTGGACCTCACGGACGCGTGGGAAGACCTTGTCGGCCGCCCCGTCGTCCTCGTCGTCCGTGCCGAGGACGATCCACGGGACCTGTCTCAGCCGCGCGGCAAACAGGACTGGGAACGGGAGCCCCACGAGATCTGGTACCACCGCAGCACGGGGATCTGGCAGCCCGTGTGGATCGAGTCCGTGCCGCCCCAGCACGCGACGGGTCTCCGTTGGCGCACTGACCGGGCCCGGGGGACGGTCACGGCCGAGGTCGCCCTCGCGCAGCGGAGTCCCACGCGGGTGAGGGTCGAGATCACCGGCGACGATCAGCTCCTCGGGGCTGCGACGGCGGAGGCGGACGCGTCGGCGGTCGCCGTGACCGTTCCGCTCGCCCGCCTTCGGGACGGCCCCGCCTCCGAGGACCTGCTCTGGCGCCCCGGGGCGCCGACGCTGCTCGATGCGCGCGTGCGCGTCGAGACCGGGCAGCAGGAACCCGACGAGGTGGCGAGCTACCTCGGGCTGCGCTCCGTGGCCTGCGCGGACGGGGCGTTCCTCGTCAACGAACGCCCCGTGGTGCTGCGATCCGTGCTGAGCCAGGGGTACTGGCCCGCGTCGCACCTCGCGGCGCCGGATCCGGACGCGCTGCGCCGGGAGGTCGAGCTGATCCTCGCGCTCGGGTTCACCGCGGTGCGCATGCATCAGAAGGTCGAGGACGAGCGCTTCCTCTATTGGGCGGACCGGTGCGGGCTGATGGTGTGGGCGGAGATGCCCGCCGCGTACCGGTTCGACGACGACGCGATGCGGGCGACGACCGCCGAGTGGACCGAGGCGGTGGTCCGCGACCGGAACCACCCGAGCGTGGTCACCTGGGTGCCGCTGAACGAGAGCTGGGGCGTGCCGGACATCGCGACCCGTCCGGAACAGCGGGCGTTCGCCGAGTCCCTGTACCTCCTGACGAAGGCACTGGACCCCACGAGGCCCGTGGTCTCCAACGACGGCTGGGAGCTCGCGGCGTCCGACATCTGGACCGTACACGACTACGAATCCGACGGCGAGGTCCTGCGCCGACGATACGACGTGGCCGCGGACGAGCTGCGATCGTTTCTCGACGGGATCGGCCCCGCAGGGCGGCGGCTGCGTCTGCCCGGCACATCCGATCACGCAGAGCCGGTGATGCTGACCGAGTTCGGCGGCGTGAAGTGGGACCCCGACGCCTCGGAGCCCGGGGCGTGGGGATACTCGGAGGCGGCGGACGAGGAGGACTTCGCCCGGCGGATCGAGGAGATCCTCTCTGCCGTCCGGGCGGCCACCCGCGGCGTCGACGGGCGCCGCGATGGACTCGCGGGGTGGTGCTGGACCCAGCTCGCCGATACCCGGCAGGAGCGCAACGGCCTGCTGACGGGCGACCGCCGGCCGAAGCTGCCCCTCCACCGCCTCCGCGGCATCATCGAGGGGCGCTCCGGCGGGCGATCACCCGCCGGGTCAGCCTTCGCGGATGGTCATCCGGCGGATCCGGTCCCCCTGGAGGTCGAACGTGAAGGCGGAGCGTCCGTTCGCGTAGGACGAGCTCCAGTCGCCGACGACCGTGACGCGCCCGTCCTCGGCTTCGACGGACTGGACGGCGAGGCGTCCCGCTGAGCCGAGGAACTCCTTGTCGCTCCAGGCCTTGATCTGCGCGCGACCGGTGAACACGCGTCCCCAATCGTCGACGGAGCCGTCGTCGGTGAACGCGCCGAGGAACGCGTCCTCGTCCTGGCTGTGCACGGCCTCGAAGAACGAGGACACGGGTTCGGGAAGGGTGGGGGTGGTCATGTCGATCTTTTCCTTTCGTTCTCAGCGGGTGGTGTAGCCGCCGTTGGCGAAGATGGTCTGTCCGGTGATCCACCAGCCGTCGGTGGCGAGGAACCGGACGATCGGGGCGATGTCCTCGATCTTGGTCAGGTCGCCGCCCATGGCCTGCGACTTGTGGAACGCGACGCGCTCCGGGGTCTCCTGGCCGTAGAAGAACGGGGTGTCCATCGGGCCCGGGGCGATCGCGGTGACGGAGATGCCGCGAGGGGCGAACTCCTTCGCCGCGGCGCGGGTGAAGTGCTCGACCGGGGACTTCCCGCCGGCATAGGTGGAGTAGCCGTCGGTGAACGCGGCGAGAAGCGACGTGACGATCGTGATGATCTTCCCTCCGTCCGCGAGGTTCTTCCCCGCTTCCTGCAGGAAGAAGTATGCCGCCTTCGCGTTGATGTCGAACATCGAGTCGTACTCGTCCTCGGTGGTCTCGACGATGGGCTTGCGCAGGACCTTGCCGACGGTGTTCACCGCCACGTCGATGGTCCCGAGGGCGGCCGCCGCGTCGGCGAACAGGCGAGTCACGTTCGCGGGGACGGTGAGGTCGCCCTGCAGGATGACGCCCTTGCGACCGGCGGCCTCGACGGCCGCGAGGGTCTGCTCGGCGTCGGCCCGGGTGCTCTCGGAGTTGTAGTGGATCGCGACATCGGCGCCGGCGTCGGCGGCCTGCCGGGCGATCAGCCCGCCCAGGTTCTTCGCGCCGCCCGCGATGAGCACGTTCTTCCCGGAGAGGGTGTGGTCGGCCATGGATGCCTCCTATAGCAATGGAATGGATTCGTGTAGTAACGCTACACGAGGTAATGTAGCAGCATGACAGCGTCGAGTGGAAGCGATACACGAGAGCGCCTCATCCGGGCCGCCGCGGATCTCATCGCGGCCGCTCCCGGCGAGGATTTCTCGCTGCGTGCGGTCTGCGACGCGGTGGGCGTCAAGATGCCGACGCTGTATCACTTCTTCGGCTCGAAGCAGGGGCTGATCGACGCCGTCGTGGAGCGCGGCTTCGATCTGTACCTCGGCGAGAAGTCCGCGATGGAGACGACGGGCGACCCGATCCAGGACATCCGTGCGGGGTGGGATGCGCACGTCGCCTTCGGTCTCGCCCATCCCGGCTTCTACACGCTCATGTACGGAAAGGTGCGCCCGGGGCATTCGCCGGCGCCGCAGGCCAGGGCGAGCGAGATCCTCCGAGGGCTCACCGGGCGCGCCGCGGCGCAGGGACGGCTCGTGACCACGCCGGAGCGGGCGGCCGCCCACGTGCTCGTGGCGAACATCGGCGTGACCCTCCGCCAGATCGTGCTGGCTGAGCCCGATCCGGACCTGTCCGCAGAGGTGCGCGAGGGCGTCCTCGCGGCGATCACCGGGACGGCCTCCGGGCGCGACGACGCCCTCGCGGCGGCGATCGAGATCGCCGCCGCGAGTCCCGGTGTCCTCGGCGCTGCGGAGACGGCGCTGCTCATCGAGTGGCTGCGCCGCTTGGGGGCCGCGGAGGGCTAAGGCGTCAGGCGGTGCAGGTCCCGCGGGTACAGGGTGACCTCGCGGACGTTGGCGGCTCCGATCACGCGTGCGACCCAGCGTTCGAGCCCGATCGCGAACCCGCCGTGGGGCGGCATCCCGTGCGCGAAGGCCGAGAGATACTCGGCGTGGTCCTCGGGACGTTCGCCCTTGGCACGAAGGGCGCTGACGCAGTCGTCGTACCGGTGCCGGCGCTGCCCGCCCGTCACGAGCTCGATGCCTCGGAAGAGCAGGTCGAAGCTGTTGCTCCAGCGCGGGTCGTCCGGCTGGGGATGGGTGTAGAAGGGCCGTTTCGCCATCGGATAGCCCTCGACCCCGAGGAAGTCGCTGCCGTGCTCCGAGCGGGCCCAGGCGCCGAGCGCGCGTTCGTGCTCGGGCGCGAGGTCGGGCTCGTCGGCCGGCGCGCCGACGAGCCGGAGCGCGTCCCGGAAGTGGATTGTCGGGATCTCGTCCGGGACGACGGGCAGGTCGGGGGAGAGCACCGCCACCGCCTCGTCGGCGGACCGGCGGATCTCCGTGACCATCCCGTCGAGCACGTCGCGCAGGCAGCGCAGGACGTCGCGATGGTCGTCGATGAACCCGAGCTCCGCGTCGAGGGACCGGTACTCGGCGAGATGGCGGACCGTGTCGTGGGGCTCGGCGCGGAACACCGGGCCCACCTCGTACACCCGCTCGAACACGCCCACGAGCTGCTGCTTGAAGAACTGAGGACTCTGAGCCAGGAACGCCGGCCGGCCGAAGTAGTCCACGGGAAACACGTCCGCCCCCGACTCGGTGGCGGACCCGACGAGCTTCGGCGTGTGCACCTCTCGGAAGCCCTGTCGGTCGAGGGTGTCCCGGAAGCCCCGGAGACTGGCCGCGGCGATCTCCCAGGCGGCGCGGCGGCTCCGGTGCCTCAGCGAGACCGGGGCGTGGTCGAGGATCGCGGCGAGGCCCGCGCCGAGGGACGGGCGCCACAGCTCGAACGGGGGAGTGCGGGCCGGGTCCGCGAGCAGGTCGATGCGGGGCGCGGTCACCTCGACGCCGCCCGGGGCGTTCGGGTTCGTTGTCGCGACGCCGGTGACGCGGATCGGCGTCTCCTCCGGCGGGACGTCGGTGCGGCCCGCCTCGTCGGCGCGCAGGACCACCTGCGCCGTTCCCGAGCGGTCGCGAACGACCAGGAAGGTCACGGCGGACAGGACGCGGCGGCGATGGACGTGGCCCCGCAGGGTCACCGTCGTGCCGGGGGCGGCTTCGGGCAGGTGCGCGGCGAGGACACGGGGGACGGGTGGTATCGACATTCTTCCTCCAGATGCGGGAAGCCCTGGAGGTGCGGGCGGGGGCCAGATCGCGGTGCCACCACACCTTCGCCGGCGAGCGCCGGCCTCTCGTCGGTACGCCGGGACGCGCGGGGGACGGGTGCCGGGGGATCCGGCGCGAGGGTCGTCACTCCTCACGTCCGCCGCGGACCACGTTACCGCTCCGGGGCGGTGTGGCGCGCACGCGCAGTGGGCGGCGGCGTGAGGCGACGGCCGACAGGGCGCGAGTGCGGGTGCGGCGAGTGTCGGTGGGGCGTGCCAGACTGCGGCGATGAACGAGTCGACGACGACGCACGTCTGGGTGGTCCGATCCGAAGCGGGAGCGGACCGCGACCTCCGCATCCCCATGCGGCAGCAGCCGTGGTGGGACGACCATGCGGCCTTCATCAACGCGCTGGTGGACGAGGGCGATGTCCTCCTCGGCGGGGCGTTCCCCGACGAGGGCGGCGCCGTGCTCGTGATGCGCGCTCCCGACGAGGAGACGATCCGGCGACGTCTGGCGAACGACCCCTGGTACGTCCACCGGATCCTCCGCCTCGCCCAGGTCTCGCGCTGGGACGTCCTCATCGACGAGTGGCCGCGGAACTGAACGCCGTGTGCCGTCGGTACCCGGTGTCGGTGCCCGGGACTAGCCTCTTCGCATGACCTCGTTCGGCCGCATCGACACACCCGTGGGAGTCCTGGGCGTGCTGTCCGACGGGCGGGCCGTCACCGCGGTCGGATGGCGGACGACGGCGCCTCCCGAGGCCGACGCGCGGCCCGACGAGGTGCTCGAGGCGGCGCTGCGACAGCTCGACGAGTACTTCGCCGGCGCGCGCCGTGCGTTCGACGTGCCGATCGATCTGGGCGAGCGTTCGGAGGCGGTGCGGGCGGTCCTCACCACCCTGTTCACGACGGTGGGCTACGGCGAGTCGCTCACGTACGGCGAGCTCGCCGCCCGGAGCGGGACGGGCGTCCCCGCACGCGCGATCGGCGCCGTCATGGGGGCGAATCCGATCCCGATCATCGTGCCGTGCCACCGGGTGCTCGCCAGCGACGGGCTGGGCGGCTATTCCGGCGGAGAACACGGCAACGGCCTGGTGACCAAGCGCTGGCTGCTGGAGAAGGAGGGGGCGCTGCCCGCCGCCCTGTTCTGACCAGGTCGTCCTGGTCCCGCTTCCGACCGGCGCGCCCGACGGCGTTGCCCTCGCCATCCGTGCTGCCCACCGGGGGCCACTGGAACAACACGACGCTGCGCGGCGTTGTCCTCGCCGTGGACATCCTTCCGAGCATCGTCATCGGCGCGGGCCAGGCCGGGCTGTCCGCGTCGTACCACCTGCGTCGTCTGGGGATCGCACACGTGGTCCTCGACGCCGACGACGCGCCGGGCGGCGCATGGCGTCACCGCTGGGACGCGCTGACGATGCGGGACGTCCATCGGGTCGCCGAGCTTCCGGGCGACACCCCGCCGGTCCACGACGACCGTCGGGCGAACGAGGCGATCCCGGCGCTGTTCGCGGCGTATGAGGAGGCCAACGAGCTGCCCGTGATCCGACCCGTCTCCGTCGAGAGGGTGGAGGACGAGGAGGGGATCCTGCTCGTGCGCGCGGACGTCGGAGAATGGCGCTCGCGCACCCTCGTCAACGCCACGGGGACGTGGACGCAGCCCTTCCTGCCGCACTACCCGGGGATGGAGACCTTCCTCGGGGAGCAGTTCCACACCGTCGACTACCCGGGGCCCGAGCATTTCCGCGGTCGCCGGGTGCTCGTGGTGGGCGGCGGGGCGTCGGCCGTGCAGTTCCTCGGCGCGCTTGCACCGATCGCGGACACGCTGTGGGCGACGCGTCGCGAGCCGGTGTGGCGCACGGACGACTTCACCCCGGAGGCGGGCGCCGCCGCGGTGGCCCTCGTCGAGCAGCGGGTGGCGCAGGGCCTTCCTCCCCAGAGCGTCGTCAGCGTGACCGGGCTCGCGTTGCGGGAGCAGGAGCGCGAAGCCGAGCGGCTCGGCGCCTATGCCGCGCGGCGTCCGATGTTCTCCCGCATCGAGCCCGACGGCGTCCGGTGGGCGGATGAATCGT
Source organism: Microbacterium resistens (assembly GCF_021172025.1). Lineage (NCBI taxonomy): Bacteria > Bacillati > Actinomycetota > Actinomycetes > Micrococcales > Microbacteriaceae > Microbacterium > Microbacterium resistens. The sequence goes on from NZ_CP082781.1 coordinate 692,359, forward strand.
TCGAGCCCGTGGACGCGATCCTCTGGGCGACCGGGTTCCGTCCCGCCGTCAGCCACCTCGCGCCGCTGCACCTTCGGAGCGCCGCGGGCGGCATCCAGCTCGATCGGGCGGGACGGGGAACGCAGGCCGTGCGGGACGCGCGCATCCAGCTCGTGGGGTACGGCCCCTCGGCGAGCACGATCGGCGCCAACCGCGCCGGCCGCACGGCGGCGCGGGGCGTGCAGAGGTACCTGGCCTCCGACGCCGCGAGAGAGCGGACGCGATCGACGCAGCCGGTCGGCGTCACGGACCTGTGACCGGGAGGGACGAGCGACGTCGGTAGCCTGAGCGCATGATCAGGGTCATCGGCATCGTCATCTGGCTCGCTTTGTCGGCCGTGCTCCTGCTGTGGGCGGGCATCGGCCTGTTCGGTGTCGATCAGCGCCAGAGCCCGCTGTCGTGGACCGGGGACTCCCTGGGGCTCCCGATCATGGTCGGCGTGGCGTGGGGACTGCTGCTGACCTTCGGCGGGACGATGATGCCGAGCTCTCGCAGCCGCGTCCGCGCCGGGCGTGCGGTCACCGCCACCGGCACGATCGTCGACGTCTCCCGCACGGGGCTGACGGTGAACGACGTGCCCCAGTTCGACATCTACGTACGCGTGACTCCGGCGCAGGGCGACGATGTCATCGGGCGGCTGCGCACCCTCGTCCCGTCCGAGGAGCAGGGGGCGCTGCAGGTCGGGACCCCGTTGCCGATCGCGTTCGATCCCGCGAACCCCGACGACCTCGCCCTCGCGGATCCGGAGGACCCGGCGGTGCGCGCGGCCCTGCTGGAGTGGCGGATCGCGAAGGGCCTGATCGCTCCGGGGCAGGTCCGGGCGCGCACCACCGGTATCCAGGTCCCGGCGTCGGTGGTCGCCGTGCGGCCGACCGGGCGGCGCCTGCAGGGGCAGGTGGAGCTCTCCCTGCGCGTGCTGCTGACGCCGGACGGTCAGGAGCCCTGGGAGGCGGACACCACGGTGTTCGTGTACCCGCAGGCGCTCGCGCATCTGCAGGTCGGGGCGCCGATCTGGGCGTTCTACCGGCGGGAGGACCCGCACACCGTCGCCGTCACCATCGAGAAGGAGGAGGCACGCTGATGCTCGACACGCTGATGTGGCTGCTGAATTTCCCGGCGTCGCACGGGTACCAGATGGTGTTCGTCGCGGGCTTCTCGCTGTTCGGGCTGATCGCGATGGCGGTCCGCCGGCCGGCCGGGCGAGACGCTCTCGCGGTGATCCGCGCGAGGGAGGGCCTGGCCGTGGCGGACACCGGGGAGGCGGCCCGACGGATCCGCGGTCGGCTGCGTCAGTGGTTCTTCCGGATCCTGCTGCTCGTCATGCTCACCGGTGGCGCGGTCGGCATCCTGTCCCTGGTCGGCGTGCCCGTCACCAACGCCTACATCCACGCGAACGGCGTCGCCGCGGAGGCGACCGTGGACGGGGACTGGGTCACGTTCACGGCGGAGGACGGGAAGACCTACACGCTGGAGAACCCCTTCTTCACCCCGGCCGCGTACCCGGACTCCCGTGCATGGGTGGGCAGCGGCGATCCCGTCGTCGTGCACTACCTGCGCGAGCACCCCCAGGCGTTCGTGATCGCGACGGACGCGTCCGGAACCTCCTGACCGCGCCGTCGGGACCCCGTACCCTGGAGGGGATGCGACGAACCGGACGCCTGCTGGCCGTGCCCGCGCTGCTCGGGAGCCTCGGTGCCGCCCTGGTGGCCGCACCCGCTGCGGCACCGGCACACGCGGCGGAGAAACCGGCGGTGCAGGTCGTCGCCGCGGAGGGGTCCTCGATCACGGCGGAGGCGCAGCGGATCGTCGCCGCGATGGACGTCGGCGCCCGGGCGCGGAGCGTCGTGATGGGGCACATCCCCACCACCGACGCGTCCGCTTTGGGCGACTACATGGCGTCGGGCCTGGGCGGCTTCATCCTGATGGGATCCAACGTCCCCGCCTCCGCGACCGACCTGCGTGCGGTGACGGCGGCGCTCGTCCGCGACCCCGCGATGCCGCCGCTGATCGCCGTGGACGAGGAAGGGGGAGACGTCACACGCCTGCCCTGGGACGGCCTTCCTGCGGGGTCGGCGTTGGCCGCGGGGCCGTCGTCCGCCGCGGAGGCCGCGTTCGCCGGCCGTGGCGCGCTGGTCGCGGCCGGTGGCGCCTCGGTGAACTTCGGCGTGGTCGCCGATGTCGCCACGGGACCGGCGTCCTTCATCTTCTCGCGCGCGCTCGGCACCACCGCGGACGACGCCGCGGCGCGGGTCGCGGCGGCCGTCCGGGGGGAGGCGCCCTTCGCGATGTCGACGCTGAAGCACTTCCCCGGCCACGGGGCGGCCGAAGGGGACTCGCATCGGGTCATCCCCGCCACGCCGATGAGCATGACGGAGTGGCGGCGGACGACGGCGCCTCCCTTCGCGGCGGGGATCGACGCGGGCGCGGACCTCGTGATGTTCGGCCATCTCGCCTACACCGCCGTCGACCGCGTGCCGGCCTCGCTGTCCCCGGTCTGGCACCGGATCCTCCGCGACGAGCTGGGATTCGACGGCGTCAGCGTCACCGACGATCTCGGGATGCTGGTCTCCTCGGGGGATCCGGCCTACGCCGACCCGGTCGGCAACGCCGTGGCCGCCATCGCGGCGGGAAGCGACATGGTGCTGATGGTCGTGGGTTCCGACGCGTCCACCGCCGGGCGGATGGCGGAGGGCATCGCCGCCGCCGTGAAGGACGGCCGCATTCCCGGCGACCGGCTCACGGAGGCTGCGGAGCGGGTCATGGCCCTGCGGCTTCAGATCGCGGCCGCGGCGCCGACGTGGCGGCCGTGCCCGGAGTGCACCCCGGCCGGTTGACCGGTGTCGGTCTCCGTGTGCGCCGATCCCGGTGACCAGGCGTCGAGGATCCGCTGCCGCAGGGTCGTCCCGCGCTCGGCGAAGGCGCGCTGGCGTCGGACGTACTCCGCCTTTCCCTCGGCGGTCTCGATCCGGACGGGAACGACGCCCCACTCCGACAGGTCGTACGGGGCGGCCTCCATGTCCAGCAGCCGGATGTCGCGGGCGAGCTCGAAGGCGTCCAGCAGCAGCTCGCCCGGGACGAGCGGCCCCAGCTTCATGGCCCACTTGTACACGTCCATGCCCGCGTGCAGGCAGCCGGGCTGTTCGTGTCGTGGCTGCGACGCGCGATCCAGCGTCTGCTCGTTGCGGGGAACGGCGGGAGGGGTGAAGAACCGGAAGGCGTCGAAGTGCGTGCAGCGCAGCTCGTGCGCCTCGACGACCGCGTCCGTGCCCGCCTGGCCGAGGCGCAGCGGCACGGGGTGGCGATGCTCCTCGGCCCGGTAGACCATGGCCCATTCGTGCAGGCCGAAACACCCGAACCGTGCGGGCCGGACGGCGGTGGAGCGGAGGATCCGTTCGACGAGGGCGGCGAGTTCGGGCTTCTCAGCGGCGAAGCGGGCGGCATCCGGGACCACGGCGTCCGCCGGCGCACTCGCATACCAGCGCCAGGAGGAGCGCTCGGCGGCGTCCGCCAGGGCGATGCCCGCTCCCGGGTGCCAGCGGCGCAGCTGCGCGGGCTTGTACCCGTAGTAGGTGAAGAGGAAGTCCCACACCGGGTGCTTCTCTCGGCGGCGCGCGCGGTCGCGGTGCGCGGCGGTCAGGGCGTCGGCCCGCTGCGCGTGCGCCGCTGCCCGGTCACGCCAGACGGCGGGGTCGAGCGTCGCACGGATCACGGGCATCCTTCGAGGATACGACCCGAGTCCTGCGTGACGCCGTCGTCCGGCCTCAGCGTACGATCCCCTCGGCGATCAGCCTCTCCAGGATGCCCGCCCCGTCCTCGTCGCTCACCCAGGGCACCGCGTCCTCGGAATGATCGTCGCCGGCGGCCCGCCCGCCGGCGAGGACGGCCTCGGCCGGCAGGAGCCGGCGGATCGCGACCCCGGCGACGGAGTCGGGGTGCTCGCCGAGGAACTCCGAGTAGATGGCCTCGTCGTGCTGCCCGTCGTCGCCGATGAGCAGCCAGCGCACCTGGGGGAACTCCGCGGCGAGGCGACGGAGGTTGGTCAGCTTGTGCTCACGCCCGCTGCGGAACCAGCGGTCGTGGGTCGGGCCCCAGTCCGTGAGCAGGATCGCGCCCGCCGGGAAGAGGTGGCGGGTGAGGAAGCGGCTCAGCGTCGGGGCGATGTTCCAGGCGCCCGTGGAGAGGTACACCATCGGGGCGCCGGGGTTCTCCCGCATCAGCCGGTCCAGGAGGACGGCCATGCCGGGGACCGGGAGCCGGGCGTGCTCGGTCACCACGAACGAGTTCCACGCGGCGATCAGCGGGCGGGGCAGCGCCGTGACCATCACGGTGTCGTCCACGTCCGACACGACCCCGAAGCGCACGTCCGCCGAGACCACGAACACGCGGGCCTCGACGGGCTCCTGCCCCTCGACGCTCATGGTCAGCGTCTGCCATCCGGGCGCGAGGTCCGCCTCGATCCGGCTGTCGACCACGCCGCCGCGGTCCGCGGTGACGTCGTGCGTGCGGCCGTCGATCGTGATCTGGACCGTCGCGAAGCTCACCGGGATCCCGACGAAGCTCCGCCAGCCGCGGACGCTCGCGTACTCGCCGGACGGGGTGCGCCGCCGCGGCGGGACGATGAGCACGCGCCCGACGACGCGGACCCATCCCTCTCCGCCGTAGCCGGGGAACGGGAGGATCGTCGCGGTGCGGCCGCGCCGACGTGCACGACGTTCCCGCCACGCGTGGAAGCGGTGCTCCAGGCGGGCGAACCAGTGGATCCGTGCCGGTCGGCGGCGGGCTGAGGGCATCGCTTCAGTCTTTCACGTCTCGCGGTGCCCCGCTGCCAGCCCCCTGCCGCCCGCGACGCCCGCCGCGCGCACCGTCGCGATCGCCGGTTCTCGCGCGCGTGAGTTCAGGCGATGGCGCGAGATCAGGCGGATGCGGGGGAAACACGCCTGATGCGGCGCGTTCGCCTGATCTCGCGAGGGAGTCCCCGCGCGCGCAGGACAGAACGCGGGAGGGAGAGGGAGGGATCAGGCGGGGTCGTCGTGCATGTGGCGGGCCTCGCGCTTCTCCAGCACCTTCTTCACGACGAAGATCGCGATGAGGAAGACGGCGATGACGCCGACGAACACGTAACCGGCGAAGTGCACGCGCTCGGAGAGCTCCCGGTAGCTGCCTGCGGCGAGGGACGCCACGCTGACGTAGGCGGCGGACCAGATGATGCACGCGGGAGCGGTCCAGGCGAGGAACCGGCGGTAGGAGTACCCGCTCATCCCGACGGTGAGCGGGACGAGGGAGTGCAGCACGGGCAGGAACCGCGACAGGAAGATCGCGATGCCGCCACGGCGTTGGAGGTAGCGCTCCGAACGGATCCAGTTCTGCTCGCCGACCCGGCGACCGACCCAGGAATGGCGGATGTGGGGCCCGAGCCAGCGCCCGAGCCAGAAACCGATGCTCTCGCCGATGAGCGCCCCGATCACGACGACGAGCGCCAGGACCACGCCCTCCACCGGACTGGCGACGCCCATGGCCGCGACGATCACCACGGTGTCACCGGGAACGATCAGCCCGATCAGGATGCTCGTCTCCAGCATGATCGCGATGCCGGCGAGCACGGTGCGCAGCACCGGGTCGACGGACTGCACGGCGTCGAGGAGCCAGCCCAGGATGTCGTCCACCCCACGAGGATACGGGCCGGGATATGGCGCCGCCTGGGATAACCTGGAATATCCCGAACTCCGGGTCCTTCCGTTCTGCAGAGATTGGTCGTTTCGTTGTCCGAGAACCTGTCGCCCACCGCCGCCGTGTCCGCTGAGGAGCCGCTGACGGCGCACGCGCTTCAGGCCAAGTGGCAGAAGTACTGGGCCGACAACGAGACCTTCCGCGCCGGCGGCGCCGACGACACCCGCCCGCGCAAGTACGTCCTGGCGATGTTCCCCTACCCGTCCGGCGACCTGCACATGGGGCACGCCGAGAACTACCTGTACTCGGACATCGTCGCGCGGTACTGGCGTCACCGCGGGCACAACGTGCTGAACCCGATCGGGTGGGACTCCTTCGGCCTGCCCGCCGAGAACGCCGCGATCCGCCGGGGAGCGGATCCGCGGGAGTGGACCTATCAGAACATCGCGCAGCAGCGGGAGAGCCTGGGCGACTACGGCGTCTCCTTCGACTGGAGCCGGGTCCTGCACACGTCGGACCCCGAGTACTACCGCTGGAACCAGTGGCTGTTCCTGAAGCTGTACGAGCGGGGGCTGGCGTACCGCAAGGAGAGCCCGGTCAACTGGTGTCCGAACGATCAGACCGTGCTGGCGAACGAGCAGGTCGTCGACGGGCGGTGCGAGCGCTGCGGCGCCGAGGTCGTCAAGAAGAAGCTGACGCAGTGGTACTTCCGGATCACGGAGTACGCGGACCGGCTGCTGGACGACCTGAACCAGCTGGAGGGCTCCTGGCCGCAGAAGGTGCTGCAGATGCAGCGCAACTGGATCGGCCGGTCGGTGGGCGCCGACGTCGACTTCCGCATCGAGGGGCGCGAGGGCGTCGTCACGGTGTTCTCGACGCGTCCGGACACCCTGCACGGGGCCACATTCTTCGTGGTCGCTCCGGACTCGGACCTGGCCGCCGAGCTGGCCGCGTCGGCCTCGCCGGAGGTGCGGATGCGCTTCCAGGACTATCTGACGCAGGTCCAGAAGACGAGCGAGATCGACCGTCAGTCGACGGAGCGGCCGAAGACGGGCGTGTTCCTGGAGCACTACGCGATCAACCCGGTCAACGGCGAACGGCTGCCGATCTGGGCCGCCGACTACGTGCTCGCCGACTACGGTCACGGCGCGGTGATGGCGGTTCCCGCCCATGACCAGCGCGACCTGGACTTCGCGCGAGCGTTCGATCTGCCCGTGAAGGTCGTCGTCGACACGACGGCGCCCATCACCGGGGCGATGCCCGTGATCGAGGTCGACGAGGACGGCGTCCCGATCGAGCCTGCGGGGACCCTGGACGACCAGCACCCCGCCACGACCGGGATCGCTCTGACCGGCGAGGGCCGGATGATCAACTCCGGCGAGCTGAACGGCCTCTCCAAGCGCAACGCGATCGCCCGCGCGATCGAGCAGCTGGAGGCGTCCGGGAACGGACGCGCCGCGAAGAACTACCGTCTGCGCGACTGGCTGATCTCTCGGCAGCGCTTCTGGGGGACGCCGATCCCGATGCTGCACACGACGGACGGCCGGATCGTCCCGGTGCCCGAGGACCAGCTCCCGGTCCGCCTGCCCAGCGTCGACGGGCTGGACCTGTCGCCGAAGGGATCGTCGCCGCTGGGGGCCGCCGAGGGCTGGGTCCGCACCGTCGACCCGTCCACCGGCGAGCCGGCCCTTCGGGATCCCGACACGATGGACACGTTCGTCGACAGCTCCTGGTACTTCCTGCGCTTCCTGTCGCCGACGTCGGACGCCGTGGCCTTCGACGTCGACGAGGCGCGGCGCTGGGCGCCGGTGGACTCCTACATCGGGGGCGTGGAGCACGCGATCCTGCACCTGCTGTACGCGCGGTTCCTCACCAAGGTCCTGTTCGACATGGGGCTGATCGACTTCACCGAGCCCTTCTCCAGCCTCATCAACCAGGGGATGGTCATCCTCAACGGCGCCAAGATGTCCAAGAGCAAGGGCAATCTGGTGCTGTTCCAGGAGGAGCTGGACGCGCACGGCGCGGACACGCTGCGCGTCGCCCTCGCCTTCGCCGGCCCGGTGGAGGACGACAAGGACTGGGCGGACGTCTCGACGACCGGCGCCCAGAAGTTCCTCTCCCGCGCGCTGCGCGTTGCGCAGGATGTCACGTCCCCCGTCGGCGTCCCCTTCGACGGCGGAGACGCCGCACTGCGCCGCGCCACCCACCGGCTGCTGGCCGAGGCTCCGGGTCTGGTGGAGCAGACGAAGTTCAACGTGCTCGTCGCGCGGCTGATGGAGCTGGTGAACACGACCCGCAAGACGATCGACACGGGCGCCGGAGGGGCCGACCCGGCGGTGCGGGAGGCGGCGGAGACCATCGCGGTGATGCTGGACCTCGTCGCGCCGCACACCGCGGAAGAGCTGTGGGAGATCCTCGGACACGAGCCGTCCGTGGGACTGGTGCCCTGGCGCCAGGCGGATCCGGTGCTGCTGGTCGAGGACACCGTCACGACCGCCGTGCAGGTGAACGGGAAGGTGCGTGCGACGCTCGAGGTCCCGGCACGGATCGGCGACGCCGAGCTCGAGGCCCTCGCCCGCGCGGACGAGCGCGTGCAGCGGGCCCTCGCGGACAAGGAGATCGTCCGCGTGATCGTCCGCGCGCCGAAGATCGTGAACTTCGCCGTCAAGGGCTGAACCGGTGCGCGGATCGCCCCGCCGGGTGCGTGCCCGCGCGCTGAGGGTGATCCGGCGTCTGTCCACGGTGCTCCTGACCGGCGGCGCTCTGGCGGGTCTGCTGCTCGGCATGGTCGCGCAGCTGGCGGCTCCCGTGGATCTGACGCGTCCGATCGGTCGCGCCTGGGCGGCAGCGCAGGAGGAGCTCGGCACCGCCCGAACGCCCGAGACGTGCGTCTCCCGCGGGAGCGAGTGCTCGCAGCGCTTCGACCACGGGTGGGTGTACTGGTCACGGGGGACGGGCGCTCACGCCGTGCATGACGGCGCTCTCGGAACGGCCTTCGCCGAGGCGGGCGCGGAGCACGCGTTCGGCCTGCCCGTGGACGATGTGCAGCGCGACGCGGACCGCTCGCTGCGGTGGCAGGAGTTCCAGCGCGGCGGGCTCTTCGTGCGCGGCGGCGACGCGGTGACCGCCGTCCGGGGGCCGATGTGGGGGGCCTGGCTGCGGAATCGTGAGGACCGCGGAGGTCTCGGCGAGCCGCGGTCCGGCGAGCGACGGGACGCCAACGGTGTGGGGATCCAGGAGTTCCGGCGCGGTTCCGTCTACCTGCGAGACGGCGTCGCCGTTGCGGTGCGGGAGGACATCGCACGCGCCTACGCCGACTCGGGCGCGCAGCAGGGGCCGCTCGGGTACCCCCGGCTGCCCGAGGAGGCCGCCGGCGACGGGCGCGTGCAGCGATTCGAGCACGGGGCGATCTGGTGGTCCGAGGCGACCGGTGCCGTCCCGGTCCTGGACGGGATGCGTGGGGACTATCTCCGGCGCGGCGCGCAGGAGGGCGATCTGGGCTGGCCGACGGCGGCGGAGACCGCCGTCAAGGGCGGAGCCCGGCAGACGTTCCAGAACGGCGTGCTCTACCGCGCCGACGAGGACGGCGCTGTCCACGCGACGTGGCCGGGCGATATCGAGGCGCGCTATCGCGAGCTCGGCGACGCCGGCGGGGCCCTGGGACTGCCCGTCGGCGAACGCACCGCGTTCGCCGACGCCTGGTATCAGGCGTTCTCCGGCGGGGTGCTGCTGTCGTCGCCGCGGGGCACGTCGGTGCTGGACCGCACCACCTTCGACCAGTGGACGCGGCTTCCCGACCGGTTCGGCTGGCCCGTCAGGGACGCCTGGAGCGACGAGCGCGGGTCCCACACGGCGTTCGAGCGGGTGGAGACGATCCAGCGGGACGGCATCCTCTACAGCGCGGAGCCGGTGGGACCGCAGACCGCGGTGCTCCTGTGCGACTCGCAGTGCGACGGCTCCTCGTGGGTCGAACAGGGCGCCCGTGCCAACGGCTTCACCGACATCGTGGAGCGCTCCTACGGCGGTGGCGGATACGTCGCGCATTCCGGCGCCCTGGGCATGAGCGTGACGGACGCGCTGGATTCCCACCTCGTGCTCCTCCCCGAGGGGAACCCGGGACTGGTCAGCATCACACTCGGGGGGAACGATGCGACCCAGGGGGTGCCGGGCGATCAGATCGTCGCGGCGGAGCGGCGTCTTCTCGAACAGGTGCGCGCGGCCTACCCGGAGGCGACCATCGTCGTGAACGGCGTGATGAGCCGGCGGGACGCGTCGCACGCGGAGCGGCGCGCCGTGGAGGCGCTCATCCTGCCCGAGGCCCAGGCGATGGGCTTCCCGACGATCTCGGTGGCGGGCTGGATCACGGATCGCCGCGCCCCGCAGGCGGATCCGATCCATCTGTCCCAGGCCGGGCACGACCGGGTCGCCGGTCCGTACGCCGACGCGCTCCGCGCGGTCCTCGGGCGATGACGGCATCACGGCCTTTCGCGCTCCCCGCTCGTCCTGCACGGGCTCGCGCAGGAGGCGCTTTTCCACGGAAGGCATGACTCGCGGTCCCGCGACCGCGCCCGGCTCGTAGCGTCGCGGTGTGACCCCAGAACCTCCGCCTCGCCCCACCTCTCGACTGCGCCCGGCCACGCCGCGGTTCCGTCTCGGAATCGGCGCCGCCGTGATCCTCGCGATCGTCGTCCTCTCCGTGACCGTGGGCATCGGGCTGGTCCGCGGACAGGGCGCGCTGCACCCGGACGAGCCGTTGCCGGTGACGACCGAGGCCCCCGGAGCACCTCGGGGCGGGGTGCCGGCCCCCGGGGCCGCGTCCGTCTACGTGCACGTGCTCGGCGAGGTCGAGCGTCCCGGGCTGTACGTGCTCGGAGACGGTGCGCGCGTCGCCGAGGCGGTGGCCGCGGCGGGCGGGACCCTGGCTTCCGCTGACCTGGGGAGCATCAACCTGGCGCGGCCCGTCTCCGACGGGGAGCAGATCATGGTCGCGGCGCCCGGCGCCGTCGCGCAGGCCCCGGGCGGGGTCGGCGGGGCGCCCGGTGCCGGCGGGCTCATCGACCTCAACACCGCTGACGCCGCGACGCTGGAGGAGCTGCCGCGGATCGGTCCCGCCCTCGCGGCACGGATCATCGAGTGGCGGGAGCAGAACGGTCGCTTCGTCGCCGTCGACGATCTCCTCGCGGTGCCGGGCATCGGGGAGAAGCTCCTGGCCGGGCTGCGGGACCGGGTCCGCGTGTGACCGGCGCCGCACGGGCAGGCTCGAACGGTCACCGGTCGGGGGAGAAGGGAGCCTCCTCCGTCGCGGACGGATCGATCCCGCGACGGGCCAGGCGGGATCTGCGCATGCTCCCGGTGGCGGGATGCGCGAGCGGTGCGGCGCTGCTCGGCGTCACCGTCCCGGCCGCGGCGCTCCCGCTCCTCGTCCTCGGGGGACTCATCGTGGCTCTCACCCTCTCCCGGTGGTTCCTCCGGCGTGCGCGGCGTCGGCCGGACGGCCCGGCCGGATTGGCGCTGCTGTGCGGCGCCACCGTGTGCGCGGTGGCGAGCACTCTCCTGATGTCGTCCCCCTCTCGGGTGCACGCGGCAGAATTCGAGGGCCGGGCCCTCGAAGCGGTCGCGGTCGTCTCCTCGTCGCCGACCGGCGGCGCGGACGGGCGATTGTGGGCGGACGCCGACTCGCGGAGCCTAGGGTCGCCGGGCCGTCCGGGAGCCATCCACGTCCCGGTGCGTCTGGGCGTCCCGGAGACGGAGGAGAGGATCGACCCGGGCACGGTGATCCGCGTCCGCGGACGGGCCGTGGCGACGGACGGAGGAGAGCGCGCCGCCCTGGTGCTCTTCGTCGAGGAGCCTCCCGAGATCCTGTCGCGCGGGCCGCTGATCGTCCGGATGGCGGCGGACGTGCGCCGCGCGTTCGCCGAGCGGGCGTCGAGGCTTCCCGGGCCCGGGGCGGCGCTGCTTCCCGGCCTCGCGATCGGGGACACCAGGGCGGTTCCCGGCGAGCTGGAGGACGCGATGATCGCCAGCGGACTGACGCATCTGGTCGCCGTCAGCGGCAGCAACTGCGCCATCGTCACCGCAGCCGGGTATGGGCTGGTCGTGCTGTTGCGCCGCGGTCGCGCCCTGCGCGTTCTCGGCGCCCTTGCTGCGCTGGCGGCGTTCGTCGTGCTCGTCACCGCCGAGCCGAGCGTCGTGCGCGCGGCGACGATGTCCGGGCTCGCGATGCTCGCGGTCCTCCGCGGCAGGCCCCGTGCCGGGCTGTCGATCCTGCTGCTCGCGGTCTCGCTCCTGCTCGTCGTCGACCCCTGGCTGAGCACGTCCATCGGCTTCGTGCTGTCCGCAGCGGCCACGGCCGCGCTGCTGGTGCTCGCCCCGCCGCTCGCACGGGGCTTTTCGCGATGGATGTCCTCTCCGGTCGCGCTGGTGCTCGCCGTGCCGCTGTCGGCGCAGCTGGCGTGCGCACCCGTCATCGCCCTGTTCGCGACCGAGCAGTCCCTTGTCTCCGTGGCCGCGAACCTGATCGCCCAGCCGGCAGCCCCGGTGGCGACGATGCTCGGACTGCTGGCCTGCCTCGCGCTGCCCGTTCCGCCGCTGGCGGACCTCCTCGCGGCCTGTGCGTGGCTGCCCTCGGCGTGGATCGCGGCGACCGCGGAGACCACCGCGTCGTGGCCGGGAGCGGCGGTCGAGGTGCCGCCGGGTCCGCTCGCCGCGCTGGTGACGGCGGTCCTGGGCGCGGCGGTGATCTGGATCCTCGTCCCGCATCCCCCGAACGCCGCGGTGTCCACCGCGTCGGTCGTCGTCGTCGCCGTCGTGATCGGCACGGGCACGGGCCTGGCGCTGCTGGGCGGCCCCGTCGCGCCGATGACGCGCCCCGGCGACTGGACGGTGGCCGCCTGCGACGTGGGTCAGGGGGATGCCGTGGCCGTCCGCAGCGCCGGCGACATCCTGCTCGTGGACACCGGGCCGGATCCCGACGCCCTCGAACGCTGTCTGAGGGAGCTCGGGATCGACCGGGTGGACCTCCTCGTGCTCACGCACTTCGACCTGGACCACGTGGGCGGGACCGAGGCCGTGATCGGCCGGGTCGACGCCGTACTGCACGGCGTCCCCGCCGACGGGGGCGACGAGCGGATCCTCGCTGCCCTGACCGATGCGGGAGCCCGCGCATCCGCCGCAGCGGCCGGAGACTCGGGGATGCTCGGGGACGCCTCCTGGCGGGTGCTGTGGCCCCGGCGCGACGAGCGGGTCTTCCCGGCGGGCAACGACACGAGCGTGGTGATGGAGGTCTCCGGTCCCGACGTGCCGCGCACACTGCTGCTGGGGGACACCTCGGCCCGTTCCCAGCGCATGATGGCGCGGACGCAGCCCCTGCGCGGTCCGTACGACGTCGTCAAGGTCGCCCACCACGGCAGTGCGGACCAGGATCCGGATGTCTATCGTCTGCTTTCCGCGTCCCTGTCGATCGTCTCCGTCGGCGCCGGCAACGACTACGGGCATCCCCGGGCGCAGACGCTGGAGCTGCTGCACGCCACCGGTTCACGGGTCGCGCGCACGGACCAGTCGGGCCTCATCCTCGTCAGGGACACGCCGGGCGGCCTCCGGTTGTGGGCCGAGCGCGCGCCGTGACGGAGAACGGACGATGCCTCCCCAGGGGGTGCATGGCACACACTGCTACCCTCGGCCGCGATCCGTCCACCGTCCTCATCCCCGGCTCCTGATCCCCGGCTCCTGATCCCCGATCCCGATCCCGATCCCGTTCCTTTGGAGGGTCCGATGAACCGCACACTCAGGGCAATCCTCGTCGCCGTCGGCGCGGCGGTGGTGCTGCTGCTCGGCGGGCTGCTCTTCGTCCTCGCCACCCGCGGCGCCGCGCCGGAGGCGATGGATCCTGCGGCGGACCCGACCGCCTCCGTCGTGCGTGACGACTCGCACGTGCTGGGGGAGGAGGGCGACGGCAGGGTCACCGTCGTCGAGTTCCTGGACTTCGAGTGCGAGGCCTGCGGCGCCTTCTATCCGGTGGTCGAGAACCTCCGCGCCGAGTACGCCGGCGAGATCACCTACGTCGTGCGCTATTTCCCCCTCCCGGGCCACGTGAACGCGATGAACGCGGCCGTCGCCGTCGAGGCCGCGGCGCAGCAGGGGCGATTCGAGGACATGTACCACCAGCTGTTCCGGACGCAGGCGGAGTGGGGCGAGGCGCCGGCGCCCGATCCCGCGGTGTTCCGCGCCTACGCTCAGGAGCTGGGTCTGGACATGGCCTCGTACGACCGGGCGGTCGCGGACCCCGCGACGACGGAACGGGTGAACCGGGACGTCGAGGACGGCCGTGCGCTCGGGATCACCGGCACCCCGACGTTCTTCCTCAACGGCGAGCAGGTCGCCCTGCAGCGCTTCGACGACCTGGGCGACGCCGTCCGCGATGCCGTGGGCGGGCGCTGACCCGGATCGTCACGGGGTGTCCCCGACGGCGTGTGGGCGGGGTACCGTGACCATCGTTCCGGTGTCGGTGAACTCCCGCTGGATCTCCTCGTTGTGCCGGTAGGTCGCCAGGCTCACGACGATCGCCGCGAGGAGAGCCAGGACGAAGGCGGGCAGGAGCTCGTAGAGCCCGGTGCCGAGCGCCTTCCAGATGAACACAGTCGCCGCGCCGACGACCATGCCGGCCAGGGCGCCCCAGTTCGTGAGGCGACGCCAGAACAGGCTGAGAAGGATCACCGGGCCGAACGCGGCGCCGAACCCTGCCCAGGCGAAGGAGACCAGACCGAGGATCGTGTCGTTCGGGGTGATCGCAAGGATTCCGGCGACGATCGCGACCCCCAGAACGGCGAGTCGCCCCATCAGCACGAGCCGCGCCGGCCTCGGCGGGGTGCGGCGGAAGACACGGTAGATGTCCTCGACCAGGGCGGACGAGCACACGATGAGCTGACTGGAGATCGTGCTCATGATCGCCGCCAGCACCGCCGCGAGGACCAGGCCCGCCACGAACGGGTGCAGCAGGGTCTGCGACATCAGCAGGACGACGGTCTCGGGGTTGGTGAGGTCCACCCCCGTCTTCGCGATGTACGCGACGCCGACGAGACCGGACAGCACGGCCCCGCCGAGCGACACCGCCATCCAGGAGATGCCGATGCGGCGCGCGCTCTTGGCCTCCTGGGGCGAGCGCAGGGCCATGAAGCGCACGATGATGTGCGGCTGCCCGAAGTACCCGAGCCCCCAGGCGAGCGCGGACACGATCGCCAGGATCGTGCCGCCGGTGAGCGCCGTGCCGGACAGCAGCGACAGGTGGTCGGGCGCGATCTCGCCGATCAGCTCGGAGGTCTCGCCGAGACCCCCGATCGCGACGACCGCGGCGACCGGGACGACGATGAGCGCGACGACCATCATCAGGCCCTGGACGACGTCGGTGAACGACGCGCCGAGAAAGCCGCCGAAGAGCGTGTAGAGGAGGGTGACCCCGGTCACCAGCATCATCCCGGTCAGGTAGTCGCCGTTGAAGGAGCTCTCGAAGAAGACCCCGCCGGCGACCATCCCGGAGGAGATGTACAGCGTGAAGAAGACGAGGATCACCGTTCCGGAGATGATGCGCAGCAGACGGGTGCCGTCGCGGAGCCGGTTCTCGAGGAAGCTGGGCACGGTGATGGAGTTCCGGGAGACCTCCGTGTACGCGCGCAGCCGCGGCGCCACGACCTTCCAGTTCAGGTAGGCCCCCAACAGCAGGCCGATGGCGATCCACGCCTCGATGAGACCCGCCGCGTAGATGGCGCCGGGCAGGCCCATGACGAGCCAGCCGGACATGTCCGAGGCGCCGGCGCTGAGCGCGGCGACCCACGGGGGGAGGTTCCGCCCGCCGAGCATGTAGTCCTCGTGATCGCTGGTGCGCCGGTAGGCCATCCAGCCGATGAGGAGCATCCCCGCGAAGTACAGCCCGAGGGCGGCGAACAGGAAGATCTGGTCGGACATCGTCGTCCCCTCCGCGGCGGCCTTCGCCGCTTCGATCGTGCTCCGATGATGCCAAACGGACGCCGCGGGCGGAACCATCCCGGCCGCGCGCCGCGAAGCCGGCGGCACCCGCCGGCGAGGTCGGTGCCCGCCGGTAGGCTGGACGCATGGCTGCCCCCCGTTCCTCTGCCCGCGGCGGCGCGAAGCGCGGGAGCAAGGCCGCGAGCATTCCGCAGGTGTCCTGGCGGGAGCCCCGACCCGCGCCGATCGTCCTGGTCTCGGGGCCCGAGGAGATCTGCGCCGAGCGCGCGATCGCCGGAGTCCGCGACTACCTGCGGCTGGAGGACCCGGCGCTGGAGGTCAGCGACGTCCGCGCTGACGACTACGCTTCGGGCACCCTTCTCGCGCTGACCTCGCCGTCGCTGTTCGGCGAGCCGCGCCTGGTGCGCGTGGCCGGCGTCGAGAAGGCGACGGACGCCTTCATCCAGGAGGCCGTGGCGTACCTGGGGCATCCTCAGGAGGGCGCGACGGTGATCCTCCGCCACACCGGGGCGTCGGTGCGGGGCAAGAAGCTGCTCGACGCCGTGCGCGCCGGCACCGGCGAGGGGATCGAGATCCCGTGCCCCGCGATCAAGCGCGACAGCGACAAGTTCGACTTCGCGGCGGGGGAGTTCAAGGCGGCCGACAAGCGCATCGCCCCCCAGGCGCTGCGAGCTCTCGTCTCCGCATTCTCGGATGACGTCACCGAGCTGGCGGCGGCGTGCCAGCAGCTCATCGGCGACGTCGAGGGAGAGATCACGCCCGCCGTGGTGGAACGGTATTACGGGGGACGGGTCGAGGTGTCGGCGTTCGTCGTGGCCGACACGGCGATCGCGGGCCGTTACGGCGAGGCGCTCGTGGCGCTCCGCCACGCCCTGTCCTCCGGCGCGGACCCCGTGCCTATGGTCGCGGCGTTCGCGATGAAGCTGCGCACGATGGCGCGCGTCGCCGGGTCCCGGGAACCGGCGGCGGCTCTGGCCTCACGGCTCGGGATGAAGGACTGGCAGGTCGATCGCGCCCGTCGCGATCTGTCCGGCTGGAACGAGCGCTCCCTCGGGCTCGCGATCCAGGCGACGGCGCGCGCAGACGCCGAGGTCAAGGGCGCCGCGCGGGATCCCGTCTTCGCTTTGGAGCGCATGATCACGGTGGTCGCGACGCGTCGTCCCTTCGGCGGCTGAGCACGTCGGAACGGCCGACGCCGTGCCGGACGACGACGAAGGCCCGCCTCCGAGGAGACGGGCCTTCGTGATGCGGCGAGGCGTCAGAGCGCGGCGACCTGCTTGGCGATCGACGACTTGCGGTTCGCGGCCTGGTTGGAGTGGATGACACCCTTGCTGACGGCCTTGTCCAGCTTCTTCGACGCCTTCTTCAGGGCGGCCTCGGCGGCGGCCTTGTCACCGGCGGCGATCGCGGCGCGCGTGGTGCGCACGGCGGTCTTCAGCTCGCTCTTGACGGCCTTGTTGCGCTCGCGCGCCTTCTCGTTGGTCTTGTTGCGCTTGATCTGCGACTTGATGTTTGCCACGTGCGGGAACCTTCGTTCGTGTTTCGGATGGTGTGCCGTCAACGGGAGAGGGGCGTTGAACGGCGGTCGTGAGGGCAAAACCCACACGCAAGCCAATCACCGAGTCTAACAGGTCTCCGTATCGGCGCCGAACGGCGTTCGGCCGTGTCGCGTGCGCGTCGTGCCGCGTCCCGTCGTGCTCGCGGGTCCATGCTGGGCGGAGGAGCCGAAGGAGTCCTCCATGCCCGAGTCGTCCGTGCCCGATCCCACCCGCCCCACTGCACGCAGGGTCGGGGGAGTCTGGTTCCTCCTGTTCACCCTGGCATGGCTGGCGGTGTGGACGGTGCAGCTGACTCCGATCCAGCTGCTGCTCCCGCTTCAGCTCGACACCCCCGGCGACGGGTGGATCGAGGGCGTGGTCCGCGCCGGCGTGGTGCTGTCCGCCGGCGGGCTCGCCGGCGTGCTGGCCGCGCCCTTGGCGGGCCGGATGTCCGACCGCACCCGGCTCGTATGGGGACGACGGCGCCCGTGGGCGGCGGGCGGATCGCTCGTCGCCGCCGTCGGCCTCCTGCTCACAGGCGCCGCGGAGGGGCCCCTCGGGATCGGCGCCTCGTGGGTGGTCGTGTCGGTCGGCGTCTCGACGGCGGGGGCGGCGTTCACCGCGCTCATCGCGGATCAGCTCGACACGCAGCGCGGGAGCGCGTCCGCGGCGGCCAGCGCCGCGCAGGCCGCGGGGGTGGTCGTCGGCGTCGGGGCGGTGGTGGTGCTCGGGCTCGGCACCGGGGCAGCGTACGCGCTCCTCGCCGGGATCATCGCGGTCGTCGGGGTGGGCGCCGCAGCGCTGCTCCCGGACCGGCCGGCGAGGCGCGGCACGGTCGACGCGCCCGGCGCACGACGGTCCTCCCTGCACGACCGCGACTTTCTCTGGCTTCTCGCGAGCCGGTTCGTGGTCAACGTCGGAAACGCCCTGGGCACCTCCCTCCTGCTGTTCTTCCTGCGATACGGCATCGGCGTGCCCGCCGCGGAGGCCGAGGACGACCTGCTGCTGCTCATCGTCGTGTACACGGCCTTCGTCGTGGCCGCCTCGGTGGTGGTGGGCATCCTCTCGGACCGGTGGGGCCGCCGCCGGCTTCTGACGGTGCTCTCGGCCGTCGTGCAGGCCGCCTCGGGCGTCGTCATCCTCCTGAGTTCCGACCTCGTGGTGACCTCGGTGGCGGCGGCGGTCATGGGCACGGGCTACGGCGCCTACATGGCGGTGAGCCTGGCCTTCGCCACGGACCTGCTTCGGGATCCCGACGACCACGCCCGCGACCTGGGGCTCGTGAACGTCTCCGCAGCCCTCGGCCAGCTCGTGGGGCCGCTGCTGGGTGCGGGACTGGTTGCCGCGGTGAGCGGCTTCTGGCTCCTGTTCGTCGGCGCTGCCGTGCTGTCGCTCGGGGGAGCTCTCATGACCGGGGCGATACGGGCGGGCGGGCGCCCTCCGACTCCAGCGTCGCGAGCGCCAGGCCCAGGACGGCGTTGAAGACGCGCGGACGCATCGCGGTGACGAGATGGGTCGTCCGGGGGACGAGGATCAGTTCGGCGTTCGGCGCGATCCCGAGGAACAGCCGCTCATGGATGCGCAGCTGGTCGTACTGCCCGTTCACGAACCAGGTCGGCATCGTCAGACGCTCGACCGCCGCCAGCAGATCGAGCGTCCGCAGCGCGCCCAGGGCGACGTCCTGCGCGCGCAGCGCGTAGCCGCCCGCTCCGAAATCCTCCCGGGTGTGCTCGGGCAGCGTGGCCGCCAGCACGCGCTGGCTCAGCCACATGCCCTGGTCCGGCAGTGAGTTCATCGCCCCGGCGAGCATCCGGTAGGCGGCGAGGCCCGCTCCCCGCGGCACGGCGGTGCAGGACGCCGCGACGAGTCCAGCGACGGGCGGGGTCGCGTCGCTGCCTGCGTAGACCGTGGAGAGCAGCCCGCCCATCGAGTGCCCCACCAGGAGGACCGGGCCCGCCGCCGCAGCGTCTCTGACTGCGGAATCGATCGTGGCGAAGGCCTCGTCGAGGGTGAAGACCTCGTCCATGCGGGTACCGTGTCCCGGCAGGTCGACGGCGAAGGCGGGAGTCCCCCGCTCGGCCAGATACGCCAGCTGGGAGCGCCACATCGTCGCCGACGTCCGGATCCCATGCACCAGCACCACGCTCACCGTCACGGCACCAGCCTAGGAGGCCCCCGGAAGGAGACTTCGCAGACGTGACGAGAAGGGGCCGGCGGAGGGATCCGCCGGCCCCGCCTGTGTCGATCTCAGCAGAGGTTCGCGCCGTTGCAGATCATCAGCAGCGCCTGCGGGGAGGAGGTCTCCACCTGCGATGCGGACGCGGCGACGCCCACCGCGCCGAGCGCGAGCGCGAACGCCGCCAGGACCCCGGCGGTCTTCTTCGTGAGAGAGATCTTCATCGAACTTCCTTCCGTGTCGTCGCCCACATCCGTTGTGGGTCGAACGATCGACGGCGGCGCAAGCCCAATCTGACGCCCCGCGACTCAGGGGAACGGCCCTGAGCCCGCTGACGGGGCCTGCAATGCCTGTGCGGGCAGCCCGAGCACGAGAAAGCGGGGTCGGCGGACGAATCCGCCGACCCCGCCCAGGAGGGGGAAGGGTTACTTCTCCCAGCCCACGTTCTCCACGGGGGTGACGCCGTAGCCGTCGAGGCCCACGTAGGGCTCCGGGGTCAGGTTAGCGAGACCCTTCTTGACAACAGAGATCGAGGGACCGTTGTAGAGCGGGATGACGCCCCAGGTCTCCTTGATGATCTCCGGCTCGAGCTTCATCGACGCCTCGGTCCAGGCCTCGGCCGTCGTCTGGGACTCGACCTTGTCCTTGATCTCCTGATCGATCTCCGGGGTGCTGGTCCCCGACAGGTTCAGGGTGCTGTCAGAGCAGTACAGCTGGCAGAACCACAGCGGACCGAACGGGTCGGAGTCCGTGAACCGCAGCGAGAACGCGTCCCAGTTCTTGGACGTGAAGTCCGGCGAGAAGTCAGCAGACGGCCGCTTCTCGATCTGGACGTCGATGCCGATGGCCTTCTCCTGCTGCTGGATGGCCTTGGCGAGTGCCTCGATCGTGGGGTCATCGCTGTGGATCGGGTAGACGACGGAGAGCTTGACGCCGTCCTTCTCGCGGATGCCGTCCTTGCCCTCGGTCCAGCCCGCGTCGTCGAGCAGCTTCTTGGCCGCGTCGACGTCGTGCTTCAGCCCGGCTTCGCCGAACGAGTCGTTGTAGCCGTCCTGGAACGAGTACAGGTTGAGCGAACCGGCAGGCGCCTCTTCGTAGCCGAGGCCGTTCCACGCGATCTGCTTCTGCTGGTCGATGTCGATGCCCATGAAGAACGCCTGACGAACCGCGATGTCCTTGAACTGGGGCTTGTCGGCGTCCACGATGAGGACCGTCTTCGCGGTCTGCTGAGCCCGGTAGGTCACCGAGTCCTCGACATCCTTGACCTGCTCAAGGCGGTCCTTGTTGTTGGCGCCGACCTGGTCGATCTCACCGTTCTTGAAGGCGTTGAGCGATGCCTGAGCATCCATGCCGGTGAAGGTCACCTTGTCCAGGAGCGGCTTGTCGCCCCACCAGTTCTCGTTGGGGACGAAGGTGATGACCTCGCCGTTCGGGTCGAAGTCGCCGATCTTGTACGGCCCCATGCCCCACTCGGCGTGCGGGTTGTCGATGAAGCCCTCGTTGAAGATCTGCGGCGTGTTGACGGCCGGGTGCATGATCCCCGTGAGGAACGGCATCTGCGGCCAGGCGAACTCCCCGTCGAACGTGACGACCACGTCCTTCGGCGTCGCGCCCTGCGTCACCGAGGTGATGGCCTTGTAGCCGTCGGTCGAGTTCGGGACGTAGGCCTCGTCCGTGCCGTTGTTGGCCTTCCAGGTGGTCTCGAAGGCGGTGTAGTCGAGGGGTGTGCCGTCGTTCCAGGTCGCCTTCTCGTTGACCTTGAAGGTGACCGTGGTGTTACCGCCCTCGACGCCGATCTTGTAGTCGGAGACGTAGGCGGGGTTCGGCTTGACCGTCCCGTCCGGATCCATCAGGAACACCTGCGGGGTGTACCACGAGGCGAGCCGCTGCGTGTCGGCGCTCGCGTCCCCGTTGAACGCATTGAGCTGCGGCGGGATCTCGTTGATGGGGAAGCGAACTTCGCCGCCCTCTTTGAGGTTCTCGCGCGGCTGCGGGTTGTAGTCCGCGAACTGGGTCTCGACGGGCTTGTCGCCGCCGTCGTTACCGCCGCCGGTGTTGCTGCCCGACGCACAACCGCTGATGGCGAGTGCGAGGGCGCCGCCGAGGGCGACGACGCCCATCAGCTTCTGGTGCCTTTTCATGGTGCTCCTTCGTTGCCTTTCGGCTCTTTCAGGGGATGAGGGCAGGATAACCACGTGCCACGGACGATCCGGGGTAGGGATCGCAAACCGTTACCGTTCCGATTCTCAGCGGTAGTGGCACGCGTTCCTGTGGTCGGGTCCGCCGGTCAGGGCGGGTTCCACCGTCTCGCAGCGGGTCTGCTGCTCGGGGGGAAGGATCTTGTACAGCGGGCACCGGGTCACGAACGAGCAGCCGGTGAGCTTCTCGGTCGGGCTCGGCAGGTCGCCCTGCAAGACGATCCGTTCCCTGGTGCGCTCGATGTCCGGGTCGGGGATCGGAATGGCCGACAGCAGCGCCTGTGTGTACGGGTGCTGCGGGTCGTCGAAGACCGCGTCGACGTCACCGTGCTCGACGAACTCGCCGAGGTACATCACTCCCACCCGGTCTGCGATGTGGCGGACGACCGAGAGATCGTGCGCCACGAACAGGTAGGACAGGCCGAGCTTCACCTTGAGCTCGTCCAGCAGGTTGATGACTCCCGCCTGGATCGACACGTCCAGCGCCGACACCGGCTCGTCGAGGACGACGATCTTCGGGTTGGTCGCGAGGGCGCGGGCGATGCCGATGCGCTGGCGCTGGCCACCGGAGAAGGCGCCGGGGAAGCGGTTGGCGTGGGCCGGGTCGAGGCCGACGAGGTCCATCAGCTCGTCCACGCGCGCGTTCGCCTCGTCGCGCGAGACGCCGATGGCGCGCAGCGGCTCGGCGATGACGTCGGTGACGGTCATGCGCGGATCGAGAGCGCCCATGGGGTCCTGGAACACGATCTGGATGTCGCGACGGAGTTCTCTCTCGGCACGGCCGCCGTGCAACTCGGAGACTTTGGTCCCGCCGATGGTGATCTCGCCGTCGGTCTGCTTGACCAGGTCCATGATCTGCAGCAGGGTCGTGGTCTTGCCGCATCCGGACTCGCCCACGATCGCCATCGTCTCGCCCTCACGGATGTCGAACGTAAGGCCCTTGACGGCGTGCACCTCGCCGACCTTGCGCTTGAGCACCGCGCCCTTGAGGAGCGGGAAGGTCTTGCGCATGTTCTGAACGTCGAGCGTGATCGGCCGGTCCTCACGAGGAACGCGGTCGATTGCGGCCTCCGGGATCTCGGGGACCGGGTAGACGGGACGCCCCCCGATGAGCCCGTCGTCGTCGATCTCCTCCGCGCGGATGCAGGCGACGAGGTGATCGCCGCCGCCGTCGGTCGCGATCGGTCGCAGTGGGGGCTCAGCGGTCCGGCAGGCCTCGACAGCGATCGGGCAGCGTGCCGCGAAGGGGCAGGCGTCGGGCAGGTTGACCAGGAGCGGAGGGTTGCCCTTGATGGGGACGAGCGGCTCCTTCTCGGCCTTGTCGATCCGGGGGATCGCGCCGAGGAGCCCGATCGAGTAGGGCATACGCGTCTGGTGGAACAGCTCCCGGACGGGAGCCTGCTCGACCGGGCGTCCGGCGTACATGACGAGCACGTCATCGGCGGTCT
This sequence comes from Microbacterium resistens, assembly GCF_021172025.1. Taxonomy (NCBI): domain Bacteria; kingdom Bacillati; phylum Actinomycetota; class Actinomycetes; order Micrococcales; family Microbacteriaceae; genus Microbacterium; species Microbacterium resistens. The sequence goes on from NZ_CP082781.1 coordinate 715,403, forward strand.
TCGCGACGACCCCCATATCGTGGGTGATCATCATGACCGCGGCACCGGTCTCCCGCTGCGCAGTGCCGATCAGGTCGAGGATCTGGGCCTGGATCGTCACGTCGAGAGCGGTCGTCGGCTCGTCGGCGATGATCAGCTTCGGGTTGTTCGCCATCGCGATGGCGATGACCACGCGCTGTCGCATACCGCCGGAGAACTCGTGCGGGAAGGACTTCATGCGCCGCTCGGGACTCGGGATCCCGACGAGGCGGAGGAGCTCGATCGCGCGCTCCGTGGCCTGCGCGGCCGACATGCTGCGATGTACCGTGAGCGCCTCGATCAGCTGGTCGCCGACGGTGAACACCGGGGTCAGCGAGGTGAGCGGGTCCTGGAAGATCATCGCGATCCCGTTGCCGCGCAGCGTCGACATCTGCTTGTCGGTCTTCCCGACGAGCTCCTGCCCGTCGAACCGGATCGACCCGGTGACCTTCGCGTTGTCGTCGAGAAGTCCCATGATCGCCAGCGACGTCACGGACTTGCCCGAACCGGACTCGCCGACGATGCTGAGCGTGCGGCCCTCCTCGAGGTCGAAGGATACGCCGCGGACGGCGTCGACGCGGCCGGCCTCGGAGGCGAAGCTGACGTGAAGGTCTCGGACAGAGAGCAGAGGAGCGGTCATGCGCGGCCTCCCGCCGCAGAGGTGGGATCGAGGGCGTCGCGCAGGCCATCGGCGACGAGGGCCATGGAGACGGTGAGCAGGGTGAGAGCCGCGGCGGGGAAGTAGAACGTCCAAGGGGCGCTTGTGACGGACCCGGCGCCGGTGCCGATGAGCGAACCCAGCGACACGTCCGGGATCTTCACGCCGAAGCCGATGAAGGACAGGCCGGTCTCCGCCATGACGGCGCTGACGATGCCGAGGGTGAAGTTGATGACCAGGAGCGAGCCGATGTTCGGCAGGAGGTGGCGGAGCACGATCTTCATGCCGGGAACGCCCATGTAGCGCGCGGCGTGCACGTACTCGCGTTCACGCAGAGAAAGGGCCATCGTCCAGATCACCCGGGCCGGAAAGAACCAGCCGGTGAAGATCATGACCAGGGCGATGATGCGCCAGTCGCCCCCTGCACTGTTCGAGACGAGGGCGAGGATGAGGAAGGTCGGGACCACGAGGAGGAAGTGGATGATCAGCAGCGTGACGCGCTCGAAGATCCCGCCGAAGTACGCCGCTGCGGTGCCCACGACAGCGGAGATCACCGTGGTGCCGACGGAGACAGCGACGGCGATCATGAGAGATCGCTGCGTGCCGATCGCGACCTGCGCGAACAGGTCGTTGCCTGAAGCGGTCGTGCCGAACCAGTGATCACTCGACGGCGGGGTGCCGAGGTTGAGGAAGTCGAGGTAGATGTGGTCGTACTTCGCCACGAGCGGGCCGATGATCGAGAAGAGCACGAGCGCGAAGAAGATGAAGACCCCGACGACGGCCGGCCGGTTCCGAATGAATCGTCGGTAGTACAGCTCCATGGTGGACATGCGCTTGCGGGGCAGGCGCGCGGCCGTGGTATCGGGGCCGACCGGGGGCTGGATGGTGTTCGCGGTCATGTCAGCTCACCCTCACTCGCGGATCAAGAACGACAACGGCGATGTCCGAGAGAATTGCTCCGATCGCGGTGAGGACCGCTCCGAAGGCGGCGATGGCGACCACGCCGTGGACATCGTTCTTGCTGATGGTGTCCGTGAAATAGCGGCCCATTCCGTTCCAGCCGAAGATCGACTCCGTCAGGATCCCTCCGGTGAACACCGTCGGGATCGTGAACGCGAGTTGCGTGGCGACGGGGATGAGCGAGGTACGCAGGGCGTGCTTGCGCACGGCCTGCGGCTTGGTGAGACCCTTTGCACGGGCGGTCCGGACGTAGTCCGCCTTGATGTTGTCCAGCAGGAGCGAACGCTGCAGGAAGTGGTACTGGGCGTAGCTGATCACGACCAGGGCGATCGTCGGCAGCGTGAGGTGTTGCAGTTTGTCGACGATGAACGGGAAGAAGCCCTCGACGTTCTTGCTGCCCGAACCGGTCACGAAGAAGACCCGCGTACCGACCAGGTCGTTGAACGCGATCGCGAGGAGCACGATTCCCAGCGCGGCGACGACGATGTTGATGTTCATCGTGATGATCGAGGTGGCCTGGCCGATCCGGTCTCCAAGCTTGTACTGCCGGGAGGCCGTGTAGACACCGAGCGCGATGCCGAGAACGGCAGCGATGATCGTGCCCCCGATGACGAGTTCCGCGGAGACCCACATCCGGTACGCCACTTGATCGTTGACGGATTGCCCGACGGGGCTTACTCCCCAGTCCCAGCGCAGGACGATGCCGGTGAACCAGTTCCACCACCGCTCGAGCAGAGGTGTCGCCTCGCTGAGGCCGCGAGGCGCGAGCAGCTTCTCGATCTCTTCGTCGCTGAGGGGCGGGCGCCGTCCCACATAGTTGCTACGCGGGTGCAGGAAGCCCCACGCGAGGAAATACGTGAGGTTCGTCGCCACCACGATCATGAGGAGCCAGCCGAGAAGTCGGCGGAGCAGATACTTGATCAAGACGGTGTTCTTTCTCTCTTCGCAGTCGCCGCACGGGTTCTCCGACGCGGCGCTGGGTCGAAGCCGTTCTCACACCGTCCGCGCCCCGGGGTGGGAGCGCATCCGGATGAGACGGAGCACAGTCGCGTGCGGAACTCGGTTTCGCCCCGCGGCAACTTCGCGAGACTATCACCGCCGTCGCCGGATCGCGATGAGGCGGGCCTCACGTAGAATCGTCCGGATCCCTTCGACCCGCTCAGGAACCCATGTCACCCCGCGCCCTCACCCCTCTCCAGCCGGCCTCGACGCCCGCTGCGCAGATCCGCAACTTCTGCATCATCGCCCACATCGACCACGGCAAGTCGACCCTCGCCGACCGCATGCTCCAGATCACGGGCGTCGTCGCCGATCGGGACATGCGTGCGCAGTACCTCGACCGCATGGACATCGAGCGCGAGCGCGGCATCACGATCAAGAGCCAGGCGGTGCGGATGCCGTGGCAGCTCGACGGCGAGACGTTCGCCCTGAACATGATCGACACCCCGGGCCACGTGGACTTCACCTATGAGGTGTCGCGGTCGCTCGCCGCCTGCGAGGGCGCGATCCTCCTCGTCGACGCGGCGCAGGGGATCGAGGCGCAGACGCTCGCGAACCTCTACCTCGCCCTCGAGAACGATCTGCACATCATCCCGGTGCTCAACAAGATCGATCTTCCGGCCGCGGACCCGGACAAGTTCGCCAAGGAGCTCGCCGACCTCATCGGCGGGCGCCCGGAGGACGTGCTGCGCGTGTCGGGCAAGACGGGCGTCGGCGTGGAGGACCTGCTGGACCGCCTGGTCACCGAGATCCCCGCTCCGGTCGGCGACGCCGAGGCGCCGGCGCGGGCGATGATCTTCGACTCCGTGTACGACTCGTACCGCGGCGTGGTGACCTACGTCCGGATGGTCGACGGCCGCCTGTCGCCGCGCGAGCGGATCCAGATGATGTCCACCGGGGCGACCCACGAGCTGTTGGAGATCGGCGTGTCCAGCCCGGAGCCGGTGCCGACGAAGGGCCTCGGCGTGGGCGAGGTGGGCTACCTCATCACCGGCGTAAAGGACGTGCGCCAGTCCAAGGTGGGCGACACCGTCACGAACGCCCGCAAGCCCGCCGCCGAAGCACTGGCGGGCTACACCGACCCCAAGCCCATGGTCTTCTCCGGCGTGTACCCGATCGACGGGAGCGACTACGCCGAGCTCCGCGAGGCATTGGACAAGCTGAAGCTCTCCGACGCGTCGCTGCAGTACGAGCCGGAGACGTCGGTGGCGCTGGGCTTCGGCTTCCGCTGCGGGTTCCTCGGGCTGCTGCACCTGGAGATCGTGACCGAGCGCCTGTCCCGTGAGTTCGGCCTGGACCTCATCACGACGGCGCCGAGCGTGATCTACGAGGTCACCACCGACACGGGGGAGAAGGTCACCGTCACCAACCCCAGCGAGTACCCGGACGGGCGGGTCGCCTCGGTGGCCGAGCCCATGGTCAAGGCCGCGATCCTGCTGCCCAAGGACTACGTCGGCACGGTGATGGAGCTGTGCCAGTCGCGCCGCGGATCGCTGCTCGGGATGGAGTACTTCTCCGAGGAGCGCGTGGAGCTGCGCTACAACATGCCGCTCGGCGAGATCGTGTTCGACTTCTTCGACCAGCTCAAGTCCAAGACCCAGGGGTACGCCTCGCTCGACTACGAGCCGTCCGGGCAGCAGGAAGCGGACCTCGTGAAGGTCGACATCCTGCTTCAGGGGGACAAGGTGGACGCGTTCAGCTCCATCGTCCACCGGGACAAGGCCTACGCCTACGGCACGATGATGGCGGAACGGCTGCGCAAGCTCATCCCGCGCCAGCAGTTCGAGGTGCCGATCCAGGCCGCCATCGGCGCCCGGATCATCGCCCGCGAGACCATCCGCGCCATGCGCAAGGACGTGCTCGCGAAGTGCTATGGCGGCGACATCACCCGCAAGCGCAAGCTCCTGGAGAAGCAGAAGGAGGGCAAGAAGCGCATGAAGATGGTCGGGCGCGTCGAGGTCCCCCAGGAGGCGTTCATCGCCGCGCTGTCCGGGGACGTCGAAGGCAAGGACAAGAAGTAGTCCGATGCGCCGACCGGCGTATCCGCGCGGGATCACACGTGAGCCGGTGCAGCGCGTTCCCCGCGGGATGCGGCTGATCGAGCGCTCCACGGAGGTTCCGCCCGCGGCGCGGACCGCGGTGGCGTCGTTGATCTCGACGTGGGACTTCAAACGCCGGGTCGGTTTCGGCGCGCCCGAGGCGGCGCCCGCGCCGGGGCAGGTCGGCACGTTGTCCCTCCGCGTGGTCGGGAAGCGGTTCGACGAGCCGGTGCGCGTGGTGTGGGCGGGGGCCTCGGGGTTCGGCTACGAGGCGATGCCAGGACACCCGCTGTACGGCGAGGAGTCGTTCGTCCTTGATGAGTCGGGCCGCTTCACCGCCCGCTCGATCTCGTGCCCCGCCGCGTGGCGCTGGCGCGTCGTCACCCCGGCCCTGCGGATCCTGCAGCATCGCACCATGGCCGCGTACGTGCGCGTGGTGAACGACGCGGTCCGTGAATCGGCGTCGACAAGACGCTGACGGAGCGCCCGGCAAGGAAGGACCTTCTCCTGCGCCCGCCCTCGGTCGTTGTGCGCCCCCGGCCGTTGTGCGAGTGCCGTCCCGGTCGTTGAGCGAGCGGAGCGAGTCGAAACGCACTCACGCCTCGGCCTCCTCCCGGTCGCCGTGGTTGTCCACACCTCCACCCGAGTGTCGTACATATGTTCTACTCTGGGGTCATGTTCACCACCGCCCCGTCGTCTACCGCTCGTTCGCGGGAGGGGTTGTTGGATGCGTGGGTGGCGACGCGTCGGCAGATCGCCCGGTTGGAGGCGGAGGCCTCGGCGTTGTTGGCGGAGCGGGTGACCCTGTTCGAGGGGGATGTGCGGGCTCAGCCGGTGCATCGTGACAGTATTCGCCGGTCGATGATCGCGGAGTACGCCGCGGCGGGGCGGGTGTCGCGGGGGACGGTGGAGCGGGCCTTCGCCGACGCGGAGGTCCTGGCCGCGCAGCTGCCGGACGTGAAGGAGCGGTGGCCGGAAGGGACGATCACTGCTGCGCATGTGCGGGAGATCGTGCACGCGTCGCGGATCCTGCGCGACGCGATCGTCTCGGGCTCGGCGGACCCCGAGGTGTTGACGCTCTATCAGGCGGCGGTGTTGGAGGTCGCGGAGCACGAGTCCCCGGCACGGACCCGGGTGTTGGCGCGGCAGGTCGCCGCCGCCCTGGCGCCTGCCGCGGTGGTGGAGCGGCATCGTGCGGCCTGGCCGGACCGGTGCGTCACGATCCGGTCCCTCGATGACGGTCTCGCGTTGATCACCGCGGTGATCCCCGAGGTCTACGCCGTCGCGATCATGGACCGCCTCACCCGCATGACCCACCACATCCGCCGCCGTCCGGCACCGGACACCACCTCCGGCAACGAAACCGACACCAGGGACGTCATCAACGCCGATACCACCGACGCCGCTGAGGCCCTGGACCTCACCGTTCCCTCCGGTCCTGACACCGCCGATGTCGCAGAACCCACGGGCACCGCGGACACCGCCGATGTCGTGGATGGGCGGACAGCCGATCAGGTCCGCGCGGACCTGTTCACCGACCTGCTCCTCGCCGCCGACCCCACCCCCGTCCACGGCACAGGGCTGGACCGCATCCAGGCGCACATCCAGGTCACCGTCGCCGCGACCACCCTCGCCGGACACGACGACCGACCCGCCGAGCTCGACGACCACGGCCCCCTCCACCCCGACCTCGCCCGCGCCCTCGCCGGCCGACACACTGGATGGACCCGCCTCTTCCTGGGCCCCGACGGCATCCTCACCCACACCGACACCTACACGCCCACCATCCCCATGCGCCGTCACCTCCGCGCCCGCGACCAACACTGCCGATTCCCCGGCTGCACCACCCCCGCGCACCACTGCGACATCGACCACACCCACGATCACGCCCGAGGCGGACCCACCACCCTCACCAACCTCGCCCACCTCTGCCCGACCCACCACACCCTCAAACCCCCCGACATCCCGGACGCCCACCGATGGACCGCACGACAACACCCCGACGGCACCATCCAATGGACCAGCCCTCTCCAACGCACCTACGCCCACCCACCGCCCCGACGCATCATGTTCCTCTAGAGGAGCATTGCCACCCGCGGGACGCAGGGCCGCAGAAGGCGCAGCCGGGGAGAAGGGGCCATGTTCGCCGCGGACGCTGCGCCGGAGAGACGCGCGACGAGGACCGGCGGTGACGCGAACGGCGCACAATGTGGAGAACCTGAGTGAGCGCCGAGAGGTCGGCAAGTAGGCTGGTCTCATGCGTCGCGGGACTTTCCGAGAAGGCACGGTGGACTATGCCGCCGTGGGGGCCACTCACGCCCCCGACCTCATGCAGTATCCGCCGGAGCACAGTCTTCCCGCCGAGGAGTCGTGGCGCATCGGCAGTGGCGAGGAGCGTTTCCGCGTCGCCAGCGAGGCTCTGCTGTCATGGACCGCGCAGCGGGCCGCGGGTCTCGAGATCGAGGATCTGCGCCCGGCGTCCGGCCCCGCCTACGCGGGCGTCAGCTTCGATGCCGAGGGCACGCCCATCGCGCCGAGCAAGAACGAGATCGAGCAGCGCTTCGATGCCGACGGCACGCCGTTCGTCGGCCCCGGCATGACGCTGCGCGTGCGCGGGCGAGCGGGCGGGATGCGTGCGGACGCTGAGCTGCGCGTCATCTCCGTGACGGAGGAGCCGCGGCGGGTGGGCTTCGTGCTCGGCACCGTCGGCGGGTCCGTGGTGAGCGGCGAGGAGTCGTTCGACCTGGACTGGCGCGAGGACACCGACGAGGTCTGGTTCACCGTCCGCGCCTTCGACCGGCCCAACGCCTTCCTGTACCGGACGATCCCGGCGCTCGTGCGCCGTCGTCGACGCGAGCTGTTCGCCCGCTACCTGCGCGCCATCTCGCCGCTGTACACGACGCCGCTGTGAGCGCCGCACGATGAGGGGTCGGCGCTGATGGCCGGGCCCCTTCCGCTCGGCGATGCCGCCCCGGCCGACGGCCGTCTGCCGGAGGACCTGCCGATCGACGCGTCGACGCCCTTCTCGGCGTACCTGCACGTGCCGTTCTGCCGGGTCCGCTGCGGATACTGCGATTTCAACACCTACACCGCCTCCGAGCTGCGCGGCGCCCGTCAGGACACGTACGCGGACACGCTGCTCCAGGAGGTCGCGCTCGCCCGCGGCATTCTGGCGGAGCGGGGCGCGCTGCGGCCCATGGACACGGTCTTCTTCGGCGGTGGCACGCCCACGCTCCTGCCGCCCGGGGACCTCGCCCGGATGCTGGCCGGCGCCGTGGACGCGTTCGGCCTGTGCGCCGGCGCCGAGGTCACCGTCGAGGCGAATCCCGACACCGTCACGGCTCCGGTCGCGCGGGAGCTGGCGGCCGCGGGGGTAACCCGGATGTCGATCGGCATGCAGTCGGCGGTACCGCACGTGCTCGCGGCGCTGGACAGGACCCATCGCCCGGAGAACGTGCGCACGGCGGTCGAGGCCGCTCGGGAAGCGGGCCTGTCCGTCAGCGTCGACCTCATCTACGGCGCCCCCGGCGAGACCCTGGACGACTGGCGCGCCTCGGTGGACGCGGCGGTCGCGCTCGCGCCCGACCACGTGTCGGCCTACGCCCTGATCATCGAGGACGGCACCAAGCTCGCTCGCCAGATCCGCCGTGGTGAGGTCGCCGCTCCCGACGACGATCTTCAGGCGGACATGTACGAGCTGGCCGACGGGCGGCTGGCAGCGGCGGGTCTCGGCTGGTACGAGGTGAGCAACTGGGCGCGCAGCGCCGACCAGCGCTCCCGGCATAACCTCGCGTACTGGCGCGGTTCCGACTGGTGGGGCTTCGGTCCCGGCGCCCACAGTCACGTCGCGGGCCTGCGCTGGTGGAACGTGCGGCACCCGGCCGCGTATGCCCAGCGCCTGGCGGCGGGGGAGTCGCCGGCCGCCGGCACCGAACGGCCCGATGCGCAGGCGGCGCTGCTGGAGCGCATCCTGCTCGGATCCCGCCTGGCCGAGGGACTGCCGCTGGAGGCCCTGCCCAAAGCCGTGCGGCCACGCGTGGCCGGACTCATCGCGGACGGTCTCGCCGAGGGCGGCGCCGCCGTGCGCGGGCTGCTCGTGCTCACGCGGCGCGGGCGCCTGCTGGCGGACGCGGTCGTGCGCACCCTGACCGACTGACCGGGCGGCCGACTGACCGGCCGTCGGCCGACTGACGGGCGAGCAGGGCGGGCCGAGCCGCTCAGGGAAGCAGATCGAGACCGGACGTGCGCCGTTGGGGCACGGTGGCGGACGCCGCGTCGAAGAGCCGGGTCGTGCGGCGCTCGTCGAACGCGCGCCACCCCGGATCCTGCTCGCGGATGAACCGCACCCAGGCCGAGTGCATCTCGTCGGCCAGCTCCTGCGGGGCCTCCGGGCCGGTCATGCGCTGCGACTCGGGATCCGACAGCGCATCGAAGACGAAGCCCAGCTCCAGGGCGTGCGCGGCGCGAAGGTCGCGGATGCGACTGCGCCATGCGAACTCGTAGACGTAGGTGGGGGAGCGGCGGGCCCGTGCGGCACGGGTCATCGGGGCGCGCAGCAGCACGTCGGTCGCGAGCTGTCCGAAGTTCTCACCGGTCGAGGCGCCGGGCGCATCCGCGCGGTACGCCCGGACGGCGCGTCCGGGGATCCGCAGCGCGAGGCGGGCGAGGAGCAGCTTCGCCGGACGGATCTCCGCGAGGGACTCCGGGGGAAACCACAGCCGGTACTCGTCGGTGTTCGTGCCGATCAGGACGGGGATTCCCGCGTCCGCCACCGCCTCACGCGGCTGGCGGGGGAGCGTCTCCGGATCGATCACGAGCTGATAGCCCGGCGCGCCTCCGAGCGGGGACGATCCCGCGGACTGGCGGCGGCGTGCGTCGAGCAGGCGCTCCGGCGACACCGCGGCGAACGACGCGCGATCCGTCCCGACACCCAGCAGCCGTGCGACCTGTGCGGTGACGCGTCCGCCCTTCTGCGGCGTCTGGGCGTCGAGCGGTCCGGACTGGATGATGGCTCCGGCCACGCGTTCGCGGGTGTCGTCGCGGGCCAGCAGCGCGGCGACCAGGGCGCCGCCTGCGGACTCGCCCATCAGGGTGATCCGCGCAGGGTCGCCGCCGAATGCCGCGATCTCGCGGTGGACCCAGCGCAGGGCGGCCGCCGCGTCCTGGAGGCCGAGGTTGCGAGGCGCATCGTCCAGGACGGAGAAGCCTTCGGCGCCGAGCCGGTAGTTGATCGAGACGAAGACGATGCCGGCGCGGGCGAACGGAGTGCCGTCGTAGATCGTCAGGGCGGCGGTGCCGCGCTCCAGCGCCCCGCCGTGGATCCAGAGCACGACGGGCGCCCCGGACGCCGACGACGGGGCCCACACGTTCGCGGTGAGGATCTCGTCGCCCTCGATCCGGACCGATCCGAGCAGCTCGGCGGTCGCACCCCCGTACGGGGACTGCGGGGCGGTGGCGCCGAAGGCGGTGGCCGTCCGGACGCCCTCCCAGGCGGGAGCCGGCTGCGGGGAGCGGAACCGGTTCTCGCCGAACGGGGCCGCGGCATAGGGGATCCCGAGGAATCGGTGGACTCCGGCGATCTCCTCGCCGCGTACGGTACCCGGGGACAGACGGACCTCGACGGCATCGCTCACGCTCGTCATCGTACGGCTCCGGACAGTACGTGCGTTCCCGGGCTGAGGTCGTGCTCCTCGCCGTTCCACCGGACGGTGGCGGGCACGGGCGTCGCGACGGTCAGTGCGTCGCCCTCCACGCGCACGTCGATGGCGCCGTGCGGAGTCGGAACGACCGCGCGGACACGCTCCAGCGTCTCGGGCCTCGGCGCGACCCGCGCCCGCTCGTATCCGGGGAGCTCCGGCGTCACCCCGAGGGTGTGCACGATGACGTCGTGTGCGACCGTCGCTGACCAGCCGTGACAGTACGACCCGCCCTCCCAGCACTCCCGGAGAGCGGTCGGTCCCGTCGCCAGGAGCAGATCCCAGTCCCGGTACAGGGGCAGAAGATCGCCGCCGAGCTCCGCGATGGCGGCATGCACGAGGGAGCGGAAGAACGGCTGCGCGCCCACGACGAACCGCTCGGTGTCCCAGTCCGGCTCATCGCGGCGCCACACCGGCGAACCCGCGCTCGGGCCCCGCTGATCGGCACCATGGTCGGCGAGCGGACTCCGGGTGAACATGACGGCGCGGTCGGTGAGGAGGCGGCGGACGTCGCTGCGGCGATCTGCCGGGACGATGCCGGCGAGGACCGCCGCCGCGGCGACGTGCTCGCTGACACCGGAGCCGAGGGACCCGTCGGGCAGGATGTTGTCGCGATACGCGCCACGGGCCTCGTCCCAGTACGCCTCGAACCCGTCGCGGACGTCGGCGTGAAGCCGGTCCGCCCAGTCGGCGCGGCCCCGGTCGCCCTGCCACGAGGCCATCTCGGCGAACTGCCGCAGCGCACGCGCCCACAGCGCGGTGAGCGCGGCGCTCGAGCCGCGCACCTGCACGGGAGACCAGTCGATGAGCACCCACCCGGGCACGTCGACGAGCCGTCCGTCCCGCAGATAGGGCAGGAACCAGCGGAGGACACCCTCGACCGTCGGCAGCAGGGCGCCGACGAGCCCGCGGTCGCCGGTGTACCGGAAGAGGTTGTGGACGGATGCGATCCAGTGCAGTGCCCAGTCCGGGATCGGCGGGATCCGGGGTGAGGCGAAGTCGCCCGCCGCCGCCATCGGGAGCATTCCGCCCGGACGGGGCCGCGCGAGCAGCTGCGGGTTCCACACCGCGAGGGACCAGTCCGCGTTGGCGACGAGATCGACGCTCTGATGGACCACCGCGTCCCCTGTCCAGGCGCGGCGCTCGCGGGTCGGGCAGTCGAGGTACGCGTCCGCCGCGCTGAGGTCGACGGTGCGCAGACTCACCTCCACGACCCGGTTGAGGAGCTCGTCGCTGCTGGAGAACGAGGCACCGTGGCGCGGTCGGTGCGTCTCCACGAGCTCCGCACGGATGAGTCGAGGCAGCGCCCCGGCGGCCGAGGCGCTGAGGGCCAGGAAGCGTCCGGCCACGAGATCGAAGGGCTCGACCACGGTCTCGCCGTCGCGGAGCACGAGCTGCAGCGGGGCGGCGCTCTCGAACGCAGCCGGTCCCACCGCCTCGAGGAGACCGCCGCGGACGATGTCGCCGGCGGTCCCGGCGAACGTCAGCCGCAGCCGGCCGGACACGATGCGGCCGACGTCGAGGACGGTGACGCGTCCGGTGGAGATGTCGTCGGCGAGCGCGGCGACGAGCTGCGCGGTCGTCGCGGCGACGGCGTCGCTCCCGCTGCGAGCCAGCTCGCCGGTCGGCAGCGCCAGGGGCGTCTCCGCGAGGGCGGGGGCCTGCCGCGGGAGCACCGCGCCGTACGGCTCACCGCCCGGCGTGGTGCGGCCGCGGGGGCCGATGATCGACTGCTCGCGGATCTCCCTCGCCGGGTGCCACGCACCGGACGGATCCGGTCGCGTGGTCCAGTCCGGGTCCAGACGGCGCGCGTCGAAGAGCTCGGCAGGCTGCGACGCGAGGACGCCCTGCGGCGCGGCGGGCGTCCACGCGTCCGCGTCGCAGGCGATCCACTCCGCGTCGGTCGCGACGATTCCCTCGCCGTCGGCCTCCAGCTCCGCGGCGAAGGCTCCGGCGCCCATCGTGTGCGACGCCCGGGATGGGGTCCACCACGGGACGGGGTCGCCGTAGAAGCGTGCCAGGACGGCGATGGTGTTCAGGCCGGGGCGCAGTAGGGCCGTCACGTCCCACTCGTCGTACGTGAGCGCGTCGGCGTCATGACGTGCCGGCCCCGAGCCGACCCGTTCCCCGTTGATCCAGGCGGCGTAGCGCGCGTCGGCCGTGGCGAACAGCGTCGCGCGGCCGGGGGTCGACGGCAGGCTGAAGGATCGGCGCAGCAGGACGCGCTGGTCCGACGTCCCGGGGTCGAGAGCCCCGAGGGGCTCCTCGGGTCCGGGGACGACGAGGCCCGTGGTCCGCGACCAGATCCACCGGCCGCGCCACGGGCGCGCCGTCGTCTGCCGTGGCCAGGTCGCGGTGCTCATGGGCGATTCCTCTCTGCCAGGGCGGCCCGGGTGCGCGCCGCCTCGTCGCGGGTGATGGGGTAGGCCAGGAACACGAGACCTCCGAGCAGGACGAGCGCCACGGGAACCCCCGACTGGGCCAGGGCGATCCCCATGAGCGACAGCGGCGTCTGCTCGCCGCCGGGGACGTAGCCGGTGACGGCGAGGACGTAGGCGACCAGGGCGCCGCCGATCCCGGCGCCGGCCTTGGCGGCGAACGAGCCGATCGAGGCGAGTGCGCCTTCGGTCCGGAACCCGCCGCGCAGCTCCACGTGGTCGGTCAGCTCGGCCAGCAACGCGTAGTTGAGGGCGACGGCGCCGCCGAAGCCCAGTCCGGCCGCGCCGAAACAGACGAGGTAGACGGATCCGGGAAGACCGGGGAGCAGGAGGATCGAGCCGATCCCGACGGCGGCGACGGCGAGGCTGGCGAGATAGGCGGGCTTGAACCCGACCCGCTGGCCGATGAGCGGGCCGCCGATGCTGCCGATGACCATCGGCGCGGCCATCACGAGGGCCACCGCGCTGACGAGCCCGGCGCTTCCCGCGTAGTACGTGAAGAAGAACGGGATCCCGGCCATCAGGGCGGCGTTGCCGGCGCTCGTGGCGAGCTTGGAGACGAGGAGCACCGGGACGGCACGGGAGGAGAAGAACAGCGCCCGCAGGTCGCGGAGGCCGTACCTCTCGCTATGGACGGGCGTCACTCGCTCCCGGGTCAGGAGAGCGCCCGTCGCGGTGAGCGCGAACGAGACGACGGCGACGACGACGGCGTAGACCTGCCACCCCGCAGCACCTCCGCCGAGCAGCGAGACGAGGGGGAGGGACACGCCGATCACCAGTACGGTGCCGAGCAGGTAGGTCGCGCCCTTGATCGCCGCGAGACGACCTCGGGTGCGCGGGGACGCGCTCATGGTCGGCAGGAGCGCGTTCAAGGGGATGTCCATGAGATCGAAGGCGATGCCCCAGACGAGATACGTGATCCAGGCCGCCAGGAGCGCGCCGCCGGCCCACCCCGGCACGAGGAACAGCGCCGCGAAGCTCACCGCGGCGACCCCGCCCCCGAGGAGGAGATACGTCCGGAAGCGGCCCCAGCGCGTCCGCGGCAGGTGGTCGACGAGGTACCCCATCAGCGGGTCGGTGGCCCCGTCGACGATGCGCGCGACCAGCAGGAGCGTGCCGACCGCGGCCGCGCCGATGCCGACGTGGTCGGTCAGGTAGATCAGCAGGAAGGACCCGATCACGGTGGACAGCACGATGTTGCCGAGGTTGGCGGCGAGATAGCCCGCCTTCTCGGAGAGTCGGACGTCGGCGGCGGCCGGGGCCGTGGGAAGCGCGGAGGCGGTCATCGTCGACCTTTCTTCGGGGGTTTCTCTCATGGTCGGTCACAGCCCTCCCTCGGACCAGTGGGCGACTCCCGGAACTCGCGGGGCGTAGTTTGTGATGTATGACAACATCCGCTATCCGACTCTCCGGGCGCGACCTCTCTGCCGAGGTGCGGGATTCCCGGGAGCTCGTCGAACGGGTGATCGCAGCGATCGCGCCGACCGACCCGGCGGCCCACGGCATGGGCGCGACGTCGATCGCCGCGGACATCCGGTGGTCCGTGGCGCAGAGCCTCCGGGCGGTCGCCGATGTCCTCGCCGGGCGCGAGGCGGACTTGGAGCTGATCCGCGCCTCTGCGATCCGGCGGTTCGAAGAGGGCGCCTCGCTCGCCTCGGTCATGACCGCGTACCACCGCGGGATCCAGGAGGTCTGGGCGCTCGTGCGCGAGCGCGCGGCACGGGACGAGGCGGCGTCGCTGGCGGACGCCGGCGAGCGGCTGATGCACCTGCTGGAGCGGATCGGCGGCGCTCTCGCGGAGGACCAGGAACGCGTCTGGACCGTCGTGCACGCGGGGGAGAGGGAGGGGCGGTTCGCCCTGTTCACCGCGCTGACCCAGGGTGGGGACGCGGTCTCCGCGGCGCACCGGTCCGGACGGCCGCTCGCCGATCGGTACGGGGTGCTGGCGGTGCGGATCGTGGGAGAGCCCGGCGGGGCGCCAGACGGCGTCGCCGCGCGACGGGACGTCCAACGGCTCCGCGCGGCGATCGACGCCGCGGTCCCGGGCGAGGAGGTGCTGGCGGTGCTCACGTCCGCGGGCGGCACGGCCCTCGTTCCGGTGCGGGGACCGGGCGTGGCTGAGCGGATCGGCGAGAGTCTGGCGGCGGCATTCGGAGACCGGTCCGCAGCAGGCTGGAGCGAGGCGTCGCCGGCCGGGGTGGCCGACGCGGTCGGCGTCGCGGAGGAGCTGCTCGCCCTCGCGCTCGTCCGGGACGACGTCGGCGGGACCGATCGCGTCGCGACCTTGGACGCGATGCTGCTCGACTACCAGAACTCCCGTCCCGGGCCCGCGCGGCAGGCCCTCGCTCGCTCCCTGGATCCCCTGAGCGAGGATCTCGTCCTCACGGCGCGACGCTATCTGGCGCTGGAGGGGGACAGGAGGAGGACGGCGGCGGCTCTGCACGTGCACCCGAACACGGTCGACTACCGTCTCGGCCGCATCGCCGTCCTGTGCGGATGGGACGCGACCACGCCCACCGGGGCCGCCCAGCTGCGGGCAGCGCTGATCGCGGCGCGACGGGAGGAGGACGCCCGCGGCGGTGCGGCGGGGAGCGTTTCCGGCGGAACCGAGTAGAATTGGCACTCAGTACGGGCGAGTGCCAGCGAAGGAGGGCGGGATGGTCAGTGAACGGGGCCTCCAGGTCCTTCGCGCCATCGTGGAGGACTTCGTCGAGACGAACGAGCCGGTCGGCAGCAAGTCGATCGTCGAGCGGCATGCCTTCGGAGTGTCCGCGGCCACGATCCGCAACGACATGGCGCAGCTGGAGGACGAGGACCTGATCGTCGCGCCCCACACGTCGTCGGGCCGGGTGCCGACCGACAAGGGCTACCGGGTCTTCGTCGACCACCTGGCGCAGCTGCGCCCGCTCTCGAGCGCGCAGCGCTCCGCGATCACCGCGTTCCTCACGGATCCCGCCGATCTCGACGACCTCATGGTGCGGACGGTGCGGGTGCTGACGCGGCTGACCGGCCAGGTGGCGCTCGCGCAGTACCCGTCGTTCGCGCGGGCGCACGTCACGCACGTGGAGCTGGTCGCCCTCGCGCCGAACCGCCTGCTGACCGTGCTCGTCACGGATGCCGGCGGGGTCTCGCAGCGCATCGTGACCCTTCCCGCCGACCTCGACGACGCCGAGATCGCCGTCGTGCGGGCACGTCTCACGGTCCTGCTCACGGGCCGTTCGGTGCGTCGGGGCCTCGAAGGGATCGCGGCCCTCCAGGACGCCCCCGAGGCCACTCCGCTCGGGATCGCGCAGGCCGCGCTGGTCCGTGCCGTGTCCGAGGAGCTGGAGGAGTTCCGCCAGGAACGGCTGGTGATGGCGGGCGCGGCGACCCTCGCCCGCCGGGAGCACGACTTCCGCGGCAGCATCCACCCGCTCCTGGAGGCGATCGAGGAGCAGGTGACCCTGCTGCGTCTGATGAGCGAGATGGTCACGGACGAGCAGGGGCTCGCCGCGAGCATCGGCGCGGAGAACGAGGCCTTCGGGCTGCCCGAGGCGTCGATCGTGGCGAGCAACTACATGTCGCCGGGCGGGACGGCGCGCGTCGGCGTCATGGGCCCGACGCGCATGGACTATCCGAGCAACCTCGCGGCGGCGCGGGCCGTGGCCCGCTATCTGTCGCGGCTGCTCGACGAGGATGAGGCGGGTCGCTGAGCGACGCGCGGGGGACGAGGCGGAGCACGCCCGTCCGGAAAGGTGACTGTGGCTGACCACTACGAGGTCCTCGGCGTGTCCCGTGACGCGAGCGAGGAGGAGATCAAGAAGGCGTACCGGCGGCTGGCGCGCCAGCTCCACCCGGACGTCAACCCGAGCGAGGAGGCCGCCGAGCGGTTCAAGCTCGTGACGCACGCGTACGACGTGCTCAGCGACGCCGATGCGCGGCGCCGCTACGACATGGGCGGCGACGAGAACGGCGGCGGATTCGGCGGATTCGGCGGGTTCGGCGACATCTTCGAGACCTTCTTCGGAGCGGCCGGCGGCGGGCGCTCCGCACGTCCGCGTTCCCGGCGCGAGCGGGGACAGGACGCGCTCGTGCGGATCACCCTCGACCTCGGCGACGTCGTGTTCGGCGTCCACCGCGACATCGAGGTCGACACTGCGGTCCTCTGCGAGACCTGCCAGGGCTCGTGCTGCCAGGAGGGGACCTCTCCGGTCACCTGCGACATCTGCCGCGGCACCGGCCACGTGCAGCAGCAGGTCCGCGGTCTGCTGGGCACGGTGCTGACGACGGCGCCGTGTGGATCCTGCGAGGGATACGGCACGACCATCCCGTATCCCTGCGCCACCTGCAACGGCCAGGGTCGCGTCCGTTCGCGGCGCACCGTCGGCCTCGACATCCCCGCCGGCGTCGAGACCGGGCTCCGGCTGCAGCTTCCCGGGTCCGGCGAGGTCGGGCGCGCGGGCGGGCCGAACGGCGACCTGTACATCGAGGTCACCGTCACGCCGCATCCGACGTTCAGCCGGGAGGGCGACGATCTGCTCGCCACGCTCGAGGTCGCGATGACCGATGCGATCCTCGGGGCCACGACGACGATCGACGGCCTGGACGGGTCGGTGGATCTGGAGATCCGCCCGGGTGTCCAGTCCGGCGACGTGCTGACGATCAAGGGGCGGGGGATCACCCCGCTGCGCGGCAGCCAGCGCGGAGACCTGCGCGTCGGCGTCCAGGTGCTCACCCCGACGAAGCTCGACGGCAAGCAGCGCGCGCTGATCGAGGACTTCGCCAAGCGCGCCAAGGCGCCGTCCCCGCGGCTGTCGGAGTTCCATCAGGGGCTCTTCTCCAAGCTTCGCGACCGTTTCCGCAACGGCTGATCGGGGCTGGCCATGGCGCTGCACTTCCTCATCGACGACGCCGCGGGCGCCGAACCGGGCGCGGTCGTCTCGCTCACCGGAGCGGAGGCCAAGCACGCGGCGGTGGTCCGCCGCGTCCGCCCCGACGAGGTCGTGACCCTCGGCGACGGGCGGGGCGTCTGGCTCGAAGGCCGCGCCGAGCACGTCGAGCCCGGGCGGGTCGACGTGCGCATCGCCGAGCGACGGGAGGTGCCCCGTCCGGCCCCGCGGATCGTGCTGGCGCAGGCGCTCGCGAAGGGGGACAGGGACGAGCTCGCCGTGCAGGCCGCGTGCGAGCTCGGGGCCGACGAGATCGTGCCGTGGCAGGCCGCGCGCAGCGTGTCCCGCTGGGAGGGCGCCAAGGCGGTCAAGGGGCGCGAGCGCTGGAGCAGCATCGTGCGCGAGGCCGCGAAGCAGGCGCATCGCGCCTGGATCCCGGACGTCGCCGCCCCGGAGCGCACCGCCGACCTCGTCGCGCGGGCGGCCGCCCAGCGCGTGCTGCTCCTCGACCCCACCGCGCCCGGACGGCTCTCGGCCATCGAGGTCGATGACCGCGACCTCGTCCTCGTCGTCGGCCCGGAGGGCGGAATCGCACCGGAGGAGCTCGAGCGGCTCAGCGACGCGGGAGCCGAGCGCGTCCGGCTCGGCGACACCGTGCTGCGCACCTCCACGGCGGGTCCGGCCGCGATCGCCCTGCTCTCGTCCGCGCTCGGACGCTGGTGAGGAGAGGCGCCGCGACGACGGACGCGGGCCCACCGGCGCGGATAGACTGGCACGCATGACCGAGCCCTCGATCTTCACACGCATCCTGAACGGCGAGATCCCCGGCGAGATCCTGCTCGACACCGGCCGCGTGTTCGTGATCCGGGACATCAACCCGCAGGCGCCGCTGCACGCGCTCGTCATCCCGAAGACCGAGGAGTACCGCGACGTCACGGAGCTGGCGGCGGGCGACCCCGGTCTGCTCGCCGAGCTCGTCGCGGCCGCGAAGCGCATCGCCGATGAGCACGCGAACGGCGAGTACCGCCTGATCTTCAACAACGGCGCGAGCGCCGCCCAGTCCGTCTTCCACGTGCACGCCCATGTGCTCGGCAACATCGAGGAGAACAAGCTCGTTGGCTTCTGACGAATCGGCAGACCGCCGTATCACCGCGCGCATCGAGGCGGACGGCATCGCGATGGTCCAGCTGCTCGGACCCCAGGACCGGCTCCTGCGCGTGCTGGAGAAGGAGCACCCGGAGGTGGAGGTGCTCGTGCGCGGGAACGAGATCACGCTCACCGGCGCTTCGGAGGCCGTGGCAGCGGCCCGCGCCCTCGTGGAGGAGCTGATCGCGATGACGAGGTCCGGGCACGATCTCGGTCCCGCCGACGTGACGCAGTCCGCCCGCATCCTGGGCCGCGGCGACGGTCCGCGCCCGAGCGAGGTGCTCGGCGAGGCCATCCTGTCCTCTCGAGGACGCGTGATCCGCCCGAAGACGCTCGGACAGAAGGAGTACGTCGACGCGATCGAGGAGAACACGATCGTCTTCGGCATCGGACCCGCCGGCACGGGGAAGACCTACCTCGCGATGGCGAAGGCCGTGCAGGCGCTGCAGCGCAAGGAGGTCGAGCGGATCATCCTCACGCGCCCCGCGGTGGAGGCGGGGGAGCGGCTCGGGTTCCTCCCGGGTACGCTCACCGACAAGATCGATCCGTACCTGCGCCCGCTCTACGACGCGCTCAACGAGATGATGGACCCCGAGATCGTGCCGCGGCTGATGGCCACGGGGACGATCGAGGTGGCTCCGCTCGCCTACATGCGCGGCCGCACGCTCAACGACTCCTTCGTCGTGCTCGACGAGGCGCAGAACACCACGCCGGAGCAGATGAAGATGTTCCTGACCCGGCTGGGCTTCGGCACGAAGATGGTGGTCACCGGCGACATCACGCAGGTCGACCTGCCGCAGGGCGCCTCCGGTCTGCGGCTCGTCACGCGCGTCCTCAAGGACATCGACGACATCCACTTCTCCCGGCTCACCAGCGATGACGTCGTCCGGCACACGCTCGTGGGCCGCATCGTGGACGCGTACAGCGAGTACGACGAGCAGCGCCTGGCGGCGCGGACCGAGCGTGAGCAGGCCGCGGAGTTCGCCAATCGCGCGGAGCGGCGATCGTCCCTGCGGGGGCACGGGACACAGGGCGGGCCGCGGGACCGCATGCCGAAACGAGGACGCTCATGATCGAGATCAACAACGAGTCCGCCATCGACGTCGACGAGACGGTGCTGCTGCGGCTGACGGAGCACAACCTCGCCCAGCTCAACGTGAGCCCGGACGCCGACGTCGCGATCGTGCTCGTGGACGAGGGCGCCATGGAGGCCCTGCACGTGCAGTGGATGGACGAGCCCGGTCCCACCGACGTGCTGAGCTTCCCGATGGACGAGCTTCGGCCGGGCACCGTGGACCGCCCGACGCCGCCGGGGCTGCTCGGCGACATCGTGCTGTGTCCCCAGGTCGCGGAGGGACAGGCCGTCACCGCCGGCCACAGCCTCATGGACGAGCTGATCCTGCTGACCACGCACGGTCTCCTGCACCTTCTCGGTTTCGACCATGCCGAGCCGGATGAGGAGCGGGAGATGTTCGGGCTCCAGAAGGAGCTGATCGTCGGCTTCGCGGCCGCCGAACGTCGCCGCCGATGACCGTCACCGCGCTCCTCCTCCTCGCCGGCGCCGTGCTGCTCGTGGGCTTCGGCGGGCTGATGGCGGCCATCGACGCCGCGTTCTCCGTGACCTCACGCTCGGACCTGGTCGAGATGAGCGGCGAAGGGCGAAACGCCGTGGCCCTCCAGCGCATCGCGCAGGATCCGGATCCGCACGCGAACGCCGTCGCCTTCATCCGCGTGCTGTCCGAGACCACCGCCGCGGTCCTCGTGACCGTCGCGTTCGTGCTGCTGCTGGACGAGATCTGGTGGGCCATGCTGGCGGCCGCGGTGCTGATGACCGGCATCACCTTCGTGCTGGTGGGCGCCAGCCCGCGCTCCTTCGGGCGCCGGCACGCCGACACCATGCTGCGCGGGTGCGCGCCGGTGATCCGCGGCCTGCGGATCATCATGGGGCCGCTCGCGCAGGGGCTGGCCGTGCTCGGTGCGCGCGTGACCCCCGGCGGGGGGCGGACGAGCTTCGCCTCCGAGGAGCAGCTGCTGAGCATGGTCGACGAGGCCGCGTCCCATGACCTCATCGAGGCCGACGACCGCGCGCTCATCCATTCCGTGTTCGACTTCACCGATCAGTTCGTGCGGGCGGTGATGGTGCCGCGCACCGACATGGTCACCGTGGATGCGGATGCCACGCCGACGGAGGCGATGTCGCTGTTCCTGGACCGCGGCGTCTCCCGGGTGCCGGTCGTCGACGACGATGCCGACGACGTCGTCGGCGTGCTGTACCTGAAGGATCTCGTCCAGTTCGCCTTCCGCGACGAGACCGGGTGGCGCAACGCCACGATGCGCGAGATCGCCCGCCCGCCGGCCTTCGTGCCGGAGTCGATGCGCGCGGAGACGCTGCTGCAGCAGATGAAGCGGGA
The DNA here is from genome assembly GCF_021172025.1 of Microbacterium resistens. Taxonomy (NCBI): domain Bacteria; kingdom Bacillati; phylum Actinomycetota; class Actinomycetes; order Micrococcales; family Microbacteriaceae; genus Microbacterium; species Microbacterium resistens. Next base: position 736,636 of record NZ_CP082781.1, read on the forward strand.
TGCCGTGCACGTGTGCCTGGTGGTCGACGAGCACGGCGGCATCTCCGGGCTCATCACGCTGGAGGATCTCATCGAGGAGCTCGTCGGGGAGATCGCCGACGAGTACGACCAGCCGATCGCGGAGGTCGTGGCCGTCGCGCCCGGACGATACCGGGTGAGCGCGCGCACGAGCCTGGAGGATGTGGGCGACCTGTTCGGCGTGGAGCTCGAGGACGACGACGTCGATTCCATCGCGGGTCTTCTCGCCAAGGAGCTGGGCCGGATCCCGCAGCCCGGCTCGACCGCGAACGTCCGAGGGCTGGTCCTCACCGGGGGGACGTCCCGAGGACGGGGCCGCGGGCTCGCGACGGTGTTCGTCGAGCGCGCGGAGGAGCCCCCGGGCGAAGAGGCGCAGCAGCAGGAGGAGGACCAGCATGGACACTGAGCACGACGCGGGGGCCGAGCCGGCCGGTCTCGAGCAGGCCCGCCCGGAGCGGACCGGCCTGGAATCGCCGCACCGCAGCGGGTTCGTCACGTTCGTCGGCAGGCCCAACGTCGGCAAGTCCACCCTCACCAACGCCTTGGTGGGCGAGAAGATCGCGATCACCAGCGAGAAGCCGCAGACCACGCGCCGTGCGATCCGAGGGGTCGTGACGCGTCCGGACGGCCAGCTCGTCATCGTGGACACCCCGGGGATCCATCGCCCGCGCACCCTGCTCGGGGAGCGGCTGAACGATCTCGTCGAGCAGGTCCTGGGAGACGTGGACGTCATCGGCTTCTGTGTGCCCGCGGACCAGAAGGTCGGGCCCGGGGACCGCCGCATCGCGGCATCGCTCGACGGCTACCCGCGCGCGAAGAAGGTCGCGATCGTCACCAAGGCGGATGCCGCCGCGCGGGACGAGATCACCGAGCGGCTCATGGAGGTCGATTCCCTCCGCGAGGACTGGTCGGCGGTGATCCCGCTCTCCGCGCTCACCCGCCTGCAGCTGGACGTGCTGGCCGACGAGCTTCTCGCCCTCATGCCGGAGGGGCCCGCGCTGTACGCGGAGGACACGGTGACCGACGAGTCCGACGAGGACCGCATGGCCGAGATCATCCGGGAAGCGGCCCTGGAGGGCGTGCGGGATGAGCTGCCGCACTCGATCGCCGTCACGATCGACGACGTCGCCCCGCGCGAGGACTCGGACATCCTCGACGTGCACGCCAGCATCGTCGTGGAACGGGACAGCCAGAAGGGGATCATCATCGGGCACAAGGGCGCGCGTCTGCGGGACGTCGGCTCGCGCGCGCGGGCCGGGATCGAGGAGATGCTCGGGACGCGGGTGTTCCTGGGGCTGCACGTGCGTGTGGCCAAGGAGTGGCAGCGCGATCCGAAGCAGCTCGGCCGGCTCGGGTTCTGACATGGCGGGCACGGCGCGACAGTGGGTCGCCCCGTCCTGGGGAGCCCCGGAGACCTGGCGGTTCCTCGAGACCCCGGTGCGCGACCCCGGACCCGGCGAGGTGACCATCCGGGTCCGCGCCGCGGGGGTCAACCCCGCGGACGCGAAGCACGTCGCGGCACCGCGCTCCACCGGGCCCGCCGTCGAGTGGCCGGTGCCGATCGGCTACGAGGTCTCGGGAGAGATCGTCGCCCTCGGTCCGGGGACGGCCGGAGAGCCCGTCACCCGGATCGGCTCCGGCCCGGCGGCGCAGGGGGACGAGGTCATCGCCTTCCGGGTCCGTGGCGGCTACGCCTCGGCGCTCACGATCCCGGCCGAGAAGGCCTTCCGGAAGCCGGCGGGGATGGACCATCCCGCGGCGGCGAACCTCCTGCTGGCGGGGACGACGGCGGCCGAGATGCTGGCGGTGACGGAGGTCTCGGCCGGCGACCTCGTGCTCCTGCACGGCGCGTCCGGCTCGGTCGGGATGAGCGCGCTGCAGCAGGCCCGGCGGATCGGCGCCGTCGTCATCGGGACTTCGAGCGCTGCGGGAGCGGACCGGGTGCGCCGGTTCGGCGGGCATCCCGTCGTCTACGGGCCGGGCCTGATCGACCGGGTGCGGACGATCGCCGCCGAGATCGGACGCCCCCTGTCCGCCGCGTGGGATGCCGTCGGCACGGACGAGGCCGTGGAGGCGTCGCTCGCGCTCGTGCAGGATCGGGCGCGGATCGTCACCATCGCCGCCGCGGACCGCGCGTCGGCGGAGGGGTTCCGGTGGATCGCCGGATCCCGGCCGGACAGCGCCCGGTTCCGCGACGACGCGCGAGGGCGCCTCGTGGAGCTCGCCGAACGCGGCGGGCTGGAGGTGCCGGTGTCGCGCACCTTCCCCCTGGCCGAGGCGCCGGCGGCGCTGCGCCTGCTCGCCCAGGGGCACCCGGGCGGTGCCTTCGCCCTGATCCCCTAGCTCCGCCCTCGGGCGGTCAGCGTCCGCCGGAGAAGCCGCCGCCTCCTCCGCCGCCGGAGAAGCCTCCGCCGAACGATCCGCTGGAGGAGGACGAGGAGGACGCGACCGGCGTGGCGTGGAGCGAGGATCCCATGCGCGACAGCGAGGACCCCAGCGACCCGATGGCGTACCCCGTGTACCAGGACGGGGCGGCGTCCTCGTTCTCGTAGTGCACGGCCAGCACGCGGCCCCACTCCTTCTCCATCCCGAAGAGCATGGCGTACGGGAGCAGGCGCTCGTACAGCACGATCACGTCCGCCTGGCCGTCCCGGCGCCGCTCGGCACCCGTGTAGGACTGGAGCATCCGGATCCGATCCGCCTCGGCGAGGCGGATGTACTCGCGTGCGCCCTGGAGGTGCTCCCAGGCCTCCGCTCCCGCCGGGGTCAGCAGACTCATACGCTGCGACAGCACCACGGCCATGACGATCAGCACCGCCGTGAGAAGGATCGAGATCACGAAGGCGGCGATGGCGGCGTCGCGCTGGACGACGAGGCCCGGGACGCTCAGCCCGATCGCGACCAGCCCGGCGAGGACGCCCGCGATGCCGATGACGACGGCCGTGCGCGAGCGCGCCCGACGGATCAGTCCGCGTCGCTCGGCGGCGTCGCGGCCCGCCTTCGGCAGCCGGGAGAGGCGTCCGGCCACGGCGTTGTCGGGCTCGGCGAGGTCGAGCCGTGTCCCGGCGACGCGAGCGGGGAACAGCGCGGCGAGGGCCGCACCGTCCAGCGGGTCAGGGATGCGCGCGGGATCCTGGAGCGTGAGCGTCGGCTTCTTCCCGCCCTCTTCGATCCGGAGGGCGCCGTGCACGCCGAGATGCACGATCTCGGCGGCGGTCGCCCGCGAGGCGGCACCGAGGAGCTCGCCGGCCAGCAGCGGCGGAAGGACCGCCGGCACCTCGTACTGCGCGATGACGACACCGCGTCCCTGCGCGCGGTGGCGACGGCGGACCGCGCCGCGCGCGACGGCCCCCAGGACCGGAACCAGCAGCGCTCCACCGCCGGCGACCGCGTACGGCACGACGTCGGTCACCGCGTCCGGCCTGCTCGCCGGCGACGGCTCCACCGTCCCGGGCTCCATCGCGAACGCGACCGTGATGCCGGCACCCGCGGGCAGATCCCGGGCACCGACGCGGAAGCCGCCCGCTCCGTCCGGGGCGATCTCGCAGGTGTCCCGCGAGCCGTAGCCGCCCCGATAGCACGAACGATCGCCGGTCAGGCGGCCCGCCAGCGCGTCGGAGAACTGGATCGTGGCCTGGAACGCGTCGACCGGCTGCGTGCTGTCGAGCGGGAGCAGATCCCAGTAGAACTCGTCGACGTCCGCGTCGTCCGGCCGGTGCACCACATCGCGCATCGTGTACTCGATGACGTACGTCGTCGAGCCGTGCTGGAAGGAGTCGTCCCCGATCGCGATGAAGAGGACGTCGTCCTCGGAGTCGGTCTCATACGGCACCGACGCGCCGTCGGCGTCCCGCACGGAGACGACGGTGGGGAAGATCGGCACGCCGCGGTACTTCTCCGGCAGGCCCCGGACGATGCCGCGGTTCTGGTCGGTCTCGGGGAACTCGGCGACCACCGTCTCCGTCACCCGCAGCGAGGCGCGACCCGCGTCGTCGAGACCGAGCTCGTAGCGCGCGTCCCACGACGAATAGCGGAAGTCGTTCACATCCGCCGTCGCCGCCGACGGCATGGCGACCGCGACCGCGGCGAGCACCAGGGCGACGGCGGTCAGGACGATGGTTCGGAGTCGTTTCGCCATGTCGGCCAGGCTAACCCGGTCGGGCGGCGCGTCCGGGTCAGTGCCGGGCGTGCTCGGCGATGTACGTCCGCAGCGCCTGCTCGTCGTTCGGCATCTCGGTCACCCGCTGCGGGGCGTCGAGCATGGCGCGCAGCTCGGGGGAGTAGTCCAGGTCGATCCCCAGGGCCTCGTGGATCGTGTCGGCGAACTTCTCCGGCTTCGCCGTCTCCAGCACCAGCATCGGCACCCCGTCCTCGACGAAGCGGCGGGCGACGGCCACCCCGTCGGCGGTGTGCGGGTCGATGACCTCGCCCGAGGCGGCGTGGACCGCTCGGATGGTGGCGACACGGTCCTCGTGCGTGCTCGTCCCGCTGGCGAAGCCGAACTCGCCGTCGAGGCGCGACAGCTCTGCGGAGAGGTCGATCGCACCGGTCTCGGCGAGCTCGGCCCACGCCGCGCGCACCCGGGAGGGGTCGCGGTCCAACAGGTCGTAGACGAAGCGCTCGAAGTTGGAGGCCTTGGAGATGTCCATCGACGGGCTGGACGTCGCGAGGGTCTCTGCGGCCGACCGCGGCCGATACACACCGGTGCGGAAGAACTCGTCCAGGACGTTGTTCTCGTTCGCCGCGAGGACGAGCCGCCGGATCGGCACGCCCATCCCCTTCGCGTAGTACCCGGAGAGGATGTTGCCGAAGTTGCCGGAGGGAACCGTGACGGAGACCGCGCTGTCGGCACGGCGCGGCGCGGGTACGGCGTCGGTGGCACGCAGCCAGGCCCAGAAGTAATAGACCACCTGCGCCGTGATGCGCGCCAGATTGATCGAGTTCACCGCGCCCAGATGCTGGGCCTGCTTGAACGTCAGATCGCCGGAGAGGCGCTTGACGAGGTCCTGGCAGTCGTCGAAGACCCCCTCGACCGCGATGTTGTGGACGTTGTCGTCCTGGAGCGAGTACATCTGGGCGCGCTGGAACGGACTCATCCGGCCCTGCGGGGAGAGCATGAAGACGCCGATCCTGTCCTTGCCGCGCAGCGCGTGCTCGGCGGCGGAGCCCGTGTCGCCCGACGTCGCGCCGAGGATGTTCAGCACGCCGTCGGTGCGCTCCAGCGCGTACTCCAGCGCGTGTCCGAGGAACTGCATCGCCATGTCCTTGAACGCCAGGGTCGGGCCCTCGGAGAGGCCGACCAGCGTGATCCCGCCGTCGATCGCCCGCAGCGGCACGGGGGTCGGGAACACCTCGGGCGCATATGCGGCGCGGCACAGCGCCGCCAGGTCCTCGCGGGGGATGTCCGTCGCGAAGCGGCCCAGGACCTCTGTCGCCAGCTCGGCGTAGTCCAGCTCGCGCCAGGACTCGAGCTCCTCGGCGGACACCGTCGGCAGCGAAGCGGGCACCGACAGCCCGCCGTCCGAGGCCAGACCCTCCAGCAGCGTCTCGACGTACGTCCTCGGCTCCCCGCCGCCGCGGGTGGAGATGTAGTGCACGGATGCTCCTCGATCGTTCGGGGTGTCGGGCCGCGCGACGGGCGCGCCCTTCGATTCTCGCAGGAACCGCGCCCGCTCCGGGCCTCCATGACGCGGAGTGTGCGCCCGGCGGAACGTCGGTGCTAGCATGGCCGCATGCGCGCGGGCGTTCTGCTTCTCCTTATCCGCCGCGACGAGTCCTCGTTCTAAGGGCCCACCTCGTCGCGGTGTTCGCGTTGGCCCGACTCCCGCGAGACCCGAGAAGAGAACGCCCCTCATGAAGAACACGCAGCGCCCCTCGTCCATGCCGGTCCACAAGTACCGGCCCTTCCACGAGCAGATCCGGGTCGACCTCCCGGATCGCACCTGGCCGTCGAATCGCATCACGCAGGCTCCGCGCTGGTGCGCGGTCGACCTGCGGGACGGCAATCAGGCCCTCATCGACCCGATGTCGCCCGAGCGCAAGCGCGTCATGTTCGAGCTCCTCGTGCAGATGGGCTACAAGGAGATCGAGGTCGGGTTCCCGTCGGCGAGCCAGACGGACTTCGACTTCGTCCGCCAGCTGATCGACGAGGGCCTGATCCCCGACGACGTCACCATCCAGGTACTCACCCAGGCGCGCGAGCACCTGATCGAGCGGACCTACGAGGCGATCGCGGGAGCCAAGCAGGCCATCGTGCACCTCTACAACTCCACGAGCGTCCTCCAACGGGAGGTCGTCTTCCGCTCCGACCGGCAGGGGATCATCGACATCGCCCTGAACGGGGCCCGGCTGTGCCGCGAGTACGAGAAGCGCATCCCCGAGACCGCGGTGTACTACGAGTACTCGCCGGAGAGCTACACCGGCACCGAGCTCGAGTTCGCGGCGGACATCTGCAACCAGGTGCTCGAGGTCTTCGAGCCCACGCCGGAGCGCAAGGTGATCATCAACCTCCCGGCGACCGTGGAGATGGCGACCCCGAACGTCTACGCCGACTCGATCGAATGGATGAGCCGTCATCTGAACCACCGCGAGAACGTCATCCTCTCGCTGCACCCGCACAACGACCGCGGCACCGCGGTCGCCGCCGCGGAGCTGGGCTACATGGCGGGCGCAGACCGCATCGAGGGGTGCCTGTTCGGCAACGGGGAGCGCACCGGGAACGTGGACCTCGTCGCGCTCGGGATCAACCTGTTCACGCAGGGGATCGATCCGCAGATCGACTTCAGCGACATCGACCAGGTCAAGCGAACCGTCGAGTACTGCAACCAGCTCCCGGTGCCCGAGCGCAGCCCGTGGGCGGGGGACCTGGTCTTCACCGCCTTCAGCGGATCGCACCAGGACGCGATCAAGAAGGGCTTCGAGGCGATGGCCGCCCGGGCCGACGCCGAGGGCGTCTCCGTCGACGAGATCGAGTGGGCGGTGCCGTACCTGCCGGTGGACCCGAAGGACCTCGGGCGCTCCTACGAGGCCGTGATCCGGGTGAACTCGCAGTCCGGCAAGGGCGGGGTCGCCTACCTCCTGAAGGCCGACCACGCGATCGACCTGCCCCGCAAGCTCCAGATCGAGTTCTCGGGCGTCGTCCAGGCGAAGACGGACGCGGAGGGCGGCGAGGTCACGAGCGAGCAGATCTGGTCGATCTTCTCCGACGAGTATCTGCCGGCGGCCTCGTCCGAGGACAAGTGGGGGCGGTTCGAGCTCCTCGCGACGCAGACCCGCAGCGACATGTCCGGCGAGGTGGTGCTCGACGTCGTGCTCCGCGACGACGAGCAGGAGCTCGCCGTGTCCGGCTCCGGCAACGGGCCCGTCGCGGCGTTCGTGGAGGTGCTGCGCGCGCAGGGCTTCGACATCACGGTCTACGACTACGTCGAGCACGCTCTCAGCTCCGGCGGCGACGCGCAGGCCGCCGCGTACGTGGAACTGCAGGTGGGAGACCAGCGCCTGTGGGGCGTGGGGATCGACGGCGACATCTCGACCGCGTCGCTCAAGGCGATCGTGTCGGGCGTCAACCGGTCGATCCGGGCCCGTGCGGCGGAGCTCGCCGCGGTCTGACCCGATCCGTCCGATCCGGTCCCTCTGATCCGATCCTTCTGATCCGATCCTTCTGATCCGATCCTTCTCTCGCGAGACCCCCTCCGCCCGCCGAAACCCCTCCGGGGAAGCGCGCGTGCGAGGGGGTCTCGGCGTGGAAAGGGGGTCTCGGCGCGTCGCTCGGATCAGTCCGCGGACGGCTTGATGATCGGGATGAGCCCGGTCTCCGCCGCGACCTTGCGGCGGTGCAGGCGTCGCTGCTCCGGGAGGGAGAGGTCGAAGACGACCGCCAGCACCCGGATGACGGCCGTGACGGCGATGCCGACGACGGCCGCGGGGACGATGCCCATCCCGAGCCCGTGGGCCACGACGATGAAGGCGCAGCCGGCGCCGGCCGCCACCGCATACAGCGAGCCGACGTGCATGATGGCCACCGGAAGACCCATCAGCACGTCGCGGAGCATGCCGCCGCCCGCCGCCGCGCACACCCCGATGAAGACCGCGGGCACCGGCGGGATCCCGAAGGCGATCGCCTTGCTCGTGCCGAAGGCTCCGAACATCCCGATGACGACCGCGTCCAGGCCGACGATCACCGCGTTGAGCCGCTGGAAGACGCCCGCCAGCAGCATCCCGACGAGCGCGGCACCGGCGGCGGTGAGCAGATACCAGTTGCTCTGCAGCGTCGCGGGCGGCTGGCCGATCAGGATGTCGCGGATGAGACCGCCGCCCATGCCGATCATGATGCCGATGATCGCCACTCCGAGCAGATCGAGCCGTCGCTGTCCCTGGAACCCCGAGGCGAACATCGCGCCCTGGACGCCGCCGAGGCCGACGCCCAGCAGGTCGGCCCAGAGGGGAATGGAGAAGAGCGGATCGGTCACCCCTCCATTGTCCCCGCCGCGAGGGATAATCGAACAATGCCGACCTACCGAGACGAAGCGGTGGTCCTGCGCACCCACAAGCTCGGTGAGGCGGACCGCATCGTCACGATGCTCTCGCGACGGCACGGCAAGCTCCGTGCCGTCGCGAAGGGGGTCCGGCGCACCTCCTCGAAGTTCGGCTCCCGCCTGGAGCCGTTCATGGTCGCGGACGTGCAGCTGTACGAAGGGCGTTCGCTCGACATCGTGCAGCAGGCCGAGTCGCTCGGCTCCTACGGCGCCGACATCGCGCTGCACTACGAACGGTTCACGGCGGCGAACGCCATGGTCGAGACCGCCGACCGGCTCAACGACGCCGAGGCCACGCCGGAGCAGTACCTGCTGCTCGTGGGCGGCCTTCGGGCGCTGGCGCGCGGCGAGCACGCCGCGCGCAGCATCCTCGACTCCTATCTGCTCCGCGTCATGGCGCTGTCGGGATGGGCGCCCTCGTTCGGCGACTGCGCCCGGTGCTCGCGACCCGGCCCGCACACCACGTTCGTCGCGCAGATGGGCGGGCTCGTGTGCGAGGACTGCGCGCCGGCGGGCAGCGCCCGGATCGCGGCGTCGGCGCTCGATCTGCTGCGCTCCCTGATGGCCGGTGACTGGAGCCGGGTCGATGCGGCCGCCGCCGCCGACGCGTCCGCCGCGTCCGGTCTGATCGCCGCGTACGCGCAATGGCATCTCGAGCGCGGCATCCGCTCGCTCGCCCACGTGGAAGGAGCGCGGTGACCCCTCGCGCGCAGCAGCACCCCCGTTCCCCCAAGCCGTACACGCACCGTGATGCGGTGCCGTACCGCCCTCTGGACTGGACCGGCGAGCAGCCGCCGGCCTTCCCCGCCGTCCCGAACCACGTCGCGATCGTCATGGACGGCAACGGGCGGTGGGCGAATCGCCGCGGGCTCAGCCGCATCGAGGGGCACAAGGCCGGTGAGGAGGTCCTGCTCGACGTCGTCGCCGGTGCGATCCAGGCGGGCGTACGACACCTGTCGGTCTACGCGTTCTCGACGGAGAACTGGGCGCGCTCCCCGGAGGAGGTGCGTTTTCTCATGGGCTACAACCGGGACGTGCTGCACCGGCGCCGCGATCAGCTCAACGAGTGGGGCGTGCGGGTGCGGTGGGCCGGTCGCAAGCCGCGGCTGTGGGGGAGCGTCATCAAGGAGCTGCAGTTCGCCGAGGAGCTCACCCGCGGAAACGACGTGCTCACGCTGACCATGTGCGTCAACTACGGGGGTCGGGTGGAGCTCGTGGACGCGGTCCGCGCCATCGCCGACGAGGTCAAGGCCGGGCGGATGAAGCCCAGCGCCGTGACGGAGAAGGCGATCCGCCGCCACCTCTACGTGCCCGACATGCCCGACGTCGACCTGTTCCTGCGCAGCTCGGGCGAGCAGCGGACGTCCAACTTCCTGCTGTGGCAGTCCGCCTACGCCGAGATGGTGTTCCTGGACACCCTGTGGCCGGACTTCTCGCGCCGCGAGCTGTGGCGGGCGATCGAGGTGTATCTGTCCCGCGATCGTCGCTTCGGCGGCGCGGTGGACGCCCCGGACACGGCGGACCCACCGGCCTGATCTCAGCGCGGACGGGCGGCGGAGAGAGCGCGCAGCCAGCGTCGCGCCTCTCGCGGATGCCGCAGGCGCACGATCGGAAGATCGGGGTGCGCACGCATGATCTCGGGCATCCGCTCGTCCCACTTGTGACGGGTGCGCCGCTGCCAGCGGAGGATGTCGTCCTCGCCCGTCCATGCGGCGCGGGTCCAGATCGCCGGCTCGGTGTTCCCGTTCCACAGTCGCGTGCGGAGGATGCGGCGGGCGAGGGTCCGGCGGATCAGCCGTGCCCGCACGATGCGCCACGGATAGTCGAGCCAGACGACAAGATCGGCTCGGGGCACGAGAACGGCGTCCGTGCCCTGGGACGTGTACTGCCACTCCGTCACCCAGCGCTCCTCGGCGGCGAACGCACGGACGTCGTCGAGGAAGGAGGGACGCGGCGTCCACCCGGCGCCGTGGAAGAGCGCGTCGATCTCGACGTGTCGCACTCCGGCCGCGGCGGCCACCCGCCGCGCGAACGTCGTCTTCCCGGCGCCGGTGATCCCGGCGACCAGAACCCGCAGGGGGAGGACGGGCGAGGCATCCGGGGGCGAGGGCATCCGAGGATGCTACCAACGGAATACATCCTGATTCGATGCGGTTGCATGAAGATGTGAGCAACCCCATCTCGATCGACATCTGGTCCGACATCGCCTGCCCCTGGTGCTACATCGGCAAGCGCAACCTGGAGAAGGGCCTCGCGGCGCTCCGCGACGCGGAGGATGGCCAGAGCCCCGAGGTGGAGATCACGTTCCACTCGTTCGAGCTCTCGCCGGACACACCGGTGGACTTCGACGGCGACGAGATCGACTTCCTCTCCGGTCACAAGGGGATGCCGCGCGAACAGGTCCAGCAGATGCTCGAGCGCGTGACCGGGGTCGCGCGTGAAGCGGGTCTGGAGTACCGCTTCGACCTGCTCCAGCACACGAACACCGTGAAGGCGCACGAACTGCTCCACCACGCGAAGGCGCACGGCCGCCAGCACGAGATGGAAGAGCGGCTCATGGCGGCGTACTTCACCGAGGGGCGCCACGTCGGGCGGATCGACGATCTGGTCGACCTCGCCGTCGAGGTCGGGCTGGACGCCGACGAGACGCGCGCCGCACTGGAGTCGGAGCGTCACCTCCCCGACGTGCGGCAGGATCAGGAGCAGGCGAGGGCCTACGGCATCCAGGGCGTGCCGTTCTTCGTCATCGACGGCAAGTACGGCGTCAGCGGGGCGCAGCCGCCCGCCGCGTTCGAGAACGTGCTCCGCGACCTGTGGGCTCAGCGTGCGGACGGAGCGACTGCGGACGGAGAGCGCGAGCCGGAGACGGCCTGACGCGCGGTCCCGACGCCGGATGACGCCGGCGTGGGCGCGGATCTCCGGGCTCACGCCTGCGCAGGATCCGCCCCGCCGGTCAGACGGCCTCCTGCGCGGCGGGGCCCCTCGCGGGCCGAGAGGACGGGGTCAGCGCGTGAGCGCGGCCTCGATCGCCGACACGATCGCCGGGTCATCCGGTCGCTGCTTCGGCCGGAAGCGCTGGATCGAGCCGTCCGCGCCAACGAGGAACTTCTCGAAGTTCCACTCCACGCGACCGGCCTTGCCGTTCGCGTCCGGAGTCCGGGTGAGCGCCTTGTAGAGCTCGGCGGCGTTGCGGCCGTTCACCTTGACCTTGTCGTTGACGGGGAACGTGACGCCGTACGTCGTGGAGCAGAACTCCAGGATCTGGTCCATCGAGCCGGGCTCCTGGCCGAAGAACTGGTTGCAGGGGAAGCCGAGCACTGTGAAGCCGCGGTCGGCATATGTGCGCTGCAGCTCTTCGAGCTGCGCGTACTGAGGGGTGAGACCGCATTTCGAGGCGACGTTCACGACCAGGACGACGTCGGCGTCGAGATCCTGCAGGGTCGTCTGGGCGCCCGAGGCGTCGGTGAACGGGATGCTGCGGACATCGGCACTCGTCATGCTCCTCAGCCTACGCGCGCGGCGGTGTTCGAGGCCCGATCCTGCGCGGTTCCCCGGCGCCGGCCGCTCGCCGCCACCGGGGTCGCTCATCTGGGAGAATGGAGGGGCCATGACTCTTGCTCCCGCTCCCGCCCGCCCGCTGCAGATCGGTCCGATCCGGATCGAGGCGCCCGTCGTCCTCGCCCCGATGGCGGGGATCACGAACACGGCCTTCCGGCGCCTGTGCCGGGAGTACGGTGCGGGACTGTACGTCAGCGAGATGATCACCTCGCGCGCGCTGGTCGAGCGCAACGCCATCACGATGCGTCTCATCCAGCATCACGAGAGCGAGACTCCTCGGTCGGTGCAGCTGTACGGCGTCGATCCCGCGACGATCGCCGAGGCCGTGACCATCCTCGTCGCCGAGGACCGCGCCGATCACATCGACCTGAACTTCGGATGCCCGGTGCCGAAGGTCACGCGCAAGGGCGGGGGAGCGGCGCTGCCGTGGAAGCGGTCGCTGTTCGCGGATATCGTGCAGCGGGCGGTCAAGGCCGCGGGCTCCGTGCCGCTGACGGTGAAGATGCGCAAGGGGATCGACCGCGACCACCTGACCTTCCTCGACGCGGGGCGCGCGGCGGAGGACGCCGGGGCGGCCGCGGTGGCGCTGCACGCGCGCACCGCCTCCGAGTACTACTCGGGCCACGCGGACTGGAGCGCCATCGGCGAGCTCAAGGAGGCGGTGACCTCGATCCCGGTCCTCGGCAACGGCGACATCTGGTCCGCCGACGACGCGGTGCGGATGATGGCCGAGACCGGTTGCGACGGCGTCGTCGTGGGCCGGGGCTGCCTCGGGCGGCCGTGGCTGTTCGGCGAGCTCGCGGCGGCTCTCGGTCCCGAGGGCTCCGCGGGTCCGCCGGTCGACGCGACCCTCCGTTTCGTGTCCGAGGCGTTCCGGAGGCACGCCGAGCTGCTCGTCGACTTCTTCGAGGACGAGGACCGCGGGTGCAAGGACATCCGCAAGCATGTCGCGTGGTACTTCAAGGGCTACCCGGTCGGCGGGGATCTGCGGGCCGCGCTCGCACGGGTCTCCACGCTCGCGGAGATCGACGACCTTCTCGGCACGCTGGAGGACGCGCCCTATCCGGGCGCTGCCGCCGAGGGGCAGCGCGGCCGTGCGGGGTCGCCGAAGCGGACGGCTCTTCCGGACGGCTGGCTGGAGTCCCGCGAGATCGCTGCGGAGACCGGGGCGATGATGCGCGGAGCGGAGATCGAGAACAGTGGCGGCTGAGACGGTGAGCGGCGCAGTCCGTGCGGGCGCGGCCCGCGGCGACGGCTACGACGCCCACGACGCCGCCCGGTTCTTCGCCGAGACGCACCGCTCCGAACGCGACGACTTCGCGCGGGACCGCGCGCGGGTGCTGCACTCCGCAGCGCTTCGTCGGCTGGCTGCGAAGACGCAGGTGCTCAGTCCCGCCAGCACCGCCGACTTCGCTCGGAACCGGCTCACGCACTCGCTCGAGGTCGCCCAGGTGGGCCGAGAGCTGGCGATCGCGCTCGGCGTCTCGGCGGATGTGGTGGACACGGCCTGCCTGAGCCACGACCTCGGCCATCCGCCGTTCGGGCACAACGGCGAGCGCGCGCTGAACGAGTGGGCCGAGCCCATCGGCGGCTTCGAGGGGAACGCCCAGTCGCTCCGCATCCTGACCCGCCTCGAGGCGAAGGTGCTCGACGACGACGAGCACTCGGTCGGGCTCAACCTCACTCGGGCGAGCCTGGACGCCACGTGCAAATACCCCTGGACGGTGGACAACCCGCTCCCGGATCCGGGAGGGCGTCTCAAGTTCGGGGTGTACCCCGAGGACGAGGCGGTCTTCCGCTGGATGCGGGAGGGCGCCCCGGGGCGGTTGCGCTGCATCGAGGCCGAGATCATGGACCTCTCCGACGACATCGCCTACTCGGTCCACGACTTCGAGGACGCGATCGTCAACGGCTACCTGGATGTGGCCAAGCTCGCCGATCCCGCCGAGCACCACGCGCTCATCGGTCGCATCCAGCAGTGGGTGGGCTACGACTTCACCCGCGAGGACCTGGCCGACGCTCTGTACCGGCTGACCTGCCAGCCGATGTGGCTGAAGTCCTTCGACCGCTCGCGCCGGGACCTGGCGCGGCTGAAGAACCTCACCAGCGACCTCATCGGGCGCTTCGCCCGTGCGGCGGTCTCCGCGACCCGGGAGGCCTACGAGGGGCCGAGGCTGGCGCGGTACAGCGCGCACGTCGTGGTGCCTCCGGTGATCGAGGCCGAGATCGCCGTGCTGAAGGGGATCATGGGCCAGGCGATCGTCACGATCGACGCGCGCCGCGGCGTGTACAAGGAGCAGCGCCGCGTGCTCAAGCGGCTGGCCGATGCACTATGGTCCACGGACACTCTCTGGCGTGCGGGCGCCGACGTGCTGGAGCCGGCGTTCGCCGCGGACTTCCTCGCGGCCGAGACGGATGCGGAGCGAGCGCGGGTGGTCGTGGACCAGATCGCGAGCCTGACGGACCAGACCGCGGTCGACTGGCACAACCGCCTGGTGGGGGACATCGATCCCGCCGAGGTCGGCATCTGGACGCCGCGGCATGCACGGCCGGCGGGCCGGGCGCACGCCGCACGCGGCGCGGACGCCGTCGAGGTGCACTGATGCCGCGCATCAGCCAGGCCGATATCGACGAGGTCAAGGCGCGCACCAACATCGCGGACATCGTGGGCGAACGGGTCTCGCTCAAGTCCGCGGGCGTGGGCTCCATGAAGGGCCTGTGCCCGTTCCACGACGAGAAGAGCCCCAGCTTCCACGTGCGGCCGCAGGTGGGCTTCTACCACTGCTTCGGCTGCGGCGCCTCCGGAGACGTCTACTCGTTCCTGCGGGAGATGGACCACGTCAGCTTCACCGAGGCGGTGGAGCGGCTGGCCGCGCGCATCGGCTACACCCTGCACTACGAGGACGGCGGCGCCGCGCCGGAGACGAGCGGGCGCAGCAGGCTGTACGCCGCGAACACCGCGGCCGCGGAGTTCTTCCGCGGCCAGCTGCTCAGCGCCGAGGCGGAGTCGGCCCGCCGCTTCCTCGGCGAGCGCGGGTTCGACGCGGGCGCCGCGGCGCACTTCGGCGTGGGATACGCCCCGCGCGGCTGGGACGGGCTGCTCAAGGCGCTGACCGCCCAGGGCTTCACCCGTGACGAGCTGAGCGCGGCCGGGCTGGTGTCGACCGGGCAGCGGGGCGTCTACGACCGATTCCGCGGCCGCGTCGTATGGCCGATCCGCGACGTCACCGGGCAGACCATCGGCTTCGGCGCCCGGCGTCTGTACGAGGACGACAAGGGCCCCAAATACCTGAACACGCCGGAGACGCCGATCTACAAGAAGGCCCAGGTGCTCTACGGGCTCGATCTCGCCAAGCGCGACATCTCCCGTGGCGATCCGAGACGGGTCGTGGTCGTTGAGGGCTACACCGATGTCATGGCCTGCCACCTGGCCGGGGTGACCACCGCGATCGCCACCTGTGGCACGGCGTTCGGCGCGGAGCACATCAAGGTGCTGCGCCGGGTGATGGGCGACGACTCCGCGCACGGTGAGGTCGTCTTCACGTTCGACGGCGACGAGGCCGGACAGAAGGCGGCGCTGCGCGCCTTCGCCGAGGACAACCGCTTCACTGCGCAGACGTTCGTGGCGGTGGCGCCGGACGGCCTGGATCCCTGCGACCTGCGCCTGCAGCGCGGTGACGCGGCGGTGCGGTCCCTCCTCTCTGCGAAGGTGCCGATGTTCGAGTTCGTCATCGACCGGAGGCTCGCGTCCTACGACCTCGCGACCGTCGAGGGGCGTGTCGGGGCTCTCCGTGCCGCCGCGCCGATCGTGGCGGAGATCCGCGATCGGCTCCTTCGCCCGGAGTACGAGCGCGTTCTCGCGCGCCGCCTCGGGATGGACCCGGACGACGTCCACGCGGAGGTGCGCAGGCAGACCCCCCGGGCGGCGGAGGGGCGCGAGCAGGGGGCGCGCCCGGCCGACCCGCCGACGGCGCGTCCGGCGGGCGGCGCCGGCCAGGGCGGCGATACGTCGCCGCAGGCCCTCGCCCCGGTGACCCTGGCGGCCCTTCCGCGTACCGGGGTCGCCTCGCTGGAACGGGATGCTCTGACCGGTGCGCTGCAGTACGGCCATCAGGTGGACCATGAGCTTCTCCAGCGCGCGCTGAGCGCTCCGTTCGAGATCCCCGCGCTCGACGCCGTCCGCGAGGCGGTCGCCGCGGCCGGGGACCGCTCTCGTCCCGGGTGGGTCATCGCGGCGGTCGACGCGGTGCGGGAGCCGTACCGGAGTCTTGCCGGCGAGCTCCTGATGCGGGCGTTCCCGGCTCGGGACGAGGCAGGCGCGGTGGCGTCGACGACGGATCTCGCGCGCCGGCTGATCCAGCGGCACCTCGACCGCGAGAAGCACGAGCTGCTGGGCGCGATCCAGCGGGTCCCGCCGGACTCGGACGGCGGGCGCGCCCTGCGCGTGCGCCTCCGGGACATCGACCTCGAACGGCAGCGTTTCGTCGAGTCGTGACGCGTCGACGCCGTCGAACAGGCAGGATGGAGGACATGGCGCGTTTCGAGGGGGACGAGTCGATCGCGATCGACTGCGACGACATCGTGATCGACCGACAGGGACACAGCACGCCCACCCGCGCCGTGGACGGGGTGAGCTTCCGTCTGCAGGCGGGGGAGCTCATGTGCATCGCGGGTGCGACCGGCTCCGGGAAGACGACCCTGGTCGGGGCGCTCGCGGGTTCCACCGACCCCTCGTTGCGGGTGGTCGGCGGAGACGCGCGCGTGTGCGGGATCTCGATCCGTCGCCCCGGGCGTCGGCATCGCGAGCTCACGTACCTCACCGGCTACGTCCCGCAGAACGGCGGGGCGGACCTGAACCCGCAGTTGACCGTCCAGGAGATCATCGCCGAGCCGATCCTTCAGCGGGAGCGTCGCGTGAACACGAAGGCGCTGGCGATCCGGGTGGCGACGCTCCTCGACGAACTGCACCTGCCGCTCGGCGCGGCGGCGAAGTTCCCCTATGAGCTGAGCGCGGGCATGCGCCAGCGCGTCGCGATCGCCCGGTCCTTCGTGCTGGAGCCGCGCGTCCTGATCGCGGACGAGCCCCTGGCGAACCTGGACCTCGAGGTCCGTCACGTCGTGTTCGACGCCATCTCCCGGCGCCGTGCGGACGAGGGCATGGCTGCGCTCCTGGTCAGCAACGACGCCGCCTTCGCCCGGGAACTGGGCGCCGAGACCCTGATGATCCGGGAGGGTCACGTGGTCGCGCGGGGCGCCGGTGCCGATCTCGTCTGGACCCCGGGGACGGAGCCGGACCGGGCGTCGTCGCGGTGAGCAGGACGCCGCGCGGACGACACGCGCGAGGCGCGGCCCGGTTCGGGAGCACGACGCGGATCCTGCTATGATCGATGAGTTGTCCGCGCAGCGGTGAACATTCCCCTGTAGCTCAATTGGCAGAGCAGCCGGCTGTTAACCGGCAGGTTGTTGGTTCGAGTCCAACCGGGGGAGCCAGCAGAAGGCGCCTCGTCCCGTTCGGGACGAGGCGCCTTTCGCCTGTCGCAGAGAAGGTCACAGGGCGACGCCCCGCTCCCGCGCGGATGCGAGACTCGAGGGATGACGGATTCCTTCGAGGCCTTGATCGAGATCGGCGACACGGCCGACGTCTCGGGATGGGACTTCTCCTGGCTCGAGGGTCGTGCGAGCGAGGAGCGGCCGCCGTGGGGATATGCCCGGCTCCTCGCCGAACGCCTGACGAAGGCGACGGCATCGCTCGACATCCAGACCGGCGGCGGGGAGGTTCTCGCGGAGGCCGGCGTCTTTCCGCCGGTCGCCGTCGCGACGGAGTCCTGGCCGCCGAACGTCGCTCGGGCATCGCGTCTGCTGCACCCTCGTGGGGTGGTCGTCGTCGCTGATCCGGACGAGCCGCCGCTGCCGTTCGCGGATGAGGCGTTCGACCTGGTGACCAGCCGGCATCCGGCGACGATCTGGTGGGACGAGATCGCCCGGGTTCTCCGGCCGGGCGGGACCTATCTCGCGCAGCATGTGGGGCCGGCGAGCGTGTTCGAGCTCATCGAGTTCTTCCTCGGGCCCCAGCCCGAGGGGCGGCGCCACCGGCGTCCGGAAGACGAGGCGGCGGACGCGGAGTCCGCCGGGCTGCAGATCACCGATCTGAGGACGGCGACCCTGCGCATCGAGATCCACGATGTCGCGGCGGTCGTCTACCTGCTGAGAAGGGTCGTCTGGTGGGTTCCGGGGTTCTCCGTCGAGCGGTTCCGCCCTCGGCTGCGCGAGCTCCATGACCTCCTTCGCCGAGAGGGCCCGTTCGTCGCGCACGCGACGCGCCATCTCATCGAGGCCCGGAAGCCCCGGCGATGACGGACGACTCGGTCTCCGGCCTCGATCTGGCCCGACGGTTCTACGCCGAGGCGGTCGAGCCTCTCGTCGATGTGCCGCACGCCGCGGCCCTCCTGGGGGAGGGATCCGAGGTGCTCGGCTTCGACACCCTGCGTTCCCGGGACCATGAATGGGGGCCGAGAGTTCAGATCCTCGTGGCGGACGAGCATGGATGCGGCCGACTGGCTCGGCGTGCCCCAGCAGCGGTTGCTCCATGCGACCGCCGGGGAGGTCTTCCGGGACGACGACGGCGCCCTCACCGACATCCGCGACGTGCTCACGTGGTATCCGGACGATGTCTGGGCCTGGATGATGCTCACGACCTGGCACTTGATCGGTGCGGCCGAGCCGCTGCGCGGGCGGTGCATCGAGACGGGCGACGTGATCGGATCGCGTCTGCTGACTGCGAGGCTCTGTCGCCTGGCCATGGAGCTCGTGTTCCTGCAGGAGCGCGCGTACTGGCCCTACGACAAGTGGTTCGGGGCGGCCTTCGCCCGTCTCCTTCCCGCCGCCCAGCTCGCACCGCTTCTCGATCGCGCTCTCACCGCGCGCGGGCAGGAGGCGGCGACGGCTGCGCTTCATGAGCTGTTCACCCGACTCGGGGAGCGGCAGAGCCGCCTGTCCTTGGGGTCCCCGGTGCGACCCCGCCTCGCGCCGTTCGATGTCGGCATCAACGGCGCGATCCGTCCGTATCTCACGATCAACGCGGGCGAGTTCGTGGAGAGCCTCCGTGGGAGCATCTCGGACCCGTCATTGCGCGCGCTCGTCCCGGTGGGGTCCCTCGATCAGCTCACGCACGCCGATGATGCCGTCGTCACGCACACCGACTGGCCGGCTCGGCTCTCTCGCGAGTATCGCGACGCCCTGACGGGGGAGACCTGACCCGAGGCGCGACCCCCCGCAGCCGTTGGCCGTGCGCCTCAACGGAGATCCCGGCGCAGCGGCGCGATGACCGCGATCCCCGCGGCCCCCAACGCGTAGGCGACGAGGACGCCGGCGCCGGCCATGGGGGGAAGCAACGGAGCCGGCCCCAGAGACGTCTCGGCCGCGATCGCGTCGGTCAGGAAGGTGAACCGCGTGAGGGACGCGGTGGCGCCGCCGGGCAGGAACGGGTACAGGACGTTGACGCCCGGGATGACCATCAGGATGTACTCGACCAGATAGAAGTATCCCAGGACGATGCCCATGGCGACGAGGGTATGCCGGGCCAGTGCCCCGACCGCGACTCCGATCAGCATGTAGGCGGCCGCAGCGAGGGCGAGCTGGGTGAGGATCGTCACGAGCGGTCCCGTCGGCATTCCGAAGCGCACGCCCCGGAGTTGCGCCGCCCCGACGAGGACGAGTCCCGCCGTCACCGACGCGGTCACGCCGTACAGGAGGCCGAGGCCGGTGTAGACGACGAGCTTCGCGGCCAGGACCCGGCCACGGCGCGGGATCATCAGGAACGTCGTGGCGATGGTGCGATGACGGTACTCGGCGGTCACGGCGAGAGTGCCGATCAGCGCCGGGACGAACAGCAGCACGCCGCCGAGGCCGAGGAGGAGAGCAGCCCCTTCCGTCGTGTCCAGACCGGGCATCGGCGGCGAGGCATTCTCCGGGCCGATGAGCGCGAGGAGTCCGGGGAGCACCCCGCCGACGCCCATCGCGGCCAGGACGGTCCAGAGAGGCAGGTGTGTCGCCGCAAGCCGAGCGATCTCTCCGCGCACGGCGTTCACGCGGCGACCTCCGCCCCGGTCAGGCGGAGGAACGCGCTCTCGAGCGTTTCACCGTCGGACACCAGATCCGCGATCGGCCCCGACCAGGCGACCGCGCCCTGGTCGAGGAGGACGACGTCATCCGCGCTCTGCTGGATCTCCCCGAGCAGGTGGCTGGAGACGAGCACGGTCCCCCCACGTGCGGCGAAGTCGCGCAGGACGCCGCGCAGCCATGCGACCCCGGCCGGATCGAGGCCGTTGGCCGGCTCGTCCAGCACGAGGGCCTCGGGCTCTCCGAGGAGAGCGGCGGCCAGCGCGAGCCGCTGCCGCATGCCGGTGGAGAAGCCGCCGACACGCCGGTCGGCGTACTGCTCGGCGCCGACCGCGCCGAGCACCGCATCGACGCGGGCGCGAGGCAGTCCGCCGAGCGCGCACAGCGTCCGCAGGTGTGCCCGAGCGGTCATCCGGGGGTGGGCGCCGGCGATGTCGAGGACCGCCCCGACGGTGCGAGCGGGCGCGACGAGGTCGCGATAGGTGTATCCCGAGATCGTGGCGGCCCCGGCATCTGGGCGAATGAGGCCGAGGAGCATGCGGAGGGTCGTCGACTTCCCGGCGCCGTTGGGGCCGAGGAAACCGGTGACGCGCCCAGGGCGGGCGATGAAGCCGACGTCTGCCACGGCGACGACGTCGCCGAAGGACTTACGCAGCCCGACGAGGCGGATCTCGGTGCTCACCGGTCGCTCCCTTCACGGATCGATCGGGCGAGGGCGTCGGCGTCCGGGGTGCTCACGAGCAGCTCGTCGAATCCCGTCTCGGCACGGTCGAGCAGGATCCGCAGCAGAGGCAGACCCCGCTTCATCGACACCAGCCGCCGCACTCCGGACGGATGGGTGAAGACGCCGAGCTTCCGGAACCCCGACACCACGAGACCGGAACGCATGCCGAGGATCTCGGAGGTCCAGCCGGGCGCTGCCGCGGCGTCCCGGACGACGTCGTTCGATGCGGTGAACGACGCCCGGCCGGCCATCGCGGACTCCCACCCCGGGAACAGCACCCGAACGGCGCGTCCCGTGTACTCCACCTCGGTCATGATCCGTTCCCTTCGTAGAATCGATGCAGTGTCGAGAACATTATCATGCTGATAATAATGGAGGTCGCGACGTGACGGAAGCAACCCCGATCGCCGATGTCGTGCTGCATCCGGTGCGGCTGCGGGTCGTGCAGCAGCTGGGCGGACGACAGCTCACGACGGCCCAGCTGCGCGCCGCGCTGCCGGATGTGACGCAGGCCACGCTGTACCGCCATGTGGCGACGCTGGTGGAGGCGGGCATCCTCGTCGTCGTGGACGAACGGAAGGTGCGCGGTGCGGTCGAACGCACGCTGGCGCTGGGCGAGCGGATGGCCCACGTGGACCGGGAGGAGCTGCGTCAGGTGGACGAGGCTGTGCTGAGGACAGCGTTCCTCACCTTCCTCGGCGAGATGTCGGCGGACTTCGATCGGTTCCTCGCCGCGGATCCCGGTCTCCGAGACTTCTCGGGTTTCGGACGGACGGTGCTGTACGTCGACGAGGATGACCTCGCCCGCATCCAGGCAGGCCTGGCCGAACTCCTGTCGCCCTACTTCGAGGCGCGATCGGGTCGGCGCCGGGTCACGCTCTCGACGGTGCTGACGCCCGATCCTGGCGCGACGGTCGAGCTCCGGTAGGCGGTCGGAGCGCTGACTCTCCGTCATCCGACGCGCGCGATCGACGAGGGATGCGCCGCGCGCACCTGTCAGAGGACGGGGAACCCGTGCGGCTCCCCGGTGCAGGGGGCGAGCCAGGTGAAGGCGTGTTGGCAGCCCGCTTCTGTCGCGCGGACCGGTGAGCGTACCCGATAGACGACGTAGGCGTCCGCCGTCAGGGGCTCATCGACGCCCATACTGACAAGGGTCGAATCCGGGTCTTCGGGAGAGGGCAGAGCACACCGAGTCGGTTGATGCGCCGGCGGGTCGCCGCTCGGCGTCGTCCACCACAGGCTCGTCGCGTAATCGTCCTTCCCGCCGGCGCCGATGTCTGGCGAGAGAACGTCGAAGAGCGTCTCCGCGCAGGTGGGGGTGCCGGCAGTGTGGCCGCCGAGACGAGCCGCGACCTCAGCGGCGTCGCCGGCTCCGGGGGCGAGCGGGTAGATCTCGTAGGCCACGAGCGCGCACTCCTGCCAGTAGAACATGATCAGATCCTGCTCGCCGTCTCCATCGCTGTACCGCGGCGTGAGCCAGCACGACACCGCGGTCCAGGAACGCGCCGGCGCGCCCAGTCCTCGGATCGGGCCGCGGATCTGGGACTGACGGGACAGCAGCCCCGCTTGCTCCTGCGCGAGTTCGTCGACGAGTCGATGGGCGTTGTTCGTGTTGATGACCCGCAGAATCGGGTCGGGCGCGAATGCGATGACGGCCAGCAGCGCGAACACACTGATGGTGCCGACGATCCGGCGACGACGCGGGGACCACGGCGCAGACGAAATGCGATCCGGTGTCCCGGTGTCGGTCGCTGGCGACGCGGTCGGAGGATACATGTCGTCTCCCTTCTCCCGGAAGCGGACCCGGCCCCATGCGGGTGCCCTCCCGTCCCCTCCACCGTGCACCGTCGTCGGTCCTCCCGATCACAGGACCGCCCCGACGCGGGCGCGCGGAGCCGATCCCGAAGTTCCGGGGAGAACCGCGTCCGGGAGCCGTTGCGCGCGGGGACGGCACTCGGCTACGGTGCGGACCATGACCCCTGCCCCCGCCGTTCGTCTTCGTGCCCGCACCGACGAGGACCTCGACGCGCTCTACGAGATCGCGTCGGATCTGGACACCTGGGAGGAGCGCAACCCGGGCCGGCCCGTGACCGTGACGCGCGAGGCCTGGCGGTCGCGTCTCGCCGAGCGCGAGGCCGAGCCCGGCGGCAACGTCAGCTTCGTGATCGATGAGGCGGGCCAGGCCGTCGGGACGATCGGGCTCTTCGACTTCGACGGGCTCTCCGGGCATGCGGAGGTGGGGATCGCGCTCACGCCGTCGGCACGAGGGCGCGGGATCGGCACGGAGGCCATCGCGCAGATCCTCGAGTTCGCGTTCGTGCGGTGCAACCTGCACCGGGTGCACCTGGAGGTGATCGGGTCGAACGCGCCGGCGATCCGCGCCTACGAGAAGTCGGGGTTCGTCGTGGAAGGTCGCCAGCGTGAGCACGCGTGGGTCCGCGGCGCGTACACGGACATCGTGCGCATGGGGCTTCTCCGCGCGGAGTGGTTCGCGCGCCGGACCGACGGCGCGGGCGCCCGGACGGCGTGAGGTCCGCACCCGCCGAGGGCTCGACCCTGGCGACCCCTCATGCGGCCGCGTTAGGGACCTCCTCCAGCGAGAAGTAGACCGGGATGCCTCGCTCGCGCGCGATCGCCACGTCCTGATCCGCGCCGCGCGAATCGCCGGGGAGGCGCAGGACAGCGTCGCAGTGCTGCAGGAGCCGCTCCGCCGTGGGGTACATGACCTCGGCGGCGAGCGGGTCGGTCGGCCCGCTCGCCCCCGCGCTGGCAAGGACGGGCAGGGCCACCCACTCTCCGATCATCGGGATGTGTCCCGCCCGGAAGATCGGCCAGGCGGCCTCCTCCAGGCGTTCGAGGTTGCGCGCCATCAGCTCGGGGTCGCCTCCGGTCCCGGATGCGTAGGGGCCGGCGATCAGGATGAGTAGGGGTTTCGTCATGGCGTCAAGATACAGTAAGAACGTGAAGAAATCGGAAGGAACGTGAATGCTCGCCGCAGCACGCAAGGAACTGCTGATGGAGCGATTGCGCACGCACGGGCGCATCGTCGCGAAGGAGGTCGCCGCTGAACTGGGGCTGTCAGAGGACAGCATCCGCCGCGACCTGCGCGAGCTCGACGCGGCCGGACTTGCCGTGCGCGTCTACGGCGGAGCGCTCCCGGCCTCCCCGGCCGTCGTCGACTACACCGCCCGGACCGCCGTCGCGGCCGAGAGCAAGCGCAGGGTCGCCGAAGCGGCGGTCCGCCTGATCGAGCCGGGCAGTGCCGTGCTGCTCGACGGGGGCACGACGGCGCTGGCCGTCGCCGAGGCGCTCCCTCGCCCCTTCACCGGAACCGTCATCACGCACAGCCCCACGGTCGCCGCGGCCCTCCTTCACCACGACGCCGAGATCCTGCTCATCGGAGGCCGCGTCTTCAAGCATTCGGCCGTCGCGTGCGGAGCGGCGGCGATCGAGGCGGCCAGCAGGATCAGCGCGGACCTGTTCCTCCTCGGCGTCACCGGGATCCATCCGCAGGCGGGTCTCACCACGGGCGACGCGGACGAGGCGGCGATGAAGCGCGCCCTCGCCGCCCGGGCGGCCGAGACGTACGTGCTCGGCAGCGCGGAGAAGGTGGGCGCCGCGTCCCGCTTCTGCGTCCTGCCCGTCGACGCGGTCGCCGGGATCGTGATCGACAAGAGCCCCGAGGACCCCGTCTCGCGCGAGCTCGCCGCCGCGGGAGGTCGTCTGGTCCCCGCGCGCTGAGCCCGGGGGCGCCGTATCCTGGTTCCGGCGAACGGAGGAGCACGGTGCGGGCGGACGAGACGGGGAGCGCCCGCAGGACGGAGCTCCGTGAGGACCGAGGCTACTACGCGGGTCTGCGAGGCGTCCGCCATGCCGGCCGTCGCGGGATGCTCGCCGTCGCGGTCGTCCTCGCCGCGTACTTCGCGCTGGCCGGAGCCGGATCCGCTCTCGTGATCCCCGCCGTGGAATCGGCGGGATTCCCGGGGGCGCGCACACCGCTGTCCCTGCTGATGATCGCCCTCATGCTCCCGGTCGTGTGGGGGACGCAGCGTCTCGTCTTCGGCGTGCCCGGGCGGTGGCTGCACTCCGTCTCCGGGCGTTTTCGGGCACGGCTCGCGCGGACGGCGGCGCTGGTCACGGTCCCCGCGTTCGGCATCGTGATCGGCACGGACTGGCTGATGGAGGGCGCACCCGCGTTCGCGCCGATCGCGCCCTCGTCCCTGCTCGCCCTCCTCTTGGGGATCCTTGTCGCGCCGTTCCAGGCGGCGACCGAGGAGTACATGTTCCGCGGACTGATCGGCCGGTCGGTCGCGACCTGGTTCCATCCCGCCTTCGTCGGAACCGCGATGAGCATGGTCGTCACCACCATCCTTTTCGCCTCGTTCCACGGCACCGCGGATCCTTGGCGCCTGGCCTTCTACGCGGTGTTCGGCGCGTGCGCATCGCTCATGACGTGGCGCAGCGGCGGCGTGGAGGCCGCGGTCGTGATGCACACCGTGAACAACATCGCCGCTCTCGTCGGGATGATCGGCGACGGCGGCGCACCGGGATCCTCGGATCAGACCGGCCAGGGGTCGCCGCGTCTTCTTGTGGCGATGGCGGCCTGCGCGGTCGTCACGGGCGTGGTCTGGTGGGCCTCCACACTGGCGGCGCGTCGCGGAACGCCGTCTCGGGCCGAGACGACACCGTAAGACGGATGGGTCTCAGCCCTGCGCGGCCCACATCGCGATCGCGGAGGCGATCGCCAGGGCGAGGGCGACGACGAGGGTGATCCGCGGGATCGCCTTTCGCGCTCGGGGCGAGCGGCGCCCGACGAGCAGGGCTGTGACGGACGCCGCGAGCAGGAGCAGGCCGCCCTGGAGCGCGGCGAGGATCGCGACGTTCTGCGTCGTGGCGCCCGCCCCGATCGTGGGCAGCGCCAGAAGCATGAGGAGGACCGGGGCGACGACGATGACTCCGAGGGAGAGCGACCAGGCACGGCTCGTCCCGTCCTCGGCGCCATCGTCGTGGGGGTGAACGGCGGCCATCACACCGCAGACACGGCCATGGTCGCTCCCAGGCCCACCGTCCCCGCCGCGCCGACGACGGACAGGGCGGCGAACCAGCCCTGCCCCGTCATCATCACCGCGAGCAGCCCGCCGACGGCGACGAGGGCGAACGCTCCGAAGGCGATCCACCAGATGATCCCGCGTCGATCGGCTGCCTGCATGCTGTCCTCCTGGATAACCCACGGCGCCGCCGGAGAGACGGCCCTCACCCTGGTTGTTGCCGGATGAGAGGGTGGGGTTACATCGGATTCCGGATGTAACCTTCCGGGCCGATCCGGCAACAACCAGAAGTGTGGGGTTCGAGATCACGGGTTCACGCCTTCCGCGGCCGGCGTCGGCGGCGGTCGCGCGTGCGTTCGAGGATCTGTTCCGGGCCTACCATGCCGTGATCGTGACGGCGGGCTTCAACCGCCTCGGCGATCTCGGGGCGGCCGAGGACGCCGCCGCAGAGGTGTTTACGGCCGCGTGGCGGCGGCGGAGCGAGCACGAGACCGTGTTCACTCTGCCGTGGCTGTACACGACGCTGCGGAACGTGACCGGGAGCGAGTACCGCCGCCGGGGGAGGGCGTCGCGTCGCTATCAGCGACTGGCGGCGGAGGCTCCCGGTCATCCGACCGTCCTCATCGACGACGACGCCATCGCCGTGCGCCAGGCGGTGGCTCGGATGCGCTCCGACGACCGCGAGGTCATCTGGATGGCGTACTGGGAGGAACTGAGCCGCGAGGAGATGGCGGAGATCCTCGGGTGCTCCGTCGCCGCCGTGAAGGTGCGGCTGCACCGGGCGCGAGAGCGGCTGCGACGGCGGCTCGGCACTGACGAGACGGCGGGCGAGGGGCCCGTCGAGGAGCGGAAGGGGGTGCACGATGGACGATGACGAGCTGACGCGGCGTCTTCACGCGGCACGCCCCGAGACGCCCCGCCGCAACGCTCCGCCGTCCGTCGCGGCCGAGCGCGTCCTGCGACGGATCGTCGCGGACCCCACGGAGCACCGGGGCGCCGCACGCGGCCGGGTCCCCGCGCGTGGTCGGGTCGGCGGGCCCGTCTGGTTCGCGGCGGCCTCTGTGCTGATCCTGGTCGCCGTCGCCGTCCTGGGAGGGATATCGCTGCTGCGGCCGCCGGCCGCGGTCGCCGCCACTCCCGCCCTGCTCGTGGCGGAGCCCGTCCCCGGAACCGCAAGGGAGAACCTGATGAGCATCAGCGAATCGGTCCGTGCCGAGGGCATCGGAGCGAGCGACGTCGTCCGCTTCCAGACCTGGGCGCTCTCGTTCGACCCGGAGTCGGGCGAGCCTCCCTCCCAGATCGTCCCCGAAGAGCATCTGATCCGCCGGTCGGCCGATGGGGCGGTCGAGATCGAGGTCCGCGCAGGGACGCCGACCGCCGCCGACGGCACCGCGGTGCCGGATCCCACGCCCGCGCCCGGCACCGTCCTGTGGACCGACACCCGGCCGGCGGGAGAGGGAGCGGGCTTCTTCGGCGATGTTCCGGGCTCCGCGGCGGAGATGGCGGAGTTCTTCCGGGCCAGCGGCGTGCTCGTCGGCGAGAGCAGCGGGGAGTACTTCTCGGCCGTGCGCCTCCTCCTCTCGGAACGCACCCTCGACGCCGAACAGCAGGCGGCGCTCGTCGAGTTCCTCGCCACGCTCCCGGATGTCGCGGTCGACGGGAGCGTGACGGACCGTCTCGGACGCCGAGGCGTCTCCGTCAGCACGGACTCTCGTGCCCCGAGGGAGTATCGGGATACCCTGGTGCTCAGCGCCGCTCAGGGTGTTCTCGCATACGAGGCGACCTACATCGGCTCCTCGCGCACGGACATCCCCTCCCCGGCGGTGATCGAATACGTGGCGTGGAGATGACCGAACGCCGGGCGGCTCGAACGGAAGGTCCCGGGTATGCATCGGTTGCGGTCTCTGCTCACCGTC
The DNA here is from genome assembly GCF_021172025.1 of Microbacterium resistens. Classification (NCBI taxonomy): domain Bacteria; kingdom Bacillati; phylum Actinomycetota; class Actinomycetes; order Micrococcales; family Microbacteriaceae; genus Microbacterium; species Microbacterium resistens. The sequence goes on from NZ_CP082781.1 coordinate 764,552, forward strand.
GCGGCGGCTGCGCTGCTCGTCGTCGGCGGACTGTTCGCCCCCATGGCGGCACAAGCCTCCTCGGACGACCTCCAGGAACGAGTGGATCAGGTCTTGGCCGCCTATCCGGGCGGCGAGCAGACCGGTCCCGGGGAGATCACGTGGGACGATGGCGCGGTCGTGCTGACGCTTCTCCCGGGGACGGCGGACTCGGCGTTCGCGCGGGGAGTGGGCTCGTGCGCCGACGGGACGTTCTGCGCCTTCAGCGGCTCCTCGCTCTCCGGCGCGCGGATCTCCTTCACCAGCTGTTCGGGGGCCAACTCCGTCGCTCCGCTGGGGAGCCCCGTCCGCAGCATCGCGAACGCCCGCTCCTCCGGTGTGGTCGTCGCCTACAACGGCTCGTCGGCGGTCGCCTCCGTCGGAGCCGGCGCCTGGACCAACACCTCCGCGACGATCACGCGCCTGGGCTGCTGACCGCGTCCCTTTCACGACCGTCCAGGGCGAGCGACATCGCCGCCTCCACATGGATGGCCGTCGTCGGGAAGACCGGGACGGGGGCGTCCTCGGCCCGGATGAGGAGCTCGATCTCGGTGCATCCCAGGAGGATCCCCTCCGCCCCCTCCCGGACCAGGCGATCGATCACGACCTGGAACCGCCGTCGGGACTCCTCGCGCACCACACCGTGCACCAGTTCGGCGTAGATCACGTCGTGGACGACGGCGCGTTCGCCGGCGCTCGGCACGATGGCGGCGATGCCGTGCCGGGCGAGGCGATCGCGATAGAAGGACTGCTCCATCGTGAATGCTGTGCCGAGCAGGCCCACCGTGCGGAGCCCGGCCGCGGCCACCGCAGCCGCGGCGGCGTCCGCGATGTGCAGGAACGGAATCGCGACCGCCTCCTCGATCCGGTCGGCGACGAGGTGCATCGTGTTCGTGCAGAGCACGAGGAGGTCGGCCCCGGCGGCTTCGAGTCGGCGGGCCCGCTCCGCGAGCAGATCCCCGGCAGCCTCCCAGTCACCCCGGGACTGGAGGGCCTCGACCTCGGCGAAATCGACGGAGTCCAGGACGATCCGCGCCGAGTGATGTCCGCCGAGCTCCCGCCGGACGAGTTCGTTCGCCAGGCGGTACCACTCCGCTGACGACTCCCAGCTCATCCCGCCCAGCACGCCCACCGTCTTCATGTCGCCCACGCTACCGTCCTGCGCCCTCCGGACGCCGGTCGCTATCGTCGAGTCATGACCGCGCACGACGCCGCCGGTGCCGAGGATCCGCGCCTGATCGAGATCGCCGTCGAGCTCTATACCGCCCCGCCTGGAGAGTTCGTCGCACGGCGCAACTCCCTGGCGCAGGAGGACGGCGAGCGCGACCGCGCCGCGAGGATCCGGGCCCTGAGGAAGCCGTCCGTCGCGGCGTGGGTGGTGAACGTCTTCGCCACGGAGCGCGCGGACCGGCTCGCCACCGCGCTGGAGCTGGCGGCCGAGCTGCGAGAGGCGCAGGAGGACCTCGACGCCAGGTCGCTCGCGGAGCTGGGAAGACAGCGCCGCGCGCTGACGACCCAGCTCGCGCGCGAGGCCGCCGCGCTCGCCACCGCGCGAGGGGAGCGGGTGACGGAGTCCACCGTCGAGGCGGTGCGCCAGACGATCGCCGCGGCGTTCTTCGATCCGCAGGCCGCCATGGCGGTGGCGTCCGGTCGACTCGTCCGGGAGCTCGAGGCCTCCTCGGGAACCCCGGTCGACCCCGCGTCGGTCGTCGGAGGCGGCGCGCCGTCTGTGATCACCGCGGCCACGGAGGGCCCGCCGACCGACGAGCTCCGCGCACGCCGGGAGCGCAAGGCGGCCGAGCGGGAGGTCCGTGAGGCGGAACAGGAGCTGCAGCGGGCGCAGCGCGCGCAGGACCGAGCGGAACGGGACCACGCCGAGGCCGTGACCCGGACGGAGCGGCTGACGGCCCGGGCTGCGGAGCTGGAGCAGGAACTGGCCCGCGTCCGTGCCGACATCGAGGCGAACGCCGCCGCGGTGGAGGGGGTGAGCGCTGAACGCGCGTCCGCTGCGGAACGGGTGGCGCAGGCGCAGGACCGACTCGACGCGGCACGGTCCGCGCTGCCGGAGCAGTAGTCGCCGGCCGGCGACAGGCCGGAGCAGCGTCAGACGTCGGGCGACGGGTCCGTCAAGCCGTTGCGGAACGCGTAGACGACCGCCTGCACGCGGTCGCGCATGCCCAGCTTCTGCAGGACGCGTCCCACGTGCGTCTTCACGGTCGACTCGGAGAGCCAGAGGCGCTCGGCGATCTCGCCGTTCGACAGTCCCTCCACCAGCGCGTCGAACACGTCCCGTTCACGGTCCGTGAGCACGCGGAGGCGGTCGGATGCCGCCTCTCGCGCCGCCTTCTGTGCCCGGCGGACGGGGTCGTCGGCGGCGCGGGAGAGGGCGCCGAAGCGCCGCAGCAGCTCCGAGGTCACCCGGGGCGCGAGGACGGCGTCGCCGTCGGCGACCGCCTGGATCGCCGCGATGATGTCCTGAGCGTCCGAGTCCTTCAGGAGGAAGCCGCTCGCCCCCGCCTCGATCGCGCCGAACGCATACGCGTCGAGGTCGAAGGTCGTGAGCACCAGCACCCGACCGAGCTCGGCGGATGTGATCTGCCGGGTGGCCTCGATGCCGTCCATCCGTGGCATCTGGACGTCCATGAGGACGACGTCGGGCCGGTGCACCGCGGCCAGAGCGACGGCCTCGATGCCGTCCGAGGCCTCGCCGACGATCTCGATCCCGGTGGTCGCGCCGAGAACCATCGCCAGTCCGGTCCGGATGAGCGCCTGGTCGTCGACGAGCAGGACGCGGATGTCGCTCATCGGTCGTCTCCCGGGAGGATGAGCCGCACGACCCAGCCGGCCCCGTTGCGCGGGTCCAGCGGCCCCGCGTCGAGCGAACCGCCGTAGAGGAGCGCCCTCTCGCGCATCCCCACCAGGCCACGGCCGACGCGCGCCTCCTCGTCCGGCGGCGGGGAGACCGGGCGGCCGTCGTCGTGCACCGTCGCGGTCACCTCGGCTCCGTCCACCCGCACCTCGACACCCACGACACCCGGCGCGACGGCATGGCGCATGGCGTTGGTCAACGACTCCTGCACGACGCGGAAGACCGTCATCTGCTTGCCCGCGGAGACCTCGGCCGTGCCGTCGGAGACCACCGACAGCTCCACGGGCAGACCGATGCCGCGGTACACCTCGACCAGCCGCGGCAGATCCTCGATCCCGGTGCTGGTGCGGGATCCGGCGTCGTCCGCGGCACGCTCCAGAACCCCGAGGGCGCGCCGCATCTCGTCCAGGGAGGACCGTGCGACGCCGCCGATCTGCGTCACGGCCATGCCGGCGCGGTCGGGGTCGGCAGCCAGCACGGCCGTGGCGCCGTCGGCGAGCCGGACGATGACCGAGAGCGAGTGCGAGACGATGTCGTGCACGTCCCGAGCGATGCGCGAGCGCTCCGCGAGCGCCGCGAGCTGCGCCTCCTGGTCGCGCTCGTGCTCGAGGATCCGTGCCCGTTCCAGCAGCGCCTCGACGTAGCGCCGGCGATTGCCGGCGTTCTGGCCCCACAGGAGAGCGACCAGGAGCAGGAGCAGGTCGAACACGAGGTAGGAGATGACGGTCGCGATCACGTTCCCGTCGCGGGTCACCGGCAGCAGACCGATCCCGGTCAGCAGGTGGATCCCCGACTGGGCGACCGTGAGCGCGTAGGCGGCTGCGGCGGCGACCCAGGCGCGCCGCACCGAGTCGTAGACCGCCACCGCGAACACGGCGTAGGCCGCGCCGACCGTGCCCGCATTGCTCCAGAAGGGCATCAGCAGCACCGAGGAGACGAACGCCACCGCGAACACCAGCAGCGGACGCCGGCGTCGGAACAGCACGAGCACGGTGGAGAACACGACCACGACGAGGCCCAGCAGGACATAGGCGAGGACGTCCGGCTGCAGGTCCTCGCCGACGCCGGCTCCGAGCGCGGGGAGCACCGTCAGCACCACCCAGCTCAGCGCCGTGACGGCATCCACCGCCCGGGGGTGACGCTGCCAGCGCCCGGCCGCGCGATCCAGCGGGCTCGGCGGGGCGGATGTCACGTCGCCAGTCTCCCACGCGCGGGGTCGGTCCCGTCGTCCGAGGCCCCCTCGATCCCGGCCGCCGCGTCCGTCTGCGTGGCCCTGAAGCCGACCTCCGCCAGCTCTTCGGGGATGTCCTCCCGGCTCTCCGCCTCGGCGCGACGAGCCGCACGCCGCGCCCGACGCTGCCGGCGCCGCTCTCCCCGGCGCTCGTGCAGGACCACGAGGGCGGGCACGAGCAGCAGCGTCAGCAGGGTCGAGGAGACGAGGCCGCCGATGACGACGATCGCGAGGGACTGCGAGATGAACGCGCCCCCGCCCGTGATCCCGAAGGCCATCGGAAGCAGCGCGAAGATCGTCGCGCACGCGGTCATGATGATCGGGCGCAGGCGCAGGCGGGCGCCGTGGACGACGGCATCGTCGAGGGAGGACCCGGCCCGGCGGTAGTGGTTGATGAGATCGATCAGCACGATCGCGTTCGTCACCACGATGCCGATGAGCATGAGCATGCCGATCATGGCCGGGATGCCCAGCGGCGTCCCGGTGAGCAGGAGCCCGCCGATGGCGCCCGTCGCGGCGAAGGGGACCGAGACGAGCAGCAGGAGCGGCTGCATCAGGGAGCGGAACGTCGCCACCAGGACGATGTACACCAGCGCGATCGCCGCGAGCATCGCGACGCCGAGCTCGCCGAAGGACTGGGCCTGCTCGGCGGCCGCGCCGCCCTCGTCGAGGGTCACCCCGGCCGGCAGCTCTACGTCGTCCAGTGCGGTCTGGACCGCGAGCGCCGCCGCACCGAGATCCTCGCCCGAGGGGGTGACGGAGACGGTCACGGCACGCGCGCCGTCGATCCGCGTGATCGTCGCGGGGGCGGTGACCACCTCGACGCTCGCGACGTCGCCGACACGGATCGGGGTCGCACGCACGTGCTCCAGGTCGCGCTGCGCCTGCGCGAGCCGATCCGCCTCGGCCTGCTGTGCGGCGCCCTCGTCGATCCCCTCGCGGACCGCGCGGATCTGCTCGTCCAGCCCGGTCAGGCTGCCCTCCGCGGCAGCGACGCCCTGCGACAGCTGCTGCACGGCCTTCTGGTACTCGATCGCCGTGATCGTTCCCTGCGCAGCGGGGTGGGGATCGAACGGCGGGGGAGAGGCGAGGAGGGCGGCGAGCTGATCGCGCAGCGCCGCGAGGTCCTGTTCGCCCTGCGCGCGCGCGTCATACAGGTCGTCCAGCTGTTGCTGGGTCTTCGCCTCGGCGTCGGCGCGCGCGTTCGCGGACATCTCCTCCTGCTCGCGCTGGAGGGCGTCGGCGGCGTCCTTTTGGGTCCGCTGCGCCTGCAGGGCCGAGACCGGCAGGGTGAGCGCGCGGATCGCGTCGGGATCGGTCGCCGAGGACTGGGCGCGAAGCACGAGGTCCCTGTTCTTCCCGTCGATCCCGACCTCGCCGAGACGCTCGCCCTCGACGGCCGCCGCGATGGCGCTGCCGATCTCGGGGACCGTGAAGCCCTGCGCCGCGGCGGCGGTGCGGTCCACGGAGACGGCGAGGATCGGAAGCTCGGCCGCGAGGTCGTCGCGCACCTCGCCGACGCCCGAGGCCCCGTCCAGGGCCGCGCTGATGCGCTCGGCCGCCGTCGTGAGCGCCGCCTCGTCCGCGCTCTTCACGATGACGTCGATGGTGGAGGAGGTGGTCTGCGTCGCCTGCGTGGACACGGTGATGTCGTCGGCCGCCCGGAGACCGCGGACGGCCTCGCGGATGCGCGTGAGCGTGCGATCCGGATCCGCGGCCGGTGCGATCACGACGTCGAGCAGGACCGATGCCCCCTGCTCACCGGCGGTGGTGCGGTAGGAGGCCACCCCGTCCACGGAGTCGATCGCCTTCTCCAGCGCGCCCGCGGCCTCGTCGGCGACGGCGAGTGTCGTGTCCAGCGGCATCTTCTGCTCCACCTGGACGGCGCGCGCGTCGGCGAAGCTGCCGAGCATGTCGGTCTTCAGGAAGCCCGCCGCGACGACGGTGCCCGCGAACACGAGGATCGAGACCATCAGGACCGTGACCGGTCGGCGCAGCGAGAACCGGAGCGCGGGGAGGTAGGCGCGCTGCATCCGGGTGACCCGCTCGGAGGAGTCGGTCTCGCCGAGAGGCGTCGTCCCGCTCGCGCCGGCGTCATCGGCGACGTCCGTGTTCTCCGTCGTCCGAACGGCGTCGCGCTCCGTGCCCTCCAGGACCGAGGCGGGCTCCGTGCGCCGCGAGGGGCGCCGCAGGAACCAGTAGGCGAGCACCGGGACGATCGTCAGCGAGACGATCAGGGACGCGAGCAGCGCGATCGTCACGGTGAGGGCGAACGGCCGGAACAGCTCCCCGGCGACGCCGCCGACGAGCGCGACGGGGAGGAACACGGCGACGGTCGTGAGCGTGGAGGCGGTGACGGCGCCCGCCACCTGCCCGACGGCCGTGCGGACGTCGTCGGTGCTGAGCCCTCCCGGCCCTCGCCGGCGGGCGATGTTCTCGATCACGACGATGGAGTCGTCGACGACGCGCCCGACCGCGACCGTCAGCGCCGCGAGCGTGAAGATGTTGAACGAGAACCCGCCCATGCGCAGCCCGATGACCGCGATCAGCAGCGACAGCGGGATCGACACCGCGGTGATGACGGTCGCCTTCGGCGACAGCAGGAACACCAGGATGATGAGAACGGCGAAGAGCAGGCCGAGACCGCCCTCGACAGCGAGGTCGTGAGTGGACTTCTCGATCATGGTGGACTGGTCGAACAGCGTCGTGACTTTCGCGTCGCCGCCCAGCCCGGGCAGCGCCTCGTCGATCGTCGCCGCGACGGCGTGCGACACCTGGACGGCGTTGGCATCCGGGGTCTTGGTGATCGTCAGCCCGAGCGCCGCGCGTCCGTCGGCGCGCGACAGCGTGGTCTGCGGCACGGGAGCGAGCTCCACGGTCGCCACGGCCGAGAGGGGGACAGGACCGTCCATGGTCGGCAGCGGCAGAGCGGCGAGCTCCTCCAGCGTCGTCCCCTCCTGACCGACCTCGATCGCCATGGCCGTCGTCCCGTCGTCACTCGTTCCGGCGGGGACGACGACACCGGCGGTGCGCAGCAGTGCGGAGACCGCGGACGGGTCGATCGATCGCGCCGAGAGCTCGCCGGGGTTCAGCGTCACGAGCACCCGCTCCTGCACCTGTCCGGTCACCTGGACCTTCCGCACCCCAGGCACATGCTCGATCGCGGGGACCAGGGACGCCTCGACGCGCTCGGCGAAGGCGTCGAGATCCTCGGCGCTGGTGAGGGCCAGGCTGAGCACCGGGATGTCGGAAGAGCTGCCCGCGTAGACCTCGGACTGGACGCCGTCAGGACCGGAGGCGATCACGGAGGAGGTCGTGGTGCGCAGGTCCGCGAGGATCTTCTCGTCGTCGGCGCCGAACTTCCACGTCACCGTCACCTGTCCGGATCCGCTCGAGGCGCTCGCGCGGACCTCCTCGACGTCGCCGACCGCCGACAGCGCGTCCGACAGCGGCGCCACGACCTCGCGGTCCAGCGTCTCCGCGGACGCGCCCGGCTTCATGACCGCGACGACGGCCGCCGGCTGCGACATCGACGGCAACAGTTCCTGCGTGGTCGAGGCCGTGGCCCACAGGCCGATCCCCACGACGAGGATGCTGAAGAGGGCGACGACGGCGCGGTTGGCGAGGCTGAGTCTGGTCAGCAGGGTCACGGAACCTCCAGGGCAGGGCGCACCGACGACGCGGACGCGGGGGTGGACTCTGCCACGTTAGGGAGAGGAGGCGACCCGGCACATCGGCTGAGCGGCGGATCCGCCGCCCGCCGGAATGGTCCTTTGGTACCACGGTGGCCGCGCCGGCGCGGCCCATGAGGACCAGGCGGCGGGGACGACGAAGGGGACCCGCCACGGCGGGTCCCCTTCGTGTGTGCGGTGCGACGACCGCAGGTTCTTACCGGGCGCTGCCCTTCAGGGAACCGGTGGTCTGCCCTGCCGGGTCGGCGATGATGCACTGCACGACGCGGTCGTTGAGCTGCTCCCAGGTGTCCTTGGACGGGGAGATGTAGGCCGCGTCCAGCGACGACGAGTTGTAGTCGAGGCCGACGAAGTCGGTGAACGGCTGGCCGTAGCACTGCGTCTCGGCCGCGGCGGTGATGGCGGCGTCGTCGTACTCCCCGTCATCGACCTTGAACTCGAAGAAGACCTCTTCGTCGTGCGGCTGGTCGCACGGCACCACATCGGTGTCCTCGATCATGCCGGTGCCGCTGGCCATCTTGCAGTCGCCCACCTTGAGGCTGAAGATGTCGATGTTGGAGCTCTCGGTGACCTGACCGCTCTCCTCGTCGCGCGGGGCGTCGCCCTTCCCGCCGAGAATGCCGTCGATCACGCTGCAGCCGCTCAGTGCGACCGCCAGGATGGCCGCCGATCCGGCCATCGCCAGGCGCGTGCGCGTCTTCATCATGTGAGTTTCCCCTCCCAAAGCTGTGAAACAGGACTGAATGTCCCCGGAGAACCGTACCGGTGAGAGGGAGCGAACTCAATTCGTTGAACGGAGATTCAGCCTTCGAGGTCGTCGACGCCGGGAACCCAGCTCGCTCCGGGACGCCCCCAGCCCCGCTTGCGGGCGATCTTCTGGACGGTCTTCCATTCCGAATCGGAGAGACGGTCGATGTAGAGCACCCCGTCGAGATGGTCGAACTCGTGCTGCATGATCCGGGCGCGCCAGCCGTCGACCTCGATCACGACGTCTCGCCCGTCGAGGTCGGTGCCCGTGACGCGCACGCGATCCGATCGCCGCAGCGGGAATCGCTCTCCCGGGAAGGAGAGGCACCCCTCGGACTCCTCGTCCGGGTCCGGGGAGCCGGGCTCCAGCGGTGCCATCCAGAGCACGGGGTTGATGATGACGCCGCGCCAGGGGTTGTCGTCGTCATCGACGTAGGAGTAGGTGAACAGGCGCAGCGGCACGCCCACCTGCGGGGCCGCGAGCCCCACCCCGGGGGCGAGGTCCATGGTCTCGAACATGTCCGCGACGAGGGTGCGGATCTCGTCGGTGATCTCGCCGACGGGGGCGGCGGGGGAGTGCAGGACGGGATCGCCCATGATGCGAATGGGAAGAACGGCCACGCCACAACCCTAGTGCGCGCCCCGAGGCCGGTAGGCTCGACGCGTGCACTGGGACGCGACACGGATGATGACGGAAGACGTCGGGGAGCAGCTCGTCGGCGCCTTCCAGAACCCGGGCCTGCTGATGGGCATCCCGCTCGCGCTGGCCGGGGCCGTGTTCATGTCGTTGGGCGCGCAGTACCAGCACCGCGGTGTCGAGAAGGTGGAGCGCCTCAGCGGCGCCGACGGCGCGACCGGACTCTCGATGACCCAGATCAAGGGTCTGCTCACGCGCCCGTCGTGGATCATCGGCACCCTGATGCTCGGGTTCGCGATCGTCTGCCAGCTCGCGGCGCTCTCCGTCGCCCCGCTGATCGTCGTCCAGCCGCTGGGCGCCATCGCCCTGGTCATGACCACGCTGCTGAACGCGCGGGTGTCCGGGCATTCGCCCACGAAGAAGTCCCTGATCGCGATCGCCGCCTGTGTCGGCGGGATCTTCCTCTTCGTGATGGTGGCCGCGCTGTTCGCCACCGAGCACCAGATCACCCAGACCCAGCTCTTCGTGATCCTGACGATCCTGCTGCTGGTCATCATCCTGCTCGGCGCGTGCTTCCTCGTCCTGCGCCGACGGATGCGGGCACTGTTCTACATCACGGGCGCCGGCATCCTGTACGGCTTCGTCGCGACCCTCGCCAAGGTCGTCATCACGCGGATCAAGGACCAGGACTTCGACTGGCTCACGGTGGTGTGCGTGATCGCGCTCCTCGCGGCTGGCGCCGTGGGCGCCTACTTCGTGCAGACCGCGTACAGCTCCGGCCCGCCGGATCTCGTGATCGCCGGGCTCACCGTCATCGACCCGATGATCGCGGTCCTCATCGGTCTGCTGGTGCTCGGCGAGGCCTCCGCCGCGCCGCTGTGGGCGCTGATCGCCTTCGGCATCTTCGGCGCGGTCGCCACCTGGGGCGTCGTGAGCCTCGCCCGATACCATCCGCAGGTCCTCAGCGAGAGCCAGGAACTGCCCATTGAGCGCGGAGGCGGCTCCGCCGGAGGAGCCACGGGGACGACGTCGTCGCGGGCGCCGCTGTCGCCCGAGTCGCCGATCGAGACCTCCGCCCCGGAGGGCGACGGGGAGGGGCGCCCGCCCGGCGGGCACACCGATGCCGGTGCCTGGCCGAACAACGTCGCACCGTTCCGTCGGACCGAGCAGAGCGGGTACTCCGACGATCCCGGACGCGGGTCGGGCACCCGCGGAGGTCAGTAGCTCGGGTCGATGAGGTCGGGGGAGACCTCGCTGGCCGCCGCCTCGTCGATGAAGAAGACCGTGCGCTTGCGCCCCTTGGCTCCGGCCGCGGGCACGTTCGCGTAGTTGGCGCCGGCGAGGGCGAGTCCCAGGGCAGACGCTTTCTCCGCCCCGGTCGCGACGAGCCAGATCCGCTTCGAGGCGTTGATCACCGGGCGGGTCAGGGTGACGCGCTCGGGCGGCGGCTTGGGGGAGTCCCGCACGGCGAGGGCGGCGCGGTCGGTCTCGTTGATCTCCTCCCGGTCCGGGAAGAGCGAGGCGATGTGCCCGTCCGGACCGACGCCGAGGAAGCAGACGGCGAACGAGGGCCAGCGCTGTTCCTCGGTGCCGAAGCGGCCGAGCTCGGCGGCGTAGGCCTCGGCGGCCTCGTCGAGGCCGAGCCCGGAGTCGCTCGCCGCGATCTCGTGGATGTTGGCGGCGGGGACCTCGATGCGATCCAGCAGCGCGGCCCGCGCCTGTCCGGCGTTGCGCTCCGGGTCGTCGGCGGGGACGTACCGTTCGTCCCCCCACCAGAAGTGGACGAGTGACCAGTCGATCTCGCCGGCGTCGGGACGCTCCGCCACCTCGCGCAGGACGGCGGCGCCCATGGATCCGCCGGTGAGGGCGACGTGCGCGAGGCGTCCGTCCTTGGTGCGGGCACGGATGCGGACGAGGAAGCGTTCGGCGACGAGGCGAGCGAGCTCGGCGGGGTCGTCCGCGATCACGACGCGGCGCGCGGTGGAGTCGGCCATGCGGTCAGGCCCCCGACTCCGGCGGAGCGAGACGCTCCCAGCCCTCCGTGATGACCCGGCCGTAGAGCAGGTCGGGGTCGAGCCGGCGCAGCTCCTCGGCGAGGCACTCACGAAGCGTCCGCCGGGGCAGGTGCAGTTCGTGGTCGGGCTGCCCGGGCTGCGTGAGGACCGCCGTCCCGGGAATGGGGCGCTCCAGGAGGATGTCGCCGCCCGCGCGTGTCAGACGGACGGACTTGATCCCCTCCTGCCAGTGTTCGGGATCCTCGTAGGACCAGCGGACGGGGACGTCGAGCGCGAGCTGGAGCCAGCCGGCCAGCAGCGCGGTCGAGGGAGACGCCGCCGCGCCCCGGACCTCGACCGCCGTGACCTCCTGGAAAGGCGGCTGATCGAGCACGGCGGCCAGCTGCTCGCGCCAGTGGGTGAGCCGGGTCCAGGCCAGGTCCGTGTCGCCGGGGGCGTGTGTGCGGCCCAGCAGCGCGAGGCGATCGCGCACGTCCGGTGTCGTCGCCGCATCCGTGATGCGGCGCTGGGCGATGCGTCCCAGGGGCGAGGCAGCCGGGTCGGTGGGCGCCTCCTCGGGCCACCAGGCCACGACGGGCGCGTCCGGGAGCAGGAGGCCCGTGACCAGGCTCTCCTGGTTGCTCGCGGCGTCTCCATAGGCGTGGAGGACGACCACCTCGCTGGCGCCGGCGTCGCCGCCGACGCGGATCTGCGCGTCGAGGTGCGCGTCGCCGTCGCTCGTGGTCAGCACGATCACGCGCATCGGGTGCTCGCGGGAGGCGTCGTTGGCGGCGTCGATCGCGGCCTCTGCCACGCCGTTGCGCGCGGAGATCACCAGGGTGAGCACGCGGCCGAGGGCGACGGCGCCGCCCTCCTCCCTCACCTTGACGAGCTGCTTCGCGACCTGACTGACGGTGGTGTCGGGAAGGTCGATGATCACGGTCGTCTCCAGACTCGTCCGTCGCGGGCCAGCAGGGCGTCCGCCGAGGCGGGGCCCCAGGACCCGGGGGCGTACTGCTCGAGCGGGCCGCTCTGCGCGGCCCAGTACTCCTCGACCGGGTCGAGGATCTTCCAGGACAGCTCGACCTCCTCGTGCCGCGGGAACAGCGGCGGGTCGCCGAGCAGCACGTCGAGGATGAGACGCTCGTACGCCTCGGGGCTGGCCTCGGTGAAGGCGTGGCCGTAGCCGAAGTCCATGGTGACGTCGCGGACGTTGGAACCCGCGCCGGGCACCTTGGAGCCGAACCGGATCGTGACGCCCTCGTCGGGCTGCACCCGGATCACCAGCGCGTTCTGCCCGAGCTCGGAGGTCTGGGAGCGGCCGAACAGGTGCTCCGGCGCGCGCTTGAAGACGACGGCGATCTCCGTCACCCGGCGCCCGAGCCGCTTGCCGGTGCGCAGGTAGAACGGGACGCCGGCCCACCGGCGGGTGTTGATCTCCAGCTTGACGGCCGCATACGTCTCCGTCGTGGAGTCGGGGTTCATCCCCTCCTCGGCGAGGAAGCCGGCGACCTTCTCGCCGCCCTGCCATCCGCCGGCGTACTGGCCGCGGGCGGTGGCCTCGGCGAGGTCGTCGGGAAGGCTCACCGCGGCGAGCACCTTCTCCTTCTCCGCGCGCAGATGATCGGCGCCCAGGCTGATCGGCTCCTCCATGGCGGTGAGCGCGAGCAGCTGCAGCAGGTGGTTCTGGATGACGTCGCGGGCGGCGCCGATCCCGTCGTAGTAGCCCGCGCGGCCGCCCACGCCGATGTCCTCGGCCATGGTGATCTGGACGTGATCGACGTAGTTGCGGTTCCAGATCGGCTCGTACAGCTCGTTGGCGAAGCGCAGAGCCAGGATGTTCTGGACCGTCTCCTTGCCCAGATAGTGGTCGATCCGGAAGATGGAGTCGGCCGGGAACGTCCCTTCCAGCGCGTCGTTGAGAGCGCGCGCGGAGGCGAGGTCGTGCCCGAACGGCTTCTCGATGACCACGCGGCGCCATCCCTGGGTCCCGCGCCTCTCGTCCACCAGGCCGGAGTCCCGCAGCTGCTTGGCCACGAGGGGGAAGTCCTTCGGCGGGATGGACAGGTAATAGGCGTGGTTGCCCATCGTTCCGCGCTCGACGTCGAGCTTCTCGACGGTCTCGCGCAGGCGCCGGAACGCGTCCTGGTCGCCGAACTCGCCCTGCACGAAACGGATGCCCTGCAGCAGCTGCTGCCAGGTCTCGTCACGGAACGGCGTGCGCGCGTGCTCCTTGACGGCCTCGTACACGACCTGGGCGAAGTCCTGGTCCTCCCAGTCGCGCCGGGCGAACCCGACCAGCGCGAAACCGGGGGGCAGGAGCCCCCGGTTCGCGAGGTCGTACACCGCCGGCATCAGCTTCTTGCGGGACAGGTCGCCGGTGACGCCGAAGATCACGAGCGCGCTCGGGCCCGCGATGCGGCTCAGCCGCCGGTCGTCGGGATCACGCAGCGGGTTGTTCCCGGCGGAGATGGGGACGGTCATCGGGAGGCTTCTCCTACTGGGCTGCTTCGAACAGGTCGAGCACGTCGTCCTGCGCCTCGGTTAGGGTGAGGGTCACCACCGGGCGGCCGTGGTCGGCCAGGACCGCGGCGTCGCCGGCGGCCTGGGCCTCGATGAGCTGGCCGAAGGTGAACGGCCGCTCGGGGATCTCCAGGTCCACGTCGGTGCGCTCGAGGATCTGCAGGAACACGCCCTGCGCGGGACCGCCCTTGTGATACTGACCGGTGGAGTGCAGGAACCGCGGGCCCCAGCCGAAGGTGGTGGGCCGGCCGGAGTCGGCGGCGACCATCTCGCGCAGCCCCTGCAGCTGCGGCATCTCGAGGCGGTTCACGTAAGCCTGGATCGAGACGTAGCCGTCCGCCGGGAGCTGCGCCCACAGCGCGTCGAGTACGCCGGCGATCGTCCCGGACGCGGCGAGGGCGGGATCCGTCACGCGGACCTCGACGCCGTCGACCGTGAACGCCGGCGCGGCCGGCTCGGGGCGGGCGTCCAGCAGGCCGCGGGCGGCGATCTTCGCGGACTCCACGTCGGGCTGGTCGAACGGGTTGATGCCGAGCAGGAAGCCGGCGACCGCCGTCGCGTACTCCCACACGACGAACTGGGCGCCGAGCGTGCCCGAGACGAGGATCTCGCCGGGATGACGCTCGCGCAGGTGGAACTCGTCCGCCTCGTCGACGATCCGGACGATCTGGAGGTCGTCAGGGCGTTCCTCGACCTCCGGGGAGACGGGGAGGAGCACGACGGGCAGGACGCCGGTCCCCTCCTTGCCGGTGGACTCGGCGACGAGCTGCTCGATCCAGTCCGGCAGTCCGACGATGTGGGTGCCGTCGGTGATCAGGCCGATCTTGTCGCGCCGGGCGCCGCCGGCGCCGACGGTGCGGGCGATCGCCGCGCCGAGGCGGAGTCCGGGGTTCTCGGCGGAGTCCACGGCGACCTGGAGGAGCGTGGCCTCGGCCTCGTCCAGCAGCTCGGCGATGTCCGCGCCGGCGAGGCCGGAGGGCACGAGGCCGAAGGCGGTGAGCGCCGAGTAGCGCCCGCCCACGTTCGGATCGGCGTTGAACACCCGGTAGCCGGCGGCGCGCGCCGACTCGTCGAGCGGCGAGCCCGGATCGGTGACGACCACGATGCGGCCGCGGGGGTCGATGCCGATGTCGCGGAACGCGGCTTCGAAGGTGCGCCGCTGGGAGTCGGTCTCGACGGTCGAGCCGGACTTGGACGAGACCACCAGGACGGTGCGGTCCAGCCCCGCGTCCAGCGCGGCGAGGACCTGCCCCGGGGACGTCGAGTCGAGGATGGTGAGCTCGACGCCGGCGGTCTGGGAGATCACCTCGGGCGCGAGCGAGGAGCCGCCCATCCCGGCGAGGACGACGCGGTCGACGCCCTGGGCGCGCAGCTCGTCGCGCAGGGCGACGATCTCGGCGACGAGCGGGCGGGACACGCTCACCGCGTCCACCCAGCCGAGTCGCTTGCTCGCCTCCTCCTCGGCGGCCGCGCCCCAGATCGTGGCGTCCCCGCTCGTGATCCGCGACGCGATCAGGTCGCCGACGAGGCCGGGGACGACCGTCTCGATCGCCTCGGCCGGGGCGCCGGTCGTGTGGATCTCGAAGCTCATCGCTGAGCCTCCAGGCCCTGCTCGACCTGGGCGAGCAGACCGTGCCAGGAGTCGATGAACTTCGCGACCCCTTCGTCCTCGAGCACCTGCGTGACGTCGGCGAAGTCGATGCCCGCCTCCGCCAGGGCGGCGAAGACCTCGCGGGAGGCCTCGTACTCGCCGGTGATCGTGTCGCCCACGACCTCGCCGTGGTCGAACGTCGCCTCCAGCGTCTTCTCCGGCATGGTGTTGACCACGCCCTCGGCGACGAGACCGGTCACGTACAGCGTGTCGGGCAGCGACGGGTCCTTGACGCCGGTGGAGGCCCACAGGGGGCGCTGGGCGTTGGCCCCCGCCTCGAGCAGCGCGGTGGCACGGTCGCCGGCGAACGTCTTCTCGTAGAGCTCGTAGGCAAGACGTGCGTTGGCCAGGCCCGCCTTGCCGCGCAGGGCCGTCGCCGCCTCGGTCCCGATCGCGTCCAGGCGCTTGTCGGTCTCGGTGTCCACACGGGAGACGAAGAACGACGCGACGGAGTGGATCGTCGACAGGTCGATGCCCGCGGCCTTGGCCTGCTCCAGGCCGGTCAGGTAGGCGTCGATGACCTCGGCGTAGCGCTCGAGGCTGAAGATCAGGGTCACGTTGACGCTGATGCCCGCCGCCGTCGCGGCGGTGATCGCCGGGAGCCCGGCTTTGGTGGCGGGGATCTTCACCAGGAGGTTCGGACGGTCCACCTTGGCCCACAGCTGCTCGGCCTGGGCGATCGTGCCCTCGGTGTCGTGGGCCAGGTCGGGGGAGACCTCGATGGAGACGCGTCCGTCGACGCGGCCGGTGGACTCCCACACGGGGCGGAAGACGTCCAGCGCGTCCCGGACGTCCTGGGTCGTCGCCTCGAAGATGGCCTCCTCGGCGGTGGCGCCGCGGCCGGCCAGCTCGGCGACCTGCGCGTCGTACGAGGTGTCGTCAGGGTTGGTGATGGCGCCGGCGAAGATCGTCGGGTTGGTCGTGACGCCGACCACGTTGCGGGACGCGATCAGCTCCGCGAGGTTCCCGGAGGTGATGCGGGTCCGGGACAGGTCGTCCAGCCAGATGCTGACGCCGGCGGCGGCGAGCTCGGAGGTGGGGGTGCTCATGCGTTCTCCTTGAGGGTCTCGCGGGCCGCCTCGACGACGGCGTCGGCGGTGATGCCGAACTTCTGGAACAGGGTCTTGTAGTCCGCGGAGGCGCCGAAGTGATCGATGCCGACCGAGCGACCGCGGTCGCCCACGATGCCGCGCCAGCTGAGCGGAGAGCCGGCCTCGACGGAGACGCGGGCCGTGACGGCGGCGGGGAGGACCGACTCGCGGTACGCCTCGTCCTGCTCGGCGAACCACTCCAGCGACGGCGCCGACACCACGCGGGCGTTCACGCCCTCGGCGGCCAGCGTCTCGCGGGCGCTGAGGGCCAGCTGGACCTCGGAGCCCGTGGCGATGAGCAGCACGTCGGGGGTGCCGCTCGGTGCCTCGGCGAGGACGTAGGCGCCCTTGGCCACGTGATCGGCGGAGGCGAGGACGTCGCCGCTCGCCTCACCGTCGCCGCGCTCGAACACGGGGATGTTCTGGCGCGTCAGGGCGATGCCGGCCGGCCCCTCGTGTCGGCGGAGGATCTCCAGCCAGGCGGCTGCCGTCTCGTTGGCGTCCGCCGGACGCACCACCGTGAAGTTCGGGATCGCGCGGAGCGTCGCGAGCTGCTCGATCGGCTGGTGGGTCGGGCCGTCCTCGCCGAGCGCGACGGAGTCGTGCGTCCAGACGAAGATGCTCGGCACGTTCATCAGCGCGGCCAGACGCACCGCCGGGCGCATGTAGTCGCTGAAGATGAGGAACGTGCCGCCGAAGGGCCGGGTGGGCCCGTGCAGGACGATGCCGTTCACGATCGCGCCCATGGCGTGCTCGCGGATCCCGAAGTGCATCACACGGCCGTACGGGTTCCCGGACCACTCGTGGGTCGACCACTGCTCCGGGATGAAGGACGGGGCGTCCTTGATGGTCGTCAGGTTCGACTCGGCGAGATCCGCCGAACCGCCCCAGAGCTCCGGCAGGCGTGCGGCCAGGGCGTTGATCACCTGACCGGACGCGGCGCGCGTGGACACGTCCTTGCCCGCCTCGAAGACCGGGAGCGCGGAGGACACGTCGTCCGGCAGGGCGTGGGCCTCGAGCCGGTCGAGCAGCGCCTTGCGCTCGGGGTTGGCTGCCGCCCATGCGTCGAAGGAGCGCTGCCACTGCGCCCGCTCTTCGGCCGCCCGCTCGGCGAGGCCGCGCGTGCGGGCGAGGACGTCGTCGGCGACGACGAACGTCTTCTCCGGGTCGAAGCCGAGCACCTTCTTCGTGGCGGCGAGCTCGTCGGCGCCGAGGGCGGAGCCGTGGATCTTGCCCGTGTTCTGCTTGCCGGGGGAGGGCCAGCCGATGATCGTCTTGAGGATGATGAGCGACGGGCGGTCGGTCTCGCCCTGGGCCGCCGTGATCGCGGCGTGCAGCTCGGCGACGTCCTCGACGTACTCGCCGGACTTCTTCCAGTCCACGACCTGCACGTGCCAGCCGTAGGCGGCGTAGCGGGCGGCGACGTCCTCGGTGAAGGCGACGTTCGTGTCGTCCTCGATCGAGATCTGGTTGGAGTCGTAGATGGCGATCAGGTTGCCGAGCTGCTGGTGGCCGGCGAGGGACGACGCCTCGCTCGTCACGCCCTCCTGGAGGTCGCCATCGCCGGCGATGACGTAGACGCGGTGGTCGAAGGGGCTCTGCCCGGCCGGGGTCTCCGGGTCGAACAGGCCGCGCTCGTAACGGGCGGCGTAGGCGAACCCGACCGCGGAGGCCAGCCCCTGACCGAGCGGTCCGGTCGTGATCTCGACACCGGCGGTGTGTCCGTACTCCGGGTGGCCGGGCGTCTTCGACCCCCATGTGCGCAGTGCCTTGAGGTCGTCGAGCTCGAGCCCGAAGCCGCCCAGGTAGAGCTGCACGTACTGCGTCAGGGAGGAGTGCCCCGCGGAGAGGATGAACCGGTCCCGGCCGATCCAGCCGGTGTCGGCGGGATCGTGGCGCATCACCCGCTGATACAGCAGGTACGCGGCGGGGGCGAGACTCATCGCCGTTCCGGGGTGGCCGTTGCCGACCTTCTCCACGGCGTCCGCTGCCAGCACGCGGGCGGTGTCCACCGCGCGCCGATCGATCTCATCCCACTGCAGTTCCGACACGCCAGAGCCCTTTCTGAGAGTTTCGAGAGCACCCGCGTCCCTGCGCGTTCCGCGACATCACGGAATGGCCTGGGGACGATCATCGGGCGCGCAAGCGGTTCTCAGCATAGTGCGGATGGATCCGGCGGTCGCAGGTGCGACGCGAACTGTTTCGGCGGTTCGACCCCGCATTCCGGTGGCCTAGACTGGGAATGTTCCGTGTATGCGCAGGAGGAGGCGATCAGCATCTCGACGATCATGAAGCCGGTCGGTGCAGATCGCTCACTGAAGCGGACGATCAAGGCGTACATCGTTCTGACCAAGCCGCGCGTCCTTGAGCTTCTGCTCGTGTCCACGGTGCCCGTGATGTTCCTCGCCCAGGGCGGCCTGCCGAACCTCTGGCTCGTCGCGGCGACCGTCATCGGCGGCTCGCTCAGCGCCGGCTCGGCGGCCGCCTTCAACATGTACCTCGACCGGGACATCGACGCCCACATGCAGCGCACGGAGAACCGGCCGCTGGTCACCGGGGAGGTCTCGCCGCGCGGAGCGCTCATCTTCTCGTGGGCCCTCGCCATCGTCTCCACGGTCTGGCTGTGGCTCACGACGAACCTGCTCACGGCGGCGCTGTCCGCGACCGCGATCTTCTTCTACGTCGTCATCTACACGATGATCCTCAAACGGCGCACGGAGCAGAACATCGTCTGGGGCGGGATCGCGGGCTGCTTCCCGGTGCTCATCGGGTGGAGCGCGGTCACCGGCTCGCTGGACTGGCCGCCGTTCGTGCTGTTCATGCTGGTGTTCCTGTGGACGCCGCCGCACTACTGGCCGCTGTCGATGAAGTACAAGAACGACTACGACGACGTCGACGTGCCGATGCTGGGCGTCACGCGCTCGGCCCCGCAGGTCGGGCTGCAGGTCATCCTCTACGCGTGGGCGACGGTCGCCTGCTCGTTGCTGCTGGTCCCGGTCGCCGGCATGGGCCTCGTGTACACGGTGTCTGCGGCGGTCTTCGGCGGCTGGTTCATCTATGAGTCGCACCGGCTCTACGCCCAGGCCGTGCGGGGCACCTCCCCGAAGCCGATGCGCGTCTTCCACGCCTCCATCACGTACCTGACGCTCATCTTCCTGGCTGTCGCCGTCGATCCGCTCCTGCCGTTCTGACGCGGGCCGGGCCGTGCCATCGGCCCGATCCGCTCAGCCGGCCCTGGTCCACGTCCCGAAGCCCTGCGCGTCGAAGGACGACAGACGCAGCGTGCGCGCCGTGCCCCCGTCGAGGACGAACTCGGCGGACGCCCGCGATCCCGCCGGCGCGTTCTCGGCGGACGGGGAGTATGCGAACACGGGGCCGTCCCAGTCCTCGAGGAGGAGCCGAGCCCTGCCGTCCGGGCCGATCGAGGCCACCAGGCCGTCGTCCGTGCGACGGACCGTCGCCTCCCCGAAGTACGGATTGAGGTAGCGACCGACGAGGGCGGAGTCCGGGGCGGCCGGTGCGGGATCCGCGGGGCGCGGAACGCCCACGAGATCACCGTCGGGCGCCGTGTACGGGGCGAACGCGGCCTCGGCGTCGGCAACCCAGTCGCGGGTGACCTCGCCGAACTGCACGAGATCGAGGAACGCGGCGGCGACGGCCTCCGGCAGGCCCACCGGCGCGCCGTTCGTGAGCACGACGATCCCGAGGTCGAGGTCCGGGACCACCTGGAAGGCGGTCGCGGCGCCGAGCGAGAAGGCTCCGGAGTGGGACACCGCCATGCGGCCGCTGACGAGCGGCGCGGCGTTGAAGCCGAAGCCGTAGTGCCCGGGCCGCTGATCGGTCGACCCGGAGGGGGAATTGACGATCTGCGGCGTCATGGCCTCTCGGAGCAGATCCGGATCGGCCACGGTGCGGGTGCCGGACGAGCCGCCGGCGAGCAGCAGGCGCATCCAGGCGCTCATGTCGTTCGCCGTCGAGGAGACCCCGCCGGCGGGCGACTGGGGGTCCGGATCACGGTCGTACAGCGGCTCGAAGGAGCCGTCCACGAGGGCGTGGAGCCGGGCGCGATCCGGGTGCGAGAGGTAGTCCTCGTGGCGGGCGCTGCTCGAGGTCATGGCGAGCGGCTCGAAGACGGCTCGGTCGATGAGGTCCTCCCACGGCTCGCCGGCGGCCTCGGCCACCGCCTCGGCGCCGACCGTCAGGCCGAAGTTGGAGTAGTGGTACGAGGAGCGGAACGGGGCCAGGGGAAGCAGGCGGAGGCGCGACAGGATTGTGTCGCGGTCGTAGCCGATGTCCTCGAGGTCGTCGCCGGATCCGGTCGCGAGGCCCATGCGGTGGCTGAAAGCGTCGCCGATCGTCGCCCGCTCGGACACGACGGGGTCGGACAGCTCGAAGTCGGGGAGCACGGATGAGATCGACGTCGACCAGTCAACGCCGATCTCGCGTCCCACCGCGGCGACGGCGGTGGCCGAGAGCGGCTTGGAGATCGAGGCGATCTGGAACACGGTATCGGCGGTGACGGGCTGATCGCCGCCCTTCTCGATGAGGCCGTAGCCGTCCGAGAGGAGCAGCCGATCGCCGTGCACGACGGCGATCGACATCCCGGGGACACCGGTGCGGTCGAGACCGTCCCTGGCGAGCTGCGGAAGCGCCCGCACAGCGTCGGCGATGCGCTGCTCGAGCGGTGCCCCCAGGGACACCGCGTCCTGGGCGGGGCTGTCGCCGGTCGCGACCGCAGGGCCCGCGACGGGAGCGGTGCACGCGGTGATCCCGGTCGTGAGGGTCACCAGGACGGTGGCGGCGCTGAGGGTCCGTCGCGGTCGCCGCGACGCGTGGTCCCGGCGGTGAAGTGCCGGGACCTGCGTCCCCAGCGGATGCCGTCGGAGCCCTATCCCCATCTCGATCCTCCTGCTAGCGTCCAGACTCATCCAAGTGACCGGAACAGGACAACGCAAGGACCCTTTCGTGCATTGTCCGCTTGAGGACAGACATGTCGGACGACGACCTTCTCGACCTGCTCCACCGCGAGCGGCTTCCCGACGTGCCGGCCGTGGCGGCACGCACCGGGCTGGACGCGGAACGGACGGCGCAGGCGCTGCGGCGGCTGTCCGCGGAAGGGCACCTGACTCTCCAGGAGGGCGTGATCCTCCTGCACGCGCCGGCGCAGGCCGCCGCGCTCGCGATCGAACGACTGCTCCAGAGCGAGCGGGCCGAGGCCGAGGCGCGCAGCATGCGCCTGGCGTCGATCGTGGACGGCGTGGCTCGCCGGACGGCGTCGTGGACCTTCGGCGAGGCCGTGGCGCGGGGGCGGCTCCCGATCCAGACGGCTCACGGCCCGCACGCGGCGGAGGACCTCTGGTTCGCCGTGCAGGCGTCGCGCGTGGCCCCCGGTGGGAGGGTCAGTGCGGTCCTCACCGACATCGACCGGTACCGGACCAGCAGTCCGGAGCGCTCTCGTGCGTTCGCCCAGGCGATGGGGGCGTACGCGTCGGTACGCGCGATCATCCCCGCCGTCGAGCTGGACGACCGCCTCACCGTGATGGTCGAGGCCTTCCGGGCGTCGGACGTCGAGTTCCGGGTGCTGCCGAGCCCGCCGAGCTGGTTCTGGGTCGACGACGAGGGCGTCACGGCCCTCCCGCTCGTCTGGGGCGAGACCGCGCCGCAGAGCGTGCTGGCCGTGTCGAGTCCCGTCATCGCGGGACTCGCGCAGGACTACTTCGCGCGCCTGTGGCAGCAGGCGCGGCCCGTCGCAGCCGACACCGCCGGATACGGAACGCTGCTGCACCGCATGCGGCGGGGGATGACGCTGGACGCGGCCTCCCGATCCCTCGGGATCACTCCCCGCACCGGCCGCCGCCGGATCGCGGCGGCGATGGAGCGGTACGGCGTGGAGACGCTGTTCGCCCTCGGCGTCGCCTGGGCGGAGGACGGCTGTCCTGGTGCGCCGGTGCGCGCGACGCCTCGGTGAGGGGCACGGGCGGCCCTCCTGTCCGTCAGCCCGTCGTGGACTGCAGGTAGGCGAGGACGGCCTTGACGCGGCGGTTCTCGTCGACGGGGGTCAGGTCGAGTCCCCGGAACACGTTGCCGACGTGCTTGCTCACGGCCGCGTCGCTGAGGACCAGCCTGCCGGCGATCTCCGCGTTCGACAGGCCATCCGCCATGAGGGCGAGGACCTCCCGCTCGCGCGGCGTCAGCCGGGTCAGCGGTCCCTCGCGGCGCGGCCGGAGGAGATGCTGAACCACCTCCGGGTCGATCACGGTGCCGCCGCTGCGGACACGCTCGAGAGACCGGTCGAAGTCGCGGACGCGGTTCACCCGGTCCTTGAGGAGGTAGCCCACCGCGCCCTCGGGCAGCGTGAGGAGTTCCCGCGCGTACGTGTCCGCGATGTACTGGGACAGCACGAGCACCGGCTGCCCCGGGTTCCGCCCGCGGATCCGCAGGGCGGCGGCGAGGCCGTCGTCGCGGTCGCCGGGCGGCATCCGGACATCGGTGAGCACGAGCTCAGGAGGGCACCCGTCCCGCTCCAGCGAGAGATAGGCGTCCAGGAGCTCGGTGGCAGAGGCCGCGGTCGCCACGATCCGGTGACCGAGGCGTTCCAGCAGAGCCACCAGCGCCTCGCGGAGCAGGCCGGAGTCCTCAGCGAACAGGATGCGCATGCGCGTCCTCTCCCGCTGTCGGGATCCGCATCCCCACCCGCGTCGGCCCGCCGCGCGGGCTGCTCACCTGGAACTCGCCGCCGATCGTCTCCACCCGCTCGCGGAGTCCCCGCAGCCCCGTCCCCGCGTCCTCGGCGACCCCGCCGGGCCCCTGGTCCACCACGTCGAGCGCGAACACGGCGGCGTCCCATCGACCGGTCACGTCGACACGGGCGGATGCGGTGTGCTTGGCGGCGTTGGTGACCGCCTCCGTCACGAGGTAGTAGGCGGCGGTCTCGACGGGCGCCGGGAGCCGCCGCGCGTCGAGGCCGGTCAGGTCGAGGGTCATCGGGACCGGGGTGCGGTCCGCGAGCTCCGACAACGCCGCGCGGAGCCCGTGGTCGGTGAGGACGGCGGGATGGATCCCTCGGACGGTCCGGCGCAGCGTCCCCAGTGCGTGCTCGGTCTGCTGCTGCGCGGCCGTCAAGGCCTGCAGCGCCGCGTCGGCGTCCGCTCCCGCGGTCTGTAGCTGTTCCAGCTCCAGGCCGACCATCCCGAGCCGGGCGGCGACGGTGACGAGCTCCTGCTGCACGCCGTCGTGGAGGTCGCGCTCGATCCGCCGGCGCTCGTCCTCCAGCGCCTGCACCAGCACGATCCGGGAGCGGGTGAGTCGTTCGACGTTCCGCGTCAGCTCCTCCTCGCGCGGACCGCAGAGGAACCGCAGCAGCGACGCATGCCCGCCGGCGAGCGCGGAGTTCAGATAGCCGAACAGCCCGAGCGCCGCCAGGCCGAGAGGGATCGTCAGCCACCAGGTGCTCGGCGAGGGCGAGACGACGCCGCCCTCCCACAGCGTGATGGTCGTCTCGCGGCGGATCCCGGTCGCGCCGACGGCGACGAGGAGGACGAGGGCGACGGCCTCGGCGAAGAGAAGCGCGAGGGAGACGCCGCCCAGCAGCACGTCCAGCAACAGCGCGCCGACCTCCCGCCAGGTGGCGGCCTCGGACAGCCGTACCGACAGCCAGATGTGGCGCTGCTCCGGCTCGAGGCGCACATGTGCGGAGCGTTGCACGGGAAAGCCGAGGACCCGGGTCCTCCGGCGTTCGAGCGCCCCGAGCGGCAGGGCCCAGAGCGGCACCAGCAGGAGGGTGAGGACGACGACGGGGAGCAGGATCACGGCGAGCGCGGCGCTGGTCAGCAGGTACAGCAGTGCGCGCCACGGCCAGGCGCTCCCCAGGAACCGCCAGGGCGAGCGCACCAGCGCGCTCCACAGCCGGGGTCCGTTCATGGGATCAGCCTACGGATGGCGCTGGTCGGGAGCGGTCCCGTCGAGCAGAAGGTAGAACCTGCTCTACCCCGAGGGAGGAGCCTGCCCGGTGGCCCCGCCGGAGGCGCCCGGGATCGAATGGCGGCATGAACCGACACCTCGTCCAGGCGTACGACCTCCGCAAGTCCTTCCCGGGAGCCGGCCGCGGCGCGACGGCCACAGAGGTGCTCCGCGGGGTCTCGCTCACGGTGGCGCCCGGGGAGATGGTGAGCATCGTGGGGCCGAGCGGATCCGGCAAGAGCACGCTGCTGTACTGCCTGGCCGGCCTGGAGCCGTACGACGGCGGCTCGGTCCGTCTCCTCGGAACCGAGCTGGGCGGGCTGCGTCGCCGAGCGCTGGCCGCGCTGCGCCGGGAGCATGTCGGATTCGTGTTCCAGTCGTACAACCTGATCCCGTCGTTGAGCGCCGGGGACAACGTCGCGCTGCCGGCGCGCCTCGCCCGGCGCGGTGTCCGGGCGGCGGATGTGGATCGCGTGCTGGAGGAGGTCGGGCTCGCCGGCCGCTCCTCGGTCCTTCCCGGCCGCCTCTCCGGAGGGCAGCAGCAGCGGGTGGCCCTGGCCCGCGTCCTCGCGCAGCGTCCCGACGTCGTCTTCGCCGACGAGCCGACCGGGGCGCTCGACACACGCACGGGCGCGTCGGTCCTGCGGCTGTTGAGGACGGCCGCGGCAGAGGAGCGGAGCGTCGTCCTCGTGACGCACGACCTGGAGGCCGCCGCCCAGGCCGATCGCGTCCTGGTGCTCCGGGACGGCGAGATCCATCGCGAGCTCGGGCGCGCGACGCCGGATGAGGTTCTCGACGCTCTCGCCGCCGCGGGGGAGCGGCCATGATCCGGCTCACGGTGGCGGACCTCGTCCGTCAGGCGCGGATCTGGAGCGGACTGTTCCTCCTGACCATCGTGGTGGGGTTCGTGGCCGGCTTCGCCGCGATGCTGGTGGAGACCGGGCTGGTCCAGGGCGGCGCGGTCAGACAGACCCTGGACGGCGCGAGCAGCATGGTGCTGGTCTTCACCGGGATCAGCGCCGTCATCGTGATCGCGGGCGCGGCGAACCTGACCGTCGCCCTCCAGCAGCGCGGCTACGCCCTCTGGCAGGTCGTCGGGGTGTCACCCTCGCGCGTCGGCGTCGTGGTGCGGGCCCAGCTCGGCCTCGTCGGGATCGGCGGCGGTCTTCTCGGCTGCGCGCTCACGACGACGGTCATGCGGCCGCTGTTCGCGTACTTCTTCCAGACCTGGGGCGACGAGGTGCTGTCGACCCCGCTGCGCCTGGGACCGGTCTCGTTCCTCTGCGTCGGGGTCGGCGTCGGCGTCCTCTGCATGGCCGGAGGACACCGCGCGGCGCGCCGGGCGAGCCGGGTCCCGCCGGTCGAGACGCTGCGCGAACCCGAACCGCCCCGGATCCGCATGGGCGTCCTGCGTGGAGTGCTGGTCGTCGCGACCCTCGGCGGGGTGACCGCGCTTGCCTGGCGGCTCGGCGACGGGGACTTCTCATCGATCGTGAACCGAGGGATGTTCCTGACGCCTGCTGTGGTCGCGCTGATGGCGGCGTGGGGGCCCGTGCTGTATCCCGCGGCCCAGCGGATCTGGTCGGCGCTGGTGCCGGCCCGGATGTCGGGGGCGTGGTTCCTCGCTCGGCACGATGCCCGCTCCCGCGTGAGCCAGAGCACCGCGGTGATCGCGCCGCTGATGGTCGCGATCGCCCTGGTCGGCGGGCTCTACAGCGGGGCGGCGACGCTCGGGGCGGCGGCGCCGGCGTGGACGGGGCAGCAGGGGGACTGGACGCTCCAGACCGAGGCGGTCGCCGTGATGCTGGGCGGTCCGCTGCTGGTGGGGACGACCGGGGCGGCGGTCGCGGTGTTCATGGCGTCCGGGGCCCGCGAGCGCCAGGTCGCGCTGCTGCAGGCGGCCGGCGCCGACTGCGGCGTCATCCTGCGGGCGGCGTGGGGGGAGGCGACGATCCATGCGGCGACGGCGGTTCTCCTCGGCGCGGCGGCGACGGTCATCGGCAGCGGGTTCCTGGCTGCGGGCCTGGGGTTGTCGGCGCCGGTCGTGGCGTGGGGACCGCTCCTGCTGGTCGGCGCGGTCGGCGCCGGCCTGATCACGCTCGCGACGCTCGTCCCCACGGCCGCCGCGCTGCGCATGCCGGTGTCGCGGGTGCTCGCCGCCGAGTGACGGCAGCCCGGATCCTCGCTCCTCCACACCCCCGAAACCCCCTCTCCTCGTCGAAACCCCCTCTGGGATACGTGTGCCCGAGGGGGTCTCGACGGGGCGAGGGGGTTTCGCGGAAGGAGAGACGCCGGAGGATCAGGGGGCGGTCGCGGCGGGCGTCGCGGCGGGCGGGGCGGCAGGGGCGTCCGGGGCGTCCGGGGCGGTGGCAGCGGTGGGGCGCTTCAGGCGCAGGACGACGACGGTGTAGGCGGCGGCGGACAGCGCGGCGAGCACCATGTGGGTCCCGACGAGCACCTCGGGCAGCCCCGTCCGCGCCTGGATCACGCCGACGGCGACCTGGACGCCGATCGCGACGATCAGGGCCAGGAGCCAGGCGCGGGGGCGGAGCCGGCGGACCCCGGCGATCACCGCCAGGAGCAGCACGAGCGCCGCGAGCACGTACCCGGGCCAGGAGTGCACGTGCGCCATCACGGACGCGTCGAACCCGCGCCGGACGATGTCCGCATCGCCGGAGTGGGGTCCGGATCCGGTAGTGAGGACTCCCACGACGATCGTCACGGCGAGCACGAGCCCCGTGACGTGGGTGAGCGCGGCGAACCAGGACGGGACGACCCGCTCTCGCGGCCCGGCCGGTTCGCGCATCCGGACGAGGAACGCGGCGGTGATGCAGACGAGGACGAGGGAGGAGGCGTAGTGGAAGCCGACGATGAAGGGATTGAGTCCCGTCACGACCGTGATGCCTCCGACGAAGGCCTGGGCGATGATGCCGATCACCGTGAGCCACGCGAGGGCGGTGAGGTCGCGTCGGGTGCCGTTCGCGCGGAGCGAGAAGACCGCCGCGACCACGACGGCGAGGAGCAGGGTCGCGTTGAGGAACATGAAACCGGGAAGGCCCGCCGCGGTGCCGATCCCGTAGGCGATCAGTGCGGCGACGATGCCGCTGCCGGCGAACCAGAGGGTGGAGCGCACCGCGCGGCGGCCGCCGACCGCGTGCAGGAGCAGCAGCAGGACGGCGAGCGCCAGCAGGCCCACGACGCCCGTCATGGTCCGGTTCCCGAACTCGATGATCCCGTGATAGCCCTGCTCGGGCGTCGGCACGAGCGAGTCCGGGGTGCACATCGGCCACTCCGAGCAGCCGAGGCCGGAACCGCTGAGCCGCACGGCGCCGCCGGTCCCGATGATGATGACCTCGGCGAGGAACGAGAGCCATGCGAACACGCGCAGGGGCCTGGCCGGGAACGGTGCGGCCTCCGCGCCGCCGCCGGGACGGGGAGGAGCCTCGCGGAGGCGGTGCGGGGCGGCAGGCGAAACGGTGCTCTCGGGCATGGGTCCTCCGGATCCCGCCGGCGGGACGGAAACGGTCCGCATGTCGGAGGGAACCTGTAGAATCGGGGGTGTTGCGATGCGCGCGCTCGTGCGCGTGACATCGAGAACAGTCTAGGCGCGAAGCGTCCATGAGAGGGCCCACCAGCGGCACCCCCATCCCCGCAGACACGACGGGGATGCGGCGTGCCGGGGCGGATGACACCGTTGCGGCCCGATGAGGAGAGTGTGTGATGTCGGATGTGCTGATCGATCGCCCGGAGCTCGATGGTCTGGGGGTGTACGAGTTCGGCTGGCACGACCCCGATGCCGCCGGCGCCAGCGCGAAACGCGGTCTGAGCGAGGCGGTCGTCCGGGACATCTCGGCCCTCAAGAACGAGCCCGAGTGGATGCTGAAGACCCGTCTCAAGGGACTCCAGCTCTTCGGGCGCAAGCCGATGCCGACCTGGGGCGCCGACCTCAGCGAGATCGACTTCGACAACATCAAGTACTTCGTGCGCTCCACCGAGAAGCAGGCCCAGTCCTGGGAGGACCTGCCCGCGGACATCCGTGAGACCTACGAGCGCCTCGGCATCCCGGAGGCGGAGCGTCAGCGCCTCGTCGCGGGCGTCGCCGCACAGTACGAGTCCGAGGTCGTCTATCACCAGATCCGCGAGGACCTGGAGCAGCAGGGCGTCATCTTCATGGACACCGACACGGCGCTGCGTGAGCACCCCGAGTTCTTCGAAGAGTACTTCGGGACCGTCATCCCGGCCGGCGACAACAAGTTCGCGGCGCTGAACACGGCCGTCTGGTCGGGCGGCTCGTTCGTGTACGTGCCGAAGGGCGTGCACGTGGAGATCCCGCTGCAGGCCTACTTCCGCATCAACACGGAGAACATGGGCCAGTTCGAGCGGACGCTCATCATCGCCGACGAGGGCAGCTACGTCCACTACATCGAGGGCTGCACCGCGCCGATCTACAAGAGCGACTCGCTGCACTCGGCCGTCGTCGAGATCATCGTGAAGAAGAACGCCCGCGTGCGCTACACGACGATCCAGAACTGGTCGAACAACGTCTACAACCTCGTCACCAAGCGTGCGGTCGCCCACGAGGGCGCGACCATGGAGTGGGTCGACGGCAACATCGGCTCCAAGGTCACCATGAAGTACCCGTCCATCTACCTGATGGGCGAGCACGCCAAGGGCGAGACCCTCTCGGTCGCGTTCGCGGGCCCGGGCCAGCACCAGGACGCCGGCGCGAAGATGATCCACATGGCGCCCTACACGCAGTCGTCGATCGTCTCGAAGTCGATCGCCCGCGGCGGCGGACGCGCGGGGTATCGCGGCGAGGTCCGCGTGGACGCGAACGCCCACCACTCGGCGAACACGGTGCGCTGCGACGCTCTGCTCGTGGACACGAAGTCCCGCTCCGACACCTACCCGGCGATCGACATCCGGGTCGACGACGTGCAGCTCGGGCACGAGGCCACGGTGTCGAAGGTCAGTGAGGAGCAGCTCTTCTACCTGCAGTCCCGCGGCATGCCCGAGGACGAGGCGATGGCGATGATCGTGCGCGGCTTCATCGAGCCGATCGCGCGGGAGCTGCCCATGGAGTACGCGATGGAACTGAACAAGCTCATCGAGATGGGCATGGAAGGATCGGTCGGCTAGATGACGGCCTCGACGACGGCGCCCTCTGCGGCGCAGGACACGCACGCCCACATCGACCCCGCGGCACAGGTCGCCGCGGCGGGGAGCTTCGTCCCCGTCCAGACCCGCTCGGAGCGCCCGCACTCGTTCGACCCGGCGGACTTCGACGCTCCGACGGGCCGCGAGGTCAACTGGAAGCACACGCCGGTGGAGCGCCTGCGCGCGCTGCTGGCGGACGAGCCGGGCGACGAGCACGCGGTCTCGATCGATCTCGACGCGGCGGAGGCCTTCCTCGTCCCCGACGAGGAGGACGCGTACGGGCAGTTCTTCCGTCCGGAGGACCGTGTCAGCGCCCTCGCCTGGAGGCACGCCCGCCGCGGTCTGCACCTGCGCATCGAGGAGGGCGACGAGGTGGCGGAGCCGGTCGTGCTCCGCATCGACGGGACGGGCGCCGGCAAGCGCGCCTTCGGCCAGCTCCTCATCGAGGCGATGCCGAACGCGCAGGCCACGGTCGTGCTCGACCACCACGGCTCGGCGCAGTACGCGCAGAACGTCGAGATCATCGCGCGGGAGGGATCCCGCCTCACGGTGGTCTCCGTGCAGCGCTGGGCGGACGACGCGATCCACGCCGCGGCGCACCAGGCGCGGGTGGACCGCGATGCGGCGCTCACGCACTTCGTGGTGAGCTTCGGCGGGGGCGTCGTGCGCGTCAACCCCAGCCTGGAGCTCGCCGGCGCGGGCTCCGAGGGCCGTATGTACGGGCTCTCCTACGCGGACGCCGGTCAGCACCTGGAGAGCCAGGTGTACCTGCACCACAAGGGCCCGCACACGACCGGCGACGTTCTCTACAAGGGCGCCCTCCAGGGGGAGAGCGCCCACAGCGTGTGGATCGGCGACGTCCTGATCGGCCCGGACGCGACCGGCACCGACTCGTACGAGGCGAACCGCAACCTGGTCCTCACCGAGGGCGCCCGCGCGGACTCGATCCCGAACCTCGAGATCGAGACCGGCGACATCCTCGGTGCGGGGCACGCGAGCGCCACGGGGCGTTTCGACGACGAGCAGCTGTTCTACCTCCAGGCCCGGGGCATTCCGGAAGAGGAGGCGCGCCGGCTGGTCGTGCTCGGCTTCCTGAGCGACATCGTGCAGCGGCTGCGCATCCCCGCCCTTGAGGAGGAGCTGCTCGCCGCGATCGAGGCGGAGCTCGCCGAGGTCTCCGCATGAGCGCCCAGCGCGCCTGCGGAGTGAGCGACCTCGAACAGGACACCCCGCTGCGGGTCGAGCTCGACGGCGTCCCGATCGCCGTCGTGCTCGACGCGGAGGGCACGATCCACGCGATCGGCGACACCTGCACGCACGGCGACATCTCGCTGTCCGAGGGGTTCGTCGAGGGGCAGACCCTCGAGTGCTGGGCGCACGGCTCGGCGTTCTCGCTGTGCACGGGCAAGCCGCTCAACCTCCCCGCCTACGAGCCCGTCCCCGTCTACGTCGTCGAGATCGACGGCGACGACGTGCTCATCGACCCCGCCGTCACGAAGGACGTCTCCGCGCTCTGACCAGCGCGCCGTCCCGACGCACCACGACGTAAAGAACCGACGAAGGAGAACAGAATGTCTGTCCTCGAGATCCGCGACCTCCACGTGACGGTCGAGACCGATGCAGGGACCACCCCGATCCTCAACGGGATCACCCTGACCATGCGCACGGGCGAGACCCACGCGATCATGGGCCCCAACGGCTCCGGGAAGTCCACGCTGGCCTACACGATCGCAGGCCACCCGAAGTACACCGTCACGAGCGGATCGATCACGCTCGACGGCGAGGACGTGCTGGAGATGAGCGTGGACGAGCGCGCCCGCGCGGGCCTGTTCCTCGCGATGCAGTACCCCGTGGAGATCCCCGGCGTCACCGTGACGAACTTCCTGCGCACGGCCAAGACCGCCCTCGACGGCGAGGCGCCGTCGATCCGGCAGTGGACCAAGGACGTCAAGGCCGCGATGGCGAACCTGCGCATGGACGGCAAGTTCGCGCAGCGCAACGTCAACGAGGGCTTCTCCGGTGGCGAGAAGAAGCGCCACGAGATCCTCCAGCTCGAGGTGCTCAAGCCGAAGATCGCCGTGCTCGACGAGACCGACTCGGGCCTCGACGTCGACGCGCTCAAGATCGTGTCGGAGGGCGTCAACCGCGCCAAGGCGGAGACGAACCTCGGCGTGCTGCTCATCACGCACTACACCCGGATCCTCCGTTACATCCGCCCGGACTTCGTGCACGTGGTCGTCGCGGGCAAGATCGTCGAGGAGGGCGGCCCCGAGCTGGCCGACCGGCTCGAGGACGAGGGCTACGACCGGTTCCTCGACCCCTCCGCGCCGATCGAGGCGTAGGCTGAAGCCATGACCGCGACCCTCACCGAGGAGAAGTACGACGAGGTCACCGAGGCGCTCAAGGACGTCATGGATCCGGAGCTCGGGATCAACGTCGTCGACCTCGGACTCATCTACGACCTCGCCTGGGACGACGAGAACGACGCCCTCGTGATCCACATGACGCTCACGAGCGCCGGCTGCCCGCTCACGGACGTGCTCGAGGAGCAGACCGCGCAGGCACTGGACTCGGTCGTCGAGCGGTTCCGCATCAACTGGGTGTGGATGCCGCCGTGGGGCCCGGAGCGGATCACCGACGACGGACGCGACATGATGCGCGCGCTCGGCTTCGCGATCTGACCCGGCCCTGACGAAGGCCCGACGCCGCCTGGGCGTCGGGCCTTCGTCATGCTCCGTCCGCGCGGTCGCGACCGCTCCCGGATCGCTAGGCTCGGAGGATGACGTCCGCTCCGCTCCAGGCCCTGCCGATCGACCAGCTCCGTCAACGATCCAGCACCAAATGGCGGACGTATCCCGATGACGTCCTGCCGCTGTTCGTCGCGGAGTCCGACTTCCCCCTCGCCCCGGCGATCACGGAACGCCTCATGCGCGCGGTGGAGCGGGGCGACACGGGCTACACGCCGCCGGACCCGGGCGTCCGCTCCGCGTTCTCCGCGTTCGCGGCGCGCCGATTCGGCTGGACCGTGGACCCGACGCAGGTCCGCACCACGGGCGACGTGATGATGGGCGTCGTCGAGATCCTCCGCGCGGCGCTGCAGCCGGGCGACCGCGTCGTGATCGCACCGCCGGTCTACCCGCCCTTCGTCGACTGCATCGAGGAGTCGGGGGCGGTCGTCGAGCCGGTGCCGCTGCGCGACACGGGCGACGGATGGGAGCTGGACACGGCGGGCATCGAACGCGCCCTCGCCGGCGGGGCGCGGGCGGTGCTGCTCAGCAACCCGCACAACCCGACCGGCACCGTGCACGCGCGGGAGGCGCTCGCACGGGTGGCTGAGATCGCGGCCGCGCACGGTGCGATCGTCGTGAGCGACGAGATCCACGCGCCGCTGGTGCAGCCGGGCGTCGGGTTCACACCGTTCCTCGCCGCCTCCGCGCAGGCGGCGGAGGTCGGCTTCACGGTCACGAGCGCGAGCAAGGCGTACAACCTCGCAGGACTCAAGTGCGCCGTGATGGTGACCGCGGGGGAGCGCCCCGCAGCCGTCGTCCGGGGTCTTCCCGCCGAGGTCGAGTGGCGGACCGGCCTTTTCGGCGCGCTGGCCGCCGTCGCGGCGTGGGCGCCGGAGAGCGACGCCTGGCTGGACGGACTCCTCGCGGCGCTCGATCAGAACCGCCGACTCCTCGCGCGCCTGCTGACCGAGCTGCTGCCCGAGGCGGAGTACCGCATCCCGGATGCCGGTTATCTCGCCTGGGTCGACCTGCGCCCGCTCGGCTGGGGCGACGACCCGGCCGGACGGATCCTGCGGGAGGCGAAGGTCGCCCTGAACCGCGGCCCGACCTTCGGCGCGGAGGGCGCCGGACACGTCCGGATCAACATCGCCTGCTCTCCCGAGGTGCTGACCGAGGCCGTCACGCGGATCGCCGCGCTGCGGTCGTCATGAGCACGAGGGCGTCGTGACGGCGGCCGAGGCCGCGCCCCGCGCGGACTCGATCTGGAGCGCGCGATACGCCGGCGTCACGCTCGGGGCCGTCGCACTGATCTTCCTCGCCGCGATCGAGGCACTCGCGGTCACGACGGTGATGCCGGTGGTGAGCGCCGAGCTGCACGGCGAGTCGCTCTACGCCGTCGCGTTCGCCGGGACGCTCGCGACCGGGGTGATGGGCATGGTCGCCACGGGCGCCTGGTGCGATCGCGCCGGTCCCCGCCTCCCGGTGTACACGGCGACCGCGCTGTTCGTCGTCGGGCTCGTGATCGCCGGATCCGCGACGGACATGACGGTGTTCCTGATCGGCCGCCTCGTGCAGGGGCTCGGCGCCGGAGGCCAGACCGTGGCGCTGTACGTGGTGGTCGCGCGGCTGTACCCGTCGAGACTGCACGGGGCGATCTTCGGCGCCTTCGCCGCCGCGTGGGTGGTCCCCTCCATGATCGGTCCCTTCCTGGCGGGCGCGGTGACCGAGTACCTGCACTGGCGCTGGATGTTCCTCGGCGTTGCGGTCCTCGCGCTGCTGGCGCTGCTCCTGGTGGCGCTCCGCCTGCACGGCGTGGACCTCGGGCAGGGGGAGGCGGAGGGGACCCGAGGGATCGGGTCCCGGCTGATGCTCGCGGTCGTCGTCGCGGTCGCCGCCGTCGCGGTCGGGCTGGCCGTGGACGCGCCGCCGCAGTGGCGCTGGCCCGGGGCCGTCCTCGCCGTCGCCGTGATCGGGGCCGCGATCCTTCCCCTCCTGCCGCGGGGGACCCTGCGAGCCGGGAAGGGACTCCCCAGCGTGATCCTCATGCGCGGGCTCGTCGCCGGGGCGTTCTTCGCCGCGGAGGCCTACATCCCGTACGCCCTGATGGACCGCTTCGCGTTCCCACCGACCCTGGCCGGGCTCGCGCTCACCGGGGCGGCGCTCGCGTGGTCGGGGGCGTCCTGGCTCCAGGGGCGGATCGGGGATCGGCTGGGCAGCACGCGCATCGCGGTGATCAGCCTCGCCGCCGTGCTTGCGGGCGTCCTCATCGTTCTCGCGACGGTGAGCGTGCCGCTGCCGCCGTGGCTCATCGTCGTGGGCTGGACCTTCGCCGGCGGAGGCATGGGCCTGGTCTATCCGCGCCTCAACGTGCTCATGCTCGCGTACTCCACCCGAGGGAACGAGGGCTTCCACTCCTCAGCGCTGTCCATCGCCGACTCGACGGGATCGGCGGTGGCGTTGGCGGTCGCCGGCCTGCTGTTCGGGGCTGCCGCGGCCGGCGCTGCCGCGTTCTCGGCCGTGTTCCTGCTGTCGATCGCGATGCTCCTGATCGCGCTCCTTCCCGGGCTCAGGCTCGGGAATCCGCCGCTGCGGGACTGACCGCCGAAGCCGCCTCGCCTCGGAGACCCGCGCCGAGCATCCGGATCCCGAGGTCGAAGACGACGGCGTCGGCGGCGGAGCCGTCGTGCTCCGCCGCCGCACCGTGGCTCTCGGCGTGCATGCGCTGCTGGACGAGCGTGGTGTGCCCGAGGATGAACTGCAGGATCGCCGTCGCGGCCGGAGCGTTTCGGGCGTCGACCCCCGGGAGGGCGTCGACGATGGCGTCGTGCGCGCGGGAGGCTCCCCGTCGCATCGCCGCCGTGCTGAGGACGACCTCGGCGCCGTCGCGACAGGCGAGCAGCGCGTCACGGATGCCCCGGGCGACCGTGAGGAGCCGGTCGTCGGGCCCTGCGCCCGGAGGCGACGGCGGAAGCGGCCGTTCGAGGATGCGGTCGGCCACCGCAGCGAGCAGGTCCTGCTTGCTGGCGAAGTGCCAGTACAGCGCGCTGGCCTGAACGTCCAGCTCTCCGGCGAGTCTCCGCATGGTGAGGTCGGGGAGTCCCACCCGGTCGAGGAGGTCGACGGCGACCGAGACGATGCGCTCCCGGTCGTGCCGCCCGGGGGAGGGAGGGGTCATGCCCCTTACTATACTGAACAGCGTTCTAGTGAACGCTGTTCAGGAGATCGCCTCTCGCGATCCGCATCCGAGTCGAGGAGGAATCATGACCTCACCCACCCGTCCGCTGGGGGCCGAGGCCGCACGCATCGCCGTCTTCGCCGCTCTAATTGTCGCGCTCGGCCTGGTCATCGTGCCACTGCCGGCAGGCGTGCCGATCACGGGACAGACGCTCGGCGTCATGCTCGCCGGGCTGGTGCTCGGTCCGCGGGTCGCACCGTTGGCGGTGCTGACCGTCCTCGCCCTGGCTGCGGTCGGCCTCCCGGTGCTGGCCGGAGGACGAGGGGGACTCGGCGTGTTCGTCGGCCCGAGCGCCGGATACCTGCTCGGGTGGGTCGCGGGCGTGGTCACGATCGGCCTCATCGCCGGAACGGGGCGGCGGAGCGTCTGGCGGACGGCCCTCGCGACGCTCGTCGGCGGCGTCGGGGTGGTGTATCTGTTCGGGATCCCCGTCCAGGCCCTGGTCACGGGGGTGCCGCTCGGGGCAACGGCGCTGGCGTCGCTGGCCTTCCTCCCGGGCGATCTGCTGAAGGCGGTGGCCGCGACGGCGCTCGCGCTCGCGCTCCGCCGGGCGTACCCCCGTGCCTTCGCTCCCTCGCCGAGGCACCCGGACGCGCCCGCCCATGTCGGCTGACATCCGGCTCGACGGGGTCGGGGTCCGCGCGGACGGCCGGTGGATCCTCCAGGACGTGAGTCTCCGCGTGACCGCACCGCGCACCGCCGTCCTCGGCGCGAACGGATCGGGCAAGTCGACGTTCGCCCGCCTGCTGAATGGTCTGCAGCACGCCACGACCGGGTCGGTGCGCGTCGGAGGGCTCGATCCCGTCCGCGACGCGCGGGAGGTCCGGCGTCGGGTGGGATTCGTCTTCGCCGATCCGGAGGCGCAGATCCTCATGCCCACGCCCGCGGAGGACGTCGCCTTGTCCCTGCGCGCCGGACGGCGAGGGGCCGCCGATCCCCGCGTCGGCGCCGTTCTCGACCGCTACGGCCTCGGGGGCCTGGCCGACGCCCCGGCGGCCGAGCTGTCGGGCGGCGAGAAGCAGCTGCTCGCGCTGGCGGCGGTGCTCGCGACGGAGCCGGACCTCGTCGTCGCCGACGAGCCCACGACGCGTCTCGATCTGCGCAACACCCGGCGGATCGCCGAGCTGCTCCTCGAGCTGCGCCAACCCCTGGTGCTGGTCACGCACGACCTGGACCTGGCGCTCCGGTGCGACGAGGCGGTCCTCTTCGAGGACGGGCGGGTCGTCGCCGTCGGATCGCCGGATGCCGTCGTGTCCGCCTACGTCGCCCAGTGCGCATGAGCACCGGCGAGAGGAGGGACCGCCCGTGAGACAGCTCTATCGCCCGGGCCGGAGCATCGTGCACCGTACGCCCGCCGGGGCCAAGATCGCGCTGCTCGCCGGCGCGGCGCTCCTGCTCGCCCTCCTGCCGCTGAGCGCCGTCGGCGTCGGCGGCGTCCTCGTGCTCGTCTCGCTGCTGTACCCGCTCGCCCGGCTTCCGCTGTCGGCGCTGGGCGCGGCGTGGTGGCAGCTGCGCTGGATCGTCGTGGTGCTCGGCGGCGCGCTCGGTCTGCTCGTCTCCTGGGAGGCGGCCGCCGTCAGCACCGGCCGAGTGGTCGCGCTCATGCTCCTTGCGGAGCTGGTCACGGCGACCACGACGATGGCGGCCGTGACCGAGGTGCTGCGCAGCGTCCTGACGCCGCTCCGTGCCATGGGCGTCGACCCCCATGCGGCCGCCCTGGTTCTCGCCCTGACGATCGCCACGGTGCCGGTGGTGTCCGGATTCGTCCAGCAGACGCGCGACGCCCACCGGGCGCGGGGCGTGCGGATGGGTCCGCGCGGTGCGGTGCCGATCCTGGTGCGGACCCTGCAGCATGCGGACGCGGTGGGAGAGGCGCTGACGGCGCGCGGCCTCGCCCCCTGACCGCGGACCGGTCGGCGTCCGCACGGCGCGGCGCCCTATACTGGGAGGCTGGCCATCCGGCCGCTCACCCTCTTCCAGAACGGACGTCTGCTGTGCTCGCCGTGCACGACCTCGAGATCCGCGTCGGAGCGCGCCTGCTCATGGAGAACGTCTCCTTCCGCGTCGCCGACGGTGACAAGATCGGCCTCGTCGGCCGCAACGGCGCCGGCAAGACCACGCTGACGAAGGTGCTCGCCGGGGACACGCTGCCGTCCGACGGCCGGGTGGACCGCAGCGGCGAGATCGGCTACCTGCCCCAGGACCCGCGCTCCGGGGACCCGGAGATGCTCGCGCGGACCCGGATCCTGGACGCCCGCGGGCTGGGATCGCTGACCCTGGGCATCCGCGAGGCCTCCGAGCTGATGGGCTCGGACGACCCGGCGGTGGCGGAGAAGGCCATGCGTCGCTTCGGGAACCTCACCGAGCGGTTCGAGTCCCTCGGCGGCTACGCCGCGGAGGCGGAGGCCGCGTCCATCGCACACAACCTCTCCCTGCCGGACCGCATCCTCGACCAGCCGCTGAAGACCCTCTCCGGCGGACAGCGGCGGCGCATCGAGCTCGCACGGATCCTGTTCTCGGACGCGGACACCATGATCCTCGACGAGCCGACCAACCACCTCGATGCCGACAGCGTGGTGTGGCTGCGCGAGTTCCTCAAGGGCTACAAGGGCGGCCTGATCGTGATCAGCCACGACGTGGAGCTCGTCGGCGAGACCGTCAACCGCGTGTTCTACCTCGACGCGAACCGCCAGGTCATCGACATCTACAACATGAACTGGAAGAACTATCTGCGTCAGCGCGTCGCCGACGAGGAGCGGCGCAAGAAGGAGCGCGCCAACGCCGAGAAGAAGGCGACCCAGTTGCAGCTGCAGGCGGCGAGGTTCGGCGCCAAGGCGTCGAAGGCCGCCGCGGCGCACCAGATGGTCGCCCGCGCCGAGAAGCTGCTGTCCGGGCTGGAGGAGGTCCGGCAGGTGGACCGCGTGGCCAAGCTCCGGTTCCCGAAGCCGGCGCCCTGCGGCAAGACCCCGATGAAGGCCTCGGGGCTGTCGAAGTCCTACGGGTCGCTCGAGATCTTCACCGACGTGGACCTGGCGATCGACCGCGGGTCCAAGGTGGTCGTCCTGGGGCTCAACGGTGCGGGAAAGACCACCCTGCTGCGGATCCTCGCCGGGGTGGATCAGCCCGACACCGGTCAGCTGGAGCCCGGGCACGGCCTGAAGATCGGGTACTACGCCCAGGAGCACGAGAACCTCGACGTGTCACGATCCGTGCTGGAGAACATGGTGTCGGCCGCGCCGGACCTGACGGAGACCGAGGCGCGCAAGGTGCTCGGGTCGTTCCTCTTCACCGGAGACGACGTCCACAAGCCCGCGGGCGTCCTCTCCGGAGGGGAGAAGACGCGGCTGTCCCTCGCGACCCTCGTCGTCTCCTCGGCGAACATGCTGCTGCTGGACGAGCCCACGAACAACCTCGACCCCGCGTCCCGCGAGGAGATCCTCGGCGCCCTGGCCCACTACGAGGGAGCCGTCGTCCTCGTCTCCCACGATCCCGGTGCGGTGGAGTCCCTGAACCCCGAGCGGGTGCTCATCCTCCCGGACGGCGTGGAGGACATCTGGAGCCGCGAGTACCAGGACCTCATCGAGCTCGCCTAGGGGCGTGCGCGCTCGGGTCCGCCCCTTTCACCGTCGGTACGGTCAGCGGTGGCCGGCCGCGTCGAGGAGCTCGTCCTCGTCGTGCATGTCGCGATCGCGTCGGCGGCGCGGCTCGCGGGCGGGCCGCCCCTCCGCCTCCTCGCGGTGCTTCACGACCTCGGTGCGGATGATGTACCCGATGAAGATGAAGCCCATGAGGGCGAACAGGATCCACTGGATCGCGTAGGACAGATGCGGCCCCGGGTCCTCGGACGGCGCATCGAAGCCGTGCGGTCGTGCGGACGGTGCGGGGTCCTCCGACACGAGCGCTCCGTACGCGCCGGCGTCGACCGGGGCGGACGGGTCCTGAAGGCCCTCCGACTCCAGGAGGTCGGCGACGAAGCCGAGGTTGATGCTGGGGACCTGCCCCTCCGGCGCGCCGCGGCCGGAGGGCGGCAGGGGCTCCTGCGGGCGCAGACGCACGACGGCCTCGACGGGCCCCGTCGGGGCGGCGGGGACGACGTCGGGAACCTCGCCCTCGCCGGGGGCGACCCACCCGCGGTTCACGATGAGGGTCCGGCCGTCGTCCGTGCGGAACGGCACGAGCACCTCGAACGCGCTGGTGCCGCCGTGCGGACGGTTCCGGACGAGGAGCTGACCCTCGGGGACGTACTCGCCGCGCAGGAGCACCGGGCGCCACTCGTCCTCGGGGTCGAGGGCGGCGCCGGCCGGCAGCAGATCACCCAGGGGCACCGCCGGGGCGTCATAGTTCTCCTCGACGAGGCGGATCTGCGTCTCTCGCCCTTCGTTGCGCGCGAACTGCCACTGGGAGAGCAGGACGCAGACGACGGCGAAGACGAGGGCGACGGCGACGTACCCCGCCCATCGCAGGAGCCGACGGCGCATCATGAGAACCCCTTCCGCACGTCCACCGGGAAGTCCCGGGCACGCAGGTAGTCGCTGAGGAACGCGACGTGCTCGTCGCAGGCCGTCCACACCTTCTGCCGATCCGGGGCGTGGATGCGCGGATTGCGCCAGAGCACGCGGTGGGTGGCGACGGAGCGGCACCCCGCGCGCGAGCACTCGGGGACGGCGTCCGTCATCGGGCGGCTCCGGGATCGGGGTCCGCCGGCGTCGATCCGGTCTCCTGGATCCTCAGCGTGGGGCGGCCCTCGTCCGAAGCCGGGGGAGCGGGCTCGGTCGGCGCGGCGGTGATCCCGAGCTGGGGCGACTCGATGACGGTCTCGGTCGAATCGTCCCCGGCATTGGCGAACACCACGGCGATGTAGGGCAGCACGATCGCGGCGAGCGCGAAGAGCCAGGTGTACCAGCCGTACGGGGTCACGACCACCATGAGCAGCAGGCAGGCCACGCGGATCGACATCGTGACGATGTACTGGCGGGCTCGCCCCTTGGCCTCATCGCGCGGCGCGCGCGGCAAGGAGGTCAGCGAGGGGGCGGTGCGGGACTTTCTCACGGTGAGTCCAGCCTACGCCGCCGCACCGCTCTCGGATCACGACATGAGCGGGATCATCGACAGCGAGAACGCGCCGAAGAAGAGGAAGCTGATGATCGACAGGGCCACGATCACGATGAGTCCCGCCACCCCGATGTAGCCCAGGATCAGCCCGGCGATCGCCATGCCCCGTCCGCCCAGCTGCGGGTTGCGCTTGCACTGGCCCAGGGCGATGTGTCCCGTGATGACGGCCGCGATGGAGGCGAGCAGCGGGACGACCACCCAGATCAGCACGAGGCCGGCGATGCCGAGGATCATCGAGGTCACGGCGAGCCCGCTGGTCGGCGCGGGCGGAGCATACGGCGCCGCGTACCCGTACGCGGGCGGCGTGCCGTACGCCCCGGGCCCGCCGTATGCCGACGGGGCGCTGGGCGAGGCCGGGGGGACCGTCGGCGTCGGCGCCGCGAAGGGCGTCCCGTGCTCCGGCGCGGCCGGGGCGCCGTAGGTCGGGAACGCCGGAGAGACGGGCGCGGGCACGATGGCGGCGGCGGGCGAGGCGGCCGCGCCGTCCCACGGGCCGGGCGGCGGCGGGGCGGGCTGCTCGGGTGCCGGCGGCACGGGGGGCCGCGGAGGCTGCTGCTCTTCGGCGTTGGTGTTGTCGCTCACGATGTCCGTCTCCCTGGTCGTCCCCAGACTCCCGGCAGGGCCGTCGGATGTCAATTCCCGCCGCGCTGCTCTGGATAGGCTTGCGAGGCTGGAGAACCTGAGAGTGGGAGTCTGTGATGAGCACTGACCGTGTCGTCCTCGTGACCGGTGGCAACCGCGGCATCGGCCGCGCGATCGCGGAGCGCTTCGTGCGCGACGGCTACCGGGTGGCGGTCACGGCGCGCAGCGGCGAGGGGCCGGACGGCACGCTCACGGTGCGGGCGGACGTGACGGACGCGGAGGCCGTCGACGCCGCGTTCACGGAGGTCGAGCAGAAGCTCGGCCCCGTCGAGATCGTCGTCGCGAACGCCGGGATCACCAAGGACACCCTGCTCCTGCGCATGAGCGAGGACGACTTCGACAGCGTCGTGGCCACGAACCTGGGCGGCGCGTTCCGCGTCGTCAAGCGCGCGTCGAAGGGCATGCTGCGTGCGCGTTTCGGCCGCGTCGTCCTCATCTCGAGCGTGGTCGGCCTCTACGGGTCGGCCGGTCAGATCAACTACGCCGCCTCGAAGAGCGCCCTCGTCGGCTTCGCGCGTTCGCTGACCCGTGAGCTCGGCGGCCGCGGCATCACCGCCAACGTCGTCGCCCCGGGATTCATCGAGACGGACATGACCGCCGAGCTCCCGGAAGAGACGCAGAAGCAGTACAAGGCGAGCATCCCGGCGGGGCGGTTCGCGTCGGCGGACGAGGTCGCCGGGGTCGTGACCTGGATCGCCTCCGATGACGCCGCGTACATCTCCGGCGCGGTGATCCCGGTCGACGGCGGCCTCGGGATGGGGCACTGACGGGCGCCGTCGATACCCGCCGCGAGCAGGCACCCGCCGCAGTGCGGGGAACGGTCAGCGTCCTGCTGAGCGATCGATCGCGGCCACGAGGAGCTCGGCGAGCCGATCGGGCACGGAGAACTGCGGCCAGTGTCCCGACCCGATCCGGACGACCTCGGCGTCCCGGATGCGGCCGTACTCCTCGGCGTAGTCGCCCCACTGCCGGATCTGCTCGCCGAACTCCGCTTCGGTCATCCCGCCCATCAGCAGGGTCACCGGCACGTCGTATCGTCGCGGGTCCGCCAGACGGATGGGATCGGTCGGGACCCGTGCCGGCACGCTCCGGGTGAGCGGGGCCGTGCGCGCGCGTGTGGCCTCGTCGAGGTCCGAGACGTCCTCGTCGGGGAAGAAGCCCCACCCGGGGAACGGGACCACGCCGTCCACGATCTCGAACTCACTGATCCCGTACCCCGGCGCGGGCGGCGCGGTGTCCACGAAGACGACGC
Organism: Microbacterium resistens; assembly: GCF_021172025.1. Classification (NCBI taxonomy): domain Bacteria; kingdom Bacillati; phylum Actinomycetota; class Actinomycetes; order Micrococcales; family Microbacteriaceae; genus Microbacterium; species Microbacterium resistens. The sequence goes on from NZ_CP082781.1 coordinate 807,091, forward strand.
GCGCCACTCGCTCCGGGCGGGCGTCCGCGGCTCCCCACACCACGTTGCCGCCGCCGGAGTGGCCGACGGGCACGACGGGGGCCTGGGCGCGGTCGATCTCGGCGACGACGGCGTCGACCCAGTCGGCGATGCCGACCTCCGTGGACGACGCGCCGGGCTCGCCGACGGCCGGCAGGGTGAGGGCATGGGGCCGGTGCCCGGCCGCGACGAGACCGGGGAGGATCGAATCCCACGAGGAGGCGTCGAGCCAGAGGCCCGGAACGAGGATGATGTCCATGTCCCGACGCTAGTGCCGGCCGCCGACATCCTGAAGGGACGGGGATGGGGGTGCGGGCAGGGGGGATCGCGCCTCAGGGCAGGAGCGGGATGACCTCGCGGAGATCCTGCGGCCCGACGACGAGGTTCGCCGCGGCGCGCACGGCCGGCTTGGCGTTGAAGGCGAGACCGAGCCCCGCCGCGTCCATCATGCGCAGGTCGTTCGCACCGTCGCCGATCGCGACCGTGCGTCGCCGGGGCACGCCGAGCTCGTCCGCCCAGGCGAGGAGGGTCGCGGCCTTCGCCTGCGCGTCGACGATCTCGCCGTCCACGGTTCCGTCGAGGGCGTCTCCCGCGAACGCGAGGCGGTTCGCACGCCAGCGGTCGACGCCGAGACCGGGGGCGAGGTGATCGAGCACCTCGTGGAAGCCTCCCGAGACGACGCCGACCACGCCGCCGCGTGCGTGCACCGCTGCCGTGAGCTCGGTCACGCCCGGGGTCGGTCGCACGCGAGCGCGCACCCGGTCGAAGGCGGCGGACGGCACACCGGCGAGCGCCTCCACGCGGGAGCGGAGGCTCGTGGCGAAGTCGACCTCGCCGCGCATCGCCGCCTCCGTGGCCGCCTGCACCTCCGCACGGCGACCCGCCTCATCCGCGATCAGCTCGATCACCTCGTCCTGTAGGAGCGTGGAATCGGCATCGAGGACGACGAGGAAGCGCGCAGCGGTCACGCGACGAGCGTAGCGGCTCCTCGGGGCGGGCCGATCACGGCTCGATCAGGACGCCCTTGCCGACCACGGTGATGCCGGACTCCGTCACGGTGAACCCGCGGGCGAGGTCCCGCTCGCGATCCACGCCGACCGTCGCTCCGTCCAGGAGCACCACGTTCTTGTCGAGGATCGCCCGGTGCACGCGCGCGCCCTGTCCGACCCGGACGCCGTCGAACAGGACGGAGTCGGTGATCGTGGACCCGCCGCCGGCGAGGGTCCACGGGCCGACGACGCTCCGCTCCAGATGGGTCCCCGACAGGACCGAGCCGAGGGAGACGATCGAGTCGATCGCGTTGCCGATCCGCCCGACCGAGTCGCGGACGAACTTGGCCGGGGGAGAGTTGACCGCCTGGGCGTGGATCGGCCACTCCATGTTGTAAAGGTTGAACACCGGGAGCGTCGAGATGAGGTCGCGATGGGCGTCGTAGAAGGAGTCGATGGTCCCGACGTCGCGCCAGTAGGCCCGGTCCCGCGGGGATGAGCCGGGCACGTCGTTCTGTCGCATGTCGTAAAACCCGGCCTCTCCACGCTCGACGAAGAAGGGGACGATGTCCCCGCCCATGTCGTGGCTCGACGTGGCGGACTCCCCGTCGGCCTCGACCGCGGAGATCAGCGCGTCCGCGTCGAAGATGTAGTTGCCCATCGAGGCGAGGACCTCGTGCGGGGCGTCCGGGAGGCCGGTCGCATCCGTCGGCTTCTCGAGGAACTGGTGGATCCGTCCTGATCCGTCTGTCGCGACGTCGATCACGCCGAACTGCGAGGCCAGCGCGAGCGGCTGACGGATGCCGGCGACGGTGGCCTTCGCCCCCGAGGCGATGTGCGCCTCCAGCATCTGGCGGAAATCCATCCGGTACACGTGATCGGCGCCGATGACGACGACGATGTCCGGCTTCTCGTCGTTGATGAGGTTCAGGCTCTGCAGGATGGCGTCCGCCGAGCCGGAGAACCACCGCTTTCCGAGCCGCTGCTGGGCCGGCACCGAGGTGACGTACGAGTCGAGCAACGCGGACATCCGCCAGGTCTGGGAGATGTGCCGGTCGAGGCTGTGCGACTTGTACTGCGTCAGCACGACGATCTGGCGCAGGCCCGAGTTGATGAGGTTCGATATCGCGAAGTCGATCAGCCGGTACTGGCCGCCGAAGGGCACCGCGGGCTTGGCCCGGTCCGCGGTCAGGGGCATGAGGCGCTTTCCCTCGCCACCGGCGAGGATGATCCCGAAGACCTTCTTTGGTGCCGACATGGCTCCACCATAGATGCCCTGTGAGCGCTTGTACTAGCGTGCAGTCATGCGCGTCGACATGATCACCAGGGAGTATCCGCCGGAGATCTACGGCGGGGCGGGCGTCCACGTCGCCGAGCTCGTCCGCGCGCTCCGGGAGGCCGTCGACGTGCGCGTGCGCGCGTTCGGCGCGCCGCGCGGCGAGGCGGGAACCACGGCGTATCGCACGCCCTCGGAGCTGGACGGCGCGAACCCCGCGCTGCAGACGCTGGGGACGGATCTCGTGATCGTCCCGGACGTCGCGGGCGCGGACGTCGTGCACAGCCACACCTGGTATGCGAACTTCGCAGGACACCTCGCTTCGCAGCTGCACGGCATCCCGCACGTCCTGACGGCCCACAGCCTGGAGCCCCTCCGTCCGTGGAAGGCGGAGCAGCTCGGCGGCGGATATGCGGTCTCGAGCGGGATCGAGCGGCTGGCGTACGAGAACGCGGCCGCGATCGTCGCGGTGAGCGCCGGGATGCGCGCCGACATCCTGCGGGCGTACCCCCAGGTCGACCCCGCACGGGTGCGCGTCATCCACAACGGCATCGACGTCGACGCGTGGCACCCCGTCGACGACGACGCGTTCCTCCGCGCGGAGGGGATCGACTCCGCGCGGCCGTCTGTCGTCTTCGTCGGGAGGATCACGCGCCAGAAGGGGCTGCCGTACCTTCTGCGTGCCGCCGCGGAGCTGCCCGCCGACGTGCAGGTGGTGCTCTGCGCCGGCGCGCCGGACACCCCGGAGATCATGGCGGAGGTGCAGGGGCTCGTCCGCGGTCTGCAGCAGTCCAGGGACGGCGTGGTCTGGATCGAGCGGATGCTGCCGCGGCGCGAGCTGTCGGCGATCCTGACGGCCGCGACGACCTTCGTCTGCCCCTCCGTGTACGAGCCGCTGGGCATCGTGAACCTCGAGGCGATGGCGTGCGGCGCCGCCGTCGTCGGCACGGCGACGGGCGGCATCCCCGAGGTCGTCGACGACGGGGTCACCGGCCGGCTGGTGCCGATCGAGCAGGTCCAGGACGGGACGGGGACGCCCGTGGATCCGGAGCGGTTCGTCGCGGATCTGGCGCGGGTGCTCACCGAGGTCACCGGCGATCCCGCCCGTGCCCGCGACTACGGTCGGGCAGGGCGCGACCGGGCTGCACGCGAGTTCAGCTGGGCCGCCATCGCCGACACGACCCGTGTGCTCTACGCGGAAGTCGTCGGCTGAGCCGATAGGCTGGCGGCATGCCTGACGACTCCGATCTCACGGTGCTCGATCTCACGGATGTCGTCGTCCGTCGGGACGGGCGGAACATCGTCGACCATGTGACCTGGTCGGTGACCGACGACCAGCGGTGGGTCATCCTCGGGCCGAACGGCGCCGGCAAGACCACGCTGCTCCAGCTCGCGGACACGCTGATGCATCCGACCTCCGGCCGCGTGGACATCCTGGGGGAGACCCTGGGGCGCACCGACGTGTTCGAGATCCGCCCGCGGATCGGCTTCGCGTCCAGCGCCATGGCCCGCCGCATCCCGCGCGAGGAGACGGTGCTCAACACGGTCATGACCGCGGCCTACTCGGTGATGGGGCGGTGGAACGAGGACTACGACGGCGTCGACGAGCGTCGCGCGATGCGGGTGCTGGAGCAGTGGCACCTGTCGCACCTGGCGGATCGGCTGTTCGGGACCCTCAGCGACGGCGAGCAGAAGCGCGTCCAGATCGCCCGCGCGGTGATGACCGACCCCGAGCTGCTGCTGCTCGACGAGCCGTCGGCGAGCCTCGACCTCGGGTCCCGCGAGGAGCTGCTGGCGCTGCTGAGCGGCTACGCGCAGTCGCCCACCACGCCGGCGATGGTCATGGTGACCCACCACGTCGAGGAGATCCCCGTGGGCTTCACGCACGTCCTCCTGCTCCGGGAGGGCCGCGTGGTCGCCGCCGGGCCGATCGCGCAGACCCTGACCGCCGAGACGCTGAGCGAGGCGTTCGGCATGCCCATCTCCCTCGACCGGGTCGACGGCCGCTACGCCGCGCGTGCCGCGTCCTGACGCGCTCGTCTGCTAGAATCGATCCTTGGTGTTTTCCGCACCGCAGACTTCCCTCGCCCCTGGCAGAATCCAGGGCACCACGTAAGGAATCCCATGAAGACTGACATCCACCCCGACTACCAGTCCGTCGTGTTCCGCGACCTCGGCTCGGGAGAGACCTTCCTCACCCGCTCCACCGTCACGAGCGACAAGACGATCGAGCTGGACGGCGTGGAGTACCCCGTCATCGACGTCGAGATCTCCTCCGCCTCGCACCCGTTCTACACGGGCAAGCAGCGCATCATGGACTCGGCCGGTCGAGTCGAGAAGTTCAACCAGCGCTTCAAGAACTTCGGCGCGAAGTAACGCCCAAGTCAACAAACGCAGAAGGCCCCCGGCTCGGGATGAGCTCGGGGGCCTTCCGCTGTGCGGCCGGGGGCGTCGCACGGCGAATGGCCATGACGATCGGCGCCCGACGGGGAAGCCTCGGGACTCGGCCCGCCGTTCAGGAGTCGCTAGGCGTCCCGGCCGGCCGCACGGTCGCGGAGGCTCTGCCAGCCGGAGAGTCCGGACGTGTCGGCGGCGGAGACGAGGAACTCCGTCGCGGACGTGTCCAGCGCCTTCCACCCCGCGCCCTCGCACAGCGCGACGATGCGTCCGACGATCTCGTCGCCGGCGCGGACGTGGAGCATCAGGTGCTCCAGCGGGGCGTCGCCGTCCCTGCCCAGACTGAACTCGATCGAGCCCTCGAGGCCGCGCCAGATGCCCCAGCGCGGATCGGACCAGTCGGTGTCGGGGAACGTCGCGTCGATGTGTCGCCGGACGTCCTCGAGCGTGCCGAGGGGCAGCATCGGGTCACTCTCGCACGCCGACAGATCGTCGTAGGTCTGGATCTCCTGCGGAAGCCGCATGATCAGCACGTCCCAGCTCATGACGGCGAGTCTAGGTCCACGGACAATGCCACGTTCGCTCTTCGTCGGGTCGGCGGAGCCGTGCCGCCCCGGAGCGGTCAGCGTTCGGGGGCGACGTCGATCCGGATGCGCGTCGGCGCGCCGCCGGCTCCCCGGCGCATGATCCAGTCGGGATCGGGCGTCGGGGCGGGGATCGCGCGCCGGGTCTCGCGATCGCGCTCCATCCCGGCCTCGTGCGCGCTGGGCGACCAGACGCTGTCGAACACACCGACGAGGCCGCCGCCCGCGCCGCGGTAGCGCTCCTCGATGGGCCTGCGCGAAGCCGCGTGTGCGACTCCGGTGACGATGAGCACGATCGGCAGGACCAGCACGAGCGCGACCGTGCCCCACCCGAACACCGTGCCGATGACCGCATCCATGATCACAGGCTAGCCACGGTCCCGACGTGCGGCATCCCTCCTGAGGGGGATCGTCAGCGGACGGGCCAGGCGCCGTCGAGCGTCTGTTCGGGCTCGAGACGGCCGATGCGGATGAAGTACTCCGTGAGGCTCTCGGCCTGGGCGCGGGCCCATCCGATCTGGCGCGTGTGCAGTTCCGCGGCGGAGTCCGGGAGCGTGAAGCGGCGGGCCAGGGCCTGCGCCACGCGTCCGGCCGCGATGGCGTCCGCGGATGCCTCGTGCGCGGCGTCCAGCACGACCTCATAGTGCGCGGCGACGACTTCGAGGGTGCGCTTTCCTGGCCGGTACCGGTCGTAGGCCTTGTCGATCACCAGTGGATCGATGACCGGCGAGGGGGCGTCCAGCGGCTCGACGGCGTATCGGCGGGCCTCGTGCGCGAGAAGCGAGAAGTCGTAGGAGGCGTTGTACGCGACGATCGGCACGCCCTGGCCGAGGAGGGCGCGGAGCGCTCTGGTCACCTCCGCCACGACCACGGCGGCGGGCGCGCCGTGGCGGCGTGCGTGATCGGTCGTGATCCCGTGGATCGCGGACGCGCCCTCCGGGATCGGCACGCCCGGATCGGCCAGCCAGCTTCTCGACGCGAGCTCGCGCCCCTCTCGGTCGAGCACCCCGATGTAGGCCGTGACCACCCGGTCCCCGGCGACGTCGACGCCGGTGGTCTCCAGATCGAACACCCCGACGCGATCGATCCAGGCGGGCAGCGCACGATCCGTGGTCATGGCACCCACGGTAGGACGCGGCGCCGACATCGCCGTACGAGACGCGCCCGTAGACTCGAGGGGTGACCGTCGCCTCCCCGTACGCCGACCGACTGCAGCGCATCCCCGTGGAGCGGCGCGAGGTCGAGATCGCCGGGGGACGGACGGCGTACTGGGTCTACGGGGACGAGACGGTCTCGGCCGACGCCCCCGCCCTCATCGCCGTGCACGGCTTCCGCGGGGAGCACCACGGCCTCGAGCCCGTGGTGGCGTATCTGCCCGGCATGCGAGTGATCATGCCGGACCTGCCCGGCTTCGGGGAGACGCCGGCGCTCCCGGGCAGGACGCACGACATCGAGGCCTACGCCTCGTGGCTGCGTGCGTTCGCGGCCGAGGTGGCGCCCGGCGCGGTGATCCTCGGGCACTCGTTCGGCTCCATCGTCGCCGCGGCGGCCGTGGCCGGGGGCCTCGCGACGCCGCGCCTGATCCTGGTGAACCCCATCGGGGCGCCGGCGCTGGAGGGCCCGAAGGGCGTCATGACCCGGCTGGCGATCCTGTATTACGCGCTGGGAGCGCGGCTGCCGCGTGCTCTGGGGACGGCGCTCCTGCGCAACCCGCTGATCGTCCGGGTGATGAGCATGGCGATGGCGAAGACGAAGGATCCCTCCCTGCGGCGCTTCGTGCACGACCAGCACGACACGTACTTCTCCCGGTTCGCGGACCGCGACGTCCTGAAGGACGCGTTCGTGGCGAGCGTCTCGCACGACGTCAGGGAGTACGCGGCGTCGATCGACGTCCCCGTCCTCCTCGTCGCTGCGCAGCGCGACGACATCACCCCGATCGAGGCGGAGCGGCGGCTCGTCCGCCTGTTCCCCGACGCGCAGCTCGTCGAGATCGCGCACGTCGGCCACCTGATCCACTACGAGACGCCCGCGGAGGCCGCCGGCGCGATCGAGCGCTTCCTCAGGCCTCTCGGCGCGCCATCCCGATGAGGCCGGCGACGCGGAACGGGATGATCTCGCCCATCGCGAGGGAGGTCTCGGTCCTCTCCACGCCGTCGATCGAGAGGATCCGGGCGTCCGTGTCGAAGAGGTGGCGCGCGTCGCGGCACGCGACGCGCGCGAGGATGTCGACCGAACCGCTGAGCCCATGCGCCTGGACGACCTCGGGCACGCGGGACAGCTCGGTGATGATGCGCGGCAGCTCGGTCTGACGCACGCCGATGCTGACGAACGCCTGCAGCGGGAAGCCCAGGACGGCGGGGGAGTAGGCGCGCTCGTACGGCAGGAACACCCCCGTCTGCTCGAGCCTGGTCATGCGGGCCTGGATCGTGTTGCGCGAGAGCCCGAGCCGTTCCGCGAGGGCGACCACCGTGATCCGCGGCTCGGCGGCGAGCGCGTCGAGCAGGTCGAGGTCGATGCGGTCCAGGGCGGCGGGACGTTCCGAGGCGGGCATAGTGCCAAACCGTAGCAGGCTCACGTGACGCCTGTCTTGGCAACATGCTCAAAAGCCGTTCCAATGCTTGAGCCAGATGCTGAGCGGACGTAGCCTCAAGGCAACGGCAAGGAAGCCCACGGAACGTCGCCCCACGAAGGCGGCTCCGACAAGGAGGACGACGATGTCACCCAGCATCACCCCGATCGCCGACACGGAGACGGATCTCGCGCTCACCGAGCAGCTCATCGCCCCGGACGGCACCCGCCGGGCCAATCCGCTCCTCGATCCCTTCGTCCAGGACGTGAGTCCCACGGACCTGCTCGCCCTCTTCCGCGACATGAGCGTGGTGCGCCGCATCGACAGCGAGGGGATTGCGCTGCAGCGCCAGGGCCAGCTCGGGCTGTGGGCGCCGTGCCAGGGCCAGGAGGCCGCGCAGGTCGGAACCGCGCGGGCGCTCCGCGAGGACGACGTGGTGTTCCCGAGCTACCGGGAGACGGGCGTGATGTACGTCCGGGGAGCGGACCCCGGCGACTACACGCGCGCCTGGCGCGGCGAGGAGGGCGCGTCCTATGATCCCGCCGTCATGCACATGGCGCCGCTGCAGATCATCATCGGCGCGCAGACGCTGCACGCGGTCGGCTACGCGATGGGCATCCGCGCGGACGAGTCGGACCAGGTCGCGGTGACGTACTTCGGCGACGGCGCGACCAGCCAGGGCGACGTCAACGAGGCCATGGTCTTCGCGTCGTCGTACCGACTTCCCGTCGTCTTCGTGTGCCAGAACAACCACTGGGCGATCTCCGAGCCCGTGGCTGTGCAGTCGCAGTTCCCCATCGCGGGACGCGCGCCGGGATTCGGGATCCCCAGCCTCCGCGTGGACGGCAACGACATCCTCGCCTGCGTGGCGGCCATGCGCTGGGCGACCGAGCATGCGCGGTCCGGCAAGGGCCCGGCCTTCATCGAGGCGGTCACCTACCGGCTCGGCCCGCACACGACGGCGGACGACCCGACGCGCTACCGGGACCCGGCGGAGCTCGAGGCCTGGCGCGGACGCGATCCGCTGCTTCGGCTCGAACGACTGCTCCGCGCGGAGGGCGTGCTCGACGACGCCCAGGCGGCGGAGATCGCCGCGGCGGCGGACGAGGCGGCGCGCACCCTCCGCGCCACGTGTCTCGCCATGACCACGCGCCCGGCGCTGGCCGTGTTCGACAACGTGTACGCGACCCCGCACACGGGCCTCTCGGAGCAGCGCGCCGCGTACGCCGACTACCTCGCCTCGTTCGAAGGGGTCTGACATGACGACCCTCACGATGGGCAAGGCCCTCGGCGCTGCGCTGCGCCGTTCCCTCCAGGACGACGAGAAGGTGGTGCTGCTCGGAGAGGACATCGGAAAGCTCGGCGGCGTCTTCCGGATCACGGACGGCCTGCTCGCGGAGTTCGGTGCCCGACGGGTGATCGATACCCCGCTGGCCGAGTCCGGCATCGTCGGGACGGCCGTGGGGCTGGCCATGCGCGGCTACCGCCCGGTCGTGGAGATCCAGTTCGACGGGTTCGTCTATCCCGCGTTCGACCAGATCGTGTCCCAGGTGGCGAAGCTGCACTACCGCACCCAGGGGCGGGTGCCGATGCCGATCACGATCCGCATCCCGTGGGGCGGCGGCATCGGCGCGGCCGAGCACCACTCCGAGTCTCCGGAGGCCTACTTCGTGCACACGGCAGGGCTCCGGGTCGTGGCGGTCTCTAACCCGCAGGACGCGTACGTCTGTCTGCGTCAGGCGATCGCGAGCGACGATCCCGTGATCTTCTTCGAGCCCAAGCGGCTGTACCACGCCAAGGGCGAGGTCGACGAGGAGACCCCGCTCGCCGACGCCGCGCCGATGGGGCTCGCGCGTGTCGTGCGCCCCGGCGCGGATGCGACCGTGATCACGTATGGGGCCATGGTCGGCACGGCCCTGGCCGCCGCGGAGGCGGCAGAGGACGAGGGACGCTCGCTCGAGGTGATCGATCTTCGCTCGCTGTCTCCGGTGGACTACGACACCGTCTGCGCGTCGGTGCGCCGGACCGGCCGAGTCGTCGTCGCCCACGAGGCATCCCGGGAGGCGGGGGTGGCCGCCGAGGTGATCGCGAGCATCACGGAGAAGTGCTTCACCTGGCTGGAGGCGCCGCCGCTGCGGGTGACGGGTCACGACATCCCGTACCCGCCCGCCAAGCTGGAAAAGCACCACCTCCCGGACCTCGACCGCATTCTCGACGCCGTCGACCGCGTCCTCGGCGACGACGCGCTCGCGCCGGGAGCGGGGCTCGGCCGCAAGGACGACGCGCGTCCGGTGACAGGAGCAGAGCGATGACCCAGGAGTTCCGTCTTCCCGATCTCGGCGAGGGGCTGACCGAGGCCGAGGTGGTCCAGTGGCTGGTCGCCGAGGGCGACTCGGTCGCCCTCAACCAGACGCTCGCCGAGGTGGAGACCGCGAAGGCGGTGGTGGAGCTGCCGTCGCCGTACGAGGGCACGGTCACGGCGCTGCATGCGGCGGCGGGGGACACCGTCGCCGTCGGAGCGCCTCTGATCGCCTTCCGCCTGCCCGGCGAGGAGGACGAGGACCCCGCTCCGCCGGCGGACGCAGTGAGCCCCGCGTCGGCGACGGCCGGTTCGTCCGGATCGGAGGAGGCGGACGACCAGGGCCCGGAGGCCGAACGGGACGCCGGGGAGACGGCGCAGCCCAACCTCGTCGGCTACGGCGCCGCCCCTGCGGCGGCGGGGAGACCGGCGCGCCGCGCCCGACGCACGGTCACGGCCGCCCGGACAGCGGACACGACGGTGCTGGAGGCGGCGCCCCACGACGCGGTGGTCTCCGAGGCGCCGTCGCACACGACGGTCGAACGGCCGCGATCGACGCCGCCCGTGCGCGCGTACGCGAAGGCCCAGGGAGTGGACCTCGCCCTTCTCGCCGCGACGGTGGGGGACCGGGTGATCACGCGCGCGGACGTGGACGAGTACCTCGGCACGGTATCCACGCGTGAGGAGGAGATGTCCGCCCGCGAGGGGAAGGTCTCCGGTCTCCGCTCGGGCGGGTACGACGACGGCGCGGCGCGCGTCACCCGGACGCCGGTCCGAGGGGTGCGCAAGCGCACGGCGGAGGCCATGGTGGCGAGCGCGTTCACCGCCCCGCACGTCACGACCTTCCACACCGTCGACGTCACCGCGACGATGGAATTCATCGCGGCGCTGCGCGAGGACCGGACTCTCGACGGAGTGCGGATCGGCCCGCTGGCCGTGGTGGCGAAGGCCGCGTGCCTGGCACTGTCCCGGTTCCCGGGCCTGAACTCCTCCTGGGACCAGGAAGCCGGCGAGATCGTGGAGCACCACTTCGTCGACCTGGGCATCGCCGCCGCCACGGATCGCGGGCTCATCGTGCCCGTGATCCGCGACGCGGAACGGCTGTCTCTCCCTGACCTCGCACAGGCGCTCAGCGCGCTCACGGCGACGGCACGCAGCGGGAAGACCCCGCCGGCGGACCTGCTCGGCGGCACCTTCTCCCTCACGAACATCGGCGTGTTCGGCGTGGATGCGGGGACGCCGATCCTGCCGCCGGGGCAGACGGGGATCCTCGCCTGCGGCGCCGTGCGCCGACTGCCGTGGGAGCACCGCGGCGAGGTGGCGCTCCGTCAGGTCATGACGCTGAGCCTGTCGTTCGACCATCGCGTCGTCGACGGCGCCGAGGGAGCGCAGTTTCTCAAGACGGTGGCGGATCTGCTGGAGAATCCCGCGCGGGCGATGCTGCTGGCGTGACCGGGGCCTGGCCCGTCGCGTCGCGGCGGGCCAGGCTCCTCGCCGCGCTCAGCGTCGGGAAAGACCCAGGACGCGTCGGGTGAGACGGCGCTCGCGGAGGATGAACGCGCTCCCGATGAGCCAGAGCGGCACCTGGGTGAGGAACGCCCAGCGGAACGCGTCGAGCGAGTAGCTTCCGGGAGTGCCCGATCCCTGGAGGTCCAGTGCCAGCCCGATGAGGAAGATCGCCACGAGCGCGGCGAGGAAGCCTCCGCCGTTGACGATCCCCGTCGCAGTGCTGAGCCGGTGCTGCGGGTTGTGCGTGCGCGCGTGGTCGAAGGCGACCATCGACGCCGGGCCGCCCGAGGCGAGCGCGACGGCGAGGACGACGAGCAGCCAGATCGGCGCGGGCCCCGGCCATGCGATCACCGCCACCCAGGCGGCGAGCTGGACCGCGACGGTCGGCAGGACGAGACCGAGCGAGCGGCTCGTGGGACGCCGCGCCGAGAGCGCGCCGATGAGGGGACCGAACAGGACACCGCACACGACGTAGACGGTGGTTACGAGCGAGGCGCCGGCGGTGCTCAGCCCCTGGCCGGCGGTGAGGAACGGGATCCCCCAGAGCATCATGAAGGCCGTGCCGGCGAACGGGGTGGTGAAATGCGTCCAGAACCCGAGCCGGGTTCCTGGATGGGACCAGGCGGCCCGCAGCGACACGCGCAGGTCCGCGCGAGAAGTCACGACGCGGATCGCCCCGGTGTCGGTGTTCACCGACACGTCCGCGGCGAACTCCGGGGGACGGTTGCGGATGACTGCGAACACGAGGACCGCGAACAGGACGCCGATCCCGGCGAGGCTGCCGAACGCGACCGACCAGCTCGTGGCGTGCAGCAGGGCTGCCATGGGGACGAGGGCCAGGAGCTGCCCGAACTGGCCGACGATCCCGGTGAGCTGCGCCATGAGCGGGCCCCGCTGCGCCGGGAACCAGGTCGCGACCACACGCAGCACCCCGGGGAAGATCGCCGCGTCGCCGGCCCCGAGGAGCATCCGCGCCACGATGGCGATGCCGACGTTCGGCGCGAACGCCATGACGAGCTGCCCGGCCGCCATGAGCACCATTCCCGCCACCATGACGGGGCGAGAGCCGTAGCGGTCCAGCAGGATGCCCACCGGCACCTGCATGAGGCCGTAGACGGCGAGCTGGAGGACGGCGAAGAGCGAGAGCGTGGAAGCGTCCGCCTGGAAGATCTGCGCGGCGTCCACGCCGACCGCGGACAGCGAGGTGCGGTTCGTCACCGACAGCAGATAGGCGGTGACGCCGACCGACCAGATCAGCCACATCCGACCGGTGTCCCAGCGCCCGACGGCGACGGGGGCGGTGGTCACAGCGGGCTCCTCAGAGGGCGGGCGGGATGGGATCCCAGCCTACTCCCGGCTGCGTCCGTCGCCGTGTCCGACCGCTCTCACCGGGACGGCGCCAGCAGCGCGGCCGTCGCCATCGCGCGGAGGACGTGCGCGGTCTCCGCGGAGGCGCGCTCGGCGGCGCGGGTGCTGTGCGGAGTCGAGTTGATGAGCCCGAAGCACGCCTGCACCCGCAGCCGCAGCTGGTCCGCGCCGGCGTCGAGCAGCGCGGCGAGCGTCTCCTGCCACAGGTCGATGTACGCGCGCTGGAGGCGGCGGACGCGGCGGAGATCCTCGTCGCCGAGGTGGGTGACGTCACGGTCCTGGACACGGATGACGTCGGGATGGCTCAGGGCGAAGTCGACGTGGAAGCGGATCAGGGCGTCCATGCGCTCCGCGGGCGCGTCGCCGGAGGATGCGACGGCGCGGCCGCCCGCGACCAGGTCTTCGCTGACCTCGACGAGCACGGCGCCGAGAAGCGCCTGCTTTCCGGCGAAGTGGCGGTAGACGGCGGGGCCGCTCACTCCCGCGGCCGACCCGATGTCCTCCAGGCTGACGCCGGCATAGCCGCGACGGGCGAACTGCTCCGAGGCCGCGTGGAGCAGAGCGGCACGCCGGCTCTGTTTGGCGCGGTCGCGGGCCGTCGCCGACTCCTGCGTCGGGACCGGCGGGGTCCTTGTCATGTCAGTTAATCCTCGCTAACCTGGATCCGTTGGTTAATGAACACTAACCGGTTTCCCGCTCCGGCACCACGCACGCGTCGTGTCCGCGCGGGGTCGATGGTCGTGGGTCGAGGAGGACGACACGATGGCGAGCGGACGGCCGAGCCGATGACGGACACGATCACGCAGCGCACGCTGGGGGCGTCCCTTCGAGAGCGCATCGCCCGCGCCGCCGACGGCGGTCCCGAGCACGCCAGGGAGCGTCACGTCGCCCGGGGCAAGCTCCTTCCGCGGGAACGCGTGCGACGCCTGCTGGACGAGGGCAGCCCGTTCCTGGAGGTGGCTCCGCTGGCCGCCGAAGGCATGTACGACGGCGAGGCACCCGGTGCCGGGCTGATCACCGGGATCGGCCTCGTGCACGGCCGGGCCGTGATGGTCATCTGCAACGACGCCACGGTCAAGGGCGGCACGTACTTCCCGCTCACCGTGAAGAAGCACCTGCGCGCGCAGGAGATCGCCGCGGAGAACCGTCTGCCGTGCATCGCGCTGGTGGACTCGGGCGGCGCGTTCCTGCCGATGCAGGACGAGGTCTTCCCCGATCGCGACCACTTCGGGCGCATCTTCTACAACCAGGCCCGGATGTCCGCGGAGGGCGTGCCGCAGATCGCCGCGGTGCTGGGCTCGTGCACGGCCGGAGGCGCGTACGTCCCGGCCATGAGCGACGAGACGGTGATCGTCCGGAACCAGGGGACGATCTTCCTGGGCGGGCCGCCCCTGGTGAAGGCCGCCATCGGGGAGGTCGTCACCGCCGAGGAGCTCGGCGGCGGCGAGCTTCACGCGCGGACCTCGGGCGTCGTCGATCACCTGGCCGAGGACGACGAGCACGCGCTGGAGATCGTCCGCGACATCGTCGCCACCCTTCCGCCGCCGCGCACCCCCGCGTGGGAGGTCCTGCCGTCGGTCGACCCCGCCGAGTCCTCGTCGCTGTATGACGTCGTCCCGGTGGACGTGAACGAGCCCTACGACGTGCACGAGGTGATCGTCCGGCTCGTCGACGCGGGGTCGTTCACGGAGTTCAAGCCGGACTACGGCACGACCCTCGTCACCGGGTTCGCGCGTCTGCACGGTCACCCGGTGGGGATCGTCGCGAACAACGGCGTGCTCTTCTCCGAGTCGGCGCTCAAAGGCGCGCACTTCATCGAGCTGTGCGATCAGCGAGGGATCCCGCTGCTGTTCCTGCAGAACATCACCGGGTTCATGGTGGGCCGGGACGCGGAGGCGGGCGGCATCGCCAAGGACGGAGCGAAGATGGTGACGGCCGTCGCCACGACCCGGGTGCCCAAGCTCACCGTCGTGATCGGCGGCTCGTTCGGCGCGGGCAACTACTCCATGTGCGGCCGGGCGTACTCGCCGCGGTTCCTCTGGACGTGGCCGGCCAGCCGCATCTCCGTGATGGGCGGGCCGCAGGCCGCCTCCGTGCTCGCGACGGTCAAGGAGGAGCAGCTCGTGGCCCGCGGAGAGGCGTGGACCCCCGAGGAGCGCGAGGCGTTCGAGGAGCCGATCCGTGCGCGCTACGACGCACAGGGCGAGCCCTACTACGCCACCGCCCGGCTCTGGGACGACGGCGTCGTGGACCCCGAGCAGACGCGCGATCTCCTCGGCCTTGCGCTCGACGTCGTCTCCCGTGCCCCACTGCCCGAGACCCGTTTCGGCCTCTTCCGGATGTGATGCCATGACCGCTTCAGCCCCATCGCGCTCCGAGGGCGTCGCGCCCCTGTTCGACACGGTCCTCGTGGCCAACCGCGGCGAGATCGCCCGCCGCGTCATCCGGACGCTGCGCCGTCTCGGGATCCGCAGCGTCGCGGTCCATTCCGACGCCGACGCGTCGGCGGCGCACGTCCGCGAGGCGGACGAGTCCGTGCGGATCGGACCGCCGCCCGCCGCGGAGTCATATCTGGACATCGACGCGGTGATCGCCGCCGCGCTGGCCACGGGCGCCCAGGCCGTGCACCCCGGATACGGCTTCCTGTCCGAGAACCCCGCCTTCGCCGAGGCGTGCGCGGCGGCCGGCCTGGTCCTCGTGGGGCCGGGGCCACAGGCGCTCGTGGTCATGGCGGACAAGATCCGCGCCCGGGAGCACGTCGCTGCGCACGGGGTCCCGATCGTGCCCGGCTTCAGCGCCGCGGGCATGTCGGACGAGGAGGTCGCCGCGGCCGCCGACGCCGCGGGCTACCCGCTGCTCGTCAAGCCCTCGGCCGGCGGCGGCGGGAAGGGCATGCAGGTGGTCCGGAACCCCGCGGAGCTGGCTGAGGCCCTCGCGACGGCGCGCCGCGTTGCGCGGGCGAGTTTCGGGGACGACACCCTCCTGCTGGAACGGCTCATCGATCGGCCGCGGCACATCGAGGTGCAGATCCTGTCCGACGCGCACGGCCGGACGATCCACCTGGGCGAGCGCGAGTGCACCCTCCAGCGGCGGCACCAGAAGGTCGTCGAGGAGGCGCCGTCCCCGATCGTCGACCCGGGAACGCGGGAGCGGCTGGGCGCGGCGGCGATCGCGACCGCCGCGTCCGTCGACTACCGCGGCGCGGGCACGGTGGAGTTCCTCGTCTCCGCGGAACGGCCGGACGAGTTCTTCTTCATCGAGATGAACACCAGGCTCCAGGTCGAGCATCCGGTGACCGAGCTCGTCACCGGGATCGACCTCGTCGAGCAGCAACTGCGGATCGCGGCGGGGGAGTCGCTGCAGATCGCGCAGGAGGACGTGCGCCTCGAGGGCCATGCCATCGAGGCGCGCGTCTACGCGGAGGCTCCCGCGCGCGGCTTCCTGCCCGCCGCCGGCGAGGTGCTGGCGTGGGCGGAAGCGCCCGGCGTGCGGACGGACTCCGCCGTGGAGACCGGCAGCGTGGTCTCCGCCGACTACGACCCGATGATCGCCAAGGTGATCGCGGTCGGACCGGACCGGGACGAGGCGCTGCGTCGCCTGGACGCCGCCCTGGCGCGGACCGTGCTCCTCGGCGTCGAATCGAACATCGCGTTCCTGCGCACGCTGCTCGCTCAGGACGAGGTGCGCCGCGGCGATCTCGACACCGGCCTCATCGATCGGCTCCCGCCGTTCGCCGACCCGGCGCCGTCGTCCGCGGCGCTGCGGGCCGCTGCACGCACCGCGGGGGCGGAGCCGGAGCGAGAGCCGGGATCCGCGCACGCCTCGCCGCCATGGACGACGCGGAGAGGATGGCGCCTGGGAGCGGATCCGGTGCCCGGCGAGATGCGTTTCCTCTGGGGCGACGCGCTCCTGACCGCCGAGGTCGCCCCGGACGAGGACGACGAGCTCGTCACGGTGCCGACCGCGCGCGCCGAGGACGGCACGGTGTGGGTGCACGCGGACGGCGTGGCCACCGCTCTCACCCCCATCGGCCGACGAGCGGCATCAGAGCGCCGACGGGCGGAGCGCCGCGGCGACGTCGCTGCCAGGGCGCCGGAGATGCGGGCGCCCATGCCGGGCGCGGTGGTGGCCGTGCACGCACCGGACGGGTCGGCGGTCGCCGCCGGCGACCGGATCCTCTCGATCGAGGCGATGAAGATGGAGCACCCCGTCCTCGCGCCCCGGGACGGCATCGTCCGCGTGTCGGTGTCCGTCGGAGACCAGGTGCGTCGCGACCAGATCGTCGCGCGCATCGAGCAGACCCCATCCCACGAGGAGGACGACGATGACCGGTGAGGGACTGTCGGAGACGATGGCGCTCGAGATGAGCGAGGAGGAGCGTGAGCTCGCGGGCATGGTGCGGGAGTTCGCCGAGACCGTGGTGGCCCCGCGGTCCTACGAAGCCGACCGCGCGCATGAGCTGCCGATGGACGTGGTCGCCCAGATGGGGGAGATGGGCCTCTTCGGACTGCCGTTCCCCGAGGACGTCGGCGGTCAGGGCGGCGACTACTTCGCGCTGTGCCTGGCCATCGAAGCGCTCGGGCGCGTGGATCAGTCCATCGCCATCACTCTGGAGGCGGGCGTCAGCCTCGGGGCGATGCCCGTGTACCGGTTCGGCTCCGCCGCGCAGCAGGAGGAGCACCTGCCGGACCTGCTGGCAGGGAAGGCCTTGGCGGGGTTCGGGCTGACCGAGCCGGAGGCCGGCAGCGACGCCGGCGCCACTCGGACGACCGCGCGGCTCGACGGCGACGAGTGGGTGATCGACGGCACCAAGCAGTTCATCACGAACTCGGGCACCCCGATCACCCGATTCGTGACCGTGACGGCGGTCACCGGGCAGAGCGAGGCGGACGGCCGGGTCCGCAAGGAGATCTCCACGATCATCGTTCCCAACGGCACGCCGGGCTTCACGGTGCAGCCCGCGTACGACAAGGTCGGCTGGAACGCCTCCGACACCCACCCGCTGACCTTCGACGCCGTGCGGGTGCCCGCCTCGAACCTGCTCGGAGAGCGCGGGCGCGGCTTCGCGAACTTCCTCAGCATCCTCGACGAGGGCCGGATCGCGATCGCCGCCCTGGCGACGGGAGCGGCCGAGGGCTGCCTGGAGGCGGCCGTGGACTACGCCAAGAGCCGGACCGTCTTCGGCTCCTCGCTGAGCACGCGTCAGAACGCCCAGTTCACGCTGGCGCGGATGCGCGCCCGCGTGCACACGGCGCGGCTGGCGTGGCATCACGCCGCCCGGCTCCGAGACGCCGGACGACCGTTCGCGGAGCAGTCCGCGATCGCGAAGCTCGTCGCCGGGGAGGCCGCGATGGACAACGCGCGCGATGCGACCCAGATCTTCGGGGGGAACGGGTTCATGAACGAGTATCCCGTCGCCCGGCACTACCGCGATTCGAAGATCCTCGAGATCGGCGAGGGGACGACCGAGGTGCAGCTGCTCGTGATCGCGCGGGCGCTGGGGCTGGCCGGGTAGCGTGACGGACATGACCGAGGAGGCGGGATCCGGGACGCAGGACATCGTCCAGCGCGGGCTGTACTTCGAGGAGTTCGTCGTGGGCGCGCGCTACCTGCACCGGCCGGGACGGACCGCGACGGAAGCCGACAACGTCCTGTTCACGACGCTCACGATGAACACGCAGGCCCTGCATCTGGACGCCGCGTTCGCGGCCGCGCAGGAGCCGTTCGGCCAGCGGCTGATGAACTCGATGTGGACGCTCTCGACGATGGTCGGGGCCTCGGTCGCCCAACTGACGCAGGGGACGTTGGTGGCCCAGCTCGGGCTCGGGGAGATCGCCTTCCCCCATCCGCTGTTCGCGGGGGACACGCTCTACACGGAGAGCGTGGTGACGGACAAGCGCCTCTCCGCGTCGCGGGCGGGCCAGGGGATCTGCACGATCGCGCACACGGGCCGGAACCAGGACGGGGTCGTCGTGGCGACGGCGTCGCGCACCGTCCTCGTGCGCTGCGCCGGGGCGGAGGAGCGATGAAGACGCTCGATTTGGGGCCCGCGCTGCTGTTCTGCCCGGCGGATCGCCCGGAGCGGTTCGCCGGCGCGCGGGAGAAGGCGGATGCCGTGATCCTCGATCTCGAGGACGCGGTGCTGCCCGAGGCCAAGGCGCAGGCGCGGCGGAACATCGCGTCCGCGGTGCAGGAGGCGGATCGGGTGATCGTGCGCGTGAACGCGCCCGGAACGGCGGACTTCGCCGAGGACCTCGCGATGCTCGCGGACACGCCCGTGCGCACGGTGATGGTCGCGAAGGCGGAGGATCCGGCGGCCCTGGACGCGCTCGGCGACCGGGATCTCATCGCGCTGTGCGAGACCGCGCGAGGCGTCGTCCGCGCGGCCGAGCTCGCGTCCCATCCGCGCGTCGCCGCCCTGATGTGGGGCGCGGAGGACCTTGTCGCCTCGCTCGGCGGCACCTCGAGCCGCAGGGCGGACGGACGCTATCGCGACGTCGCCCGTGAGGCGCGCTCCCGCGTGCTCCTGGCGGCCGGCGCGCACGGGGCGGCGGCGATCGACGCCGTCCACCTGGACATCGCGGACGACGAGGGGCTGGCCCGCGAGGCCGAGGATGCAGCCGCCTCGGGCTTCCGAGCCACCGCGTGCATCCACCCACGCCAGGTGCCGGTGATCCGGGCGGCATACCGGCCCGACGAGGAGACGGTCGCATGGGCGCGGGCGGTGCTCGCGGAGGCGGCGGATCAGCGCGGCGTCTTTCGGTTCCAGGGTCGGATGGTCGACGAACCGGTGCTGCGTCACGCCCGGTCCGTGCTCGCCCGGATCTGAGCATCTGAGCGGAACGGACCCCGCGATCAGAGAGGTGCGGAGACGCCCACTTCGGTGAGCAGACGGATGCCGCCGCGCTCGGCGACGAACCGGTGGACCGAGGCGTTGCTGAGCAGGTCCCCGTCCCTCGGGAGGGTGCCGCCAGAGGCGTGCAGGAGCAACGCCCGGATGACCCCTCCGTGCGTGGCGACGAGGACGGACTCGGCGCGCGGGGCGGAGCGCTGGCGCGCGGCGCGGGCGATCCGTTCCAGCGAGCGCAGCGCCCGTTCAGTGACCTGTTCCAGCGTCTCCGCGCCCGGGACCTCGCCGTGCCAGGATCCGTACTTCTCGAGAAAGTCCGCGACGAGGAGTCCTTCGCCGTCGCCGAACTCGCGCTCCCGCATCCCGCGGGTCGTGAGCGGCGCCGGCAGCCCCAGGTGCGCCGCGATGATGGCCGCCGTCTCGTGGGCGCGCACGAGCGGGCTCGCGTACACGTGGTCGAACCGTTCACCCCGCAGCATCGCCGCCGCGTCGGCGGCCTGGGCGCGCCCCGTCTCGTTCAGGGGGATGTCGGTGGATCCTTGGATCCGGCGCGCCAGGTTCCAGTCGGTCTGGCCGTGGCGGATGAGGGTCAGCAGGGTCACGTGAGCAGCTCCTGAAGGGCGGGCAGGGCCTCGCCGGTCCGCGCGACGACGGTCGCGTCGGCCCAGGCGTCGGCGCGGGTGGCTTCGAGGTTGACGATGACGAGGGGGAGCGCCCGGCGTCGGGCGCGTTCGATGATCCGGATCCCGGAGTTGACGACGAGCGAGGAGCCGGCGACCACGAGCGCCTCGCAGGAGGCGAGCAGCGACTCGGCGGTCCGGAAGCGCTCCCGCGGCACGAACTCGCCGAAGAAGACGACGTCCGGCTTCAGCATGCCGTCGCAGACGGTGCACGTCGGGAGGACGAACCCCTCGGTCGTGCGCGGCGAGACGTCTCCGTCCGGGTTCAGGACGACGTTCTCGGGCACGGAGAGCCAGGGGTTGCGCTGGTCGATCTGCGCGGCCACGGCGTCGCGCGCAAGATGCTGACCGCAGTTCAGGCAGACGACGCCGCGCATGGTGCCGTGCAGCTCCACGACCCGGGCGGAGCCGGCCTGCAGATGAAGCCCGTCGACGTTCTGAGTGACGACGCCCCCGGACAGGCCGAGCCGTTCCAGCTCGGCGATCGCACGATGGCCGGCGTTCGGCGAGACGGCGCGGAAGGAGCGCCAGCCGAGGTGCCCGCCGACCCAGTACCGGCGGCGTGCCGCGTCCGAGCCGAGGAAGTCCTGCAGGGTCATCGGCGCGCGCCGCGGCGGGGCGTCGACCCCGCGATAGGCGGGGATGCCCGATTCCGTGGAGATCCCGGCCCCGGTGAGGAAGGCGAGTCGACGGCTTCGGAGGACGTCGGCGGCGTCGCGCAGCTGCGCGCTCTGCGCCGCCGTCATCGTGGTCACGGATCCTCCCGCCCTCGAGTCTACGGCGAGCCGACGGAGCGGAGACCGGCGGACGACGACCCACGACCACGGGCACCGGGGTTCGATGGCACAGTTCGATGGCACAGTGGAAGCATGAATCTCGTGCCGGTCGACGACCCCGCCGACCCCCGGCTGGACGACTTCCGGGGGCTGACGGACGTCGCCCTGCGGCAGCGGAGCGAGCCCGAAGGCGGCCTGTACATCGCCGAGTCCGAGAAGGTGATCGCCCGGGCGATCGGCGCCGGCCACCGGCCGCGTGCGATTCTCACCCAGCGGCGATGGCTCCCCGGCATCGAGGCGCTGCTCGGAGCCGATGGGCGGACGCCGGTCTACCTCGTCCCCGACGAGGTGGCCGAAGGGGTCACGGGATACGCCGTGCATCGCGGCGCGCTGGCCTCGATGCACCGCCCCGCCCTGCCGTCGCTCGACGCGGTGCTGGCGACGGCGCGCACCGTGCTCGTCCTGGAGGACGTGCGGGATCACACGAACGTCGGGGCGGCCTTCCGGGCCGCTGCGGGTCTCGGAGCGGACGCGGTGCTCGTCTCGCCGCGATGCGGCGACCCGCTCTACCGGCGGAGCGTCCGCGTCAGCATGGGGACGGTGTTCCAGGTGCCGTGGACGCGCTTCGACTCCTGGGAGCAGCTGCGGGGCGGGCTCGACGGCATCGGTATGGGGCTCGCTGCCCTCGCCCTCGATGAGACCGCTGTGCCGCTGGACGTGTACGCCGCCTCCCGCCCGTCCCGGGTCGCGCTCGCCTTCGGCACGGAGGGTGACGGGCTGTCCCGATCCGCGATCGCCGCCGCGGACGCGGTCGTCACGATCCCGATGTCCGGCGGCGTCGATTCGCTGAACATCGCCTCGACGGCCGCCGTCGTCCTGTGGGCGCTCGGGCACCCGCCTGCGCCGCAACAGGGCGGCGGGATCAGTCCGGGCTGACGGGGGAGGCCACCGGGGCCGGCGCGGGACGCTTCGCCTCGATGTCGTCGCCGGAGGACTGGTGCCGCAGCCGCCGGAGGACCCAGGGGACGAGGTGCTCCCGTGCCCAGACCAGATCGCCCGCCCGGGCCTCGCGCCAGGTGCGCACCGGGAGCGGGTCGGGCTGCATGGCCTGGAGGTCGTTGGAGACGTTCAGCGCGCGCAGCACCATGCGCGCCACCTCGTGGTGCCCCAGGGCGTTCAGGTGCAGGCGGTCGTCGGCGAAGAACCGCGTGTCCTGGATCGCCTTGAGCCCCCACTGGTCGGCGACGATGCAGTCGTGGCGGTCGGCGATCGCGCGCACGTTCTCGTTGTAGATCGCGACCTTCCCGCGGAACGGGCGGAACACCGGGGTGAAGTCGGTGTCGATCCCGGTGAACAGGATCACGGCGGCGCCGGTGCGCGACAGCCGGGTCACGACGTCGTCGAGCTGGGCGGCGATCTCGTCCGGATCCGTCCGGGGACGGATCACGTCGTTCCCGCCCGCGCAGACGGAGATGAGGTCGGGGCTCAGCGCGATCGCGGGCTCGACCTGCTCGTCGCTGATCTGCGCGATGAGCTTGCCGCGCACCGCGAGGTTCGCGTAGGCGAAGTCGTCGACCTGCGACGAGAGCACCTCGGCGACGCGGTCCGCCCATCCCCGGTGACCGCCGGGGACGGAAGGGTCGGGGTCGCCGATCCCCTCGGTGAACGAGTCTCCGACGGCGACGAATCGACGCCACGGGTGAGGCGTCTCGTTCTCGACGAACGGGGTTCGGGGCGGTTCCTGCACGCTCATGCGCTGCCTCCAGGGGGATATCGGCACCGGGATCACCGGCCGCGGGAACGAGCCTAGCGGGGCGCCGGGGCTGGTGCGTGGATGTCCCCGGGCTCGTCTATCGTGGAATCCCATGCTCTCTCCGTCCTTCCCTCAGCGCGCGCCCTGGGGGACCGCCGACAAGCTGCGCGCCTGGCAGCGGGAGGCGCTGGAGGAGTACTTCCGGGCGGACAAGCGCGACTTCCTCGTGGCGGCCACGCCCGGCGCAGGAAAGACGACGTTCGCGCTCACGCTCGCGGTGGAGCTGCTGCGCACGAACGAGGTCAACCGTGTCATCGTCGTCGCGCCGACCGAGCACCTGAAGACCCAGTGGGCTGACGCCGCCGCGCGGGTGCACATCCGCCTCGACCCCCGGTTCCGGAACACCCATTGGGCGCCGTCCCGCGAGTACCACGGCGTGGTCGTCACCTACGCCCAGGTCGCGGCGAAGTCCTCCGTCCACCGTCATCTGACCGAGGACGCACGGACCCTGGTGATCCTCGACGAGGTCCATCACGGCGGTGACGCGTTGAGCTGGGGCGATGCGATCCGGGACGCGTACACCCCGGCACGACGACGGCTGCTGCTGTCGGGGACGCCGTTCCGCAGCGACACCGCGCCGATCCCGTTCGTCGACTATCTCCCCGACGAGTCCGGGTCCCGGGTGTCGAGCACGGACTACCGCTACGGGTACGGACGTGCCCTCGCCGACGGCGTCGTGCGCCCGGTGCTGTTCCACATGTACGCGGGGAAGATGCGCTGGCGCACCAGCGCCGGCGACGAGCTCGAGGCGCACCTCGGCCAGGACAACACCAAGGACGTCACCTCGCAGGCCTGGCGCACCGCCCTCGACCCGGAGGGCGAGTGGATGCCAGCGGTGCTGTCGGCCGCGGATCGCCGGCTCACCGAGATCCGCCACCACGTCCCGGACGCCGGGGGCCTGGTGATCGCCACGGATCAGACGGTCGCCAGGGCGTATGCGCGCATCCTGCGGGAGCTGACCGGGGAACGGCCGACGGTGGTCCTCTCCGACGAGGCCGAGGCGTCGCAGCGCATCGAGCAGTTCAGCCAGGGGACGAGCCGGTGGATGGTCGCGGTGCGCATGGTGTCCGAGGGCGTGGACGTGCCCCGGCTCGCGGTCGGCGTCTATGCGACGTCCTCGTCCACGCCGCTGTTCTTCGCCCAGGCGATCGGGCGCTTCGTCCGTGCGCGCCGGCGCGGCGAGGCCGCCAGCGTGTTCCTGCCGAACGTCCCTGTCCTGATGAAGCTGGCCAACGAGATGGAGCGCCAGCGCGACCACGCGCTGGACCGGAAGACGAAGGACGACGACGGACTCGACGACTCCCTGATCGACGCCGCCAACCGGGAGGAGGAGGCGTCCGACGCCCTGACCCAGGAGTTCAGCTACCAGGCGATCTCCTCCCTGGCGCACTTCGATCGCGTGGTCTTCGAGGGCAAGGAGTTCGGTCAGCTCGCGGAACCGGGAACGCCCGAGGAGGAGGAGTTCATCGGGATCCCGGGGCTCCTCGAACCCGAGCACGTCCACGAGCTCCTCATGCAGCGCCAGGCCCGGCAGTCCCGGCTGCGCGAGGCGCGCGAAGCGCATGCGGGACCGGAGCAGACCACGACCCTGCCCGCGCCGCTGCACCGCACCCTCCGGGAGCAGCGGCAGCTGCTGAACAGCCTCGTCGGCCTCTACGCACGGCAGAGCGGTGAACCGCACGGGGCCGTCCACGCGGAACTGCGCCGGATCTGCGGAGGCCCCGCGGTGGCCCAGGCGACCGTCGCACAGCTGCAGGCGCGCATCGACGTGCTCCGTCGTCGCGTGCGCTCCTGAGCCGCGCGGTCGCGGGCGTCGTCCCGGCGGGCGGCATGCCCGGGAGCCGCGGATGAGGAGGCCCGAAATGCTGTCAATCCGCGTTCTGACGCGGTTCCGGTCTCCCTTCCTCAGTAGCGTGGAACGGTCGTCCTTATCCCCGGAGGCCTCGCATGACCACTCAGCTCGAACCGACCTCCGCCGACCGTCGGCGCTGGGCGCGCTACCTCGTCGAGGAGCGTGCGGAAGGGCGGGTGTACCAGCGCCTGGCGTCCCGGCGGGAGGGAGAGGAGAAGCAGATCCTGCTCTCGCTCGCCGATGCGGAACGGCGCCACGAGCAGCACTGGCTCGACCTGCTCGGGGAAGAGCCCTCGCGCCTGCCGCGCGCCGGTCTGCGCTCTCGGATCCTCGGCTGGATGGCGGGCCGGTTCGGCTCCATCTTCGTGCTCGCCCTCGCGCAGAACGCCGAAGCACGGTCTCCGTACGACGCCGAGGAGTTCGCGACGCCGGCCATGCGTGCGGATGAGAAGGTCCACTACGAGGTGGTGCGCGGTCTCGCCGCCCGAGGGCGCCGTCGTCTGTCCGGCTCCTTCCGCGCCGCCGTCTTCGGCGCCAACGACGGTCTGGTCAGCAACCTCGCCCTGGTGATGGGGATCGGCGCGACCGGGGTCAGCGGCGGGTTCGTGCTGTTCAGCGGGATCGCCGGGCTGCTGGCCGGGGCGCTGTCGATGGGAGCGGGGGAGTTCGTCTCCGTGCGGTCCCAGCGGGAGCTCCTCGCCGCCACCGAGGCGAACGACGACGCGGCGGCCGCCGCCGGCGATCTCGACATCGACGAGAACGAGCTGGCGCTCGTCTACCGCGCCCGCGGCGTGGCGCCCGCCGAGGCGCTGGCGAAGGCGCACCGCGTCGTCGAGGCCGCGAAGATCGGCGCCCGCCAGGCCACGACGGGGCCGGTCGGCACCCGCGCTGCGGACCACGAGGTGGTCGGCAGCGACTGGGGCGCCGCGGTGTCGAGCTTCCTGCTCTTCGCCTCCGGCGCGATCATCCCTGTCCTGCCGTGGCTGTTCGGCATGGACGGCATCGCCGCCGTCGTGACGGCACTGGTCCTGGTCGGCGTGGCGCTGCTCGGCACCGGGGCGATGGTCGGGATCCTCTCCGGAGGACCTCCGCTCCGCCGCGCTCTCCGGCAGCTCGCCATCGGTTTCGGGGCCGCGGCCGTCACCTACGCGCTGGGCCTCCTCTTCGGCGTCGGCGTCGCCTGACCCGCTCGGGCGACGCCTCGTCCGCGGAAGATGAACCCCCTCGCGGTTCCGGGTATGGTCGGGATCGTCGAGGAGGATCATGAGCACCCTGGTTTTCCGCGTCAGCGCGGTCGTCGGTTCGTTGGTGGTCGTCGGCATCATCATCTGGGTGGACGTCGCCACCTCGGTGTGGCAGAACTATGCCGTCGTTTCGGGACTCGCCGGAGGGCTGGTCACGTTCTTGCTCACCGCGGCGGTGGTCGACAAGGTGATCGCCCGTTCGATCCACGAGCGCTGGGCCCCGGTGACCCGTCTCGCCCTGGGCGACCTGCGTCGCAGCCTTGCCGCTGACCCCCGTGATCCTGCGGCCGGCATGCGCCGTCTGCCGGATCCCGACCCCGCCTCCGCGCGTGCGCTCGTCGATGCGGCCGCGGAGGAGCGCGACGCCATCGCGGCGGCCCTGGGCCGCTGGTCGTCCTTCCTCGCGGCCAGCGCCGACGTCGCCGGGGTCATGGACGCGCTGGCGGAGCTCGCCGAGCGTCTGGACCGCATCGACGAGCACGCGCGACGAATCGACGCGGGCCCGGCTGGCTCCGCCGCACTCCTGGTCGAGCTCCGCGGAGAGATCGCGGGCTATCGCGCCGCCGGCGACGCCCTGTTCCACCACCTCGGCGCCGCGCTGGACGGCTACCGGTTCCCGCGGCGCACCGGCTCGCGCCGGGCAGCCATCGCACAACCGGGCTGAGAACCGGAGCGGGGTGGGCGGTCCGGGTCAGTTCGCGCCGTCCAGGCGCTCCCGTTGCGCGGACGTCAGCTCCAGGTCCGCGGCGGCGAGATTCTCGTCCAGCTGTCCGACGCTGGATGCGCCGATCAGCGGGATGAAGGGGACGTCGCCTCCCATGAGCCAGGCCAGGACGACCTGGTTCGGCGTCGCCCCCGCCTCCGCGGCGACCTCCTGCAGCGCGATCCGACGCGCGTCGTTGCCCGGGTGCCGGTAGAGCTCGCCGGGGTCGATGTCGCGGGCGTAGGCGCCGCGCAGCAGGGGCGAGTACGCGACGGGGGCGAGTCCGGGCTGATCGCGGAGGTAGGCGAGCAGATCGGGAGACACGACGCCGATCTGCCCGTCGGGGGAGCGGCGGCTCGGGTGGTCGACCCGCGAGCGGAGGTAGCTGTGGTGATGCTGCAGCACCTGCACGGCCGGAAGGCCCTCCGCCGCGGCCAGGGTCCGCGCGCGCTCGATCTGCCAGGACCAGTGGTTGCTCAGCCCGATGTGGGTCGCCCGCCCCTCGGCCGCCAAGACCCCGAAGGTGCGGATCTGCTCGTCGAACGGGGTGCGGGGGTCCGGGACGTGCGCGTAGAACACGTCGACATGATCGCGGCCCAGGTTCTTCAGGCTCCGGTCGAGGCCGCGCCGGATGACGTCCGCGGAGAGCCCTTCGATGTCGTCGGCGAGCGCGGTGGCCGCCTGCGCGGGACGACCGCCGACCTTGGTTGCGACCACGACCTCGTCGGTGAGTCCTCGATCGCTCAGCCAGCGCCCGAGCAGACGCTCGCTCTCGCCGCCGCGGGTGCCGTTGACCCAGTAGCGTAGTTGTTCGAGGTGTCGATGAACGTGCCCCCGGAGGCGAGGAACCGGTCAAGGATCGCGAACGAGGTCTCCTCGTCCGTCGCGGTGCCGAACATCATGGCACCGAGCGCGATGGCGGAGACGGGCGTGGCGCGGTCCCCGCCGCCGATGGTGCGTGTCCTCATCCGACCATGCTGGCACGTGCGGGCCCGCGCGTCACCGGGTTCGTCCTGATCGACCGGCCGGCACGGTCAGGGCAGGCGGGGGATCGCGGCCACGAGGCGGCGGGTGTACTCCTCGGCGGGCGCGGTGAGCACGGTTCGCGTGTCGGCGGCCTCGACGATGCGCCCGCGCTCGAGGACGACGGTCCGATCGCAGACCGCCGCGACCGTGCCGAGGTCGTGCGACACCATCACGAGAGCAAGCCCCGTCTCCGAGCGCAGGTTCCGGAGCAGGTCGATGACCTGCATCCTGGTGCTCATGTCCAGCGCGCTCACCGGCTCGTCGGCGATCAGGACCCGGGGACGCACGACGATGGCGCGCGCGATCGCGATCCGCTGGCGTTGACCGCCCGAGAACTCGTGCGGATACCGTCGGGCGGCGTCCTCGGGCAGTCCCACCGACGCGAGTGCCGCCCGCACCGGTTCGCGGGTCGCGGCCCCGCGCGCGATCCCCAGCGACTCGAGGGGCTCGGCGATCGTCCGATCGATCCGCTGCCGGGGGTCCAGGGACGAATAGGGGTCCTGGAAGACCGCCTGCACCGTCTGCCGGAACCGCCGCATCAGGACCCGATCGCGAAGCCGGAGCGGCACACCCTCGAACAGCACGTCGCCGCGCGCCGGAGCGGCGAGGCCGAGCAGCAGGGACAGCAGCGTCGACTTGCCGGCCCCCGACTCCCCGACGATCCCGACGGATTCCCCGGCCCCGACGGCGAGGTCGATGCCGACGAGGGTCGGGCGCCCGCCGTAGGAGAAGGACACATCGCGGGTCTCGAGCACGGTCATGATCGTCCCTCCTCCGGGGAGCCGGTTGCGGGAAGACCCCCGTCGAGGGCGCCGTCGAGCGCGCGAGCGTGTGCGATCAGCGCCGCCGTGTACGGGTGTCGAGGGACGCGGAGCACATCCAGGACGGGGCCGTCCTCGACGGCGCGGCCCCCCTGCATCACGACGACCCGATCCGTCATGCGGGCCACGACGGCCAGGTCGTGACTGACGAAGAGGAGACCCATGCCCCGCTCGACGACCAGCCGGTCCAGCAGATCGAGGATCCGCGCCTGCACGGTGACGTCCAGAGCGGTGGTGGGTTCGTCGGCGATCAGCAGGCGCGGGCGGGCGGCCAGCGCGATCGCGATCGCCACCCGCTGCCGCTGGCCGCCGGACAGCTCGTGGGGATAGGCGCGGCGGAGGCGCGGTTCGTCGAGGCCGACCTCCTCGAAGGCTTCGGCGACGGCGTCCCGCAGCGCGGACCCGCGGAGTCTCCGGTGCCGCCGGAGCGGCTCCGCGACCTGCCGCTCCACCCGCATCAACGGGTCCAGGGCGGTCAGCGGTTCCTGGAAGACCATTCCGGCCACCGCGCCGCGCAGGCTCCGCAGGGTCGCGTCCGTCGCACCGATGGTCTGGACTCCGCCGAGCCGGACGGATCCCGCGCTGCGCAGCGGAGCGGGGAGGAGGCCGGTGAGGGCGAGCGCGCTCACGGACTTGCCGGACCCGGACTCGCCGATGATCCCGAGCCGTTCGCCGGGCGCGATGCGGAAGGACAGGTCAGTGACGAGATCCCGGTCCGGCGCATGGACGGACAGGCCGGACACCTCGAGGAGGTCGTCGGATCCGGGGCTCACGCGGGCCTCCTTCGACGGCGGGTCGGGTCCGCGGCGTCGCGGAGGCCATCGGCGACGAAGTTCACGCCGAGGACGAGGACGACCAGGGCCAGGCCGGGCGCGATGGCTCCGGCCGGGGCGATGAGCACCGTGCCCTGGGCCTCCTGCAGCAATCGCCCCCACGAGGCGTTCGGGGGAGGGGCGCCGAGCCCGAGATACGACAGGCTCGCCTCGGCGAGCACCGCCGCGCCGAACTGCAGCGCCAGCGTCACCGCGAGTGTGGGCGCCATGTTCGGCAGCAGATGCCGCCGCACGATGCCGAGCGTGCCCGTCCCGCTCGTCCGCGCGGCGACGACGTACGGCGAGCCGACCTCGCGGCGCGCGAGGATCCGGGCGACGCGCGCCACGACGGCCGACATCGCGAGCCCGATCGCCAGCACGGCGGAACCGAGGGACGGCGGCTGGAGGGCGACGATCAGCATGGCGGTGAGCAGCACGGGGAAGGCGATGGCGACGTCGATGAACGCGGAGACGGCGTCGTCGATCCAGGGCGCCGCAAGAGCCGCGGCCAGGCCGATGAGCACGCCCAGGACCGCCGCGATCGCGACCGAGCCCGTGCCGACCGCCAGGGCGATGCGTGCGCCCACCATGAGCTGGCTCAGCAGGTCGCGACCGAGCTTGTCGGTTCCCAACAGGTGCTCGGCGCTCGGCGGCGAGAGCCGGCCGCCGGTGGTGTCGTCCAAGGGGTAGGGCAGCCAGACCAGGGACACGAGCGCCACGACGAGGACCGCTCCGACCAGCAGCGCCCCGATCCCGAGCGTCGCGCGACGCCGGTTCACGAGGCGACTCCGATGGAGCGACGCAGGCGCGGGTCCACGAGCCGTTGACTCAGATCGGCGACGAAGCCCACGAGCAGCACGATGAGCGTGGTGACGACCAGCACTCCCTGGATCGCCGCGAAGTCGTGGCGCGCGATGCCGTCGACGAGATATCCGCCGAGACCGGGGAGCGCGAACACGCTCTCCACGACGACGGCGCCGAGCAGGGTCGACGCCAGCTCGATGCCGAGCACGGAGATCACCGGCACGGCGCCGTTGCGCAGGCCGTGACGCCACAGCGCCTCACCGAAACCGGATCCGTGGGCGCGTGCCGTGCGCAGGTAGTCGCTGCCGAGGACGTCGAGCGTCGCGGAACGGACGTACCGGGTGAGGGAGGCGCCCATGACGATCGCGATGGTGATGGCGGGGAGCATCAGCGACGCGACGGCGCCGGCGGGGTCGCCCCAGTCGTCGGCGGGGAACCCGCCCGTCGGGAACCATCCGAGCCCGAGTCCGAAGAGCCAGACGAGCACGATCCCGACCCAGAACACGGGAACGGCGATGCCGAGCTGCGCGATCCCGGACAGGACCGTTCCCCACCACCGGTCGGCGTGCACGGCGCTGACGATGCCGGCGATCAGGGCGCCGACCACGGCGAGGCCGAAGGCGATCAGGGTCAGCGGCGCCGTCACCTGCAGGCGCCGGGCGATGTCCGGGCCGACCGGGGCGCCGGTGAGGAGGGACTCCCCGAGATCCAGACGGATCATCTGCCCTGCCCAGGTGACGAACTGGACGAGCAGCGGCTGATCGGATCCGACCTGTTCGCGCGCCGCGGCGATCTGCTCGGGCGTCGCGTCGACGGACAGCAGGGCATTGGCGGGGTCGCCGGGAAGCAGGCGCAGCAACACGAAGATCAGCACCATGGCGATGGCGAAGGAGCCCACGAGAAGGGCTCCGCGACGCAGTGCGTAGCCGAGCATGCGTTCCCCTCCGTCGTCTCTTCGTCGCCCCGTCACCGGGGATTCGGTCGCGCGGCTCGAACGGGCCGCGCGACCGCGTCACTCCTTGACGATGCCATAGACGAAGAACTGGGAGTTGAGGCCGTTCACGGGGAAGCCGGACACCGCGTCGGACGCGACGACGATCTGCGGGTAGAGATAGAGCCACGCGCTGGCCGCGTCGGTCGCGATCTGCCGGTTGGCCTGGGCCAGGAGGGCGGTCTGCTCCTCCTCGGTCGTCGCGCGCTCGGCGTCGGCGATCCACTGCGCCACCTGCGGGTTGTCGTAGCCCCAGTAGAAGTCCGGGTTCCCATACCAGACGACGTCGCGATCGTTCACGTGCTCCTGCAGCGTCGCCTGGAAGTCGTGCTCCTTGAAGACCTTCGAGTACCACTCGTCGGCGCTGATCGTGTTGATCTCGACCGTGATGCCGACCTTCTTGAGCTCCGACTGCAGGAACTCCGCCACGGCCGGGTGCGGGTCGTAGCTGGGCGTGTCGAGCGTGAACGTGAAGCCGTCGGCCAGCCCCGCCTCGGTGAGGAGCCGCGCGGAGCGCTCGGGGTCGTAGGGGTTGAGGTCGGTGAGATCCTCGTACCAGGGGTCGCTCGGCGGGACCATCGACCCGATGAGCGTGCCGTAGTCGCCCCAGATCGCGTTCAGCAGCTTCTCCCGGTCCACCGCCGAGTACACGGCCTGGCGCACGCGCGGGTCGTCGAACGGGGCCACACGGTCGTTGAACGCCAGGAGCTCCTTGGTCGTGGAATCGCCCTCGCTGATCGTGAAGCCGGCGCTGTCGAACTGCGGCAGGGAGTCCGGGTTCTGCACCGAGGTGATGAGATCGATCCGGCCGCTGCGCAGTGCCGTGTCCTCGGCGGCGGCGTCGGTGAAGTAGGAGAAGACGACACCGGCGTTCTTGGCCGGCTCGCCCCAGTAGTCGTCCCACCGGTCCAGCGACAGCGTGCTGCCGCGCTTCCACTCGCCGAGGGTGTACGGCCCCGTGCCGTCCGCGGTGGTCTCCCGATCGGTCGCATCGGCGTTCACGATCCAGACGTAGGAGAGGAGGTAGGGGAAGGAGACGGATCGGTCGCTGAGGGTGACGACCACGGTGTGCTCGTCCGGGGTCTCGACACCCGCCACCACCGACAGGCTCGACTTGCGTGCGGACTGGGAGTCCGGTGCCAGGACGGCCTCGATGCTGGCCTTCACGTCCGCGGACGTGAGCGCCTTGCCCGAGTGGAACGCGACATCGTCGCGGAGCGCGAACGTGTAGGTCAGACCATCCTCGGAGACCTCGTATCCGGTGGCGAGGAGGGGCTCCACCTCGCCGTCGTCGGTGAGCCGGAAGAGGCCCTCGTAGACGTTGCCCGTGAGCGCCTCGGTCACGCCCTGCCCGCCGCCGGCGGTGTTGCTCAGGTTGACGGGCTCGTAGAGCGAGCCGATGCGGATGATCGCGTCGTCGCCGGTGGCGCCGCCTCCGGAGGGCGCGCAGCCGGAGAGGGCGACGGCCGCGACCGCGAGGCCGCCGATGACGAGGGAGAAGGACTTCTTCAGGGAGCGCATGGGCGTGTCTTTCGAGGGAGGCGAGGAACGGAAGATCGGTCAGGCCGTGTAGATGTCGAAGCCGTCGCGGAAGCGGACGAGGCGCTCACCGGCCAGCACCGGCCACGGGAAGCGGTTCTGCGGCGGAGGCATCGGGCAGTTGTACTGGGCGGAGAACCCGCACGGCGGGACGAAGGCGCGGTTGAAGTCGAGCCGGACCGTGCCCGCGTCGCCGAACCCTCCGGCGTCGTCGCGCTCGACGAAGAGGAACCGCCCGGATCCGTAGGTGCCCGTCTCGTCGTCCCGGCCGTTGGTGGGATCGCCGAAGACGAGCAGGAGCGTCCCGCCGTCGTCGAACGCGGCGAGGGTGAACGTCTCGCCGTCCCGCTCGAAGACGATGTCTCCGGGCACGACCAGGTTGCGGGACCCGCCGGCGTCGCGGATGTGCTCGAACGGGATCGTGCGGTCCGCGGACACGGGAGCGAACCGGGCATCGATGACCCAGTCGGGGTCGTAGGGGAAGGCGACGATGTCCTCGAAGGCGCGGATCGCCGGCGAGTCCGCGTCCCAGACACGGAGGCCGTGCTCGGGCGCGCCCGTGTCGATCCCGGTACGCGACAGGGCCGTGACCGTGACGCCCGCGGGCGACGCAGCGCGCTCCGCCGCCACGAGCGCCTCCGCCTGCTCCGGGGTCGTGTCGGTCGGGAACCACCGCGTCTCGACGAGGCTCAGGTTGCCGGTGGGCGCGGTGACCGCGGCGCGGCGGCGCGCACGCCAGCCGTCGTGGGCGGCGGCCGCGGGGTCTGCGTTCGTCATGGATGTTCCGTCCTGCTCGGAGCCCCGGGCGCTCGGGTAGGCGCGCGGGTGCCCCAGATATCAAGTCTGCGGCATCCGGAATCCTTCCCGGCAATCGGGGGCGACACGGTCCGTAACAGCGCGCCGCTATCGGCGCACGACCATCGGGGTCCCCGTCACGGGGTCCGCGGTCACGAGCGCGTCGATGCCGAAGACCTCGCCGATGCGATCCGCCGTGAGGAGGCCCTCCGGCGCTCCCGTGGCGACCACGCGGCCGCCCTTCATCAGCACGAGGTGATCGGCGTACCGCGCGGCCTGGTTGAGGTCGTGGAGCACCGCGACCACCGTCTTGCCCTGCCCGTTGAGCGTGCGGAGCAGATCCAGCAGCTCGTACTGGTGGGCGATGTCGAGGAACGTCGTCGGCTCGTCCAGCAGCATGACCGGGGTCTGCTGCGCCAGGAGCAGCGCGACCCACACCCGCTGGCGCTGCCCGCCGGAGAGCTGATCCACGGGTCGATCCGCGAGGTCCTCGGTCCCCGTGGCGCGCAGGGCCTCCGTGGTCGCGGCGTCGTCGGCGCCGGTCCACCGCTGCAGAGCCGTGTGGTGCGGATGCCGGCCGCGCGAGACCAGGTCGGCGACGCGCATGCCCTCCGGCGCGACGGCGTCCTGCGGCAGCAGCCCCATCCGGCGCGCCAGCTCCTTCGAGCCGTACTCCGCCAGGGCGCGGCCGTCGAGCAGCACCTGACCCGTCTTCGGGCGCAGGACCCGCGCGAGCGCGCGCAGCACGGTGGACTTGCCCGAGGCGTTCGGGCCGAGGATGACCGTGAACGAGCCGCGCGGCAGGGCCAGATCCACACCGTGGACGACCACCTGCCCGTCGTAGCCGATCACCAGGTCCCTGGCCTCGATCGCCGGAGTGTGCGTGGTCATGTCTTCTCCCAGGGAGGCGGTGCGAGGCGGGCCGTCCGATCGGCCGCACCCCGCACCGGGCGGGCGCTCAGCCGAGCAGGTCCTCGACCTGGTCGATGACGAGGTTCGCGCCGATGACGCCGATGCCCACCATCCAGGTGTCGTCCTCGACCTCGAACGCGCTGCCGCCGGACACGCCGGGCAGAGCTCCCCACAGGCCGGTGATCCGGGCCTGCGTGGTCGCCGCCGGGTCGCCGCCCGGGCTCATGTAGAAGACCGCTTCGCCGTCGATCTGCTCGTAGAGCTCGGGGCTGAGCTCCATCATCGAGTACTCGTTCCAGTCGCGGTCGGCTCCGAGGTCGAAACCCATCTCCGTCAGCAGCGAGCCGGAGAACGTGCCGGGGCCGTACAGGCGGAAATTGTCCGAGCGGAAGCGGACGATCGAGGCGGTCGTGCCCTGGGCGCCGACCGTCTTTCCCACGTCGGCCGCCCTCTTCTCGACGCCGGAGATGAGCTCGTCCATCCTGTCGGACTGGTCGACGGCGCGTGCCGTCAGCTCGGCCTGTTCGGTCCAGTTCGTGCCGGTGTCCTCGGAGAACACGGTCGGCGCGATGGCGGAGAGCTCGTCGTACAGCGCCTCGTGGCGGACCTTCGACCCCAGGATCAGATCGGGCGCGAGGTTCGCGATGGCGTCGACGTCCGGTTCCGCGATGAAGCCGATCGGCTCGGTGTCGGCGAGCTCGTCGGCGAGATAGGCGGGGAACCCGCGCCCTGCGCCGATCTCCGGAGCGCCCACCGGGGTGATCCCGAGGGCGACCAGGGCGTCCATCTGCGGCGAGTCCAGAACGACGATGCGCTCCGGCACCGTCTCGAACTCGGTCTCGCCCATGGCGTGCTCGACCACGTATCCGGCGGTCGGGTTCGTGGACTCCTCCGGTTCGGCGGCGCCGCAGCCGGTGACGAGCAGCGCGATGCCGGCGAGGGAGGCGACGGCGAAGAGGAGGGTCCGGGGGCGTTCGGGTCTGTTCACATCCACGAACGCTAGCAACATTGGTTAGGCTCACCAAACATGAACATCGGGACCGCGATCGTCGAGCCCGCACGGACGCCCTTCGCCGTGCGGCCGTCGCGCACAGCGTCCGTCATGCTCGGCGCCTCACTGATCCTGGCCCTCTCCGTGGTGCTGAGCCTGGCGGTCGGGGCACGTTTCATTCCGCTCCACGAGGTCGCGCTGGCCCTCGTCGGCGCCGGTCACGAGAACGTGCTCCACATCGTGGGCGAGCTGCGGGTCGCCCGGACGGTGAACGCGCTGATCTGCGGCGTCGCGCTCGGGGTCGCGGGGGTCCTGATGCAGGCGATCACCCGCAATCCGATCGCCGATCCCGGGATGCTCGGGGTCAACGCCGGCGCCTCGTTCGGCGTGGTCGCCGGGCTCAGCGTGTTCGGCGCCCTCGGGGTGGGCGGGACGGTGTGGCTCGCCCTGGCCGGCGCCGCCGCAGCCTCGGCGGTGATCTTCTGGTTCGCCGGTTCCCGGTTCGCCGAGGCGTCGCCGGTGCGCCTGATCCTGGCGGGCGTGGCGTTCTCCGCGATCCTCGGAGGCGCCACCCAGGCGCTCGTGCTGTCGGACGAGACCCTGCTGGATGCGTTCCGGTTCTGGCGGGTCGGCTCTCTGACGGCGCGTCCGGTCGACGAGGCGTTGCCGCTGGTCGCGCTCGTCGTGGTCGGTGCCCTCCTCGCGCTGGCGCTGGCGCCCGCGCTCAACGCGATGTCGCTCGGGGACGACAGCGCGATCTCCTTGGGCGTCCGTCCTGGCGTCGTGCGCGCTCTGGCCCTCGCCGCCGTCGCACTGCTGTGCGGAACCGCCACCGCCATCGCCGGGCCGATTGCGTTCGTCGGACTGGTCGTGCCGCACCTGGTGCGGCGCGCGGTCGGGCCGGACCTCCGGATCGTGCTGCCCGCCTCCGTGCTCGCCGCCCCGGCGATGCTGCTTCTCTCGGACACGCTGGGCCGGATCATCGGAGGCGGCGGCGAGGTGCAGGTCGGCATCGTCACGGCGTTCGTCGGAGGCCCCCTGCTCATCGCCTTCGTGGCGAGGCGGCGCGGGACGAGGCTGTCGTGACCGGTCTCTCCACGGATGAACGTGTGGTCGCCGCGCATCGGTGGTCGTTCCGCTATCGACCCCGGAGCGTCCTCATGGTCGCCGCCACGGCCGGAGCGCTCGTGGTGCTGTGCGCGGTGGCGCTGATGGTGGGGGAGTACGTGGTCAGCCCGCATGCCCTGCTGCGGACCCTCGCCGGTGATCCTCCGGAGCGGCTCGACGGGTTCTTCGTGCTCGGGCGCCGCCTTCCTCGGGCCCTCGTCGCGATCGTCGTCGGGGCGAGCCTCGCGGTGGCCGGTGCGGTGTTCCAAGCGCTGACCCGCAATCCCCTCGCAAGCCCGGACGTCGTCGGCATCAGCAGCGGCGCGTCCGTCGGCGCCGTGGCCGTGTTCCTGATCTGGGGCGGATCGATGGACCAGGCCGCGCTGGGCGCCGTGGCGGGGGCTCTCGCAGTCGCTGGCGTGATCGTGCTGCTCACGGTGCGGACGGGCCTGCACGGCGTCCAGCTGATCCTCACCGGCGTCGCCCTCTCGGCGATCGCGATGGCGGTGGTCGACTACGTCCTGACGCAGGTCTTCGTCGCGAGCGCCACCACGGCGCAGACCTGGCTCGTGGGCTCTCTGCAGGGTCGAGGGTGGGACGACCTGATCCCGGCCGGCATCGCGCTGGCCCTCATCACGCCGCTGTTGACCTGGGCCGCGCCGCAAGTGCGGATGATGGAACTCGGCGACGGCATGGCGACGTCGCTGGGCGTGCGCATCGTCCGCCTCCGGTGGCTTCTGCTGCTCGCGGCGACGCTCCTCGTCGCGGTGGCGGTGGCGACCGCCGGGCCGATCTCCTTCGTGGCCCTCGTCGCCCCGCACATCGCCCGTCGGCTCTCCGGGGCGACCGGATTCCTCGCCGCCGGGCTGGTCGGCGCCTTCCTCCTGCTCGCGAGCGACCTGCTCGCGATGTACGCGTTCCCGGCCCCGATCCCGGTGGGCGCCGTCACGATCACCCTCGGCGGCGGGTTCTTCCTCTGGCTGCTCTGGAGAGAGGGGGCTCGCCGTGCCTGAGCGTGCGAAGACACCGGACCGGTCGGGACCTCGTCCGCGGCCTCCGCAGCGGAGCCGGCGGCAGGATGCGCGCGTGTTCGCCGCGACGGTCGTGGCCGTCCGGGAGGTCACCCCGCACATGCGACGGATCACGGTCACGGCGCCGGAGGTCGCCGGGTACGCACCGCTCGGGCCCGATGAGTACCTCGGGCTCCTGATGCCGCGGGACGACGAGGCCCCGCTGGTTCTCCCCGCGGAGGACGGCGGGGACAACATCCGGGCCGCCGTCGCGGCGATCCCCGAGGAGCACCGCCCCGATCTCCGTTGGTACACGCTGCGCGCGCACCGGCCCTCCGCGGCGGAGATCGACATCGACATGGTCGTCCACGGCGACGAGGGGCCGGGCACCCGCTTCGCGCGCCGGGCGCACCCCGGTTCCGTGCTCGGGATCCGCGAGGCCGCCGCACTGTATGCACCGGCGCCGGACGCCCGCACGCGGCTCCTCGTCGGCGATGAGTCGTCCCTTCCGGCGATCGCCCGGATCCTCGAGACGACAGGCTCCGTGAGGACGGCCGTGTTCATCGAGATCGCGGACGAGAGGGAGCGCCAGGACCTCCCGGGCGACGTCGTCTGGGTGCCGCGGGGGGATGAGCGTCCCGGCGCGCCGCTCGCGCGCGCGCTCCGCACGGCCGTGCTCCCGGATCCCGTCGACTACGCGTGGGTGTGCGGCGAGCGGGGCGGCGTGCAGGAGATCCGCCGCCAGCTCGTCGAGCACGGGGTGCCGAAGGACCGGATCACCTTCTCGGGCTATTGGCGCCTCGGTGAGCCTCGCGGGTGACCGTGATGCGACCGGGAACCGAGAAGGCCGGGCCGCTCCGTCTGGAGCGACCCGGCCTTCTCACTGTGCGCGAGGGGGGACTTGAACCCCCACGCCCTATGCGGGCACTAGCACCTCAAGCTAGCGCGTCTACCTATTCCGCCACCCGCGCTGGTGTTTTCGGCTGTTTCCAACCGAAGAATGAGATTAGCACGATCCCGGGGTGCGCTCGAACCCGGGCGTCCGCCGGGCGCGTCGATCGGGCCTCTTCCCGTGTTCGATACGCTGGACCCATGTCTGCGCCCGAGGTCGATCTGCCCGAAGTCGCCCGGCTCGCCGCCGATCTGATCCGGTTCGACACGTCGAACTTCGGAGGCGGGGACGCGCGGGGGGAGCGCGAGGCAGCCGAGTACGTCGGCGCCTACCTGGAGAGCCTGGGGCTGCGCACCGAGTACTACGAGCCGATCACGCGGCGCACCAATGTCATGGCGCGCGTGCCGGGACGCGACCCGGACAAGCCTGCGCTCGTCGTGCACGGGCACCTCGACGTCGTCCCGGCGATGGCGGACGACTGGAGCGTGGATCCGTTCGGCGGCGTCGTCCGGGACGGGATGCTGTGGGGCCGAGGCGCCGTGGACATGAAGAACATGGACGCGATGATCCTCACCTCGGTGGCGGATCTCCTCCGTGCCGGCGAACAGCCCGAGCGCGACCTCGTCCTCGCTTTCTTCGCCGACGAGGAGAACGGCGGGGTGGAGGGCTCGGCCCTCGTGGTTCGGGAG
Organism: Microbacterium resistens; assembly: GCF_021172025.1. Lineage (NCBI taxonomy): Bacteria > Bacillati > Actinomycetota > Actinomycetes > Micrococcales > Microbacteriaceae > Microbacterium > Microbacterium resistens. The sequence goes on from NZ_CP082781.1 coordinate 846,407, forward strand.
CGCCCGGAGTGGTTCGCCGGCGCCGGCGAGGCGATCAGCGAGGTCGGCGGCTACTCCATCGACGTGGCCGGACGTCGTGCCTACTTGCTTCAGGTGGGGGAGAAGGCCCTGATGTGGATCCGCCTGGTGGCCCGCGGGCGCGCGGGGCACGGCAGCCGCCTGCACCCGGACAACGCCGTGACACGGCTGGCCGAGGCGGTCGCCGCACTCGGGCGCACGCAGTGGCCGGTGCGGCTGACGCCGACGACCAGGGAACTGCTCGGACGGCTGTCCGATCTGACGGGCCTGCCCGCGGACGACCCGGACGCGCTGGCGGCGACGGCCGGGCCGGCCGAGGCGTTCCTCCGCTCGACCTTCCGAACGACGACGAACCCGACGGTCCTCGCGGCCGGGTACAAGCACAACGTCATCCCCGAGCGGGCCGAGGCGCTGGTCGACGTGCGCGTGCTCCCCGGCACCGAGGACGCGGTGCTGGCCCAGCTCCAGGAGATCGTGGGCGACGACGTCGAGATCGAGATGGTGGTGCGCGACATCGGCATGGAGACCCCGTTCCAGGGCGCGCTCGTCGATGCGATGGTCGGGGCGCTCGGGCGGCACGATCCCGGTGTTCCGGTGATCCCGTACCTGCTCGGCGCCGGGACGGACAACAAGGCCCTCGCCACCCTCGGCATCACGGGCTACGGGTTTGCGCCGCTGCGCCTGCCCGCCGATCTCGACTTCACAGGCATGTTCCACGGGGTGGATGAGAGGGTTCCCGTAGACTCTCTCGTCTTCGGGCAGCAGGTGCTGACCGACCTCTTCCGGACGTACTGACGCCTCAGCGTCGCGGCACGACGCCCTCCGCCTGACCCGAAAGCACGACGCATGCATCTGCTCGAAGCCCTGTTCCTCGGCCTCGTGCAGGGACTGACCGAGTTCCTGCCGATCTCCTCCAGCGCCCACCTGCGCATCGTGGGTATCTTCCTTCCCTCGGCGCAGGATCCCGGCGCCGCATTCACCGCCATCACTCAGATCGGCACCGAGACGGCCGTGATCGTGTTCTTCTGGCGGGACATCGTCCGGATCATCAAGCACTGGGCGCTGGCGCTGGTCGGCAGGATCCCGCGCGACGACAAGGACGCGCGCCTAGGCTGGCTGATCATCATCGGCAGCATCCCGATCGTCGTCCTCGGGCTCCTGTTCCAGGACCAGATCGAGACCGTCCTGCGGTCGATGTGGATCGTCGCGATCATGCTGATCGTGTTCGGCCTGCTTCTCGGCGTCGCCGACGCCGTGGGTGCCAAGAGGCGCTCACTCGACGAGATCACCGTGCCGCACGGCGTCGTCTACGGCCTCGCGCAGTCGCTGGCGCTGATCCCCGGGGTGTCCCGTTCTGGCGGGACGATCACGGCCGGGCTCTTCCTGGGCTACGAGCGCGCGGCGGCGGCGCGGTACGCCTTCCTGCTCGCCATCCCGGCGGTGATGGGGTCGGGGTTCTACCAGGTGTTCAAGAGCATCGGCGAGCCGAGCGTGTTCTCGGCGGGGGAGACCCTCGCCGCGACGGGCGTGGCCTTCGTCGTCGGGCTCGGCGTCATCGCGTTCTTCATGAACTGGATCTCGAAGCGCAGCTTCCTGCCGTTCGTGATCTACCGCGTGCTGCTCGGCGTCGTGCTGCTGGTGCTGCTCGGGATGGGCGTGATCCACCCCTGACGGGTTCCGGCCCCCGGGCTCAGCGCTTGTGCTCGCCCGGGCCGTCGCCGTTGTTGCGGCGCAGGTAGCGCTCGAAGGCCTGTGCGATCGCGTCGCCGGAGGCGTCGGGCGAGTCCCACGTGTCCCGCGTGCGCTCGAGCTGATGGATGTAGTCCGTCATGTCCTCGTCCTCGGCCGCGGCGGCGTCGATGGACGCCTCCCAGGCGGCGGCCTCGGTGCGCAGATGCCCCCGCGGCACGTCCACCCCGGACAGCTCGTGCAGCCGGTCGAGGAGGGCGAGCGTGGCCTTGGGCGACGGCGTGGCCGAGGCGACATAGTGGGGCACGCTCGCCCAGAGGCTGGCGGTCGGGATCCCCGCGGACTCCGCGGCATGCTCGAGCACGCTCAGGATCCCCACCGGGCCCTCGTAACTGGAGCGTTCCAGCCCCAGCCCCTCGCGGATCTCCTCGTTCTCGCTCGACGCGAAGATCGAGATCGGTCGGGTGTGCGGCACGTCGGAGAGCATCGCGCCCAGGGTGACGAAACCCGTCACGTCGTCCGCCAGAGCGGCGTCGACGAACTCGGCGCTGAACGCCTGCCAGGCGCGCGCGGGCTCCGCGCCGGTGAGGAGCCAGAACCGTGTCCGGTCGGTGTCGTCGTCGCCGACCGGGCGCCACAGCGTCGCCTCCGGCCAGCGCAGCCGCCTCCGGCCGTCGGCATCGAGCCCCACGGCCGGCCGCGTGTACTGGTAGTCGAAATAGAGCTCCGGATCCACCGAGTGCGCACGCTCGTACTCGCCGCTGCTCCGCAGCAGTTCGACTGCGGAGCTCGCGGCTTCGCCGGCGTCGTTCCAGCCGTCGAACGCGGTGATCACGATCCGGGGTCCGAGAGCCTGCACCTCGCTCCTCTCCGCGACGCCCGTCGCGCCGCTGGATCCCCCCAGGCTAGTCGCCCGGCGGCGGACCGGGGCGGCGGGCGGCGCGCGGTGCCGCGGCTACGATGGAACAGTGACCCACCTTCCTCGCGCCGTCCTCTGGGACATGGACGGGACCCTCGTCGACACCGAGCCCTATTGGATGGCCGCCGAGACCCCGCTCGTCGAGTCCTACGGCGGGTCCTGGACCCATGAGCAGGCGCTCCAGCTCGTCGGCAACGGGCTGGAGGACAGCGCGCGGATCCTTCAGGCCGCCGGCGTGCGGATGGGGGTCACCGAGATCATCGACCACCTCACAGACAGCGTCCGCCGACAGCTCGTGGTCGACGGCGTCCCCTTCCGACCCGGCGCCCGCGAGCTCCTTCGCGAACTGCGGGATTCAGGCATCCGGACGGCGCTCGTGACGATGTCCATGCGACGGATGGCGGAGGACATCGTCTCTCTCATCGACTTCCCGGCCTTCGACCTGATCGTCGCCGGCGACGACGTCGAGCGCCCCAAGCCGTACCCCGACCCGTACCTGCAGGCGGCCAGGGAGCTCGGCATCGACGCCTCCGAGGCGGTCGCGCTCGAGGACTCGGCCACGGGACTGCGCTCCGCCGTGGCCGCAGGCACGGTGGCGGTGGGCGTGCCGCACATCGTCCCGCTCGACGGCATCGGCGCGCACGAGCTCTGGCCGACGCTGGACGGACGCGGCGTGGCGGACATCGTCACGGCGTTCGCGGATCACCGCGCCGTGCGCGCACCGGAGATCGGGGCGGACGCGTGACGGCGACGCGCCCCCGCGGTCCCTTCCGTGAGGGGGATCGCGTCCAGCTCACCGGGCCGAAAGGACGCATGCACACCATCACGCTCCGCGCCGAGGGCGAGCTGCACACGCATCACGGGGTGCTGCGCCACCGGGACCTGATCGGTCTTCCCGACGGATCCGTCGTCGCGAACAGCTCCGGACACGAGTACCTGGTGCTGCGACCGCTGCTGCGCGATTTCGTGATGTCGATGCCGCGCGGCGCGGCGATCGTCTATCCGAAGGACGCCGGCCAGATCGTCGTCCAGGCCGATGTCTTCCCCGGCGCCACCGTCGTGGAGGCCGGGGTCGGCTCCGGAGCGCTGTCCCTGTCCCTCCTGCGGGCGATCGGCGACGAGGGGCGCCTGCTGTCCTTCGAGCGCCGCGAGGACTTCGCCGAGGTCGCCCGGGCGAACGTCGAGACGTTCCTCGGAGAGCTGCCGCCGACCTGGGACGTGATCGTCGGCGACCTCGTCGAATCACTGCCCGAGGCCGTGGCCCCCGGCACGGTGGACCGCGTCGTGCTGGACATGCTCGCCCCGTGGGAGTGCATCGACGCCGTGGCCGAAGCGCTCGCCCCCGGCGGGGTCGTGCTCTGCTACATCGCGACGGCCACACAGCTCTCCCGGGTCGCGGAGTACATCCGCGGCACGGGGCTGTTCACGGATCCGGAGTCCAGCGAGACCATGGTCCGCGGCTGGCACGTCGAGGGGCTCGCCGTGCGGCCGGATCACCGCATGGTCGCGCACACGGGCTTCCTCATCACGGCCCGCAGGCTCGCACCCGGCGCCGTTCCCCCGGATGTCAAGCGTCGGGCGGCGAAGAAGGCCAGCTACGGCGACGAGGATGTCGAGCTGTGGACACCGGGCGCCGTCGGCGACCGCGAGATCACGGACAAGAACCTCCGAAAGAGGGTGCGCGAGGCCCAGCGTGCCGCCGGCGGCGCGCGGCTCGCGGCGGAGGGGCGGAGCGAGCCGGGCGCGTCCGCATAGACTGGAGCGCGTGCGTAAGACTGCCGCTGCCCTGATCACCCTCGGCCTCGCCTCCGTCGCGCTGGCCGGATGCACGAGCGCCCCCGCCTTCGACGGGGCGGCCTGCGTTGCTCCGTCGTCGGGCGACCTCGCCCGGGTGGCGACGGTCACGGGCGACCTCGGCACCGAGCCGGAGGTCGACCTGCGCACTCCCATGAAGGAGTCGTCCCTCACCGTCGACAAGGCGATCGTTGGGAAGGGCCAGGCCGTGAGTGCCGGCGACCAGCTGCTGTCCATCGATGTGGCGCTCTACAGCGGCACGACGGGGGAGCGTCTCGTCGCGACGGAGTTCAACGGCGACACCACTCGTCTCTCGAACGTCAACTCGTGGGACAGCCAGGTGCCGGGCATCGCGAAGGCCCTCACCTGCGCCACCGAGGGTTCGCGGCTCCTCGCCGGGATCCCCGCCGACGACCTCGGCGCCCAGACCGCCCAGGGGCTCGGCGTCGACAAGGACGAGACCGTCTTCGCCGTCATCGACGTCCTCAAGGTCTACCTCCCGCACGCCGAAGGCGCGCTCCAGTACAACGACGCACTCGGACTGCCCACCGTCGTCCGTGCGCCCGACGGACGACCGGGGATCATCGTCCCCGACGCGAAGGCGCCCACCGAGCTCGTGGCTCAGACGCTCATCAAGGGCGATGGCGAGAAGGTGACCGGCGACACGCCGATCCGCGTGCACTACACCGGCGTGACCTGGGCCGAGCGCACCGTCTTCGACAGCACGTGGGGAAGCAACCCGACGAAGTTCGACCTCGCGCAGGTGATCCCCGGCTTCGCCGAGGGACTGAAGGGTCAGACCGTCGGATCCCAGGTCCTCCTCGTCATCCCGCCGGAGAAGGGCTACGGCAGCCAGGCGCAGGGCGCGATCCCCGCCGACTCGACGCTCGTGTTCGTGGTCGACATCCTCGGTGTGGATCCCGACACCGGTACGGGACAGTAGTGGCCGGACGCATCCCTCCTGAAGAGCGCCTCACCAACCTCGTCGTGGCGCTCATGGCGACCGAGGTCGGTCTCACGAAGCAGCAGATCCTCGAGAACGTCTCCGGGTACCGGCAGCGGCAGGAGGCCGGGGCCCGTGCGGATGCGCTCGAGAAGATGTTCGAACGCGACAAGGACGATCTGCGCGCCCTCGGCATCCCGATCGAGACGCTCGGCGACCACGCCGACCCGAACGATCTGCGCGAGGCCCGCTATCGCATTCCCAAGGCGGAATACGATCTTCCTGTCGACATCGAGTTCACCCCGGCCGAGCTGGCGGTGCTCCGCCTCGCCGGAGGTGTCTGGAGCGAGGGTTCCCTGTCCGGCGAAGCGCAGGCCGGTGTCCGGAAGATCCGGGCCCTGGGCATCGACGTGGACGAGCCCATCATCGGGTTCGCTCCCCGCATCACGGCCCGCGAATCCGCGTTCGCCCCGCTCCAGGAGGCGATCGAGCGCAGCGTCGCCGTGGTCTTCGACTATCTCAAGCCGGGGGAGGAGGCTCCCCGGCGCCGACGGGTGAATCCGCTGGCTCTCCTGGAGTACGAGGCGCGATGGCACGTGTTCGGGATCGATCGCGATGCGGACGGCGAGCGGATGTTCCTGCTGTCGCGCATCGTCGGCGACGTGACCGTGACCGCCGAGTCGTTCCCGGCGGCGCTGCGTCAGGACGCCGGGGACCGCGCGCTCGCAAGCCTGGAGGCCGTCGCCGCCGCCCACTCCGCGTTGCTGGAGATCACTCCAGGGACCGAGGCCGCGCTGCGGCTCGGACGCCGCGCCACCCCGGCGGCGCAGGGGATCCGCCTGCCGTACGTCGACCTCAATATCCTGGCGGACGAGCTGGCCTCGTACGGTCCGGAGGTGCGCGTGGTCGAGCCCGCCGACCTCCGGGACGCCGTCATCTCGCGGCTGCGCGCCGTCGTGGCCGCCCACGAGTCCACGACCGGCGGAAAGGGGACGTCCTCGTGAACGCACGGCGACCGCTGCTCACCTCCGACCGCGTCCGCGCCTATCTCACGCTCGTCCCGTATCTGCTCGAGCGCGGCGAGGTCTCGCTGGAGGAGGCGGCGTCGGACTTCGACGTCACCGTCCCCCAGATGCGCTCGATGGTCGAGAAGCTCACCCTCATCGGCCTGCCGGGGGACGAGGGCTACTGGCAGCAGCCCCAGGAGCTCTTCGACATCAACTGGGACCTCCTGGACGAGCAGGGGATCATCGAGCTCACGAACGACGTCGGCCTGCGTCGAGCTCCGCGCCTCACCGCGCGGGAGGCGGCAGCGCTGCTCGCGGGTCTGCAGCTCACAGCCGCCGTGCCGGCCGTGGCGGAGTCCGGGGTGATCGCCGGGCTCATCGCCAAGCTCTCCCGCGGCGCCGCCGGACTGCCCGCCGACGTCATCGTCGCCCCCGGGCCCGTCGACGAGGTGCGCTCCCTGGTGTCGCGCGCGCTGCAGGACGGCGTCGCGGTGTCCTTCACCTATCGCGCCCCTGACGCCCCGGCGATCACGCGCACCGTCGATCCCGTGAAGGTCCTGATCACCAACGGCCAGTGGTACCTCCAGGGCTGGTGCCACCTGCGGCGCGCGATGCGGACGTTCCATCTGGACCGGGTGAGCGACCCCCGGCTGACGGACATCCCGATCGAGCACGGTGAGGAGCCCGTCCCCGAGCTCTTCGCGGTCGGCGGCGACGGCGAGGCCACGATCCGCCTTCCTGAGCGGATCGCTCCGCTTCTCAGCGACTATCTCGAGCGCGCGGAGGCCGAGGTGCACGACGGCGTGGTCACCGCCCGCCTGCGCGTGGGAGATCCGTTGACACTGAAAAGGCTGGCGGCACGCTACGGGGGACAGGTGGAGCTGCTGGCCCCGCATGCGGCGCGAACGGCCGCGCACGACTGGGCTGCGGCGGGACTCGCTCTGTACAACGAGGATTCCGCGTCCTCCGCACGGTAGACTGACCGGAAATCCCCGACTTGAGGAGACGAACATGTTCGCTGGACTGAATGGGTGGCACCTGCTCATCCTCCTCGCCGTCATCCTCCTGCTGTTCGGAGCGGCGAAGCTCCCGGCGCTCGCCAAGAGCATGGGCCAGTCCGCACGCGTCTTCAAGGGCGAGATGAGCGCCATGAAGGAAGAGGACGCCGCGCGCGCCGAGCAGCGCGAGGCCGACAAGGACGACAAGGGCGAGGGCTCCACCGGCACGGGCCAGGGCACCTCGTCCGACCCTGAACGACCCCGCTGATCCGCGTGGCAGCGGTCGATTCTGCGACCGCCGGAGGCAAGCCTCGGCGCGATCGCACCATGTCGCTCGCCGCGCACCTCGTCGAACTCCGCAAGAGGCTGATCATCGCCGCTGCGGCGCTGGTGCTCGGCATGGTCGTCGCGTTCCTGGTGACGGACCCGATCATGAACTTCGTGACCGGCCCGATCCGGGCGGTGGCGGAGAAGCGAGGAGCCGACCTCGTCGGCTTCACCTTCACCTCGGTGACCGCGCCGTTCGATCTGCGGATGCGGATCGCGTTCTCGATCGGCATCTTCCTGTCCGCTCCCGTCTGGCTGTGGCAGATCTGGGCCTTCATCATGCCGGGGCTGACGCGGAAGGAGATCCGCTACACGATCTCCTTCGTCGCCGCCGCCGTCCCGCTGTTCTTCGCGGGCTGCTATGTGGGGGTCATGATCGTCCCGCACATCATCGAGCTGATGGCCGGATTCACCCCGGACGGGGCGCAGAACCTCTACACCGCGCAGGAGTACTACGACTTCGTCTTCAAACTGATGCTCGTCGTGGGTATCTCGTTCATCCTGCCCGTCTTCCTCGTCGCGCTGAACGTGGCGGGAGTCATGTCCGGCAAGGCGATCCTGAAGGGGTGGCGCGTCGCCGTGCTGATCGCGACCGTGTTCTCCGCGCTCGCGACCCCGGCGGCCGACGTCATCAGCATGCTGCTGCTCGGCGGCATCCTGGTCGTCCTGTTCTTCGCTGCGGCGTTCCTGTCCATGCTCTTCGACCGGCGCAAGCGCAAGCGGCAGGATGACCTGGGCCTCCCGCTGGACACCACCGGATGACCTCGCACGCCGATCGCTACTCCGCCGCCCGGGAGTCGCGGGACTACCCCCAGACGGCGGCGTTCGCCGCGCGGCAGCGGTTCGAGCTGGATCCCTTCCAGGTCGAGGGGTGTCGTGCGCTGGAGCGCGGTCGCAGCGTCCTGGTGGCTGCGCCGACCGGCGCCGGCAAGACGATCGTCGGGGAGTTCGCGATCCACCTCGCGATGGCGGGGCCGGGGGAGAAGGCGTTCTACACGACGCCCATGAAGGCCCTGTCCAACCAGAAGTTCCGGGAGCTGGTCGACGTCTACGGCCCGGACGACGTCGGGCTCCTCACCGGGGACGTGAACATCAACGGCTCCGCCCGCATCGTGGTCATGACCACCGAGGTGCTGCGGAACATGATCTACGCGGACTCCTCGGCGCTGCGGGGCCTCCAGTTCGTGATCATGGACGAGGTGCACTACCTCGCCGACCGATTCCGCGGGGCCGTCTGGGAAGAGGTCATCATCCATCTGCCGGCGGCGGTCCGCCTCGTCGCGCTGAGCGCCACCGTGTCGAACGCGGAGGAGTTCGGCGACTGGCTCGACACCGTGCGGGGCGACACCGAGGTCATCGTCTCGGAGACGCGCCCCGTGCCGCTGGAACAGCACGTGCTGGTCCGCGACGACCTGCTCCCGCTGTTCGACGACCGCGCGGGCGTCGCGACGGCCCAGGTCAACCAGGAGCTGATGCGGATCCGCTCGTTCACCGGCTCCCGCTACGACGAGAACCGCCGAGCCCAGGAGTACGGCAGCCGACGGCACGCCGGCGCCTACGCGCCTCGCCCGAAGAAGGGCGGTCGCCGCCCCGTCCGTTCCTCGAACGTCCGCCGGATCGAGCGTCTGGACCGTCCGCAGGTCGTCGAGCTCCTGGACCGGGCGAACCTGCTACCGGCGATCTTCTTCATCTTCAGCCGCGCCGGCTGCGACGCCGCGGTGCAGCAGGTCCGCCGGTACGGGATCCGTCTCACGACCGCCGAGGACCGGCAGGAGATCCGCCGGACGGCCGAGGAGCGGATGCGGACGCTCCGCGACGAGGATCTCGGCGTGCTGGGCTACTTCGAGTGGCTCGACAACCTCGAACGCGGCATCGCCGCCCATCACGCGGGTCTGCTCCCGGCGTTCAAGGAGGTCGTCGAGGAGCTGTTCCAGAGGCGCCTGCTCAAGGTGGTCTTCGCCACGGAGACGCTGGCACTGGGGATCAACATGCCGGCGCGCACGGTCGTCCTGGAGCGGATGGAGAAGTTCAACGGCGAAGCGCGCGTCGCGATCACCTCGGGGGAGTACACCCAGCTGACCGGCCGCGCGGGGCGCCGGGGCATCGACGTCGAAGGCCATGCGGTCGTCCAGTGGACCGAGGGGATGGATCCGCAGGCGGTCGCCGCACTCGCGTCCCGCCGCACCTATCCGCTGAACTCCAGCTTCCGGCCGACGTACAACATGGCGGTGAACCTGCTGGATCGCTTCGGGCGCACCCGCTCGCGCGAGGTCCTCGAGTCCTCGTTCGCGCAGTTCCAGGCGGACCGGGCCGTCGTCGGCCTCGCGCGGTCGGTGCGCGAGGCCGAGGAGTCCCTCGCCGGCTATCTGCAGGCCATGACCTGTGAACGGGGAGACTTCCCGGAGTACTCGAGCATCCGGCGGGAGCTCAGCGACCTCGAGAAGAAGAACCGGTCGGACGCGAGTGCGCCTCGCACGGTGCGGGACAAGCGTCTGCGCAAGATCGAGTCCCTGCGCCGAGCCATGCAGCGCCATGCGTGCCACCGGTGCCCCGATCGCGAGACGCACGCCCGCTGGGCCGAGCGCTACTGGAAGCTCAAGCGCGAGACCGACCGCACGCGTCGCCAGATCGAGAACCGCACGGGGACGGTGGCGCGCGTGTTCGATCGCGTGATCGACGTCCTACAGGCGATGGAGTACGTGACGGGCGACGGCGACGACCTGGTCCTCACGGACGCCGGCCGCTCGATGCAGCGCATCTACGGCGAACGCGACCTGCTCGTCGCGGAGTCGTTGCGGCAGGGACTCTGGGACGGTCTCGACGCCGCCGGACTGGCGGCGATGGCCTGCGCGCTCGTGTACGAGCCCCGCCGGGACGACGGCTCCGTGGACCCCCGCGCTCTCCCCCGCGGACGGTTCCGCGAGGCGTGGGACGCGACCCTGACCCTCTGGGCCGAGCTGGACGATCTGGAGAAGGATCACCGTCTGCCCGGATCCGAGCCGCCGTCGGCCGCTCTCGCGCCGGCCATGCACGCGTGGGCCCGCGGCGGTGCCCTCGACCGCGTCCTCGACGAGGCGGACCTCGCCGCGGGGGACTTCGTGCGCTGGTGCAAGCAGACGATCGATCTGCTCGACCAGCTGTCGATCGTCGCCGGGTCCGCGGAGCTGGCCCGCACGGCACGAGCGGCGCTGGACGGCGTGCGGCGAGGAATCGTCGCCTATTCCGCGATGTGAGCCGACCGAATGAGCTCTCGACCGATGCGCGACCGCAGCGCGCCCGACGACACCGCGCCTGACGACTCCGCGCCCGCGGATCGCGCCGAGGCCCCGCCGGTGCCGCTGTGGCTCGCCGTGGTCCTCGCCGCGTGCGCGGGCGGGCTGCTCACCCTCGCCTTCCCTCAGCCGGCGGTGTGGGGGCTCTCCTTCGTCGCCGTGGCCATGCTGCTCGTCGCGCTCATCGGGCGACGGACGTGGTCGGCCCTGCTCGTCGGGTCCGTCTTCGGGATCGTCTTCTTCGTGCTGCTGGTCTCCTGGACCGGCACGTACCTCGGCCCGATCCCGTGGGTCGCGCTCGGCGTGCTGGAGGGCGTGTTGACGGGCGTCGGCCTCATCCCGGTCACCCTGGCGTACCGCTGGATCCCCCGGGCCGTCGGCCGGCCCGCCGTACGCGCGCTCGCTCTCGCGGGGACCGTGGGAGCGCTGTGGATCGGCCGCGAGCTGTTCGTGGGCACCTGGCCCTACGGAGGATTCCCGTGGGCGCGCATCGGGCTCACGATGACCGACACGAACGCGGCGCACCTGGCGTCCTGGGTCGGAGTCAGCGGGCTGGGCTTCGTCGTGGTCGCATTCGTCGCGCTCGTCGTCGAGATCGTGCGCGATCGACCGCGAGCCGCCCCGCGCCCCCGACTCCTGCCGACGCTATCGTCGCTCCTGCTCCTGATCCTGCTCGTCGCCGTGCCGCTGTTCCCGACGACGCCGGCGGGAAGCATGCGGATCGGGGCCGTGCAGGGCAACGGACCCGCCGGGTTCTTCGACGAGCGCGAGCCGTACGCGGTCATCGACGCGCAGATCTCTGCCACTCGTGAGCTGCGCGGCGAGGACATGGATCTGCTCGTCTGGCCCGAAGGCGGCGTCGACGGCGATCCGTTCGAGAGTGCCGCCCTGGCCTCGGCGTTGAACCAGGTCGTCCGCGGAGTCGACGCCCCGCTTCTCGGCAACGCGGCGACGGGGAAGGGCGAGCGGTTCTACAACACGTCGTTCCTCTGGCCGAAGGACATGACGGGGACACCGTCGCGGTCGGAGACGCAGACGCACGCGAAGCGGCACCCTGTCCCGTTCGGCGAGTACGTGCCCGACCGCGCCTTCTACAACGCGATCGTGCCGGATCTCATCGGGCTGCTGCAGCGTGAGTACACGCCCGGCGACGATGCTCCGCTGGTGCGGGTGGGGGAGCGGACGGTCGGTCTCGCGATCTGCTTCGACGTGATCTACGACGAGGTCATCCGCGAAGGGATCTCCGGTGGAGCCGAGGTCTTCGTCTTCCAGACGAACAACGCGGACTTCCGCGGGACGGCCGAGAACCTCCAGCAGCTGGCGATCGCACGCATGCGAGCGATCGAGACCGGCCGGTCCGTCGTGAACATCTCCACGGTCGGCACCAGCCAGATCATCCGCCCGGACGGATCCACCGTGTCGACCGTGGACGCCGATCGCCCCGGTGTGCTGCTCGAGGATGTCGAGCTGCGCACCGGGGCGACCGGGGGCGTCGTCGTGGGACCGTATCTGGAGCAGCTCCTGCTCTGGGGCGGGCTGCTCGGCGTGGTTGTCGCCGGGCTGTCGGCGCGGCGGCGCCGCGTCGGCTGAGCCTCAGCGGCAGGGGCGTCTGATCAGGCGCCGATCTTCTCGCGAGTGGGGTCGTCGCCGGCGCCGCGGCGGGCCCGGACGTAGGCGAGGCGCTCCTCCAGGAGCTCCTCGAGCTCGGCGCGCGTGCGGCGCTCGAGCAGCATGTCCCAGTGGGTGCGGGCGGCCTTGTCGTCGCCCTCCTCGACCTCGACGGACTTGCCGTCGACCTGGAGGCGCGCCTCTGCGCCGCAGGAGCGGCACTCCCAGGTGGTGGGGGGCTCGGCGTCGGCCGCGAACATGAGGGTCGTCTCGTGTCCGCAGGTGTCGCACGAGTACGTGGTCTGACGGCGTTCCATGAAGACGACGCCCTCTTCGCTCTGTAGGCTCTGGGCGCCGAGTCGGATGCCGCGAAGGCTGCGATCTGCCATTGTGTGGTCCTCTCGTCAGCACTCAGGTATAGCGGGTCAACCTGTGCACGTGATGCGAGGGGTCTGAACGCGCGCGACATTCACAGTCGATGCCCAGCGCCGGTTTCCGGCCGCCGCGCCAGGGTCACGACGGGGCGAGCACGCGCAGCGCGAGGTCGGCGCGATCGGTGACCACGCCGTCGGCGCCGGCGGCGACCAGAGCCGTCATGTCCGCCGCCTCGTTGATCGTCCACACATGTACCTCGACGCCGGCGGCGCGTGCCGCGCGGACGAGGGTGGGGGAGAACACGGGGACCCTTCCGTACCGGACCGGAATCTGCAGCGCGTCGATCCCCGCGAGGACCCGACCGGCGATGCGGTCTCCCGGAAGGGCCGCGAGCGCCCGGGCGCGCGCGATGCCCGAGCGGCCGGGGGAGGCTGCAGGGGCGATCTCGGCACCGGCGTCGACGGCGGCGGCCACGGCCCGTCGTCTCGTCGCATCGGAGAAGCTCGTGAGGAGCACCCGGTGGGCGTGCGGGGAGACCGCGGCTCCCGCCGCCTCCGCCGCTGTCGCGTCCTTGACGTCGATGTTGAACCGCAGGGTGGGGAAGGACTCCAGCGCCTCCCGCAGGGTCAGCAGTCCGCCGTGCTCGGCGAACAGGGCCGCGAGCTCGGCGGTCCGCACGGACGCCACCGGACGGGGATCGCCGAACAGGCGGGACAGATCTGCGTCGTGAAAGAGGACGACATCGCCGTCCGCGGTGCGGCGGCAGTCGGTCTCGATGTACGCGACACCGCACGCATGGGCCGCGGCGATCGCCAGGGCGGAGTTGTCGTACACGGCATGCGAAGGGTCCTCGCCCTCCGCGATCGTGAGACCGCGATGGGCGAGGACCCTCGGCCAGGGCGCCCCGTCGAAGTACGGGTGCGTCACGCGTTCGTCGACGGCGGGGGAGTCTGTCCGTTGCGTGCCGTGAAGGCGCTGCCGATCCCCTTGAGCGCCTCCGTGAGCTCGCTGGGGATGATCCAGAGCTTGCTGGACTGGCTCTCACTGATCTTCGGCAGCATCTGCAGATACTGGTAGGCGAGCAGCTTGTCGTCCGGCTGGCCCTGGTGGATGGCGTTGAAGACGTTCTGGATCGCCTCGGCCTCACCCTGGGCGCGCAGGACCGCGGCCTGCTTGTCGCCCTCGGCACGGAGGATCTCCGCCTGCCTGCGCCCCTCCGCCTCGAGGATCTGCGACTGCTTGGATCCCTCAGCGGTCAGGATCGCGGCGCGACGGTCACGCTCGGCGCGCATCTGCTTCTCCATCGAGTCCTGGATGGAGACGGGCGGGTCGATCGCCTTGAGCTCCACGCGCGAGACGCGGATGCCCCACTTGCCCGTGGCCTCGTCCAGGACCACGCGCAGCTGTCCGTTGATCTCGTCGCGGCTGGTGAGCGCCTCTTCGAGGTTCAGACCGCCGACGACGTTTCGCAGCGTGGTCGTGGTGAGCTGTTCGACGGCCCCGAGATAGTTGGCGATCTCGTACGTCGCCGCCCGCGCGTCCGTGACCTGGAAGTACACGACCGTGTCGATCGACACGACCAGGTTGTCCTCGGTGATCACCGGCTGCGGGGGGAACGAGACGACCTGCTCGCGCATGTCGATCAGCGGTCGGAGTCGGTCGATGAACGGGACGAGCAGATTGAGCCCGGGGGTGAGTGTCTTGTGGTACCGGCCGAGTCGCTCGACGATGCCGGCGGTCGCCTGCGGGATGATCCGGATCGAGCGGGCGACCGTGACCAGCACGAAGATGATGACGGCGATCGCGAGGATCCACCCGATCGCGGTCGGGATGAAGGATGCGTCGTCCATGAAGGCCTGCTCCTGCTTTCTTAGTCGTGGGCGGAACGGACGTAGGCGGTGGCGCCCTCGATGCGGCTGACCACCACGGGTGCGCCGGGCGCCAGAGGCGTGGTGACGGGCGCGTCGGAGGCGAGCCGTGCCGTCCAGGTGTCGCCGTTGCTCAGCTTGACCTGTCCGGTGAGCGTCGAGACCTCCAGGAGGACGACGCCGCTGAGCCCGAGGAGGGCGTCGACGTTGCTCTTCGCCGGGTCCTCGTTGCGATGAAGGCGACGCAGCAGAGGTGGTCGCAGCAGGAGGATGAATGCGGCCGCGGCGATGGCGGCGATGATCACCTGCGCCCACAGCGGCAGGCCCGTGAGGTCGGAGACGAGGCCGACCGCGCTGCCGAGGGCGAGCATGAGGAATGTGAAGTCGAGCGAGAGCATCTCGATCACGAGGAAGACCGCGATCAGGACCAGCCAGCCGATCCAGGCCCAGTCCTCGAATCCCTGCAGAATCGCTTCCATGCGCGCGTGCCCCTCCTTTCCGTCAACCTACCACGCGGGTCCCGTCCGCCCGGGGCGTCCCGGACGCCGGGCGAGAGGCGGTTGGTAAAGTTCAGGGGTCCGTCCGCGCGCCCGAGCGCGCCCGTCCGAGGAGTCATCGTGTCCCAGCCCCTTCCCGCCGAATCGCTGACCGGAAAGGTCGCCCTGGTCACGGGGTCGTCCCGCGGGATCGGAGCCGACACGATCCGCCTGCTCGCGCAGGCCGGTGCCGACGTGGTGATCAACTACCGGAACAAGGCGCCGCGGGCGGAGAAGCTCGCCACGGAGATCCGCGAGCTCGGTCGCCGCGCGCTCGTCGTGGGCGCGGATCTCACCGATCAGGGATCCGTGTCCGACATGATGAGCGCCGTCGAGGCGGAGTACGGGCGCATCGACGTCCTCGTCCTCAATGCCTCCGGAGGCATGGAGTCCGGTCTCGGCGAGGACTACGCGCTGCGGCTGAACCGCGACGCCCAGGTGAACGTGCTGGAGGCGGCGCGCCCGCTCCTGACAGACGGGGGCCGGGTCGTCTTCGTCACCAGCCACCAGGCGCACTTCATCCGCACGACGCCGACGATGCCGGAGTACGAGCCCGTCGCGCTCTCCAAGCGCGCGGGCGAGGATGCGCTGCGCGCCCTCATCCCCGGGCTGACCGACCAGGGCATCGAGTTCGTGGTCGTGTCGGGCGACATGATCGAGGGCACGATCACGGCGACGCTCCTTGAGCGCGCCAACCCCGGCGCGATCGCACAGCGCCGCGAGTCTGCGGGCCGTCTCTACAACGTGGCCGAGTTCGCGGCCGAGATCGCCGCGGCGGCCGTGGAGCCGGTGCCGAACGACCACACCCGCCTCATCGGCGACGTCAGCAGCTTCGGCGTCGAGTAGGACGGGCGCAAGAGACAGGGGCATCACCGTGCGGTGATGCCCCTCTCTCGTCGCCGGCGCGATCAGACCGACTCGTCGCGCAGGGCCGCCGAGACGTCCTTCGCGTCCTTGCCGATCGTGATCGCGCGGATGATCTGCACCAGACCGATCGCGACGAGGGAGATCCCGAGGACCCACCACAGCACCACCGCCGCGAACAACGGGGAGAAGAGGACCACGACGCCGGCGGCGATGCTCAGGAGCGCATAGAGCAGCGTCCACACCTTCGTGCCGTCGGTGCCGAGGAGCGACAGCGACACGATGCCGTCGAAGATCCAGCTCACACCGATGAAGATGGCGACCACCAGGGCGAGTCCGAGCGTACCCGCCTCCGGATTGAGGAAAGCAACAACGCCCGCCGTGACATACAGAGCGCCGAGAAGGACGTGACCGGCGCGTGCCCATCCGCGTCCCATGCCGCTTGTGAACAGACCCAAGCCGATATAGACCAACCCGGCGATTACGAGGAACACCCCGAAAATCCCGGTAACGACAACTGCAGACTTGGCTGGCCAGATCAGAATCGCGAGGCCGGACAGGAGGGCGATGACGCCCGAGACGGCCAGGAACACGCGGAGCGAACGCACGAGGCTCTTCGCATCCGAAAGTGCGTCGGACATGTGGTGGACCCCTTTCTGAGAAGATCCTGTGAGGGATGAGGCTCAGCGTAGCGCCGCGATCCGTCGCGGGGGAGAGGACCTGCCGACGGCGCCCGCCGATTCCCGTGGATGTCCGCGGCGCATGCGAGGATTTCCCCATGCCGCCGAGCTCCGACAGCGACCGACTGCGCGACCTCGTCGCCCTGCGCAGAGTCCGCGACAGGATCGACCGGGAGTACGCCCAGCCGCTCGATGTGGAGGCCTTGGCGCGCGGTGCGCACATGTCCGCCGGTCACCTCACCCGCCTGTTCAAGGCGGTCTACGGCGAGCCGCCGTATTCGTACCTGATGACCCGACGTATCGAGCGGGCGATGGCACTGCTGCGGCGTGGCGACGTGTCGGTGACCGACGCGTGCTTCGCGGTCGGGTTCCAGTCGCTGGGGACGTTCAGCACCCGGTTCTCGGAGCTGGTGGGGGTGTCGCCGCGCGCCTATCGGAGCGATCCGGGCCTGGGAGCGGGGATCCCGTCGTGGATGGAGAAGCAGGCGACCCGACCGATCAGGAATCGAGAAGCGAGCGTGCGCGCGGATGGGTAGCGTCAGCGGCATGGACATCACGATCAACGCCAGCTTCCTTCCGCACACCGATGCCGAGGAGTCCCTGGCCTTCTACCGCGACGTGCTCGGGTTCGAGGTCCGCAAGGACGTCGGCTATCAGGAGATGCGCTGGGTGACGGTGGGCCCGATCGGCCAGCCGGACACCGCCATCGTCCTGCATCCGCCGGCCGTCGATCCCGGCATCACCGACGACGAGCGGCGCACCATCCTCGAGCTCATGGCGAAGGGGAGCTGGGGCGGCATCGTCCTCGCGACGGACGACGTGGACGCCGCCTTCGCCGAGATCGAGGCGAAGGGGGCCGACGTCGTCCAGGAGCCCATCGATCAGCCCTACGGAATCCGCGATTGCGCGTTCCGCGACCCTGCGGGCAACATGGTGCGTCTGCAGCAGACCGCCTGACCGGCGTCATCACCGAGGAGAGGACGAGGATGCGCGACGAGCACATCGCTGATTCGCACGACACCATCCGGGTGCGCGGCGCCCGGGAGAACAACCTGAAGGACGTCGACGTCGACCTTCCCAAGCGTCGTCTCACCGTGTTCACCGGGGTGTCCGGATCGGGGAAGAGCTCGCTGGTCTTCGACACGATCGCCGCCGAGTCCCGGCGAATGATCGATGAGACCTACAGCGCCTTCCTCCAGGGCTTCATGCCCTCGGTGCCGCGCCCGGACGTCGACGTACTGGAGGGGTTGACGACCGCGATCATCGTGGATCAGGAACGGCTCGGCGCGAACCCGCGCTCCACCGTGGGCACGGTGACGGACGCGAACGCCATGCTCCGGATCCTGTTCTCGAAGCTGGGGGAGCCGCACATCGGCGGTCCGACCGCGTTCTCCTTCAACATCCCGACGCAGAGGGCCAGTGGCGTCATGACCGGCCCGGGCGGGGAGAAGAAGATCGTCAAGGATGCGATCTACCTGGGCGGGATGTGCCCGCGCTGCGAGGGCAGGGGAGCGGTCTCCGACATCGACCTGTCGCAGGTCGTCGACGAGTCGAAGTCCCTCGACGAGGGCGCGATCATGGTGCCGGGCTACACCGCCGACGGCTGGATGGTGAAGGGCTTCTCCCAGTCGGGCTTCTATCCCGCAGACAAGCCGATCGCGGAGTTCACCGAGAAGCAGCGGCACCTGTTCCTCTACGGCGAGGTGACCAAGGTGAAGATCTCTGGGATCAACATGACCTACGAGGGGCTGATCCCGAAGATCACCAAGTCCATGCTCTCGAAGGACCTCGACGCGCTCCAGCCGCACATCCGGGCCTTCGTCGAGCGGGTCGCGACGTTCACCACGTGCCCGGAGTGCGAGGGGACCCGGCTCACGGAGGGCGCGCGCTCGTCGAAGATCGAGGGCATCAGCATCGCCGACGCGTGCCGCATGCAGGTCACCGATCTCGCGGCCTGGGTCCGCGGGCTCGACAAGCCCGAGGCCGGACCGCTTCTGTCCGCTCTGAGCGCGAACCTCGACGCCTTCGTCACACTCGGTCTGGGATATCTCAGCCTGGATCGGCCGTCGGGAACCCTGTCCGGGGGAGAGGCGCAGCGGATCAAGCTGCTGCGGCATCTCGGGTCGTCCCTCACCGACGTCACCTACGTCTTCGACGAGCCGACGATCGGTCTTCATCCGCACGACATCCAGCGGATGAACGGTCTCCTTGAGCAGCTGCGCGACAAGGGGAACACGGTCCTCGTCGTCGAGCACAAGCCGGAGACGATCGCGATCGCGGACCACGTCGTCGATCTCGGCCCGGGCGCGGGCAGTGCGGGAGGGACGATCTGCTTCGAGGGCACCGTCGACGGGCTGCGTCGGAGCGGGACCCTCACCGGCCGCCATCTGGACGATCGTGCCGCGCTCAAGGCGGAGGTCCGTGCCCCTGTGGGCGTCCTGGAGATCCGCGGCGCGAACGAGAACAACCTGCAGGACGTGGACGTCGACGTGCCTCTCGGGGTCCTCACGGTCGTGACGGGCGTGGCCGGCTCGGGCAAGAGCTCGCTCATCCACGGCTCCGTCGCCACGCGGGAGGGCGTCGTGTCGGTCGACCAGAGCGCGATCCGGGGATCCCGGCGGAGCAATCCTGCGACGTACACGGGCATGCTGGAGCCGATCCGCAAGGCGTTCGCGAAGGCGAACGGCGTCAAGCCGGCGCTGTTCAGCGCGAACTCCGAAGGCGCGTGCCCCACGTGCAAGGGGGCCGGTGTGATCGTCACGGAGCTCGGCTTCATGGACACGGTCGAGTCGCCGTGTGAGGACTGCGGCGGAAAGCGCTTCCAGGCGGCTGTGCTCGACTACAAGCTCGCAGGCAAGGACATCACCGAGGTGCTGGACATGCCGGTGACGGAGGCGAAGGAGTTCTTCGGCGGGGGAGAGGCGCGGATCCCCGCCGTCTCGTCCATGCTGGAGCGCCTGGCCGATGTGGGGCTCGGCTATGTGACGCTCGGGCAGCCGCTCTCGACGCTCTCCGGCGGGGAGCGACAGCGGCTCAAGCTCGCGATCCAGATGGTGGACGGCGCCGACGTCTATGTCCTGGACGAGCCGACCACGGGTCTGCACCTCGCGGACGTCGAGAACATGCTCGGACTGCTGGACCGCCTCGTGGACGCGGGCAAGTCCGTGATCGTGATCGAGCACCACCAGGCGGTCATGGCGCACGCCGACTGGATCATCGATCTCGGCCCCGGTGCCGGTCACGACGGCGGCAGAGTCGTGTTCGAAGGGACGCCCGCCGAGATCGTCGCGACCCGGTCGACGCTGACGGGGGAGCACCTGGCCTCCTACGTGGGAGCCTGACGACGAATGGGCGATCTCCGGATCACGGTGCGCAACGCACGGTTCCAGCTCATCGAGGCGCTGGTGCACAATCGCAACCGGCGCCTGCGCGAGCGGCGCTTCGTCGTCCAGGGCGTCCGGCCGATCAGCCAGGCCATCGCTCACGGCTGGACGATCGAGACGCTCATCCGCGATGGAGAGCGTCCCCTGTCGGAATGGGCGTCGGAGACTCTGGATCACGCGGGCGAGGTGATCCGGATGAGCGGCGAGCTGCTCGCGGAGCTCTCCGGGAAGGAGGCCGGCGCGAGCGAGCTCGTCGCCATCGTGACGATGCCGGACGACGCCCTGAGCCGGATCCCCGTGCCGGAGGACTTCCTCGGCATGGTGTTCGACCGTCCGACGCAGCCGGGGAACATCGGCGCCATCCTGCGGTCCATGGATGCGTTCGGCGGTCACGGCCTCGTGGTGTCGGGCCACGCCGCCGACCCGTACGATCCGAAGTCCGTCCGCGCGTCGACGGGCTCCCTGTTCGCGACACCGGTGGTGCGCGCGCCGGCTCAGGGGGCGGTCATGGAGTGGGTCGCGCAAGCGCGGGCGTCGGGCACTCCGGTGACGCTCGTCGCGACCGACGAAGACGGCGACGTCGACATCTGGGACCACGATCTGACCGGGCCGACCCTCGTGCTGATCGGCAACGAGACGACGGGGCTCGCCCGAGGCTGGCGCGAGGCAGCGGACGTGACGGTCCGGATTCCCATGCGCGGCTCGGCGAGCTCGCTCAACGCCGCCAACGCGGCGTCGCTCCTGCTCTACGAGGCCGCTCGCCAGCGGGCCCGCTGACAGAAGGCGGGGGAGCACGTCTCTCGCGGGTGTCGGTCACCGCCCGGCGACGGAGCCTCGCCAGGTCTCGATGGCGGTCCGCGATTCCGGCGCGAGATGTCCGCGGGCGAACCACGCGTCGAGGTCCAGGTTCTCGTACATCTCACGGAACGCGGAGCTCGCGGTGTGGCCGAAGCGGCGGAGGACCTCGCGACGTTCATCCGCGTGGAACGGGCGCCCGTGGAGGGCCGCCATGGCGTCGGCGTTTTCGAAGGAGCCGAGGTAATCCGAGACGGCCGCATCCGCCGTGACATCGAGGGCTCGAAGCAGCACCGCGGCGACGAGACCGGTCCGGTCCCAGCCGGCCGCACAGTGGAAGAGCACGGCGCCGTCATCGGCGGTCGCGATCGTGCTCAGGACAGAGGCGAGCCTGTCCGGAAGCGTCCGGAGGTGGTCGAGATAGTAGAGCGGCGTGCCCCAACGCCCGTCTTCTTCGTAGGCCTTCCAGAAGGCGGCGTCGTCCCCGTCGAGGTCCACACGGAGGTGGTTCATCCTCGACGGGACATACCCGGTGTGCTCATCAGGGCGCCGCAGATCGATCACCGTCCGCACGCCGTGCGCGTGAAGCGCCGCCCAGCCCGCGTCATCCAGACGATCGAGCGCCTCGGTGCGCACGAAGACGCCCGTCGGGGTGATCGTCCCGTCGGCGCGGGCAAGGCCCCCGAGATCTCGGGCGTTGGCGAGTCCAGGGATTCGCAGGCGGCACGGCATGCACACCAGTCTGTCATCGTCGGCAGAGCGTCCGCTGATGTCACGGACCGACCGTCGACGGGACGACGGACTCTCCGCGGCGGGGAACCCGGCTGCAGAGGCGGCGCGTCAACGAGCGGTTCTCTTCTGAGGGATACGATCGATCGATGCGGGGACCTGATCAGGAGAGCATCGACGCTCGCATCCAGCACTATTACAACGACCTCTTCGATGAGGACACACGATTGACGACCCGGTCTGCGCAGGGGCCGCTGGAGTTTGAGCGAACCCAGGAACTCATCCGGCAGCACGTCTCAGGAGGGCGGGTGTTGGACGTGGGCGGCGGCACCGGCGTCCACGCGCGTGCGCTGCTATCACCTGTCGGCGCGCGAGGATCGTCGGCAGGCACTCCAGGAGGCCGCACGGGTGACGCGTTCCGAAGGTGTGGTGTTCGCGTCGGCCCTTTCGCGTTATGTCGCGTTCGGGGCGTTGTCCTTGACAGAATCCATCCCCGAGGAGCTCCCGGATGATTGGGCAGCGCTGATCACCCAGGGCATCCCCAGCCCGGACACACGGTTCCCTGCCGGGCACTTCCACTCAGCGGAAGAGCTGGAGGAAGAACTGATCGATGCTGGCTACACGGACGTCGTGGTGCACGGCGTGGAGGGGCCGGCAGGTTTGATGCTGGAAGTTGCGCGCGACCTACCGGACGAGGTTCGCATCGCCGCGCGGACGATCGCCCGTGCCGCCAGCGATTGCCCGGGCATCCGCGATCAGAGCGCACACCTCCTGGCGATCGGCGTCGTCCCGTAGTGCCCCGCCGCGCCACGAGAGGGGAGGGGCGGGGCAGAGGGGCGTTGACGGGCGTCGTGAACTTCACTGACTGCGAAACCCGATGGGCTTCCAACCCGGAATGATAAGGCTATGCCAGCTGATCGCTCCTACATCCGAGTGAAGGCCATGATCGTCGCGCCGAATGATGACGGCTCTCGCCACCTTGTGAGCAGAAACGCCCCGACCAGTGAGAATCCGCTGGGCTATCACCGTCTGATCGGCGGCAGTGTCGAACTGGGGGAGACACACCAGGAAGCGATAATCCGCGAGGTGGATGAGGAACTTGGAGCCCGCATTCTCAACCTCACCCACCTGGGCATAGTCGAGAACATCTTTCGCTACAACGGCGAGCTCGGGCACGAAATCGTCGCTCTTTACACCGGCAAATTGGAGCCGGCACCGGCTGACGAAGGTGGGACGCTTACGGAGTCGGACGGCTCAGTCGTTCCCGTTGTTTGGCGGCCATTCGAGGACACCAACGTGGCAGTACCGCTTTACCCTGCAGGGGCAAACGATTGGATTCGCGAGCGGTTCCGTCTTACCGCGCGAGGTCAAGACCCGGCCTGCGAGTAAATCGCGACCCTGCCTGACGGCCGTGTACGTCACGTGTCTGCGGAGGAACGCCGAAGGCGCGCCGGCAAGGAGCAAAGTGCGCACGTTCGCGCCAGGCGGGATACGAGCGGAGCACCGTGGAAACCCTCGCCGATTCGTGCTACATGCTGGTGTTCAATCGAGGCCCTAAAGGGATCGGTGCAAGTTGCTGGGGCGGCTGGAACGCCGTCAAGCTGTCGGCTAGCCTCGGTGCATGACAGATGACCTTCGCCCCGGCGTCCTCACCAAACTCACCGATGCGGACGCATCCGCCATTAGCGGGTTGCTCGGGCAACTGTCCTCATCCGCGACGTTTGACCGCGCTCGAATCCAGTCGATGATCACGCACGATGCGACGGAGCTCGTGGTGGTACGTCAGGGTGAGCGGATCGTGGGCATGGCGACTCTGGTCACGTTTCCCTTGCCGACAGGACTACGCGGGTTTGTCGAGGATGTGGTGACCGATGAGTCAGTTCGTGGACAGGGAATTGGAAGGCTGTTGCTGACGGCGATGACGGAGATCGCCGTCACGCGCGGTTTGCGCTCGTTGGACCTGACCACCCGTCCGTCACGTGCGGCTGCGCTGCGTCTCTACGAGGCGGTGGGGTTCGTGCGTCGGGACACGAACGTCTTGCGCTTCGTTCCCTGAGATCACGGCCCCTTCGAGCCGGCGCACATCGATCGCCGAAGCTCCGATAATGCACATTATGTCAGTTTGAAGATGGCTTGTTCTCGCCGGCTGCGAATACGACACCCGCTGCAACTTCCCTACTCCAGCCCTGAAACGCAGCATGCACGATGAGATCTAGGACTCCGTCGGGTGGGTTAGCGCCGTGTCGAGCCCCGCCGGTATCTATCCGTTGATCTGGGACTCTTGGAAGCGACTTGCGACGCGTTCGCGAGACGAGCGAATCATTCGCACTTCATGCGAGAGCTGATGTCAGGTGGTCTCCAGCATGCGCGTCACACCGTCCAGTGCGTCCGACACCAGCCGGTAATACGCCCAGGTCCCCCGCTGGGACCGCGTGAGGAAGCCCGCGGTCATGAGGACCTTGAGGTGATGGGACACGGTCGGCTGCGACAGCCCGACCGGGTCGATCAGGTCGCACACGCACGCTTCCTGGCCCTCGCTCGATGCGACGATCGACAGCAACCGCAGCCGGGCCGGATCCGCGAGCGCCTTCAGTCGCGCGGCAAGCTGCTCAGCGTCCTCTTGGCCGAGCGGTTCCTTCACGAGCGGCGCGCAGCACGCGGTCGTTGCGGTGACATCGGTGACCTCGAGCATCGTGACCATGCATCGATACTAATCGATATTGACAGTCGTCGATAGATGCGGTCATACTTGCATCGACGTTCATCGATATGTGGAGGTTCTGATGGTGACGATGCTGGATCTGACCCCGAGAGTCGCGGTCTCGGATCGGCTGGCGACGCTGCCGGTCGTGATCATCGGCGCGGGCCCGATCGGGCTCGCCGCGGCGGCGAACTTGGCCGAGCGGGGCATCGATTTCACGATCCTCGAAGCCGGCGACCGGATCGCACACTCGATCCAGCTCTGGGGCCACACCCGCCTGTTCTCCCCCTGGAAGCACCTCGTCGACCCCGCGTCTCGCCGGCTGCTGGAAGCGACGGGTTGGGTGATGCCGGCCGCGGAGGGGCGCGCCCCGACGGGGCAGGAACTCGTCGACGACTACCTGATCCCGCTCGCGGATCTTCCCGAGATCGGGTCGCGGATCCAGTTCGGCGCCCGGGTGGTCGCCGTGTCGCGGGAGGGCATGGACCGCACCCGCACCGCGGGGCGCGCGCAGGCCCCGTTCCTGCTGCGCATCCAGCACCAGAACGGACAGATCACCGAGGCGACGGCCCGGGCGGTGATCGACGCGTCCGGCACCTACACGTCCCCGAATCCGCTCGCCTCGTCCGGGCTCGCCCCGCTTGGCTTCGACGAGGTCTCCGACGGGGTCCTGCATGCGCTCCCCGATGTCCTCGGCGCGGACCGAGCACGGTTCGCCGGCCGGCACACGGTCGTGGTCGGGGCGCGGCATTCGGCGGCGAATACGCTCATCGCGCTCGGGAAACTCGCCCGCGAGGAGCCGGGCACCGAGGTGACCTGGGCGATCCGCAACCCCTCCGCGATCCGCGTGTCCTCGTCTCCCGATGACGAGCTGCCGGACCGGGCGAAGCTCGGCACCCGCACCGAACGCCTCATCGCCTCAGGTCTCGTGACTGTGGTCGATTCGTTCGAGATCTCCCGCGTCGAATCCCAGGGTGACGGAATCCGCCTGATCGGCGCCCGCCACGGGGAGCCCACGATGCTGGACGCGGACCTGGTGGTGAACGCGACCGGGTTCCGTCCCGACCTGCACATGCTGCGCGAAGTCCGGATCGACCTGGACGACATCGTCGAAGCCCCGCGCCAGCTGGCGCCGCTGATCGACCCGAACGTCCACTCCTGCGGCACGGTCGAGCCACACGGGTTCCGAGAGCTCACGCACCCGGAGCCGGGGTTTTTCATCGTCGGGATGAAGTCCTACGGCCGCGCCCCCACGTTCCTGCTCGCTACCGGCTACGAGCAGGTCCGCTCCGTCACCGCCTGGATCGACGGCGACCTGGCCGCCGCGTCCCGAGTCGCTCTCGCCCTTCCCGCGACCGGGGTCTGCTCCACCAGCGACACCACCGCCGGATCCTGCTGCTCATGACCCAGATCAGCCCCATGGCCGCGCCTCCCCGCGACAGCACCCCCTGACCACTCCCCTCGCCTGCCGGAACGAAGGAACCCCATGTCCAGGCCCACCGTCCTGTTCGTCTGCGTCCACAACGCCGGCCGCTCTCAGATGGCCGCCGGCTACCTGCAGCACCTCGCCGGCGAACGCGTCGATGTCCGCTCCGCCGGATCCGAGCCCAAAGACCAGATCAACCCGGTCGCCATCCAAGCCATGGCAGAGGAAGGCATCGACATCACCGCGAACGCGCCGAAGCTGCTCACCGTCGACGCGGTAAGACAGGCCGACGTCGTGATCACGATGGGCTGCGGCGACGCCTGCCCGGTCTTCCCCGGCAAACGCTACGAGGACTGGGAGCTTGACGATCCCGCCGGGCAGAACATCGACGCCGTCCGCTCCATCCGCGACGAGATCCGCGCCCGCGTGAGCGTCCTCGTCGATGAGCTGCTTCCCTAGCGGGTTCGCCGTTCGGGAGTTCGCATTCACGCCACCAAGGGTCAGGAGACCGCTCCTCTGACGCGGGATGGTCTGTGGCCCGGCCGCGAACGGTTCGCGGCCGCTGCGCGCCACTGCCCCGCCGTGAGCTCGGCGTCTACAGCTTCCGAACGCTCGCCTCTATGCGACGGATGTCCGAGCGCAGCCCCGAACGACATAAGACGCCGAAAGGGCGCTTCTCCCCTGCTTCGAAAGGACGCACATGGCGCATGCTGAGCCGGACGCCCCCGGACGGCGGATCCATGTCACGACGGCGGCGCCGACGGAGCGGCACGCGCGATCCATATGGGACTGCTACCGCACGGTCTTCGGCGACGCGCCGGACTACTCGGTCTGGGTCGAGGAAACGCTCCGACGGCATGCGCGCCGCGACGGTTTCCGCCTGGTGAGCGCGACGGACGGCTCCGCGGTCACAGGCTTCGCCTGGGGATATATCGGTTGTCGAGGTCAGTACTGGACCGATCTCGCCGCAGGCGCCCTGTCTCCGGATGTCGCGGCGACGTGGCTCGGCGGGCACTTCGAGTTCGTCGAGCTCGGCGTCGCACCCGAGCGACGCCGGCACGGCCTCGGCCAGGCGCTGCACGACGCTCTTCTCCAGGGCGTCGATCGGCCGTGCCTGCTGAGCACGATCGACGAGCCGTCGGATCCCGCGGTGCGCCTGTACGTCCGATCCGGGTGGCGACGCCTGGGCGTCCTGACCCCGGGCCGCCTGATCATGGGACGCATGCCGGAGCGGACGCCCCGCTGACCGCAGCTTCGACACCATGGTGTCAACGGCGCGGGGTCCACCCCATCGGGAGCGCACCAGAAGTCTCGGCACGTTCCCGGTCGGCACGTGCCGACCAGCCCTGAGCTTCGTCCTCGCCGTCGAATCCGCCTCGGGCGACGCGGAACCCCACGTCCTCATGGTGCATGCGCGGCGCCCCTCCCCGCCTCGTGGACGCCCGCACGCTCCAGGCCTCGTCGGCGAACCCTCCCCCACGGAACACGCGATAGTCGTCGTATCGCGCCGGATCGAGGAGATCCCAGCACCATTCCCACACGTTTCCGAGCGTGTCGAAGAGGCCGAACACGTTGGGCATCTTCCCACCCACGTCCTGCGGGGTCCGGACTCCGTCGAGGGCCGTCCAGGCGACGTCGGCGAGCGGGCCGTGGTGCGGGCCGACGGAACCCGCACGGCAGGCGTACTCCCACTCGGCTTCGGTCGGCAGGCGGAACCCGTCGGACGACACATCCCAAGAGACGAGCTCGCCATCGAAGCGATACGCGGGCTCGATCCCTTCCCACTCCGACGCGGCGTTGCAGAACCGAATCGCGCGCAGCCAGGGCGCATCGACCGCGGGCCGTCGCGGATGCCGGGCGACGATCCCGAGGATCTCTCCCAGCTGTTCCTCGGTCACCGGGAACGTGCCGATCTCGAAGGACGCCAGTTCCACCGTCCATCGACGGCGTCGACGCTGGTCGTGCAATTCCACCCTGCCGGCCGGAAGAGCGGTCATCTCGATGTCGGGCACCCCGGAACCCTATCCGACAGGCACGTACGGGGTCGTCACCGGTGTCGATACCATCGCGCTATGAAGGTCTCCCCGCAGCATCGCGTGCTCGACCGGGTGTTCGAGGTCAGCATCATTCTCAAAGGGATCAACGGGGTCCTCGAGCTGGTGGGCGGGATCGCCCTGCTGTTCATCGATCCCGTGTGGGTGCGCACGTGGTGGACCGGGCTCACGGCTCACCTGGTCGTCGGGCATGAGCACTCGCCCCTGTGGCAGTGGTTCGTTCATCTGGCGGATGCGCTGGACACGAAGGCCACCGTGTTCGCCGCGGTGTACCTGCTCCTGCACGGGATCATCAAGGTGGTCCTCGTCTGGGCGCTGCTTCGGGAGAAGCTCTGGGCCTACCCGTGGATGATCGTCGCCCTGGGGCTCTTCATCGCGTATCAGTGCTACGAACTCGCCGTCCACTTCAGCTGGTGGATGCTCGCGCTGACCGTGTTCGACCTGTTCATCATCGCGCTGACGCTGCGGGAGTGGCAGCTGCGCCGCCGCCGGGTGACCGCCGCCGTGATCGCGGGCTGACCGGCCGGAGCACTACGGGAGCTGGGCGAACTGCTCCGCGCCACTGTACATCCTCGGCGTTCACGCCCCGGACGGTTGGCGCGAGGACGCGGCACTCGCCCGCACGGAGGGACCTCGCTCCGACGGACCGCATCCGGTGCGTCGTCCGCCGGGACGCGCGATCAGCGCGGCGACGACCAGCGCGAAGAGTGTCAGGCGGGCCGCGGTGCGCCGGGAGCGCCGTCGGTCCCGGGCACTCCCCCGGCGAGCCGCACTGTGAACATGCGGAGGAAGAGCTGGCAGAACGGCCCGACGAGCAGCGCGAACGCCACCGTCCCGGCGCCCACTGTGCCGCCGAGGACCCAGCCGATCGCGACCACGGCCACCTCGATTCCGGTGCGCACGATCCAGATCGGCCAGCCCGTGCGACGGTGCAGCCCGGTCATCAGCCCGTCTCGGGGCCCGGGACCGAAATGCGCACCGATGTAGAGCCCGGTGGCCGCCGCCAGCACCAGCAGACCGACGAGGAACAGGAGGATCTGCACCCACAGATCCTTCGCGACGGGGATCACCAGGAACCCGACGTCCGCGGCGGGCCCCACCAGGAGCGCGTTGAGCAGGGTGCCGATCCCCGGGCGCTGGCGGATCGGGATCCACAGCAGGAGGACGACGATGCTGACGAGGATCGTGATGGCGCCGAACGTCAGCGGCACGTGATGCGACAGCCCCTGGCTGAGCACGTCCCACGGTGCGGCGCCGAGGCCGGCGCGGACGATGAACGCGATGCCGATCCCGTAGAGGAACAGTCCGACGACGAGCTGGGTGATCCTGCGCGGGAGTCGTCGACCGGCGAACCGGGCGGTCACGCCGCATCCGTGCGGCCGTGCGGCGTGACCTCCACCCAGGAAGGGTGCTTGGGCGGGCGGCCGTCGCCGGAGGATCGCCCGGTGAGGCGGCGACCGATCCACGGGCCGACGTGCGCCCGATAGTACTGCCAGGACGTCATCGCCGCGCGCGCCGCAGCGTCCGAGGGGCGCCACCAGGACTCCGGCGGTTCGATTCCCAGAGCCTCCAGGACGCGGGCGGCCACGCGGTGATGGCCGTACGAGTTCATGTGCAGGCGGTCGTCGGCCCAGTACTGCGACGCGCTGAGCTCCCGATCCGGCCAGTTCAGAGCGCGGATCACGTCCGGGCGATCCTGGATCCTCCGGAGGACCGCGGCGGAGAGCTCGTCCCCGCGGCGCTGGATCAGGTCCCCCATCGGCAGCTGCCCCGACGGATTGGCTCCGGACAGGACGATCAGCGTCGTCCCCGTCTCGTCGCATCGGCGCAGCACGCGGGTGAACGCGTCCGCAATGTGCTCGACGTCCGTCCGGGGACGCAGCATGTCGTTGCCGCCGGCATTGAACGACAGATGCGTGGGTCCCAGCGCCAGCGCCGGCTCCAGCTGCTCCTCCACGACGGGCCACGCGAGCTTTCCGCGGATCGCGAGGTTCGCATAGGAGATCGGTGCGCCGATCTGATCCGCCCATCCCTGCGCGACGAGATCCGCCCAGCCGCGCACTCGGCCGTCCGGCAGCTCGTCGCCCACCCCCTCGCTGAAGGAGTCTCCGATGGCGACATAGCGGACGGCGCTCATCCTCTCAGCCTACGGCGTGGGAGGAGCCTAAGGATGCGCGCGGCGCCGGTCGCTGGGCGCCGTCCGCGCCCGATCAGGCGTCCGCGAGAAGACGCCGGACCCGAGGGATGACCTCGGTCCCGTAGAGCTCGATGCTGCGCATCATCGCCTCGTGCGAGAGCGTCCCCGTGGCGTACTTGAGGTCGAACCGACCGATCCCCAGCGTCGTGATCGTGTCCGCGATCTTCCGCGCGACGCGATCCGGAGAGCCGCTGTAGACCGCGCCCGCGGGACCCACCTCCTGCTGGAACTGCGCCCTGCTGTACGGACCCCAGCCGCGTTCCGCCCCGATGGTGTTGCGCATCTCCTCGAAGCCGGGGTACGCGGTGTCCCAGGCCTCGTCGTCCGTGTCCGCGATGTGGCCGGGCGAATGCACGGAGACGGGGTGCTCGGTCGTGCCGAAGCTGCGCACGGAGCGGTGGTACAGGTCGACGAACGGGCGGAACCTCGCCGCCGGCCCACCGATGATCGCCAGCATCAGACCGAGGCCATGACGCGCGACCCGGACCACGGACTCCGGACTGCCGCCCACGCCCACCCAGGTGCGCAGCCCGTTCGCGGTCTTGGGGTGCACGTCGGCGTTCTCCAGCGGGGCGCGCATCGTCCCCGACCAGGTCACCGGCTCCTCCTTGAGGAGCTCGACGAACAGCTCCAGCTTCTCCTCGAACAGGGTGTCGTAGTCACGCAGGTCGTAACCGAACAACGGAAAGGACTCCACGAACGATCCCCGGCCCAGGACCACTTCCGCACGCCCGTCCGACAGCGCGTCGAGTGTGGCGAAGCGTTCGTAGACGCGGACGGGGTCGTCCGACGAGAGCACGGTGACGGCGGTGCCGAGGCGGATCCGGGAGGTCCGAGCGGCGATCGAGGCCAGCACCATCTCGGGCGACGACACCGCGAACTCCGGGCGATGATGCTCCCCGATGCCGAAGAAGTCCACGCCGACGGCGTCGGCGAGCTCGGCCTCGGCGACGATGTTGCGGATGGTCTCCGCAGCGGTGAGCAGCTCCCCCTCGGGAGTGCGGGTCACGTCTCCGAACGTGTCCAGCCCGAACTCGATGTCCTTCGCGTCCATGGATCGCCCTTCCTATTCAGGTGCATAAACCTCGGGAAGGGCCCGCGCATTCCCGCTGCCGGCGGTGAGTCCTGGCAGCGGGAACGCATCGGCTCACCCCGCGTCGAAGACCGAGCGCAGGGTGTCGAGGCCGACCCCGCCGATGTCGAGCGCCCGCTTGTGGAACGCCTTGATGTCGAACGCGTCGCCCTCGGCCGCCTTGACGTGATCGCGGACCTGCTCCCAGATGCGCTGGCCGACCTTGTAGGAGGGCGCCTGCCCGGGCCAGCCGAGGTAGCGGTTCACCTCGAACTGCCGGAACTCGTCCGACATGTTCACGTTCCGGCGCATCATGTCGAGGGCGTAGTCGTGGTCCCAGACGCCCTCGCCGTCCAGACGAGGCTTGCGCAGGTGGACGCCGATGTCGAGGACCACGCGCAGGGCCCGCATTCGCTGTCCGTCCAGCATGCCCAGCCGATCGGCCGGATCGTCGAGGTAGCCGAGCTGCTCCATGAGCCGCTCGGCGTACAGCGCCCAGCCCTCCGCGTGGCCGGATGTGCCCGCGAGCACCCGGCGCCAGGTGTTCAGCTCGGCGCGATTGTAGGTCGCCTGCGCGATCTGCAGATGATGGCCGGGAACGCCCTCGTGGTACACCGTGGTGAGCTCGCGCCAGGTGTCGAACTCGGTGACGCCCTCGGGGACGGACCACCACATGCGGCCCGGACGGGAGAAGTCGTCCGTCGGACCGGTGTAGTAGATGCCGCCCTCCTGAGTCGGCGCGATCATGCACTCCAGCCGTCGGATCTGCTCCGGGATGTCGAAGTGCGTCGCCCCGAGCTCGGCGATCGCCCGGTCGCTCGTCTCCTGCATCCAGCGCTGCAGAGCCTCGGTGCCGACGAGCTTGCGCGCGGGATCCGCCTCGAGGTGCGCGACGGCCTCCTCCACGGTCGCGCCGGGCAGGATCTCGTGCGCGATCGCCGTCTGCTCGGCGATCATCCGATCGAGCTCCTCGCGCCCCCATTCGTAGGTCTCGTCCAGGTCGACCGTGGCCCCCAGGAACCGCCGGGACGCGAGCGCGTAGAGCTCCCGGCCGACGGCGTCATCGTCTGCCGCGACCGGTGCGAGCTCCGTCGTGAGGAACGTGCGCAGCTCGTCGTAGGCCACGCGCGCGGCGGCCGAGCTCTCCCCCAGCTCACGGGCGAGGGACGCCGGAAGCTGCCCGGTCTCGGGCGCCGCTTCGGCGACGAAGCCCGCGAAGAAGCCGTCGTCGGCCGTGTAGCGGGCGATCTGGGTGGCCACCTCGACGACCTGTCGACGCGCGGGGACGACGCCCTGCGCGATCCCTTCACGCAGGGTCGCCACATATCCGCCGAGCGCTTCGGGGACGGCGGACAGACGCTCGGCGATCACCGCCCAGTCATCCGCCGTGGCCGTCGGCATGAGGTCGAACGCCTGACGGAAGTCCTGCGCGGCCGACGCGATGACGTTGAGGTCGCGCAGGTGCCACCGGGCGGCGTCGAACTCGAGTTCGAGGCGCAGCTCGGCGCTCAGGTCCGCTTTCGTGACCTCGTCCACGTGGTCCGCAGGCTCCAGGGCCTCGAGCGCGTCGAGGGCGCGCCGAGTCTGTTCGATCGTGTGCGCGTGACCGTCGGGGCTCAGATCGTCCAGCCGGCCGTTGGCCTCGTTGCGGCCGATGTAGGTCGCCAGGGTCGGCGAGAGCTCGACGAGCGTGTCCACCCACTTCTCGGCCACCTGGTCGATGGCCGAAGGGGTGCGCGGGGCGGGTGTCTGTTCCGTCATGGACACGAGCGTAGCGCCGGTCAGTGCGCGGCCTCGTTCCAATCCGCTCCGCGTCCGACCTGCACGTCGAGGGGTACCGACAGCGTCGCAGCGCCGCTCATGCGGTCGCGCACGATCTCCTCGACCGCGTCCCACTCCCCCGGCGCGATCTCGACCACGAGTTCGTCGTGGATCTGCAGGAGCACGCGGGATCCGAGCCCACGGTCGAGGAGATCCGCGTGGATCCGGAACAGTGCGATCTTCATGATGTCGGCGGCGCTGCCCTGGATGGGCGCGTTGAGGGCGGCGCGCTCGGCGTTCTCGCGCAGGACGCGGTTGGGGCTGGAGAGGTCGGGGAAGGGGCGGCGGCGGCCGAAGATCGTCTCCGTGTACCCGACCTCCTTCGCCGCCATCACCGACGCGCGAAGGTAATCGCGGACCGCGCCGAAACGGGCGAAGTACTCGAGCATGAGCTGCTTGGCCTCGGCCTGCTCGATGCGCAGCTGCTTGGACAGCCCGAACGCGCTCAGACCGTACACGAGGCCGTAGGACATCGCCTTGACTTTGGTGCGCATCGCAGCGGTCACATCCT
The DNA here is from genome assembly GCF_021172025.1 of Microbacterium resistens. NCBI lineage: Bacteria > Bacillati > Actinomycetota > Actinomycetes > Micrococcales > Microbacteriaceae > Microbacterium > Microbacterium resistens. The sequence goes on from NZ_CP082781.1 coordinate 879,994, forward strand.
GCGGATCGACGCCGAAGACACGCGCGCCGACGAAACGATGCAGATCCTCGCCGGAGTTGAACGCCTCGATGAGCCCCTCGTCGCCGGAGAGGTGCGCCATGATCCGCATCTCGATCTGCGAGTAGTCCGCGGTGAGCAGCGACTCGAATCCGTCGCCCACTTCGAACGCGGCGCGGATCCGGCGTGACTCCTCGGTGCGCACCGGGATGTTCTGCAGGTTCGGGTCCGTGCTCGACAGGCGGCCCGTCTGGCTCCCGGTCTGCACGTAGGTGGTGTGGATCCGCCGATCCTCACGGATCGCGGTGTCCAGCGACTCGATGATCTGGCGCAGCTTCGTGGCCTCGCGATGCTGCAGAAGCAAGCCCAGGAACGGGTGCGGGTTGACCTCCTGCAGGTCGGCGAGGACCGCCGCGTCCGTGGAGTAGCCGGTCTTCGTCTTGCGGGTCTTCGGGAGCTGAAGATCCTCGAAGAGCACCTCCTGCAGCTGCTTCGGGGAACCCAGGTTCACCTCCCGCCCGATGATCCCGAAGGCCTCCTGGGCGATGCGGTCGGCCCGCTCCCCGAGCTCCTTCGAGAACGACGACAGCTTGTCGTGGGAGACCGAGACACCGGCCAGTTCCATGTCCGCCAGCGCCAGCAGCGTGGGCAGCTCGATCTCCCGCAGCACGCGGTCGACATCGTCAGGGAGGTCCTCCCGCAGGGCGGCGATGACCCGCTGAGTGAACCACGACAGCTGCGCGGGTGTGGCGCCCTCGGTCTCCGGGACGAGCTGGCTCGGATCCGCGACGGGCAGCTTCTCGCCCAGGTAGCGGTCCACGAGGTCTGCGAGGGTCTTGTCCGGGAAGCTGGGGCGAAGAAGCCACCCGGCGAGCCCCGCGTCGTAGGCGAGGCCCCCGAGCCGGACGCCCGCGGTCCGCAGCGCCTTCACCTGCGGCTTCGCGTCATGGAAGAGCTTCGGCGCGTCGGATTCCAGCCAGGGCTGAAGGGAGGCCTGCACAGCATCGCTCCAGTCGGTCTCCACGAGGTCGTCACCGGAGGACAGGCCCACGCGCGACGGCACACCGGCGGCGGCGGTCAGCGTGACGGCGACCTCGCCGCTCACCCCGGAGATCCAGTCGGCGAGCACAGCGGCGTCGACCTCGCGGGCCGCAGGCACGCTGACCTGCGTGGCCGGGTCCTCGTGCGACTCGCCGTCCGTCATCGCCTCGAAGACGCGCGGGAGAAGAGTCCGGAACTCCAGGCGCGCGAAGATGTCCCGCACCGCCTGGGCATCGATGGGCGTGACCGCGAGGTCCGCGGGGCCCACAGGCAGCTCGACGTCGCGGAGCAGTCGATTCAGCCGGCGGTTGCGCCGGACGTCGTCGATGTGATCGCGGAGGTTCCCGCCCACCACGCCCTTGATCTCGTCCGCCCTGCGGAGAAGCTCGTCCAGCGAGCCGAACTGCGTGAGCCACTTGACCGCGGTCTTCTCGCCCACTTTGGGCACCCCGGGCAGGTTGTCGCTCGTCTCCCCGACCAGGGCGGCGATGTCCGGATACTGCTCCGGGCGGACGCCGTAACGCTCCTGGACGGTGACGGGGTCGTAGCGCTTGAGCTGCGAGACCCCCTGCACCGAGGGATACAGCAGCGTCACCTCGTCGGTGACCAGCTGGATCGTGTCCCTGTCGCCGGAGACCACGAGCACGTCATAGCCCTGCTCGGCTCCCTGCGTCGCCAGCGTGGCGAGGATGTCGTCCGCCTCGAACTGCTCCTTCGTGAGCACGGGGATCGACATCGCGGCCAGGCAGTCCTGAAGAAGCGGGATCTGACCGCGGAACTCCTGCGGCGTCTCGGAGCGGGTCGCCTTGTACTCGGCATACTCCTCGGTGCGGAAGGACTGGCGGGACGTGTCGAAGGCGATCGCCATGTGCGTCGGCCGCTCGGCCTTGATGAGGTTGACCAGCATCGAGAGGAAGCCGTAGATGGCGTTGGTGTGCTGGTTGTCCTTGGTCGTGAAGTTCTCGACCGGGAGCGCGAAGAACGCGCGGTAAGCGAGCGAATGGCCGTCCACGACCATGAGGGTAGGCTTTGCGGAGTCCGTCACCCTGCCAGCCTAACGAGGAGCACGGACACCCGCCGAGGAGGAAGAATGACCGACGCCGCCACCAGCGAGGGACTCGAGTGGGCGACGGCCCGGGGCATGGGGGCGCTCGCCGAGAAGATGGGGATGCGGTTCACGGAGTTCTCGCTCGAGCGCTGCGTAGCCACGATGCCGGTCGAGGGCAACACGCAGCCGGTGGGGCTCATGCACGGGGGCGCGTACGTCGTCCTCGGCGAATCGCTCGGCTCGATGGCCGCCAATCTCCACGCCGGCCCGGGGCGTCTCGCGGTCGGCGTCGACATCAACGCCACGCACACCCGCTCGGCCACGAGCGGTGTCGTGACCGGGGTCTGTACACCGGTGCACCTCGGGCGCAGCATCACGGTCCACGAGATCGTCGTCACGGACGATCAGGGCCGCCGCTGCTCGACCATCCGCATCACGAACATGATCAAGGACGTGCCGGGAGAGGCGTGATCTCTGATCGCGGCTACGCGTTCCCGGACGGCGTTCTGAGGATCGCGATCACCTCGCTCAACTGGGCGGTCATTCCGTCCAGGTGGGTGTCGATCCCGTCCAGGTGGGTGTCGATCCCGTCCAGACGGGTGTCGATCCCGTCCAGACGGGTGTCGATCCCGTCCAGACGGGTGTCGATCCCGTCAAGGCGGGTGTCGATCCCGTCAAGGCGCTTGTCGATCCCGTCAAAACGAGCGTCGTGAGCCTCCAGCCGTTTGTCCACTGCAGCGAGGAGCTCGTACAGGTCGTCGATGTCGTTCGAGTGACGATCGATCAGAAGGTCCTTGTTCGAGGGGGCGGCGGGCATGTCCCGACGATACACCGAGCGGCGGGCGGCTTCCCGGGTGCGAGAGCGCTCTGTGGACAAGTCACACACCGTCAGCGCGAGGCCTCGAGCAAGCGCTGGAACAGCAGGTGGTCCTGCCACTCCCCCGCGATCCGCAGGTAGCGGGGAGCCAGGCCGATCCGCCGGAATCCGTTGACCTCCAGGACGCGCTGGGAGCCGACGTTGTGCACCAGCGTCGCGGCCTGGATCCGGTGCAGCCCCAGGTGCTCCTGCGCATGCGCGCGCACGTGGGAGACAGCGCGGCGCATGATGCCGCGTCCCGCGAGCGATGCGTCGATCCAGTAGCCGAGATCGGCACTGTGGAACGCGCCGCGGACGATGTTGTTGAGGTTGACCCGCCCGAGGACGCGTCCCCCGTCGTCGAAGAGGAGGAACCTCGCGCTGCGCCCCTCGGCCGCTTCGCGCAGCGAAAGCCCGACCTGCGCCTCCTGGTGCTCGGCGGTGAACGCCGGAGCGCGAACCGGATCCCAGGGCTCCAAGTGCGCACGGTTTCGCGAATAGGCCTTCGCGAGCTCGACGCCGTCGCCGGGACGGATCAGCCGGAGCCGGAGTCCGTCACCGAGATCCACCCCTACTTCTTGGGGGCGAGCTGCTCGATGATCGCCTTGGCGACGTCCTGCATCGTCAGGCGGCGATCCATCGACGCCTTCTGGATCCAGCGGAACGCCTCGGGCTCGCTCAGGCCCATCTTCTCGTTGAGGAGGCCCTTCGCGCGGTCGACCAGCTTGCGGGTCTCGAAGCGCTCGACCATGTCGGCGACCTCGGCCTCGAGGGTGATGATCTGCTCGTGGCGGGCCAGGGCGATCTCGATCGCGGGGAGGAGATCGTTGGGGGTGAAGGGCTTCACGACGTAGGCCAGGGCGCCGGCCTCGCTCGCCCGCTCCACGAGCTCCTTCTGGCTGAACGCGGTGAGCAGCACGACCGGGGCGATGTTGCCCTTGTGCAGTTTCTCCGCCGCGCTGATCCCGTCCAGCTGGGGCATCTTGACATCCATGATGACGAGATCGGGGCGCAGCTCCGTGGCGAGCTGGACAGCCGTCTCGCCGTCCCCCGCCTCGCCGACGACGTCGAAGCCGTTGTCTCGGAGGATCTCGACGATGTCGAGGCGGATCAGCGATTCGTCCTCCGCGACGACGACACGGCGGGGCGCGGTGGACGTCGGGGTCTCGGGCTGCTCAGGCTGTGCTTGCTCGGTCACGGATCCATTCTAGGGGACGCCTCTCCCTCCCGGCGGTCGCGCGCCCCGCGTCGGCCGGATCGCCGCCTGACCGTTTCGGCTATCGTTTCGATCGTGACCGGCTCCCTCCGTTCCTCGACCGCGCCGCTGACGGTGCGCCGGTTCCGGCGCTCGGACTGGGGCTGGGTCCAGCGGTGGTTCGAGGACGAGACGCTCGACCGCGAGCTCGGTCCCCTCGACGAGGAATGGCTGGACCATGTGCTGACCGAGACCGACGGGGTCGAGCTCGTCGTCGAGGAGCCCGGTGCCGATTCCGGCACGGGCGCGCCCGTGGCGCTGATCGGGATCGTGTGGGGCGGCGCCGACCACGGGGCCGCCGGTCTCCCCCACGCCGTCACGGACCTCGCCGTGGATCCGGCGCGGCGCCGCAGCTCCCTGGGACGCCGCGCACTGGACGCCGCGCTCGCGTGGCCGGGACATCCCGCGAACGACGCGTGGGTCGCCTACGTGGACCAGGAGAACCCCGGCGCCTTCGCGTTCTTCACCGCCGTCGGGTGGTCCCATCAGGGCCTCGATCCGGATCCGTCCGACGAGGACGCGATGCACCGGTTCACCCGGACCTGACGACGCGGGCCTCGCCGAGAAGCGAGCGCCCGGTGCCGGTGCACCGCCGGCGGGGAAGGGCGCCGAACGCCATCACGGACATCGCGACGCCGGTATGATCGGGGCCGTGGAGATGATCGAGGTCGACAGAGCCTAGCCGCCGAGCATCGGTGGCTCCTCCCCGTGCGGGCATCTCCCGCGCGCGTGATCGACCCTTCTCCGTCGCGCACAGACCCGCTCCGCGAGGCACGGATGCGTGCGTGGTGCGGTAGCCACCGGCATGTTCGGCCTGCCCGACGTCGCTTCCGTGCGGGACGCCCCGCGCGGGGCTCTCTCGCGCCGCGCGCCTCATCGGACCCCGGTCCTCCCGCCGTTGCCGCGCCCCAGAGTGCGCTCCGTCTCACGGTTCCGTCGTCGGTTGCCCTGCCAGTCCCCTGGCGCCCGCTCTCGCCGATGAAAGGCACCGCCATGCACGACCGCACCTCTCTCCCCGCCCCACGACCCGGACGCGCCCCGGGCACGACGCCGCCTCCCGGCCTGTCCCGGCCCTACGAGATCCAGCTCCGAAAGGACGGTGGAGCATGGGCCTGTCGTTGACCACGCGGAGCCGCTGGATGCGGATCCGCGACCACCTCGCACAGTCCGGCGAGCCGTCGTTCCGGTTCGCGCAGCTCATCACCGCATGGAAAGGATCCACCGCGGAGACCTTCGCCGATGTCCACGCCCTCCCTCTCCGCCTGCGTCAGGAGCTGACGGAGACGTTCGGCGCCCTGCTGCACCCCCTCCGGGTCCTGGATCGCCAACGCGACGAACAAGTGGAGAAGGTGCTGTTCGCATCGGAGAGCGGCGCACGCATCGAGACCGTGGTCTCGCACTATCGAGACGGCTGGGACTCGATGTGCATCTCTTCCCAGGCCGGCTGCGGCCTGGGATGCACGTTCTGCGCCACCGGTGCTGTCGGGCTGATCCGCAACCTCAGCGCCGACGAGATGGTCGCTCAGGTCATGCATCCCTGGTGGACCAGGGCCGAGCTGCCGAGACCGGCCAGCGTGGCCTTCATGGGGATGGGCGAGGCGCTCGCGAACCCGCACCTCTTCGATGCGCTGACGCTGCTGACGGACAGCGCGTACGCCGGCATGTCGGCGCGGAGGATCACCGTGTCCACGGTGGGGTTCGCACCGAACCTGGAGCGTCTGGTCACCGAGCATCCTCAGCTGACGATCACTCTGTCGGTGCACTCGGCGTACCCGGAGCAGAGAGAGGGGATCATCCCCCTCGAGCGGCGATTCCCGCTCGCACAGAACCTCGACATCCTCGATCGGCACGTCGCTCTGAGCCGTCGCAAGGTCTATCTCGCGTACCTGCTGATCGCCGGTGTCAACGACAGCGACGACCATGCCCGCGCGCTGGTCGAGCTGGTGTCCGCCCGTGCGCGGCCGGAGCTGTTCCACGTGAGCGTCATCCGCTACAACGAAGCGGCCGGCGCCGCTCCCGAGTACCGTGCGCCGTCGTCTCGCGATGTCGACGCGTTCGTCGAGACGCTGACCGCCCACGGCGTCCACGCGACCAGGCGACGGCAGCTCGGTTCCCGAATCGATGCGGCCTGCGGTCAGCTGCATGCGAGATATCTCGCCCCCGGCGGCCGGGGTACGGGTGGGGGCGCCGCGTCCTCACCGGTGATCCCGCTCGCCGTCGGTCGCGGGAACGGGTGAACGCCGCCCATCGCACCGTCCGACACCGGCGGCACGCTCCCCGTCCGTGAGGGGCGGCGTGACGATGGGCCGCGATCCCTGCAGGGTTCGCGGCCCATCGCCGTCGGTGCCGGCGGTGGGACTCGAACCCACACGCCCTTTCGGACAAAGCATTTTGAGTGCTCCGCGTCTGCCATTCCGCCACGCCGGCCCGCAGACGAGCCTATCGCAGCGATGCCGGCCGCTTCGCAGGACGACGGAGGGGCGGAGCCGAAGCCCCGCCCCTCCGGACGAATCACGCCTGCGCTTTGTAGACCGGCGCCGCGCCGCCCACCGCGTCGCCCACCTTGTGGACGCGGATGTCGTTGGTCGAGCCGATGATCCCGGGAGGCGATCCGGAGATCACCACCACCTTGTCGCCCTCCGCGGCGAGTCCCTGGCCGAGAAGGTACTCGTCGACCTGGTGGAACATCATGTCCGTGTGCTCGACGACGTCGACCAGAACCGAGCGGATCCCCCAGGTGATCGCAAGGCGACGCCGGATGCTCGGCTCCGGGGTGAAGGCGAGCATCGGGATCCGGGAGCGGAGGCGGGACATACGTCGCGCCGAATCGCCCGACTGCGTGAACACGCAGATGTACTTCGCGCCGACGAACTCGGCGACCTCCTCGCCGGCGAGCGTGATGATCCCGCCCTGGGTGTGCGGCTTGTTGGTGAGCGGAAGGATCCGCTCCAGGCCGTGCTCCTCGGTGGACTCGATGATGCGCGCCATCGTCTCGACGACGACGACGGGGTACTCCCCCACGCTCGTCTCGCCGGACAGCATCACGGCGTCCGCGCCGTCCAGGACCGCGTTGGCGACGTCCGACGTCTCCGCGCGCGTGGGCACCGGGCTCGAGATCATCGACTCCAGCATCTGGGTCGCGACGATGACCGGCTTCGCGTTCTGGCGCGCGAGCTCCACGGCGCGCTTCTGCACGATCGGCACCGCCTCGAGCGGAAGCTCGACACCCAGGTCGCCGCGGGCGACCATGATGCCGTCGAAGGCCGCCACGATCTCCTCGAGGTTGTCCACCGCCTGGGGCTTCTCGATCTTCGCGAAGACGGGGACGCGGAAGCCCTCCTCCGCCATGATCTCGTGCACGCGCTCGACATCCTGCGCGTTGCGCACGAAGGACAGGGCGATCAGGTCGGCGCCCGAGCGCAGGCCCCAGCGCAGGTCCGACTCGTCCTTCTCGCTGAGCGCCGGCACGTTCACCGCGACGCCCGGAAGGTTGATGCCCTTGTTGTTCGAGACGGCGCCGGCGACGACCACGCGCGTGGTGACGACGGTGCCGTCGGTCTCGACGACCTCGACGCGCACCTTTCCGTCGTCGATGAGGAGGAAGTCCCCGGGCTTGACGTCCTGCGGCAGACCCTTGAACGTCGTGCCGGAGATCTCCCGGTTGCCGATGATGTCCTCGGTCGTGATCTTGAAGATGTCCCCGACCTCGAGCTCGTACGGGCCGCCCTCGAACTTGCCGAGCCGGATCTTCGGGCCCTGCAGATCCACGAGGATCGCGACGGCTCGCCCCGCGTCCTCTGCGGCGCGACGCACGTTCGCGTAGTTGTTGTCGTGGACGGAGTAGTCGCCGTGGCTGAGGTTCAGTCGTGCGACGTCCACCCCCGCATCGATGAGGGCCCGCACGGTCTCATACGTCGAGGTCGCGGGTCCGAGTGTGGCGACGATCTTGGCACGTCTCAAAGCTGTGTCTCCGAGTGTTCGAGGGGGATGGATGTTGCGGCCACGCTGCCGGCCCCAGCCTACGCGGGCTGGAGGCCGATAGCGAGATCGGTCGGTCGGACCGGGGCCGGCAGCACCGTCTCCCCCATCAGATAGCGGTCCACACCTGCCGCGGCGGCCCGCCCCTCGGCGATCGCCCACACGATGAGCGACTGGCCGCGGCCGGCGTCACCGGCCACGAACAGGCCGCTCTCCGTCGATGCGTACTCGTCGTCGCGCGCGAGCACCCCGCGCTCCGTGAACCGCGGCCGCGTGTCGCCGCCGAACCGGTCCTGCTCCGGACCGGTGAAGCCCATCGCGATGAGGACGAGGTCCGCGGGGATCTCCCGCTCGGTCCCGCTCTTCGGGACCCGGCGACCGTCGACGAACTCCGTCTCCGCCACGCGCAGGGCTCGGACCTCGCCGGCGTCGTTGGCGAGGAACTCCACGGTCGAGGCGAGATAGACGCGCTCCCCGCCCTCCTCGTGGGCGGACTGGACCTCGAACACGGTCGGCATCATGGGCCACGGCTGGTGCTCGGGCCGCGCCGTGCCCGGCTGACGGCCGATCGCCAGGTTCGTGACGCTGAGCGCCCCCTGCCGGTGAGCCGTGCCGATGCAGTCCGCTCCGGTGTCGCCGCCGCCGATGACGACGACGTGCTTGCCCTCCGCGGTGATCTGGTTCTGCACCGGGTCGCCCGCGACGGCCTTGTTCGACTCCACCAGGTACTCCATGGCGAAGTGGATCCCGTCGAGGTCCCGTCCCGGGATCGGCAGGTCGCGCGGGACCGTCGATCCGGTGCAGACCACGACCGCGTCGTAGCGGGCGCGCAGGTCGTCCCAGGAGATGTCGACGCCGATCTCGACGCCCGCACGGAAACGCGTGCCCTCCTCCTGCATCTGCCGGAGACGGGTGTCCAGGATGCCCTTCTCCATCTTGAAGTCGGGGATCCCGTAGCGAAGCAGGCCGCCGATGCGGTCGTCGCGTTCGAAGACCGCCACCGTGTGGCCCGCGCGGGTCAGCTGCTGTGCGGCGGCGAGTCCTGCCGGGCCCGATCCCACGACCGCGACCGTCTTCCCGGTCAGGCGCGCCGGAAGCTCCGGTTCGATCCAGCCCTTGGCGAAGGCATCGTCGGCGATCGAGACCTCGACCTGCTTGATCGTGACGGCGGGCTGGTTGATGCCGAGCACGCAGGCGCTCTCGCAGGGTGCCGGGCACAGCCGTCCGGTGAACTCCGGGAAGTTGTTCGTGGCGTGGAGGCGCTCGCTCGCCGCGCGGCCTTCGCCGCGCCAGGTCAGGTCGTTCCACTCCGGGATGAGGTTGCCCAGCGGGCAGCCCGAGTGGCAGAACGGGATGCCGCAGTCCATGCACCGGCCGGCCTGGCGTCGCAGCACCGCGGTGTCGCCGGGCTGGTACACCTCCTTCCAGTCCATGATGCGGACGGGGACGGGACGACGAGCGGGAAGCTCCCGCTCCGTCACCTTAAGGAAGCCCTTGGGGTCAGCCACCGGTCACCTCCAGGATGCGGTTCCACACGATGTCGCCGTCGGGGTCGAGCCCCGCGGCCTCGGCCTCCTCGCGCGTGCGGCGCACGGCCGCGAAGTCGCGCGGGAGAACCTTCACGAACTCGGACGCCTCGCGCTCGAAGTCCGACAGGATCTCCTCGCCCAAGGGCGAGGAGGTGCGCTCGACGTGTTCGACGAGCAGACTCCGCAGGACCTCCAGATCGGCGCGATCCAGCGGCTCGAGCGTCAGCTCTCCCGTATCGAGGGACTGCGCGTTGACGCTGTCGGCGCGCAGCCCCCGCACGTAGGCGACGCCCCCCGACATGCCCGCTCCGAGGTTGCGGCCGGTGCGTCCGAGGATGACGGCGACGCCCCCGGTCATGTACTCGAGCGCGTGGTCGCCCACGCCCTCGACGACCGCGGTGGCTCCCGAGTTGCGCACGAGGAACCGCTCGCCGACGACGCCCGAGATGTACATCGTCCCGCCGGTCGCACCGTATCCGATGACGTTGCCGGCGATGACGTTGCGGTGCGGAGCGAACGTCGCCTCCCGGGGCGGTCTGATCGTGATGTCGCCGCCTGAGAGCCCCTTGCCCACGTAGTCGTTGGCGTCGCCCTCGAGCCGCAGGATGATGCCGTGCGGCAGGAAGGCCCCGAGGGACTGTCCTGCGGTCCCGTGCAGGGTGATGTCGATCGTCTCCCTGGGCAGGCCCGCCGCGCCATGGCGAGCGGTCACGGCATGGCCGAGCATGGTGCCGACCGCGCGCTCGGTGTTGCGGATCGGCAGCTCCAGCACGACCGGGGACTTGTCCTCCAGCGCCTCGGCGGCGATCTCGAGCAGCGCGGCGTCGAAGTGCTTCTCGAGCTCGTGGTCCTGCGCGCGTGCGCTGCGGCGCGGCTCGCTCGCGGGGAACTCCGGACCCTCCAGGATCGGGGCGAGGTCCAGTCCCTCCGTCTTCCAGTGCCGGACCGCTGCATCCGTGCGCAGCAGGTCCGTGCGTCCGATGATCTCGTCGAGCGAGCGGAATCCGAGCTGGGCGAGGATCTCGCGGACCTCCTCGGCGATGAACTCCATGAAGTTCACCACGAACTCCGGCTTGCCCGTGAAACGCTCCCGCAGCACGGGATTCTGGGTGGCCACGCCCACCGGGCAGGTGTCCAGGTGGCAGACCCGCATCATGATGCACCCGCTGACGACGAGCGGCGCCGTGGCGAAGCCGAACTCCTCCGCGCCCAGCAGGGCGCCGATGACGACGTCCCGGCCGGTCTTGAGCTGGCCGTCGACCTGGACGACGACACGGTCGCGCATGCCGTTGAGCATGAGCGTCTGCTGCGTCTCGGCGAGACCCAGCTCCCAGGGGGTGCCGGCGTGCTTCAGCGAGTTCAGCGGGCTCGCGCCCGTGCCACCGTCATGACCGGACACGAGGACGACGTCGCTGAGCGCCTTGGCGACGCCGGCGGCGACCGCCCCGATGCCCGACTGGCTCACGAGCTTGGTGTGGATCCGGGCCGTCGGGTTCGCGCGCTTGAGATCGAAGATCAGCTGCTTCAGATCCTCGATCGAGTAGATGTCGTGGTGCGGAGGCGGGGAGATGAGTCCCACGCCCGGCGTCGCGTGCCGGGTCCGCGCCACCCAGGGGTACACCTTCTGGGGCGGCAGCTGGCCGCCCTCCCCGGGCTTGGCGCCCTGCGCGAGCTTGATCTGGATGTCGTCCGCCTCGGTGAGGTACTGGCTCGTGACGCCGAACCGGCCGGAGGCGACCTGCTTGATGGCGCTGCGGCGCTCCGGATCCACCAGGCGCTCGGGGTCCTCCCCGCCCTCGCCGGTGTTCGACTTGGCCCCCAGACGGTTCATCGCGATCGCGAGCGTCTCGTGCGCCTCCTGCGAGATCGAGCCGTAGCTCATGGCGCCGGTCGAGAAGCGCTTCACGATCGACGAGACGGGCTCGACCTCGTCGAGCGGCACGGCCGGGCGCTCGCCCGTGCGCAGCTCGAAGAGCCCCCGCAGGGTCTTGAGCTCCCGCGACTGATCGTCCACCAGCTTCGTGTACTCACGGAACACGTCATACCGGCGGGTGCGGGTGGAGTGCTGCAGCCGGAAGACGGTCTCGGGGTTGAACAGATGCGGCGACCCGTCCCGGCGCCACTGGTACTCGCCGCCCGTCCACAGGCGCTCATGCGCCCGCGCGGCGGCGTCCTCCGGGTAGGCGAAGTCGTGGCGCGCCTGGTTCTCGGCGAAGACGTCCTCGATCCCGATCCCGCCGAGCTTCGTCTCGGTGCCGGTGAAGTACGCGTCGACGAACTCCTGACTCAGCCCGACGGCCTCGAACACCTGCGCGCCCGCATACGAGGACACGGTGGAGATGCCCATCTTGGACATGATCTTCAGCACGCCCTTGCCGAGCGCGTAGATGAGGTTGCGGACCGCCTTCTCCGGGGTCAGGCCCGTGATGAAGCCCGTGCGCACGAGGTGCTCGACCGTCTCCATCGCCAGGTAGGGGTTCACCGCGGACGCGCCGTAGCCGATGAGGGTGGCGACGTGATGCACCTCGCGGACGTCGCCCGCCTCGACGATCAGGCCGACCTTCATCCGGTTCTCGTTCCGGATGAGGTGGTGGTGCACGGCCGCGACCATCAGCAGCGACGGGATCGGCACGAGATCCTTGTTGGAGTCGCGGTCCGAGAGGATGAGGAACTCGGCGCCCCGCGCGATCGCCTCGTCCGCCTCGGCGCACATCTGCGCCAGGCGCTCCTGCATCGTGTGCGCGCCGGCGTCGAAGTGATAGAGCCCCTTGATGGTCGCGCTGGACCGGTCGGGAAGGGCCTTGTCGATGTGACGGATCTTCGCAAGCTCGTCGTTGTCGATGACCGGGAAGTCCAGGGTCACGGTGCGCGCGTGCTCGGGGCTCCAGCTCAGCAGGTTCCGCTCCGGGCCGAGACCGAGGCGCAGGCTCGTCACGACCTCTTCACGGATCGCGTCGAGCGGCGGGTTCGTGACCTGTGCGAACTGCTGGACGAAGTAGTCGAACAACAGCCGGGGCCGCTTGCTGAGGACGGCGATGGGCGTGTCGCTGCCCATCGCGCCGAGCGGCTCGGCACCGGTCTGCCCCATCGGGGTCAGCAGGATCCGCACCTCCTCCTCGGTGTAGCCGAAGGTGCGCTGGCGGCGGGTGATGGATGCCGGCGGATGCACGATGTGCTCCCGCTCGGGGAGGTCGGCCAGCCGGACGGACCCGGCATCCAGCCACTCCTGCCACGGGTGCATGCGGGCGAGGTCGCGCTTGACCTCCTCGTCCTCGACGATGCGCCCCTGGGCGGTGTCGACCAGGAACATGGTTCCCGGCTGCAGCCGGCCCCGGCGCTTGATGCGCTCCGGTGCGAACTCCAGGACGCCGGTCTCGCTGCCGATGACGATGAGGCCGTCGGTCGTCTCCGTCCATCGGCCCGGCCTCAGGCCGTTGCGGTCGAGGGTCGCGCCGACGAGAGTGCCGTCGGTGAAGATGAGGGCGGCGGGACCGTCCCACGGCTCCATCTGGTTCGAGTGGTACTCGTAGAACGCGCGCAGCTGCGGGTCGATGTCGGCCTGCTTCTCCCAGGCGGCCGGCACCATCATCATCACGGCGTGCGGAAGGCTCCGTCCGGTGAGCGTCAGCAGCTCGAGGACCTCGTCGAACGAGGCCGAGTCGCTGGCGCCGTCGGTGCAGATCGGCAGCAGCGGGCGCATGTCCCCGAGGAGCTCGGACTCGAGCTGCGACTGACGGGCGCGCATCCAGTTGCGATTGCCGCCGACGGTGTTGATCTCCCCGTTGTGGGCGAGCATGCGCAGCGGCTGCGCCAGCGGCCACGACGGGAAGGTGTTGGTCGAATAGCGGGAGTGCACGACCGCGAGCTCGGACGCGAACCGCTCGTCCTGCAGGTCCGGGTAGAACGGCTCCAGCTGGAGGGTCGTGACCATGCCCTTGTAGCCGAGCGTGCGGCTCGACAGCGAGACGAAGTAAGCGTCCAGCTCATGCCCGGCGCGCTTGCGCAGACGGTAGGCGAGACGGTCCAGGGCGATCCCGGAGGGGGCCTCGCCGGCATCTCCGGCGGGAGCGGAGACGAAGAGCTGCTCGAAGGCGGGGCGGGCCTCGTCGGCGAGCTTGCCGAGGTGCTCGTTCGCGGTCGGGACACCGCGCCAGCCGAGGACCGTCAGCCCCTCCTCCCGGGCGATCCGCTCGATCCCCGCCTTCTGCTGACGTCGCGCCCCGGAGTCCCGGGGCAGAAAAGCGAGGCCGGCCGCGTACTCCCCCGCATCGGGGAGAGCGAACGGCACGACCTCGCGAAGGAAGGCATCCGGCATCTGCGTGAGGATGCCCGCGCCGTCCCCGGTTCCCGCGTCGGAGCCGATGGCCCCGCGGTGCTCCAGGTTGCGCAGGGCCTCCAGAGCCAGCGCGATGATGTCGTGACCCGGCGTGCCGCGGAGCGTGGCGACCATGGCCAGGCCGCACGCGTCCTTCTCGAACGCGGGGTTGAACATCCCCTGCTTCGGGGGGTATGCGCCGGAGGCGCCGTAGGGAGGCTGGAAGTACACCAGTTACCGTCCTCAGATCTCGAGATGACCCGGGGACGTCATTGGCCGGGCAGAGGGGGATGGAGTCCTCACGGACGTGCGGCTAACGGGTGCCTTCCGCGTCCGTGGGAGCGGTGCTTGTGGCTGAGGCTCCTGCGGTGACCTCGTCGGACGGAGGAGCGCTCACGTCGACGAAGTCCAAGCTGTCCGCCGATTCTACATCAGCGTCCTTGCGTCCTCGGCCGGGCATGTACGGCGAGGGCTCGATGCCCGGGTGGCGGCGGGACTGGACCACGAGGATCACGATGCCGACGACGACGCCGATGATCGCGGCCCAGACGTTGGTGCGCAGTCCGAGGTAGATCTCGCTCGGATCGATCCGGATCGACTCCCAGACGATGCGTCCTGCGCCGTACCAGATGAGGTAGACCGCGAAAAGCCTGCCCCACTGGAAGAAGAGCTTGCGGCCGAGCCACAGCAGGACGATCACGCCGAGGCTGTTCCAGATGACCTCGTACAGGAACGTCGGGTGGAACAGCGTGGCCTCGGCCAGGCCCGCCGGGAACGCTGGGTTCGTGGACTCGATCTCCAGCCCCCAGGGGAGGTCGGTCGGCAGGCCGAACAGCTCATGGTTGAACCAGTTGCCGAAACGGCCGATCGCCTGCGCGAGGAGAAGGCCGGGCGCGAGGGCGTCCGCGAACGTCCAGAACCGGATCCCGCTCCACTTGCACCCGAGCCACGCCCCGATCGCGCCGCCGATGAGGGCGCCGTAGATCGCGATGCCGCCCTCCCAGATGTAGAAGACGGCCCAGATGTTCTTGCCCGGCCCGAAGTAGAAGCCGGGGTGGGTCAGCACGTGGAAGATGCGCGCCGCGATGATCGCCAGCGGGACGGCGAGGATGGCGATGTCGATGACGACCCAGGGCTCCGCCCCGCGCTTCGTGAGGCGGTGGTTCGTGATCAGCACGGCCAGGATGATGCCGGTGATGATGCAGAGGGCGTAGAAGTGGATGCGCAGCGGACCCAGGTCGATGAAGCTGACCGGCGGGCTCGGGATGCTGGCGACCACGCCCGAGAGGGCGTTCTGGAGCGCGAAGGACATGCGAACGAGTCTACGGGGTCACTCGGCGCGACGCGTTCCGGCCGCCAGGGCGCGCGCGGTCTCCGCCAGCCCCTCGACCCCGCCGTCGCGGAGCGCCCGGACGAGCGCCGTGCCGACGATCGCGCCGTCGGCGTACTCCAGGACACCCGCCACCTGCTCGGCGTTCGAGATGCCGATGCCCACGCACGCACGGTGCGCGCCGTGTGCCCGCAGACGCTCGACGAGCGTCCGCGCCGCGCGGTCGAGCTCGGCGCGCTCTCCCGTGATCCCCATGGTCGAGACCGTGTAGACGAACCCGGTGGACGCGCCGACCACGAGGTCGAGTCTCTCGTCGCTGGAGGTCGGTGCCGCCAGGAAGATCCGGTCGAGGCCGGTCCGCGTGCTCGCGTCGATCCACTCCTGCGCGGCCTCGGGGGTGATGTCCGGAGTGATCAGCCCGGCGCCGCCCGCGTCGCGCAGGTCGTCCGCATAGCGGTCGACCCCGTGCTGCACGACGGGGTTCCAGTAGGTCATGACCACGACCGGCACGTCGACGGAGGCAGTGATCGCCCGCACAGCCGTGAACAGGTCCCGCATGCGGAATCCCGCGGCCAGCGCGGCCTGCGTGGCCTCCTGGATGATGGCGCCGTCCATCACCGGGTCGCT
Organism: Microbacterium resistens; assembly: GCF_021172025.1. Lineage (NCBI taxonomy): Bacteria > Bacillati > Actinomycetota > Actinomycetes > Micrococcales > Microbacteriaceae > Microbacterium > Microbacterium resistens. Next base: position 895,970 of record NZ_CP082781.1, read on the forward strand.
GTAGGGCGGGCCGAGCTCGATGACGTCGGCCCCGTTCTCGGCGAGCGTGATCGCCGCACGGATGCTCGTGTCCAGGTCCGGGTAGCCCACCGGGAGGTATCCGATGAACGCACCCCGTCCCTCGGCATGGGCGCGCTGGATCGCTTCTTCCACGCGACTCATGCCGTGCCGCCCTCCTCGTCGTCGTACAGATCGAAGTAGCGGGCGGCCGTGTCCATGTCCTTGTCGCCGCGGCCGGACAGGCACACCGCGATGACGGCGTCCGGCCCGAGCTCGCGGCCGAGACGGATCGCGCCGGCCAGGGCGTGGGCGGACTCGATCGCGGGGATGATGCCTTCCGTGCGGCTCAGCAGGCGGAGAGCCTGCATGGCCTCGTCATCGGTCGCCGGGATGTACTCCGCCCGCCCGATCGCGGCGAGCCAGGCGTGCTCCGGCCCGACGCCCGGGTAGTCGAGGCCGGCGGAGATCGAGTGCGACTCGATCGTCTGGCCGTCCTCGTCCTGGAGGACGAAGGTCCGTGCGCCGTGGAGGACGCCGGGGCGTCCGCGCTCGATGGACGCCGCGTGCTTGTCGGTGTCGACGCCGTCGCCGGCCGCCTCGACCCCGTAGAGCCGGACGCCCTCGTCGTCGAGGAAGGCGTCGAACATGCCGATCGCGTTGGATCCGCCGCCGACGCAGGCGACCACCGCATCCGGAAGGCGCCCCGCCTCCTCGACCAGCTGCGCTCGGGCCTCTTCGCCGATGATCTTCTGGAAGTCGCGGACCATGGCCGGGAACGGGTGGGGACCTGCGGCGGTGCCGAAGATGTAATTGGTCGTCTCGACGCTGGCCACCCAGTCCCGGTAGGCGTCGTTGATGGCGTCCTTGAGGGTCCGCGAGCCGGTCGTGACCGGCACCACCTCGGCGCCCAGCAGTCGCATCCGCGCGACGTTCAACGCCTGACGCTCGGTGTCCACCTCGCCCATGTAGATCGTGCAGTCCAAGCCGAACAGCGCGGCCGCCGTGGCCGTCGCCACGCCGTGCTGTCCGGCCCCGGTCTCCGCGATCACGCGCGTCTTGCCGAGGCGCTTGGTCAGGAGCGCCTGGCCGAGCACGTTGTTGATCTTGTGGGACCCCGTGTGGTTGAGATCCTCGCGCTTGAGGAACACCCGGGCGCCACCGGCGTGCTCCGCGAAGCGCGGCACCTCCGTGATCGGCGACGGACGTCCGGCGTACGAGTGCAGCAGCGCCGTGAGCTCCGCCTGGAAGGCGGGGTCGGCGACGGCCTGTTCGTACGCCTCGGTGAGCTCGTCGATCGCGGCGATGAGCGATTCGGGCATGTACCGCCCGCCGAAGTCGCCGAAAAGGGGTCCGGGCTGGTCGCGCAGGCTCACGCCGTCGCCTCCGTCCGTGTCGCGCGGCGCCTCATGCGTCGCTCGGTCCGTGATGCGCCCGCCCCTCGCCGGCGGCGAGGAAGGACGCCAGGGTGGCCACCGGGTCCCCGGTGACGAGGGCCTCGCCGATGAGCACGACGTCGGCGCCGGCCTGCCGGTAGTGCCGGACGTCGTCGGGCGTCAGGACCGCGGACTCGGCGATCTTGACCGCGGAGTCCGGGATGCGGTCCACGAGCCGGCCGAACAGGTCCCGGTCCAGCTCCAGCGTGGTGAGGTCGCGAGCGTTGACGCCGATGAGATCGGCGCCGAGGTCGATGGCGATCTCGAGCTCCTCGGCGGAGTGCGTCTCCACGAGCGGCGTCATGCCGAGCTCGCGGATCAGGGCGTAGAGCTCCGCGAGGACGCGGCGGTCGAGCCCGGCGACGATGAGCAGCGCGAGATCGGCGCCCGCCGCCCGCGCCTCGAGCACCTGGTAGGGCGTGGCGATGAAGTCCTTGCGGAGAACGGGCAGCGACACCGCCGCCGTGACCGCCTCCAGGTCGGCGAGGCTGCCGCCGAATCGACGCTCCTCGGTGAGGACGCTGATCGCCGAGGCACCCCCGCGCTCATAGAGCGCGGCCTGCGCCGCCGGGTCCGGGATCTCGGCGAGCCGGCCCCGCGAGGGGCTCGCGCGCTTGACCTCGGCGATGATCTTGACGCGATCGGCCGGAGCGAGGGCCGCGCGCACGTCCGCGGCCGCAGGACGCGCGAGGGCATCGCGCTCCACGACCGCGAGCGGACGCTCCCGCTCGCGTCGGACCGCGTCCTCGACTGCGCCGGCCGTGAGGTCGGCGAGCACCATCAGTGCGCCTTCGGCGAGTACTTCGGGCCCTTCACGCCGTAACCGGCCTTGGCGAGGATCCAGCCCACGATCAGGCCGACGACGATGAGTCCGGCCGAGGCCCAGACGACGGCGGGGATGTCCAGGAAGAACGCGACGGTGCCGATCGTGAAGCCGAGCAGCATGATGACCACGGCGGTCCAGGCGGCAGGCGAGTGTCCGTGGCCGGGATCGGCGATGGGGTTGGTCATGTTCTCCTCCGAACGTGCTCTGGGATCCAGTCCAGTCTATCGGGATCGGCGGGCGGAGCCGTTCGCCCTGCCGGACGCGGGGATCGACGCCGCGGTCAACGAGTCGGGTCGCTCCCGTGGCTGAGCTCGTCCCAGGACTCGACCGCGTCGACGGGACCGTCCGCGGGCCGCGGACTCGTCTCGAAGCGCCGCCCGCCGGTGCGCCAGCGCCGCGACGTCAGGAGCACGAGGACGGCCGCGACCGCCAGCAGCGCCCAGGCGAGGCCGGCGAGCCACGGCCAGACCGTCGGGGCGATCCCCTGGACCACGGGACCGAGCGCGGCGTCGCCGGCGAGTCCCGTGACCTCGGTCAGCGCCGGCGCGACCGCAGACAACGGGCGCCGGATCACAATGGTCAAGGTCAGCACCTCGAGGACGATGGCGACGAGCAGACCGATCGTTGCGAACACGTAGCGCAGCACCGGGCCGACGAGGGCGATGGCCGCGCCGAGGGCGAGAACGGTGAGGCTCAGCGGCGCCAGCACCGGCACCGCCGTGGCACCGGCCACGGGGACCTCCGCCCCGCCGTCCGCGCGGGCCACCGAGAGCCACGTCTGGGTCGACGAGATGATGCCGATGCCGCCGGCGAGGACGATCAGCAGGATGCTGACGGCCTTGCCGGATCGCGACGTCGCGGCGCTCATCCGGCCTCGCCTCCGACACGGGGATGCAGGTCCGTCGAATCGAAGCACGTGCGGGTGCCGGTGTGGCAGGCGACGCCCACCTGATCCACCGCGAGCAGGACCGTGTCGCCGTCGCAGTCGAGTCGCGCGCCCCGGACGTGCTGCACGTGCCCGGACGTGTCGCCCTTGCGCCAGTACTCCCGGCGCGAGCGCGACCAATAGGTGGCACGGCCGGTGGTCAGCGTGCGACGCAGCGCCTCCTCGTCCATCCACGCGAGCATGAGGACCTCGAGACTGTCCCACTGCTGGACGACCACGGGGACCAGGCCGTCCTCGTTCCAGCGGACCGCCGCGGCGGACTCCGTCTCGACGTTCTCCTCGTCGGTCATCGCACCGTCACCCCCGCCTCGCGCAGCGCCTGCTTCACGTCGCCGACGGTGAGAGCCCCGGAGTGGAACACGCTCGCCGCGAGCACCGCGTCCGCCCCTGCGGCGATCGCCGGCGGGAAGTCCGCCACGGCGCCGGCACCGCCCGAGGCGATCACCGGGACGCTGGAGATCTCTCGCATCAGGGCGACGAGCTCCAGATCGAAGCCGTCCTTGGTGCCGTCGGCGTCGATCGAGTTGACGAGCAGTTCCCCGGCGCCGCGCTCGATCGCCTCGCGGGCCCATGCCGCCGCGTCGAGGTCGGTCTCGGTCCGTCCGCCGTGGGTGGTGACGACGAAACCCGAAGGCGTGCGATCGCTGCGCTTGACGTCGAGCGAGAGCACGAGCACCTGCGCGCCGAACCGGTCGGCGATCTCGCCGACGAGCTCCGGGCGCGCGATCGCCGCCGAGTTCACGCCGATCTTGTCGGCGCCGACGGACAGCAGACGGGCGACGTCCTCCGTCGTGCGCACTCCCCCGCCGACCGTCAGCGGGACGAACACCTGCTCGGCGGTGCGGCGCACCACGTCGTGGGTCGTCGCCCGGCCGTCGACCGTCGCGGTGACGTCGAGGAAGGTGATCTCGTCGGCGCCCTGGGCGGCGTAGTGGCGCGCGAGCTCGACGGGATCGCCCATGTCTCGGAGGTTCTCGAAGTTCACGCCCTTGACCACGCGGCCGTCCGCGACGTCGAGGCAGGGGATCACCCGGGCCGCGAGGGTCATCAGAGCCTCGCCGCGTGGATGGCGGTCACGAGGATCGCGCGGGCGCCGAGCGCGTACAGCTCGTCCATGACCTGGTTCATCCCGGCGCGCGGGATCATCACCCGGACGGCCACCCAGGCGGGATCGCGCAGCGGCGACACCGTGGGCGACTCCCGCCCCGAGGCGATCTCGGTCGCCTGGTCGACGAGGTCGGCGGGCAGGTCGTAGTCCAGCAGCACGTAGCGACGCGCGACCATCACGCCGCGCAGCCGCCGCAGCAGGGTGTCGGTGCCCTCGACCTCGCCGGGCCGGCTGATGAGCACGGCCTCGGACTCGATGATCACCGGCCCGAAGATCTCGAGTCCGGCCTGGCGGAGCGTGGTGCCGGTCTCCACGACGTCGGCGATCACATCGGCGACGCCGAGGCGGACCGCGGACTCGACGGCGCCGTCGAGCGGGACGAGCTCCGCCTCGACGCCGTGGCCGCGGAGGAAGTCGTCGACGAGACCGGGGTACGACGAGGCCACGCGCACGCCCGCGAGCTGCTCGATCGAGCGGTAGACCCCGGGCGGCCCGGCGAACCGGAACGTGGAGCGGGCGAAACCGAGCTGTTCGATCTCGCGTGCGTCCTCCTGCCGGACGTCGCGGAGCAGATCGCGTCCGGTGATGCCCACGTCCAGGGCGCCGGAGGCGACATACGTGGCGATGTCCCGGGGGCGGAGGAAGAAGAACTCGACACCGTTGTCGGCGTCGACGACGTGCAGGGTCTTGGAGTCCCGCCGACCGGCGTAGCCGGCCTCGGCGAGCATCTCGGCGGCGGTCTCGGACAGCGATCCCTTGTTGGGGACGGCGATGCGGAGCATTCTGGGGTCTTTCCTTCGGAGCGGATCGGACGGGATCGGCTCAGAGATGTCGGTACACGTCCTCGGTGCTCAGCCCCTTCGCGATCATCAGCACCTGAAGGTGGTAGAGCAGCTGCGAGATCTCCTCGGCAGCGGCGTCGTCGCTCTGGTACTCGGCGGCCATCCAGACCTCGGCCGCCTCCTCGACGATCTTCTTGCCGATCGCATGGACGCCCGCGTCGAGTTCGCGGACCGTGCCGGATCCCTCGGGGCGCTCCGCAGCCTTCCGGCTGAGCTCGGAGAAAAGGTCGTCGAAGGTCTTCACCCGTCCAGGCTACCGGCTCGTGCGAGCTCCCGGAGCCGCGTGACGGCAGCCTCGACGTCCTTCTGCCCGTAGACGGCGGAGCCCGCCACGAAGGTGTCGGCGCCCGCGGCCGCGGCCTGTGCGATGGTGGCGTCGGAGATGCCCCCGTCCACCTGGAACCAGACGTCCGAGCCACGCCGCCGCGCCTCGGCGACGAGGGCGGCGAGCTTCGGCATCGTCTCGGGCATGAAGCCCTGGCCGCCGAATCCCGGCTCGACGGTCATCACGAGGATCTGATCGAACTCGTCCAGGATGTCGTAGAGCGGCTCCCCCGCGGTACCGGGCTTGATCGCCACGCCCGCGCGCGCGCCGATCCCCCGCAGCGTCCGGGCGAGGGCGACCGGATCCTGCGCGGCCTCGAGGTGGAACGTGACGCTCGCGGCGCCCAGCTCCGCGTATCCCGGTGCCCAGCGGTCCGGATCCGTGATCATCAGATGGACGTCCAGCGGGATCGGGCTCGTCGCCTGGATCCGCTCGACCATCTGCGGACCGAAGGTGAGGTTCGGGACGAAGTGGTTGTCCATCACGTCGACGTGGGCGAAGTCCGCGGTCGCGATCCTGGCGAGCTCCGCCTGCATGTTGACGAAGTCGGCGGCGAGGATGCTCGGGTTGATCCGCGGAGCGGCGGGCAGGTCGGACGCGTCGATCGGAGAGGCCATGCCCCCATTATCCGGGTGGACGCTCCCTCGACCGGCCGCCGCGCACGCGCGGTCGCGCGTCAGGCGCGCTTTCGCAGGAGCGCCAGGAACATGGCGTCCGTGCCGTGACGGTGGGGCCAGAGCTGGACGTGCCCCCGGCCGGACGCGGGCTCGGGCAGGTCGATCGGCGACCGGGACACCGCTCGCACGACCGCACGCGCGTCGAGCTCGTCGATGTCCTCGCGTCGGCGCAGGACCTCCTCGACGACGCCGGCGGTCTCGGCGAGGTGCGGCGAGCACGTCACGTACGCGACGATCCCGCCCGGGGCGAGCGCGTCCAGCGCCGACGACAGCAGTTCCGCCTGCAGGTCCACGAGCTCCCCGACGTCGGCGGGCGTCTTCCGCCAGCGCGCCTCCGGCCGGCGGCGCAACGCGCCGAGGCCCGTGCACGGCGCGTCGACGAGGATCCGGTCGTAGGCCCCCGGGCGGTGCGCGGCGAGGACGCGCCCGTCCTCCTCCGCGACGGGGATCTCCGCGGGGATGGGCCGCAGCGCGCGGCGGACCAGGCCCGCGCGGGCGGGGACCACCTCGTTGGCCTCGAGCGAGGCGCCGCGGCGGAGGGCCTCCGCCGCGAGCAGGGCCGTCTTGCCGCCGGGACCGGCGCACAGGTCGAGCCAGCGCTCCCCCGTCCGCACCGGCGCTGCTTCGACGAGAGCCAGGGCGACGAGCTGGGACCCCTCGTCCTGCACGCGGACGCGCCCCTCATGCTCCTGGACCACGGACGCGGGATCGCCGCCCGGGGAGGCGAACGCGGTCGGGGCGTACGGGCGCCGCGGCTCCTGCGGTTCGGCGAGCCCGGGCAGGGCCACCAGCGTCACCTCCGGCGCGGCGTTGTCCGCGTCCAGGAGAGCCGGCAGCTCCTGTGCCCGTCCTTCCGCCGCCAGCGCGCGGCGCAACGCCCGGATGATCCACACCGGGTGGGCGCTACGCAGTCCCAGGCGCTCGTCGTCGGAGCGTGCGGTGCGATCCAGTTCCGTCTCCCACTCCGCCGCGTCGCGTCCGCCGATGCGCCGCAGCACGGCGTTGGCGAACCCCGCTGCTCCGCGCCCGGCCGCGCCCGCGACGAGGGTGACCGACTCGTTCACCGCCGCGTGCCGGGCCACCCGCGTCCCGAGGAGCTGGTGGGCGCCCAGACGCAGCGCGTCGAGCACGGCCGGGTCGATCTCGGTGACGGGCCGATCCGCCGCGTGCGCGATGACCGCGTCGTACGTCCCCCGGCGGCGGAGGGTCCCGTAGGCCAGTTCCGTGGCCAGGCCCGCGTCCTGCGCGGACAGGCCCGCCTCGCGGATCGCGGCGGGAAGCAGCAGGTTGGCGTACGCGTCCGAGTCGCTCACGGCCCTCAGCACGTCGTACGCGACGCGGCGGGCCGGCTGGACATCCCGCGCCTGCTCCCTGCGCGGGTTTCGTCCCGCGCTCGTGCGTCCGGCCGGCGTCGCGCCGGCCGGACGGGCCGAGTCCCGGGCTCGCGAGCGGCGGGAGGAGCGTCCGTCGCGGTCGCTCACGCGCCGGCCCTCGCATCCGTGCGCAGACCGCGGAACCAGTCCGGCGCGGCCATCGCGGCCTTGCCCGCAGGCTGGACGCGCGTCAGCAGGAGCGGATCGGTGGCGGTCCCGACGAGGACGCCGTCCTTGCGGAGGAGGAGCGCTCCGGGCTCCAGCCGGTCGGCGCCCGCCGCACGGCGCAGTTCGCGGACCTTCACCGGCACGCCCGCTACGAGCGTGTGCGCTCCGGGCTCGGAGGTCACGCCCCGGTAGCGGGCGAACACCTCCTCGGCCGGGCGCGTCCAGTCGAGCAGGCCGTCCGAGAGATCGAGCTTGGCGGCTGTCGTCGGCTCCCCCTGCTGCGCCTCCGCCTTCGCCGATCCCTCCGCGATCGAGGCCACCACCTCGCTGACCAGACCTGCGCCGTCGCGCGCGAGCGACGCCAATGCCTCGTCGGCCGTCGCGTCCGGCGGGACCGGGAAGGTCCGCGCCGCGAAGACGTCCCCCGCATCCAGGGCCGGGACCAGCTGGAACACGCTGGCACCGAGCTCCGGGTCGCCGGCGATGAGCGCGCGCTGCACCGGCGCCGCGCCGCGCCAGCGCGGAAGGATCGAGAAGTGCAGGTTGATCCATCCCGCCGTCGGCGTCGAGAGCAGGGGCTCGCGCACGAGGCCGCCGTACGCGACGATCACGCCGAGCTCCGGAGCCAGACCCGCGATGCGCGCCGTCGCCTCGTCGTCGAGCCGCGCCGCCCTGATCACGGGGAGGCCGAGCTCCTCCGCGGCCGCCGCGACCGGTGACGGCGTGAGGACGCGCTTGCGCCCGAGCGGGGCGTCCGGCCGCGTGACGACCGCGACCACCTCGTGCTCGCCCGCCAGGCGTCGCAGGGTCGGCACGGCCGCTTCGGGTGTTCCGGCGAAGACGAGACGCATCAGAGGTTCCTTCCGGAAGGGACGAGGGGATCCGGCGAGCGGACGACGGCGGAGGCGGCGCTCACAGGTCGGGCTCCGTGACGTCGAGCCTGATCGAGAGCGTAGTCCGCGGCGTCCGCCCTCGCCCGCGGCGTCGCCCGGTCGCCTCGGCGACCACCGCGGCCCGCAGGGTCGTCGCGACCCGACTGCCGTCGGCGTACGGGAAACGCACGAGGGCGCGCTCGCGGTCCGTCTCGCCGTCCTCCTCGACGGGAACGGGGCCGAGGACCGCGTCGGGCGGGAGCCCGAGCGTCGCGATCTCCTCGAGCGCCCGGCGCATGCCCGCCGGCGACCCCTCGACCTGGGCGACGCGCACCGTCGGCGGCATCCGCAGCGGCGCCCGCTCGCGCAGCTCGGCGCGTGCGTACCCGGCGTGGCTCCAGGTCGCCAGCGCCCGCGCGACCGGCCCGTCGACGCCCACGAGGTGCACCGGCGCCCCGGGGGCCGCCAGCGCCGCGGCGTTCGACCACCACCGCAGACACGACTCGCCGATGCGCAGCTCCGGGGCCTGGAGCATCCGGCTTCCGTCGAGGAGCACGACCGCTCGGTACCCGCCCTCCGCGATCGGCTCGGCGCCCCGGGTGGCGACGACGAGGGCAGGGCGGTCGTCCACACGGGCCACCGGATGCGCGCCGTCCGCGACGATCACCCGGACCCCGGGGAAGGCACGCCCCAGCTCCTCGGCGGTCCTCTCGCTCCCCGAGGCCGCGAGGCGGACCGACTCGTTGCCGCACGAGCCGCACGACCAGGACCGCGCCCCGCGCCCGCACCACCCGCAGACCGGCAGCGCGCCGCGGTGCGCGGCGCCGAGGGGACCGCCGCAGTGCGTGCATCGCGCCGGCGCCCGGCACCCGGCGCACACGAGACTGGGCGAGAATCCGGGACGCGCCACCTGGATCAGCACGGGTCCCGACGCCGTCGCCTCCCGGGCGGTCAGGAAGGCCCGGGACGGCAGCCGGTGCCCCCGCCGATCCAGGTCCTCGACCGAGTCCAGCACCACGCGCGGGGTGATCCGCCGGGTGGCCGTGATCGCCCGAACCCATCCGGACTCCACCAGGCGCTCGACGTCCGTCGTCCGGGTGTGCCCCACGAACAGCAGCGCGCTCTCCTCGCGCTCCTGCCGCTGCAGCGCCGCGTCCCGCGCGTGCACGTAGGGCGCCAGCGGCTCGGCGAGGAGCGGGTCGCCATCGTCCCAGAGCGCGACGAGCCCCGCCCGTACCGGCGCGTAGACGGCCGAGCGGTTGCCGAGCACGATGCACGGCGCCTCCTGCAGGGTGCGCAGATACGCCCGGTAGCGCTCCGGTCCGCTCTGCCGCGCGTCGAGCCGCGCGACCGCATCTCCCGGGACGCGATCCCGGAGGGCCAGCGCGACCAGATCCAGGTCCCGATGGTCGGGGACCACGAGGACCGCCGACGAGCCGCGGACGACCGTGCGGACCGCCGCGGCCGCGAGGAGCCGGGCCCATTCGGGCACGCCGTCCTCATGCACCCGCGGAATCGCCTCGACGGCGGCCCGCCCGCCGTCCTCCAGCAGGGCGGTGAGGCCGTCGTAGTCCGCGAGGACCTCCGTCGCAGCATCGGCGGACCCGGGCGCGAACTCCTCCCCGCCTGGCGCCGCCTCGGCCCCCGCGGCCAGCCACGCCTTTTCGACGCGGACCTGGCGCTTGGGCACGACCAGGCGCAGGACGTCCGAGGCGCTCCCCGCGGCGCGGTCGGCGACCCGGCGGGCGAGGGCGTAGAGCCGCTCGGGAAGCACCGCGGCCGCCGACACGACGGCGTCCACCTCGGCGAGGGTCCGCGCATCGTCCTCTTCGACGTCGACCTCCACGACATAAGCGTCGAGGAGCCGCCCTGCGGACCGCAGAGGCACGCGCACGCGGACCCCGGGAGCGACCTCGTCGCGCAGCTCCGGCGGGACCGCATAGTCGAACAGGCGATCCAGCTGCGGCAGGGGCGAGTCCAGCACGACCCGGACGATCGGGCGCGTCAACGCCGTCTCCCCCGGTCACCCGCCGAGCGGCGGCGGCCGACCGGGCCCCTGGCGTGCGTCAGCCGGTGCACCACCCCGCGCTCACAGCCCGGCCGCGCGGCGGAGCTCCTCGGCCCGCGTCGTCTGCTCCCAGGTGAAGTCCGGGAGCTCTCGGCCGAAGTGCCCGTACGCCGCGGTCTGGGCGTAGATCGGGCGGAGCAGGTCGAGGTCCTCGATGATCGCCTGCGGCCGCAGATCGAACACGGACTCGATCGCCCGGGTGATGACGTCGTCCGCCACCCGGCCCGTGCCGAACGTCTCCACGTACAGCCCGACCGGCTGGGCGACGCCGATGGCGTAGGCCACCTGGACCTCGAGACGGTCCGCGAGTCCCGCCGCGACCGCGTTCTTGGCCACCCAGCGCATCGCGTAGGCCCCGGAGCGGTCGACCTTCGACGGATCCTTGCCGCTGAACGCCCCGCCGCCGTGACGGGCGGCGCCGCCGTACGTGTCGATGATGATCTTGCGGCCGGTGAGGCCGGCGTCGCCCTTCGGGCCGCCCGTGACGAACGGGCCCGCCGGGTTGATGTAGTAGGTGACGTCGTCGAGGTCCAGCCCGGTCGTGGCGAGCACCGGGTCGATGACGTGCTCGCGCACCTGCGCCTTGAGCTCGTCCTGGGAGACGTCCGGGTTGTGCTGCGTCGAGAGCACGACCGCGTCCACCGTCTTCGGCGCGAAGCCGTCGTAGCCGAGCGTCACCTGGGTCTTCCCGTCCGGACGGAGGAACGGGAGCACGCCCGAGCGGCGCACCTCTGTGAGCCGTTCGGCGATGCGGTGGGCGGTCCAGGCGGCCATGGGCATGAGCTGCGGGGTCTCGGTGGTCGCGAACCCGAACATGATGCCCTGGTCGCCGGCGCCGAGCAGGTCCCGCGGGTCCGCCGAACCGCCTTCGCGATGCTCGTGCGCCTTGTCCACGCCGTGCGCGATGTCTCCGGACTGCTCCCCCACCGACACGCTCACCCCGCACGACGAGCCGTCGAAGCCCGTGTCGCTCGACGTGTAGCCGATGCCGTTCACGACGTCGCGCACGATCGTCGGGATGTCCGCGTACGCCTCGGTCCGGATCTCGCCGGCGACGTGCACGAGACCGGTCGTGACCAGGGTCTCCACCGCGACGCGCGATCCGGTGTCCTGGGCGATGAGACCGTCCAGGATGCTGTCCGAGATCTGGTCGCAGATCTTGTCGGGGTGGCCCTCGGTGACGGACTCGGACGTGAAAAGGCGCAGTGCGCTCATCGATGCTCCATCGGTAGCGGGCGAGAGGGCTCAGACCGGGCGCCGGTGGGCGCGATCCGGACGGGCTCCTCCCAGTATGACCGGAGCCGTCGACATCCGCTGCGGGATGACGACGGCTCCGGGACGGACGATCACTCCGCGTGACGGATGCGGAGCTTGTCCTCGTTGATCTCGTGCAGCGCGATCGTCAGGGGCTTGTCCTCGACCGACGAGTCGACCAGCGGCCCGACGTTGTCGAAGAGGTTCCCCTCGTGCAGGTCGGAGTAGTAGTCGTTGATCTGACGCGCGCGCTTGGCCGCGTAGATCACCAGCTCGTACTTCGACTCGACGCGCTCGAGCAGGTTGTCGATGGGCGGATCGATGATGCCCTGGTTGTGGCCGGCCATGGAGGACCTCCTGGTTCAGGCGGCGGGTCGCCGCGGAGAAGACGGTGGGGCGCGCACCCCCTCACAAGCTCGGGGGACGGTTCAGCGCGCAGAGTCCGAGGTCAATTCTACGACCTCTCGGGCGGCGGAGGCGACGTCCTCGTTCACGACACGGTGATCGAACTCGCCCTGTGCCGCCAGCTCGACCTTCGCGGTGCGCAGTCGCCGGGTCCGCTCCGCCTCGTCCTCGGTTCCGCGTCCGATGAGGCGGTGGACCAGCTCGTCCCACGACGGCGGCAGCAGGAACACGAGGGTGGCGGAGGGGTCGGCGGCGCGCACCTGGCGCGCGCCCTGCAGATCGATCTCGAGGAGCACGGTCTTCCCCTCGGCCAGGGCGCGCTCGATCGGCGCCCGCGGCGTGCCGTAGCGGAACCGGTTGTGCACGGTCGCGTGCTCGAGCAGTTCCCCCTCCGCGATCATCCGGTCGAACTCGGCGTCGTCCACGAAGTAGTAGTGCACGCCGTCCTGCTCACCGGGGCGCGGTGCCCGCGTCGTGGCGGAGACGGACAGGTGGATCTCCGGGTGGTGGTCACGGATGTGGGCCGCGACCGTGCCCTTGCCGACCGCCGTCGGGCCCGCGAGCACGAGCAGGCGGCTGCGGTTCGCACGGGGACGGGGCACGGGGAAGCGGGCGTCGAGCCAGTCCTGCAGCGCTCGACGCTGGCGGACGCCGAGGCCGCCCAGGCGCTTGACCGGGGAGATCTGGAGCTCCGTCATCACGCGGTCGCGCTTGCCGGCCCCGATCGCCGGGAGCGCGGTCAAGAAGTCCGGCACCCGGAGCGTTCCCGCGGTCGAGTCCGGATCCTCGAACGCGCGGGCGACGACGTCCTGCGGGGACACCACGCGCATGGCCAGATCGCGCTTCAGAGACGCCCGCGCCCGACGGCGCTCCACCGCACGCCGCGCGGCGGCCGCGCGGTCGACCTCCGGCACCTCTCGTCTGACGACCTCACTCACCCTGTGCCTCCCGGTACTGTGCGACGCGTTCCTCGATCCTCTTCGCGATCCCCGTGGGCCCTGCCGACAGGATGCTGCGGCTCTCGCTGGCGAGCACGTTCCGCGCCAGCGCTCCGAAGCGGCGTCGGAGATCGGCGGGCTCCGCCCCCTGCGCCCCGAACCCCGGCGCCAGCAGCGGTGCACCGGACAGCAGCGCGTCGTCGAGCCCGAAGCGCGCTCGGTCGACCGTGGCGCCGACGACCAGACCGATGGCGCCGAGACCGCCCGAGCGGTCATCGATCGCCGCGGTCTCCTGCGCCACCCGCGCGGCCACGGAGACGTCCGAACCTGCGGCGGACGCCGTGCGGGCCCGCTGCACCACCTCGCCGTCCGGATTGCTGGTGGCGGCGAGCACGAAGACGCCCTTGCCGGCGACCACCGCGTGCGTCATCAGATCCCGCAGGGAGTCCGGGCCGAGATAGGGGCTCACGGTCACCGCGTCCGCCTCCAGGGGCGACCCCGCACCGAGCCAGGCATCCGCATAGCCGTCCATCGTCGATCCGATGTCTCCGCGTTTGGCGTCGGCCACCACGAGGAGCCCGGCCGCACGCGCCTGGGACATGACGTCCTCCAGCGCCGCGAAGCCCCGCGCGCCGAAGCGCTCGAAGAACGAGACCTGCGGTTTCACCGCCCCGACCCGTCCGGCCGCGGCCTCCACGACGGCGCGCCCGAAGGCGCGCACGCCGTCCGCGTCCTGCGGGAGGCCCCACGCGTCCAGGAGCGCCGCATGCGGGTCGATGCCCACGCACAGCGGTCCCTTCGCGTCGAGGGCCGCGCGCAGCCGCGTGCCGAAGGCCTCCGTCATCGGGCCGCCGCCATCCGCGCCGCACGGTCGTCGGCGTACTCCTGGAGGCTCCGGACCCGGAACCCGTCGTCGATCGCGTCCATCCCGCTCACCGCGGCGCCGAGCGTCGCGATGGTGGTGAACAGCGCCTTGTCGGCGGCGACCGCAGCGGCACGGATCTCGTACCCGTCCGCACGCGCGGCTCCCCCGCTCGGCGTGTTCACGACGATGTCGATCGATCCGGCGTTGATGAGGTCGACGATGTTCTCGGCCCCGGACTCCTGGGTCTCGCTGTACTTGTCGACGACCGTGACGGCGATGCCGTTGCGAGAGAGGATCTCCGCGGTCCCCTCGGTCGCCACGATCGTGAAGCCGAGCTGCTGGAGCCGATGGGCGGGCAGGATCACCGCACGCTTGTCCGCGTCCGCGACCGAGATGAACACCGTGCCGGAGGTCGGCATCCCGCCGTACGCGGCGGCCTGGCTCTTGGCGAAGGCCGTCGGGAAGTCGCGGTCGATTCCCATGACCTCGCCCGTCGATCGCATCTCGGGGCCCAGCACGGAGTCGACGATCTTGCCGGAGTGGGTCCGGAACCGCTTGAACGGCAGGACCGCCTCCTTCACCGAGACCGGGGAGTCCAGCGGCACACGCGAGCCGTCCTGGGCGGGCAGCAGCCCCTCCGCACGGAGCTCGGCGACGGTGGAGCCGGTCATGATGCGGCTGGCGGCCTTGGCCATCGGGATCCCCAGCGCCTTCGAGACGAACGGCACGGTCCGGCTGGCACGCGGGTTGGCCTCGATCACATAGAGGACGCCGGCGCTGATGGCGAACTGCACGTTGAGCAGCCCGCGCACGCCCACGCCCTCGGCGATCGCCAGGGTCGCCTCACGGACGCGGTCCACGTCGGTGCGTCCGAGCGAGACCGGCGGAAGGGTGCAGCTGGAGTCGCCGGAGTGGATGCCCGCTTCCTCCAGGTGCTCCATCACGCCCCCGATGTACAGCTCGGTGCCGTCGAACAGCGCGTCCACGTCGAGCTCGATGGCGTCGTCCAGGAACCGGTCCACCAGGAGCGGCTTGCCCTCCTCGATGACGACCTCGTCGGCGGTGCGCACGAAGTAGTCGCGCAGCGCCGCGGTGTCGTAGACGATCTCCATCCCGCGCCCGCCGAGGACGAAGCTCGGCCGCACCAGGACCGGGTAGCCGATCTCCTCGGCGATGCGCACGGCGCCCTCGACGTCGATCGCGGTGCCGTTGCGCGGCGCGACGAGTCCGGCGTCGTCGAGCAGCCGGGAGAAGAGCTCCCGCTCCTCGGCGAGGTCGATCGCGGCGGGGCTGGTGCCGAGCACGCGGTAGCCCGCCGCCTCGATGCCCTTGGCGAGGCCGAGCGGCGTCTGGCCGCCGAGCTGGCACACCACTCCGAGGATCTCGCCGCTGGCCGATTCGGCGTGCAGCACCTCGAGGACGTCCTCGAGCGTCAGCGGCTCGAAGTACAGACGGTCCGAGGTGTCGTAGTCGGTCGACACGGTCTCCGGGTTGCAGTTCACCATGACGGTCTCGAACCCTGCGTCCGACAGCGCGAAGGAGGCGTGAACGCAGGAGTAGTCGAACTCCACGCCCTGTCCGATGCGGTTCGGGCCGGATCCGATGATCACGACCTTGGTGCGGTCCGAGGGCGCGACCTCGGTCTCCAGGTCGTAGCTGGAGTAGTGGTACGGGGTGAGCGCCGGGAACTCCCCCGCGCAGGTGTCGACGGTCTTGTAGACCGGGCGGATGTCCATGCTGTGACGGACGCCGCGAACCTCCTCCTCGGTGAGCCCGCGCAGCTGGGCGATCTGCGCGTCCGAGAAGCCGTGCTCCTTCGCCTCCCGCAGCACATCGGCGTCGAGCTCGCCCGCGGTCCGCACGAGCTCGGCGACCTCGTTGATGAGCACGATCTGGTCCAGGAACCACGGGTCGATCGCCGTGGCGTCGAAGGCCTGCGCGATCGTCGCGCCCTTGCGCAGCGCCTGCTGCAGCGTCACGATCCGGCCGTCGGTCGGCGTCTTCGCGATCTCGAGGAGCTCCTCGACGGAACGCGGCTCGTCGCCCCAGTGGAAGCTCGATCCCCGCTTCTCGAGGGAGCGCAGCGCCTTCTGCAGCGCCGTCGCGTAGTTGCGTCCGATGGCCATGGCCTCGCCGACGGACTTCATGGTCGTCGTGAGCGTGGCGTCGGCGGCGGGGAACTTCTCGAACGCGAACCGCGGCACCTTCACCACCACGTAGTCGAGGGTGGGCTCGAAGCTCGCCGGGGTGACGCCGGTGATGTCGTTCGGGATCTCGTCCAGCCGGTAGCCGAGGGCCAGCTTCGCGGCGAGCTTCGCGATCGGGAACCCGGTGGCCTTCGAGGCCAGGGCCGATGAGCGCGATACCCGCGGGTTCATCTCGATGACGATGATGCGCCCGTTCTCCGGATTGACGGCGAACTGGATGTTGCAGCCGCCCGTGTCGACCCCCACCGCACGGATGATGTCGATGCCGATGTCGCGGAGCCGCTGGTACTCGCGGTCCGTCAGGGTCAGGGCCGGCGCGACCGTGATCGAGTCGCCGGTGTGCACGCCGACCGGGTCCACGTTCTCGATCGAGCAGACCACGACCGTGTTGTCGGCGGTGTCGCGCATGAGCTCCAGCTCGTACTCCTTCCAGCCGAGGATCGACTCCTCCAGGAGCACCTCGTTGGTGGGCGAGTCGTGCAGGCCCGCCCCGGCGATCCTGCGCAGGTCCTCCTCGTCGTACGCGAAGCCGGAGCCGAGGCCGCCCATCGTGAACGAGGGCCGCACCACGAGCGGGTAGCCGAGCTCCTCCGCCGCCGCGAGCACCTCGTCCATCGAGTGCGCGATGCGGCTGGCGGCCACGTCGGCGCCGGCCTCGATGACGAGCTCCTTGAAGATCTGGCGGTCCTCACCCTTCTGGATCGCCTCGACCTTGGCGCCGATCAGCTCCACGCCGTACTTGTCGAGAATCCCCTGCTCGTGCAGCGCCATGGCGGCGTTGAGCGCCGTCTGGCCGCCCAGGGTCGGGAGGATCGCGTCGGGCTTCTCCTTGGCGATGATCGTCTCGATCACGGCCGGTGTGATCGGCTCGATGTAGGTGGCGTCCGCGAAGTCCGGGTCGGTCATGATCGTCGCCGGGTTCGAGTTGACGAGGATGACGCGCACGCCCTCCTCGCGCAGCACCCGGCAGGCCTGCGTGCCCGAGTAGTCGAACTCGCACGCCTGCCCGATGACGATCGGGCCGGAGCCGATGACGAGGACCGAGGTGATGTCGTCGCGCTTGGGCATTACTGGGCGTCCTTCTCAGAGATGGTCGCGACGACGAGATCGCGGAAGCGGTCGAAGAGGTAGTTGGCGTCGTGCGGTCCCGCGGCGGCCTCCGGGTGGTACTGCACCGAGAACGCGGGGATGTCGAGGGCGCGCAGCCCCTCCACCACGCGGTCGTTGAGACCGACGTGGCTCACCTCCACACGGCCGTAGCCGTTCGGGCTGTCGAACGCGCCGTCCAGCGGCGCCTCCACGGCGAACCCGTGGTTGTGCGCGGTGATCTCGACGCGGCCGGTGGCCTTGTCCAGGACGGGCTGATTGATCCCGCGGTGCCCGAAGGGGAGCTTGTACGTCCCCAGGCCCAGAGCGCGCCCCAGAAGCTGGTTGCCGAAGCAGATCCCGAAGAAGGGCAGCCCCTCGTCGAGCACCTCGCGCAGCACGGCCACGTGGCCGTCCGACGCGGCGGGGTCCCCGGGGCCGTTCGAGTAGAACACCGCGACCGGGTCGACCGCGCGGATGTCGTCGATCGTCGCCGTCTGCGGCAGGACGTGGACGTCGAACCCGCGTGCGGCGAGGTTGTCCAGCGTCGCCTGCTTCACCCCGAGGTCGAGGACCGCGAGGTTCCCGATCCGTGCCACGCCCTCCGCGGCCGGGGTGACCTGGGTCTCGGCGACCGAGACCTCGGCAGACAGGTTGCGTCCGGACATCTCCGGGGCCTCGGTGACGAGGCGCAGCTGCTCCTCGGGGTCGCGCTCGGCGTCCGCGCCGGAGAAGATCCCGCCGCGCATCGAGCCGGCGGCACGGATGTGCCGGGTGACGGCACGCGTGTCGATGCCGCGGATGCCGACGATCCCGTCACGCACCAGCAGGTCGTCGAGCGAGCTGTTCGCCCGCCAGTTCGAGACGACGCGCGAGGGGTCGCGCACGATGTACCCGGACACCCAGATGCGCCGGGACTCCGGGTCCTCCTCGTTCATGCCCGTGTTGCCGATGTGCGGGGCGGTCTGCAGGACGATCTGCCCGGCGTAGGACGGGTCGGTGAGGGTCTCCTGGTAGCCGGACATCCCGGTGGAGAACACCACCTCGCCGAGGGTGATGCCTTCGGCGCCGTAGGGGCGGCCGACGTGACGGGTGCCGTCCTCCAGGACGAGCACGGCGCGGGCCGGGCCGGGGGTGGTCGGTGCGGGTGTGAGGGTCATTCGTTCGCTCCCTGGTCGGGTGCAGCGCTCAGGCGCTGAAGTTCGGTGATCACGGCGGCCGGGTCGCCGATGAATCGGAGATAGCTGTCCACGATCGTCTCGTCGTCGATACGCCAGGCGACGCGGACGAGGCCTCCCGGTTCGACGACGCGGTCGATCGTGACGGTCGCGCGGTCGACCGCGACGAGGCGGCGAGACGCGAGGAACACGGTCGGGGCGCCGTCGAGGCTGAGCGCGAGACCGCGGTCTGTGACGACCGCCTCGCCGCGCGCCCGATAGACGAGGGGCTTCACCGCCAGACGCTCGAGCGGCTCGTCGTGCCGTGTCGTGGCCACGTAGAGGACCTCGTGGCGACTCGTCACCTCGGCGTGCTCGGGGACGCCGAGCGGCGCCGTCAGCCCGGCGTCACGTCGGAGCCGTGCCCGCCATGCGACCACCATGCTCACGAGGATCAGGGCGGTGACGGCGAGGGTGATGATGAGCGCGAGCTCCCGCGTCATGCGTCCAGCTCCTCGACCACCGCGCCGTCCGACAGGGTCTCGTAGCCGCGGTGCACCGTCCAGCGCACCGACCCGGGAAGGTCGCGGCCGAGGTACGGCGAGTTGACACTCTGCCCGCGCAGGTCCGCGGTCGTGAACTCTCCCCCGGCGTCGGCGTCGTACAGGGTGAACTCCGCGGGTTCCCCGGCCGCGATCGGGGTGCCGTGCCCGGCGAGGGACCCGATCCGCGCGGGGGCCGCGCTCAGCACGCGCGCGACGTCGGCCCAGTCCAGCAGGCCCGTGGCGACCATCGACTGGTGCACGACGCGCAGGGCGCTCTCCAGGCCCACCATCCCGTTCGCGGCCGCCTGCCACTCGCAGGCCTTGCTCTCGTCCGGGTGCGGCGCGTGATCGGTGGCGACGATGTCGATCGTCCCGTCGGCGAGCCCCTCGCGGACGGCGCGCACGTCCTCTTCGCGGCGAAGCGGCGGGTTCACCTTGAAACGCGCGTCGTAGCCGCGCACGAGCTCGTCGGTCAGCAGCAGGTGGTGCGGCGTGACCTCCGCCGTGACGGCGATGCCGCGCTTCTTGGCCCACCGGATGATGTCGACCGACCCCGCGGTGGAGAGGTGGCAGACATGCAGCCGGGAGCCGACGTGCTCGGCGAGGAGCACGTCGCGGGCGATGATGGACTCCTCGGCCACCGCCGGCCAGCCGGCGAGCCCCAGCTCCGCGGAGACCACGCCCTCGTTCATCTGCGCGCCCTCGGTGAGCCGCGGATCCTGCGCGTGCTGGGCGATCACCCCGCCGAACGCCTTCACGTACTCGAGCGCGCGGCGCATGATGAGCGGGTCCCAGACGCAGAAGCCGTCGTCGCTGAACACACGGACGTTCGCGCGCGAGGAGGCCATCGCCCCGAGCTCCGCGAGGCGCTCGCCCTTCTGGCCGACCGTGACGGCGCCGATGGGCTGGACCGTGGCGTAGCCGGCGGCTTCGCCGAGCGCGAGCTCCTGCTCGACGACGCCCGCGGAATCGGCCACCGGCGAGGTGTTGGGCATGGCGAAGACCGCGGTGAACCCGCCCGCCGCCGCGGCGCGCGTGCCGGACAGGACCGTCTCCGACGCCTCGTACCCGGGCTCGCGCAGATGCGTGTGCAGATCGACGAGGCCGGGAAGGGCGATGAGGCCCGCCGCGTCCACGATGCGCGCGCCCGCACTGCTCACCCCGGCGCCCACCTCGGCGATGAGACCGTCCCGGACGAGGATGTCCGCGCTCTCGCCTCCGGTGATGCGTGCGCCGCGGTAGATGACATCCGCGCTCATCGGGTCCGCTCCGTCCCGGCCTCGACCATCGCGTCTTCCATCCGTTCTCCCGCCAGCAGCAGGTACAGCACCGCCATTCGCACCGACACTCCGTTCGCGACCTGCTCGAGCACGGTGGATCGCGGGGAATCCGCCGCGGCGGAGGAGATCTCCAGGCCTCGGTTCATCGGGCCCGGGTGCAGCACAATGCTATCGCCCGCGAGTCGCTCCAGCCGCGCCGGGTCCAGTCCCCACCGTCGCGAATACTCCCGCTCACTCGGGAAAAAGGCGGCACTCATCCGTTCCAGCTGGATGCGCAGCATCATCACGGCGTCCGGCTCGTCCGCCAGCGCGACGTCCAGGTCGTAGACGACGCGCACGGGCCACGCGGAGACGTCCTGCGGGATGAGCGTCGGCGGGGTCACCAGGGTCACGTCCGCGCCGAGGGCGGCGAGGAGCCAGACGTTCGACCGGGCGACGCGCGAGTGCAGCACGTCGCCCACGATCACGACGCGGACTCCGGAGAGGTCGCGCCCCCGACTGTCCGCACCGAAGCGGCGCTTGCGGATCGTGAAGGCGTCCAGCAGTGCCTGGGTGGGGTGCTCGTGCGTGCCGTCTCCGGCGTTGACGACGCCGGCCGAGATCCAACCGCTCGTCGCGAGCGTCTGCGGCGCTCCGGAGGCGGAGTGCCGGACGACGACGGCGTCGGCGCCCATCGCCTGGAGGGTCTGGGCGGTGTCCTTCAGGCTCTCGCCCTTGGACACGCTCGAGCCCTTCGCCGCGAAGTTGATGACGTCGGCGGACAGGCGCTTCGCCGCCGCCTCGAAGGAGATGCGCGTGCGGGTGGAGTCTTCGAAGAAGAGGTTGACGACCGTCTTGCCGCGCAGCGTCGGGAGCTTCTTGACCTCGCGGGACTGGGTGTCGGCCATGTCCTCCGCGACGTCGAGGATCCGCAGGGCGTCCGTGCGCGCGAGCGAGCGCGTGTCCAGGAGGTGCCTCATGCGCGTGCCGCCGGGTCGTCGATGCTCACGTACTCCTCGCCGTCGTCCTCGCGCAGCCGCACGTTCACCCGTTCGGTGCGCGCGGACGGGATGTTCTTCCCGATGAAGTCGGGGCGGATCGGGAGTTCCCGGTGCCCGCGGTCCACGAGGATCGCCAGCCGGACGATCGCCGGGCGACCGATCGACTGCAGCGCGTCGAGAGCGGCGCGGATACTGCGGCCCGAGAACAGGACGTCGTCGACGAGGACGACGGTGCGTCCGTCGATCCCTCCGGCGGGGATCTCCGTCCGCTGCGGGGACCGCGTCGGGTGCTTCGCCAGATCGTCGCGGTAGAGCGTCACGTCGAGGGATCCCACCGGCACGTCCGTCTGGGCGATGCTGCTGATGAGCTGGCCCAGACGCTCGGCGAGGGCGACACCGCGGGTCGGGATCCCCAGGAGGACGAGGTTCTCGGCACCCCGGTTCGACTCGAGGATCTCGTGGGCGATACGGGTCAGAGCCCGGCGTATGTCGGCTTCCTGCAGCACGATGCGTGCGCTCATCCGCCACTCCCTTCTCCGCCTCACAGGACGGTGTTAAAGGTTGCTGATGCCTCCAGTCTAGCGTCCCGCCCCGGCGCGACCCGCCGCGCCGGCTCAGGCAATCGCGCGAGTTCAGGCCGCCGCGGCGGCGGGGTGCCTGAACTCGCGTGTTCGCCTGTTCTCGCGCGCGGGCTCGCGGACGCTTCGGCGATCAGGCGCCGATGCGGAGCGCTTCCTCGGTGACCTCGTCCACCTTCGCGGCGCGGATCGGGTGGCCGCTCGTGGAGAGGCAGCGGCCGGTCTTCAGGTCCCACTTCCAGTCGTGCATGGAGCAGGTGAGCACGCCGTCCTCGTCGATCTTCCCGGTGCGGGTCAGGTCGGCGCGCAGGTGCGGGCAGCGCCGCTGCACGACCCAGTCGCCGATCTCGGCGTCCTCGGTCTGGTCCGTCTGCTCCTGGTACCAGTTCTCCACGTACTCGATCCGGTCGGTGGAGAGGCACTTGAGGAACGTGGTCAGGAACTCGTTGAACTTGCCGCTGCGCCCGACGGAGAACTGCATCGACAGGAAGATGGAGTTCGACCAGTCGATCTCGTGATCGCGGATGTTCGTGGAGACGAGGTCTGCGGGGATCGTGTACCAGTAGATGCACTCCTCCCCCGCGTATTCCCGGACCTTCGCCCGCGGGAAGTCCACCACCATGTCCAGTTCGCCGATGCGGAATCGGACGTTGCCCCCGACCCCGAGCCGGATCGTCCGGGACTTCTTCAGCAGCGGCTCCCACCACTCCTTGATGGCTTGGAGCATCTCGGCCGGCGGGATCACGTCGGCGCGCGTCGCCTCCTCGTCGCGCAGCTCCTGCTGACGCGACGCCCGCTGCTCCTCCAGGTAATCCCACTTCTCGTCGAAGATGTGCCGGATCTCCTCCTCGGAATACAGCGTCTGCGTCACCGTGAGTTCGCCGCGGTCCATCTCGACGAGCGTGCCGGGGAGGAAGAGGTGCCCGTCGTACTGCGGCGCGAGCTCCTTCATGTGGGCGAGGAACTCCTTCTGATCGGTGAAGATCGCCTCGCCGTTGCGACCGGTGCCGTTGAACTCGAAGAGGTCGTCACGCAGGAACATGGGCGGGCCGGCCATCGGGAACACATGCGGCGCGTCCACCTTCTCGATGTAGTACATCGCGCGCTTGTTCTGCGCCTCCCGCTTCAGCCGGGCGAAGTTCTGCTTCGCGTCCATGGGGAGGTCGTAGACCATCGGCCACCAG
Organism: Microbacterium resistens; assembly: GCF_021172025.1. Lineage (NCBI taxonomy): Bacteria > Bacillati > Actinomycetota > Actinomycetes > Micrococcales > Microbacteriaceae > Microbacterium > Microbacterium resistens. Next base: position 919,087 of record NZ_CP082781.1, read on the forward strand.
ATCGCGCCGGACACCTGGGTGAAGTAGGCCTCGGGCTTGCCGAACGCCATGAGCTTCTCGAGGTCGAGCGGGTGGGAGTCGTTCTGGTTCAGGATCGAGGCCGTGCCGTCGTCGACGCTCAGCGACGAGTCCCCGATGGGGCCGTCGCTGGGCGCCCGCAGCGGCGTGATCATGATCTTGAGGTCCCCGCGCTCGATGATCTCGCCGGCCGGTGCGTAGGTGATGTTCTCGTAGCCGAGGGCGCGGATGTCGCGCTCGAGGTCGTCGGTCGGGTACTCCGGCAGGAGCACCTCGATGTCCTTGCGGATGTACCGCTCGAGCAGGCGCGGGTCGAAGTGGTCGCGGTGCCGGTGCGAGATGTACAGGAAGTCCGCCTCGCGCCCGAGCCGCTCCCAGTCCAGGCCGCGGTTGTCCGGGAACGGGAACCAGGATCCGTAGAACGAGGGGCCGAGAACGGGGTCGCAGATGATGTTCCCGCCCACCGTCTCGATGAACATCCCGGCGTGGCCGAGTCCCGTGATCCGCATGCGTGTCCTCCTGAGCGCCCCGGTGAGGAAGGCGCCGGGGACGCGGACGATTCTACCGGCGCCCTCCTCGGAACCCGCCGAGGCGAGCCGTGACAAACCGGCCCGGCGGGGTCTGCGCGGTCAGTCCTCGAGCAGGCCGCGGATGTCCTCGGCCGTCAGCGCCCCCGCGAAGAGGTCCTCGTCGTCCATGACCGCCGCGAACAGGCGCGACTTGCGCTGCTGGAGCGCCAGGACCTTCTCCTCGATGGTGTCGGCGGCGATCATCCGGTACGCGAAGACCGGCCTGTCCTGGCCGATGCGGTGCGCGCGGTCGATCGCCTGCGACTCCGCCGCGGGGTTCCACCACGGGTCCAGCAGGAACACGTAGTCCGCCTCGACCAGGGTCAGGCCCACCCCGCCCGCCTTCAGGCTGAGCAGGAAGACGTCGTGATCGCCCTCGCGGAAGCCTTGCACGACACGATCGCGGTCCCGGGTCGCCCCGTCGAGATAGGCGACGCGCAGACCGGCGCGGCTCAGGCGCGTCTGCGCCAGCCCGAGGAACGACGTGAACTGGCTGAACACGAGGGCCCGGTGGCCTTCCGCGCGCAGCTCCAGGAGCCGTTCCACCAGCGTCTCGAGCTTGCGCGACGCGATCGGGGCGTCCTCAGGGTCGATGAGCCCGGGCGCCAGGCTCAGCATGCGCAGCAGCGTCAGCGATCGGAAGACGATGAAGCGGTTCCGGTCGAGATCCGGCAGGAGACCGAGGACCTTCTGGCGCTCGCGCTGCAGCACGGCGTCATAGCGGGCGCGATGCGCGGGAGCGAGCTCGACGCGCAGGACCTGCTCCTGCCGCTCCGGGAGGTCCGCGGCCACGAGTTCCTTGGTCCGGCGGATGACGAAGGGGCGGACGCGATGGCGAAGACGTTCGATCCGCGCCTGCCGGTACGGCGCGCCCTCCGCGTTCTCCGGGACCTTCCCCTGCTCGATCGGCTGGATGTACTCCTCGCGGAACCGCCGGGCGGACGGGAACAGGCCGGGACTCGTCAGGCTGAGGATCGCCCACAGCTCGGCGAGACCGTTCTCGATGGGAGTCCCCGTGACGGCGTACACCGCCCGTGCGGACAGCGCCGCCGCAGCCTGGTGGACGCGGGTGCCCGGGTTCTTCACGTGCTGGGCCTCATCGAGCACCACGCCGGACCACGGCAGCGGCGCACGGCCTTCGGTCGTGAACTCGTCCGCGTCGATGCGGAGGACGGCGTAGGAGGTCAGCACGACGTCGGCGCCGCGGCGGAGCTCGCTCAGAGGCACGCCGCGACGCGCGCGGGTCCGGTCCGCCACCGCGACGCGAAGACCCGGGGCGTACCGCTCCGCCTCCCGCGCCCAGACGGCGACGACCGAGGTGGGCGCCACGACGAGGAACGGCGGGTCGCTCTCGTGGCCGGGCCCGGCGGGAGCCTCCCGCGCGTGCGCGATGAGGGCGAGGATCTGCAGGGTCTTGCCGAGTCCCATGTCGTCGGCGAGCACCCCGCCGAGCCGATGCCGCCAGAGGAGGGCGAGCCGGCCGAACCCGTCTCGTTGATACGGGCGCAGCTCTGCACGGATGACGCTCGGGACCGGTGGCGGGTCGACGGAGTCGGTCGCCCGCAGCTCCGCGACCGCCGCGCGCCAGGTCCGTGCGGGCAGCGCCTCGTGCGCGAGGTCCTCGAAGTCCTCCCACAGCGCGAGGTGCGTCCGGGCGATCCGCGGACCGGTCTCCCACTCGGCGAGCTCCGCGGCCTCGTCCAGGAGCTCCTTCAGTCGGTCGAAGGCGGGGTGGCGCAACGAGAACCACGACCCGTCGACGAGCTTCAGCTTGCCGTGCCGCAGGCTCAGCGCCCGGAACAGGGGCTGGAACGGAATGCTGCGCCCGTCGATCCGGACCAGCACGCCGAGGTCGAACCAGTCCGGGTCCGTGGACTCGACCGTCGACACGGTGATCTCCGGCTCGCCCGTGAGCCGCGCGTAGGGGCGCCGGGGCCCGACGTGCTCGATCGCCACTCCGCGCGTCTCCAGTGCGGGCACCACGTCGGTGACGAACTCCGCCGCGTCTGCACCGCGTCTCACCCCCTCCGCGGCGAACGGGGGCGGCGTCACCGCCGTCCAGGCCTCGACCAGCTCGGCGAGCTCCAGCGCCTCGCGCTCCGGATCCCGCATGTCGCGTCCGCTGACCGGTTCGTCCAGCCCGACGCGTCCGTATCCGGCGTAGTCCCACCAGAACCGGAAGGCCACCGCGTCGTCGTCCCGGCGATGGTCGAGGACCAGCAGCGGCCGAGGGACGGGCGGCGCCGGAAGGGTCACGCCCCGCCCGGCGCGCAGATCGGTGCCGCGGCGCAGCAGCGGATAGGCCTCGCGGAAGAACGCCTCCTGCTCATCCGGTGGGACCACGAGCGGCTCCGCGGCGTTCAGCAGCGCGCCCAGGACGGGCGGCACGGCCACGGGGCCCAGCACCAGTTCGATCCGCGCGCCGACGACCCGGTGCGCGTATGCCCCCTCCTCCCCGACCGGATGGACCGTGCCGGCCGGGAAGGTCTCGCCGTCCGCCTCGCCCTCCGCCGCGAGCAGGAGGGCTCCCCCCTCGTCGCGCTCGACCGATGCGCGCACGACCAGGTCGTCGCGCCAGCGCAGGCTCGTCGAGCGCTCGGTCGCGACCAGCGGGATCCGCTCCGCGCGGGCGCGTGCGAGGTGGGACCACAGCACGCCCGAGGAGACCGGATCCAGCAGCAGCCAGTCGCCCGCCGTCCCGGACAGGAGCGAGTCGCGGCAGATGCTCAGGAGATCGGCGAACCACCGCGACTGAGCGGCGTCGAACCGGCTGCCCCGACGGCGGACCGCGTCCCAGCTCGCATCGCCCTGGATCCACGCGTCGTCGGCGGCGTTGCGGATCAGCGGACGCACGCCGAGGAACAGCTCCCCCGGGTCTTTGACGAGGTCCCGGGCCGTGGCCGTCCGCAGCGGCCGGGGCGCCCACTGCTGAGCGTCCGCACGAGCGCGCCGGCGCAGCTCCACCCCGAGGGCGAGCGGTGTCCGCGCCTCTCCGGGCGGCGGGATCAAGGATCGCCAGCCGTCGGTCGGTTCAGGAGGGGTCATCGCCGATCATCCTGCCGTTCGCCACCGACATCCCGGCCGCGCGACCGCCGGGTCGGAGCCGGTCAGACCGCGCGGGCCACCCGCGCCAGCACGCCATGGACGAATGCGCCGGACTCGTCCGTGGAGAACTCCTTGGCCAGCTCCACGGCCTCGTCGATCGCCACGGCGGTGGGGACCTCGTCGTTGTGCACGATCTCCCAGACGCCGATCCGCAGCAGCGCGCGGTCGACGGCGGGCATCCTGTCGAGCTTCCAGTCCCGGCTGTGCGTCGTGATCAGCTCGTCGATCTCCTCACGGTGATCGACGATGCCGTCGACGATCTCGCGCGCGTACAGCCACGACGCCTCACGGGCGGGCTCCGCCGCCGCGCGCTTCGCCTCGGCCGCCAGGGTGACGGCGAGCTCGTCGCCGCGGACGTCCGACGAGAAGAGGATGTCGAGGGCGCGCTTGCGCGCCTTGGTGCGTGCGCTCACTCAGATCCGCCGGTCAGTCGTTGACGCGGCCGAGGTAGTCGCCCGAGCGGGTGTCGACCTTGACCTTCGTGCCGGTCTCGAGGAACAGCGGGACCTGGATCTCGTACCCGGTCTCGAGCGTGGCGGGCTTGGTGCCGGCGGACGAGCGGTCACCCTGCAGACCCGGCTCGGTGTAGGTGACCTCGAGGACCACGGAGGCGGGCAGCTCGATGTACAGCGGGTTGCCGTTGTTCATCGCGATCTGGACCTGCTGGTTCTCCAGCATGAAGTTCTTCGCGTCGCCGACGGTGGCTGCCGGGACGTTGATCTGGTCGTAGTCCTCCTGGTCCATGAAGACGAAGCTGTCGCCGTCCGTGTACAGGTAGGTGAAGTCTCGCCGGTCGACGTTCTCGATGTCGACCTTCGCGCCCGCGTTGTAGGTGCGGTCGACGACCTTGCCGGTGACGACGTTCTTCAGCTTGGTCCGCACGAACGCGCCGCCCTTGCCAGGCTTGACGTGCTGGAACTCGATGACGGTCCAGAGCTGGCCGTCGATGGAGAGGACGACGCCGTTCTTGATGTCTGCGGTCGATGCCATGCGCTGAAGGTTCCGTTCGTGTCGAAGATCAGGGGCCGTCCCGGCGGTTCCGCGCGGTGCCGACAGTCGATTCTACGGGATGCCCGCGCCCCGCCTCGCCGGGGCGGTCCGCCGGGGTCCGGACGCGCTGCCCTGGCTCCTCGGCGCTGCCCGCAGAGCGCCCCGCTGCTCAGAGCAGAGGCACCAGGGCGCGGACCGCCTCGGCGTAGCCGTCCACGCCGCGCCCGATGATCCGGACCGCCGCGACGTCATGGAGGAAGGAGAAGCGACGGAACTCCTCCCGCTGTGAGACGTCCGTGATGTGCACCTCGGCGAACGGTAGTGCGACGCCGGTCAGCGCGTCCCGGAGCGACACGGACGTGTGGGTCAGGCCGCCAGGGTTGATCACGATGCCCGCGCAGTCGTCGCGGGCCGCCTGGATCGCGTCGATCAGGACGCCCTCGTGGTTGCTCTGCACCGTCCGGAGCGCGTATCCGCTCTCCGCCGCCGCCTCCATGGTCAGACGCTCGACGTCGGCGAGGGTGGCCGAGCCGTACAGATCCGGCTCGCGGGTCCCGAGGAGGTTCAGGTTCGGTCCGTTGACGAGCAGGAGACGTCGATGCGGGGTCACGCGTTCACGGTATCAGCGGCTCGGCTCCAGCTCGCGACGCATCACGTACTCCCGGCCGATCGACGCTTCGGCGATCTCCCCGGTGCGGACGAAGCCGTTGCGCGCGTAGGCCGCCTGCGCCCGCGCGTTGTCCACGTGGACGTCGAGAGTGAGCGCGATCGCTCCCGCGTCGGCCGCCCACCGGGCGGCCTCGTCGAAGAGCGCGTCGATCGTCCCGGTGCCGCGGCGCCCTTCGGCGACGTACACCCCGACGACGAGGCCGGTGCGCTCAGGCCCGTCGGCGTGGAGGACCGTCAGCGTCGCGCACCACTGCCCCGTGTTTTCCACGGCGATGAACTGCGCGGCCCCCGTCCCGACCGCCGCGTTGGCCGCGCGCAGTCGCCAGAAGTCGTCCGGCTGTGCGGATGCCCCGGCCACGGTGTCCAGGAAGGCGATGCCGGCGGCCGGGTCCGCGAGGGCCCGCAGGCGGAGGTCGCGCACCCGCTCCCACTCGTCCATGCGGATCCTGCGGACCTGGACCGTCATGCACCGACCTCCTGGTAGGCCGCGAACAGCAGCGTCTCGTCGGGCGCCTGCAGCACCGTGGCCTTGGCGAGGTCGTCCAGCACGATGAATCGGAGCATGCCTCCGCGGGTCTTCTTGTCGCGCTGCATGGTCGCCAGAAGCTGGGACCATGCTCCGGCGCGGTAGGTGCGCGGAAGGCCGAGGAGGTCGAGGACCGTGCGGTGCCGATCGGCCACGGCGTCCGAGAGGCGACCGGCCAGGCGTGACAGCTCGGCCGCGTACATCATCCCGACGGACACCGCCGCGCCGTGGCGCCACTGGTAGCGCTCGGAGTGCTCGATGGCGTGTCCGAGCGTGTGCCCGTAGTTGAGGATCTCGCGCTGGCCCGCCTCCCGGAAGTCCTCGGACACGACACGGGCCTTCATGTCGATGGCCAGCTCCACGGCGCGCCGGAACTCGTCCGTGGCGGGATCCACCGCACGCTGCGGATCCGCCTCGACGATGTCGAGGATCTCCGGTGCCCAGATGAAGCCGGCCTTGACCACCTCGGCGAATCCGGCGGTGGCCTCGTTGGGGCTGAGACTGGTGAGCTCGTCGAGGTCGCCGACCACGGCGCGCGGCGCCCAGAAGGCGCCGACGAGGTTCTTCCCCTCCGCGGTGTTCACACCGGTCTTCCCGCCCACTGCGGCGTCGACGAGTCCCAGCACCGTCGTCGGCACCTGGACGACCTGCACGCCCCGCAGCCACGTCGCGGCGACGAACCCGGCCAGGTCCGTGACGGCGCCGCCGCCGTATCCGACGACGGCGTCCGTCCGGGTGAAGTCCGCCTGCCCCATCACCTGCCAGCAGAAGGCCGCGACCTCGATGCGCTTGCCCTGCTCGGCGTCGGGGATCTCCGCCAGGAGCACCTCGCGCGGGCCGTCGGCGGTCTCGGCGAGCAGGCGGTCCCGCAGCTGCGCGGCCCGGCCGGAGAGGGTCGGCGGGTGGACCACCAGGACTTTTCGGACGCCGGGATCGAGGGCCCGCGAGACTTCGTCGAGGATGCCGCGCCCCACCGTGATGTCGTACGCGTCGCGTCCCGTGACCGGGATCACCGTGCTGTCGCTCATGCTCGTCCTCTCATCCATTCGACGATCTGATCCGCCACCCGCGTCATCGGGACACGGGACGTGTCGAAGACCGCATCCGCCACCTCGGCGTACCACGGGGCCCGCTCGTCGGCGATGCGCCGCCAGCGTTCCAGCGCCGACTCGGGCGACGCCTCCGTCTCACCGGCCGCTCCCGAGAGCAGCGGGCGGGATGACCCGGCGATCCGGTCCGCCACCGCTTCCGGCGACACGGTGAGCAGCACCACCGGCACGGGACGCAGGAGCTCGCGGACCGACGCCGTCACGACCGCGCCGCCGCCCAGCGAGACGACGCCGCCGCTCTTGAGCGCCTCCGCGACGGCGTCGCGCTCCCAGAGCCGGAACTGCTCCTCGCCATGCTCGGCGAAGATCGTCGGAATCGGGCCGTGTTGCCGGGCGATCGCCTTGTCGGTGTCCGTGAACCGGGTGCCGAGCCCGCGCGCGACGCGACGGCCGACGCTCGTCTTGCCCGCTCCCATCGGGCCCACCAGCACGACGACGTCGTCGGCCGTGCCGGCGCGGGCGTGCTCTCCAGGATCGTCAGTCATCGTGCAGCAGAAGCGCCGCCTCGGACGCCGGTGCGGTGCGCAACTCCTCGGGGATGGCGGCGAGGTACGACTCCAGGTTGCGGCGGGTCTCCCCGACGCTGTCGCCGCCGAACTTCTCGAGGACCGAGCGGGCCAGCTCGATGGCGACCATCGCCTCGGCCACCACGCCCGCCGCGGGGACGGCGCACACGTCCGAGCGCTGGTGGTGCGCCGTGGCCGGCTCGCCCTCCGCGACGTCGACCGTCCGCAGCGCGTGCGGGACCGTCGCGATCGGCTTCATCCCGGCGCGGACGCGCAGGACCGTCCCCGTGGACATGCCGCCCTCGGTGCCTCCCGCCCGATCCGACCCGCGCGTGATGCCGTCCTCGGCGAGGAAGAGCTCGTCGTGGGCGGCCGATCCGCGCCGCCGCGTGGTCTCGAACCCGTCACCGACCTCGACGCCCTTGATCGCCTGGATGCTCATCAGCGCCTGCGCGAGGCGGCCGTCCAGCCGTCGGTCCCAGTGCACGTGGGAGCCGAGCCCGGGCGGGAGCCCGTACGCCAGCACCTCCACGATCCCGCCGAGCGTGTCCCCGTCCTTGCGTGCCGCGTCGACCTCGGCGACCATGCGCGCGGACGTCTCCGCGTCGAAGCAGCGCAGCGGATCCGCATCGAGCGCCGCGACGTCCGTCGGCGACGGGAGCGGTGCGCCCTCGGGAACCTGCACCGGGCCGATCGAGAGGGTGTGGCTGACCAGCTCGATGCCCAGCTCGGACAGGAAGGATCGGGCGACCGCTCCGAGGGCGACGCGCGCGGCGGTCTCCCGGGCGCTCGCGCGTTCGAGGATCGGGCGGGCCTCGTCGAAGCCGTACTTCTGCATGCCGACGAGGTCCGCGTGGCCCGGACGCGGACGCGTCAACGGGGCGCTGCGGCCCCGGGACCGGTCGGTGATCTCGACCGGCTCGGGGTTCATGACCTCAACCCACTTGGGCCACTCGGTGTTGCCGATCCGCAGGGCGATGGGGCTGCCGAGCGTCTTCCCGTGGCGGACGCCGCCGGAGATCGTGAGCTCGTCCTGCTCGAACTTCATCCGCGACCCGCGCCCGTACCCGAGCTTGCGCCGTGCCAGATCCGCCTGGATGGCCTCGGAGGACAGCGGGACGCCGGCGGGAAGACCCTCCATGACGGCGATGAGTTCGGGGCCGTGCGATTCGCCGGCGGTCAGGACGCGGAGCATTGCTCTAGTCTCCCATGACGGCGCGGCGCATCTCCGCCACGATGACGTCCTCATTCGGCAGCGGCTCGTCGAGCTCGCCGGAGACGAACACGCGGACCTGGAGCACGGCCTGATGCAGGAGCATCCCGAGTCCCGGAAGCGCTGGCGCGTCGTCCCACGCGGAGGCCAGGGCGGACGGCCACGGCGCATAGGCGACGTCGAACAGCGCTCCCCCGGTCGCCGCGAGCCGGGCGGTGGTGCGCGGGTCCGGTGCCGCCCCTCCCGGCAGCGTGGCGATCGTGAGATCGACCGCGTGTTCCGCGGCGTCGAACGGGATGACCTCGGCCGGGAGATCCAGCTGCGCCGCGATGCGCCGAAGCGGACCGGCGGCCTCCGGGCGGCGTGCGGCGACCTCCACGCGCTCGACGCCGAGCTCGGACGCGGCGACGAGTGCCGACGCGGCTGTCGCTCCCGCACCGAGGATCCGCACCGAGCCCGCGCCGGAGACTCCCGCCTCGGTCAGCGCGCGGACCAGCCCGCCGACGTCGGTGTTCCAGACGTGTCCCCGCCGCGGTCCGTCGAGGACCACGGTGTTGGCGGCGCCGGTGAGGACGGCGTGCCGATCGCGGTGCCGAGCCCAGGCGAACGCCTCCTCCTTGAGCGGCATCGTCAGAGAGAGCCCGTGCCAGCGGCCGTCCAGACCGTCCACGGCCGCCCGGAAGCCCGCGGCGTCGACCCGACGGCGGCCGTAGTGCCAGTCGAGGCCCAGGGCCCGGTAGGCGGCGCCGTGCAGGGCCGGGGACCGGCTGTGGTCGATCGGATCCCCCCAGACCGCCAGCAGACGGGAGGCACGGGACGCGGCCTCCTCGTCGCTCAGCATCCGGAGTCGGGGTTCTCGGTGCACCACTGCCGCCACTTGTCGATGGCCGCCTGGTGCTCCTCGTAGGTCTGCGTGAACACGGTCTCGCCGGTGTCCAGGTTGACGGTCACGAAGTACAGCCACGGCCCCGCCACCGGGTGCATCGCCGCGTCGATCGCGAGATCTCCGGGGTTCGCGATCGGCGTGGCCGGCAGCCCCTGGACGACGTAGGTGTTCCACGGGTTGTCGTCGTGCTGGGCCTCCTCCGAGGTGCTCGCGGATCCCTTGTGCAGCTCGCCGTAGCCGTACTGCGCGGTCGAGTCCATCTGCAGCATCATGTCCTGATCCAGACGGTTCTGGATCACACGGGACACCTTGTAGAAGTCGTCCTGCGCGCGGGCCTCGCGCTCGATGATCGACGCGATCGTCAGCACCCGCTGTTCGTCGCCCGCCGGCACTCCGGCGGCCGCCAGCGACTCCCGGGTCCGCTCGACGAGCTTCGCAAGGATGTCGTGCGCGCTCGACTCCGGCGCGAACTCGTACAGGGCAGGGAACAGCCACCCCTCCAGCGACGGCGCGTTGACGCCGAACGACGCCGGATCGGCCGCCGCGGCCTGGAGCTGGTCGAGCGGGACCGCGAGGCTCTCCGCGATGGTCTGCAGCGTCGCCTCGACCGTGAGCCCCTCGCGGATCAGCGCCGAGTTCTCCATCTTGTTCTCGCCGGACTGCATGGCCTCGATGACGGCCTCGGCGGTCATCTTCTGCTGGAACTTGTAGACGCCGGGGAAGAACGTGAGGGAGGTGCCCTGGTCGACGAGGGTGTCGTAGAACACGTCCTCGGTCTTGGTCACCCCGGCGCGGTAGAGCGCGACGGAGACGTCGGCTCCCGAGTCGCCCTCGCTGATGGTGACGAGGGCCTCGCCCGTCGCCTCGCCGGGCTCGTAGTCCTTCGGCGGCCCCCAGCCCATGACCTCGTTGATCTTGTCGCCGTAGGTGTTCATCACCCAGACGCCGCCGGCGACGGCGCCTCCCACCAGGGCGAGGACGATGATGAGGGCGATCAGGCAGCCGGCACGTCGCTGTGGCTTGGCGGGCTTCGTCGTCTCCTCCTCCTGAGCGAACAGGTCGTCCAGGGTCGCACGCGGCTCGGCGGTCACGACGACCGGTGCAGCCTGCGTGGCGGTGTCCGCCGTCTCCGCTGCGCTCGTCGCCCTCGTCTCCGTGGCGCGCAATCCGCCGTCCCCCGCCGCGGCGGGCGCCGTCTCCGGAGGCAGCCCCTGCGCGACACGGGCCGCCTGGTCCTTCGCCTCGCGGGCTGCGGCAGCGCGCGCGGCCCGCCGCGATCCCGGGGTGGGACCCTCGTTCGCCGACGCCGGCTTCTCCGGCTGCTTCGGATCGGGCAGCGACCGGAACAGGTCATTCAGCGAATCCCCTCCGGACTCGGGGGACGGCTCGGGGCGATCAGGCATGTTCAGGGAGTCTCCTCGTCGAGCGTGATCAGGGTTCCGGTCGGGGTGCCGGTGCTCTTCTCGATGTCGACGGCCTGCTGCAGCAGCACCACGGCGGCGACCTGATCCACAATGCCACGAGAACCCCGTTGCGTGCGACCGGACGCCCGCAGGGCGGCGTGCGCCGTCACCGTGCTCAGCCGCTCGTCCACCAGCCGCACCGGCACTCTGGTCCGGCGGGCGACGGCGGCGGCGAAGTCGCGCGCGTCCTGGGTGGATGCGGTGTCCTCGCCGCGGAGGTTGATCGGCAGGCCCACCACGATCTCGACGGGCTCGTGCTCGACGGCGAGCTCGTGCAGGCGGACGACGGACGCATCGTCGCGCGGGACGGTCTCGACGGGCACTGCGAGAAGACCGTCCGGGTCGCAGCGGGACACACCGACGCGACTGCGTCCCACGTCGATGCCGAGCCGCACCCCGCGCCGGAACCCGCTCACGCGCGGCGCAGCTCCTGCTCGATCGCCGTGAAGGCCGCGGGCAGCTCGGTGCGGTGCTGACCGCCTCCCTGGGCGACATCGTCCCGACCGCCGCCCCCGCCGCCGAGCACGCCGGCGGCGAGCTTCGCGAGGGCCCCGGCCTTCGCGCCGGCCGATCGCGCCGTCTCCGTCGTCGCCACGACGACGAGCGGACGGCCGTTGGCGACGCCGGAGACCACGCTCACCCCGGCATCCGCAGACAGGGCGTCACGGACACCGATGGCGACCTCGCGGACCTCGTCCGCCGTCTCCACGTCACCGAGATCGTGCGTCACGAGACGGAACCGTCCGACCTCGACGGCGGACTGGGCGATCGCCGGCACGCGTCCGGCGCGTTCCTTCGCCTCGAACTGGGCGATCCGCTTCTCGGCGGCCTTGAGCTGGGCGGCGATCTCGGCGATGCGCGCCGGGAGCTGCTCCCGCGGCGTCTTGAGCGAGGACGTGAGCTGCGACACGATCGCGCGTTCGGCGGCGAGCTCGCGGAACGCGTCCGCTCCGACCAGCGCCTCGATGCGGCGGTTGGAGGCGCCGACCGACGACTCGCCGACGAGGTTGATGAGCCCGATCTCCGCGCTCGTGGAGACGTGGGTGCCCGCGCAGAGCTCCCGCGACCACGGCCCGCCGATGTCGACCATCCGGACCCGCTCGCCGTACTTCTCGCCGAACAGCGCCATGGCGCCCGCGGCCTTCGCCTCGTCCAGGGACAGCACGCGGGTGGTCACCTCGAGCGAGTCCTGCACCGCGCGGTTCGCGATGTCCTCGATCTCGCTCCGCGTCTCGGACGACAGCGCCTGCCCCCAGGAGAAGTCGAAGCGCAGATAGCCGGCGCGGTTGAGCGAGCCGGCCTGCGTCGCTGTCGACCCCAGCGTGTCGCGCAGGGCGGCGTGGACGAGATGGGTGGCGGAGTGGGCCTGGCGGGCGGCCCGCCGGTTCGCGGCGTCCACCACGGTGGTCGCGGCCGCGTCGACCGAGACCAGCCCCTGGCGCACCTCGACGGTGTGGCTGATCAGACCGGGAACGGGGCGCTGCACGTCGAGCACGTCCAGCACGAAGCCGGCCCCCGTGATCGTCCCCTTGTCGGCGACCTGCCCGCCGGATTCGGCGTACAGGGTGGTCTCGGCGAGCACGATCTCGGCCACCTGGCCCTCGCTCGCGCTCGGCGCCGGCTGGCCGTCGACGAGGATCCCCAGCACGCGGGACTCGGTCTCGAGCTGTTCGTAGCCGAGGAAGGCGGTCTCGCCCTGGGCGCGCAGGTCGCGGTAGACCGACACGTCCGCGAGCTGGCGCTTGCGGCTCTTGGCGTCCGCCTTCGCCCGGTCGCGCTGCTCCTGCATGAGGGTGTCGAAGGCCGTTCGGTCGACGCTGAGACCGGCCTCTTCGGCGATCTCCAGCGTCAGGTCGATGGGGAAGCCGTACGTGTCGTGCAGCAGGAAGGCCTCGGAGCCGCTGAGCGTCTGCCCGCCGCCCTTCTTGGTCTCGTCCAGGGCCAGATCCAGGATCGTGGAGCCCGACGCCAGCGTGCGCAGGAACGTCTCCTCCTCGGCGAAGGCGGCCGTGGACAGCTGGGCCCAGTCCGTCTCGAGCACCGGATACGCGCTCTTCATCGCGTCGCGGGAGACGGCGAACAGCTCCGGGAAGGTGGGCGCGTCCACGCCCAGGAGGCGCATCGAGCGGATCGTGCGGCGCATCAGCCGCCGGAGGATGTAGCCGCGTCCCTCGTTGGAGGGGCGCACGCCGTCCGAGAGCAGCATGAGCGAGGAACGGACGTGGTCGGCGATGACGCGGAACCGGACGTCGTCCTCGTGCGCGACGCCGTAGCGACGACCCGAGAGCTCGACGGCGCGGTCCAGGACCGGACGCACCTGGTCGGTCTCGTACATGTTCTCGACGCCCTGCTTCAGGAACGCGACGCGTTCGAGCCCCATGCCCGTGTCGATGTTCTTCTGCGGGAGCTCGCCGACGATGTCGAACTCGGTCTTGCCGCGGACGTTCTCGATGAAGTCCTGCATGAACACGAGGTTCCAGATCTCCAGGAAGCGCGAGTCGTCCACGGCCGGCCCGCCGTCCTTGCCGTACGCGGGACCCCGGTCGAAGAAGATCTCCGAGTCCGGGCCGCCCGGGCCCGGCTGCCCGGTGTTCCAGTAGTTGTCGGCGCGGCCGAGGCGCTGGATGCGCTCCGGCTTGAGCCCGATGACGTCCCGCCAGATGGACTCGGCCTCGTCGTCGGTCTCGAAGACGGTGACCCAGAGGTCCTTCTCGTCGAACCCGAGCCCGCCGTCCGCCTCGGAGGAGGTCAGCAGCTCCCAGGCGTAGCGGATCGCTCCCTCCTTGAAGTAGTCGCCGAACGACCAGTTGCCGAGCATCTGGAAGAAGGTTCCGTGCCGGGCGGTCTTCCCGACCTCCTCGATATCGTTCGTGCGGATGCACTTCTGGACGTCCGCGATCCGGGGGTGCGGTGCGGGCACGACGCCGGTCAGGTACGGGATGAAGGGAACCATGCCCGCCACCGTGAAGAGCAGGGTGGGGTCGTCACTGACCAGGGAGGCCGAGGGCACGATGGTGTGCCCGTTCTTCTCGAAATAGGTCAGATAGCGCTGGGCGATCTCCGCGGTCTTCATCGGTGTGTGCAGTGTCCTTCGATCGACGGACGCCCTGGGCGTTCGCGGGTGGGGGGAAGAGGGGCGGTCAGGCGTCTTCGGAGCGCTGCGCCTGGCCGAGACGCGCCTCCTGCTCACGGAACGCGTCCCCGAGGATGCCGGTGAACTCACTGATCCGTGCGTCGACCTCGGCGAGGATGTCGTGTCCTCGCGGGTCCTTGTTCATGAAGTGGGCCGCGACGAAGCCGCCGATCACGCCGATCAGCAGCCACAACAGGTTCTTCATCTCGTCACCTCCGGGAGCAGGCCGCGAAGCACGGCGTCCTCCATCGTATGCGGAAACGGCGGAAGGCGCCGGGTTCCCCCGGCGCCTTCCGTCTGTGCGCTGCTCTGCGAGCCGCACGACCCTTAAGAGTCGCTCAGCGAGCCGCGTAGTACTCGACGACGAGCTGCACGTCACAGGTCACGGGGACCTCTGCGCGCTTCGGGCGACGCACCAGGCGCGCCTCCAGCTTGTCGAGGGCCACCTCGAGGTAGGCCGGAACCGGGGGCAGGACCTCCGCGTGGCCGCCGGCCGCGGCGACCTGGAAGGGCTCCAGCGACTCCGACTTCGGCTTCACGTGGATGAGCTGGCCCGGCTTCACGCGGAACGACGGGCGGTCGACGAGCTGGCCGTCGACGAGGATGTGGCGGTGCACGACCAGCTGGCGGGCCTGGGCCGTGGTGCGGGCGAAGCCGGCGCGCACGACGAGGGCGTCCAGACGCATCTCGAGCAGCTCGACCAGGTTCTCACCGGTCAGGCCGTCCTTGCGGCGAGCCTCGTTGAACGCGATGCGCAGCTGCTTCTCGCGGATGCCGTACTGCTCGCGCAGACGCTGCTTCTCACGCAGACGGACGGCGTAGTCGCTGTCGGCCTTGCGCTTGGTGCGGCCGTGCTCGCCCGGAGCGTAGGGACGCTTCTCGAGGTAGCGGGCGGCCTTCGGGGTGAGGGCCACGCCGAGGGCGCGGGACAGGCGGACCTTGCGGCGGTCCTGGGACTTCGTGACCACGAAGCATTCCTTCCGATGACGCGGCCGTGTCTCTCACGGCTCGCGGACGTATCGTCTCGATTCCGCCCTTTCCAGGCGCACGCCGGGGCGCATGGAAAGGTGGTGCAGGAGTGGAGAGATGCCCGAAAACTCGGTTTCGAGCCGCTCAAGCCTATCAGAATGCGGGACGCGCCCGCGCCTCAGGCACCGGGCACCTGGATTCGGTCGGCGTCGGAACGGCGCGATGGCCTCGCACGACCGGCACCGGGGCCCCCGGCGGTCAGCCAGCCGAGGACGGTCGCCAGCAGGGCGAGCGCCCCGGCCGTGCCCGGGACGAGGTAGCCCTGGGTGAGCACCCAGCCGACGCTGACGACGACCCCGAAGGTCGCCGCGATCGCCGCCCACAGTGGCATCGCGCGGTCCCGCTCCGGCGGCCACCGCCGCTCCCACCGGGGCACGACGAGGCAGAGTCCGGCGATCACGAGCACGATCGCGAGGAACCAGGGGATCCTCGTGAGCCACCAGGGCGTGGACAGCACCGCGGGGAACGGCAGCCCCAGCGCGAGCTGGATGCCGACCACCACGGCCATCGCGGCCGTGTGCCAGAGATAGATCGTCATCCCGTGCATGCCGAGGGCGCCGACCGCCAGCAGGGCGGGGCGACGGCGCATGATCGCCCGGATGGCGGGCTGCAGCAGGGTGAAGAGGCACACCTGGGCGAGCCCGAGCAGGAGCAGCAGCACCGTCGGCGGATTGAGGTTGTCGATCATGTCGGCGGAATAGCCCAGCCCGAAGACCGCGACCGCCATCAGCGCGTAGGCTCCTCCGGCGAGGGCGAGGAGCACCGACCTCGGCCGCCGCGAGAACCACTGATCCCGCACACCGAATCCCAGCTGCTGGACGAACAGCCACACGAACAGCCAGTTGAGGGGCCCGGCCGGCACGCCCGCGGCGCGGTCGACGAGATCGACGATCACCGCCAGCCCCGCGAGGCACAGGTAGGTGGGCCACGCGGCGCGGTGGTGCAGCCACGCCATCAGGGGCACGAACGCGGTGCAGATCGCGTACACCGCGATGAACCACAGCGGCTCGGCGAGCCGGAACGCGAAGGTCCGGAGGAACTCGGCGTCCGCCCCGCACAGCGCCAAGACCCCCAGGGCCGCGAGGACTCCCAGCATCGCCGACAGCACCGGCCGGGCCAGTCGCAACGTCCGCACACGGATGTACTCCGCGGCGGACTGGCCGTGGTGGCGGAGCCGGCGCCAGGTCGTGATGCCCGCGAATCCCCCGGCGATGAAGAACGTGGGCATGATCATGCCCACCCAGGTGATCGCGGCCAGCGGCGGCCAGTCCGCCAGCGCGTTGAACGCCCGTGGCGGGTTCCCCTCGATGCCCATCTGCAGCGCATGCAGCACGACGACGACGGGGAGGCACACCGCGCGAACCGCGTCGATGGACAGGTCGCGGTCGGGCGGGATGCGCGGGATCGCTCTGGTCACGCGCCCACTCTAGGACCCCGGTCAGCCGGCGCCCGGACCCCACCGTTCGCCGAGAATCCGACGGATCTTCTCCAGCCGCGCGTGCACGTCCCGCTCGGCTCCGAGCTGCTTGGGCTCGTAGTACCGGCGGCCGCGGAGTTCGTCCGGCAGGTACTGCTGCGGCACGATGCCGGCCTCGGTGTTGTGGGGATAGGCGTACCCGCGACCGTGGCCCAGGCGCTTGGCGCCGGGATAGTGCGCATCGCGGAGATGAACCGGCACCCGCCCGAACCCGCCCGCCCGCACGTCGGCGATCGCGGC
This sequence comes from Microbacterium resistens, assembly GCF_021172025.1. Classification (NCBI taxonomy): domain Bacteria; kingdom Bacillati; phylum Actinomycetota; class Actinomycetes; order Micrococcales; family Microbacteriaceae; genus Microbacterium; species Microbacterium resistens. Next base: position 936,020 of record NZ_CP082781.1, read on the forward strand.
GTCGATCCCCACGTACGCCGCGTTCGACTTCGCCGTGGTCGCCAGGTAGATGGTCGCCTCCGCCAGAGGGATCCGTCCCTCCGGCATTCCGATGAACGCGACCGCGTCCGCGGCGGCCACCGCGATGCCGAGCGCCTGAGGGTCGGCGAGCCCGACGTCCTCCGCCGCCGAGATCACGATCCGTCGCGCGATGAAGCGCGGGTCCTCCCCCGCCTCGATCATGCGCGCGAGATAGTGCAGCGCGGCATCCACGTCGGAGCCGCGGATGGACTTGATGAAGGCGCTGATCACGTCGTAGTGCTCGTCGCCCTGGCGGTCGTACCGCAGCAGCGCACGGTCCACGGCCTGCGCGACGTCGTCCGCCGTGACCTCGGGCGTCGCGCCGCCCTGAAGGCGCTCCGGTGACGAGGCCACCGCCACCGCGGCCTCCAGCCCCGTGAGCGCGCGCCGCCCGTCCCCGGACGCGAGACGGATCAGCGCCGAGCGCGCCTCGTCCTGGAGGACCACGGCATCGTTGAAGCCGCGCGGGTCGGCGACGGCCCTGTCCACGAGCGTCCCGATGTCGTCGTCGGTCAGCGGCTGCAGCGTGAGCAGCAGCGAGCGCGACAGCAGCGGTGAGATCACGGAGAACGAGGGGTTCTCCGTGGTCGCGGCGATGAGGATGACCCAGCCGTTCTCGACGCCGGGCAGAAGGGCGTCCTGCTGCGCCTTCGTGAAGCGATGGATCTCGTCGAGGAACAGGATGGTGCTCTGCCCGTACAGGTCGCGCTGCGTGAGGGCGTCCTGCATCACCTCGCGGACGTCCTTGACGCCGGCCGTGATCGCGGACAGCTCGACGAATCGCCGTCCCGAGGACCGCGCGATGGCCTGCGCGAGGGTCGTCTTCCCCGTTCCCGGCGGACCCCACAGGATCATGGAGACCGACCCCGCGTTGGTCGCCGCGGGATCGGCGAGCGTCACGATCGGGGACCCCGGCCGGAGCAGATGCCCCTGGCCCGCCACCTCGTCCAAGGACACGGGGCGCATCCGTACGGCCAGGGGGGTCTGGCCGGACAGGAGGGGCGCGGGCGTGGTCATTCCCCCAGGCTAACGCGCGGCACCGACAGCGCCGCCGGCACGCATCGCGGTCCGTGCACGGTCCCGCCGACGCGTCGCGGTAGGCTCGATCCCCGACACCCAGGAGGATCCATGGCCGGACGCCGCCCCCGCAACGCCCGTGACCGACAGGCACGCGTGGACCAGGAGCGGGCACGACTGCACGCCGCACGGGCGCGGTGGCACGAGGGCGTCATCGCCCGCCGCCGTCGCGACAACCTGGTCGCCGTCGTCGCGGGCGCGGCCATCGTGATCGCGGCCGTGGCCAGCCAGGCCGTGCACGCCCAGGTCGCGTCCCCTGCCCCCACGCCGACGCCCACCACGTCCCCCGCGCCGACGACGTCGACGAGTCCGTCCCCGAGCCCGACCGACACCCCTTCCCCGGCGCCATCGGGCTCGCCGTCCCCGTCCGGGACCCCGACCCCCGCGGCCACGCCGTCCGCGACGCCGACGACGGCTCCTGCCCCGACGCCCACCCGCACGTCCGCCGACTGATCCCTCGTCACGGCGTCCTGTGCCGCGTCCGTCCGCCGTATTAGGCTGAGCCTTGTCCTTTCCGCCTCCCGCGGTCCTGCCGCGCAAGGAGTTCCCATCGTGTCTGCCGAAGAGTCCGCGAACAGCCCCGTCCCCGCCCCGCCGAGGATCCCGCGGCCGAGTCCGTCCGCACTGAAGCCCGCCGCTGCCGCGGTTCCGGCGGCGCCGGTCGTCCCGGCCGTGCCGTCCGTCGACGCCTCGGTGTGGGGCCGTGTCACCGACGACGGGACCGTCTCCGTCCGAGAGGGCGACGACTGGCGCGTGGTCGGCCAGTATCCGGACGGCACTCCGGCCGAGGCGCTGGCCTACTTCGCCCGCAAGTACGAGGACCTGGCCTTCAAGGTGCGCGCGCTGGAGCAGCGGCATCAGGCCGGGGGCGCCGCCGCCGGCGACCTCGCGAAGCAGGCCCGCCATCTCCTCGGCGAGGTCACCGACGCAGCGGCCGTGGGCGATCTGGCCGGCCTCCGGGCACGACTCGACGCCCTCGTCGCCTCGCTGGCCGACGCGTCGGCTGCGGAGGCCGAGGAGGCCAAGGCCGCGCTCGACCAGGCCATCGCGGACCGCACCGCCCTCGTGGAACGCGCCGAGGCCATCGCTGCGCAGGACCTCTCCTCCGTGCAGTGGAAGAAGGTCACCGCCGAGGTGACCGAGCTCTTCGACAGCTGGCAGGCTCAGCAGCAGTCGGGGCCCCGCCTTCCCAAGGGCGTGGCGAACCAGCTGTGGAAGCGCTTCCGTGACGCGCGCGCGACGGTCGACCGCCAGCGGCGGGCCTTCTACGCCGAGCTCGACGAGAACCACAAGGCGGCCCGCGACCGGAAGGCGCGCCTCGTCGAGCGCGCCGAGGCGCTCGCGCCCCGCGGCGTGGACGGCATCCCGGCGTACCGCGGTCTGCTCGACGAATGGAAGGCGGCGGGTCGGGCCGGACGCAAGGCCGACGACGCCCTCTGGGCGAAGTTCAAGGCCGCCGGCGACGCCCTCTACGCCGCCCGCGCCGAGCAGTCCGCTGCCGAGGAGGCCGAGTCCGCTCCGCGCATCGAGGCCCGCACGGCGCTGCTCGAACAGGCGAAGGCCGTGGCCGACGAGGCCGACCTCGGCAAGGCGCGGGCCCTGCTCACGCGCATCCAGCGCCAGTGGGACGAGGTCGGGCGCATCTTCCCGCGGGACAAGGAGCGCGCGCTCGACGACAAGCTGCGCGTCATCGAGCAGGCGCTGAAGACGCGCGAGGACGTGGACTGGAAGCGGAACAACCCCGAGACGAAGGCACGTGCCGGCGACATGAGCCGTCAGCTCGTCGAGGCGATCGAGAAGCTCGAGTCCGAGCGCGCCGCCGCGGAGGCGGCGGGCGATGCCAAGGCCGTCGCGGCCGCCGACGAGGCGCTGTCGGCCCGGCGTGCCTGGCTGCGGGCGCTCGAGGGCTGATCCCTCGCACGGTCGACTGTCCACAGGGCGGGGGTCTTCGGACCACCCGCCCTGTGCGTGTGCGGCACACTGAGCGGGTGCATCCCGCCTTCCTCTATCGTCCGGGCGACCGCCTCTCCGAGGCCGAGCTCTGTGCCGCCCGGCTGGACGGCGATGTCATCGACATCGACGACATGTTCGTGCCGGCGGACCTCGTCGACTCCCCGGCGCTGCGGGCGGCGGTCCTCGTCGCCCACCGGCAGGGACGAGAGCGACTCGCCTTCACCGGCGCCAGCGCGGCATGGGTCCACGGAGCCGGGGATCGGCCGCCGCACCGACACGAGGTGCAGCCGGTCGGCGACCGGCGGGTGCGGATGCCCCCGTCGCCACGGCTGCTCCTGCACGACCTGCGCCTGGATCCGGGCGACACGGTCCTGATCGGCGGAGCCCTCGTCGCCACGCCCGTACGGACCCTTCTGGACCTCGTCCGCGGAATCACGAGGCACCCCGGAAACGCGGTCTGGGCACGCGCGCTCATGTCGGTGCGGCCCGACATCCTGGACGAGACCGCCGACCGCCTCGACGCCTACCGCAGGACCCCCGGTCACCGCCAGGCGCGAGCGGTCCTCGACGACGCCCTCCGGGAGACCTCAGCGGCGCGAGTACCTCAGGACGACGTGACCCGGTAGACGTCGTAGACCGCGTCGATCCTCCGGACCGCGTTCAGCACGCGGTCGAGGTGCACGGTATCGCCCATCTCGAACACGAATCGGCTCAGAGCCAAGCGGTCGGACGTGGTCTGCACCGTCGCCGAGAGGATGTTCACGTGATGCTCGCTCAGCACACGGGTCACGTCGGAGAGCAGCCCGGAACGATCCAGCGCCTCGACCTGGATCTGGACGAGGAACACGCTGCGAGTGGTCGGGGCCCATTCCACGTCCACGAGCCGATCCTTGTCGGCGGACAGCGCCTTGACGTTGACGCAGTCCGCCCGGTGCACCGACACCCCGCTGCCCCGGGTGACGAAACCCACGATCTCGTCCCCGGGAACCGGGGTGCAGCACTTGGCCAGCTTGACCAGGATGTCGGCCGCACCGCGCACGAGGACGCCGGAGTCCGCCTCGCGGGGGATCCGAGCGCGCCCAGGCGCCGGGATGTCGATCGCACCGGTGTTCGTGTCCTCGTCGCCGCCGACGAGGGCCGTCACCTTCTCCAGAACGGACTGGGTGGAGACGTGCCCCTCCCCGACCGCGGCATACAGGGCCGAGACGTCCTCGTAGCGCAGCTGCTGCGCGACCTCGGCGAACGACTCCTGGCTCATGAGGCGCTGGAGCGGCATGTTCTGGCGACGCATCGCCCGGGCGATCGCCTCCTTGCCCTGCTCGATCGCCTCTTCGCGCCGCTCCTTCGTGAACCAGCCGCGGATCTTGTTGCGCGCGCGCGTGCTGCGGACGAACGTGAGCCAGTCCTGGCTCGGGCCGGCGTCGGGGTTCTTCGAGGTGAACACCTCCACCACGTCGCCGCTCTTGAGCACCGACTCCAGCGGCACCAGCCGCCCGTTCACCTTCGCGCCCATGGTCCGGTGGCCGATCTCGGTGTGCACGGCATACGCGAAGTCGACGGGTGTGGCGCCGGAGGGCAGGCCGATCACGCGGCCCTTCGGGGTGAAGACGTAGACCTCCTTCGCCCCGATCTCGAAGCGGAGGGAGTCCAGGAACTCGCTGGGATCGGCCGTCTCGGCCTGCCAGTCCGAGATGTGCGCCAGCCACGCCATGTCGGTGTCCGAGGCGCGCAGTTCGGTGCGTCCGCCGTTCATCCGCTCCTTGTACATCCAGTGCGCCGCGACGCCGAACTCCGCCTGCTGGTGCATCTCGTGCGTGCGGATCTGGATCTCGACGGTGCGTCCGCCCGGACCGATGACCGTCGTGTGCAGCGACTGGTAGAGATTGAACTTCGGCGTCGCGATGTAGTCCTTGAACCGGCCGGGCAGCGGCGTCCAGCGGGCGTGGATGGCGCCGAGGACGGCGTAGCAGTCGCGCACGGTGCCGACCAGGACCCGGATCCCGATGAGGTCATAGATGTCGTCGAACTCGCGCCCGCGCACGACCATCTTCTGGTAGACGGAGTAGAGCTGCTTCGGGCGGCCCGCGACCTTGCCGCGCACGCGGAGGTCGCGCAGGTCGCTCTCGACCGCCTCGACGACCTCGCCGATGTACTTCTCACGCTGCGGCGTGCGCTGCTTGATGAGACTGTCGATCTCCGCGTAGATCTTCGGATGCAGGACCGCGAAGGAGAGGTCCTCGAGCTCGGACTTGATCGCCTGGATACCGAGGCGGTGCGCGAGCGGGGCGTAGATCTCCAGCGTCTCGGTCGCCTTGCGCGCCGCCTTCTCGGGAGGCACGAAGCCCCACGTGCGGGCGTTGTGCAGCCGGTCGGCCAGCTTGATGAGCAGGACCCGGATGTCCTTGGACATCGCGACGATCATCTTGCGGACGGTCTCCGCCTGCGCACTGTCGCCGTACTTTACCTTGTCGAGCTTGGTGACGCCGTCGACCAGCATCGCGACCTCGTCGCCGAACGTCGCCGTCAGCTCCGTGAGGGCGTAGCCGGTGTCCTCCACCGTGTCATGCAGCAGCGCCGCTGCGATCGCGCGCGGCCCGAGGCCGAGCTCGGCCAGGATCTGCGCGACCGCCATCGGGTGCGTGATGTAGGGCTCGCCGCTCTGGCGCTTCTGTCCCGCGTGCTTCTCCGCCGCCACCGCGTAGGCGCGCTCGATGATCGCCAGATCTCCGCGGGGATGGTTCTGCCGGACCGTGCGGATCAGGTTGTCGAGGTCGTTGATCCGCGGGGCGCGCGAGAAGATGCGCGGAACCAGCCGGCGCAGGCTCGATCCCTGCGCGGTGCTCGCCTCGCTCATGCGCCCACCTCCCCGAGAGTGAACATCCTACGCGCGCGCGACACCGCGGGGACCGCCGGCACGGATCAGGCCTGCGCCGTCGCGACCGCGCGTTCCCGCGCCTCGGCCACCCGCCGGTCGTGCTCCGCGATCGACCCCTCCTTCTCACGGAACAGCGAGTACAGCGGCGCTGCCACGAACAGGGTCGAGTACGTCGCGACGAGGATGCCGACGAAGATCGACAGCGAGATGTCGGTGAGCGTCTCCGCACCGAGCCACACGGCGCCGATGAACAGGATCGCCCCGACCGGGAGGGCCGCCACGATCGACGTGTTGATGGAGCGGATGAGCGTCTGGTTCACGGCGAGGTTCACCGACTCCCCGAAGGTCCGACCGGATCTGATCCCCTCCTCGGACGTGTTCTCGCGGATCTTGTCGAACACGACCGTGGTGTCGTACAGGGAGTAGGCGAGGATCGTGAGGAAGCCGATGACGGCCGCCGGCGAGATCTCGAAGCCGAAGGCGGCGTAGACGCCGACCGTGATGACGAGCACGTCCAGCAGACCGATGATCGCCGCGGCGGACATCTTCCACGTCCGGAAGTAGATCGCCAGGATCAGGAAGGTCAGGGCCAGGAAGATGGCCAGGCCCCACAGCGACTGCCGTGTGACGCTCTCCCCCCAGCTGGGTCCGATGAACGACGAGTTGACGGCGTCCGGCTCGACCCCGTAGGCCGAGGCCAGCGCCTCGGCGACCTGGTGGGTCTCCGCGTCGGTCATCTGGTCGGTCTGGACGCGGATGTCCTTGCCGCCGACCGTGGTGACCTTCGTGGTCGCACCGGGCACGACCGTCCGCACGGCCTCGCCGGCCAGGGACTGGTCCGTGGTGGCCGGGGCCTCGACCGTGAACTGCGAGCCGCCCGTGAACTCGATCGAGAACTGGATCGGCCGGAACAGCGGCACGAGGGCCGATCCGACCACCAGGAGGATGGCGAGGACGAACCACAGCCGGCGCTTGCCGACGAACGGGAACGAGGTCTTGCCGCTGTAGAGGTCGTTTCCGAACTGATTCATGGACCGCATCAGGCGTTCTCCTCCGGGCCGCCCGCGGCGGGTCTGTCGTTCACGAGGGTCTCCGCGCGCTTGCGCTCCGCGATCGTCTGGCGACGCTCCGCCTCGCCGCGCGAGCGCCCTGCCCGCGCCGCCTTGCCCATCGAACCGGCGGCGACCGCGCGGTACTGGGTGCGTGTGCGGTACACGGCGCCGAGGGCCTCGGGGTCCATTCCGGAGAGCGGGTGGCCGTCGCCGAAGAACCGCGTTCGGGCCAGCAGCTGCATCACCGGGTGCGTGAAGATCACGAAGATGAACACGTCGATGACCGTCGTCAGGCCGAGGGCGAAGGCGAAGCCCTTCACCGTGGCGTCCGCGAGGATGTACAGGACCACGGCCGCGAGGATGTTGATCGACTTGGAGATATAGATCGTCCGCTTGGCACGACCCCAGCCGTCCTCCACCGCGCTCGTGATCGACTTGCCGTCGCGCAGCTCGTCCCTTATTCGCTCGAAGTACACGATGAACGAGTCGGCGACGAATCCGATGGAGACGATCAGACCGGCGACGCCGGCCAGCGAGAGGCGGAATCCGAGACGCCAGGCCAGGATGCAGACGATGATGTACGTCAGCACCGCCATCACGGCGATCGAGGCGATGATGACGAAGCCGAGAGCGCGGTAGCTCAGCAGCGAGTACACCGCGACCAGACCCAGGCCGATCAGGCCCGCGATCAGGCCGATCTGCAGCTGCTGGGATCCGAGCGTCGCCGAGACCGTCCCCGAGCTCTGCACCTCGAAGCTCAGCGGCAGGGCGCCGTAGCGCAGCTGATCCGCGAGCGTCTTCGACGTCTCCTGCGTGAACGACCCGCTGATCGACGGCTTTCCGTTGAGGATGATCCCGTTCATCTGCGGGGCGGAGATCACCTTGCCGTCGAGCACGAACGCGAACTGGTCACGGGGCGTGAGTCCCTGACCCTTGTAGCCGAACAGACGCTGGCTCACGTCCGCGAAGGCCTTTGTGCCCTTGTCGTCGAACGTCAGGTTGACGACCCAGCGGCCCGAGTCCTGCTCGCGGCCGTTGGTCGCATCGTCGATGGACGAGCCGTCGAGTGCCACCGGTCCGAGCAGGTACTTGACCTGACCCGCCGGGTCGCACGAGATCAGCGGCTGGTCCCCCGGTGCGCCCGCAGGGTCCTGGTCCGTGGCGGAGCAGGGCGTGGACAGGAACTCCGCCTGGAGCTTCTCGGTGATCCACGCGAGGTCGCTGCCGTCCGTCGGCTCCGGGGAGGGCGTCGACGGCATGGTCTCGCTCGGCGTCGGGTAGGCGGTCTCGTTGCCGTCCTCGCCCACGAACGACGTCGCCGGGCTGGTGGCGGCGAGCACCGGGCGCAGCTCGAGCTTCGCCGCGGACTGAATGCGGTTGCGTGTCTCCTCGTCCGCCGTGCCGGGGATCTGGACGACGATGTTGCGCCCGCCCTCGGTGGTGATGTCCGACTCGCCGACGCCCGCGGCGTCCACGCGCTGGCGGATGATCGCGGCGGCCTGGTCCAGCTGCTCCTGACTGGGGTCGGCGCCGTCCTCGGTCTGGGCGCCGAGGATGATCTGCGTCCCGCCCTGGAGGTCGAGCGCGAGCTCGGGAGTCCACGAGCTCTTTCCGAAGCCGTACACGCCGATGGCGTTGATGCCGAACAGCACGGCGGTGGCGATCAGGAGGCCGAGCAGGACCCGCCAGGCGTGCTTGACGGGAGAGGAAGATGCCACGGAGTCTCAGGGCTTTCTGTGCGGGGCGTGCGCGCGAGTCACTTGTCGTCGTCGGAGTCGCGCTCCAGGCGGGCGCGCGTCTCCTCCGGCGTCTCGACGCTCGGTTCGGCCGGAGCGTCGCCGGACGGCTCGCGCTCGTCGAGCGGCGTCACGGGCGTCTGCGGCGCCGGCTCGTCCGTGACGACGCGCAGGATCGCCTGGGAGTGGACGTCGATGACGACGCCCGGGGCGACCTCGATGCGCGCGGGCCGGTCCAGGTTCTCCGCGTCGAACTCGACGATGGTCCCGTAGAGCCCGCCCTGAAGGAGCACGCGGGCACCGGGGACGCTCTCGCGCTGCTTCTCCTCCTGTTCCGCCTTCATCTTCTGGTTCCGCTTGCGCGTCGAGAAGATCATGAAGACGAGGAGGAGGGCCAGTACGAAGAAGAGGCCGTACTGGGAGAGGAAGGTCATGAAGGCGTTGTCCATGCGAGTGCGTGGCCTTTCAGCGCGTGCGCGCCGCCCTTGGCGGGCATCGGGGAACGAGGGGTGAAGTCTTCAGCGATTATAGGTCATCGAACAACGCGGCCCCCTCGGGATGCGCCACGCCCAGGTGCGCATACGCCGCGGGCATCGCGATCCGGCCTCGCGGCGTGCGCCCCATGAAGCCGATCCGCACCAGGTACGGCTCGACCACGCTCTCGACGGTGTCCGCCTCCTCGCCGACGGAGACGGACAACGTGCTGAGCCCCACCGGCCCGCCGCGGAAGCGGCGCACCAGGGCGTCCAGCACCGCCCGGTCGAGACGGTCGAGCCCCAACGGGTCGACGTCGTACAGCTCGAGCGCGGCACGGACGTCCTCGATCGTGGCGGCGTCTCCCCCGCCGTGCACCAGGGCGTAGTCGCGCACGCGCCGCAGCAGTCGGTTCGCGATGCGCGGGGTGCCCCGGGAGCGGCGGGCGATCTCCGCACGCGCCGCCGACGGCACCTGCACGCCCATCACCACCGCCGACCGCTCGACGACCTGTTCCAGCTCATCGGCCTCGTAGTACTCCAGGTGGGCGGTGAAGCCGAACCGGTCGCGCAGCGGGTTGGGCAGGAGGCCCGAACGGGTCGTCGCGCCCACGAGCGTGAACGGCGCGAGCTCCAGGGGGATGCTCGTCGCGCCGGCGCCCTTGCCCACCATGATGTCGATCCGGAAGTCCTCCATCGCGAGGTACAGCATCTCCTCCGCGGAGCGCGCCATGCGATGGATCTCGTCGATGAAGAGCACCTCGCCCGGGGTCAGGCTGGACAGCAGCGCGGCGAGATCCCCCGCGTGCTGGATCGCCGGGCCGCTCGAGAGCCGGAGCGAACGCCCGCTCTCGTGCGCGACGATCATCGCGAGCGTGGTCTTGCCCAGTCCGGGAGGCCCCGAGAGCAGGATGTGATCCGCCGGCCGGCTCTGGATCCGGGCGGCCTCCAGCAGCAGCTTCATCTGCCCGCGCACCTTCTGCTGGCCGACGAACTCCTCGAGGCTGGTGGGCCGCAGCGCCCCCTCCATCGCCAGCTCGATCTCGTCGACGGCCTCGCCCACGTCGCGCGGATCAGCCACGGCCGCTCCCCGGTCCGGGCTGCTGGGCCGGCCCGAGCGTCGCCAGCGTCCGCCGGAGCAACAGCGAGACGGAACCGAGCTCGGTGGCGCTGGCGCCGTCGGTGCTCTGCGCGGCCGCCTCCGCGGCGACCTTCTCCGACCACCCCAGCCCCACGAGCGCCGCCACCAGCTGCTGCACGATCTCCGTGGGCGCGGACGAGGCGGCCGGCGCGGGAGCCGGTGGCGCGAGCTTGCCCGCCAGCTGGACGACGATCAGCTTCGCGGTTTTCGGCCCGATTCCGGACACGCGACGGAACGGCGCGTCGTCGTCGTCCGCCACGGCCGCGGCGATCTGGTCGACGGAGAGGTGCGAGAGCACGCCGAGCGCGGACTTCGGCCCCACGCCGGTGACGCTGAGGAGGTGCCCGAACACCTCTAGCTCGGTCGCCTCCGCGAAGCCGAACAGCGACAGGGAGTCCTCCCGAACGATGAGCGAGGTGTGCAGCAGGATCTGCTCGCCCACCCGCGCCGTGTGGGCGACGTCGCCGGGGACCGCGACCGAGAACCCGACGCCGCCGACCTCGACGACGACCGAATCGGAGGCGGTGGCCAGGACGGTGCCACGCAAGGAGGAGATCATCGTCCCAGTCTAGGCCCGGGCTCGTACGTATGTTCGAGCGACACGCTCCGCCTCGGCCCAGGCCTTCTGGGCGGGCGTCGCGGCGACGTCGGATCCGGTCGCCGCCCCCCGCCGCCACGCGTGGCAGAGGGCGATCGCGAGAGCGTCCGCCGCGTCGGCCGGCTGAGGCGGCGCGTCGAGGCGGAGGATGCGGGCGATCATCGCCTGCACCTGCTTCTTGTCCGCGGACCCGTATCCCGTCACCGCCGCCTTCACCTCGCTGGGTGTGTGCGTGGCCGCCGGGAGGCCCGCCTCGGCCGCCACGAGCAGCGCCACGCCGCTCGCCTGCGCCGTTCCCATCACCGTCTGCCGGTTCTGCTGGGCGAACACCCGCTCCACGGCCACCGCATCCGGACGATGCACGGCCACGACCTCGCGGATGCCGGCGGCGACGGCGGCCAGACGTTCGCCGATCGGGGCGTCCACCGGGGTTCGGATGACGCCGACGTGCACCAGCGTGCCGCGGCGCCGCGCATCGACGTCGACGATGCCCACACCGCAACGGGTGAGACCGGGGTCGATGCCGAGGACGCGTCTGCTCACCGTCCCAGGCTAGGCGCGCTGCCGCCCGTGGGGGCGACGGCGCGCCCGTAGCGGTCGTCCGGATCGCACGCCGCGCGGTCCCGACGGATCCGAGGTCCGCCGCGTCGCCTCCGCGTCAGTCGTCGTTCTCGAGCTCGGCCTGCACCTCGGGCGTGAGGTCGAAGTTGCTGAAGACGTTCTGCACGTCGTCGCTGTCCTCGAGCGCGTCGATGAGGCGGAACACCTTCCGGGCCGTCTCGGCGTCGACCTCGACCTTGAGGTTCGGCACGAACTCGACGTCGGCGGACTCGTATTCGATGCCCGCCTCCTGGAGCGCGGTGCGGACGGCGACCAGATCCGTCGCCTCGGTGATGACCTCGAACCCCTCGGCGTGCGGCTCGACCTCCTCGGCGCCGGCCTCCAGCACTGCCATCATCACATCGTCCTCGGTGGTCCCCTCGGAGCCCACGACGATGACGCCCTTGCGGGTGAAGTTGTAGGCGACGCTGCCGGGGTCGGCGAGCGTGCCGCCGTTGCGGGTGAGCGCCGTGCGCACCTCTGCGGCCGCGCGGTTCTTGTTGTCGGTCAGACACTCGATCATCAGCGCGACGCCGTTCGGGCCGTAGCCCTCGTACATGATCGAGGTGTACTCGACGGCCTCGCCGCCGATGCCCGCGCCGCGCTTGATGGCACGGTCGATGTTGTCCTTCGGGACCGAGGTCTTCTTCGCCTTCAGAACGGCGTCGAAGAGGGTCGGGTTGCCCTGGAGGTCGGGGCCGCCGAGCTTGGCCGCCACCTCGATGTTCTTGATGAGCTTCGCCCACGACTTCGCACGGCGCGCGTCGATGACCGCTTTCTTGTGCTTGGTCGTGGCCCACTTGGAATGCCCGGACATAGATCTCCGCTCGTCTTCGGCCTGCGGGTCCGCCCGCAGGGCGTCGTCCATTCTAAAACGTCCGGGCGCGCCGTGCGGGGATCCCGGGGTCATGACGGAAACCGAGCACTCGTCCGGTCCGTCATAGGATCGCGGGATGCGCATGGGTGCCGAACGTCTGCGACCGGAGTGGAGTGCTCTCCCGGAGGGGCTGCGTGCGCGGATCCTCGCGGCCCTCGGCGGGGCCTATGTCTCGGACGCACCCGCACACGGCGGATTCAGCGCCACCTACGCCGGCGTCGTCCGCACGACCGGGGGCGTCGGCTTCGTCAAGGCGACCGGCCATGGCGGCCACGCCGACTCCCGGGACTTCCTCCGGCAGGAGATCGCCGTCCTCACCCGGACGGAGGTGTCGACCGCTCCGGGCTTGCGAGCCGGGATCGACGACGACGTGGGGATCGCCCTCGTGACGGAGGCGACCGACGGCGTTCATCCGGGGTCCCCCTGGACGCCGGCCCAGCTCCACGCCGTCGCCGAGGCCCTGCGCACCGTGGCCGAGTCGCCCGCGCCGGCGGGGCTTCCCGAGGCCGCCGCGTCGATGGCTCCCCGCTTCCTCCGCTGGGACCGGATCTCGGCGGACGCAGAGGTGCGACAGGGTCTTCCGGACGCGGTGCGGCGACGCCTCCCGGACCTCGTCCGCATGGAGCAGCGGTTCCCGGAGGCCGTGACCGGGACACGCCTCGTGCACGGCGATCCGCGCGCCGACAACATCCTTCTCCAGGGCACACGCGCTCGCCTCCTCGACTGGCCGCATGCCCTGGCCGGCGCGCCGTGGCTCGACCTCCCCCTCCTTCTGCCTTCGGTGGAGGCGGGCGGCGGGCCGCGGTGCGAAGAGGCGTGGGAGATCTTCCGGCAGCACGGCGCACCGGCCCCGTCGGAGCTCCTGCCGATGATCTCCGCCTTCGCCTCGTTCCTGTGGTTCGAACAGGCGCAGGCGGAGATCCCCGACCTGCCCGGGCTGCGCGCGTTCCAGCGGGCGCAGGCGGTGCCCGCCCTGCGCTGGATCGGCGACCTGCTCTGACCCCGGTCCGGAACGCTCGTCAGGCGGCCGCGCGGACCTGATCGAGGAAGCGCCGGTGGAACCAGGTCTCGCCATTCATCTCGGGATGGAAGCTCGTGCCCAGGAGGGCTCCCTGCGCGACCGCGACGACCCGGCCGCCGGGGAGCGCGGCGAGGACGTGCGCGCGGGACCCGACATCCGTGACGAGCGGGGCGCGGATGAAGGTCGCCGGCACCGGTGCCGGCGCGCCGTCGACCTCCAGCAGCGTCTCGAAGGACTCGACCTGCGCGCCGAACGCGTTGCGGGCCACCGTGACGTCGAGGCCCCCGAAGGTGCGTTGACCGTCGCTCCCTCCGGTGATCCTGTCGGCGAGCAGGATGAGCCCGGCGCACGTCCCGTACATCGGCATCCCCGCCCGGACGGCGGCGCGGATCGGGCCGTCCAGGCCGAACGTGCGCGACAGCTTGTCGATGACGCTGGATTCGCCGCCAGGGAGCACCAGCCCCTGCACCAGGGCGAGATCGGCGGGACGCCGCACGAGGACGACCTCCGCGCCGAGCGCGCGCAGCACCGCCGCGTGCTCGCGGACGTCGCCCTGGAGCGCGAGGACTCCGACGACCGGTGCGGTCACCGCGTCACCAGCCGCGCTCGGCCAGCCGGTGCGGCGCCGGCAGGTCGGACACGTTGATGCCGACCATCGCCTCGCCGAGGCCCCGGGACGCGGCGGCGATCGCTGCGGCGTCGTCGTACGCGGCGGTGGCCGTGACGATGGCGGCGGCGCGCGCTGCAGGATCTCCCGATTTGAAGATCCCGGACCCGACGAAGACGCCGTCCGCTCCGAGCTGCATCATCATCGCGGCGTCGGCGGGCGTCGCCACTCCCCCGGCGACGAACATCACGACGGGCAGCCGCCCGGCGGCCGCGACCTCGGCGACGAGCTCATAGGGCGCCTGGAGCTCTTTGGCAGCGACGAAGAGCTCGTCCTCGGCGAGCGATCCGAGACGGGCGATCTCGCTGCGGATCGTGCGGATGTGCTTCATCGCCTCGGAGACGTCGCCCGTGCCGGCCTCGCCCTTGGAGCGGATCATCGCCGCCCCCTCCGTGATCCGCCGCAGCGCCTCGCCCAGATTCGTGGCACCGCAGACGAACGGCACTTCGAAGCGCCACTTGTCGATGTGGTTGACGTAGTCCGCCGGCGAGAGCACCTCCGACTCGTCGATGTAGTCGACGCCCAGCTCCTGGAGCACCTGGGCCTCGACGAAGTGGCCGATCCGCGCCTTCGCCATGACCGGAATCGAGACCGCGTCGATGATGCCGTCGATGAGGTCCGGGTCGCTCATCCGTGCCACGCCGCCCTGCGCGCGGATGTCCGCGGGGACCCGCTCCAGGGCCATGACGGCGACGGCGCCCGCGTCCTCCGCGATCTTCGCCTGGTCCGCGGTGACCACGTCCATGATCACCCCACCCTTGAGCATCTCCGCGAGCCCCCGCTTCACACGAGAGGTCCCGGTCGTCGTCTGATCTGCGCTCTCATTTGTCATAGGCCAAAGCATAGCTTGACTGCAGCGCACCATGCCACGCGACAGACAGATCACGGAATGTGCGGCGACGACGCTCACGAGATGCGAGGATCGGAGGATGAGCATCCTCTCGATCCAGTCCGCGGTCGCGTACGGCCACGTCGGCAACTCCGCCGCGGTCTTCCCTCTCCAGCGCATCGGCGTGGAGGTGCTGCCGGTCTACACGGTGAACTTCTCCAACCACACCGGGTACGGAGCGTGGCGCGGCCCCCTGATCTCCCCCGAGGACGTGCACGAAGTCATCCTCGGGATCGAGGAACGCGGCGCGTTCGCGGGCGTGGACGCCGTACTCTCCGGCTATCAGGGCGGCGAGGGCATCGGGGACGTGATCATCGACGCGGTCGCCAGGGTGAAGGCCGCCAACCCGTCGGCGGTGTACGCGTGCGACCCGGTGATGGGCAACGCCAAGTCCGGCTGCTTCGTCGCCCCGGCGATCCCGGATCTGCTGCGCGACCGGGTCGTCCCGGTCGCGGACATCATCACGCCGAATCAGTTCGAGCTCGGATACCTCACCGGCACGCAGCCGGACACGCTGGAGTCCACGCTGGCCTCCGTGGACGCGGCGAGGGCCATGGGGCCGCGCACCGTGCTCGTCACGAGCGTGGAGCGCCCCGACCGCCCCGAGGGGACGATCGAGATGCTCGCGGCGGACGACGACGGCGCCTGGCTCGTGCGCACCCCGCACCTGCCGATGAAGGCGAACGGCTCCGGCGACGTCACCGCCGCGCTGTTCACCGCGCACTATGTGCGCAGCGCCTCCGCGGCCGAGGCGCTCCGCAAGACGGTGTCGAGCGTCTTCGACCTCCTGAGGACGACCCTGGACGCCGGCGCCCGCGAGCTGCAGCTCATCGAGGCGCAGGACTTCTACGCGAACCCCCGCGAGCAGTTCGAGGTCGTCAAGGTCCGCTGACCCCCGCCCCGGCGACGCGCGCGGGTCAGCGGGGCCAGGCGGCGGCCAGCGTGTGCCGGACCTCGCCGAGCAGCTGCGGCAACGCCTTCGTCTTGGCGATGATCGGGAAGAAGTTCGCGTCCGACGTCCACCGCGGCACGACGTGCTGGTGCAGGTGGGCGTCGACGCCTGCGCCGGCGACCGCGCCCTGGTTCATGCCGATGTTGAACCCGTCGCAGCGGGAGACCTCGCGGAGCACGCGCATCGCCGTCTGGGTCAGGTCGCCGATCTCCGCGACCTCCTCCTCGGTCGCCTGGTCGTACGTCGCGATGTGCCGGTACGGACAGACCAGGACGTGGCCGGAGTTGTACGGGAACAGGTTCAGCAGCACGTACGCGGTCTCGCCGCGGGCCACGATCAGACGCTCGGCGTCCTCGTGCTTCGGCGCCTCGCAGAACGGGCACTCCTCGCGCAGCGGCTCGGGCCCGGCCTGGATGTACGCCATGCGGTGCGGGGTCCACAGTCGCTGGAACTCGTCCGGGACCCCCGCGAGGTGCGCGGCGTCCTCCGCGGGCGCCGCGGCCGGACCGTACGGCCCCTGGTCGGTCGCCCGGTCGGTCACGCCGAAGCCCCCTCCGGCCGCAGATCAGCGGCGGAGGAGACCAGCGCGTGGGCCTCGATCGCCCCGCGGACGAGCTCCACGGCGTCCGACAGCGGGACGCCGTTCTCCTGCGAGCCGTCGCGGAAGCGGAACGACACCGTGCCGGCCGCACGGTCCTGTTCTCCGGCGATGAGGATGAGCGGGACCTTGCCCGTGGTGTGCGTGCGGATCTTCTTCTGCATGCGGTCGTCGGAGTGGTCGACCTCGGCGCGGACGCCCGCAGCGCGGAGAGCCGCCACCGCGTCGTCCAGGTAGTCCGCGTACTCGTCGGCCACCGGCACGCCGACGACCTGGACGGGGGCGAGCCAGAGCGGGAAGTCACCGGCGTAGTGCTCCAGCAGGATCGCGAAGAACCGCTCGATCGAGCCGAACAGCGCGCGGTGGATCATGATCGGACGCTTCTTCTCGCCGTCCCGGTCCGTGAACTCCAGTTCGAACCGCTCCGGAAGGTTGAAGTCGAGCTGCACGGTCGACAGCTGCCACGAGCGGCCGATGGCGTCCGTGACCTTGAGGTCGATCTTCGGGCCGTAGAACGCGGCCTCGCCCGGCTCCTCGATGAGTTCGAGGCCGGTGGCGAGGGCGACCCGACGCAGTGCGTCGGTCGCCGTCTCCCAGACGTCCTCCTCGCCGATCCACTTCGACTTCTCGTCGTCGCGCATCGACAGCTCCAGGCGGAAGTCGCTCAGCCCGAAGTCCTTCAGCAGCGACAGGACGAACTCGAGGACCTTCGTCGTCTCCGCCTCGAGCTGGTCGGGAGTGACGAACAGGTGCGCGTCGTCCTGCGTGAAGCCGCGGACGCGCGTGAGCCCGTGCAGGGCTCCCGAGAGCTCGTTGCGATAGACGGTCCCGTTCTCCGCCAGCCGGAGCGGGAGGTCGCGGTAGCTCCGCGCGCGCTCCTTGTAGATGAGGATGTGCATGGGGCAGTTCATCGGCTTCAGGTAATAGTCGACGCCCTGCTTGGTGACGTTGCCCTCGTCGTCGCGCTCCTCGTCCATGCGGATCGGCGGCCAGATGCCGTCCGCGTACGTGACGAGGTGGTTGGAGGTGACGAAGAGGTCCTTCTTCGTGATGTGCGGGGTGTAGACGTAGCTGTACCCTTCGGCGATGTGCCGACGACGGGCGTGCTGCTCCATCTCGCCGCGGACGATGCCTCCGCGCGGATGCCACACGGACAGGCCGGATCCGATCTCGTCGGGGAAGGAGAACAGGTCGAGCTCACGGCCCAGGCGCCGGTGGTCGCGCTTGGCCGCCTCCTCGAGGCGGTGCTGATACGCGCGCAGCTCGTCCTTGCTCGGCCACGCGGTGCCGTAGATGCGCTGCAGCTGCGGGTTCTTCTCGCTGCCCCGCCAGTACGCCGCCGCGATCCGCGTCAGATCCCAGCCGTTGCCGATCATGCGGGTGTTCGGCAGGTGCGGGCCGCGGCACAGGTCCTTCCAGACGACCTCGCCGTCCTTCGTGACGTTGTCGTAGATCGTGAGCTCCCCCTCGCCGACCTCGACCGAGGCGCCTTCCGCGGCGGACGGGCTCTTCAGCCCGATGAGCTCCAGCTTGAACGGCTCGTCGGCGAGCTCGGCATGCGCCTCCTCGTCGGACACGACACGGCGGACGAACCGCTGCCCCTCCCGGACGATCCGCTGCATCTCCTTGGAGATCGCCTTGACGTCCTCAGGGGTGAAAGGCGTGTCCACGCCGAAGTCGTAGTAGAACCCGTCGGTGATCGGCGGACCGATCCCGAGGTTCGCCTGGGGCTTGATCCGCTGGACGGCCTGCGCCAGGACGTGCGCGGTGGAATGGCGCAGGATGTTCAGTCCGTCCGGGCTGTCGATCGTGACGGGTTCGACCGCGTCCGTGTCCGCGACCGTCGTGGCGAGGTCCTTGAGCTCGCCGTTGACGCGCAGGGCGACGACGGAACGATCGGGGAACAGGGCGAAGCCGTCGCGGGTGCTCGGCTGGGCGTTCTCAGGCACAGACACTCTCCATCCAGGGTCGCCTCTAGGCTACTCGCATGAGCAGCACCACCCCGACGGGACGCGAGCACCGCCTGCGCCGGATGATCGGCCGTGATCCGGAAGAGGCGCACCGCGCCGCGAGCCCCCTGGAGCTCCTCTACGACCTCACCCTGGTCGTCGCCTTCAGCCAGGCCGGCACCCAGATGGCGCACCTCCTGGAGGTCGGGCACTTCGGCGCGGCCGTCGGTGCCTTCGCCTTCGCCATGTTCGCCATCTGCTGGGCGTGGATCAACTACACGTGGCTCTCGTCGGCGTTCGACAACGACGACGTCTTCTTCCGGCTCGCCACGATGGTCCAGATGATGGGCGTGCTCATCATGGCGCTCGGCATGCCCGCGCTGTTCCACTCCATCGACGAGGGGGTGCACGTGGACAACGCGATCGTGGTCGCCGGCTACGTCGTCATGCGCCTGTCCACCCTCGCGCTGTGGCTGCGGGCTGCCGCGCACAATCCGGGGCTCCGCCGCACGGCGCTGACGTACTCCGCTCTGATCGCGGTGGCGCAGGTGTACTGGATCGTCCTCATCTTCATCAACCCGCCCATGGGCGTGACCATCGCGCTCACCCTCGTGGTGGCGGTGTTCGAGATGGCGATCCCGGTGATCGCCGAACGCCTCAAAGGCGCCACCCCGTGGCACCCGCACCACATCGCGGAGCGGTACAGCCTGCTCGTCATCATCGCGCTCGGCGAGGTCGTGCTCGGCACCATCCTTGCCATCTCGGCCGTCGTCGAGGACCAGGGCTGGACCGTGGAGGCGGCTCTGGTGGCGTTCGGCGGGACGGCGCTCGCCTTCGCCCTGTGGTGGGTCTACTTCACCATGCCCTCCGGTGAGGTCCTCGCCCGGCATCGCGAGCGCGGCTTCGCGTGGGGCTACGGCCACATCGTGCTGTTCGGCGCCATCGCGGCCGCGGGCGCCGGCCTCCACGTGGCGGCCTTCGTGATCGAGGACAAGGCCCACATCGACCACGCCGCAGCGATCCTCACCCTCGTCATCCCCGTCGCCGTCTTCACGACCGCGCTGTTCGTCCTCTACTCGGTGCTGCTGCGGCAGGTGGACACGCTTCACCTGTGGCTCTTCGTCGGGGCGCTGGCCGCACTCGCCGTCGCCGTCGCCGCGGTGGCCGGCGGGGCGAGCTTCGGCACCGGCATCCTGCTCACGGTCCTCGCGCCCGTCGTCGTTATCGTCGGCTACGAGACCGTGGGGCACCGCCACCAGGCGGAGGCCGTCGCCCGGATCGTCGAGGCGCCGCGGGCCTCATAACGCCTCCCCCGGATCGAGTCAATCCCTTCGACGCCGACGGTCCGCCCCGGCATCGTGGGCTGCGACCACCGAAGGACGGATGAGGAGGCTCCCATGAGTGCCGGCGACAAGATGAAGCACACCGCTGAGAAGGTCGGCGGGAAGGTGAAGGAAGGCGTCGGGAAGGTCACCGACAACGAGGACCTCGAGCGCGAGGGCCAGGCCGACCAGGCGAAGGCGAACCTGAAGAAGGCCGGAGACGACCTCAAGGACGTCGTCGACGAGTAAGACGGACCGAGGGGCGGGGAGGCGGGCTCAGGTCCGCCTCCCCGCCCCTCGGGGTCTGTGCGCGGGTGCGGGGTCGACGACCTCGCGCCCGTGGTTCTCAGGTGCTGTTCCGTCCGGACATCGCGCGGATCAGCCAGGCGATGACCGTCAGGGCGAGCAGCACCAGCCCCACCCACAGCAGGAAGTTCAGCGACTGCACGAACCCGCCGGTGAAAGCCAGGATCACGGCGATGATCGCGATGACGATGAGAAGGATGTTCATGTCGTCGGCTCCTCTCGGCGAACGCGTCTGCGTCACCGGTCCCCACGCTAGAAGGCCCCGATCCGCTCATGGAGGGGCTTGACGACCGGGCCGCTCCCCCGCTAGCGCTCGTCCGCCCGCGGATCAGGAGAAGACCGTGATGCCGTACAGCGCGAACACGAGCAGATGCGCGGCGCCGTGGAGGGCGGTGAGGCGGCGTCCCGCCACCGTGGCGACGGACAGCAGCAGCGTGACGCCGAGCAGGGCGAGATTGACCGGCGTCTCCGCCAGAACGACCTGCTGGCCGGTGAGGAGACCGATCGCCAGCACGGCCGGGATCGTGAGCCCGACCGTCGAGACGAGGGCACCGTGGCAGAGGTTGCTGACGCGCTGCATCTCGCCCGTGACCGCCGCACGGATCGTGGTGATCGTCTCCGGGAGGAAGACGATCATCGCGATGAGGATCCCCGACAGAGCCACCGGCGCGCCCGCTCTGTCCAGGCCGTCGTCGAGCAGAGCCGCCATGTCGTGGGACAGCAGGACGATCGGGATCACGGTGATGATCAGGACGAGGGCGCGCGCCACGAGCTCCCCCCGGTGCGCGGAGACGACGGCGGCGAGCGTCTGCGGCCGACCGGGGACGGCTGCGACCGCCGCTGACCCCACCTCCTGGAAGTCCCCGCTCTGCGCGCCGGTCTGGCGCGCGAGGAAGAAGGCGTAGAGCAGGACCGTCATCACGAGGACGGGCACGGCCTGAGCGGGTGCGTACGCTCCCCCTTCGCCGATGAGTCCGGGGACGGCGAAGGCGGCCGCCAACAGCACGATGAGCACGGCGAGATAGGCGGAGGCGCCGGTGCGATTGAGTCGGAGGTCGCCGCGACGAAGGCCGCCCACGACGAGCGCCGCGCCGAAGACGAGGTTCAGGATGATCATCGACACGGCCATCACGGAGTCGCGGGCGATCGTGGTGTGCTCGCCAGGGCCGAGCATGACGGCTGAGATCAGGATGACCTCGATCAGCACGATCGACAGCGTGAGGACCAGCGTCCCGTAGGGATCGCCGAGACGGTGCGCGAGATGCTCGGCCTCCGTGACCACGCCGAACGCACAGACGACGATGATGCCGACGATCGCGGCGAGGACTGTCCAGAGCACAAGTGTGGGCAGCCCCTCGGCGAGCACCGGGGCCAGCAGCGTGACGACGAGATAGCCTCCCCAGCCGACCGCGAGTCTGAGGATCGCGGTCGGCGTGAGGACGGTGCGGAGAGAGGACGCAGACGTGGTGGACACGGGTGATCAGCCGATCTGCGAGGCCGTCCCCGCTTCGGACCACTCCGCCGGGTCGTCCCGTCGGTGTCTTTCACAGTGCACGAAAACCCCCGGGAGACCGGGGGTTTTCTTCTGTGCGCGATACTGGGATCGAACCAGTGACCTCTTCCGTGTCAGGGAAGCGCGCTACCGCTGCGCCAATCGCGCCCATGGGCTATTCAGTTGTGCGGAGAGGTGGCGACGGGATTCGAACCCGTGTAAACGGCTTTGCAGGCCGGTGCCTAGCCTCTCGGCCACGCCACCGCGAGGTGGATTCGAACCCACATGCCGAAACCCCCGAAGGGGCTCCTGCACTCGAGCGGATGACGAGACTCGAACTCGCGACCCTCACCTTGGCAAGGTGATGCGCTACCAACTGCGCTACATCCGCATTTCGTTCCCGGCGTCCCGGGCACTTCAAATACATTAGCCGAGGATCGGCGCTTCGCCAAACCGGCCCGGGTCGTCGGGCGTGTCCCGCAGCCTCCTGCACTGTCGGCGCTCACCGCCGCCGTCCTCCCCTCCCCGAGCGCGCGGCGGCACGCCCGGGACGCGGGCCTGGTCGGCGCACCGCCCGGGATCGGGTATGCTCAATACCTGTGCCGCACGGCACCACAACTCCACACGGGCGATTGGCGCAGTTGGTAGCGCGCTTCCTTCACACGGAAGAGGTCATCAGTTCGAGTCTGGTATCGCCCACCACGCAGAAAGCCCGCTCGGCACATGCCGAGCGGGCTTCGTCGTCCTCAGTCCGGCTCACGCCCGTCGACCGGCGCGCCGGGCAGGTCGAGTTCGTCGGGATCGACGTCGACGTCACCGGTGTCGTCCGGCCCGCCCGTACCCGGGACGGCGCGGACGTCCTCCTCCGGGATGTCCGGATCGACGGTGCCGGGAAGCGGATCCCGCTGCTTCTGGGCGGTCTCCGTCTCACTCCCCGGGCTGTAGCTCATGTCCTTCCGGAGCGCCTCGTCCTCGGTGAGCGGTCGCGATCGCGCCGTCTCCGCCCGCGTCGAGTCCGCAGCGTCCGGGTTCTCACGTTCGGCCTCCATGCGCTCGACGCTAGGCGTCACAGCGGGCGGGGTCCGCCCCCTTGACAGCGAGGAGATCGGCCGGTGTCTGTCAACCCCCGTCCTCCGGTGCCCGCACGGCCGTATCGTCCCGGACGCGCGGGCCTTCCCCATCCGCGCAGGAGAACGACACGATGCGCCCATTCCGAGCCCTGCACCACGCCGTCACGGCCGCGAGCGGAGGACTCCACCGGGCGATCCGTCCCGCACGTCTGCTCCTCGCGGCGAAGGCGGCGGTGGCCGTCGCCATCGCCTGGTCCATCGCTCCCCTGGTCCCGGGGTCAGCCGACGACTATCCGTATTACGCCCCTCTGGGTGCGCTCATCAGCATGTACCCCACGTTGATGGGGTCGCTGCGATCCGGTGTGCAGACGCTCCTCGGACTCGCGGTCGGCATCGGGCTCTCTGTCGTGATGGTCCTCACCATCGGCCCCAGCGTCTGGACGATCGGACTCGCCGTCGGTCTCGGCGTCCTTCTCTCGGGCACCGGGTGGTTCGGCTCGGGGAGCGAGTACCTGCCGATCGCCGCCCTGTTCGTGCTGCTTCTCGGCCGGGGAGACCCCGACGGCTACTCCCTCGGCAATGTCACGCAGACCGCACTCGGCATCGCGGTGGGCCTCGTGATCAACCTCGTCATCCCGCCTGCGCCGCTCGTCGCGCAAGCCGAGGGACGCGTGCAGCACTTCCAACGGGATCTCGCCCAGCACCTCGACGACATCGCCGACGCGGTGGCGGGATCCTGGCCGCCGGAGCAGGCCGGATGGGCGCGGGACTCCCGGGCCCTCGCCGAGACCGGACGCTCGTTGCACGACGCGCTCGCCGAGGCCGACGACAGCCGACGAGCCAACCCCCGCGCCTGGCTCCGTCACCACGACAGCCGCGCCGTCCACGAGCGTCTCGCCCTGCTCGACGAGGTCGCGCACCAGATCCGGGACATCGCCGGCTGCCTCGGGGACACCGTTCTGGGCCGTGGAGCCGCCCTGCCGCTCAATCCGTCCCTCGTCCCGCCGTTGTCCGGCGCCTGCCGCGCCGTCGCGGAGGTCGTGCGCGAGGCGGACCCCGGTAGCCCTTCCGCGGACACGGACGCACGCCGCGCCGCTGAAGACGCCGTCCTGCGCCTGCGCCGCATCGTGGCCACGGAGAGCATCGCGGCGGCCGAGGTGTCCGGCCCGGGCGTGCTGTCGGCGATGCACCTCGAGCGCATCCTGCAGCTCACGGCGGCTCGGGACGCCGACGAGGAGGAACCGTGACCGCGCTCAGATCCGTCGCCATCGGTCGTCGGCGATGCTGGCGCCCGCCTGCGGTCCCATCTGCAGCATCCCGCCGTCCACGACGACGGAGGTGCCGCTCACGTACCCGCCCTGCGAGGACGCCAGGAAGGCGATGAGGGCGGCGACCTCCCGTGCGTCGCCCGGTCGCCCGAGCGGTATCCCCGGACGCTCCTCGGTCCAGGGATCCCCGTCCGCCTGGTCCGTCATCGGGGTCGCGATCTCCCCGGGCGCGACGCTGACGGACGTGATGCCGTGCTCCCCCAGTTCCAGCGCGAGGTTCTTCATCAGGCCGTCCAGACCGTGCTTGGCCGCGTCGTACGCGCTCGATCCGACCATCGGCTGATGGGCGTGCACGCTCGTCACCGCGATGAGCCGGCCTCCGCGCCCGGCGGAGACCATCGCGCGGGCGGCGCGCTGCAGGCACACGAACGCGCCCGTGAGGTCCGTGTCGACGACGCGGTTCCACTCGTCGAGGGTGAGCTCCAGAACCGGCGTCCGGGTCCCCGCGCCGGCGTTGTTCACGAAGACGTCGATCCCGCCGAGCTCGTCGATCATCCCGTCCACCACCTCTCCGCATCGGGAGAGGTCGCTCACGTCGAGGTGCGCGACTACGGCGCGGGCGCCATGACCGCGCACCTCCGCCGCCGTGCGCTCGGCGCCCTCGCGATCCGAGCGCCAGGTGACGCCGACGTCCATTCCCGCCGCCGCCAGCGCCACCGCGGTGGCGCGGCCGATGCCCGAGTCGGATCCCGTGACGATCGCACGTCGCGGCTCGAAGTGCTTCCCCCGCGCGGGACTCACGGCAGGTCCTCGACGTCGATCGTGTCGGAGTCCTCGTCCTCGTCGGTTTCCTCCTCGTCTCCGACCGGGTCTTCGCCGACCTGTCGAGCCACGAGGTCGTCGGGAACGTCCGCCCGTTCGTCCTCGGGCAGTCGCGGGTCCTCGGGCAGTCGCGAATCGCTCATCCTCGTCCTCCTTCGTCCGCCGCCCGGCGGCTCCGGGCGTGGTTCCGAGGATGCGCGGCACATCGTCCGCCCGCCCGGGGGTTGACATCCGCCTTCCACGGGGACAGGACGACCCTCTCCGCGTCGTTCGCTGCGCGACCGGCTCCCGACGGGTCAGGCCGTGGCCTGCAGCGTCTGGCGGCCGATCTCCAGCTCCTCGTTCGTGGGGACGACGAGTACCGTCACCCGGGAGTCGTCCGCGGAGATGACCCGGATCCCACGATCCGTGGACTCGTTGCGGGCGTCGTCGATCACCACGCCGGCGAAGCCGAGCGTCGCCATCGACTCGCGCCGCACGAGCGGATTGTTCTCGCCGACGCCCGCCGTGAACACGATCACGTCGGCGCCGCCGAGCTGAGCGAGGTACGCGCCGGCGTAGGCGCGGAGCCGGTGGATGTACACGTCGAGCGCGAGCGCGGCGTCCAGGTCGCCCCCACGCGCGCGCCCCTGCAGATCCCGCATGTCCGAGACCCCCGCGAGCCCCAGGAGCCCGCTGCGCTTGTTCAACAGGTCGTCGAGCTCGTCGATCGACAGTCCCGCACGGCGGGCGAGCTGGAGCAGGGACGCGGGGTCGATGTCGCCCGACCGGGTTCCCATCACCAGGCCTTCCAGGGGGGTCATCCCCATCGAGGTCTCCACCGATCGGCCTCCGTCGATCGCCGACACGGATGCGCCGTTCCCCAGGTGGAAGACGATCTGGCGGAGGTCCTGCACCGCCCGTCCGAGAAAGAGGGCGGCGGTCTCGGAGACGTACTTGTGCGAGGTCCCGTGGAAGCCGTACCGGCGCACGCGGTGCTCCCGCGCGAGCTCCTTGTCGATGGCATAGGTGTACGCCGCCGGCGGCAGGGTCTGGTGGAACGCGGTGTCGAAGACCGCGACGTGCGCGAGGTCCGGGAAGGCCTCCTCCGCCGCGCGGATCCCCTGCAGCGCGCCCGGATTGTGCAGCGGCGCGAGGACGGACAGCTCGTCGATGCCGCGCTCGACCTCCGGGGTGATGATCGTGGGGGCGAAGTAGCGCGCCCCGCCGTGGACCACCCGGTGGCCCACGGCCCGAGGCGGGTGCTCCTCCAGGGAGGGGCCATGCGCGGCGAACGCGTCCAGCATCACCTGGAACCCGGCCGTGTGGTCCGGGATCGGGAGTTCCCGGGTGAAGGTCTCCTCGCCGGCGCCGAGCGCCTCGTCGGCGGAGACCGTGTGCGACGACACCCCGAGGGGCTGGCCGATCCGCTCCACGAGACCCGATGCCAGCGCATGCTCGCTCTCGACATCCAGCAGCTGGTACTTGAAGGACGACGAGCCGCTGTTCACGATCAGCACGACGGTCATGACGGCGCCCCCGCCTCCGCGACGGACTGCGCCTGGATCGCCGTGATCGCGATCGTGTTCACGATGTCCTCGACGAGCGCCCCGCGGGAGAGATCGTTGATCGGCCGGTTCAGGCCCTGCAGCACCGGTCCGACGGCCACGGCGCCCGCGGAGCGCTGCACCGCCTTGTAGGTGTTGTTGCCGGTGTTGAGATCGGGGAACACGAACACCGTCGCCCGCCCCGCCACCGCCGACCCCGGCATCTTCGCCCGTGCCACGGCGGCGTCCGCGGCCGCGTCGTACTGGATCGGTCCCTCCACCGCGAGCTCGGGGGCGCGCTCGCGGACCAGGGCCGTCGCCTCGCGCACCTTCTCCACGTCCGCCCCGGACCCGGACTCCCCCGTCGAGTAGGAGAGCATGGCGATCCGCGGATCGATGCCGAACTGGCCCGCGGTCGCCGCCGACGAGATCGCGATGTCCGCGAGCTGGGTGCTGGTGGGATCGGGGATCACCGCGCAGTCCCCGTACACGAGGACGCGGTCGGCCAGTGCCATGAAGAAGACCGACGACACCACCGAGACACCGGGGCGCGTCTTGATGATCTCGAACGCCGGGCGGATCGTGTGGGCGGTCGTGTGCGCCGCGCCGGACACCATTCCGTCCGCCATCCCGAGGTGGACCATCATCGTGCCGAAATAGGACACGTCGGTGACGGTGTCCGCGGCCTGCCCCACCGTGACGCCCTTGTGCGCACGCAGCCGGGCGTACTCCTCGGCGAACCGGGCGACGAGCGCCGGATCCGTCGGCGACACGATCCGGGCCGCGTGCAGGTCCACACCGAGCTCCTGGGCGCGGCTGCGCACCGCGCTCTCCTCGCCGAGGATCACGAGATCGGCGATGCCGCGGCCGAGGACCACGCCGGCGGCCCGCAGGACCCGGTCGTCGTCCCCTTCGGGCAGCACGATCGTGCGCCGCTGGGCCCGCGCCCGTTCGAACAGCTCGTACTGGAACATCAGCGGCGTGACGACGCTGGAGTGGGCGACACCGAGCACGTCGATCAGCGCGGGCACGTCGACGTGACGCTCGAACAGCGCCAGCGCGCGGTCGGCCCGATGCGGTGCGTCGACGGACAGCCGGCCCGGCGTGTTCATCACGCGGACGGTCGTGTCGTAGGTGCCGAGATCCGTCGCGATGATCGGCAGCGTCGGGCCCAGGCCGTCCATGAGCCGGTCGACGGGCTCGGGCACGGCGAAGGGCCCGTTGAGCACGATCGCCGACACGGACGGGAAGGTCCCGGAGGCCTGCGCGAGCAGGGTCGCCAGAAGCACGTCGGCACGGTCGGCGGGGATCACGACGACCGCGCTGTCGAGCAGGCGCGGCAGTACGTTCACCATCGACATCCCGGCGATCACGACCTCCTGCACGTCACGGTCCAGGAGCGCCTCGTCCCCGCGCAGCAGCGTGCCGCCGAGGGAGCGCAGCACACCGCGGACGGAGGGCGCGACGAGCGACCGGTCCTCCGGCAGCGCCCAGACGGGGATCGCGGTTCCTTCTTCCCCGGCACCGCCGGAGAGGACTCCGCGGATCGCCGCCACGATGTCGTCGAGGCGCTCGCCGTCGGCCCGGTTCGCGACGATCGCGGCGAGCTCGGCGCGCTCTTCGGCGAGCTCGGCCAGGGCCAGAGCGGCGATCTGCGCCATGTGCTCCGGCGTGCGGGCGGCGGTGACGCCCAGCTGCTCCCCGTGCCCCTGGTGCTCGCGACCGCCCAGCACCAGGAGCACGGGCGCGCCGAGGTTCGCCGCAATGCGCGCGTTCATCCCCAGCTCGGCGGGACTGGCGACGTCCGTGTAGTCGCTGCCCAGGATCACGACGGCGTCGCACTGCGCCTGCACGGCCCGGTACCGCTCGACGATGCGTCCGAGCGCGGCGTCCGGGTCCCGTCGCAACTCGTCGTAGGTGACCCCGATCGCCTCCTCCGCGCCGATCTCGACGCCGTCCCGGGCCAGCAGCATCTCGAGCACGTCGTCGGCCCCGTCCGCCGAGCGCGTGATCGGGCGGAAGACGCCGACCCGGGGCGTCGCGCGTCGGAGCGCATCGATCACGCCCAACGCGATCACGGACTTCCCGGAATGGCCTTCGACCGACGTGATGAGGATGCTCTGCGTCACCGTCCCAGGCTACGGCGCCGGCACTGTCGGGGCGAGGCGCATCCGCCGGGACAAGCGCGCCTCAGGCGGTCGTCCAGCCGAACCGCCGCTGCAGCACCGCGGCGACCCGATCGAACCGGCGACGGTCCAGCGCCGCGGCCTCGCGCCGCATCCCGTCCCGGTGGACGCTGTAGAGCTGGTCGACGTCCACCCAGGACTCCCGGCCCTGCGAATCCCAGGCGCCCGTCCCGATCGAGAGGTAGTCCCGATCGCGGTCGTGCGACTTGCTCGTGAGCTTGACCGCGTAGACGCGATCGGTGCCGTGCTTCGCGATCACGAGCACCGGGCGGTCCTTGCCGCGTCCGTCCCGCTCCGCGAACGGCACCCACGTCCAGATGATCTCGCCCGCGTCCGGCTCCCCGTCGCGGTCCGGACGGTACTCGAGGGCGAGCCCGGTCACCGCGCGCGGATCGAGCTCCACGGTCTCGGTGCCGCCGCCGCGCCCCGGCGACGCAGCGATGGATCCGCCGGGACGCACCGCAGGGCTCGACGCGACGCCGTTGTCGCGTCGAGCCTCGGCGGAGCGGGAGGTCAGGGCCCGGAGCACCGCCATCCCCGCTTCCACCAGCGCGGAGAGGATGCCGTTGCCGTTGCCCGTTCTGCTCACGACGACACCCTATCCGCGCTCCGCCCGCCGGCCGCTCAACCGCGGGCGGAGCAGGCTGCTCACGAGGTGAGCGCGTAGCCCTCCTCGCCGTGGACGACCAGGTCGACCCCCGCGATCTCGTCCTCGCCGGTGACCCGGAACCCGATCGTCTTCTCGATCGCGAAGCCGATCGCCAGCGCGACGACGAAGGAGTAGACCAGCACTCCGCCGGAGGCGATGACCTGCACGGCCAGGAGCCGCAGGTCGCCGCCGGTGAACAGCCCCTGCCCGGTCGCGAAGAAGCCGAGATAGATCGTGCCGAGCAGACCGCCGATGAGGTGGATGCCCACGACGTCCAGGGAGTCGTCGTAGCCGAGGCGGAACTTCAGCTCCACCGCCAGCGCGCACGCGACGCCGGCCAGCGCGCCGAGGAGCAGCGCCCATCCCGGGTCCAGGTTCGCGCAGGCGGGGGTGATCGCCACGAGGCCCGCGACGGCGCCGGACACCGCGCCCACCGACGTGGGCTTGCCGTCCTTGATCTTCTCCACGAGGATCCACCCGAGGATCGCCGCGGCCGTCGCGCCCAGCGTGTTGATCGCGATCAGGCCGACCTTGCCCATGTCCTCGGACACCCATTCGGCGCCGGCGTTGAACCCGAACCACCCGAACCACAGCAGCGCCGCCCCCAGGAGCGTCAGCGGGACGTTGTGCGGCTTCTGGATCCCCTTCTGGAACCCGATGCGCTTGCCGAGGACGATGGAGAGCGCCAGCGCCGCGGCGCCGGCGTTGATGTGCACCGCCGTGCCGCCGGCGTAGTCGATCACGGCGATCCCGCTGTCCTCCCCGAACAGGGTCGTCCCGAGGTTCATGATCCAGCCGCCGCCCCAGACCCATGCGGCGATCGGGAAGTACCCCAGCGTCGCGAACACGCCGACGAAGATCAGCCACGGACCGAACTTGGCCCTGTCCGCGATGGCGCCCGAGATCAGGGCGACCGTGATGATCGCGAACGTGGCGCCGTACGCGACCGTGAGGAGGGAGACGTTGGCCTCAGGCGACGCCGCGATCGACGCGAGCCCGAAGTCGGCGAACGGGTTGCCGGCGAACGCACCGGGATCCGACACGGCGCTCATCGAGGATCCGTAGAGGATCCAGAGGACGGCCACCAGGCCGATCGACCCGAAGCTCATCATCATCATGCTGACGACGCTCTTGGCCTTCACCAGACCGCCGTAGAAGAACGCCACGCCGGGCGTCATCAGCAGCACGAGTGCCGTCGCGGTCACGCCCCAGGCGATGTTCCCCGGTGCATCCATGTCCATACCTCGCATTTCGGAAAGAGTGACCCCAGTGTGGCGAGGTCGCGTTTCCGCCGAGGACGCGCGGTGTTGCGCGCGGGTTACAGGAGCGGCTCCGGTGTGAACAGCGTGTTACGCGGCGAGCGGGCCGGCAGGCGTGCGCTCGGCGTGCGTGAGGGCGTTGAGACGGGAGATGGCGCGCAGGTACTTCTTGCGGTAGCCCCCGGCGAGCATCTCCGGGGAGAACACCTCGTCCAGGGACACCCCCGTGGCCGCGATGGGGATCTGCGCGTCGTAGGCGCGGTCGACGAACGCGACGAACCGCAGCGCCTCGGACTGGTCCGTGAGCTGGTGCACGGCGCGCAGACCCAGCACGCCGACCCCCTCCACGAGGCGGATGTACCGCGACGGGTGCACGCGCGCGAGGTGCCGGATCACGTCGTCGAAGGCGTCGTCGGACACGCAGGCCGTCTCCGCGAGCCGCGCGAGCTCCGCGCTGTACTCCGCGTCGTCGAGCACCACCGCATGCCCGTCCAGCGCCCGCTGACGGAAGTCCACGCCGTCGATCCGGATGGTCTCGAAGCTGTCGGCCATCTGGTGGATCTCGCGCAGGAAGTCCTGTGCGGCGAACCGCCCCTCCCCCAGCGCGTTCGGCGGTGTGTTGGAGGTGGCGGCGAGACGGGTCCCGGAACCGACCAGTTCCCCGAGGAGCCGGGTCATCACCATGGTGTCGCCGGGATCGTCGAGCTCGAACTCGTCGATGCACAGCAGGTCGGCTCCGCGCAGGAGGTCGACGGTGTTCTTGTAGCCGAGGGCGCCGACGAGCGCGGTGTACTCGATGAAGGACCCGAAGTACTTCCGGCGTGCGGGCATCGCGTGGTAGATCGAGGCCAGCAGGTGGGTCTTGCCGACGCCGAAGCCGCCGTCCAGGTAGACCCCGGGCTTCGTCTCCGGCTCCTTGGGCGCCCGGCGGAACAGCCCCGCCCGCTTGACCGGGGCGCTCCCGCCCGCGAAGCGCATCAGCGTCTGCTTCGCGTCCTCCTGCGAGGGATAGGCGGGGTCGGACCGGTAGCTGTCGAAGGTGGCCTCGTCGAACTGGGGCGGCGGGACGAGGCTCGCGAGCATCTCGGTCCCGGTGACCTGCGGCTGACGGTCGGTGAGGTGGACGATGCCGGGTCGGGCCGTCTGTTCGGTCATGCGAATCCTGTGTCGAAGTCTTACGGAACGACCCCGTCGCGCCGCGCGGCGCTCTAGGGTCGGAGAGACGGATCCACACTACGCCGTCCCCGCACCGAACCCGCCCGCGCACCACATCGAGGAGCCCGCCGTGACCGTCGAGATCGACACCTCATCCGCCAAGTTCGCAGAGTACGCCGAACCCGGACGACTCCTGACGACCGAATGGCTGGCCGCGCATCTCGGCGAAGAGGGACTCGTCGTCGTCGAGTCCGACGAGGACGTGCTGCTCTACGAGACCGGGCACATCCCCGGCGCCGTCAAGGTCGACTGGCACACCGAGCTGAACGACCCGGTGGTCCGCGACTACGTGGACGGACAGGGCTTCGCCGACCTGCTCAGCCGCAAGGGCATCGCGCGCGACGACACCGTGGTCATCTACGGCGACAAGAACAACTGGTGGGCCGCCTACGCCCTCTGGGTCTTCTCCCTGTTCGGTCACGAGGACGTGCGGCTGCTGGACGGAGGCCGGGACCGCTGGATCGCGGAGGGGCGCGAGCTCACCACCGACGCCCCGGACCGGGACCGCACCGACTACCCGGTGGTGGAGCGGGACGACACCGTCCTTCGCGCCTACAAGGACGACGTCAAGGCGTTCCTCGGGAAGGGACCGCTCATCGACGTGCGTTCCCCCGAGGAGTACAGCGGTGAGCGCACCTCGGCACCCGCATACCCCGAGGAGGGCGCGCTGCGCGCCGGCCACATCCCCACGGCGCAGAGCGTGCCGTGGGCGAAGGCGGTGGCGGAGGACGGCGGCTTCCGCCCTCGAGCCGAGCTCGAGGCGATCTACCGCGACGGCGCCGGCCTGTCGGACGGAGACGCGATCATCGCGTACTGCCGCATCGGTGAGCGCTCCAGTCACACCTGGTTCGTCCTCAAGCATCTTCTCGGGTTCGACGACGTCCGCAACTACGACGGCTCGTGGACCGAGTGGGGCAGCGCCGTGCGCGTCCCGATCGTGACGGGCTCCGAGCCCGGCACCGTGTGAGCGTGGGAGAATGGCGGGGATGACCGCCACGCTTCCGAACGCCCTCGCCGAGATCCGCGACGAGTTCCTCGAGCTGCCCGAGTCCGAGCGGCTTCAACTGCTCCTCGAGTTCTCCGGCGAGCTTCCCGACGTCCCCGCGGAAGTGGCGGATCACCCGGAGATGTGCGAACGCGTCGCCGAGTGCCAGTCGCCGGTGTACATCTACGTCGCGGTCGAGGACGGCGCCGTCGCGATGCACGCGACGGCGCCCGCCGAGGCGCCGACCACGCGCGGCTTCGCGAGCATCCTGGTCCAGGGGCTCACGGGTCTCAGCCCCGAGGAGGCGTTGGCGATCCCCGACGACTACCCGCAGTCGATCGGGCTGACGCGCGCCGTCTCGCCGCTGCGGATCGCGGGGATGACCGGCATGCTGATGCGCGCCAAGCGACAGATCCGGGAGCGCACCGGGATCAGCCCCGCCGCGCGCTGAGGCACAGGGGCGGTCACGCCTCGGCGAGACCCTGCTCGGCCAGCCACGAGGTGATCGCTTCCGACCAGCGGTTCTGGTCGTAGTTCCACAGTTTCGCGTGCCGCGCCCCGGTGAACGCCGGCATCGTGACGAGATCCGGGCGCGCGGCGGCCAGGGCGTGCGAGGCGTCCGCGGGCACGAACCCGTCGTCGTCGCTGTGCAGCACGAGCATCGGCACCGAGAGCTCGCCGGCCCGGGCGACCATGTCGAGGTCGTCGAAGGGGATCGCCTGCTCCGCTCCGCTCAGCCGGGCGCTCCACTCGCGCGACAGCGCGTCCATCGCCAGCCGGGGCAGCGGATCCGGCAGCCCCATCCCCTTCGCCTGAAAGCGCAGCACGGTCCGCCAGTCCACGACGGGCGACTCCAGGATCAGACCGGCGATCGCGTCGCGGTGCGCCGACGAGGTCACGGTCTGCAGGGCGATCGCGCCGCCCATCGACCACCCCATGAGGACGATGCGCTCCGCGCCGTGCCGCAGGGCGTGACCGATCGCCGCGTCCACGTCCCGCCACTCCGCGGCGCCCAGGGCGTAGGCACCGCCCCGGGTGCGCGGCGCCTCGCCGTCGTTCCGGTAGGAGGTCACGAGGACGGGCAGGCCCGCGGCATGGAGCACCGGCACCGCCCGCAGGCACTCGGCCCGGGTGGCCCCGCGCCCGTGGACCTGGATGACCCAGGTCGTCGAGGACCCGGGGAAGTACCAGGCCGGACACGGACCGGCGGGCGTCCCGATGAGGACGGACTCGTACGGGAGATGCAGTTCGCCGGGGCCGGTGTAGTAGATCCCGCTGAACGCGGCGCCGCGATCGAGCTGCGCCCCCGGCTCGATCTGCGTGAGCAGCTTCCTGCGGACGCTGTGGCCGTCGGCGGCGAGAACGGCGCCGAGCTTCACGTAACCGGGTGTCCCGCCGACGTAGAGGCCGTACCGGCCAGGGAGCTCCGTATCGGGGGTCCGGGCCAGCTCGATCGTCTGCGCGCCGGTGTCGACGGACAGGATCTCGGTGTCGAGCGCCCGGATCGACGGGGTGACCACCTTCCGCGCGATCCGGAGCACGAGTGCGCCGCCGATCGCGCCGCCGACGGCGACGGCTCCCGCAGCCGCCAGGAGCCCGATCGTCGCGGCGTGCCTGAGACTCTTCATCGCCTCCTGACTCTAGTCTGTCCGCGTGGACGCTCACCCCGGATCCGACGACGCCTTCGCGCGTGCGGCGACGGAGGTGCGCGCGATCCGCTTCCGCTCGGACATCATCGTCCGCGAGATCCCGGCCCCGGCCGGGCTCGCCCCGTCCTCGCTGGCGCTCGCCGCCGATGTGCGGCCCGACGACGACGGCGACTCCATCTACGGCAGCGGGCGGTTCGTCCTGCTGCACGACCCCGCCGAGCCGGACGCCTGGGGCGGACCATGGCGGATCGTCTCGTTCGCGCAGGCGCCGCTGGAGCCCGAGATCGGCACCGATCCCCTGTTGTCGGACGTCGCGTGGTCCTGGCTGATCGACGCCCTCGACTCCCGGGGCGCCGAGTATCACTCCGCGTCGGGGACCTCGACCAAGACGCTGTCGAAGGGGTTCGGCGGACTCGCCGCGGAGGGGGACGGCGCGCAGATCGAGCTGCGGGCGTCGTGGTCGCCGGACGGGGCGCTGACCCCGCATGCGGAGGCCTGGGCGGAGCTGGTCGGAATGCTCGCGGGACTGCCGCCGGGCTCGGAGAACATCGCCGTGTTCGGCGCCAGGAGAACCCTTCGTGACTGAGTTCGTCGTCATCGACACCCCCGTCGACTTCGCCGAGGCCTGCCGCCGTCTCGCCGCCGGCAGCGGCCCGGCCGCCGTCGACGTCGAGCGGGCGTCCGGTTTCCGCTATTCGCAGCGCGCCTACCTCGTGCAGGTGTTCCGTCGGGACGCGGGGGTCTTCCTCTTCGACCCGATCGCCATCCCCGACTTCGCCCCGCTCCAGGAGGCCCTCGCGGACGAGGAGTGGGTGCTGCACGCCGCGAGTCAGGACCTGCCCTCCCTCCGGGAGCTCGGCCTGCTGCCGGCCCGTCTGTTCGACACCGAACTCGCCGGGAGGCTCCTGGGCCACGAACGCGTGGGACTCGCCGCGGAGGTCGAGCACGCCCTCGGCATCACGCTCGCGAAGGAGCATTCCGCGGCCGACTGGTCGACCCGGCCGCTGCCGGAGTCCTGGCTCGAGTACGCCGCGCTGGACGTGCTCCATCTCGTGGACGTCCGCGACACGCTCGTCGCCGAACTCGAGGAGCAGCACAAGACCGAGTACGCCCGCCAGGAGTTCGAAGCGACCCGGACCCGGCTCCCCAAGCCCCCGCGCGAGGAGCCGTGGCGGCGGCTCAGCGGTCTGCATCAGGTCCGCGGCGCCCGCAACCTCGCTGTCGCGCGCGAGCTGTGGCAGGCCAGGGAGGACTACGCGCGGGAACAGGATGTGGCGCCCGGTCGCCTCGTGCCCGACCGCGCGCTCGTCGCCGCCGTCCTGGCCGCCCCGGCCTCCAAGAGCGCCCTCGCCGGCGTCTCGGCCTTCACCGGGCGTGCCAGCCGCACCCAGCTCGACCGCTGGTGGGCGGCGGTCGAGCGCGGCCGGACGAGCGAGCTGCTGCCCCGCGAGCGTGTGCCCAGCGACGCCCCGCCGCCGCCGCGCGCCTGGGCCGATCGGAACCCCGAGGCCGACGCCCGGCTGAAGGCCGCGCGCCCCGTGGTCGAAGCGCGCGCGGAGGAACTGCGCATGCCCACGGAGAACCTCCTCACGCCGGACTCGCTCCGCCGCGTCGCCTGGGAGCCGCCGAGCGTGATCGATGAGGCGACGATCGGCGAGGCGCTCGCGGAGCTCGGGGCGCGCCCCTGGCAGGTTGAGGAGACCGCACAGCGGATCGCACTCGCGTTTGTGGATGCCACGCAAACCGGTGAAGACCGTCCCGACGCGGCTTCGTAGGTTCGATCCAACCGATTCCCTCGGGGCGCCACCGACCCTCCTAGGCTGGGGACAACCCTGATAACTGGAGGCAGAGTGGCCGAGATCTCGGACGTCTTCTTCGTCGATGGAGTGCGCACCCCCTTCGGGCGCGCCGGCGAGAAAGGCATGTACTGGAACACCCGCGCGGACGACCTGGCGGTCAAGGCGACGATCGGGCTGATGGAGCGCAACGGCGGGGTCCCGCTGGACCGCATCGACGACGTGGCGATCGCCGCCACGTCCCAGACCGGAGACCAGGGCCTCACCCTCGGACGCTCCGTCGCGATCCTGGCAGGCCTTCCGCAGACCGTGCCCGGTCTCGCGGTCGAGCGCATGTGCGCCGGGGCCATGACGAGCGTCACCACCATGGGCGCCTCGATCGGCGTCGGCATGTACGACCTGGCGATCGCCGGCGGCGTCGAGCACATGGGGCGTCATCCCATCGGCAGCAACGCCGACCCCAACCCGCGCTTCGTCGCGGAGAAGATGGTGGACCCGGGCGCGCTCAACATGGGGGTGACGGCGGAGCGGATCTTCGACCGATTCCCGCACCTCACCAAGGAGCGCTCGGACCGCTTCGGCATGCTCAGCCAGCACAAGGTGCAGGCCGCCTACGACGCGGGCAAGATCCAGCCGGACCTCGTGCCCGTGGCCGTCAAGGGCGCCGACGGCGCCTGGGGCCTCGCGACCGAGGACGAGGGCCGCCGCCCGCAGACGACCATGGAGGACCTCGCCGGTCTCAAGACGCCGTTCCGCCCGCACGGACGCGTCACCGCCGGCACCTCCTCCCCGCTCACGGACGGTGCGACGATGTCGCTGCTCGCCGGCGGCGGCGCGGTGAAGGAGTTCGGCCTCTCGCCGAAGATGCGGATGGTCTCGTTCGCGTTCGCCGGCGTGCAGCCGGAGATCATGGGCATCGGTCCCATCCCGTCGACCGAGAAGGCGCTGAAGAAGGCCGGTCTCACGATCGACGACATCGGGCTGTTCGAGCTCAACGAGGCGTTCGCGATCCAGGTCATCTCGCTGCTGGACCACTTCGGCATCGCCGACGACGACCCCCGCGTCAACCCGTGGGGCGGCGCGATCGCGCTGGGTCACCCGCTCGCGGCCTCGGGCGTGCGTCTGATGATCCAGCTCGCCGCGCAGTTCGCCGAGCGTCCGGACGTCCGCTACGGCCTCACCGCCATGTGCGTGGGCCTCGGCCAGGGCGGTTCGGTCATCTGGGAGAACCCGTTCTACGACGGCAAGAAGCGCAAGTGAGGGATGCAGGAATGACGAACTACGACGCCATCGACTTCTCCCCCATCCAGGCTCTCACCGAGGGCGAGGTGGTCACGCACTCCCCTGTGCGCGACGTCCGCCTCCCCTCCGGCAAGGTGCTCGCGCTGATCACCCTGGACAACGGCCGCGACCACACCCGCCCGAACACGCTGGGCCCCGCGACCCTGACTGAACTCGGCGAGACGCTCGCCGGGCTCAAGGCCCGGGCGGCCGCCGGCGAGATCCAGGCGGTCGGCATCACCGGCAAGCAGTACATCCTCGCCGCCGGCGCCGACCTGTCCGACATCAGTCGGGTCGGCTCGCGCGACAACGCCCGGCTCATCGCGCAGCTCGGCCACAAGGTTCTCGGCTCGCTGTCGGAGCTGGGCGTGCCGTCGCTCGCCTTCGTCAACGGGCTCGCGCTGGGCGGCGGCATGGAGATCGCGCTCAACTCCACCTACCGCACGGTGGACGCCTCCGCCGCGGCGCTGGCGCTGCCCGAGGTCTTCCTCGGGATCATCCCCGGCTGGGGCGGCGCCTACCTCCTGCCGAACCTCATCGGCATCGAGAACGCGCTCGAGGTCGTCATCTCCAATCCGCTCAAGCAGAACCGCATGCTGAAGCCGCAGCAGGCGTTCGAGCTGGGCATCTTCGACGCCATCTTCCCGGCCGCGAACTACCTCGAGGACTCGCTCCGCTGGGCGGACGCCGTCCTCGGCGGCAAGAAGGTCGAACGCAAGAACGAACCGGGCAAGATCGAGCGCCTCACCAAGTGGCCGATCGCCATCAAGATGGCGCGCGGCATGCTCGAGTCCAAGATCGGCACCGTGCCGAAGTCCCCGTACGTGGCCCTCGACCTGCTCGACAAGGCCAAGAGCGGCACGAGGGAAGAAGGCTTCGCCCGTGAGGACGAGGCGCTTGCCGATCTCGTGACCGGCGACCAGTTCGCCGCGTCGATGTACGCGTTCGACCTCGTCCAGAAGCGGGCGAAGCGACCGGTCGGCGCGCCCGACAAGGAGCTCGCGAAGAAGGTCACGAAGGTCGGCATCATCGGCGCCGGGCTCATGGCGAGCCAGTTCGCCCTGCTGTTCGTGCGCCGGCTCCAGGTGCCCGTGCTCATCACCGACCTGGATCAGGCCCGCGTCGACAAGGGCGTCGCCTACATCCACGAGGAGATCGGGAAGCTCGAGGCCAAGGGGCGCCTCGACGCCGACACGGCGAACAAGCTGCGTGGGCTGGTCACCGGCACCACGGACAAGAGCCTCTACGCGGACTGCGACTTCGTCATCGAGGCGGTCTTCGAGGAGGTCGGCGTCAAGCAGCAGGTGTTCGGCGAGATCGAGCGGATCGTCGCCGAGGACGCCATCCTCGCGACCAACACCTCGTCGCTCTCCGTCGAGGAGATCGGCGCGAAGCTCGCCCACCCGGAGCGCCTGGTCGGGTTCCACTTCTTCAACCCGGTCGCGGTGATGCCGCTGATCGAGATCGTGAAGACCCCGCACACCACGGACGCGGCGCTGTCGACCGCCTTCGTCGTCGCCAAGGGCCTGGGCAAGAACGCGGTCCTCACCGCCGACGCCCCCGGCTTCGTGGTCAACCGCCTGCTGGCCAAGGTGATGGGCGAGGCCGCGCGCGCCGTCTACGAGGGCACGCCGGTGGCGGAGGTCGAGAAGGCGTTCGCCCCGCTGGGGCTTCCGATGGGTCCGTTCCAGCTCATCGACCTCGTCGGCTGGAAGGTCGCGGCGCACGTGCAGGACACGATGGTCCGCGCCTTCCCGGTGCGCTTCTACGCGAACGACAACTTCCACGCGCTCGCCGAACTGCCCGAGGTCGTCGAGAAGGACAAGGGCGGCCGCGTGACCGGCTTCACGAAGGCGGCGGAGAAGGTCGTGAAGGAGGCGGCCGGGTCGTCCCCGGCCTCCGCGGAGGAGATCCTGCGCCGCGTCCAGGACGGCCTCGCCCAGGAGATCCGTCTCATGCTGGACGAGGGCGTCGTCCCCGAGGTGGAGGACATCGACCTGTGCCTCATCCTCGGCGCCGGGTGGCCGTTCATCGACGGCGGCGCATCGCCGTACCTCGACCGCGAGGGCGCCTCGGAGCGCGCGTTCGGCGGGACCTTCCACACACCCCCGATCCGCGGCATCGCGAGCCGCTGACCCGCGCCGTGACGCGGAAGGGCCGTCTCCTCGGAGGCGGCCCTTCCGCGTGCCCCGTGCACGGCGCCGGCCTGCCCCTCATCAGCGCTGCGGCGTGTCCCGAAGCGCCCGCGCGGTG
Organism: Microbacterium resistens; assembly: GCF_021172025.1. Classification (NCBI taxonomy): domain Bacteria; kingdom Bacillati; phylum Actinomycetota; class Actinomycetes; order Micrococcales; family Microbacteriaceae; genus Microbacterium; species Microbacterium resistens. The sequence continues at coordinate 975,617 of NZ_CP082781.1, forward strand.
AACACGCCGCCGCGGAGCTCCGCCACGACCGTGCTCGCGTCGAGCTCGGCGGCCAGACGGATGTCCGTCTCGGCGTCCGGGTACTGCTCGGGCCGCGCACGGAGGTGGCGAGCCGAGCCGCTCGCGCTCACGAGGTGCCGCAACGCCCCGCGCAGGCTTCGGAACGACTCCGCGGTGAGCATCGCCTCGGGCGACACATGGTCGATCCCGCGTCGGATCAGCGCGTCGATGATCGCGCCCGCGCCCAGCTGGTCCTCCACGGCGAAGCGGAGACGCGGGTCGCCCGGCGCGATCGCCTCGCCTGCGGCGATCACGGCGACGCTCGTTCGCCGGTCCCGCCGCACCTGTTCGCGCAGGATCTCCTCCGCGACGGCGTCGGCGTTTCGGAGGCTCCCGGCGAGGACGACAGCGCCCGGAACGGTCGCCGCAGCGGCCGCCACCGGGGCGCCGTTGATCGAGGGGGCATTGTGCAGCGGCGTCGTCTCGGAACGCTCGGCGCGGACCGTCACGGTCGTCGTGAACCTCAGCACGTCGAGGACCACCACGACATCCGCCGGTGCAAGTCGGTCGAGCCCCGCGGCGCCCCATTCGAAGCGCACCTGGTACATCGCCTGGTCGAAGGCGGGATCGCGCATCGGTCCCGTCTCGGCGGCGCGACGGACCGCGCCGATCGGCGGGTTCACCGGGCCTCGTGGAGCGGGAGGTCGATCGCGCCGGTCTCGCCGGTCTGACGGGCCACAGGGATCCGCTTGCCGAGGACCTGGGCCACGACGTCCTGGGCGATCTTCGGCGCCGTGAGGCCCGCCGCCTCGAGGATCTGCTCGCGCGAGGCGTGATCGATGAACTCGTCCGGCACGCCGAGCTCGTCCACCGCCGTGTCCACTCCCGCCTCCCGCAGCACCTGTCGCACACGCGTGCCGATGCCGCCCACGCGGATGCCGTCCTCGAGCGTGATCACGAGGCGGTGTCGAGCGGCCAGCTCGATCACCGACGGCTGCACCGGGATGGCCCACCGCGGATCCACCACCGTGGCGCCGATCCCCTGGGCGCGCAAGCGGTGCGCCACGTCGAGGCCCAGGGCGGCGAAGGGGCCGATGCCCACGATCAGGACGTCCTCGGCCTCACCCCGAAACAGCACGTCCGTGCCGTCGGCGCGACGCTCGATCGCGGGGATCTCCTCGGTGGCCGCGCCCTTCGGGAACCGGATCACGGTGGGCGCGTCGTCGACGCGGACGGCTTCGTCGAGCGCTTCCCGCAGGCGCACGGCGTCGCGAGGGGCCGCGATCCGGATGCTCGGGACGATCTGCAGCATCGCGAGGTCCCAGATGCCGTGGTGGCTGGGACCGTCGGGTCCGGTCACGCCGGCACGGTCGAGGACGAAGGTCACGCCGGCACGGTGCAGTCCCACGTCCATCAGCACCTGATCGAACGCGCGTCCCATGAACGTGGCGTACACGGCGACCACGGGGTGCAGGCCCCCGTACGCGAGCCCGGCCGCGGACGCCACGGCGTGCTGCTCGGCGATGCCCACGTCGTACACGCGATCGGGGAAGCGCTCCGCGAACGGGGCAAGCCCCGTCGGCCGGAGCATGGCCGCCGTCATCGCGATGACGTTCGGCTCGCGGGCGCCGACGTCCACGAGCGCGTCCGAGAACACGTCGGTCCAGCTGCGCCCGCCGGACCCGCCGAGCGCACCGCCCGTCTTCGGGTCGATCTTGCCGACGGAGTGGAACTGATCCGCCTCGTCGTCGAGAGCGGGCTGGTAGCCGCGCCCCTTCTCCGTGATCGTGTGCACGATCACGGGTGCGCCGAACTGCTTCGCCATCTCCAGCGTCTCGGTGAGCGCCTCGATGTCGTGCCCGTCCACGGGACCGAGGTACTTGATGTCCAGGTTCGAGTACAGCGCCTCGTTGTTGACGAATCTCGCCAGGAACCCGTGCGTACCGCCTCGGACGCCGCGGAACAGGGCGCGGCCGAACGGTCCGAAGGCCCGGAACAGCCGGTCCGACTTCCGGTGCAGGTCGCGATAGGCGCCCGCCGTCCGCACCCGGTTGAGGTAACGGGACATCCCGCCGATGGTCGGCGCGTAGGAGCGGCCGTTGTCGTTCACGACGATGACGAGATTCCGGTCGTTGTCGTCGGTGATGTTGTTGAGGGCCTCCCAGGTCATGCCGCCGGTCAGGGCGCCGTCGCCGACGACGGCGACCACGTGACGGTCGGCACGTCCGGTCGCCGTGAGCGCGCGGGAGACGCCGTCCGCCCAGCTCAACGAGCTCGACGCGTGCGAGGACTCCACGACGTCGTGCTGGCTCTCCGAGCGCTGCGGGTAGCCCGCCAGACCGCCGCGCGAGCGCAGACCGGAGAAGTCCTGGCGCCCGGTGAGCAGCTTGTGCACGTAGGACTGGTGCCCGGTGTCGAAGATGATCGGGTCCTCCGGCGAGGAGAACACGCGGTGCAATGCGATCGTGAGCTCCACGACGCCGAGGTTCGGCCCGAGATGCCCGCCCGTGCGGGCCACGTTCTCGATGAGGAAGGCGCGGATCTCCGCCGCCAGCTCCTTGAGCTGCCCTGGCGAGAGGTCGTCGAGATCGCGCGGACCTGAGATCCCGGGGAGAATCGCCACCGTGCCTGCCTCCTGCGAGCTTGTCCGGCGCCGCCTGTGTGGCGCGCACCGCATCGTCCCAGACTACCGAGCCCTGCTCACCGCCCGCTGGACATCCGCCGGATCCGGACCCGTGTACCGGCCCCGCGGCCGCAGCCGCAGAGGCGTCCGCCCGTACTCGTCCAGGGCGTGCGCGCACCAGCCCGCGGAACGCGCGATCGCGAAGACGGTCTCGCCCGCGTCGTCGGGCATGTCCCAGGCGAGCATCATCGTGGCCAGTGCGAGATCGATCGACGGTCGCAGGCCGGTCCTGCTGCGGACGAGACCGGAGACGCTCTCGGCCGCCTCTCGCGCCCGGACCACGGCGGGATCGGATAGCTCGCCCAGGACCGACAGGAGGGTGCGGGCACGGGGATCTCCGTCGGGATACAGCGGCTGCCCGAAGCCCGGGACACCGGATCCGCCGCGCCGAGCCGCCGTTCCGACGGCCGTGGCCGGTTCCGCGCCCGCGGCCACCTCGCGGAGCATCCGGACCGCCTCGCCGCTCACCGCCCCGTGCAGAGCGGAGTCGAGCGCTCCCAGCCCCGCCGCCACGACCGCGTACGGATGGGCCCGCGCCGACGCGGCGGCCCGGGCCGCCACGGTCGACGCCGCCATGTCGTGGTCCACCAGCAGGACGAGCGCGGCGTCGAGGACGGCGACCCGATCCGGCGCCGCGGCCGCAGCGGTCAGGCGGGGCCAGAGACGGCCGGCGACCGGCTCGTGCGGGGCCGGCGCCGGGCCGAGCAGCGGCAGCGCGTCGGTCAGTCCCCCGATCAGACGGACGGCGACGCGGGCGACCGTCGGCGGCGCGAAATCGAACCGCTCCGGATCCGTGGCCGCCAGCGCGGAGACGGCGCTGAGCAGGCGGCTGAACGCCGGCGCCTCGGAGGGAAGCACGTCGAGAGCGCGGCGCGCGTACGACACCGTCCCGGGCGACGGCAGCGGCTCGGCGTCCGGGTCCGGTCGCACCGTCCCCTCCAGGAGCCAGCGCACCACGGCGTCGAACCGGCCGAGACTCGCGCCGTCGACGTCTCCCTCGCCGAACACGAGGTCGGTCACCGGGATCCCCCGGTACCAGAGCTCGCCGTCGTCGATCAGTGCGACGTCCGTGTCGATGACGCCGAGCGGGCTGCCGTCCGAGCCGGCCGCGGGTGCCGGACCGCGGACGGCCTCGGGCTTGCGTCGCCGCGACCGGGCGAAGCGCTCGACCTCCAGGACGTCGAAGGAGGATCCACGGCCGTCGCGTTCTCGGGAGATGAGCCCGCGCGAGACATAGGCGTAGAGCGTCTCGGTCCTCACCCCGAGCCGGGCGGCGGCCTGTGCGGCCGTGAGTCGGTCCATCTCGCTCCCATTGATCCGATCAACATTGACGATAGCGCCGTCCATATCGGATCGTGAAAGCGATCCCGTCGCGTCCGGCGACGGGAAGGAGCAGAGGAGCCGACGCATGGCCATGACCGTGGAACGCGATGACGACCGCCCCATCGAGGTGCCCCGCGGCCTCACGAACGTCGTGGTCGCGGAGACGGCGATCGGTGACGTCCGGGGCGCCGAGGGGACCTTCCACTACCGCGGCGTCTCCGGACCCGACCTCGCAGCCGACGCCCGCTTCGAGGACGCCTGGCACCTCGTCACCCTCGGCGCGCCGCTGCCCGACGACGCGGCCAGGGCCGCGTTCCGACGGCGGATCGGCGCCCTGCGCGCCCTGCCGACGGAGACCGCCGAGGGCCTCGCCGCGCTCGCCGGGAGCGGCCTGGACCCCATGGCGCTGCTGCGGACCGGCATCGCGCTGGTCTCGGCCGCGGACGGCAGACCGGCCCTCTACGACGAGGATCCGGACGGCCGGATCGACGACGCCCTGCGGATCGCCGCGGTCGCCCCCACGCTCGTCGCCGCCCAGCACCGCCTCGGCGCAGGCCTCGCTCCCGTCCCGCCCGACCCGTCGCTGGATCCGGTGACGGACTATCTCCGCATGCTCACCGGGGCGCGGCCAGACCCGCGTCTCTCCCGCGCGCTCGCGACGTACCTCACGGCGGCGATCGACCACGGTTTCAACGCCTCCACGTTCACGGCGCGCGTGATCGCCTCGACCGGCGCCGACCTCGCGTCCTGCGTCGGCGGGGCCCTCGGCGCGCTCTCGGGCCCGCTGCACGGCGGCGCGCCCGCCCGCGCGCTGGAGATGCTCGACGACGTGCGGGACCCGGACCACGCCGACGCGTGGGTACGCGAGCGCGTCCTCCGCGGCGAGCGGATCATGGGTTTCGGGCATGCCGTGTACCGCACCGAGGATCCGAGATCCCGGCTGCTCCGGGAGGTCGCGCTCGCGCTGCGCGCCGACGGGCTGGCCGGCGCCCGGGTCGATCTCGCCGTGGCCGTGGAGCGGACCGTCATCCGTGTCCTCGAGGAGCTCAAGCCCGGGCGCTCGCTGCGCACCAACGTCGAGCTGTACGCGGCCGTTGTCATGGAGGCCTGCCGGATCCCGCGTGAGCTGTTCACCCCGACGTTCGCCGCGGCGCGGATCATCGGCTGGGGCGCGCACGCGGTCGAACAGGCCGGCGACGGCAAGATCCTGCGGCCGTCGTCCCGCTACGTCGGACCCGAGACCGCCTGAGGGCTCGCTGCACGGTTCCCGTGAGAGACGGAAGGACCCCCGAGAGTCGCGGCTCTCGGGGGTCCCTGTCTCCTCGCGGCTCAGACCAGCGAACGCAGCACGTACTGGAGGATGCCGCCGTTGCGGTAGTAGTCGGCCTCACCGGGGGTGTCGATACGCACGACCGCGTCGAACTCGATCGTCTGCTTCCCCTCGGGCGAGAACTCGCTCGGCTCGGCCGTGACCTTGACGGTCTTCGGCGTCACGCCCTCGTTGAGCTGCTCCAGGCCCGAGATCGACACGATCTCGGTGCCGTCGAGACCGAGGGACTCCCACGACTCGCCGGCCGGGAACTGCAGCGGGACGACGCCCATGCCGATGAGGTTCGACCGGTGGATGCGCTCGAAGCTCTCGGTGATGACCGCCTTCACGCCGAGGAGGTTCGTGCCCTTGGCCGCCCAGTCGCGCGACGACCCCGAGCCGTACTCCTTGCCGCCGAAGATCACCAGCGGCGTGCCCTGCGCCTGGTAGTTCTGCGAGGCGTCGAAGATGTACGCCTGCGGACCGCCCGGCTGGGTGAAGTCGCGGGTGAAGCCGCCCTCGATCTGCTGTCCGTCGTTGACGGCCTTGACCAGGGCGTTCTTCAGGCGGATGTTCGCGAAGGTGCCCCGGATCATCACCTCGTGGTTGCCGCGGCGCGAGCCGTACGAGTTGAAGTCCTTCTGCGCCACGCCGTGCTCGGTGAGGTACTGCGCGGCCGGGGTGCCGGCCTTGATGTTGCCGGCGGGGCTGATGTGGTCGGTCGTCACCGAGTCGCCGAGCGTCGCGAGCACGCGGGCGCCCGTGATGTCCGTGACCGGTGCCGGCGTGCGCTCCATGCCGTCGAAGTAGGGGGCCTTGCGGACGTAGGTCGAGTCCGCGTCCCACTCGAAGATCGGGCCCGTCGGGGTGGGAAGGCTCGTCCAGCGCTCGTCCCCGTCGAAGACGGTGGCGTACTGCTTGATGAACTGGTCGCGCGAGATCGACGAATCGATGATCTCCTGGACCTCCTCCGGGGCGGGCCAGATGTCCTTGAGGAAGACGTCGTTCCCGTCCGCGTCGGTACCCAGCGGGTCCGACTCGAAGTCGAAGTTCATGGATCCGGCCAGGGCGTAGGCGACCACCAGCGGCGGCGAGGCCAGGTAGTTCATCTTGACGTCGGGGCTGATGCGCCCCTCGAAGTTGCGGTTGCCGGAGAGGACGGCCGTGACGGCGAGGTCGTGCTCGTTGATCGCCGCGGACACCTCCTCGATCAGCGGGCCGGAGTTCCCGATGCAGATCGTGCAGCCGTAGCCGACGGTGTAGAACCCGAGACCCTCGAGGTCCTTGTCCAGGCCGGACTTCTCGTAGTAGTCGGTCACGACCTTCGAACCGGGGCCGAGGGTGGTCTTGACCCAGGGCTTCTGCTTCAGGCCCTTCTCGAGCGCCTTGCGCGCGAGCAGGCCCGCAGCGATCATCACCGACGGGTTGGAGGTGTTCGTGCAGGACGTGATCGCCGCGAGCGTGACCGCACCGTTGTCCAGCAGGTACTTCTGCCCGTCCGGAGTCTTCACCTTCACCGGCTTGGACGCCACGTGCGGCGACCCGCTGGAGATCAGCACCTCGCCCGTGTGGGTGTGCTCATCGCCCGGCACCGCGCCCGGGTCGGAGGCGGGGAAGGTGCCCAGCGCGTCCGCGTCGACGATGTCCTCCGAGGTGGAGGGCGTGGCGTAGTTGACGATGTCCTTCTCGAACTGGGACTTCGCCTCGGACAACAGAATGCGGTCCTGCGGGCGCTTCGGGCCGGCGATCGAGGGCACGACGGTTCCGAGGTCCAGCTCCAGGTACTCGCTGTACTGCGGCTCGTTGGCGGGGTCGTGCCAGAGCTTCTGCTCCTTGGCGTACGCCTCGACGAGCGCGACCGCCTGCTCCTCGCGGCCGGTCAGGCGCAGGTAGTCGAGCGTGACGTCGTCGATGGGGAAGATCGCCGCGGTCGAGCCGAACTCCGGCGACATGTTGCCGATGGTCGCGCGGTTCGCGAGCGGGACGGAGGCCACGCCCTCGCCGTAGAACTCGACGAACTTGCCAACGACGCCGTGCTTGCGCAGCATGTCGGTGATCGTGAGGACGACGTCGGTGGCCGTGACGCCCGCCGGGATCTCGCCGGTCAGCTTGAAGCCGACCACGCGCGGGATGAGCATGGAGACGGGCTGGCCGAGCATCGCCGCCTCGGCCTCGATGCCGCCGACGCCCCAGCCGAGGACGCCCAGGCCGTTGACCATCGTCGTGTGCGAGTCGGTGCCGACGCAGGTGTCGGGGTAGGCGCGAAGGACGCCGTTCACGGAGCGGTCGTAGATGACCTTCGCCAGGTGCTCGATGTTCACCTGGTGCACGATGCCGGTGCCCGGGGGGACCACCTTGAAGTCGTCGAAGGCCGTCTGGCCCCAGCGGAGGAATTGGTACCGCTCGCCGTTGCGCTCGTACTCGATCTCGACGTTGCGCTCGATCGCGTCCGGGCGCCCGAAGAGGTCCGCGATCACGGAGTGGTCGATCACCATCTCGGCCGGCGAGAGCGGATTGATCTTGCTCGGGTCGCCGCCCAGGGCCGTCACGGCCTCGCGCATGGTGGCGAGGTCCACGATGCAGGGGACGCCGGTGAAGTCCTGCATGACCACGCGGGCCGGCGTGAACTGGATCTCCGTGTCCGGCTCCGCCGACGGGTCCCAGCTGCCCAGGGCCTCGATCTGCGCCTTGGTGACGTTCGCGCCGTCCTCGGTGCGGAGCAGGTTCTCCAGGAGCACCTTGAGACTGAAGGGGAGCTTCTCGAAACCGGGCACGGTGTCGATGCGGAAGATCTCGTAGTCGGTGCTGCCGACCGTCAGGGTGCTCTGGGCACCGAAGCTGTTCACCGTGGACACGAATCCGTCTCCTTCTGATCGGATGGGAGCGACAGGCGACTCCATCTTGCTCGCCCGCTGGGCGACAGGGCTAGCAAGGCGGACCTAACCAGTCTGCGCCTCGACCCGGGCGAGCGAAAGGGTGTCGATTTATCTTGATGTCGAGATAAATCTATCACGCATCCGGTGAGCGATCGGCCGCTTCCTTGGGCGCGTCGCGCGGGTACAGAGCTCGGACCGCGAGCCAGGTGACGGCGACCATCGGCGCGAACAGCGGCAGACCCATCACGATCTTCAGCGTGCCGAGCGCCGTGACGTTCCCGGCGAAGTAGAGCGGGAGCTGCACGGCGAGACGGGCGAAGAACAGCGACGCCCATGCGACGGTCAGCCAGAAGAACACACGACGCTTGCGGCGATCCGCGCGCCAGGCCTGCCCCTCCCCCATGAGCAGTCCCGCCGCGACGCCGATGAGCGCCCACCCGACCAGCGCGGAGACGAGCAGGACCGAGCCGTAGATCGCGTTGGTGAAGAAGCCCGGGACGAAGTTGTCCTGTCCCCGGCCGGTCCACAGCGCCAGCCCCGCGGCGAAGGCGACGGCGACCAGGCCGCCGATGGCGGCGGACGGCGGCGACTTCTGCAGCAGGCGCACGACGGAGAAGACCGCGGCGAGGCCGACGGAGATCCCGAGCGAGAGCACGAGCGGCTCCGGTCGGAGGGTGTAGATCAGGACGAACGCGAGGCTCGGCAGGACGGACTCCAGAACTCCCCGCCAGCCGCCCATCGCCCGCCAGACCACGTGCCCGGCATGGGCGTCGGCGGGCGCGTCGATCCCCATCCGGCGCGCCGCACCGCCGAGCGCCGAGGCGAACGCCTGCGAGGGGTCTGGGGCCGAGGATCCGGTTGCCGGCGGCGGCGTGTACCGTGCGTCCGCGGGCGCGGGGGCTCCCGCGTCGTCGGCGCCCGGCGACCGGTCCTCCCGCGGGTCGCTCACGCCGTGCCGGGCGCCGCGGGCATCCGCAGCGGGATGAGGTCCCGCGGCGGCATCGGCGAGCCGCCGCGCACCACGACGATGGAGCGGAACAGATCCTCGACCGCCGCCGCGGCCTCGGGATCGGAGGTGGCCGCGCCGCCGATGACGCCGCGCAGGAACCATCGCGGCCCGTCCACGCCGACGAATCGGGCGAGGCGCAGGCTGGTGCCGTCGCCCGCGACCGTCGGCACTTCCGCGAGCAGCTCGGCGCCGAGCGCGGTCTCGCGCTCCTCCACCCGGCCGCCCTGCTGGGTGATCTGCTCACGGATCTGGGCGCGCGTCTCCTCCCAGAGGCCCGACGACCGCGGGGCCGCGAACGGCTGGACCTGAAGGGTCGAGTCCGCGTAGTCCAGGCCGACGGCGACGATGCGCTTGGTCTGCTCCTCGACCTCGAGGCGGAGGTTCAGGCCCTCTCGCGGGAGGATCTTGATGCCGCCGAGGTCGATGTACGGACGAACAGGATTCGCCTCCGTCTCGTCGAACGGCCCGTCCACGGAGCGGTCCCCGTGCAGGGTCGGGACCTCCGCGGCGGCGGACTCTGTCGGCTCTGTCGGCTCGATGCTGTTGTCGTCGGTCATGCTCTCTCCTCCGCGCCGCTCGGGGCGGCGCTCTGGGTCTGGTATCCGCTGGAGCCGAACCCGCCCGCTCCGCGGACGCTGTCCTCCAGCGAATCCACGGGGATGAAGCGGGCTCGGGTCACCGGCATCACGATCATCTGGGCGATCCGGTCGCCGGGCGCGATCTCGTACGCCTCGCGCGGATCGGTGTTCAGGAGGCACACCTTGATCTCGCCGCGGTACCCCGCGTCGACCGTCCCCGGGGAGTTCACCACGGTGATCCCATGCTTGGCGGCCAGACCGCTGCGCGGGACGACGAACGCCGCGTATCCCTCGGGGAGGGCGATCCGCACACCGGTGCCGATCAGGGCCCGCTCCCCCGGCGCCAGCACGACCGCCTCGGTCGAGACGAGATCCGCGCCCGCGTCACCGGGGTGGGCGTAGGCAGGGACCTCGGGGGCGATAATGGGGACGTCCACGGTATCGGTCACGAGAAAGAGGCTAATGCAGAACCTCGCCGACGACGCGCGTCCGCGGTACAGCGAGCGTCTCACCCCCAGTCTCTGGCTCTTTCTGGCCGCCGCCGTCGGAGGACCCATGGTCACGCTCACGCTGATCCCGGTCGGCTCGGTCGTCGCGCTCGTGATCGGCTGCGCCGCCACGGCGGCGATCATCGGCCTGATGGTCCTCGCCTCTCCTCGTGTGCGGGTGGGCCGGCGGACGCTGCGCGCCGGCAGGGCGCACATCGATGCGCGGTGGTTGGGCGAGCCCTCGGCGCAGACCGGAGAGGCGGCGCGCGTCGCGCGCGGAGCGGGCCTTCCGGCACGCGGGTGGCATCTGATCCGCGGCGGCATCGACGGGGTGGTCGTGGTGCCGATCCTCGATCCCGACGATCCCGCCCCCACCTGGACCCTCTCGACGAGGACCCCCGACCGTCTGGCGGCGGCGATCGACGCGGCCAGACGCACGGCCGCCGACGGCTGACCCGGCGCGCGGCCGTCACCGGAAAGCAGAACGCGCCCTGGACCGGAGCGGTCAGGGCGCGAACGTCCGTCGGGTCAGGCGGCGCATTCCTTGCAGATCGGGCCCGACGCGTCCTCGTGGTCGAGCTGCGAACGGTGCTTCACCAGGAAGCAGCTCATGCAGGTGAACTCGTCCTGCTGGGCCGGGAGGACGACGACGTCGAGCTCGACGTCGGACAGGTCTGCGCCGGGCAGGTCGAAGTTGCTCGGGTTGTCGGAGTCCTCGTCGCCGACCGAGCCCGACAGCTTGTCGGGGACGCGCTCCTTGAGAGCCTCGATCGACTCGCTCTCGTCTTCGCTCTTGCGCGGGGCGTCGTAATCGGTTGCCATTGCGGTGATTCTCCACTTTCGTGATGCGAGTGGCGCGGTGCCGGGGGTATCGCTTCGTGCCGACTCAGCGGCGTGCCGTCGGGTGTTCGGCGGCCATAGTTTGCACGACCCGCGATCGTTTGGCAAATGCCGCGCTTCCGCCGATCCAAACTCGCGGCACGCCCACGCTATTCCCGTCCCGCGTCCGGGGCCCGTGACACGATGGGCGCACACCCATCAGAGGGGCTCTGCCATGGAACACGTCACGATCGTCGGCACCGAAGACAATCTCCTCGTCCTCGCGACGGAGTCGGGGACGCGCTTCGCCCTGCCCGTCGACGAGGTCCTGCGCGCCGAGATCCGGCGGGCGCGCGCACGCCAGGAGGAACGGGTGGCTCCGCTGGCCGCGAGCCCCCGGGAGATCCAGGCCCAGATCCGTGCCGGGCTGTCCGCCCGCGAGGTCGCCGAGCTCCTCGGCGTCCGCGTCGAGGACGTCGAGAAGTTCGAGGGACCCGTTCTCGCCGAGCGCGAGCACATCGTCGGCCAGGCCCTGGCCGTCCCCGTCCTCATCGGCAGCGAGGTCGAGCCGGACGCACAGCCCACCTTCGGGGTGGCGATCCGCGCCAAGCTCGCCGACGTCGGAGCGACCGCCGAGCGGTGGGCGAGCTGGAAGGACGAGTCCGGCTGGATCATCAAGCTCGAGTTCACCGCGTCCGAGGTCGACCACGACGCCCGGTGGAGCTTCGACCCCCGCCGCAGCGTCCTCTCACCCCTCAACGCGGACGCCACCCAGCTCTCGCGGCAGGGCTCGCTTCCCGAAGGGCTGATCCCGCGCCTGCGCGCCCTCGACAAGGAGCGCCCCTCCCCCTACAAGGACGACTCGCGCTTCGACTCCGGCGCGTTCGGACCGAGACTCGTTCCCGCCCCGAACGAGTCGCGGGAGGACGGTCGCGAGGAGAACGCCGCGCCGCAGCGATCCGCGCCCGCCGTCCAGGAGGCCGCGACCAACCGCGCACCGCAGGTCGCCTCGACGCCGTCGGACACCGCCGATCTGCTCGAGGCGCTTCGGCGGCGCCGCGGTCAGCGGGAGCTGGCGCCGAGCGCGGACGAGGCCGACGAGGCGCCCATCGCCCTCTTCGACGCCCTCGAGCCCGGCTACCGCGCGGGCACGGAGGATGCGACTCCGGATCCCGCTCCGCAGCCTTCGGCGCCCGCATCGCACGACGAGTCCGGCTCCCGTCGTCGCCGCCGCGAGATGCCCTCGTGGGACGAGATCGTCTTCGGCGCACGCACCGACGACTGAGCCCGAGCTCCGCGTCCCCCGAGCGCCCGCGCCCTCGCGCTCCTCGTCGCCAGATCAGGCAAACACACCAGAACAGGCACCGCTGGGCCCAAACCGCCTGAGCTCGCGCGTTCGCCTGACCCCACGCGCATGCCGGAACTCGCGCGTGACTCCTGCGCAAGAACCAGGCCCACGCCAGATCAGGCAAACACGCGAAAACAGGCGCCCCTGCGTCCAAACCGCCTGAGCTCGCGCGTTCGCCTGATCCACGCGCATGCCGGAACTCGCGCGCGGGGTCAGGAGGATCCGGTGACTTCTGGGTCAGCGGGCGAAGGCACCCATCCGCAGCAGGGGGACGCGGAGCTCCTCCGGGGTCAGCGAGCCGTGCTGGCCGACCATGTCCTGGGCCTTCTGATCCTCCGCCGCCCCGTCGTACAACGCCCAGGTTCCCCGCGCCGGGATCACGAGATCGCCGATCCGGGCGGCCGCGTCCGCGGTGACCTCGGCCCCGAACAGTCCGCCGGCGATCGCCTCATCCCGGGTGAGCACATCCGCGGCGCCCTCCGTCCCGGCCGCCCACGCGCTGCGCGCAGAGCCGAGGCGGTCCGGATCGTCGAGGTAGACGTGCAGCATGCGCGGCTCGCCGCCGATGTGCGCCACCCCGTCCCGCATCGGACCCGATTCATCCACGATCAGGTGTCGGTGACGGGGGACGTCGACCATGCCGTGATCCGCGGTCACGAGCACACCGACGCCACGCGGGACAGGGACGGAGAGCGCCGCGTCGATGTCCTCCAGCGCGGCCACCCACTCGGCCGACGCCACACCGTCCCGGTGCCCGGCCTTGTCCGCCTCCGGCAGGTAGCAGTACACCAGGGCGCCGTCGTTCTCCTCGGCGAGCCCGAGGGCGAGCGCGACCCGGTCGGCCCCGGACTTCGCGGCGTGGAAGTCGGCGCCGCGCAGCGTCGCCGCGCTGAAGCCGCTCCGCGCGTACGCGGGCAGGCCCACGGCGTGGACGGGGTGGCCGAGGGCGCGCGCACGCTCGAAGACGGTCGGCTCACGCTGCCACGACGCCGGATCGATCCGCTCCTGCTCCCACCCGCTGAGCTGGTTCACGAGCCGGCCGCGCTCACGGTCGAGGACCCGGTAGCCGACGAGCCCGTGCCGCCCGGGCGCGACTCCTGTGACGAGACTCGTCAGGGCGGATGCGGTCGTGGACGGGAAGACCGAGAACGCGACGTCGCGCTTGGTCATGGCCGACGCCAGGGTGCGGGCATGACCCGCGTGCGCGCGCAGCTGCGCCGCGCCCAGCCCGTCGATCACGACGAGGACTGCCGAGCGCACCGCGGGCAGCGGCTCGGCCTCACCGCGGTTCACGGGGGGATCGGCATCACGGGGGCTGCCGATGGCGTCGAGCAGGTCCTGCGCCACCCCGGTGATGCTCCGGGCGGTCGGCGGCACGGCCGGTAGCATAAGGGTCATCCGAGCCAGTCTCGCACGAGTGCCTTCGTGTGAGTCCCGGGCCGGACCCGGCGTCGAGGACCGCCTCCGCCGGCACCCGACCGACGCAGGAATCCCATGCCCCGCAGCACCACGCCGCCCGAGCCGATCGACGAGCGCATCCAGGACATCGACCTGACCAGCGAGATGCAGGGCTCGTATCTCGAGTACGCCTACTCCGTGATCTACTCGCGCGCGATCCCGGACGCCCGCGACGGCATGAAGCCCGTGCAGCGGCGCATCCTGTACCAGATGGCCGAGATGGGCCTGCGTCCCGAGCGCGGCCACGTCAAGAGCGCCCGCGTCGTGGGCGAGGTCATGGGAAAGCTCCACCCCCACGGCGACTCGGCGATCTATGACGCCCTCGTGCGGCTCGCCCAGGGCTTCGCGCTGCGGGTGCCGCTCGTCGACGGGCACGGCAACTTCGGATCGCTGGATGACGGTCCGGCCGCCTCCCGCTACACCGAGGCCCGCCTCGCCCCGCCGGCGCTGGCGCTGACCGAGAGCCTCGACGAGGACGTCGTCGAGTTCATCCCCAACTACGACGGCCAGTTCCAGCAGCCCTCCGTGCTCCCCGCCGCCTTCCCCAACCTGCTCGTCAACGGGGCGAGCGGGATCGCCGTGGGCATGGCCACGAACATGGCGCCGCACAACCTCATCGAGGTGGTGGCCGCCGCGATCCACCTCCTCGAGCACCCGGAGGCCACGACCGAGGAGCTCATGGAGTTCGTGCCCGGCCCGGACTTCCCCTCGGGCGGGATCCTCATGGGCCTCGACGGCGTGAAGGACGCCTACGCCAACGGCCGCGGCGCGCTGAAGGTCCGCGGAAAGGTGTCGATCGAGTCGCTCGGCCCTCGGCGGACCGGGATCGTCGTCACCGAGCTGCCGTACATGGTCGGCCCCGAGCGCCTGATCGAGAAGATCCGCGACGCGGTGCAGTCGAAGAAGCTCCAGGGGATCAGCGACGTCACCGATCTCACCGACCGCAACCACGGCATGCGGATCCAGATCGGGATCAAGACGGGCTTCGACCCGAACGCCGTGCTGGAGCAGCTGTACCGGCTGACCCCGCTCGAGGACTCGTTCAGCATCAACAACGTCGCCCTCGTGGAGGGACAGCCCCGCACCCTGGGGCTCAAGGAGCTGCTGTCCGTCTACGTGACGCACCGGCTCGAGGTGGTCACCCGTCGCAGCCGCTTCCGTCTCGCGCGCCGAGAAGAGCGTCTGCACCTGGTCGAGGGACTGCTGATCGCGATCCTCGACATCGACGAGGTGATCCAGGTCATCCGCTCCTCCGACGACGGAGAGCAGGCCCGGGCCCGGCTCCGCGACGTCTTCGACCTCTCGGAGCCGCAGGCCGAGTACATCCTGGAGCTGCGTCTGCGCCGCCTGACGAAGTTCTCGCGGATCGAGCTGGAGAGCGAGCGCGACAAGCTGCAGGCCGAGATCGCCGAGCTCCGCGACCTGCTCGGCAGCGACGCCCTCCTGCGCGCGCAGGTCGCGCGCGAGCTGGACGCCGCGGCCGAGCAGTACGGCACGCCCCGGCGCACCATGCTCCTCAACGCCGCACCGCCCAAGCCCCGCGTCGCCAAGGGCGCTGCCGTCGACCTGCAGATCGCCGACACCCCGACGGTGGTCGTGCTCTCCACGACCGGGCGCGCCGTGCGGGTGGACCTCGCCGAAGGGCAGGAGCTCGCCGCGGGAACGCGGCGCAGCAAGCACGACGCGGTCCTCGCGACCCTCGCGACGAGCACCCGGAGCGAGATCGGCGCGGTGACGAGCGCCGGTCGGGTCCTGCGCTTCTCCCCCGTCGACCTGCCCTCGGTGCCCTCGTCGTCCGTCCACCTGGCCGCCGGGGTTCCGCTTCGGGACTACATCGGCCTTCTCGACAAGAGCGAGAAGGTTCTGTCGCTCGTCCGCTTCGACGACGACACGCCGCTGGCGCTCGGAACGCGCGCCGGAGTGGTCAAGCGGGTGGTGCCATCGGGCCTCGCCGCGCGGCCGGAGGTCGAGGTCATCGGGCTCAAGGCAGGTGACACGGTCGTCGGCGCCGCCGCGGCCCCGGACGACGCCGAGCTCGTCTTCGTCAGCTCGGATGCACAGCTGCTGCACTTCCCTGCGTCGTCTGTGCGTCCCCAGGGCGGCGCCGCCGGCGGGATGGCGGGGATCAAGCTCGCCGCCGGAGCGGACGTGGTGTCGTTCTCGGTCGTGACGGATGTCGCGGACGCGGTCGTCGTCACCGTCTCCGGCGCGGACGGCGTGCTCGCGGGCACGGATGCGGGTCGGGCGAAGGTGTCCTCGTTCACGGAGTTCCCCGGGAAGGGCCGTGCCACCGGCGGCGTCCGCGCCCACTCGTTCCTCAAGGGCGAGGACAGGCTCCGCCTCGCCTGGGCCGGTCCGTCGCCTGCCCTGGCGGTCGGCCCCGACGGTGCCGCACGCACCCTGCCGGAATCGGGAGCCAAGCGGGACGCGTCCGGCCAGACGCTGGATGGCGTCGTGGGATCGATCGGCCGGGCCCTCGGCGCATGACGGGCTCCGTCGTCCTGGTCTCCGGTCTCCCCGGCGTCGGCAAGACCACGATCGCTCGTGCGCTCGCCGGCGCCGCGCCGAGGGGTGTGCACCTGGACAGCGATGACATCGGCGAGTCCTTCATCGTGTCCGGGCTGGTCGTCCCCGGCGCCGAGCCGGCGGACGAGGCTGAGC
This sequence comes from Microbacterium resistens, assembly GCF_021172025.1. Taxonomy (NCBI): domain Bacteria; kingdom Bacillati; phylum Actinomycetota; class Actinomycetes; order Micrococcales; family Microbacteriaceae; genus Microbacterium; species Microbacterium resistens. Next base: position 992,169 of record NZ_CP082781.1, read on the forward strand.
GTCAGCTCGCCCTGCGCCGCGAGAACCTGTTCGCTCTCTCCCGCAACTACACGGCCGCCGGCTTCGACGTCGCGGTCTCCGATGTCGTGCTGTGGCCGGGACTGCTGCGCGCGTACCGCATCGGCGTGTTCGCACCGCTCCGGTTCGTGCTTCTCACCGCCTCGCCGGAGGCGGTCTCGGCGCGCGACGCCGGACGGGACAAGCAGGTGGCAGCCGCCTGGACCCATCTTCGTGCCGCACAGGACGCCTGGCAGGCGCCCGGCCTGCGCATCGACACCACGACGTTGACCGCGGAGGCGACCCTCGAGGCGATCCACGACGGCTGGGACGCGGCGCTGGTCTGACGACCAAGACCCGCACGGATCGACGTCGGCTCAGCCGGTCCGCGTCCGCCCGAGGTCTTCGAAGCCCTCGGCGATGACACGGGAGAGGGTCCGCGCGTGGACGCCGTCCGGATCCAGGTCCGGATCGAAGATCGTGACGGAGGCGCCCCACGCGGCGGGGGCGAGGCCCCGGAGCAGCTCGATCAGCTCGTCCGGCGAGAGACCTCCCGGATCCGGGCTGTCGACCGCCGGCATGTGGATCGGGTCCAGGACGTCCACATCCACCTGGATCCAGTACCCGCCGTTCATCCCGGGCACGGAACGAACCCGCCCGGCCGCCCTCGCCCCGCCGTGCAGGATCACCTCCGATGCGGGGATCACGAGCGCCAGCGCCGCCTCGACCTCCGCGAGATCCTCGTCGTCGTCCCGGCATCCGACGTGCGCCACGCGATCCCCCGCGACGTAAGGGCCGAGCCCGTCGATGTCGGCGATCGCGGGGATGTGCCGGCCGACGAGCGCGGCCAGCCCCTCGCCGCCGACGGCGCCCACCGCGGGGCTGTTGCCGAGGTGTCGGAAGTCGGTGTGCCCGTCGACATGCACGAATCCGCCGCCGACGACGCGGGTGGCGAGTCCGGCGGCCACGGCGATGCTGCAGTCGCCGCCCAGCACCAGTGGAGCGAGCCCCTCGCCGCGGAGCCCGACCAGGCGGGCGGCCAGGCGGCGGGCGTGCTCGACGATCGCCTCCTGGTTGCGGACGACGTCGTGCGGGCGCGGTGCGTCCACATATCGCCCCGGCAGCACGACCCCGGCGTCGACGGCGCCGGCGCGGATCAGCCGCTCATGCAGCCCGGCCTCGCGCAGGGCCTCGGGCGCCTTGGCCGTCCCGGGGACCGCGCCGGGCTCGGGCGGGTTCAGTCCGAGGTTGGTGGGCGCCGAGAGGATCGCGATCATCGTCCCAGTCTGTCAACCGGCACCGACACCGGCCACCGCGGGGTCACGGTGCATCCACACGTCGATCCCGTCGTCCTCGTCGACCACGAACCCGTGCCGTGCGTACAGACGCTGCGCGGCCGAGCCGACCAGCACCTGCAGACGCAGACGGGTCATGGGCGCCTCTGCGCAGAGCGTCCGCAGGACCGCGGACCCGATGCCTCGGCCCTGGTGCGCGGGGTCCAGGTAGAACATCTCCAGCCACAGGTCGCCGCCGTCCGGCCGGAGCGTCACGGTGCCCACGGTCTCCTGGCCGATCAGGATCATCCGGGTGTTCCCGGGCGAGAAGTGCGCGACGACGCGGGCCCGCGACCGCTCGGGGTCCCAGCCCACGAGCCGGTCCAGATCCGCGCGCAGCGTCACCGCCTTGAGCGCGACCACGGTCTCGAGGTCGCCGGGCGTCGCGGGACGGAGGATCGGATCGCCCGCGGACAGCCGGGTCACGCGTCGATCGACTCGCGGGCGAGCTGGTCCGCGGAGTCCACGATGAACTCGCGCCGCGGCGCGACCTCGTTGCCCATCAGCAGCTCGAAGACGCGGCCGGCCTCCTCCGCGTCCTCCATCCGCACGCGCCGGAGCAGGCGTCCCGACCGGTCCATCGTGGTGGTGGCGAGCTGCTCGGCATCCATCTCGCCGAGACCCTTGTACCGCTGCACGGGCTCGTGCCAGCGCTTGTTCTGCTTGCGGAGCTTCGCCAGCAGGCTGTGCAGCTCCTGCTCGCTGTACGTGTAGACGGTCTCGTTCGGCTTGGATCCGGGGTTGATCACGATCACCCGGTGCAGCGGCGGCACCGCGGCGAAGACCCGGCCGTCCTCGATGAGCGGACGCATGTACCGGAAGAACAGCGTCAGCAGCAGCGTGCGGATGTGCGCGCCGTCCACGTCCGCGTCGCTCATCAGGATGACCTTGCCGTAGCGCGCGGTCGAGAGATCGAACGACCGGCCCGAGCCGGCACCGACGACCTGGATGATGGATGCGCACTCGGCGTTGGAGAGCATGTCGCTGACCGACGCCTTCTGCACGTTGAGGATCTTCCCCCGGATCGGGAGGAGCGCCTGGTACTCGCTGTTGCGGGCGTGCTTGGCGGTGCCGAGCGCCGAGTCGCCCTCGACGATGAACAGCTCGGACTCCGTGACGTCGTTCGTCCGGCAGTCGACGAGCTTGGCGGGCAGCGACGAGGATTCCAGCGCGTTCTTGCGACGCTGCGTCTCCTTGTGGGCGCGGGCCGAGACGCGCGCTTTCATCTCCGCGACGACCTTGTCCAGCAGCATGGAGGCCTGGTTCTTGTCGTCGCGCTTGGTGGACGAGAAGCGCAGGCCCAATTCCTTGCGCACCACCTGCGACACGATCGTGCGCACGGCCGGGGTCCCGAGGACCTCCTTGGTCTGTCCCTCGAACTGCGGTTCGGGCACGGTGACCGTGAGGACGGCGGAGAGCCCGGCGAGCACGTCGTCCTTCTCGATCTTGTCGTTGCCCGCCTTCAGGCGCCGGGCGTTCTGCTCCACCTGGCTGCGCATGACCTTCAGCAGCTCCTGCTCGAAGCCCTGCTGGTGCGTGCCGCCCTTGGGCGTCGCGATGATGTTGACGAAGGAACGGATCGTCGTGTCGTAGCCCGTCCCCCAGCGCAGGGCGATGTCGACCGTGCACTCCCGTTCGACCTCGGTCGCCCGCATGGAGCCGTCCGGCTGCAGGACCGGCACCGTCTCGGTGAACGAGCCGCTCCCCTGCAGCCGCCAGGTGTCGGTCACCGGGGCATCGGTGGCCAGATACTCGACGAACTCCGAGATCCCGCCCTCGTACAGATAGGACGTCTCGTTCACGGTCCCGGCATCCTCGCCGTCCGCTACGCGCGACGCGCGCTCGTCGCGCACGACGATCTCGAGCCCCGGCACGAGGAACGCCGTCTGCCGCGCCCGGTTCTCCAGATCGGGCAGCTGGAACGCCGCGTCCTTGGTGAAGATCTGGCGGTCGGCCCAGTACCGCACTCGCGTGCCGGTCACGCCCTTCGGCGCCTTCCCCACCACGCGCAGCTCGCTGCTTTTCTCGAACGGCGTGAACGGGGCGTCCGGTCGTGGCTCGCCGTTGTCGTCGAACACCCCTGGCTCGCCGCGGTGGAACGACATCGCGTAGGTCTTCCCGCCGCGGTCGACCTCGACGTCCAGACGCTCCGACAGCGCGTTGACGACCGATGCGCCGACGCCGTGCAGACCGCCCGAGGCCGCGTAGGAGCCGCCGCCGAACTTCCCGCCCGCGTGCAGCTTCGTGTAGACCACCTCGACGCCCGTCAGCCCGGTCCGCGGCTCGACGTCCACCGGGACGCCGCGTCCGCGGTCGCGGACCTCGACGCTGCCGTCGGCGTGCAGCACGACGTCGATGCGCGTGCCGTTGCCCGCGACGGCCTCGTCGACGGAGTTGTCGATGATCTCCCAGAGGCAGTGCATGAGCCCCGGGGACCCGTTCGATCCGATGTACATGCCCGGGCGCTTGCGAACGGCTTCGAGGCCCTCGAGAACCTGCAGATGATGGGCGGAGTACTCGGCGGTCACAATCCTCCATTTTATGGGCCTCTGCGCGGCGCCCTCGGAGGACACTCCCGTCCGGGGCCCTCGCGGGCGCGCGGCGTACGCGCTGAGCGAAACACGCCGTCGCGCGGGCATGACTCCCAGGTCCGCGTGGTTGTATTGAGCACGCTCCACCGCGTACCCGACAACCGAGGAGGCACCGAGATGAACGCGACAACCGAACGGGAAGCGCCCGCCTTCGAGCACCGCCTCACGGCGATGGATCGCTGCGACTCCTGCGGCGCGCAGGCCTACATCGCCGCCGTGGTCAACGGCAGCGAGCTGCTGTTCTGCGCCCACCACGGTCGCAAGTACGAGGAGAAGCTGCGTGCCGTGGCCACGAGCTGGCACGACGAGACGGCCCGCCTCCTCGACGCCTGACCGTCCCACCGACTGATCGAGACCCCGCGCCCTGCCACAGGGCACGGGGTCTCGCCGTCTCCACCCGGGGCGCCGCTCGCGGGCGAGCCCGTCAGGACACGTGACGACGCCGCACGCGCGACGCCAGGCGGGTGAGGATCTCCTCCCCGACCGTGTCGATGCTCTCCGCCAGCGTCGTCGCCGACGACTCTCCCCTCGTACCGGGCCCGAACAGGACGACCTCGTCGCCGGGAACGGCCCCGGGCCAGGCCTCGACGTGGACCGTCGCGAGCTCCACCGCGCGCAGTGGTCGGGGCCCGGCGGGGGTGCCGACGTCGACGCGACCGGCCAGGATGCTGGGGATCCCGTCGAGCGCGCCGATCCCGACGACCGCCTCTCCGTCCCGGACCTCCTCGACGCGCGCGCACAGCGACGCGATCGGGGCGAGTCCCGGCAGTTCGGGGCCGTCCGCGGACCGGATCCCGTAGCAGAACGCACCGACGCGGACGAGGGATCCGCGCAGCTCCGGCCGTGCCCAGGTCGCGGCCGACGCCGTCAGATGCGTGAGCGGCGACGACGCTCCGGCGCGCGCCGCCTCGTCCACCGCGCCGAGGAAGCGCCGGTGCGCGGCGTCGTCCTCCTCGTCGCTGGCCTCGGCGATATGACTCCAGACGCCGACCAGGTCGGCGTTCGCGTGGCCGCCGTGCCCGAGGACGCGGTCGAGCCCGTGAGCCCATTCCCCCGCCGACAGTCCGCTGCGATGCAGGCCGGTGTCGATCTTCAGGTGGATGCGGGCGCGGGCGCCGACGCGCTCGGACTGCGCGAGGACGCGCTCCAGGTAGGCGAGCGAACCGACCCCGAGGTCGACGCCGGCGATCAGCGCCTCGGCGATCTCGTCGTCCGCGGATGTCGCCCAGGCGAAGAGGCGCGGGCCGGAGCCGATGGCGTCGCGCAGGCCGACCGCGGTGGGGATGTCGTAGGTGCCGACCCAGTCGACGCCCGCCGTCACAGCGGTCTCGGCGGCCCATCCGGCGCCGTGGCCGTACGCGTCGTCCTTGACCACGAGCATCAGGGAGGACGGCTCCACGCGGTCACGGAGGACGGCGAGGTTCCGGCGGAACACGGTCTCATCGATGCGGAGCTCCGGACGAGTCATCACGCCTCCCAGGCCCGATCGCTGCGCTGCCCGGCCACCGCCACCAGCTCCGGGATCGAGAGCCCGGTGTGCGAGGCCCATGTGGCGAGAGCTCCGGCGAGCGGGCCGCGGCCGCCGAAGTAGGTCACCTCCGCGTCGTCCGGGACCTCGGCGTCGCCGATGTCCAGCACGCAGACGTCCATCGCGATGCGCCCGACGATCGGGAACACCGCGTCCCCGATCGCCGCGTGGGCGTGGCCGCCGAGGGAACGCACGACACCCTGCGCGTAGCCGCCCGTGACCAGCGCCAGGCGGGAGTCGCGCGGTGCGCGATACCGATAGCCGTACGAGACCCCGGCTCCCGCGGCGATCTCCTTCGTGGACAGCACGCGGCCCGTGAGCCGCATCACCGGCTCCCCGGGAAGAGTGCCGTCGGGCAGCGGCAGGCCGTAGAGCAGGTGCGGATCCAGGTCGGGCTCCACGTCGACCGACGCGGTGATCCCCTCGAGGCGCAGCGCGCCGGCTTCGGCGTCGGAGTCGACGAGGACGCCCCGCGCGCCGGCGGCCACCACGGCCTGCGCCACGGCGAGAAGGCCGTGCCCCCACGCGTCCCGGCGGAGGTCGGCGATCCCCGGACCCCCCGCCTCGACCGCACGAGCGGCGCCGAGCGCGAGCGCGGAGCGGGAGATGAGGGCTCGCAGCATGGCGCTCCGGGACAGCTCACTCACTCCGCCAGCCTACCTTTCGCCCTGTCGGCCGCCTCCGTGAGGAGGCGGTCACACCTGCATGTACGTGAAGACCTCGCCGTCGACGTTCTTCTCGATCGCGGCCCTGGCGCCCGCCGCGAGCTCATCCAGGGCGGCATGCGCGTCGCCCGTCGCGTAATGGAGGCCTCGCCGATCCACGACCATCGAGAGGATGGCGTCGGCGAACCGCGGGTTCAGCGGGAGGACCGGTCCCTGGACGTTCGTCGCGAACGCGCTGCCGGCGCGCACCGCCTCCCCCGTCCCGCCCGCGTGCGGGAACGACCCCTTGCCCGCGCGCACCGTGCCGTAGGGCTGCGCCCCGTCGTCGAGGCGCCAGGTCGACGCGTGGTCCTCGAACCCGATCAGCGGGCCGTCGGCGGTCTCGGCGATGATGTAGCCGACGCGGCGCTCACGCGTCCGTTCCACCCGGAACGGCAACAGGCCGAGGCCGTCGAGCACCTCGCCGTCCAGCAGGGTGACCCCTGCCGACAGCAGCTCCGCCCCGCCGCCGACGGCGAGGACGGGGACGTCGTCCTGCAGCGCACGGGCGAGCTCGTCGCGGCGTGCGCGCAGATCGTCGGCGACGATGCGCATCGCCGACAGCGGACCGTTGCCGATCACGATCGCGTCCGGGCTCTCGGGGGTCGGATCCCCGATCCCGGCGTGAAGGACCTCGACATCATGGCCCGCGCGCTGCAGGCGGGTCTCGAGAGCACGCACGTTGCCGCGGTCTCCGGTCACGCCGAGCTCGCGCGGGTAGAGCTGCACGATGCGGATCGTCTCCGCAGCCGGGGTCTCGCTCATCGTCGTGCCACCTCCTGGTCGCCGTGACCGAGGATCCGGCGCCCGATCATCATGAGCTCGTAGTTCACGAACCAGGTCTGACGTCCCGACGCCGTGTCGGGAAGAGACCGCATGTGCGCCACGGCCTTCTCCATGTCCGGCTCGACGAGCCCCATCGGGATTCCCGCGTGCTCGAGCCGCAGGGCCAGCTGATAGGCCTTCTCGCCGGTGACGACGTCGACATGGTCCAGGACGTCGAGGTCCACGTCGTAGAGCCACGAGACATCGGGCGTGCCCTCGTCGATCGCGAGCAGCAGACGCTCCGGAGCGCCGTCCAGCGCGTCCAGGTTCATCTGCAGGCTCGGTGCGTTCTTGAACATCACGAACTCGACCTGCTCGCCGTCGGCGGCGCCGCGCAGCGGGATCACCTCGCCGCGGCCGTACGCCGGAGCCATCCGCGCGAAGCCGTCGGCGGCCGCGTCCGCCGCGAACGACGAGCCCAGGACCCGCGCGGCCACCGTGAGGGCGGCTGCGGCGTCCGCCGCGTAGTGGAGGCCCTTGGCCGGAAGGGTGATGTCCACGGCGGAGCCGTCGACCGACACCGTCACCGCGCGTCCGTCCACCGCCGTCACCTCGGCGAAGGCCCGGTGCCCGAGGGCCCCGGCCTCGCCGCTGCGGGTGTCGTCCGCGTTCGCAAGCCCGTGCGCGGACGCGGCGATGATCTCCGGCGCCACGCCGAAGAAGGACACCTCGCCGCGCATCGCGTCGACGTCGATCTTGCTGAGGTACGGGTCGTCCCGGTTCACCACGACGTGGGACGACGCGCGCGTCGACGCCTCGAGCATCATGTCCGCCACGCGCTCGGTCTCGTAGAACCGGTAGAGCTGGTCGACCTGCACGTTCAGCGACAGGATCACGGACGGCGAGAGCAGATCGGCGAGATCCGCCGCGTACCCCTCATCCACCTCGAGCACGGCGACGTCCGCGCGCACACGACCGGTGAGGGTCGCATCCGCGAGCAGCGCGCTCGTCACGCCCTGCGGGAGGTTGGCTCCCGTCGGGTTCGTGAACACCGTGAGCCCGTGCGCGCGCAGCACCTCGCTGACCATGTGCGTCGTGGTGGTCTTGCCGTTGGAGCCCAGGACGAAGACGACGCCGTGCGGGAACTGCCCCGCGAGCGTCGGCAGCAACGAGGGCGCCAGACGGTTCGTCAGGTACCCCGGGAACGCCGAGCCGCCCCCGCGCAGGCGCGTGGCGAACCGAGCGAGCTTTCCTGCCGCGACGGGAAAGACGTAGCGGAGCCCGGGTGTGCGTGCGTGCGGCGGTCGCGCCTCACTCAAGGTAGTCACGCAGCGACTGCGACCGGCTGGGGTGCCGGAGCTTGGCCATGGTCTTCGACTCGATCTGACGGATGCGCTCTCGCGTCACCCCGAACGTGTCCCCGATCTGGTCCAGCGTCTTCGGCTGCCCGTCACCGAGCCCGAATCGCATGCGGATGACACCCGCCTCGCGCTCCGACAGCGAGTCGAGCAGCTGCTCGAGCTGCCGCTGCAGCATGGTGAAGCCCACCGCGTCGGCCGGGACCACCGCTTCGGTGTCCTCGATCAGGTCACCGAACTCGCTGTCCCCGTCCTCGCCGAGCGGCGTGTGCAGGGAGATGGGCTCGCGCCCGTACTTCTGCACCTCGATGACCTTCTCCGGAGTCATGTCGAGCTCCTTGGAGAGCTCTTCCGGAGTGGGTTCGCGACCGAGGTCCTGCAGCATCTGGCGCTGGACGCGGGCGAGCTTGTTGATGACCTCGACCATGTGCACCGGGATGCGGATGGTGCGGGCCTGGTCCGCCATGGCGCGCGTGATCGCCTGGCGGATCCACCACGTGGCGTAGGTGGAGAACTTGAAGCCCTTGGTGTAGTCGAACTTCTCCACCGCGCGGATGAGGCCGAGGTTGCCCTCCTGGATCAGGTCCAGGAACTGCATGCCTCGTCCGGTGTAGCGCTTGGCGAGCGAGACCACCAGGCGCAGGTTCGCACCGAGGAGATGGCTCTTCGCGCGCTGGCCGTCGCGGGCGACCCACTGCAGGTCGAGACCCAGCTGGCTCGACTTCTCCGCCGCCGACATGGTCGACAGCTTCTCCTCGGCGAACAGGCCCGCCTCGATCCGCATCGCGAGCTCGACCTCTTCGGCCGCGTTCAGGAGCGCGACCTTGCCGATCTGCTTCAGGTAGTCCTTGACCGGGTCCGCCGTGGCGCCCGTGATCTGGGTCGAGTAGACCGGGACGTCATCCTCGTCGCTCGAGGACAGCACGATGGCGCCCGTCGGCAGCGGCTCGCTGAACGCGGGCTTCTTGCCGTCCTCGTCGTCCCCGTCCGCCTCCGCGGCGGCGTCGGTCTCCGAGGCGCCGGCCTTGGCGTCGTCCTCGGGGATCTCGATGTCCTCGTCGACGGGCTCGTCGTCCTCGTCGGACTTCTTCTTCCGCCCACCGCTCTTCGCGGTCGAGGTGGCCGCGCCCGACGTCTTCTTCGCCGTCTTGGGCGCCCCGGCCTTCGTGGTCGCGGTCTCGTCGGCGACCGTCTCGTCGACGGTCTCGTCCGCTGCGGTCGCCGTGCTCTTCGTCGTCCGTGCGTTCTTCTTCGTGGCAGTCGTCACGTTTCGCCTTTCACGGGGGCTGCGCGGGCACCCCGGGCCATTTCGGACACTAGTAAGACCCTTGTCAAGTCCTCACATCGCGCACGATGAATGGTTGACAACGGGTCGGTCCTCCAGTATTGCACATCCTCAGAGCGATCGCGCCCGATTCGACGGATCTCCGTGGAACTTCGCCGCCGCGGCCGGAACGGGGCGGATGCGGGGCCGGTGATCAGCTCAGGCCACCGCGATCCTCGTCGGTCGGCCGGGAGGCGAGGAAGCGCTCCAGCTCGGCCGCCAGCTCGTCCGCGCTGGGCAGGGTCCCCTCGGCGAACCCTCCGCCCATCTCCACGGACAGGCCCGCCATGTACGCGTCGTGACGCTGCTCGAGCGTGCTGATCATCTGCCGCAGCTCGTCGTTGCCCTGCACCTGCTCGTCGACTCGCGCGAGATACTCGGACTCCTTCTCATGGAGGCCGTCCGTGGTCAGGACGAGACCGGTCGCCGTCATCAGCCGGTCGGCCACCGCGAGGACGGCGCCGGGGTGCTCGGTGTCGGCGAGGTAATGGGGAACCAGCAGCACGAACCCGGCGACGCGGGCGCCGCTCTGCGCGAAGCGGTACTCGAGGAGGTGGCCGACCGTTGCGGGGACCTGCGTGCGGGGACGCCACACGGAGTGCGCCGCGATCAGGTCGCTGCGCGTGCCGCTGACCGTGGTGCCGAACGGGCGGGTGTGCGGCACCGGCATGGCGATGGAGTGCGCCCAGGTCACGCTGCTCGCCCCGTATTCGGCCGCCAGGTCCTGGACCGCGTCGGAGAAGGCGTTCCACAGGAAGTCCGGCTCGTATCCGGAGAGCAGGAGGAACTGCTGCCCGAGAGCGTCGTGCGCCAGGGAGAGCTCCAGCCGGGACGGGCGGAACCCGGTCAGGTGATCCTGATCGAAGGTGATGATCGGCCGACGGGCCCGGTAGTCGAGGAGGAGGTCGTTGTCGAAGACCACCAGCGGCTGGGGAGACGTGGTCTCCTGGAGGTGGTCGATCAGACCGGACACCGCGGATCCCGCGTCGGTGAATCCGGTCAGCAGAACGATCAACGGCAGGCCGTCGGGCACGGCCGGGGCGCTGGCGACGCGTTCGGAGAGTTCACCGGAGAAGGGCATGCTCCCATGCTACGAGCCGTGCCGACGGGCGGGTCCGATGACCGCTGAGAGCGAACACGCAGAGCCGGGGCCGCACGCGGTCGGCTCGGCGCGCGAGCCTAGGATGGACGCATGACGTCTCCTGCGCTCGAGCTCTCACAAGGTGCTCCGGCGGATGCGAACGCGGAAGCGGTCGTGCTCGTCGTTCCCGGCATCCCCGACACCGCCGCCTCCCTCGCTCCGTTCGAGGCCGTGATCGCCCCTCTGGAGGCGGTCGGTCACAAGGCTCCGGTCAACTCCTATCTGCGCGTCGCCGCGCCGGACATCACCGACCTGCCGCTCGCGGTGGTCAGCGCCGGCCCGGACCCCGACGCGCAGCGCGTGCGCGAGGCGGTCGGCGCGGGGCTGCGCTCCCTGACCGGGTTCGACCGCGTCTCGGTGCTCCTGCCCGACGCGCTCCTGCCCTTCGCGGAGGCGGCGGCCGAGGGCGCGCTGCTCGGTGCCTATCGCTTCGACGACTACCGGTCCTCGGACGAGCCCCGCCGCGCCGGGACCGTGATCCTGCACGCGGACATCTCCGACGCGGCCGTGGCTCGGGCCGGCATCATGGCGGACGCCGTCGCGCTGACCAAGGACCTGATCACCACGCCGGCCCAGTGGATGGGCCCGTCCGATCTCGCCGACCGTGCGGTCCAGGCCGTTGACGGTCTCGGCATCACCGCCGAGGTCTGGGACGAGGACCGTCTCGCCGACGAGGGCTTCGGCGGCATCCTCGGGGTGGGCCAGGGCTCGGACCGCCCGCCCCGGCTCGTACGACTGGACTACTCCCCCGCCGATGCGGCCTCCCACATCGCCCTGGTCGGCAAGGGCATCACCTTCGACACCGGCGGGCTCTCGCTCAAGCCCGCGGCCAGCATGGTCGGCATGAAGTTCGACATGGCCGGCGCCGCCAGCGTCCTCGCGGTCGTCCGCGCGGTCGCCGCGCTCGCCCTCCCCGTGCGCGTCACCGCGTGGCTCTGCATCGCGGACAACATGCCGTCGGGACGCGCCACCCGCCCCGGGGACGTGCTCCGACTCGCCGGGGGCACCACCGTCGAGGTCCTGAACACCGACGCGGAGGGCCGCCTGGTCCTCGGCGACGGGCTCGTCGCCGCCAGCCGCGAGACCCCGGACGTCATCATCGACGTGGCGACGCTCACCGGCGCGATCATCGTCGCCCTCGGGATGCGGCACACCGGCGTCTTCGGCGACGACCCGACCGTCGAGGAGGTCCTCGCCGCCGCTTCCGCCACCGGAGAGCAGGCCTGGCCGATGCCGCTTCCCGACCATATGGAGGACGACCTGAAGTCGCCCATCGCCGACCTCGTGAACGCCAAGATCGGGGATCCGGCGGGCGGGTCGCTGTTCGCGGGCCTCTTCCTCCGACGGTTCGTGGGACGCACCTCAGACGCCGACGACGCACCGCGGATCCCCTGGGCGCACCTGGACATCGCCGGTTCGTCCGAGCACAAGGGCGGCCCCTACGGCTACACGGACAAGGGCGCGACGGGGGCAATGGTCCGCACGCTCATCGCCTTCGCCGAGAAGCGCGCGGGCGGAGCCGACGCATGACCGGCGGGAGCTTCGACGTCGTCGTGCTCGGCGGCGGCAGCGGCGGGTACGCCGCGGCGCTGCGCGCGGCCGAGCTCGGCAAGACGGTCGCGCTGATCGAGAAGGACAAGGTCGGGGGCACGTGCCTGCACCGCGGCTGCATCCCGACCAAGGCGCTGCTGCACGCCGCGGAGATCGCGGACAACGTCCGCGACGCCTCCGCCTACGGGGTCTCGGCTTCCTTCCAGGGCATCGACGCCGCCGGCGTCCGCGGGTACCGCGAGGGCATCGTCGCCAAGAAGCACAAGGGACTCGAAGGGCTCATCTCGGCACGCGGGATCACCGTGGTCTCCGGCGAGGGGCGCCTGCTCCCGGACCGCACGGTGGGCGTCGGGGACGACGTCTACACCGGCACGGACGTCGTCCTCGCCACGGGCTCGTACAGCCGAACCCTTCCCGGGCTGGAGATCGGCGGCCGCATCATCACGAGCGAGCAGGCGCTCGCGCTCGACGAGGTGCCCGGTCGCGTGATCATCCTGGGCGGGGGCGTCATCGGCGTGGAGTTCGCGAGCGTCTGGCGCTCGTTCGGCGCCGATGTGACCATCGTCGAAGCCCTCCCGCACCTCGCGCCCAACGAGGACATCGCCCTGAGCAAGGGACTGGAGCGCGCGTACCGCCGCCGGGGGATCACCTCCTCGCTCGGTGTGCGCTTCCAGAGCGCCGTCCAGGACGACTCCTCCGTCACGGTCACCCTCGAGGACGGGAAGACCTTCACCGGCGACTATCTCCTCGTCGCCGTCGGGCGCGGACCGGCCACCGACGGGCTCGGCTTCGCCGAGGCGGGGATCGAGCTCGACCGGGGCTTCGTGCTCACCGACGCGGAGCTGCGCACGGCCGTGCCGCACGTGTGGGCCGTGGGGGACATCGTCCCCGGGCTCCAGCTCGCGCATCGGGGCTTCCTGCAGGGGATCGCGGTCGCCGAGCGCATCGCCGGCCTCTCCCCCGCGCCCGTTCCGGAGAGCCAGATCCCCCGCGTCACCTATTCGCACCCGGAGCTCGCGTCGGTGGGGCTCACCGAGGCCGCGGCCGTGGACGCGCACGGCGCTGACCAGGTGGTCGCCTACGAGTACAACCTCGCCGGAAACGGCAAGAGCGAGATCATCGGCACCGGCGGCCTGGTGAAGGTCGTCCGTCAGAAGGACGGCCCGGTCCTCGGAGTCCACCTGCTCGGAGACCGCGTGGGAGAGCTCATCACCGAGGGACAACTCGCCGTCGCGTGGGAGGCCCACCCCGAGGACATCGCCCCGCTGATCCACGCCCACCCGACGCAGAGCGAAGCGCTGGGCGAGGCCTTCCTCGCCCTCGCCGGAAAGCCGCTGCACGCATTGTGAAAAAGAAATTGCGCATTGTGGAAATCTTGTCCGGCCGGAGCCACGCCACGGCCACTAAGCTGAACACCATCACGAACTTCCTGAAGGAGATCCCGTCATGAGCACATCCGTGGTCCTCCCCGCTCTCGGAGAGAGCGTCACCGAGGGTACGGTCACCCGCTGGCTCAAGCAGGTCGGCGACACCGTGCAGGCCGACGAGGGGCTGCTGGAGATCTCGACCGACAAGGTCGACACCGAGATCCCCTCGCCGGTGTCCGGCGTGCTCGAGGAGATCCTCGCCGCCGAGGACGAGACCGTCGAGGTCGGCGCCGTCCTCGCCCGCATCGGCGACGGGTCCGGGTCGTCCTCCTCCGACGACGCCCCCGCGGCCGCACCCGCCGAGGCCGAGTCCGCATCCGAGGTGGCCGAGGCGGTCGCACCTGAGCAGGCCGCCCCTGAGCAGGCCGCTCCCGCACAGGAGGCTCCCGCTGCGGAGGCTCCTGCCGCCGCGGCCCCCGCCGGCGATGCGACGGACGTCCGCCTCCCGGAGCTCGGCGAGAGCGTCACGGAGGGCACGGTCACGCGCTGGCTCAAGCAGGTCGGCGACACGGTCGAGGTCGATGAGGCCCTGCTGGAGATCTCCACCGACAAGGTCGACACCGAGATCCCCTCGCCGGTCGCCGGCGTGCTGCAGGAGATCCTCGCCGCCGAGGACGAGACCGTCGAGGTCGGCGCCGTCCTCGCCCGCGTCGGCAGCGGTGCGCCCGCAGCCCCCGCCGCCGAGGCTGCCCCGGCTCCGCAGGCCGCTCCCGAGACGCCCGCCCCGCAGGCGGCTCCGGCGGCCCCCGCCCCGCAGGCGGCTCCCGCCGCCCCGGCACCGCAGGCCGCCCCCGCGGCTCCCGCCCCGCAGGCGGCTCCCGCCGCCCCGGCACCGCAGACCGCACCTGCCGCCCCCGCGGCAACCGCCGACGCCGACGGAGAGAAGCTCTACGTCACCCCGCTCGTGCGCCGTCTGGCCGCCCAGCAGGGTGTGGACCTGGCCACCGTCACCGGGACCGGCGTCGGCGGGCGCATCCGCAAGGAGGACGTGCTCAACGCCGCCCAGAGCGCCCCGGCCGCCGCCGCAGCACCAGCGGCAGCGGCACCGGCGCCGCGCGAGGTCTCGCCGCTGCGCGGCACGACGCAGAAGATGACCCGCCTGCGGAAGGTGGTCGTCGAGCGCGCCGTTGCGTCCATGCAGCAGACGGCACAGTTGACGACGTTCGTCGAGGTGGACGTCACCGCGCTGGCCGCCTACCGCGACAGTGTGAAGGGGTCCTTCCAGCAGAAGACGGGCGACAAGCTGTCGTTCCTGCCCTTCTTCACGCTCGCCGCGGCGGAGGCCCTGCAGTCGTTCCCGATCATCAACGCGACGGTCGACGGCGACAACATCGTCTACCCGGCCACCGAGAACATCTCGATCGCGGTCGACACCGAGCGCGGACTGCTCACGCCGGTCGTCCGTGACGCGGCGTCGAAGAACCTCGCCCAGCTCGCCCATGAGATCGCGGATCTCGCGGCCCGTACGCGCGACAACAAGCTGAAGCCCGACGAGCTGGCCGGCGGCACCTTCACGGTGACGAACACCGGCTCGCGCGGCGCGCTCTTCGACACCCCGCTGGTGTTCCTCCCGCAGTCCGCGATCCTCGGCACCGGTACCGTGTTCAAGCGCCCCGGCGTCGTGACGGTGGACGGCGTGGACGCGATCGCCGTGCGCTCCTACGTGTTCCTGGCGATCTCGTACGACCACCGGATCATCGACGGCGCCGACGCGGCGCGCTTCCTCGGCGCGGTCAAGGCTCGCCTCGAGGCGGCGGACTTCTCGGCTCAGCTCGGAGTCTGACCCTCCGGTCCAGCCTCTTCGGATGGCGGATCCCCGACGTCATAGGCGTCGCGGATCCGCCATCCGTCGTCTGTGCGCACGAGGACGAGCATCTGCGAAGCGCCTCCCTCGCGATCGAGCCGGACGGCGGCGACATCGCCGTAGTCTTCGATGAGCACGGCGTCGCCGTCCACGGCGATCGCCCTGCCGGCACCTGGGCTCCCCGTGTCCCGGAGCTCGGGGACCCAGGCCCCTGCGCAGGCGTCCGCCTGCTCCGTCGCCTCACAGGCCTCCGCAGCGCTCAGAAGCGCAGGGACCGCGTCGAGAGGCGAGGCCGTCTCCTCCGGCATCGGGCTCGGCGAGGCGACGACGAGACTCTTCTCGGCATCTGCGGCGGGCGACGCCCCCGGGACCGAACTCGCCGCGTTCCCGCTCGGCGTCGACGCCTCCGGGGGCGGCTCCGTCCCTCCGACAGAGGGCGCGCTCGGCCACAGCATCCCGGCCGCCGACACGGCCACGGCCACCGCGCCGGCCGCGAGGACCGGACGGCGCCATCGCCGTTCCGGTGCCGACGCGGCCGGCGGCGATGCCGGGCGCGCCCCTCGCAGCCTCCGGAGCGCGCTCCACATCCGTGCGCCGACCGGACGCAGGAACACGCCGGAGAGCCTCGACGATACGGTGCGCTCGCTCCGCGCGGGCCAGGTTCCCGCGCCGAGCTCGTCCGACGCTCGCCGCAGGAAGCGGAGCCGCGGACGGCGTGACCGGCTCGGGAAGGCGTGGTCCTCCGCGACAAGGGATCGCGCGCCGGCATCCTCTTCCACGACCCGCCGGAGTTCGCGTGCCCGTACCGGTGTCGGCGGCTGTGTGGCGGCGCCGCCGAGCGGCTTCGGCGCAGCAAGCTCCAGCAGCTCCCGCTCCCACCCGCCGGCACGGTGCGGCAGGCGGCGCCGATCATCGCCGAGACCTTCGCCGATCCGCTGGAGGAGGCGGCCGAGCGTACGGTCACGCGTCTGCGAGGCGAGCGCATCGATGATGCCGCGCGTCGCCTCCTCGATGGAAGAGCCCCGACCGATCACGAACATCGGGCGCCCGTCCGCCGTCAGCCACCAGCCGCCCGACAGCGTGTCCTCGCCCGCTTCGACGAGCCCGCGCAGCACGCTCGCGACCAGCGTCGTCGTCTCGCCGGCGGCGAGCGGCGCCTCCCCCGCCCGTCGCATGCGCAGCGCCTGCTCCACCGTCTGCACGCACCACGGCAGGAGCACGTCATGACCGTCGGACCGGCGCACGAGATCGACCGGGCCGACGATGTGCTCGGCGCCGGCGTACCGCCACCCCGACCATCCCACGAGCCCCGCCGCGTCCGTGCAGACCCGGACCTCCTCCCGGGCGTCCGTGACCAGGCGCCCGGGAAAGGGACCCTCGCCGGGGTTCAGGGTGCGAACGGTGCGATGGGCCCGGTGCAGCGCCTCGGACTCGCCGTCTCGGAGATGACTCATGTGCCCATCTGAGCCGACCCCGGGCCCCGCCGCTCCCCCGCCGGCACGATCGGTGCACAACCCGACGTGGACGGTCCTTCGGGGAGGACGACGGTGACGTGTTCGCCCGTCGCGAGACGGGCAGGATCCGGCGGACGGAATCGGTAGGCTGGAAGGCATGGCAAATCGTCGTCCTCAGCCGGAGAAGCGTCCGGGCTTCTTCTCCCAGATCAAGTCGCTCTACCGCTTCACGCGGGAGGAGTACTCCTGGCTGCCGTGGCTGCTCATCGCCATCCTGATCGCCGGCGTGCTCGTCGGGCTGATCGTGGGCTATCTCATCCCGCCCTTCCAGATCTGGTCGCTGATCCTCTGGGCCATCACGGGTCTGATGGTCGGCGTGCTCGGTGCGATGTTCACCATGACGCGGCTGTCGACGAGCGCGATGTACAAGAAGATCGACGGCATGCCGGGGGCGGCCGGACACGTGCTGAGCACGAGCCTCGGGCGCAACTGGCAGGCGTCCGACACCCCCGTCGGCGTCAACCCCAAGACGCAGGAGGCGGTGTACCGCGCGGTCGGACGCGGCGGCATCGTCGTGGTGGGCGAAGGCGCGCGCGGACGGCTCACGCGTCTGGTCAAGGAGGAGCGCACGAAGGCGCTGCGCGTCGCCCAGGGCGTCCCGGTGAACGTGTACTACCTGGGCCACGGCGAGGACGAGGTCCCGATCGACCAGCTCACCAAGACCATCAAGAAGCTCCCCAAGGCGATCGACAAGGCGACGATGGCGGCGGTGATCAAGCGGCTGGAATCGGTGTCGCAGTCGTTGTCCTCGCTTCCGATCCCGAAGGGCATCGACCCGCTCAAGGCGCGCGCCCCTCGTCCGCGCTGACCCGGGCTCCCGAGCCCAGAAGCCCCGGCCGCTCCGTGAGCGCCGGGGCTTCCGCGTGTCCGCCTATGAGACGGGCGGCAGGGGCTCCTTGGGGAGCTTGCGCACCTTGGCGCGCCGACGCCGACGCTCGGGGATCATCGAGCGCATCTCATCCAGCTTGCCGAAGCACAGCAGCCGGTCCTCGGCCTCCAGCACCTGGTGCTTTCGCGGATTGGGGATGACCGAGACCCCGCGATGCAGGGTGAGCACGGTGATGTCGCGCTCCCACAGCCCGGACTCTCCGAGCGTCTTCCCGACGAGGTCGGCACCGCCGTGCACGAGCAGCTCGGCGACGCCGTACCCGGTCGAGACGGTCAGCCGCTGCCGGACGTCGATCTCGGGGAACGCGACCTGCCCGGCGATGTAGTCGATGATCGCACCCGCCACGTCGAGGTTCGTGGCCTCCTCGATCCCCTGCAGGCCGGGCGAGGAGTTGACCTCCATGACGAGCGGACCGTGCTCGCCCTCCAGCATGTCCACCCCGGCCACGCGCAGGCCCATGATCTGCGCGGAGCGGACGGCGGTCTGCTCGTAGACGGGGTCCAGCGTGACCGGCTCCACGGTCCCTCCCCGATGCACGTTGGAGCGGAACTCGTCCCCGTTGGCCACACGGCGCATCGCCGCGACGACCCGGTCGCCCACCACGAG
Source organism: Microbacterium resistens (assembly GCF_021172025.1). NCBI lineage: Bacteria > Bacillati > Actinomycetota > Actinomycetes > Micrococcales > Microbacteriaceae > Microbacterium > Microbacterium resistens. The sequence goes on from NZ_CP082781.1 coordinate 1,010,702, forward strand.
CGCACGGATGTCGCGCCCACGGCTCTCCGCGATGAACTTCTGGATCAGCACGTTCTGCTTGGTCGAGTGAAGCGTCTCGATGATCGCCTCGGCCACCTTGACCTGCGGGGCGAGGATGACGCCGATGCCCTGGGTCCCCTCCAGCAGCTTGATGACGACGGGCGCTCCGCCCACGCGCTCGATCGCCGGGCGGACGTCCGCGCGGTTGCGCACGAACGCGGTGGCGGGCATGGAGATGTTGTGGCGGGAGAGGATCTGGTTGGCCCGGAGCTTGTCCCGGGCACTGGAGATGCCGTTGGCGGTGTTCGGCGTGTACACGTCCATCTGCTCGAACTGACGGACCACCGCCGTGCCGAAGTAGGTGATGGAGTTCCCGATCCGCGGCAGGATCGCGTCGTAGTCGCTGAGCGGTCTTCCCCGGTAGTGCAGGTCGGGTTCGTCCGAGGTCAGGTCGATCGCGAATCTCAGGGTGTTGAGCACCTTCACCTGATGCCCGCGTTGCAGGGCTGCGGCGCGGAGGCGCTGGGTGGAGTAGGCCTGAGGGGCGCGCGAGAGCACGGCGAGCTTCACTGAGATTTCCTGCCAGGATGGACGTTGTGGATCGGTCATCTCATTCAACCACCCTTACGGGGTGGCGCGAGTGGGTGAGCCTGCCGGACGTCGGAGTCCCGTGGATCAAGGCGAAGATCGACACCGGAGCGCGCAGCTCCTCGCTGCACGCCCAGCACATCCGCGAGTTCGATCGCGACGGCGAGCCGTGGGTCCGCTTCGACGTCCGTCCCTGGCAGGGCGCTCACGAGCTGGTGCCGGTCGAGCTCCCCGTGTTCGATCGACGGGACGTCCGCAGTTCGTCGGGCCACGCGCAGCGCCGCGTCGTCGTCCTCCTGGACCTGCTCCTCGTCGGGCGCCGCGTGACGGCCGAGGTCACACTCAGCAACCGCGCGGAGATGGGCTTCCGCATGCTCATCGGGCGCGAGGCGCTACGGCAGGGGTTCGTCATCGACCCCGCCCGTTCCTTCCTCGGCGGCAAGGCTCCGAAGGACTTCCGCCGCCGGAACCGAGGCGCCGCGCCCGTCGCCTGAGGACAGCGGCTTGCGCATCTGCTGGGTCGAGACCTCGTAGCCCGCGCTGAGGTAGAGCGCGATCGCGGCGCGGTTCCCGCCGAAGACGTTCAGCTCCAGCGCTTCGGCGCCGTGCGCGTGCGCCTCCTGCTCGACCGCGGCGAGGAGGGCTCGTCCGAGGCCTCTTCCCCGTCGTCCCGGCACGACCTCGATGTCGTACAGGAACGCGACCCCGGGAGCGCCCCGCGGATGGTCGAGCCCGACCCAGGCGCGTCCCACGGGCTCTCCTGCCTCATCCGTCGCCGTGCGAACGAGCATCCGCGGCGTCGAGGGCCCCGCGGGCAACGCCTGCTCGTTCTCCGCCCGAGCGCGCGCGACGGCGTCCTCCGGCGACCAGCGGCCCGCGGAGACCTGCTCGGCGGCGTACGCCTCGGCGAGCTCCCGCTGCCAGCGGTCGAACTCGTCGGCGGTCATCTCGCGGAGAAGGACGATGCTCATCGGCCTATCGTGGCATCCGCCGCTCGCGCCGTCACGCCCGGATCAGGACCGTGCCCACCGCCTTGTCATGGAGCCCGCGCTGATCCGGATCCCAGACGACGGCGGGGATGATCAGCAGAAGAAGGAGCGTGCGGACGACCGGACGCCAGACGCCCGTCCATCCTCCCCCGAGCATCACGAGCCGAAGCCCCACCAGGCGGTGCCCGGGGCTCCCCCCGATCGTCGGGATGAAGAGGATCTGCATCACGGCGAAGACCATGAGCGGCGCGAACTGCGACAGCCCCGCCTCCTGCGGGAGGTCGAACTGCCGGAAGCCGAAGAAGGCCATGGCGATGATGGTCGCCGCGGCGTAGTCGATCGCGAGTGCGGCGATCCGCCGCCCGATCCGGCCGACGCTCCCGGTGCCCGATGCGGGGAGACCGAGTCGTTCACCCGGGTAGGTCTGCACAGGATCGGCCATTCCTCCAGCCTAGGCGACGGCGTGTAACACGCCCGAAACATGGCAGACACCCTCGGGAAATTCCGCCGCCGTAGCCTGCTCACAGGCCGCTCGGCCCCACCCGTTCCCTCAGGAGTTGATGCATGTTCACCGATCCGGCAGACGTCCTTGCGTACATCCGCGAGAACGACGTCAAGTTCCTCGACATCCGTTTCACCGACCTGCCCGGCGTGCAGCAGCACTTCAACATCCCGGCCTCGACCGTCGACGAGGACTTCTTCGTCAACGGCCAGCTCTTCGACGGCTCGTCCATCCGCGGGTTCGCGAGCATCCACGAGTCGGACATGCAGCTGATCCCCGACGTCACCACCGCGTACATCGACCCGTTCCGCGAGGCGAGCACCCTCGTCATGGTGTTCGACATCTACAACCCGCGCACCGGCGAGATCTACAGCAAGGACCCGCGCCAGGTCGCCAAGAAGGCCGAGCAGTACCTGGCGTCGACCGGCATCGCCGACACCGCGTACTTCGCGCCCGAGGCGGAGTTCTACATCTTCGACGAGGTGCGGTACTCGATCACGGCCGGGGAGAGCTTCTACAAGGTCGACTCCGAGGAGGCCGCGTGGAACTCCGGCCGTGAGGAGGAGGGCGGCAACCTCGGCAACAAGACGCCGTTCAAGGGCGGGTACTTCCCCGTCTCCCCCGTCGACAAGACCGCGGACCTGCGCGACGACATCACGCTGCGTCTCATCGACGCCGGATTCGCGCTCGAGCGTTCGCACCACGAGGTCGGTACGGCCGGGCAGCAGGAGATCAACTACCGCTTCGACACGATGGTGCATGCGGCCGACGACATCCTGAAGTTCAAGTACATCGTCAAGAACACCGCGCAGGAGTGGAACAAGACGGTGACCTTCATGCCGAAGCCGCTCTTCGGCGACAACGGCTCGGGTATGCACACGCACCAGTCGCTGTGGCTCGACGGGAAGCCGCTGTTCTTCGACGAGAACGGCTACGGCCAGCTGAGCGACACTGCGCGCTGGTACATCGGCGGCCTCCTCGCGCACGCGCACGCGGTCCTCGCCTTCACCAACCCCACGCTGAACAGCTACCACCGTCTCGTGAAGCACTTCGAGGCCCCCGTGAACCTCGCGTACTCGGCGGGCAATCGCTCGGCCGCGATCCGCATCCCGCTGACGGGATCGAACCCCAAGGCCAAGCGCATCGAGTTCCGGGTGCCGGACGCCTCGGGCAACCCCTACCTCGCGTTCGCGGCGCAGCTCATGGCCGGCCTGGACGGAATCCGCAACCGCATCGAACCGCTCGAGCCGATCGACAAGGACCTGTACGAGCTCCCGCCGGAGGAGGCCAAGAACATCCCGCAGGTGCCCAACTCGCTGCTGGACTCGCTCGAGGCGCTCCGCAATGACCACGACTTCCTCCTCGAGGGCGGCGTGTTCACGGAGGAGCTCATCCAGACCTGGATCGACTACAAGTACAACAACGAGATCCTGCCGATGGCCCAGCGGCCGCACCCGTACGAGTTCGAGCTCTACTTCGGAGTCTGACGTCTGCTGACGACACTGTGAGCGCTCGGCTCCCGCGAGAAATCAAGGGAGCCGAGCGCTTTGTCGTACCCGACGTGTCGACTTGTCCACCCACCGGCGTCCATCTATGTCCACGTTCTCCGACGTCTGCTGGGTCACCTGCACGTGCTGCGCAGGGGAACGCACTCGCACGCATCGGGGCCGCATGGCGCCGCACGCACCGGGAAGGCCCCGCTGTACACGCGGCTCGGCCGCCGGGTCGGTTGCCCGGAAGGGGCGCTGACGAAATGGATCGAAAGCGTAGCTCGCCGTCCCCCTCGGCCGCGGCGGGCTCCGGATCGCTGGGTCCGTTGCCCTCCGGTCGGCAGGCGCGTCATCGGCGCGCCGGACCGTCCCCCTCGACCGCGAGCCGCCGGCCTCCGTCGACGACCGACGCGCCGAGTGCGGCTGCGCCGTCGTCCGCACTGACGTCTCGGCGTCGTCTCGGGACATCCGGTGGCAGGACGTAGCCGGGCTTCGGCGCGAGGCGCCTCACGCCGGGGGCTCCGGAGCGTCGATCGCCCAGCTCTCGGTCGCGATGAGATTCGCCCGTGCGCTCTCGCGGGCCGCCTGCGCGTCGCGGCGCTGGATCGCGGCCAGCACGTCGTCGTGTCCGCGCGGCTCCCTACGACGGAAGCCCTCCCGGTTCAGCGCGCGGTGCATTGACTCCTTGAGGTGCGGCAGGAGTGCCTGATACACCTCTCCGAGCACGGGGCTGTGCGCGGCGTCGGCGACGGCCGCATGGAACGCCGCATCGGCTCGTGCCCACTCACCGTCATCGGCCGCGTGCTTCGCCTCCAATGCGGCACGGATCCGAGCGATGTCGGCGTCGTCGGCGCGCATCGCCGCGAGGCCGGCGAGCTCGGGCTCGATGACGGCACGCGCCTCGAGGACCTGTTCCAGCGGCGGCTGTGCGTGAGCCAACGCGGTGCCGATCTCGCTGCGTGACCGGACGTACGTGCCGTCGCCTCGGCGGATCTCGAGCAGGCCCGCGTACTGCAGCGACCGCAGCGCCTCGCGGAGCGTGCCGCGCGACACTCCGAGCTGCGACATCAGTTCCGGTTCGGCCGGGATCCGCATGCCCACGGCCCATCGGCCCGAGAGGACCTCCGCACGGATCATCGAGGCCGCCTCGTCGCCGAGGCTCGTGCGGCGGATTGCGGGGAGTGTCATCCGTCGATAATATCAACCGCGCAAACATTAAACGTCTAACGTCTGATTGGTGAGTCATGTCGTCCCGCCAGGGGCCCATCGCCCCGTTCCTCCTCGTGCTCTGCCTCGGGCTCAATCTCCGCCTCGGCATCACCGGTGCCAGCCCGCTTCTCGGAGAGCTGCGCGCGACCGGGGCGCTGTCCGACCTGTCAGCGACGCTCGTCGCGAGCGTGCCCGTCTTCTTGTTCGCTTTTGCCGGTATCGGCGTGGTTCCGCTGCTGCGGCGGCGGGGAGTGCGCGCGACCGTCGGGATCGCGCTCACACTGCTCACCGGAGGTCTGGCCGTGCGAGCGATTCCGCACGGCACGGTCATTCTGATCGGGACCATCTGCGCCGCGGCCGGAATCGCCGCGATCAATATCGTGCTGCCCGCGATCATCCGTGACTGGTTCGCCGACCGCGGGCGTGGCCCGACCACGGGGTACACCAGCGCGATGGCGCTTGGTGCGGCGATCGCCGCGGCCGTGGCGCTGCCCCTGGCCGAGGGCCTCGGCGCACCGACGGCGAGCCTCGCTTTCTGGGCGCTGCCGGCGCTCGCCACCGGCGTGCTCTGGGTGCTGCTGGCCCCGCGTCGCGTCGGCGATCCGGCCGTGACCGCCTCGGGAGGAGCTGCCGAGACGAAGACGCGCGGCTGGCCCCGGGGCACTGTCCCGCTGCTGGCGTTCTTCGCCCTGCAGACGATGCTCAGCTACATCATCATCAGCTGGCTGCCGCAGATCGCGGCTGCGGGAGGCATCGACGAACGACGAGCCGGGCTGATGCTCGGCCTCGTGATGGCGGTGGGCGTGCCCGCCACCGCGCTCATCGTCCCCGCCGCCGGTCGCCACGCCTCGCGGGTCGTCGGCGTGATCGTCACCACCGTGTGCGCCGTGTCGGGTGCCGCCGGGCTCCTGCTCGCGCCGACCGCCGCGCCCGAGGCATGGGCCGTACTGATCGGGATCGGGATGAGCGGGTTCCCGTTTGCCCTCGCGCTGCTGTCGTCGATCGGCGACGAGCCCGCGCAGGTCGCCCGGGTCTCCTCGCTTACCCAGGTGGTGGGATATCTGCTCGGCGGAGTCGGTCCGCTCGCCTCGGGCTGGGCGGCGGTCTCCGCGGGCAGCTGGCAGCCCGTGGTCACGTTCATGATCGCGGGCGCCGTGCTGCAGGGCGTGATCGGTATCAGGTTGTCGACCGCGCTGCGCCCGGGTGCCTCCCCGCTGCCGCCCGTCGCCGCCCGCGCCGATGTGTGACGTGCCGAGGGCAGATCACGCGGCCGCTCGGTCATCCACGGACTCATCACCTTCTGCACCTTCTGCGTCGACCCGCGTGTCGGGCCGGCCGCGGAAGAGGTCGCCGCGCTCGGAGGCCTCTGAGCATCACAGCCGGATACGAGCTGTACCTCGGGGTGTAACCTCCGTACGGCCTGCTTCGAGGGCCTGACTCCCGTATCGCCCTGCGGAAGTCAGGCCCTCGTGACGTCGCTCGCGACATCCGCCGGGATCGGCCTCGGTCGTTTGACTCGCGGCCGCCGGAGAGTTCTTTGTTACGGCGATTGTTTCGGCGGGGAGGACGACATCGCCGGCGTCGGGATAGCATCTCCCCGTGGCCCTGACCTGTCGTTGTCGTTCCTGAGCGCGTTCCGCGCCTCTTCGACGACCTCAGACCACTTCGCGCAACCCCTGCGCCCCGTCCGTTCAGGAACCCACCGTGCGCTACGCCGCCCACGTCGCCGACCTCGTCGGCGCCACTCCCCTCGTCCGACTGTCCGCCGTGACCGCGGGACTGTCCGCAACCGTCCTCGCCAAGGCGGAGTACTTCAATCCCGGTGGGTCCGCCAAGGACCGCATCGCGCGATCGATCGTGGACGCCGCGGAACGCGAGGGGCTGCTCCGCCCGGGCGGGACGATCGTGGAGGCCACGAGCGGCAACACGGGCGCGGGACTCGCGCTGATCGCCGTCCAACGCGGCTACCGGATGGTGTTCGTCGTCCCGGACAAGTTCGACGGCGCCAAGGTTGCGACGCTGCGCGCCTACGGGGCCGACGTCGTCGTGACACCCGCCTCGGTGCCGCCGGAGCATCCCGAGTCGTACTACTCCGTCGCCGCTCGACTGGCCCGGGAGATCCCCGGCGCGTTCCACCCCAACCAGTTCGCGAACCCGAACGGCCCGCGGGCGCACTACGAGACGACCGGACCGGAGATCTGGTCCGACACCGACGGCCGGGTCACGCATTTCGTCGCCGGCATCGGGACCGGGGGGACCATCAGCGGAACCGGCCGATACCTGAAGGAGGTCGGCGCCGGGCGGGTGCAGGTGATCGGCGCCGATCCCCACGGCTCCATCTACGCCGACGGAGGCCCGATCCACCCCTACCTCGTCGAGGGCGTGGGCGAGGACTTCCTCCCGGACACCTTCGACGCCTCGGTCGTCGACCGGTACGAACGGGTCTCCGATGCCGAGGCGTTCGCGATGACACGCCGCCTCGCCAGGGAAGAGGGCCTGCTGGTCGGAGGTTCCAGCGGCATGGCCGTGGTCGCCGCGCTGCGGGTGGCCGAGGGACTGACCAGCGACGACGTCGTCGTCGTGCTGCTCCCCGATCACGGACGCGGCTACCTGGACAGGGTGTTCGACGACGACTGGATGACCGGGCACGGGTTCGCCGTGCGCCCCGCGCACACCGAAGGAGACCGCGCATGATCATCGAAACCCGCCACACCGCCACGGCCGCCATCCACGCGGGCCAGGCCGCCGATCCGCAGACCGGGGCCGTGATCCCGCCTCTGCACCTGTCGACCACGTTCGTCCAGGACGGGATCGGCGGACTCCGCCAGGGATACGAGTACGGACGCAGCGGCAACCCCACCAGGGACGCGCTCCAGGCCCAGCTCGCCGCGCTGGAGGACGGCACGCACGCTTTCTCCTTCGCCTCGGGTCTGGCCGCGGAGGACACCCTGCTCCGGGCGGTGCTGAAGCCGGGCGACCACGTGCTGCTCGGCGACGACGTGTACGGCGGAACCTTCCGGCTTCTGTCGCGGGTCCTCGGCGCCTGGGGCGTGACCGTGCAGGTCGTCGACATGAGCTCGCTCGACGCCGTGCGCGACGCGGTCGCCGCCCGGCCCCCGCGCGTGCTCTGGGTGGAGACGCCATCGAACCCGCTGCTGCGGATCTCGGACATCGCGGCCCTCGCGGAGATCGGCCACGCCGCCGGATCGGTGGTCGTGGTCGACAACACGTTCGCGACCCCGGCCCTCCAGCGTCCGCTGACCCTCGGCGCCGACGTGGTCGTCCACTCCACGACCAAGTACCTCGGAGGACATTCCGATGTCGTGGGCGGAGCCGTTGTGCTGCGCGATGAGGAACTCGCCGCGGAGATCGGCTTCCTGCAGTATGCCGTGGGCGCCGTGTCCGGCCCGTTCGACGCCTGGCTGACGACGCGCGGGATCAAGACGCTGCCGGTGCGGATGCGTCAGCACGGCGAGAACGCTCGGACCGTGGCCGAGTTCCTGGACGCCCACCCCGGCATCGCACGCGTCTACTACCCGGGCCTGCCGTCGCATCCCGGACACGACCTGGCGGCGCGTCAGATGAGCGGCTTCGGCGGGATCGTCTCCGTGGCGCTGGGGTCCGGAGCGGCTGCCCGGCGCTTCGCGGAGTCCACCCGTGTGTTCCAGCTGGCCGAGTCGCTGGGCGGCGTGGAATCGCTCGTCAACTACCCCGATGCGATGACGCACGCCTCTGTGCGCGGCACCGACGCCGCGGTCCCCGTGGAGGTCGTCCGGCTGTCGGTCGGGCTGGAGGACCCGTCGGATCTCCTCGCCGACCTGGAGCGCGCTTTACGTTGAGTCAGGCGCTGGATCAGCCGTAGAAGAGCTGCTCGAAGACGCGCCGCGCCCGGCGGGTCACCGCGAGGTACTCCTCCTCCACCGGGCCCGCCGAGCGCTCGGGATAGCCGAGGATGCGCCCCACGCCGTCGAGCTCCCGGACATCGACGGGGAGGACGTCGCGGGTCTGACCGGTCAGGAGCGTCATCGCCGAGCGCAGACGGCTCGACAGCAGCCACGCCTCACGCAGCCGCTCCCCCGCTTCGCGCGGGACGAGGCCCGTCTCCACGGCGGCCTCCAGAGCCTGCATCGTGGACGTGGTGCGCAGGCCCGGGACCTCGTGCGCGTGTTGAAGCTGAACGATCTGCACGAGCCACTCGACATCGCTGAGCGTGCCCGGCCCGAGCTTGAGGTGACGACGCGGGTCCACCCCCTGCGGCAGGCGCTCGCCCTCGACCCGTGCTTTGATCCGCTTGATCTCGCGGAGCGACGCGAGATCGAGCTGCGCGGGGTAGCGGACCGTGTCCGCCAGCTCCTCGAAGCGGCGGATGAGTTTGGCGCTCCCCGCGATCCCGCGCGCCCGCAGCAGCGCCTGCGACTCCCACGAGAGCGACCAGCGCCGGTAGTACTGCGCGTACGCGTCGAACGACCGGGCCACAGGGCCGTTTCGTCCTTCGGGGCGGAGGTCCGCATCGAGGTCGAGAGGGACCCGTTGGTCCGCCAGGTGCTCGCGGAGCCCGGCGACGATCTTCACCGCGTACCGCTGCGCACGCTCGGGGTCGATCCCGTTCGCGTCGTAGACGTACAGCACGTCCGCGTCCGAGCCGAATCCCAGCTCCGCACCGCCGAAACGCCCCATGGCGATCACCGAGAAGTCGAGCGCGTCGTCCTCCGGGGAGACGACCTCGCGCCGCACCGCGCGCAGCGCCGCCTGGATCGTCGCCTCCGTGATGGCGGTGAGGGCGGCCGCCACCTCGTCGATGCGAAGGACGTCCAGCACCGCGCCCATCGCCGTGCGCAGCAGTTCCCGGCGCCGGAGCGAGCGAACGGCGCGCAGCGCCGGCGTGATGGACTCATGCCGCGTCTGGATGGCCCGCGCCTCCTCGTCCAGCGCCGCCGCGCTGCGCGGCCGCAGGAGCTCGGTGCTGTCGAGCCACGCGACCGACTCGGGGATCCACTCCATCAGCTCGCCGACGTATCGTGAGGACGACAGCAGGCGGGTGAGGCTCTCGGCGGCGCCCGATGAGTCGCGCAGCATGCGCAGGAACCAGGGTGTGTCCCCGAGCCGCTCGCTGATCCGCCGGAACGCGATCAGGCCGTAGTCGGGATCGCTCCCGTCGGCGAACCAGCGCACCATGACCGGCATGAGGTGACGCTGGATGGTCGCCTTGCGGCTGATCCCCGTCGTGAGGGCGCCGATGTGCCGCAGCGCCCCCGCGGGGTCCCGGAAGCCGATCGCCGCCAGTCGGTCGTGGGCCTGCTCGGTCGACAGCGACCGCTCCTCCGCCGGGAGCCCGGCCACGGCGCTCAGCAGCGGCCGGTAGAAGAGCCGGGTATGCAGGTCGCGCACTTCCCGGCGCACGTCCTCCCAGCGCGCCCATACCCCTTCCGCGGTGTCCGCGACCCCGGTCGCGCGCGCGAGGACGCGGAGCCCCGCCGGCGTGCGCGGCATGAGATGCGTCCGCTGCAGGTCGCGCAGCTGCAGCCGGTGCTCCAGGAGCCGCAGCGTGCGGTAGTCCTGGCCGAACGTGGCCGCCTCCGCCCTGCCGATGTATCCGCCCGCGACGAGGGCGTCGAGAGATTCGAGGGTGCCGCGCGTGCGCAGCGACGGGTCCGTGAGCCCGTGCACGAGCTGCAGGAGCTGGACCGTGAACTCGATGTCCCGCAGGCCCCCGGGGCCGAGCTTGATCTGGTACGGCACATCGTCCGCAGCGATGTGCTCGGTCACGCGCTCGCGCATGCGCTGCACGCTGCCGACGAAGTCCTCACGCGCGGCGCTCGACCAGATCTTGGGCTGCACGGCCGCGAGGTACTCCCGGCCGAGCTGCGGGTCGCCTGCCGCCGGCCGCGCCTTCAGCAGCGCCTGGAACTCCCAGCTCTTCGCCCAGCGGTCGTAGTACGCGAGGTGCGAGCCGAGGGAGCGGACGAGAGCGCCCTGCTTGCCCTCCGGCCGCAGCGCCGCGTCCAGTTCCCAGAGCGGGGGCTCGGCCCCGATCCCCGAGACCGCGCCCGTCATCTCGCGGGCCAGGCGCGTCGCGACATCGATGGCCCGCGCCTCGGGGACGGCGTCCTCGTCGGCGGTCCCCGCGACGAAGATGACATCCACGTCGCTGATGTAGTTCAGCTCCTGCGCACCGGTCTTCCCCATCGCGATCACCGCGAGCCTCGTCGCCGCGACCTCCTCGGACGTCACGCGCACCCGTGCCGACGCGGACTCGGCGACGACGGCGGCCCGAGCGATCGCCAGACCGGCCTCCAGCGCTGCGTCCGCTGCGTCCGCCAACGCCCGCGCCACGACCGGTATGAACGCGACGGGATCCGTCGACGCGAGGTCGACGGAGGCGATCTCCGCGAGCGCTCGCCGGTAGGCCACCCGCAGCGCGATCCGCGCGGCGGCGTCGCCGCTTCGCGCGACCCCGTCCTCGGCGCCGACCGCGGCGAGGAACCGGGACCGCAGCGCATCCGCCGTCGGCACGGCGACCGGCGGGGACGCGAGGACGTCGAGCTCGGCGGGACGACGCTCGAAGAACCGGGCGAGCCCCGTGGATGCGCCGAAGAGCCGCCAGACCCCGGGCCGCGCGTGCGGGTCCCGCAGCAGGCGCGCGACGCCCTCCGGATCGCGACGGGCCACCCGCAGGAGCCCGGCGACGGCCTCGTCGGGATCGGCCGCGGAGAACCCGTCGAGGAGGGTGATCCGGTCCACGCCGGTCGTCGCCGACAGATCACTCAGCGCCGCAGCGGCCGCGGACAGATCGTCGAACCCCAGCCGGGCGAGCGCCGACAGCGAGACGGAGGCATCCGGGCGGGGCATGCGGGGATCAGAGCAGCTCGAGGTTGCTCTTGAGCTCGAACGGCGTCACCTGACCCCGGTACGCCTCCCACTCCTTGCGCTTGTTCAGCAGGACGTAGGTGAACACCTGCTCTCCCAGGGTCTCCGCGACGAGCTCCGAGTCCTCCATGTACTCCAGCGCGTGATCCAGGCTCGACGGCAGCGGCGCGTAGCCGAGGGCCCGCCGCTCCGCCTCGCTCAGCGACCAGACGTTGTCCTCGGCCTCGGGCGGGAGCTCGTAGCCCTCCTCGATCCCCTTCAGCCCCGCGGCCAGCATGAGCGCATAAGCGAGGTAGGGGTTCGCCGCGGAGTCCAGCGCCCGGTACTCCACGCGCGAGGACTGCCCCTTGTTCGGCTTGTACATCGGGACGCGCACGAGCGCGGAGCGGTTCGCGTGGCCCCACGTGATGAAGCTCGGCGCCTCGTCGCCGCCCCACAGGCGCTTGTACGAGTTGACGAACTGGTTCGTCACCGCCGCGATCTCGTTCGCGTGGCGCAGCAGTCCGGCGATGAACTGACGCCCGGTGCGCGAGAGCTGGTACTTGGCGCCCTCTTCGTAGAAGGCGTTGACGTCCCCCTCGAACAAGGACATGTGCGTGTGCATGCCGCTTCCCGGCTGATCGCTGAGCGGCTTCGGCATGAACGTCGCGTAGACGCCCTGCTCGATCGCCACCTCCTTGATCACGGTGCGGAAGGTCATGATGTTGTCGGCCGTGGTCAGTGCGTCGGCATAGCGCAGGTCGATCTCGTTCTGCCCCGGCCCGCCCTCGTGATGGCTGAACTCGACGGAGATCCCGAGATCCTCGAGCATCCGCACCGCGCTGCGGCGGAAGTCGTGCGCCGTGCCGCCGGGCACGTTGTCGAAGTAGCCTGCCGAGTCCACCGGGACGGGGCCGTCGGGCCCCGCCTCCTTCGACTTCAGCAGGTAGAACTCGATCTCCGGATGCGTGTAGAACGTGAACCCGGCGTCGGCGGCTTTGGCGAGCGTGCGCTTCAGCACGTGACGCGGATCCGCCACCGCCGGACGCCCGTCCGGCGTCGTGAGGTCGCAGAACATCCGCGCCGTGGGGTCGATCTCACCCCGCCAGGGCAGGATCTGGAAGGTTGTGGGGTCGGGCTGCGCGAGCAGGTCGGACTCGAAGCTGCGCGTCAGTCCCTCGATGGCGGACCCGTCGAACCCGATGCCCTCCGCGAACGCGCCCTCGACCTCCGCCGGCGCGATCGCCACGGACTTGAGCGTCCCGATCACATCCGTGAACCACAGGCGGACGAACTTGACGCCGCGCTCCTCGATCGTGCGCAGGACGAAGTCGCGCTGCTTGTCCACGGATCAGGCCTTGGCGTCGTCGGGGCCGGAGCCGCCCCAGGAGTCGTCCGCCGCGTCCTCCTCCGCCCAGACCCGGGCGTTCTCCTCGAGCTTCTCGGGCGCGCGTCGGGCCTCCGCCTCGGTGTCGAACGGGCCGACCCGGTCGACGGCGGGCGAGATCATCCCGAACTCGACGTCACCGGTGCGGATGTTGTACCAGTACTTCTTGTCGGCGTCTTCCACAGGGTTCCCCTTCGTCAGCGGCTGTCACGATCCTACTGTCGTCCGCGCTCATCGCTAGGCTGTGACGCATGGCACAAGCGATCGGCGTGGACATCGGCGGAACCGGGATCAAGGCGGGCATCGTCGATCTCGAACACGGCACCCTCTCCTCGGACCGCGTACGCGTCCCCACCCCGAAGGGCGCCTCCCCCGATGACGTGCTCACCGCGGTCAAGGAGGTCCTGGACACCCTCGGCGTGGCCGAGTCCACCCTCCCGCTGGGGGTGGCCTTCCCGGCGATCGTGAAGTACGGCAAGACGCTCTCGGCGGCCAATGTGTCGCCGGATTGGATCGGCTTCGAGGCCGAGGCCTTCTTCGAGAAGGGGCTCGGCCGCGAGATCCACTTCGTCAACGACGCCGACGCGGCCGGCGTCGCCGAGGCCCGCCACGGCGCCGCCCGTGACGCACGCGGTCTCACGATCGTCGCCACCCTCGGCACCGGCATCGGCTCCGCGTTCCTCTACAACGGCGTGCTGGTTCCGAACACGGAGCTCGGGCATCTGCTGTACGACGGCACGAGCGTGGAGGACGCCTCGATCGAGAAGTGGACCGCGTACTCCGCGATGGAGCGCGAGCAGCTGTCCTGGGAGGAGTGGTCGGCACGCCTCCAGGTCTTCTTCGCGCACGTGGAGTTCCTCTTCAGCCCCGATCTCTTCGTCGTCGGGGGCGGCGTCTCCAAGCACCCGGAGAAGTTCCTGCCGCTGCTCGATCTGAACACGCCCATCGTGGCGGCCGTCCACCGCAACTCCGCGGGCATCATCGGCGCCGCCTCGCTCGCCGCCGACTGACTGACCTCCCGGGTCTCCCGGGCCCTGCGCGCTACTCCAGGTCCAGCCGCAGCAGCCCGGGATGCCGAGCGGTCTCGACCCGGAGCACTTCGAACAGCTCCGCGATCCCGGGTGTCATGGTGACGCCCGAGCCGCTGAGCAGGTACGACGCCCTCCTCCCGGCCACCGGCTCCAGCACCAACCGGTGTCGACTGTACGACGGCGGTGTGAGCTGGATGCGGGTGAGCTGCGCGTACGGGTAGTCGACGTCGTCGATCCGCAGACCGAGGTGGTTCGCGCTCAGCTGCGCCGGCACGGACCGCGCCTTCCTGATCTGCTGCACGGATCCGATGAGGACCCCGACGGCGCCGAGGACAGCGAACGGCACGATCAGGATCAGCGCCGAGTAGTCGTTGAACTCCAGCCCGCCGGTCCCGAAGACCACGGCGACGGTCGCGAGTGCGAGCACGAGGAGCCCGACGCCGACGAGCCCGAGGGCCCGGGCGGACCGGCGCACGCGTCCGGCATCCGTGCGGAAGTGCGTGGGCAGCGAGGCGCCTCTCCTCGCGGCCTCCACCGCGTCCGCGGGATCCGGCGGCGCCACCGGTGCGAGCAGGGCCATCAGCTCGTTGAACTGTGCCCGCGTGTATCCGGGCAGGGAGACGGTCTCCGTCCCGGCGTCCGAGTGCACGGTCAGGGCACGGGTCGTCCCCGATCTCAGCCCGTTCGTGTAGTGCTCGGTCACCTTCGAGGCGAACTCCGTGTCCTTCCGCAGGTAGAGCCGGTTCTTCCCGGGGCGGAGGATCATGACGATGTCGGGGCGAACGACGATCCGCACGTTCGCGAACACGAACACGCAGACCGCGATGATGAGCGCCCCCGCCACGCAGAGGGCGAGGACGACCATCCCTCGGCCGCCGGTCGACATCTGACGGGGAAGATGACTCGGCACGATGAACAGCAGCGCCGTGGAGAGCAGAGCGGATCCCAGCAGGACGCCGATGATCGCCCGGAGCGGATTGCGTCGGAACACCCGTTCGTCGACCGGCACGGAGCCTTGAATCGTCATTCAATCATTCTGTTCCGGCGGCCATGCGCTGGCAAACGCGCGCTCGCGGCGCCGGCGGGGTGGTGAACGGGCCGGCCTGTACGCCGGGTTCTGTTCCGGGAGCCCTCTCGGGTGGTCCCTTCGACGGTCATCTCTCTCGGCGACACGTTGCCGTGCCGCTCCAGCGGCCTACCCGAGGACTCGGCGAGCCGCGTCAGCATCCTCTGTCTGGCCTTGCTCCGGGCGAGGTTTACCTGGCGGATCGTGTCGCCACGATTCCCGGTGGTCTCTTACACCACCCTTTCACCCTTACCTCCGCCCGCACGCGGGAGAGGCGGTCTGCTCTCTGTGGCACTGTCTCGCGGATTGCTCCGGGTGGGTGTTACCCACCGCCCTGCCCTGTGGAGCCCGGACGTTCCTCGGTGCGGTCTCCCGCCACGCGACCGTCCGGCCGACCCGTTCCCGATCAGTCTACCGGCGCGACCGGTGCCGCTCCTTTGCCCGCGTCCTCGGAGATGCGCAGGTCCAGCGGGATCTCGACCGGGAAGCCGGGGAACAGCCGCCGCGTCGCCGCGTCCGCCGACGCGCGCACCACGTCGGCCACCGTCTCGGCCTGCTCCTCGGGACAGTGCACGATCACCTCGTCGTGGAGGAAGAACGCCAGGTGCGCCTGCCGGGAGAAGACCGGCCCCGACCTCGGCGCGGGCCGTCCTGCGGGCGTCAGCGAGGCCAGGCGGTGCCGGATCTCGGCCAGCCACAGCAGCGACCACTCCGCCGCCGTCCCCTGCACGACGAAGTTGCGCGTGAAGCGCCCCCGGTCCCGCGCACGGCTGCGGGCACGCCGCTCGTCCGCCGCGCCGGCGTCCGGGTCGCTGGCGCGCGACTGTGTCGTGCTCCAGGACGCGTCCGGCCGCGGCGAGCCACGACCGAGCAGCGTCGAGACGACGCCGCCCTCCTCCCCCTCGCGGGCCGCCGCGTCCACGAGCGCCATGGCGCGGGGGAAGACGCCGCGCAGCCGCGGCGCGAGTCGACCGCTGTCTCCCGTGGTGGCCCCGTACATCGCCCCCAGCACGGCGTACTTCGCCTCCTCGCGGGTGGCCACCACCCCGGAGCGCACGATGCCCGCGTAGAGGTCGGCGCCCTGAGCCGCGGCGGCCATCGCCCGATCACGTGACATGGCGGCGAGCACGCGCGGCTCCAGCTGGGCGACGTCCGCGCACACGAGCAGCCACCCCGGATCCGCACGCACGGCCGGGCGCAGGCTCCGCGGGATCTGCAGCGCCCCGCCCCCGGCCGAGGCCCAGCGGCCGGTGACGACGCCGCCGGTGATGTACACCGGACGGAACCGCCCCTCGTGCACCCATTCGGCGAGCCAGCTCCACCCGTTCGCCGTGAACAGACGAGCCATGCGCTTGTACGCGAGCAGAGGAGGGATCACCGGGTGGTCCACCTCGGCGAGCTCCCATCGGGAGGTCGAGTCGACCATGACGCCGGCGCGGCGGAGCGCGCGCAGCAGCCGCGGCGGGCTGTCCGGGTTCAGCTGCGGGTCTTCGAGGAGCTGCCCGATCTCCCGGACCAGCGCTGCCATCCGTTCCGGGCGGCTCCCCCGTGGCGGACGGCGACCGAGGGCGTCGGTGAGGATCCGGTCATGGACGGCCTCGTCCCACGGCAGTCCCGCCGCCGTCATCTCTTCGGCGACGAGCGCCCCGGCGGACTCCGCGAGGCACAGCAGCTCCAGGCGCGCGTCGGGAGCGGTGCCGAGGGCGGCGCGCTGCCGGCGGAGCTCGGCGAGCACGGACTCGGCCTCCTCCTCGGCGCCGGCCCCGTCGTCGCCCAGGGAGAACAGGGCGGGGCGCCCCTCCGACGCGGGAGGATCGCCGCGCCGCCAGGCCGGGGATGCGGCGACAGGGTGGGGCAGCATCGTGGTGTCCCGGAGGATCGCATGGCACAGCAGGAGATCCTGGGCGCGGCGCAGCCGGACTCCGCCGGAGAGCAGGCGGGGATAGACGTCACGGACGCTGCGCACGACCCACCTCGGGGCGGACCGGCGCTCGTGGGCACCGACCCAGGCCACGAGCCCGTCGTCCCCGATCTCCTCCGTGGCGAAGACCTCGCCGTCCGCGTCCAGCAGCAACGCGCGCCACGCACCGCGACCCGGTGCGCGCCCGAGCACGATCGACGTGGGCCCGGATGCAGCCGGGGCAGCCGAGGTTGCCACGTTTCGAACCTAGGCCCTGCCGCCGACATCGACCGCCCGCGCCGCCCCCGATTGTTGCGTCCCGTCTCCGCGCACTCCCCACGCGCGTCCGAGCGCGTTAGCGTGGAACCGACCGATCCGCCGTCGAGAGGACCGTCATGACCGACATCGATCCCTTCACCGCCCACAACGGGTTCCGCCTGCCCGTTCAAGGCCTGGGCACCTACGCGTTCCGCGGCGAGGCCGGCGCCGACGCCGTCCGCGCCGGGATCGAGACCGGCTACCGGCTGATCGACTCGGCGTTCAACTACGAGAACGAGGGCGCGGTCGGCTGGGGCGTCTCGGGCGCGGCCGTGGACCGCGGAGAGCTCATCGTCACCACGAAGCTCGCGGGGCGTCACCACGAGCGGAGCAAGGCCCTCGTCTCGATCGAGGAGAGCCGGTTCCGGCTCGGTGTCGACGCCATCGACCTCCTCCTCATCCACTGGCCGAACCCCCGCGTGGACAAGTACGTCGAGGCGTGGGAGTCGCTGATCGAGGCCCGGGACCGGGGCCTGGTACGCCAGATCGGCGTCTCCAACTTCCTGCCGGAGCACCTCGAACGCATCGAGGACGCGACCGGGGTCCGCCCGGTCGTCAACCAGATCGAACTGCACCCGTACTTCCCGCAGACGGACGCGCTGGCGTACCACCGGGAGCAGGGCATCATCACCGAGGCGTGGAGCCCGCTGGGGCGCGCCGGCGACCTGTTCTCCGAGCCGGTCGTCACGAGGATCGCGGAGGAGCGCGGGCTCTCCCCCGCGCAGGTCGTCCTGGCATGGCACGCGACACGAGGGTCGGTCGCGATCCCGAAGGCCGCGGATCCGGCCCACCAGTCCGCGAACCTCGCCGCCGCCGATCTGCGCCTGTCCGCCGACGACGTCGACGCGGTGACGGCACTGGGGCGCGCGGACGGACGCCTCTTCGGCGCCGACCCGCGCACGCACGAGGAGCTCTGAGCGCCGAGCGCGCGATCAGCGCCGGTCGTCAGTCCGCGGCGGGGGTCGCCTGCAGACCCGACTCCTCCGTGCGGACGAGGATGCAGCCGCACTCCGGGCAGGACACGACCTCCTCCGGGTCCGCCTGGCGGATCACGTTGAGGTCGGTCCCGGAGAGCACCATGCGGCACCCCTCGCACGTCTGACGACGCAGCAGCGCGGCTCCGGCCGTGCGCTGCGCGCGGCGCTCGTACTCGCTGAGGAGCGACGGCGGGACCGAATCGGTGAGCGCGGCACGGTCCCGCGCGAGCTGCTCACCCTCCGTCGTGGCGGCGGCCACCTGCGCCTTGGCCTCGGCCGTCAAGCGCGTCCCCTCCTCGACGGTGGCGTCGATGAGAGCCTGCTGCGCGGCTCGCGCCGCTTCCGCCTCCTCCAGGCGCCCCATCACGTCGAGCTGCATGTCCTCCAGGTCGCTCTGGCGGCGTGCGAGGCTCGCGAGCTCCTGCTCCAGCGCGACGGCGTCCTTGGGGTTCGCCGTGGCGGCAAGACGCTGCGCGTCGCGGTCGCGGCGCTGCTCGACCAGCGCGACGTCCGACTCCACCCGTGTGAGCTCTGCCTGCACGTCGTCGCGCCGCCCCGTCAGGACCGTGAGCTCGCGCAGCTGCTCCTGACGGAGCGCGGCGAGCTCGTTGATCCGCTCCCCCTGCGGCGGATGGGTCCGCGCGTGCTCGGCGCGGGCGATCCGTCGGTCGAGGTCGGCGATGTCCAGGAGCACAATCTGGTGCGCGGGGTTGGCTTTCACGTCTCAAACCTACGCCAGGAACCGCGGCGTGCGGGGTCAGGCCGTCGTGCCGTCGACATAGAGCCATCCGCTCGGCTCCCGGACGAAGCGGCTCCGCTCGCGCAGTGCGCCACGCCCGTCCGCATCGCGGTAACGCGCGACGAACTGCACGGTCCCCTCGCGGTCGAACGGACCGCCGCTCTCCGTCGCTTGGACGTCCAGGGAGAGCCAGTCCATGTCGGCGTCGAGATCCACGCGGGCGGGTCGGGAATCCGGATGCCAGGTGCGGAGCAGGTGCTCCTCGTCGCCGACCGCGAAGGCGGTGAACCGCGATCTCATCAGACGCTCCGCGGTCGGGGCGGGGCGTCCGGCGAGGATCGGGCCGCAGCATGATCCGTAGACGTCGCCCGTCCCGCACGGACAGCGCTGGTCCTCCCGTATCCGCCGCATACGCCCTCCTCGTCCACCACCATAGCGCCGCCGTTCGACCCCCTTTCGGAATACCCCAATGGGGTATAGCGTTGGCGGGGATATGGACGACGAAGCGCACGAGACACATCGACACGCCGCCCCACGACCCTCCGATTCGGGCGCGCCGCAGCGCACGGACCACGCGGGCCACGCGCACGCAGCCCACGGAGCCCACGGAGCCCACCGGAGTCCTTCGGCACCTGCAGCGCATCACGCCCGTGACGGCGCCGCTCACGGAGACCACGCCGGGCACGCCGGCCACGGGGCCCCGACCGACCACGGCGGTCACGAGGGCCACGGCGGACATGCCGGCCACGGCGATCACGTCGGCCAGTTCCGACGGCTGTTCTGGATCATGCTCGTCCTCGCCGTCCCGGTGGTCGCGTTCTCCCCCATGTTCGCGATGCTGGTGGGCTACGTCGTCCCCGACGACCCGGTGATCCGCGCGATCCCGCCCGTGCTGGGCACCGTCGTCTTCCTCTGGGGCGGTCGGCCGTTCCTCACCGGCGCCGTCGACGAGCTCCGCGGACGCCGACCGGGCATGATGCTGCTGATCGCCCTCGCCATCACGGTCGCCTTCCTCGCCTCCTGGGGAGCGACGCTCGGGCTCCTCCACCACGAGCTCGACTTCTGGTGGGAGCTCGCGCTCCTGGTGGTGATCATGCTGCTCGGGCACTGGATCGAGATGCGCTCCCTGGCGCAGACCACCTCCGCGCTGGACTCGCTCGCCGCCCTGCTTCCCGACGAGGCCGAGCGCGTCGTCGGGGACGAGACCGAGTCCGTCTCCCCCGCACAGCTGCAGGTGGGCGACGTCGTCCTCGTGCGTCCGGGCGGACGGGTCCCGGCCGACGCCGTGATCGAGCAGGGGTCGGCGAGCGTGGACGAGTCGATGATCACCGGGGAGTCCCGCCCCGTGCAGCGCACCGTCGGCGACACGGTCGTGGCCGGCACCATCGCCACCGATTCGGGGATCCGCGCACGGGTGACCGCGGTGGGCGACGACACCGCCCTCGCGGGCATCGGCCGCCTGGTGGCGGACGCACAGAGCTCCAGCTCCCACGCCCAGCGTCTGGCGGATCGCGCCGCCGGGTGGCTGTTCTGGTTCGCGCTCATCGCCGGGGTCGTGACCGCCGTCGTCTGGACGGCCGTCGGGCTCCCGGACGCCGCGGTCGTACGCGCCATCACGGTCCTCGTGATCGCCTGCCCGCACGCGCTCGGCCTTGCGATCCCGCTGGTCGTCTCGATCGCGACGGAGCGCGCGGCGCGGGGAGGCATCCTCGTCAAGGACCGCATGGCGCTCGAGCGGATGCGCACCGTCGACGCGGTGTTGTTCGACAAGACCGGAACGCTCACCGAGGGCGCGCCCGCCGTGACGGCGGTCGTCCCGGCGGACGGCTACGACCAGGACGAGGTCCTGGCTCTGGCGGCGTCCGCCGAATCCGACTCCGAGCATCCCCTCGCCCGCGCGATCGTGACCGCCGCGGAGAGCCGGGAGCTCTCCCGGGCCACCGCGTCTGAGTTCCGCTCCGAGCCCGCCCTCGGCGTCCGCGCCCGGGTGGGCGACCGAACCGTCGAGGTCGGCGGACCGGCGCTCCTCGCGCAGGCCGGAGCCGACGAACTTCCGGCGTCCGAGGCATGGCGTGCCGAAGGCGCGATCATCCTGCACGTCCTCGTCGACGGGCGGGTCGCCGGTGCCCTCCGCCTCGCGGATGCGATCCGCGCCGAGTCCCGTGACGCCGTCCGGGCCCTCACCGCTCGCGGCATCGAGGTGGTGATGATCACGGGCGACGCCGAAGCCGTCGCGGCGTCCGTGGCCCGCGAGCTCGGCATCTCCCGCTATTTCGCGGGGGTGCGCCCCGAGGACAAGTCGGCGCGCGTCGCCGAGCTGCAGGCCGAGGGCCGCGCCGTCGCGATGGTCGGGGACGGAGTGAACGATGCCCCCGCCCTTGCCAGGGCCGACGTCGGCATCGCGATCGGCGCGGGGACCGATGTCGCCATCGGCTCCGCCGGGGTCATCCTCGCCAGCGACGATCCGCGGTCGGTCGTCGCCACGATCGAGCTGTCGCGGGCCGCCTACCGGAAGATGACGCAGAACCTGTGGTGGGCCGCGGGGTACAACCTCGCCGCCGTCCCGCTCGCGGCCGGCGTGCTCGCCCCGATCGGATTCCTCCTGCCGATGTCGGTGGGCGCCGTCCTGATGTCGGTCTCCACCGTGGTCGTCGCGCTCAATGCGCAGCTCCTTCGCCGACTCGACCTGCGCCCGGAGCGGTTCACGCGCTGACCGCCACCGGTGACGGTCGGAGTCAGAGACCGACGCGGTCCAGAGCCGCCGCGAGACGTGCGACCGCCCCATCCACGTCGTCGAGCTTGTCCAGTCCGAACAGGCCGATGCGGAACGTCGAATAGGTGTCCGGTTCGCCGCAGTGCAACGGGACGCCGGCAGCGATCTGCACACCGGCCTCGCGGAAGCGGGCGCCGCTCTGCAGCGCGGGGTCGTCCGTGTGCACGACGACGACGCTGGCGGCCGCGAACTCGGGCGCGGCGACGGAGGGCAGGCCCCGTTCGGCGAGGAGCGCACGGACCCGTCGTCCGAGCTCGACCTGGGCGCCCCGCAGCGCCGCGAACCCCCGTTCCCGGGTCTGCGCCATCAGACGCGCATCATGAGCCAACGTGTCGGTCGGCATCGTGGCGTGGTACGGCGCGCGTCCTTCCCGATACTCCTCGGCGATCCACAGCCATCGGCCGAGATCGATCGCGAAACTCGACGCCGTCCCCGCGCCGACCGCCGCGTGCCCGGCGGGGCTGAGCATCACGTATCCCGCACCCGGCGAGCCGCTCCACCCCTTCTGCGGCGCACTGAGGAGGACGTCGACGCCCAGGTCGCCCATGTCCACCCAGAGCGCCCCCGATGCGATGCAGTCCAGGACGAGCACTCCGCCGACACCATGCACCGCATCCGCCACGGCACGGACGTAGTCGTCGGGGAGCACCATGCCCGATGCGGTCTCCACGTGCGGCGCGAAGACGACCTCGGGGCGCTGCGTCCGGATCGCCTCCACGACCTCTTCCAGCGGCGCGGGCTGCCAGGCCGCCTGAGGCGCACCGTCCACGGGGCGCGCCGCGAGAACGGTGACGTCGTCCGAGATCCGTCCGGTCTCGAGGATCTGCGACCACCGGTACGAGAACAGCCCGTTGCGCAGGACGAGACAGCGGCGGCCTGTCGCGAGCTGACGGGCCACGGCCTCCATCGCATAGGTCCCGCCTCCCGGGACCACCGCCGCGCTGTGGGCGCTGTAGGCGGCACGGAGGATGGCGAGGATCTCCTGCATCACCCCGACGAAGCGCGCGGACATGTGGTTCAGGGAGCAGTCGGTGAAGACCACCGAGTATTCGAGCAGGCCACCCGGATCGACGTCATCGTGCGGAAGGGTCATGGGGCCAGCCTGGCACACCCGCGCGCGCGACGCCGATCCGATGCCGTTCAGGCGATCGCGTACTGCACGAAGCCGGTGTCGCGCGCGACCCGGTCGTACAGTGCGCGGGCGGCGGTGTTGCCGGACTGCGTCAGCCAGTACACCTTCGCGCACCCGTTCTCGCGCGCCCAGGTCGCGACGTGGCCGATGAGCGCGCGACCGGTCCCCGCCCCGCGCGCCGACGGGACGACGAACAGATCCTCGAGGTAGCAGTAGGGGCCGCGCGTCCAGGTCGCCGGGTGCGCCAGCCAGTGCACGAGCCCCACCGCGGTACCGTCGTCGTCCCGCGCGATCGTCGCGTGCATGTCGATCCCCGCCACGAGCCGCTCGAACGTGTGAGCGGTGACGTCGGGCGCGATCGTGGCCTCGTAGAAGTCGAGGTAACCGGTCCACAGCGCGAGCCAGTCGTCGTGGTCGGCCGCGGTCAGCGGGGCGAGGGTGGTCATCCGTCGATCCTAGGCCTCGCCACCGGCGTCGCCGTGACGGGATCGTCCTTCGAGGCCAGAGGCCACGCCGTCAACGAATCACCTCCGCCGAGGCCCGGAACGCAAGTATGGTGGTATAGCTATGGCTCAACGACGCGACCGTCCCCCGGCTCCCGCATCGGCGGCGGACGAGGCCCAGTGGTGGGCGACTCCGCGGGTCGCGGAGGTCCTCGGCATCAGCCGCCAAGCCATCAACGCCCGCGTGCGCAACCGGAAGCTCCTCGCTGCTCCGGGCCACGGCGTCACCCTGTTCCCGGCATGGCAGTTCGACGAGCAGACCGGCGCCGTCCGGCCCGAGGTCGCCGAGCTCCTGGACGCCGTGGACAGCGGGATCCCGGCGGAGGCGATCGCGCGATGGTCCGTCTCCCCCGGGCCGGACGCCGCGCCCCCGGGAGACCTCCTCCGCAGCCCGGCGACGAAGGCCGAGGCGCTGCGCCTCGCGCGCTCTCTCGAGCCGGAGGCGCTTCCCGCGCCCGGGGCCGAGGACGCCGACGAGGTTCCCGACGACGTCGCCGGCTGGATGCCCGCCCGCGCCGAGTCCAGCGAGGCCCAGCGGGCGATCCTCCTGGCGGCGGCCGAGCTGTTCGCGCGGAAGGGACCGGCGAAGACCTCGCTCCGCGAGATCGCGACCGCCGCCGACGTGCCCTACGGACTGATCCACCGTCACTACCAGACGAAGGAGAACCTCCTCGTCGCGGTGATGCAGCTCCTCGTCGCCTACGGCGGTGAGCGTCTCTCCGGGGAGCAGGACATCTACGCCGCCATCGACAACTCCTTCGGCGCGGACCTCGACGCGGGGCAGTTCGGCCGGATGCTCACCTGGGCCGTGTTCGAGGGCACCCCGCCGGAGCGCCTGCTCGGGGGCGCCCGGTCGCGCGGCTACCGCACGCAGATCGAAGCACTGTGGCAGGACCCCGCCCGGCCGACGACGCCCGGACGCTTCGACGCGGAGGTGCTGGCATCGTTGATCGCGCTCATCGGCTCGGTCTGGAACATGTACGAGCCCTACTTCAGCGCTCTCTCGGACCGCGCCGACGACCCCGCCAGCCGCGAGGGCCTGCGACGTGAGGTGGCTGACATGCTGAAGCTCCTCGTCTACGCGACGCGACCCGCGGACGGATCCTGACGGGATCAGGCGGGCATCCGCAGCACGCCGCGGTCGAGCACCCCCGCGCGAGCATCGTCGAAGAGCATCTCGAAGTCGTCGAGCTCGTAGGTCCGCGTCACCAGCTCGTCGAGCAGGAGGAGCCCCCGGCGATAGAGCTCGAGATACATCGGGACATCCGCTCCCGGCCGGGATGAGCCATACCGGCAGCCGAGCACCGAACGATCCATGTACAACGCGCTCGCCGGCACCGACAGCCGCGTCTCCGGGCCGGCCACTCCGAGCATGATCAGCTGACCGCCCCAGTCGAGCATCTCCATGGCCTGGCTGGTCACGGCCTCGCCGCCCACGCAGTCGAACGCATGGCCGACGCCTCCGCCGGAGAGCTCGCGGACGCGTGCCGCCGCGTCGCCATCCGTCGCGTCGACGAACGCGGTGGCCCCGAAGCGCTCCGCCTGGGCCGCCTTGCCCGGATTGGTGTCGACGACGATGATCCGGGCGGCACCCGCGACCCGGGCCGCCTGGACCACGTTGAGTCCGATCCCGCCCGCGCCGATCACCGCCACCGAGTCGCCCGGTCGCACGCGCGCACGGTTGAAGACGGCTCCCGCGCCGGTGAGCACCGCGCAGCCGATCAGGCACGCCGTCTCCAGAGGGACGTCCTTCGGGATCGAGATCGCCTGCTGCGCCTGGACCACGATCCGTTCGCTGAAGGTGGACAGCGTCGCGAAGTTGTGGACGGCGGTGTCGCCGCGCCGGAACGGCGTGGCGGTCTTGCCGAACGACTCACGACACATCGTCGGGTGACCCGCCGCGCACGACGGGCATCGCCCGCACGTCGCCAACGTGGCCAGCACCACGTGATCCCCGACCTGCGGCGCCGTGACCCCGGGCCCTACCGCCTCCACGACGCCCGCGCCCTCGTGGCCGAGGATCACCGGCGAGGGGAACGGGATCTTGCCGCGCATCACGCTCAGGTCGCTCTGGCACAGCCCGCTCGCCACGACGCGGACGATCACCTCGCCGTGTCCCGGGTCGCGGAGCTCGACATCGTCGACGAGCGTGTTCTCCGTACCGTCAAAGACGATCGCTCTCATGGTCTTCCGCCTTTCAGTGGATGCGTGCGGTCAGGAGCTCCCGCGGCGACGCTGTCGACGCCGCGGTGAAGTGGTAGTCGGAGACCTGCAGCGCCTCGCACATCTCGAAGAACCGCTCGCCCGTCCAGGGCGCGTTCATCTGCAGCCGCCCGAACTCGTTCACGTAGTAGTTCCGTTTCATCGTGCTGTGCTCGGACAGGTAGATGAGCTTCTGCGCCTCCGCGTGCAGCTCCTCGTTATATCTGTCGAAGACGTCCTGGCGCACCGCCATCGAAGCATGACCGCCCTCGAGCATCGCGACGATCCCCTGTGCGACGTACCGGCTCCAGATCTCGAACCAGGTGGGCAGCCCCGCTCCTCCGGCGACCGGCTGCGAGTTCGGCCCGTACAGCAGGAACAGGTTCGGGAAGCGCGGAACCGTCATGCCCAGGTAGGCCTGTGCTCCCTGCGGACGCCAGACCTCCTCCAGGCTCACCCCGCCCTCGCCGTAGTACGCGGTCGGCCAGACGTACTTCTCCGTCTGGAAGCCCACCGCCGCGAGGATCACCTCCGTCTCGCGCGCGGTCCCGTCCGCGGTCACGATCGCGGTCTCCTCGATGCGATCGATCGCGGTCGACACGAGCTCGACGTTCGGTCGCGTCAGTGACGCATACCAGTTGTTGTCGACCACGGGGCGCCGCGTCATCGGCGCGTAGTCGGGCACGAGCTGATCCACCAGGTCGCGCCGGCCACCGACCTGATGCTCGATGTAGCGGGTCAGGAGAGCGCGCAGGTCGTCATTGCGCTCGCTGACCGCGCCCCCGCCCTCGATCCATCGCGCGTCGGTCGTGAGGACGTTGCGCAGCTCGATCGTGCCCATCGCGGCGACGTACTTGTTCCAGTTCCAGTAGAACGGCAGAGCGCCGATGAGCCACTGGAGCTCGTCGGGGATCGGGACCCCGTAATTGGCGCGCGGCGAGATCCACTGCGGGGTGCGCTGGTACACCGTCACCGACTCGGCGGTCTCGGCGACCTTCGACAGGAGCTGCACCCCCGTCGACCCGTTGCCGATGACCGCCACCCTCTTGCCGGTGCAGTCCACTCCGTCGTGCCACCGCGCGGTGTGCACCACATCACCGGCGAACCCCTCCGCGCCCTCGATCGGCAGATCGCGCGGCGTCGCGAAGATGCCGCTCGCCGCGACGACGACATCGGCGCGGACGATCTGGTCGGGCTGCCCTTCCCGGGAGACCGTCAGCGTCCAGTCCTGGCTCCGGTCGTCGAATCGTGCGACGCGGACGTCGCTGCCGAACGAGATCCGATCGAACACCCCGTGCCGCCGCGCCACGTGCTCGATGTACGCCCGGACGTCCGCCTGGCGGGCGAAGTACGCGGGCCAGGGGTACTTCTTCTCGAACCCGTACTCGTACGTGGCGCTGAGTGTGTCCACCCCGGCATCCGGATAGGTGTTGATGCTCCAGACGCCGCCGACCTCGGACCGACGTTCGTAGACGGTGAACGGGATGCCGAGCTGGGCGAGCTGGACCCCCATCGCGATCCCGGCGATGCCCGCGCCCACGATCGCCACGTGGTACCCGTCCGGGACCGAGGGGTCCGCCGTCCAGCGCGCCTGGAACGGCATGTCGCCGAAGCTCGGGATCTGACGCCGCAGCGTCAGCTCGGGAGGTTCGAGCCGGCGCCCTTCGAGCATCTGGATCAGCTCGTCGATCTCAGAAGCCGTCGGCTCGGGCAGCTCCTCCTCTGCGGGGGCGCCGGTCAGCAGCAGTTCGACGGCCTTGCGCCGGATCAGCTCCTCGTCCTCGACCGCGAACGAGACCGTGTCGGCGACGGCGCCGTACACCCGACGCGGCACGATCGAGGCGATCTCGGGGTCCCGGGTGATCTGGTACAGGGAGAGCCGCAAGGCGTTGACGTCGGCGTGCGCGACCGCGCGCTCGACGAAGCTCCGTTCAGGCATGTCTGCTTCCAATGCTCGATGGGCGGCCTGGGCCGCCGGGGACTGCGTCAGCCGGCCGTCGGGACCGCGAGGGCCGCGTCCGACACGGACTCGCGGAGGACCTGCTTGCGGATCTTCATGGTCGGGGTCTTGGGCATCTCGTCCACGAGGACGACCTGCTCGGGGAACTTCGCCGGTGAGATGCCCGAGGCGCGACAGTGCTCGCGCACCGCGGCCAGATCCGGCGCCTCGCCTCCTGGTGCCGCGACGAGCACCGCGCAGATCCGCTCCCCGGTCCGTTCGTCCGGAAGGCCGAGCACCGCCACGTCGGCGATGCCGGGGTGAGCCGCCAGGACGTCCTCGATCTCCGCCGGGCTGATCGTCTCCCCCTTCCGGATGATGAGGTCCTTCTCGCGCCCGACGAGGACGAGATGTCCGTCCGGGTCGAGACGCCCCACGTCGCCGGTGAACAGCCACCCCTCGGCGTCGAACGGCGCGACCGGCTGACCGTCCACGAGGTAGTGGAGAAAGCGCATCTCCCCGCGCAGCCAGACCCGGCCGGCCTCCCCGGCCGCCAGGGCGTCGCCCTCCTCCGACCGGATCTCCACCTCGCACCCCTGCACCGGACGCCCGGAGGTCGTCGCGAGGTGTTCGACGCTGTCGCCCACGCGTGCGGAGGTGATCATCGGGCACTCGGTCATCCCGTATGCGTGCAGCACCGGCACTCCCATCTCGGCGAGCACGTCGCGGAACAGGCTCTCCGGCATCGGCGCGCCTCCGCCCGCCAGGATCCGCAGAGTGGGCACGAGCACGGTGCCGGGCGCCTTGCGCTGCTGTTCGAGCAGCAGCGCGTAGTGCGGCGTCGATCCGCCCGTCACCGTCACGCCGGCGTCCCGCATCAGCGCGACCGCGGCTGCCGGCTCATAGACCTCCATGAGCACGAGCGACATGCCGCTCACGAGCGACGCCACGAGCATGTCCGGGCCGCCGATGTGCGCGTACGGGAACAGCACCGTCGCGACGTCGCTCGCCGTCGCCTCGATCGCCGCAGCCAGCGCGCTCCCGCCGGCGATCAGCGTGCCGTCCGCGTGGCAGACTCCCTTGGGCGCCGAGGTGGTGCCCGACGTCGTGTAGATCCACCGCACCTCGTCACGTCCTTCCGGCGCGGGCGGCAGCGACGCGGGGTCGCCGTCGGGCAGGGTCTCCCCGAGCACGATCACCTCGACCCGGTCACCGCTGGCGGCGCGGACGCCGTGCGCCATGGCGGCGTGGTCGAAACCGCGGAACTCGGGGATCGTGATCAGCCACTCGGTGCCGCACTGCGCGACCATCGCGGTGACCTCCCGCTCCCGGTACAGCGGGATGATCGGGTTCTGCACGACGCCGAGCCTCGACAGGGCCAGGCTCAGCACGATCGTGTCGATCCTCGTGGGGAGCTGCCAGCTCACCACGGCTCCTGGTCCGATGCCGAGATCCCTCAGTCCGGCGGCGACCCGCTCGGCGCGGCCGGCCACGTCCGCGAACGTCTCCGTGCGGCCGTGTTCGTCGCGAAGCGCCACCGCAGCTCCGGTGGCAGCGGCCCGGAGACTCAGCAGGTGCCAGAGGGAGACGGCATCGGCCGTCGAGACGTCTCGGGGCGTGTCCGTCGGCCTCACGAGTCCTCCTTGGTGTCCGGCGCGGATCGCAGCGGATCCGGGGTGAGCAGGGGGTATCCGGTGCGCAGCAGCGCGTTGGCGTGTCCGTGCCAGTGGATGTCGAAGGCCGCCTGGATCGCGGTGCGCTGCCCCATCACGTCGAGCCCCTGGTTGATGGCGCGTTTGGCCGTGGCCAGCCCCCACGCGTCCATCTCCGAGATCTCGCGGGCGAGCGCCATCGTCTGGGCGTCCAGATCGTCCAGGGGAACGACGCGGTTGACCATCCCGGCGTCGTACGCCTCGGCCGCGCTGAAGGTGCGCGCTGTGAACAGCATCTCCTTGGCGCGGCGAGCGCCGAGCTCCCAGAGATGCGCGTGGTACTCCACCCCGCCGACGCCGAACTTGACGACCGGGTCGCTGAAGGACGCCGTCTCGGCCGCGACGATGAGATCACACGGCCAGATCACGTTCAGTGCACCGGCGATGCAGGCGCCCTGCACCGCGGCGATGGACGGCTTGGGGATGTCGCGCCAGCGCTGGGAGAAGCCGAGATAGTGCTCGCTCTCCCATCCGTAGGCGCTCTCCATCACGGTCTTGCCGTCGCGGAAGTATCCCGGCGCGGGAGTGCGGAGATCGTGCCCGGCCGAGAAGTTGTCGCCGTTGGCCCGGATCACGATCACCTTCACCGCGTCGTCGGCGGCGGCCTGCTGCCATCGTGCGTCGAGGTCGCGCAGCATCGACTCGTCCTGGGCGTTGTGCTTCTCCGGCCGGTCGAGGCTGATGACGGCCACGGCGTCATCCACGCGGTAGTCGATGTAGCTCACGCGGCCGACTCCGCCCACCGTCGGTCGAGCGCCGACACGACGTCGGCCTCGTTGCGGGCATCCGATCCGAAGTCGAACTGCCAGCGCTTCGCGGCATTCGTGAACAGGTGGACGGACGACTCGACCATGAAGCCGATGCCCGCGTGCACCTCGTGGGCACCGTGCACCATCACCTGCGCCGTGCGCGCGGCCTGTCGGCGGAGAAGGCCCAGGTGCGGCTGCACGTCCTCTCCGGCATCGAGGGCCCGGGCCGTGGAGCGCACGTGCACCGAGGTCCGATGCACGGCGAGGGCGATGTCCGTGCAGAGGTACTGCACGGCCTGGAACCGTCCGATGGGACCGCCGAACTGATGCCGCTCCCGCGCATAGCGGACGGTGATCTCCAGCAGGCGCTGCCCGGCTCCGACCACCTGCGCCGCTCGGAGGACCGCGGCGCGGGCGTCGGCCAGCTCCACGGCGGCATCCGCGCCCGCGCCCCGGGCCAGCACGTCCTCGGACGCGAGCGGCGTGTTCGAGAACCTCACTGCGAACAGCGGACGCTCCCCCAGATTCGGCATCGCCTCGACCTCGACGGAGTCCCCGGACGGGACCCGTGCGAGCGCGTTCTCCGCACCTCGCGCGTGGACCAGAAAGGCATCCGCCCGGTCCGCGAAGCCGACGGCGAGCGCGGTGCCGCTCAGCGCGCCGTCCCGGACGGAGACGTGCTCTCCCCAGTCGGCGGAGGAGAACACCGGGACGACGATCGTCGCGCCATCGCCGATGCGATCCGCCAGTTCCCTGGCGTCTGCCGTGCCCGCTGCCAGCGAGGCGTCGCGCGCCGTCATCAGGTCCAGGAGCGGCCCGTCCACCAGCGCGCGCCCCATCTCCGTGAAGATCGCCGCGATCGTGCCCAGCGGCGCACGATCTTCATCCGCGCCCGTCGGGTCCCCCAGCTGCAACCAGCCCAGGTCGGCGAACTGCGCCACCTGCTCCTCGAAGGACAACGTGCTCGCACGATCCTCCAACGGCGAGTACCGCGAGAACGCGGCCCTGCCGATATCCGCGAGGACGTCGTAGTCCTCGCCCCATGCCACATCCATCTTGTCCTCCTATCGCGGCAGACCGAGTCCGCGCGTGGCCAGCACCATGCGTTTGAGTTGGGAGGTCCCTCCGGCGTGGTTCGCGAACGACTGCCTGTACCAGGCCTCGGGTCTCCCGTCGAGCACTGCTCCGGGCGCGCCGGGACGGAGCTGACTCGCGGGTCCGAGCACGCGATCGTAGATCTGCGCGAACAGCGGTTCGGACTCCTTGGCGATCACCTGCTGCACGCCCCCGCCCCAGGGCGTCTGGCGTCCCGCCGCGTTGTCCCCGATGATCTCGTACGCCATCAGGCGCTGGGTCTGCACGATATCGGCGAGCTCGGTGAGATCGGCCCGCACGTGGGGGTCGTCGAGCAGGCCCGGGATGCTCCGGCAATGCGCGATGAGCGCGCGGAGCCGTTCCTCCTGCATCGCGTAGATCGGCTCCACCGTTCCCGACGCGTAGAAGGCGCGCATGATGTAGCTCCACCCCATGCCCTCCTCGCCGATCAGCGCGTCGGCCGGCACCCGGACGTGATCGAGGTAGGTCGTGGACTGCACGCCGCCGCCGTAGTTGCGCATCGGGTGGAGCGTGACTCCGGGGCTCTTGAGATCCACGACGAAGATGCTGATCGCGTCGCGCGCCGCCTCATCGGTGGAGGTGCGCGCGGCGACGTAGAGCACGTCCGACATCGGCCCCCAGGAGGTGAACGCCTTCTGGCCGGTGATCACCCACTCCTCGCCGTCACGGACGGCCTTCGTCCGGAGCGACCCGAGGTCGGACCCGGCCTCGGGCTCGGTGAGCCCCTCCGCCCAGAGCACGCGCATGTTCGCGATCTCGGGCAGCAGTCGCTTCTTCTGTTCTTCCGTGCCGCCGACCAGGATGGTGCCCGCGGCCAGGAAGATGCCGACCGAGTTGATCATGGGCGCGTCCGCCGCGTACAGCTCCTCCAGCAGGATCTGGTTCGCCACGGGCGGGAGTCCCTTGCCGCCGTACTCGACCGGCCAGGTGAGGCCGATCCATCCCTTCGCGGCGACCTTCCTGCTGAACTCCAGTGCGATGGCCCATTGCTCCGGAGCATCGTCGAACTCCGGGTTGAAGGCGTGCTCCTTGGGCAGCTCCGCGTCGAGGAACGCCCGGATCTCGGCACGCCAGCGTTCGAGATCCTCCCCCAGTTTCCCGCGCATCAGGCGTTCTCCGCCACGAGCTCGTCGGTCCCCGCGCGCTGCTCCTCGGCGCCGCTGCCCTTGTGGCCGGCGGGGTAGAAGCGACGCGCCCACTGGCGGATGTCCCGGAAGCCGGCCGCCTCGGCCGTCGCCAGCCCGGGAGGCTCGGTGTACCGCTGGTGCTCCCAGATCGCGAGGTCGGCGCGCAACTGCCCGATGGCGCTGCGCTGCCGCTTGGCGACGCGCTCCTCGCTCTCGCCGTCCTCCTTGCTGGCCCAGGCGGTGAAGCGGAGGATCGAGGTCTCGTCGTCCACGGGGGTGACCGCGGTGATGCTGCAGATGGCACCGACACCGTAGGCGTACGAGAAGCCGAGCCCGAGGCCCAGCAGACCGGCGAACGTCCGGCCTTCGACGGTCTCGGTCCCGCCGTCCGCCGTGCGGACGGAGAAGTCGAGCGCCAGCTCGGAACGGAAGTCGTGCTCGCCGAACTCACGGCTCACCACGGTCGGGATCTCCTCGGCACGGTGCACGTACTTGAAGTGCGCGAAGTCGACGCCGTTCTCCGCGACGTACTGGGGGTGGATCGGCAGAGCCTCGGACTGGAACCGCGCGCCCTCGTCGGGGACGTGGTAGTCGTCCTCGGAGCCGCTGCCGGGAAAGAGACCGAAGACGCTCGGCACCTCGTACAGGGGCGCACCGCCGTCGTGGTTGTGCCAGAGGTACACGATCCCGTCCCGCTCGGCGGTGTGCCAGGCCCCGATCCGCCGTGCCCGGTTCACCGAGTCCTGATACGGGATCAGGGTGTTCTTGCCCGCGATGCTCCAGCGCCAGCCGTGGAACGGACACTGGATGTCCTCGCCGCACACCGTGCCGCCGTACGCCATGTTCGCGCCCAGATGCTCGCAGTACGCGTTGAGCACCGCGAGCTTCCCGCTCTCGGTGCGAAACGCCACCAGATCGCGATCGAAGTACCGGAGGGGTGTGACGTCACCGACCTCGAAATCGCTCGACCATCCGATCTGGAACCAGCCGGTCGGCTTCATGGAAAGGGCCATCGATGTCACAGTCGTCCTCCTTGAACCCTGGCGGCGGGCACTCGCGGAACTGTGCGACCCGCGATGCGTCCGATGCGGTCCGGTCCTTCGCGGGACCTCCTCCATGAGGCCTCGCGCGGTCACCCGCCGTGGTGACTGCAATCACTGTAGCCAGTGGCTACACTTGCGTCAACCTGAGGCAACGCCGCCCGGGTCCTGATCGGAGGAAGGCCACGATGACGCGCACAGATCCCCCCACCCGCACCTATCCGGGACGACTGCGACTCGACGGGCGCGCGCTCGTCGTCGTGGGCGCCGGCCAGGGCATGGGACGAGAGACCAGCCATGCCCTCGCCCAGAGCGGAGCCCGCGTCGTCTGCGCGGACATCGACGCGGATCGAGCCAGGCAGGTCGCCGCGGAGGTCGACGGGATCCCCTGGTCCGGCGACGTCACGCAGGACGACGAGGTCGCCCGGCTCGTGCATGACGCCGTCGGACTCCTGGACGGCCCGCTGAGCGGCTTCGTCGACATCGTCGGCATGGCGGAATGGGCCGCGGTGCTGGACATGGATCCGCAGACGTGGGATGCGCAGTTCTCGATCTGCCTCCGCCACGCGCATCTGCTCAGTCGGCACATCGGCCGGCACATGATCGAGACGGGAACGGCGGGGACGATGACCTTCATCTCATCGCTGCACGGCCTGACCGCCTCCGTGCACCATGCCGCCTACGGGGCGGCGAAGGCGGGGCTGGTGTCGCTCGTGAAGACGCTCGCCAGCGAGCTCGGCCCTCGCGGCATCCGCGCGAACGCGGTCGCGCCGGGCTCCATCCTCACCCCGAGGATCCTCGCCGCAGGCACGGACGCCCTGCGCGAGCGCGCCGCCGCGGTCGCGCCCCTGAAGCGCAACGGCTCCCCCTCCGACGTCGCTTCCGCCGCTCTCTTCCTCACGAGCGACCTCTCCGCCTTCGTCACCGGTCAGACGATCGCGGTCGACGGCGGCGTCAGCATCATCGACCCTTTCGAGAGCCTGCTGTCATGAGCGCCGCGATCCCCGCCGAGCGCGCCTGTGCCCTCGCCACTCCGCAGAGCCTCCTGGATCGACGTCAGCGGATCGCCTCCGCACCGGAGGCGCCTCCGCTCCCCGGTGTCGAGACCACCGAAGTCCGGATCGGCGGCGTGCGCTGCCTGAGCAGTTCCGCGCAGCGACGACCGGACGACGGGCCGCAGCCGACCACCGTCTACTTCCACGGCGGAGGCTACCGCCTCGGGTCCCCCGAACTGTTCCGAGCCTTCGCGGAACAGCTCGCGCTCGCCAGCGGCGAGCGTGTGATCGCCGTGGACTACCGCCTCGCCCCCGAGCATCCGTATCCCGCAGCCCTGCACGACGCGATCCACGTCTACCGCGCGCTCGCGGGATCGTCGCCGACGCCGCCCGCTCTCGTCGGCGACTCCGCTGGAGGCGGGCTGGCCGCCGCGCTCGCCGCCGCCGGGGCCGCGCTCGGGCTCCCCCGTCCTCGCGCGCTCGTCCTGCTCTCGGGATGGGTGGATCTCCGCTGCACCGCCGAGAGCTATCGCACCCGCGCCGACACCGATCCCCTGTTCGGGCACGCAGACGCCCGCACAGCGGCGGCGCAATACCTGCAGGGCTGGCCGGACGACGATCCGTTGGCCTCGCCGGTCCTCGGCGATCTCCGCGGGTTCCCTCCGGCGCTCCTCCTCGCCAGTTCTTCGGAGTGCCTCCTCGACGACACCCTCGCGATGTCCGCAGGACTCGCGCGCGCAGGGGTGCCGGTGCGGGCGGAGGTCTTCGCCGACCTCCCGCACGCCTGGCCGACGGTCGATCCGGCCCGCGCGGAGTCCGCTCGGGCCGTCCGCATCGTCGCGGACGCCCTCGCGCGCACCACCACCGGGTGAGCGCGGGCTGTCCGCCGGGTCGGACGCCCCGGCGGACAGCGCGCAGCATCAGCCCGCCCACGCCTCCGCGATGTCCGCGGCGGTCGGTTGGGCCCCGAGCGCCCGCAGCGAGTGCCGCAGCACGTCGTCGCCGTACTCGAGCGGGACTCCGACCACCCCGTCACGGACCACGACGACCCTGTACCCGAGGTTCACGGCCTCGATCGCCGTCCCGATCACGCCGACGTTGAGCGAGACGCCGCCGAGGACCACGGTGCGCACGCCCAGCGAACGCAGTACGGTGTCGAGATCGGTTCCGGTGAACGCCGACATCCCGTGACGCCGCCAGGAGAGCACATCGCCGGGTCGCGGCCTCAACTCGGGGAGGACATCGGTGTCCGCCGCCCCCTCGCGCAGCCGGTCCGGATCGCTGCGCTGCAGCCGAGCCAGCGTCGGCGTGTTGATCGGAGTGCCGACGCCGTCCGCGCGGAAGCGGACCACCGCATGGACCACCGGCACGTCGACCTCGCGCGCCGCCCGGACGACCTCGGCGAGCGCGGCGACGATACCTCGCTCGCGCGCGGCGTCGACCAGCGGAGCGAGAAGCGGACCGGAGAGGTCGCCGACCACCCCGCGCTGCATCTCCATGAGCACGACGGCCGTGTGCTCCCGAGAAACGAGCTCTCTGAGGTCCATCGCCTTCTCCTTGCTCTTCGTCGATGCGCCGACCAGCCGAACCGCCACGCGTCAGAAGGCGATCTCGACCTCGTCCGAGGCCGGTCGCGTCTGGCAGCCGAGGAGGTATCCCTCGTCGATGTCCTCCTGGTCCATCGCCTCGGTCGGAGCCATGGACACCTCCCCGGAGACGAGGCGACAGGCGCACGAGCCACACTCTCCCGAGCGGCACGAGTACGGCACGTCGATTCCGCGGGCCAGCAGCACGTCCACCAGCGTGCGATCGCGCGGCCAGGCGACCTCGTGCGTCTCCCCGTCGAGATGGACGACACCCTTCGCAGCACCCGCGGATCCGGCGTCCTGGTCGGCAGGCTCCTCGGGCACGGGTGCCACCTCGTCGAACGGGTTGCCGGAGAGCGAGGAGAACACCTCGCGGTGGACCCGGTCGGCGCCGAACCCGGCGTGACGGAGACCGTCGGCGACGGTGCGCATGAAAGGCGGCGGCCCGCACAGGTACGCGTCCGCGTCGGGATGGCTCGCCGCGGCGTCCGCGACCCGCGGGATGTCCGGGTAGCCGTGCTCGTCGTCGTACCAGTGCAGCATGCTCAGCCGGTCGGGATGCTTCTCCGCCAGAGCGTTCAACTCGGCGCGGAAGATCACCGAGTCCCGATCCCGATTCGCGTACACGAGTCGGATGCGCCCCGTGCCGTCGCGAAGCGCCGCCTTGAGGATCGAGATCACCGGGGTGATGCCGCTGCCGCCGGCGAAGAGCAGGAGGTCCGCGTCGAGCCTCCTCAGCACGAAGGACCCCGACGGCGGGAGAACGGTGATCAGGTCCCCGACGCGAATGCTGTCGCACAGCCAGTTCGATGCGTATCCGCCGTCGGTCCGTTTCACGGTGACCTTGAGATGCGCGTCGATGCCGGGCGTGCTGGAGAGCGAGTAGGAGCGGGCGACCGCACCGGTGCGTTCGCTGGGGATGCGCAGCGTGAGGAACTGCCCCGGGCGGTAGTCGAACACTCGCGACAGCTCGGGCGGGACGCCGAAGACGAGCGAGCGCGCGTCCGCCGTCTCCTCGATGACGTCCACGATGCGCAGCTCCGCCGGTGCGATCCGTGCCGGCTCAGCCATGGGGTCCTCCTTCGGGCCTGCCCGTCGTGGGCGCGGGGCAGCGACGCAGGTCAACGGGCGATCGCCTCGACTGTAGCCATTGGCCACAGTCGCGTCAATATCGAGGATCGCACGCCAGTCCGGACACGCCGAGCGGCAGGGTTGACGCTCGCGTGGCCACTGGCTACAGTCGGTGCGATCGTCATCGATCATCGGGGCGGCGGCGCCGCTGCCACCGTCCCGGAAACGATCGACGTCATGCGATCGTCGTCGAGCACAGAGCTCGGCGGACACGGATCGCACCCGTCTTCAACGAGGAGGATGATGTGAGCACACACAGGTCGAACTGGGGCCGCTGGGGCGCGTCGGATGAGCGCGGTGCCCTGAACCTCCTGACACCGGAACGCGTCCTCGCGGCCCTGCAGCTGCCCAGGACCGGTAAGACGTACGGCCTGAGCATCCCGATCCAGCGCAGTGGCGTCCCGAACCTGGACTACCGAGGCGCCCCGCAGCGGCTCACCCTGACCAACCACGATGACGAGGCGATGGCCCGGGCCAACGGCGGCGCGCCCGGAGTCGGTGCGAACGAGGATCAGCTGATCATTCCCTCCCACACCTCCACGCACATGGACGCGCTCTGTCACGTCTACGCGGACGGAAAGATCTACAACGGATTCCCCGCCGAGGGGATGACCCCGTATCTCGGCGCCGACAAGTGCGACATCACCCAGGTCGGCGGCATCGCCGGACGCGGGGTGCTCATCGACGTCGCCGCATCCAAGGGAGAAGATCCCCTCCCGGCCGGCTACGTCATCACCGCCGCCGACCTGCAGCAGGCGCTGGAGGCGCAGGGCGTCGAGCTTCAGACGGGCGACATGGTCCTCATCCGCACCGGCTGGATGGAGGACTACCTCAAGAACCAGGGCCAGCAGATGCCGCAGCCGGGCATCGGCCGGGAGGCCGCCAGGTTCCTGGCGGAGCAGGACGTCGCCCTCGTGGGCTCGGACAACGCGGCCGTCGAACCGATCCCCTTCGACGAGAACGTGTATCTGGGCGGGCACATCATCCTGCTCGTGGAGCACGGGATCCACCTGGTCGAGAACATGAACCTCAGCGAGCTCGCGGCCGACCGCTGTTATGAGTTCCTGCTGTCGATCGGCGCGCTGAAGGTCACCGGCGCCACGGCGAGCCCGGTCACCCCGGTGGCCATCGGCTGAGCGAACGCCCCATCGGATCGAGACCGCCGCGACGACGGAGCCGCCGCATGTCCCCCTCACTCCCTCGTACCGGCGCCCCTGACAGTCGCCCCGCCCGGCCGAGCACCACACCTATCGACGAAGGACGATGATGACCCTCACCGACACGACCACGACCACGACGCGCGACCCGCACCTGTGGGTGCCGCAACGCAAGGTGGACGACCTGGAGTGGTTCCGCCGGAAGTACGCCGAGGAGCGCGACAAGCGACTGCCGAACACCGGCGCCGACACCTATCAGGCGGTCGGTTTCGACGGAGACCTGGCCGCTTTCGACGCCGATCCGCACGCGACCGGCACCCGCACCGCGCCGCCGTGCACCGCGGAGGTCGACGTCCTCATCATCGGCGCGGGCTTCATGGGGATGAGCGCCGGGATCGAGCTCACCAAACGCGGGCGGACGGATTTCCTCATCCTCGACGTGGCGGCGGACTTCGGCGGCACCTGGTACTGGAACCGATACCCGGGCGTGCGGTGCGATGTCGAGTCCTACGTGTACCTGCCGTACCTGGAGGACACCGGATACATCCCGACCGAGCGCTACGTCCGCGGCAGCGAGATCTTCGCCTACTGCCAGTCGCTGGCGA
Organism: Microbacterium resistens; assembly: GCF_021172025.1. Taxonomy (NCBI): domain Bacteria; kingdom Bacillati; phylum Actinomycetota; class Actinomycetes; order Micrococcales; family Microbacteriaceae; genus Microbacterium; species Microbacterium resistens. Next base: position 1,049,511 of record NZ_CP082781.1, read on the forward strand.
AGCAGTTCGACCTCTACGAGCGCGCCCTGTTCCAGACCCGCGTGACCGGGATGGAGTGGGATGAGGCGGCAGCGCGCTGGATCGTCCGGACCGACGCCGGAGACGCGGTGCGCGCACGATTCGTCTCGACGCAGAGCGGGACCTTCAGCCGCCCGCAGCTGCCCGGCATCCCCGGCATCGAGACGTTCGCGGGGCACAGCTTCCACACGAGCCGGTGGGACTACGACTACACCGGAGGAGACATCACCGGGAACCTGGAGAAGCTCCGCGACAAGCGGGTCGCGATCATCGGCACCGGGGCCACCGGCGTGCAGGCGATCCCCCAGCTCGCCGAGTACGCGCAGTCGCTCGTCGTCTTCCAGCGCACCCCCACGCAGATCGCCCCGCGGGAGAACGCGCCGACCGACCTGGAGTGGTTCCGCTCGTTGCCGGAGGGATGGCACCAGGCGCGACGCGCGACCTTCGACAAGTGCGCCATGGACCGCGCGACCGCGGACTGCGAGGTGGACGACGGCTGGATCAAGTTCGCGAAGTACCAGCTCGGCGCGATCTTCGAAGCGGGTGGCGCGGAGCCCACTCTCGAGCAGCTCATGGACGCGATGGAGCGCTCGGACTACGAGTGGAACGAGATGCTCCGTGACCGCGTCGACGCGATCGTCGAGGATCCGGAGAAGGCCGAGAAGCTCAAGAGCTACTACCGCACCATGTGCAAGCGCCCCGGGTTCAGCGATGACTTCCTCCCGGCGTTCAACCGGGACTCGGTGACCATCGTGGACACGTCCGAGACCCCGATCGACCGGATCACCGAACGCGGCATCGTGGTCGGCGACCACGAGTATGAGGTGGACCTCATCGTGTTCGCGACGGGGTTCCAGATCGGCCGGACCTGGACAGACCGGGCCGGATACGACGTCGTCGGCCGCGACGGCAGGATCCTGTCGGAAAAGTTCGCCACCGGAACGAGCACGTACCACGGCTTCCTCAGCGAGGACTTCCCCAACCTCTTCTTCCTCGGCTTCGTCCAGTCCACGGCGGTCTCGAACATCGCGAACCTCATCGATCATCAGGCACGGCACATGGTCTACATGATCGACAAGTGCCTGACCGAACAGATCAAGGCGATCCAGCCGACCTCCGAGGCCGAGGCCGGGTGGAACGAGACGATCGCCGGGCACGCCGAGATGCGCCGGGACTGGAACCGGACCTGCACCCCGGGCCAGTACAACAACGAGGGCCGGATCGACGACAAGCGCAGCACCCTGGTGGCAGGCCTCTACGGCCCGGGGTACGAGTACTTCGACATGCTGCAGCAGTGGCGCGAAGACGACCGGTTCGACGGCCTGGCGCTCACCCGCTGAACCGAGAAGGAGAAGACCATGACGCTGACGCCCGTCCGACTCGGATACGCGCTGTTCACCCTGGTGGATCCCCACCGCGGCCACGAGGTCGCGTACAACCGGTGGTACGAACGGGACCACCGATACTCCGGCTGCATGATCGGCCCGGGCTGGTTCGCCGGCAGCCGATGGGTGGCCACCCGCGCGATGAAGGACCTGCGCTTTCCCGCATCGGGCCCCGTGGCCAGCACCGTGGACGAGGGCTCGTATCTCGCTGCCTACTGGGTGCACGAGCCGGATGCCGAGGTCGCGGACGCCTGGGCGCAGAAGCAGGTCGGCGAGCTGTACGCCGCCGGACGAGGCTTCCCGGAGCGCTCGCACGTCCACACCGCCCAGTACCTGCCGGACTCGACGGTGTCGGCGGGAGAGGACTCCGTGCCGTTGGAGCTCGCGCACGATCACCGGTACGGGGGTCTCGTCGTCCTGATGATCGAGCCCGCAGCGGGCGTCTCGCGCACCGACGCGATCCAGGCGATCGAAAAGGGGCCCGCGGCCGCCCTGCTCGGCAAGGGCGCCGTCGACCTGATCAGCAGCTGGCGGATGAAGCCCTGGCCCGCCGACCATGACGTCCCGATGAAGATGGGCAATGACGGCGGCACCGCGGAGCGCATCCTGCAGATGCTCTTCCTGGAGGACGAGCCCGTCCGGAGCTGGCCGCAGATCATCGACTATGCGGCGGACATCGAGCGGTCGGGGGCCGGCACCGTGACCTTCGCCTCACCCTTCCTTCCCACCATTGTCGGCACCGACATCTACACGGACGAGCTGTGGTGACCGTGCACGACGACGACCGGACGCCGACATGCTGAGCGGCGAGAAGATCCTGGTGACCGGGGTCGCGGGACAGATCGCCTTCCCGATCGCCCGCATGCTCGCCGCGGACAACGACGTCTGGGGGCTCGCGCGCTTCAGCGATCCGCAGGCGCGGGAGCGAGTCCGCGAGGCGGGGATCACTCCGGTCGCGTGCGATCTCGCAGCCGGGGACTTCACCGGAGTCCCGAGCGACGTCACCTACGTCGTCCACCTGGCCGCAAGCCAGGCGCCGGGCTGGGACTACGACGGCGCCATCCGCGCGAACGCGGAGGGCACCGGGCTGCTCCTCCAGCACTGCCGGAAGGCCCGGGGCGCGCTCGTCATGTCGACGCACTCCGTGTACCGCCCGCAGGACGACCCGCGCTACGTGTTCACCGAGGAGTCGCCGCTCGGCGACTGCAACGCCACACACAGCCCGACGTACTCGATGTCGAAGATCAGCCAGGAGGCGACAGCACGACTGGCGGCCCGCGCCTTCGACATTCCGGTCACGATCGCCCGGATGAACGCCTCGTACGGGCCGAACGGCGGTCTGCCCGCTCACCATGTCGATGCGATCGCCGAGGGTAGACCCGTCACGACCCGTTGGGATCCGTGTCTGTACAGTCCGATCTACGAGGACGACATCAACGCCCAGACCTCCGCGCTCCTGGAGGCGGCGACGATTCCCGCGACCATCGTCAACTGGGGCGGCGACGAGCCAGTGAGCGTCCAGGAGTGGTGCTCGTACGCCGCCGAGCTCATGGGGACGGCCGCCGACGTCGTGGTCGCCCCGATCGACAACACGCTCCGGGGTTCGGTCGCCGACAACGCCCGCAGGCTCTCGATCACCGGCCCGTGCACGGTCGACTGGCGCGAGGGCATCCGCAGGACCGTCGCCGCGCGGCACCCGCAGCGGCTCACCGCATCGACCCGCTGATCCCCGATAGACGACAACAGTGAGGACTTCGGCCATGACCGCGCAGAGCGCACCGTCGCACACCACCTTCGACCCGTTCGCCGAGTACGACACCGCCACGCTCGTCTCCTCCGACCTCTTCGAGATCGCCGCTCCCGTCGAGCGAGTGTGGGAGGTGCTGGTGGACATGCCGCGCTACGGCGAATGGAACCCGTTCTGCGTTCGCGCCGAGTCCACCCTCGAGCTCGGCGCGCCGGTCCACATGAGCCTGGTCGACTACACCGGCGGCGGTGCCCTCTTCCCGGGCGTCGAGTTCGTCTGCGCGGTGGAACCGAATCACTTGCTGTCGTGGGAGCTTCCGTTTACCGAGGAGTGGCCGTACGCGGCACGGCGGGACCAGATCCTGGAGTCCGTCGGCCCCGAGCTCACCCGGTACCGCTCGACGGACGCGTTCCTCGGTCCGAACGCCATCCATGTCATGCGGTTCTCGGGTCCGTGGGTGACCCGCGCCTTCAACGACACCGGTCGCGCGCTGAAACGGCGTGCCGAGGCGCTCCACCGCGGCGAGATCGCCTGACACGTTTCACCGGCGGGTCCTGATCCCGGGACGGCGAGGTCGTTCCTGGCCTGTTCGCACCTGGGGAACACTCCCGCCCTGTCCGAGACCGTCTGGCGGCCGCCTTCTCATCGACATCGAGGAACACACAATGCCGAACATCCCCAGCACGATCGACCAGATCCTGCTCGAGCACGCGCTCAGCCAGGTCCTGATCCGCTATGCCACCGCGGTCGATACCCGCGAGCTCGCCCTGTTCGACGAGGTCTTCACCTCCGACTGCACCTCGACGTATGGCGGCGATTACGTGTGTCACGGAGTCGAGGAGCTCCGCCGCATGATCGATCTGCACATGGGAGGGTGCGGTCCGACCCAGCACCTCCTCGGCAATCTGGAGGTCGACGCCTCCGATCCGAGTCGTGTCCGCAGCCGGATCCATGTCCGCGCCGTGCACGCGGGCGCGGGTGATCGGGCGGATCTCCGCTACGACGCCGTCGGCCACTACGACGACGAGTGGGTTCTCGTGCCCGCGGGCTGGCGGATTCATCGCCGAAGCATGACGCTGCTGCTGGAGATCGGCGACCGGAGCGTGATGCGGCCCGCGCCTGCCGTCGACTACCCCGCTCAGGACGTGTGACAACCGAGAAGGACGATCCATGCTGCTGCAAGACAAAGTCGTCATCGTGTCCGGCATCGGACCCGGTCTGGGCATTCGCCTGGCACGACAAGCCGCCCGTTTCCAGGCGTCCGCGGTCGTGCTTGCGGCGCGCACCCCGTCACGCCTCGACGACGCGGTCGCACAGATGACGGCAGCCGGGCACACCTGCGAAGTGATGGCAGTGCCGACCGACATCACGGACGCCGATCAGTGTCGGCGACTCGCGGACGCGACGGTCGAGCGGTTCGGCCGCATCGATGCGCTGATAAACACCGCGTACGAGCATGGCCCGTGGGAGCCCTCGGGCACGGCATCCATGGACGGCTGGCGGCAGGCGATCGAGGTCAACCTGTACGGTTCGGTGCAGATGACGCAGGCCGTGATCCCGCAGATGACGCGACAGGCGGACGGCAGCATCGTCATGATCAACACCGTGGCGACGCGCCGGGTGAATCAGCTCGAATCCGATCGGCATCCGCGTCAACAGCACCTATATCGGCTGGATGGACGGCGAGCCGGTCCGTCAGTACCTGGAGGCCGATTCGGGACGTCAGGGGATCACCGCGGATGCGCTGGCCGACGAGATCGGGAAGCAGATCCCGCTGCGGAACGAGATCCCTCGCGAAGAGGACTGCGCGACGGCCTCACTGTTCCTCGCAAGCGACTATGCGCGCGCGATCACCGGGGCTCATCTCGACGTCAACGGCGGCTTCTTCCTCGGCCGCTGACCGTTCCGCCTCACTGCGCGCGGCGGTAGTGCACGGCGATCGCCCCGTTGCGCAGGGGCGTCGCCGACACCAGAGCGAGATTCCGCGTGTGCCGTAGTCCCCGCTCATAGAGGGTGGGGCCGTGGCCGGCGATCCGGGGGTGGACCAGGAAGCGGTACTCGTCGATGAGGTCCAGGCGGTCCAGCGAGACCGCCAGTGCGCCGCTGCCGAGGAGCACTCCGTCCGGGGTCTCGTCCTTGAGCCTCTGTACCGCCCCGCGCAGGTCGTCGCCGGCGAGGTGATGACTGTTCGTCCAGGGAAAGTCCGTCCTCGTCGAGGACACGACGTGTTTCGGCTTCGTCTCCAGTGCGACGGCCCAGTCGCGCATGGCCGGAGGCGCCGGCTCGTCCCCGCGCGCCACCGCCGGCCAGAAGGCCTCCATCATCTCGTACGTGACCCGACCCCAGAGCATCGCCCCCGTCTCGGACATGAGGCCGGTGAAGTAGGCGTGCGTCTCGTCGTCGGCGATCCCCTCCTCGTGGTCGACACACCCGTCGAGCGTCAGGTTGAGGGAGAACGTCAGAAGTCCCATGGCGCGAGCCTAGGCCTCGGATCGGAAGACCGCCACGGGTGGGAGCCGAAGCCGACGTCGGCGCGTGGGCCCTGCCGGGATCGAACCGACGACATCCACGGTGGAGTCCGGGCACTTGGCTCCGGTGACGCCGCTGTTCGGTCGTGCCGTCAGCTAGGCCCGCTACCGCATTCTGCCGCGGATGCCCGCGGCACGACTCGCACGAGAATCCCGCTGCGACTCTGGGCGTGGCGGTCCTCGAAGCCGATATCTCGGAGTCCCTAACGTCAGCATCATGCTCGACGACGAGCGGTCCCCTGAAGGAGTCCCCATGCACGTTCACGACCTGGAAGCGCTCGAGATGTTCCTGGACTACCAGCGCTCCAAGAACCTCTCCCCCACGACGATCCGCAACCGTCGAAGCATCCTGACGACCCTAGCCGGGCAGGTCGGGAACCTCGTCGAATGTGACGTGTTCTCGCTCCGCCGTTACGTCGGCCGAGAGAACGTGAAGGCAGGCACTCGTCGCACCGAGCGCGGAGCGATCGTCGCGTTCTACACGTTCCTCCACGAGGAGGGCATCCGCCCCGACAACCCATCGACGCGGCTGCCGATCATCCGCGTCCCCAAGGGCGAGCCTCGTCCGTTCAGCGCCGAGCAGATCGACGCCATGCTGAACTCCGGCGCGTACCGACGCACCCAGGCGATGATCCTCGTCGGCTATTACCAGGGCTTCCGGGTCTCCTCGATCGCCCGCGTGCACGGTCACGACATCGACCTGATGACAGACACCATCAGCACGCTCGGCAAGGGCGCGAAGCTCCGCCGGCTACCCCTGCACCCGGTGATCCGCGAGCTCTCCCACACGATGCCGAAGGACTCGTGGTGGTTCCCGGCACGCAAGGACCCGTCGAAGCCGATGCGGTCCGACTCGGTCACGAACCTGATCACGAAGGCGAAGATCCGGGCCGGCATCCTCGACCCCTTGCTCACCCCGCACTCTCTGCGCCACGCGTTCGGTACAGACCTCGTCGAGCAGGACGTCGACATCCGTGTGGTGCAGGAGCTCATGATGCACGAGACGCTCACCACGACCCAGATCTATACGCGGGTCAGCGAACGGAGGAAGCGCGCAGGGATCGTCGCCCTCCCCGCGCGTCCGATCCCCACCCGCTCGGGAAGGAAGACCCCCCACGCGGCGTGAGCCTGCCGCAGACGCACGAAATCGCCCCGCACAGCCGATTGGCTACGCGGGGCGATTCTGTCGCTCCTGATTGGTACTCAGCCGTTCAGGTTCGCGATCGCGAAGTCGGCTTCCTCCTGGGTGAACTTCTCGCCATACTCGCTCGTCAGCTGGTCCCGGATCGCCTCCGGCGACATCGCCATCTGCTCCTGGTAAGTCTTCGCCTTCGCAAGCGCGTTCGCGTTCCAGTCTGCCTTCACGTTGTCGACCGCATACTGAGCTGCCTCAGGGCTGAATTTCTCACCGTATTCGGACGTCAGCTGGTCGTACAGGCCCGCCTTGCTCATGTACATGACAGACGAGTACATCTCCGCCTTCTTGAGCGCCGATACGAACTCGGCTGGCACCTCAGGCTGTGCCGGCGCAGGTGCCTCCTCTGGCTCAGCAGGCGGAGCCTCGGTCTCTACGACAGGCGCGGGCGTGGCCTCCGGTTCGCTGACCGACGTCTCAACCGGAGAAGACGCCGGCTGGCCCTTGTTCCCCAGTCCGAGAGCGCTACCGATGCCACCGATCACAATCACAGCAGCCGCGATCGCGCCGGCGATGATCCAGCCCTTCTTGGACTTCTTCGCGGGCTGTGCGGGTGCCACAGGCGCCGCAGGAGCGGCTGGCTCAAGCCACTGCGTGCCGTCCCAATAGCGCTGCTCGTTGTTCGCGTGCGGAGCGGGGTACCATCCGGGCGCGGGTGTGTTCTCGGACATGGACTGCCTTTCGGAGACTACGAGAGCGGAAGCGCCGGCGCTTGACTCTCGGAGCGCCTGCGCGCTCTGATCGGGAGACTACTGGTGAAGCGATTCCCGTTGCCGGCCGGTCAGATAACGATTCAGGATCACCGCAGGGCGCCGTTCTCAACGATGGTGACGTCGGCGGTTGGGCGTAGTCTCCGGCCACGATGGGAACGAACCGCCGCTACGCGCACGTGATCGACCGGGAGCGGGATGAGCAGATCCTGGCCCGGTGGGTCGCGACGGCGGGGCCGTTGCAGTCCCTGACTCCGGACGAGCTGGACCTGGCGAACGAGCCGGTGACGATCGCGCCGAAGCCGCCGCATGCGCGGGCGTGGGTGCGGTTCGGGGCGCAGCCGGCGAAGGTCGACTGCGTCGTCGAGCGGTGGACGGAGAAGGCGTGCGGGGTGTCGTTCACGGTCCAGGGGAAGACGTTCCGCTGCTGGGTGTGGTCGAACGCGGTCATGGCGCCGGCACCTCGGGGCGGGCAGAGCGCGTGAGCAGCTAGTGAGCTCGTCAGTGTTCACCTCGCCCCGGTGCGGTCAGAGTTGCCAGGTGCGTCGCCCGTGTCCGTGCGGGTTGTCTCGGTGGTGCCGCTTCTTCGCTGTCCGGGCAACCGTCTCCTCGGAAGGGATGTACGTTTGCCAGTGTCTCGACAGCTCGTCCTGCCACGCGCTCGTGTGGGCCGGTGGTGGTTGCGCGCCGCCCTCGTTCTCCCATCGGGCTTCTGCGCTGCGATCGGCACTGGATGTTGTGGTGTTCATGTTCGGACGTTACGCCCCGAACATGTGGGCGTTCCCAGGTGGCTCCACCTGTCGGTTCCGGCGCCGCCCGGCCACGACTCGGGAACGGTTTTGTCGTGCGGCTCAGATGGTGAGGTGTGCGCGTTGTTCGAGGAGCGGGCAGGTGAACACGTCGCGTTCTCCGAGCCCGACGCGGTTGATGTAGCGGACCACAATGGCATAGGAGGCGAAGAGCCCGACCTGGGTGTAGGGCACATCGTGCGCGCGGCAATAGCGTTCGACGATCGGCGCCGCGCTGCGGAGGTGCGGCCGCGGCATCGACGGGAAGAGGTGGTGTTCGATCTGGTAGTTGAGTCCGCCCATGGCGACGTCGAGGAATCGATTGCCGCGGATGTTTCGACTCATCATCACTTGCCTGTGCAGGAAGTCGAGCCGCAAGTCTCGGGGCACGATGGGCATTCCTTTGTGGTTCGGTGCGAAGGCGACTCCCATGTAGAACCCGAAGACTCCCAGTTGGACGGCGAGGAACGCGACGGCGATCCCGGGCGACAGCACGAGGAAGACGAGGGCCACGTATCCGATCATTCGGATACCGAGAAAGGCGGCCTCAGCCCAACGTCGTTCCAACCGGCCTCGCGCGAAGACACGCCTGGCGCTGGACGCGTGGAGCGATATTCCCTCGAGTAGCAAGATCGGGAAGAAGAAGACACCTTGGTGCGCTCGAAGCCAGCGCACCATGTGGTTGCGGTTCTTCGATGAGGCCTCGGCGGTCACGGCGATCACGGGAAGCTCGATGTCGGGGTCGGACCCGAGCTTGTTCGGGTTCGCGTGATGTCGGGTGTGCTTGTTCTGCCACCACCCATAACTCATCCCGATCAGCAGGTCACCGAGGATCAGGCTGACCCAGTCGTTCCATTTCCCTGATGCGAAGATCTGCCGGTGAGCCGCGTCGTGTCCGAGGAACGCGATCTGCGTGAGCACGATTCCGAGGGTCGCGGCGACGAGAAGCTGCCACCAGCTCTCCCCGATCCAGACGAACACGGCGAGACACGCGCCCAACAAGACTGGCGCGACGATCAACTTCGTCCAGTAATACCCGTAGCGGCGGCGCAGGAAACCGCCCGCGCGGATCTCCTGCGCGAGTTCCGTGAAGGCGCTGGTGCCGCGCACGGCCCTGTCGCGCGGGCCGGTCCGGATCGTCGTGCGTATCTCACCCATGATGACCTCATTCCCGGGGACGCGAGTCAGCGATCCGCACCGCCCTCTTCGACCCAGTCTTCGATTCGTTGATCGTCGTCGACGATCGGTACGGCGACTTCCCAGGTGAAGGACACCGCATCGGCCAGTTCCTGCACCGACGCCACCCGCACCTGCTCACGCTGCGAAGCATCCTGGAATCGCCGTGCCGCCATCTCGCGGCGAGCAAGAATCGCCGCGCTGATGGACGCCACTCTCTCCGCAAGCGCTGCGGCGAGACCATCACGTAGCTCTTCGAGATTGGTGTTAGCGATCTCCAACCGTCGATCCGCGACGCGGAGCTCGACAGCGGGATACCCGCGCGACGAAAGGAACGCACGCATCAGTTCCCCGTGGATCGCCGCCTCCTCCTCACGATCCACTTTGCGGGAGAACACCGCCTCGACGGTATAGCGGTCCGGGGCGTCCTCCGTCATCAGCGTCCCTGGAAGCGAGCCGGCGAGGACGACGGTCAGGCCGAGCAGTTCAGAGCTTTGCCCTTCGATCTTCACTTTTGCGTTCATCTCCTGACGGTACGCCCCCTCCCTGGGACCGCATACAGGTGACCACCTGCATCATCGCTCACTCGGCCACGGCGGCCGGCTGGCAATCGGATTCGGCTTCATGGACCGCGCAGCCCGCGGGGCGGAGACGAATGCCAGCGCGGCGCGGAACAGATCGTCGAGGATCCGGAACGTGGCCGTCCCCACACCGAACCCAACCCACGTCACCTCATACGCCCCTTTTCCACGCTGCTCGACATACGCGACGAGATAGCGGGGGTCGCCCTCGCTCCAAGACTCGTCACAGAGCCTCCACGAATGGGCGGAAGACCGAAGCAACGCAAGGCGCGGGGCGGGCCAAGACGACATCACGGGACCTCCGTCCGTTGGCGAAGATGCGCACGCCGTTGTCCGCAACAAGGCCCAGCATGCTCATGGGACGGGCCTCACGACAGGGGCTTGACAACAACTCTGACGCTCCCCGCCCCAACACGACCGCTAGGCCACTTCATGGAGGACTCCCACCGGGACCACGAACGTCCCCGTTGACGACAGCCACGGCGAGAGCCCTCATCCTGCAACGAGCCACCGCTAACGCACTCCCCCAGAGCACGCCGGTAACCCACTCCGGACGCTACGCCTGTTGTCTCACCATTACTAGCCCCGAGCATGAGATCGCTCGTTTCGGCCCTTCACGCTCGGAACCGGCGTAGCGTGACCCTCATGTGGACAGTACTCGTGATCTTGCTCATCGCATGGGTGGTGCTGTCAGTCATCGGATTCGTTTTCGAGGGTCTGCTTTGGCTCGGCATCATCGGGATCGTGCTCTTCATCGGCACGGTCATCTTCGGGATCCTCCGGCAACGCGCGAACCGCGCAAAAGCCTGACCCCACCCACCGCGCGAACCGGCCCGGTATCGACACGGAACACCCCACCCCCGAGGGATGGGAAACAGGAAGCAGGACCATCATGACCGTAGGCGACAGCATCAAACGCGCCGCACAAGGAACGAAGAACGTCACCGACAAAGTCGTCGACGCAGTCGAATCAAAAATCGGCGACGTCACAGACACCATCCATGACGCGGCCCACGACGCCAGCGACAGAATCCACAAAGCAACCGGACGCGAGCCGAAGGAAAAGTAGACGTGCCCGAACAAACGAAATCCGCCCCACCCTCCCGAAGGAGAGTGGGGCGGTTCGCTCAGATCGGGAGGTCTCTGTCAGTCATCCATCGTTGCGAGATAGGTCGCCGCGAAGTGCTGGATCACCGACTCCGCATCCATGCCTGCCGCGACTGAGAGCTGATCGACCATCTGGGCGGCGTAGCGTGCCAGCGCGAACGCGATTGCCTCGGCCGACACCTCGTCGGGCAGATCCGCCACTGTCGCACGGAAGTCACGCTCGGCACGTTCGGCGGTCTCGCTGCCGGGCATGGATCTCGAGTGTTCCAGGGCACTCGTGAGCAGTGCTGGCACCCGCAGGTTGACCTGTCGCGCGAGACGTTCGGCTTCCGTCATGCGGGCGAGCTTAGTCGTCGGAAGATCCGTTCATGTAGTCGCTGGCGGCCCGGTCCTGGTTCGCCCCGTTCATGCCTGGGAGACCGCGAGGGATGCGGAAGTGCCCGCCTCCCCGGCCGTCCGGTGTAAAGCTCCCGTCCTCGCCAGCGGGTATCGCCTCGGCGGTAACGATAGGCGCCTCGCCCACGGTGGTCGTGTTGCCGCCGCCGTTGACGAAGGCGCGCCACTGGCGTCGGGTCATCGGGGTGGTGGTGCCGTCGATCAATGTGTAGGCGGTGGCGCCGGCGGGCGCGGATCCTGCGCCGAGCTTCTTCAGCCACTCGTCGACGGCCGGGATCGCCATCACACGAGAGATCGCAGCGCTGATGGCAGCGAGAGCGGCTATCGCTCCCGAGATCCACGCCACCGCGGGGCCCGGGAGGACGTCCTGGATGGCGGTGAGGATCTGCGGTGCGACCAGGACGGTGGTGGCGAGGATCGCGGCGCCGGCGACGAGCACCTGCACCGCGGTTCGGATGGCCCGCTGTAGCGGGAACCAGATGTTGCTCATGGGGTCTCCTGGGAAGGTGTGGGGAGGCAGACGATTGCCTGCGCCCGGTGGAAGGTGCCGAACTCTTCGTCGGCGATGGAGAGCCAGACCGTGGTGGCGGTCCAGCCGTCGGGACAGGTAGGTCCGGGCGCCCCGTCGAGTCCCGGAGCGCCGGGCTCTCCCTGGGGCCCCTGTGGCCCCTGGGGTCCTGCGGGCCCCTGGGCTCCGCTGGGACCGGGCTCGCCTCGCGGGCCGGGAGGTCCGGGCTGCCCTGTAGGTCCCGGCGCTCCGTCCTTGCCAGGGACGCCCGGAGCGCCAGCCGGACCTTGCGCACCGGCGGGACCGGGGACGCCATCGGCGCCGGGGCGCCCCGGGAGTCCATCGACTCCGGCCGCGCCCGGCGCGCCGTTGACGCCGTCAACTCCCGCAGCGCCGGGAGCGCCGGGGTCGCCCTTCGGACCGGGGTCCCCTGGGGCGCCCTTCTCCCCTCGCGGTCCCTGCGGGCCGGGGGCACCGGGCGCGCCGGGTTCGCCCTTGACGACCTCGGCGGGTTCCTCAGCGGCGGGGTTGTCGCCGGTGCGGTGCACGTACTCGTCGTACAGCGACTGGTACTCGGCCCAGATCGCATCACGCTGTCGGGTCGTGTCGATCGCCCACCAGGCGACGGATCCCATCGCGAGAACGACGACCGTGAGAACGACGATCAGCCAGCGGCGAGCGGAACGCGCCTGACGGCGGTCCCACTCCGCCACCGCGGCCGTGGTGTCCGAGATGTTGTCGGTCATGACTTCAGTCCCTCCGGGTACGGCGGGGGCGGTGGCTTCTTCCCGTCTGTGATGTGCTGGCGGAGCACGTGGATGTAGTCGTCCTTCGCACGGCCGACCCTCTCCCCCTGCTCGACACGCTCAGTGAGACCGTCGACGCGCTCGGAGAGACGCTCGATCTCGGCGTGCAGCGACGTAACGAGCGTCTTCGTCGCGTCACCCTTCGACGGCAGCTTGCCGAGAAGCTGGGTGACCGCCGCGCCGAGGACGATCCCACCGGCACCGATCAGGGCCAGCAGGATGTCCTGCGGCATGGCGGCTCCTCAGGGGTCAGGCGGCAGTCTTGGTCTTCGCGATGAGCTCGTCGAGGGACTTCGCGAGCCCGTCGGTGCGGACCTGGACGCCCTGGACGGCGGCGAGGGCCTCGTCCTCCTTCGACCAAAGCCGACCCCGGCCGAAGTTCCCCTCGAGGTCGAAGGCACGGCCCGCCATGACGAGGTCGAACGCGTACCAGGGGATCCCGAAGGTGCGCTGGATCCGGTTCAGGCCGTCGTTGCCGACCTCGACGAACATCGTCCGCTGCCCGTTCTCGGTGCCCATGCGGGACTCACGGTTCAGCAGCCATCCGGCCTGCCGCGCCTGCTCGACGTCGGTCTCGTGCTCCAGGAAGCGCGGACCCACGGTGAAGACGTGCAGCCCGTTCCAGCGGGCGGTGATCATGCTCATGACGGTGTCCTCCTCGGGCACGTGGACGGTCGCGGGCGCGGCCGAGAGTCGGTCGGTGATGAACGGGACGGAGTCGATCTGGTCGCCGTCGACGACGACCTCGAGGTGCAGGTGGACACCGGTCGCGGTGCCGGTCATCCCCATCACGCCGAGCGGCTGCCCGGCCGTGACGTGGTCGCCGACGCCGACGCTGCGGGAGTCGAGATGCAAGGACCGGGACACGCCCCACGCGTGCTGGATCCACACCTGCGTGCCACCGCCGGACCATCCGGCTGGGGTGCCTGCGACGATGACCTCGCCGTCGTCGATCGCACGGACCGTGTCGAAGCCGACGAAGTCGGTTCCGTAATGCCAGGCGGGCGTCCCCCAGACCGGGTGGATCCCGCGGTAGCCGAAGTCGTCCGAGACAGTCGGGCGATCCGTCGATCCGTTGGGCCAGAGCATGCGTGCTCCTCTCATGACGAAGCCCCGCACAGGGCGGGGCGAGCAGATCGTTCGGTGGGAGCGGTTATCCCCAGAGGGGGCGGTACCGGTACGCGAGGATCCCTTGCCGGAACCCGAACGTGTCCTGCGTCGTGGTGTAGGTGTCGATCAGTGCCTGGCTGTCCTCGTTGGGCCAGAGGGCGTGGAGGATGTCGACGTGCGCCTGAATCCGGATCGTGCCGCTCCCGGGCCAGTACGGGTACAGGCTCGGGTACCGGGTCCAGTGCGCCACGGTTTCCCAGACGCCCTTGAACGTTGACCCGTCCGACGTCACATAGTCGTAGAGCCATTCCCCGTTGAACCGGGCGATCTCTGCCGTCTGCGCCATGGCGCTGAGCAGGAAGTTGCAGTAGTGCAGCCCGTTGGCCTCGCGCAGGATCTCCCGGACGGGAACGTTGCCCTTGATGTCGCTCTCGAAGATCTCCCGCCAGCGAGCGATCCCCTTGTCGAACATGGCCCGGTCGTTGAGGAACGCGCCCGCTGCGACTTCGAGGAGGCACCCCCACATGGCGCGGTTCTCGGTCTGGACGTACGCGGTGCTCATGTCCATGTGCGCGCGCGTGAACGTCTCCATCGTGCTCTTCAGCTCCGGCGTGTACGCGGCGGATCCTTCGATGAGCTGCGCGGCCTGCATGAACAGGGTCCACTTGTACGACCAGGTGAGGCGCGACTCTCCGAGGTTCACGAACGTCTGGATCGTCGTCCACGGTTCGATGATTCGAACAACAGCTGCCGCGTCCGCCTCGTCTCCGAGCATCCGATACCGGATGCCCAGATCCACGGCGGTGATCCCGTCGTCACGCATGATGACCGTCAACGCGTTGTTCGCGACGGGGTCGTCGTAGTAGTTCGGGATGTTGAACGGGTCGATCGGCCCCTTCGGGGTGTACGTGTTGTCGATCTCCAGGATGCCGTTCCACTTCTGCGTCATCCGGTTGTCGAGCTGATCGTTCGCGATCATGTCCGCGAGCGTCGCGAGCCGGTCCCGGTTGAACAGGTGCATCGACGTGGCGAACTTCTCCGGCTGCGAGATCGTGCGGATACGTTCCGGCGTCAGGAGGCTCACGACAACCGCTCCAACCTGGCGCTGAGGATGAAGATCGCAGCCGCGAACGTGTCGGAGGTCGAGTTTCCCGTGCGCTGCACCTCGATGCTGATCTCGTCCATGTCCGTCACGTCCAACGACCCGGACACCACATGCGACGACACGGAGTCGATCGGTCCGACAACTAGGGTGTTCGTGCTGACGCCGAACGTCCGCACGGGAGCTCCAGACTTGTAGGCGACACCGGCACGCGCGAGACGCAGGTTGCCGCTCCCCGAAACAGCAGGGATGTAGAAGATCCGGACAGCCGCGGTGTTCCAGCCCTGGGGGATCTTCACGGTCCCCGCGAGACGGTTCTGCGCACCCTGCGGACAGTTCCACCCGTAGAACCCGGGGATGCCGTTCACGACCGTGTACTGCGCCGATTCCCCGTTACGCAGCGTCAACGGGATCGACACAGACGGCGCAACGACCGCCGTCTGGATCGCGGCACGCATCGCACTCGACGGGTCCAAGATCGCCGCCACGACCTCCGCGATCGTCGTCACAGCCGGATCCGCCCACACGTCATCTGACGTCATCGCCAGGCCAGGGTCCACCGGCCCGATGAACAGGTTCGTCGCACCAGGAACACGCGCCGGGTACGCCGTGCCATCCCAGACGCGCTTCACCGGGTAGTCCCCGTTCAGCGCAGCCTTCGTAGCCGAATCGACCGCCAGAACATACGCCGCCACCGCCGCGTCGTTCTCGATCGCGTTCGTCCCCGGCAGACCCCGCGGCACCTTGAAGTGCGCGTGCTTCACCTCCGTGGTGCCCGACATGATCACCTCAGCCGGGGCATCCGCCGGCACGGACTCCGCCGACGCCGACGACAGCGTGCCCGGGACACCCTGCTCACCCTTCGCGCCCCGAGGGATACCGAAGTGCACATGCACGTCCGTGGTGCCCGACATCGACGCGGTCGCCGAAGCCTCCGGCGGCAGCGTCGCGACCGAGATCGAACTGATCGTCCCCCGGTCGCCCTTGTCGCCCTTCGGCCCACGGATGTTGTCAACGAGTTCCCAAGCCATCTCAGCTCCAAACCTTCACGTCACCCGTGGTCGGGTGAATCCAATAGATTCCGGATCGGTCGACCGGTGGCCGGGCCGTGTCGTACCAGACACGGGTCATCACGCCAGGCATCGTCGCGACCGGCCCGCCACCGATCTGCGCGGTGAAATCCCACTGAGCCCACCCCTTCGGGTCCGGGTCATCAGCGGACTCCAGCCACTCGCAGCGCAGCGTGTACCTGGTCGGCGGGACCAGATCGACCGACGCCGTCAGATCGACCGAGAACGAACCACTCGACGAGACCGGCACCGGGATACGCTTCGCCGCGGCCGGCCCAGAAGGCGACATCGCGTCCTGCTGCGGAGCAACCCACAACCGAGGAACCGCGTTCGGAAACGGAGCCTCCCCGAAATCGGTGAGCTTCCCCGTATACGTGTAGACGGCCATCAGTGCCTCCAAACGACGAACGCCCCTCGCGGGGCGTCAGATATGTTGATGCGCATGAGCGCAGACGTGTACGGGCAGGACCTCTCACCCGAGGCTCTGTACGACCCGACAGTGATGTCGTTGCCAGAGACTTTCGAGTGCCCCAAATGCAGCGCCCGCTCACGGCATCTGCGAGTGCCGCTAGCCGTGCTCGTCCACCACGAGTACGGGCGGTCTCACGATCCATTCGTAGACGACGTCCCATACGGCTTCGAAGGCAACTGGCTGAGCGGCCCTCCAAGCACCTATGAGCAGTGGACGGCTTCGGTCTGTCTTGGATGCGGCAAGTCGTCCGTCTGGCGTGGGCAGAAGCTGATCTACCCGGCACCACCCCAGAAACTGAATCCCCATCCCGACCTCAGCACGGAAGCCTCTTCTCTGTTCAAGGAGGCCACCGCAGTGCGACCTCACTCGCCTCGCGCGGCGGCGGCCCTCGCGCGGGCAGCGATGGAGGCTCAGCTGAAGGCGCTCTTTCCCAGTACACGTGCCGCCAACCTGCAAGATCGTCTAGGAGAGCTACGACAGCACGTACGGCCGGGACTCTGGAAGCTGCTCACCACCCTTCGCGTCGTCGGGAACGACGCGCTCCATGGCAGTGATGGTTCCGTAGCGATCGACCTCACCGGGGCCGATGCGGACGTCATTGATGCACTACTCGGAGCAATCAATCTGCTGGTGGACGAGATGGTTACGCAAGCCCGCGAGACGGATGCGCTGTACCTCAAGATCCCGGAGTCCAAGCGAGAGGCCGCAGAGCGGGCGGCGGACCTCTTCACGCCACGGGAAGGACCCACTCCGCCGGCAGCATGACCCGCCCGGCCGACGTGTCGACGAGCACGGCGGGACCATCCGTGTATGCGACGAGCATGCCTCGCCACTCCGCGTCGGTCAGCCGAGGATTCCTCACCGCCACGACCTCGCCCACACGATCTGAAACGTCCATCGCTCCCGCCCACCTCTCTGGCGCCCTCGCCGCCGTTCGCGATATCGTCAGGGCACGAAGAAGCCCCCGCCGGTGGACAGACCGACGAGGGCAACGACCCAGAATGGACCTGGATCATGCCCAAGCGTACAAGCGCCGCCACCATCGCAGTAGCGGCCGTTCTCCTGCTCACCCTGGCCGGGTGCGCCGGGACCCCGGAGAGCCCCGCATCCGAGCCCACAGCACCCGCCGCGGCCACGTCCGCTCCCCCAGCGGAGACACCGACGCCGACCGATGCTCCGACCGGACCGGTCGAAGTCACCGCGGCACCGTCCCCCGAGTCCACGTGGACGCTGCGCGACCAGGTCATCGCTGACATCCACGCCTCGCTGGTCGGACAGGGCTACAACGTGACAACCGAGCAGGTAGTCCAGGCCGCCGACTACACGTGCGAGCAGCTTGCCGCGGGTGTGGACAAGTCAGAGATCGTGCCCTTCACTGGCGACTTCCCTGCCGACAGGGTCGAGGGGATAATCAACAGCTTCGAGCGGGTCTACTGCGCGCCCTAGATCTGCTGCGGCAGCTTCGACCGCGGGTTCACCGGCACACCGTCGACGTGTACCTCGAAGTGAAGGTGCGCACCGAACGATTGTCCCGTGTTGCCGACGGGGCCGAGGATCTGCCCTCGGTTGACTACCTGGCCGACGCTGACGAGCGGCGCCGTGTCCATGTGCGCGTAGAGCGTCTTGAGGTTCGGGCTGCCGCCGTGGTCGATGATCACGCAGTTGCCGTACCCGCCGTTGTCGCCGGCCAGGATCACGGTGCCGGCAGCTGCGGCAGGGATCGGAGATCCCGTGGTCACCCCTCCGGTTCCGAAGTCGATGCCCTGGTGGAACGCTGAGCCGCTTTCTCCCGGTTCGCGAGGACCGAACTCGTCGGTGACGGTGTTCGGAGGGAACGGCCACATCAACAGGCTTCCGTGAGGACCGCCCGTGTTCGACTGCACCTCATAGAGCTGCTTGCTCGTCGGGTCGATGCCGAGCCAGGAGAGGCCGACTCCCGACCCATCGACCGGCGCACCTCGGACGGTGATGCCGGAGTTGGAGAGCGCGATGCTCTTGTCGGCCCCGTACTGAAGGGAGACGAGGTTCGGTCCGACGTAGGCGCGGTTGTTGCCCTGGATGATCCGGGCGCCACCGTTGGGATCGGCCTGCACCTTCGCCCCGCCGGGGAAACTGATCGAACCGCCTTCGGTCGGGTCGATGATCATGTTCCCGATGCGCAGCTTCCCGTTGTCGAGCACCTCGACGTCGCCACGGATCTTGCCTGCGCCGACCATCTCCCAGAGGCCGTTCCAGGTGAGCTTCCCGGTTCCGAGGACGTCACCCTCGATGGTGCCGTTGCCGATCAGGTTCCACAGGCCCCGCCAGTCCAGCTTCCCGGTGCCGACGGTGTCGCCGCTGATCGTTCCCGGACCTTCGAGGGTCCACGGGCCGACCCACCGGAAGTCGCCCTCGCCGACCAGCTGGCCGATGACCTGGAGTGTGCCGCCGGAGTCGATCAGCAGCAGCCCGCCGATGAACCGCATGCGCCCGTTCGTGATCGAGCTGTTCTCCAACATCGCGCCGGAGTAAAGCCGGTCCACACGGCGGACGAGACGCTCGATCCACCCCCATGCGTCGTTCAGGTCACGCGCCACCTTGCACCTCCACGTTGATCTGGTTCGAGAACGACCCCGAAGCGGCGATGACCCGCAACGGGTGACGACCGTTCGGGAAGACGCGGTGACCAGACGATTCGAGCGTCCACCCGCGCGCGACCGTGGCGTGGCCGGCGGGGTACTCGTCCGAGGCGGTGAACGTCCTGACCGTCCACTGTGCTTGCACGTCCCGGTTCGCGGCCACCCACGCGTTCGTCGCGGCCTGCAGTCGGTCGCCGTCGAGGTCGGGAAAGTCTCGCTTCGCGTCCCGGATCGGGATCAGGTACGGGCCGCCGCCCGCCCACCGGACGGGCTGGTCCTGACCGGTGCCGGATCCGATGCCCTGGCCACCGGTGATCTGTGATGCGCCGGACTCCTTGTAGCGGACACCGCCGAGCGGTGAGTCTGCGGCCTGCAGGTGGAAGTAGCTCATGCCGACCGACACCGCGGCGGCGACGTGCACCTGGAACCGGAGCTGCCTGGTGCCGGTGAGATAGGGGCGGAACAGGACCTCGTAGCCCTCGTCCTCGACCTGCTTCAACAGGTCCGCGATCGTGAGCTTCTTCCAGAACTCCCACACCGCCGAGAACGACCCGGCACTGTCCGCGGGGAGATCGATCGGGTACGCCCACTCCGGCGACCACTGCATGAACCGGGCGAGGATGGCCCGCACCGCGCCCGAGTGGGACCGGTTGGAGATGGTGAGGGTGCCCTGGTCGTAGATGGAAACGCCGTACGTCAACCGCCAGTTGGCCTCATTGCGGATCTCCACCCCGGTCACGGTGACCGTGGACGTGTCCTCGTCGAAGTCCCAGTCCTCGACCTTCCACGCCCCGACGACCGAGGCCGCGCCCCAACGGAGGGACAGCAACGTCGAGTTCGGCGCGAACAGCCGGCGGATCTCGGCGAGCGTGAGCCCATCATCCGTGTCCTCTACCGCGAACACGAACGTGCACGTGCCGGTGCCGCTGACGTTCATCGACCACTGCGTACCGCCCTCCGTCGCCTTCGCGGTGACCTGCTCGCGTTCGTCCCCGGTGATCGCGTCATGTGTCCAGAGGGTCAACATGCGCGCCTCCTCACACGTCGGTGTCGGTGATCCGCACCCGCCCCGGAACGGACAAGGTGTGCTTCATCGGCTCGCGCGGCGGCACCGCCCAGAGGTCGCCACGTCCGACGCCGGGCATCTCCGTCCCGTTGCGGCGCACCCGGCCATTGCGAAGGTCCACGGTGTGGGTGCCGCCCGCGGTCGCACCGGACACGGTGAACGTTCCGGCCGAGGAGGTGATGGTGTAGCCGGCGGGGGCGTTCGGGATCTCCACCACCGGGAAGGCGGGGAAGTTCCCATATGAGAACACGTCGACCACCGTCGCCGTCGCGGAGGGGCTCGGCGGGGCCAGCCGGTCCCCTGGGAGCACCGCGGTGTCGCCGTACTTCCGGGGATCCGCGAACACCAGCTGCACCTGGAACTCCGCACGCAGGTACCGTCCGAAGCGGATCCCCTTGTCGTCGCACTCGGCGAGGATCCTCCGCCCGTATGCCCTCCGAAGGTTGCCCTGGTGCTCGATGGTGACGGTCATCCGCGGACCTGTCGCGCCGATGCCGGCGACGGAGTCGGACAGCTTCCCCAGCTCGAACTCTGACGGGGCGATCACCCACCCGTCGATCGTGACCACCCTCGACGGGAGGAACACGGGCACGTCGAACTCGCCGTGCTGCACGGCGCGCGCGAGCGCCTCGCGACGCCCGGCAGGGAGTCCCTGCCATCCCTGGAACCCGTCTTTGCGGACGAACAGCCCATACGGGCGGGACATGTCCCGGGGGTGGCCGAGGATCTCCCGCCCATCAACATGGATCTGGAGCATCAGCCACCCCCGTTCTCATACCCGTGCCCGTCGAGCCAACGACGACAGCCGCTGCCCCGTCGCCTCCACCGCCTCCTCAGGAGGCATATGAGCGAAGTGGTTGTTTTGCGTGATCCTGGCCCCTGCGGCCGGCACGGATCCCGAACCGCCGGAGACGTCGGGCCCGGGACCTGCACCGTTGCCGGGGAAACCCGGGAACGGCGGGTCTCCCCCGTCGTCGAAGCCAGACACGAACTGATCCCACGTCGCCTGACCCGACCGGCGAAGCGCCGTCCACCCGGAGCCCGCGAGCGGTCCTCGCTTCGCGGGCGAGTGCGGGAAGAACCCGGTCAGCCAGTCGAGCGCACCCGACACGGCATCACCGATCGGGCCGAGCATCTCCTCGATACCGTCGAGGAACCCCTGCATCAGGGACCGGCCGGAGTCGACCAGCCACCCGCTGAGATCCCCCACCGCGTCGACCGCCCGCTGCGGGAGCCCCTGCAGCCATGCGATCGCACCGTCGACACCGGCCCCCACGATTGCGGGGATCTGGCCGAACCAGTCCAGGAAGCCGGACAACAGTTCCCCGCCCCACGCGATGACATCCCCCAGCGGGCCCGAGAGGTTCAGCAGCCGGTCCTTGAACTCTTCAAGGGAGGCATCCCCGGAGATGAGGTCGAACAGCGCCCCGAGCATGTTGGTCGCATCGAGACTGCCCTGCGCCCACCACGCCACGAGCGGAGCGATGGCTCCGACGAGGTCAAGCACGGCGGGCAACGCGTCCGCGAACGACTCCAGAAGATCCGGGAGCAGCGGAAGCAGGTCCTTGGCAATCTCGGTCAGATCAGGCAGTACATCCGCGAATGCCTGTGCGAGCGCGGGCCCCTGCTCCTCGGCGAGTTGACCGATGACCGGAAGGAGATCATCACCGACGATCCCGGCGAGCTGCTCAGCGACCGGTAGGAACCCGTCACCGATCTTCGCTTGAATGTCCTCCCAGGATGCCGCGTTGACTCGGTTCTTGTTCGCGAGCTCATCCTGCGTGTTCGCGAAGTCCCCCGCGACGTCGGACGTCGCCTCGAGGAGCTTCCCGTACCGGGCTTGAACCTTCTCAGCCTCGGTGAGCTCGCCGGTACCGTCGCCGATACCGTTCGCGAGCGCGTATGCCTCCACGGCCGCCGCGGATAGGTCAATGCCGTACTTCCGCAACGGCTCCGTCTCGCCTGCAAGACCGGACTGGAAGAGCCCGAGCGCGTCGGACACGTCCAGGTTGAACACCGACGCGAAATCGGTCCCACGGCCGATCAGGTCTTCCAGCGTCCCAACGACGTCACCACCGGATCCCGCGATCGTCTTCACGAACGCTGAGAACTGAGTCGCGTACCCGTTCAGGTCGTTCTTGCTGAGACCGAACGCCTTCGCGCTGTTCTCGCCGAGTTTCAGGACCGCGTCGGCCGCGTCACCATAGGACACCTCGACAGCGTTCACGGACTCGTTCAGATCCGATGCGATATCGATCGTCCCAAGGACGAAGTCTTTCGCCTCACGGAACGCGTCGGCGGCGATGCTTCCGATCCCGAGAGCAGCGAACGCGGCGATCAGCGGGCCGGCGAAGGACTTCACCCCTCCGATCACCGAGGACCGGAACCCGTTGACGCCCTTGCTACCCGCCTCAGTGAGCTCGTCCCCGGCCCGGTCTGCGGCACGCGCCAGTTCGCCCTGTGCGCGCTTCAGATCGTCCGTCGCGGACTCGGTCTGCTTGTGGTCGCGTTCGAGGTCCCTGGACGCCTTCGCGAGCCGCTCCTGAGCACGGATGACCTGCGACGAGTCCTGCGCGTACTTCTTGTTCGCCTCGTTGAGCTGCGCCTGCGCGACCCGGACCTTCCCGATCGCGTCCTGTTCCTTCAACCGCGCGGTCGACAGGGCACGGGACGCCTTCGCGACATCCGCCTCGAGCTGCTTCGTGACCTTGTCCGAGGCGCCCTTCGCGGATCCCTCGAACGCGGCTTTGAAGCCCTGCCCCGCGGCCTTGCCGGAGTCGGATCCGGTCTTCGAGAAGATGCGCCGGAAGCCCTGCCCGGCGGACGTCGCGGCACCCTCCGCCTCCGCGTTCGTCTTCTTCCGGAAGCCCTGGAAGGTAGGGACGACGGCGACCTCGGCGACAGCGACCTGGGATGCCATGCAGACACCCCCTATCGATCTCGGAGTGCGCTCCGCTTCATGAGCTGCTTCGTGAGCTCTTCCCGCTGCTCAGCGGACACGTCCTCGTTCGTGGTCTCGTCCGCCCACGGCCGCGGGAACCGGAACGGCTCAGGTGCGGCCTTGACGTCGCGGTGCACGTTCGCGAACCACTCCGCGAGCGTGATCTGCGCGATCTCGGCGTGCGACCCGACCCGCAAGAACCCACGCAGGTCGGCGAACAGGTGCGACCCGGTCTCCCGCAACAGCTCCTCGATCAGATCCGCCGCGCGCAGGTAGCGCAGTCGGCGGGTGCCGAGATCGTCGAGGTCGAGACCAAGCCTCTGCAGGTCGAACCGGATTGGCTTGCGGTGCTCCTCTACGAATCGGAGGAGCCCAAGGATTCCCCCAGCGGCATGTCCATCGCCTTCTGGAACTCGAGGAACATCGCCCGCTGGACTCGCCGGCGCTCGATCACGCCCATGGCCGCGTAGGCCTCCTGGAAGTTCGCGCCGAACGTGCGCGCCATGATCTCGAACTGCTCCTCTTCGGAGCGGTCCTCCTCATCCGCGCCCATCGCGAGCTTCAACAGATCAGGCGGGAAGTCGAGATCGATGGTGAGCTTGAAGCCCGCCTTCGTCGTGTAGTGCAGCACGTCCTCCACGACCGTGTAGGTCAGCGGGGACGTCTCGGCCGTCTTCGGTGCGCTCGGCTTCCGGGCGGGCGTCTTGCGCGCGGTGGGCTTCTTCGTGGTCGTAGCAACCATGTCGGACTCCTTCGTGGGTGATGTGGGTGCGTGGGTCAGGGGTAGCGGGGCGCCGGTCCACCCACGAGGAGCCGGCGCCCCGCCGTCTGTCACTCGGCGGGGAGAACCCACTCGCCGAAGTGGTCGTTGTTCACCAGCGGCGACCGGTTCACCTTGAAGGTGATCGCGTCGCCGAGGACCTCGCCGCGCGTGTTCCGGTCCTCCGCGACCGTGTCGACCTGCGTGTTCGGGGCGACGCGACGGCGGATCATCCCGTTCTTGAAGATCTCCTCCGAGAACAGGACGTACTGGGTCGCGTGACCGCCACCGTCGAACGTGATGTACCCGTTCGCGTCCGGGGTCTTGCCGGACTTGATCTCCCGCACCCACGGGTTCTGCTCCGCGGCGGTCGCAGCGACCTGCACATTCGACAGGCCCGACGGGATCGAGTACCCGTCCTGCCAGAACTCGAGCGCGTCGCCGGTCTTCTCGTAGGTCCATCCGGGCCCGCCGTCGGTCTTCAGCAGACCGAGCTTCTTGAACGCGGCCGCGAGCACGAGAGCGGGGTCTGCGCCCTCGACCGGGGTCGGGAACACCGTCCCGAACGGTGCCAGCGCGACGAATCCCGTGACGGGGACGCCGACCAGCGTGATGTCATTCCCAGCGGCGTCAGCCATCAGGGGTTCCTCCTTGCACGAGGAAGACCCCCGTGCACGTCGCGCGAGGGCCTTCGGAATGGGGTGTGGGTGGTCAGAGAGCCGAGCCGACCACGGTCAGCTCGAACGTCAGATAGCGGCACGCGAGAGGCTGAGTGCCGCCCTCGACCGGGATCGGGCCCGACGAGGACTGCACTGCGGCGACCGGGTTCCCCGGCTCCACGCGTGCACTGTCGTCGATCAGGGCCCGCACGATCCGGGCCAGGTCGTTCGCGTCCTTCGGGAGCGCCTTCGTGCCCGCGTAGACGGTGACCCCGAGCGCGGCGTCGTCGGTGATGATCTCGCCCGACGAGGACCCGTCGTACCGGATCACGACGAGCCGCTTCGGCCACGCCGCGTTCGGGTCCGGGTGCTTGTTGTCGACCTTCACGTCCCGGCACACCGGCTCCGGCCGGGCCTGAAGCTGAGCGCGCAGCCACGTCGTGAAGAACAGCTCCAGGTCCGCGTGGATCACGGCGGTCATCGGCGTCTCGCGTTCTTCTTCACCGCGCGCGCCAGGTTCCCGGTCTTCGCCTCCACGATGAGCGCCTTGTCGTCGTCCGAGTAGACGAGTCCGACCGCGCGCTCTTGGTACTTCATGCCGGTCTTGATGGAGTTCCGGTACTCCTTCGTCGCGCCGACCGGGGCGTCCGCGCGGGCCGTGCGGGCGATGTCCTCGGTCGCAGCCATCACGGCGCCCGCGATGCCTGAGCTGCGGGCGAGCTCGTTCATCGACGGGTTGTCCCACTTGAGAGCCATGATCAGCCCTCCTTCATGTCGAGCGGGATCTCGACCACCGGCTGCCACCCGGTGAACGGGTTCGTGTCGGCCGCGGGGCGCACGTTGACGTAGAACACCTCGGAGCCTCGACGGATCCGGTCGCCGGGGAGCACGTCGACGTCCGGGTCGTTGCAGTAGAGCGACTTCTCCGTGAGGATCTGCGACCGTGTCGCGTCCAGAGGCGCCGTGGACGACGAGGACGCGATGAACACCTGGTCGATGGTGAGCGTGTCCAGCGGGTCGTCCCACGACCCCGGCACCTGTGTACCGGGGTCGTAGGGATCCTCGACCGGTCGGCGACGCTCGCGCACCACCGTCTCGCCGAAGGGGAACTCCATCAGCAGTCACCCTCCTCAGGCGGGATCATCTCCACACGGCGAAGACGGTTCCCGAACCGGATTGCGTCCGGCGCCGGCATCCGCACACTGCGGACGTTCCCGAGTCCCACGATCGCGTCGAGGTCGTCGAGCTGCTCCGGGAGGAACCACTTCAGCAGGTGGGCGCGGGCGTTGTAGCGGACGTTCGCAGGCCCGATGGTCTGCGAGTCCACCATGACCTTGGGCTGACCGAGCTTGTGCACGATCGCGTCGGCGCATGCCGAGACGAACGCAGGCTCGTTCTCCGTGGTCATCCGGTCCCCGTACCGCGCGTTCAGACGCAGCGCGAGGACCGGAAGCCACGCCTCAGCCCTGGTCGTCTGCGCCGCCGTCAGCGTCGGCAGGAACGGATCCAGCTTCTGCATCGTTAGCGTCAGCATCGCCGTCCTCCTCCGCGCTCGCAGCGGCCTCGATGACCGACACGATGTCGGCCTTCTTCTTCGCGCCGCCGAGGTCGATGCCGTGTTCCTCGGCGTATGCCCTGAGCTCGTCGACCTTCAGCTTCGAGATGTCCACCGTCTCCTGCTCAGCAGGGGCGGGCGATCCTGGGACCACCCACCCCTGCGAGATGTAGGAGTCGGCGACGTTGTCCGGCACGGTGACCTGACGGCCCTTGCCGGGGTGCTTCAGCGTGATGCTCATGCTCGTCGCCTCCTTCGCTTACGGCGTGACCGCGGCCGGAGTGACTGCGGCCGCGGGCTCGGCCTTGCCGGTGCCCGTGATGGTGTTGCCCAGCGCGTACGCGTACCGCGCCTTGAAGCGCAGTGCGACGTAGTCGCGCTCGGCCAGGTTGATGCCGCCGACCGTTGCCTGGTCGAGGAACTTCACCTGGATGTCGGACCGCTGGCCGATCTTCACCCGGCCCCGGTCGGCGACGATCGCCGTGGCGCGCGCGTTGTCCCATGCACCGTTGTCGACGAACTGCGCCGACAGGCCAGCGATGTCGTCGCTGAAGGTGCCGTCGCCGCCGAGCGTGCGCGAGAGGATCGCGGTGCCGTCCGACGCGCGGAGGTTCGCGAGACGGAAGCGCAGGCCACGGGACGAGAGGATCGACGTCGGGTTGGCGCCCGAGTCAGCAACCGCGCCCGCGGCCTGGAAGATCGACCCTGCGAGGTCGTCTTCGCCGGGCGTGGTCGACACCTGGAAGACGTTGCCGTCCGCCGTGGCCGACGCGAGCAGGTCCGGGTCGAGCCAGGTCGTCGGCTTGTCGACGCCGAACAGGATCGCCTCGTCGAGCTTCTGCCCGATCGCGCGACCGCCCTGCGTCGCGAGCAGCGTCAGACCGTCCTCGGACATGTCCTCGAGGACGTCCTCGTGGATCGGGAGGATCACCGCGAGTTCCTCGACGACGAACTTCTTGTTGCCCCAGATCACCTTCGAGGTCGGCTTCACGCCAGCCGCGTCAGTCGCGGACTCCGACACCCACTGAGCCTCGGGGAGGGTCGTGAGCACCGGCGCGTTGGTGGTCTTGGTGCCGAGAGGGACGGTACCGAAGGCGCGGATCGCAGCCGAACCCTCCACGTCGCCCGCGGCGTCGAGGAAGATGTTCGAGTACTCCTCCTGGATGAGCGTCGCCACATCGGCGCGCGAGATATCTGCCATGCTGTCGTCTCCTTAACGACGAAGCCGCCCCGGGCGGGACGGCGGATGGTTGAGGGTGTGATGCAGGTCAGGCGGTCTTACGACTCGCGCCGAGCGCGCGAAGCGCAGCGGCGGCCTTCCCCTTACCGGCCTCGGTGGCCGTGTCGGTCTGCTCACCCGTTCCGGGCTTCGGCCGGGTCCGCGGCGTCGGCTTTCCTGCCTTCAGCAGGTACGGCTTGTCCGTCGCGAGCTTGTCGATCGCCTTCTTGATCGCGTCGACGTCCGGCTCGTCGTCCTTCACGAGCTCCTCCGAGTCGAGGAACGCGAGCACGTCGCCCGGATCCGTGAAGCCAGCAGCGGTGGCCGCGAGCTTCACCTCCGACGACACGATCCGGCCGAGGAACTTCGTCCGCGTCTCGCCCGCAGCCTCTGCGCGAGCGGCCTCCAGGGCCTTCTCGTGCTCGGTCTTCTGCGACTCGAGGTACTGGTCGTGCTCCGCGGCCTTCTTCTTCAGGTCCTCGTAGTCGGCGTACTTCTGCCGCTCCCGCGCGAGACGGGACTCGATGACGCGGTTGAACTCCTCTTGCGTCGCGGGAGGCGTGTACGCGGGCGGCTCGACGCCGTCCTGACCGCCCTGCTGGGTGGCCTCGCCTCCCCCGCCACCGTCGCCGCCCTCCGTGTTGAACACGAGGAACGGGTGACGATCGAACTGGGTGAACATGGATCCTCCTACGGAGTTGTGGGTGTGCCGGCATCGATGGCAGGTGCCGTTCCTGCATCCCCGCCCGAAGCGGGTGTGATCTGCGCGAGGTCACCGCGGAGGCCAGCGCCTGCACGATTCGCGATCTCGCGAGCTTCGTCCGACGTGAGGACCTTCCCCACGCCGAGGTAGATGGACTGGATCAGGTTCGCCAGCTCGACCGGAGACGACGCCGATCGCAGATTCTCGGCCGCCACGACCGCCGCCTCAGCGTCCGCCTTCGTCCAACCGGGGATCATCCGGTACAGGGCCTCGAGCGGGCCCGTGTCGGCCATGACCTTCTGGATCGCGTCGGTCACCTGCGACAGCGACCACGACGAGACGTTCTCCCACTCGACCTGATCGCTCGCGGACTTCGCCGCGCTCTCGTCGCCGAGCATCGCGGCCGCCGTGCGCATCGCGAGCTCGTACCCCTCACCGAGCGCCTTCTTCCGCGCCGACAGGTTCCGGTGGTACCCAGCCTCCGCGGCCGCGATGCCCTCAGCGGACATATTCACGACGGCGCCGAGCAGGTAGTGCGGCGGGACCTGCACGACCGCGCTGAAGTGCTTGATGTGCGCGTCGAGCGCCGCGACGGCTTTGTCGAGATCCGCGGCCGGGAACGCGCCGAAGCGTGCCGTCTCCCCTGCCTCGCCGCCGGCGTGCAGCAACGAGTCCACGGAAGCTCGCACCTCGGGGTCAACGTCCCCGCCGGCCATCCACTTCTGCGGGAACCCGGCGTACCGCTGGAGCATCTGAAGCGTGAACGTGCCGTCCACGATCCGCTTGTACACGGGCACCTTGTCCGCGATCGAGGAACGCGGGGACGCGTCAAGCGTGTTCGACACCCCGACCACGGGGGCCGCGGCCATCCCGTGCTCCTCGGTCTTCACGTCGACCGGCGCCGCCGGCGTCCCCGTGAACCGGTAGATGACCTCCTCGTCGAGGAGCATCCACTCGCCCTGCCAGAACGTCTCTTTGCCCGTCCGCGGCTTCCGCCGGTGCAACACGTACCGGGGGTACTCGTCCCACGGGTCGTCGTACACGGCGTACGTGTCGAGTGCACCCATGGGACGCATCACGACACTGTCGGAGTCCGCGCCGGGCAGGATCGCGACGAACCCGCGACCGAAACCGACAGCGTCGCGCGTGACGACATCCTGCCGTCCGTCCATCCCGTTCGCGCGCCACGCACGCTCCCAGATCTCCGCGTTCGTGTAGCCAGAGACGATGCAGCCCTGCGCGATCGCGTCCCGCGCGAAACCCAGCCAGGGCGACGCCGACTTCCGCAGCAGGTCCTTGTACTCGGCGTCGGCGTTGTCCGGCATCCACGTCTTCAGCAGTTGCCCGTCGATGTGCTTCTGCAGCGTCTGGAGCGGCGCCCACGCGGCGCGCGCGTCCGACTGCAGGTCCGCGCCGAGCTTCCCCAGTGCCGCGTTGTCGAGGCTCATGCGTATCCCTTCACGACAGGTCGCTTCTTCACGGGCGTGGACTCGCGCTTGAGCACACCCCAGACGGCCCAGGTGACTGCCTGCGCCTGCGTGATCGGCTTCTTCGAATCGGACGGCTCCCACGTCTGCCCACCCGCGCGCGTCGTGCGCACGGCGGCGAACTGCAGGGACGCGGTCACCTCGGGCTGATCGCGATGCACGACCATGCGCGCGTTCGAGTGCTCGATGAACAACTGGTGCGCGGCGGTGACCTCGTGGACGTTCATCGCGAGGAACTTCACCCCGGCGCCCGTCAGCGCAGCGATCACCGCGGTCGCATTCTTCGCATCGAGCACGACGAGCGCATCGCCGAGGTCAGCCTTCAGCTTCTTCACGTAGGCGGCCACCCACAGGGTGCCGGCCGCGGTCTTCTTGTGCTCGACCGCGATCCGGTCGCCGTCGACACGGCGCGCTGCCGCGACCGTGGCCGAGCCCCCGCCCTGCGACAGGGCAATCGCGATCACGGCCCCTGGCGCCGTGCCGTCGACCGGGAACTGGCCGGCGGCGTCGATCCACGTCTGTAGGTCCAGTTCGGACAGCGACTCGGCAACCTCTTCGGGACGATTCGGCCACACGGCGAAACGCTCCTGCAGCAGCTCGTCGCGATCCGTCGCACGGGCGACCTGCTCGGCGACCGTCTCAGGTTCGATCCACGAGCCCATCGCGGGGACTGCCTGACGCCACACAGCAGGGTCGTTCACGTCGATCTTGCTCGCGCGCTTCGGATCCTCCGCGCCCTCCGGCGACCACTCCTGCCACGCCGTACGGGCAGCGCCACGTCGACCGCGGTCACGGACACCTTCGAACACCTCGCCGTCGTTCTCCTCGGACGGCACCGTGCCGACGTACAGCTCCTGCCGATTCGGAATGGTCGACTGCGTGTACGTCAGAGCCTTGCGCGCCGACGCCGGCAGCTCTTGCGCCTCGTCATAGACGATGTCAGTCGCAGCGAAACCGCGGCCCGACTTCTTCGACCTGGCCACGAACCGGACCCGGTCGCCGAGCAGCTGCCCCGGACGGCGCTTCAGGACGATCGCTTCCTTGCCGTTCGCCGTGTACACGTGATCCACCAGCTCCATGAGCCGGTCGTTCGCCTGCACGATGCCCGATAGCTTCTCGAACGTCTCCGTCGCCGTCTTCAGCTCGTGAGCCGTGTGCAGCACCGTCCGCCGCCGCTTGTCCTCGGTGGGGAACAGGAACAGCCGGGCGAGGTCGTACGCGACGAGGATCTCGCTCTTACCGTTCTGCCGAGACACCAGCAGACCGCACTCCGACGCAGCCCAACGGCCATCGCCGTCGATGTCGTGCCACGCCCACAGGACGTACTCCTGCCAGTCCTCGAGCTTCATCCCGCACGCCGTCGCGAAGTCGACCGCGAGCTCTCCCCACGACCCGACCGAGTCAGGACGACTTTCGAGGCGCGGGCGCTGGTCCCCGAGCAGCGATTCCAAGGAAGGCAAACGGATCAGCCTCCCCCGACGCGGCGGCCGGAGCCGTCCCGCTGACCTTCACCAGCTCGTCGACCAACTCCGAATGCCGCTTCGACAGCGTCACGATCTTCATCGGGTCGGCGTCGACGAGCGCCTCCATCGCCTTCTTCACCAGCGCCATGTTCGCCAGCAACTCCGCTCGCGCGTCAACGTCCCCCTTCGGCGCGATCGGCATCTCCACCGAGCCACCCGGCAGCGCCACGATCGGCGCCGACTGCTCCTCGTCCTGCGCCCGCCCCGACTTCGACCGCTGATACTCCGCGTTCGCCGCCCTACACGCCTCGTCCACAGGCTCTCCACGCCGCTGATGACGCTTGTAGGCCGTCCGGGTGCCGCACGGGGCGAGCTCACGAGGCATCCGACACCTCCTGGGTCATGGGTCAGGCCGATGGGTCGGAGAGAGACGAGGACAGGCGGAGCGGGAGGTGTCCCTTGAGTCGGGCCTTGGGGTGTACCCCCGGGTGTCAGGTTGCCCGGGCATCACGCGAGACGCTACGGTTGCGGGCAGACCGCTCGTAGCTCAATGGATAGAGCAGCCCTCTAACGAAGGGAAGGTTGTGGGTTCGAGTCCCACCGGGTGCTTCCGAGGGCTCTGACAAGGACGTCAGGGCCCTCGAGCCTTCTTTCAGGAGGCTGCCCATATCTCTACCTCCGCCGCGTCACCCTTCCGGCTGTTGCAGCCGAGGTGCATCGGGACCAGGTCCTGCTTCACCAGGTGCCCGCCGTTCGTGAGCGCGGTGTCGTGGTCTGCGCTGAACGACATCGGGTCGGGGTACGGGATCGACAGGTCGAACGGCTCCCCGCATCCGTAGCTCCCGCCGTACCCGCACGGCAGGTTTTCCCGTTCGACGCGGCGCTTCAGCGCGGCGCGCTTGCGGCGATACGCCTTGTACCCGCGGCCGTGGTGAAGGTCCCCCATCGAGCACCTCGATCCTGACCGGCATCCGATGTCCCCGGGCTTTTGTATCGTCGAAAGCCATGCTCTGCACTTCGCGGGGCGACAGAAGAGATGGGGTTCCGTGGACAGACCAGAGACCTACGAGTTCGCCGAGGTGATCGTCGGCTTCCTCAATGATGACGACGGCATGGCGACCTTCATGCAAGTGCGCAGTATCACCGGCGATGAGACGACCGCTGACTTCGGTCATGGCCCTCTCGAAGCGCTCAACCTGATGGGAGCGCAGGGCTGGCAGCTACACTCCGAGCGCGAAGCCACCGAGGGTCGCATCATGTGGGTCTGGAGCGCACTGCGCCGGAGCTCGAAGAACCCGCCGTACCAGTGGCAGGCTCGCGAGTTCCTGATGTCACGCCCAGTTCGCGACTAGTCCATCCTCCTGTGGGGCGGCCGGTCTGGGGAAGGCCGGCCGCCCGTGGGAGGGGACGCGGGTTGGGGACCCGGGGCAGGAAACGACGAAGGGCCCGCACCGTGTGGTGGGGCCCTTCCGACATTCCTGCTGATCATTAAGTTAGGGGGATTCAACGGAGACCGTGCAAGTTGCTCTCTCGGCGTGTCGCTTCTTCGCGTTCCCGTTGCATCTTGCGAAGTCGGGCCTGCCAGACCGGGTCGGCGGTCATGCGTTCCCGCCACCACTTCTTGAGCACCGCCTCCTCGACGACCCGGTGTCGTTGCCCGTCGCGGACCTGCCAGCCCATCGGCATCCCGTTGCGGCGCCACCGCTTGATCGTGATGACCGACCGGCGAGCGACCTTCGCCGCTTCCCGGTAGGTGAGGTACTCAGCCATCGGGAACCTCGTCGAGCGTGACTCCATGGTCGCCTCTGAGGCACTCTGACCCGCCGAACGCCCTGCGGATCATGCACGGCTCGCATTCGAGGCCACGGGACGCCCTGTCGAGCCAGGAGCCCGGGTAGGGCGCCTTGTGATGGACGCAGGCAGGATCCGTCGTCAGGTGCCGACGGCGGGGCTTGTCGAGGAACTCCTGGAACCACCACGACGCGACGATCAGCCAGGCGCTCATCGGTTCCCTCCCTCGGCTTCGGCGGCAGCACGCAGAGCGGCGCGCATCGACTCACGGAGGCTCTGTCGGCTCGTGCGAAACCACGCATCCAGACCTGCGGCCACCGCCGCGTCGGACGGTTCGCCCTGCGGCTCCGCTGCCAGAGCGTTCGCCATCTCCACGAGGGTGCTCACCAGCGTCTCGGTGTCGTCGTAGCGGCGGTAGTGGTCGGCAAGCTCGCGAGCCTCGCGGATCAGGGTCGCCCGGTATCCGGACGGTTCGCCCTGCACGGTGCGCTCGCGGAACAGGATGCCCGCGTTCTGCATCGCATTCACAGCGTCTTGCGCCTTCGGCATCGAGAGCGGTCCAGCGGGATACACCAGGGCGGCATACACCTTGCGAAGAGTGCCCTCGTCGTAGTAATCGCCCTGC
Source organism: Microbacterium resistens (assembly GCF_021172025.1). Classification (NCBI taxonomy): domain Bacteria; kingdom Bacillati; phylum Actinomycetota; class Actinomycetes; order Micrococcales; family Microbacteriaceae; genus Microbacterium; species Microbacterium resistens. Next base: position 1,083,097 of record NZ_CP082781.1, read on the forward strand.
ACGGTGCGGCGGAGAGCGGCGAGGACGCGCTCTACGCTCTCGTCGTCGGTCGTCCCCAAGGCGTCGTGCCACCCGCAGTGAGGGTCTACTAGTCCTCGGGTCGTGTACGCCTCATCGCAAATGCACATCCCAACGGAATCCATGAGATTCCGCTCCAGAGCTTGACGGATGGCTTCCCGCTCGTCGTCGGTCGGGGCCTGCGCCTCCTCGAACACGGCGAGGGCGGCAGCGGCGAACTCCCGGTCCCGGAGTCCGACATGCGCGGTCACTCCGCGCATTGCCACGGCCCCCGCCTTCGCGGCCTTTTCGATCAACTGCTCACGGTTCATCGGTCCCTCTTCTCTCGTGCGGTCCGCAGGAGTTCTGCGAACCTCGTGCGGTCGGCCTCGGAGACGCCGCCCTTCGCCTGGATGGGTTTCCCGTCGACCTCGGTGATCTCCATCCGCTCCTCGACGGGGGTTTCTTCTCGTGTCTCGTCGCCGCAGGTCGAGCACTGGCGGACTTCGACGGATCGGGGGCCGGTGGTCCCGCTGACCCAGTGGGACCGGACCGCGGTCTCGCCGCAGATGACGCACAGTTCGGGTGGGCGCCGGCGGGGCGCGTTGAACACCCCGTACCGGCCGCGGAGGTGCCGGATGAGGCGGAACATCTCGTCCCTGTGCTCGTCGAGCTCGCTGATCTCGCTGATCGGTTCGGCGTGGTCGATGAGCCACCCGACGGTCACCAGGGCGATGCTGCGGGCCGTGAGCGGGTCAGGGTTCACCCGGGGTGCTACCGGGGGTAGATCGGCCGCCCACGGGGCGTACACGTCCCGATTCAGCCATGCCGAGCACGCCTCCGTGTACCCCGACACCCACTCCCAGAGCTCGCGGGCGTCAGCGGCGGCACCCTTCGGCACCATGGCCCCGTCCGAGGTCACGTCGAACTGATCCAGGAGCGCCATGTTGTCGATGTGGCCGCCGCCGGTGATCTGGATCTTGTCGAACCGGGAACCACCCCGGGAGACGGGGATCTTCGGGAGGGTGGCCTCGACGAGCGCGTCCATGATCGCCGGGACGTGCGAGAGATGCCACTCGAAGCTGTCCACCCAGCGACGGTGCACGCTGTCCTGCAGGTCTTCTGTAGTGAGCATCACGCAGCCTCCTTCATGATCTCCGCGTAGAAGGCATCGGACAGCGCCTGCATGCGTCCGTCTGCCGTCCCGAGCCTCTTCACCGCGCGGTTGCATGCCGCGCAGAGCCGGCGGCCCGTGTGCTTGATGTGCCATCGCACGAGGTTCGGCTCCACGAGCTCGTGCCCGCGCTTGCAGTGGGTCTGTGCGAGGCCCCTCTGCGTGCCATGTGCCGTGCGGTCCGCCGCGTTCGCGAGCGACGTGTCCCACCGGAGGTTGCTCAGGCGGTTGTCGTCGCGGACGCCGTTCTCGTGGCACGACTCCATGCCGTCAGGGCATGGGCCGACGAACGCCTCGAGCACCAGGCGGTGCACCTTCTTCGTCTCACAGATGCCGTTGGCCGTGAGCGTCGTCTGCAGGTAGCCGCGAGGGTGCGGGCGTAGCCCCATCATCCGTCCGCGCACGCGGCGCCCCGACGATGAAAGCCGGGAGAGTGAGCGCACGCGCCCGAGGTTGCTGACCTCGTACTTGCCCTCGTAGCCGACGACGGGTCGCCACTCCTCGAACTCCCGGATCCACCGGTGATGCGCCGCCACCGGGTCGATCGCCATGATGATCTCGGTCATGACGCTGCCACCTTCCGGAGGTACGCCGCACGTCGCTTCTGCTGAGCCGCGATCAACTGGTCGTGCTCATCAGAGCGGTGGGATTCGCCCCAGTGTGAGACGTGCCATTCCGGGCCGCGGTCGTGCTTGCGAGTCGTGCAGTGGTCAAGCTGAGCGCACTCGTCGCAGACACGAAAGGCCTTGCCGCCTGCGGCACCGCCTTGGTTCATCGCACAACTGCGGCCACAGTCCCGGCAGCGCGCGGAACTCAAGAATCGTCTCCACTCGTCCTTTGTGATCTTCGAGTCGTCCTTGCGTCGCGGGAGATCCGACCGCATGCCCTCCTCCGCCCAGTGCCAGCCGAAGTCCTCGATCTCGGGCTCCCAGACGGGTTCCCACACGACCCGGGTTTCCTCGAACTGGTCGAGCTCGAACAGCGCATCCATCACCTCGTCTCCTCGTCCGCTCGGAGCGCGGCGAGACAGTTCGGGCAGGTCACGTCCTGCCGGGCCATCGCCGACTTCGTGTTCGGGGAACCGCAGTAGGCGCGGTTCGGGTACGCCGACGGGGCATGGACACGATCCCCCACGGGCGTCGGCTTCATGCCGCACCGTCCTCGTGGCACTGGTGAGCGCACGGCACCCATTCGTCCGTCAGCGTGAGGACTTCCCCGTCGCAGTTCCCGCACTTCCCCGCGATGCACTCCGGGTGCACATGCTCGACGTCGAACCGTGCGACCGCGACGGGTCGCACAAGCTCGGCTGCCGCGCTCTCCGCCTCCCCCGCAGCCCGGACAAGCTCCGCGGCGAACTGGCGCGCCTGAGAGGCCGTGAGCGTCTGCCGGCGCTTCCTCATCTCCGCTTCGACTCGGCAGTCGTCGGTGACGTCCGCCGCAGCCACGAACCGGATGTGCTCTTCCTCGATCATCGTTCCGTCTCCTCGATCCCCAGCCGGGCGCGGATGTCCGCCCGGAGCGCATTCATCCGCGCGACCCTCGCGCGCGTGGCGTCGGTCTTCGCACGGTCGCCCTTGTCGTGGTCGAGGCCGGACGCGCCCAGGCGCAGCGCCTCGATCTGGTTCGCCAACCGCAGCTCGGCGGTGAGGTCGTCGATCGCGTCGACGATCCGGCGTGCTGTCTTCGTTCCCATTCCCCAGGTCCCTTCTCAGTAGGTCGGTTCCCACGGCCAGACCTGGCCGCGGACAAGTCGTGTGGGCCACTCGCGGCGGTCGCGGTCGCCGCGCCACCGGACGAGGCTGAACGTCGGGTGCCGTCCCTCGATCTGCTTGTCGCGGCGGAGGCCGAGGCCGAACTCGGGCCAGCCGAGGAGCGCACTCGACCCGCGAGGGCGGAGCTCGCGCTCCCCCGACGTCGAGCGGGCGTGGCCGGCGTGGACCTCGAGGAGCATCGCGACGCCCCGTTCACGGATGGAGTCGAGTGCGTGCAGCAGCGGAGCGACGTCCTCGTCCGTGTTCAGCGACGACCCGCCCGCGACCCGGTACAGGGGGCCGAGGAGCAGCAGGTCCGGTTTCGCTTCGTCGATCCACCGGTGGATCCGTCCGAGGTCGTTCGGGCGGGTGATGTCCATCACCGGGACGCAGTGCACCGCCATGTGGTTGCGGGGATCCCGCCGGCCACGGGTGGCCGCGGTCTCGGCGAGCCCGCGCACCGCACGCCGCCACTGCCGTTCGCTGTTCTCCGCATCGACGACGAGGACGTTCAGCGGGTCGATGTGATGGAACTGGAACGGGTGGATCCCGGCCGCGCACAGCACGGCGACCTGCCGCAGCCACGTGGACTTCCCGACGCCCTCGCCGGCGGACAGCATCAGCCGGTCGTTGCGTTCGAGGAGGTCCGGGATCACCCAGTCGTAGGCGTCTTCCGCCTCGGGAACGTCGAGGAGGCTCCGCAGCCATCGGATGGACTCCGCGGACGCTGCCATGTCCCGCACCTGTCGCAGGTCCTCGGCGGCGCGCGCCATGACCGTCCCGAGCTCCAGGCCGCCGTCCTGCAGGCGGGCGCCGATCTCGGCGAGCATCCGCCGCACCGACGCCTCCCGGACCTTCTCCGCGTAGTACAGGGCGGCGTCCGCGGTCGTGGTTCCCCAGTCGGCGAGGTGGTTGAGGTCGATGCCGACGACGTCCCACGCGGCGAGCTGGTCCCAGACGGACAGGTAGTCGACGTGCGCGCCCGCGGCGATCATCTCCGAGACGCCGGTGAAGATCCGGCCGAGCCGCAGGTCGTGGAAGTCGCCCGCGGTGACCTCCCGGCGCAGCCCGTCCATGATCCGCGGGTGCGCGAGCAGCCCGCCGATCACCCGCTGCTCGAACATCGCCAGCGTGTCCGCACGCTCCGGTTCCGGAGCCGCGTACGGGTCCTCCGGCGGAGTCTCGTCGATCAGGTAGTCGCTCACCGTTCGACCGCCTTCCGGCCAGCAGCGAGCCGCTGAGCAGCCTCCAGCGCCGCGGGCTCCGGATCGACGAGGTTGCCCCACTCGTCCTCGACCGGGCCCAGCGCGGCGAAGCGAATCCTCTCCACGTTCGCCCGCACGTGCGCCGGCGTCAGGTAGGCGGTCGACTCACGGAAGTGCAGCTTCGCCGCCTCGACCGCCATGCCGTGATCGAGATCCGCGACGAGCTCGAACCACGCGAGGACCGTCGCTTCCTCGACCCGCCGGTTGTCGATGATCTGGATCCGTGTCAGCAGATCCGTCGTCTCCTGGACGTTCATCGCAGTGCTCCCCGCTGGGCGTCGTACTGCGCCTGCAGCCGCGCGCCCATCTCCATGCCCGCGAGCAGCCGATCGTTCGGGCCGAGGCTGAGGTGACCGCCGCGTCCCTGCGCTGGCTCGGGCAGCGGGTCGTTCCATCTCTCCGCGTTCAGCCACGACGCCCCATACGGCACGAACTGCCGCTCGGGTCGATACGGCGACTGCGCGTACGCGCGAGCGGCCTCCACGATCACGTTCGGGTCGGTCTTCTTGATTGCCTTCGCCCAGGCGCTCTGCGCGGTCTTCTTCGAGTCCTTCCGAGGCCAGACAGCCCAGAAGTCATCGAATGAGCAAGAGGCTCTATCTACCTCTTCTCTATCTACCTCTATAAGAGGAGCGCATTGCAGCTCCTGTCCGGTCGCTCGGCCTTCCGTGTCCGGTCGCTCAGACCGACCGGACAGATTGGCCGATCCCTCCGCGCGACCATTCGGATGCAATGTGTAGGCGTCGGTCTTGCTGTTCGCCCGACCCTCACCGCCGCGCCGTGCTCGACGCTCGATGACCCCCAACTCCTCGAGGTGGCCCATCATGCGGCGCACGGTGCGCTCGCTCAGCCCCGACTCCTCAGCGATCGTCGCCTGCGACGGGAAGATCGCTCCCATGCCCGCGCGCGAAGACAACGACGCGTAGACGAGGATCGCGTTCCGCGGCACCCGCTTCTCGCGGATCATCCAGTTCGGGACCGCCGCGAATCCCTCAGCCCTACTCATCTCCCCAGCCCTTCTCTACTTCGACGGCGCGCCCGGCTCGGGTGAGCAGCCACCAGGTGCCGTCTTGTCTCTTGACCCGCGTCCCCGCGGGAGTGTCGATCCCGTTCAGCGGGACCAGGTATCCGTACTCGCGTGCCATCGCCCGGAACCTCTCCACCCACCCGTGGCACCCGGTGGTCCCGGAGCCGCAGAGGATGAGGCAGTTCGAGATGTCCGCGACTTCCAGCCGCGACGTCCCGCCAGCACCCCGCGGGCGCCGGTGGTGCGCCGACCATCCGCGGCCGCGGTCCTCGAACCGGAGCGGGCGCCGGCAGCGGAAGCACGCCTCCCGCTCCCGCTCGAAGAACGCGACCCGAACCGTCGCCGCGGTGAAGTCTCCGGCGCCCATCAGATGTCCACCACTTCGATGGCCTCATCGAACGTCGGCGACTTCCGATGGCAGGCGCTGCACTCGATACCGGTCGCGCGGCGCAGGGCCCGCTCGATCTGCCGCCGGATCCGAACCGCATGCGACCGACACAGGAACACGCACCGTCGGCATCCACGGCAGACGAACGCGACCTGCGCGTCGTGGAAGCTGCCGATCTTCCGTTCGCATCGTGGTCTCAGGTCGAGACGACTCAGCACTGCCTCCTCGTTCAGCAGCGTGGCCATCACGCGCCTCCCGTCAGCCCGCGCGAGTGCGCCTGATCGGCGAACCGCGCATCGGCCCTGTCGGTCCTGTGGTTCTCCAGAGCCGAATCGAGCGCCTGCAGGAAGTTCCGCATCGCCCGCTCCCGCTGCTCCGCAACGAGATACGTCAGCTTCAGGTCCGCGAGCTCGGCGGCGGCCATGTGCTCCGCCAGACCGAGCGCCACCTTCCGACCCTCGAGTGCGGCCTTCTCCGTGATCTCGACGACCCGCTTCGCATGCTGGCCCTCGTAGTCGCCCTTGGCCTCGCCGAACTCCTTGCCGGCGGTGCGCAGCTCCCAGGCGAAGTCGAACCGCAGTGCGGTGATCCGCTGCCCGTAGGTCGCGCCGGCGCCGAGGTGGTAGATCGTGTCGGCGAGCTTCTGGTGCAGCGGGTCGGAGTCATCGACTTCGAGGCCGATCAGGCTCCGCAGCAGGTTCCGCACGTCCGGGTGGATCTCGTTCATCGGTCGAACACCCCCACCGCGACGACGTCGACCTGTGCGTGCGGTGCGCGCTCGAAGACGATCTCGGCGCCATCGTCCGTGCGGGTGATGATGTGGACCCGGTCGGCGGGGACCGCGCCGCCGCGGATGCGGAGCACGGTCACCGCCTGACCGTCCAGCTGGACCCGGTCGCCGGGCATCACCGCGTGGACCGGGATCCGGCCAGGGACCTTCACGGACGGGTCCGCGAGTGGCGACTGCCGGAAGTCGATCCCGAGGATCGCCCCGTGCTCGTCACGCACCACGGCGACGCTCACGGCTGGTCACCGCCTTCGATGCCGTACTCGGCCATCTCCTCCGGCGTCAGCGACAGCGGATCCTCAGCGACGGCAGGAGTGCCGCTCCCCGGTCCGGTCGGCTCGTCTGACGCGCTCCCGGTCGCCTCCGCACCGTTGGGGCCACTGGCGTCCTTCGGCTCGCCAGCGGGCAGCGGGTCACGCTGAGCGGAGCGGGTCCCGGCTTCGAGCGTCGGCGCCGTCGCGCGCGGTCCCTGAGGTGCGGGCTCGTCGTGCAGCTCGTAGTCGAGCTCCTCCTCCGTGTAGAGCCCGGAGAGCTCCATCGGGAACGCGCGCCGCAGGGCGAGCGCCTCGGCGACCTTCCCGAGCATGAGGTCCGGCATCCGCTGCCACATCGGCGACAGCTCCTCGCCAACGCGCTGACGGTTCTCCCACTTCGGGACCATCACCGCGTACGACGACCACCGCGCCACCGCGAACAGGGGTTCCTCGAATCCGCGCCGGCGGACGCCGACACGCGCCGCGGCCGGTGGCTTCTGGTCGAGCCACACGTCGACCCACGTCTTGCCGTCGCCGGTCCACTCGACCGGGGTCTGCCCGGCGTACTGGCCTGACCGCTGAGCGACCAGCCGGAACCCGTCGATGCTGACCGTGATCGTCCATTTCCCGCCCCGCTCGATCGCGTAGATCTGCTTCGCGATCGGGTCCAGGCCGGTGCGCTGGCAGTGGGCGAGGAACGCGACGACCGTCGATCGCGGCGCCGGCTCGGGCGGTCCGTTCTTCGGCCGCTTGACCAGGCCAGCCGCGTCTAGCAGCGCCTTCTCGTCGTCTGACCACTGCGACGGGTCCGCGGTCGTCGGGAGCGCGATCGGCTTCGGCCGCTCCATCACTGCGACGCTCACAGCCACGCCTCCCCCGGCCGGTACAGCTCACCGATCACGAGCGCGTCCATCTCCGACTCGCCGCGGGGACCGTCCATGGCCCGCGCGATCCCGGTCGCGTGGAGGAAGGTCCCCCACACGTCGTCGCCGCGTTCCATCTCGACGACGTGGTAGTTGTTCTCCTCGACGTGGATGACGACGTGATCCGTAATCCCGAGGTTCTCCATCGGCACCTCGCCGCCGCCGTCGCCGACGTAGAAGTCGGCCCGACCGTACGCTTCGAGTTGCAGGGCGTTGTCGCCATACACGGCCCGTGCCGTCTTGATGTCCGCGAGGAACACCCGCCCCGGGAACAACGGCGAGGTGAACACCAGGTCGAACGTCCCGCCGTAGGGCACAGCGAGGTTGCACACCGGCGCTTCCGTGATGACCGGGACGACCTGCCACTCGTTCAGGAACCGGACGTACTGGTCGACCTTCTTCGCGACCTCGTCCGGGATCCCCTCTACCCGCTCGCCGTGGACCAGCTTCTCGCCGTACGCGTGCACGGCCGTGCCCTTCACCGCCGCGGTGTTCCGCTTCCGCTCGTGCGCCTTCGACACCGTCTGGATGAACTCCGAGTACGGCGCCTTCGCGAGCTCGTCGCGCTTCTCCCACGCCAGCTGTGCGGCCTCGCCGGCAGCCCAGTTGATCAGCGCCGGCTTCGGCATCCCGAGGGACAGGATCTTCGTGACCGAGAGGATCTTCTGTCCGTCGAGGAGGTAGCCGTGGTTGCGGCCATAGTTGCGGCGGCGGAAGCGGCCCGCGCTCACACCCGCCAGAGTCGCCGTGCTCATTCGTCGACCTCCGGGAGGTCGAGAGCCTCAACGCCCGTGCGGTCCTTCTGTGCCGCGTCGCGCAGCTTCACCGCGGCGGCGATCGCCTTCTCGTCGTGCAGCGGCTCGATGCTGAATGTCTTCACGACCGGGTACGTCTCCCCCGCCAGCGCCTTCGACACGACCTCGTCGAGCCGGTAGGTGACGATCGCGACGATCGGCTCCGCGTCCTGCGCGTTCTGGATCAGCTCCTCCTCCATCCCGAAGAACCCGTTGCGCTCCTCCGGAGGCACGGACTTGTTGAATGCGGTCGGCTTGGTCTCCATCAGCTCTTCCCCTGTTCCGCGAGCACGAGCTCGCCCTCGACGGGCCACGCGACCTTCGCGTGCGCCCTGACCTGGTCCGCCCGGTACGGAACCGGCAGGCCCAGCTGCGCGGCACCGGCGCCCGCGAGGGCCACCGCGTCCGCAACGTTGTGATCCGGGACGTGAACGCCCGGGAAGTCCGCCCGCACCTGAGCGAGCACCGAGTCCTTCGAAGAGCGCCCGTAGCCGGTCGCGATCAGCGCCCGCGTCATCGGATCGATCGCCACGACCGGGCCGCGAGCGAGGAGCTGGTCGATGAGCATCCAGCGCAGCCCTCCCATCTCGTCCGGCTTCCCACGGAACTTCGCGTGCGGCGCCGGCCCCTCGATCACCGACAAATCGACCCGTCGCGGCACCACCGCGAGGATGTCCATCAGCAGGTGCCGGATCCGCCTCCGCTCCTGCGCGACGTCCGCCGGGGTCTCGCCGCGCCACCGTGCCCGCCACGTCTCCCAACGCAGCGGCTCGCACCCGTCGAGCACGGGCCCGAACTCGACCATCGCGACACCCGTGCACGTCAGCGACGGGTCAACGCCCAGCACGACGCTCACCGGATCACCATCGCGACGACCAGCAGCCCGAGAGCCACGACACCCGACACCGCCGCAGCGAGCGGCCACCCGCTCACGAGCGACACCGGCTCAGGCTCGGGCAGCTCGACCGGACCGGACACGACCGGGACGCGCTCCACGCGCGTCGGCGCCGCGGTCACGCCGCACCACCCATGTCGAGCATGTCCTCGGCGTGCAGCTCATGAGCCTTCGCCAGCCCCCGCAGGTAGTCGAGGCCCCAGCCCATCCGCGCGGCGATGTTGAACGCCGTCACGTGCTCCGGCCAAAGCGCCGCGAGCTTCCCGCGATTGTCCTCGTCGGCGGCGGCCGTGAGCGCGAACAGCCGCGTCACGAAGTGCCCGCCGTCCTCGCCGAGGTTCGTGTCCCCGAAGTACCACAGCGCCTGCCGCACCACCTCCGGCGACAACGTCACCCGCTGCACCTCGACAGTCCCGTTCCCTGTTCCCATGTCCCTGTCCCTCTTGCTCAGCGCGACAGCGCCGTGTAGTAGTCGTCACGCAGCTCCTGCGTGACCCTGGTCTTGTGCTGCTGCGCGTGAGCACGGGCTCGGCTGCACGCGAGGCAAGCCCGACGCCCGATCCGCTCATGCGAGGCGACGAGGTTCGGCTCAACCAACGGGTGCCCATACGGGCACTCGGATCGACGCGTCATCGAGTGAGTTCTCTGCCGCACCGCGTCTTGGACGTTCCCGCTACGGGAGTCCCACCGGAGGTTCGTCAGGCGCGCATCGCGGCGGTTGCCGTTCTCGTGGCACGCATCGGCACCATCAGGACGGGGGCCGACGAACGCTTCCAGGACAAGGGTGTGAACCGTCCGCATGCTTCGACGCCCTGGAGCTTGAAGATCGACGCTCGGATAGCCGGAGCTCTGCGGCGTGGCACGTAGAAGCCGCTCCGGGACCGACTGCCGCTTGCCGTCCGACCTCGTGATGATGCGCGCCAAGCTACGTACTCGACCGTGATCGCTCACCTCGTAGGCGCCTTCGAACCCGACGACCGGAAGCCATTGCTCACTCATCTCGCCCCGCCCAGAAGTCCGATCGGAAACCACCGACCGCCCACACCAGGACGACGGCGAAGACCGTTGCCAGCAGCAGGAGGCCATTCGCCCGCATGCCCACGAGCGCCAGCACGAGGCACAGCAGCGTGAGCAGCAGCGACACCCACGCGATCAGCGGGCGCGCGCTTCCCGTGCGGAGCGGCGCATCGGCCCCAGTCGTGCGCCGCTCCGTGGGAGACCCATCCCCAGGGGTCCGGTCCGGTCCCCACGACCGGGAGTTCATGCCGCTGCCTCGGCCGTCTTCTTCGACGGCTCGTGACGCAGCGCCTCAGCGATGCTCGCCATGTCGTAGCGCCGATGCCCCGACGGGAGCTTGATGAAGGCGATCTCGCCGCGGTCCGCCATTCGCCCCAGCGTCTTCACCGAGACGTACAGTCGCTCTGCTGCCACACGCGGCGGAACGTATGTCCGTTCTGCCGGATCATTCCGTTTGGTCATGTTTCAGCACAGTACATGCCGTTTGGGCATGATCAAGCCTTCTCGACCGAAAACTTGCGAAGCTGTCCGATTTGTCGCTAATATCTCCTACATGAGCACCGACACGCATGCACAGGACCTGACGGAACAGTCGATCGAGGTCGAGGTCAACCGTCGTGTCGTGATGCTGATGTGGGACCGCAAGCTCACGCAGACGACTCTGGCGTCCGCCATGGGCTTCACGCAGTCCGCGCTCTCGAAGAAGCTTCACGGCCGAAGCGGCTGGGGTATCGACGAGCTCGCGTCCGCTGCCCGCGTCCTGAAGACGTCGATCGGCTATCTCGTCGGGGAGACAGAAGACCCCCACCCGGCATCGCCGAGCAGGGGTCGCATGGTGGGCCCTGCCGGGATCGAACCGACGACATCCACGGTGTAAACGTGGCGCTCTACCAGCTGAGCTAAAGGCCCGCGCTCGGAAGTCTACCGATCCCGACAGCGCGCGGCGACGGACCTAGACTGGCGGCCATGGCGGAACGAGGAGGCAGCGGGAGCCTCGTCGACCTGCTCGACCGGCGGTGGGGGCGCGCCTACTTCGCGTTCCAGGCGCTCGCGGGGATCGCGTGGTGGATCGGCGTCTTCACCGCCCCGCTCGTCCGCGACAGCACACTGGGACGCCTCGATCCCGTCCTCGTCGCGGTGTTCGACATCCCGCTCTTCGTCGGCGCCTCCGTCCTCGTCGCCGCCGGTGTCCGTGCCGCCGTGTGGGTGGCGGTCCCCTGGACGGCGCTCGTCTCGATCGGCATGGCGACGTACGCGACGGTGACCGGGCTGGGCGGATGGGGCGCCTTGGCGATGGCGGTCGCCGCGCTCGCCTCGGTCGGGGCCGGAATCCTCGTGCTTCTCGACCGCGTGCCCGTCGAGTGGATCGTCGTCGGACCGTTTCGGTTCCGGTCCGCTCCCCCGGCTCCGGCCGGAACCCACCTCGCCCGCACCGGGATCCAGACTCTCGTGTTCTCCGGCGTGCTGCTCCTGGCCGTCCCCCTGGTCATCCTCTTCTTCGAGCAGCGTTGGGGACTGCACCCTCCCGTGCCGCCCGCCGTGCGCCTCGCGGGCGCGGCCCTGTTCGTGCCCGCGCTCGCGCTCTCGCTCTGGTCCGGTGTCGCCGTGTCGCTGCGTGGCGGCGGGACACCGCTGCCGTCCGTCATGCCGAACCGCCTCGTCGTCACCGGTCCGTACCGGTTCGTGCGCAACCCCATGGCCGTGGGCGGGATCGCGCAGGGGGTCGCGGTGGGACTGATGCTCGGATCCTGGCTCGTCGTCGCCTACGCGCTGGCCGGATCGGTGGTGTGGAACACCCTGGTGCGCCCGCAGGAGGAGGCCGACCTCGAACGCCGCTTCGGCCGGGAGTTCCTCGACTATCGGGAGGAGGTCTCCTGCTGGATCCCCCGGTTGCACCCGCGCGCCGCGGAGAGGACCCGCGTGCACCACGGGTCGGCGACCTCACCGCCCGATGCGCATCTCGACCCCCGCGAACGGGGCTAGGGTATCCAACAAGGCGTGCTGTACGAATGCGACAAGCGTTCCTCATGCCTCATCCCGTTTCCTTGGCACGACCTGCCAGACAGACGAAAGGCTCCCCGTGACCGTTCACGATCAGGATCCGTACTCTCAGGGCCCGCTGGACAGCGACCCCGAGGAGACCGGCGAATGGCAGCAGTCCCTCGACGAACTCGTGGAGGCGAAGGGCCACGGCCGCGGACGAGAGATCATGCTCAGTCTGCTCAAGCGCTCCAAGGAGCTGCACCTGGGCGTCCCGATGGTCCCGACGACGGACTACATCAACACGATCGCCCCGGAGAACGAGCCCGACTTCCCCGGCGACGAGGAGATCGAGCGCCGTTACCGCGCGTGGATCCGCTGGAACGCCGCCATCACGGTCCACCGCGCCCAGCGACCTGGCATCGGCGTCGGCGGTCACATCTCCACGTACGCCTCCTCGGCCGCTCTCTACGAGGTCGGCTTCAACCACTTCTTCCACGGCGCGGACGCCTCCGGCGGCGCCGACCAGATCTTCATCCAGGGGCACGCGTCTCCGGGTATCTACGCCCGGTCGTTTCTTGAGGGACGCCTCACCGAGCAGCACCTGGACGGATTCCGGCAGGAGGCCTCGGCCGCCCCGTACGGTCTTCCCTCCTACCCGCACCCGCGGCTCATGCCGGAGTACTGGCAGTTCCCGACCGTGTCGATGGGTCTGGGACCGATCAACGCGATCTACCAGGCGATGTCCAACAAGTACCTGGAGAACCGCGGGATCAAGGACACCTCGGGCTCGCACGTGTGGGCGTTCCTCGGCGACGGCGAGATGGACGAGGTCGAGAGCCGCGGACAGCTCCAGGTGGCCGCGAACGAGGGCCTGGACAACCTCACCTTCGTGATCAACTGCAACCTGCAGCGCCTCGACGGCCCGGTGCGCGGCAACGGCAAGATCATCCAGGAGCTGGAGAGCTTCTTCCGCGGCGCCGGCTGGAACGTCATCAAGGTGATCTGGGGCCGGGAGTGGGACGACCTCCTCGCCCGCGACGCCGACGGTGCCCTGCTGAACATCATGAACTCGACTCCGGACGGCGACTACCAGACGTACAAGGCCGAGTCGGGCGCGTTCATCCGCGAGCACTTCTTCGGGCAGGACGAGCGGGCGGCGAACCTCGTCAAGGACTACTCGGACGAGCAGATCTGGAACCTCAAGCGCGGCGGCCACGACTACCGCAAGGTCTACGCGGCCTTCAAGGCGGCCACCGAGCACAAGGGCCAGCCGACGGTCATCCTCGCCAAGACGGTCAAGGGCTACGGCCTGGGCCCGCACTTCGAGGGGCGCAACGCGACGCACCAGATGAAGAAGATGACCCTCGAGAACCTGAAGACGTTCCGCGACGCGATGCACATCCCGATCACGGACGCGCAGCTCGAGGAGAACCCGTACCTGCCCCCGTACTACAACCCGGGACCCCAGGACGAGACCATCCAGTACATGCTGGAGCGCCGCAAGGGGCTCGGCGGGTTCCTCCCGGAGCGTCGCAGCACCCACGTGGGTCTCAGCCTTCCGGACGAGAAGGCCTACGCCCTTCCCAAGAAGGGCTCGGGCACGCAGGAGGTCGCCACCACGATGGCGTTCGTGCGTCTGCTGAAGGACCTGCTGCGCTCGAAGGACTTCGGGCACCGGATCGTGCCGATCATCCCGGACGAGGCGCGCACCTTCGGCATGGACGCGTACTTCCCGACCGCGAAGATCTACAACCCGAACGGCCAGCACTACACCTCGGTCGACCGCGAGCTCCTCCTCGCCTACAAGGAGAGCCCCCAGGGACAGATCGTCCACGTCGGCATCAACGAGGCCGGCGCCCTGGCCGCGTTCACGGCGACGGGCACCTCGTACGCCACGCACGGCGAGCCGCTGATCCCGATCTACATCTTCTACTCGATGTTCGGCTTCCAGCGCACCGGCGACGCGCAGTGGGCCGCCGGCGACCAGATGACCCGCGGGTTCATCATCGGCGCAACGGCGGGCCGCACGACGCTCACCGGCGAGGGCCTGCAGCACGCCGACGGGCACTCCCATCTGCTCGCGGCGACGAACCCGGCGACGGTGTCGTACGACCCGGCCTACGGCTACGAGATCGCGCACATCGTCCGTTCCGGCCTGGAGCGGATGTACGGCGGCGAGCACGCCGACCCGAACGTCATGTACTACCTCACGGTGTACAACGAGCCGATGATCCAGCCCGCCGAGCCGGAGGGCGTGGACGTCGACGGCATCGTCCGCGGCATCCACCGCGTCTCCGTCGGCGAGGGCGACGGGCACCGCGCGCAGATCCTCGCCTCGGGCGTGGGCCTGCCGTGGGCGCACGAGGCGCAGCAGCTCCTGAAGGACGACTGGGGCGTCGTCGCCGACGTGTGGTCGGTGACGAGCTGGACCGAGCTGCGCCGCGACGGGCTCGCGGTGGACGAGCACAACTTCCTCCACCCGGAGCAGGAGCCGCGCACCGCGTACCTGACCGAGAAGCTGAAGGATGCGCAGGGACCGGTCGTCGCCGTCAGCGACTTCATGAACGCGGTCCAGGATCAGATCCGCCCGTGGGTCACCCAGCCGTACTACACGCTGGGAGCCGACGGCTTCGGGTTCTCCGACACCCGCGCCGCCGCGCGGCGGTTCTTCAAGATCGACGGCCCGTCGATCGTGGTCCGCACCCTGCAGGCGCTCGCGGACGCGGGCGCGGTGGACCGTGCGCTCGTCGGCCAGGCGATCGAGAAGTACCGCCTGCACGACGTCAACGCCGGAACCAGCGGCAACGCGGGCGGCGAGAGCTGACACCCGCGTGACCGACTCGTCCCCCACGATGACCAAGGCGTCGACGCTCACGTGGCTGCGACGCATCTCCGGGGACCTGGCCACGGCGACGCTCCAGCGGCTCGAGGAGTCGCTGCCCTGGTACGCCGAGATGCCACCGGCCCGACGCTCCGCCGTCGGGCTGGTGGCGCAGGCCGGGATCACGTCGTTCATCCAGTGGTACGACGACCCGACGTCCACGCCGTGGATCGCCGCCGACATCTTCGCCGCGGCCCCGCGTGAGCTGCTGCGCAGCGTCAGCCTGCAGCAGACGCTGCAGCTCATCCGCGTGACCGTCGAGGTCACCGAGGAGCGTGTCGCCGGCAAGGGCGAGCATCTGCGCGAGGCGATCCTGCTGTACTCCCGGGACGTCGCGTTCGCCGCGGCCGACGTCTACGCCCGGGCTGCGGAAGCCCGCGGCCTCTGGGACGCCCGCCTGGAAGCCCTCGTCGTCGACTCGATCCTGACCGGCGAAGCCGATGAGGAGCTGCCCAGCCGGATCGCCGCGCTCGGCTGGCACGGCCACGGCGAGGTGTGCGTCATCGTGGGCACCACGCCGCCGCAGTTCGACGTCGACCAGGTGCGGCGCACCGCTCGCAAGCTGTCGGTCGACGTGCTCATCGGCGTCCAGGGATCGCGTCTGGTCCTCGTGATCGGGCGGGCGCGGTCGGCGTCCAAGGCCGAGGACGAGGGCGACGCCGAGGAGGAGCAGCTGTCGTTCAGCGAGATCGCGCGGCGGCTCGAGCCTTCGTTCGGCCCCGGCTACGTCGTCGTCGGCCCCGCCGTCGCCGCGCTCGTCGATGCGGGGCAGAGCGCCCGTGCCGCGCTGGCCGGGTTCGCCGTCGCGAAGGCCTGGCGCGGCGCCCCCCGTCCGGTCGAGGCGGACGACCTGCTCCCCGAACGGACCATCGCCGGCGATCCGCTCGCCAAGCAGACGCTCATCGAGCGGATCTACCGCCCGCTGCAGGCGCACTCGACCGATCTCATCACCACGCTGTGGAGCTACCTCGACAACGGCCGATCGCTGGAGGCGACCGCCCGTGAGCTCTTCGTGCACCCGAACACCGTGCGCTACCGCCTGAAGCGGGTGAGCGAGGTGATCGGGTGGGACGCGACCGGACCGCGCGAGGCCCTGATCCTGCAGACCGCGCTCGTGCTCGGATCGATCGGGGCGGCCGAGCCCGTGCGCCGCCGCGCCCATCCGCGCCGTCCGCGGTGACCCCGCTGTACGCCACACACAACTGTTCCTCGGATTCTTGTGAGGGATGTGCCACCGAAACCGCGCATTCGTTGGCAGACTGGAACCCGTGATCGTCGTCGCATGTCCCGGACAGGGCTCTCAGACCCCCGGATTCCTCTCCCCCTGGCTCGAGCTCGAAGGAGTCGCCGAGCTGCTGGACTCCTTCTCCGAGGCGGCCGAAGTGGACCTCGCTCTGCACGGCACGGAGTCGGACGCCGATACGATCCGGGACACCCGGATCGCGCAGCCGCTCATCGTCGCCGCGTCGATGATCGCCGGCAAGCTCCTGCGCGAGCGCGCCGGACGAACGCCGGACGGAATCGCGGGCCACTCGGTCGGCGAGCTCGCCGCCCTGGCCGGCGCCGGGGTCGTTTCGGGGACCACCGCGATGCGTCTGGTCGGCATCCGCGGCCGAGCCATGGCCGATGCGGCCGCCGCCACGCCCACCGGCATGAGCGCGGTGCTCGGCGGCGACGAGGACGCCGTGCTCGCTCGACTCGCCGAGCTCGAGCTGACCCCCGCGAACTACAACGGCGGCAGCCAGATCGTCGCGGCCGGGACCCTCCCGGCCCTCGCCGCGCTCTCCGAGGAACCGGTGCGCGGCACGCGCGTCATCCCGCTGCAGGTGGCCGGCGCGTTCCACACCTCCTACATGGCCCCCGCGGTGGAGACCCTCCGCGCGGCCGTCGACGGCGTCGAGGCGCAGGACCCCCAGACGCTGCTGTGGACGAACCACGACGGATCCGTGGTCTCGGACGGATCCGCGGCGCTGGAGCTCCTCGTGAACCAGGTCGCCTCCCCCGTGCGCTGGGACCTCTGCATGGCGTCGTTCGCCGAGCACGGCATCACCGGCCTCATCGAGCTCACCCCCGCCGGCGCGCTCACCGGTCTTGCCAAGCGCGGGCTGCGGGGCGTGCCGGCCGTCGCGGTGAAGACCCCCGAAGACCTCGACGCGGCCGTGGCGCTGCTGAACGGAGAAGCCGCATGACCGGGCTCACGCAGGCCACCGGGCCCGCCTACACGCGCATCTACGCATACGGCGCCGCACGCGGCGAGAACGCCGTCCCCAACGAGGACCTCGTCGGTCCGATCGATTCCAGCGATGAGTGGATCCGCCAGCGGACCGGAATCGTCACGCGGGTCCGGGCGGACGCCGGCACGGACGCGATCGACCTCGCCACCGAGGCCGCCAAGGAGGCCGTCGCGACCGCGGGCGTCGACCCGCGGGACGTCGACCTCGTGATCGTGGCGACGATCAGCAACCCGAAGCAGACCCCGTCCGTGTCGGCGATCGTCGCGGACCGGATCGGCGCGAACCCCGCCGCGGCCTACGACATGAACGCCGCGTGCGCGGGGTACGCGTACGGCATCGCCCAGGCCGACGCCCTGATCCGCGCCGGAGCGGCCCGGTACGCCGTCGTGATCGGCGCCGAGAAGCTGTCCGACATCGTCGACCCGACCGACCGGAGCATCTCGTTCCTGCTCGGTGACGGCGCCGGCGCCGCGGTCGTGGGCCCGAGCGACACGCCGGGCATCTCGCCCGCGGTGTGGGGCTCGGACGGTTCCAAGGCCGATGCCGTCGGCATGAACCACACCCTCGTCGACTTCCGCGACGGGAAGGCTCCGTGGCCGACCCTGCGCCAGGAGGGCCCGACCGTGTTCCGCTGGGCCGTCTGGGAGATGGTCAAGGTCGCTCGGGAGGCGCTGGAGAAGGCCGGTGTGGAGGCCTCGGATCTCGCCGCCTTCATCCCGCACCAGGCGAACATGCGGATCGTCGACGAGTTCGCCAAGCAGCTGAAGCTCCCGGAGAGCACGGTCATCGCGCGCGACATCGAGACCACCGGCAACACGTCCGCGGCCTCGATCCCGCTCGCCAGTCACCGACTCATGCAGGAGCACCCGGAGCTCAGCGGCGGCCTCGCCCTGCAGATCGGGTTCGGCGCGGGTCTCGTGTTCGCCGCGCAGGTCGTCGTGCTCCCCTGACGATCCGTCGTCGCCTCCTAGACTGTTCACCGGTTCCGAAACCATCCAAGAAAGAGGAAAAGCCATGGCTTTCACCAACGATGAGGTCCTCGCGGGCCTCGCCGAGCTCATCACCGACGAGACGGGCATCGACGCCTCCGAGGTCGCCCTCGAGAAGTCCTTCACGGACGACCTCGACATCGACTCGATCTCGATGATGACGATCGTCGTCAACGCCGAGGAGAAGTTCGGCGTGACCATCCCGGACGACGAGGTCAAGAACCTCAAGACCGTCAAGGACGCGGTCGACTTCATCGTCGCCGGCCAGGAGTGACACCCGTGGATGCCACCCCCGCGTCCGCGGGGCGTGGCGTCCTCGCCTCATGGCGCCTTCTCCCCCACACGGACACATGACCCGCGATCGCGGACACCCAGCCCCACAAGGACTCCCCACATGACCAAGCGCATCGTCGTCACCGGCATCGGCGCGACCTCCGGGATCGGAGGGACGGCTCCCGAGAACTGGGCCAACCTCCTCGCCGGCGCGTCCGGCGCCCACACCCTGGAGCACGACTGGGTCGCGCAGTACGAGCTGCCCGTGACCTTCGCGGCCGAGGCCTCCGTCCGGCCCGAGGAGGTCCTGCCCCGCCATGAGGCCAAGCGGCTCGACCCGTCGACCCAGTTCGCCCTCATCGCCGCCCGGGAGGCCTGGGAGGACGCCGGTGCGCCCGACGTCGAGCCCGAGCGGCTCGGCATCGACTGGGCGACGGGCATCGGCGGACTGTGGACGCTGCTCGATGCGTGGGACACCCTGCGCGAGAAGGGTCCGCGGCGTGTGATGCCGCTGACGGTCCCGATGCTCATGCCGAACGCCGGTGCGGGGAACCTCTCGCTGCACTTCGGCGCGAAGGCCTACGCCCGCTCCGTGGTCAGCGCGTGCGCGTCGAGCACGGAGTCCATCGTCAACGCCTACGAGCACCTGCAGGACGGACTCGCGGACGTCGTGATCGCGGGAGGCGCGGAATCCGCGATCCACCCGATCACGATGGCCGCGTTCGCGTCCGCGCAGGCGCTCTCGCGTCGCAACGACGACCCGGAGCACGCATCGCGGCCCGGCGCCGTCGACCGCGACGGCTTCGTAATGGGCGAAGGCGGCGCCGCGGTCGTCATGGAGACCGAGGAGCACGCCAAGGCCCGCGGGGCGAAGATCTACGCCTACGTCGTGGGCGGCGGGGTCACCGCGGACGCCTACCACATCACCGGCAACGACCCCGAGGGATGGGGTGCGGCCCGCGCGGTCGAGCAGGCGCTGGCCGCCGCCGGGGCCACCGCCGACGAGGTCACCCACATCAACGCCCACGCCACCTCGACCCCGGTCGGCGACCCGAACGAGTACGTCGCGCTCAAGCGCATCTTCGGCGACCGCCTGGACGAGATCCCCGTCTCGGCCACCAAGGCGTCGACGGGGCACCTTCTCGGCGGCACCGGCGCACTGGAAGCGGTGTTCACCATCCTGGCGCTGCGCGACCGCGTCGCACCGCCCACGATCAACATGACCGAGCAGGATCCCGAGGTGCCGTTCCGGCTCTCCGGCGAGCCGCAGCCGCTCGGCGAGGGCCCGCAGCTCGCCATCAGCAACTCGTTCGGCTTCGGCGGGCACAACGCGGTCGCCGCGTTCCGCAGCTACGACGGCTGAGACGGCGTCCGCTCGTCTCGCGACCTCGAGGCCCCCGGGATCATCCCGGGGGCCTCGTATCGTCCGGGGCGCCGATTCCCTTTCCCGCCGGCCGGGTCCTTGCTCTCCGGTCTTCGGTAGTCGGACCTCTGCGCCCCTGCCTGACCCCGACCCCGACGAGACGTCGGGATCGGACGCGGCTAGCCGACCTTGTGGAGCCAGACCACGTGCGCGTCGTCGCTCGCGTGCCGGAAGGGCTCGAGCTCTTCGTCCCACGCCGCACCCAGCGCGACGTCGAGCTCGCGCTGGAGGTCGACGGCGTTCCCGGCGGCGATCTCCATCGCGTAACGGATGCGGTCCTCTCCGACGACGATGTTGCCGGCGGCGTCGGTCTGCGCGTAGTGGATGCCGAGCCCCGGCGTGTGCAGCCAGCGTCCGCCGTCGCTGCGCGGCGTCGGGTCCTCGGTCACCTCGAAACGGAGATGCTCCCAGCCGCGGATCGCCGTCGCCAGCGCGGCTCCCGTCCCGGCCGGGCCGTCCCAGTAGAACTCCGCCCTGCGGGCGCCTTCCAGCACGGGCTGGTCCGCCCACTCGAAGTTGACGGCGCGCCCGAGGGCGCGACCCACCGCCCACTCCAGGTGGGGGCAGAGCGCGCGTGGCGCAGAGTGGATGAACACCACTCCGCGTGCGTGTGCAGTCGCCATGTTCTCTCCGTTTCCTCAGGTGCGTCTTCCCCTACGACCTGATCCGCGAAGCACGGCGTTCCTATGCGGTTATGCGCCTATTCTCACCGAGAACCGGTGAAATCACAAGCATGTAACTCTTGACGTCGCCGGCGTGTCGGCGACGGGCGCCCGCCGACAGGACGACGCGGGCCCCGGACGCTGTCGCGCCGGGGCCCGCGGTACGTGTCCGCCCGGAGGCGGTCACCGTGCGAGGAGGCTCAGGCCTCGCTCATCGCGATCTTCTCCTGCTGCCCCTTGGCGGCGTAGTAGGCCGCCCGGGCGGCGTCGCGCCGCGCCTGCTCGGCGTAGCCGGCGTCGAGGACGTCCTGCGAGACCTCGTAGTTCTCGACGTCCTGCGTGCCGTGGTACTTCTCGATGTACGCGTCGAGCTCGGGGCCCGAGGTCCACGAGGTGATGAGGCAGTAGCGGGGCTCGGTGCCGTTGTGGGTAGCGGCGTGCCACAGACGCTGCGTGTCCACGATCAGCTGCGCGCCGGCCGGCAGGGCGATGCGGTACTCGACGCTCGGGTCGGTCCGGTTCTCGCGCAGGACGAAGTAGCTGTCCTTGTCGTCGGTCAGGTTGAAGAAGCCGCGAACGACCCAGCCGGTGCCGTCGGGGTTGAGGCGGTTGTTGTCGTCCTGGTGCAGGTTGTACAGGCACTCGCCGTACGTGGTCGGCTGCAGCTCGATCACGCGGCAGCGGCCGACGTTCGCACCCGGCTCCTGCGCGCGACGGGTCAGGTTCGGCGCCTTGGCCGTCTGCGAGTCGATCCAGACGCCGTCCTTGTCGGTGCGCGGGGGCACGTGGTTCCAGAACCCGTTGCACTCGATCTCGCCCTTGGCCGAGGCCAGGGGGGCGAAACGCGTGTCACCCGAGGACTTCCAGTCGACGTACTCGATGTCGAGCCACTCCTTGGGGTCGAGCTCCTGGGCGTAGCTGTCGAGGACGACGAAGCCCTTGTCCTCGAGGGCGGCGGACTTGATGTATCCCATGATCTGAGTCATGTCCTTTCATAAGGGGCCAGCGAAGTTTTTACAGGCCCTTCTTAGGACAGCCTAACATCGGGCTCCGCGCGTGCCCGGGGACCCCGCGCCGTGAAAAACCGACGGGCCGCCCGGAGCACCGGACGCCCGCTGCGGAGAGGGGCACGGCCTAAGCTGGAAGGGCCGGCGAGCGCGCAGCATGCCGGCGTACGAGGACCGCAGAGCAAGGGACGAGTCAGCAGAATGAGCATGGCCACGAACGTCGAGGCGACCGCAGTCAACACGATCGAATGGCTCTCCGCCGACTCCACGACCATCGTGGTCCCGGTGTATCAGAGGCAGTACCGGTGGGACATCGGCGGCTGCGAGCAGCTCCTCGCCGACGTCCGCGCGGTGGCGGCTCAGGACGACGCGCACCGCCACTTCATCGGCTCGATCCTGTCGGCTCAGGACGCCGGTGCCGACGCGGACCTCGTGCTGATCGACGGGCAGCAGCGGATCACCACCCTCATGCTCCTCGTCGCCGCCCTGCATCACGCGGTGCGGGAGCAGGACCCGGCGCTCGCCGCCGAGCTCGAGCGCGTCTTGGTGCGGGCCGACGACGCGACGCGCACGAAGCTGCGCCCGCACCACGCGTGGGCGGACCTCTACGAGTCCGTCGTGCTGGACCGCCGCTCCCCCTCCGACGAGCGCGAGTCGCGCTTCGACGACAACTACGCCTTCTTCCGCAGTCAGGTCCACGCGGACGAGGCGCCCCGGATCTGGCGCGGGCTGCAGAAGCTGGAGCACGTGTCCATCACGCTCGGCGCGGACGCGAACGCCCAGCAGATCTTCGAGAGCCTGAACTCGACCGGAGAGCCCCTTCGCGACCACGAGCTGATCCACAACTACGTGCTGATGGGCCTGTCCCACGCCGAGCAGCTCGCGGTGGAGACGGAGTTCTGGCTGCCGATCGAACGCAACACCGGGGAGCTCATCGGCGCGTTCTGGCGTCACTTCCTGATCATGACGACCGGCCGCGAAGTGGCCGTCGCCGGCGAGCACGGCGTGTACAGCGCCTTCCGCCAGAGCTTCCCGCACCTCGGGCTGGACGAGCTTCGGACCCAGGCGGGCGTCTGGCGCGAGTTCTCGGAGATCTACCGGGTGCTGCTCGACCCCTCCCGCGAGCCCGATCCCGACATCCGTCGCCAGCTCCGGTACGTGAACACGTTCGGGCGCGCGACATACCCGCTGCTGCTCAGCGCCTACCGCGACCACTCGCTCGGCCTGATCGGCAAGGACGAGCTCATCGGCACGCTGGAGAACGTCCAGTCGCTCCTGCTGCGGCGCAGCGTGGTGGGCGTCCCGACGGACCGCCTGATCGCCCGGCTCTGCCGCGCGCGCGCCCAGGGCCCGGAACAGCTCCTGCGCGCCATCGCCCGGATCACCCCCTCCGACGAGCGCGTGCGGGTCGCGCTGAAGTACAGCGAGCTCCCCCACGCGGCCTACGTCCTGGGCCGGCTCGAGGGGATCGACGATCCGGAGGCCTTCGACGTCGAGCACATCGTCCCGCTGGCGCCGCATGAGTCCTGGTCCGGTGACGGCGAGCGCCCGTGGAGCGAGTACACGGAGGACGAGCAGAACAGTCACCGCGCGCTCGCGCCGACCCTGGGGAACCTCACGCTGCTGGAGGCGCCGCTGGCAGAGCGGGTGTTCGGGGCCTCCTTCCCCGACAAGCGCGACACCTATGCGCGCAGCCGTGCCGCGGCCACCCGCGTGCTCGCGACGCGCGACGCCTGGGGCACCTCCGCCATCACCGCGCGGACGGTGGAGCTGACCGAGACGTTCGTATCGGTGTGGAAGCGGCCGGCGGTCACCGACATCGACGACGACGGACTGACCCCGATCCTGGACGCCGTGCGCCGGCGCGGATGGCCCCAGGGCTGGGACCGCGAGTTCGAGTACGTGGAGTACCGCGGCGAGCACTGGGAGGTCTACGACGTCAAGTACCTCTTCAATCGCGTGTTCCGGCGGGGATGGACCGACACCCGCGACGCCGTCCTCGCGTACAGCGCCCGTCGGGGCGGTCCGATCTACGAGGAGAAGGCGTGGAACGGACAGTGGGACGAGCTGGACGAGAACCACTTCCTCTACATGGGCTGGGACTCCAAGTACATGATGGGCGCGATCCAGGGTCTGCTGGAGGAGTCCGGACTCGCCCCGGAGGTCTTCGTCAAGTACTCCTACATCGGGAACGTGATGTGATGACCTCGGCGCGCACCGCCGTCCGCCGGATGCAGGATCTGACGGTTCACGAGCACACGCTGACGGTTCCCCTCGTGTGGGGGGACCCGTCCGACACCCGCACCATCGACGTCTTCGCCGCGGTCGTGTCGCGGTCCGGCGGCGAGGAGCTCCCGTTCCTCGTCTTCCTCCAGGGCGGTCCCGGACACGAGGCGCCCCGGGCCTTCCACTCCCCCACGGGGCCGCTGTGGCTGGACGACGCCCTCCGGGAGTACCGCGTCGTCCTGCTGGACCAGCGGGGCACCGGGCGCTCGACGCCGGTCGGGGACCGAGATCTCGACGCGGGCCCTGATGCGGCCGCCGAGCGTCTCACCCATCTGCGCGCGGACGCGATCGTCCGCGACGCCGAGGCGCTGCGGGCGCATCTCGGCGCCGACCGGTGGAACCTGCTCGGCCAGTCGTTCGGCGGTTTCACCACGCTCGCCTACCTCAGTGCCTTCCCCGACGCCCTGGACCACGTGTACATCACCGGAGGGCTCAGCACCGTCACCCGCCATCCGGACGAGGTCTACGCGCTGTGCTACGACAAGATGCGCGACGCGTCGAACCGCTACTACCGGCGCTTCCCCGAGCACCGGGACCGGATGCACCGCCTCGTCGACCG
Source organism: Microbacterium resistens (assembly GCF_021172025.1). NCBI lineage: Bacteria > Bacillati > Actinomycetota > Actinomycetes > Micrococcales > Microbacteriaceae > Microbacterium > Microbacterium resistens. Next base: position 1,107,666 of record NZ_CP082781.1, read on the forward strand.
GGCCGCGTCCGGCGGCATCGTGCTCCCGGACGGCGAGGTCGTCTCGCCGTCCCGCCTGCGTTCGGTCGGCTCCGCCCTCGGCACCAACGACGGCTGGCAGTCGATCTGGTCCCTGCTCGAGCTCGATCCGGACTCCCCCGCCTTCCGGTACGACCTCGCCCGCGCGATGCCGTTCGACGGACGCAACCCGCTCTACTACGTGTTCCACGAGTCCAGTTACGCGAGCGGCCACACCACCTCGTGGTCCGCCGAACGGGTCGAGCCGGACGACTTCCGCGAGGACGTCACCCTGTTCACCGGCGAGCACATCCGCAGCGAGTGGACCGAGACCGTACCTGCGTTCCGCCCCTGGGCGGCCGTCGCCCGTGCCCTCGCCGAGCACCCGTGGCCGCGGATCTACGACGCCGAGGCCCTCGCCTCGTCCGGCGCGCGGGGTGCCGCCGCCGTGTACGTCAACGACGTCTACGTCCCGCTGGAGTTCTCCCTGGAGACCGCCGCGCTCCTGCCGGGCGTGACCCCGTGGATCACGAGCGAGTACGAGCACAACGGCCTGCGATCGGGCCCCGTCCTCGCCCGCCTGCAGGACATCGTGCGCGGTCGCCGGGTGCGCTGACCCGACGCCGCCCGGGCTCTGCCGTTGCAGGGCGCCGGCGTCAACCCCCTCGAGCATCGGTCGTCGCCTGCAGTAGCGTGCATCGTCCACGAACCCGACGGAAGGCGCAGACATGTCGCACGACGACGCACGAGAGCCCGCACACGGCCTCCCCGAGCCGACCAGGGGCGGAACGACGCACGCCGCCTGGGGCGCGGGGAATCCGCGGCTGCTCGTCTCCCGGGAGGACGAACGCCAGGTCTTCGATCTCGTCGACGACCGCACGGCGATCGGTTCCGCACCGGATGCGCAGCTCCGACTCGACGGCGCGGACCCTGTGCACGCGACGATCACGCATGACGACCAGGACGAGTACGTGCTGGAGCTGCACGCCGCCGGGGAGATGAACGCCCGCCCGGACGTCTCGGGGACGGACGCGGAGCGGGGCGAGATCCTCCGCACCGGGGCCCGGTTCACCGTGGCCGACTGGACCCTCGTGTTCCAGCGCGACGAGTTCGCGGATCATGGCCGCCCGTACGGCGGGCGCGAAGGCGGCGAGCTGTCCGACCAGCCTCCGCAGCCCGCGCGACCGGACTACCGGCGCGACGAGCCGGGCGACGAGCGCCCGCTGGAGGTGCACGACAGCTGAGGGCCGCGGAGGACGACGGGACGCGCGGGCGCCCCGTCGTCCTCCCCCGCGAGCTCAGCTGTTGCGGAGCATGTCGATCAGCTCGCCCTTTCGGCGATCGGAGTAGCCGTGCAGACCGATCTCCTTCGCGCGATGGCGCAGTTCATCGACCGTCCACTCCTCGTACGGTTCCGCATCGCCGCCACGGCGACCGACCGCGGAACGGCCGTCCCTGGCCGCGGCGTTCGCGATCCGCGCGGCCTTCTGCTTGGAGGCGCCGTCCTCGCGCAGCTCCTGGTAGACCTCTTCATCCTTCACGCTGTTCCTGCGCGAACCGGGCATGTCTCTGCTCCTCTCGTGTGATCCGTTCTCGCGGCCTCAGTCCACCTGTTCGCCCTGGGTCCGGATGAACTGTCGGTCCTCCGGGCCCAGACTCGCTCCGTCCGGGATGTCGGTGCCCGTGGATTCCGCGATCTCGCGGCGCACCTCCTCCGACAACGGGGCGTCGAGGTCGCGGAGGATGCGGTGCTTGGCCTCCATGGACAGCGTCGGCCACCACCGATGCGCGTCGTACTCGGCCATCCGGATCTCCTCTCGGCTCGGCGGACGTCGGCCCGCATCGCCAGGCTGTCGCGGTCACGCGGAGCGGACGAGGGCCTTGACGATCCCCGCTCGGCGTGACAATGCGCCGCCGTGTCAAGAGCCTGTCGCGTCGGCGGCGTCCGTCTCAGAATGAGGGGCCCCTTCCGACAGGAGAACGCGATGACCGCAGACACGTTCGGGGTCGAGGAGGAGTTCATGCTCGTCGACCCGGCGCGGCTCACCCCCGTGCACGAGGGGCCGGCGGCCATCGCCGCGCTCCGTGGCGGCCGAGGATACGGAGATGTCGCCGCCGAGTTCCTCCCCTGCCAGGTCGAGCACTCCACGCGGGTCTGCTCCGGCTGGGACGAGCTCGCGGACGAACTCCACACCTTCCGACGGGCGCTGTCGCACTGGGCCGACCGGCACGGGCTCCTGGCCGTCGGCAGCGGCACCCCGTACCGTCGGCCGCAGGAGACGGCGTCGCCGCGCTCCGCCCGCTATCGCCGCATCGCCCGCGACGTCGGAGCACTGACGCAGGAGCACCTCCTGAACGGCCTGCACGTGCATACCTGCATCTCGGACAGGAATCAGGGGGTGCGAGTGATGAACGGCCTGCGCCCCTGGCTGCCGCTTCTGCTGGCCGTGTCCGCGAACTCCCCGTTCTGGGAGGGGCAGGACACCGGGTACCGGAGCTGGCGGGCGATCCAGACCCGGCGCTGGACCACCTACGGGGTGCCCCCGTTCCTCCGCGACGCGGACGAGTACGACCGGCTGCACGCGCGGTTGACCGACGTCGGCGCCACGCGGAAGGGCGATGGGCTCAACTGGGCGATCCGCTTCTCCGCACACCTGCCCACCATCGAGACCCGCGTGTGCGACGCCCAGCTGGCCCCTGCGGCGTCGGTCTCGCTCGCCGCCCTCCTCGTGGCACTCGCCCGCTCCTTCGACGACGCCCGCGTCGAACCGGAGCCGGTGCCGTCGGCCGAGATCGATGCCGAGATGTGGCACGCCGCCCGCTACGGGCTCTCCCGCGGCGCCTTCGACCCGGTTTCCGGCAGGCACGAGCGGACCGGCGTCGTCCTCGACCGGCTGCGCGCGACGATCCGCCCCGTGGCCACCGCATCGATGCGCGTGCTCATCGACGACCTTCTGGACGCGACATCGAGCGAACGCTCCGGAGCGGATCTCCAGCGCCGTGCCGGAAAGGAGGGCGACACCGCCCTCGCCTCCCTGTACCGCAGCGCGATGACCGCCGCACCCTGAAAACCTTGTGTCCGCGGCACCCCGTGCCCGACCGCGTGCTCAGCGCCCTCCGCCGTCGATGTCGTCCTCTTCCCACTGGGTGCTCGGCGCCGCCGACGAGGACTCGGCGGGCTCGGGCACGAGGTACAGCCCGTGCGGCGAGTTCGCGGTGTACGCGAGCGCGTCGATCCACGCGACGTTCAGACGCGGCTGCCTGCTGCCGAAGTACTTGTAGACCATCGGCACCTGCGGATGCATCCAGACGCTCGTACGGCCGTCCCCGACGCTGGCGTCGTCGCGCCAGGTGAAGAAGAACGACTCGCCGCGGCGCAGTTTGCTGCCGATCACCACCTGCAGGTGGGCGAGCACCCGGTCGTCGAACTCCTTTTTGACGGTCCCGTCGTACGTGAGAGTGCCCATGCTCCTCCTTCGGGCGCGACTCCGGCGGGCCGGAGTCCGCCGTGGGGGAAGCCGCCCCGTGGTCCCAGGCTGGCATCGACCCGCCGCGGGGGCAAGTTCGGGGGCGGATCAGTCCGTCTGCTCCCCGCCGTGGATCTCTCCGCGCCAGGCTCCCGTGGGGTGGTGCGTCTCGATGAACCGCTTGAAGTTCTCCAGATCCCGGCGCACCATCGCGTCGTCGATGCCCAGGGCGGCCCCCGCGCGCTCGGAGAACGTCTCCGGCCGCCAGCTCATCTCCAGCGACACGCGCGTGCCGCCCGACGGGTCCACCGCGAACCGAACGGTGCCGGCGTGGACCTCCTCGTCGACGCTGCGCCAGGTGATGTGATCGTCGGGCACCTGGTCGACCACCGTGGCGGTGAACTCGCGTCTGACGCCGCCGATCTCCACCCGCCACCGCGTGCGCTCCGCTGTCGTCTGCTCGATGCTCTCCACCGCCGTCATGAAGTCGGGGAAGTCCTCGAACTGGGTCCACTGGTCGTAGGCGACCGGCACCGGGACGTCGACGACCGTGGATGCCCGCACTGTGCTGTACATGCTCGTCTCCTCGCGCTCGGAAGAGCGAGATTACGTCCCTCTCCGCACCGGCGCAGGAGGGTTCCGCCCGCCGGAGGGCATGAGTATGCTCCGCTACCCCGCTACCCCGCTACCCGCGACGCCCGGCCAGGGCAACCCCCTCGCCGACGCCGACGCGTCGCCCTAGCCTCCGATCCAGAGGCGCATGGCGCCTTCGGCACGCGTGCCCCGCGTCGCCGCACGTCAGCCCCCCGGGAGGACACCATAAACGCACGACACGACCCCGGTCGTCCCGACCCCCGCGATCGCGGAGCGCAGGGACACCCTTCCCAGGCGGAAGGAGAGGATCCGGACGCCCCGGAGGGCACCGACCCCTGGATCCCCGGCCACCCGTCCCAGGCCGAGGGCGAGGATCCCGATGATGACGCCGACTCCTGAAGGGATCGCCGAGGAGCGGCGGGCTCGTATCGGCATGGCCGTCGTGTTCTGGACCTGGATCACGATCCTGGGCGGCGGGCTGGTCGTCATGCTGGCCATCGCCGGGGCGGGACGCTGACATGCGCCGCCTCATCCGCGACCATGCCCTGAGCCTGCTGTTCCTCCTCCTGTTCCTCGGGGCGCTCGGGGGCCAGGCGATCGCCGGGTACGCCCGCTACGCCTCTGAGCAGCAGGAGCACGGGGGCGTCGTCGAGAGCTTCGGCGGCTTCCTGCTCTCCTCCGAGTTCGTCGTCGACGTCGCCGAGAACTGGCAGTCCGAGTTCCTCCAGTTCCTGCTCTTCATCACGGCGACCATCTGGCTCGTGCAGCGCGGCTCGCCCGAGTCGAAGAAGCCGGAGGACGAGGGCCCCGGGAACGATGAGGATCAGCTCGTCGGGGCGCACGCGCGACCGGACTCACCGCGATGGGCGCGCGCCGGCGGCTGGCGGACCTGGCTCTACGGCAACTCCCTCGTCCTGGTGATGGGGGCGGTCTTCGTGCTGTCGTGGCTCGCACAGTCCCTCGCCGGCGCGGTGGTCTACAACGCCGAGCAGGCACAGCACGGCCAGCCCGCGATCACCTGGGCGCAGTACCTCGCGTCCCCCGACTTCTGGGATCGCACGCTGCAGAACTGGCAGTCGGAGTTCCTCGCGGTGGGTGCGATGGTGGGCCTGTCCATCTATCTCCGCCAGCGCGGGTCGGCCGAGTCCAAGCCCGTGGGCGTTCCGCATCGGCTCAGCGCCTGGGAGTCCGACTGACCTCAGTCCAGTGCGCGGACGCCCGTCGCCCGCGGGCGTCCGCGTCGGCCGATCACCAGCGCGGAGAGGATCATCAGGACGGCCAGCACCAGGTGCAGCACGTTGTCGGCGGCATTGAGCGGGACGACATCGCCCTCCCGGCCCGCGAGGAAGAGCCCGTAGACCCACAGCGCCAGATAGACCACTCCGCCCCACAGCAGGTAGTGGCGGGAGGCCGCCGGGCGGATCGCCGCGACGACGCCGACGACGCCGAACAGCAGGTGCACGGCGTTGTGGAGGACGGACACCTGGAAGAGACCGAGCAGGTACGCCTCCGAGCCGTGTCCCAGCGGCTGCAGGTGCTCCAGGCCCTGGGTCAGCCCCGGGACGAAGCCGGCCACCCCGACGAGGAGGAAGACCACGCCGGCGGCGAGCGCCACCTTCTGCACCGCGCTGCCCGCGTACGGCTGCCCCGGCCGTGCCTCGGATCGGTCGTCCGTCGTCATCATGGCTCCTCCTGCGGTCGTCGCCGGACGCACGACGCTAGCCCGGCCATGGCGGGCCGCCGAGGGGATTGACAACGTCCCGGCGCCGACCGATCCGGTGTCAACCCCCTGCCGGTCCGGACGAGGCCGGGCGAGGGTGCGAGGCGGGCGCAGAGGACCGCGACGCGCCCGAGAGGAGGGTCCCATGCCGATCCGTGCGGAGTCGCTGTGGCGGGAGCGCCCCGTGGAGGTGCCGACGACGCCCCTCCCCCAGGCCGTCGAGGTCCTGGTGGCGGGCGCCGGGCTGACCGGTCTCACCTGCGCCCTGGAACTGGCTCGCCGCGGGCACCGCGTGCACGTCGTGGAGGCGCGACGGATCGGCGCGGGCACGACCGGAGGAACCACCGGCAAGCTGAGCCTGCTGCAGGGCGGGAGGTACGGCGAGGTGCACCGCCGCGCCGGACGCTCGGCCCTGGGCGCATACGCGGCCGCGAACCGCGTCGGCGCGGATTGGCTCCGCCGCGAGATGCGCGAGGATCCCGGCGCCCTGCACGGCGAGACCGCCGTGACGTTCGCGACCTCTCCCGAGGGGCTGCGGGCACTGTCGCGCGAACGGGAGGCGAGCAGGATCGCCGGCGTCCCGCTGCTCTCCGGCGGCGACACAGGGCTTCCCTTCCCGGTGCTCGGCGTCCTGCGGCTGGGCGACCAGGCCGCTCTCGATCCGCGGGAGGTCCTGCGGATCCTGTCGGAGCGGGCGTTCCGTGCCGGCGTCGGGTTCAGCATGGGCGCCCGCGTCACCGGCGCCGATCCGCTGCCCGGCGGGGTCGACGTGACCACGACCGGAGGAAGGACCCGTGCGTCCCGTCTCGTCGTCGCGACGGGCTTCCCCGCGGTGGAGGACGGGTCCTTCACGATGCTCCTGTCGCCGTCCCGGGAGTTCGTCGCCGCCTACCGGGTGCGGGATCCGGACGCCCTGCCCCGCGGGATGCATCTCTCCGTCGACCATCCGCGCCGGTCGTTGCGCACGGCGGTCGACGGATCCGGCGAGAGGCTGCTCCTCGTCGGCGGAGAGCCGTTCGTCCCCGGGCGGGTGTCTGACACCGGCGCGCGTCTGGCCGCGCTCGACGCGTGGACGCAGGAGCGCTTCGGCGTCGCGCAACGCGTGCGGTGGTGGGGCGCGCAGGACTACGCCCTTCCGACGATGCTCCCCTTCGCCGGCGGCCGTCCGCGGACGGGCGAGCGGATCCTTCTGGCCACCGGCTACGCGAAGTGGGGAATGACCAACGCCGTCGCCGCCGCGCTCGCCGTGGCCGCCCGCGTCGACGGCGGCTCGCCGCCCTGGTCCGAGGTGTTCGAACGGCCGCGGATCGGCCTGCGGAGCGCGCCCACGCTCGTGGGCGCCGCTGCGGCGACCGCGGTCAACGCCCTGCGCGGCCGGGTGCTGCCGACCCGTCGCCCCGCGCCGGACTCCGTCGTGCGTGCACGGGTGGTGCGACGGGGTCTCGGCCCTCCCGTGGCCGAGACCCGCACCCAGGAGGGGCGCTGTGCGGTGTCGGCGGTGTGCACGCATCTCGGGGGCATCGTCACGTGGAACGACGTGGAGCGCAGCTGGGACTGTCCGCTCCACGGCTCGCGGTTCGCGCCGGACGGGACCGTCCTCGAAGGGCCCGCCGTCCGGGATCTTCCCCGCGTCGACGAGGAGCGGCCGTGATCGTCGGGTATCACGCGTCGCACGAGCAGTTCGGCCCGGACCTGCTCCGGGACTGCGTGATCGCGGCGGAACGTGCCGGGTTCGATGCCGCGATGTGCTCGGACCACCTCGCCCCGTGGGGCGCACGGCAGGGCGAGTCCGGATTCGCCTGGGCATGGCTCGGGGCCGTCCTTCAGGCCACCTCCCTGCCTCTGGGCGTCGTGACCGCGCCGGGCTACCGGTACCACCCCGCGGTGATCGCCCAGGCGGTCGCGACGGTGGAGCTGATGTTCCCCGGGCGGTTCTGGGCGGCGTTGGGCAGCGGCGAGGCGGTCAACGAGCACGTGACCGCCCTCCCCTGGCCCGCGAAGCCCGACCGCGACCGCGCCTGGGAGGCCACTGCCCGCTCCATCCGAGAGCTCCTCCGCGGGCAGGTCGTCACCGCGCTCGATCCTCCGCGCATCGACCGTGCCCGGGTGTGGAGCCTGCCGCCCTCCCCTCCGCCGCTGCTCGCCGCGGCGGTCTCTCCGGCGACCGCCGCCCGGGCCGCCGGCTGGGCCGACGGGCTGATCACGGTCGCGCCCCAGCCCGATCCGCCCGAGCGGGTGCTGGCGGCGTTCCGCGATGCGGGGGGACGAGGACGCGCAGTCCTCCAGGTCCACGTCTGCCTCGCCGAGAGCGAGTCGCTGGCGCTGGCGGCCGCCAGGGACCAGTGGCGTCACAGCGCCGTCTCCGCCGATCGCGTGTGGGACCTCGCGCTGCCGGAGGAGTTCGACGCCCATCCCGCCCCGGACGACGACGCCCTCCGCTCCGCCGTCGTCATCGACACCGACGCCGGACGACTGGCGGAGAGGATCCTCGACCTCGCCCGCGGGTTCGACGAAGTCCAGCTCCACCAGGTGGCCAGGGACCAGCTGGCCTTCATCGACCGCGCGGGAAGCGACCTGCTCCCCGCGCTGCGGAGCGCCGCATGAAGCCCGCGGACGTGAGCGACCTCTGGTGGCGTACGGCCGTCGTCTACTGCCTCGACGTCGAGACGTTCCAGGACTCGAACGGCGACGGCATCGGGGACTTCCCCGGCCTGTCCAGTCGGATCGAGCACCTCGTGGAGCTCGGGGTGACCTGCGTCTGGCTCCTGCCGTTCCACCCCTCCCCGAACCGCGATGACGGCTACGACATCAGCGACCACTACGGAGTCGACCCGCGCCTGGGCACGGCGGGCGACGTCGTGGAGTTCCTGCGCATCGCGCACGACCGCGGCATCCGCGTGATCATGGATCTCGTCCTCAACCACACCTCGGACCGGCACCCCTGGTTCCGCTCGGCCCGTCGCTCGCCGGACAGCCCGTTCCGCGACTACTACGTCTGGTCCGACGATCCTCCGCGAGCGGGGCGTCATCCCGTGTTCCCCGGCGAGGAGGACGACGTCTGGACGTTCGACGAGAAGGCCGGGCAGTACTACCACCACTCGTTCCACCGGTTTCAGCCCGATCTGAACCTCGCCCACCCCGCGGTGCGGGCCGAGTTCGCGCGCATCGTCGGCTACTGGCTGGAACTGGGCGTCGACGGCTTCCGCCTCGACGCCGTGCCCTTCCTCATCGGACCGCCCGGCGCCGCCGACCACGCGGATCCGCACGCCTTCCTCCGTGAGCTGCGACGGTTCATCGGACGGCGGCGCGGGGACGCCGTGCTCCTCGGCGAGGTGGGACTCAGCCACGCCGACCAGGTGGAGTACTTCGGCACCCGCGGGACGGAGCTGGACCTGCAGTTCGACTTCGACACGATGACCGCCACGTTCCTCGCCCTGGCCCGCCGCGAGGCGGAGCCGCTGCGCGCGATCCTCGGGAGCCGTCCGCTCGTGGACGCGAGCCAGGGATGGGCGATGTTCCTGCGCAACCACGACGAGCTGACGGTCGAGCTCCGAGAGCCCGACGAGCGGGAGGACGTGTTCGCGGCGTTCGCGCCGGACGAGCGCCAGCGCGTCTACGACCGCGGGATCACCCGCCGGCTCGCTCCCCTGCTCGACGGCGACCCGCGACGCCTCCGTCTCGCCTACAGCCTGCTCTTCTCCGCGCCCGGCGCACCGGTGCTGCTCTACGGCGAGGAGATCGGGATGGGAGAGATCCCCCGGACGCCCGACCGCCTCGCCGTCCGCACGCCGATGCAGTGGACGGCGGAGCCGGCCGCAGGCTTCTCCACGGCCCGGCGCTCGCGCCTGGTCCGCCGCCTCCCGGACGACGGCTACGCCCCGCGTCATGTCTCGGTCCAGGAGCAGCAGAACGATCCCGGCTCCCTGCTCGCCTTCGTCCGCCGGCTCATCGCGCGGTATCGGGCGACGCCCGAGATCGCGTGGGGGCGGACGGAGGTGCTGCCGGCGGACGACCCCGCCGTCTTCAGCCACGCACAGATCGAGGACGACCGCGTCTTCCTCGCCGTGCACAATCTGTCCGAGTCCGCCTGCAGTGTCCGTGTGGACCTGCGCTCCCTGCCCCCGCACGGCCCGCTGCGCGACATCCTGGGCACCGGTGCTCCTGCCGCCGACGCCGAGGAGCGGACGATGACCATCGACCTCGACGCCTACGGCTTCCGCTGGTTCCTGGGCGACCGGGGGCAGGGATGATGTCAACCCCCTCGTGATGCCGTCGTGCGCACGGCAGTCTCGGACGAGGCCATCGAGAGGAGACACCGTGAACCGTGCCGCCGACCCCCGCACCCTCCACGACGACCAGTTCGCCCCGCAGAGCCAGGAGCAGCCGGGGCAGACGTCGCGGATGCGTCCCCGACCGGATCATGGCGAGGAGTCCTACCGCGGCCACGGACGGCTCGCGGACCGCAAGACCTTCATCACCGGCGGGGACTCGGGCATCGGACGGGCGGTCGCGATCGCCTTCGCCCGCGAGGGCGCCGATGTCGCGATCGTGCACATGCCCGAGGAGCAGGAGGACGCGGACGACACGCTCGGATTGATCCGCGACGCCGGTCGCACCGGTCTCAGCCTGGCCGGTGACGTGCGCGATGAGGCCTTCGCGGAGGAGAGCGTGAAGGAGGCGCGGCGCAGCTTCGGGCGTCTCGACGTCGTCGTGCTCAATGCCGGATACCAGCACGATGTGGAGGGGCTGGCGCAATTGGACACCGAGGACATGCGCCGGGTCTTCCAGACGAACCTGGAGGGACTGCTCTTCTCGGCCCGCACGGCGCTGCCGCTGCTCGAATCGGGGGCGTCCCTCATCGTCACCGCCTCGATCCAGGCGTTCCAGCCGTCCCCGGGCCTCATCGACTACGCCATGACCAAGGCCGCGCAGGTCGCGTTCGTGAAGGCGCTGGCGGAGGAGGCCGGGCCCCGCGGCATCCGCGTGAACGCGGTGGCCCCCGGTCCGATCTGGACGCCGCTCATCCCCGGCACAGGATGGGACGAGGACAAGGTGGCCGAGTTCGGCAGCGACACGCCCCTGGGGCGCGCCGGACAGCCGGCCGAGCTCGCCGGCGCCTACGTCTTCCTCGCCTCCGACGACGCGTCGTACGTCTCGGGCGCCATCCTGCCCGTCACCGGAGGGAAGCCGCTGTGAACGTCTCGGGGGAACGTCCCGGACCGAGACCCCGCTGGCGGCTGCGACCGCTCGGCGAGACGGGGTGGCGCATCTGCGACGACACCCGGGGCGAGCATGATCCCGCGCACCTCGTCGCCTACGTCGACCGGGACGGCTTCGGCGCACTGAACGTCATCTGGCTGCGCTCGCCGTGTCCGTCGCGGCGCCGCTTCCACGACCTGGACGAGCTGCTCTCGGCACTGGAGTCCCTCGGCGACGTGGACCCGCTGCCCGGGTCGACCCGCCCGGTCCCGATCCCCCACCTCCCGCCGGCGACCGGATGAGGGCCACGATGAGATCCTCGACCGCAACCGGGCACGCGGGCTCGCGCCCCGCCGCAGCGGGGACGTTCTGGACCCTGCTTCCGAACCCCACCCCCGCCGAGCTCGCCCGGGCCACGCAGGGCTGGGACCTGCACCCGCTGATCACGGCCGACCTCACCCAGCGCCGCCGACACCCGAAGCTCGAGCGCTTCGGAGAGGTCCGGTACCTGACCGTGTGGGACATCGACCCACGGGACGGGCGTCAGGCCTCCGATGCCGAGCTGCGGTTCGTCTTCGACGACGAGCGGCTCCTCATCGTCCAGCAGGGGCCGACGGAGCACCTGCGCGACATCGGGGCCCTCCTCACCGCCGCCGACGCGCTCCCGGTGCGCTCCCCCGTCTCCGCGGTGTACCGGGTGCTCAACGCCGTGGTGACCGACTTCGTCCAGATCGGCGCGGACATCGAGCGGGAGCTCGAAAGGGTGGAGGCCGAGGTCTTCGATAGCCGCGTGCACGAGGACTACCGGCGGATCTACCGTCTGCGGCAGCGGATCGGGACGATCGACCGGGCCGCCTCGGGGCTCGCGGAGGCAGTGCGCGACGGGCGGGCGGAGATCGAGGCCGCCACCGTCGGGGAGACGGCGCTGCGCCCCTACTTTCGCCGCCTCGTGAACGATGTCGAGGGAGTGGCCCGGCTCGCCGCCGCAGAGCACGTCGCCCTCGACGCCGTCGTCTCCAGTCACGAGAGCAACGTCTCGACGCGGCAGAACCAGGACATGCGGACGATCTCCTCCTTCGCCGCGCTCCTGGCGATCCCGACGGTCGTCGCCGGCATCTACGGGATGAACTTCAAGAACCTGCCTCTGGTGCAATGGCAGTTCGGCTGGCTCGTGATCGGACTGTCCATCGTCGTGGTCGATGTCGTCGCGGTCGTGCTCTTCCTCCGGCGGGGCTGGCTCGGCAAGGGGCGGAGGGGCCGTGCCGCGGAGGACGAGGAATAGCCCGGCAACGGCTGCCCCCTACGCCCGCCGGACGGCTCGTGGGGCAGGCGGGACTCGAACCCGCGATCGTTGGGTTATGAGCCCACTGCCTTGACCAGCTTGGCCACTGCCCCGGAGACTCCAGCCTAGCGGGGCGTGACGACGCGCTGTTCGTGCTCGTCAGCGGGTCTCGGCGGGGACGTCGACCGCGGCGGCGTGGGCCGTGGTGTGCCGACGGTACGCGTGGGCGTTCTCGCGCAGGCGCGCCCGTTCCTCGGCGCTGAGCGCTCGGCGCACCTTCGCCGGGACGCCCGCGACGAGCGAACCGTCCGGCACCACGGTTCCGCCGAGCACCACCGCTCCGCCGGCGATCAGGCACTCCTCGCCGATGACCGCTTCGGACAGCACCACGGCGCCCATTCCCACGAGGGACCCGTCACCGATGGTGCAGCCGTGGACCACGGCGTTGTGCCCGATCGAGACGTCCACTCCGATCCGCACCGGATGGCCCGCGTCGACGTGAACGGACACGTTGTCCTGGACGTTGCTGCCGGCACCGACCGTGATGGTGTCGGAATCCGCGCGGAGCACGGCGTTGTACCAGACGCTCGCGCCCTCGCCGAGGACGACCTCCCCCACGATCCGGGACCCTTCGGCCAGGAAGGCCGTCGGATCGATGCGCGGAGAACGGCCAGGCAGGGACAGGATGCTCCCCCGTCCGCTCATCGCGCCATCGCCTCCTTGAGGGCGGCCGTGTACTGCGGGGCCAGGGTGTCCACGAACGTGGCGGTCAGGTGGTCCTGGTCGCGATAGACGTTGGCCCCGCCCACGACGGTGCGGCAGATCTCGTCGTCGCAGAACACCGGGGTGAAGTCCAGCAGGGTGACGCCCTCCGTCTGCGCTGCCGCGTCGCGCAGCGGGTCGTCGGCGGTCAGCAACTCCGAGCGCGCGCCGTCGCACGAGGCCGCGTCGCGCGTGCGCAGGCACTTGTTGGGGTCGGTCTCCCACACGGGGTTGTCCACGACGGTCACCACCGGCGTGCCCCGCGCGATCATCTGGCCCCACACGTCCTTGTAGCCGGCGACAGCGGCGTCGTGGCCCGAGTCGAAGCCCCGGGCATCGAACGAGGTGGTCGAGAGCGCGGCGGTGAACGCCACGTCGAAGTCCCGCTTCTCCAGGTCCGCGGCCACCCCGGCGCGCCAGTCGTCGCACGCCTGGCCGAACGCGCCGCCCGCCGCGAGCGGCGTGCTGTTCCACGGGCATGCGCCCTTGAAGTACGTCACCAGGTGCCAGCCCTCGCGCTCGGCGATGTCCTGGAACGTGCTGAGAACCTGGAAGGCGTGGCTGTCGCCGATGAGCGCCACCTGCGGGGCCTCGGGATCGTCCGAGCCGTACTCGCACACGACGGGCCGGGAGTCGTTGAGCTGGACGAAGCAGCCGTCGGCGTTGGACGGTCGGTCCACCCGAGCGAACCCGGGCGCGGGGAGGATCGTGTCACTCACCGTGCCCGCGCACGCCTCGTCCAGGACCACGGCGGCGCCGAAGCACTCCGGCGGGTTCTCGCGCAGCTCCTTGATCGCCTGCACGCCCCGGTCGTAGGCGGGGGCGTTCACCACCCAGCCGATGCCCGCGGACCCGGCGACGACCACCATGGCCGCGAGCGACGCCCACAGTGTCAGCCGCGGCGGGCGAGACGTCAGCGGCTTCCAGGAGCGCACGGGGTCCTCCACGAAGCGCTTGGTGAGCCACGCCAGCACGAAGCAGATCACCAGCAGCGCGACCCGGTGGTAGATCGTCAGCCCCCAGAACGGGACCGAGGGGGCGATGATGATGAGCGGCCAGTGCCACAGGTACAGGCTGTAGGAGATGTCGCCCGTGAACGTCATGGGGCGCAGCGACAGCACCCGCGTCGGATACCACCAGCGGTCCGTGTTCGAGGCCGCGATCACCGCCGCCGCGCCGAGGGTGGGCAGGGCCGCGGCGTATCCGGGGAAGGGCGTCTGCGCATCGAAGCGGAACGCGCTGTACAGGAGGGCGACGATGCCGGCCCAGCCGAGCACGAAGCTCAGCGCCGCACCGCGCACGCGCAGCATCGGCACCAGCGCGATGACCGCTCCCACGCCGAACTGCCACATCCGGCCGAACGTGACGAAGTATGCCGGCGCCGGGTTCGTGATCGTGAAGACCACGCAGAAGACGAACGACGCGACCGACACGACCCCGATCGCGATGGCGGCGGCCCGCAGCCGCGCACCCCGGAACCACTTCACCGCGACCCATGCGGCAAGGAGCATGATGAGCGGCCAGAGCACGTAGAACTGCTCCTCCAACGAGAGCGACCAGTAGTGCTGCACGGTCGTCGGGTCGCCGGAGTGCGCCAGATAGTCGGCGGAGTCGAAGGCGAGGAACCAGTTCTCGACGTAGAAGGTGGAGGCGACGATCTCCTTGATCTCGCCCGGAAGCGCCGCGGTGGGCATGAGGTAGGGCGTCGACACGACGATCGCGCAGAACAGCAGGACGAGCAGCGATGCCGGCAGGAGCCGGCGAGCCCGCCGTGCCCAGAACCGGCCGAGCCGGACCGTCCCCGTCGAGGTCAGCTCGCGGGCGAGGTGCGAGGTGATGAGGAACCCGGAGATGACGAAGAACACGTCGACGCCGACGTAGCCGCCGCTCAGCCGCGCGGGCCAGAAGTGATAGAGCACCACGAACAGGACGGCGATCGCGCGCAGCCCCTGGACGTGCGGCAGGAACCGGGAGGCGGATGACGAAGCGGTCGGGGCGTCCGCGGAAGGACGAGGACGGGATCGTCGGAGGTCGACGCGGGAGGATTCACCAGCAGAGGCCACCAGACGACGGTAGCGCGGATCCCTGGACGCCCCGGTCCGGCGCGCGCTCACACCGCGGGAAAGGAGTGAGGCGAGCCTTCCCGAACTTGCCTCTGATCTGCGTCTTAGCCATGCCTCAGCTTGCTTGCGGAACATTCTGAGACGAGTAGCGTTGTCCCTGACGAAGCCGGAAACGATCTACGGAGGACGATCAGAATGAGCAAGGCAGAGACCATCACCACCACCGCGAGCGACCCGACCGTCGCCGCCGCCGCCGCGCAGTTCCTGACCCCGGTCGTGCTGGGCCTCCAGGCGCTGACCATCAACGGCAAGCAGGCGCACTGGCACGTCCGCGGCGCCAACTTCGTCGGTGTGCACGAGCTCCTCGACACCATCGTCGCCCACGCCGGCGACTTCGCCGACACCGCGGCGGAGCGCATCGTGGCTCTCGGTCTGCCGATCGACGCGCGCGTCGCCACGGTCGCGGAGAAGGCCGCCGCCACGAAGGTCCCCGCGGGCTTCACGAGCTCGGACGAGCTCGTGCGCGACGTGATCGCGGACATCGACGCGATCCTCGCCGACGTGCGCGCGGCCGTGGAGGGGCTCGACGAGATCGACCTCACCAGCCAGGACGTGGCCATCGAGATCCAGCGCGGCCTGGAGAAGGACCGCTGGTTCCTCGTCTCCCACGTCGCCGCCTGACCACGGCTCACCCGACGAGACCCCGCGCCGCTCCCGGTGCGGGGTCTCGTCGTCTGCGCGCGCGAGAAGCGCTCAGGCGCGGGCGCCGTGCTGCAGATAAGTGAGGACCGCGAGGACGCGTCGGTGGTCGGTCCCCGAGTCCTCCAGCCCGAGCTTGCCGAAGATCGCGCTGATGTTCTTCTCCACCGCGCCGACGCCGATCACGAGGCGGTCGGCGATCGACGCGTTGCTGCGACCCGCCGCCATCTCCTCCAGCACGTCGCGTTCCCGCGGCGTGAGCAGGCTCACCGGATCCGGGCCGCGCGATACGAGCTGCTGCACGACATGGGGATCCAGCACGGTGCCTCCCGCCCGGACCCGGAGAACCGCCTCCGAGAGCTCCTCCAGCGAGGCCACCCTGTCCTTGAGCAGGTAGCCGACCCCGCCGGTTCCGGAGCCGAGGAGCTCGCGCGCATACACCCCCTCGACGTACTGGCTCAGCACGAGGATCGCGATCCCCGGAGCCTCCGCGCGCAGGGACAGGGCGGCGCGGATGCCCTCGTCGCGGAACGTCGGCGGCATGCGGACATCCAGCACCGCGACATCCGCGCCCGCCTCCCGGGTCCGTGCGACGACGTCGTCGACGTCGCCGTACGCGCCCACGGTCTCGAACCCCGCTTCCTCGAACAGGCGGACCAGCCCCTCGCGGAGCAGCACCGAGTCCTCGAACAGGATCACGCGGGGAGGGCCGGGGATCGTCACCGCTCCAGGATACGGACCCGCGGGTCCGTATCCTGGCGTCACGCGGCCGGGACCCGGACCCGGATCTCGGTGGGGCCGCCGGTCGGGCTGTCGATCTCCATGTCGCCGCGGAGCCCCTGGACGCGCTGACGCAGCCCCTCCAGGCCGTGCCCGGGACGCGGGAGCGCCCCGCCGCGTCCGTCGTCTCGCACCCGGACCTCCACCGCCGCGCCGTCCAGCGTCGCGGTGAGCTCCACGCCTGCGGCCCCCGAGTGCTTCGCGGCGTTCGTGAGCAGCTCGGCGACGACGAAGTAGAGGTTGCGCGAGGTCTCGGGAGTCAGCACGCCGTCGATGCGCGGGTCGATCGCGCTGGTGACGGGCAGGGCGCCGGCCGTCCCGAGCGCGCGCAGCGCCTCGACGATCCCTCGGTCCTGCAGCAGAGGCGGCGCGACCCCGCCCGCGAGCGCCCGCAGCTCGTCCAGCGCCGCCTGGGCATGCGCGCGCGACTCCTGCGCGAGGCGCTGCGCCGCCTCCGCGTCGCCCGCCGCGGCGCGTCGCTCGATGGCGCCGAGATCCATCTGCAGCCGGACCAGACGCTGCTGCGGGCCGTCGTGGATGTCCCGTTCGAGCCGCCGGAGGGCCAGGTCCTCGGCCTGGATCGCGGCACCCCGGGACGCGTCCAGCTCCGCGACCTCCGCCTCGTGGTCGTCCGCGTCCCAGCGGCCGAGCATCCCGGCGGTGGCGGCGTGGTGCAGGCGCACGAGACCGCGCAGCACGAGCGGAAGCGTGACCAGGAACACCAGCCCCACCACCAGGTACATCATCGAGGCCCACAGGTGCGGATCCGGATCGGGATCGATGCCGCCGAAGAGGTGCTCCACGGCCCAGCCGACCCACACCTGCTCGGAGTTGCCGTCCGGGATGAACGAGGCCCAGAACCAGTAGGTCGGACCGCCCAGCGCCATGGCGAGCCACGACACCCCGAGTCCGAACGCGAGAATCGCGATGACGGGGCGCACGAGGACGGCATGCACGAGGGCCATCCAGTAGTGGCCGTTGCGCAGCGGCTGGGTCAGACCCGCCCATCGTCCCTCCCCGCGCCCGCGCCGCCAGTCGGGAGCGGGGAACGCCGGCATCCCGACCCACCGCTGCAGCGCGGTGTCCGCGGCGGCGAAGCCACGGGAGAGGAAGAGGGAGGCCACCATCAGCGGGACGCCGATCACGAGGACCAGCGTCCCGACGCCGAGCAGGAACACGCTGACGCTCAGCCCCATGGCGAGGATCGCCAAGGGCAGCGAGAGGATCGCCAGGTAGACGGCCGCGCGCGGCGCCATGATCCACGCCGCGGCGTAGCCGCGCGAACGTGCCGCGGGTGCGGCCGGCGGATCGGACAGGGGCCTGGTCATCGTCGCCTCCGGGGCGGGTCGGGTGGTGTCCTGCAGGGTCATCGGGTCCTCCGGTTCCGGCCGGACGACCGCGGCGGTCGTCCTCCGTCCAGGATCCCGCGGGCGTATCCGCGTCCGCCATGCGGTGGCCGCCCCGAAGGATGGTGGGGCTATCCCCCGTATCCGGGGTCGAGGTATGTCGCCCGACCCGCCAGCAGCGTCGCCTGCACGGGCATGCTCCGCAGCTCGGCGGCCGACGCGGACGACGGATCGAGACCGCACAGGACGAGATCGGCGTCCGCTCCGGGCCGGATCCGGGCCGGAGACTCCCCGTCCGTGCCGGTCCCTCCGCGGCCGCTGGCCGCGAGGGCCGTCTCGACGTCCAGCCGCTCCTCGGGGTGCCAGGCGGGCCGGTCGTCGTCGGTGCGGTGCACGGCCGCAGCGACAGCCAACCAGGGATCGAGCGGGGCCACGGGCGCATCGGAGCCGAACCGCAGGGACGCGCCGGCGCGATGCAGGGAGGCGAGGGGGTAGGCGAGCGCGGTCTGCGCGGCCCACAGCGCATCCGCGGCATCGCGGTCGTCGACGGCGTGCTGCGGCTGCACGCTCGCCGCGACCCCGAGGCGCGCGAAGCGCGCCAGATCGGCATGACGCACGAGCTGGGCGTGCTCGATCGTCCCCGTCGCCCCGCTGAGCGCGAACGCGTCGAACGCCGACGACAGCGCCACGTCCCCGATCGCGTGGACGGCGGCATCGATGCCTGCGCCGGCGGCGCGGACCAGCATGTCGCGGAGCTCTTCGGGGGCGACGGTGAGCACCCCGTGGTTGTGCGGGTCGTCCGTGTATCCCGCCGAGCACGCGGCGGTGCGCGTGCCCAGGGAGCCGTCGGAGATCACTTTCAGCGGGCCGCGTCGGACGAGGCCGAGCGGATCACCCTCGATCCCCGATCCGCTCGTCCATCCCTCCGCGATCGCGCGGTCCAGGTGATCGGGGTAGACGGCGAACGCGACCCGGTGGGCGTCGAAGCCCGCGGCCAGTCGCCGCGCCCAGGCATCCTCGTTCCAGGCCATGTCGAAGTCCACGATCCCGACGACGCCGCGCGACGCGGCGCGGCGGGCCGCATCGGCCACCGCGGCGTCCGCGAGGGCGGGCTCGGCCGCGTTCAGCCGACGAGAGATCTCGAACGCGTCCGCCTCCCGGAGCAGTCCGTCCGTCGTGGGCGCGAACCCCTCGCGACGGAACGCCGCGGAGTTCAGCCACACGCTGTGGACGTCGGCGTTGATGAGGTACGTCGGCACGTCGCCGGTCGCGGCGTCGAGGAGCCCCAGGTCCGGAGCGTCCGTCCATCGCACCGCACGATAGCCGCTGCCCACGCGCCGGCCGTCCGGAAGCACCGCCGCGCGGGACATCCGATCGGCGGCCTCACGCGCGGATCCGACGTCGCCCAGCGGCTCGCGCTGCGCCGCGAGCGCCCACTGCACGGTGTGGACGTGGTGATCCCAGAGGCCGGGCACGACCCAGCCCCCGTCACCGTCGAGGATGCTGCCGCGGGCGAGGCGGCTGAGGTCGAGCGCTCCCGTCGGCGCCACATCGGCGATGCGCCCGTCCGCGATCAGAATGTCCACCGGCTCGTCCGTGGGAAGCAGGCTCCGCTCGGCGGTCGCCACCCGGACGGCCCGCAGCGCCCCGACGAGCGTCACGATCCGGCCCGCGCCGCGCGTGCCGCCCGGCGCGCGTCCTGGGCGCGTCGCATCTCGGCGGCCAGCGCCGCGTTCGCGAACGGACCGGTGCCCGACAGCTCCGCGATCACGTTCTCGATGACCTCGTCCGGACGGTTCTGACTGAGCTTGCGTTTGGCCGTCACTCGCGTGGGCGTCAGCCGGAAGCCGACCGTCCCCGCCTCCAGCCGGCGCACGAACGCGTCGTCGTTCGGCGGGGCCCACATCCCGCGCGGCTGCGGAAGGGCCCCCTCGAACCGATCGACGAGACGCTCGAGCACACGCAGGTTCTCCTCCGTGGACAGGATCTCGGGGATGCCGGAGAGGTGGACCGCGACATAGTTCCACGTCGGGACCGCCGCGGTGTCCCCGTACCACCCCGGGGACACGTAGCCGTGCGGTCCCTGGAACACGATCGTCAGCTCCTCCCGCCCGAGTCCGAGGACGAGGTCGTCGGGGCGTCCGACGTGGCCCAGCACCGTCAGGTCCTCACGCTCGGGGTCGAGCAGCACCGCGTAGTGGGACGCGGTCGTGCCCTGTGCGTCCCGGCCGACGAGGGTCGCCCACGGGTGGGCGTCGATCACCCGGCGCAGCTCCGCCGGGTCGGTCATCGCGAAGCTGGGGTTCTGACGCACTCCCTCAGCCTAGGCCCCCGGATGCGGAGCGGATCAGCCCTTGGCCTGCTTCACGACGGGGATCGCCTGCGTCTTCCAGTCGTCGTAGCCGGGGTCGCCCGCCATGAACGACTCGATCTCCCCCTTCGAGGCGCGCAGCTTCGGATCGTTGTCCAGGTACTTCTTCGTCTCGCGCGCGATCAGCGGCGACAGGATGAGCAGCCCGATCAGGTTCGGCACCGCCATCAGCCCGTTCATCACGTCGGAGAAGGACCAGACGACGTTGAGCTGGACGGTGCACCCCACGAACACGACCAGGGAGAACAGGATGCGGAAGGGCATCACCGCGCGTCGTCCGATCAGCCGCTCGATGTTGCGCTCCCCGTAGTAGGACCACCCGAGAATCGTCGACGCGGCGAACATGACGAGCCCGATCGTGACGATGTAGTGCCCCCACTCTCCGGGGAGCCCGTGGGAGAACGCCTGGCCGGTCATCAGCGCGGGGCTGATCTGCTCACCGGTGGCGGGATCGATCGCCTTCCAGGTGCCCGTGGCGACGATGACGAGCCCCGTGCACGTCACCACGATGATCGTGTCGATGAAGGTCTGCGTCATCGACACCAGACCCTGGCGCACCGGATGGCTGGTCTGCGCGGCCGCCGCCGCGATCGCCGCCGAGCCCATCCCGGACTCGTTCGAGAAGATGCCGCGCGCCACGCCGAACTGGACCGCGATGATGATCGCCGATCCCGCGAAGCCGCCGACCGCGCTCGTCCCCGTGAACGCCTCCGAGAAGATCTGCGCGAAGGCTCCCGGCAGCGCGCCGACGTTCGCGATGAGGATGTACAGCGCGCCGAGCACGTAGAAGATGATCATGATCGGCACGAACCCCGCGGTCACGCGTCCGATCGACTTGATGCCGCCGACGAGGACGAGCAGGGCGAACACGGTGAGCACGACGCCGGTCACCCACGTGGGCACGGCGAAGCTCGCCTCCAGGTTGGTCGCGATGGAATTGCCCTGGGTCATGTTCCCGATGCCGAAGCAGGCGAAGACCGCGAAGACGGCGAACAGGAGCGCCAGGGTCCTGCCGAGGGGTCCCCGGATGCCGCGCTCCAGGTAGTACTGCGGGCCGCCGGACTTCTCCCCGGCCGCGTCCGTCGTCCGGAACCGCACGCCGAGGAACGCCTCCGAGTACTTCGACGCCATCCCGAGCAGGCCCGTCACCCACATCCAGAACAGGGCGCCCGGTCCCCCGATCCCGATGGCCGTCGCGACGCCCACGATGTTCCCGGTCCCGACCGTGGCCGCCAGCGCCGTCGTCAGCGCCTGGAACTGCGAGATGTCTCCGTCGGACCCGGGGTCCTTCCGAGTGAACAGCCCCAGGCGCAGCGCCGATCCGAGACGCAGGAACTGGATCCCGCCGAGGCGGATCGTGAGGTACAGCCCCGTGCCGAGCAGCAGCGGGATGAGGAAGAACGGCCCCCAGATGAGGCCGCCCAGGAAGTCGAGCGCGGATTGCAGGCCGGAGAGATCCATGGTGCTCCTGTCGGATGCGTCGGTGCAGCGGACCCGTCCACTCTATGCAGCAACGCGGCCGAGATCACCAGCGCGGGGTGTCCCCGGCGTGTCCGCCGACGTCCGTCACGCCTGGCAGGAGGGGCACCAGTAGAGCTTGCGCGCGCCGATCTCCTCGAGCACGATGTCCGTTCCGCAGACGCGGCACGGCAGGCCGGCCCGGTGGTACACCCAGTGCCGATCGTCGCGATGCGCCATCGCCGCACGGTACTGCTCCGGGGTGAGGTCGTCCATCGTCATCATCTGCCCGGTCTCGACGCCGATCGCGAGCAGCCGGACCCAGTCGCGCCAGAGCGCGCGCACGACGTCCTCCGGGACGGCCGTGCCGGGCGTGTGGGGGTTGAGCCGCGCGCGGAAGAGCATCTCGGCCCGGTAGACGTTGCCGATGCCGCTGACGACGGCCTGGTCCATGAGCAGCAGCGCGATGGGCGTGCCCTTCTTCCGCACCGCCGCGACGAAGCGCTCTTCGCCCTCGGCAGGGTCGCCGACCAGCGGGTCCGGACCGAGCTTGGCGACGGTGGCGAGCATCTCATCCGGTGTCTGCAGCACGCAGGCGGTCGGCCCGCGCAGGTCCGCGCAGGTGACGTCGGTGAGCAGGCGCAGGCGCACCTGCCCGACGACGGGCGGCGGCCACTCGTCGCCCTCGTCCGCCAGTCCCCTGGTCTGCTCCGACATCCGCACGTGGACCCGGGTCTTCCGCGGTGCGCCGATCGACGAGAGCGAGTTCTCCCCGGCGGTGTCGAGAATGGGAGCGTCGAGCTCGGAGCCGAGCTCCGTGCCCCGCTGGTTCGTCTGCCCCATCCGCCCGTTCGCCGAGGCGATCGTGGGATCCACGAGGATGTCGCCGGCGAAGTCCCACGCCCCATAGAGACCCAGGTGCACGCGCAGCCACAGGTCCCCCTCGGTCTCGAGGAACATCTGCTTCCCCACCGCCTGGACGCTCTCCACGACCCGGCCGTCCAGCAGCGCCGCCCCTTCCGCGAATCGCCCTTGCGGGCTCGAGGCGGAGACGGGCTTGCCGACGAAGTTCCGGGCGAACTGGCGGGCGATCCGGTGGACGGAGTGACCCTCGGGCATCAGGCGCGCGGGTCCGGGAGCAGCGAGCCGTCGCGCTCGAAGTCCGCGATCTGGCCGATCCGTCGGACGTGCCGCTCGTCGCCCGAGAAGGGAGTCGCGATGAACCGGTCGATGAACTCCGCGACCTGCTCGAAGGTGTGCTGGCGAGCGCCGATCGCGATCACGTTCGCGTCGTTGTGCTCGCGCGCGAGCTCCGCGGTCGCGATGCTCCACACGAGGGCGGCGCGGATCCCCTCGACCTTGTTCGCGGCGATCTGCTCGCCGTTGCCGGAACCGCCGAACACCACGCCGAGCGCCTCGACCCCGGCGCGCTGATCCGCGATGGTGGCCTGAGCCGCGCGGATGCAGAATGCCGGGTAGTCGTCGAGCGCGTCGTACTCGACCGGACCGTGATCGACCACCTCGTGACCGGCCGCGGAGAGGTGGTGCTGCAGCTGCGTGGAGAACTCGAGGCCGGCGTGATCGGTGGCGATGTGGATGCGCATAGGCCAATCCTACGGAGGTGTCAGGGGGCGATGCCCGCGGCGGCGGGACGGAAGCCCAGGCGCACGTTCTCGCAGTCCCCGGGCCGGGACACGTCGTACCACGGGCCGAGCTCGGTCAGGTGCGGGCGCTCGGCCGCCGGGGTGCCGTGGACGCGCTCGAGGACGAGGTCCACGAGACCGGAGACGAACGCCGGGTGCGTGCCGGGCGTGGGCGTGCGGATCATCCGCAGCCCTGCCTCCGCCGCGCTCTCCATGGCCTCGGTGTCCAGGTCCCAGAGCACCTCCATGTGATCGCTGACGAAGCCCAGGGGCACGACGACCACGGCCCGGGCGCCCCGGTCGGGGAGCTCGGCGATGACGTCGTTGATGTCCGGCTCCAGCCACGGCTGGGTCGGCGGGCCCGAGCGCGACTGGAAGACCAGCTCCCACGGCAGGGTGCCGGCCTGCGGGACGCTCGCGGCGAGCGTCGACATGATGTGCGCGGCGACGGCACGGTGCTGCGCCTCGTACGCGCCGCCCTCGCCCCAGTCACGGTCCCGGGGACCCGAGCGACGCGCGTCGTCGACCGGGATACTGTGCGTGGAGAAGAGGACCGTGATCGCCTCGGGGGCGATGCCGTCGCCGAGCAGGGTCCGCACCGCCGCCTCGACGCCCTCCTGGAAGGGGGCGACGAACCCGGGGTGGTCGAAGAAGAGGCGGACCTTGTCCGCGGTGAGCACGCCGCCGAGCCCGGACTCGTCCATCGCGATGGCGATGTCCTCCCGGTACTGACGGTCGCTGGAGTAGGAGCTGTAGGCGCTGGTCGCCAGGACCAGGAGCGTGCGGTGCCCGTCCTGCGCCGCGGCGGTGAAGGCCTCGTGCAGGTACGGACCCCAGTTCCGGTTCCCCCAGTAGACGGGCAGGTCGAGGCCTCGTCGGGCGATCTCCGCCTCCAGGGCCGCCTTGAGCTCCCGGTTCTGCGCGTTGATCGGGCTCACGCCGCCGAAGTGCCGGTAGTGGTGCGCGACCTCCTCGAGGCGCTCGTCGGGGATCCCCCGCCCGCGCGTGACGTTGCGCAGGAACGGGATCACGTCGTCCTGGCCCTCCGGCCCGCCGAAGCTCGCCAGCACGACGGCGTCGTAGTCGACCGGCACCTCCACGTGCGCGGGCCCGGAGCGGGCTGCTTCGGAGGCGTGCAGGACGGGGACGGCTGTCTGAGGCGTGGCGGGATCGATCACGTCCTCCATGCTCCCACCTCACACCTTTCACTCAGCCGAGGATGGCAGTGAACGTGCGCTGGCGTAGGCTGTCAGGGTTGCCGTCGCCGCCAGCAGCGTGAAACCGCGGCAGATCCCCTCACCCCATGGGAGACCGAGTAGTGCCTGGAGAGAACCTCACCCGTATCGAGGCGCAGGAGCGCCGCGAGATCGTCGACACGCAGTCGTACGAGATCTCGCTGGATCTGACGAAGGGCGCGGAGGTCTTCGGATCCCGCAGCGTCGTGCGCTTCACCGCCACGCCCGGGGCCTCGACCTTCATCGACCTCATCGCCCGCGAGGTCCGCGAGATCACGCTCAACGGCGAGCCGGTCGACGTGGACTCCGCCTTCGCCGATTCCCGGATCCGGCTCACCGGTCTCGCGGCCGAGAACACGCTGATCGTGGACGCGGACTGCCTCTACACCAACACGGGCGAGGGCCTGCACCGGTTCGTCGACCCCGTGGACGGCGAGGTGTACCTGTACTCCCAGTTCGAGGTCCCCGACTCCCGCCGGGTCTTCGCCGTCTTCGAGCAGCCCGACCTCAAGGCCACCTTCCAGTTCACGATCACGGCCCCGGCCGCGTGGAAGGTCGTGTCCAACTCCCCCACCCCGGAGCCGATCGTGCACGACGCCTCGACCGGCTCCGGCACCGGCGAGAAGCCCGCGGTCGCGACCTGGGGCTTCGAGCCGACGCCGCGGATCTCCTCGTACATCACCGCCATCATCGCCGGCCCGTACGAGGCGACGTTCTCCGAGCTCACCAGCGCCTCCGGCCGGGTGATCCCGCTCGGCGTCTACGGACGAAAGAGCCTCTGGGAGCACCTCGACGCGGACTACATCTTCGACAAGACCCGCGAGGGCTTCGCGTACTACGAGGAGAAGTTCGGCGTCCCGTACCCGTTCGCGAAGTACGACCAGCTCTTCGTCCCGGAGTTCAACGCCGGGGCGATGGAGAACGCCGGGGCGGTGACGTTCACCGAGACCTACGTGTTCCGCAGCAAGGTGACCGACGCCGTGAAGGAGCGCCGCGTCGTCACCATCCTCCATGAGCTCGCCCACATGTGGTTCGGCGACCTCGTGACCATGAAGTGGTGGAACGACCTGTGGCTGAACGAGTCGTTCGCCGAGTGGGCGTCGACGATCGCCACCGCCGAGGCCACGGAGTGGCGCGAGGCGTGGACGACGTTCAACGCCATGGAGAAGACCTGGGCCTACCGTCAGGACCAGCTCCCCTCCACGCACCCGATCGTGGCCGAGATCAACGACCTCGACGACGTGCAGGTGAACTTCGACGGCATCACCTACGCCAAGGGCGGTTCCGTCCTCAAGCAGCTCGCCGCCTGGGTCGGCATCGAGGCCTTCTTCGCCGGCGTCTCCGAGTACTTCCAGAAGCACTCCTGGGGCAACACGGAGCTGAGCGACCTCCTCGTCGAGCTCGAGCGCACCAGCGGACGCGACCTGTCGACGTGGTCCAAGAAGTGGCTGGAGACCGCCGGGGTCAACACGCTCTCCCCGGTGATCGCCGAGGCGGCGGACGGCACGATCTCCCGATTCGCCGTGACCCAGACCGCCCCCGCCGACTACCCCACCATCCGGCCGCACCGGCTCGGCATCGGCTTCTACGACCTCGACGAGGCGGGCGCGCTGGTGCGCGTGCACCACGTCGAGGTGGACGTCGACGGCGACCGGACGGAGATCCCCGAGCTGCAGGGGCGGAAGCGTCCCGCGCTCGTCCTGCTGAACGACGAGGACCTGGCCTACGCGAAGATCCGCCTCGACGAGCGCTCGCTGGAGACGGCGATCGCGCACCTCGCGGACATCAGCGACCCGCTCGCCCGGTCGCTGGTCTGGGGCGCCGCCTGGGACCAGACGCGCGACGCGGAGAGCGCGGCCTCGGACTACCTCGACCTGGTGCTCGGCAACATCGGCCGCGAGACCGAGTCCACCACCGTCCGCACCACGCTGGCGCAGCTCCAGACCGCGGCGTCGCTGTACGTCACGCCGGAGAACCGCGTCGCCGCCCGGACGCGGGTGGCGGACGGGCTGTGGGAGCTCGCGCAGGCGGCCGCTCCCGGCAGCGACAGCCAGCTGCAGTTCGTCGCGGCCTTCGCCAACGCGCTGGTGACGCCCGAGCACGCGGACACCGTCCGCCGGCTGCGCGACGGCGATCTGACCCTGGACGGGCTCACGATCGACACCGACCTGTCCTGGCAGCTGCTGGCGGGGCTCGCCGCCGCCGGTGCCGTGGATGCCGCGGACATCGACGCCGCGCTGGCCGCCGACAATACCTCGAAGGGCGCCGAGTTCGCCGCCCAGGCGCGGGCCGCGCTGCCCACGCCCGAGGCGAAGCAGGCGGCCTGGGCCGCGCTGGTCGAGAACGACGACCTGTCGAACACCCTCGTGCGCTCGTCCGCTCTCGGCTTCACCCACCCGTCCGGCGCCGCGCTGCTGCGTCCGTTCGTGGCGTCGTACTTCGACAGCCTGCTGCCGCTGTGGGAGGGCCGGACGTTCCAGGTCGCGAACTACCTGATCGTCGGGCTGTACCCCAAGGCCCTCGCCGACGAGGAGCTGCGCAGCGCGACCCGCGCCTGGCTCGCCGCCCACCCCGACGCCGCGCCGGCGCTGCGCCGGCTGGTCCACGAGAACCTCGCGGACGTCGACCGCGCCCTCGCCGCGCAGGCCCGCGACGCCGATCAGGGCTGAGCGCCGTCGACGGGGCCGGGCGATCCGTCGTCCGGCCCCGTCGTTCTCCCTCGTGATCCTCAGTCTCCGCCGAGGTGGCCGGAACTAGGATCGTGACGATGCACATCCTCCCCACCGCCCCCTCGACGGAAGACGTCACCGAAGAGGCGCTGACCCTCTGGCAGCAGTTCCTCAAAGGCCTCGGCGAGGCCGGAATGAACCTCCTCTGGTGCGTGCTCGCCATCGCGGGCTGCGTCCTCGCCGCGTACCTGCTGCGCCTCGTGATCCGGAGGGTCGTGCGCCGGATCGTCGACGGCGCCAAGAACAAGGCACGCGTCACGGACACCCAGGCCCTGGAACGGTCCCCGCTCGCCGACATGCGCCTCGTGCAGCGCACTCGCACCCTCGGCACGATCCTGCAGAACATCGTCAACGTGATGCTCGGCATCGTCGCGATCATGATCGTCGTGACGATCCTCGCCCCGAACCTGCTGGGATCCCTCACCCTCCTGACGGCCGCGGCCGGCGCCGGTCTCGGCTTCGGCGCGCAGAACATCGTCAAGGACGTGCTCAACGGCCTCTTCATCGTCGCGGAGGACCAGATCGGGATCGGCGACGTCGTTGACCTGGGGCTCGCCACGGGCGTCGTCGAGTACGTGAGCGTGCGGGTGACGCAGGTCCGCGACGTCAACGGCACCCTCTGGTACGTGCGCAACGGCGAGGTCACCCGGATCGGCAACATGTCGCAGGGCTGGGCCCGTGCGATCGTGGACGTCGGGGTCGCACCGGACGCCGACGTCGCCGCCGTCGAGGAGGCGATGCTCTCCGCGGCCCAGGGCCTCGCGAAGGACCCGAAGTGGCGCACGCGGATCGTCGAGAAGCCCGAGCTGTGGGGCCTGGAGGCCGTCGACGGCGAGGCGCTGGTCGTGCGCATCGTCATCAAGACGCGGGCGAACGCCATGGACGACGTGGCGCAGGAGCTGCGTCGTCGGCTGCGCTCCGCCATCGCGGAGATCGGCGTCGCGCTCCCGAGCCTCGCCTCGGTGCAGCTCACCGGTCCCGAGGGCGCCCGGCGGGTGCGCGGTGCGAACCCGCCGCAGACCCGGCCCACGGCGGTGACGGGCGTGCCCGAGCGAGGCTTCTGGCGCCGGCGCAAGCCCGAACAGGACCCGATGCCCACTCCCCCGTCGCCGACCAAGCCGCCGGCCCCTGCGCCGAAGAAGGGGTCGGGGCACGCGAAAGGCCGTCCGGCGCGCCCGGACGCCGACACAGCTGACGGCACCGACGACGGCCGCGATCAGGAGAAGCCATGACCCTCACCTTCTACGAGGAGGTCGGCGGCGCGGACACGTTCCGCACGATCGTCGACGTGTTCTACCGAGAGGTCGCGCAGGATCCGGTCCTCAAGCCGATGTACCCCGAGGAGGACCTGGGGCCCGCCGCCGACCGCCTCCGGATGTTCCTGGAGCAGTACTGGGGAGGTCCGACCGCGTACGGGGAGCAGCGCGGGCATCCCCGGCTGCGGATGCGGCACATGCCGTTCCGGGTCGATCCGGACGCGCGCGACCGGTGGCTGCGCTGCATGCGCACGGCACTCGACGAGGCGAAGCTGTCACCGCTGCACGACGCGACGCTCTGGGACTACCTCGAACGCGCCGCGTATGCGATGGTGAACACGATGGAACCCGCGGGGATCGGTCCGCAGGCCGCCGGCCGGCCGACCCTGGAGACCCGCGCCGCGCAGAGGCCGACGGAGACCCCATGACCACGACACCCGCCATCCGCTCCACCGACGTCCTTGTGATCGGATGGGGGTTGGCGGGTCTGGTCGCCGCCGCCGAGGCCGTCTCGGCCGGACGGCGAGTGGTGATCGTCGACCAGGAGCCGCGCACGAACCTCGGCGGACAGGCGTGGTGGTCCTTCGGCGGGCTCTTCCTGGTCGACTCGCCCGAGCAGCGCCGCATGGGGATCCACGACTCCCTGGACCTCGCGCGGCAGGACTGGTTCGGCACCGCGGGGTTCGACCGGCCCGAGGACGAGTGGGCACGGCGCTGGGCCGAGGCGTACGTGCAGTTCGCCGCCGGCGAGAAGCGCGCCTGGCTCCACGAGCGCGGCGTGCGCTTCTTCCCCGTCGTCGGGTGGGCCGAGCGGGGCGGTTACGGCGCCACCGGGCCGGGCAACTCCGTCCCGCGCTTCCACATCGTCTGGGGCACCGGCCCAGGGATCGTCGCGCCGTTCGCGGACGCGGTCGCCGAGGCGGAGAAGCGCGGTCACCTCACGGTGCTGCCCCGCCACCGCGTGACGGGCCTGGTCGTCACGGACGGCGCCGTGACCGGCGCGCACGGAGACGTCCTGGCCAGCTCGCCGTCGGCGCGCGGCGTCCCCTCCTCCCGTGACATCGTCGGCGCCTTCGAGATCCACGCCGGCGCGACGATCCTCGCGTCGGGGGGCATCGGCGGAAACCACGACCTCGTGCGGAGGATGTGGCCGGCGTCGCTGGGCGCGCCTCCCGCCGACATGCTCACCGGGGTGCCGGCGTACGTGGACGGATCCGGGTTGCAGATCGCCGCGGACGGCGGCGCCCGGGTCGTCAACGGCGATCGCATGTGGCACTACGTGGAAGGGGTCCGCAACGTCGATCCCGTCTGGCCCGGCCACGGCATCCGCATCCTTCCGGGACCCTCCTCGCTGTGGCTCGACGCGACCGGCGCCCGGCTCCCCGTTCCCCTGTATCCCGGGTTCGACACGCTGGGCACGCTCGCGCACCTGCGCGGCACCGGCTACGACCACTCGTGGTTCGTGACGTCGCAGCAGATCGTCGAGAAGGAGTTCGCGCTCTCCGGCAGCGAGCAGAACCCGGACCTGACCGGCAAAGACGTCGCGCTGCTGCTGCGCTCGCGGATCGGGAAGGGGCCCACCGGCCCGGTCCAGGCGTTCCTCGACCGCGGCGAGGACTTCGTCGTGGAGGACGACCTCGGAGGCCTCATCGCCCGCATGCGGGAACTGCCGGGAGGCGACGCCCTCGACGCGGATCGGGTCCGCGACGAGGTCGTGGCCCGCGACCGCGAGATGTCCAACGACTTCACCAAGGACGCCCAGATCGCGATGCTGCGCTCGGCGCGCGCCTATCGCGGCGACCGCCTCATCCGCACGGCCGCGCCGCACCGTCTCCAGGACCCCGCGGCGGGCCCGCTGATCGCCGTGCGGCTGCACGTGATCACTCGCAAGACGCTCGGCGGGGTGCAGACCGATCTCGACGGCCGGGCCCTGGACGCCGGCGGCGCGGCCATCCCCGGCCTGTTCGCCGCGGGCGAGGCGAGCGGCTTCGGCGGCGGGGGCGTCCACGGCTACCGCGCCCTGGAAGGGACGTTCCTCGGCGGATGCCTCTTCTCGGGCCGTCAGGCCGGGCGGGCCGCCGCACGCTGAGCGAGGAGCCCGCGGGCCACGTCGGCCACGTGCTCCGGGGTGATGCCGTGCCTCGCCAGGATCTCCTCCCCCGCGCCCGACTCGCCGAACGTCTCGACGCCGACGACGCGTCCGTCCCGACCGACCCAGCGATACCAGCCGTCCCCGCGACCCGCCTCGATCGCGACGCGTGCGGACACCGACGCAGGAAGGACCTCCTCCTGCCACGCCGGGTCGCTCTGCGCGAACCACTCCAGGCTCGGCAGCGACACCACGCGGACCGCGACGCCGTCGTCCGCGAGCATGCGGGCAGCCGCCACCGCGACCGCCACCTCGCTGCCGGTCGCCAGGAGCGCCAGGTCGTCCCCGGCGTCGTGCTGCCAGCGGACGTACCCGCCGGAAGCCGTGAGCCGCGACGCCTCCGCGCCGCCGGGCAGGGTGGGAAGACCCTGCCGCGAGAGGACCAGGGCGGCAGGCCCGGACGGGCGGACGAGCAGGCGGCGCCAGGCGCCGATCACCTCGGCGGTGTCCGCCGGACGGATCACGGCGAGTCCCGGCACCGTCCGCAGCGACGCCACCTGCTCGACCGGCTGATGCGTCGGCCCGTCCTCCCCCACGGCGACCGAGTCGTGCGTGTAGACGTACACCGTCGGCAGCCCCATGAGCGCGGCGAGGCGGATCGCGGGGCGCTGGTAGTCGCTGAACGCCAGGTATGTGGAGCCGAACGGCCGCCAGAGGCCGTGGAGCGCGATACCGCTCAGGATCGCCGCCATCGCATGCTCGCGGATGCCGAAGGGGAGGAAGGCTCCGCCCGGGGCCGCGGCTGAGACCGCGTCGCCCGGGATCGCGACGTTCGTGGACTCCGACAGATCCGCCGATCCGCCCCAGAGCCCACCCCACCGCTGCAGGGCGGCGATCACCTGCCCGTTGGCCTTGCGGGTCGCCACCGGTTCCCCCTCCTCGGGGAAGCGGAGCCCGTCCAGCACGGCGAGGGCCTCCGCGGCGTCGGGGTCGCGCGCGCCGAGCACCGTCGGCACCGCCGAGGAGGCCGCCAGGCGGTCCCGCGCGGCGGCGAGCCCGGGGTGGGCGTTCCGCCACCGCGCCTCGTCCTCCTGCCACGTCCGCTCGAGCTCCTCCCCGCGGGCGAGGGCCGCCCGGGTCGTGGCGAGGATCCCGTCGTCGATCAGGTCCTCCAGGCGGCTCTCGGACGGGTACCCGAGGAGCTCGAGCACGGCCTGCGTCTCCTCGGCGCCCAGTCCGCCCGAGTGCGCGGCGGGGGTCCCGGATCGATGCGGCGCCGGGGCGCCGATGACGCTGCGGACGGCGACGAGGGTCGGCGCGCCCTGGCGCTCTCGCGCGTCCGTCAGGACGCGCTCGATCTGGGCGAGATCGCGGTGATCGTCCACCTCGAGCACGCGCCATCCGTAGGCGCGGTACCGGGCGCGGACGTCCTCGCCGAACGCGACATCGGTCCCGCCGTCGATCGTGATCCCGTTGTCGTCCCAGATGAGGACGAGGTTGTCGACGCCCAATGTGCCCGCCAGACTGCTGGCCTCGCCGGAGACGCCCTCCTGAAGGCATCCGTCGCCCGCCAGCACGAACACCGTGCGGTCCCACAGACCGGCGCCCGCGCCGTGGAGCGCTTCGTCGCGGCGCATCGCGAGGGCGATCCCGACCGCGCTGGCGACCCCCTGCCCGAGCGGTCCGGTCGACATCTCCACGCCGGCGGTGTGCCCGAGCTCGGGGTGACCGGGGGTCCGCGCGCCGAGCGTGCGGCTCGCCGCGATGTCGTCGATCGTCAGCCCGTAGCCGGTGAGGAAGAGCTGGGTGTAGAGCACGAGGCTGGCATGACCCGCCGACAGGACGAACCGGTCCCGCCCCGTCCATGCCGGGTGGGCGGGGTTGTGCCGGAGGATCCGCTGGAAGAGCACGTGGGCCACCGGCGCCATCGCCATGGCGGTCCCCGCGTGGCCGTGGCCCTTGCGCTGCACCGCCACCGCCGGGATGGCGATGGCCGCCCTGACGGCGCGCTCCTCCTCGGCATCACGAGCACCGACGACGGCGCGGTGGACGAGGCGGTCGGCGGGCATGGAGGAGGATGGAGAGGCAACCATGCGGGCCACTTTGGTATAGAAGTAGTCATAAGTCAATCGTCCGATCGCGATCACTCAGGGAGCAGCGATGACTCACGCCTCCGCGACCGGGTCCGGCGTCGTCCTCGGACTCATCCGGTCGGGCGCCGCCACGACCCGCCGCGACCTCCTCGACGCCCTGGGCTGGTCTCGCGTGACGCTGGAGCGCCGGCTGGAGGAGCTGCTGTCCGCCGGGCTCATCGTGCACGCCGGCTCCCGCGCGAGCGGGGGCGGGCGACCGCGGGAGGAGTTCGCGGTCGACAAGGACCGGGGGCTGGTCCTCGCCATCGACATCGGCAGCTCGCACACCCGGGTCGCGATCACCGATCTGCACGGCGCCGTTCTCGTCGAGGACGAGGCCGACATCGGCCTCTTCGACGGCCCCGAGGAGATCTTCAGCTGGTCGCGACAGGTGTTCGAGTTCCTGCTGCGCGGCCTCGGCCGACCCGTGTCGGACGTGCTCGGGGTGGGGATCGGCGTGCCGGGGCCGGTCGATCCGACGACCGGGCGGCTGGGCAGCCCGCAGCTGGATCCGCGCTGGGACGACGTCCGCGTGGTGGACTACCTCACCGAGCTCAGCGACGACGTGATCGTCGCCGTCGACCGGGACGTGAACATCCTCGCGCTCGGCGAGGCGCGGTTCGGATGGCCCGAGTACCGGGACCTCGTGGTCGTGAAGTCCGGAATCGGCCTCGGCTGCGCCTTCGTCCTCGACGGCGGCATCGTCCGCGGCAGCCGCGGAGGCGCCGGCCAGCTCAGCGCCCCTCTGCGCGCCCGCCTGAGCGATCCGCTGCGGCGTCTGGAGACCGTCGCGAGCGGCGGCACGATCCGGGACGACCTGTCCGCCTCCGGCATCCGGGTGCGCACGAGCGCCGAGATCGTCGCCCTGGCGGCGGACGGCGACGCCGAGGTGCAGCGGCTCATCCGCGAGGCGGGCGAGACCATCGGATACGCCCTCGCCGACGTGGTGGGCCTGCTGAACCCGTCTGCCGTGGTCATCGGTGGGAACCTCGCCGAGGCCGGCGACCTCTACGTCGGGGCGATCCGTCGCTCCCTGTTCGGCTCGGCTCACGCCTATTCCCGACAGGGACTGGTCGTCGAGCGCGCACGGCTGGCCGAGAAGGCCGGCGTCCGCGGCGGCTCCGCCCTCGCCCTCGACGCCCTGTTCGCCCCGGATCGGATCAGCGAGCTCACCCGGAGCTGAACGCCGCCGAGGCGCGGGCGTGTCGGGCCAGAGATCTGGCGCTTTCGTATAGAACTATGCAAAAGTAATCCGAGGCGGAGCGCATCGTCCCCGCCGGCGTTCAGCAAGGAGGCAGGATGACGCTCGCCGACCATCTTCCCGAGTCAGCGATCCGCACGGGTGCGCACGCGAGCGACTGGCGGTCGGCCGTGACCCTCGCTGGGGACGTGCTCGTCTCCCGCGGGATCACGACGGACGCCTACACCGCCGAGATGCTGTCCGCGATCGACGAGCACGGACCGTACATCGTGATCGCCCCCGGCTTCGCGCTGGCCCACTCGCGTCCTTCCGCCGCTGTCCTGGGCACGGGCTTCAGCTGGGTCGGGCTCGCCGAGCCGGTGGAGTTCGGCAGCGAGGCGAACGATCCCGTGCGCCTCGTCGTGGGACTGGCCGCGGTGGACCACGACGCGCACCTGGAAGCCATGGCCGCGCTCGCGGGTGTCCTCGCGGACGACGACGTGCTCAGCGCGGCGCTGTCCGCGACGACCCCCGCCGAGGTGCGTGCCATCCTCGCCGGCACGGCCCCGGACAACGGCCGCACCCCGACCCGAGAGGAAGACACGAAATGAAGATCGTTGCTGTGTGCGGAATGGGCATCGGAACCTCCGTGCTGCTGAAGATGAACGCCGAGAAGGCGCTTCGTGCGCTGGACGTCGACGCCGAGGTGGAGGCCGCCGACATCGGCAGCGCCCGCGGCGCCGCGCGGATGGCGAACCTCGTGCTCACCTCGGCCGAGCTGGCCGAGGAGATCGGCGACGTCCCCACCGAGGTCATCGTCATCTCCAACTTCACCGACGTCGCGGAGATCACGGACAAGCTGTCCGCGTTCCTGGCCAAGTAGTCCCCCCTCAGATCGATTGGAGCCCCAATGGAGTGGCTGGTCGTTGTCCTGAACTTCATCGGACAGCAGATACTCAACGTCCCCGCATACCTGATCGGCATCATCACCGCGATCGGGCTCATCGCCCTTCGGCGCAACACCGGTCAGGTCATCGGCGGTGCGCTCAAGGCGACGCTCGGCTTCCTGATCCTCGGCGCCGGCGCCGGGGTGGTAGTCGCCTCCCTGGCGCCCCTCGGCGAGCTCATCCTCGAGGTGACCGGAGCCCAGGGGGTGATCCCCACCAACGAGGTCATCACGGCGATCGCCTCGGAGAAGTACGGCGCGACCAGCGCGTACGTGCTCGTCCTCGGCTTCGTCGTGATGCTCCTGCTCGCGCGGTTCACGCCCCTCAAGTACATCTTCCTGACCGGCCACCACATGGTGTTCATGGCCCTGATGATCTCGGTCGTCCTCACCGTCGGGTTCGGTGAGGAGCTGAGCTGGCTCGTCGTCATCGTCGGCGCCGTCCTGCTCGGGGTGATCATGGTCGTCATGCCCGCCTTCGCCCAGCCGTGGATGAAGAAGATCACCGGTGACGACACGATCGCGATGGGGCACTTCGGCAGCGCCGGGTACATCGCCGCGGGCGCCGTCGGCCAGGCCGTCGGGCGGCGCAGCCGCTCCACGGAGGAGATCCGGTTCCCCAAGGGACTGAGCTTCCTGCGCGACTCGATGGTGGCCACCGCGCTGTCCATGGTGCTCATCTATCTCGTGTTCGTCGTCTGGGGGCTGATCGCCGCCCCCGAGAAGACGCTGGAGCTGCTCGGCAGCACCGACGGCGGCGCCGCCGTGATGGCCGGGTTCGGACAGGCCCTGCAGTTCGGCGTCGGCGTCGCCGTCATCCTCTACGGTGTGCGCACCGTGCTGGGCGAGCTGGTCCCCGCCTTCCAGGGCGTCGCGGAGAAGGTCGTGCCGGGCGCGAAGCCCGCCCTCGACGTCCCGATCGTGTTCCCGTTCGGCGCCAATGCGGTCCTCATCGGATTCATCAGCTCGTTCGTCGGAGGCCTGTTCACCCTCGTGCTCCTCGCCGTGTGGCTGAACCCGATGTTCGGTCTCGCGCTGATCCTCCCGGGCATGGTCCCGCACTTCTTCACCGGTGGGGGCGCCGGCGTCTTCGGCAACGCCGCCGGCGGGCGCATCGGCGCCGTCGCGGGGGGCTTCGTGAACGGCATCATCATCACGATCCTGCCCGCGGTCCTCCTGCTGGTCATGGGCGAGTTCGGCTTCGCGAACAGCACGTTCGGAGACGCCGACTTCGGCTGGTTCGGCACCGTCATCGGCGTGAGCGTCATGGGCCCGACGCTCCTCGGCGTCATCCTGTGCGTCGCCATCGCCGCCGTCCTGGTCGCGGCCGCGTCGGTGTGGCAGCGCAAGGTCGTCGACGGCGGCTGGGTGCCCGGCGCGAAGCGCGACGCCTACCTCGCCGAGCAGTCCGCGCAGGCATCCGCCACGAAATGACCGCGACCGGCGGGGCGCGCCCTGAGCGCGTCCCGCCGACAGGAAGGAACGGCCCCATGACACAGCACACCCGCACGATCACGATCCTCGCCGAGGAGGGCCTGCACGCCCGGCCTGCGAAGCAGTTCGCGCAGACCGCCAAGGACGCCGGGATCACCGTCACGGTCGCGACGGAGGGGGGAAAGCCGGTGAACGCCGCCAGCATCCTGGCGCTTCTCTCCCTCGGTGCCGGAAAGGGCGACACCGTCACGCTCACGGCGGAGGGAACCGATGCGGAGGCGGTCCTGGACCGCCTCCAGCGGGTCCTCACCGAGGGTCACGACGGCGGCGGCGAATGACGCGGCTCTCGGGGAGCGGGATCGGGCTCGGCGTCGCGGTCGGGCCCGTCGCCCGGATGGCGGAACCGGAACCCGACCCCGTCGACGAGGACAGCGCCCTGGGAGCCGATGCGGAGCGCGCGCGGGCCCGCGAGGCCATCGCCGCCACGGTCGGCGACCTCACCGCCCGGGCCGCCGCGGCAGAGGGCACGGCCGCGGAGGTCCTCGAGGCTCAGGCGATGATGGCCGAGGACCCGACCCTCTCCGAGGCGATCGACGCACGGATCGACGCCGGAGCCACCGCAGAGTGGGCGGTCCACGCGGCCATCGCCGAGTTCCGGGAACAGCTCGCCGGCATCGGCGGGTATCTCGGGGAGCGCGCCGCCGACCTCACGGACGTCTCCCGCCGCGTGATCGCATCCCTGCGCGGCCGCCCCGCGCCGGGTCTGCCCGTGCGCGACGAGCCGTACGTGCTCGTCGCGCGCGATCTCGCGCCGGCGGACACGGCGGGACTCGACCGTGCCACCGTGCTCGCCCTGGTGACCGCGGACGGCGGCCCCACGTCGCACACCGCGATCCTCGCGCGCGAGATGGGGATCCCCGCCGTCGTCGCCGTCGGGGACGTCAGCTCCTGCGTGGACGGGGAGACCGTGATCGTGGATGCGGCCCAGGGCGCCGTCGTGGTCGCACCCGGCCCGAAGGAGCGTGAGGAGGCCGAGCGGCGTGCGGACGAGCGGAGGACGCGTGCCGGTGCGACCGGGCCCGGCGTCCTCGCCGACGGCCACCCGGTCCCGCTGCTGGCCAACCTCGGGTCCCCGGCCGAGGCGCCGGAGGCCGCGCGGCTCGGCGCCGAAGGCGTCGGGCTTTTCCGCACAGAGTTCCTCTTCCTCGGTGCTCGGCACGCGCCGACGCGCGATCACCAGGTCGCCGCCTACCGCGAGCTCTTTCGGGCCTTCGCCGGCAAGAAGGTCGTCGTCCGGGTCCTCGACGCCGGGGCGGACAAGCCCCTGCCCTTCCTCACCGACGGCGGCGAGGAGAATCCTGCGCTCGGGAGACGCGGTCTTCGCGCCCTGCGTGCCCACGAGGAGATCCTGCGCACGCAGCTGGAAGCGCTCGCGGTGGCGTCCGCGGACAGCGAGGTCGAGCTCTGGGTCATGGCGCCCATGGTCTCCACCGCCGAGGAGGCCGCCTACTTCGCCGCACTCGCCCATGAGCACGGGATCCGCGCCGCCGGCGTGATGATCGAGGTCCCGTCCAGCGCGCTCATCGCCGATCGGATCCTGCGCCATGCCGACTTCGCGTCCATCGGGACGAACGACCTGACGCAGTACACCCTCGCCGCCGACCGCCAGCTCGGCACGGTCGCGTCCCTTCAGGACCCCTGGCACCCCGCCGTCCTCCGCCTCGTCCGCGAGGTGGGCGTCGCCGGACGCGCGGCCGGTCGCGCCGTGGGCGTCTGCGGCGAGGCCGCCGCCGATCCTCTGCTCGCGGTCGTGCTCGTCGGGCTCGGCGCGGACACCCTGTCGATGGCTCCCTCAGCGATCGGCGACGTCCGCCTCGCGCTGTCGCGCGTGACCCGGACGGAGGCGGAGCGAGCAGCCGTCGCCGCCCTCGCCGCAGAGGACGCCGCAGCGGCGAAGGCCGCGGCGCAGGCCGTTGTGGCGGCGTCCGGGTGACGGGCGCCGCCCACTGATGCGTCGACTCAGGACGACGCGGCTGCGCCGGTCGAGCGCACCGGGGTGAGCCCGGTCGCCACGGGGCCGCGCGCGAGCACGTGTCCCCGGCGGAACGCCAGGCGCGTCCAGCGGCCGGACCGCGTCACCCGCACCTGCTCGGCCCCGGAGATGAATCCGAAGGCGTGCGCCGCGAAGGCCACACCGCGGGGGAGGTTCAGGAGGTCCTCATCCGGCTCGCCCCAGACCCGCGCGCGAAGCGCGCGGACCGCCTCCTCGCCGGCGCCCGGAGGCGTGCCGTGGGCGACCGCCGAGATCCCCCATTGCGCACGCTGCGCGATCAGGTCGGCGCCCAGCTCGCCGACCTGATCCCACCCGCCCCGCGGCGGGGAGACCCCGGCCCATGCGGGGGCCAGACCGGTCTCCGGCAACGCCAGAGCGCGCGGATCGTCGGTCGCGCCGAGTTCGGACACCACGATGTCGCACTGGAGCTCCGGATCGGCGCGCAGCACCCGCAGGGCGAGGATCGTCGGGGTGGAGTCGAAGAACCCCTGCGGCGCCAGCGCCGCGGCCGTCATCACAAGCACCCCTTCGGAGGCCTGCAATCGCACGCCCTCGTCGGCGGCGCGCACGGCGCGGGAGGCGAAGGTCACGGCGTCGCGCGCCGTATCGGCGTCGGCGAGGATCAGAGGGGTCGACACCCGTCCTAAACTACCAAGCGACACCGCCTCCGGATTCGCTCCGCTCCCCCGCGACGAAGGGTCTCGATGAACGCCGACAACGCCCGCCGATCGGTCCGGCAACTCCTCGACGTGCTGGATCTCGACGGGTCGGACGCACGCACGACCGAGGACATCTTCACCGGCGCGTCGCACGCGATGCCCACCGGCCGTGTCTACGGCGGGCAGGTGCTCGCGCAGTCGCTCATCGCCGCCGAACGCACCCTGCCCGACGACCGCGTGGTGCACTCGATGCACGGCTATTTCCTGCGGCCGGGCGATGCGTCCCAGGGGATCACGTTCGCGGTGGACCGGATCCACGACGGCCGGTCCTTCTCGACCCGTCGCTCGCAGGCCTATCAGAACGGTGTGCCCATCTTCTCGATGATCGCGTCGTTCCAGGACGAGGACCCGGGGATCGAGCACGCCGTCCCGATGCCGGAGGGAGTGCCCGCTCCCGAGGACCTGCCCGCGGACGACGCCGTCGAGGGGATCGACCATCACCCGGTCACGCGTCGCCTTCTGGCCGAGCGCCCGGCGGATGTGCGTCATGTGGAGGGCCCGCTCTACGCCTCCGTCGAGGGAGCCCGTCAGCCCCGGCAGGCCGTGTGGATGCGGATGCGCGCCCCGTTCCCGGACGACCCCGCGCTGCACCGCGCCGCGCTCGCGTACCTCAGCGACATGACCATCCAGGAGTCGATCCTCCGTGCGCACGCCGTCACCTGGCAGACCCCGGGCTTGAAGGTCGCCAGCCTCGATCACGCCATGTGGTGGCATCGTCCCGGGCGCGTGGACGAGTGGCTGCTCTACGTCCAGGAGTCGCCGAACGCCCGCGGCGGCCGAGGACTCGCCCAGGGGCGGATCTACACCCGCGAGGGCGTGCTCGTCGCCACCGTCGCCCAGGAGATCATGGTGCGCGTCCCCGGCCTGTGACCGGGCGGCTGAGCGACCGCCCTGTCCCCGGAAGGGCCGGCACCGCAGGCGTCAGCGGTGGGCGTACGCGATCGAGGGGCCGAGGTACGGCTCCCAGGCCGACCGCATCTCCGGGGTGATCCGCGTCGGTCGTCCCGAGGCGGCGTTGACGAGGACGATCACGGCCGTGGAGCGGGCGTAGAGCACCCGCTCCGCGGCAGACGGGTCGTTGAACACCTCGTAGCAGACCTCGATGCTCGATCCGCCGAGCTTGCCGAACCACATCTGCACCTCGAGCGGGTGCCGCTGATAGGGCACCGGCGCGAGGTACTCGATCTCCTGCCGGGCGACGAGCGTGAGCACGCCGGCGTCGATGCCCGAGTCCAGCACGGCCGTCGCCGGTGCGTGCTCGCCGCCGCCCGGACGCCAGAACGCCCGCACCCGCGCCTCCTCGAGGAGCTTGAGCATCGAGGTGTTGTTGACGTGGTTGAACGCGTCCAGGTCCCCCCACCGCAGGTGGATCGGGACGTGCAGGCGCCGGAGCTCGGCCGGGGACTCGGGCATCGCCGGCTCAGTCGCGCGTGAGCTTGCGGTGCGTGGAGCGGTGCGGCTTCGCCGCGTCCGGCCCGAGACGCTCGATCTTGTTCTGCTCGTAGGCCTCGAAGTTGCCCTCGAACCAGTACCACTGGTCGGGCTTCTCGTCGGTGCCCTCGTAGGCCAGGATGTGCGTGGCGATGCGGTCCAGGAACCAGCGGTCGTGCGTGATCACCACGGCGCAGCCAGGGAACTCCAGCAGGGCGTTCTCCAGCGAGGAGAGGGTCTCGACGTCGAGGTCGTTGGTGGGCTCGTCGAGGAGCAGGAGGTTGCCGCCCTCCTTGAGCGTGAGGGCGAGGTTCAGCCGGTTGCGCTCACCGCCGGAGAGCACTCCCGCCTTCTTCTGCTGGTCCGGGCCCTTGAACCCGAACTTGGAGACGTAGGCGCGCGACGGGATCTCCGTCTTGCCGACGGTGATGAAGTCGAGGCCGTCCGACACGACCTCCCAGAGGGTCTTGTCCGGGTCGATGCTCGCGCGGGACTGATCGACGTAGCTGATCTTGACGGTCTCGCCGATCTTCAGGTCGCCGCCGTCGAGCGGCTCCAGGCCGACGATCGTCTTGAACAGCGTCGTCTTGCCGACGCCGTTCGGTCCGATCACGCCGACGATCCCGTTCGGCGGCAGGCTGAAGCTCAGCCCGTCGATGAGGGAGCGCCCGTCGAAGCCCTTCTTCAGGTTCTTCGCCTCGATCACCACGTTGCCCAGGCGCGGACCCGCGGGGATCTGGATCTCCTCGAAGTCGAGCTTCCGCGTCCGCTCCGCCTCCGCCGCCATCTCCTCGTAGCGCGCCAGACGCGCCTTCGACTTCGTCTGGCGCCCCTTGGCGCTGGAGCGGACCCACTCGAGCTCGTCCTTCAAGCGCTTCGCGAGCTTGGCGTCCTTCTTGCCCTGGATGTCGAGGCGCTCGGCCTTCTTCTCCAGGTACGTCGAGTAGTTGCCCTCGTAGCCGATCAGGCGGCCGCGGTCGACCTCGGCGATCCACTCCGCGACGTGGTCGAGGAAGTACCGGTCGTGGGTGATCGCGATGACGGCGCCCTTGTAGGCCTGCAAGTGCTGCTCGAGCCACAGCACGCTCTCCGCGTCGAGGTGGTTCGTGGGCTCGTCCAGCAGCAGGAGGTCGGGCTTCTGCAGCAGGAGCTTCGCCAGCGCCACACGGCGCTTCTCCCCACCGGACAGCGGACCGATCGCGGCGTCGCCCGGCGGGGTCCGCAGCGCGTCCATGGCCTGCTCCAGCTGGGAGTCGAGGTCCCAGCCGTCGGCGGCGTCGATCTCCTCCTGGAGCGTCCCCATCTCCGCCAGCAGCGCGTCGAAGTCCGCGTCGGGGTCCGCCATCAGGGCGGAGATCTCGTTGAAGCGGTCCACCTTCGCCTTGATCGCGATCCCGTCCTGGATGTTCTCCAGAACCGTCTTGGACTCGTCGAGCTCGGGCTCCTGCATGAGGATGCCGACCGAGAAGCCGGGGGTGAGCTTCGCCTCGCCGTTCGAGGGCGTGTCCAGGCCCGCCATGATCTTGAGGATCGTCGACTTGCCGGCGCCGTTCGGGCCCACCATGCCGATCTTCGCGCCGGGCAGGAACGCCATGGTCACGTCGTCCAGGATCAGCTTGTCGCCCACCGCCTTGCGGGCGCGGACCATGGAATAGATGTACTCGGCCACGAAGAAGCACTCCCTCTGTCGGCATGTTTCCGCCGACTCGGATGTCGGCGTCTCCCCCGGCGCCACGCGCGGGGATGAACGACTCTCCAGCCTACCGGCGGATCGCCCCGTGTCGAACGCCGCCCGGGGCGGGCGCGTTTCGTCTCGGTGCTGCGCCCCTCGCTCAACGACCGGGGGGTCGCAGTTCGGTCGTTGAGCGAGCGCAGCGAGACGAAACGTGGTGACCCGGGCTGGGCGCGTTCGTCTCGGTGCGGCGCTCCTCGCTCAACGACCGGGGGCGGGCCGGACGGGGCGGGGTCGCCCGGGCGTCACCAGTCGATCGGCATGGTGTCGCCGACGAGGCAGCGCCCCTCGGCGAGCTGGGGCATGACGGCGGTGACCGGCTGGTCCCCGGTGGACGGCCCGACCTGCCCCATCAGGCACTGATCCGTTCCCCAGCGGACGGAGAACAGGATGCTCTCCGCCGGGTACTCGACGGTCGAGATGTCCTTCGTCACCTGCATGTCGGCGCGGTTGAATCCCGCGGCCGTGAGGGCGTCCACGTACGCCCGGCTGGAGACGCGCTGCTCCGACGCCCAGACCTGCGCCACGATC
Organism: Microbacterium resistens; assembly: GCF_021172025.1. Taxonomy (NCBI): domain Bacteria; kingdom Bacillati; phylum Actinomycetota; class Actinomycetes; order Micrococcales; family Microbacteriaceae; genus Microbacterium; species Microbacterium resistens. The sequence goes on from NZ_CP082781.1 coordinate 1,150,514, forward strand.
GACTGGAAGAAGGGGAGATTGTCCTCGGCGGACCCTTCCGGCACCAGCGCGGGCCCCGCCGGGGCCGGTTCCGCGGTCGCGCTCGGCTCCGCCGTCGGCGTCGTGCGGGTGTCCTCCGCCGGCTGCCCCGTGCACCCGGCGAGCAGCAGGAGCGCTGCGGTCGCCGCGACGACGGAAGTGACGAGCCGACGGGGCTCGCGCGAGAGCGTGGACGAGACGGAGCGCAGCACGGTCCGAGTCTATGCGGGCCACCTGCGAAGCCCCTGCGCGCGAGTGCCGCCGCCCCGCGGCGACGCCCGGCTAGAACGGGATCTGACCCGCACCGACCCCGACCGCGGCCCAGTCGTCCGCCGCCCCGGACTCCGCGCCTCGCTGCGGGGAGTCGTCGGCGGGCTCGTGCCGCGGCGTCGCCTCACGGGGCGGTTCGACCGCCCGGATGTTCTTCGTGTAGACGCTCGTCCCGAAACGGAGGTCGGATCCGAGCAGGTCCGCCTCCAGGTCCGCGCTCGTGCCGCGCTGGCCGTCCTTGCTCTCCCAGTCCCGGATCCGCAGTCGTCCGTGGACGACGACGCTCGTCCCCTTGCGGAGGGACTGCGCCGCGTTCTCGGCCAGGCGTCGATAGGCGGACACGGCGTACCAATTGGTGGACAGGTCCACCCACTCCCCCGTCCGGGCATCGCGCTTGCGGAGGTTGCTCGCCAGCCGGAACTTCAGCACGCTGACGCCGGTGGGCGTTCGTTCCAGCCGCGGTTCCGTCGCGATCGTGCCCGCCACGGTGATGGTGTCCGTCATGTGTCGCTCCTCTGGTCGTGCCGGCGGGACCGCCGGGTGCTGTCCAGAGTGGCCGCCCCGTCCACGGCGCGGGGCGCCGATCCGGGAACCGTGCATAACGGGCCGGATCCGCCCGCCGGGGAGGAGGAGACTCAGTCCCGCAGGTACTCCGCGAACCGGGCGCGCACCTTGTTGACCTTGGGCACCGCCACGGCCAGGCAGTACCCCTGGCCCGGGTTCTTCGCGAAGAAGTCCTGGTGATACTCCTCGGCCGGGTAGAACGTGCCGAGCGGCTCGATGGTGGTCACCGGCTGACCGTCCCAGAGGTCGGCGGCGCGATCGCGTGCGGCCTCGAACAGCGCCCGCTGCCGATCGTCCGCGGGGAACATCGCACTGCGGTACTGGGTCCCGATGTCGTTGCCCTGACGATTGAGCTGGCGGGGGTCGTGCATCGTGAAGAAGGCGTCGAGGATGACCTCCGACGGGATGACGTCGGGGTCGAACGTGACCGCCACGGCCTCGGCGTGACCGGTGGTCCCGGTGCACACGAGCTCGTAACCGGGATCCGCCACGGTTCCCCCGGTGTATCCGGACACCACCGACTCCACGCCCCGGAGCGGACGGTACGCCGCGTCCAGGCACCAGAAGCAGCCGCCGGCGAGCACGAAGGTCTCCATCAGTTCCTCTCCCCGCGAGGCCCTCCGGCCCGCGGCGTCCTCCACGCTACGCCCTTCCCCGCCGCCTCCGGGTCGTCCTTCCTGTGAGGAGTCAATGGACCACCAGGAGGAGCGCCGCGACCCCGATGAACAGCGCCCCGAAGACCGTGTTGAGCCGGCGCCGTCCGCGCGCCGTCCGGGTCCAGCGTCGGAACGGACCCGCCGCGGCGGCGAAGAAGAACCACATGACGGCGACGTCCACCACGACGACGGTGCCGATCAGCACGAGATACTGCCCCCAGGGTTCCCGATCGAGCCGGATGAACTGCGGGACGAACGCGAGGAAGAACACGATGGCCTTCGGATTCAGCAGATTCACCCAGAACCCTCGGCGGAGCATCGACCACGCGCTCTCCCGCGGACGGGCGATCTCGGCGGCGTCGTCGACGTCGTCCGACTTCGCGACGATGAGTCGGACGCCCAGGAACACCAAGTAGGCGGCACCGAGGTAGCGGATCGCCTCGAAGACCACGGGCGAGCGGGAGACGAGCAGCCCCACCCCCGCGGCCACGATCGCCACGTGCACGACGAGGGCGAGCTGCTGCCCGGCGATCCCCCACAATGACCGCCGCCACCCCTCGTTCAGGGCGTTGGTCATCGTGTTGATGGCCCCCGCGCCCGGCGTGAAGCTGATCACCACGCACGCGAACAGCAGGGAGAGCCAGATCGTCCACGTCACGACGTCAGTGTAGAGATGCGGCGCGGCGCGCCCCGACGCGGCGCGCATCCGCGAATGTCGGTGGTCGTCCTTATGTTCGAAGACGAAAGGAGTGATCATGACCCCTCACACCCCGCGCGGCCGTAGCGCGACCGCGACCTCGCCCGCCGTTCCCGCCGTCCGTTGGGCGACACCCGCCCTGTCCCGTACACGAGAGACCCTCCAGCCCGCCGGCGAACGCCTGTGGCGGGTCCTGGACGAGCGGGGCACGATCCGCGGGCACCTTCGCGTCGCACCGGATCCGCTCGGCGTCCGCTACCGCGCCGAGCGTCTGCACCTCGCCACCGGGGCCTTCCGCCTCGTCGGAGAGTTCTGGTCGCCGGACGACGCCGTCGCCGCCCTCCGGTTCTAGACCGTGCCCAGCTGTGGACAGCGCCTGAAAGAAGCCTAGGCGATCCACCGTCAGCGCAACTTCGAGCGTGTGCTGGCCCATCTCCGCAACCACCCGTGCGTGGACTGTGGAGAGACGGATCCCGTCGTCTTGGACTTCGATCACCTCCCCGAGTTCGAGAAGCGTTTCGAGATCGCACGCGCCGTCGGCGCGTCGACGAGGTCGTGGCGCAGCATCGCGGAAGAGATAGAGAAATGCGACGTCGTCTGCGCGAACTGCCACCGGCGCCGCACGGCACGCCGCGGCGGGCACAGGAAGTTCCAGGCGGGGATCTCCGGGACCGTCGATCGCGTCGGGTTCACGGTGCCGGCACAGGAGCCGGTGCCTCATGGCGGAGGCGCGAAAGGGCGCCGCGGATGCCCCTGCGAACCGTGTCGCCGACGACGACGGGAGTATGCGCGATCCTGGCGCTCCTCTCGTCGCGTCGCCGAGCGCGGCGCGGAAACGTGACAGCCGGTAACCTGGGTCTCGACCCCCAGTAGCTCAGCGGAAGAGCATCGACCTTCTAAGTCGCCGGTCGCACGTTCGAATCGTGCCTGGGGGACGACCCGACGGCGTGTCCGACCACGTCATTAGGATGGAGGCATGGTTTCAGCCTCCGAGAACGACCGGCTCGTCTGGATCGACTGCGAGATGACGGGCCTCGATCTCGAGGTGGACGAACTGGTCGAGATCGCCGTGGTCATCACGGACTTCGAGCTTCGTCCCGTCGACCCCGGCTTCCAGGTCGTCATCGCGCCGAGCACCGCCGCCCTCGAGAACATGGGCGAGTTCGTGACGGAGATGCACCGCACCTCGGGCCTGCTGGACGAGATCCCCTCCGGGATCCCGCTCGCGCAGGCGCAGGAGCGCACGCTCGAGTACATCCGCCGGTTCGTCCCGCTGGAGCGCAAGGCCCCTCTTGCCGGGAACACGATCGGGACCGACCGGATGTTCCTCGCCAAGTACATGCCCGAGGTCGACCAGTACCTGCACTACCGGAACGTCGACGTCTCCAGCATCAAGGAGCTGGCCCGGCGGTGGTATCCGCGGGTGTTCTTCCAGGCCCCCGCGAAGGACGGCGGACACCGCGCCCTGGCCGACATCCTGGAGTCGATCCGGGAGCTCCAGTACTACCGTCGCGCCGTGTTCGTGACCGAGCCGGGGCCCTCCAGCGACGAGGCCAAGTCGCTCTCCCAGGACGTCGTGTCAGAGTTCGCCCCGAACGTGTAATAGACTTTCCTGGTTGCCTGCTCCGGCAGGCACATGGTGGGTATAGCTCAGTCGGTAGAGCACCTGGTTGTGGTCCAGGGGGTCGCGGGTTCAAGTCCCGTTACTCACCCCAATGTGGCGAGGTTCACTCCTGAACCTCGCCACTTCTCTTTCGGCGGGCGGACGTCCCGAGCGGAGCCGGCCGGATCCGCTCGCGCGGCGACGCTGACGTCCCGCTCGCTCGGTAGCATCGAAGGCATGCCCTCCTTCGTCCGCGACGCGACCGATGCCGACCTCGCCCGGCTGTCGGAGATCGAGCGAGCGGCGGACGCCGCCTTCACCGCGGTGTTCGGCGACGTCGACTGGGGCGAGCCGCCCTCCGGTGCGGAGCGGATCACGGAGCCGGGCTTCGTCCTCGTCGTCGCCGAGGCCGAGGAGGGCGATCCGGTGGGGTTCGTCCACGTCCTCGAGCACGACGGCGAGGGGCACCTGGAGCAGCTCTCGGTGCTGCCCGACCACGCGCGCCGAGGTCACGGGCGCGCCCTGGTTGAAGCCGCGTTGGCGGAGGCCGAGGAGCGCGAGTACACGGCCGTGACGCTCAGGACGTACGCCGACGTGCCCTGGAACGCGCCGTTCTACGCGTCCCTCGGCTTCGCGCAGCGGCCCGCGCCGGACGACGAGTTCCACCGCGCGCTGGCGGCGGCGGAGGATCGCTGGGGGCTCGCCGACCATGGTCCACGGGTGCACATGGCGATCGACCTGCACCGCCCCGCCCTGGAGATGGATGCGGAGGCCTTCGAGGCCCTGGTCGTGGACGAGCTGGACCGCCTTCCCGATGACATGGTGGACGGTCTCGACAACGTGGTCTTCGTCGTCGAGGACCGCTCGGAGGACGGCTCCACCGACCTGCTCGGCCTCTACGACGGGCTCGCCGTCACCGAGCGCGGCAACTACGGGATGGGAGAGCTCCCGGACCGCATCATCGTCTACCGCGAAGCACATCTCGCGCAGTGCGCGACCGAGGAGGAGCTGCGCGACGAGGTGCACACCACGCTCGTCCACGAGATCGCCCACTACTACGGCATCGACGATGCGCAACTGCACGAACTGGGGTGGGCATGAGCACTCCCCTCGCCACCCCCGACCTCGATGAGGAGACCGACCTCCAGGCGGTCGCGGCACGTCCGTGGCAGCTCGTCGTGTGGGACGACCCGGTCAACCTCATGAGCTACGTGGTGCGGGTGTTCCGCACGTACTTCGGCTACCCGTCCGACGTGGCCACCCGACTCATGCTCGCCGTCCACAACGAAGGCCATGCCGTCGTGGCGACCGGACCCCGCGAGACCATGGAGGTCCACGCCCAGGCCATGCACGACTACGGCCTCTGGGCCACCGTCCGCGAATCCGCGGACTGACCACGCACATCAGCGCTCCCGCAAGGACACCCGTGAACGATCGCATCATCCTCGTCCCGCTCGCCCGTCTCGAGGGCCGCCACCTCGCCGACCTGGTCGAGCAGTTCCTGGAGATCCTCGCCGACACCGACCTCGAGCAAGACCCGGGGCTCGACCGGCTCACCCCCGCGGTCTACCCCGACGACCCCGAGGCCTCCGCCGAGTTCGCGCGCGCGACCTCCGACGACCTCCTCGACCGCCGCGCGGCCGACGCGCGCATCGTCCGCGCCGGGCTCGAGCGGTTCACCGCGGACGACGGCGCCCCGGACGACATGGACCCGCTGGACGTCGTGATCGCCGATGCGGAGCTGGACGCCTGGCTGCGCACGCTGACGGCGCTGCGGCTGGTGATCGCGTCCCGACTCGGCATCGAGACGGATGCGCCGCACGATCCCGAGGATCCGCGCTTCGGCGTCTACGACTGGCTCGGCTACCGCTTGGAAGGACTCATCGAGGCCGCCGACGCGCGTGACGACGCCTGATCCGCCACGTCACGGAACCTCGATCAGCACCGTCGCACGCTCCTGTGGGCGATGAGCACGGATGTGCTCCTCCTCCTGCCGCGCCCACCGCTCCCAGTGCGGACGGAATGCGTCCCCGTCACGGGTCAGCGCGCGGCGTCTCCGGCTCGGCTCGGGCGACTGCACCCACACGCGGACGTCCGCGATGCGCGCGGAATCGGCGGTGACCGCGCCACACCCCTCGAGGATGACGCCGCGGGCCGGATCCACCGCATGGCTCTCGGCGTAGGCGCCCGTCTCCCAGTCGTATCGCTCCCAGGTCCCGATCAGTCCCCGCCCGTGCGGACGCAGGATCTGCTCGACCGCGCGCGAGGACCCTTCCTCCAAACCGTCCCACCCCGGATAGATCGAGTCCAGGGCGATCAGCTGCGCGTCGGCGCTCAAGGGCCACTGCGCCGCCAGGAGCCGCGCGATGCTGGACTTCCCCGCCCCGCTGCGGCCGTCGATCAGGACGACCGGGTTCGACGCCGCGACCGCTCGCACGGTCGCGCGCAGACGCGCGACCCCCTCGTGAATGGCGCGGGCGACCGGGTCGTCACTTCTTGAGAGCACGGATGATGCGGGTCACCGCGCGCCCGGCGACCCACACGAAGGGCACGGCGACGGCGAGGAACGAGATGATGTTGGGCTCGAACCGGAGCCCCTCCTCCCGCCGGACGTAGACGCCGAGGGGGATCGCCAGCCCTCCGCCTCCGCCACCGCTGCCTTCACCGTTGCTGCCCGACGCGTCGAAGTCTCCTCCGCCGAAGCCCGAGAACGTGAGCGCCACGGGCGTGAACGCGGCGCCGTCGACCTCCTGCGTCTCCCCGTAGGCGCTCTTCACCCCGAAGGACGCGGAATTCTTGCCAAGCTCGAGTGCGATGTGCGGCATGCGTCCACGCTAACCCACTCTCCCCCGCTACGGGAGGCCGCTCTCGCCCGTGTCCCGCGCCCCGCCTCGGCCGTGGGCTCAGTCCACGCCATGGGCCCGCGGATGCCCGGGCGCCCCTCGCCCCTCACCGGCGCCGACATGCCGTGCGCGGGTGATCATGGCCGACCCGAACCGTGCGCGCGCGTCGTCCAGCGCGCTCTCCACCCGGCGCCAGTCCGCGTCGTCGTCCCACAGCGTCATCCCGCCGCCGGCGGGGCCGAGCCGCTCCGCGCGCACCCCGATGAGCCGAACCGGATCGCGACGGTCGATCGCGTCGAACAGCGCCCGCGCCACCTCGCCGATGCGCTGCCCGACGGCCGACGGCTCGGGCAGCGTCTGGGACCTGCTGAGAGTGGTGAAGTCCGAGAACCGGACCTTGATCGCCACACCGCCCGCTTCCCAGCCCGCCCGTCGAAGCCTCGCGGCGACGCGGTCCGCCAGCCGCAGGAGCTCCGAGCGCAGCATCTCTGGATCCGTCACGTCGTGCTCGAAGGTCTCCTCGTGCCCGACGCTCTTCTCCACCCGCGTCGTCTCCACCGCCCGCGGGTCGCGCCCGAAGGACAGGTCACGAAGCCGCGCCGCCAGCGCCGGTCCGACCGTGCGCTCGAGGGCCGGCTCCGGCACCGTGCGGAGGTCGCCGATCAGCCGGATGCCCCGGGACTCCAGCGCCTCGGCCGCCTTGGGACCGACCCCCCACATGGCCCGCACCGGCTTCGGGGCGAGGAAGTCCAGCGTCTCCGCCTCCGGGACGATGAGCAGTCCGTCCGGCTTCGACAGGGTCGAGGCCATCTTCGCCACATGCTTGGTCGCCGCGGCTCCCACGCTGCACGTGATGCCGACCTCCTCGCGGACCCGGCTCCGGATCAGGCGGGCGACGTGCCCGGGGCTGCCCCACAGCCGACGGACGCCTCGGACGTCGAGGAACGCCTCATCGATCGACAGCGGCTCGACGAGCGGCGTCACGGATTCGAAGATGGCCATCACCGCCCGCGAGACCTCCTGGTAGCGCTGGAAGTCCGGTGGCACGATGCGCGCCGCCGGGCACAGCCGGATCGCCTGCGACACGGGCATCGCCGACCGCACGCCGTAGCGGCGTGCCTCGTACGACGCACTCGAGACGACGGAGCGCCCGTCCGGGGAGCCGATGATCAGCGGCACGCCGCGCAGGCTCGGGTCGTGCAGGACCTCCACCGCCGCATAGAAGGCGTCCATGTCGACGTGGAGGATGTCGGCGCCGGTGTCGTCCGCATCGTCGGGCGAGACGATGCGCCCCGATCCGTCACCGCGTCCCATACGCCCATTCTCGCGCAGGCCACCGACACGGCACGCCGCCGAGCGGCGCGATGCTTCCGGTCAGCGCTGCGCGGCGGCGGCGACCAGGGAGGCGAGGATCGACACCGTCATCGCGACCACCACCGCGTTGAAGGCGAACGCGATCACCGTGTGGACGCGCACTGCGCTGAGGCCGGCGCGCGTGCGCGGTGTTCCGCCCGAGATCGCGCCGACGGCGGAGATCATCACCGACATGGACACGAAGTCGATGAACCGCGGATCGTCGTCGAGATCGAAGGCGATGCGTTCTCCCCCGGCGTGCAGCCGGAAGTATCGCAGCGCGAAGGCGTAGACCATCGTCGCCCATGCCCCGGCGGCGGTGAGCAGCACGATGGCCGGCATCAGCAGTCCGTGGCCCGCGTCCGGAGTGGTCGACGCGGCGATCGCGACCACGATCGCCGCGGCCGCCGCGGAGACGGCCCAGTTCTCGGCTGCGCCGAACCCCAGCAGACGCGTCAGCAGCCCCGGCGGCCGATGGTGCTGCGCGCTCGCGATCCGCAGCGCGCGATCGGCGGCGGTGCGGACGAACAGCACGTGGGTCCAGACGAGATAGATCCCCGTGGAGACGAGGAACATCGCGCAGACCGCCAACAGCACCGAACCGGACGCCAGCCGGTCCTGCCGGACGACGGAGACGACGAACGGGACGACCACGATCGGTGCCGCGACGAGCGCCGCGATCCCTCCGCGGACGTCATCGCTGTACGCGATCGGGTACGCCCCGTTCCTCGTTCGGGCCATCGGTCGCGCCCTACTGGGCCGCACGCTCCAGGATGAGCTCCCGGACGCGCGCGGCGTCGGCCTGGCCCTTCATCGCCTTCATCACGGCCCCGATCACCGCGCCCGCAGCCTGCACCTTGCCGTCCCGGATCTTGGCCAGCACGTCCGGCTGCGCGGCGAGGGCCTCGTCGATCGCGGCGATCAGCGCGCCGTCATCCGACACCACGGCGAGCCCGCGGGCGTCGACGACCTCCTGCGGCGTGCCCTCCCCCGCGATGACGCCCTCGAGCACCTGGCGCGCGAGCTTGTCGGTGAGGGTGCCCTCGTCCACCAGCCGCTGCAGCGCGGCGACGTTCTCCGGGGACACGAGATCCGCCGCGTCACGCTCCTGCGCGTTGGCGATGCGGGAGATCTCCCCCGTCCACCACTTGCGGGCCGCCGCCGGCGTCGCACCCGCGGCGATGGTGGCCGCCACCTCATCGAGCAGGCCGCCGTTGCGGACGTCCTGGAACTCCAGGTCGGTGAAGCCCCACTCCGCCTTCAGCCGCCTCCTACGGGCGACCGGCTGCTCGGGCAGGGCCGCCCGCAGCTCTTCCACGAGCTCGCGGGAGGGGCGCACCGGCAGCAGATCCGGCTCCGGGAAGTACCGGTAGTCGTCCGCGTCGGACTTGGGACGCCCGGGCGACGTTGTCCCCGTGTCCTCGTGCCAGTGCCGCGTCTCCTGCGTGATGGTGCCGCCGCCCGCGAGGATCTGCGCCTGGCGCTGGATCTCGTACCGCACGGCGCGCTCGACCGAGCGCATCGAGTTCACGTTCTTCGTCTCGGTACGGGTGCCCAGCTTCTCCTGCCCGCGCGGGCGGAGCGAGACGTTGGCGTCGCAGCGCAGATTGCCGCGCTCCATCCGCGCCTCCGAGATGCCGAGCCCGCGGACGATGTCGCGGATCGCGGCGATGTACGCCTTCGCGATCTCCGGCGCACGGTGTTCGGCGCCGAAGATCGGCTTGGTGACGATCTCGACGAGCGGGACGCCGGCGCGGTTGTAGTCGACGAGCGAGTACTCCGCGCCCTGGATGCGGCCGGTGGACCCGCCCACGTGGGTGAGCTTGCCGGCATCCTCCTCCATGTGCGCACGTTCGATGGGAACGGTCACGAGGGTGCCGTCCTCCAGCTCCACCTCGACGGATCCGTCGAACGCGATCGGCTCGTCGTACTGCGAGATCTGGTAGTTCTTGCCGAGATCCGGGTAGAAGTAGTTCTTCCGGGCGAAGCGGCTGGACTCCGCGATGGAGCAGCCCAGCGCGAGCCCCAGGCTGATCGAGGAACGCACCGCGGTCGCGTTCACGACCGGCAGCGAGCCGGGAAGCCCGAGGTCGACCGGGGCGATCAGCGTGTTCGGCTCGGCGCCGTGGTAGGCCTCGTTCGCGGGGTTCGGCGCGTCCGAGAACATCTTCGTCGCGGTGTTCAGCTCGACGTGCACCTCGAAGCCCAGCACGGGCTCGAAGAGCTCCAGAGCCTTGTCGAAGTCCATCAGCGCGGCGGCGGCCATCAGCGCTTCCCTCCTTCGAGGACCGGGGCCCGATCGAGCAGCGGTCCTCCCCATGCGTCGACGAGCAGAGCCTCCAGCGCGGCGCCGACGCGGTACAGACGCGCGTCCTCACGGGCGGGGGCGAGGAACTGGATCCCGACGGGCAGACCGTCCTCGGGCGCGAGGCCCGACGGGATGGAGATCCCGGGGACGCCCGCGAGGTTCGCGGGGATCGTGGTCAGATCGTTCAGGTACATCTGCAGCGGGTCGCCGATCTTCTCGCCCAGCCGGAACGCGGTCGTCGGCGCCGACGGCGTGGCGATCACGTCGACCTGGGCGAAGGCGGCGGCGAAGTCCTGCTGGATGAGCGTGCGCACCTTCTGCGCGCTGCCGTAGTACGCGTCGTAGTAGCCCGCGGACAGCGCATAGGTGCCCAGGATGATCCGTCGCTTCACCTCGGGGCCGAACCCCGCCTCGCGGGTCGCCGACATCACGTCCTCGACCGTGGGCGTGCCCTCCGGCGTCACCCGCAACCCGAAGCGCACGGAGTCGAACTTCGCCAGGTTGCTCGACGCCTCGGCCGGGAGGATCAGGTAATAGGCCGCCACCCCGTACTCGAAGTGCGGGGCCGAGACCTCGACGATCTCGGCTCCGTGGGCTTCGAGAGTGGCGAGCGCCTCACGGAACGACGACGCGACGCCGTCCTGGAAGCCGGAGTCGGGCAGCTCGGCGACGACGCCGACCTTGAGCCCCTTCAGCACCTCGCCCGTGGCCCCCTCGCGGGCGGCGGCGGCGAACGACGGCCACGCGTCCGGGAGCGACGTGGAGTCCTTCGGGTCGTGCCCGCCGATCACGTCATGGAGCAGGCCGGCGTCCAGCACCGTGCGCGTCACGGGGCCCACCTGGTCCAGGCTCGAGGCCAGAGCGATCGCTCCGTACCGGCTGACGCCGCCATAGGTGGGCTTCACGCCGACCGTGCCGGTGACGTGGGCGGGCTGTCGGATCGAGCCGCCGGTGTCGGAGCCGAGGGCCAGCGGCGCCTCGAACGCGGCGACGGCCGCGGCCGAGCCGCCTCCGGATCCCCCGGGGATACGGTCCAGGTCCCACGGGTTGTGGGTGGGGCCGTAGGCGGAGTGCTCCGTGGACGAACCCATGGCGAACTCGTCCATGTTCGTCTTGCCGAGCGCCACGAGGCCCGCGGCGCGGGAGCGCGCGACGACGGTCGCGTCGAACGGCGACCGGTACCCCTCGAGGATCTTCGAGCCGCTGGTCGAGGGCTGATCCGTCGTGACCAGGACGTCCTTGATCGCCAGCGGGACGCCGGCGATCGGGCCGAGCTCCTCGCCGGCGGCGCGGCGGCGGTCGATCTCCGCGGCGGCGTCCGCAGCGCCCTCGTTGACGTGCAGGAACGCGTGCACGTCGCCGTCCACGGCCGCGATGCGGTCCAGATGCGCCCGGGTGGCCTCCACGCTGGAGACGTCGCCGGCGGCGATCCGCTCCCCCAACTCCGCCGCGGTCCAGCGGATGATCTCGCTGTCGGCTCGTTCCGTCACTGTTCTTCTCCCAGGATGGCGGTGACCCGGAATCGGTCGTCGTCGGAATCCGGCGCGTTCTGCAGCGTCTGCTCGATCGTGAGCGTCTGGCCGGGCACGTCATCGCGGAACACGTTGTGCAGGGCGATCGGGTGGCTGGTCGCCACGACCTCCGGGGTCGCGACCTCCGACACCTTCGCGATGTTGTCGACGATGGCGTCGAGCTGACCGGTCAACTCGGTCACCTCGTCGTCCGAGAGCTGGATGCGCGCGAGCACACCGAGGTGGCGCACGAGATCGGGGGTGATTTCAGACACGCCTCCAGTCTAGGAGAGGCCCACGACGCTTCTTCGCGACGCCGCGGCCGGCACCCGACCCGGACGCACGCCGCGCAATAGGCTGAACAGCATGACGACGTTCGACCCGCCGCGCCCCTGGACCGCCAGCTACGCCGACGGGGTCCCCGAGGATCTGGCTCCGGTCACGGGCTCGCTCGTGGACATCGTCGAGGCCTCCGCCCGCGACTACCCGGACGCCCCCGCCCTCGAGTTCTTCGGGAGGACGACGAGCTACCGCGATCTGCAGGCCGCGATCGAGCGCGCCGCCGCAGGCCTCGCGGCGCGGGGCGTGCGCGCGGGCGATCCGGTCGCGATCGTGCTCCCGAACTGCCCGCAGCACATCGTCGCCTTCTACGCGGTCCTCCGCCTGGGCGCCGTCGTCGTCGAGCACAACCCGCTGTACACGCCGCGCGAGCTGCGCAAGCAGTTCGAGGACCACGGCGCGAAGCACGCGATCGTCTGGAACAAGGTCGTCGACACGGTCCAGGCGTTCCCCGCGGACCTCGCGGTCACGAACCTCGTCTCGGTCGACGTGACCCGGGCTATGCCCGCGCTCACGCGTCTCGCGCTGCGGCTGCCGGTCGCCAAGGCACGGGAGTCGCGAGCGGCGCTGACCACCCGGGTGCGCGGCACCGTGCCCTGGGAGTCCGTCGTCGCCGCCGCGCCCCTGCCGACCGCGCACCCGCGCCCGCGGACCGACGACCTCGCGATCATCCAGTACACGTCGGGGACGACCGGTACGCCCAAGGGCGCGTCCCTCACGCACCGCAACCTCCTCGCGAACGCCGCGCAGGCGCAGTCGTGGGTGCCGTCGATCACGCGCGGAGACGGCTGCGTCGTCTACGCGGTGCTGCCGATGTTCCACGCCTACGGGCTCACCCTCTGCCTGACGTTCGCGATGTCGATGGGCGCGCGCCTGGTCCTGTTCCCGAAGTTCGACCCGGATCTCGTGCTCGCCGTGACCAGGAAGCACCCCGCGACGTTCCTTCCGCTGGTCCCGCCGATCGCGGAGCGTCTGCTCTCCGCCGCCCGCGCCAAGGGGGTCTCGCTGGCGGGGACCGAGGTGGCCATCTCCGGCGCCATGGCGCTGTCCCACGACCTCGTCGTCCCATTCGAGGAGGCGACCGGCGGCTACCTCGTCGAGGGCTACGGGCTCAGCGAGTGCTCCCCGGTCCTGATGGCGAACCCCGTCGCCGACAACCGCGTGCCCGGCACCGTGGGTCTGCCGCTGCCGGGAACCGAATGCCGGGTGGTCGACCCCGAGGACCCGACCACCGATGTCGCCCCGGGAAGCCCCGGCGAGCTCGTCGTCCGCGGCCCGCAGGTGTTCTCCGGCTACTACGGCAAACCCGAGGAGACCGAGGCCGTCTTCGTCGACGGCTGGTTCCGCACGGGCGACATCGTGACGATCGACGACGACGGCTTCGTGCGGATCGTGGACCGGATCAAGGAGCTCATCATCACCGGCGGCTTCAACGTCGCCCCGACCGAGGTGGAGGGCGCGCTGCGCCAGCATCCGGACGTGGCCGACGCCGCCGTCGTGGGCCTTCCCAGCGAGCACTCCGGCGAGGAGGTCGTCGCCGCCATCGTCGTCGACGGATCGACGGACGTCGACGTGGAGGCGATCCGCGAGTTCGCACGCAGCATCCTCACCCCGTACAAGGTTCCGCGGCGGATCTTCGTCGTCGACGAGCTTCCGCGCTCCCTGATCGGCAAGGTGCTGCGGCGCCAGGTGCGGGACAAGCTCCTGGCCCTCACGAGCGGATCCTGAGCCGAGCCCGAGCCGCCCGGGGCCGGTGGATCCGCAGCCGAGGCGCTACGGTTGGGAAGTGGCCCCTGACGATGCGCAGCTGAACGACTCCCCCGACGACGCCGAGGGCGGCGCGACGCCGCCCGGTTTCGACGCGCTCGGCATCACCGGTCCTGTCCTGAAGGCGATCCGCGACCTCGGCTACGAGACGCCGTCGCCGATCCAGCAGGCCACGATCCCGACGCTGCTGAGCGGACGCGACGTCGTCGGGATGGCGCAGACGGGAACCGGCAAGACCGCCGCGTTCGCCCTGCCGATCCTGGAGCGGCTGGACACCTCTGCCAAGACGCCCCGCGCGCTGGTGCTGGCGCCGACGCGCGAGCTCGCCCTGCAGGTCGCCGAGGCCTTCGAGTCGTACTCCGCCCACATGCGCGGCGTCCACCTCCTCCCCGTGTACGGCGGCCAGGGCTACGGCGTGCAGCTGTCGGCCCTCCGTCGCGGGGTGAACATCGTCGTCGGCACGCCGGGGCGCATCATGGACCATCTGGCCAAGGGGACGCTCGACCTCTCCGAGCTGGAGTACCTCGTCCTGGACGAGGCGGACGAGATGCTCAAGATGGGCTTCGCGGAGGATGTCGAGCAGATCCTCGCGCAGACGCCCGAGGACAAGCAGGTCGCGCTCTTCTCCGCCACGATGCCCGCACAGATCCGGCGGATCGCGCAGCAGTACCTGCGTGATCCCGAGGAGATCTCGGTCAAGTCGAAGACCGCCACCAACGCGAACATCACCCAGCGCTATCTCGTCGTCTCGTATGCGCAGAAGGTGGACGCGCTCACCCGCATCCTCGAGGTCGAGAACTTCGACGGGATGATCGTGTTCGTCCGGACCAAGAACGAGACCGAGACGCTCGCCGAGAAGCTGCGCGCCCGCGGATACTCGGCCGCCGCGATCAACGGCGACATCCCGCAGAACCTCCGAGAGCGCACCGTCAACCAGCTCAAGGACGCCAAGCTCGACATCCTCGTCGCCACGGATGTCGCCGCCCGCGGACTCGACGTCGAGCGCATCAGCCACGTCGTCAACTTCGACATCCCCACGGACACCGAGTCCTACGTGCACCGCATCGGGCGGACGGGGCGCGCGGGCCGCACAGGCGATGCCATCAGCTTCATCACGCCCCGTGAGCGCTATCTGCTCGGCCACATCGAGAAGGCGACCCGCCAGCAGCCCACCCTCATGACGCTCCCGACGACCGAGGACGTGAACTCGACCCGACTCGCCCGCTTCGACGACGCGATCACCGCGGCGCTGCAGGAGACGAGTCGGATCGAGGGCTTCCGCGACATCATCGCGCACTACGTGCGCCATCACGACGTGCCGGAGGCGGACGTCGCGGCTGCCCTCGCGATCGTCGCGCAGGGCGAGACGCCGCTGCTCCTGGATCCGGAGAACGATCCCCTCGCCCGCGCGGTGGCGGCCGACAACCGTCCCGTCCGGACGAAGGAGAGGGACGCCCGCGGACCGCGGACCGAACGGCGCGGACGCGGCGACTACACGCCGTACCGGATCGAGGTCGGCCGCCGTCAGCGGGTCGAGCCCCGGCAGATCGTGGGGGCCCTGGCGAACGAGGGCGGGCTGGGCCGCGACGACTTCGGCGCGATCTCGATCAAGCCGGACTTCTCGATCGTCGAGCTTCCCGCGAACCTCGACCCGGGGGTCCTCGATCGGCTGCGCGACACGCGGATCTCCGGCCGGCTCATCGAGATCAAGCCCGATCGGGGCGTGCCGAACCGCCGTGGTCCGCGCGACGCCGATCGACGCGCTCCCCGCGACGCGGACCGCCCGCGCCGGGCCGAGGACCGCCCGCGGCGTGACGAGGACCGGCCGTACCGCAAGCCCCGCCACAAGGGCTGACACGAGGCCGAGCCGCGCCGACGCGTGATGGTGCGGTCGCGGGGGTCACCCGCGCCGCCCGGACGCCATGGCGTGCCCGTCAGTCGAGAGCAGCCGGTCCCTCGGTGACCAGGACGTGGAACTGCGCCGCGTCCAGGATCCGGATGCCGAGCTCCTCGGCCTTGGCGAGCTTCGAGCCGGCGCCAGGCCCCGCGGCCACGAAGTCGGTCTTCTTCGACACCGATGAGGCGGCCTTCCCCCCGGCCTTGATGATCGCCTCCTGCGCGCCGTCGCGCGTGTACCCGTCGAGGCTTCCGGTCGCGACGACGGTGAGCCCTTCGAGCACGCCGCCCTCGGCGACCGCCGCGCCCGGTCCGGGATGACCGGGCGTCGTCCACTGCACGCCCGCCTCGGCCCACTGCCGCACGATGTCCTGGTGCCAGTCGACCTGGAACCACTCCACCAGGGAGTCGGCGATGATCCCGCCCACCCCCTCGACGGCGGCGAGCTCCTCCCGCGACGCCGCACGGATGGCGTCGAGCGATCCGAACCACTGCGCGAGCGCCCGTGCCGCAACCGGGCCGACGTGACGGATGTTGAGGGAGACGAGCAGCCGCCACAGCTCCTTGGTCTTCGCGCGCTCCAGCTCGGCGAGGAGCTTCATCGCCTGAGACGACGGCTGCGGCCCCGTGCGCCCCTCCTTCTTCTCCGCCGCCGTCGGGTTGCGCCGGAAGGGCGCACGGGTCTTCACGATCCCGTCCTCGTCCTCCTTGGGCAGCCCGGTCTCCGCGTCGCGCACGACGACCTCGATCGGGACGATCTGCTCCAGGCTCAGCGTGAACAGCCCCGCCTCCGTCTCCAGCGGCGGCGTCTCCGGACGGCTGGGCTGGGTCAGCGCGGCCGCGGTGACCTCGCCCAGCGCCTCGATGTCCAGAGCGCCGCGGGAGCCGATGTGCTCCACCCGCCCGCGCACCTGCGCCGGGCACGACCGCGCGTTCGGGCAGCGGAGGTCGATGTCCCCCTCCTTCATCGGCCGGAGCCGCGTCCCGCACTCCGGGCACCGCTCCGGCATCACGAACTCGCGCTCGGTGCCGTCGCGCTTGTCGACCACGGGGCCGAGGACCTCGGGGATCACGTCGCCGGCCTTGCGGAGCACCACGGTGTCCCCGATCAGCACGCCCTTCGCCTTCACGACGTCCTTGTTGTGCAGCGTGGCCTGGCGGACGACGCTTCCCGCGACGTGGGCGGGGGCCATCACCGCGAACGGCGTCGCACGCCCGGTCCGGCCGACCGAGACGACGATGTCGAGCAGCGTCGTCTGCACCTCCTCCGGCGGGTACTTGTAGGCGATCGCCCACCGAGGAGCGCGGCTCGTCGCGCCCAGTTCGTCGTGCAGCGCGAGCTCGTCCACCTTGACGACGATGCCGTCCAGCTCGTGCTCGATGTCGTGCCGGTGCTCGCCGAAGTGCGCGACGACCTCCACGACCTCGTCGACCGAGGAGCACACCCGGGTGTGCGGGCTCGTCGGGAGCCCCCACTCGGCGAGGAGCTCGTACACCTGGCTCTGCGCGCCGACCGGCGGGTCGGGCCACGCCCCGATGCCGTGCACGTACAGCGCGAGCGAGGCGATGCGCAGGAGCCCGGCCTCGAGCTCCATGCCGTCCTTCTTGTCGATCTGCTGCCGGAGCCCGCCGCTCGCCGCGTTCCGGGGATTGGCGAAGGCCGGGAAGCGTCGCGCAGCGGCGGCCCGCGCCTTGTCCTCATCGAAGGGGCGCTTGGATCCGCTGCGCGCCTCCCATCGCGCGAGCGCCTCCGCGTAGGCGCGCTCCCGGAACTCCGCCTGGGCGGCGTTGAGCCGTTCGAAGGCGGCGACCGGGATGAACACCTCGCCGCGGACCTCGACGATGCGCGGGTGACCGGTGCCGCTCAGCCGCTGCGGGATCCCCGCCACGCGAAGCGCGTTCTCGGTCACGATCTCGCCGACGCGCCCGTCCCCCCGCGTCGCGGCGGAGGTCAGCACACCGTCCTCGTACCGGAGGTTGATCGCGAGGCCGTCGATCTTCAGCTCGGTGAGCCAGGCGACCGGGCGCCCCGCGGCGGCCTGCGTCTTCGCCGCCCATTCGCGCAGCTCCTCCACGGAGAAGACGTTGTCGAGGCTCAGCATCCGTTCGGCGTGCTCGATGGTGGCGAGCCCGGTCGCCTCGGCGGCGCCGACCATCTGCGTCGGCGAGTCCTGCCCCTGGAGCTCGGGATGGAGCCGCTCGAGCTCCTCCAGCCGGTGCATCCAGCTGTCGTAGGTCGCGTCGTCGACGATCGACGTGTCGCGACCGTAGTACGCGTCCTTCGCCTCGAGGATGCGAGTGGTCAGCTCCTCGGCTTCGACGCGGGCGTCCTGCAGCGAGATCTCGTTCTCCGGCACCGCCCCAGTCTACGAGCGGCCACGGACGTTTTCCGGGCGCGGCGTCCCCTGCCCGCCGCCCGGAGGCGCCCCGTGACGACCGGGCTCAGGGAATCCGGACGGCGCGGCAGGCGAGGTGCAGCGCCAGCCGGGCCTCGGGATCGCTCATGTCGATGCCGAGCAGCTCCTGCACCCGGCGGATGCGGACGGCGACCGTGTTGCGGTGCAGTCCCAGCGCGGACGCCGTCGCGGCGATCCCCGACTCATGGTCCAGGTACGCCGCCAAGGTGGTCAGCAGCTCTCCCCCGCCCTCGCGCAGCGGGGCGAGCAGCGACTCGGCCGCCGGCACGAACGCATCGTTTCCCGTCCACGCCAGCAGCAGCTGCTCCAGCCCGAGGCTGTCGACGCGCACGAACCAGCCGGTCGCCGAGCGCGCCGCGGCGATGCGCGCCGCATCCCCGGCCTCGTCCAGCGTCACGGCCAGCCCGGCGACGGCGGACTGCAGCGAGCCCACCCCGGTGGCGACGGGGAAGTCGCGCATCGCCGCGACGTGGAGCTCCCGCAGCGCGGCCACCGCCCGCTCCACGCGTGCAGGCCCCGGCGCTTGCGCGAACGTCAGCCAGCCGGTCACACCTCGTCCGGCGGTCGTCGCGTGCGCCTCGGCGTCGATCGCGCCCAGCCCCGCCCGAAGCGAGCGCAGCAGCGAGAACGGGTCCAGCCGGCCGCGCGCGGCCATGTGGAACCCCAGATGATGCCCCTGGGTCCGCCACCCGCGCTCCGCCATCCGTCGCTCGACGTCGTCGTCCGCGGCGCCGCGGAGATCCAGGAAGTCGCGCAGCAGCGCAGAGGACACCGCCGCGTCGTTGACCGCGGCGACCTCGTCGATGAGGATGCGCGCGGCGATGGCGGGCATCGCGATCTCCGCGGCGACGGACAGCGCCTGCAGCTGCGCCTCGCCGAGTCCGTCCCCGAAGATCGCGAGCCGCAGCCCGGTCCGGCCGGGGCTGTCGACGCGGACGGACGCCGCCGCCGCGCCCTCGGCACGGGCCAGGTCGGTCCACGAGTCGAACCCGATCGCCGCATGCAGCTCCTCGCGGAGGTGCCCGCCCGTCTCCAGCACCACGCCGGTCCGGTCGATGAGCGCCACGCCCCGCCCCAGGTTCGCCGCGATATGCCGCAGCAGATCGGCGAGGTCCGCCGCGGAGTATTCGAACGACTGCGCCACCTTCCGCACCAGCCCCAGGGTGAGGGCGTCGCGCGCCTCGATCAGCATCCAGCAGGACCGCGCGAGCTGGACCGGCCGGGCCACGTCCAGCAGGCTGAGCCTGAGGCGATCGGCGAGGCGGCGCGCTCCCTGATCGACCTCCGACGCGCCGGGGACGGCGAGAGCGGTGTAGCCGCGGTCCCGCACCCGCCGGATCATCGCGTCCTGCTGCCACGTGGTCGCGGGCATCCGCGTCATGAGGATCGCGAGGCGTCCCGTGCCGGGATCGCCCAGATCCTCCTCCCGGCTCTCGACGGCGACCGCCTCCCACTGCGCCTGCGCGGGCCCCGCGATCAGGCGGAGGCCGCCGGTGCCCGGCTCCGCGAGCAGCGCCGACAGGCTCAGGCCCGCGCTCACGCGGCATCCAGTTCGACAAGCCCGTAGGCGGAGGGCCGAACGTGGCGCGCCCGATCGGGCCGCGCCTCCCACCAGGCCGGGGCCGGGATCGCCAGCACCGCGACATGACGGGCGAGCGAGAGGTCGGTCACCTCGAGGATCTCGCGCGAGACCGCGTCGATCACGACGATCACCGTGGGTGACGACGCGACCAGCCGCCCGTCGCTGACGAGCGCGAGCGTCTCGGATCGGGTGATGATCCGGTGGACGGTCCCGTCGGTGCCGGACACCTCGACGGCGCTCACGTGCGGATCCGCGGCGTACGGTGCGGACGAGAGGATCCGCCCCTCCGCGAGCAGGCGCGCGCCCAGCGCGTCGGCCAGCTCGGCGAGGGAGCGCCCCGAGGACCGGACGAAGGCCCGTCCCAGCTCGCGGGCGTGCGCGAGGTGCCCCGGGATCGCGTGCTCGCGCAGGTCGCCGACGGTGAACCCCGCGAGCACGGCCCCTCCCGCGCCTCCCGCCTGGATGATCGCCGCCCGCACGACGCGCTCGGCATCGATCGCCCGTCCCGCCTCGACGAGCGCCACGCCTCCGGCGCCCGTCTCGCAGGCGAACACCAGCCCGGGCACCCGGTCGACGAACAGCGACATCTGATCGAGGCCCGGCACGGCACGCCCCGTGCAGTCGGCGTCGACCACCGTGTGCGACCCGGCGAGCAGCAGCGGGGCCAGGCCGTTCAGTCCGCCCCCTTCGAGGGAGCAGACCGCCGGCACGGGGTGTCCGAGCCAACGCTCGACCGCGCCCAGCAGCGGACGGAACGGATCGCTTCCCGGCATCCGTTCCCCGAGCAGCATGGTCGCGCCGACGAAGGCGACCCCGAGGCACGGCGTCGCGGGATCCAGCTCCTCCGGCAGGGCGGCCTCGACCGGCCACGACCCCGACCCGGCGAGCATGAGCTCCAGCATGGTGGTGGAGCCCCCGCCGCCCGAGCCGAGCAGCGCGTAGCCGCGTCCGAGAGCGGCCAGGTCCTCACGCCCGATCCGGCTCGCCATGGGACCAGCCTAGAGCGTGGACCCTCGGTCGCCCGATGCGGCCGGCTCCTCCACGACCAGGTCCTCCACGGGCACGAACCGCTCGTCCAGTCCGAACGCCGAGGGGCCGAAGGCGGCGAGCGCCTCCGGGGTGCGCATCATGTCCGGCGTCGAGATGCCGAGCACCCGCACCCGCTGACCGTAGCGGAGCCCCTCGGTGGTGACCGGCTCGGCGCTCTCGTGGTCGACCACGCAGATGAGGTCCGGCACGATCGCCACCAGCCGTCCGCCCCGACGCGCGACGAGGTTCTCGTTCTGGAACGAGATCTCGAAGGGATCGCCCTCATCGCCGAGCGGCGCGATGATCGCGCGTCCCTTCGCGAAGCCGTCCGTCGTCCGCCGTTCGACGTCGATCACCTTGCCCACGCAGAGCTCACGCACATGGGCGTAGAGGGTGCGCGACAGCGTGTCGGCGATCGCCGCGAACGGCGAGCGGTGCTCCTCGCGCGCCAGGCGGATCGCCCGCCCCAGCGCCAGCGCCATGGAGAGCGTCCGGGGAACGGCCGTGCGGCGCACGTCCGCACCGCTCATCGCGTACTCCGCGATGTGGCCCACGCCGCCGAGCCGGATCGTGATCCCCCGCGCCAGCCATTCCATCTGCCTGTCGTCGTCACCGGTGTCGATCACGACCCTCTCCCCGCGCTCCCCCGCGAGCGCGAGCGGGGAGCCGTGCACCCCGTAGACCGCGAAGGTCTCCATCGACAGCTCGGGGAACGCGCGGCCCATGCCGTCCGCATCGACGACCGGCAGGCCGGTCTCGGCAGCGACGACGAGGGGGATCATCGAGTTGATCCCGCCGCATTCGATCGGCATGGTCGCGTCGGCCGTGCGTCCGAGGTGCTCCTCCAGGGTGCGCAGCGCCAGGGTCGGCTCCGTGCCCGCCGGGATCTTCTCCACCATCACCGTGGGCGCGCCCATCTGCGCGGTCGGGATGACGAACAGGTCGTCGGCGAGCTCGTCCGGGTCGAGCACGGTGATCGCGCCGTCTCCCAGGACGCGCTCGACGAGCATGGTGCCGATGTAGGGGTCGCCGCCCCCGCCGGTGCCGAGCAGGGTCGCGCCCCGCGCGAGGTCCGGCAGATCCGCCGCCGTCAGCTGCCAGCTCATGCCACCGGCTCCGAGGCGCCGGCCGTCGAGAGCGTCCCGTCGAAACGACGCGCGGGCGTGTCGTAGCCGAAGTACCCGGGGCCCACCATGGCCAGGGCCTCCGCGGAGTGCCAGCGCTCGTCCGCGGGCGCGGCGATCACACGGACCCGCTGGCCGTACCGCAGGCCCTCGGTGGTGATCGGCTCGCCCGAATCGCCCTCCAGCACCATGATCAGATCCGGTGTGGTGGCGAGCACGTCGCCGTCCTTCTCGGCGACGAGGTGCTCGTTCTGGAACTGCAGCGTGAGGGAGGTCCCGGCGTCCCCGTCGATCCGGGCGCGGCCGCGTGCGAACCCGGTCGTGGTCGCGCGCTGCACGTCCACGACCTTGCCGTCGAAGAGCTCACGGCCGCCCAGGAGGATGAGGGCCGCGTCGACCGGGTCGGTCTTGTCCTCCCGTGCGGCGGCGATCGCCTGGCCGATCGCGATGCAGCGCGAGAGCGATCCCCGCACGAGCGAGGTGCGCGCCTGCGTCCCCGACATCGAGAAGCCCGAGATCATGACGGAGCATCCCATCTCCACGCAGGCGACGCGGGCGATGCGTTCCGTCCACGAGTTGTCGACGGTCTGCAGGACGCCGGTGTTGCCCTTCTCGTCGCTGAACGCGAGCGGCGACGCCGTCACGCCGGAGAGGGTGGGCAGCACCATCTGCAGTTCGGGGAACGCCCGCCCCATTCCGTCCGCGTCGATCAGCGGGAGGCTCAGTGCCGCCGCGGCGGCGATCGGGATGGTGGAGTTGACCCCGCCGACCTCCGCACAGGCGATGTGGGTGACAGCGCGGCCCAGGTGCACGCCGAGGGCGCGCACCGGTTCGACGACCTCGGCAAGACTGGGCAGCTTCTCGACCATGACCGTCGGGGCGCCCATCATCGCCACGAAGAGCACCAGGGCGTCGTCCGGGACGTCGTCCAGATCGACCACCGTGAGCTCGCCGGAGCCGAGCGCCTGGCGGGCCAGCAGGGCCCCGATGTACGGGTCTCCCCCGCCCCCGGTGCCGAGCACCGCTGCGCCGCGGGCGAGTCCGTCGATGTCCTCTGCCGTGATGGTCCGGGTCATGTCACGCCCCCATGTCCAGGTCGCCGACCGCCTTCGCGCGGATCCGCGTGGCGTTTCCCGGCAGGTACGGGATCGGCACCTCGTCGAAGTCGATGACGGAGACCGTGGACGGCTTCGCCCCGGCGGCGATCGCCTTGTCGACCGCCTCGGCGCGCACCTCCGCGATGGTCTCGTCCCTGCGGCCCGGCGCGATCGCGTAGACCTTGTCGATCTCGCCTCCGACCTGGGCGATCGAGGCACCGATCGCGTTGGCGACCGCGTAGTTCTCCGGGCGGTGCACGGTCCCGAACAGCGGCAGCTCGTCGGGCAGCAGGATCGATCCGCCGCCGACGGCGACGACCGCGATCGGATCGGGCGAGGTGCGCATCCGGTCCACGGCCTCGGAGACCCGCTCGGCGATGCGCTCGAGCACGCGCGCGACGAACGCGGGGTCGAGGTGCGCGACCTTGGAGGCGTCGCCCACCTCGGCCCGCCCGGCCGCCACCGCGATGTCGGTCGCGGTCAGTGTGCTGCCGCCGAAGACGAGCGCCTCGGTGGTGAGGCGATAGCCGACGGAGGCGGGGCCGACCTCCCCCGTCTCCTCGTCCACGATGCTGCCCCCGCCGATGCCCAGCGAGAGCACGTCCGGCATCCGGAAGTTGGTGCGGATCCCCGCGACCTTCACCTCGTTGGCCGTCTCCCGGGGGAAGCCGTTGATGAGGAGCCCGACGTCGGCCGTCGTTCCGCCGACGTCGATCACCGCGCAGTCGGCGAGCCCGCTGGTGGCCGCGGCCCCGCGCATGGAGTTGGTCGGGCCCGAGGCGAACGTGGCCACCGGGTATCGGCGCACGTACTCCTCGTCCATCAGGGTGCCGTCGTTCTGGCTGAGGAAGATCGGCGCCTCGATGCCCTGCGCACGGACCGCTGCGGTGAGGCCGTCGACGATCTCCGAGGCGAGCTCGCGGAGTGCGGCGTTGATGATCGTGGCGTTCTCGCGCTCCAGCAGCCCGATCCGGCCGATCTCATGCGAGAGCGAGATCGCCACGTCCGGCCCCAGCACCGCGCCGACGATCTCGGCCGCCTGGGTCTCGAGGTCGTGGTTGACGGGGCTGAACACCGACGAGATCGCGACCGAGCGCACCCCGTTGGCCTTCATGTCCTCCGCGTGCGCCCGGAGCTCTTCCGGGTCCAGGGGCGAGATCGGACGACCGTCGAACTCGTACCCGCCGTGCGCGAGGTAGCTGCGCGCCTGCGTGGCCTCGACGAGGACCTCCGGCCAGTCCACGAGGGGCGGGAGGGCCCGGGTCGCCGGAAGGCCCAGCCGCAGCGCCGCCGTCGGCGCCAGCCGGCTGGCCTGCACGAGCGCGTTGATGAAGTGCGTGGTTCCGATCATGACCGCGTCGATGTCCCCGCCCTCGAACGAGTGCCCCGCTCGGAGGTCCTCGATCGCCTGAACGATCCCGCTCGTCACGTCCGGGGTCGTCGAGTGCTTCACCCCGGCCAGGGTGCGGGTGCCGTCCATGAGGACGGCGTCGGTGTTGGTGCCGCCGACGTCGATGCCGATGTGCATGGTGCTCGCTTTCGTGTGGAGGATTCGGGACCGGTCAGGCCGCGGCGCGCGCGGTGTCGGCGGAGGCCGCCTGGCGAGTGGTGGCGACCCCGACGCCGTGCACCCAGCCGAGCTTGCCTGCGACGATGTAGAGCACCATCGAGAGGAACAGGCTGAGCAGGGACGGGATGCCCCAGGTGACGAAGTAGCCGACCAGGGACGAGACCAGCCAGACGACGATCGTCGCCGGGACGATCCGCGGGGCGGTCGCGGGCAGCGTCCCGGCGTCGCGCGTCGCGTCCAGCGCGGGGCGCCAGCGCCGCACCACGTAGTACTCCGCGACCATGATCCCCGCGATCGGCGGGAACGCGACGCTCAGCACGACGAGGAACTCGGTGAACTGCCCGAGGATCCCGACGGCCGCCAGCACCGATCCGACGACGCCGAGGACGATCGTCGTCGTCACGCGGTGCAGGTTCTTGCCGAAGGCGGTGGAGATGAAGTTCACCAGGCCGAGGGTCGAGGAGTACAGGTTCCAGTCGTTGATCTTCAACGTGCCGGTGAGGACGATGAACAGGCCCACGAACCCGACCGAGGAAGTCACGATGGCGACGATGTCGCCGGTCGCCGCCGCGTGCGCCAGCAGGACGCCCGCGAGACCGATGACGAACTCCCCGAGCGAGACGCCCACGACCGTCTGCTTCACGACGTCCGCCCGGGACCGGTTGAACCGGGTCATGTCCCCCGTGATGATCGCCCCCACGATGAGGCCGCCCGCGACGATACCCGTGCCCGCCCACACGCTCATCGTCGGCCCCGGCGCCGGACCGGTGACCAGCTCGACGAGGTCGTGGCGGGTGAGCTCGCTGATCACGGACCAGCCGACCAGGATCAGGAACAGCGGCACCGTGATGTTCGCGAGCCACTGCATGCCGACGAAGCCGAAGGCCACGATCGCCGTCACCGCGAGGCCGAAGATGAGGCTCCAGGCCCAGACCGGCAGCGCCCCGGGCATGAGCGCGTCCAGGGACTGCGCCGAGATCGCGGACTGGATGCCGAACCAGCCGATCAGGCTGATGCCGATCGCCAGGCCGACGAGCGATGCGCCGATCTCGCCGAAGCCCGTCCAGCGGGCCAGCAGCGCCGTGTTCAGCCCTTCACGCTGGCCGATGAAGCCGACCACGCACATGATCACCTCGAGGATGAGCGAGCCGAAGAGGAACGCGAGGAATGCCTCGCCGAAGGTCATGCTGTAGCCCAGGGTCGCGCCGAGGAGGAACTGCGACAGCGCGGACACCTGTCCGAACCGCTGGACCGCGATCCCGAACCAGGGCTTGCGCGCGTCGGGAGTCACCCGGGAGAGCGCGAAATCATCGGTGTGCGCCATGCGTGCCATGAGGTTTCCTTCGGGAGGAGGACGGGTTGTGGCCACCGTAGTCAGCGCAGTCCTCCAGCGAAATGTGCATACTGCACGCCCGAGCGCATCGGATGTGCACTCTGCACGCTTCCCCGGCCGCTTTCCGAATGTCTCTCCCCCGGCTCCCCCTGCGCCAGCGACCGAGGCAGGTCCCGCGAGACCCCCTCTCCCCACCCAGACCCCCTCCCAGATACGACTCTGAGAGGGGGTCTCGGCGCGGAGAGGGGGTTTCGGCGAAAGGAAGGACGGACCAACGCGGACCGGGGAAGCGAAGGGTGCGGGGGGGGACGGAGATGGGTCAGACGGCGGCGGGGACCGCGGACACCGTGGCGTCGATCGTGAACTGGCCGAGCACGCGCGTGCCCGCGTAGAGCACCGCGCTCTGCCCGGGGGCCACGCCGTCCAGCGGCCGGTCGGGGACCACGCGGATCCCGTCCTCGCCCACGAACGCCCGGGCGGGCACCGGATCCGCGTGCGCGCGGATCTGCACGTCGCACACGAACTCGTCCTCGTGCGGCGCCGCCCCCGCCCACGACCGGCGGTGACCCGAGATCTCCGCGATCGCGAGAGCCTCCTTGGGCCCCACCACGACGGTGTTGCTCACCGGGCGGACCTCGAGGACGAAGCGCGGCTTGCCGTCCGGCGCCGGGACGCCCAGGCGCAGCCCCCGGCGCTGGCCGACGGTGAACGCGTGCGCGCCGTCGTGGGAGCCCACCACGGCGCCCGAGCGATCGACGATGTCGCCCTCGGCGCTGCCCACCTTCTCGGCGAGCCAGCCGCGGGTGTCGCCGTCCGGGATGAAGCAGATGTCGTGGCTGTCCGGCTTCTGCGCGACGCTGAGCCCGCGCTCGGCCGCCTCGGCGCGGACGAGGGCCTTCGAGGGGGTCGAGCCCAGCGGGAACAGCGTGTGGGCGAGCTGCTGCGCGGTGAGCACGCCGAGGACGTAGGACTGGTCCTTGGCGGCGTCCGACGCCCGGTGCAGCTCGAGACCGTCCTCCCCGTCGACCAGGGTCGCGTAGTGCCCGGTGCAGACCGCGTCGAAGCCGAGCTCCAGCGCACGCTCCAGGAGCGCCGCGAACTTGATCTTCTCGTTGCAGCGCAGACACGGGTTCGGGGTGCGTCCGGCGCGGTACTCGGAGACGAAGTCCTCGATGACGTCGTCCCGGAAGCGCTCGGAGAAGTCCCAGACGTAGAACGGGATGCCGAGCCGGTCCGCGGCGCGGCGGGCGTCCATCGCGTCCTCGATCGTGCAGCATCCCCGGCTGCCGGTGCGCAGCGTGCCGCCGGCCCGGGACAGCGCGAGATGGACGCCGGTGACGTCGTGCCCCGCCTCCACGGCGCGAGCCGCGGCGACCGCGGAGTCCACGCCACCGCTCATCGCCGCCAGGATCCGCATGTCCCCAGTCTACGAGCGCTCGCCAGGGCGAGGGCCGGACGAGCGTCGCTCAGCGGTGCCCGGCGGCGCGTCGGTGCACGTCGCCGATCACGGCGGTCACCGCGTCGACGTCCTCGTCCGCCGTCGTCCGCCCGAGACTGAACCGCAGCACGCGCCGCGCCTCCGCCTCCGAGCGCCCGAGCGCCTGGACGACGTGGGACGGCTCGGCGACCCCCGCCTGGCAGGCGGATCCCGCGGACGCGGAGATGCCGGCCTGATCGAGCAGGAGCAGCATGCTCTCGCTCGGCGCCGCGGGGAAGAGGATGTTCGCGTTGCCGGGGAGCCGGGACGGCCGGTCGCCGTCCCCGTCCGGGTCGCCGAGGAGCACGGCGCCGGGGACCGCGGAGAGGACGCCGTGGACGAGGCGCTCCCGCAGGGCACGCAGTCGCCGCCCCTCCCCGTCACGTTCCTCCTCCGCGCACTCGGCCGCCCTGGCCAGCGCCGCGGCCCCCGCGATGTCCTGCGTGCCCGGCCGCAGCCCGCGCTGCTGCCCGCCGCCGTGCAGCAGCGGGGCGATCCGCGCGGTCCGCGAGACCACGAGCGCCCCCGTGCCCACCGGCGCTCCGATCTTGTGCCCGGCGACGCTCATGGCGACGAGGCCGACGCCCGCCGGCGCATCCGCGCGCAGGACGCGGAACGGCACCGCGACGTGCCCGAACGCGGCGACCGCGTCCAGATGCAGCGGGACGCCCACCCCCGCGGCGACCCGAGACAGGCCCGGTGCGTCGTTCACCGTGCCGACCTCGTTGTTCGCGACGAGAGCCGTGGCCAAGGCCGCCCCATCGTCCGCGAGCCCGCGGGCGAACGCCTCGAGCGGGATGCGGCCGACCCCGTCGACGGGCACCGGGATGACGCGGGCGCCGTCCGCGGCGAGCGCGGCGACCGTGTCCAGCGTCGCGTGATGCTCCCCGTCCGGGAGGATCACCGCATCCCGGTCGTCCGCACGCCCTTTCCAGAGCCCCTGGAGCGCCAGGTTGACCGACTCGGTGCCGCCGGAGGTGAAGACCACCTCGATCGGATCGGCGTCGAGCACCGCGGCGAGGCGTTCCCGCGACTCCTCCAGGATCCGGCGCGCCTGCTGTCCCGCGCCGTGGGTGGACGAGGCGTTCCCCACGACCGCGGAGGCCCGGATCCACTCCTGCGCCGCCTCGGGGCGCAGCGGGGACGTCGCGGCGTGGTCGAGATAGTGCACACGACTACTCTCGCACCCCCGTGCCGTTCGGGATCCGCGCGGCTGAGACGCGGTGGCGGCGTTCCTGGGACGCAGTTGCGCCGACGACACGCCGATGGCCGTACTCTGGAACCCATGTGTCCGCATGTGTCCGCCGAGCCCGTCGTGCCCGATGAGCAGGGATGCGCCCTGTGCAGTCCGGCGCTCGACGACCTCGGCGTGCGTCTGCATGACGGCGGCGGCACGCTCCGCGTCTGGTCCCGCAACGCCGGCTCGGTCGAGCTCGTGGTGTTCGACGAGACCGACCTCGACTGGGAGACGGCCCAGCTTCCGCTGGAGCGCAAGCCCGGCGGGGTCTGGGAGGTGACGACCGAGCTGCTGACGCCCGGCGCCCGGTACGCGCTCCGCGTCAACGGCGCCCACAGCCCGGGCAACACGTTCAACCCGGAGACGCTGCTGCTGGACCCGTACGCCCGCGGCCTCGCCGAGGGCGACGGGTATGCGGAATGGCGCTCGGTGGTCGTCGCGGACGGGTTCGACTGGGGCGTCACGGCCAAGCCCCGCATCCCCCTGGACCGCACGGTGATCTACGAGGGACACGTCAAGGGGCTGACCAAGCGGCACCCGGGCGTTCCGCCCGCGCTCCACGGCACCTACGCCGGCCTCGCGCATCCCGCGATGATCGAGCACCTCCGAGCGATCGGCGTGACCACGGTCGAGCTGCTCCCGGTGCACGCGTTCGTCCCGGAGCCGCGCCTGCTGGAGCGCGGGCTCACCAACTACTGGGGCTACAACACCCTGAACTTCTTCACCCCGCACGCCGCCTACGCGACCGAGGAGTCGCGCAAGGAGGGGCCGGAGGCCGTGCTGGCCGAGTTCAAGGGGATGGTCCGGCTCCTGCACGAGGCCGGTCTGGAGGTGATCCTCGACGTGGTCTACAACCACACGAGCGAGGAGGGCATCGGCGGCCCCCGCTCCAGCCTCCGCGGAATCGACAACGCGTCCTACTACCGGCAGCAGCCGGACGGGGCGTACATCGACACGACGGGCTGCGGCAACACGCTGAACACGGCGACCGACGCCGCCGCGCGGCTGGTGCTGGACTCGCTGCGCTACTGGACCACCGAGATGCAGGTGGACGGATTCCGCTTCGACCTCGCCGTCGCGCTCGGACGCGACGCCGCCCACGAGTTCACCCCGGACCACCCGCTTCTGCAGGCCATCCGAACCGACCCCGTGCTCGCGGACGCCAAGATCATCGCCGAGCCGTGGGACGTCGGAATGGGCGGCTGGCACACCGGCGGGTTCCCCCCGGGGTGGAGCGAGTGGAACGACCGCTACCGCGACCGGGTCCGCAACTTCTGGCTGAGCGACATCGACTACGCCCGCCGCGCCTCCGCCCCCGTCGGGATCGGCGGGTTCGCCAATCGCCTGGCGGGTTCCGCGAACACCTACAGCGAGGAGCGCGGGCCGCTCGCGAGCATCAACTTCGTCACCGCGCACGACGGCTTCACGCTCCACGACCTGGTCTCGTACGACGTCAAGCACAACGAGGCCAACGGCGAGGACAACCACGACGGCGCGGACATGAACCGCTCGTTCAACCACGGAGCCGAGGGTCCGACCGACGATCCGGTCATCCTCGCGGCCCGGCGCAAGGCGATGCGGAACCTCCTCGGCACGCTCATGCTCTCCGCCGGCGTGCCGATGCTGACCGCGGGCGACGAGTTCGGCCGCACCCAGCGCGGCAACAACAACGCGTACTGCCAGGACGGTCCGCTGACGTGGCTGAGCTGGGAGCACGAGACGTGGCAGCAGGACCTGCTCGCCCACGTCTCGCTGCTCACCCGCCTGCGTGCGGAGAACCCGGCGCTGCGCCCGCTCCGGTACGCGCGCCTGGGCGAGCACATCCCCAACGCCTCGATCATGGACTGGTACGACCAGGACGGCGACACCATGGAGGTCGAGCAGTGGAACGACCCCCGCAACCGGACGCTGCAGTACGTGGCCTCCTCGACGCCGGACACCGAGGAGTTCAACCGGATCCTGCTGATCGTCCACGGCACCGAAGCGCCGATCGACGTGCGCCTGCCGGAGATCGAGGGCGTCACCCGGTTCGTGTCGCTGTGGTCGAGCGCGGACGAGCGCCCTGCCGAGGATCCCACGGAGCACCGCCCCGGCGAGGTCATCGCGATCCCCGGGACCTCCATGCGGCTGTTCCGCGCGGAGTGACCCGCTATCCCCGCACCGCCCGCCGCGGTAGGTTCGGGGTGTGGCCCCACGTCCTGGTTCCTCTCGTCGTCCCGAGGCTCTCCGGAGCCCCGCGCAGATCCCGCTGCGGCCCGCTCCCGAACCGGACGACGCCGACACGCTGACCCCGCGGATCCCGCTCGCCGCGCCTTCGCCGAGCGTCCCGGGGGGCTTCCTGCCGAAGGCCTTCGCCCGCGAGGTCGTCCCGTTCCGGGTCGTCGCCTTCCGCGAGGGCCACGACCGGATCGGCGTGCACCTGCGCCTCCTCTCCCCCGACGGCGCGGAGACGCTGCATCGGCTGGAGCCGCTCGACGACGGCACGGACCGCTTCGAGGTCTGCGTCGCCCTGGACGAGCTCGGCCCCTGGTCCTTCCGTTTCGAGGCGTTCGCCGACGAGTTCGCCACGTGGGCCCACGCGGCCGAGGTGAAGCTGCGGGCGGGAGTGGACGCGGCCGTGGTGCGCATGCTCGGCGCCGATCTGCTCCGGCGCGCCGCCGCGCAGAAGGACCGCCCGGCCGCCGAGCGCCGCCGGCTCTCCGCTCATGCCGAGGACCTGGCGGCGCCGGACGGGCCCGCCGAGGCGGCGCTCGCTGTCGCGACGGACCCGGAGCTGGCCGCGGTGTTCCGGCAGCGTCCGCTGACGGAACTCGACTCGGTCACCGGCTGGCAGCGGATCCTCGTCGAGCGCACCCGCGCGGGCGTCGGCGCCTGGTACGAGTTCTTCCCGCGCTCCGAGGGGGCGGTGCGCCTTCCGGACGGAGGGATCCGCAGCGGCACGTTCCGGACGGCCGCCGAGCGGCTCCCCGCCGTCGCCGACATGGGGTTCGACATCGTCTACCTGCCTCCGATCCACCCGATCGGGCGGATCCACCGGAAGGGGCCCAACAACACGCTGGTCGCCGGCCCCGACGACCCGGGATCGCCCTGGGCGGTCGGATCCGCGGAGGGCGGGCACGACGCGGTGCATCCCGACCTCGGGACGCTCCAGGACTTTCGGGACTTCGTGGGGAGGGCGAAGGAGCTGGGTCTCGAGGTGGCGCTGGACCTCGCCCTGCAGGCCGCGCCGGACCACCCCTGGGTGACCGCGCACCCGGAGTGGTTCACTCCTCTGCCCGACGGCACCATCGCCTACGCGGAGAACCCGCCGAAGAAGTACCAGGACATCTATCCGCTGAACTTCGACAGGGACGGGGCCGGGCTCTGCGCCGAGGTGCTGCGGATCGTGCGGCACTGGATCGCGCAGGGCGTGCGGATCTTCCGGGTGGACAATCCCCACACCAAGCCCCTGCGCTTCTGGGAGTGGCTGATCCGCACGGTCAACGCCGAGCACCCGGACGTGATCTTCCTGGCCGAGGCCTTCACCCGCCCGGCGCCGCTGCGGGGGCTCGCTGCGGTGGGCTTCCAGCAGAGCTACACCTACTTCACCTGGCGCAACACCAAGGCCGAGCTGGAGGAGTTCCTCTCCTCCCTCGCGGAGGAGACGGCGGACTACCTCCGTCCGAACCTCTTCGTGAACACCCCGGACATCCTCACGGAGTACCTCCAGTTCGGCGGCCGCGCCGCCTACCGCATCCGCGCGGCCATCGCGGCGACGGCGGCGCCGACCTACGGCGTCTACGCCGGCTTCGAGCTGTTCGAGAACGTCGCCCGCCCGGGGTCCGAGGAGAACGTCGACAACGAGAAGTACGAGTACAAGCTGCGGGACTGGGCGGGCGCCGAGGAGGCCGGCGACTCGCTGGCACCCTACCTGCGCCGGCTCAACGAGATCCGCCGTGCGCACCCTGCGCTCCGCCAGCTCCGCAACCTCCGCGTGCACTGGAGCGACGACGACGCGATCCTCGTGTACTCGAAGCATCTCGATGCCGCGTTCACGGGCACGGGAGACGCCGACACGATCATCGTCGTCGTCAACGTCGACCCCCACTCCGTGCGTCAGACGACCGTCCACCTCGACACCCGCGTCTGGGGCGTCGAGCCGGGCGACCCGTTCGAGGTCGAGGACCTCCTGACCGGTGCCGTCTGGACCTGGACCGACCACGACTACGTGCGACTCGATGCCTTCACCGAGCCGGTCCACATCCTGAGAGTGAGGGAGCTGGGATCATGATCACCGTCGAACCCGCCATCCGCGAGTCCGTGGCCGGGGGAACCCACCACGACCCGCATTCGATCCTCGGAGCGCATCCCGAGCCCGAGGCCGACGGCCGCCTCACCACCGTCGTCCGGGCGCTTCGCCCCCTCGCGGAGAGCGTCACGGTCCTGCTCTCGGACGGCGGGGAGGTGCCGCTGGCCCACGTCGGGGACGGCATCTGGGAGGGCAGGGTCCGCGGGTCCGTCGGGCCGTACCGGATCTCCGCCGCGTACGAGGACGGATCGGAGTGGGTGGTCGCCGATCCCTACCGCCACACGCCGACCGTCGGCGAACTGGACCTGCACCTGATCCGCGAAGGACGGCACGAGAGGCTGTGGGAGGCGCTCGGCGCCCACCATCGGATCTTCGAGGGCGACCCGGGAACGGCGTTCGCGGTCTGGGCTCCGCACGCCCGAGCAGTCCGCGTGGTCGGCGACCACAACGGCTGGGACGGCCGTCTGCACGCCATGCGCTCGATGGGCGCCAGCGGCGTCTGGGAGCTGTTCATCCCCGACGTGGAGCCGGGAACGCGGTACAAGTACGAGATCCTCACCCGCGCCGGGGACTGGATCCTCAAGGCCGACCCCATGGCCCAGCTCGCCGAGGAGCCGCCCGCGACCGCATCCGTGGTCACCGCGTCCGCGCACACCTGGCAGGACGGGGCGTGGATGACCCGTCGCGCCGCCACCCACGCGGTCGCCCAGCCCCTGTCGGTGTACGAGGTGCACCTGGGCTCGTGGCGCCCGGGGCTGGGCTACCGCGCGCTCGCGGACGAGCTCATCGGGCACGTCACGGCGACCGGCTTCACGCACGTGGAGTTCATGCCGGTGGCCGAGCACCCCTTCGGCGGCTCCTGGGGCTATCAGGTCACCGGCTACTACGCGCCGACCCGCCGGTACGGCACGCCCGACGACCTGCGCTATCTGATCGACCGGCTTCACCAGGCCGGCATCGGCGTGATCCTCGACTGGGTCCCGGGGCACTTCCCGAAGGACTCCTTCGCGCTGGCGCGCTTCGACGGGGAGCCGGTCTACGAGCACCCCGACCCACGACGCGGCGAGCATCAGGACTGGGGCACGCTGATCTTCGACTACGGCCGTGACGAGGTGCGCAACTTCCTCGTCGCGAACGCGCTGTACTGGCTGGAGGAGTTCCACGCCGACGGGCTGCGCGTGGACGCGGTGGCCTCGATGCTCTATCTCGACTACTCGCGCCGGGACGGCGAGTGGGAGCCGAACGTGCACGGCGGCCGGGAGAACCTGGAGGCGATCCGCTTCCTGCAGGAGGTCAACGCGACCGCGTACCGTCGGAACCCCGGCGTCCTCATGATCGCGGAGGAGTCCACGAGCTTCCCCGGCGTGACCGCGCCGACCGACCACGCCGGTCTCGGATTCGGGTTCAAGTGGAACATGGGCTGGATGAACGACTCGCTGGAGTACATCCATCGCGACCCCCTCTATCGCGGCCACCACCAGGGCGAGATGACGTTCTCGTTCGTCTACGCCTTCGGCGAGAACTACATCCTGCCGATCAGCCACGACGAGGTCGTCCACGGGAAGGGAAGCCTCCGGTCCAAGATGCCCGGCGACCACGCCGCGAAGCTCGCGAACGTGCGCGCCTACCTCGGGTACATGTGGGGGCATCCGGGCAAGAACCTGCTGTTCATGGGTCAGGAGTTCGGGCAGCTCGCCGAGTGGTCCGAGTCGCGGGGCCTGGACTGGTGGCTGCGGGATCAGCCCTCGCATGCGCAGCTGGAGCAGTTCGTGGCCGCGCTCAACCGGACGTACCGGTCCCACGCACCGCTGTGGGAGCGCGACGACGACGCCACCTCCTTCACCCGCATCGGCGCTCCGGAGTGGGATCCGAGCGTCGTGGCGTTCGTGCGCCGGGACGCACACGGCGGCCAGCTCGCGGTGATCAGCAACTTCGCGGGCGTGACGAGGACCGGCGTCCCGCTGGATCTGCCGGTCCCCGGCACGTGGACCGAGGTGCTCAACACGGACGCCGCCGAGTTCGGCGGGTCCGGGGCGGGGAACCTGGGCTCCGTCTACGCGCCGGACCGTGAGGACGGCCCCGCCCGGGCGACGCTGACGCTCCCGGCGCTGTCGACGCTGTGGCTGCGTCACGTCCGCGACCCGCACCTGCCGCGCGCGGGCCGGCTCACCTGACGGTCAGCGTCCCCGCACGCCCTGGGCGGTGAGGATGGCCACGGCCGTCAGCGCCGCGAGCCCGAAGACCATCCACTGGGCCGAGCCCAGCGCACTCGCTCCGAAGCTCACGAACGTCCCGCCGAGCGCGGAGGCGATCGTGTTGGCGATCAGCTGCGTGGTCGACAGCGCCGCGGCCGCCTGAGCGCCGACCGCTGCGTCCGCGGAGCTGCGCATCGCCGCGACGCCGAGATGGGGGAAGGCGAGGCCGATCCCGGCTCCGGCCACGAGCAGGGCCAGGGCCCAGCCGATGACCCGGCCGATGTCCGCACCGTCGTGCAGCAGCACGCCGAACAGCACGAGGCCGCCGGTGAGCAGGAGCGGAGCGCAGCGCAGCACGGCTCCGACCGTCCGGTCCGGGAGCGACACGCTGAACAGCTGGGCACCGACCCAGCCGATCGACAGAGCGGCCCCGAGGAATCCGGCCATCAGGGGCGACAGTGACGCGAGCTCCTGCCCGAAGAGCGGGATGAAGTTCTCCGTCATCACACCCGCGCAGATCAGCGCGACCGTCAGGTACACCCACTTCAGCGGGTTCCTGCGCTGGTACGTCAGCTTCGGGAGCACACCGGACGCCGATCGGGCGTCGACGACGAGGAACACCACCAGGAGGACGGCTCCGAGAGCGAGCGCCGCGGCGACGGCGGGGCCGGCCGGGACCACGGACGACATGCTGAACGCCGCCGCGGCGAGCGTCAACAGGACCAGCGACGCGTACGGGACCGACATCCGCGCGTCGGCGGATCGGTCCGCCCCCGGGAGCACGCGGGTGCTCGCGATGGCGAGGACCACGGCCACGGCGGCGAGGGCCGCGAACGCCCACGGCCACGCGTGCAGCTCGGCGAACAGCCCGCCGACGCTCGGGCCGACGAGAGTGCCCACGCCCCACATCGCCGAGACCAGGCCCGCCGCGCGGGTCCACAGCGCGGGTGGCAGGGCGGTGCGGATCACGGCGTACCCGAGTCCTGCGAGCAGACCCCCGCCGAGCCCCTGGATCACCCGGCCCGTGATGAACAGGCCCATGGTCGGGGCCAGCGCGCTCAGGACGGCGCCGGCGGCGAAGACGAGGAAGCCGACCGCGTAGGACGCCGCCGCTCCCCATGCCCCGAGGATGCGGCTGACGAGCATCGAGGAGATCACCGCCGCGAGGAGGAACCCGGTGGCGGCCCAGGCGTAGTAGGCGCTCCCGCCGAGGTCCTGGACGATCGACGGCATCAGGGCCGCGGCGATGAAGAGGTTCATCGCGTACAGGCCGACGCCCCCGGCGAGGACCGCGGACACGGCCAGCCGGCGGCCCGAGAACAGGTCCCGCCAGCGGTCCTGGACGACCTCCGGCGGCGCGGCGACGGGGATTTCACTGGTTTCTGTGCTCACGGTGATCTACCGTAGAACTTCAAGTGTTCTTGAAGTCAAGGAGCTCCGTGCGCACACCGACAGACCTCATGACCATCGGCGACCTCGCGGCGAGGGCCGGCGTCGCCACCTCCGCCGTGCGCTTCTACGAGGAGCAGGGTCTCATCCGCTCCGAGCGCACCGCGGGCAACCAGCGACGGTATCCGCGGCACATGCTGCGGCGCCTGTCGCTGCTTCTGTTCGCGCGACGGCTCGGCATCCCCCTCACCGAGATCGCGGAGGTCTTCGCCGAGCTCCCCGAGGAGCGGATGCCCGGCAAGCGCGACTGGGCGCGCATCTCGGCACGGTGGCACGCGCACCTCGAGGAGCGTCGCCGGGAGATCGAGCGCCTGGAGGCGGAGCTGACCGGCTGCATCGGGTGCGGCTGCCTGTCGTTGCGCCGATGCCGGATCCTCAATCCCGAGGATGCGCTGTCCGACGAGGGCCCGGGCCCGCGTCGTCTGCTCGCCGAGCACGACGACGAGCCCGGGGCCTGACGCCGCGGGCGACGGCTCCGCGGGAACGGCTCGGGCGAGCCGGCTCAGAACAGGAGGGTCGCCAGCCGCTTGCGTGCGGAGACCACCCGCTCGTCGGCGTCCCCGACGAGGCCGAAGAGCTCGACGAGGCGCTCGCGGACGCGGCCGCGGTCGTCCCCCTGCACGGCCGTGAACAGGTCCAGGAGCCGGTCGAAGGCGTCCTGGACGTGTCCGCCGGCGATGTCCAGGTCCGCGACCGCGAACTGGGCGTCCACGTCGCCGGGAGCGGCAGCCGCCGCCTCGCGCACCGCGGTGAGGTCGAGACCCTGCGTGCGGTGCAGCAGCCGGACCTGACCGAGCCCGGCGCGCGCGTCCTCGTCCCGAGGGTTCTCCGCCAGTGCCTTCTCGTAGGCCGCGATGGCGGCGGCGAAGTCCCCCGCCTCGATCGCGTCGAAGGCCGCCTGGTGCAGCGGCGGCAGCGGCGGCTCCTCGGGAGCGGCCGTCTCACCCTCCGCGCGCCCGCCGCCGTCCACGGGGACCGATCCGGTGACGCCGTTCTGCGCCGCCAGGGCGAGAAGCTGGTCGAAGACGTCCCGCACCTGCTGCTCCGGGACCGCGCCCGTGAACAGCGGCACGGGCTGCCCGGCGACGAGGGCCACGACCATCGGGATCGACTGGGCGCGGAAGCTCTGCGCGAGCTGCGGGTTGGCGTCGACGTCCACCTTCGCGAGCACCAGGCGCCCCGCCAGCTCCGTCACGACCTTCTCCAGGATCGGGCTGAGCTGCTTGCAGGGGCCGCACCACTCCGCCCAGAGGTCCACGACCACCGGGACGGTGCGCGAGAGCTCGAGGACGCTTCCGAAGGTGGCGTCGGTGACGTCCACGACGAGGGTGCCGGACGCGGCGCCGGACGGCGCCTCCCCCGGTGCCGGCGACGCGGGACGGTTGCGCAGCGAGGACAGGTCGACGGCGCCGCGCAGCGCGGCGGCGGCGATGTCGGTCACGGGATGACCTCCACAGAGAGCAGCTGCTGCGTGGCAGCGAGCAGGGTGATCGGGGACGTAGAGCCCTGAGCGGGCACGGCGAAGAAGAGCTGCATGCTGTAGGTCGTGCGGAACCCGGTGGCCGAGGTGGCCGCGCCGGCGAGGACCGCCGTCGTGGAGTTCTCCGCAGTCCGGATGTCCACGCCCTCCTGGGTCGGCGTGACGGACTGGATGTCATCGACCGTGACCGCGACGATCGCTCCGCTGTCGATCGTGGAGATCGCGACCGGCTCCTCGTCCCCGGCGACGGCGTCGAACGCGGCGGCCGAGGTCGTCTCCGCCCCGGCGTCGATCAGGTCCTGGGTGACCGAGGCGCGACTGTCGTTCACGGCCTTGACGAACGCGAGCGAGGTCTCGTCGAACTGGTCGTACGCGGCGCTCTTCTCCCCGTTGTCGACGACGTCGGCGAACGTCTCGCCGAGCTTGTCCGGGGCCACGGTGAGGAACGGCGAGTCCGGCGGCGTGAGCTTCGCGCCGAGCCAGGCCGGAGCCATGTCCGGGAGCTTCGCGGAGGCCTGCATCTCGGAGACGTATCCGACCGTGTAGTTCGACCACGGGTCGGCCTGCGTCATCGTGAGGATCAGCGGCGGCACGGTCTCGTCGGAACCGTGCTCGACGAGCATCATGGTCGTGCGCGGCCAGGAGTCGTAGGCCTGGGGCACGAGGATGCGCACCTTCTCCGGCGGGATCGTGGCCGGGAGGGCGAAGTCCGCCACGGTGCCGCGCACGGTGTACGCGGTCTCGCGCTCGGCCAGGGCCGCCCCCGACAGACGCGTGGCCGCGAGCGTCGCATCGCGCTTCTCGTCCGCCTCTGCGACCGTCGCGGCGAGGTTCTCCAGGATGCGTGCCGCCTGCGTCTCGGTGACGGCCGGCGCCTGCTGGGTCGCGTCGGGCGTGGCGGTCGGGGTGGGCGTCGGCGTCGGCGAGGCGGTGAACTGCGGCCAGGCGTCGGGCGTGCACCCGGACAGGAGCGCCGCGGACAGACCCATCGCGGGAACCACGAGCAAAGCCCGACGCACGCGGCGACGAGGCGCAGCCGAGCGCTCGGCCCGGGAGGCGTCCGACGACGCCCCCGTGTCGATGGCCCCCGTCCGGCCGCGGGCGAGCTCGATCGGCTCGGTCGGCGGCATCGGCGGCGGGCCCTTGCGCCGCGGTCCCTTGCCGCGGCGGGAGTGACGCACGGCGAGGACGTAGAGGATCAGCCCGAGCAGCGCGAAGACGCCACCGGCCACCATCAGCGGGCCGGCCCAGGGCGTGGCGTTGTCGAGGGGCCAGGAGACCGCCACGTCCGCCGGCGCCTCGGCCGTGCCGTCGGAGGCGAGGAGAACGCTCACGCCGTCCGGGATCTGCATGCGGTCGATCACGGCGTTCTCGTCGGTGAGCTCGTCCAGCCACAGGTCCGAGCCCGCCGGGTCGCGCCCGTCGGCGGAACCGGCTGCGGCATCGGTCGACTCCTCCGGCTCCACGACCGTCGCCGCCGGCTCGCCCGCGTCGTCGAGGGCGATCCGGTTGTAGGGCACGTCGGACAGCCAGGCCTCGAGGTCGGCGGTGCGCGCCTGGGCCACGAAGATCGTGCCGTCGCCGTGCGCCACCAGGGTCTGCTCGCCCGGGTGGGAGCGGAGCACCTCACCGTCGATCATCGTGTAGCGCTGAGGCTGGTCGACGGACAGCTCCGCGGTCACATCCTTCGGGCCGAGGAAGATGCTCCGCTGCGCGATACCGGTCCCGATGAGGACCGCAGCCAGCACGAAGGCCAGGACGGCCCATACAAAACGCACGAAAAGTCTCCTCCGTGATCCGCCGGCGGACGCCCGGGATCTCCGCTCGACGTTTCAGACTAGCGAAACGACCTGAAAGGATGCCACGAGGGGCACGATCCTGGGGCGTCGCGCCCCGGTTCCGTCCCTGCTCGCGACTACGCTGTGGTCGTCCGAGACCGAGGAGCCGCATGAAGATCCACAACCCGTTCCGCACCGCCCTGGTGGCGACCCTGGGCGTGGGTCTGGGCATCATGCTCATCAACAGCGTCGAGTCGCTGTCCACGATCCTGCTGTACGTCGGCACGGCCCTGTTCCTCAGTCTCGGTCTCGACCCGGCCATCACGTTCCTCACGCGGCACCGCGTCCCTCGGTGGGCTGCGGTGCTCGTGACGATCCTCGCGGTCCTCGGGGTGTTCACCGGCATCGTGCTGATGGTCCTGCCGATCCTGATCGACCAGATCACTCAGCTGGTGCGCCAGATCACGGTCTTCTTGCAGAGCACGGCCCTGGAAGACGTCAAGGACTGGGTGCTGTCGGTCTTCCCCGGCCTCCAGCCGGCCTTCCTCGACGACCTCATCAGCAACGCCACGGACTGGCTGCTGCGCAACTGGGGATCCATCACCGAGAGCGTGGTGGCGGCCGGAACGGCGATCGTGACGGGTCTCGCCGGGGCCTTCATCGTGCTGATCCTGACGATCTACTTCACCTCGGCGATCCCCTCGCTGAAGAGCTCCGTCTACCAGCTCGTCCCCGCCTCCAAGAGGGCGCGGTTCGTGGACCTCGCGGAACAGATCACCGCCTCCGTCGGCTACTACGTGATGGGGCAGGTCACCATGGGCGTCATCAACGGAGTCCTCAGCGCCATCCTCCTGTCGATCATCCAGGCGCCGTTCCCCGCGGTGCTCGCGGTCATCGCCTTCTTCTTCTCCCTGATCCCGCTGGTCGGCACCCTCACGGGGTCCACGCTGATCGTCCTCATCTGTCTCATCCCGGGGCTCGGCGGGCTGCCGTATCCGACCACGGCGATCATCGCCGCGGTGTACTACCTCGTCTACATGCAGATCGAGGCGTACGTGATCTCCCCGCGCGTCATGAACCGGGCGGTCTCGGTGCCCGGTGCCGTGGTCGTGATCGCGGCCCTGGCCGGCGGCGCGCTGCTGGGCCTTCTCGGCGCCCTGATCGCGATCCCGGTGGCCGCGAGCATCCTGATCATCTACCGCCAGGTCCTGATCCCGCGGATGAACGAGCGGTAACACCCGCGATGCGGCTCGTCCCGGCGGTCAGCGGGCAGCCGGCCAGTGCAGCGGCAGCGGCAGGGCCGCCGGGTTGACGGCGGCGACGATCTCCGTGAGCACCCGCCGGGTCTGGGACTCGCCCACCCAGAGGTGCCGCCCGCCCTCGACCGCGATGAGCGTCGCGTGCGGGATCGCTGCGAATCGCCGCGCGGCCTCGTCCGGACGCAGGTAGTCGTCGAGCTCCGGGATGAGGGCGATCACGCGCCGCGGGTCGTCGGCCCACCCGGCGAGCTCGGCGTCGGTGGTCCGATGCAGCGGAGGCGAGAGGAGGATGACCCCGTCCACCGCGTGATCGCGGCCGTACTTCAGCGCCAGCTCGGTGCCGAACGACCAGCCGAGGAGCCACGGAGCCGGCAGGCCCCGCTCGCGGACGAGGGCCATCGCGGCCGCGACGTCGTGCTCCTCGTCGACACCGCCGCCGAAGGACCCCTCGCTCGTGCCGCGCGGCGACCTCGTGCCCCGCGTGTTGAACCGCAGCACCGCCAGGTCG
This sequence comes from Microbacterium resistens, assembly GCF_021172025.1. Taxonomy (NCBI): domain Bacteria; kingdom Bacillati; phylum Actinomycetota; class Actinomycetes; order Micrococcales; family Microbacteriaceae; genus Microbacterium; species Microbacterium resistens. The sequence goes on from NZ_CP082781.1 coordinate 1,192,162, forward strand.
GCGAGCGCCGGAAGCCGGGCGGCGGCCTTCCGGATGATGTGGGAGTCCATGAACCCGCCCGCCGTGGGCAGGGGGTGGAGGGTCACCAGCGTGGCCACCGGATCCCGGTCGAGCGGAAGGGCCAGCTCACCGACGAGGGTGAGCCCGTCGGCCGTGCGCAGGGTCAGGTCCTCTCGCCGCGCAGGAAGGTCCAGAGGCCCACGGATCTCCATCAGCGCCTCCGCCAGCACCCGTTGTGCCAGTGGCGCCGTGCCGCGAGGTCGGCGGCGTCGCCGAGCACGCCGTCCGCGCGCCACGTCACGACGTGGGCGACGCCGGGCAGCACGAGGCTCCGGCATCCGGGGCAGACGTACTCCTTCTGCGCCTGCGCGGCCGAGATCGGCTGCACGTACCACTCCACGCCGCCGCGGATCTCCGTGCGCTTCCACCCCGCGATGAGGCGGTCGAGGGCGTCGTCGCGCGGGCGTTCAGGACGACGACGGTGCGATCGGGGCATGGCGGGCGCGGACGCTCACCACCAGTGGTTGGCGGACCAGAAGCCGACGGCCTCCGCCCAGCTCCCGTACCGGCCCTTCGCATAGCCGTCCGCCCAGCGGAGGTTGTCCACCGGATCGAAGCAGCTGCCCGGCACCTTGTCGCACGGAAGCGCCTGGACGAGCCCGCTCGCGCCGGACGACGAGTTCACCGCATTCGGGTTCCAGCCGCTTTCCCGGCTCACGATGTAGTCGACGTAGCCCCAGTCCTCCGGCGCGATGCCCGCCGCCGCCATCCACGCGGCCGGGTCGCCCCCTCCGGTGTAGTACATGGGGCCGCCACCGCCCCCGCCACCGGACGACTCGCCCGACTCCTCGGACGCGCCGGAGCCCGGATCCGAGGCGGGCTCCGGGGTCGGCGTCGGAGTCGGCGTGGGCGTCACGTACACCTCGAAGCCCTCGCGCGCGATCGGGGTCGCCTGAGCGCCCTGAGCGCCCTGCACCGTGATGTCGAAGGTCTGGGCGTCCTTGGCGGCCAGCGAGTACACGCTCTGCGCGGCCGCCGGTTCGTCGGCGGACGGGGTCGCCATGGCGATGCCTGCCGGCGCGACGATCGCAGCGGAGAAACCGACGACGGCCAGACCGGCGAGGATCGTCGCGGTCGTGCGGCGCCGGGGCGTCGCGGCGCCGCGGCGCGGCGCCTTCGCGCGGACGGAGACGTCGGCTCGGGCAGCGTCCGTCGAAACCAAATCGTTATCGGGAGTCACAATGCGCCCCAGTCTAGCGACCCGATGCTGAATCCACCATGAGCACGCGCGCTCGCGGTCAGCGGACCGCGAGGAGCACCTCGATCGTGGCGTCCAGCAGCGCATCCACCTGCTCCTCGCGGTATCCGCGCCGCTGCATCCGGAAGGCCGTGTGACGGACCTGCTCCGCCGACAGCGCGTCACCGTCGCGGAGGTAGCGGACGATCCGCTCGGCCACGTGGTCCACCTCGTCCACCCGGTAGCCGAAGGTGAGCAGTCCCGTCCGCCCGAAGCGATGCCCCTTCGGGCGGTTCAGGTGGTCCAGGATGACCTGGGCCTCGGAACGCGCGCGGCTCACCCAGGCGCGCGCGCCCTTCTGCGAGAGCGCCGTGCTGCGCTCGCGTCCCGCGAACGCGTCCTCGACCCGCGCCAATGCGGCGTCGACCTCGGCGATGCGGTAGCCGCCGCGGACGAGCGGGAACGAGACGGCCCGCACGCTGGCCGCGTCGAGCTCGGGCGGGTTCGCCTCGAACGCGGTCTTGGCCCGCGCGAGGAAGGCGTCCACCGCGGAACGCTGATAGCCCTTCTCGCGTCCCTGAGCGAGGGGGAAGGGCGCCGAGGCGCCGTCGGCCGGAGAGGAGGAGAGGGTCACGATACCGCCAGGGGGCTGAGGAGATGGAACAGGGCCAGGGCGACCACCGCAGAGGGGAGGATGCTGTCGAGACGATCGAGGAGGCCTCCGTGGCCCGGGAGCCACGAGCTCATGTCCTTGATGCCGAGGTCGCGCTTGAGCATCGACTCGGCGAGGTCGCCGAGGGTCGCGGATGCGACCAGCGCGGCGCCGATGATCAGTCCCGCCCACCACGGCAGCCCGAGCAGGAAGACGCCGAGCAGCGCACCGGCGAGGAGGGAGCCCGCGACCGCGCCCGCGAAGCCCTCCCAGGTCTTCTTCGGGCTCACCCGCGGAGCCATCGGATGCCGCCCGCCCCGGCCGAACAGCAGGCCGGAGGCGTAGGCGGCGGTGTCTGCCACGACCACCACGATGATGAACGAGAGCACCCACCACTCCCCCCGCTCCTCGCGCAGCAGCATGAGCGCGGTCGCAGCGAGGAAGGGGATGTAGATCTGGATGAACCCCGCGGAGACAGCGTCGGTGAGGACGTCGCCGTACGTGCGCCCGTCCCTGGCGGCCATCTGCCCGACCAGGCGCCACACCACGACGACGAACACCGCGACGAAGAGCATCACCCAGCACAGCCACGGGTCGGCGAAGTAGCCCGCCGTGACGAGCGCCGCGCCGACGACGAGCTGCGGCCAGAGATCCGCCCGCCGCCCGCCCGTGCGCAGGGCGAGGACGAGCTCTCCGATCGCCAGCAGCGCCGCAGCGACCGCGAAGATCACGAACGCCCACTTGACGAACACGAGGGACGCCAGCAGGGCCCCGCCGATCAGCAGCCCGATCAGGATCGCCACGACGAGGTCACGGCCCGTCCGCTCCTTGATGCGCTCGTTCGCCTGGTCGAGCTGATCCCGGGCGTGCGAGACCTGAGTGCCGATCTCGGCCTTCTTCGCCTGCCACTGCGCATGCAGCTGATCACCGTGGCGAGGAGCGGGAAGCGGAGGGCGCGGCGGGATGTCCTGCGGTTCGTCCGCCGAAGGACCTGTCATCCCGACCTCACACCTCGAGCAGTTCGGCCTCTTTGCGCTTCACAGCCTCGTCGATGAGGTCGACGTGCTGGCGCGTGAGGGCGTCCAGCTCCTTCTCGCCGCGGGCGATCTCGTCTTCACCGAGCTCGCTCTTGAGCCCGTCGAGCTCGTCCTTGGCCTTGCGGCGGATGCCGCGGACGTGGACCTTCGCGTCCTCGCCCTTGGACTTCACGAGCTTGACGTACTCCTTGCGGCGGTCCGCCGTGAGCTCCGGCATCGTCACCCGGATGATGTTGCCGTCGTTCGAGGGGTTCGCGCCGAGGTTCGGCATGTCGCGGACGGCCTGTTCGATGGCCTTCAGCGCCGACTTGTCGTAGGGCGTGATCAGGAGCGTGCGCGCCTCGGGGTTGGCCAGGGACGCGAGCTGGGCGAGCGGAGTGGGCGAGCCGTAGTAGTCGACCATCAGCTTCTGGAAGAGCTGCGGGTTCGCGCGGCCGGTGCGCACCGTGGCGAAGTCCTCCTTCGCAGCCTCGACGGCGCGCTGCATGCGGGAAGTGGTGTCGGCGAGGACGTCCGCGATCACGGGGGCTCCAATCGTCAGAGGGTTCGTCTCAGTCTACTCGGGGCGGCCCGCCGCCCCCGTGCGGGGCGCCGGGCCGGGCGCGGCGCTCAGGCCGTGACGCGGGTGCCGATGGCTTCGCCGCGCAGCGCACGGGTGATGTTGCCGGCCGGCTCCATGCCGAACACGCGCATGTCCATGCCGTTGTCCATGCAGAGGCTGAACGCCGTCGAGTCCACGACCTTGAGCCCCTTCTGCAGGGCTTCGCGGTAGGTGACGTGGTCGATGCGCTCCGCGGACGAGTCCTTGTTCGGGTCCGCGGTGTAGATCGCGTCCACGCCGTTCTTGGCGACGAGCACCTCCGTCGCGCGGATCTCGAGCGCCCGCTGGGCGGCGACGGTGTCGGTGGAGAAGTACGGAAGGCCGGCGCCGGCACCGAAGATGACGACGCGCCCCTTCTCCATGTGCCGCTCGGCGCGGAGGGGGATGTAGGGCTCGGCGACCTGGGTCATGGCGATCGCGGACTGCACGCGCGGCTCGGCGCCGGCCTGCTCGAGGAAGTCCTGGAGGGCGAGGGCGTTCATGACGGTGCCCAGCATGCCCATGTAGTCCGCACGTCCGCGGTCCATCCCGCGCTGGCTCAGCTCCGCGCCGCGGAAGAAGTTGCCTCCGCCGACCACGACCGCGATCTCGACCTCGTCGGTCGCCGCCGCGATCTCGCGGGCGATCTGGCCGACGATGTCGGGGTTGACCCCGAGCTGGCCGCCGCCGAACGCCTCGCCCGACAGCTTCAGAACGACGCGACGGCGTCCGGGTCCTTGCATCATGGGGTTGTTCCTCTCGTCCCTGATCAAAATAGCGTGCGCGCCTCGCGGCGGGCATGAAGAAGGGGTTCGGATCGCGATGATCCGAACCCCTTCCGCGGTCTTACGCGCCGACCTTGAAGCGCGCGAAGTCCGTCACTGTGATGCCGGCGTCCTTCGCGACCTGGCCGACGGACAGCTTGTTGTCCTTGGCGTAGTCCTGCTCGAGGAGCGCGACCTGCTTGAAGAACGCGGACACACGGCCCTCGACGATCTTCGGCAGGGCCGCCTCCGGCTTGCCCTCGTTGCGGGAGATCTCGGTGACGATCTCGCGCTCCTTCTCCACGTCCGCCGCCGGGACGTCCTCACGGGTGAGGTACGACGGGTTGGCGAAGGAGATGTGCTGGGCGATGCTGCGCGCGGTCTCCGCGTCGTCACCCGTGTAGGCGACGACGACGCCGATCTGCGGCGGCAGGTCCTTGCTCGTGCGGTGCAGGTACACCGAGACGGCGTCGCCGGTCACGGTGCGGACGCGCCGCAGCTCGACCTTCTCACCGATGATGGCGGCCTCGTCTGAGATCAGCTGCTCGACGGTCTGGCCGCCCGCGGAGGCCGCGAGGACCTCCTCGACGGTGTTCGCCGACGCCGCGGCGGCCGCGTCCGCGACCTTCTCGGCCAGCGCGATGAAGCGCTCGTTCTTCGCGACGAAGTCCGTCTCGCAGGCGAGCTCGATCAGCGTGACGCTGTTGCCGTTCTCGCGGGCGACGACCAGACCCTCGCTGGTGGAGCGGTCGGCGCGCTTGGCGTTGCCCTTGGCACCCTTGAGACGCAGGATCTCGGTGGCCTTCTCGACGTCGCCGCCGGCCTCCTCGAGCGCCTTCTTGGTGTCGACCATTCCCGTGCCGAGCTGCTCACGCAGCGCCTTGATGTCGGCGATGGTGAAGTTGGCCATGTGTGGTGGCTCCTTGCTACGTGTCGTGTGTGTACGAGGGATTACTTGTCGGCGGCCTCAGCGGCGGCGACCTCGGCGGGCGCCTCCTCGGCGGCAGCGGCGATCGCCTCGTCGTGCGCGGCGGCACCGGCCTCGTCCGCGGCCGTCTCGGTCGCAGCGGTCTCGGTGGCGGCCGCCTCGGCGTCGCCGCCCTCGAGCAGCTCGCGCTCCCACTCGGCGAGCGGCTCGGCGTCGCCCTGCTCCGGGTTGTGCTTCTGCTGCAGGCCCTCGGCCGCGGCGTCGGCGATGATGCGCGTCAGCAGCGAGACGGAGCGGATCGCGTCGTCGTTGCCGGGGATCGGGTATTGGAAGTCGTCCGGGTCCGCGTTCGTGTCGAGGATGCCGATGACCGGGATGCCCAGCTTCTTCGCCTCGTCGATGGCGAGGTGCTCACGCTTGGCGTCGACGACCCACAGGGCCGACGGGGTCTTGGTGAGGTTGCGGATGCCGCCCAGCGACTTGTGCAGCTTGTCGAGCTCGCGCTTCTTGAGCAGCAGCTCCTTCTTGGTGAAGCCCGAGGCGGCGGGGTTCTCGTAGTCGAGCTCCTCGAGCTCCTTCATGCGGGCCAGACGCTTCGCGATGGTCGAGAAGTTCGTCAGGAGGCCACCCAGCCAGCGCTGGTTGACGTAGGGCTGGCCCACGCGGGTCGCCTGCTCGGCGAGGATCTCCTGCGCCTGCTTCTTGGTGCCGACGAAGAGGATCGTCCCGCCGTGCGCGACGGTCTCCTTGACGAAGTCGTAGGCGCGGTCGATGTAGGCCAGCGACTGCTGCAGGTCGATGATGTGGATGCCACTGCGCTCCGTGAGGATGAAGCGCTTCACCTTCGGGTTCCACCGGCGGGTCTGGTGTCCGAAGTGCACGCCGCTGTCGAGCAGCTGGCGGATGGTGACGACGGCCATGGTCGTACTCCCCTGTTCTGGCGGTTCTCGCCGTTGCGGTTGATCGCCGACCGGGCGGTCGGCTGTCCTGGTGCCCGGCACACACCCCGCCCTCGGAAGGGACCGATGGGGTGTCGCACCACGATGGACGCTGTGGGCACGCGTAGTCACCTCGATCGCTCGAGATGCCTTGTCAGTGTATCAGCCTCGACGCCTCGCGAGCACCGCCCTCGTCCTGCACGAACACCGGTCCCCGGCCCGTCGTCCACCGTTCCGGCGCGGGGTCCGCGCCGACGGCGGCGCCCCGGCATCATCGGGCCATGTCGCCACGTCGTCTCCCTCCCGGTCGCGTCGCTCCGCCGCTCGCTCTCATGCTCCTCCTCGTCCTCCTCGGCTCCCCCGGGTCGGCCGCGGGAGCCGTCACCGCCGCGGCGACCATCTCCGCCCCGTCGGCTCCCGCGGCGACGGCTCCTGCGGGAGCCGACTGGCGATGGCCCGTGTCCGGACCCCGAACCGTCGTCGCCCCGTTCCGCGCCCCGGCGCACGCGTACGGCCCCGGCCATCGCGGGATCGACGTCGCCGCCGCCGGCCCCGTGAGGGCGCCAGCCGACGGCACGATCGCGTTCCGCGGCACCGTGGTGGATCGCCCGCTCCTCACGATCGACCACGGCGACGGGCTCGTCACGACCTACGAGCCCCTGCAGAGCGACCTCGACCCGGGCGCGGCGGTCGCCGTCGGAGACGCCGTCGGCAAGCTCGCTCAGGGAGGACACGCACTGCCCGGGACGCTCCACGTCGGCGTCCGGTGGCACGGCGAGTACATCAATCCCCTGCTGCTGTTCGGCGAGGTGCCGCGCGCCGTCCTGCTCCCCTGCGGCGGGGTCGTCTGCTGAGCGGTTCTCCGCTCACGCCCGGGGATGCGCGAGGCGGTACGTCGCGGTCAGCCGCTCGGCGGACACGTGCGTGTAGATCTGCGTGGTACCGAGGCTGGCGTGCCCCAGGATCTCCTGCACCGCCCGCAGGTCCGCGCCGCCGTCGAGCAGATGCGTCGCCGCGGAGTGCCGGAGCGCGTGCGGGCCGACCGTCTCCTCACCGAGCACGGGGCCGAGCGTGCGGGCGACGAGCGCGTAGACGGTCCGCGGTCCGAGCGCGCCGCCGCGCGCGCCCCGGAAGAGGGCGGGTGACGAGCGGTCCGTGCGCGCCGCCAGGGCCGGCCGGCCGCGCCGCAGATAGGCCGCCACCGCGTCCTTCGCGGGGACGCCGAACGGCACCACCCGCTCTCTGTCCCCCTTGCCCCGCACCCGCGCCGTGGCGCGGTCCAGGTCCACATCGTCGACCGCGAGGCCGCAGAGCTCCGAGACGCGCATCCCCGAGCCGTAGAGGAGTTCCAGGACGGCGCTGTCGCGCAGGCGGACCGGATCGCCGCCCGCGGCGTCGTGGCGAAGTTCGTCGAGCAGCTGCCGGAGCGAGTCCGCCGAAGCGACCACGGGGAGCGATCTGCCGCGCTTCGGCGCGACGAGTCGGAGACTGGGGTCGACCGGGATCCGTTCCTCCTCCCTGGCCCAGGCGAAGAAGGAACGGGCGGCGGCCGTCCGGCGCGCCAAGGTCGCGCGGGCGTCGCCGCGCTGCGTGGCGCGCCAGAGCCACTCCCTCAGGGTCTCGAGGTCCACGTCCTCCAGTTCCGGGTCGCCGGCGGCCCGGACCAGATCGGTCAGATCGTTGCGATACGCGCGGATCGTCGCCGCGGACAGCCGCCGCACCGACGCCAGGTGCGTCGTGAAGTCGTCCACCGCGTGGGAGAGTCGCACCCTCCCAGTGTGCGGCCCCGGCCGTTCGCAACGAGGAGCCTCGCCGTCAGACCGGCAGCCGACGCCACCCGCCGGGTGTGCGTACGACCGCCCCGTCCAGTTCCAGGATCCCGAGCAGCGCCGTGACCCGCTCCAGTGAGAGTCCGGCCGCACGGGCCAGCTCATCGACCGCGCGTCCGTGCCGCGTGCTCAGCGCGTCGGCGATCCGGATCATGTCCGGGTCCTCCGCGGGGATGCTCGGGGGCGCGGACGGGGCGGCCCCGAGCAGCTCCCGGACCTCGTCGGCGGTCGTGACGCACTGCGCCGCGTATTCGCGGAGCAGGCGATGGCATCCGGCCGATGTCGCCGACGTGATCGGTCCGGGAACCGCGCCGAGCGGGCGTCCGAGCGACGCGGCGTGACCCGCGGTGTTCAGGGAGCCGCTGCGCCGCCCCGCCTCCACGACCACGGTGGCCGCGGCGACGGCCGCGATCAGGCGATTGCGGGCGAGGAAGCGCCATCGCGTGGGCGCCGTCCCGCACGGGACCTCGCTCACGACGGCTCCCGAGCCGGCGATGCGAACGAGGAGCCCCGCGTGTCCGCTCGGGTAGGCCCGGTCCACTCCGCCCGCGAGGATCGCCAGCGTCCGGCCATCCGTTCCCAGAGCGACCCGGTGCGCCACCCCGTCGATCCCGTAGGCGCCGCCGGAGACGATGGAGGTCCCGTCGGCGGCGAGCGGGCCGACGATCTCGGCGGCCGCGTGCTCGCCATACGCCGTCGATGCCCGCGCCCCCACCACGGCGACGCCGAGCTCGCCGAGCGCCGACGGGTCGCCGCGGACCCAGAGAGCATGCGGCGCGTGCGGTCCGAGATCGGCGATCCGCCCGGGCCAGTCCGGATCGTCCGGGAGCAGCAGCGACGCCCGCACCCGGGACGCGCCGGCGAGCGCCGCGAGGACCGCCTCTCGCCGGAGGCGTGGCGCCCACCGGCGCCGCGCCTCCTGAAGGGCACGGCGGGCCGGGCGTCCGGAGTCCTTCTCCCCCGCGGAGGACGCGGCCGCGTCGAAGACCTCCTCCAGCGCGCCCCGGGCGCCGAGCGCAGCGACGAGGGCACCGGAGACGCCGTCGCCCGGCTCGGCGATGACGCTCCACACGACGCCGGCGCGGGCCTCGTCGGTCGAGCCCGCCGCGCGGACCTCGTCGAGCCTTCGGCCGATCTCGGGGTCGTCCATGATCGCCATGAGCTCCGCTGCCGGATCCACCCCGCGGTCGTGCCCGGTCACGCCGCCAGCCCCTTCTTCAGGAACAGCGCACGGCCGACGTGCTCCAGCCGCGGTGCGGCCGCACCGTCGAGGTCCGCGACGGACCAGGCCAGTCGCAGGACGCGATCGTAGCCGCGCAGGGTGATCGCGCCCCGACGCAGCGCCCGGTCGAGGGGCTCGCGCACCGGCGTCGGAAGCCGGTAGGCGCCACGTCGGAGCCACGCCCCAGGAACATGTGCGTTCACCCGCCAGGGCGTGCCCCGCCAGCGTCGCGCCGCCCTCTCGCGCGCCTCCCGGACCCGATCGCGCGCCTGCGCCGTGGAGACGGTGCCGCGCGTCGCGGCCGTGGCGAGGTCCGCGGAGACCCGGGCCACCTGGATCTCGATGTCGAGGCGGTCGCGCAGCGGACCGGACAGTCGCGACGCGTAGCGCCGAACGGCCGCGGGCGGGCAGACACACTCTTCCCCGGTCACACCGTAGACCCCGCACGGGCACGGATTGGTCGCCAGGACGAGCTGGAAGCGGGCCGGGAAAGAGGCGGTGAACTCGGACCGATGGATCTCGATCCGCCCCGATTCCAGCGGCTGCCGCAGCGCGTCGAGGACGGCGCGCGGCGCCTCCGACGCCTCGTCGACGAACAGCAGTCCGCCGTGCGCGCGGACGATGGCGCCCGGCCGGACCTGGCGGGACCCCCCTCCCACCAGCGCGGCGAGGGAGGCGCTGTGGTGAGGCGCGACGAATGGTGGCCGACGATCGAGATCCACGACCGCCTCACCCGCCAGGGAACGGACGCACGCGACGTCCAGAGCCAGGTCGTCGTCGAGGTCCGGCAGGATGCCGGGGAGCCGTCGCGCGAGCATCGTCTTCCCCGCGCCCGGCGGGCCGCTCAGGAGCACGTGGTGACCGCCGGCCGCGGCCACGGTCAGCGCGGACACGGCCTCGTCCTGGCCGATGACCTCGTCAAGATCCGGCTCCCGCTCCGTCGTCGTCGAGCTCTCCGCACGGGGGAGTCGCTCCGGTGCTGCAGGAGGATCCAGCTCGGCGCCGTGGAGCACCGCGGCATGGGCGAGCGTCGCGACGGCATGCACGTCCAGCCCGGGGACGAGCCGCGTCTCCGCCTCGTTCGCCCTCGGAACGATCGCTCGGGCGATCCCCGCGCGGACGGCGGCGTGAAGCGAGGGGAGCACGCCCGCCACGGGCCGAAGCCGGCCGTCCAGCCCGAGCTCGCCGATGTGCACGGTGCGGGCCAGCGACGCGATGTCCAGTCTGCCCTCGGTGCCGAGGGCGGCGAGCGCGATCGCCAGGTCGAACCCCGAGCCGTGCTTCGGCAGGCTCGCCGGCGACAGGTTCACCGTGAGCTTGCGCCGCGGAAGCTCCACGCCGCTGTTCTTGCAGGCGTTGTGGACGCGACGCACGGCCTCGCTCAGCGCCCGGTCGCCGAGACCGATCAGATGGAACTCCGGCGTCTGCTGCGAGAGGTCGGCCTCGACCTCGACGAGATGGCCGGTGATGCCGGTCAGAGCGACCGCCCAGGTGCGGGAGGTCCGCGACCCCGAGGTCCCCTCCTCCAGGAGCTCCGCCGTCATCGCAGGTCCGTCAGGTGCTCGAGGACGCCGCAGGAGGGCTCCGATCCGACGATCCCGATGGCCTCCAGCCGCAGCGGCCGGCCGCGCGCCGACAACGGGTGCTCCCGCACCCACGCATGCGCCAGGCGCCACATCCGTCGCCGCTTGCGCTCGTCGATCGCTTCGAACGGGTGCCCGAACAGAAGACTGCGCCGCGTCTTCACCTCGACGAACACGAGGACGTCGCGCCACTCGGCCACGATGTCCAGCTCGCCGAGCTCGCACCGCCAGTTGCGCGCGAGGATGCGGTATCCGAGATCCGTCAGATAGAGGGCCGCCCGGTCTTCGCCGGCTCGCCCGAGGTCGTCTTTCGCTGCCATGCCGACAGCCTCGTGCGCTCAACCGCCGCGTCCGGTGCGGGCCGCGGGATCCGCGGAGAACAACGCCGTCGTCCCCGGGTGTGGAGGACGAGGCTCGCCGACCCCGCGAGAACACGTGCTCTCCGCAGAAACACGGGTCCTCCGCGGAAGCACGGGTCCTCCGCCCGGGGCGTGATCCTCCGTATGAGCGCGTGATCTCCGCGGTACAGAATCCGTCCCGGAGGACAACACCCCTTCGCGCGGACGAATGTCGGTCAACCCTCCGCCGATGCGCGGGATCTCCGCCGACGCGCGCGATCTCCGCACGAGATTGCGACGAGCGACGGCGGGTCGGCCGTCGCTCAGAGCTGTGTCACTCGCCGTCGAGCGAGAGCTCCTGCGGAAGCTCGAACTCCCGCCGGGACAGCTCCTCGATGTTGACGTCCTTGAACGTGAGCACACGCACGGCCTTCACGAAGCGGTCCGCCCGGTAGATGTCCCAGACCCAGACGTCGGTCATGGACACCTCGAAGTAGAAGTCGTGCTCGGTGTCCCGGCGGACGACGTTGACGTCGTTCGCGAGATAGAAGCGGCGCTCGGTCTCGATCACGTAGGCGAACTGCGAGACCACGTCGCGGTACTCGCGATACAGGGCGAGCTCGAGCTCACGGTCGTAGTCGTCGAAGGCGTCCTCATCCATATCCGTCCATCCTAGGCCGTGCGGGCCGCTGCCGACGCCCCGTCGCCGACGGGTCAGAAGAGCGTGGGGGCCTCCGCGATCGCCCACGACGACCGGTGCAGCGGGCTCAGCCCGAGCCGGCGGATCGCGTCACGGTGCTCCGGGCTCGCATAGCCCTTGTTCCGCTCCCACTGGTAGTCGGGGTGGGTCTCGTGGAGGTCGACCATGAGGGCGTCGCGCGCGACCTTCGCGATGACCGACGCGGCGGACACGGAGGCGCAGTCGCGGTCGCCCTTCACGACCGTGCGCACGGTGACGGAGGACGGGTGGACCGCGGACAGGTAGTCGTGGTTCCCGTCGAGGATGACGAGCGCCGTGGCCGGGTCCACGGCGTCGGCGCACGCGGCGATCAGCGCACGCGAGGCGGCGAGCCCGAGCGCGCGCATGATCCCGACCTCGTCGATCTCCGCGTTATCGGCCCAGCCGACGGCGCTGGACAGCACCCACCCCTGGGCACGGGCGGCGACGTCGGCACGACGGGCGGACGGCACGAGCTTGGAGTCGCGCAGCCCCTCGGGCACGCGTCGCCGGGCACCCGAGGCGTCGATGATCGCGGCGCCGACCGCGACCGGGCCGGCCAGGGCGCCTCGGCCGACCTCGTCGAGCGCGATGATGTGCTGGTGCTCGCGCAGCAGGCGGCGCTCCAGCGTCAGCCGAGGCGCGACGACGGTCACCGCGCGTCCTCCTCGCGCTCCCGCTCCTCGACGCCGTTGAACACGGCGTAGTGGCCGTCGATGAGCCCGAACCGGTCGAAGGGCCAGCTGATGAGGAACGCGCGTCCGACGACGTTGTCGAGCGGGACGAAGCCGTTCCCGGGCTGGTCCTGGTTGTACCGGGAGTCCTGGGATCGGTCGCGGTTGTCGCCGAGCACCCACACCGATCCGGCGGGGACGGTGACGTCGAACGGGATCTCCGACGCGAGCGTGTCCCCCGGGGGGAGCTTGAGGTACGACGACTCGTCGATCGGAGAGCCGTTGACCGTGATCTGGCCGAGCGAGTTGCAGCACTGCACCCGGTCGCCCGGGAGTCCGATCACCCGCTTCACGAGGTGGTCGTCCGAGTCCGGCGCCGCGATGCCGACGATCGTCAGGAGCCACTCCCCCGCCTCCAGCAGGGGCGATCGCGGAGGCTGCGGCTCACTCGGCGGCAGCCACCCGCCGGGGTCCTTGAAGACGACGACGTCACCGCGGTGATACGGGTTCCAGCGGGGCGTGATCTCGTCGACGAGGATCCGGTCCTTGACCAGGAGCGTGTCCTCCATGGAGCTGGAGGGGATGAAGAAGCTGCGCACGATGAAGCTCTTCACCAGGAAGGAGACGAGTACGGCGACGAGCACGATGACGAGCACGTCTCTCAGGAACACGAGCCAGCCGCGACGGCGCGACGGGGCACGGCGGTCGCGGCGCAGCGCAGCCGGAGCGGAGGCGGTCTCGTCTGTCATCGGCTTCCTTCACGAGGGGAACGGCCGCCTCGTGACGGCCTCTCTAGCGTCGCACACGTCGGGGAGAACAGAGCACCCCGGGACACCGTGTCCCGGGGTGCTCTGTGATGGATCGGCGCGTCAGTTCTCGCGCTTCTCCTTGATCTTCGCCTTCTTGCCGCGGAGGTTGCGCAGGTAGTAGAGCTTCGCGCGACGCACGTCACCGCGGGTGACGACCTCGATGTGGTCGATCACCGGGGAGTGCACCGGGAAGACGCGCTCGACGCCGACCTGGAAGCTGATCTTGCGGACCGTGAAGGTCTCGCGCACGCCGTCGCCCTGGCGGCCGATGACGACGCCCTGGAAGACCTGGATGCGGGAGCGGTTGCCCTCGGTGATGTTCACGTGCACCTTCACGGTGTCGCCGGGGCCGAAGGCGGGGATGTCGGAGTGGAGCGAAGCCGCGTCGACGGCGTCGAGGATCTGCATGATCGTCTCTCTCTGCACTCGCCTCAGGTCGCGTGCACTCGGAAGGAAGGAAGGATGGTGTGTGTCGAACGGCGCGCAGGGCGTCCGCAGGCTCCCCTGAGGCAGAGCCGGGTCACGGCACAAGGATTCATTCTGTCATGGATCTCGCACCGTTCCAAAACGCGGACGGCGCCGCGCAGGGTGCGCGTCAGTGCCCGCCGGCGTCGCCGGGGCGTCCTGCCTCCGCGATCACGATGACCTCGCCGCGCGGCGTCCCCCGGACCGGCCCGCTGCGGTCATCACCGCCGATCGTGGTCGCCCAGACCGTCTCGGACTCGGCGACGACGCGGCGCCCGCCCCGCGCCTCGGTCCACAGCTGCCAGAGCGACGACCAGAACAGGGCGAGGAACGCCGCGATCGCGCCGGTGAGGAGCCAGGCGAAGGCCCCCTCCGGGAAGCAGCCCACCGCGACCGTGAGGCCGTGCCACACCGTGAAGCCCAGCACGTCCCACCACGACACCGCTCGCTCGGCCCGGACCGAGGGACGCGCGCGCACGAGCAGCAGGAGCACGAGCTGCCCCACCAGCACCGACGGCACGGCGATGAAGAGGACCCAGAGGAACGCCCATCCGCCCGCCTGGAACACGCCCCAGCCCACGAGGAGCCATACCGGCAGCACGGCCGCCGCCAGCGGGAGCCATCGGAAGAACACGCGCCGCAACCACATACCGAGATCGTACGTCGCTCCCGTCCGGCGGGCGCCGATCTTCCGCGATCATGAGCGAAGTCGCAGGCACGGATGCGGGAGAATGGAGGGCGACGAGAGGAACACCCCCGATGATCGAACTGCGCACGCCCACCGAGATCGACGAGATGCGCGCCGCCGGGCGCTTCGTGGCCGAGACGCTGGCGACCCTGCGCGAGGAGACGAAGGTCGGGACCAACCTGCTCGCGATCGACCGCCGCGCGCACGACCTCATCCGCAAGGCCGGCGCGGAGTCGTGCTACATCGACTACCACCCCTCGTTCGGCGCGAGCCCGTTCGGCAAGGTGATCTGCACATCCGTGAACGATGCCGTCCTGCACGGCCTCCCCCACGACTACGCGTTGCGCGACGGCGACCTCGTCTCGCTCGACTTCGCCGTGTCGGTGGACGGGTGGGTGGCGGACTCCGCCGTCTCGTTCGTCGTCGGCACGCCCCGCGACGAGGATCTCCGCCTGATCGACACGACCGAGCGCGCGCTGGACGCGGCCATCGCTGCGGCGACCGTCGGCAATCGCATCGGCGACATCTCCGCCGCGATCGCCGCCGTCGCGCGCGGCGAGGGCTACTCGATCAACACGGACTTCGGCGGCCACGGCGTCGGCCGGATCATGCACGGCGACCCGCACGTGCCCAACGACGGCCGCGCCGGACGGGGCTTCCCGCTGCGCGCAGGTCTCGTCATGGCGCTCGAGCCCTGGTTCCTCGCCACGACGGACGAGCTGATCACCGACCCGGACGGCTGGACGCTGCGCAGCGGCGACGGCTCGCGGGGCGCGCACTCCGAGCACACCATCGCGGTCACGGAGGACGGCCCGATCATCCTCACCGACCGTTCCTTCCTCGGCGTCGACTGACCGCACTCAGGCGGGCGGCGACGCTTCCCCGCCGCGGCCTCGGCTGTCATCCTGGGTCCATGATCCCGCAGGACCGCCCCGTGCCGCATCGGCTCTTCCTCGCGCGCCACGGCCAGACGGCCTGGAACCGGGAGGGACGTCTGCAGGGACAGCTCGACTCGCCGTTGACCTCGGACGGCGTCGCCCATGCCCAGGAGATCGCACGCCGAGTGCGCGGTCGCGGCATCCGGACCATCTGTTCGAGTCCGCTCGGCCGGGCGGTGCGCACCGCCGAGATCATTGCCGAGATCCTGGAGGCCGAGGTCGTCCTCGTCCCCGGTCTCGCGGAGATCCATCATGGAACCCTGGCGGGACGGACCTGGGCCGAGATCGAGGCCGAGCTCCCGGGCACTCGCGCGGAGCGTGCGGACAACCGCTACGGATGGGCCTTCCCCGGGGGTGAGAGCTACGCCCAGGCCCGCGGCCGGGTGCGGCAGGCGCTCGAGCACTGCACGGAGGTCGCCGACGGCGTTCCGCTGCTCATCTCCCACGAGATGATCGGACGGATGCTCCGCGGCGAGATGCGGGGGCTGAGCCCGCACGCCTCGTTGGACCTCCGGCATCCCCACGGGGTGGTCTTCGAGCTCACGCACGAGGCGGAGCGGGTGCTCTGACGCGCTCAGCCGTCGAGCAGGTCGGGCCTGCGGGCGGCGGTCCGTTCCACCTGCTGCTCGCGGCGCCAGCGCGCGATCCGGCCGTGATCGCCGCTGAGCAGGATCTCCGGCACCGCACGGTCGCGCCAGACGGACGGCTTCGTGTAGGACGGGTACTCGAGAAGGCCGTCCTCGTGCGATTCCTCGACCAGGCTGTCCGGATTGCCGACCACGCCGGGAATGAGCCGGCCGATGGCCTCGACCATCGCCATGGTGGCCACTTCCCCGCCGTTGAGGACGTAGTCGCCGAGGCTCAGCAGCCGCACGTCGCCGAGCTCGGCCGCATAGTCGAACACGCGCTCGTCGATGCCCTCGTACCGGCCGCATCCGAAGACGAGATGATCGTGTTCCGCGAGCGTGCGGGCGGTCGCCTGGGTGAAGACCTCCCCCGCCGGGGAGGGGAACACGATGGTGGGACGCGCGGCGGCGCCGTCGGCCGCGACCAGTGCGTCCAGCGCCTCGCCCCAGGGCTCGGGCTTCATGACCATGCCCGCGCCGCCGCCGTAGGGGGTGTCGTCCACGGTCCGGTGGCGATCGTGCGTCCACTCGCGCAGGTCGTGCACGCGAAGATCGATGAGGCCGCTCTCCTGCGCCCTGCCGAGCAGTGACAGGGTCAGGCCGTCGAAGTACGACGGGAAGATCGAGACGACGTCAATCCGCACCGGGCGCGTCCTGCTCGTCCGCGGGCGCCGCCGCCTCGTCGGCCAGCTCCTCGAACAGTCCCGGCGGAGGCGTCACCACCAGGCGTCCGGCGGCGATGTCGACCGTCGGGACGATCGCGGAGACGAACGGCACCATGACCTCCGCCGCATCTCCGGAGACGCCGGCCCGGCGGACGATGAGCAGATCCTGTGCCGGAAGGTGATCGACGCGGATCACGCGCCCGACGACGACGTCGTCGCGCACGACCTCCAGCCCGACGAGCTGATGGTCGTACCAGGCGTCCTCCTCGGGCGCCTCGGTCTCGTCCTGGTCCATCCAGAGGATCGCCCGGACCAGGCTCTCCGCCGCGGTCCGGTCCTCGACGTCCTCGAAGAAGACGACGGAGCTGCCATTCATCACCCGATAGTCGCGCACCGTGAGCGACTTCCCGTGCCAGGGAGACGCCTCGGGGACCTGCAGCGTGAACGACGCCCCGGGCACGAACCGCCCCGCCGGATCGTCGGTGTAGAGCTCCAGCTTGAGCGCGCCCTTCAGCCCGTGCGCCTTGACGAGCCGGCCCACGCGCAGCTGGTTCCGTCCTCCTGCGCGCCCGTTCGCGGGCACGTCAGTCGTCCGCGACGTCGACACGGACGCGCCGCCCGTCCGCGAGCGCGGAGACGAGCGTGCGCAGAGCCTTGGCGGTGCGGCCGCCGCGCCCGATCACGCGCCCACGGTCGTCCGGGTGCACACGCACCTCGAGCAGTTCGCCTCGCGGCGACGTGGATGCGGTGATGCGCACATCCTCCGGGTGATCGACGATCCCCGTGACGATGTGTTCGAGCGCGGCGGCGAGCACGGCGGATTACTCGGCGTCGGTCGCGGCCTCGGCCGCGTCCTCGACCGGCGCCTCGGCGGGAGCCTCCTCAGCGGGAGTCTCCTTCTTCTCCGCCTTGGGCTTGATGACCGACTTCTTGGCGGCGTCGGCCTCGAAGGCCGGCTTCGCCTCGGCGACCTTGAGCGTGGACTTCGCGTCCTTCTCGCCCTTGAAGGTGCCCCAGTCGCCCGTGATCTTGAGGATGGCGGTGACCTGCTCGGTGGGCTGGGCGCCCACGGACAGCCAGTACTGCGCGCGCTCCGAGTCGACCTCGATGAACGAGGGCTCCTCGGTCGGGTGGTACTTGCCGATCTCCTCGATCACACGACCGTCGCGCTTGGTGCGCGAGTCGGCCACGACGATGCGGTAGTAGGGCGCACGGACCTTGCCGAGGCGCTTGAGACGAATCTTGACAGCCACGATTCTCCTGAATGGTGTGGAAGGAACGAACTGGTCACCTGGAGCGTGGGGTGCACACCCGGTGGAAGCTCTTCGGGTGGATGGCGCGCTGGATAGAGGGTCGAGCGGGCCGTCCGACCCTCTATTCTGCCAGATCGCCCGCCCCGCCGCGAACCGCGTCACGGCGCGCCACGGCCGCGTTCGTGACGCCGCGCGTCAGGGACACGGGGAACGGGCGGCGCCGCGTGCCAGACTGTGCGGGTGACGATCCGCTTCGCCGAATCCGCGCGCTCGACGGTCGGCGTCGAGTGGGAGCTGATGCTCGCCGATCCCCTCTCCGGGGATCTCGTCGGGCGCGCCCCCGAACTGCTGGCCGCGCTGGAGGACGACAGCGCGGCGGAGCGCCACACCGTCACCGGCGAGCTGCTCACCAACACGATCGAGGTCACCAGCGGCGTGGGCGCCACCGTCGCGCACGCGATCGACGACGTCCGCCGGGCGATCCAGGCCGTCCGCGCGGCGACGGATCCCGCCGGCATCGCGCTGCTGTCGGCGGGCAGCCATCCCTTCGCACAGTGGTACGACCAGCGGGTCAGCGACAAGACCCGCTACCACACCCTCATCGATCGCACCCAGTGGTGGGGGCGGAACATGATGATCTGGGGGATCCACGTCCATGTCGGGATCGAGGACCGTGACAAGGTGCTCCCGATCATCGGCGCGCTGACCGCCTATCTCCCGCATCTGCAGGCCCTCGCCGCCTCGAGCCCGTTCTGGGCGGGCGAGCGCACCGGATACGCGTCCAACCGCGCGCTCGTGTTCCAGCAGCTGCCGACCGCGGGATTGCCGTGGCCGCTGACCACCTGGGCCGAGTTCGAGGCCTACCTGGAGGACATGCGCAGGACGGGGGTGATGGCCGATGCCACCGAGGTGCGCTGGGACATCCGGCCCGCACCCCGCTGGGGCACGATCGAGGTGCGCGCCTGCGACGGCCTGTCGACGCTGCCCGAGCTCGCCGCCGTCGCGGCGCTGGTCCAGACTCTCGTCGAGAGGTTCTCCCGCGAGCTCGACGAGGGCCGGACCCTCCCGACCCTGCCGCCGTGGTTCCACCGCGAGAACAAGTGGCGTGCGGCGCGGTACGGACTCGACGCCGAGGTCATCGTGGACTCCTCGGGATCGCAGCGGCCGGTCCGCGAGCACCTCGCCGAGACGCTCGAGCTCCTGGCCCCGGTCGCGCTGGACCTGCAGTGCCCCGCCGAGCTCACCCGGGTGGCGGGGATCCTCGACACCGGGGCGAGCTACGCCCGCCAGCTCGCGGTCGCGGACGCGCAGGGCGACCTGCGGGCCGTCGTCGCGCATCTCATGGAGGAGTTCCGTGCAGGGCTCGACTGAGCCCGCCGCTCAGCGCTCGCCCGACTCCGCCAGCCGGCGCGCCAGCCCCTCGTCGAGCACCACGTCGGTGACGAGCCCGGCGGAGATCGCCGCCTGGAGGCTCGGGAGCTTCTGGAGCCCGGCGACGACACAGAGACGCCGCGGCACACGACGCAACCGGTCGAGCGTCGGCCCGGTGGCCCTCGCGTTGAGACGGATGTCCTGCCAGGTGCCGTCCGCACGGAAGAAGACCGTCGCGACGTCTCCGATGGCACGATCCTCGCGCAGGCTCCGGTAGTCGTCACGGCTGAGGTAGCCGCCGACGTACACGCGGCTGGGCACCTCGGCCGTCGGTGAGCCCAGGCTGAACACCGCGATGTCCATCTTCGCCTGAAGGTCCAGCACGCGCCGCGTGCTGCGCTCGCGCCACATCGCCTCCCGCGTGAGGGGGTCGTCGAAGAAGGCCGGCACGGGGAACAGCTGCACCTGTGCGCCGAAGGCCCGACCGAACCGCTGCAGGATGTCGCTCGAATACTCCAGACCGCTCGTCTGCGTGTTGCCCGCACCGTTGAGCTGGACGACGGTGGTTCCATGGGTCTCCTGCTGGCCGAGCTCGCGGCTGACCGCGCTGATCGTCGAC
This sequence comes from Microbacterium resistens, assembly GCF_021172025.1. NCBI lineage: Bacteria > Bacillati > Actinomycetota > Actinomycetes > Micrococcales > Microbacteriaceae > Microbacterium > Microbacterium resistens. The sequence continues at coordinate 1,212,096 of NZ_CP082781.1, forward strand.
CCCCACGCGATCCCGACGACCATGTTCGAGTCCACGAAGGACGTCAGCAGCCGGCCCGCGGTGAGCGCCACGCGCTCGAGACGCTCCACCTCGGTCACGCTCTCCGACATCGGCACGACATGGGCGGAGACGCGCAGACGCTGATGGATGCTCTCCTCGAGCATGCCGGCGCGCTCGAACGGCGAGTTGATCCGGATGTCCACCAGCCCGACCTGACGCGCGAAGCTCAGCAGGCGCGAGACCGACGAGCGCGAGGTGCCCAGCTCCTCGGCGATGACCTCCATGGTCTTGTCCTGCATGTAGTAGAGCTGCGCGGCGGTGAGCGCGGCTTCGAGCTTCGCATCGCGCGTCCGTGCATCCTGAGAGCCCATGTCCGACCCCCTTTCCCCCCGATCCTTGCACATTCGTGCACGGAGGTTGCGCAAAGTGCCGAAGGAGTCGATGCTGTGAGCAAGCTCGACGTGATGAGCAGGCAGGAAAGGGGACGACGATGACCGAGCAGCTCTCGTCCGCGCAGGAGCGCACCGATGTCCGACGGGTCCGGGAGGCCGGCCGCACGACCGTTCTGGTGATCGGCGGCGGGATCAACGGCATCTCGACCTTCCGTGAACTGGCTCTGCAGGGCGTCGACGTCGTGCTGGCCGAGCGCGGGGACTTCGCCTCCGGAGCGTCGGCCGCCTCCAGCCACATGGTCCACGGCGGCATCCGCTACCTCGAGAACGGCGAGTTCCGCCTGGTCAACGAATCGGTGCACGAGCGCAACGGACTGCTGAAGATCGCGCCGCACTACGTCAAGCCCCTCCAGACCACGATCCCGATCTACTCGACCTTCTCCGGGATCCTGTCGGCGCCGCTGCGCTTCCTCACGCACAAGTCCGGCAAGCCGAAGGAGCGCGGCGCCTTCCTCATCAAGATGGGGCTGATGATCTACGACACCTTCTCGCGCGACGGCGGGACGGTGCCGAGGCACCGCTTCCACGGGCGCAAGAAGTCGCTCGAGGCGCTGCCGATGCTCGATCCGAAGATCAAGTACACCGCCACCTACTACGACGCGTCCATGCACGACCCGGAGCGGCTCGCGCTCGACGTCCTCCAGGATGGCCGGGCCGCGCACCCCGGTGCGGTCGCGCTGAACTACGTCGAGGCCGTGGGGCGCGACGGTGACCGGATCCTCCTGCGCGATCTGGAGACGGGGACCGAGTTCGGCGTGGCGGCGGACGTCGTCGTGAACACCTCTGGCCCCTGGACGGACCTCACCAACGAGGCCCTCGGCACGCAGACGCGGTTCATGGGCGGGACCAAGGGCTCGCACATCGTGCTGGACCACCCGGAGCTGCTCGCGGCAACGGGCGGCCGCGAGATCTTCTTCGAGCACTCCGACGGCCGCATCGTGCTGATCTACCCCCTCAAGGGCCGCGTGCTCGTCGGGACCACCGACATCGACGCCGACCCCCGCGAGATCGCCCTGTGCACGGAGGAGGAGGTCGACTACTTCTTCGAGCTGATCCACCACGTCTTCCCGTCGATCTCCGTCGACCGGGGCCAGATCGTCTACCGCTTCTCCGGGATCCGCCCGCTGCCCCGCCACGAGGACACCGCACCCGGATTCGTGTCGCGCGACTACCGCGTCGAGGTCGACCGCGAGGGCGCCGTGCCGCTGGTGTCGCTCGTCGGCGGCAAGTGGACCACCTTCCGCGCCCTGGGCGAGTCCCTGTCCGACACCGTCCTGGGTCTGATCGACCGCACCCGCACCGTCTCCACGGCCGGGCGCGCGATCGGCGGCGGACGCGACTACCCCGCCGACGACGCGCGCGACGCCTGGCTCGCGCGGAACCTCCCCGGCGCCGGTGCCCGCGCCGAGCTGCTCCTGGCGCGGTACGGCACGCGTGCCGCCGAGGTGTGGGAGCACATCGAGCAGGGCCCGGACACCCCCCTGGCCGGCGGCGCCGTCTCCACCCGGGAACTGGAGTGGATGGTCGAGAACGAGCTCGTCGTACGCCTCGCCGACATCGTCCTGCGCCGCACCAGCCTCGCGTTCACCGGCGATGTCGACGAAGCGGTGCTGGAGCAGCTCGCGGCGGCCCTGGCGCCGCTGCTGGGCTGGGACCGCGCCCGGACCGACGCCGAGGTCGACCGCACCCGCGCGCTGCTGAACGAGCGCCACGGACTCGCTCTTCCCTCCCCCGCCCGGGGCTGAGGGCCGCAGGACGCCGCCCTCGATTCGGCTCCACCCACCCAGCACCGGCAGAGGGGTCGGTGCCCCGTGAAAGGTCAAAGAAGACATGACTGAGGTCAACCTCGGGCTCTACTTCCTGTCAGAGCTCGTCGGCACCGCCATGCTGATCCTGCTGGGCTGCGGCGTCGTCGCGAACGTCGCCCTGGTCAAGAACAAGGGATTCGGCGGCGGATTCCTGATGGTCAACTGGGGCTGGGGTCTGGCGGTCTTCGCCGGTGTCCTGGTCTCCGCATACTCCGGCGCGATCCTGAACCCCGCCGTCGGCATCGGCCTGCTGATCGCGAACAAGATCAGCTTCGCGCAGTTCGCCGTCGCCACCGGAGCCGAGCTTCTCGGCGCCATCATCGGTGCGATCCTGTGCTGGCTGGCCTACAAGCAGCACTTCGACGAGGAGCCGGAGCCCGCGAACAAGCTGGGCGTCTTCTCCACGGGGCCGGCGATCCGCTCGTACGGCTGGAACCTGGTCACCGAGATCATCGGCACGTTCGTGCTGGTGTTCGCGATCTTCGCGTTCGCCGACTACGGCGACATCGAGGTCGGCGTCCCCGGGGGCCTCGGCCCGCTGACGGCCCTGCCCGTCGCGCTGGTCGTCGTCGCCATCGGCGCCTCGCTCGGCGGCCCGACCGGCTACGCGATCAACCCCGCGCGTGACCTGGGCCCGCGCATCGCCCACGCGATCCTGCCGATCAAGGGCAAGGGCTCCAGCGACTGGGCGTACTCGTGGGTCCCCGTGGTGGGCCCGCTGATCGGTGGTGCGATCGCCGCGCTGCTCGCTCCGGTCCTGCTGGGCCTGGCCGCCTGATCCCCGAACCCGAAGGAGAAGAACCATGGCCGACTACATCATCGCCATCGACCAGGGCACGACCTCGAGCCGTGCCATCATCTTCGACCGCAAGGGCAGCATCATCGCCACGGGTCAGAAGGAGCACGAGCAGATCCTGCCGAAGGCCGGCTGGGTCGAGCACGACGCCGCGGAGATCTGGGCCAATGTCCAGGAGGTCATCGGCCTCGCGCTGACGCGCGCGCACCTCACGCGTCACGACATCGCGGCGGTGGGCATCACCAACCAGCGCGAGACCGCCGTCGTGTGGGACAAGACGACGGGCAAGCCGGTCTACAACGCCATCGTCTGGCAGGACACCCGCACGCAGGAGATCGTCGACCGCCTCGCCGCCGACGGCGGGGTCGACCGGTTCAAGCCGATCGTGGGCCTGCCGCTGGCGACCTACTTCTCCGGCACCAAGATCGCCTGGATCCTGGAGAACGTCGACGGTGCGCGCGAGAAGGCGGAGGCCGGGGACCTGCTGTTCGGGACCACGGACTCCTGGGTCCTGTGGAACCTCACCGGCGGCGTCAACGGCGGCGTGCACGCCACCGACGTCACCAACGCCTCGCGGACGCTGTTCATGGACCTCGAGACGCTGGAGTGGCGCGACGACATCCTCGAGGCGTTCGGCGTGCCCCGTTCGATGATGCCCGAGATCCGTTCGTCGTCCGAGGTCTACGGCGCGGCGGAGAGCTCGTCGCTGCTGCGCGAGACGCCGATCGCCGGAATCCTCGGCGACCAGCAGGCGGCGACGTTCGGTCAGGCCGCGTTCAACAAGGGCGAGAGCAAGAACACCTACGGCACGGGCTGCTTCCTCATCTTCAACACGGGCGAGGAGATCGTCCACTCGAAGAACGGGCTGCTGACCACCGTCGGCTACAAGCTCGGCGACGCGCCGACGCACTATGCGCTGGAGGGCTCCATCGCCGTCACGGGGTCTCTGATCCAGTGGCTGCGCGACCAGCTCGGCATCATCGACTCCGCCCCGCAGGTGGAGGAGCTCGCCGACAAGGTGGAGGACAACGGCGGCGTGTACATCGTGCCGGCGTTCTCCGGCCTGTTCGCGCCGTACTGGCGTCCGGACGCCCGCGGTGCGATCGTGGGCCTGACCCGCTTCGCGAACAAGAACCACATCGCGCGCGCCGCGCTGGAGGCGGTCGCCTTCCAGACCCGCGACGTGCTCGACGCGGTGAACGCGGATGCCGGGGTGGACCTCACGGAGCTGAAGGTCGACGGCGGAATGGTCGCCAACGACGCGCTCATGCAGTTCCAGGCGGACGTGCTGGGCGTCCCGGTCGTCCGGCCGGTCGTCGCCGAGACCACTGCGCTCGGCGCCGCGTACGCCGCGGGTCTCGCCGTGGGCTTCTGGAGCGGCCTGGACGACCTCTCTGCCAACTGGCAGGAGGACAAGCGCTGGGAGCCGTCGATGGACGAGGGCGAGCGCGACCGTCAGCTGCGCCTGTGGCGCAAGGCCGTCACCAAGTCCATGGACTGGGTCGACGACGACGTGAAGTGATCGTCCACTGACGACGACGAAGGGCGGGGCCGGTCGATCCGGTCCCGCCCTTTCCGTGTCGGTTCGGGGCGCTGCGCGGGGATTCGGGGCGCATGACAGTGCCGGATCGCCCCGGATCGGACCCCGAACGGGTCAGTTCTTGCCGAAGAGCTTCTGGATCTCGGCGAGGTCCGCCTCGGAGGGCGCCTTCTGTCCGCCGAGGCCGAAGCCGGTCCCCGTCGGCTGGGAGTTCGCCGCGGCGAGGCCCGCGTTCTCCGCCGCGCGCTTGGCCGGGTTGCCCGAACGGGACCCGCCGCTCTTGGCCTTCTTGCCTCGCTTCGACGAGCCGCCGGGGCGTCCCATGCCGGGCACCGGCCCCATGCCGGGGATGTTGGGGGTGCCGCCGCGGGCGACGGTCTTCATCATCTTCGCCGCCTGCTCGAAGCGCTGCACGAGCTGATTCACGTCCGTCACCGTCATCCCGGAGCCGCGTGCGATGCGCAGACGGCGGGAGCCGTTGAGGACCTTGGGATTGCGGCGCTCCCCCGGCGTCATCGAGCGGATGATGGCCTCGGTCCGGTCGATCTCCCGGTCGTCGAAGTCCTCCAGCTGCTGCTTCATCTGGCCCATGCCCGGGAGCATCCCGAGCATCTTCTTCATGGAGCCCATCTTCTTGAGCTGCTGCATCTGCTCGAGGAAGTCCTCGAGGGTGAAGGTCTCGGTCGCGAGCTTCTCGGCGACCTTCATCGCCTCGGCCTCGTCGAACGCCTGCTGCGCCTGCTCGATCAGGGTGAGGATGTCACCGAGGTCGAGGATCCGGCTCGCCATCCGGTCGGGGTGGAACGGCTCGAGGTCGTCGAGCCCCTCGCCGGTCGAGGCGAAGATGATCGGCCGACCGGTCACCGAGGCGACGGACAGCGCGGCACCGCCTCGGGCGTCGCCGTCGAGCTTGGAGAGGACGACGCCCGTGAAGTCCACGCCGTCCTGGAACGCCTTGGCCGTGTTGACCGCGTCCTGACCGATCATCGCGTCGATGACGAAGAGGACCTCGTCCGGGTCCACGGCCTTGCGGATGTCGGCGGCCTGCTTCATGAGCTCGGCGTCCACGCCGAGGCGGCCGGCCGTGTCGATGATGACGACGTCGTGCTGCTGTCGGCGCGCGTGCTCCACGCCGTCGCGCGCGACGCGGACGGGATCGCCGACGCCGTTGCCCGGCTCCGGCGCGAAGATCGTCGCTCCCGCCTGCGCCGCCACCACCTGGAGCTGGTTCACGGCGTTCGGCCGCTGGAGGTCGGCGGCGACGAGGAGCGGCGTGTGCCCCTCCCCCTCCAGCTGCTTGGCGAGCTTGCCGGCGAAGGTCGTCTTCCCGGAGCCCTGGAGCCCCGCGAGCATGATGACCGTCGGCGGCGTCTTCGCGAACGCGAGGCGGCGCTGCTCGCCGCCCAGGATCGCGATGAGCTCCTCGTTGACGATCTGGACGACCTGCTGCGCCGGGTTCAGCGCCTTGTTGACCTCGTCGCCGAGCGCCCGCTCGCGCACCTTCGCGGTGAAGTCCTTGACGACCGCGAGCGCGACGTCGGCGTCGAGGAGCGCCCGCCGGATCTCGCGGACGGTGCCGTCGACGTCGGACGCGCTCAGCTTTCCCTTCGTGCGCAGATTGCGGAAGGTCTCGGTGAGCCGATCGGAGAGGGTGCCGAAGGTAGCCATGGTGCCTTCGATTCTACGGGAGGCGCGCACGCGCCCCGCCCGTCGGCGCCTAGGCACCCCAGGGCAGGGCGTGGATGCTCCGCAGTGCCTCGTCGAAGCGGGCCTCCAGGGAGGCCTGCCCGGCACCGTCCTCGGCCCAGACACGAATGGCGGACAGCACGGCGGTCGCGCATGCCGAGCCGAGGATGTCGGCCGGGATCACCGGCACGCCCGCCGCGCGGGCGGCCGATGCGACCCCCGCCGCGAGCGTCGCGTGGCGCAGGCCGCTGTCGCGACGCAGCTCGGTCTCGACGCCCATGGCGGACGCGTTGCGCAGCGCCAGGGTGAGGGGGTCGGGTGCGAGGTCCCGGATCACAGCGCTCAGCGCGGCGCGCACCCCGGGGCCGTCGGCCTTGGTCCCGAGGGCGCCCAGCGCCACCAGGGTCGCGTCGATCCGCTCGTCGAGCCCCGACCACAGCACGTCGCTCTTGGAGGAGAAGTAGTTGAAGAAGCTGGATCGGCTCACCCCTGCGCGACGGGTGATGTCGGCGATCGACGTGGCCTCGTAACCCTGCTCCAGGAACAGCTCGCACGCCGCTTCCGCGAGCGTCTCCCGGGAGGACGCCCGCGGACGCCCGGAGGATCGCGCGTCCGTGTGCATCCCCTCACCGTATCGCCACGCCGCGCCGCGAGGCCCCGACCGATCAAGGACGCTATTGTTGTACTCGATCCAATAACCGCTCCGGTTCGGAGGACCCATGCTCGACATCCAGACCGTCGGCCTCGCGCCGGACTTCGTGCCCTACCTCGACGGGTGGGATCTGCAGCGCCGCGTCCATGCGGAGGTCGTCGCGGGAACCCGTCCGGACACGCTCCTCCTGCTGGAGCACGAAGCCGTCTACACGGCGGGCAAGCGCACGGAGCCGCACGAGCGCCCCCAGGACGGCACTCCCGTGATCGACGTGGACCGCGGGGGCAAGATCACCTGGCACGGGCCGGGGCAGCTCGTCGGGTACCCCATCGTCCGGCTCGTCGAGCCGGTGGACGTGGTCGCGCACGTCCGGCGGATCGAGAGGACGCTCATCGACGTCCTCCGCGACTTCGGCGTGGACGGGTACCAGGTCGAGGGTCGCAGCGGCGTGTGGGTGCGCCGCCCGCTGTCGGAGGACAAGGTGGCCGCGATCGGCGTGCGTGTCCAGCAGGGTGTCACGATGCACGGGTTCGCGATCAACGCGGACAACACCCTCGCGGGGTTCCGCGGCATCATCCCGTGCGGCATCAGCGATGCCGGCGTGACGACGGTGAGCGAGGCGAGCGGCCGCCCGACCTCCCCCGCCGACCTGGCGGGAGCCGTCGCCGACGCCTTCTCCGCCCTGTACGCGACGGAGGTCGCCGCATGAGCGCCGCTCCCGAGGGCCGCAAGCTCCTCCGGCTCGAGGTCCGAAACGCCGAGACGCCGATCGAGCGCAAGCCGGAGTGGATCCGCACCAAGGCGAAGATGGGCCCGGAGTACCAGGCGCTGCACTCGCTGGTCAAGGGCGAGGACCTGCACACGGTGTGCCAGGAGGCGGGCTGCCCGAACATCTACGAGTGCTGGGAGGACCGCGAGGCGACCTTCCTGATCGGCGGATCGCAGTGCACCCGCCGGTGCGACTTCTGCCAGATCGACACCGGCAAGCCCGCCGACTACGACACCGACGAGCCGCGCCGCGTCGCGGAGAGCGTGCGGCGCATGGGCCTGCGCTACGCCACCGTGACCAGCGTCGCCCGCGACGATCTCCCCGACACCGGGGCGTGGCTGAACGCCGAGACGGTGCGTCAGATCCATGCGCTGAACCCGAACACCGGCGTCGAGCTGCTCGCGAACGAACACAACGCCGATCCCGCCTTCCTCGGGCAGATCTTCGACGCCCGACCGGAGGTGTTCGCGCACAACGTCGAGACGGTGCCCCGGATCTTCAAGCGGATCCGGCCCGCCTTCCAATACGAGCGTTCGCTGAACGTGATCACGCAGGGCCACGAGGCCGGGCTGATCACCAAGTCGAACCTCATCCTCGGCATGGGCGAGGAGCCCGAGGAGGTCGTGCAGGCGTTGCAGGACCTGCACGACGCCGGCTGCGACATCATCACGATCACGCAGTACCTCCGCCCGTCGCCGAGGCATCTGCCGGTCGCCCGCTGGGTCAAGCCCGCGGAGTTCGTCGAGTTCAAGGAGGAGGCCGAGCGCATCGGGTTCCTCGGCGTCCTCGCCGGACCCCTGGTGCGCTCGTCCTACCGGGCCGGTCGCCTCTGGGCGCAGTCGATGATCTCCAAGGGTCGTCCGATCCCCGAGCACCTCGCGCACATCGCGGAGGGTGCGGAGCTCGGGTTCGCACAGGCGGTCTGACGCCGGCTCGGTCGGGCGGCCACCGGGGGGATGCCGCCCGGCCCTCGAGTCAGTCCGCGCTCATCACCGAGAGTACGGAGCCGTCGGACCCGAAGTTCACCAGCAGCACATCATCCGTCGAATCGGCGTCCAGCGCGTACTCCAGCACCGCGAACGGGTCCGTGCCGCCGTGCTCGTCGGCGAGGATCGTCATGCTCATGAGACGCAGCGAGCGGATGATGTCGACCGCGGCGTCGCCGGACACGTCGACGAGGATGTCGTTCAGCTCGTCGCCGTAGGCCTCCTGCTGCTGCAGCACGAACTCCGTGACCTCGCTGGTGCGATCGTCCACCTCGGACAGCATGGCGTTGCGGGCGTTGCCGTCCACCGACTCGATGCCGGACACCAGCGCTGCGGCGATGTCGAGCGCCTCGGCCGACACGTCGTCCTGGTCCGGCGCCGTGAGATCCACGGTCACGACCTGATCCCCGAACTCCACGATCTCCGACCAGAAGATCGATCCGTCCGGGCCCGAGGACAGCAGTCCGAAGAAGTCGTGTTCGATCGCCATACGGCTATGAAACCAGTCGCCCGGGCGGTGCGGTACCCCCGCGCCGGTGCGTCTGCGGACCGATCAGCCGTCGACCAGCGCCTGGACGAACACGTGGGGGGTGAAGCCGGTCAGGTCGTCGATCCCCTCGCCCTGCCCGAGCAGCTTCACCGGGATGCCGGTGCGTTCCTGGACGGCGAGCACGAAACCGCCCTTCGCCGATCCGTCGAGCTTCGTCAGCACGAGTCCGGTGACCCCGGCGTGCTCGAGGAAGGCCTCCGCCTGCATCACGCCGTTCTGCCCCGTCGTGGCGTCGAGAACGAGCAGGACCTCGCTGATCGGCGCCTGCTTCTCGATCACCCTGCGGATCTTGGACAGCTCGTCCATCAGCCCGCCCTTGGTGTGCAGCCGCCCCGCCGTGTCGACGAGGACGATCTCGGTGCCGGTGCGCTGGGCGTGCTCGATGGTCTGAAACGCCACAGACGCGGGATCCTGACCCTCGTGCTGCGGACGGACGATCTCCGCCCCGCCGCGCTGCGCCCACGTGGCGAGCTGGTCGACGGCCGCCGCGCGGAACGTGTCCGCCGCGCCGACGACGACCGATCGGCCGTAGCTGCGGAGGAACTTCGTGAACTTGCCGATCGTCGTGGTCTTGCCGACCCCGTTCACCCCGACCACGAGCACCACGGCGGGACGCTCGGTGAGCTTCAGGGTGGTGTCGAACCGGGCGAAGTGCTCTTCGAGAGTCTCGCGCAGCATGCGCTGCAGATCCCGGGGATCCGTGGTGCGGTACCTCTCCACCTTCTCGCGCAGCTCGTCCACCAGGCGCTCGGTGATGTCGGGTCCGAAGTCGGCCGTCAGCAGCGCCGTCTCCAGGTCCTCCCACGTCGTCTCGTCGATGGTGGGCTTGACGAACATGCCGCGCAGGGCACGGGTGAGGGACCAGGACTTCTCCGCCATGGGATCCAGCCTACGGGGCAGGGCGTGGTTCAGGCGTTCGCGGCCTCGCGCTGTGCCCGGTCGCCGACGCGCTGTCCGACGACCGCGGACACCCCGTCCTGCCTCATGGAGACGCCGTACAGCGCGTCCGCGATCTCCATCGTGCGCTTCTGGTGAGTGATCACGAGCAGCTGCGAGCTCGCCCGGAGCTGCTCGAAGACGGTGAGCAGGCGCCCGAGGTTCGCGTCGTCGAGGGCGGCCTCGACCTCGTCCAGGATGTAGAACGGGCTCGGCCGCGCCTTGAAGATCGCGACCAGCAGCGCGACGGCCGCCAGGGAGCGCTCACCGCCCGACAGCAGCGAGAGGCGCTCGATCTTCTTGCCCACCGGGCGGACCGCGACCTCGATCCCGGTCGACAGGAGGTCGTCCGGGTTCGTCAGCGAGATGCTGCCCGTGCCGCCGGGGAACAGCAGGGGGAACACCTCGCCGAACGCCGTCTTCGTGTCCTCGAAGGCGTCGGCGAAGATCGTCTGCATCCGCTCGTCGAGGTCCGCGATGATCGTCAGCAGATCCTGACGCGTCTTGGTGAGGTCGGCGAGCTGCTCCGTGAGGAAGGCGTGGCGCTGCTCCAGGGCGGCGAACTCCTCCAGGGCCAGCGGGTTGACGCGCCCGAGCTGCGTGAGCTTGCGCTCCGCTTCCTGGAGGCGGCGCTGCTGCACCCGGCGATCGAAGGGAACGGCGGCGTCCTCGGATTCGTCCGGGTCCCCGGGGTCCCGCGGAACCGGCTGGTCGGGGCCGTATTCCGAAACGAGAATATCCTCGTCGAGCGCGAGCTCGCTGGACACGCGCTCGAGCAGGCTGGTGAGGTGCAGCTTCTTCTCGTGGATCTGCAGCTCGAGCCCGTGGACGCTCTCGGTGAGTCCGGCGAGCCGCTCCCGGATCGACGTCTCGCGAGCGCGCAGGGCGGTGAGCTCCTCGGTCTGTGCGGCGCGGGCGGACTCCGCCGCCGCCAAGGCCACCCGGGCCTCGGCGACGGAGCGGTCCAGCGAGTCGAGCACCCGGGGCAGCTCAGCGGCGACGCCGGACGCCGCCTCCCGCTGGGCGCGGCGGATCACCGCCCGCCGGGCGGCCTCGGCCGCCGCGTCCCGCTCACGCTCGCGCTGACGCTCCAGCGTCGCGACTCTCGTCTGCGCCGCGCGGACCCGTTCCCGGAGCGTCTCGATCCCGAGGCGCGCCTCCAGCTCCTCCTCGCGCGCCTTCTCGAGCGCCTCGAGCAGGCCGTCGCGCGCGGATGCGTCCAGGATCGGGCGCGGCGCCGCCTGCGCCTGCTCGAACTCGGCCTTGGCCGACTCGGCCTTCGCCTCGGCCTCGGCGACGGTGGCCTGCACCTGGGCGAGGCCGGCCTCGAGGCGCTCGCATTCGGCGATCGCGGACTCGTGCCTCACGGTGACCCGGTTCACCTGCTCCGTGTGGGCGGCGAGCGCGGCGTCGTGCTCGCGCAGCGTCCGCAGCGCCTCCTTCGCCGTGCGACGGGCCGTCTCCAGGGTCTCGGACGCGTCCGCCCGCGCGCTCCGGAGCGTGTCGACGATGACGCGCACCTCCTCGAGCCGCTCGACCGCGGCGTCGCGTTCCGCGATCAGCTCCAGACGCGAGCGCTCCCCGGCCGCGCCGGCGCGGAGGGTGTGCGCGGTGAGCACCTCTCCGGTCTGCGTGACGATCGTGACCGGCGGTCCCGGAAGGGCCGCCGCGGCCGCCCGCACCGTCCGCGCGGCGTCGAGATCGGGGACGATCAGGACGTGGGAGAGGACGCCGAGGATGCCGGGCGGGCCCGTGACGACCTCGCTCGCCGCGGTGGCGCCGTCGATCGCGGGCGGCTCCGCGGGCGAGACGGACGCGCCGGGCTCCGCGATCACCAGATCGACGCCACCGGCGTCGATCGCCTCCGCCGCCAGCAGGAAGGCGGCCTCGTCGTCGTCGACGAGCACGCCCTCGGCGAGGGGGCCGAGCACCGCGGCGACGGCGGCCTCGTACCCGGGGCGCACCTGGACGGCATCGCCGACGAGTCCGCGGACGCCCGGTCCGCCCGCGCGGACGATCTCCGCCGCTCCCCCGGACACGGCGACCGCGCTGCCGAGGGCGGCCGCCTTCGCCGTGAGAGCGTCGGCCTCGCGCTCGGCTTCGTGCAGGCGCTCCCGCAGCCCCTCCAGCTCCGCCTCCGCGGCCGTCACGGCCGCCTGGGCGGATTCGTAGGCAGCGGTGTGCTCGGCGGCCGTTCCCTCGGGCGCCTCGCCGTCCTCGATGGCCTCGCGCGCCTCGGCCGCCTCACGGCGCCGGGCGTGTGCCGCTTCGAGCGCGTTCTCCTGCCTCAGCACGGCGCCGCGCACCGCGGCCAGGGCCGAGGCCGCGGCCTCCGCCTGGCCGCGCAGCGTGGTGATCCGCATGTCGTGCGCGGAGACGAGGGCGCTCTGCTCGGCGATGTCGGCGTCCAGCGCGTCGAGCTCCGCGCGTGCTCGCGCGACCTCGCGCGCCGCCTCCTCGGCGGCATCCTGCGCGTGACCCAGCCCCGAGCCGATCTCGGTGATCTCGTCCTTCGCCTCGTCGATCGTCGCCTGCGTCACCGTGACGGCGGTGACGGCCGCATCGTCCTCCTCGGTGCCCAGCAGGGCGAGCCGCTGATTGGCCAGCGTGAACAGCCCCCGCATGCGCTCCTGCACCTGCTCCAGACCGAAGGCGACACGGCGGGCCTCGTCCACGGCGGCGGAGTTCTGCAGCGCCTCGAGACGGGCGATCTCCGCGCGCACCTCGTCGGACTGCTCGGACAGCACGACGCGCTCGGCATGCCGCTCGTGCTCGTTGCGGGTGTGGTCGGCGAGCGCGGCGCGCAGCGCGACCACATCGTCCGCGAAGATCCGTGCCTTCGCGTCCCGGACGACCGCGGCGATCGTCTGGGCCTCGCGGGCGATCTCAGCCTGGCGCCCGAGCGGCTTGAGCTGACGCCGGATCTCCCCGGCCAGGTCGCTGAGCCGGGTGAGGTTGGCCTCCATCGCGTCGAGCTTGCGGAGGGTCTTCTCCTTGCGGCGGCGGTGCTTGAGGATCCCCGCGGCCTCCTCGATGAAGCCGCGGCGATCCTCCGGAGACGCCTGGAGCACGGTGTCGAGGCGCCCCTGCCCGACGATCACGTGCATCTCCCGGCCGAGCCCGGAGTCGCTCAAGAGCTCCTGGACGTCGAGCAGCCGGCATCCCTCACCGTTGATCGCGTACTCGCTGGACCCGTTGCGGAACAGCGTCCGGCTGATCGTCACCTCGGCGTACTCGATCGGCAGCGCACCGTCGCTGTTGTCGATCGTGAGCTGGACCTCGGCACGGCCGAGCGGGCCGCGCGAGGAGGTCCCGGCGAAGATGACGTCCTCCATCTTGCCGCCGCGGAGCGTCTTCGCCCCCTGCTCGCCCATGACCCATGCCAGCGCGTCCACGACGTTGGACTTCCCCGACCCGTTGGGCCCGACGATGCAGGTCACCCCCGGCTCGAACGCGAACGTCGTGGGCTGCGCGAAGGACTTGAACCCCTTGAGGGTCAGGCTCTTCAGGTGCATGCGCGCGGCTGCCGTCCGGGTCGGATCACGCCCATACGCTATCCGACGCCACCCGGCCGCGACCGCGGAAACGCCCGGATGTCAGCGAATCCTGTGTGTTCGCTTGACGCGCGTCGGCGCGGTCGGATAGCGTGACGAACCGAACAGCCGAGAAAGGAGGTTGCCGACATGATGATGAAGCTTCGCGCTCAGACGACACTCACCCCATTCCGCGGGGTCACCGCCATCGCGGCGATCTCCGCCGGCATCACCCGCGCCGCGGCCGCATAGCGCGCCGCCCGCCCGGGTACCGCCCTCCCCACGGGACGGCGCCGTCCGTGGTGCACTGCGCACTACCGCGCCCTGATCGTCACGATCCTCCGGCGCCTCCCGGACCCCTCTTCGGGTCCCCTCTCCGATCCGTCACGGATCACTCTCCACCGCGCCCCGGTCCCGGTCCTCGTGATCAGCCGGCTTCGCCGTTCCCCGGCGGCGCGCCCTTTCACCGCCAACGAAAGCGACAATCGTGAACACCTCACTGACCGCCTCGCAGGATCAACCCTCGAAGCACCTGTCCCGACCCGCCGTGTCGGGTACCGACCATCTGGCCGTGGAGTTCCCCCGCGAGGACGAGCTCCGACGCCTGTCCCTCGCGGATCGCCTGGCCTTGCGCGTCGCCCTGTGGCTCGTGCTGCACGCCCGTCGGGACGCCGACCCCGCCGAGCAGCACCGGCGCCACGAGGCACGCCTGCGCGTGCTCGCGGAGTACGAGCACCGGCGTCTCAACGCCGCGCGCTCGCCCCAGCTGTTCTGAGCCGTCGCGGACCCGAGGTCCGCAGAAGGGATCGCACGACGATCATGATCGACCACACCCTCGCCGACGCGCCGCCGATCGATCCGGCGGATGTCGTCGCCCTGCCGGAGGGGGCGCGGATGTACCCGCTCCCCCTCCCGGCACCGGGACAGGGCCCCACCGCCCTCGTGCACGCTTACGCCGCGGTGCGCAACCGGAGCTCCTGGGAGACCTCGGGGCGCGGTGACGACCAGTTCACCGCCGAGGAGCTCCTTCCGCTGCTCGACTCCAACGCGGACATGGTCCGTCGGCAGTGGTGCATCGAGCAGGACGGCGCCCTGATCGGGTGCGCGGTCCTGAACATCCGCCAGGACGGCGGCGCCGACGTCGCGCAGTGGTATCTCGCGCTGCTGCGGGACGTGTGGGGACGCGGCATCGGATCGGCCGCGTACGCCGAGATCGAGCGCGTCGCGCGCGCAGACGGCGTACGGGAGCTCCAGCTGTGGGCCGAGCACGCGGACGTCCACGCGGACGGCGCACGCCTCGAGTCCCCCAGCGGGTTCGGCAGCGTCCCGCAGGACCACGCGACGCGCTTCCTCTCGCGTCACGGGCACACCATCGAGATGATCGACCGGGTCAGCATGCTGACATGGGACGACGCCACGATCCCGCACCTGCGCGGGCTCCTTGCCGACGCTGCGGCGCATGCGGAAGGGTACCGAGTGGTCCACTGGACGCTCCCCACCCCGCCCGAGCGCCGGGACGGCTACGCGTGGATGAAGTCCCGCATGTCGACGGACGCCCCGAGCGGCGACCTCGCCTCGCCCGAGGAGGCCTGGGACGCCGAGCGCGTCGTCCGTCATGACGAGCGGTACGCGGCGCGCGGCCAGTCCGTGCTCGTGACCGCGGCCGAGCATGTCGGCACCGGGGAGCTCTGCGCGTTCAACGAGCTGGCCATCGGCATCGACCGCACGGCCACGACCCATCAGGAGGAGACCCTCGTGCTGTCCTCCCATCGCGGGCATCGCCTCGGCATGCTCGTCAAGTGCGCCGGCCTGCTGGCCTGGCGCGAGATCCACCCGCGGTCCCCCTCGGTCGTCACGTACAACGCCGAGGAGAACCGCCCCATGCTCTCGATCAACGAGGCGATCGGCTTCACGGCCATCGCCGCCGAAAGCGCCTGGAAGAAGGTACTGACATGACCATCGACGCGACGACCCCGACGCTCGAGATCGCTCCGCTCGTCGTCCCCTCCTCGATCGACGCGGCCGACGCCGCGGAGTTCCTCGCCTACGCCGAGCTCAACCGGCGGATCTGCGCGCAGGACGCGGGCCGCGCCGAGCTCGCGCCCAGCGCCGCCGAGATGCTCCCGGAGTGGCATGACACCACCGATGTCCTGCCGCTGGGCTTCGTGGCCCGGCGGGACGAGGAGATCGTCGGGATCCTCACGGTCTACCTTGCTCAGGAGGACGGCGCGACCGCGGCGGAGTTCGATCTGCTCGTCGCGCCCGAGCACTGGGACTCCGGCGCCCCGGAGGCGCTGCTGCGGAAGGCGCGTGAGGAGGCCGTGCGCCACGGGCGCACGGCGCTGCAGACCTGGACGCTGCACCGGCCTGACGCCGGCGCGGCCGAGGCGCTGACGCCCCTCACCGGCTGGGGCCGGGTCACCCGCACGCCCCTCGCATCGCTCCTGGAACAGGACGGCTACGCCCTGGAACAGGTCGAGCGCAACAGCGAGTTCGACCTGCGTGCCGACCCGTCGGCGCTCCGGGAGCGGCTCGATGAGGCCCTGTCGTTCGCGGGCGAGGACTACCGGGTGCGGCACTGGACGAGCCCGACGCCGCCGGAGCTGCGCGAGCGCTACGCGGCGATCCTCTCCCGGCTGTCCACGGACGCCCCGAGCGGCGGGCTGCACGTCGATGAGGAGTCGTGGGATGCGGGCCGGGTCGAACGGCGCGAGGCGCAGTTCGCCGAGGCCGGACAGCTCGTCTCCGTCGTCGCGGTCGAGCACGTGCCGTCAGGCGACCTCGTCGCGTACAACGAGCTGGTGATCGCCGGGGATCGCACGGGCATGACCCACCAGTACGGCACGCTCGTGCACGCCGATCACCGGGGTCACCGGCTGGGGACCATCGTCAAGTGCGAGAACCTGCTGCGCTGGCGGGAGCTCGCTCCGCACTCGCCGACGGTCTCCACCTTCAACGCGGAGGAGAACCGGCCCATGCTCTCGATCAACGAGGCGATCGGCTTCACCGCCGTGTCCTTCGCCGCCGCCTGGCAGAAGCGCCTCGATTTCTGAGATCCGGGCGGGGCCGCGGGGCCCTGCCCGGATCTCATCCTCCGGGATGACACGGTGCCCGCCATCTCCCTCTGCGGGGCGACGATCCGCGTCCTCCGGCCGACGAGGCTGGAGGCATGAGCACCGCAGTGACCCCTTTCGTCATCCAGGCCCAGGGCCTCGTCAAGACCTTCGGCACGACCAGAGCCCTCGCCGGCGTGGACCTCGGCATCGCCCCCGGCGAGTCCGTCGCGATCATGGGCGCGTCCGGATCGGGAAAGACGACCCTGCTGCACGTCCTCGCGGGCATCACCACCCCCGACGCCGGCCGCGTCGCCTTCCAGCCCCGCGGCGGCGCCGCGGTGGAGGTGAGCGCCCTGGACGAGACGAGCCGGTCGCGGCTGCGCCGGGAGCGGTTCGGCTTCGTCTTCCAGCAGGGTCTGCTGATCCCCGAGCTGACCGCGATCGAGAACGTCGCGCTGGCCGCCATGATCAACGGGACCTCGCGCGCCGAGGCCACGCAGTACGCCGCCGGGTGGCTCGCCTCCCTGGGACTGGCCGGGATGGAGGACCGCCGCATCGGAGAGCTGTCCGGCGGACAGGCGCAGCGCGTGGCCATCGCCCGCGCCCAGGTCACCGGCGCCGAGATCGTGTTCGCCGATGAGCCGACCGGGGCGCTGGACTCCGTCACGTCCGGCGAGGTCATGGACGCCCTGCTGTGGTCGACGACCGGACAGGGGCGCACGCTGGTCGTCGTCACGCACGATCCCCAGGTCGCGGCCCGCTGTGCCCGCACCGTGTCCGTCCGCGACGGCGCGATCGTCTCGCAGGGGGTCGCGGCGTGAACCTCTCCGTGCTCCGCCTGCTGCTGCGGCCGGCTCCCGGCAGCCTCGGCCCCCTCCTCATCCCCGCCGCCGCCTTCGCGATCGTGTCGGCGCTCATCCTCACCGTCGTGGGCGGGGCGCAGGCGTTCTGGCGATGGGACGACGAGTACGCCATGATCTACCAGCTCCTCGCGACCATCGCGCTGGTCCTCCTCGTGGTGCCGCTCGGCACGCTCGGCGGTGCGGCGGCGCGCCTGTCGGCCCGTCGCCGCGACGAGCGGCTGTCCACGCTGCGACTGCTCGGCGTGACGCCGGCCGGCGTCGGCGTCGTCGCCGTCGTCGAGTCCACGATGATCGCCGCCGCGGGCGTCGCGGTGGGCGTCGTCATCTCCTACGCGCTCGTTCCCGCGATCGCCCTGATCCCGTTCCGCGGCGCGCCCCTCGGCACGGACGCGATCCTGGTGTCCCCGCTCGTCGTGGCCGCTATCGGCCTGGGCACGATCCTGCTCGCGACGGTGAGCGCGGTCATCGGGCTGCGTCAGGTGGTGATCTCGCCCCTCGGCGTCCGGACCCGCGCCACCCCGCCCCGCCTGCACTGGATCCGGGCCGTGATCGGCGTGATCGTGATCGCCGGCGGAGTGATCCTCGCCAAGCTCGTCCCGTCTCTCGGAGGCGTGCTCATCATCACCGCGGTGCTCGGCGGGCTCTTCGCGGTCGCACTGGTCGTCCTGAACCTTCTCGGCCCCTGGCTCCTGCAGGTGTCGGCGCGGCGACAGGCCCGGACGGCCCGAACGCCGCACCGGCTGCTGGCGGCGCGGATCGTCCTCGACTCCCCCAAGGCCGCGTGGCGACAGGTCAGCGGGATCGCGATGTCCAGCTTCATGGCCGTGTTCGCCGGAACCGGTGTCGCGCTCATGAACACAATGAGCGCGGACGACGCCTCCGCGCAGGACCTCGCCCTCGTCACCGACATGCGCACGGGGCTCATCATCACCCTCGTCGGCTCCTTCCTCATGGTCGCCGCGTCGGTCGGGGTGACGCAGGCGTCGGACATCCTCGACCAGAGGGAGCTCCACCGCAGCCTGCACTACCTGGGCATGCCGCTCGACACCGTGGACGCCGCCCGGCGTCGCGCGATCATGTCGCCGCTGCTGTTCACGGCGCTGGGATCGGCGCTGTGCGCGGCCACGCTGATCTTCCCCCTGCTCGGGATCGCCCTGATCACCGCGCCGGTGTCGCTGCTGACGATCGCGCTCGTCCTCGCCGCCGGCATCGGGCTCGTCTGGGTCAGCACACGCGCCACCCGCCCGCTGCTGTCGCGCTCGTTCGCCGCCTGAGCCGACGAAGCGGAGGGACCGTGCCCGCCTCGGGCGCGGTCCCTCCCTCCCACAGCCGTCGGGGGTGAGGCCCGTACGGCTCCCGCCTCACCCGCGGCTGCGCTCGTACAGCGCGATCCCGGCCGCGACGGACACGTTCAGCGACTCGACCCCCGCCGTCATCGGCACCGCGTACCGCCACCGGGCGAGACCGTCGAGCCGGCGGGAGGCGCCGCGGCGCTCCGCGCCCATCAGGATCGCGATCCGACCGGGGATCGCCGCCACGCCGCTGAGCGGCGCGCCCGCGTCGGCGGCGAGGCTCACGAGCGGGATCCGTTCGGCGGCGAGGAATCCCTCCAGACCCGCCGCCGTCGTCCGCAGGACCGGCAACGAGAACACGAGCCCCCGGCTCGCGCGGATCAGCCGGCGATCGTGCACCGAGGAGAGTCCGCTGTCGACGAGGACGACGCCTGCGACATCGAAGGCGCACGCCGTCCGCACGATCGCGCCGATGTTCCCGGGGATGCGCACGCCGTCCAGGACGAGGACGTCTCCAGGACGCCGGGACAGGCCGGCCCAGGTGGGAGATGCCGGCGCCACGGCCAGGGCGAAGACCGGGACCAGCTTGTCGCTGCCGAAGAGCGCGCGCAGCACGCGGTCGGCGACGACGACGAATGCGGCCGACGGCGCCTGAGCGTGGACCCGGCGCCCGGCCTCCTCGTGGCTCTCCGCCGCGTACACCGTCGCGATGCGCACCCCCGCACGAATCGCCTGCGCGACGTTCTCCTCGTCGTCCACGACGATCGTGCGCGGACGCGGGGAACGGGAACGGAGGACGTCGGCGACGCGCCGGATCGCAGGGTGTCGAGGGTCGCGGACCACGGTCTCGTCCGTGCGGTCCTCGGCGTGCGAAAGAGGGAGAAGCGCGCTGGTCATGCCTCCAGCGTCAGCCCTGACGTTACGTCAGGGTCAAGCAGGGTATCGAGAGGCCACGGGCCGTCATCATCCGGATCACCGGCGCCGCTGGCAGCGGGGGCAGTAGTGCGAGGAGCGGTTCATGAACGCCTCCCGACGGATCGGGCCTCCGCACCGCGGGCACGGCTCTCCCCCGCGCCCGTAGGCGTTCAGCGAGTGCGCGAAGTAGCCCGCCTGTCCGTTCACGTTGACGTACTGGGCGTCGAAGCTCGTGCCGCCCTCCGCCAGCGCCTTGTGGAGCACGGCGCGCACCTCGGCCATCAGGCGCCGTACGGCCGGGGTCGAGAGAGCGGAGGCCGAGGTCTCCGGATGGATCCGGGAGGCCCACAGCGACTCGTCCGCGTAGATGTTCCCGACGCCGCTGATGAGGGTCTGGTCCAGCAGCGCGCGCTTGATCGCGCTTCCCCGACGGCGCAGCGCCGCGCGCAGCAGATCGTCGTCGAACGCCGGATCCAGCGGGTCCCGCGCGATGTGCGCGACCTGGGTCGGGACCATCGCGGCGTCGGTCCCCCAGCCGGCGGCCCGGCCGTCCGGCGTGGGCACCAGCGCATCGATCGCCAGGGAGCCGAAGGTGCGCTGATCAGAGAAGACGACCGCGAGCTCGCCGTGCCGCGGATGCTCGACGATCATGCGCACCCGCTCGTGGCGCTCCGGCGCCGCATCCGGCCGTCGCAGCAGGAGCTGGCCGCTCATCCCGAGGTGCCCGACCACGGCGTGCGCCGGGTCGCCGGAGTCGGAGGCGGCGAGCGGCATCCAGAGGAACTTGCCCCGGCGGGCGACGCTCTGGACCTCCGCGCCCTCCAGGCGTCCGACGAAGTCCGCGGCTCCGGGGAGGTGGCGGGTCAGCGCACGCTCGTCCAGGACGTCGACGGAGGAGATGCGCGCGCCCGTCATCGCAGGCGCGAGGCCGGCGCGGACGACCTCGACCTCGGGCAGCTCAGGCACGGTCGCTGAGGACGTGCCAGGCGCGCAGCGCCGCGGCCATCTCGGCCGTCTTCTTGCTGCTGCCCTCGCCGGTGGTGGTGACGTCTCCGACGACGACCGTCGCGGTGAACCGCCGGTCGTGGTCCGGGCCGTCGGATTCGACCGAGTACTGCG
This sequence comes from Microbacterium resistens, assembly GCF_021172025.1. Classification (NCBI taxonomy): domain Bacteria; kingdom Bacillati; phylum Actinomycetota; class Actinomycetes; order Micrococcales; family Microbacteriaceae; genus Microbacterium; species Microbacterium resistens. The sequence goes on from NZ_CP082781.1 coordinate 1,233,049, forward strand.
GCGGCGTGGCGCCGAGACGCGCCGCGATCTCCTGCAGGCTGGTCTTGGGATCCATGGCAGCCCCGTACCGCTCGGGGTCCGCGAGCAACGGTTCCGTCAGCCGGAGCACGAGAGCCGTCGCGGCCTCCGCCCCCGCGGACAGGAAGGTCGCGCCGATCACGGCTTCCATCGAGTCCGCGAGGATCGAGTCCTTGTCACGGCCACCGGTCTGCTCCTCGCCGCGGCCGAGCAGGAGATGGTCGCCGAGTCCGATCTTCCGCGCGACCTCCGCCAGCGCCACTGTGGAGACCACGCTGGCGCGCCGCTTCGCGAGGGCGCCCTCGTCCAGATCCGGCAGCGTGGTGAACAGCATCACCGTCACGGCCTGCCCCAGGACGGAGTCGCCGAGGAACTCGAGCCGCTCGTTGTGCGGGATCCCGCCGTGCTCGTACGCGTACGACCGGTGGGTGAGCGCCAACTCAAGAAGCTCGGGGTCGATCTCGACCCCGAGCGTCTCGGTGAGAGGTCTCGTCCCCCCAGGGACCTCCGTCACGATCGTTCGAACGCGATCAGACGTCGGCGACCTTGCGGCCCTTGTACTCCAGGAAGAGCTCGGTGCCCTGCGAGTCGGTGACGACCTTGGCCTGGTGCGGGCGGCTGTAGACGACCTTGCCGTTCTCGACGGTCTTGACGAGCGCGGGAGCCTCGGCCTTCCACTGCGCGCGACGCGAGCGGGTGTTGGAACGGGAGACCTTGCGCTTCGGGGGGTTACCGGCCATGACTAGTTACCTTCTGTGTTCTCGGGCGCACGGTCTGCCGCGCTCCCTTGGTCCGTGATCTGCTGGAGCGCGCTCCATCGAGGATCGATGGGAGCCACAGTCTCCGTGCCGGCATTCCTGACCAGCCGCTCACCGGTCTCGGGGTCGAGTCCAGGGCAATCCGGCTGGCACACCGGCTGAAACGGGAGCGATAGAACCACCGCATCCCTGACCAGAGTTTCAAGATCCACGTGGTCGTCTTGAACCTCGAAGTCGTTCGCTTCCTCTCCAGGATAGGCGAAAAGCTCCTGAAACTCGACTTCGACAGGCTCCTCGATCGGATTCAGGCATCGGCTGCACTCGCCGCGGTACCTCGAGTCGACCGTTCCGGAGGCCAGGATGCCCTCGTGCACGGACTCCAAGCGGACGTCGACGCTCACGTCGGTACCGGCCTCGACGGCGACGAGCCCCTCACCCCACTGCTCGGGCAGGGCGACGGTGATCTCGTGCTCGCGCATCTCGCCCGGGCGTCGGACGATGTCGCGGACGGGCAGCACGAACGGTCCGTTCAATCTCGTCTTCACCCCGCAAGTCTACCGGCCGCGCGGCGTCCCGGACCGGGGCCGACGGCGTGCGGGCCGGGGTCAGAGACCGCGTGCGCCGGTGTCCAGGAACCGCGCGACCGGCGCCGGGACGAACGGCGACACGTCGCCGCCGAGCGCCGCCACCTGACGGACCAGCGAGCTGGAGACCAGCGCGTGCGCCGGGTCCGGCAGCAGGAACACGGTCTCGATGTCGGCGAGGTGGCGGTTCACGATGGCCATGGGCGACTCGTACGCCACGTCGACCTGCGAGCGGATGCCCTTGACGAGCACTCCCGCGCCGACATCGCGCGCGTAGTCCACCAGGAGCCCCATGCTCCAGGAGCCGACGATGACCTGGCCGGCGACCCCCGCCTCCGCGATCGACTCCTCCAGCAGCGAGAGCCGCTGGGACACCGGCAGCATCGCCTGCTTGTCGGGGTTGTGCACGACGAGCACGTGCAGCTCGTCATACAGCGCGGCGGCTCGACGGATGACGTCGAGGTGCCCCAGAGTGGGCGGATCGAAGGAACCCGGGACGACGGCGATCCGGCTGCTCACTTCGACTCCTTCGTTCGGTCAGTGCACCGCATCCGTCCAGCCTAACGGGGTCGTCACCGGTCGTGACGCGTCCTCGCCCCACGCTCAGTTCTTCGCCAGGGCGGCGCGGTCCTCGTCGCTGAGCCGGCGATCGATCGCCTGTCGCAAGCCGGGATGCTGCTGGAGCCCCGGATCCCCGCTGAGGATCTCCTCCGCGATCTGCCTGGCCCGCACGATCAGCTCCTCGTCCTTGATGACGCGGAGGAGCTTGAGGGACGATCGGGCGCCGGACTGCCGCGCCCCGAGGACGTCGCCCTCGCCGCGGAGCTCCAGGTCGACCTCCGCCAGGGCGAATCCGTCCAGCGTCGCCGCGACCGCCTCGACCCGGTCTCGGGCGGGCGTGCCCTGCTCCGCCTCGGTGACGAGCAGGCACAGCCCCGGAACGCTCCCGCGTCCGACGCGGCCGCGGAGCTGATGCAGCTGCGAGACCCCGAAGCGGTCGGCGTCATGGACGATCATGGTCGAGGCGTTCGGCACGTCGACCCCGACCTCGATCACGGTCGTCGCCACGAGCACGTCGATCTCACCGCGGGCGAACGACCGCATCACGGCGTCCTTCTCCTCGGCCGGCATCCGCCCGTGCAGCCCCGCGAGCCGCAGCCGCCCCACGCGCGGATGCGTCTCCAGGGCGGCGAGGAGCTGCACGACGCCCCAGCGCGGGCCCGTCGGCGCCTCGCCCTCGATCTCGGGCTCGGCCTCCCCGGCTTCGACGGTGTCCTTCTCGGTGTCGATCGCAGCGCACACCGCGAACACCTGTCGCCCCTGAGCGACCTCCTCCGCGGCACGCTCCCAGACGCGGGCGAACCAGCCGGGGTGATCGGCCAGCGGTGCCACGTGCGTCTCGATCCCCGCGCGTCCCTCGGGCATGGTGCGGATGACCGACGTGTCCAGGTCGCCGAAGACCGTCATCGCGACCGTCCGCGGGATCGGGGTGGCGGTGAGGACGAGGGCGTGCGGACTCGCTCCCTTGGCGCGAAGCGCCTCGCGCTGCTCGACCCCGAACCGATGCTGCTCGTCGACCACCACGAGGCCGAGGTCCGCGAACGTCGTCTTCTCCCCGAGGAGCGCATGCGTGCCGACCACGATGAGCGCCTGGCCGGAGGCCACCCGGAGGGCGGCCTTGCGTCGTTCGGGTGCGGACATCTGCCCGGTGAGGAGCGTCGGCATCAGCTGCGGCGCCAGCTCCGGTCCGAGCATCTTGGTGATCGATCGCAGGTGCTGGGCGGCGAGGACCTCCGTCGGCGCGATCAGCGCCGACTGACCGCCCGACTCGGCCACCTGGAGCATGGCCCGCAGCGCCACGAGCGTCTTGCCCGACCCGACCTCGCCCTGGATCAGACGGTTCATGGGCGCGCCGCCGACGAGATCCCGCTCGATCACCGCGCCGACCGCCTCCTGGTCGGCGGTGAGAGAGAACGGCAACGCGGCGTCGAAGCGCTCCCGCAGTCCTCCGGGCCGCGCCTCACGCCGCGTGGCCGGCAGGCTCCGGACGACGCCCCGCTGCTCGAGCAGCGCCGTCTGCATCGTGAGTGCCTCGTGCATCCGCAGCGTCCGCAGAGCGGGCTCGATCTCGTCCCGCGTCCGCGGCCGGTGCACCTGCTCCAAGGCCGCCCGGGCGTCGAGCAGGTGCTCCTCCCGCCGCAGGTCCTCCGGCAACGGGTCCGGCACGGGACCGAGCTCGTCCAGGACGACGGCGACCATCTTCTCGATCTGCCACGTCGCCAGGGCCGACGTGGCGGGATACAGGGGGATCGGTCGCGTGACGACCTTGTCCGCCTTGGTGCGCGCCTCGAGCTCGTCGTCGAACAGCTCGTACTGCGGATGGGCGAACTGCGTGACGCCCTTGTAACGGCCCACCTTGCCGGAGAAGACGCCCCGGCGCCCCAAACGCAGCTCCTTCTCCCGCCACTCGAGCTGGCCGCGGTGCTTGCCGAAGAACGTGAGCGACATGCGTCCGATGCCGTCGCCGATCGTGACCTCCATCATCGCGCCTCGGCGGTTGCGCATGTCCCGCACGGACACGCTCATCACCTCGGCCACGATGGTGACGGTCTCCCCCACGGGCAGGTCGAGGATCGGCGTCAGCTCGCCCCGGCTCGCATAGCGCCGCGGATAGTGCGACAGCAGATCGGCGACGGTCTGCATCCCGAACGCCTTCTCCAGCGCCTTGGCGTTGGTCGCGCCGACCGCGGCGTCCAGCCGGGTCTCCAGGGTCACGGGCATGTTCCGAGTCTAGGGTCGCGCACCGACACGGATCCGCGGGCCGGGAGGGAGCGCGTCCGGCCGCGGGCTAGGCTCGCCGGGTGACGAGAATCATCGCGGGAGCCGCAGGCGGCCTGCGTCTGGACGTGCCGGCGAGCGGGACCCGCCCCACCAGCGACCGCGTCCGCGAGTCGCTCTTCGCGGCTCTGGAGTCGGCGGATGCGATCGAGGGGGCCCGAGTGCTCGACCTCTACGCCGGCTCCGGCGCGCTGGGCCTGGAGGCGTTGAGCCGTGGCGCGGCGAGCGCGGATCTCGTCGAGCGCTCCCGCCCGGCTGCGGGCGTCGTGCGCCGGAACGCCCAGCGCGTCGCGAAGGCGCTGGGGAGCGCGCGCAGCGCCCCCGCGCGGGTCCACGAGAGCACGGTCCACGCCTTCCTCTCTCGCGCCGCGGGACCGTACGACCTCGTGTTCACCGATCCGCCCTACGACCTCGACGACACGGCCATGACAGCGGATCTCGTGGCCCTCGCGCCCCTGCTCTCGCCGGAGGCCCTCGTCGTCGTGGAACGCGCCAAGCGGGCCGCCCCTCCGGAGCTCGACGCCGCCGGGCTGGTCCTCGTCCGCGAGCGCGCCTACGGGGACACCCGCGTGTGGTGGGCGGAGCCCGCCTCGGACGACGACGCGGGCGACGCGGACGACGAAACGGGTCAGCCCGACGCGGCGTCCCAGTCGCGGTAGGGGTCCCACCCCGCGACGTCGACCGGTTCGTCGTCGCACGTCACCCGGGCCTCCGCCCGCGCCGGGACCACCCGGCCGATCTCCCGGAATCCGGGAGGCAGGGCACCCGGGGGGAACGTGGCGAGCAGGGCGTGGTCCTCGCCGCCGGCCAGCGCACGTTCCGGAGCCGGTCCGAGCGCGTCGCGTCGGAGCTCCAGGGTGACGCCCGAGGCCTCCGCCATCCGACGAGCGTCCAGGGCCAGCCCGTCCGAGACGTCCATCATCGCCGTCGCTCCGGCCATCGCGGCGACCGGCCCCAGTCCCACCGGCGGCGCCGGTCGCAGCTGGGCGTCCACGAGCTCCCGTTCCCCCGGGCCGAGCGAGGCCCCGTCCACCGGGACCGGTTCGCCGCCGCGCCGGAACCGCTGGAACAGGATGGCGAGCCCGGCTCCGGCCGCCCCCGCCTCGCCGGCGAGCGCGACCGTGTCGCCGACGCGGGCGCCCGCCCGCGTCACCGGCGCCCGCCCGTCGAGATCGCCCAGCGCCGTGACCGCGATCGTCAGCACGTCGGACGTCGTCAGATCGCCCCCGACGACGGCGCACCCCGGGGCCAGCGCAGCGCCGGCGTCGCGCAGGCCGTCGGCCAGGCGCTCCACGAACGACACCGTCATCTCCCGGGGGATCGCGAGGGCCACGAGCAGCGCCGTGGGGCGGGCGCCCATCGCGGCGACATCGGCGAGGTTCACCGCTGCGGCCTTCCACCCCAGGTCGTAGCCGCTCGACCACGCCAGGCGGAAGTCGGGGCCGTGCACCAGGGTGTCGGTCGTCGCGACCACGGATCCGGACGGAGCGGCGAGCACGGCCGCGTCGTCACCGGGACCGATCAGGGCCAGCTCCGCCGCCGGAGTGCGCGCCAGGATCGCGCGCAGCAGCGCGCCCTCGGAGACGTCGGAGATACGGGGGTCGTCGGGATCCGCGGCGGCGGAGCCTGGGAGGCGGGGCATGGCTCCCACGGTAGCCTGGACTCATGCCCCGCCGACTGCTCGCCGCCCTCCTCACGGTCGTCGGCGGAGCAGCCGTCCTCACCGGGTGCTCCTCCACCGTGCACCTGGAGCCGGCCGAAGCGGCGAACGACCCCGCGTGCGCCGAGGTCTCCGTCCGCCTGCAGAACGTCCCGTCGATCGGCGAGCAGGAACGCCGGTGGACCGACGCACAGGCCACCGCGGCCTGGGGCGTTCCCGGGCAGCCGTCGGCCGTGCTCCTCGTCTGCGGCCTGCCGAAGGCGCAGCCCACGAGCGAGCTGCAGTGCGTCACCGCGGAGGGCATCGACTGGCTCGTCGACGTCTCCGAGCGGCCTTGGCTGCGCCTGACCACGTACGGGCGAGAGCCCGCCGTCCAGCTCTACGTCAACACGAAGCCGGACGAGCCGAACAAGGGCCTCAGCGCCAACGACGTCGTGGGCAACAAGAGTCTCGCGGCGGCCATCGGGACCATCCCCGCGGAGAACCGCTGCACGGAGCCGGACGCGCTCCAGGACGACGCCCAGGGCTGAACCCGGGCGACGGGAGCGCCCCCCTCTCCCGCCGACGGTCCGATCAGCGACGCAGGCCCGCGTCGATCAGCTCCGAGATCAGCTCCCGGTACGACAGCCCGCTGGCGATCCAGCACTTGGGGAACATCGAGATCGGGGTGAATCCCGGCATCGTGTTCAGCTCGTTGACGACGATCCCGTTCTCCGTCGTGAGGAACATGTCGACACGGGCGAGGCCGCGCCCGTCGACCGCCTCGAACGCACGCACCCCCGCGGCCTGGATCGCGGCGACCTGGTCGCCGTCCAGCTCGGCAGGGCACACCACGTCGACCCCGTCGCCGCCGAGGTACTTCCCCTCGAAGTCGTAGAAGCCTCGGGAGGTCAGCACGATCTCCCCGGGGACCGAGGCCCGCGGGCCCTCGGCGCCTTCCAGGATCGCGACCTCGATCTCCCGCCCGACGACACCGGTCTCGATGAGGACCTTGTCGTCCTCCGCGAACGCGATCGCCAGGGCGTCGTCGAGATCGGCGGCGTTCTCGACCTTGGAGACGCCGACGCTCGAACCCGCGCGGGCGGGCTTCACGAACACGGGGAGTCCGAGCTCCGCCGCCGAGGCACGGACGTCCTCGGGCGCGGCGTCCCACTCCCGGCGGCGCACGGTGACCCACGGCGCCACGGCGATGCCCGCGGCCTGCAGCGCAACCTTCATGAAGTGCTTGTCCATGCACAGCGCCGAATCGAGCACGCCGCCGCCGGCGTACGGGACCTCGAGCGTGTCGAAGAAGCCCTGCAGGGTCCCGTCCTCGCCGTGCGGGCCGTGCAGCAGAGGCAGCACCACGTCGATCTCGCCGAGGTCGTGCGCCTCGCCGCCGGGACGGACCACCCGCAGCGTGCGGATCCCGCCGGGCTCCGGCCACTGCACGCGGGTGCCGTTGTCGACGACCTCCGGCAGGTGTGCGGCGTCCAGAGGGAACTTGTCCGGGTCGTCGTCCTCCAGGACGAACGCGCCCTCCCGAGTGATCCCGACCGGGATCACGTCGAAGCGATCACGATCGATCGCTCGAAGCACCCCTCCCGCCGTTGCGGAACTGATCGAATGCTCGCTGGAGCGCCCGCCGAAGAGCACCACCACCGCCTGCTTGTCCATTCTGGGTCCTCTCCCCCTGAGGGGTGTCGTCGTCGGTGGTCAGATGCGGGGCGATGTCGCGCGGGTCCATGGTGCCGTCCAGCACCATCTTGACCTGCTCGACGATCGGCATCTCCACGCCGGCGGCGCGGGCCAGCTGCAGCACGGGCGCGACGGAGGCGAGTCCTTCGGCCGTCTGCTGCATCTGCTTGACCACGTCCTGGTAGCCGTATCCCTGGCCGAGCAGGCGCCCGGCGGTGTTGTTGCGGCTGAGCGGCGACTGGCAGGTGGCGATGAGGTCGCCGAGCCCCGCCAGGCCCTGCAGCGTCTCGGGCTGAGCGCCGTTCGCGACGGCGAAGTCGGTCATCTCCACGAGCCCGCGGGTGATGATCGACGCCTTCGTGTTCTCGCCGTACCCCACGCCGTCCACGATCCCGATCGCGACGGCGATGAGGTTCTTGAGGACGCCGCCGAACTCCGTGCCGACGACGTCGGTGTTCACGAAGCTGCGGAAGTACCGGTTGCGCGCTGCCCGCGCGACGATGTCCGCCGTCTCCTGGCTGTTCGAGGCGATCACGGCGGCCGTGGGCTGCTCACGGGCGATCTCCAGCGCGAGGTTCGGCCCGCTCGCCACGGCGATGCGGTCGGGATCGCAGCGCAGCTCCTGCTCGATCACCTGGCTCATCCGCAGGCCGCTGCGCCGCTCGACGCCCTTCATCAGGCTCACCACCGGCGCGTCGGAGCCCGCGAGCAGCGGACGCAGCGCCTTGAGGTTCTCCCGCAGCGACTGGCTCGGCACCGACAGGTACACCTGCTCCGCGCCGTCGAGCGCCGCCGAGAGTTCGTGGGTTGCCGTCATCGATCGCGGCAGGTTGATGCCGGACAGGTACTGCGAGTTGCGCTTGGCCTCGGCGATCTCGTGCGCGAGCTCCGGCCGACGGGCCCACATGGTGACCTGCGCCCCGCCGTCGGCGAGGATCTTGCCGAAGGTGGTCCCCCAGCTCCCCGCGCCGATGACGGTCACACGCGGCCCGGCCACGGGCGCGGGCGTCTGCTTACGAGTCAAGGCGACCTGTCTCCCTCTGACCGTGCTCGGACGGGTTCCAGCGCTGCGCAGGAGCCTTCTCGCCGCGGACCTCTTCGAGGAGCGCCGTGATGGCCGTCATCAGACGGTCGGTGGCCTCGGTGAGCGTGCCGCGCTCCCCCGCGCGCTCGCGCAGGTCGGACAGGTCCACCGGATCTCCGACGACCACCTGCACGCGCTTGCGCGGCGGCCACAGGCTCAGCCCCTTGGCGTAGCGGCCCATGATCTCCTGGGTCCCCCACTGCACCATCGGGATCAGCGGGATGTCGCCCGCGAGCGCCAGGCGCACCGCACCGGACTTGCCGCGCATCGGCCAGAGGTCCGGATCGCGGGTAAGCGTGCCCTCGGGGTAGACGATCACGCCGCGCCCGTGCTCCACGAGCTCGGCGGACTGCTTCAGGGTCAGCTTGGCGGCGGACGCGGACGAGCTCCGCGCCACCGGGATCATGCCCGTCTTCCGCAGGGCCCAGCCGAGGACCGGGACGCGGAACAGGCTCTCCTTCGCCATGAACCGCGGCGCGCGACCGAGCCGCCACACCGCGACGGCGACGATCAGCGGATCGAACTCCGAGTAGTGGTTCGGAGCGAGGACGAACGCGCCGTCCTTGGGCAGCTTGTCGCGCCCGCGGAACTCCAGCTTCGCCGCGAACGACACGAAGGGGACGACGAACACCGCCAGCAGCCAGAACAGGCTGGGGCGGGTCTTCTCCCGAGAGGCTCTGCCCATGTCCTTCGAGGCCCTCCGCTCAGCCGACGACGTCGAAGTCGGCCCCCAGGGCGTCCAGCTTGCTGATGAACTTCTCGTAGCCGCGGCTGAGGATGTCCACCCCCGACACGGAGGACTCGCCCGATGCCGTCAGCGCGGCGATCACGTGGCTGTACCCGCCGCGGAGGTCCGGGACGACGATGTCGGCGCCGTGCAGCGGCGTCGGCCCGGTGATGACCGCCGCCTGCTCCAGGGCACGGCGCGCCACCCGGCGCGGCCCGTCCTGCAGCCCGTGGGGGTGCACGACGATGTCGGCGCCCATCTTGACCAGCGCGTCGGTGAAGCCCATGCGGTTCTCGTACACCGTCTCGTGCACGATGGAGCGGCCGTGCGCCTGGGTCAGCGCGACGACGAGCGGCTGCTGCCAGTCCGTCATGAACCCGGGGTGCACGTCGGTCTCCACGACGACGGGGCGCAGCTCGCCCTCGCGGCGGAAGAGGATGCCGTCCTCCTGGACGTCGAACCAGCCGCCGGCCTTGCGGAACACGTTGAGGAACGTGAGCATCTCCTGCTGACGGGCGCCGCCGACGAAGATCTCGCCGTCGGTCGCGAGGGCCGCGGACGCCCAGGACGCGGCCTCGTTGCGGTCGAAGATGGAGCGGTGGTCGTAGCCGCGGAGCGTGGGCACGCCCTCGATGAGGATGACGCGGTTGGGCTCGTAGGAGATGATCGCGCCCATCTTCTGCAGCACGGCGATCAGGTCCATGATCTCCGGCTCGATGGCGGCGTTGCGCAGCTCGGTCGTGCCCTCGGCGCGCACCGCCGTCAGCAGCACCTGCTCCGTGGCGCCGACGCTCGGGTACGGCAGGTGGATGTTCGCGCCGCGCAGACCGTGCGGCGCGGACAGGCGGATGCCGCTCGGCAGCTTCTCCACGACCGCGCCGAACTTGCGCAGCGCGTCGAGGTGGAAGTCGATCGGCCGGTCGCCGATGCGGCAGCCGCCGAGGTCGGGGATGAACGCCTGGCCGAGACGGTGCAGCAGCGGGCCGCAGAACAGGATCGGGATGCGCGACGCCCCGGCGTGGGCGTCGATCTCCTCCATATGCGCCGACTCGACCCCGCTCGGGTCGAACGTCAGCGAGCCCGGCTCGTCCCCGACCGCCACGCGGACGCCGTGCACCTCCAGCAGCGAGCGGACGACCGCCACGTCGCTGAGGTCCGGCACATCGCGCAGCGTGCTGGGGGTCTCGCCGAGGAGCGTCGCGACCATGGCCTTGGTGGCCAGGTTCTTCGCGCCCTTGACGTCCACGCGACCGCGCAGGGGTCGCCCGCCGCGGATCGCCAGCACGTCACCGGTGAGCGAGGGTACCGAACCGACGGAGGTGGTGTCGTGCAGCGGTGTCGTCATTCCCTGGGCCTCTTCTTCTTCACGCGGAGCGCGGCCGGAGCCGCCGGGGCGGAGGTGCCCCCGGCCCACGCTCCCCGCTCAGCGAACGGGCAGGGTCCGTGGCCGCCACGACTCGCGGCGGGCCTCGAACTGCGCGATCTTGTCTTCGTTGCGCAGGGTGAGCCCGATGTCATCGAGCCCTTCGAGGAGCCGCCATCTAGTGTAATCGTCGATGCCGATGGAGGCCTGGAAGTCGCCGATCACGGCGGTGCGCTCGACGAGGTCGACCGTGATCTCGCGACCGGGCTCCTCGTCGATCAGCGCCCAGATCCGCTCGATGTCGGCCTCGTCGACGGTCGCGGCCAGAAGGCCCTGCTTGCCCGAGTTGCCCCGGAAGATGTCGGCGAACCGGGGGCTCAGGACGACCTTGAAGCCGTAGTCGCGCAGCGCCCAGACCGCGTGCTCACGACTGGAGCCGGTGCCGAAGTCGGGCCCCGCGACGAGGACGGACGCCTTCGCGAACGGCTCCTGGTTGAGGACGAACTCCGGATCCTGCCGCCAGGCGTGGAACAGGGCGTCGTCGAAGCCGGTCTTGGTGACGCGCTTGAGGAACACGGCCGGGATGATCTGGTCGGTATCGACGTTGGAGCGCTTCAGCGGAGCGGCGACGCCGGTGTGCGTGGTGAACTTCTCCATGATTCAGGCCTCCTGCTCGACCAGGTCGCTCGGGCTGGACAGGGTGCCGCGCACCGCGGTGGCGGCGGCGACGAGCGGCGACACGAGGTGCGTGCGCCCGCCCTTGCCCTGCCTGCCCTCGAAGTTGCGGTTGGAGGTGGAGGCGCAGCGCTCGCCCGGGGCGAGCTGATCGGGGTTCATGCCCAGGCACATCGAGCAGCCGGCGAACCGCCATTCGCCGCCGAACTCCTCGACGATCTTGTCGATCCCTTCGGCCTCGGCCTCCAGGCGGACGCGGGCCGAGCCCGGGACGACCATCACCCGGACGCCCTCGGCCTTCTGCTTGCCCTTGATGATGGACGCGAAGGCCCGCAGGTCCTCGATCCGGCTGTTCGTGCAGGAACCCATGAAGACCGCGTCGACCTTCACGTCCTTCAGCGGCGTCCCGGGCGCCAGGTCCATGTACTCCAGGGCCCGCTCGGCGGCGGCGCGCTCGTTCGGGTCCTCGATCGCGGACGGATCCGGGACGGACGAGGACAGGGAGCTGCCCTGGCCCGGGTTGGTCCCCCAGGTCACGAACGGCTCCAGCGCGTCCGCGTCGATGAAGACCTCCGCGTCGAACTCGGCGCCCTCGTCCGTCGGGAGCGTCCGCCAATAGGCGACGGCGTCGTCCCAGTCCTGCCCCTGCGGGGCATGCGGCTTGCCCTTCACGTACGCGAAGGTCGTCTCGTCCGGAGCCACCATGCCGGCGCGGGCACCCGCCTCGATCGACATGTTGCAGATCGTCATGCGGCCTTCCATGGACAGCGCGCGGATGGCGCTGCCCCGGTACTCCAGGACGTAGCCCTGCCCGCCGCCGGTGCCGATCTTGGCGATCACGGCGAGGATGATGTCCTTCGCCGTGACCCCGGGGCGCAGCGTCCCCTCGACGTTGATCGCCATCGTCTTGAACGGCTTCAGCGGCAGGGTCTGGGTCGCCATGACGTGCTCGACCTCGCTGGTGCCGATCCCGAACGCCATGGCGCCGAACGCGCCGTGCGTCGAAGTGTGCGAGTCGCCGCAGACGACGGTGATGCCGGGCATCGTCAGGCCGAGCTGCGGCCCGACGACGTGCACGATGCCCTGCTCGGCATCGCCCAGCGAGTGCAGGCGCACGCCGAACTCCTCGGCGTTGCGGCGCAGGGTCTCGATCTGCGTGCGGCTGGTGAGGTCGGCGATGGGCTTGTCGATCGCCAAGGTCGGGGTGTTGTGATCCTCGGTCGCGATCGTGAGGTCGAGGCGCCGGAGCGGCCGCCCCTCCGTGCGCAGCCCGTCGAAGGCCTGCGGGCTCGTGACCTCGTGCACCAGGTGCAGGTCGATGTAGATGAGGTCCGGCTCGCCGTTCTCGCCCTTGACCACGAGGTGGTCGTCCCAGACCTTCTCAGCCAGGGTACGGGGGCGCGTCGGCGCGGTCGTCGCGTCGTTGGTCATGTGTCGCTGTCTCCTGTTGTCGGCGTATGGCCAGAGCGGACTCCGCGACGAGGATGGCCTAGCTGATCGAGGTCTCGTCGCGGCTGCTAAGGAGAAGCGCCGGCGCCTGCATGCCGGTCAGTTTACACCGGCACGCAGGCGCCTCGGACCGCGGGCGTCACTCCGTGACGGCGAGGTCCCGCCTGCCACCTCCACCCGCCGCCCCGCTGCCGTCAGGGAACGACATTCGATACCTCGCCGGGAAGAACCAAGAACTCCCCGACGACGGTCGTCCCGTCCTCGGCGTAGACAGGGACCGGGAAAGACCGTCCTCCCCGTTCCTGCTGCCACGCCAGCGCCTGCTCCGGCGAGGTGAAGGACAGAGCGGCCGTCGTGCCGTCCGCGACCTCCAACTCCGTCCTGCGGACGTATCCGAGCCTGCCGTTGGTCGCGTACGCCCGGATCAGATCCGGCTCCTGTTCCCGGTTCGAGGCGTCCGCCGCTGACCCGAAGGTCTCACCGTGCGCGTTCACCGCGTAGGACGGCGCCGGGCGGGTCTCCGAAATGTCGCGGGATTCCGATGTCGCTCCGTTGGCGGCGAGCACCGTTCCGCCGGCGGCGCCGGCGAGTGCGGCCACGGCACAACCAGCGCCGATCAGAATCCGCCGACTCACCGTCATCATTGTCCTCTTGCTCACCGATCTGGTGTGCAAAACGTACTCCTGAGGCGAGGAGAAGTACAGAGAGACGGCGAGGCGCCCGCGTGGGCACGGGGTGCCGGCACGCAGGCGCCTCGGACCGCGGGCGTCACTCCGTGACGGCGAGGTCCCGCTTCTCCTGCTTCTTGTCACGCGAGGACGCGATGAGGCTCGCCACGGTCGCCACGGCCATGGAGGCGAAGATCACGCCGAGGGAGACCCAGTTGTTGATGTCCGGCGCCCACTCGATCGGGTGGCCGCCGTTGATGAACGGCAGCTCGTTGTGGTTCATGGCGTGCAGGATCAGCTTGACGCCGATGAAGCCCAGGATGAACGCGACGCCGTAGTGCAGGTAGCGCAGCTTCTCCAGCAGGTCGCCGAGCAGGAAGTAGAGCTGGCGAAGGCCCATCAGCGCGAACAGGTTCGCCGTGAAGACGAGGAACGGGTTCTGCGTGACGCCGTAGATCGCGGGGATCGAGTCGACCGCGAACATCAGATCGGTCACGCCGATCGAGACGAACACGATCAGCATCGGGGTGAACATCTTCTTGCCGTCCACGACCGTGCGGAGCTTGGCCCCGTCGTAGTTGTCGCTGATGTCGATCCCGCGGCGGAGCATCCGGATGATGAAGTTCTCCGTCTGCTCGTCGTCCTCGTGCTTCTCCGGCATCGCCTGGCGGATGGCCGTGAAGATGAGGAACGCCCCGAAGAGATAGAAGATCGGGCTCAGGTGCTCGACCGCCGCGCCGACGATGAGGATGAAGATCGCCCGCAGCACCAGGGCGATGATGATCCCCACCATCAGCACCTCCTGCTGGTACCGCCGAGGCACCGAGAACTGCGTCATGATCAGCACGAAGACGAACAGGTTGTCGATGGAGAGGCTGTACTCCATCGCCCACCCGGTGAGGAAGTCGACCGAGTCCTTGGTGTCCCCCATCAGGAACAGGAGCCCGGCGAAGATCAGCGCGAGGGTGACGTAGAAGGTGACCCAGAGGGCCGATTCCTTCGTGGAGGGGATGTGGGGCCGCTTCAGGATGAGCAGCAGGTCTCCGACGAGGATCAGCGTCAGCACGATCAGCGACGTGACCTCGAACCAGACAGGGATGTCCACGGGCGCGATGCACCTTTCGAAAGGGTCGGTCAAGAGCCGAAAGTCTCTCCCCCGCACCGAAGTGCGTCGCGCGCCCGGAGCAGCGATGACGATGCTCGTGATGACGACCGCGCGGAAGCGGGATACTCCCTCTCGCCTGAACATCGTACCGGACCGAGCGTCGTGCACCGGCCGTCGCTCGTGGTGAAATGGTCGGCGTGAATCCGAACGCGCGCCCTCAGAACGTCGAGCACGGCACCGACCCCCTGGAGACGCAGGCGCGGAATCCGTGGGCCCGGTCCATCGCCTCCCTGATCTTCGTGAGCCGCTGGCTGCAGGCTCCGCTGTACATCGGGCTCATCATCGCGCAACTCGTCTACGTCATCGTGTTCATGGTCGAGCTCTGGCATCTCATCGTCGAGGACGTGTTCGGCGACATCACCCACATCAACGAGGCGACGATCATGCTCTCGGTCCTCGGCCTCATCGACGTGGTCATGATCGCGAACCTGCTCATCATGGTCATCATCGGCGGCTACGAGACCTTCGTCTCGCGGATCCACGTGGACGGCCACCCGGACCAGCCCGAGTGGCTCTCCCACGTCAACGCGAACGTGCTGAAGGTCAAGCTCGCGATGGCGATCATCGGCATCTCGTCGATCCACCTGCTGAAGACGTTCATCGCGGTCGGGAACATGGACGCCGACGGCACGCGGACCGAGATCGGCGACTACACACCGACCGGCGTCCTGTGGCAGGTCGTCATCCACATGGTGTTCATCGTCTCCGCGCTCGCGCTCGCCTGGATCGACCGGATGTCGTCCCACACCGCTGCCAAGCCCGCCGCCCCCACCGGGCACTGAGCCGGACACGATCCGGCACCGATCCGCACCGGTCCCGATCCGGATCTGAGACGATTCCCGCACACGCGACACTTCCCGGTGAGAGACACCGAACGGAGCGGGAATGACAGAGGCGACGGACGACCAGGCACTGGTCGCGCGAGCGGCCGAAGGTAGCGAGCACGCGTTCCGCGCGCTGTATCGCGCCTACGTGCGGCCGGTGTACTGGATCGCCCACGGCATCCTCGGATCCCCGGCGGATGCCGAGGACGTGGTCCAGGAGACGTTCGTCGTCGCGTGGCGCAAGCTCCCGGGACTCGTTCTCGCGGGCGACTCCGTGCTGCCCTGGCTCGCCACGATCTGCCGGTTCCAGGCGGCCAACCGTCTGCGCCGGCGGATCCGAGACGAGTCCCGGACGCAGGAGGGCCTGGACGAGACCCTGCCCGCGACCGTGGACGTGGAGCAGCAGGTCATCAGCGCCGAGCTGGCGGATCGGATCACCCGCGAGCTCGCGGGGATGAGCGAGCTCGACCGCGAGATCTTCCGCCTCTGCGCCGCCGAGGGCTATGCCTACCAGGCCGCCGCCGACGAGCTCGGGGTCGGCCACGCCGTCGTCCGCAACCGTCTCTCCCGCGTGCGCACCCGCCTGCGCGGAGCCGTGACCGGAACGGAACCCGCATGAACGCCCAGACCCCCGACATCACCCTTCCCGACCTCCCGGACGACAGCGTCGCGCGCATCGAGGAGGCGGTGTTCGAGCGGATCGCCGACGAGCGGACCGCGGACCGGAAGAAGGCCGAACGCTCCCGCTCCCGCCGTCGCCGGGGCTGGTTCACCGCCGGGGGGATCGCTGCGGCCTTCGTGGTCGGCGTGATGGTCACCCCGGCCGTCGTGAACGGTCTCGGCGGCGCGTCGGGCTCGTTCGCGACCTCGGTGGCCGAGGACTCTGGCGGCGCGCCCGCGCCGGAGAGCGCCGGCGGCGGGGTCACCTATGACACCGAAGCACAGAGCGACGCCGGCTCGGCCGTCAAGGGCGCGGATCCCGGTGCGCCCGCCGAGCGCGAGATCATCCAGACGGGATCCGCCACGGTCCGGGTGGACGACATCCGCGCGGCCGCCGAGACCCTCACGACCCTCGCCGAGAAGCACGGCGGGTTCATCGAGAGCCAGGACATCGGCGCGGGCGGCGACCCGGCCGCCGACGGCGACCGGGCGGCGACGAGCGAACCGGCCCTTCCCCGCGGCGACGACTACGGCTGGCTCACCGTGCGCGTGCCCGCCGCGGACCTCTCCGTCCTGATGGACGAGCTGGGGTCCCTCGGCGAGGTGACCGCCACGTCCGTCGGCCAGAGCGACATGACCGCCGTCGCCGTGGACCTGCGGGCCCGGATCGAGTCCTCGAAGGCGTCCGTGCAGCGGCTCACCGAGCTCATGGCGCAGGCGGGCTCCGTCGCCGACCTGCTGGCCGCCGAGACGGCTCTCACCGACCGCCAGGCGCAGCTGGAGGGATACGAGCAGCAGCTCAAGGATCTCGAGACGCAGGTCGACATGTCCACGCTGTCCGTCTCGCTCACCCGGACGGCGGACCCCGTGAAGGCGGACCCGGCCGGATTCGGGGACGGACTCGCCGCGGGCTGGACCGGACTCATCGCCACCCTCAACGGCCTCGTGGTCGCCCTCGGGTTCCTGCTGCCGTGGCTGGTGATCGCCGGAGCCGCCGCCCTCGTCGTCTGGGGAGTGATCCGCCTCCGCCGGCGCCGTCGCCCGGCCCGCGCGGAGACGGTCGACCGCGCCTGATCCGAAGCGACGCCCGCCGGTCCCCGATCGGCGGGCGTCGTCGTGCGGTCAGCTCACGGCGCGGCGGACCAGGTCCGTGACCCGCTCCTCGACCTCCGGCGTCCACGAGCGCACCGCGAACCCGACCGGCCACATGTCGCCGTCGTCGAGCGCCGCGCGATCCTCGAACCCGATCGTCGCGTAGCGGGTGTTGAACTTCTTCGCGGGCGAGAGGAATACGACGATCTTGCCCTCGCCGTTGGCGAACCCGGGCATCCCGTAATAGGTCTTCGGCACGAGATCGGGCGCCACGGCGGAGACCACCCGGTACAGACCCTCGCCGAGCACCCTGTCCTCGGGCTCCAGGGCGTCGATGGCCTCCTTCACCGCCTTCTCGCCCGCGGCACGGTTCTTCCCCGCCTTCTCCTGCTCGCGCAGCTCCTTCGCGCGCTGCTTGACCGCCTCGCGCTCCTCCTTGCTCAGCCCCGCAGAAGCCTCGTCCTTGGCCATGTCTCCTCCGTCATCATCGTGTCCGTGGCCCGGGCGCTCCCGCCCGGTACGGATCCGAGGCTACGCGGATCCGTACCGGCGTCACTTCTCGGTTCCTGATCGATCTCCCCGGATCCTGAACGCGTGCGTGAGAACGCGCCTGTTCCCTGATTTTCCGGGGTATACAAGAACTCTTGTTGAATTCGGATCCCCGCCCTACCGTGGTCGGCGTGGAACAGATCTCCGTCATCACCGCCGTGCACCACCCGCTCCGGCGACGCATCGTCGACCACCTCGTGCTCCACGACACAGCGCAGGTCACCGTGCTCGCACGGCGCCTCGACGCACAGGTCGGCAGCATCAGCCACCACCTGAGGATGCTGGAGCGCGCCGGGGTCGTGGAGCGCGCAGAGGCGCCCGACGGCGACCGGCGTGCCAGCTGGTGGCGCCTGGCCCGACGCGGCTTCACCTGGTCCGCCGACGATTTCGCCGACTCCCCCGCCGACGCGCTCCTGGCCCGAGAGGCCGAACGGCAGAACATCCGCGCGCAGATCGAGCGACTGCAGCGCGCTCGGCGACGACCGTCGGCCGAGACCCCCGGCTACGACGCCTTCAGCACGGACACCCTCGCATGGGCGACCCCGGGCGAACTGGCGGACCTCGGAGACCGCATCAACGCCGTGGTCCGCGACTGGGCACACGACATCGACCGAGGAGACGGCAGGGAGCGCATCCCGGTCTTCTTCTTCGCACACGGATTCCCCACGGAGGGCTGAGATGACAACCGCACCCCAGCCGCGCCTTCTGCGCGAGCCGCCGCCCTTCCGAAGGGACCGCATGGTCCAGTCGTGGCTGGTCGTCAAAGCGCTCTCCGACGCCGGTGACGCCGTGTGGACCATCGCGGTGGCCTGGACGGCCGTGCAGATCGCCTCACCGGCCATCGCCGGGCTCGTCGTCGCCGCCGGAACGGTGCCGCGCGCCGTGATCCTCATCCTGGGCGGGGCCGTCGCGGACCGGACGGACGCCCGGCGGATGATGCTGCTGTTCAACGGGATCCGCGTGGCCGTGCTGGTCGGAGCCGCGCTCTGGGCGTTGTCCTCCGCGCCGACGGTCGGGCTGCTCCTCCTCGCGACGGTGGCGTTCGGGATCTGCGACGCCTTCTACGAGCCCGCGGCGGGGACCATGCCGCGCCGGCTCGTCCGGACCGCCGACCTGCCCGCCTATTCGGCGCTCAGCCAGACACTGGGCCGTCTGGGAACGATGGCCGGCGCCGCCGTCGGGGGCCTCCTCGTCGCCCTGTTCGGGATCGGCGGAAGCGCAGCGATCGACGCGGTGACGTTCACCGTCGTGATCGCCTTCCTCACCCTCTGGCTGCGTGCGCGCTTCGCGCTGCCGCGGTCCTCGGACGGAGAGTCGGTGCTGCGCGGGGTCGCCCGCGGCTTCGGCCATCTCCGGCGCGAGCCCGCCACGCGCACGCTCGTCCTGTCGTTGTCCGGGCTCAACCTCGCCGTCGGCCCCGCCCTCGCCATCGGCCTCGCCCTCCAGGCGCATGCCCACGGCTGGGGCGCCGGAGCCGTGGGGCTCTTCGAGGCGCTCGTCGGCGGCGGTGCGCTGGCCGGTGCGCTCGCCGTGGTGCGATTCCGTCCCCGCCGCGAGGCGGTCGCCGCGTTCCGCGCCCTCATCGCGCAGGGGGCGGCGATCGCGGTCCTTGGGATCGGCTCCCCGGTCGCGATCGGCGCGGCGTGTCTCGTGATCGGACTCACCGCGGGGTACGCGTCCGTCCTGCTGGGCGCGACGTTCGCGGCGACCGTGGCGCCGGACTATCTCGGTCGCATGTCGTCGGTGACCCGACTCGGCGACGACGTCCTCATGCCCGTCGCGATGGCCGGCTTCGGCGCTCTCGCGTCCGCCCTCCCCCTCTGGATGCCGTTCGCCCTCTACGGTGCGTCACTCGCGCTGATCATGGTCCTCCCGCTGCGCACCCCCGCGCTGCGGGCCATCGCGCTGCGGGAGGGGAGCCGCGCCGAGGCCGCGGGGACCGCTGTTGAGCACCGACCAAGCGCTCGATAGAGTGCGCGGATGAGGATCACCGACGTCGAGGACCGGCTCTCGCTGCGCGATCTCGTCGAGAGCTACGCGCGCTGCGCGGACGACCGGGCGGGCGCGGAGCTCGCCGCCCTGTTCCTCCCGGACGGCGTCCTGCACGCTCCGGATGGGACCCACGCGGGACGGGCCGAGATCGCCACCGCCATTGCGCGCTTGGACCGCTTCGTCGAGACCTTCCACTTCCTCGGGAACCACCGCTCCGTCCTCCTCGGCGACGAGGCGACCGGGGAGACCTCCTGCACCGCGCACCATCTCCTGTCGAACGAGGACGGGCATGTCGACCTCACGCTGCTCCTCCGCTACCACGATCGCTTCCGCCGGACAGCGCAGGGATGGCGATTCGCCGAGCGCGAGATCCGCGTCGCGTGGAGCGAGCGGCACCCCGTACGCCGCTAGCGGCGCGTGCCGAGAGCGTCTTCACCCCTAGGGGTGAAGACAGGCAGCCCGCTCCCCCGTACCGTGGGGATCATGTCACCAGAGGGTCCCTCGCGCCGCTCGGACGAACCGTCGGCCGATCCGGATGCGACCGCGCTCCGCGTCGCCCTGGTGAACGACTACGAGGTGGTCGCGCACGGTCTCGCCGGGATGATGCGCGCCTATCAGGACGTGATCCAGGTCGTCGAGCTGGATCTGAACACACCCGTGGCGGACGACGTCGACATCGCCCTGTACGACACGTTCGCATCCACGCAGGGTGACCGCGAGGACGTCCACGAGCTGTCCGCGAACCCGCGAGTCGGCCGCGTGGTGGTGTACTCGTGGGTCCTCGACGAGTCCGTGATCCGCGCCGCCATCACCAACGGCGCGGGAGGCTACGTCTCCAAGGGCGTCACCGCGGCACAGCTCGTCACCGCGTTGCGGGAGATCCATGCGGGGCGATCGCAGGTCTGGGTCGACGGACGGAGCGCACCCGCTCCCACGGGCGGGGACTGGCCCGGCCGGGAGGAGGGCCTCACCGCTCGCGAGTCCGAGATCCTCGCGCTCATCACGCAGGGCTTCTCCAACACCGACATCGCCGAGCGCACCCGCCTCTCGATCAACTCCGTGAAGACCTTCATCCGGTCCGCGTACCGTCGCATCGGTGCGCGCTCGCGTACCGAGGCAGTGCTGTGGGGCGTCGAACACGGCTTCCGACCGGACCGTCGCCGCGTGCGCGAGCCCGAGCTCCCGGCTCCCGCGGATGAGTCCCGCGGACAGGTGTAGGACGGCGTGGGACGCATTCACTATGGCGGGACCTCCTCCCCGATCCACGTCGAGGACCGGACTCTCGCCCACCTCACTCTCGTGATGACGACGAAGCTGCGCCGTGGTGAGAGCTTCACCGTCTCCTGGCCGCACTGCGACGACGAGCCGACCGGACGCAGTTCGATCTGGATCCACCCCGCCATCGCACTGCGGTTCGACTTCGACGGGTCCGAACCGCCGACGCTGAATCGGCAGTACCTCATGGAGCTCGCGAGGTCGGCGAGCTCGACGGAGGGCATCCGCCTCACCGCCGAGGACATGGGGCGCCGAGGATGATCCGCCGGTTCCGTCCCGAGCTTCCCCGCCCCGCACCGGTCAGCTCGGGGCGGGGAACGACGAAGGCCCCCGGCAATGCCGGGGGCCTTCGCTCTTCGGTGACCCCAGCGGGATTCGAACCCGCGTTACCGCCGTGAGAGGGCGGCGTACTAGGCCGCTATACGATGGGGCCGTTTCCGCGAGGCTTTCCGTCTCGCGACAACCGTTCAAGTATGACATGACGCTGTGCGCTCGCAAAATCGACGGCGGGCGATCGCGGATCCCGGGAGTGTCGAACGGTCGTTTGCCTCCGGCGCCGGAGGGGAGTTGACTCGTCCCATGCGCGTCACCAAGCACGAACACGCCACCGTCCGGATCGACGACCACGGCGAGACCCTGATCCTCGACCCCGGGATGTTCACCCTCCCCCTGGCCGATCTCGATCACCTCGTCGCGGTCGTCATCACCCACGAGCACCCGGACCACGTCGATCCGGCGCAGCTCGAGCGGATCCTCCGCGACGCCCCGGGAACGCCGGTCTACGCCCCCGCCGCCGTCGCTCGGTCGATCGACCCGATTCCGGTCAACGAGGTCGAGCCCGGGGACACGGTCGCCGTCGGGTCGTTCACGCTCCGCTTCTTCGGCGGGACGCACGAGGTCATCCACTCCTCGATCCCGCTCGTCGAGAACGTCGGGGTGCTGGTGAACGACGAGTTCTACTACCCCGGCGACTCCTACGCCGTCCCGGAGGGGGTCGAGGTCGGGATCCTGGCCGCTCCGCTCGGCGCCCCCTGGCTGCGCGTGAGCGACGCGATCGACTTCGTGCTCGCCGTGAAGCCGCGGCGCGCCTTCGGCACCCACGACATGACGCTGTCCGTCATCGGCAAGAACATGCACCGTCAACGTCTGCAGTGGGCGACGGAGCAGGGCGGCGGCGAGTTCCTCGCCCTGGAGCCCGGCGACGCGCTCGATGACTGAGCCGCCGCGCTCCCCCTCCGTCGCTCCTCCCCCGTTCCTGCCCGCGCCGACCGCACGGCTCCGCTTCCGCCCGATGGGCCCCTCGGACCTCGACGACATCGCCCGGCTGCTCGGCGACCCGGAGGTCATGGCGTACTATCCCGCGCCGCGGACCCGTGCCGAGAGCGCGGCGTGGATCGCGAACCAGCAGCGCCGCTACGACGAGGACGGGCACGGGCTCTGGGTCGTGGAGACCCTCGACGGCGACTTCGTCGGCGACTGCGGCATCACCTGGCAGACCTACAACGGCATCCGGGTGCGCGAAGTGGGCTACCACGTGCGCCCGGAGCTCCAGGGCGTGGGGTACGCCACCGAGGCCGCGCAGGCGTGCGTGGACCTCGTCCGCCTGCACTTCGCGCCCACGCTGCTGACGGCCATCATCCATCCCGAGAACGCCGCGTCCCGTCGGGTCGCGGAGAAGCTCGGGATGACGCACATCGCCGACGACCACGCACACCCGTGGATCGTCCGGACCGTCATGGGGATGAGCGTCGACCGGAGCGTCGACACCCCCTCTGCCCGCCCGCACCCCCTCTGAAACACGGATTTCAGAGGGGGTCTCGGCGCGGCGAGGGGGTTTCGACGCCGGGGGCTCCGGTGGGGCTCGGGGCCGTTACTGGGCGGCGCGAACGCGGAGGTCGCGGGCCAGGTGGTCGCGCTGCTCGACCACGATCCGCCGCAGCGCCGCCGGAGCATCGGCGTTGGCCGCGAGCCAGGCGTCGACGGCCTCCGTCGACGCCGCCGCGGGAAACAGCCCGATCACCAGCCGCTGGGCGATCTCGATGCTCCGCTGCTCCCACGCGTCGCGGATCCGCGCGAAGTAGTCGGCGTCGTGCGCCTCGATCAGATCCCGGCGCGCGCCCGCCCGCACGCCGCGGATCGTGGCGTCGAGGTGGTCGTTGCTGAGACTCTGATCCGTCCACGCCGCCTTCCACGCCTCGGCACGCACGCCCGCCGTCGGGAAGGAACGGCGCGCGGCGAGCGCTGCGGTACGCCCGCTCGCTGTATCGTCGCGGCGCAGCTCGGCGGCGACCGCCGACTCGTCCGCGTGGCCGGTCGCCGCGAGCGCGACCACGAGCTCCCAGCGGAGATCCGGATCGAGGGGAAGCCCCGCCGGCGCCTTCCCGTCGAGGAGCGCGCGCACCTCTGCGTGACGGGCATCGTCGACGGCCGCGGCCGAGGCGAACGCCCGGGCCCAGGCCAGCTGCGCATCGCTGCTGGGGTCGGCGTCCCCGAGCGCCGCCCAGCACGTCTCCAGCCACTCACGCCGGGCACCCGCCCGGCCGGCCTCCGGTGTGTAATGACCGACCGCGAAGGCGACGTTGAGCAGCACGCCGTTTCGCAGCGCGCTGTCGCTCTCCCGGGGAGCATGGTCTCGCACGATACCCAGGTAACGCGCGACGGGCAGCTCGCCGTCACGGGTCGCGTTCCACAGCGCCGACCAGACCAGCGCCCGCGCCAGCGGGTCCTCCAGGGTCGACAGACCCTCCTCCACGGTGGCGAGGGAGCGCTCGTCGAGGCGGACCTTCGCGTAGGTCAGGTCCCCGTCGTTCAGGAGGGTCAGGTCGGCGGCCGGCAGATCCACCGGCGTCCGCTCCTGCGCGATGTCCGCGGGCACGCGCTCCCGCAGGGTCAGCGCGCCGTCGACCCGGTCGTAGAGACCGATCTGCAGCCGGTGCGGGCGGGGCGCCGACTGCACGACCTCCGCCGATCCCGACGACGAGCGCTCCAGCCACAGCGTCGTGACGCCGGTGGTCTCCAGCCACGCCTGCGACCACGTCCTGACATCCCGGCCGGAGGCGTCGGCGAGCTCGACGAGCAGGTCCTCCAGCGTCGTGTTGCCGAACGCGTGCCGGGCGAAGTACCGGCGGGCGCCCTCGAAGAAGGCCTCTTCGCCCACGAACGCGACGAGCTGCTTGAGCACCGCCGCGCCCTTGGCGTAGGTGATCCCGTCGAAGTTCAGCTTCGCCGCCTCCAGGTCGGGGATGTCCGCGACGACCGGATGCGTCGTCGGCAGCTGGTCCTGCGTGTAGGCCCAGGCCTTCCGACGGTTCGCGAAAGCGACCCAGGCGTCGGTGAACGCGGTCGCGGCCACCGACGCGTGGGAGCCCATGTAGTCCGCGAACGACTCCTTCAGCCAGAGATCGTCCCACCAGCGCATGGTGACGAGGTCGCCGAACCACATGTGCGCCATCTCGTGCAGGATCGTGTTCGCGCGCGCCTGATGCTGGGCGCGCGTCGCGGCGCCGCGGAACACGTACGCCTCTGTGAACGTCACGAGCCCCGGGTTCTCCATGGCCCCGAGGTTGTACTCCGGGACGAAGATCTGGTCGTACTTCCCCCACGGGTAGTCGTAGCCGAACGCCTCGGTGAAGAAGTCCAGGCCCTGGCGGGTGATCGTCACGATCTCGTCCGCGTCGAGGTGCTCCGCGAGCGAGGCACGGCACAGCACGCCCAGGGCGACGGACTGCCCGCCGTGATCCCAGGCCGCGTCGATGCGGTGGTAAGGACCGGCCGCGACCGCCGTGATGTAGCTGGAGATGGGCAGCGTCGGTGCGAACTCCACCGTCTGGACCCCGCGGGCGGCCGACGTGCCGACCGCGCTCTGGTTCGACAGCACCTGCCACCCCTCCGGGGCGCGGACCACGAAGGTGTAGGAGGCCTTCATGTCCGGCTGCTCGAAGCAGGCCATCACCCTCCGGGAGTCGGCCGGTTCGTACTGCGTGTAGAGGTAGGTGTGACCGTCGACCGGGTCCGAGAAGCGGTGGAGCCCCTCCCCGGACCTGCTGTAGGCGCCCGTCGCCTCGACGGTCACGACGTTGTGCGGCGCCAGACCCGACACCGTGATCCGCGCGCCGTCGTAGCGCACCTCCTGGTCGACGCCGTTCAGCGTCACCCGGCTCACTCCCTCGCCGATGAAGTCGATCCACGTCTCCGGCGCCGTCGCATCGAACTCGAGCGTCGTGTTCGTCGGGAATCCGGAACGGGACGGATCCGGGGCTCCGCTCAGGTCCAGCTCGACGCGGACGCGCTGGAGGCCGATGGCCGCGGATCGCGCGGCGGTCTCTTCCCGGGTGAGGTTCGCAGAGGTCATCCCTCCATCGTTCCACGAGGCGCGCGACCGTCCGGCCGCGCAGCCGCCGCCCTCACTGCGACGCCGGCACCGGGACCGCCTGCCGGCCTTCTCGTGCGCCGTCGCGTTCCGCGCCGGCCTCGCGGTCGCCGACGGGGGCACCCGCGCCGGTGCTGGCCGCCGTGGCCTGGCGCAGGGCCGAGTCCAGATCCGCGAGGAGGTCGTCGACGTCCTCGAGCCCGATCGACAGGCGCAGCACATCGGCACCCGGGCGAGCCTCGGGGGCGACCGGGCGGTGCGTGAGGGCGGCCGGATGCTGGATCAGCGAGTCCACGCCGCCCAGGGACACCGCGTGCGTGAAGAGACGGACCGCTCCGGTCACCGCAGAGGCGGCGGCGTAGCCGCCGTGGAGCCGGATCGCGATCATCGCCCCCGGCCCGCGCATCTGGGTCCCCACGAGACCACGGCGCTCGTCCCGCCCCGGGTAGCGGACCTCGGCGACCTCGGGGCGCTCGGCCAGCCAGTCGGCGACGCGCTGGGCGGAGGCCTGCTGCGTCCGCATGCGGATCGGCAGCGTGGCGAGCCCGCGATGGAGCAGATACGCGCCGAGCGGATGCAGCAGGGCGCCGGTGATCGCACGGACGCGGCGCAGGGCCTCGGCGGTCTCCTCGGAGCACGCGATCACGCCCGCGATGACGTCCCCGTGACCGCCGATGTACTTCGTGGCGCTGTGCAGCGACATCGCCGCCCCGAGCGCGACGGGGTTCTGCAGCATCGGGGTCGCGAAGGTGTTGTCCACGAGCACCGGTATCCCGTCCGCCTGGGCGACGACGCCCGCGATGTCCACGAGGTCCAGCGTCGGGTTGCCCGGGCTCTCCAGCACGATCAGCCCGGTGTCCGGACGCCGCGCGTGCGAGACCTCGTCCTCGGCGCAGAACGTGACCTCCGCGCCGAGCAGCCCGGAGTCCAGCAGGTGGTCCGTCCCTCCGTACAGCGGGCGGACGGCCACCACGTGGCTCTTGCCGCGAGCGGTGGTGTGCGCGAGGATCGCCGCGGTCATCGCGGCCATCCCCGAGCTGAACGCGACGGCGGCCTGCGCCCCCTCCAGCTCCGCCAGTGCCTCCTCGAACCGTGCGACCGTGGGATTCCACAGTCGCGCGTAGACGTTGCCGCCCTCCGGCAGCGGGTGCCCGCCGTTGGCCATCGACTCGTACGAGTCGCCGCCGTGCAGGATGTCGGGCAGCGGGTTCGTGGACGACAGGTCGATGGGGACCGCGTGCACGCCGAGGGCGGTCAGGTCGTCACGGCCGGCGTGCACGGCGCGGGTGTCGAAGTGCGAATCCGTCTTCCTCATCCCTCCACCCTGATTGCTGACGCACGTCAGGGCCAGATGCCTTGTCCACACCGCAAGAATTCGGAATGATCTTGGAGAACGACCAATACCGGTGACCGGAGGAGCTCGCGCCTTGCACGACGGACAACACCCCTCTTCCTCGGCTCGTGCCCCGCTGGACGACGTCGACCTGCGCCTGCTCGGCGCCTACGTCGAGCACCCCGACTCCACGGTGAAAGCGCTCGCCGCCGGTCTCGGCATGGCCGAGTCGACCTGCGCCTATCGGCTCCGCCTGCTCCGGGAACGCGGCGTGATCACGGGGACCGCCGTGCTCGTGGACATGACGAGACTCGGCCGCCCCGTCCAGGCGGTGATCCGGGTGCGGCTCGCCAACCACAGCAAGTCCGGGGTGGAGGACCTGTTCCGCGCGCTCCAACGCACGAGCGGCGTCCTCCAGGTGTTCCACATCGCCGGCGCGGACGACTTCCTCGTGCACGTGGCCGTCTCCGACGCCGCCGCGCTGCGGGACATCGTGCTCGAGCACATCACGGTCCACGACGTCGTGCGGGCCACCGAGACCCAGTTGGTCTTCGAGCGGCGCGAGGGCGTCGGCGTGCTGGGCTGACGCCCCGCCCGTCACCGGGTCCCGGTCTCCTCCGCTACGGTGCCGCGCGACGCGACCGCTCCGTTCGCCTCGGCGGGCAGCCGCCGTTCCAGCGCCAGCGCGAGGACGGCGATCGCCGCGCATCCGAGGATCATCACGGCCACGAAGCCGAGATCCCACCCGCGCCCGAGCAGCACGCCCGCCGCGACCGGCCCGGCGATCGCGCCGCCCTGGAACGCCGCCGAGTTGATCGCGTTGTAGCGCCCGCGGTTGCGGTCGGAGGCCAGGTCGTTGTAGACCGCGGGCACCGTGGGCTGGAGCATCGTCTCGCCGAACGCGAACACTCCCATGTACGCCAGCACGCCGATGGCGGCGACGAGCGATCCGGGAAGCAGTCCCGAGGCGCCCAGCAGCACCCAGGACACGGCCCAGGTGAGCGCCATGACCTGCATCACCCGGGTTCGCCGATGCCCGCGGATCAGCCGGAGGACCGCGAACTGCAGCAGGACGATCACCGCCGTGTTGACGGCGAACGACAGCCCGACCACCTGCGTCGACACCCCGGCGACCTGACGCGCGAACGCCGGGAACCCGGCCTCCATCTGCCCGTACCCGATGAAGACCGACAGGAACGTGAGGAGGGTCACCCAGAGCACCGCCGGACGGCGAAGGATCCGCCGGTACCCCTCCACCGGCGCCGCCCCCTCTCCCTCGGGGCCGTGCGCGGTCCGCACATGGCGGAGCGGGCCGAGCAGCAGCGCCATCGGGATGAGGCTCGTGGCGGCGTCGACGAGGAAGATCGCGGTGAAGGTCTCCGGGCGCTGCACGTCGACGAAGAACCCGCCGACGATCCCGCCGACGCCGATGCCCAGGTTCACCAGGGCGAAGTTCACGCCGAAGTACTGCTGGCGCACCTCGCCGTCGACGATCGACGCGATCAGCGCGTTGAATCCCGGCCAGGAGACCCCGAAGTTCACGCCGATGAGCACGAGCGCGAGCGCGGCGGCGACGGGATGCGTCGCGAAGGCGAGCAGCGCGCACCCGGCGATCATCGCCACGAGTCCGACGAGGAGCACGCGCCGCGCGCCGTACCGGTCGATGAGCGTGCCCCCGGGACCTGTCACGACGAGCCCGGTGACCGCGATGACGCTCATGAGCGCCCCCGACAGCCCGAGGTCGAACCCCCGCACCTCGTGCAGGTAGATGATCGTGAAGGGGAGGGTCAGGCCGCGCCCCAGGGTCTGGATCGCGACGGTGGACAGCAGCCACCGACCGGGGGTGGGCAGTGCCGCCCAGAATGCTCTCATTCCCGTCACCAGGACAGTCTGCCGGAGGCCTCGGACATCCGGCGCCGAGCATCCGGTCAGGTCGCGTCCAGGCGCGCGACGTAGCGTGGAGCGGGATGTCTCAGAGCGGTAGCAGCAGGACGACGCAGGGCAGGATCACCGGACTCGACGGCCTTCGAGGGGTCGCCGCACTGGTGGTCCTGCTGTACCACGCCTCGCTCGTCGCCCGTCCGTGGCTGGACCCCGCGGCCTGGACAGCGCTGACCGAGACCCCGCTCAAGCTGCTGCTGGCGGGGACCGAGTCCGTGCTCATCTTCTTCGTCCTGTCCGGGATCGTCGTGGCCCTTCCCGCCCTCCGCGGCGGCTTCGACTGGGCTCGCTACTACCCGGCGCGGCTGCTGCGCCTCTACGTCCCGGTCGCCGCCGCGCTCCTGTTCGCCGCGGCGCTCATCGTGCTCCTTCCCCGGGATCGCTCACAGATGCCCGAGGGCTCGTGGATGCGCGATGCGCAGGCCTCGTCCGTCTCCCCCGGCGCCCTGCTGTCCGAGGCGTCGCTGATGCGTCCCTCCTACGACATCGACAACGTGCTGTGGTCCCTGCGCTGGGAGGTCTTCTTCTCGCTGCTGCTGCCCGTGTTCGTGTGGGTGGCGCTGCGCTCGCGCCGGCATTCCGCGGCCGTGGCCGCGGGCGCTGCGCTGGTGATCGTGATCGGACGGCTGACGGGCAACGAGGTGCTCGTGTACCTGCCCGTCTTCCTCCTGGGCACGGTGATCGCCGTGCACCTGGACGATCTGCGGGCTCTCGCCGCGCGGCCCCGCGTGCGCCCCTTCCTCCCGGTCCTGTTCGCGGCGGCGTGTGCCTTGCTCATCGCGAGCTGGCTCGCGCGCCCGATCACGACGCGCGGCGGCTCCGCGGACCACATCCTGTGGGGTGTGTCCGCGGTCGGAGCCGCCCTGATCGTCGTCCTCGCCATCGTCTGGCCGCGCGCCGCACGGGTGCTCGACACGGCTCCGGCGCAGTGGCTCGGCCGGGTCTCGTTCAGCCTCTACCTGATCCACGCGCCGATCCTCGGAACGCTCGGCTACGCGCTCGGCCCCGACCGCTGGTGGCTCGCCTGCCTCCTCGGCATCCCGCTCAGCCTCCTCCTGGCTCCGGTGTTCCACCGGCTCGTCGAACGCCCGTCGCACCGCCTGTCGCGCACGGTGGGCGCCTGGTGCGGCGCCCGGGCCTCCGCGATCGGCGATCGTCTCGGCCGCGCACAGCCCGAGACCGGCTGAGCGCGGTCAGCCGGCGCGGAGAGCGCGCAGCCGGCGCCGCACGACGCCGAGGACGCGACGCGCGCGCACGAGGGCGCCCTTCTCCTTGGCGTCCGCGAGATGCTTGGCGTCCCGTGCCGCGCCCAGCTCCCGCGCCCAGGCGCGCGTGACCGCCTCGTCCGAGAACGCCAGGGCGCGGTCACGGGCCCTGCGCCGCATGGCGGCGACCTTGGCCTCCGGAAGCCGCTTCAGGCGCACGATCCTGTCCGCCATCGCATCGACGTCGCCGTCCTCGACGAGGAACCCGTTCACGCCGTCCTTGATGAGGTCTGCCGGGCCGTAGCGGATGTCGTACGCGATCGGAAGGCAGCCGGCCGCCATCGCCTCGGCGAGCACGAGCGGGAGCCCCTCCGAGGTGGAGGTCAGCAGGCTGAAGTCCGCCTCGGCGAATCGGGCCCGCGCGTCCGGGAGGAAGCCATGGAGGCGGATCCTCTCCTCGGCGCCGTCGGCGCGGACGCGGGCGCGGACCGCCTCCTCTCGCGGCCCCTCACCGTACACGTCGAGGCGGATGCCGTCCTGCTCACGACCGGCGCGCACCGCGGCCTCGACGGCCAGCTCGATGCGCTTGCGCCCCGTCAGGGAGGCGACGACGACGCCCTGACCCCGCGCGTGTCGCGTGTGCGCGGTCGCGTCCAGCGGCACGCCGTTCGGGATCACCCTGACCCGAGCGCCGCCCGCGAGCCCGTCGGCGACGAGGTCCGCCCGCTGGCGCGCGGTCAGCACGACGACGAGATCGAAGTCCGCCGCCCGACGCAGCGCGTACTCGCGGGAGGCGCGGAGGGTACCGGCGGCGTCGCCACGCCGGTGACCTCCGTGGACGATGTGCACCGTGACGACGTGGTCGCGCCGATAGGTCGCCACGAACCGCGCCGCGGTCTTCGAGTCCACGAGCAGGTAGCTGGGCATCCGCGTGATCATCCGGTCCAGCCACCAGCGGTACAGCTTCCAGGTCGATCCCCACCGCCGGAGCGGCTCGCCGTCCTCGCCGTGCACGATGACGACCCGTCGGCCGTCCACGGAGCGGTCGGTCGCGAGAAGGGTCCCGTCCCTCCGGAACCGATCGGCGGCGACGAAACGGCCGTCCGCGTCCTTGCGCTCTCGGAGCAGGACGACGTCGCCGTCGCGGACGACCCGGTCGCCGTCGACCGGCTCCAGCGGGGCCGCGGGGCTGATCGGGTCGCGCTGGGCCGACGGCGGCTTCACACGCAGCTCGTCCCACAGGTTGCGCAGACGCATCCCGTCGATGAGCTCGCCGGCGGCGCGCAGCCGTTCCTCCACCGCGGCGTAGTCCGGCCGGTCGTCGAGGGTGAGCACGTCCACCGAGACGCCGCCCAGCGCCACGAAGGCGCGGGTGCGGTGCAGCATCGCGCTGGTCATCCCGCCGTAGTTGTCGGGGATGCCCCAGGTGAGCGCGTAGTGCCTCCCTCGGGGGAATCGGGACACCGCGGATCGCATGAGCTCGAGCCTAGGCGCCGACCCGATGCACCCGCTGGGAGCCGCTCGAGCCCCGGGCGCGATCAGGAGCGCCGGCGCCGCAGCCGGGGCCCGCGCGGCCGGAGGACCCCGTCGTGCAGCTCCAGGACGCGATCCGCCCTGGCGAGCATCGCCGGGTCGTGCGTCGCGACGACCGCCGCGGTCCCGCGGTCGTGCACGAGCGCAGCGATGAGGTCCATGATCTGGGCTCCCGTCTCGCTGTCCAGCTGCGCGGTCGGCTCGTCCGCGAGCAGGATCCCTGGATCCATCACCAGGGCGCGCGCGATGCCGACTCGCTGCTGCTGCCCCCCGGAGAGCTCGCCCGGGCGTTGACGGGCGTGCTCGGCGAGGCCGACGGCGGCGAGCGCCTCCGCGACGCGACGCTCCCGTTCGGCGGCGTCGACACGGCGGATCCGCAGCGGGACCTCGACGTTCTCCGCGGCGGACAGGATCGGCAGGAGTCCCGCCGTCTGGAAGATCGACGCGATCCGGGAGCCGAGCAGTGCCGGCAGGTCGGCGGCGGCATCGGCGAGATCGACGCCGTCCACGAGAACCCGGCCCGTCGTCGGCGTGTCGAGGCCGCCGAGCATGGTCAGCAGCGTCGTCTTGCCGGATCCGGAGCGGCCGGTCACGACGACGAGCTCGCCCTCGCCGACCTCGAGATCCGCGTCGCGGACCGCGACGATGTCGCCCGCGGGCGCGGGATACACCCGGGACAGTCTCTCGGCTCGCAGCACCGCGGTCATCGCGTCTCCTCCGCCTCGGTCCGGCCGCCGGGACGCTCCCCCGGCTCCACCCGGACGTGATCGGGCTCCAGTCCCAGCCGCACCCGCTCGCGCAGGGACAGCGCCGCGACGAACTCCGCCGGCAGCTGCATGCGTCCCGCCCGGTCGAGCACGGCGTACTCCTCGGCCACGCGCACCGCCCGCCCCTCGTGATCCGTCCGCGTGCTGCGCAGCGTCTCCGTCGAGGTGCGCCCGTCGCGGATCCGGACCGTTCGGTCGACGTGCTCGGAGACGCTCGCGTCGTGTGTGACGATCAGGGTGGTCACGCCCCGCTCGCGGTTGACCGTCTCCATCGCCGCCAGCACCTCGGCGCTCGTGTGCTCGTCGAGCTCTCCCGTGGGCTCGTCGGCGAGGAGCACCCGCGGGCGGTTCGCCAGGGCCACCGCGATCGCCGCGCGCTGCCGCTGGCCTCCGGACAGCTGCGCCGGCCGCGCATCGGCGACGTCGGCCACCTCCAGCAGCTCCAGGAGCTCGTCCGCGGCGGCCGTCCGCTCGTCCCGCGGGACGACCCGCGCCACGGCGTGCGCCATGGCGATGTTCTCGCGTGCGGTGAGGTACGGCAGCAGGTTCCGTTCGGACTGCTGCCAGACGAAGCCCACGCTGCGGCGGCGGTACTCCCGCCGCTCCGGTCCCCGCATCGTCACGAGGTCGTGCCCCGCGACCCGCGCGGAACCCGCCGTCGGCGTGTCGAGTCCCGCGAGGATCCCCAGCAGCGTCGACTTCCCGGAACCGGAGGCCCCGACGAGCGCCACCATCTCGCCGGCGTTCATCCGCAGGTCCAGTCCCTGCAGCGCCTGCACCTCCACTCCCTGAGCGGTGAAGATCCGCACCAGGCCCTCGCAGAAGACGTCCGCGTCGCTCATGCCCTCATCCTTCCTCGTCCCCGGAACGGATCGCCTCGGCGGAGCCGACGCGACCGGCGATCCTCGTCGCCACGGCGATCGCGACGGCCGCGACGAGGACGAAGCCGCCGATCACCGCCGCCGGCAGCGCGCCCCCGACATCCAGCGGCGGCTGCGTCACCCCGCCGACGAAACCGCGCAGGTCGATCGCGCCGATGACGAGCCACGACATCCCGGCGCCGGCGACGAGCCCGAACGGCAGGGCCACGGCCAGCGCCGGCACCACCTCCCACGCCACCACGGCGAGATCGTCCCGGCGCCGATGGCCGAGCGTCCGCAGCAGCGCGAGCAGGCGCCCCCTCCCCGCCGCCCCCAGCACGAGCGTCACGGCGACCGTGATGCCGAGCAGCAGAGCCACCAGGACACAGGCCGCGGCGAGCGCCGCCACCACGAGGCGATAGGCCGGATCCTCCGACAGCTCCTCGACGATCTGCCCCGGGGCCGTGGTCTCGATGTCGGGCCCGAGGATGTCGCGGACGGCCGCATCGACGGCGGCGGCGTCCGTCCCCGGCGCCAGCGACGCGAACAGCCGCGAGATCGCCGGGCGCCGCACGTCGAGATCCGCAGCGTTCGCGCGGTCCACGATGATCCAGCGCGTGGCGGAGCCGAACGGCACGAGATCGGGAGCCGCCCCGACCACCCGCGTCGGCGTTCCGCCCACCTCGAGCACGTCGCCGACCTCCTGTCCGACGAGGTCCAGGAGAGCACGGGACGCCACGACCGGAACGGCGCCGTCCGCGGGCTCCGACAGCGCGGGCGGCAGCGGGAGGGCGGCGGCGCGCCCGTCCTGCACCGCCGCGAGCTCCTGCCGGTCGACGACGTAGAGCCGGATCCGCACCGTCCGCGCTCCCGCGTCGAGCTCGCCGGCGAGGTCCGCGTAGAGCGGGGCCACCCGTTCCACCCCGGGGATGCCGGCGATGCGCTCGACCTCGCCGGGCGGGACGTAGCCGGCGGAGATGCGCAGGTCCGCCCCGGTCGCCGTCTGGGCGGTGCGAGCGATGCCCGCGCTCACGGTCCCGGCGAACACGACGGAGAAGACGGCCACTCCGATCCCCACGACCACCGCCAGCACCGGCGCCGTGCGCACGGAGGGGTCCCGGCGGGCGCGCGCGGGTCCGAGCAGGGCGATCAGCCCCGGCATGCGTGCGCCCCGGCGCTCGATCACGCCCAGCAGCGGAGGCAGGACCCGGAGGGCGAGGACGCTGCCGCTCGCGCCGAGCAGCACGGGCAGGACGATCAGCAGCGGATCCACGGCCCCGGCGACGGTCCGACGGGTCAGCAGGAGCGCGACGAGCGCCGCGGTCGCGAGCAGGACGACGCCCTCGACGGCGAGGCGCGCCCACGGTCGTCCCCCGACCGGCGCCCCGAGGTCCCGCCGCGCGTGCGTCCGCGCCTCCGCGAGCGCGCTCGCCGGCAGGACGACCGCGGGAACCAGGGCGAGGATCAGCGGGACGAACAGCGAGAGGGCCCCGTCCCACCCCGGCAGGACGAGGGCCGCCCCCGCCCCGAGGACAGCGCCGACGAGACCGAGGGCCAGTCCCTCTCCCCCGAGCAGCGCGACGAGCTGTGCGGTGGAGGCGCCCCGGGCCTGCATCAGTCGCACGGTGCGCACCCGGCGCAGGGCCAGCATGCGTCCGCACAGCGCGAGCGCCACGACGGCCACGGCGACGGGGCCGATCGCCGCCACCGTCACCACCGCCGTCATGGCCTCGCCGCGGGCGACCGCGCGGTCGATGGCCTCGGGCGCGCCCGAGGAGTAGAGCAGCCCGGTGTCATGGAAATCGCCGGTCTCCGGACGCAGTCGCACGGCGTTCGAGGCGAGCAGGCGGAGCTGCTGCGCCACCGTCGGCGCGTCCTCGGCATCGAGCCGGTCCACATCGAACAGCATCCAGGCGGCAGTCGCGGCGTTCTTCGCCTGGGGGACGAACGCCGTGACCTCGTCGCGGTCCGTGAAGGCGAGGGCGTTGAGGATGACGTCCCCGTCGGGAGTGATCTCCACCCTCGGCTCGAGCGCCCCGGCCAGGAACGCCCAGTCGCCGTGGCCGTCCGCCCGCGGCGCGAACAGCCCCGTGAGCAGGAGCCGCGCCCCCGTGACCGTCCGCGCCGTGCCGACGGGCCACGCGAGCTGCCGCGCCACCTCCTCGGACACCGCGACCTCCACCGCGTCGGTGGCGCCGCTCTCCGGCGCCCGGCCCTGGGTGATCCGGGTGCGATCGGCGAACAGCGGGTCCGCCACCAGCGCGACCGTGTTCTTCGGGATCGGTCCCTCCGCGAACGACGGGAGCGGGTCCAGCTGGGACACGATGCGGGGAGTGCCGAGAAGGCCGCGCAGCGGTTGCGGCAGTGCCTCCCGCCCGGCCTCCGCGTCGCGGATGGCGCCGCCCCAGACGCCGGCGCCAGGCGTCGGTCGGGCGTCGAGATGAGGCAGCCCCGCGATGCCCGCCGAGGCCGATCGCAGCGTCGGCGGCAGGTCCCGGATCTCCCGCTGGATCGTGGCCGTGCGCGCGTCGTGCAGGGCCACGGGCGCGGCGGCGCCGAGGAACGAGAGCACGGCGACCACCACGATGATGAACGCGCTGAGCGCGGGTGTCGTCGAGACCGTCCGACGCACGACCCGCAGCGTCCCCGGGCCGCTCACGAGAGCACCCCCAGGAACGGCAGCACGACCGCGCCCACCGCCACGCCCGCGAGCACGCCCCCGAGCACCGAGAAGAGGACGACCGACGCCGTCTCCACCGCGCGCGCCGCCCGTGCCGCCGCATCGGTCATCCCCAGGGCGCGCAGGATCCGACGGTCACCGTCCCGCCGGCGTCCGGACTGGGCGATGGCCGCTCCGGCGCCGAGCACCGCGATCACCGCAGCCACCGCGGCGCCCGCCGTGAGCAGGAGGACCGTTCCGTGCACGAGCGGGGCGACGCTGGCCGTCGAGGGCGTGAGGATGCGCGCCGACGTCGCGAGCACGGATCGGAGCTCATCCGCGACCGTCTCGGGGTCACGGGTGCGGAGCCACAGCTCGTCCGGACGGAACTCCGTCCCTGCGTCGCCGGCGATCGCCGCCCGGTCGGCGGCGACGCCCGGTGCGGTGCCGATCCCGGGGATCTCCGTGGCGACGGCGACGACGCGGATCTCGAACCGCTGCGACGCACGGCGCAGCAGACCGGAGAAGGTGTCCCCCGGAACGGCGCCGAGTCGCGCCGCCAGCGCCGACGTGATGACGGCGGGCACGGCATCCCCGTCCGCGGGACCGCGGGCGGCGGGCAGAGGGAGGAAGTCCGGATCCGCCGCCACGAAGTCGGCGTCGCCCCCGCCCAGGGCCATGGTCTGGTGACGCACCTCCGTCACCGCGGTCACGCCCGGCAGCGTCGCGACCGCTCCGGCGTCCGGGCGATCCTGGTCCGCGCCCACGAATCCGGTCCCGCCGAGCACCACCCGCACGTCCGCACCGAGCGCGGCGGACAGCGTCCGTCGCTCCGCCTCGGCCGAATGGGCGGGCGCCGAGGCGGCGAGCGCCGCGGCTCCGGCGCCGAGGGACAGGCACAGCGCCGCCGCCGTGATCGAGCCGGCCCGCCGGGCGACCTGGCGCAGGGGAAGAACCGGGACGAGCCCTCGGCCGCGACGAGCGACGCGCTCGGCGAGCGCAGCGAGCGGCCCCGCGGTCAGCGGCACCAGGAGGCCGGCGGCGAGCAGGAGCAGCGCCGGTGCGGCCGATGCCAGCGGGTCGGCGCCGCCGCCCTCCGCACGGAAGGAGCCCGCGGCGAAGAGCTGCCAGAGCGCCAGCGCCGCCGCTGCGGCGGTGAGCGCCCAGGGAGTGACGAGAAGCAGCGTGCTGCTCTTTCCGGCGTCGTCGCGGCGGTCTCCGCGTCGGGCCGCCGCGAGAGCCGTGACCGCGGCCACCACGGCCGCCCCGGCGACGATCGCGAGCGCAGCGATCGTCCCGGACCATCCGGACGCCCCTGCCAGCGCGAGCACGAGCAGGCCGGCGGCCGCGCCCGCACCGGTCGCGATCGCCGTCTCCGCCGCAGCATGGCCGGCGATCCCGGAGGCCGAGGCCCCCCGCGAGCGGAGCAGGAACAGGTCCTCGGACCGGGCGTGCGCCAGCGCGACCAGGACGACGCCCGTCGCGATCATGCCGAGGACCCCGATGAGCAGCAGCGGGACGATCAGCAGACCGCGCGCGCCCGCGATCGCCGTGCTCGCGCGATCCACGGTCTCCGCCAGCCCGCCCTCGATCCGGGTGCTCCGCTGGTTCTGCGGGTCCACCTCCTGAGGAAGCGCGGCGAGGCGGGCGATTCCCCGGCGCAGGCCCTCGAGATCCTGCTCCCCCACGTCGACGGGGCGGATCGTCCACGTCACCGTCGGCGACGACTCGAGCCCGTCCATCCGCTCGCCGGTGAGCACGAGGGGTCCGGCCGCCGTGCCGGAGCGGCCCGAGCCGACGGCGGGGTTGCCGTTCCACTCGGCCGCCGCCGCATCCCGAGCGGTCCAGACGCCCACCACGGTCACCGTCCCGTCCACGGGCCCGAGCTCGACGGCGTCCCCGACGCCGATCCCGCGGTCCTGGGCTGCGCGCTCCAGGATCGCCGCCTCGTCGGACGACCGCGGCCAGTCCCCCTCGACGAGGTCGCCCAGCGTGGAGATGTCGTCGTCGGCGAGGACCTGGAGTGCGTCTGCGTTGCCCGACGAGAGCACGCTCACGGCCTGTCGGCGGACCGCGACGGGAGTGGGGAACGACTGCGCGATCGCCTCGCGGATGTCGGCGTCCTGCGCCGCGGGATCGGGTGCTCGCGCGGCGATCACCTCCATGACCGCGGCGCGCGGTTCGGCGGACGAGACCACCCGGCGGACGCCGTCGTCGATCGTGCGGGCCGCCAGGGCGTCGACTCCTCCGATGCCGAGCACGACGAGCAGTCCGATCGCCACGAGGACGACGAGCCGGCCCGCCTGCGCCCTGCCCCGCCGAATCGTGAACGTCATCATCCCTCACCCGGCGGTGCACCGCGCCGCGCCTCTTCCTCCGGGCACGCTTTCGGTGCCGGCGCCGTGCCCGACGCCCGCGTCGCGCACGCACTGCCCACCATCCTGAACCGTGCGCACCCCGGGACGCAACGGCGGAGCGGAAACCGCTGTCCCGAACTCACGCCGTTGATCGGCCTGGCGATCGGCGTCGTGTGGATCCAGCCGTCCGGATGACTCTCCGCCCCGGTCCCGCGCGGATTGCATGCGCGACCCGCCGTGGCAACCCCCTCCCGGCACGGTGGCGCCCGCGACATGCTGACACCTCGCGGACGGACCGGTTCGCCGACGACGAGAGGAACTCCCATGGTCCAGCAGACGCTCGACACCCCCACCGATCTCTTCCACTTCCAGCTGCGCACCGCCGTCACGATGGAGGACGACTCCCTCGCGGCGCTCGGCGAACTGGCCGACGCGGCGACCAGCGCCGAGGTGAAGAAGCTGTTCCGTCACCACGCCGATGAGACGAAACAGCAGCAGGAGAATCTGACGAAGGTGTTCGCCGAGCTCGAATGGAAGCCGACCACGGCGCCCTCGCCGAGCACGAAGGGGATCTCCCGCCAGGCCGAGTCCCTCCTCGAGCGCAGCGGCGGATCCCTGCGGGACCACGCCGCGGTCGCGTGCGCGCTGGGCAACGAGCACTACGAGATCTCCGCGTACGAGGGCCTCATCCTGCCCGCCGAGGCGATGGGCTGGACCACGGTGGCGAAGCTGCTGCGGGAGAACCTGGAGCAGGAGACTCACACGAGCGAGGAACTCCGCTCGATGCTGCAGAAGATCGTCGGCTGACCGGCGGTCAGGACAGCAGTTCGCGGATCGCCGTCTCCGGGCTCACCGAGAGATCGAGCAGCCGCCCCTGGGCGTATCGACGGAAGACCCGGGGATCGATGTAGCTGGATCGGGCCACGGCGGGCGTGTTGCCCAGCGCGTCCGCCGTGACCTGGACGGCGACTCGCTCCGCGCGACGCCGCGCCGGCTCGCTGCCGGCAGGCCCCGTCTCCGCCAGCGACCGCGCGGCGAGGATCGTGGCGCGCAGGGTCCGGAAGTCCTTCGCGGTGAACCGGCCGCCGGTGACGGTGCGGATGTACGCGTTGACCTCGGCCTCTGTGAGCCGCACGCGGCGCCGACCCCGCCGTCGGGCCAGGAGCGGAGTCCGCGCCGGCCCGTTCGCGAGGTCCCGCAGCACCTCGGCGAGGTCCGGATCGGTGATCTCGACCGAGGCGCGCTTTCCGCTCTTGGCGGGGAACGACAGCGAGATGTCCGCGCCGTCGACGCGGACGTCCCGGCGTCGCAGGGTCGTCAGCCCCCGACTCCCGTACCGGACCCGGTATCGCTCCGATCCGATGCGCAACGCCGCGTCGTCCAGCATCCGCACGGCCGCCGCCCGGACGCGCTCCCCCTCGTCGCCCCCGCGCAGCGCCCGGGTGATCCTGGCGCGTGCGGCGGGCAGTGCTTCGGCCAGCGCCAGCGCCCGGACGAACTTCCGGCGGTCGCGGCGTTCGCGCCATCGCGGGTGGTAGAGGTATTGGCGCCGTCCCGCGTCGTCGGTGCCGACCGCCTGGATGTGCGCGCGGGGGTCGACCGCGATCCAGACGTCGGTCCAGGCCGGGGGCACGGCAAGGGCGCGGATCCGCCGCTTCTCCCGAGGGGTCGCGTCCGTGCCGTCGTCGCGCAGGAACCGGAACCCCCGGCCGGCCCGCACTCGGCGGAATCCGGCAGCCTCCCCCGGGACGACGCGTCGCAGTCTCTCCACGGCCGCCGCTCAGTCCTCGCGCCCGGTCTTCTCGTCGATCGCGGTCAGCAGCTCCTTGAGGGCCTTGCGGATCTCCTCGTGGTCGTACTGCCCGGCGCGGCTCTCGCCCGAGATCACCGCGCACCGGTGCAGCGTGCGGAAGTCGCCGTACGGGAACAGGTGACGCCCCTTCGTCCCCTCGGTCTCGTCCGTGTCCTCGCCGAGGAACCAGAGCGCGTACTGCGCCATGCCCTCGCGGTCGATGAACTCGTTGCCGTCCTCGGCGGACGGCGCGTGCTCGCTCCAGTCGTCGCGGGTGTCGTCCGTCACCTCGCCACGGCGAAGCAGCCCCCGTGCGTGCGCCAGGGCCTTCTCGTTCAGCGTGACGGTCATCTCTGCTCCTCTCGTCCCGGCGCGGACCTCGCGCCGGCCTCGGTCGTGTCCCCTGCTCCCCCGTCCCGTCCGACCCTGCCGCCGCCCGCATCCGGGCAGAAGGGTCTGGCGGCGACGACGGCCGCGTGCTAGTCGCCGCTCGTGCCGGCGGCCGCCCGCCTCGACGGTCCTGCACGCCGCGTGGAACCCCTGCATATCGGCGGGCAGATGTCCAGTCCCTTCCGCCCCTGCCCGTCCCCCTACACACTGCTCCCAGGGTCGCGACGCGCGATGCCTCCCGGACCACCTCCGCGGAGCCCATCACCGCGCAACGGCGCCCGGGACGGAGGTGAACAGCCATGGATGACGAACTCGTCGTCACCCTCGCCCTCAGCGGCTCGCTGTCCTACTTCGTCCTGACCACCGCGCTCAACGACTACGCCGACCAGCTCGAACGCCGGGCGACGACCGAACCGGAGCACGCCGCCTTCCTCGGCGCGGAGGCCGCGGAAGCCCGATCGCTCGCCGCGCTCATCGACGAGCAGATCCTGGTGTGAGCCCCTCCCGCGGGTGTCTCGCCACGGCGCGATCGCGTCCGCGGCTGCGCCGGTGCCGCCCCCGGGTATAGCGTCGCGAGCAGTCGGATCCGCCACGGACGGGAGCAGCCCATGGGAATCGTCTACAGCGACATCGCCGTCTCCGCCGACGGCTACGCCACCGGGAGGAACCAGACCGAACAGGCCCCGTTCGGCGACGTCGACGACCGGTGGCTGCACGCCTGGATGTTCGACGCGTACGAGGAGAACAAGGCCGAGGTCGACGCCATCGTCGACTCCGGCGCCACCGTCATGGGCCGGAACATGTTCGGCCCCCTGCGCGGCGAGTGGGACCGGGACTGGCGCGGGTGGTGGGGGCCGAACCCGCCGTACCACAACCCCGTGTTCGTCCTCACACACCACCCTCACGATCCGATCGAGATGGAGGGCGGGACCACGTTCCACTTCGTCACCGACGGCATCGAGGCCGCGCTGGCCCGCGCCAGGGAGGCCGCCGGCGACCGGAACGTGTCGGTGGCGGGCGGGCCGCGCACGGTCAACCAGTTCCTCGCCGCCGGCCTCCTCGACGAGCTGCGGCTGCACGTCACGGCATGCGTCATCGGGGCGGGCGAACGCGTGTTCGACGGGGTGCCCGCGCAGCGGCTGGAATGCGTCGGCGTGCGGGCGACCTCGCTGGTGACGCACATGACGTACCGCCCGCTGCGCGCTGCGCAGACGGGCGATCCGTCCTGACGATCAGTTCGCGAGCCCGCCCGAGGCGTAGCCCTCGATGAACTTCCGCTGCAGCAGGAGGAAGACGATCACGACCGGGATCGCCATGATGAGCCCGGCGGCGCTCACCAGGGACCAGTCGGTGGTGAACCCCTGCTGGAAGGCGTACACGGACAGCGACGCCGGCATCGCCTCGCGGTCCTGGAGGAACGTCACCGCGAGCATGAACTCGTTGTACGCCTGAAGGCCCGCCACGAGCGCGGCGGTGAGGATGCCGGGCCAGATCATCGGGACGATGACGCGGAAGAAGACCCGCAGCTCCCCCGCGCCGTCGAGGCGTGCCGCCTCCTCGAACTCGGCGGGCAGCCCCACCAGGAACGAGCGGATGAGGAGGGTCGCGAACGGGCTGAACACCGCCCAGTAGATGATGATGAGGCCGATCCGCTCGTTGTACAGGCCCAAGAACGACCACCACGCGACCAGCGGCACGAGGAAGAGCTGCAGAGGCAGCGACGACGACACCAGCAGCCACAGGATCCACCCGCCCTTCGCGGGGAGGTCCAGGCGAGTCATCGCATAGGCCGCCATCGAGGCGATGAGGGCGACGCCGACCGCGGTCGACACCGCGATGATCGCGCTGTTCAGGAGCGCGCCGCCCATGCGCGCCTGCTCCCACGCCACGGCGAAGTTCTCCCAGTTCCACTCTCGCGGAAGGCCGATCGGGTTGGCCGCGATCTCCCGAGACGACTTCAGGGCGTTGCTCGCGAACACCAGCAGCGGCCCCACGGCGTAGACGGCGAGAAGACCGACGATGATCCACGTCACCGGACGGAAGCGGCGGCGGGGGCGGCGGACGGCGGGAGAGGCGACGGCGGTCATCAGACGTCCCATTTCAGTCGGCGGCGGAGCACGAGGTACCCGATGACGGTCACGGCGCTGATCACGGAGAGCAGCATCGCGATCGCCGAGGCGTAGCCCTGGCGACGGTTCTCGAAGGCCTCGCGGTAGAGCACCGTGCTCAGCACGTCGGTGGAGCCGGCGGGACCCCCCTGGGTCAGCACGTAGATGTAGTCGAAGACGAGGAAGGACCAGATGATCGTCATCAGGGCGAGGAACACGAAGGTGGGCCGGATCGACGGCAGCGTGATGCTCCAGAACTCGCGGACCGGGCCCGCGCCGTCCAGCTTCGCCGCCTCGTACAGCGACGGCTCCACGGCCTGCATGGCGGCCAGGAAGATGACGAGCAGGAACCCCCACCACTGCCAGGTGTTGACGAACGCCACCGAGCCCAGCGCGAGCGACGGGTTCCCGAGGAAGTTGACGTCGGCCAGGAACGGGATCCCGATCCCCGCCAGCGCGTCGCCGATCCCGCCGTCCGGGTCCATGATCTGGCGCCAGATCGCCGCGGAGATCACGGTCGCGAGGACGTACGGGATGAAGTAGAGGACGCGGAACACGATCTGCCCCCGGCGCAGGCGCGAGAGCACGAAGGCCCCGAGCAGCCCCATCGCCATGGGGACGACGAGGAAGAACAGCGTCCAGATCACGTTGTGCCACAGTGCGTTGAGGACCGCATCGGCCCGGAACAGCTCGGCGTAGTTCGCCAGGCCCACGAAGCTCGGGGAGTTCAGGCCGTCCCAGTCGGTGAACGACATCAGGATCGACGCCGTGCCCGGGCCCGTGATGACGAGCAGGTTGACGACGAGCAGCGGCGCCACGAACGCCCAGGCGATCAGGCGCCGCCGGCGGCGCAGGGCGGCGCCCCGGCGCGGAGCGGACGCGGCGGCGTCCTTCCGTGCCGGGGCGCCGAGGGCGGAGGAGGTCACTCGCGCCCCGCGGGGGTGAACGGCGTGAGGGTGCTGCCGGCGTCGAACTCCGCCTGGAAGGTCTTCTGGAGCCCGTCCAGGTACTCGGCCGACGAGACGTCCCCCGTCACGACCTTGTCGAACTCGGCGATCAGGTACGCGTCGGTCTTCGGCGGGAAGAACGTCCACGTCGCGTAGCCGACGTTGGTCGTCTCCGGGATCGCCGTGTACAGGTCCACGGTGCGGGAGTCGACCTCGGCCGGGAACTGATCGGCCGTGATGGCCAGCGGGGGCGGGTTCTCCCCGGTCCGGGCGGTGTACTCCAGCGCGCGGTCCGCGTCGCCGACGAGGTAGTCGATGAAGGAGGCCGCGGCGTCCGGGTTCTTCGACTCCGCGTTCACCGAGAGCGCGGTGCCGATCGCGAGGGGGTACACGCCCGGCGGGACGGCGTCGCTGAACGAGGGCAGCGGAGCCCACGCCCAGTCGTCGGGGTCCTCGAAGACCTGGGAGAGCGAGTTGAACGCCCATGTCCCGCTCATGTACATCGCGGTGGTGCCGTTGGCGAGGCCCGTGACGTTCGCGGTGTCGTCGGTAGTGAAGTACGACTCCGCGCCGCCGGCGAGCCAGCCCTTGTCGATCCAGCCCTTGAGCAGGTCGATCGCGGCGACGAAATCGGTGTCGGTGAACGAGGCCTCGCCGGTGAGGACGTCGTGGATCCTGTCGGGCCCGACCGCCGCGTTCAGCACGGCCGTCAGCAGCCACTCCGTCATGCCCTGGTATCCGGCGTTGCCGCCGCCGAGGGGGACGAGGCCCTTGTCCGCCGCCGCGGCCGCGACCTTCTCGAACTCGGCGAGCGTCGTCGGCGCCGTCCAGCCGTTCTCGGCGAAGACCGCCTTGTTGTAGTACAGGACCATCGATCCGTAGCCGGTCGGCACGGACGTGAGCTTGCCGTCGACCTTGCTCAGCTCGTAGGCCCAGGGCAGCAGCTTCTGCTCCCACCCGTACTCGGTCGCGTAATCGTCCAGCGCGATCGTGCGCCCGGCGCCCGCGAAGTCGGAGGCCGGCGA
Organism: Microbacterium resistens; assembly: GCF_021172025.1. Classification (NCBI taxonomy): domain Bacteria; kingdom Bacillati; phylum Actinomycetota; class Actinomycetes; order Micrococcales; family Microbacteriaceae; genus Microbacterium; species Microbacterium resistens. Next base: position 1,277,393 of record NZ_CP082781.1, read on the forward strand.
CGGACCGCCCGCGTACACGACGTCCGGCGCCTGTCCGGCCGCGACCGCCGTGTCGGTGAGCTTGGCGATCGTCGTCAGCTCCTTCACCTCCATCTTCACGGAGGCGTCGCCGGCGTCGTTGAAGCCGTCGACGAAGATCTCCTGGAACGCCTTCTCCGTGTCGGGCGAGTAGAAGGCGCCCCAGTAGGAGACGTCGGCGGAGGAGCGTCCGCCGCCGGTGCAGGCGGTGAGCGCGAGCGCGGCGGCGGCGACGGCGCCGAGGGCTGCGAGGATGCGCGGGGAACGGTTCATGGTCTCTCTCAGGGTCGGGTGCTCGGGATTTCGGGGGTTCTCACGGGGGTGCGGGACGGATCAGCTCGACTCACGGACGAGGAGGCGGTGGGACAGGGCGACGGTCCGGGTGACCTCGTCCACCTCTCCGTCCAGGCGTTCGAGGAGCAGGCGGGCGCACGCGCGGCCGATCTCGCGCGCGGGGTTCTCGACGGTGGTGAGGGCGGGGTTGACCAGGGAGGCGGCCTCGATGTCGTCGTAGCCGGTGACGGCCAGGTCCTGAGGGACGCGCAGTCCTCGGTCGCGAGCGGCGTCCAGGGCGCCGATCGCGATGAGATCGTTCGCGGCGACGATCGCGTCCGGGCGCTCGGCGCGGTCCAGCAGCGCGGACGCCGCGCGGCGCCCGCCGTCACGGGTGAAGTCGGCGTACACGGCGTCGTCCGCCTCCGCAGCCCGCCCTGCGGCCAGCAGGGCCTCGCGATATCCCTCGAGCCGCTGCCGGGTCGGCAGCGCGTCCTCGTCACCGCCGAGGAAGACGATCCGTCGCCGGCCGCGGTCGATCAGGTGCTGCGTGATCTCACGCGCCCCGGCCACGTCATCGGTGTGCACGACGTCGCCGCTGACGCCGCTGGCCGTGCCGAGGGTGACGAACGGGATCCCTGCGTTCTGGAGTGCGGCGAGATCCTCGTCGGTGAGCCCGAACGGGGCCGCCACCATCGCGTCCACCCGGCGCGACACCAGCTGGTGGATCGTCGCATCGGGGCGCCGGTCGCTGCCGACGTCGGTGATCGTCAGCAGGATGTCGCGGTTGAGCAGCACGTCCTGCATGCCGGCCGCGACCATCGGATAGAAGGGGTTGGTCAGGGTGGGCACGATGAGCGCGATCGTCCCGGTACGTCCTCCGCGCAGCTGGGAGGCGCCGGGGTGCGGCCGATAGCCGAGCCGGGCGATCGCCTCCTCGACGCGCGCTCGGGTGGCCGGGGACACCGGGCGCTTCCGGGTGAGCACCTGCGACACCGTCGACACGCTCACCCCGGCCGCCTCCGCGACCTCGCGGATCCCTGCCATCGGTTCTTCTCCTTCGAGAGCACCCGTGCCGGGCCGATCCCGGCGATTCCTGCGCAAAAGGTTTTGCACTACGATGCATGATAGCCGCTGGATCCGGATCCGCAACACCGCGATTCCATGACCACTTCGGCGATCAGCTGGCACAAAACGTGATGAGCGGAGATGCGATGGACCACGACCGCGCCCGAGGCGCACTCCTCGGGCTCGCGATCGGCGACGCGATGGGCGCGCCGACCGAGGGGATGACGCTGGCCGCGATCCGGGAGCGATGGGGTCGCGTGCGCGACTTCGTCCAGGAGGACGCCGCGGGCACCGACGACACCGAGTACGCCGTGCTCTGCGCCCGAGGCGTGCTTGCCGCCGGATCCGCCCTCTCCCCCGAGGTCGTGGCCGCGACCTGGCTCGACGCGCTGCGGCATCAGAGCGGTGGCTTCCACGGCGCCGGGTTCAGCGAGATGATCGCGATCGCCAATCTGCACGCCGGCCTGACGCCGCCGCGCAGCGGCCAGCGCAACGCCGAGATGTGGAGCGACGGCGCGGCGATGCGCGTCGCGCCGATCGGCGTCTACGCCGCCGGAGATCCCGCCCTGGCCCGGCGCATGGCCGTCGCCGACGCGAGCGTCAGCCACTCGCGGGACGGCGTCTACGGCGCCGAGGCCGTCGCCGCCGGGGTCGCCGTCGCGATGACCGCGGACTCCGTCGACCCGGTGATCGACGCGATGGTGGACGCCCTCCCCGACGACTCGTGGTCGGCCCGCCTCGTGCGGCGGGCGTTGACGATCGCCGAGACGGGCACGGACATCCTCGAGATCGAGGAGGCGCTCTTCGCCGCGATCCCGCTGCGCCACTACATGTGGGCGGACGTCGCGCCGGAGGCCGTGGCCCTGTGCGTGGGTCTGCTGCGCGCCACCGACGGGGCTCTCGCGGTGATCGAGTCCGGCGTCAACATCGGTCGGGACTCCGACACGATCGCCGCCATGGGCGGCGCGATCGCCGGAGCACTGCACGGCATGTCGGCGCTGCCTCCGACGCACGTCGCGCAGGTCCGCTCGGTCGCCGGGCGCTGTATCGAGGCCACCCGCGGGACGGACCTCGTCGACCTCGCCGACGCGCTCGTGGAGCGAGCCGCCGCCGACCGCACGCGCAAGGAGACGGACCGATGATCCCCGAACCCACGATCGACCGCGCCGTGGGCGCGGCGCACGGCCTCGCCCTGGGCGACGCGCTCGGGTCCCCCGCGAGCGAGCACCGCACGATCAGGGACCCCTGGGTCCGCTCGATGCTGCGTCAGGGCGCCGCCGAACTGGACCGCTCCCGCGTGCATCGTCCCGTGGTGCCCTTCGTGCTGAAGGCGACCGGTGTCCACTCCCTCGCCCCGACCGACGACGCGGAGTCGTTCGCCGTGTCCGCCCAGGTGCTTCTCGCCGCGGGTGCGGACGCCTCCGCCGATGCGCTCTTCGACGCCTGGGTCGCGACCATGGACCACGACGACGTCTGGGCCAGCGGCGCCCAGCGCTCGGCCCTGCTCAATGCGGCGAGCGGCCTGCGCCCGCCGCAGACCGGTCGGGACAACCCCGCCTTCTACGACGACAGCGCGTTGCCCGGCGCCGTCGCCGCCGGCATCGCCTCGGCCGACCCCGAGGCCGCCGCCGCCCTCTCCGGACGCCTCGCCTCGATCACGCACGACGCCGTCGGCGTCGCGGCAGCCGCGGCGGTCGCCGCGCTCGTGTCGCACCTCGTGTCCGGCGCCGCCGTGGACGACGCGCTGACCGCCGCCGGCGCGGTGGCGGCGACCGACGACTGGCTGGCGGACGGGATCCGTGACGCCGAGCGGATCCTCCGGGACGCCCCGTCCCCGTTCGCCGCCCTCCCGGCGCTCATCGCCCGCTTCGCGCCGCGCACCTACAGCCACCCCGGGACCGTGGCCGAGACCCTGCCGCTCGCGCTCGGATTCGTGCGCGCCACGGGCGGCCGACACGATCAGGCGATCCCCCTGGCGATGACCGTCGCCCGCCATCAGGACAGCCTGCCCGCGATCGTCGGGGCGATCTGCGGCGCCGCCGGGAGCCCGGTGGACGGCGGCGACGTGGATGCCCTGCACGGAGTGACCGTGCCGTCGCTCGCCGGTCGCTCCCTGTCCGCCCTGGCGAGAGAGCTCAGCGGGCTGCGCGAGGCGCGGTGCGCTCCCTGAGCGTTCGCCGCGAATCCGTGACACACGGCCTCCCGATTTGGGCCGGACGCGGATCCCGCACTATGGTTACAAATCGATAACAGACGACTCCGTCTGCCCGAGGAGCTCACCATCAACTCGCGATCCCCCGAAGCCGCGTCAACTGAAGAACACGTCACCGAGGCACCCTCCTCGGTTCCCGGTACCCCGCCGGGACTGCTGCGACGAGACCTGCGGCGCGCACAGACGACGACGTCCGCCCCTGCATCCGAGGCCTCACCCGCCGCCGCACGCCCCCACGGCCCCGACGGTCAGGCCGGCCCCGACACTCCGCCCGGCGACGGCGCCCGTCGCGTCCGTCGGCACGCAGACGCCCCTCGCGGCACCGGGGCGCGGACGACTCCCCCCTCTGCCCCCCGCTCCGCGCCGGCGAGCACCGGTCGCACGGCGGCGTCGGCCGGGTCGCGTCCGGCGGCCCGAACCACCCCCTCCGGAGCCTCGTTCGCGCCCCGCCGCCCCGGGGTCCGGCGCATCAGCCGCACCGCCGGCGTCGCGCTCGCGGTGACCGCGCTCGTGTGCGGGACGACCATCCCGGCGATCGGGCTCGTGCAGTCCGGTGCCGCCGTCTCCTCGTCGGCGGCCGCCGCGGACATCCGCGCCCAGTCGTTCACCGCCAACGCCGAGGTCCTTCCGGACGTGAGCATCCGCGGGTCCTACACGGCGACCACTCCCGACGAGCTCGAGGAGATCCAGGCCGTCGCCGCTGCCACCGCACGCAGCGGCATCGCTCCGATCGCGAAGCCGGGCCAGGTGATCATCCCGATGTCCGCCGGCTCCTACACGATGACGGACGGCTTCGGCGAGAGCCGTCCCGGCCGCAGTCACATGGGCCAGGACTACGCCGCCTCCGTCGGCACGCCGATCTACGCGGCGGCCGACGGCGTGGTCTCGATGTCCCAGGAGAGCTACGGCGGCTACGGCGTGACCGTGCAGATCGAGCACGATCTCGGAGGCGGAGCCTCGGCGATCTCGACCCTGTACGGGCACATGGACTACGGCACCAGGGCCGTCGAGGTGGGCGAACGCGTCACCGCCGGACAGTACCTGGGCAACGTCGGCTCAACGGGCTACATCTTCGGCTCATGCCTGCACTTCGAGGTGCACGTGAACGGTGCCCCGATCGACCCGCTCCCCTGGCTCGAGGCCAACGTCCGCTGACCCCGCGAGGATCAGCCGCGCCGCTCGGTGAGGTGCACGGTCACCGTGTCCCCCGTAGCCTTGCCGATGCGTCGGCGGACGGCGGCGGAGACCGGCAGCTTGTGCGTGCCGTCGCCGAGCGCCATGAAGGAGCTCTCGAACGGCTCGCCGTCGACGGTGCCGCTCACCTTGACGAGCCCGCGGGTCCCGAAGTACTCCGCAGACCCCTCCATCTGCACGTAGGTCCATCCGCCCTTGGCGTCGCTCGTGACGAGGGGCGCGGTGAACGTGACGTCCAGCGGTCCGGTCTTCGTGCTCATGTTCGTGTTCGTGTCGTCCATGATCGTCTTTTCCTTCCGGTTCGTTCGTGTCAGTGCAGGAGGCCGATCGCCACGGCGATCAGCAGGAGCTTCAGGAGCCAGTCGCCGGCGTGCAGCACGGCGGTGGGGACGGGCGCACGATCCCACCCCACCGAGCCCGTGAGGAGCACGACCGGGAAGACGATCCACAGCACGACGGCGAGCAGCAGCACGCCCGGCAGATCCGTCATCCCGGCCTGCGTCGCGAGCCACGCGAACCCGGAAGCGAGCACGGCCGTGCGCAGGAGCTCGGCCAGGACCCGCACCGGGCCCGGCTTCCCGCGCTCCACGGCACGGCCCCCGGTCGCCCTCCGCTCCCACGGCGTCAGCACCATGTAATACACGGAGCTGAGGATGAACGCCGCCACCGTGGCGACGGCGATGCCGATCCCGATCATGTCACCCTCCAATTTGAGTACTTACCCGTACGCTATACCTCCCCATGCGTACTGTCTAGTACTATTTAGGGATGGACGTCATCGATCGCCCCACGCCGCCCCGACGCCGAGGGCGTCCGGGCGGACTGACCGGCCCGGAGCTGCTCGCGGTGGCTCGCGACATCTTTCTCCGGGAGGGGTACGCGGCCACCACCATGGACGCGGTGGCCGCGGGCGCGCGGATCTCCAAGCAGACGCTGTACCGTCAGCACGGCACGAAGGAGGACCTCTTCTCCGCCGTCGTAGCGGACTGGGTCGACCGGGGCCGAGACGCCATGAAGCCGCACCGGGAGAGACTCCTCGCGGGCGGCGATCCCCGCGCGGCCCTGCTCGACCTCGCGGCGGCACTGCAGAACGGCGTCCTGAGCTACCCCGTGGTGCGCATGCGGAGCCTGGTGATCTCCGAGGCCGAGCGGCTGCCCGCGGTGGCCGGTGACTATGTGCGCCGCAGCTGGGACCGCAACGAGTCCCTGCTCGCCGACGCGCTCGCCGACCTGGACGCACGGGGCGTGCTCGACGTCCCCGACCCGCGTACGGCGGCGCGTCAGTTCACCTGGCTGGTCGTCGGCACGCCGCTGGACCGGGCGACGCTCACGGCCGGCGCGGCGCGTCTGTCCCCGGAGGACCTGTCGGTCCTCGCGCGCGAAGGCGTCGAGACCTTCCTCGCCCGTTACGGACGCTGACCGCCGACGGCGTCCGCCCTCTTCCCTTGACCTTGACACGGTGACAAGGTCGATGCTGGAGGGCGGAGGTGGTCGAGATGACCCGGACAGACCGGACGGACCCGGTGACGACGATGCGGCACGCCCTGGAGGCGACGTCGTCGTCGACCCGACTGCAGGCCGCGCTCGCGGCGGGCACGCGCCCCGCGGAGGCGTTCGTGCCGCCGCTCGTGGAGCGCTGCGCGGTCGAGCCGGACTTCTTCGTGCGTGACATGCTCACCTGGGCGCTCACCCGCCACGACCCGCGGATCGTGGTCCCGCTCCTGCTCGCGGAGCTGGCGTCCCCGATCCCGCAGGCCCGGAGCCAGGCCTTGCACACGCTGTCGAAGATCGGCGACCCGGCCACGTGGTCCGCGATCACCGACGAGCTGCTGCGCGACGAGGACGACGAGGTCGCGCGCGCGGCCTGGCGCGCCGCGTCCGGCCTCGTCCCCGCGGACGGGGTCACCGCGCTGGCGGAGACGCTCGCGACGCAGTTCGGCCGGGGCGATCTCGCGCTGCAGCGGAGTCTCAGCCGCGCGTTCGCCGTCCTCGACGCACCCGCCGCCCCCGCCGTCGCGTCGGCGCGCCGCCACGCCGCGGAGCACGTGCGCCTGCACGCCCTCGCCACGGAGCGGATCATGGCGGACCCGGACGAGGGGTTCGAGACCGCGCTCGCCGAGGCGCGACGACTGGTCGCCCTCCGCGCTGCGCCCCGGACGGGGACGGGGACGGCCGGATGCTGATCGGCGAGGTGGCGGAGCGCTCGGGGGTGAGCGCCCGGATGCTCCGCCACTACGACCGGATCGGCCTGGTCTCGCCCGCGCAGCGCACCGCCGGCGGCTATCGCAGGTACGCGGAGGAGGACCTCGCGCGCCTCTTCCATGTGGAGGGACTTCGTTCGCTGGGCCTCGGACTTGCGGAGGTCGCCGCTCTCCTCGATGACCCGTCGTACCGGCCCGCCGAGCTGGTTGACCGGCTCATCGCCCGCACGCGCGAACGACTGGCGAGGGAGACGAGCCTGCTGCACGATCTGACCCGGGTGCGGGCGAGCGCCCCGGACGGGTGGGCGGACGTGTTGCGGACAGTCGCTCTGCTTCGCGGCCTGGACGCGGAGAGCCCGTCCGCACGGCAGCGGCTCGCGCTGGGCCTGGAGGGCGACGAGCGCGAGGCCGCTGCCGTCGTGGACGCCGCGCTGGCGGAGGCCGATCCGAACGCCGCCGGCGCCCTCGACTGGGCGCTCGCTCAGATCGGGGACGGCGTCGTCCCCGATCTCGTCGATGCTCTCGGCTCCGGGGAACCCGATCGCCGCCGTCGCGCCGTGGAGGCGCTGCAGAAGCTCGGCACATCCCGCGCGCAGGAAGCGCTGGCCGCCGCCGATCCGCATCCCGACCCGTTCGTCCGGGCTCGCGCCCTCCTCGCCCGAGGGCGCCGCGGCGACGTCGACGCGATCACCGGCCTGGTCGCGCTCGTCGTCGAGGGGCGCGACGACGTGGAGGCGGCCGACGCCCTGACCGCCCTCGCGCTCCGCGAGGAGCCGATCCCGGTCGTCGCCGCTCTCCGGGACGCATTGGACGGCGCCGACGAGGCGGCGCGCGCCCGCCTCGTCGCCGCTCTGGCGGAGATCCCCGGCCCCGAGGCGGACGCGCTGCTGAGGGAGCGGACGGAGGATCCGGACCGCCGAGTCGCCCTCACCGCCGCCGCGCTGCTGCGCCGTCGGAGCGAGGCCCCGACCGGACGGGAGGGAGCCGCCGGGATCAGCCGCGGAGGTAGACCGTCGCCGTCTCGGTGAAGAAGTCCCGGGCGGCCGCGCCCTGTTCCTTGGGACCGAGCGCGCTCGCCGCGGTGCCGCCGAACGGCACATGGAGGTCGGCGCCGGCGGAGGCGGAGTTCACATGGACCACCCCCACGCGTATGTCCTCGATCGCCGCGAGCGCGTCGGCCAGGCTCGTCGTGAACACCGCGGTGGACAGCCCGTACTGGCTGTCGTTGACCAGGCGGATCCCCTCCGCGGTGGACGAGACGCGGCGCACGCCGACCACGGGTCCGAAGAGCTCTTCGGTCCAGAGCTCCCCCGGCTCGTCGTCGTCCAGCTCGAACACCGACGGCGGGACGAAGTACCCCTCCGCGAGCGGCCCTGACGTGTACGGCTCGGGAGCGAGCACGGGCGTCGCGGTGGCCCGTGCTCGCGTGAGCGCCGCGACGACCCGGTCGCGGGCGACCGCGTCCACCACCGGCCCCACCTCCGCGCCCTCGTCCAGCGCGTCGCCCACGGTCATCGCCGCGGTGCGGGCCGCGAGCCGGCGGAGGAAATCGTCGGCGACGTCCTCGTGCACGATGACGCGCGAGGTCGCCGTGCACTTCTGGCCGGCGGCGCGGAACGCCCCGAGGGCCACCTGCTCGACCGCGACGTCGAGATCCGCGTCGGCCAGGACAAGCGAGGCGTTCTTCCCGCCGAGCTCGCCCTGGAAGGGGACGCCGCGTCCGGCGAGCTGTGCGGCGATCATCCGGCCGACCCGCGTGGAGCCGGTGAAGGTGACCGCGTCGACGTCCGCATGCCCCACGATGGCCTCGCCGACCTCGGGGGCGCCGTTGACGAGGTTCAGCACGCCTCGGGGAAGACCGGCGCCCTCCAGCGCCTGCGCAAAGCGCATCGCCAGGAGCGGGACGGAGGTCGCCGGCTTCCACACCACGGTGTTCCCCCAGACGAGTGCCGGGGCGAGCTTCCAGGCCGGGATCGAGATCGGGAAGTTGAACGGCGTGATCGCGCCGACGACCCCGACCGGGCGACGGATCACCAGGATGCGCTCCCCCGGGGTCGGCGATTCGAAGACCTCGCCGCTCTGGCGCTCGACCTCCTGAGCGTGGAACCGGAGGATGTTCGCGGCGTGACCGGTCTCCGCGACCGCCTCGACCAGCGTCTTCCCCTCCTCGCGGGCGAGCTCGCGCCCCCAGTCCTCGCGATGCGCCTCGATGGCGTCCGCCGCCCGGAGGAGGATCGCCGCGCGAGCACGTGCGGGCGTTCTCCGCCACCCCTCGAACGCGGCCCGGGCGGCGCGGAAGGCCGTGTCGACGTCGGCCGCCGAGGCCCCGCGCCCCTCAGCCACGACGTCCGACGGACGACTCGGGTTCAGGTCGACGAGAGGCTCCCCGCCCCCGGCGATCCACCGCCCGTCGACGAAGTGACGGATCTCGGACGCGCTCATGACAGCTCCTCGGAGGCGACGGGACGGAAGGCCGGGAATCCGGTGATGTGGGCGCCGAGCACCAGGGTGTGGATCTCGTCGGTCCCCTCGTAGGTGCGGACGGACTCCAGGTTCGACGCATGCCGCAGCGGCGAGTAGTCGCCGGAGACGCCGTTGCCGCCGAGGATGGTCCGCGCCTCGCGCGCGATCGCGATGGCGGCACGCGTGTTGCCGAGCTTCGCGACGGAGATCTGGTGCGGAGCGAGCCGGCCGGCGTCCTTCAGCCGGCCCAGGCGCAGAGCGACCAGCTGCGCCTTCTCGATCTCCAGCGCCATGTCGACGAGCTTCTGCTGGGTGAGCTGGAAGGCGCCGATGGGCTGGTTGAACTGCATCCGCGACCGCGAGTATGCGAGGGCCGTCGCGTAGCTGTCCCGCGCCGCCCCGACGACGCCCCACCCGATCCCGTAGCGGGCCTCGTTCAGGCAGGCGAACGGGGCGCGCAGCCCTCGCGCCTCGGGCAGCTGGGCATCGGCCGGCAGGCGCACGTCGGTCAGGGCGATGTCGCACTGGATCGAGGCGCGCATCGACAGCTTCGGGGCGATGGGCGTGGCGACGAAGCCCTCCGTGTCGGTGGGGACGAGGAAGCCCCGCACACCGTCGTCGGTCTGCGCCCAGATCACGGCGACGTGCGCGATCGAGGCGAGCCCGATCCAGCGCTTGGCCCCGTTCAGGACCCAGCCGTCGCCCTCGCGGCGCGCGAACGTCGTCATGCTGGACGGATCCGACCCGGAGTTCGGCTCGGTGAGCCCGAAGCACCCGATGACCTCGCCGCGGGCCATCCGCGGCAGCCACCGCTGCTTCTGCTCCTCACTGCCGTGCTTGTGGATCGCGCTCATGGCGAGCGACCCCTGCACGGACACGAAGGTGCGAAGGCCCGAATCCCCCGCCTCCAGTTCCATGGCGGCGAGCCCGTACTCGACGGCGCTGCGCCCCGCGCATCCGTAGCCGGTGAGGTGCATCCCCAGCACGCCCAGATCCGCGAGCTCGGGAACGAGGTCGGTCGGGAACACCGCGCGGTCGTACCAGTCGGCGATGTGGGGACGGATCCGGGCGTCGACGAAGGCGCGCACGCGGTCGCGCACCGCCCGTTCGTCGTCGGTGAGCAGTTCGTCGAAGTCGAGCAGATCGGGAACGGCGGTCATGCGGCGGCCTCCTCGGCGGCGATGGATCGGATGGCGGTGGTGAGGATCGTGAGCCCCGTCTCCAGGATGGACTCGTCGATGACGAGCGGCGGCAGAAGGCGGATGACGTTCCCCTGCGTGCCGCAGGTGAGCGTCACGACCCCCGCGGCATGGCACGCGGCGGAGATCCGCTGCGCGAGGTCGGGCCGCGGGGCGAGCGTGCCCGGGTCGGCGAGCTCCACCGCCATCATGGCTCCGCGCCCGCGGACCTCGGCGACGAACGCCGCCTCCGCGACGAGGGGCTCCAGATGGTCCCGGATGATCCGCTCGATGCGGGCGACCCGCGGAAGCAGCCCGGGGTCCTCCAGCACCTCGAAGACCGCGAGGGCGGCCGCGCAGGCCAGAGGGTTCCCCGCATAGGTGCCGCCGAGCCCGCCGGCGTGCGCGGCGTCCATGATCTCGGCGCGTCCCGTCACGGCACTCAGCGGGAGGCCGCCACCGAGCGCCTTGGCGGTGAGCGTGAGGTCACCGGCGACCCCCTCGTGCGCGCTCGCGAAGAGCGCGCCCGTGCGGCCCAGTCCGGTCTGGATCTCGTCCACGACGAGCACGATGCCGTGCGCGTCCGCGATGCGGCGCAGCCCCGGGAGGAAGCCGGGGGCCGGGACGACGAAGCCGCCCTCGCCCTGGATGGGCTCGACCACGAGCGCCGCGAAATGCTCGGGGCCGTGCCCGGCGATGATCCGCTCGATCTCGGTCAGGGCGGTCTCGGCGTCGCCGCCTCGCAACGGGTTGGCGTTCGGCCCCCGGACGACCTCGCCGGGGAACGGCCCGAAGGAGGTCTTGTACGGGTGCTCCTTCGCGGTCATCGCCATGGTGAGCAGCGAACGGCCGTGGTAGGCCTCGTCGACCACGAGCACACCGGGTCGTCCGGTGTACGCGCGGGCGATCTTCACCGCGTTCTCGACCGCCTCCGCGCCGGTGCTGAACAGACCGGTGCGCTTCGCGAAGTCGCCGGGGACGTTCTCGTTGAGCCATTCGGCCACGCGCACGAATCCCTCGTACTCGGTCACCATGAAACAGGTGTGGGTGAAGAGGTCGAGCTGCGCCGCGACGCTCTCGCGGACCCGCGGGTTCGCGGCGCCCACGCTGGTGACGGCGATCCCCGAGGCGAGGTCGATGAGGGTGTTGCCGTCCACGTCCTCGAGCGTCGACGTGCCGGCACGCGCGACGAAGACCGGCAGCGTGATCCCGAAGCCCGGGGGCACGGACGCCTCACGCCGGGCGTGGAGCTCACGGGAACGAGGGCCGGGGATCTCGGTGCGCAGGAGGGGAACGGTCGTCATGGGATCGACGCTAGGGCTCCGCTCGTCGCGGGTTCTATGCGGTCCGCCCAGATCTTGCGGTGTCGGTGTGCATCCCGCACACTGACAGGATGGTCTCCCTCGGCGCGCTCGTGCGCACGGCCGGTTCCGCCCTGCGCCCGCTGGCGCCGTTCGACGCCGCGCGTCCGCTCACCGGCGTGCACGTCTCCGAGCTCGACGATCCCGGACGCTACCTGGACGGCGGCGAGTTCCTCCTGACGACCGGCATCCCGCTGCTGACCCGGTCGATCGACGAGTACGTCGACCGGCTCCGCGCGTCCGGCATCGGCGCGATCGGGATCGGCCTCGGCGAGGGGTGGGACGATGCGCCGTCCGCGCTGATCGACGCCTGCCGCGACCACGGCATCCCGCTGTTCGCGGTGCCGGACGGCGTCCCCTTCCTCGACGTCTCGCGCGCGTACTGGTCGCTCGCCGGCCAGGGCGGCAGGGACGAGGCGGCGCGCGCGGCGCACGCGCACACGCGTCTCGCCCAGGCCGCAGCGGGGCGGGATCCGATCGCATCGGTCGTGCGTCAGCTCGCGCAGGCCATCGGAGGCTGGGTCGCGTGGCTGCCGTTCCGCCAGAGCCGGACGGCGGAGCGCCTGCATCCCGCGTCCCTGGAGGGCATGCTCCCCGCGGTCCGCGACGACGTCGAGCGGTCGATCCTGCGATCCGGGGCGCGGGCGGCCTCGTTCGTCTCGCACGGATCCGCAGTCGTCGCCCACGCCGTGACCGACGGCGCCGACACGATCGGGGCGATCGCGCTCGGCACGGGACGCCCGCTCTCCCGGGCCGACCAGCAGCTCGCGCTCACCGCGTCCGCGCTGATCGGTCTCGCCCTCGTCCCGGGATCGACCGGTCCGGAGCGGTGGATCACGGAACTGGCGCTGGACGGGGAGGCGGGCGCCGCGCGCGCCCTGGCCCGGACCGCCGGCGTGGCGCTGCCGGCGTCCGTACGCGTCCTGGTGTCGGCGGCGTCCTCCGGGCACGCGCTCTCGGGCTCTCGCGACGGGCTTCACGTCGCGCTTGTGCCCGCCGATGTCGTGCCGGACGGGACCCTCGGGGTGCTGAGCGCACCGGTGGGGATGGAGGACGTGCCGTCCGCGGCCGCCCGGATGCGCGCCCTGCACCGCACGACGGCACCGGATGATCTCGTGATCGAACCGGAGTCGCGCGCCGCCCGCTGGGCCGAGGCGCTCGCGAACGCGGATCCGGCGCTCGAGACGACCGTCGTGGCGTACCTCCGCCAGCGCCACCAGACGGAGCGCGCGGCGCGGGAGCTCGGCGTGCACCGGAACACGGTGCGACCCCGCCTCGTCGCGGCGGAACGGCTCCTCGAGGCCTCCCTGGACGACCCGGACGTCGCGGCCGAGCTGTGGATCGCGCTCCGCGACCGCGGCGCCTAGCGGGCCGCGTCCAGCCAGGCGCGGATGGCCGGATCGTGCTCGCCGAGGCGTGGCGGTGCCGCCGGCCGGACGGGGATCTCCGGCGTCCACCGGAGCGGCGAACGGATCTGGCGCGAGCGCCGCCCGTCCGCGCCTCGCGCCTCCTGCACGGGCTCCAGGCCCAGCCGTTCCGCCAGCGCGATCCCCTCTCCGATCGTGTTCACGACACCCGCGGCCACGCCCACTCGGTTCAGACGCTCGGCCCAGACCCCCGCCGGGCCCTCCGCCAGCGCGGACTCCAGCTCCTGGACCAGGGCCGCGCGGTGCCGGACCCGGTCCGGGTTCCTCGCGAAGCGCGGGTCGGCCGCGAGCTCGGGCCGACCGAGCTCCTGCGTCATCCGGGCGAACTGCGCATCGTTGCCGCAGGCCACGGCGATCGGCGCGTCCGCGCACTGCAACGACTCGTACGGCGCGATCGACGGGTGGCGGTTGCCGAGTCGCCCGGGCTCGACCCCCGCGCCGAGGTGCGCGGACACCTGGTTCACCAGGGCGGCCTGGAGGCTCGACAGGAGGTTGACCTCGATCTTCGAGCCGCGCCCGGTCCGCTCTCGACGCCGGAGCGCGGCGAGGATGCCGATGACGGCGTCCTTGCCCGTGAGCACGTCCACCAGGGCGACGCCGGCTTTCATGGCGTCGCCCCCGGCCTCGCCGGTGATGTGCATGAGCCCGCCCACCGCCTGCGCGACGAAGTCGTAGCCCGGAAGGGCCGCCCCTTCGCCGAGTCCGAAGCCGCTGACGGACGCGTAGACGAGACCGGGGTGGTCCTCGGACAGGCGTTCCCAGTCGAAGCCGAGCGCCGCGAACAGCCCGGGGCGGAAGTTCTCGATCACGACGTCGCTGCGGGCGATGAGCTCGTGCGCTCGATCCCGGTCCCCGGGGTCCGTGAGGTCGAGGGCGACCGACTCCTTGCCGCGGTTGGCCGACTCGAAATAGGTCGTCATGCCGGAGTCGGCATACGGCGGACCCCACGCCCGGGTGTCATCGCCCGTGCCGGGACGCTCGACCTTGATGACGCGGGCGCCGAGGTCCGCCAGCGTCATGGTCGCCAGGGGCCCGGCGAGGACCCGGGAGAAGTCCGCGACGACGATGCCCTCCAGCGGCGCGCTCACGCCCGCACCCGCAACGGGTGGGCCGTGGAGTCCCGAGCGACGACCGAGATGGGGAACTCGACGTCCGTCCCCGGCTCGGCCCTGCCCTCCAGCAGGTCGATGAGCAGCTCCGAGCAGGCGACGCCGGACTCTCGGGGGCGCAGGTCGATGGACGTGATCGACGGCGAGAGGAACGGCAGCGACGGGTGATCGACGCAGGAGACCACGGTGATGTCCTCGCCGATGGTCCGCCCCTGACGTCCCAGCACCGCCACCACCTCGATGGCGCTGGAGTCGGGGCCGCAGATGATCACGTCGGTGTCCGGGTGCTCCCGCAGCAGCCGCTCCGTCGACTCCCGGACGGCGAGCCACGGCGCCTCGAAGGACACCGGGGCCAGCACCGGGTCGAGCCCCCGGTCCGCGCAGGCCGCACGGAAGCCGGCCACCAGCTGCCGCGACCAGTCCGTCGCGTCCGGCGCCACCAGCAGCGCCGGGTGCCGCGCGCCCGTCACGTCGATCTCCGCGAAGAGCCTGCGCATCCCGGCCTCGTGCGACGACCAGACGACGCCCGCCGGCGTCCCCGGCACGTCCTCGGGAAGGTGCTCCTGGGTCACGATCGGCATCCCGGACTCCATGAGGGCGGGCAGGCCCGGGTCTCCGGACAGGGGGTCGCCGATGATGAGCCCGTCCGCACGGATGGGCCGCGACCGCCCCGAGGACACCGAGGGGCTGACGATGGTCACGTCGATATCGTGCGCCGCAGCGCTGGTCACGATGCCGAACGTGAAGGCCATGTAGTACGACGAGCGCGACACGACCTCCGGCAGGACGATCCCGATGGTCCCGATCGATCCGCCGCGCAGATGACGGGCCGCGGTGTTGACCGAGTAGCCGAGCTCGGCGGCCGCTGCGAGGACCGCCTCGCGCGTGGCCGTGGAGACCCGCCCGACACCGCTCAGCGCATCGGAGGCCGTGGTCTTCCCGACCCCGGCGCGCCGAGCGACGTCGATCAAACGGGCGCGCCGTGGCTCTTGCATGCTGCCGATTCTAACCACACCCAGCACACCGTCATCTGCCGGAAACAGATCGGGTCTTGCGCTGTAACACGCTTATCGCATACTTTTGCCGGAACGTTCCGGCACACCGACGTTCCGAGATCGAATTCGACGGAGATTCCATGAACTGCAGCTGCCACACGTCCGGCCACGTCCAGCGCTCCCGCGAGCTCGGCGACGGCTCCGGCGCCCCCTACGCCACGCTCTCGGCCGACGAGCTGCGCCGCGTGAGCGAGGTGCTGCGCGCGAACGGGGCGCTGGAGGACACGCACCGGATCGCATACGTCGGACTCGACGAGCCGGATCGTCGGGTCGTCGCCGCAGGATCCCCCGTGCCGCGGCGCGCTCGCGTCCAACTGCTCGACCTGGACGACGGGCGGGCACGCGCCCTGATCGTCGACCTCGACGACGGCACGATCGCGCGGGACACGGACATCGATCCGGACCGCGACGGCCAGGTGCCGCTGCTGCAGGAGGAGCACGCGATGATCCGCGAGCTGATCGGCGCCGACGAGCGCTGGATCGCGGCGCTGACCGCCCGTGGGATCGACGACCCGGCGACGGTCGCCCTCGCAGGGCTCTCCGCCGGGCGCTTCCCGATCGAGGGCGAGCAGGGGCGACGGCTGGCCCGCGTCCTCGGCCACCACCAGCCGACCCCGCAGACCATGCCCTGGGCGCATCCCATCGACGGCCTCGTCGCCTACGTGGATCTCGGCGCCCGCGTGGTCCTCGACGTCATCGACACCGGCGCCGTGCCGATCCCCCAGGAGACCGCCGACTATCACCTGCCGGGCACGTTCGGTCCGGAGCGCACGACGCAGAAGCCGATCGTCATCCAGCAGCCGGAGGGGCCGAGCTTCTCGTTCGACGGGGACGTGATCACGTGGGAGAAGTGGACCGTGCGCGTCGGTTACGACATGCGCGAGGGCCTGATCCTGCACGGCGTCGGCTTCGAGGACGACGGCCGGGTCCGCCCGATCCTGCACCGCGCCTCCATCGCGGAGATGCTCGTGCCCTACGGGGACCCGGGCCCGGTCCGGTTCTGGCAGAACTACTTCGACACCGGCGAGTACCTGCTGGGCCGCCTCGTGAATTCTCTGGAGCTCGGCTGCGACTGCGTCGGCGACATCACTTATCTGGACGTGCCGATCGCGGACGCCCGAGGGAACGTGAAGATCCTGCCCCGGGCGGTCTGCATCCACGAGGAGGACGCCGGGGTCCTGTGGAAGCACACGGAACAGTTCACCGGAACGACCGATGTCCGCCGCCAGCGACGGCTGGTCATCTCGTTCTTCGTCACGGTCGGCAACTACGACTACGGCTTCTACTGGTACCTCTACCTCGACGGCAGGATCGCGTTCGAGGCGAAGGCCACCGGGCTCGTCTTCACCGCCGCATATGACGAGCGCACCAGCCGCTACGCGAGCGAGCTCGCCCCCGGGCTCGCCGCGCCGTACCACCAGCACCTGTTCTGCGCCCGCCTGGACATGGCCGTGGACGACGGCCCCGCGGTCGTCCACGAGGTCGACGTGCAGACGCTTCCCCGTGACGAGGACAACCCCCATGGCACGGCGATCGGCTTCACACGGACGCCGCTGCGCAGCGAGAAGGAGGGACGGCGCCGCGCCGACGCGGCCGTCGACCGGACGTGGCGGGTCAGCAGCGCGACGGCGCGGAACCGCCTGGGCCGCCCGACCTCCTACGTCCTGAGGCCGGAGGGCAGGCCCGTGCTGCTCGCCCATCCCGACTCGGTCATCGCGTCGCGCGCGCGGTTCGCCACCTCGGACCTGTGGGTCACCGCCTACGACCCCGAGGAACGCTACCCCGCCGGCGACGTGGTGAACCAGAGCGCGCCCGAGCAGGGGCTTCCCGCCTTCGCCGCCGACGACGCTTCCCTCGACGGCGCGGATCTGGTTCTGTGGCACACGTTCGGCCTCACGCACTTCCCCCGCACCGAGGACTGGCCGATCATGCCCGTCGACGCGTGCGGGTTCACCCTCACTCCGCACGACTTCTTCGACCGCAACCCGACCCTCGACGTCCCCGCCTCCCCCGCCGCGTGCGCCTGCTCCCCCGATCACGCGCACGCCGCCGACACCGCGCACCACCCGCACCACCTGTCCGTCCCCCCGGCGCCGCACCCGGCGTGAGCCGCATCGTCCCGCCGCCGGCGTCGTCCGACCACCCGAAGGGAACACCCCACATGACCACCGCAGCCCGAGCAGGGACGGCCATCCTCGCCGTCGCCGTGCTCGCCCTCACCGGTTGTACCGGCGGCGCCTCGCCGGACGCCGCCCCGACCAAGGACGAGGCGGCCCCCGGCTTCCTCGCCGTCGCCGACGCGTCCTTCGACGCCGGCGGCGACCTCGTCGTCCAGGTGGACTACGACACCGCCGAGGCGAGCGGCCTCGACCCCCAGGGCGCCGCGACCGCGCGCTCCTGGATGCTCGAGGGGCTCGTCTACGAGACCCTCACCACGATCGACGAGAACCTGGAGGTGGCTCCGCGACTGGCGACATCCTGGGAGACACCGAGCGACACCGAGTACGTCTTCACCCTGGCCGAGGACGCGGTGTTCTCGAACGGCCGGGCGATGACCGCCGACGACGTGGTCGGAAGCCTTCAGCGCCTGCTCGAGAACCCCACCACATGGACGGGCCAGCTCGGACCGATCGCCTCCGTGCAGGCGACCGGGGACCGAGAGGTCACGGTCACCCTCTCCGAGCCCTATGCGCCGTTCCTCGCGGCCCTCGCCAACACCCCCGCCGCGATCCTGCCCATGGCGGAGATCCGGGCGGGCTCGGTCGACATCACGACCGAGATGCTCGGCACCGGCCCGCTCGTCGCCACCGCGCACCGGCAGGACGAGGAGTGGACGTTCGCCCCGAACCCGCACCACCCTGACGCGAGCACCCTCGGTTTCTCGTCCCTGACGATCGACATCGTCGGCGACGAGGCCACCCGCGCCGCGGCGCTGCGCGACGGTTCCGCCGACTTCGCGGTGCTGAACTCGATCGACTCCGCCGAGCTGCTCGCGAACGCGAAGGACGTCACCGTCGTCGGCCAGACGAACACAGACTTCCACTACCTGATGATCAACGCGCTCACCGGCGACGAGGCGCTGCAGGATCAGGATGTGCGCTTCGCGATCAACTCCGCGATCGACCGCGCCGCGATCAACGAGCTCGCCTTCGCGGGATCCACCGCCGCCACCGGAGTGACCCCGGCGGGCCTTCCTGACGCCTGCACCCCGGAGGATCTCCCCTCCGCAGCGAGGGACCTCGCCGCGGCGAAGAGCGTGATCGACGGCGTCGGCGGCCTCGATCTGGACCTCGTCGTGTACACCGACGAACCCGTCCTCGCCCAGATCGCTCAGGTGATCCAGCAGAACCTCGCCGAGATCGGCGTGACCGTGAAGATCCAGCAGGTCGACTACGCGACCTACTCGGACCAGGTCTACGGAAGCCCGGCGGCGTTCGACCTGGCTCTGAGCTGGTTCGCCGGCTACGCGGATCCCGCCATGGTGACGACGTGGTGGAACCCCGAGGTCGCCGGGTTCTCGTCCGTCTTCATGAAGGGGTCCGACGAGCTCGACGCGCTCATCGCCGACGGGTACGCCACCGAGCCGGGCGCGGATCGCGCCGCCGCGTTCGACAGCCTCTGCGCCCTGGCGGACGAGCAGAGCGAGATGATCCCGCTCGTGCTGCGGCCGTCCACCATCGGCTGGAACACGCGATCGCTGTCCCCGACGCTGACCACCGACGAGGGTTACGGCAACTTCCTCCGGCACCTCACCGCGTTCCGCGCGAGCTGACATGGCCGTCGCTCTGTGGTCCGTCCGGCGCATCGGCGCCGCACTGCTGACGCTGCTGGTGGTCTCGGTGCTGATCTTCGCGTCCGTCCGCCTGATGCCGGGCGACTACACCGACCTCGTCCTGGGTCCGCTCGCCACCGACGCGCAGCGGGCCCAGGCGGTGGCCGAGTCCGGCCTCGACGATCCCGTGGTGCTGCAGTATCTCCACTGGGTCGTCGGCGTCCTCACCGGCGACCTCGGGCACTCGTTCGTGTCCAACGTCTCGGTGTCGGAGGAGTTCGCGGCCCGCCTTCCGGTCACCGCGACGATCGCGCTGCTGACCATCGTGGTGACGCTGCTCGTCGGCATCCCGCTCGGGTTCCTGGCCGCTCTGCGCTCCGAGGGCAACGCCGGGGCGGTCGGTCGCCTGATCAGCGCCCTCGGCATCAGCATCCCGGAGTTCCTGCTGGCGGGACTCGTCGTGTTCGTCGTCTCCACCCTCGGGCTCGGCGTCTCGGTCGGCCGCTTCGCGCCCTTCGCCTCCGATCCCGGGCGCTTCTTCGGCTCGCTGGCCCTGCCGGTGGCCGTCCTCTCGGTCGGCTGCGTGGCGGTCGTCGCCCGGAACACCCGCGACGCCGTCATGAACGTCCTCGTCGAGCCGCACATCCAGGCGGCGGTCGCCCGTGGCGAGACGCCGGCGTTCATCGTGCGCCACCACGTGCTGCGCAACGCCGCCGCCCCGATCCTCACCATCGTCGGCGCCCTCGTCGCCGTACTCCTCGGAGGCACGGTGATCGTCGAGTTCGTCTTCGACATCCCCGGGATGGGCTCGTACCTGCAGACCGCCCTCGGCCGACGCGACTACGCGATCGTGCAGAGCGCCGTCCTGCTCGCCGCCCTCGTCTTCATCGTCGCGAGCCTGCTCGTCGACCTCGTCGCCACCGCGCTGGATCCCCGCCTGCGCCTGACCGGAGGGAGCCGCCGATGACCGTCGCGCCCACCGCCGTGCACCGCGTCCGCGCCGCCGGCCAGGCGTCCCGAGGCGCCTGGCGCCGCAGCGACGCCCTGCTGCGCACGGCGGTCGTCGTGCTCGGCCTCATCGTCCTGGTCACCGTGATCGCGGTGCTGACCGGTCTCGCCGGGTCCACGAGCGCCACGGTGGGAGGGCGTCTGGAGGGTCCGTCCGTGACGGCGCCGCTCGGCACCGACAACCTCGGCCGCTCTCTGCTTCCCCGCCTGTTCCAGGGGATCGCGACCACGCTCGTCGTCTCGATCGTCGCCGTCCTCTGCTCGGCCGTGGTCAGCACGGCGCTCGGCATGGTCGCCGGATACTACGGCGGCGCGGTCAACGAAGTCGTCATGCGGGTCGCGGACGTCCTGTACGCGTTCCCCGCGCTCGTGCTCGCGATCCTCGTCTCCGCTCTGCTCGGCCCCGGCCGGCCCGCGGCGATCATCAGCATCGTCGTCATCACGATCCCGTTGATGACCCGCGTCGTCCGACTCGCGACACGATCCGTCTCCGAGCGGGACTTCATCGTGTCGGCCAGGATCAGCGGCGTACGGACCCCCGCGATCCTCGTCCGGCGGGTGCTGCCGAACATCGCCGGGACGATCGCCGTCCAGGCCAGCTACGCGCTCTCCGTCGCCATCCTCGTGGAAGGCGGCCTGAGCTTCCTCGGCTTCGGCGTCCAGGTCCCCGAGGCCTCGCTGGGCCTGCTGATCCAGCAGGGCATGCTCTACATGACCCAGGCGCCGCAGCTCATCATCGTCCCCGGCGTCGTCCTGGTCGTGTCGATCCTCTGCATCAACATCATCGGAGACGGGCTGCGGGACCGCTTCGAACCGCGAGAGACGAGGTCCCTCCGATGACCGCCCTGAGAATCAGCGACCTCGCCCTGGAGTTCACCGGGGCGACGACCGTGCGGGCCCTGGACGGGGTCGACCTGGAGGTGGACGACGGGAGCTCCCTCGCCCTCGTCGGCGAGTCCGGATCCGGGAAGTCCACCCTCGCCTCGGTGGTCGGTCGTCTCCAGCCGCGCTCCGCCCGGATCGTGCGCGGACGGGTCGACGTCGACGGCATCGACGTGCTGAGCCTCGGTCCCGAGGCCCTGCGCGCCTACCGCCGGGACACCCTCGCCTACGTCGCCCAGGATCCGATCGGCTCCCTCGACCCGACGATGCGGATCGGCGCCCAGCTGCGCCTGGTGCTCCGAGCGGTGGGCGAGGACGATTCCCCGCAGCGGCGGACCGCACTGCTGGAGGCGATGCAGATCGCGGACGCGCCGCGCGTCCTGCACCTGTTCCCCCATCAGATCTCCGGAGGCATGGCCCAGCGAGTCGCCATCGCGATGGCCCTGTGCCGCCGCCCCGCCCTGCTGATCGCCGACGAGCCGACCGCCGCCCTGGACAGCCAGGTCCGCGAAGAGGTCGTCCGGCTGATGTTCACCCAGGCGCGGGAGCAGGGCACGACCATCCTCTGGCTGAGCCACGACCTCCCCGCCGTCGCGCGCTGGTGCGACGAGGTGGCGGTGATGTACGCGGGACGCGTCGTCGAACGCGGCGGCGCCGCCGAGGTGCTGGGCAGCCCCGTCCACCCGTACTCCCGTGCTCTGGCCGCGACGGATCCGTCCCGCGCTCGCCGCGGCGAGCGCCTGGCGAGCATCCCCGGCGCGCCGCCGGTGCTCCACGGCGAGGCGGAGGGCTGCGCGTTCGCGGCCCGCTGCGCCTTCCGCGTCGACGCGTGCGAGATCAGCCGCCCGGCGCCGGTGGCTCCGCGACACAGCCTGTGCATCCGTACGGCGGAGCTGGCCGGCGCGTCACCGGGCGAACCTCGCCCGGCTGCGCAGGAGGTCCGCGCATGAACGCCGTCTCCCCCGCCGTCGAGCTCGTCGACGTCAGCGTCTCCTTCGCCTCGGGCGTCGGCGCGCGCCGCCGTGAGACGACGGCCATGTCCCAGGTGAGCTTCTCGGTGGCGCCGGGGCAGACGCTGGGGCTCGTCGGCGAGTCGGGATCGGGCAAGACCACGACGGGATCCGTCGTGCTCGGCCTCCGGCGCCCGGACTCCGGCGAGGTCCGGTTCCAGGGCGCCCCCCTCGCGCGGAGCCTGCGCTCCCGCGCCGGACGGATGCAGGCCGTGCTGCAGCATCCGCGATGGGCGCTGGATCCGCGGTCGACGGTGCTCTCCTCGGTGTTGGAGCCGCTGCTCGTGCACGAACGCCGCAGCACGGAGACCGAGGACCGCGCGATCGCGATGCTCGAGCAGGTCGGACTGCCCTCGTCGTTCGCCGCTCGACGCCCGCACCAGCTCTCCGGCGGGCAGCTCCAGCGCGTGAGCGTCGCGCGCGCCCTCGTGACACACCCGTCGTTCCTCGTGTTCGACGAGGCCGTCAGCGCGCTCGACGTGTCCGTCCAGGCGCAGATCCTCAACCTCATCCGGGATCTGCAGGACGAGCACGGCTTCGCCGCGCTGTTCATCTCCCACGACCTCGCGGCCGTGCGCTACATCTCACACCACGTGGCCGTCATGCGCGCCGGCGAGATCGTCGAGATCGCGCCGACCGACGTCTTCTACGACCTTCCGCAGCATCCCTATTCGCGTCAACTGTTCCAGGAGCTCTCATCGTGACCGACACCCCTCGCCTCGCCCCCGTCGCCGCCGGAGGCCCCCGGCGCTCGAACGGCGACTTCGCCCTCGCCCCCGTCCACGGCACCGACCGCGGGCAGGTGGAGTACGACTTCCCCGGGGTCCTCCTCGGGACCGCCGAGTACGCCGAGGGGCCCACCGGGGCGACCGTGCTCTCCATTCCCGCGGGAGCACGCACGTTCACGGACCGCCGCGGCGGAGCGGTCGGCGCGAGCGGACTGTACGGGTACAACCACGCGATCTGCCTCGCGGGCGGCTCGGTCTACGGGCTCGCCGCGGTCGCCGGCGTGTCCGAGGCGCTGTTCGGCCGCGTCGGGCACCGATCCGGCTTCGACGAGCTCCAGCTCGTGTCGGGCGCGATCATCTACGACTACTCCGTGCGGGACAACTCCGTCTACCCGGACGCCGCGCTCGGCCGAGCGGCGCTGGACGCGGCACGCCAGGGCGTGGTCGAAGTGGGCCGGGTGGGCGGCGGGGCGTCCGCGTCGTCCGGCAAGGTCGATCCGTCCCGCGTCGAGTTCACCGGCCAGGGCGTGGCGTTCCGACAGGTGGGCGACGTGAAGGTCCTCGTCGTGACCGTGCTCAACCCCTATGGCGTGATCCTGGACCGCGAAGGCCGGATCGTCCGCGGCAACTACGACGCGACGACCGGCGAGCGCCGCCACCCCGCCCGCGACTACGAGGAGGCGATCGGTGAGTCCGGGCTGGTCGACGCGATGTCGGGCAACACCACCATCACGGCGGTGGTGACGAACGTGCAGCTCACCGACATCGAACTGCGCCAGTTCGGCCTCCAGGTGCACAGCTCGATGCACCGCGGGATCCAGCCGTTCCACACCCCGCTCGACGGCGACACGCTGTTCGCCCTGACGACCGACGAGGTCGCGCTCCCCGCGGACCCGGCTACGTCCCGCGGTCGCCTCTCGCTGAACTCGACCGCGGTGGCGACGCTCGCGGGAGAGACGGCCTGGGACGCGATCCTCTGCGCGGCGGGCTGATCGTGTACGAGTTCGAGAAGTACCGCGCGCCCTCGCAGGACGAGGTCACCGAACTGGTCCGCCGTCACCCGTTCGCCCTGATCGTCTCCAACGGCGGCGGTGCCGCCGGGGCGCCGACCGCCACCCACACCCCGGTGATCGTGGAGCGGATGGCGGAGGACGGCGGATTCGTCGGCGCCGAGCTCCTCGGCCACGTCGCGCGGAAGAACCCGCAGTGGCAGCAGATGGCGGACGGCGATAGCGTGCTGCTCGTGTTCACCGGGCCGCACGACTACGTCTCCCCGACGACCTACGCGGACGACCCCAACGTCCCCACGTGGGACTACGCCGCCGTGCACCTGACCGCCCGCGTGACGGTCCTCGAGGGCGCCGAGGACGGGATGCACGTCGTCACGCGCACGGTCGAGGAGCTCGAGGCCCTCGAGCCCGTCGCGTGGGACATGACGAGCTCGCTGCCGACGTTCGAGCGGATCGTGGGCGGGATCGTCGCGTTCCGCTTCGAGGTCCTGGAGCAGCGCGCCGTCTTCAAGGTCAGCCAGGACAAGCCGCGGGAGGTCCGCGAGCGCGTCGCCGCGGCATCCCGCGCGCGTGGGTGCCCCTACGGCGACGTCGCCGAGCTCGTCGAGCGGATCGGAGGCGACCGATGATCGTCCACGAGTGGACCTCGGAGACCGCGGACCCCCGCGAGGACGGACGGCGCTTCGGCGAGCGCTGGGCGTCGCAGCTGCACGAGGCCCGCGACGCGTACCGGCGCCTGTTCGCGCAGTCCGGCGTCACGGGCGAGGAGGCCGACGATGTCGTCGCCGAGTGCCGAGCCGCGGTGGAGGCGTGGGCGCCCGAGATCGCCGAGGAGTTCCACGGCGTCGCGGAGGGGAGCGCCCTGGAGGTCGCCGACGTGCACCTGCTCACCGCGCGCACCGAGGTGCTGGCTCGGATGACGCCGTCGATGGAGTGCTCCACGATCGTGTTCGTGCCCGCGGGCGCCCGTCCGCCCCGCACGCTCCAGACGTGGGACTGGCACGAGACCCTCTCGAACGAGACCGTGGTGCGGCGCCTGCGGACCGCGAGCGGCGCCCGCGTCGTCACGTTCTCCGAGTTCGGCCAGCCGGCGAAGATCGGCGTCAACGACCGCGGACTCGGCGTGCACTTCAACATCCTTCACCACCGCAGCGACGGCACACAGGGGGGCGTCCCCGTGCACGTGCTGTCCCGGATGATCCTGGACCGCGCGTCCACCGTGGGCGAGGCGGAGGCCCTGGCCCGGAGCGTCCCGCTCGCCGCGTCCAGCGTGCTCACCGTCGTGGCCTTCGACGGCGACCGGGCGGAGGCGGCGGCGATCGAGGTGTCCCCCGCCGGCGTGGCCGCAATGGCCGTGACGCCCGGCGGCGTCCTCGCGCACACGAACCACTTCCTGGACGAGGAGCTGGCGGCCGGCGAGTTCTCGCCGTACGAGACGACGAGCGTGCCGCGGTACCGCTGCCTGGTGGACGCCGCCGATCTCGCCCGGATCGAGGACGACCGCGAGCGGGCCCTGGCCTTCGGCGGCATCCCCGACGCGCCGATCTCCGTCCGTGCCCGCCAGGACCAGCCGGAGCACCTGCGCTGGGAGACGAAGCTGACCGTGGCCCTCGACGTCGAGCACGGCGCGATCGCCTTCGCGGCCGCCGCACCCGCCGACGTCGCGCAGGCGCCGTGGCATCGGATCGGTGTCGACGACGACGCCGCCGAGGCCCGGAGCGAGGAGCACGGACGGCGTCCCGCGGCGACGCTCACGCCCGGGATCGCGACCGAGACGGGCGACGCGCTTCCGCCGGCTCCCGCCGATCCCGCCCGGTGAGCACGCTGCTGCACGCCGGCGCGCTCGTCCTCGCGGCGATCGCCGCCGGGGCGCTGTGCGCCGGCGGGCGCCGGACCCGACCGGCCGAGGCCGCGGCCGGGTTCACGATGCTCGTGGGCATGACGGATGCGATGACCGTGTCCGTCCTCCCGGCGGCGCTGTGGTCCGCGGTCCTCCTCGCCGCGGCGATCGCTCTCGCCGTGCGCCACCGCTGGACGGCCGCCGTCCCCGTCTCGCCCGTCCCCGCCGAGCCGGGCGGGCGCCGGGCACCGGTCTCGGGTCCGGCCTCGGCCGCGACGGGATCGCGGTCGTCTGTCGGTCCGCATCTCGCGCTCGGTCTCGTCGCGACCGCGACCCTCATCCTGCTGATGCCCGCTCGGGCCCCGGGGCCCGTGCCGGTCCTCGGCGCGCACGGGCACGGCGGCGGCTCCCCCGTCCCGGTCCTCCTCGCCGTGCTGGCCCTCGGGACGGTCGTCGCGACGGCGCTCGCTCTTCGTCGAGATCGTTCCTGGCCGCACCGGGTCCACCATGCGGCGATGGCGGCCTCGACCCTCGCGATGACCGCCCTCGTCGCCTGATGCCGTAGCCGGCGGCGCCCGGCGTCATCGCGACGGGGCGGACGCCTCTTCGTACATCTCGATGTTGATCGGCCCGGTCAGATCCGGGGGCGACGCGCGGAATCCCCGCGTCTTGACGATCAGGTAGATCACCCCGATCGCCGTCCACGCGCCTCCGATCACCATCGAGATCGGGTTCAGGCTCAACCAGAGCGCGACGTTGATCACGACGCCGACGGCGGGCACGAGCACGAACCCGAGCCAGGATCCGATCGAGCGGGTGGAGAGGAAGCGGAAGAACACGAAGATCACCGACAGGTTCACGAAGGTGAAGGCGATGAAGGCCCCGAAGTTGATCATCGACGACGCCTGCTCCAGATCCACGAAGAGGGCGGTCAGGGCGATGAGGGCGACGAGCACCACGTTCCCGACGGGGACACCGGTGCGCGGATCGACCCGACTGAACAGACGCCGCGGGAGTGCGCCGTCGCGGCCCATCGCGTAGAGCAGCCGTGCGGCGCTCATCTGCTGGGTGATCCCGCAGCCGAGCACGGCCATCATGTATCCGCCGACGAACATCGCCTGGAAGGCGGCACCGCCGATGTACTTCGCGATCTCGGGCGAGGCCCCGACGATGTTCTCGAGCGTCGTCACATCCGGGAACAGCGTCTGCATCACGTAGGTGACCGTGAGGAAGAACGCCCCCGCGGCGGCGACGATCAGGAAGATGGCCCGAGGAACGTCCCGGGTGGGCTTCTCCGCCTCCTCGGCGAGGGTCGACACGGCGTCGAATCCGAGGAACGACAGCGCGAGGATCGCGGCGCCGCCCGCCAGTGCTCCGGCCTGGAGGTCGTCGGAGAGGAACGGCCGCACCGAGAACCCCGCGCCGTTCTCCCCGTTCACGACGTTCGCGACGGCGAGGACCACGAACACCACGGCGACCAGGAGCTGGATGGAGACCAGCACGACATTCATCCTGGCCGCCAGTCTCACCCCCATGAGGTTCAGCGCGGTGCAGATCCCGATCGTCAGGAGGACCCAGACCCAGAAGGGGACCTCCGGGAAGAGCGCCCCCATGTAGATCCCGGACAGGATCGCGTTGATCATCGGCAGCAGCAGATAGTCGAGCGTCGCGACCCATCCCACGAGGAATCCGACGGTGGGGTGCATCGTCTCCTTCGCGTACGTGTACGCGGATCCGGCGACGGGGAAGAACCTCACCATCCGGGAGTAGCTGAACGCGGTGAACAGCACCGCCACCAGCACGACGAGGTAGGCGAGGGGAACGTGCCCGCCTGTCTTGTCCGCGACGATCCCGAACATGTCGAAGACCGCGAGCGGCGCCATGTAGGCGAGACCGATGAAGACGAGGTGCCGCAGGCGGAGCGTGCGTCGGAGCCGCCCGGGCTCGGCGGATGTCGGTGTGCGCGGGTCGCCGCCGGAGACGGCGGACGGGGATGACGGCGTTGGCATCGGAGGCGTCCTCAGTGTGCGGGGTTGCGGGGGTGTCGGGAGGTCAGTGGGCGTGGGAATGGCAGTGATGGTCGGCGGACGGCTCGGAGCAGGCACCGCCGGGTCCCGCAGGACCGGGGGCGGTGTCCACGACGAAGGGCCCGTCCAGCTCGCCGTGCCGGTCGTGGACGGGCTCTCCGCCGACGACCGTGAGGTCCGCCTGCTGCGCGAGGATCTGTGCGGGCTCCAGCGCGTAGAGATCGGCGGACCAGACCACGAGGTCGGCGAGGTATCCGGTGCGGAGCATCCCCAGCGAGTCCTCGCGATGGAACGCCTCCGCTCCGCCCTTCGTGTAGGCCTGCAGCGTGCGGTCGAGATCGAGGCGCTCGTCGGTGGTCCAGGCGTCGCCGCCGTCGAGCCGCGCACGCGTCATGGCGCTGTAGACGCCGACGAGCGGGTCCATCTCGCCGACCTGCCAGTCGCTGGAGAACGTGACGCGCGCTCCCGAGTCGACCAGGGACCGGAACCGCCAGGCGCGATCCCACCGGTCCTCCCCCACGTTCTCCATCCATGTGCCTGCGACGAGGTCCGGAGACGCGTGCCGCGGCTGCATCGCCGCGACCACCCCCAGTTCCCGGAACCGGGGAAGGTCCTCCGGTGCCAGGCACTCGACGTGCACGATCCCGTGCCGGGCGTCGCGGTCGCCGTTGCTCCGGCGCGCCGCCTCGATGGCGTCCAACGTCAGCCGGATCCCCCAGTCGCCCGTCGCGTGGGTGTGCACCTGGTAGCCGAGGCGGTCGAGCTCGACGAACAGCTTCGTGAACTCCCCCGGCTCCATGCTGGTGTGTCCGCGGTGGCCGGGCCGGTTGGCGTAGTCCTCCAGCATCGCCGCCGTGTGCGGCTCGATGACGTCGTCGGCGTAGAGCTTCACCATCCCGAGGCGGAACCGGTCGTGCGCGGGCGTGCTGCGGATCGCGTCGGTGATCCGCGCCCGGAAGTCGCCGTCGGCGCCGACCGGATGATAGATCGCGGCGGTGGTGCGGGCGGTGAGCCTTCCCTCCCGATCGGCGCGGTCGAAGAGCGGCAGCTCGGCGAGGGGCACCTGCGGCTCGACGACGCTGGTGATGCCGAACCGGGCCGCCATCGCGAGACTGTTCACGATCTTGCGGTACCGACGGTCGGGCGAGTACATCGGGATGTCCCGCTGGAGCTCACGAAGACCGTCGGTCGTCATCGCGCTCGTGTAGAAGTCGGTGATCCAGCCCGTCGGCTCGCCGGTCACGCGGTCGATCTCGGGGTTGCCCCAGGCGATGTCGCCCCCGTTCAGGATGCCCAGCTCCGCGAGCGCGGGCCGGTTCAGCCAGACGGAGTGCTGGTCGTAGGTGGTGATGAAGACCGGTCGGTCGGTGACGCCCGCGAGGTCCGCGGCGCGAGGGCGCCGGCCCTCGACGACGGAGTAGAGCGCGTTCTCGGCGCAGATCCACCGCAGCTCCGGATGACGCTCCGCGAAGGCCCCGATCCTGGCGCGGACCGTGTCGAGGCTCGTGACCCCCTCCAGGCTGACCGCCAGATCGTCGAAGCCCAGGAGGAGGTGGTTGTGCGTGTCGGCGACGCCCGGCGTGAGGAGGCGACCGTGCAGGTCCACGGTCCGCCGCGCGGCGGGGGCGTCCTCCGCGGAGCCGATGAAGGAGATCCGGTCGCCGGTCACCCCGAGAGCCTCGGCCCACGGCCGGTCCGGGTCGAAGGTGCGGATGCGTCCGCCGGTGTAGAGGGTGTCGACGACCATGTCGTGGCTCCTGGGTCTTCGGGAGGGAGCGGCGGCTGCGTCGCCGATCCGATGGTTCTTTGACTACAGAGTAAATTAATTGACACAAATGTCAAGAAACGGATCGCATCGCGGAGGGCACCGCCGGAGGGCCTGCCATACTGGCGTTATGGCACGCCCCCGCACCCAGGAACGGCGACGACGCGAGGTCGTCGACGCCGCCCTCGACGCCGCCGCCGCGCACGGCCTGCGCAACCTCTCCCTCACCGATGTCGCGAACCAGGCCGGGGTGACCCGCGGGGCGCTCCTCTATTACTACGAGGACCTCGACGCGATCCTGGTCGAGGCCCACGCCGCCGGCATGCGTCGGGTCGGCGAGGAACGGGAGGAGCTCGTGGCCCAGGCGGCGACCGCGGGCGAGCAGCTCGCGATCGCGATCCGCGCCGGCCTCCCGCACGGCCCCGACGACGCGCTCATGCGGCTGCTCTACGAGTTCGATGTGCTCGCGGGCAAGTCTCCGCTCCACGACGAGCTCGTCCAGCGGCTGTACCGGGAGCAGCTGGGGCTCTACCGGCGCATCCTCGAAGCCGGGGTCGCAAGCGGCGAGTTCGCGCTCACGGGTCCGCTCGACGACACGGCCATGAACTTCGTCGCTCTGGAGGACGCCTACGGGCTGCACATCGTGGCGGGCGGCAGCATCACCGTCGAGAGCGCGCAGCGCGCCATCGCCCTGTTCGCCGCGCAGGCCGGCGCCCCGATCCCCGGCCCATAGAAGACACGGCTCGTCGGACGACGACAGAAGCCCGGATCACTGACTTTCCTCAGTGCTTCCGGGCTTCTCTGTAATGGCTGGGGTACCTGGACTCGAACCAAGAACAACTGACAGGCTCGGGCTCTGCGGGCTGCTCCGTGCAAACCTTCTCGATCCGCGTATTCATGCGGTTCTTACAGCACTAGTCTACGCGTTGTTGCGGGTTGATACGACCTCATTCTGACCCCGCTGAGGGGTTTAGGACCCCGTTTCGGACCCCGCTGGAAGGCTCATGATGAACGCCAGGACAATTAGCGAGGCAACAGCCGCATCGGTCGAAACCGTGCTCGGCAAGATCAGCGATGCCATCGCAATGGCAGCGCTCGACTCGGCACTGGCAGGTGGGTTCGCGCGTCATCGCGGTGGTACTTCTTCGACGACGGCACCGTGAACTCCGACGCAAGTAGCATGACTCATCGTTCAATCCGAACGACGGCCCCCAGCGTTCTCAGCTGATCATTCATGGATACAATCCGATCACACATAGCGCGGTTGTGTGCGGTTTTTATCCAAACCCGACTGACTGGAGGTCATCTTCTCCGGCACCGGCAGTCACCGGGATGAGGATCGCATCGACCCTGTTCAGCAGAAACCATAACAGGTATGCTGTATCTGTAACAGATTCTGCTGGTCGGAGGCGATGATGGATATCGCGACGCTGCCCGATCTACTGAGCTACGACGATCTGGGCCCACAGGGTCTCACTCGGCATGGCCTCGACCGATTGATCGAGTCTGGCGAGTTCGAGCGCATCGCCCCTGGCCTCTTCCTCAGATCAGGGTTCACGGACGACACAACGGCAGCGTGGATCGCCGTCGCCGCCAAGAGACCAAACGCTACGCTGTGTCTCCTGACAGCACTGTCTCTGCACGAGCTGACCGACGAGATTCCCGCTCGAACCGACATCGCCATTCCCCGCGGCACACAACCGGTCACCGTTCACCACGCGCCGATCTCCTGGCACCGCTTCGACGCCGACACGTTCAGCATCGGGCTCACTGAGCGTGCGCTGCCGGACGGATCGTCCATCGGCCTCTACTCAGCCGAGCGGACCCTCATCGATCTGTTCCGCCTGCGTCACGCGTGGGGCAGTGACCTCGCCCTCGGTGCGCTCAAGCAGTGGTTGCGTGGGCGCGGCAACAGCCCCGGTTCGCTGCTCACGATGGCCGAGGGCTTCCCGAAAGCACGCCCCGCGATTCGGCAATCCTTGGAGATACTCCTTTGACCCCGAATCAGCTTGCAAGACTTGGCACAAAAGCATAGGCAGGAACACATGAGCAGTACAGAACATCCTCAAGAGAAGCCACCGATCGACGCACCGATCACGTCATCCGTCGATGACAATCTCGGACGGGCACCGATCGCGCACGACTTCGCGGAGTCGATCCGCGAACTTGACGCGAGCCAGGGACTCGTAGTGGGAATCTTGGGACCGTGGGGGCACGGAAAGAGTTCATTCATCAACCTGATGCGTGAGCAGCTTGAGACCGAGCCTGCTCTCACTGTCATCGACTTCAACCCGTGGATGTTCTCCGGCTCGAACCAGCTCGTCAACTTCTTCTTCACCGAGATTGGAGCGGAGCTCAACGTCCGCAATAAGAGTCGCTTCGGCAAGACTGCGGACTGGCTCGCTCAGTACGCAGGCATCCTCAAACCTGTATCTCAGTTCATTCCGCTCCCCGGAGCCGCGGCTGCAGGGGAAGCCGCAGCAGCCGCCTTAGGTGGGCTGTCTGAGACAACGAACGCGGACCGCAGCGCGAAGAAGGTGCGGGAAGAGATCACGAAGGAACTCACTGCGCTGACACAACCTATCGTGGTCGTCATCGACGACATCGACCGGCTCACCACCCTCGAGATCCGCGAGATCTTCAAGCTCGTTCGTCTGACGGCGAGCTTTCCGAACGTTATCTACGTGTTGGCTTTCGACAGAGAACGTGTGGAGCAAGCCCTCACGGAGGACGGCATACCCGGGCGGGCGTACCTTGAGAAGATCGTCCAGTTGAGCTTCGATGTCCCGCAAGCGCCAGAGAAGTTGCTTCGGTCTCAGGTCTTCGAAGAGCTGAATCGGATCCTCGCCCCTGTCGCAAACGCCACACTCGACGGCAGCCGATGGAGTGATGTCTACTGGGAGGTGATCGATCCACTGTTCTCCAACATGCGTGATGTCACACGTTATGCGATCTCTGCCAGGTCGACGATTAAGAGCCTCGGCAATGAAGTCGATCTCGTTGATCTTCTCGCAATGGAGGCACTTCGCGTGTTCCGTCCTGAGCTCGTCCAGCAACTATCGAAGCTTCGAAGTGAGCTCACGAGCACGCGCGACATCATGGGGCGCAAGGACGAGCGTGCGCAGAAGGCCATTGCTGCATTGCTCGCGAAGTACCCTGACGACGACGAAGTGATTCGAGCACTGTTCAATCGCGTGTTCCCGGTCGCGCTGCAATACATCGAGAACAATCACTATGGATCTGACTGGCTCAGCACCTGGCGAACCGCGCACCGGATGGCTCACATCGACTTCCTCAACCTCTACTTCGATCGAGTCGCGCCAGATGAACTCGTCGCGTTTCGAAACTCCGAGCAGGCCTTTGAGCTTCTGCGCGATGGGGCAAAGCTGAAGGAGTATCTGACCGGCTTGAACCCTGAGAATCTCGAGAGCGTCATCGAGGGCCTCACCTCGTACGAGGCAAAGTTCACGACCGACATGATCGTCCCGGCATCAATCACACTGCTGAACCTCATCGACGCCATTCCCGAGAAGAAGCAACGCGGCTTCTTCGACATCGGACGCTGCGACATCACCGTGGGGCGCGTCATCCTTCGACTCCTACGCCGTGTAGAGGATGAGGCAGAGCGAGAAGCCCTGGTCTCACAGATCCTGGACGGCATCGAGACATACTCGTCTCAACTCGATTTCATCCACAGCATGGGCCACCGCGAAGGTGCCGGACTCAAACTCGTCAGTGAAGCGTTCGCAACGCAGATCCAGGAGGAATTTGTTGCACGCCTTCAGGGAACCCCGCCATCCGAGCCGTCGCGCGAGTGGGATGCCTGGCGCATCTATGACGCCGTCCAGACAGAGACGGACGAAGTCCCGCTCAAGCCGAGTGACGATCCCGTTCTGCTACGAGCGGTGCTGCACTCGCTCAAGTCCACCGCACGATCGCAGTCGATGGACTCTCGACAGATCAGATCCGAAGACCGTCTTGCTTGGGAGCTTCTCGTCCAGGTGTTCGGATCTGAAGCCGCAATAGAGGAGGTCGTGGGAAGCGTGCGCAAAGCTCTGGGAGATGACGAAGCTCTCCAACTCGCGGACAAGTATTTGTCCGGTTGGCGACCAGAGCGCTTCTAGACAGGGCGTCCGCGCCCAACAGATCCAACTGGCAGCGATGTAACGCCGACGGGCGCGGCGGTCGTATTCATCCCTTGTGTCCGACCGGTGTCAATCTAGAGCAGGCGACGAGGCGATCTGGCCGACGATCTGTTCAAGCCAGCGGCGCGCCGCTGCGACGTCCGGCAGTACGGGAGTGTGGCCGTCGATCTCAGTCTCGGAGCGCGCGTCGGCGTAGGCCAGCTCCCAGCCGCCCATCGGGCGCAACGGGAGCGGCGGCCAGGCTTGCTGATGTCGCCAGTCGAACGTCCGCTCGCACAGTCTCTGCAGGACAGTCAGATCGGGATCAGCGCCCCATAGCAGTTGCAGGTCGACCAGGTCGTGTGCTCGTTCGTAGGCGGGATCGGTGACAGCGTGGAGTTTCTGCGCGATCTGGTACTCCAGGTCGACGAGCTCGACGGGTTGCAGATCCCCGAATCCGAAGTAGGCGCCGAACTGCACAAGCTCGCCGTCGATCTCCTTTCGTTTATGTGAGTGCGTATCGATCTCAGGATCGGAGACCTCGACATCAAGCGCGCCCCAGGCGTTGCCGAGGAGCGCGATCGATACGCGGTACGGGTGCATCACATACTCCGGCCGAGCAAGCCCAGGGTCATGGAGTTTCACTGCCCGGACGGTTGCGGTGAACGCGACGCGTTCCGGCGCATCCGGGTTGCGACGCAGCTCACCTTTCGACGCCGGCACAGTTCCCCAGCCCTCGGCCAGACGCGCGCGGAACGCCTGCTCGAACTCTTCACCGCGGACGCGGGTGGAGACATCGAGGTCGGAGGTAGCGCGCGTGCCGCGCTCACCGAAGCGCAGCTTCACACCCATGCCGCCCTTGACGGCGACAGCGTCGGGAAGCATTTGCGACACGATCAGCGTGCAGAGCATCACTCGAGCACGCGCAACCGGGATGCCCAGTTCGGAGGCGACCTGCGCGAGCCGAGCATTGAGCTGCGTCACATTCAGCGGAGGGGTCACTTCGCTCACACCGACACCGCCTTCCACACAGCCGCGTCCTGCTCGCCGATCAAGTCTCGTCTGAGCGCCTCATCGACCACGGCCCTCCATCGCTCCGGCGGCATCCTATCCCGCATGTCTTCCAGCGCCCGTCGAACGGTCGTCGCGGGGATGCCCTCGTAGTGAGTGAGATCCTCATCGGGCACGTCAGGCCGGTTCTCCAGTTCCATCCACTCCGGCAGCTTCCGCCGCACGCGGCGACGCGTACCCACACGCACCTTCGGCGGGTTGAACTGCCCGAGCCCGAGCAGATCGAGCACGGACTCACGGTGCAAGAACGCGCCTTCCCCGGCAAGAGCCACGGCAATCGTCGGCTCAGTAAACGGGGTCGTCGGCACGTCGCGATGCGTGTAGACACCCTGCCCGTGCCCGCGTAGCGCGCCACGGGCTGCGAGCTTCCGCACCTCAACAGCGGGCACGCCCGCATCCTCCGCCTCGGCAACGGTCATCACGCCGTTGCGGGATGCGGCGATCTCCCATAGCTCCTGCCGGTACCCCATTAATGCACCTCCACGCCAATACCGTACTATAAAAGGTACGGTTTCGGCACTCTGCTCGACGTGGTCGGCAGTAGATGTACCGTCACGGCAACAGCCTCGAACACTCCGGCGTGACCCATGCACACCAATCGCATCACCAGTAGATGGCAATGACCTCGGTGTCGAGGATGCGACCAGGAGTCCTTGCATCCTCTGCTGCGATACCTGATGGAGCATCTGTAGTCTGAACGAGCACCTGGCTCGTTGGCAGGAGTTCAAGCCCTGCCGCCGATCGCGCATCCTGACGCGCCTTAAGATCCGCATCCGGCGAGGGGGCATCTACTCCAAGCTGAGAAATGACTTGCTCCCTCACACAATCGAACGCTTCCCGCTGAGCAATTGCGTCGGTTGCTCCGGTCGACGCGTGTGCGATGAGTGCAGCAAACTCCTGTTGATGAACGCCTCTCCACGTTGCGTTTTCCGGTGCAATCGTGAGCCTGTAGTGAGTCAAGGCTTTCGCAAGAGCGAGATTCTGCGCGTTGGCAGTCACCGTAGCCCTGTCCTCCGCAGTAGGGCTTCGTATCGCGTTGATCTGGTCAACAAAGTCTGGCGCAACTTCGCTAAAGAGATCGGCGAGCTTGACAGGTGTCCACTTGTCGTGCAGCCCATCCCTCGCGACGCGAGACAAGATTGTAAAGCGCGCATCGGAGAACAGGACTCTCCTTATGTCTTTCCAAAACCCGAGATGCTCCGTGACTCCCGTCACGAATAGCGGCTGAGTTTCAATCTCAAGCCTTGTCACCGCATCCTTGTGTACGACGTACTCAATGCCATCGATGGTGACTACGACGTAGTTGACCGCCGTAGCTCTAATAGGGATAAGACCTGTGAGAAATCGATCGAGAACCTTCATGATCGGCTCTGACTCACGCAGAAACCCGAGCGTGCCATGAGAGGAGAACATGGCAGGGTACTCGTCTGCCATCGCCGACCACTCGTTCATCATCGCACCGAGTTTGAACACAGGGTCGACCGCGAGTACCACTTCAACCTCTACCAGGTCTCCGCGCACAAAAGACGAAGCCGCTGCAGCCACATTCTCTGGCGTGCCCATAATGTCGGTCGCTTCCTTGAGCGCATCGACTTGCTCGGGCGGCGACAGTTTGAAATCAAGTGGCTGCTCTCTCAACTGTTTGAAGAGGGTCTGGATCACGGCCTTGCGGGAACTTTGCATGCTGTCACTGTTACTGGTCTGGTAACGCGCGCTCGCCCGGGCTTCTGCCTTGCCAACAAGGTCGTTTCCTGCCGACGCGCTTGCGCTGCCGATCAGTTCCGCTTCATCTGCTCGAGATATTGTTTGAGTGATCGCTTCTGGGATCGTGTCAGTTTGCGATACAAGCAGACTATGAAGACTCACCGCATCCAGGTATACGAACTCTCGGAGCGGAAGCTTCTTCTTTATCTGCTCAGCGTAATTCTTCCGCCTGCGCGTTAGCCGCCAGCCTCGGAACGATTTCACCGGATGCAGCATCCAGTTCTTAAGCGACATTAACGCCCTCCGTTCTGGCGCGCACAGGCCGAGACCGCACGCGCTCGAAGGCGATCGTAAGATCCTCGTCCGCGATCTTTGAACGCCGATCGCCTGCCGCAAGGAGCGCCGCCTCAGTCCAGATTGCGGTTAACATCGCACCTGACCAACCATCAGTGGCTCGAGCGAGGTCGTCGATCGGAAGTCGATCATCGACCTGGAGCTCGCCGGCTTTCATCTTTAGAATCTCGAGCCGATCGTGCTCTGTAGGGAGATCGAACGCGATTTCCCAGTCGAAACGCCCTGGACGGAGAAGAGCCTCGTCAATATCCTCGACTCGGTTTGTGGCGGCGATGACGATCACATTGCTGTCAGGCTTGAAGCCATCCAGCAAGGTCAGGAGCTGGGCAACCACTCGCTTTGACTCGCCGTTGGAATCAGAACTCCGGCGAGCGGCGATGCTGTCGATCTCGTCGAAGAAGATGATGGCGCGCTCTTTTTTGGCGGCGTCCTCAAATAGTCGCCGGAGTGTTTCTTCGCTGTCGCCGACCCATTTACTTACCACAGAAGGCCCACTCACTTGGTAGAACACCGCTCCCGAAACGTCCGCGATGATACGCGCAAGATGTGTCTTCCCCGTGCCGGGTGCACCCGTGAATAGAACTCCTTTCACCGGCTTTGCGCCGATCGCCTTCAACTCGCTAGCTCGACCGAGCTGCGTTTCGATCAGCTCCCTCGCTCGTGCCTTGACTTCGTCGTATCCGCCGAGCGCATCGAAGGACAGTGGCTCCTCTCCGGGCTTGACGATGTACGCCGCGAGGTCTTCGTCTACCCCGGTTTCTCGGTAGCGGATGGGCGTTCTCGAGACGACGTCCACGATGCCATCGACTTCCGTGTACTGGATCGTGTTACCCGGTTCGACGTCGATGGTCTGCGGCCCGCTCAGGATACGCATGCCACCACCACTCGTCTCGACAACGATTTTGCTCCTGTCCTCGAGAATCTTTCGGACGACACCGACACTACTGTCATCGGGCCAGGCCGCGTTTGGTGCGGGGAACCACTGCTGATCTTCGTTCACAAAGATGATGTCGCCACGATTCAGGTCGACCGGTTGTGGGAACGAAAACCGACTGTTTCCACCATTGGGAAGACGGCCGTAGAAGACATGGCCGTCCTCTATGACGTCGATCACTTTGATGAAAATTCCATCCGTCCTGGATTCGAACTCTCCTCCATCCATCAGGCATCACCTCCTGAGCTGAGGCCGAAGAAGCGCTCAAAGAAGGCGCCAAGCTTCTGGATCACACGTTGCTTCTTCTCGCCGTGGCCGCCGCCTGCCGCAAAGCGCGATGCGGGCGGGAGCACCTTCGTGATCGCCGTGCCGGTCGTACGGAGAGCGCCGTCGCGGAACGCAGTCTCGACGAACGCGCGGGCGGCATCGGGACGGAGGTTCTCCTCCTCGATAATCGCAGCGAGTTCCGCCTCGCGCTTCGCGGCGATGAACGCCTGCCACTCCTCATCTACCGCACCATCAACCGATACCGAGTCAACGAAGGCTTCGATGAGGTCTTTCTTGTTGCGCAGGGTCGGGCTTGCCTCCACAGCTCGAGAGATCTCCGAGCGGATCTCTTTGTCTTGGCCGTCGCCGAACTGCTCCCGGTACTTGGCTACGAGCATGAGGATGTAGTCGACGTTGATCTCGACCTGTTTGATCAGTTCGATCTCGAAGACCACGTCGCCGTTGATGAGTTCTTTTTCGGCACTCTTCTCTTTACGGAACTCCGCGTAGAAGTCGAGGTAGACGCTGCGGTAGTCCTGCCCCTGACGTTCAGTGAGGATCTCGTGCCCGGCGAAGTCATCGAAAGAAGTAAGGATGTTCTCCAGCCGAAGGATCGCGCCGAATAGCCCGATGAACTCTTTCTGAGCGCTCTCCCCGATGATCGGCTGCCCAAGCGGGAACCCAGTCAGCAACTCCTGCACCTTCTCGGCATACTCGCCGTAGTAGTCACCATAGGGCTTCAGCAGCACGACACCACGGGCGTCCTTGTTGCCAAACAACTCCAGAGCCGCGTTGGTCTCCTCCTCAAGATCACGGAACGCGACGATGTTGCCGTAGGTCTTAACGGAGTTGAGGATGCGGTTGGTACGCGAGTAAGCCTGGATCAGGCCGTGCGCACGCAGGTTCTTGTCGGCGAAGAGGGTGTTGAGCGTCGTCGCGTCGAAGCCGGTGAGGAACATGTTGACCACGATCACGAGGTCGAGCTCCCGGTTCTTGAGCCGCTGGGAGAGATCCTTGTAATAGTTCTGGAATCGGTCGGCGCTGGTGTCGTAGCTCGTGCCGAACAGGTCGTTGTAGTCCTGGATTGCGTCCTCGAGGAACCCGCGCGCGTCGGTGCTCAGCGCGTCGGTGTCGAAGGCCTCGTCGTCGAGGATGCCGTCGTCGGCCGCCCCGTTCGCGCCGTAGGAGTAGATGAGCCCGATCTTCAGCCGCTTGTCGGGCGGGAGCTGTTCCTGCTGAATCTGGAAGGCGTTGTAGTAGCGGCGGGCCGCATCGATCGACGCGGTCGCGAAGATCGCATTGAAGCCCCGCACCCGCTTCCGCTCGCGCAGCGCCTCCGCCTGTCGCCGCATGCGCGTCGCTTCGGCCACGTTCGTCACGACCGAGTGCTCATAGCTGGAGGAGCGCTTCGTCTTCTGGTCGAAGTGCTCCAGCGTGTATCTGACGATCTCACCGATGCGCTTCGGGTCGAGCAGCGCCTTCTCCGCATCGATCGCGGAGACCTGCTTGTCGATGACGGTGCCTACCTTGACCGTGTTGACGTAGTCGATGCGGAACGGCAGCACGTTCTTGTCGGTGATCGCGTCGACGATTGTGTACGTGTGCAGCTTCTCGCCGAACGCCTGCTCCGTGGTCTTCAGCTGTGGGTTGCCGCCCGAGCCGCTGTTCGCAGCGAAGATCGGCGTGCCGGTGAAGCCGAACAGGTTGTACCGCTTGAACGACCGGGTGATGTCGGTGTGCATGTCGCCGAACTGCGAACGGTGACACTCGTCGAAGATGATGACGACGTGCTGGTCGTAGACCGCGTGGCCCTTGTTCGCCTTGATGAACGTCGAAAGCTTCTGGATCGTCGTGATGATGATCCTCGCCGCGGGGTCTTCGAGCTGCTTCTTCAGCACGGCTGTGGAGGTGTTCGAGTTCGCCGCGCCTTTTTGGAAGCGGTCGTACTCGCGCATCGTCTGATAGTCGAGGTCCTTGCGGTCCACGACGAACAGCACTTTGTCCACGCTCGGCAGCGCCGACGCGAGCTGAGCCGTCTTGAACGAGGTCAGCGTCTTGCCCGAGCCCGTCGTGTGCCACACATACCCGCCCGCCTCGACCGTGCCGAGGCGCTTGTAGTTGGTGGCGATGTCGATGCGCTGCAGAATCCGCTCAGTCGCGACGATCTGATACGGACGCATCACCAGCAGCAGCCGGTCGGCGGTCAGCACGCAGTACTTCGTCAGGATGTTCAGCAGGGCATGCTTGGCGAAGAACGTCTTCGCGAACGACGTCAGATCCTGGATCGGCCTGTTGGTGCTGTCGGCCCACCACGACGTGAACTCGAAGCTGTTCGACGTCTTCCGCCCCTTGCTGGGCTTCTGCCCCTCCTTGAGGTGCTGGCTGCGAGTCGTGTTCGAGTAGTACTTCGTCAACGTCCCGTTCGAGATCACGAACAGCTGCACGTACTCGAACAGGCCCGAGCCCGCCCAGAAGCTGTCGCGCTGGTAACGGTCGATCTGGTTGAACGCCTCACGGAGGTCCACGCCACGACGCTTCAGCTCAATATGAACCATCGGCAGGCCGTTCACGAGGATCGTCACGTCGTAGCGATTCGCATAACGCCCGCCCGCGCCGGTCCCGTCGACCGCGTCGGCACGGTCGATCTCGTACTGGTTGATGACCTGCAGCCGGTTGTTGTGGATGTTCTGCTTGTCGAGCAAGGTGATGTTCTTCGTCGAACCGTCGTCACGCTTGAGGAGCTGGACGTGATCCTCCTGGATGCGCACCGTCTTCTCGACGATGCCATCGTTCTTCCCAGCGATCACGTTCTCAAAGAAGTTCTGCCACTCCGCGTCGGAGAACGTGATGTGGTTCAGCGCCTCCAACTGCGCGCGGAGGTTCTGGGTGAGCTGCTCCTCGGAGGTGATCGGCAGGTACTCATACGCCTGCGACTCCAGAAGACGGATCAGCTCGCGCTCCAGCGCCGCCTCCGACTGATACGCCGCGTCCGCCTTCGCATCGGGAACCCACTCAGCGACGACCGTGCTCTCGGACGAGACGGCGATCGGGTCATACTTGCGGGGAGCAGTGCTGCTCATCCCGCAGCCGCCCATCTGAACGTCTTAAGGAACTCATGAAACTCGCTCCTAAAAGCCTCCTTGTACTCTGTGGCCACCTCGGAGGTATCAATATCAGCAAACCGGTAATGGCTGTACAGATTAAGAATCTTCGTCACCAATGAGGCATTTGGCCCGACCAAGAGATCGCCCCAGCCTCCTGTGTATCCGAGGAAGTTGGCCGTCTTCTCGAGCAGGGCTCGGAACTGATTGAAGTGGGCTCGCTCAATAGCATTCGCGGAGATCGCCCCTTGAATATCTTCGATAATTCCCAGGTGGTAGCTGAAAGGTGAGTCCTTCGACTGCTTAGCAAGCGTCCACCCGGCGACTGACCCTCGCGCAAGAACGTATGCTCGGTCACTCCTCCGACGGAGCGAGTTGAACAGAACATTAAAGAAGAGAGCGTGGTGAGTGGCGATAACAAACTTCAAGTCGATCTCTGACGCTCGCTTAATAAGCTCCGACAGCGCGAGCGCCACTGATACGATTCGCACATCGTCCATGGATGACACGGGGTCGTCTATGACCGCAAGCGTTAGCCCGTCATAGTCAGCCGTAGAACGCAACTCGGGGCTATCGCGAAGTGTCTCAATTGCTTCGCTCAAAACAGAGTAATAAACGCTCCAAACAAATATACTCTCCTCAGCCCGAGATATCTTGATGCCATCCGCCGAACTGTCATCGCCCTTGTGTATGCCAAAGCTAATATCGCCGCTCTCGAAATCAAGCCTTGGTTCAATTTTACCGCTCGTGAAAGCTTGGAAGCTATCGACGATAGCACTGTCAAGGCCTTGGGTCACGATAGTTTCTAATAGCTCTGACGATGGGTTCATCTTGAGCACGACTCGCTCGTTGTCCCAGGTGAACACGTCCTCTACAAAGGAGTTGTAGAGGACCACGCTCTCCGGATCACGCTCCTTAAGGTGCTGAGCCAGCCGGGTCTTACCGATCGTGTTCGGGGCGTAAATCAAGGCAGTATGCGAACCGGCAAGGCCCTGCAATACCTCGTCGGCCAAGCTCACGACCGTTTCATGAAGGCTCGTCATTTCTAGACAACCTCCTTAAAGGTCAGTAGCTTGTCGCGGTAGTACTCGTACTGCTTACGGCGAGCTTCAAGCTCGGCAGGGAGGCCGACACTGAGGTCCTTCACGAGAGCATCGAACTTATCGAGATCGGAGGAAATCCGACGCTGTTCATCGAGAGGAGGCAGGGGAACCGGATACTTCAAAAACATGGGGCGTCGCAGCGACGTAACAGAGGCATGAACCGAATTGCGCTCAAGATATCGCGCGAAATCAGTCACAAGGTAATGATAAATATATCGCGCGTCTACGCCCTCGTTCGGAACAATGCGATATGCGCGCTGGTGAAGTGCGTACTGACCGGTCGCGAAGTGGAAAACCTTCCCAACACCTACACCATCGCCAGCCGTAATGATTGCGCTTTCGTCGAAATCGAACGAGTCGAGGCGAAGAGGTTCTCGACCACGCGCATAGAACATGTACTCTCCGTCGGCCACAGCATCTTTGGTGTCGTGGCTGCCAGTGCCAATCGTCGCAATATCGCCAAGAAACGCGCGGTCAACTTCATCGCCGAAAGCAAGAAGACTACTCCTGTAGTATTCG
Organism: Microbacterium resistens; assembly: GCF_021172025.1. Classification (NCBI taxonomy): domain Bacteria; kingdom Bacillati; phylum Actinomycetota; class Actinomycetes; order Micrococcales; family Microbacteriaceae; genus Microbacterium; species Microbacterium resistens. Next base: position 1,320,171 of record NZ_CP082781.1, read on the forward strand.
TATTGGCGTCGACGAGCTTCCAGCTCCGCTTCCAGCTCCGCTTCCAGCTGAGTGAACTGATCCAATATTCTCACGATCTCCCGCTGAACCTCGGGAGGCGGGACGGGGATTCGGATCTTTGCAAGTGCGTCGCCGGAGACACGACGAACTTTAGTTCCGGTGATGTACCGGACTTTCTGCTCCTGAAACCGCTCGGACTGGAAGAAGTAGGAGACGTAGCGAGGATCGACCGTGTGTCGGTAGATGTATGCATCGCCGCTTACTGCGACTTCACCACGCCCAAGCCATGCGGTCGCTTTAGCCACCGCGGCATCATCCTCGCTCGTTGTCGCAATAACCAGATCGCCTGGGTTCGCACGTCGCAGCTTGGCAGCCAGTGCGGGATCGGTGAACGATTTCGTCGTCTCGGCCCAGACGCCGTAGTGGGTATGCACCTGACCGTAGTGAATAGCGGGCGCGCCCTCGTCGGTGAGGTCGGACTTCTGCAGGCCATTGCCGCGAATGAACTCGCCGATATCACCCAGCGTCTTGAACTCAACCCCCTCGGGTGCAAGCTCCGTGATCAGGCCGTCGATGTGGCTCACTTCATATCCTCCAGATCCGCCACGATCTTGTCGATGGAGGTACGCAGTTCTGCCTGCCGCGCGACGATCTGGGCAATCTCAGCGTTGAGTTCGGTGATATCGATGACCTCGCGCGTGTCTTCGGCTTCGACGTATGACGACACGGCGATGTTGTAGTCGTTGGCGGCGATGTCCTCGTTCGACACGAGCTTGGCGACGTGGTCGACATCTTCGCGAGTAGTGAAGTGCTCCAGGATGTGCTCCTGGTTCGCCGGCAGCAGCTTGTTCTTGTTGCCGACCCGGGCGAACTCGGCCGAGGCGTCGATGAAGAGCACCGCGTTGTCGGTCTTGGACTTCTTCAGCACGATGATGCAGGTCGCGATGGTGGTGCCGAAGAACAGATCCGGAGGCAGCTGGATCACGGCGTCCACGTAGTTGTTGTCGATGAGGTACTGACGGATTTTCCGCTCCGCACCGCCCCGATACAGCACCCCGGGGAACTCGACGATCGCCGCCGTGCCGTTCACCGACAGCCACGACAGGATGTGCATCGTGAACGCGAGATCAGCCTTTGACTTCGGCGCCAGCACACCGGCAGGGGCGAAGCGCTCGTCGTTGATGAGCAGCGGGTTCGCGTCGCCGTCCCACTTGATTGAGTAGGGCGGGTTGGAGACGATCGCCTCGAACGGCTCGTCGTCCCAGTGCTGCGGGTCGGTGAGGGTGTCGCCGTGCGCGATGTTGAACTTCTCGTAGTTCACGTCGTGCAGGAACATGTTGATGCGGGCGAGGTTGTACGTAGTCAGGTTGATCTCCTGACCGAAGAAGCCGCGCACGTTCTCACGCCCGAGCACCTTCGCGAACTTCAACAGCAACGAACCCGAACCTGCAGCTGGGTCGTACACCTTGTTCACCCGCTTCTTGCCGACCACGGTGATCTTCGCGAGAACCTCGGAGACCTCCTGCGGCGTGTAGTACTCGCCGCCGGACTTGCCGGCCTGCGAGGCGTACATCTGCATCAGGTACTCGTAGGCATCCCCGAACAGGTCGATCGAGTTGTCCTCGAAGTTCCCGAGTGGCAGGTCGCCGATCGCGTCGAGCAGCTTCACGAGCTTCTCGTTGCGTCTCGCGACCGTGTTGCCGAGCTTGGAGCTGTTGACGTCGAGGTCGTCGAACAGACCCTTCAGGTCGTCCTCGCTGTCGGTACCGACCGCCGAGCCCTCGATGTTCTTGAAAACCCGCTCCAGCGTCTCGTTGAGGTTCGCGTCACGCGGAGCCCGCTCACGCACGTTCTGGAACAGCTCCGAGGGCAGGACGTAGAAGCCCTTCTCAGCCACCGTCTCGGCACGGCCGTACTCGGCCTGCGCGTCGGGCAGGCGGGCGTAGTCGAAGCCAGCATCGCCCGCGTCGTGCTCGCCCTTATTGATGTAGGCCGTGAGGTTCTCGGAGATGAAGCGGTAGAAGAGCGTGCCCAGCACGTACGTCTTGAAGTCCCAGCCGTCGACGCTGCCGCGCAGGTCGTTCGCGATGCGCCAGATCGTCTTGTGCAGCTCGGCGCGCTGTCCTTCTTTTGTGGTCGGTGCCATGTAGTTCGTCTCCTGCGCCGAGGGCGCGTCTTAAGTTGTGTTCATAAACTTCTTCGAGCCTACCGACGGCCACCGACGCCGACGAGTCGCCGCGCTGTCTGCCGCTGTAGTAGATATGGCCCCGGCCTTGCTGTGGTCACATGCGTCGGCCATCATCACGGCGCGCCCCGTTCGTCCGCCTCCCGAAGTCTCGTTCGTAGGGCGCGTCACGAGAGCCAGCGATTTGGCGTGCTCTCTCTGCGGCGAGTCGCTGAGCCTCTTCCTGAGCGGCACGCTCGCGGACGAGCTGCACCGCTTCATTTGGCCGAAGCGCATCGAGTTGGGTGAGGTAACGGCGATCCCGTGTCGCCTGCTCGCGCAGATTCTTGACCCGCGCGGCGACCGCATCTGTACGGCGGTTCTCAAGTACCCGCTCGTACAGGGCCGCGCGCTCTCGCGACTGACGGGTGGCGGTCTCGCTGACGATCTGATGGGCCTTCGTGGCTTCCGCGCGCGCTTCGATGATCTCGGGCGCATGGTCGGCCTGACGCTGGGCGACTGCCTCGGCCCATGCGGCGAGGCCACTCTCGCTGTGCGGAATGCTTTGCCACCTGACGTGCACGATGTGCTCTGCCGCCTCTCGACGAGCGTCTACGTCTTTCGCGGCGCGGGTTGCCGAGCGCTTTCGGAAACGGGGCGCGTTCGCTTTCGCGCGGTGTGCCGTGTATGCAGCCTGCTGCGCGGCCAGGAACTCGGCACCGTCCGTCGCTGCTTCCTGGGCAAGCGATTCCACAACACCCGCGAGAAGTGCGGCAACCTTCGCATCGGCAGCTGCCGCCAGCTCGCGCTGCGGCTCGTACTCGGCCTTGTGCCGCTCGGACTGGTCACGCAACGTGGCGGCTGCCGACACCCAGCGCTCTCGCTCTGCATCGGCCTTCGCGATCCGCTCGATGACGCGGTCACGCTCTGCGTTCACGATAGACATAAACCCGTTCGCAACGAGGCCCACGACGGCCTCACGGGCGCGCTCGGTGGCCTCTTCCAAGCCGCGGTCGGCGCGGTCTCGGGCGAGTGCTTCGACGAACTGCTGCTTCGCGTCGTCGAGGTCGGCGGCGACGACGTGCAGGGTGTTCATCTCGCGGCCGCGAGTCATGCCCACGTAGACACCAGCTGCGTCGAGCGCGTCGGTGAGCATCGTGTGTGCTGCGTTCACGGTCGCACCCTGGACACCGTAGGCGGTGACCGAATATGCCAGGTGCGTGTCCTCGGTCACGTACTCCGCCGGCAGTGTCACGGTGCGCTGCTGCTTCCGGCCGTTGACGGTCTCCACGACGCTCAGCGCGCCGTCGTCGCCGACGTGCTGAACCGTCCAGGTCTGCCGGTTTGCGACGCCGAGTGTGCTCTCGTTGCGACGGGTCTGGATCACATCTCCGGCACCGATGGGGAGCCCGTCGTTACCGAACACCGTTCGCACGTCGTCGACCTCGCCGCGTTCAACGCGCTCGGCGCGGATGCGTTCGTTCAGCGTCCGTACTTCGTCGTTTGTGGCGGCAGTGATCGCCTTCTCCGGGCACGCAGTCTTCGTGATGGTCTCCTGTATGTCGTCATCGCACTCGTGAAGCTTGATGAGCCCGAGCGCGTTGAGCTGGTCGAAGATCGCGGCGGGGTTGCGGCCGTGCCGCAGTTCGAGCGTGAGCGCTGCGTAGGCATCATCGGTGAAACGGTGCAGGCTGGTCATGTCGACAACAGCCGGGGTGAGGCGGGCGGCGAAGTCGAGCACACCGCCGCGCCCGACCGCAGGGAGTTGCGCTCGATCGCCAACAAGCGCGATGGTGGCGCCGGCTTCGTCGGCAACGCGCAACAGTGCGAGTGCGCTGTCTTGGTCGAGCATTCCGGCTTCGTCGACGACGATCCGCTCCCCCTTCGCGAGCCGTGCTTCCGTCACTGGGCCCCGGTAGGTTCTGCCGGTTTCGGGGTCAGTGTCGCCGGGCTGCAGGCGCGTCCATACGCCGTCGCTGTTCCACCGGAATCCGTGCGCGTAGACGAGCGACGCAACGGAGTCGGTGGGGATGCCGGGTTCTTGGGCTGCCACGTCGGCGGCTTTCTTCGTCGGCGTCACGACCCGCGTCGAGCGGCCCTCCGCCGCCGCGACAGCGATGGCAGCCTTGAGCATCGTGGTCTTGCCCGCTCCGGCCGCCCCTTCGATCACGACGAGCGGACTGGCGGATGCAATCGCTTCGGCTGCGCACTCCTGATCGTCATCCAGTCCCGCCCGTGCAGCGAGTGGGTGGAGATCCTTGACGGGCTCGGTGGACTGCTCCGCGCGTGCAGTGAGCAGGTCGCGCAGTTCCGCCTCTGCCGCGACGACGCGCAGCGAGGTGAGATGCGCGACGTGTTCCGGTGTCGGTGCGCCGGGCGGGAGCACCGAGAAGCAAGTCTCCGCCGCAAGCTCAGCCGCGAGTTGCACGAAGTTGCGCACCTCGTGCGGGCTTGCTTGCACGCCATGCTCGGTCGTGATCCTCGTGATGTATTCGCGCAGCGTGTGCACCGTCCACGCCGACGCATCTGCGGCGCAGCGGTCGAGCGCACGCGATGCGATCTCCTCGATGTGCAGCTCATCCAGCGTGACGGGTGCGATGCGCCGCGCGCGAGGCAGGTTCGGTGTGTAGCCGGCGTCTTCGAGTTCGGCGCGCCAGCCGGCTTCGCTGCCGAGCACCGTGGGCTTCTTGCCTGGTCGCTCGTGCTCCCACGCCTTCGCCTTCAACCTCGCCCGCACGACCGGACCGGGCTCCTCGCCGGGATGGGCTGTTTCCCACTCGGCTTCGAAGCGGGCGAGGTTGCGTTCGACCTGCGCACCGCGCTTCGACATCACCGCGTTGAACGGCTCCAGCTCCGCAACCTCACCGGTCGCCGGGTCGAGGGTAAGTCCGTGCTGGTCGAGCACCGTGGCAAGCCGTGGGTGCGCGGCGATGATCGCGGTACCGAGTGCGCGGATCGCGCCCTGCTGTTTGAACAGTGCGGCGGTGTCGAGGCCGCGCCACTTGCCTGCGGCGTGGACGCGGGCGCCGATCTGGAAGTGGATGTGTCGGTGCGGGTCACCGGCCCGGCTGGTCTTGTGCGCGACGGTGACGGTCTGCAATTGCTGCACCGGCACGATCTCGCGTGCGTTCCGCGGGCCGACGCGGGTGACGGAGTGTTCGGCGAGCCAGCGGCGAATCTCGGAGGCCGCGTCCTGCTGTGCTGCGTCGAGTGCCTCCGAGACTTCCGGGTGTAGGGCAGCGGCGATCGAGAGCGATTTCGGTGCGTTGATGACCATCTCTGCGAAGCGTGGCGATTCCTTCGATCTGTCGCTTGCCGCTCGGAGCGTTCCCATCGAGGTGCCCGTGATCGGGTCAGTCCAATCGACCCAGGCCGCGTAGCCTTCCGGGTCGAGCGTTCTCGTTGCTATGGCTTCTCCGTCGTGGCCGCTCACAGCGAACTCGGCGAGCGCAGTGCCGCCCTCCAGGTAGTACTCGTCGGCGTTGGACCTGTCCGACTCCAGGTAGCGGCGTGCGGCGGCACCGGTGCCGCGGAACAGGATCACGCCGCCCTTCATCTTGGGCCCCCTCACGATTCGTCTCATGAGGGAGGTGCGCACGCCCCACCATCGGTGGCATACGTCCATAAATCAGTTGTCGGACAGGAGGGGAATCGAGAGACGGCGTCTCGCAGGCGTGAGATTCGCGGAGTCGCAAGGCGTGATGAAGATCGCGTTGGGCATCGAAGCAGCTTCTGCGGTTGACGACGCTGAGCACTGGCAAGGATGAGACGAAGCAGAGAGGGTCAGCTCCCAGAGGGGAGCTTCACGGTCCGGGAAAATTTCCGCCACCGTCAGGAACTCCGCGGCGTCCCAATAATTGGGAGGCCAGCAGCGGAGGTTCCGACGCGAGAATCACGGTGGCGACAATTTGCCGGAGCCGTGGGGGTGCCGAATCGGCCCTCCCGCACTCGGGTCTTTGACGGTGGTGCCGAATCGACACCACCGTGGTTTTGGACCTTGCGGCGAGCAGAAGACTTGTTCGCCAGTCCGCGCCAGCGTGACCACGGTGCAAGTACCGTAGCTCACTCTGACAGGTACGGCAAGCAAACGGAGAGCACCTCCGGGCGCACTCCCAGCCTTCACAGCAGATCGCTTTCGAGGCGGCTGCCCGCGGTGCCGAGCATCACCGTGAACGCGTCGTCCATGATGTCGGCGGTGACCGGGTCGACCATCTCGGCGGTGACGACGTAGTTGCTGCGGGTGACCAGTTCGTTCGCGTGACCGAGCAGGCGAGAGGCGAGGGTGATGCCTGCCGCTGCGTCGATGATCGTCGCGGTGGTGCGGCGGAAGATGTGCGTCGAGAACTCGGTCGGGTCGATGCCCGCCCGCTGCAGGGCTTCCGCGTTGTCGTCGACGAAGGTGCGCAGCAGGCGCTCGTAGTTGCTGACGCTGAGCGGTCGTCCGGTCTTGGTCGAGAACAGGAACGCCTCCGGGTCACGATCAGCGGTCGCGAGCTGATGGCGGATCGCCGCGGCGGAGAAGCTCGGCAGCGCAACGCGGCGCTTCTGCCGTGAGCGTTTCGGGGTGTTCTTCCGGTACAGCCCATTCGCTTTGCTCTGCTTGATGGTGCCGGCGATGAGCACTGTCGCGGGGCGTGAGGTCACATCCACGTCGCATCGGCGCAGGCCGAGCACTTCGCCGATGCGGGCGCTGGTGCCGATCATGATCCACATCACGTGCTCCAGCACCGCGACGTTCGGGCGCGGCCCGTGGCCGTCGCCGTCCTTGCGCCAGTCGTGGATGAGGCTCTGCACCACCATCACCTGCGCGGGGTCCAGCACAGATTCCTTCTTCTCCGGCAGCGGCAGGCGTCTCGCGTCACGGATCGGGTTCGCGGTGAGCACCTCGTGCTCGATCCCGGTCTGGCACACCTGGGAGAGCACGCTCCTGGCACGCCTCGCGGCGGAGAGCGACTTCTGCTCGCGGATCGACTGGAGGATGCGGTTGCAGCGCAGCACGCTGAGATCCTTCAGCGGAAGGTTGCCGCAGGCGGGGTTCACGACATGTTTGATCGTCGAGCGGTAGGACTCCATCGTGGTGTCCTCGACGGTCTGCGACTGCTCCTTCTCGTAGACGAACACCTCACACGCCTGGGCGATCGTGGCGTCCAGGGCGAGCACGGGGCCGACGGTGCGGTAGCGGATGTCTTCGGCCAGCTTCGCGAGACCCGTGCGGGCTTCATCCTCGGTGTCGCCGGTGGCTTTCAGTCGGCGTAGTTCGCCGACCTCGTCGCGCATCTTCGCGGTGGCCTGCGCGCGGCCGGATGCGAGGGTGCGGATCTGGATCGCGCCGATCTCGCCGGGTTCGAGCCTCGGCCTAGCCATGCCGCACCAGCTCCTGGAACCAGGCGAGCACCTCGGGGCGCAGGTAGCGCACGTGGCGCCCGACACGACGGAAAGGCGGGCCGCTGTTCGTCTGCCGCCATTCCTCGATGGTACGCGGCGAGACCTGCAGCAGCTCGGCGACCTGCTCGCCGGTCATGATCAGGGGCTCGTCTCGGGTATCCATACCCCATAGGTGCGCACGCCACACCACGGCCGTTGCGGCCAGTGCGCGGGTGATACGGAACAACCCGTGCCACGCCTCGGCGAGCATCCTCCGAAAGGGGTTTTGGACCCCGTTTAGGACCCCGCGGCCGGTTTTCGAGTACCCAGGAACCATGAAACTCCTCCGATTCCCGCGGAATCGGAGGAGTTTTGCGCTGGGGTACCTGGACTCGAACCAAGAACAACTGAACCAGAATCAGCCGTGTTGCCAATTACACCATACCCCAAGGGCGGAACCGGAGCCCCGCACCGAGGTTCAAGCTTACCCGAGGCCCGGCCAGGAGCCAAACCGGGCGCGCCGCCCGCGTGTGGCGCGCTCAGACCTGCACGACGTGGCCGGACTGGCGTGCGCGGATCCACGGCGAGAGGTCGAACCCCTGTGCGCGGGCGGTCGCCAGGAACTCCGCCTCCACGTCGTCGGAGATCTCCGGGGTCCGTGAGAGCAGCCACAGGTAGCGCCGATCCGGCGTGCCGACGAGCGCCGTGGTGTAGTCGGCGTCGATCCGCAGCACCCAGTAGTCCGCCCGTGTGAACGGGATCCATCGGAGCCCCTCCGGGAGGAAGGTCACCCGCAGCCGCCCCGGATGCCCCTCGACCGGTTCCGCCTGGCCGACCGCCTGCGTCGGCTGACCGTCGGCGTCCAGGCATCGGTTGTCGACGCGGACGGTGCCGTCCTCGTTCTGCGCGTACTCGGCGGTCACGTCGCTGGCCTCGTCGTCCTCGAACCGGAGCGGCAGGCGCCCGACCTCGAACCACAGCCCGAGGTAACGAAACAGCTCCAGCTCAGGCACCGATGTCACATCCTGCATGCCTCCCCCTTCGTCCGGCGTCCGCCGGGTCAGTGCGTGATCGTCGTCTGCTGGTACAGCGCGAGACGAGGCTGGCCGTCCACACGGCGATAGACGCTCGACATCAGTGCGGTGAACGGTTCCGCGTCCGCGCCCGGGTCGTCGTCGCGGGACGCGACCGCGCGATAGATCAGCGCTGCGGCATCGTCACCCATCGGCAGATGACGCTCGTCGCTCAGCTCGTAGCGGGCCCACGGCGGAGCCGCGTCGAGCGAGGCGGCGACCTCGTCCCGGCCCATCACGGCACCGTTCACCAGCACCATGACCGCGTCCGGGAGCATCAGCTCGCCGTAGAACGCCCCGCCCTGCCCGGAGCACAGCGCCCGCCAGCCCCGATGCTCGAGCTCGAACAGCTCATCCTTGCCGAGTGCGCGCATACCGTCACGCTACGTGCGCCCTGCTTCCGCCGGAAGCCCCCTTCCGTCCCCGCCCGCCCTGAGGTATGGGGCCCGGAACCGGCGCGCCACTCCGGATCGGGGCGCGACGCGGGTGTTCGGGGCACGCCCCGGCTCCAAATCCCCCCAATCTCGGCCCCAAACCCGGCCCAGGAATCACGGGGGCACCACGCGGGATTGGGGCCCGGTACGGGGGTTCGGGGCGCGAGATGGCCCCGAATCCCCCCGAACTCGGCCCCAAACCGGTCCCAGACTCCCGTCAGCGGGCGAGGAACTCGGCGAGGGAGGTGAGACGACGCAGGGTCTCCTCCTTGCCGAGGAGCTCCATCGACTCGAACAGCGGCGGCGACACCCGGCGGCCGGTCAGCGCCACCCGAGGCGGACCGTAAGCGACACGGGGCTTGAGTCCCAGGCCGTCCACGAGCGCGGCGGACAGCGTCTCCTGGATGGCGGACGGCGTGAAGTCCTCCAGCGGCTCCAGCGCGTCCACGCAGGCGGTCAGCACCTCGGCGGCGTTGCCCGGCAGTCCCTTGAGCGCATCCTCCTCGTACGAGACCGTCTCCGCGAACAGGAACCCGAGCATGCCCGGGACCTCGCCGAGCAGCTGCACGCGCTCCTGCACGAGCGGCGCCGCACGGAACGCGAGCACGATCTGCTCATGCGTCGGCTCCCCGCCGAACACGTCCGCCGCCGCGAGGTACGGCAGGATCCGCTCGGCGAAGTCCTTGGGCTCCAGCATCCGGATGTGGTCGCCGTTGATGGACTCGGCCTTCTTCTGATCGAAGCGCGCGGGGTTCGGGTTCACGTTCTCGATGTCGAATGCGGCGGTGAACTCCTCCAGCGAGAACACGTCGCGATCCGGGCCGATCGACCAGCCGAGCAGGGCCAGGTAGTTCAGCAGCCCCTCGTGGATGAAGCCGCGCTCGCGGTGCAGGAACAGGTCGGCCTGCGGGTCGCGCTTGGAGAGCTTCTTGTTGCCGGTCTCGCCGAGGACGAGCGGCATGTGGGCGAAACGCGGGACGAAGGTCGTGACCCCGGCATCGATGAGCGCCGCGTAGAGGGCGAGCTGGCGGGCGGTGGACGGCATGAGGTCCTCGCCGCGGAGCACGTGGGTGATCCCCATCAGCGCGTCGTCCACCGGGTTCACGAACGTGTACAGCGGCACCCCGTTCGGACGCACGATCACGAAGTCGGGGAAGGATCCGGCGGGGAACGTGACCTCGCCGCGGATCAGGTCGACGTACGTGACGTCCTCGTCCGGCACCCGCAGGCGCAGCGCCGGCTGACGCCCCTCGGCGCGGAAGGCGGCCTTCTGCTCGTCGGTGAGATCGCGGTCGTAGTTGTCGTAGCCGAGCTGCTTGGCGCGTCCGTTCGCCTCGTTGCGGGCGTCGATCTCCTCCGCCGTCGAGAAGCTCTCGTAGACGCTTCCCGCGGCGATGAGCTTGTCCAGCACCTCACGGTAGATGTCATGGCGCTCGGACTGCCGGTACGGAGCGTGCGGCCCGCCGACCTCGACGCCCTCGTCCCAGTCGATCTTCAGCCAGGTGAGCGCGTCGACGAGCTGGCGGAAGCTCTCCTCGCTGTCGCGCGCGGCGTCCGTGTCCTCGATGCGGAACACGAGCTTTCCGCCGGTGTGACGCGCGTAGGCCCAGTTGTACAGGGCGGTGCGGACCATGCCGACGTGCGGCAGGCCTGTCGGCGACGGGCAGAAGCGGACACGCACATCCGAGCCGGTGGCGGTCGTGGTGCGGGGATCGGGAGTAGCCATAGCCCTTCGATTCTAGTTGTCGGCCGTCTCTCCCATGGTGCGCGGTGCGTTCGTCGTCACCGCGACGGCGGCGGTGTGCCTGAGCGGAAGCATGCCGTCCTCGGCATGCTCATCGACGATCTCCTCGAAGGCCGCCCGGAAACGACGTCTCTCGCGGTCGTCGAGGCCGACGAAGCGCGCCCCCGCGCCGGCGACGCCGCCCTCCACCGACGCCCACAGCGCCGCGGGTCGCACCCGCCACACCCACGAATGCTCCCGGACGCTCACGCGTCGGTCCCCCTCCTCCCATCCCGCGTCACGGAGCATGCCCTCGAACCCGTCGACCGAGCGCTCGAAATCGTTCTCCGGAGCCAACCGCGCAGGAGGCGCCTCGGGCAGACCCGCGCGGGTCACGACGGAGGCCCAGAACCAGGAGGGGGACACGACCCACGTCGTGGCGACCGCGACGAGCCGGCTCACGCGGCCCAGCTCCCGCGCCGAGGCGCGCGGATCCTCCACGTGGTTCAGGACGAAGTTCGCGACGACCGCGTCGAACGCGTCATCCGCGTACGGAAGGACGGGCAGTCCGCCGGGCTCCATCCGGAGTGCCGGGTGGCGTTCCCGCGCGACGTCGCGCATGCTCTCCTCCGGCTCGCAGGCCGTGACCGCCCAGCCCGCCCGCGCCAGCAGCGCGGAGACGTCGCCCGGGCCCGCGCCGACGTCCAGCAGGGTGCCCCCGTCCGGCGCTCCGAGCGCCGCGACGATGGGACCGCTCGTCCCCGCGCACAGGTCGGCGTACGACGCAGCGTACGCCGGCCCTGTCCCCTGCCACCCCATCAGGCGCCGTCGACGGGCTTGCGCCACACGGAGACGTGCGAGGTGCTCTCCCCGGTGAACGGCGTCCGGTCCCAGTCCGCGTAGCGGGCGACCGGCTCCAGTCCCGCCAGACGCGCCATCAGATCGAGCTCCGACGGCCACACGAAACGAAAGTGATGGGGGCGATGCTGGAAGCGTCCATCGGTCTCCCGGACGTAGTGGTGGGAGACAGCGCGCTGGGTGACGAGGTCGTACTGGTCGAATCCGAGGTGCCCCTCCGAGATGTCGAACGGCACCGCGTCGTGTCCCGGCGGCATGGAGCGGAGCGACGGAACGCCGACCTCGACGACGAAGTGCCCGCCGGGGTCCAGGTGCCGGGCGGCGTTGCGGAAGCACTCGACCTGCGCATCCTGGGTGTACAGGTTCCCGATCGTGTTGAACACGAGGTACACCAGGGAGAAGCGCTGATCCAGCCGGGTGGTGGCCATGTCTCCGATCACCACCGGGATCGCGTCGGTCTTCTCCCGCAGCTTCGCGGCCATCTCCGGGGAGTACTCGATCCCGTGGACGGGCACGCCGCGCTCGCGCAGGGGCACCGCGACCCGCCCGGTACCGATGGCGAACTCCAACGCGGATCCGTCGCCGGCGAGCTCCGCGAGGAAGCCGGAGGTCGCCGCAAGCAGCTCCGGGGCGAACATCGGGTCGTCGGGGTCGTCGTAGTGGTCGGCCTGCTCGTTCGTCCAGAGGTCGCTGGGAACCGCGTCGTCCGTCATGACCATCACCCTACAAACCCCGGGCTGCCTCGTGCCGCGGTACGTCTCCGGCGGAGACCTCTCGGATCAGCGGACCGGCTCGTCGCCCTTCTCCGCCGGTCGGGTCGTTCTCCGCGCCGGTCGGACGGTCCTCCCGAGCGCTCAGCGACGGGCGAGCGGGGCGAGGACGACGATCGCGGCGACCACCACCAGAGCCGCGGCGGCGAGTCCGCCGTAGCCGAAGTTCGTCAGCACGATGCCCGCGCCGGCGGCGCCCGCCGCGGCGGTGAGGCTCATCAGCGAGTCGCTGAGGCCCTGACGCCGCGGGCGCCGCTCCAGGGCCGAGGCCTCCGTGAGAAGCGCCGCGCCGGACACGGTCGCCGCGCTCCAGCCCAGTCCCAGGAGGATCAGCGCCGCCATGACGCCGCCGGGGCTCTCCCCCGCCGCGATCGCGATCACGAGGGACGCCACGAGCATCGCCTGCCCCACGAGGATCACCGGAACGCGTCCCCAGCGGTCCGCGAGCATGCCGAAGACCGGGGACAACCCGTACATCCCCGCCACGTGGAGGCCGATGGTCATCCCGACGAGGAAGGTCACGTCGGTGGTGCTCGCCCCGTGCCCGCCGTGGGCCATGTGCGCCAGATGCACGGGGGTCATCGCCATCACCGATGCCATGACCGCGTGGGATCCGGCGACCGCGAAGATCGCATATCGAGCGGCGATCGGACGATCCACCGCCGCTCCTACCGCAGCCGCGCCGCCCGGGCGGTCGCCCACCGCCAGCGCGGTGAGCAGCGGATCCGGACGCAGCGCCACGAGGTAGAGGATCAGCGCGAGCGACTGCCCGACGAGCGAGAAGACGTACGAGCCGGTCAGCGGCGGCATCCCCAGCCAGTGTCCGAGGTGCTCCCCCGGCGACAGGAGGAACGGCCCCGCCACACCGCCGATGGTCGTGGACCACACCACGACGGACAGGTCACGGCCGCGGTGGCGCGGCTCGGCCAGGTCGGTCGCGGCGAACCGGGACTGGAGGTTCCCGGCGTTGCCCATCCCGATGAGGATCACGCCCGCCAGCAGGACAGGGAAGACGCGCACGGAGGCCGCGAGGATCACGATGACGACGCCGACCAACGCGAGGATGTTGCCCGCGGTGAGCGCGAACCGGCGCCCGAAGCGGCTCGCGGCGCGGGCGAGCGGTATCGCGGCGAGCGCCGCCCCGAGCGTCACCGAGGCGGTCGCCAGACCGGACAGCGCGTCGTCCCCGGAGATGTCTGCGGCGAGGAGGGCACCCAGCGACACGGTCGCGCCGAACGCGATCCCGCCGAGCACCTGGCCCAGGGCCAGGACTCCGACCGTCCGGCGCTGGATGCCCGCGATCTGCGCCTCGGTGGGCGCGGTCACGGTCACGACAGCGGGAGGGCGTCGCGCACCGAGTTGCGCAGCACCCCGATGCCGGAGACCTCGACCTCGACGCTGTCGCCGGCCTCGAACGTGCCGACGCCCGCGGGCGTGCCGGTCATGATGACGTCGCCGGGGAGCAGGGTGAACACGGCCGACGCGTACTCGATGATCGCGCCGACGGAGTGGATCATGTCCGTGAGCGGCGCCTGCTGCCGGGTCTGGCCGTTGACGCTCGTGCGGATCGTCGCGGACGACGGGTCGAACTCGGTCTCGATCACCGGTCCCAGCGGGCAGAACGTGTCGAAGCCCTTCGCCCGGGACCACTGCCCGTCCTTGCGCTGGAGGTCGCGGGCCGTGACGTCGTTGCCCACGGTGTACCCGAACACGTAGTCCGCCGCGTTCTCCGCGCGGACGTTCTTGGCGATCCGCCCGATCACGACGGCCAGCTCGCCCTCGTACTCGGTCCGCTCCGACAGCGCCGGCCGCACGATCGTGTCCCCCGGGCCGATCACGGAGGTGTTCGGCTTCAGGAACAGCAGCGGCTCCTCGGGGGCGACGCCGCCCATCTCGGCGGCGTGGTCGTGGTAGTTCTTGCCCACGCACACGACCTTGGACCGGGGGATCACCGGGGCCAGCAGCGCGGCGTCCGCGAGGGGGATCCGCTCCCCCGTCGTCTCGTATCCGGCGAACATCGGGTCGCCCGCGAGGACGACCAGCTCCTGCTCGTCGACGATGCCGTACTGGATGCCGTCGTTGTGGCTGAACCGCGCGATCTTCACCGCTTCAGCCTATCGATGCGGACGACGCCGAGGGCGGGAACGCGGGTTCGGGCGCCGGAGAACGTCGCGCGGCCCCTCGGAGCGAACCGATGCCGGCGACCCCGAGGGGACGCCGGCATCGGCGTGCCGGAGACGCGGTCAGGCGTCCAGGCGGAGAAGCCAGCCGTGCCGGTCCTCGCGGCGTCCGTACTGGATGTCGGTGAGCTCCTCGCGCAGGGACAGGGCGAGCTCGCCCGACGGTTGCACGTCCTCGAACCCCTCGCCCTTCAGCGTGCCGATGGGTGTCACCACCGCGGCGGTGCCGCACGCGAACACCTCGACGATGTCGCCCGAGGCGACCCCGTCGCGCCACTCCTGGAGGGACACCGGACGACGCTCGACGACGTGCCCGCGGTCCTCGGCGAGCTGCAGCACCGAGTCGCGCGTGATGCCCTCGAGGATGCTGTCGGACGCGGGCGTGACGATGCGGCCGTCCTTGTAGACGAAGACGACGTTCATGCCGCCGAGCTCCTCGACGTTGCGGTCCTGATCCAGGAAGACGACCTGGTCACAGCCGTGCTCCGCCGCCTCCGCCTGCGGCCGGAGGCTCGAGGCGTAGTTGCCGCCGGTCTTCGCCGCGCCGGTGCCGCCCTTGCCCGCACGTGCGTAGTTCTCGCTGAGCCAGATGCTGACCGGCTTCACGCCGCCCTTGAAGTAGGCGCCTGCCGGGCTCGCGATCAGGTAGTACGCCACCTTCTTCGCGGGCCGGACGCCCAGGAACGCCTCCTTGGCGAACATGAACGGGCGCAGGTACAGGCTCTGGTCCGCGGCCGTGGGCACCCAGTCGCCGTCCACGGCGATGAGCTCGCGCAGCGACTGGACGAAGTACTCGGTCGGCAGCTCCGGCAGCGCGAGCCGGCGGGCGCTGGCCTGCATGCGTGCCGCGTTGCGGTCCGGCCGGAACGTGTGGACGGATCCGTCGGCGTGGCGGTACGCCTTGATGCCCTCGAAGATCTCCTGGGCGTAGTGCAGCACCGCAGCGGCCGGATCGAGCGAGATCGGACCGTACGGCTGGACGCGCGGACGGTGCCAACCGCCGTGCTCGGACCAGCAGATGTCGACCATGTGGTCGGTGAAGTTCGTCCCGAAGCCCGGGTTCTCGAGGATCTCCGCGCGCTGGGCGGGGCTCTTCGCGGCGAGGTTCCTGGTCACGGTGAACGTGAGCGGTGCGGTGGCGGTGTCGGTCATGTCACATCCTGCGGTCGGTCGGGGCGGCGGCGTGCGCTGATCTCAGGTTACGCCTGGAGCCGGGCGATGATCGCGTCGCCCACCTCTGCGGTGGATCGCGACGCGCCTTCCTCACGCGCGGCGATGTCCGCCTCCACGGCCCGCTGGACGCGGCGGGACTGGTCCGTGAGGCCGAGGTGGTCCAGCAGCAGCGAGACCGACAGGATGGCGGCGGTCGGGTCCGCCTTCTGGAGACCGGCGATGTCGGGCGCCGAGCCGTGCACCGGCTCGAACATCGACGGGAACTCCCCCGCCGGGTTGATGTTGCCGGACGCGGCGAGCCCGATGCCGCCGGTGACCGCCCCGGCGAGATCCGTGAGGATGTCGCCGAACAGGTTGTCGGTGACGATGACGTCGAAGCGGGACGGCTGCGTCACGAGGAAGATGGTCGCGGCGTCCACGTGCAGGTAGTCGACCTCCACGTGCGGATGCTCGGCGGCCACCGCGTCCACGATCCGCTTCCAGATCGCTCCCGCGTGCACGAGCACGTTGGTCTTGTGCACGAGCGTCAGCTTCTTCCGCCGGCGCTCGGCGAGATCGAACGCGTAGCGCACGACGCGTTCGACGCCGAAGGCGGTGTTGACGCTCGTCTCGTTCGCGATCTCGTGCGGCGTGCCGGTGCGGATGGACCCGCCGTTGCCGACGTACGGCCCCTCCGTGCCCTCGCGCACCACGACGAAGTCGACGTCGCCGGGAGCCGCGAGCGGACCCGGCGCGCCGGGGTACAGCTTCGACGGGCGCAGGTTCACGTAGTGGTCGAGCGCGAAGCGGAGCCGGAGCAGCAGCCCCCGCTCGATGTTCGCGTCCTTCAGCCGCGGGTCGCCGGGGACGCCGCCGACGGCGCCCAGCAGGATCGCGTCGTGGGAGCGGATCGCCTCCAGGTCGGCGTCGGTGAGCGTGTCGCCCGTGTCGAGAAAGCGCGCGGCACCGAGCGAGAAGCGGGTCCTCTTGAACGTCACGTCCGCGCCGGCGGTGACGGCGTCGAGGACCTTCTCCGCCTCGGCGACGACCTCGGGACCGATGCCGTCTCCGGGGATGACGGCCAGTTTCACGACGCGGGACATGGGGCTCCTTGCGGGACTCTCTGCGGGTGGAGGGTCCCAGGCTATCGGGAGCCGGGGACCCTCTCCGTCCGCGTTTCACTCCGCGGCGGGCGACCCGCGCTCAGGAGCGAGGACTCGTCCGCAGCGTCACGAGGGCGATCAGGGCGGCGAGGACGACGAGGCCGGCGCCGATGAGGGAGGTCACGCCCACCCCCGACTCGAACGCGGCGACCGCCGCCTGCCAGATCTGGCCGCTCAGCGGCTCCGCGAGATCGTGCGACACCGTGTACGCGCCGGCCAGCGTCTCGCGCGCCGCGTCCGCCGCGTCCGCGTCGAGGCCGGCGGGCAGCACGAGGGCGCCGCGATAGAAGGCCGTGATGATCCCGCCGAGGATCGCGGTGCCGAGGACGGCGCCGAGCTCGTACGCCGTCTCGGACACGGCCGAGGCCGCTCCGGCCTTCTCGGCGGGGGCGTTGGCGAGGATGAGCTCGTTCGAGATCGTCTCGGCCGCGCCGATCCCGATCCCGAGCGCGACGAACGCCAGGATCAGCGCCACGATGTGCTCGCCGGCGAAGGCCACCAGCAGGTACCCGCCGACGGAGAACACGAGCGCCGCGGGGATCAGGATGTGCGGCGACACACGGCGCGAGATCGGCACGATCGCCAGTCCCGACACGATCATCGCCGCCATGCCCGGCACGAGCGCGAGGCCGGCGACCATCGGAGCGAGCCCGAGCACGAGCTGCAGGTGCTGCGACACGTAGTAGAGGAAGCCGACCAGGGCGACGACGCTGAAGAGGTTCACCAGGATCGCGCCGGAGAACCCGCCCCGGCGGAACAGTGCCATGTCGAGCATCGGGATGTCGGCGCGGAGCTGGCGTCGCACGAACAGCGCGCCCATCACGATCCCCAGCAGCGCCCAGGCGGCGCCCAGGACCGTCGGCCCGTCGACGGCGAAGGACTTGATCGCGTAGACGACCGGGATCATCGCCGCCATAGAGAGCAGGATGCTGAGGGGGTCCACGCGCCCCGGGTTCGGGTCGCGGCTCTCCGGCACCAGCAGCGGCGCGCCGATCAGCAGCGGGATGAGCACGGGCACGGCGATGAGGAACACGGATCCCCAGGCGAAGTGCTCGATCAGGAATCCGCCGACGATCGGCCCGAGGGCGGAGCCCGCCGAGAAGGCGGATGCCCACACGGCGATCGCGAGGCGGCGCTGGTCCCGGTTGGTGAAGATGGAGCGCAGCAGCGACAGGGTCGAGGGCATCAGCATGGCGCCGAAGAAGCCCAGCAGCGCTCGCGCCGCGAT
This sequence comes from Microbacterium resistens, assembly GCF_021172025.1. Taxonomy (NCBI): domain Bacteria; kingdom Bacillati; phylum Actinomycetota; class Actinomycetes; order Micrococcales; family Microbacteriaceae; genus Microbacterium; species Microbacterium resistens. Next base: position 1,338,280 of record NZ_CP082781.1, read on the forward strand.
GAGCAGCGCGGCGGTCGGGGCGAAGGCCGCGAGGGCGCTGACCGCGGCGAACCCGGTCGCGCCGATCAACAGCATGCGACGGCGTCCGAACCGGTCGCCGAGGTTCCCCATCGTCACGAGGAGCCCGGCGAGCACAAGCGGGTACACGTCGATGATCCAGAGCTGCTCCGCCCCGCTCGGCGCGAGGGCGAGGGAGATCTCGGGCAGGGCGAAGCTGAGGACCGTGTTGTCGACCGAGACGAGCAGCACGGGGAGCATCAGCACCGCCAGCGCCGCCCAGGCGCGGGCTCCGGCGCGGGGCGCCTGCGTGCCGGCCGTCGGGGTGGACGCGGTGACGTGCATGGGTACCTCTCACAGTGTGGGCGACCGCGGGACCGCGATCGAAACTAAACCGTCTGGCTGGTATAGTAACAGGTGAAGCCGGCTCCGTCTGCGCGTTTCCCGAGCACGCGTGCCGGCGCGACGAGAGGAAGCCCCATGCCCCGCCCTCCCCTGGCCCGTGAGCGCGTGCTCGACGCGTACGAGGCGATCCTCATCGACGAGGGAGAGCGCGCGGCGACGGTCGAGGCCGTGGCCCGCGCGGCCGGGGTCTCCAAGGGCGGCCTGCTCTACCACTTCGCCTCCAAGGAGGAGCTCTCCGAAGGGCTGATGGCGCGCTTGGACGCGCTCGTGTCCGAGGACGTCGCCCGGATGACGGCCGCCCCGGAGGGCACCGTGGAGTACTACATCCGCACCTCGGTGATGGACGACGATCCGATCGACCGCGCGCTGGTCGCCACCTCGCGCCTGGCGCAGACGGGTCACCCCGCGGCAGTCGCGGCACTTCGGCGGGCACGCCAGCGCTGGGCGGACACCCTTCGTCCGGACGTCAGGGACGAGACGAGCCTGCACCTGGTCATGCTGCTCAGCGACGGCCTCTACTTCAACAACGCCCTCACGGCGAGCGATCAGGCACCGGGCCTCGACGGCGCCCCGCCGACCGGCGCCGCCCTCGACGCGCTCATCGCGCTGGTCCGCCGCGTCACCACCTGACCACGCTCCCGCCCCGCCGTGCCGCCGCCGGGACGGGCCGGCGGCCCGCCGGAGCTCCGGCGGGCCGCCGAACGAGCGTCAGACCTCGGTGATCTCGATCTGGCGGAAGACGTCCGCGTCGATCTCCGCCCGGACCTCGTCCAGCAGCTCCTCCGCGACCGGGGAGTCGAGCGTCAGCACGCTCAGCGCCTGGGCCCCGGCCGCCTCGCGGGCGATCTGCATCCCGGCGATGTTGATCCCGGCCTCCCCGAAGCGCTGGCCGTAGACCGCCACGATGCCGGGGCGGTCGGTGTAGACCATCACGACGTGGTGCTTCTCGATCGGCAGCTCGACCGCGAACTCGTTGATGCCCACCAGCTTCTCGACCTGCTTGGGTCCGGTCAGCGTGCCGGACACCGCCAGCTGCGATCCGTCGGAGAGCGCCCCGCGCAGCGTGATGACGTTGCGGTACTCCTCGGACACGTCGTCCTGCAGCAGCCGTACCGCGACACCGCGCTGCTCCGCGAGCAGCGGCGCGTTCACGTAGGACACCGTCTCGCTGACGATGTTCGTGAAGACGCCCTTGAGCGCGGCGAGCTTGAGCACGCTCACGTCGTAGGCGTTCAGCTCGCCGTGCACCTCGACGTCGAGGCTGGTGAGCGGCGACTGGGCGAGCGCGGAGAAGATCTGGCCGAGCTTCTCCACGAGCGGGATGCCCGGGCGCACGTAGGGGTCGATCACGCCGCCGGCGACGTTCACCGCGTCGGGGACGAGATCGCCGCCCAGCGCGAGTCGCACCGAGCGGGCGACCGAGATCCCGGCCTTCTCCTGCGCCTCCTCCGTGCTCGCGCCGAGGTGCGGGGTGACGACGACGTTCGGGAGGTCGAGCAGGGCGCGGGCGCTCCCGCCCTCGGCCGGGGGCTCGGACGTGAAGACGTCGAGGCCGGCGCCGGCGATCTCGCCCGCGACGAGGGCCTCGTGCAGGGCCTCCTCGTCGATCAGGCCGCCCCGGGCGACGTTGATGACGAAGGCGGTCTTCTTCATCGCCGCGAACTGCTCGGCGCCGATCATGCCCGTGGTCTCGGGCGTCTTCGGCATGTGGATGGTGAGGAAGTCGGACTCCGCGACGAGCTCGTCGAGCGAGACCAGCTGGACGCCCATCTGCTGGGCGCGCGCGCTGGTGACGTACGGGTCATAGGCGATGACGCGCATGTCGAAGGCCGCGAGGCGGGCCGCGACCAGTGCGCCGATGCGCCCGAGGCCGACGATGCCGACGGTCTTCTCGAAGAGCTCGGCACCGGTGAAGGAGCTGCGCTTCCACGCGCCCGAGGACAGCGAGGCGTGCGCGGCGGGGATGCGGCGCGCGAGGCTCAGAATGTGCCCGACGGTGAGCTCGGCGGCGGAGACGATGTTGGAGGTCGGCGCGTTGACCACCATGACGCCTGCGGTGGTCGCGGCCTTGATGTCGACGTTGTCGAGTCCGACGCCCGCACGGGCCACGACCTTGAGCTTCGGCGCGTGCGCGAGGGCCTCGGCGTCGATCCTCGTGGCGGAGCGGATGAGAACCGCATCCGCCTCGGCGAGCGCGTCGAACAGCGCCGGGCGATCGGTGCCGTCCACCTGGCGGACGTCGAAGTCCGGCCCGAGGGCATCGACGGTGGCCGGAGAGAGGACTTCGGCGAGGAGGACGACGGGCTTCGGCGCGTTCTGATCGGGCACGGTGGGTATCCTTCGGTGCGGGCACACGGCGCGGGGCAGCGCGCAGAGCGGTTCGGGGCCGATGCGCCGCACTCCGTCGGGGGCGCGATCGGTCACACTCTACCGGCTCACGCGTCTCTCCCCCGACCGTGTGACGACGGCCGCGGCGTCGGGCCGCGAAGGATCAGGCGCCGCCGCCCGAGAGCGCCTTGACCGTGTACCCGACCACGTCGACCCAGAAGACGGCCACGACCCCGAGTCCCGCGAGCAGCACGATCGCGAGCACGCCGAGACCGCGGCGCCGGGTGATCAGGATCGAGACGACGAAGACGAGCACGGGCAGGAGGATCGCGATGACCAGCGCCGCCCACGACGTGGCGTCGATGCCGAGACCTGCCACGGTGACGAGGTACGCGACGGCGTTCCACACGGCGTAGGCGTAGAACAGTCCGGCGATCCCCAACACCGTGTAGAAGAGCCACCGAGGCCGTCGGAGGTCCTGGGCCGTCGTCGTCATCGCGGTTCCTTCCCCGGTCACGACCCCACCAGCCCGAACATCACGAACGGCCAGGGCACGAGCAGCACCATCCCGATCACGAGGGCGAGCACGCGGATCCACGACGCCTTGCCCCGGGTCAGCACCCAGGCGGCGACGAACCAGAGCAGCGGCGCGGCCACGGCCAGCCACACGGCGGGCGTGTACATGGGCGCCGGGACGAGGAGCCCGGCGAGCGGGCTCAGCCTCATGCCGCCGACGATCCACCCGACGGCGAACAGGAGGTAGACGCCGCCGATGATCCCGGTGACGAGGAGCATCGCGTTGCTGAGCCCGGCGGGCTCCTCCACCTCGCCGTCCTCGACGGTCGCCTCGGTCGCACGCTCGGTCGGCGGTTCCGTCGCGGGCCGGTCCGGCTCGGTCCGGACGTCCTCGCTCCCCCGGCCGACGGCCTTCCAGCCCGCCGGCAGCACGGGGGCCGGACCGTCGAGCTCGTCGCCGTCCCAGCGGAGCGCCTCATCGGGGTCGGGTGTCATGCCCCCAGCGTAGCGACGCCGCGCGCGGCACCACTAGGCTCGGTGTCGCACTCCGGGGAAGGGACCACCGTGGCCGAGAAGAGCAGCAAGAAAGACGCGTCCGTCGAGCCGACCGCGCAGGCGAAGGGCGCGGCAGCGGCCGGCGCCGCGGACGCCCCCGCGGACCCGCCGGCGAACTGGAAGCCGACGGCGACCGCCAACGCCACCGCGACGCGGTTCCGGTGGATCGCCGGCGCGCTCTGGGCGCTCGCGATCATCGGCGAGGCCGTGGCGATCTTCTGGCTGCTGCGGCAGCGCGTCTTCGTCGGCGAGGACGGCACGCTGGTCCGCAACCCCGACACGGGCCTGCTCGAGGAGCAGGGCGTCACCGCGCAGTTCCCGCAGTGGGCCTTCATCACGCTGCTCGTGATGCTCGCGGTGATCGCGGCGCTGTCGATCATCGGCTCGATCCTCTGGAAGAAGGCGAACCGGCTGGATCCGGCGCGCAAGTCCGACACCGTGCGGTTCTTCGTGCAGAACCAGCTCGGCGCGATCATCGCCGTCGTGGCTTTCCTGCCGCTGATCATCCTGATCTTCCTCAACAAGGACATGGACAAGGGGCAGAAGACGACGGCGGGGATCGTCGGCATCGCCCTGGCCGCTCTCGCCGTGGTCCTCGGCATCGACTTCAACCCGCCGTCGGTGGAGAAGTACACCGCCGACCAGTCCACGGTGATCCAGCTCCTCGGCAAGGACGAGGTGGTCTGGGTCGACGGCGGCTCGGTCTACCACGTGTGCGACGAGGTGTCCGACATCCAGACCGGCAGCGAGAAGCGCACCGGCACCACCGCGGAGGCCGTCGAGGCCGGCAAGATCCGCCTCACGCTGAAGTTCGCCTCCGAGATGCGCACCTGCGGCCTGGCGGTCCCGGAGAACTCCGACGAGATCACCGACGCCCTGCGGGCGATCCAGGGCGGGCAGGTCGACACCCCTCTGCCCACGCCGGTCTGGGGCGACCCGGCCGACGCGCCGATCCAGATCGAGGACGCCGCTCCGGCGGAGTGACCCTCGTCCCGCGACGCGTCACCCTCGGGTCCCCGCGACCGGTCACCCTCGGGTAAGGACTCCTCCTCCCCGCCGAAACCCCCTCCGCACGCCGAAACCCCCTCCAGGATCGCGCTGCTGGAGGGGGTTTCGGCGGTGCGAGGGGGTCTCGCGGAGGGGAACGACGAGAGTCGACGACCGGAGGGCTCAGACGCCGGGGGCGGTGAGCACCGCGACGGGCTCGGACCGGAGAGCGTCCGGGACGGACACGATCCGCGCCGCCCCCTCCGTGACGACCTCCGCCGCCGACCCGTCCGCCCAGCGCAGGGCGGCGCCGTCGAGCTCCGACGGCACCTCCGCCTCGCCGTGGCCCGGGTCGAGCAGGTGCAGGTGCACCGCGTCCGCGGAGCGGGTGTAGGCACGCGGCGCGCCCGTCCGCTCCCCCGCGCGGATCCACGGCCGCGTGCCGTAGACGGCGTCGCCGTTGCGCCGCAGCCAGTCGCCCAGCTCCCGCATCGCGCGGCGCTGCAGCTCGGGGATCGCGCCGGACGCGTCCGGCCCGACGTTGATCAGCAGGTTGCCGTTCTTGGACACGACGTCCACGAGCAGACGGATCAGCGCGGCGCCGGACAGGGAGTGCCGTTCGTCCTCGGCCTGATTGAACCCGAACGAGTAGCCGAGCCCGCGCGTCGACTCCCACGGCTCGTCCACGATGTCCGGGACGTGCGTGTACTCGCGGGTGAGGAAGCCATGGTAGGGAACGCCCCAGCGGTCGTTGACGACCCCGTCGGGAACGGCGTCGAAGTACCTCCGCAATAGCGCCGCCACCGCGTAGTCCTCCGAGCCCTTGCCGCCGTCCGGCCACTCGATGTCGTTCCACAGCACATCCGGCCGGAAGCGCGCGACGAGCTCCTCGAGCTGGGCCGCGGCGTACCGGGCGAAGGGAGCGTCGTTGCGGCGGTACCGGAAGAGATCGGTGTCCGACTCGATGGGCGGGAAGTCGCTCACGTGCCAGTCGAGGGCCCCCGAGTAGTAGACCCCGAAGCGCGCCCCGGCTCGGCGGGTCGCGTCGTGGAACTCCGCGATGAGGTCGCGACGAGGACCGCGCCGCAGCGCGTTGAACCCGGTGGTCTCCGTCCCCCACAGGCAGAACCCCTCGTGGTGCTTCGTCGTCGGGACGACGTACCGCGCTCCCGCGTCGACGAGCTCGCCGACGAAGGAGTCGGCATCGAAGGCCGACGCGTCCCACAGGTCTGCGAGGTCCTCGTACGAGGTGCCCGGGCCGTACAGGCTCTGGTGACGCTCCCACGTCGGGCTCCCGGCGATCCGCACGGTGTTGCCGTACCACTCGGCGTACTGGTGCCACGCGTACGCGTCCTCGGTCGGGATGTTCACGCCCTCGCCGTGCTGCACCGCCCAGGCGGGCACGGAGTAGAGCCCCCAGTGCACGAAGAAGCCCAGCTTGGCGTCCCGGTACCACTCCGGAACGCCCTGGGTCGGATATTGCGGCGCGGCGGCGCCGAAGTCCGGTCCCGTCCGCTTCTCGAAGTTCATCATGCCGGGGTGTCCTCCTCGTGTCCTGATCCGACCGCGGGCCGCACGCGCGGCACCGGTCCGATGTCGACGGCGCTCATCGTCCGCCCAGCCCCGCCATGGCGATGCCCTTGACGAGGTGCTTCTGCAGCGCGATGACGAGCACGGTGGTCGGGATCATCGAGATGATCGCCGCGGCCATCTGCAGGTCCCAGCGGGTTCCGGTCAGTCCCGAGAAGCTCGCCAGCCCGACCGGCAGTGTGCCGTGCGCGTTGTAGTCGACGGTCACGATGAGGGGCCACAGATAGCTGTTCCAGAAGGACAGGAACGTGAACACCGACAGCACCGCGACGGCGCTCTTCGCCAGGGGCAGGATGATCTGGAGGAACGAGCGCACCGGCCCGGCGCCGTCGACGCGCGCCGCCTCCTCCAGCTCGTAGGGGATGCCGCGGAAGAACTGGCGCATGAGGAACGTGCCGAACGCGGTGAACGCGAAGGGCAGGATCAGCGCCTGATAGGTGTCGACCCAGTTGAACCACTGCATCACTTGGAACATCGGGATGACGAGGACCTCGGCGGGCACCATCAGCGTCGCCAGGAACAGGACGAACACGGCGTCCCTGCCCTTCCACCGCAGGCGTCCGAAGGCGTAGCCGGCGGTGGTGGACACGATCAAGACGACGAGCGTGCCGGCGACCGCGACGAAGAAGGAGTTCCCGATGTAGGTGAGGAACGGCCCGTACGCGAACACGTCGAGGAAGTTCGTCCACCGGACCTCTGACGCGATCAGGGTCGGCGGCATCGAGAACATCTCGGAGTTCGGCTTGAGCGCGGAGAAGAACGCGTAGACGATCGGCGAGAGGAAGACCGCCGCCGCAAGGTACACCACGACGTGTGCGATCACGAGCCGGATCCGCTGCCCCCGCGTCAGGGGCTCACCGGTGCGGGCGGAGCGATCCGGTTCCACGGCCTCGTCGGCCATCTCCGCGATGGCCGCCTGCGGGAGGTCAGTGCTCATAGTGCACCCACTTCTTCTGCGCGCCGAACTGGAGCGCGGTGATCACGATGATGAGGGCGAAGAGGATCCACGCCCCCGCCGCGGCCAGCCCCAGGTCCTGGAACTTGAACCCCTGGTTGTAGATGAACTGCACGAGGGGCTGAGTGGCGTTGCCCGGGCCGCCGCCGGTGAGCAGCTGCGGCTGGGCGAAGACCTGCAGCGAGGTGATCATCGTCATGATGGTGGCGAAGAAGATCGCCGGGGAGATCATCGGCACGACGATGCTCCACTGCATGCGAAGCCCGGTGGCTCCGTCGATCCTGGCCGCCTCGATCACGGACTCCGGAAGCTGCTCCAGCGCCGCGGAGAAGATCAGCATGTTGTAGCCGAGCCCCTGCCACACGCTCATCACGACGACCATGATCATCGCCCAGCTGGGGTCCGCCAGGAAGTTGGGCAGGGTGATGCCGAACCAGCTCTGGGCGGCGCCGTTGAACAGTCCCTGCGGCTGCAGCATCATCTTCCACACGAGGACGTTCGCCACCATCGGCGTGACCACCGGGATGAAGAACAGCACGCGCAGCGCCCCTCGCCCGCGGATGCGCGGTCCGAGCCCCATCGCCAGCGCAAGCGAGAGGACGATGCTCAGCGGGACGTAGAGCAGGGTGAAGACCGCCGTGTTCCGCAGAGCCGGCCAGAAGTCGGGACTCGACGTGAAGAGCGTGATGTAGTTGTCGAGCCCGGTGAACGTCTTCTCGCCGTACGTCGGCCAGTCGAAGAAGCTCATCACGATGGAGAGCACGACGGGCACGATCGTGAACACGGCGAGGCCCACCAGGGCCGGGCTTGCGAAGCCCAGCGCCTGGCGGCCCTCTGCCTTGGCGAGAGACCCCCGGCGGCGCACGGTGGTCGTCATCGAATCCCCTTCCTCGGCGTCTCGCGCCTCAGTTTCCGAACTGCTGCTGTGCGGACTCGAGCACGTTCGCCATGGTCTCCTGGCCGTTGTAGACGCTCACGAGCTGCGGCTGGACGAAGGTGCCCACCTTGGACCAGTCGTCGCTCACGTACTGGCCCTGGACGTTCTCGAACGCGGCCGTGAAGACCTCCTCGACCTGGGCGCGGTACTTCTCGTCGATCGATTCGAAGTAGAGCGGCTGGCTCTCGGCACGGGCGGGGTAGCTCCGTCCGGACGACGCGATGTAGTCCTGCGCCTCGGCGCTCAGCAGCGAGCCCAGCACCTTCAGCGCCGCCTCCTTGTTCTCGCACGACTTCGCGATCCCGTAGCCCGACCCGAGGATCAGGCTGAGCGATCCGTCGGCGGTCGCCGGCAGCGGCGCCATGCCCGCGGCGAAGCCCGAGTCGTTGTTGAGATAGCCGACCGCGTTCCAGGTGCCGTCGACGGCCATGGCCGCGTTCCCGCTCGTGTACTGGTTCTCTCCCCAACCGGTGTCCGAGGCCGAGGCGACAGGGAGGGCCACCTTCTGGTCGGTGACGAGGCCGGAGTACCAGGTCGCCGCGTCCACGAACTTCTTGTCCGAGAGCTGAAGCTCGCCGTCCTCGGTGACCGGCTGCTGACCCGCCTTGGCGATCGGCAGCGCCTGCCACTGGAAGTCGCCCATTCCGACGGCGAAACCGGACTTCCCCTCGCGCGTGGCGGCCTTCGCGGTCGCCTCGAAGTCGTCGAAGGTCCAGCCGGGCTTCGGCGCGTCGACACCCGCGGCCGCGAGCTGATCGGCGTTGTAGTAGACGAGCATCGTCGAGACGTCGAAGGGCAGGCCGTACAGCGTGCCCTTGTTTTTCAGGATCTCGGTGGCGCCGTCCGCGAAGTCCGACTCGGCCAGGCCGGCCGCCTTCAGGTCGGCGTCGGTGAGCGGAGCGAATCCGTCGGTGTAGCTGGACAGCATCCCCGAGTTCATCCCGGTGATGCAGGCCATGTTGCCGGACGCCATGTTCGTGGTGAGCTTCGTGAAGAAGTCACCCCACGGCGCTGTGCGCAGCTCGATGGTGAGGTCGGGGTTCTGCTCCTTGGCGATGGCGAGCTGAGCTTCCAGCGCCGCGGTGTCGTCCGCGGACCCGGCCCACATGTCGATGACGATCGTGTCGGCGTCGGCGCTCGCACCGCCACCACCGCAACCGGTGAGGACGAGCGCTGCGCCCGCCGCGACCGCCACCGCGGGAACGAGGTGAATCTTCTTCATCGAATTGCCTCCTCAGGCACGACTGGCGCTCCTTCGTTCGCGATCGAACGAAGTAATGCAGGGGTTGACCTCGTCATCCTGTCAGAAGTTCTGACCGTTTTCCACTTGAACATCCGATGTTTGCTCCGCGGTCGCTAAGATCGTGCGAACAGCACCGCGACAGTGCAGACCTCATCCGATCGCTGGTTCGTCATCGAAAGAAGTGTCATGAGCGGCTCGTCCGAATCCCTCGCGCAGTCCGAGCAGTCCCGGCGGATCGTCGATCTCGTCTCACACGGAGAGATCCGCTCCCGGTCGGAACTGGCGCGGGCGCTCTCCCTCGCCCCGTCCACGGTCTCCCTCCGCGTCCAGGAGCTCGTGGAGGCCGGGATTCTGCGGGAGGACGGCCATGAGGAGAGCCGGGGCGGGCGGCGGCCACGGCGCCTGTCGCTCACCAGCGACAACTCCCGCGTCCTCGCCGCCGAGCTCGGCGGCGGTCACGCCCGCCTCGGCGTCCTCGATCTCGGCGGCCGCCTGCACCGCACGGAGACGATCCCGATCACCATCTCGGACGGCCCAGAGGAGACCCTGGCCGCCGTCGCACGGTCGCTTCGACAGCTCGCCGAGGACGCAGACATCCGAGCGATCGGTCTCGCCCTCCCCGGTCCGGTCCAGATCGCGACCGGCAGCGTGGAGCAGCCCTCCCGCATGCCCGGCTGGCATGGGTTCCCCGCGGCCGAGGCCCTCTCGGACGGGTTCGGTGTTCCGGTCGTGGTCGACAACGACGCGAACCTGATGGCCCTCGGTGAGCACCATCGCCGCCTCGGACGCGAGGAGCACAGCATCACGGTGAAGGCCGGAACGGCGATCGGCAGCGGCATCATCGTCGCCGGGGAGGTCCATCGCGGCGCGACCGGGGCTGCGGGAGACATCACTCACGCCCGGATCGCCGGTGCCGCGGACGTCCCGTGCTCCTGCGGCAATCACGGGTGTCTGGAGACCGTCGCCAGCGGCGCGGCGCTCGTGCGGCAGATGCGCGAGCGCGGCGTCGATGTCCGCACCGCCGCGGACGTCCTGGCCCGCACCCGTGACGGCGAGCCGCTCGCCACCTCGCTCGTGCGCACCGCGGGGACGTTCCTCGGCCAGGTCCTCTCGGGGGTCGTGAACTTCTTCAACCCCCACGCCGTCTTCCTGACCGGCGGCCTGAGCGCGAGCGAGCCCTTCCTCGCCGCGGTGCGCAGCCGGGTGTACGAGGCCTGTCACCCGCTCGCCACCCAGACTCTGCGCATCGAGGCCGCGGAGTCCGGACCCGACGCGGCGCTCTACGGCGCGGCCAGGCTCGCCGCCGCCCGGATCGACCCCGCGAGCCTGCGTCCGAGCTGACGCCTCTCCCCCGGGCCCGTGGAACGCGTCACTCGCCGGGAACGAGCGTCAGCTCGATGACGGGCACGAGCACATCCGGGCGACGGATCGGGAGGTGCACGCTCAGCGTCCCTTCCGCCTCGCCTGCAGGGGTCATCAGCTCCGCTTGCCGCGTGGGATCGCTCACGGAGGTCTGCAGCCACGATCCGTCGTTCAGCAGACGCGCGAACGACACCTTCCCCGCCAGGCCCGGCAGATGCACGACGCCGAGCGGCCAGTGGAACAGGTGCAGGTAGAGGCGATCCCCGCGGCGTGTGTAGACCCCCTCCCGGGGAGGGCTGAGCGGTGAATGACCGGCACCGACGATCGCCCGGCGGTGAAGGCGCATCCACTCGCCGATCTCGGCGAGCACCTGCTCGTCACGACGGGAGATCGCGCCGCGGCCGTCCGGTCCGATGTTCAGCAGCATGTTGCCGCCCATCGAGACCGAGTCCGCCAGCATCTGCACCAGCAGGGTCGCGGACTTCTGGTCGTGATTGTCGCGGTGATAGCCCCACGACCCGTTGATCGTCTGACACGCCTCCCATACCTGGGGTTCTCCGTCCCGCATCAGGGGCGCCGTGGGCTGGTACTGCTCCGGCGTCACCAGATCCGCCGGGATCCCCAGGCGGTCGTTCACGAGCATGTCCGGCCGGAGCCGCCGGCACAGGGCCAGCAGTCCCTCGGCGTCCCAGTCCTCCGGCCCCTTCCCCGCCCAGCCGTCGCTGCTGTCCGGGTAGGTGAAGTCGAAGAAGAGGTAGTCGACGTCGCCGTAACGCGTCAGCAGCTCCTCGACCTGGCCGTGCAGGAAGGCTCGATACCGGCCCATGTCCCGCCGCTCGTTGCGCCCGTGCTCGGCCTCCTCGCCGCGGAGGGGGTGATTCGCGTCGACGGTGAAATCCGGGTGGTGCCAGTCCAGCAGCGAGTGGTAGAAGCCGACCCGCAGGCCCTCGTCGTGCACCGCGTCCACGAACTCCCGCACCAGGTCCCGCCCGCACGCCGACACCGACGTGAAATCCGTCAGCGCCGAGTCCCACAGGCAGAAGCCGTCGTGGTGCTTCGTCGTGAGCACGACATACCCCATGCCCGTGGCCTTCGCCCGGCGCGCGATCTCCCGGGCATCGAACAGGTCGGGGTCGAAGTTCTCGAAATACGCGCGATACTCCTCCGATGAAAGCCGCTCGTAGTTCTGGACCCACTCGTGTCGCGCCGCCGTGCTGTACAGGCCGAAATGCACGAACATCCCGAATCTCGCCTCATCGAACCACTGCTGCCGCATCGTTCCTCCTCTGGACTCACCCCATCCTGACATAAACATCGGATGTCTGGGGTGCGATGCACAGACATCGGTCATGGAGCGGGCGCAGGAACACGAAACGCGGTGACCGCCGGAGCGGGTCACCGCGTTTCGTCTCGTCGCTGCGCTCCTCGCTCAACGACCGGGAGGGGAAGGGTCAGCGCGCAGCGCTGCCCTCGACCCAGGCCCGAAGGGCCGGCGGGCGCTCTGCGCCCCGACCAGCACCGTCCTCGCGGACGACGTCGAGGTCAGCGCGCAGCGCTGCCCTCGACGTAGTCCTCGTCCGTCTGCTGCCAGGCGAACAGGGCGCGCAGCTCCTTGCCCGTGGCCTCGATCGCGTGCCCCTGCTCCTTCTCGCGGAGGGCGAGGAACTCCGCCGCGCCGTTGTCCTGGTCCTCAATGAAGCGCGTGGCGAAGGCGCCGGACTGGATGTCCGCCAGCACGTCCTTCATCCGCTCCTTCACCCCGGCGTCGATGACGCGCGGGCCCGAGACGTAGTCGCCGAACTCGGCCGTGTCGGAGATCGACCAGCGCTGCTTGGCGATGCCGCCCTCCCACATGAGGTCCACGATGAGCTTCAGCTCGTGCAGCACCTCGAAGTAGGCGATCTGCGGCTGGTAGCCGGCCTCGACCAGCGTCTCGAAGCCCGCCTGGACGAGGTGGCTCATGCCGCCGCACAGCACGGCCTGCTCGCCGAACAGGTCGGTCTCGGTCTCCTCGGTGAAGGTCGTCTTGATGACGCCGGCGCGGGTGCCGCCGATCGCCTTCGCGTAGGACAGCGCGGTCGCCCAGGCGTTGCCGGAGGCGTCGCGCTCGACCGCGATGATGTCCGGGATGCCGCGGCCGGCGACGAACTCGCGACGCACGGTGTGACCGGGCGCCTTCGGCGCGACGAGGATGACGTCCACGCCCTCGGGCGCGTCGATGTAGCCGAAGCGGATGTTGAAGCCGTGGGCGAAGGCCAGGGTCTTGCCCGCGGTCAGGTTCGGCGCGATCGCGTCGGCGTAGATCCCGCGCTGGTGCTGGTCCGGCGCCAGGATCATGATGAGGTCGGCCCACGCGGTGGCGTCCGCGACGTTCTTGACCGGGAAGCCGGCCTCCTCCGCCTTGGCGATCGACTTCGAGCCCTCCTTGAGGGCGATCGCGACCTCGACGCCGGAGTCGCGCAGGTTCATCGCATGCGCGTGACCCTGCGAGCCGTAGCCGACGATCGCGACCTTCTTGCCCTGGATGATGGACAGGTCCGCGTCGTCGTCGTAGAAGATCTCGGTGCTCACTTTGTCTTTCTCCTTGATAGTGGTTGGTTCGGGGCCCAGGGCCCCTGAGCGTGTGGGAGGGTCAGCCGCGCAGGACGCGCTCGGTGATGCTCTTGCTGCCGCGGCCGATCGCGAGCAGCCCGGACTGGGCGAGCTCCTTGATGCCGAACGGCTCCAGGGCCCGAAGCAGCGCCTCGACCTTGCCCTTGTCGCCGGTGACCTCGATCACCAGCGCATCGGGGGCGTAGTCGACCACCGACGCGCGGAAGAGGTTGACGACCTCCAGCACGTTGGAGCGGTTGGCGTTGTCCGTGCGGACCTTGACCAGCACGTGCTCGCGGTGCACGGAGGCGGCCGGGTCCAGCTCGACGATCTTGATGACGTTGATGAGCTTGTTCAGCTGCTTCGTCACCTGCTCGAGCGGCAGGTCCTCGACGTCCACGACGACCGTGATGCGCGAGATGCCGGGCACCTCGGTCACGCCCACCGCGAGGGACTCGATGTTGAAGCCGCGACGGGCGAAGAGCCCGGCGACGCGGGTCAGCAGACCGGGGGTGTCCTCGACGAGGAGGCTCAGCACATGGGTGGACACGTCTCAGTCCTCCTCATCGAACGCCGGCGCGTGGTCGCGCGCGTACTGGACATAGCTGTTGCTGACCCCCTGCGGCACCATCGGCCACACCATCGAGTCCGCGCTCACGACGAAGTCGATCACGACGGGGCGGTCGTTCGTCTCGAGGGCGAGGGTGATCGCGGCGTCGATCTCCTCTTCCTTCTCCACCCGGATCCCGAGGCAGCCGTAGGCCTCCGCGAGCTTCACGAAGTCGGGAACGCGGACCGAGCCGTGGCCCGTGTTGAGGTCCGTGTTGGAGTGACGGCCGTCGTAGAAGAGCGTCTGCCACTGCCGGACCATGCCGAGCGAGGAGTTGTTGATGATCGCGACCTTGATCGGGATGTTGTTGATGACGCAGGTCGCGAGCTCCTGGTTGGTCATCTGGAAGCATCCGTCGCCGTCGATCGCCCACACCACGCGGTCGGGCTCGGCCACCTTCGCGCCCATGGCCGCCGGCACCGCGTACCCCATGGTGCCCGCTCCCCCGGAGTTGAGCCAGGAGTTGGGGCGCTCGTACTTGATGAACTGCGCCGCCCACATCTGGTGCTGCCCGACCCCGGCGGCGTAGACCGCCTCGGGTCCGGTGAGCTCGCCGATGCGCTGGATCACGTGCTGCGGCGCGAGCAGGCCGTCCGTCGTCGGCGAGAAGCCGAGCGGGAACTCGGTGCGGAGGCCGTCGAGGTACGACCACCACTCCTCGATGTCGGGCTTCTGGCCGCCGGTGAGGCCGCGGAACGCCGCGTCCAGGTCCGTCAGGACGTCCTTCACGTCGCCCACGATCGGCACGTCGGCGGTGCGGATCTTGGAGATCTCGGCCGGATCGATGTCGACGTGCACGACCTTCGCGTTCGGGGCGAACAGCGCGGCCTTGCCCGTCACGCGGTCGTCGAAGCGCGTCCCGACGGCGAGCAGCAGGTCCGCCTCCTGGAGCGCGAGGACCGCGGGAACCGTCCCGTGCATCCCCGGCATGCCGAGGTGCTGCGGGTGCGAATCCGGGAACGCGCCGCGCGCCATGAGCGTCGTCACGACGGGCGCGCCCGTCGACTCGGCGAGCTCCTTCAGCTCCGCCGAGGCACGGCCGCGGACGATGCCGCCGCCGACGTACAGCACGGGCTTGCGGGACTCGGCCAGCAGCGCGGCGGCCGCCTGGATCTGCTTTCCGTGCGCCTTCGTCACCGGGCGGTACCCGGGCAGGTCGTACTTCGGCGGCCAGACGAACGGAGCCTTGGCCTGCTGCGCGTCCTTGGTGATGTCCACGAGGACCGGGCCGGGGCGCCCGGTGCTGGCCACCTCGAAGGCGGCGGCGATGGCGCCGGGGATGTCCTCGGCGCGCTTGACGAGGAAGGAGTGCTTCGTCACCGGCATCGTGATGCCCACGATGTCGGCCTCCTGGAACGCGTCGGTGCCCATCAGCGTGGAGAACACCTGGCCGGTGATCGCCACGATCGGGATCGAGTCCATGTAGGCGTCGGCGATCGCCGTGACGAGGTTGGTCGCGCCGGGCCCGGAGGTGGCGATCGTGACGCCCACCCGGCCCGAGGCGGTCGCATAGCCCTCGGCGGCGTGACCGCCGCCCTGCTCGTGACGGACGAGGATGTGGCGGACGCCGGTGGAGTCCAGCAGGGGGTCGTAGACCTCCATGATGGCGCCGCCGGGGATGCCGAAGACATCCGTGACCCCGAGGAGCTCGAGGGAACGGACGACGGCTTGGGCTCCCGTCAGTTCGGGAGCGGCTGCAGGACGGGCGGGCGGCCGTGGCACGGCCGGCGCGGAGTCAGCGGTCATGGGATTCCTTGCGATCGATGATCGGATGACGGGGTGGGCGCCGCCGGACCGGCGGCGCGGGCCTCAGCCCGTCGTGGCTCCTTCGGCGGCGGAGCGCACGAGTCGGGAGTACTTGGCAAGAACGCCTCGGGTGTAGCGCGGAGGAAGCGGCTCCCAGCCTTCCCGGCGGGAGCTCAGCTCGGCCTCCTCGACGAGTAGGTCGAGAGTCCGAGCCGCGATATCGACCCGAATCAGATCACCATCGCGCACGAAGGCGATGGGACCGGCGTCCACCGCTTCGGGTGCTATGTGGCCGATGCACAGGCCGGTTGTGCCGCCTGAGAATCGTCCGTCCGTCAAGAGTAGTACATCTTTTCCGAGCCCCGCGCCCTTGATGGCCGCGGTGATCGCCAGCATCTCCCGCATGCCGGGGCCGCCCTTGGGTCCCTCGTAGCGGATGACCACGACGTCGCCGGCGCTGATCTCTCCGGCTTCCAGCGCGTCCATCGCCGCGCGCTCGCGCTCGAACACCCGCGCGGGCCCCTCGAACACGGCGGCGTCGAAGCCGGCCGTCTTCACCACGGCGCCCTCCGGCGCGAGGCTGCCGTGCAGGATCGTCAGGCCGCCGGTGGCGTGGATCGGGTCGTCGAAGCGACGGATGACGGTGCCGTCGACCGGCTGCGGGTCCAGTTCGCGCAGGTTCTCGGCGAGGGTCTTGCCGGTGACGGTCAGCGCGTCGCCGTGGAGCAGCCCCTCGTCCAGCATCGCCTTCATGATGACGGGGATCCCGCCGTGACGGTCGACGTCGTTCATCACGAACTGGCCGAACGGCTTGAGGTCGCCCACGTGCGGCACCTTGTCGCCGATCCGGTTGAAGTCGTGCAGGGTGAGGTCCACCCCGGCCTCGCGGGCGATCGCGAGCAGGTGGAGCACCACGTTGGTCGAGCCGCCCAGCGCCATCGCGAGCGCCACGGCGTTCTCGAACGCCTCGGGCGTGAGGATGTCCCCGGTCGTGATCCCCAGGCGCAGCAGGTTCACCACGGCCTCGCCGGAGCGGTGCGCGAACTGGTCACGGCGGCGGTCCGCGGACGGCGGCGCGGCGGAGCCCGGAAGGCTCAGGCCGAGCGCCTCGGCGACGGACGCCATCGTGTTCGCCGTGTACATGCCGCCGCACGCGCCCTCACCGGGCGCGAACGCGCACTCGATCCGCTTGAGGTCCTCCTCGCTCATCCGGCCGGACAGGCACGCGCCGACGCCCTCGAAGGAGTCGATGATCGTGATGTCCTTCTCCGTCCCGTCGGACAGCTTCACCCAGCCCGGGGCGATCGACCCGGCGTAGAGGAAGACGCTGGAGAGGTTGAGCCGGGCGCTGGCCATGAGCATGCCGGGGATCGACTTGTCGCACCCGGCGAGCAGCACGGACCCGTCGAGGCGCTCGGCCATCATCACCGTCTCGACCGAGTCGGCGATGACCTCGCGGGAGACGAGGGAGAAGTGCATCCCCTCGTGCCCCATCGAGATGCCGTCGGAGACGGAGATCGTGCCGAACTGCAGCGGGTATCCGCCTCCCGCGTGCACGCCCTCCTTCGCCCCCTGGGCGAGCCGGTCCAGGCTCAGGTTGCACGGCGTGATCTCGTTCCAGCTCGACGCGATGCCGATCTGGGGCTTGTCCCAGTCCGCGTCGCCCATGCCGACGGCACGGAGCATGCCGCGCGAGGTCGTGGCCTCGATGCCGTCGGTGACGACGCGGCTGCGGGGCTTGATGTCGATGTCTGAGCGCGCGGCGAGCGCGCCGGTGGAAGGCTCGTTCGGGGACATGCTCGCAGTCTATTCCTGCGCCGACGCCCTCTCGTGCGCGAGAACGCCGAGGAGCAGGCCCATCCCTTGTGGATCCTCCACACGAAGGACCGCGGCCGTCTCGCCCGGGCCGACGCGGACTCCGACGTCCTCGGGACCGAGCGTGCGCATGGCGTCCTCGTCGGTGACGTCGTCGCCGGCGAACAGCACGGCGGTGGCGCCGTAGTGCTCCCGCAGCCGCGCGATCGCGGCGTCCTTGCCCTCGCTGCGCCAGGAGAACTCCCGGATGTGGTGGCCGGTCCGACGCCGCCAGCGCGGGATCCGCCGCGCGGCCCATTCGTCCACGAGGGCGAACGCGCGGTCCTCGTCCCCCTGCGTCGCGCGGCGGGCGTGGACGCCGAACCCGAGGCTCTTGGGCTCGAAGTCGATGCCAGGGATCGGGCGGATGAGCTCCTGCACCTCGGCCTCGATCTCGCCGCGTCCGTCCGGCTCGGCGAGCGCCGCGTCATCGTCGCCGCCGGCCTCTCCCGGGAACCAGTACTGCACGCCGTGCGACCCCGCGAGCGCCAGCCGCGAGTCGTCGGCGTGCTCCGCGATCTCCCGGAGGTGGTGGAGGCTGCGCCCGGAGACGTACGCGACCGTCGTGTCCGGCAGCGCGGCCAGCCGCGCGACCGCCTCGGCCACCTCCGGGAGCGCGCGCGCCGACATCGGGTCGTCGACGTGCGGAGACGCCGTCCCGTCGAAGTCGAGCGCGACGAGCAGCCTCGGGGTCCGGGCGAGCGCAGTCAGCGCATGGTCGGCGGTCTCGGGCGTCCAAGGGCGGGTCATCGTTCCTCCGTGTTCGCAAGCGGTCGGTTCCAGTATCCCGTGCCGGTCCCGCAACGGGTCCGGGGGTCCTGCTCTCACGGACTCTCCCGTTCCCGCGCACGGTGACGTTGCGGCCGGGCGCCCGCTGTGCTCGGCTGTCCTCATGAGTCCCGAGCGCCCCGTCACCAGCCGCCCGGCCGGAAAGGCCGACCTGGTCAAGACCCTGGACGCGTACCGGGCGCGCCGCGGCGAGTTCCGTGTCGTGGACGTGCCGCCTCTGCAGTACCTGATGGTGGACGGACACGGCGATCCCAACGTCTCCCCCGACTACGCCTCGGGGATCGAGGCGCTCTATCCGCTCGCCTACGCGCTGAAGTTCGCCAGCAAGCGCGTGCTCGGGCGGGACTACGTCGTCCCGCCCCTGGAGGGACTGTGGTGGGCGGAGGACATGGAGACGTTCACCGCCCGCCGCGACAAGTCCCAGTGGGACTGGACGCTGATGATCCTCACCCCCGACTGGATCGGACGGGAGGCGTTCGAGGAGGCTCTCGCCGCCGTCCGTGCGAAGAAGGCCCCGCCCCGCATCGACGACGTGCGTCTGGAGACACTCGAGGAGGGGCTCTGCGTGCAGACGCTGCACCTCGGGCCGTACGACGATGAGGGGCCCGTCCTGGAACGGATGCACGACGAGATCATCCCGGGCGAGGGACTGCGACGGACCGGCATCCATCACGAGGTCTACTTCAGCGACGCCCGGCGGACCGCGCCCGCGCGTCTGCGCACACTCCTGCGCCAGCCCGTCGAGCGCGTCTGAGGACGACGTCCCGCCTATCGACGGCCCTGCTCGGCCTCCCACGCGCTGTACTGCTTCTCCAGCGCCTTCATGATCTCCCACACCTGCGCGGCCGGGACCCGCACGCGGCTGACGAGCTCCGCATCGGCGACCGTCTGCCCGGCGTTCTCGGGATCCGGACGCATCGGCTGAGAGAGGGCGAGGAAGTCGAGCACGAAGGTCTCGCTGGTGTGCCAGACGCCGGCGAAGTCGGCGTAGTGGCCGGCGACCCGGTCGTCGGGGACCTTGACGTTGAGTCGGGGCGGGGAGGACGCGGGCTGGCTCATCACCCCATGCTATGAGGCCCGTCTCAGCCGCGGGCGGCGCGCACCTCCCCGAGAGCCGTGAGGAACGCCGAGGACCACGCCGTGACGTCGTTCTCCAGCACGCGCTTGCGCAGCGCGCGCATGCGACGCCCCTGCTCGGCCGCCGGCATCTCCACCGCCGTCATGATCGCGTCCTTGAGGCCTTCGATGTCGTGGGGGTTGACCCGCACGGCCTGGCGCAGCTCGTCCGCGGCACCGGTGAACTCGCTCAGCACGAGCACGCCGCGGTTGTCGGCGCGCGTGGCGACGTACTCCTTCGCCACGAGGTTCATCCCGTCGCGCAGCGCCGTCACGAGCATCACGTCGGCGGCCAGGTAGAGCGCGACCATCTCCTCCCGGGGGTGCCCCTGGTGCAGGTAGCGGATGGCGGTGTGGTCCATGGTGTCGTGGTTGCCGTTGATCCTGGCGACCGCGAGCTCGATCTCGTCGCGCAGGTGCACGTAGGCGTCCACCCGCTCGCGGCTCGGGCTCGCGACCTGGACGAAGGTGCAGTCCTCGACGGAGAGGCGGCCCTGGTCGAGGAGCTCGCCGAACGCCTTGATGCGGTGCCGGATGCCCTTCGTGTAGTCCAGCCGGTCCACGCCGAGCAGGATCCGCTTGGGGTTTCCGAGCCCCTCCCGGATCTCCGCGGCGCGGGCCTGGATGTCCGGACGCGCGGCGAGCTCGCGGTACGGCCGGGTGTCGATCGAGATGGGGAACGACCGGGCGACGACCGGGCGCGTCCCCCCGCCGGGCACCGGCACGGAGACCGTGGAGGCCTTGATCTCGTGCTTCAGCCTCCGCCGGACCGCCGTGAGGAAGTACGTCGCGTCCTGTGCCCGCTGGAAGCCGATGACATCGGCGCCGAGCAGTCCCTGGAGCACCTGATCGCGCCAGGGAAGCTGCGCGTAGAGCCCGTGGGCGGGGAACGGGATGTGGTGGAAGTAGCCGATGGTGAGATCGGGACGCAGCTCGCGCAGCAGCTGCGGGACGAGCTGGAGCTGGTAGTCGTGCACCCAGACCGTCCCGCCGTCCGAGACCGCCTTCGCCGCCGCCTCGGCGAAGCGCCGGTTCACGCGGACGTAGGCGTCCCACCACTCCCGGTGATACTGCGGCGGCGCGATCACGTCGTGGTACAGCGGCCAGATCGTGTCGTTCGCGAAGCCCTCGTAGTACTCCTCGACGTCGGTCGACGAGAGCGTGACCGGGATCAGACGGATCCCGTCGATCTCGAACGGGGCGAGATCCAGGTCGGGCTGCCCCGCCCACCCCGCCCAGGCGCCGTCCACATCGTGCATGACGGGTTCGAGCGCGGCCACGAGTCCTCCCGGCGAGCGCCGCCAGGACTCCTCGCCGTCCCCGCTCACCACCCGGTCGACGGGAAGACGATTGGCGACGACGACGAACTCGGCAGCGGGCATGGTGCTCCTCCTCGGGGTCGGATTCCGCTTCCCAGGCTAGCGAGCGCCGGCCGTCCGGTTGACGCAACTTACGAAAGCTATGCGCGCCGCCGCCGCGCGACGCACCCTGGGTGGGCGGGTCATCGAGGATCCGCCCTCGTTCATCCTCTGAAAGGACAGATGATGCACTCAGAGCCCCGCGCCGACGCGGGCCTGCAGAACGACCCGGCGGTGGCCGTGTACACCGGGGTCCTCCCCGCGGAGAGGCCGCCCCGCCGCTGGCCCCGGATCGTCGGACGTGCCGCGTTCGCCGTGATCGCGGTGTCCTCCATCGTGGCGGCCACGGCCTTCTCCTTCGCCTCCGGCAGCACGGGCGCAGACCCGCGCTCCTCGCTGACGCTCATCGCGCCGGCAGGCGTCGGCGGCGGCTGGGACGGCTTCGCCCGGGAGCAGCAGCAGGCCATGCGGATCGACGGCATCGCGAACAACGTGCAGGTCGTGAACATCCCGGGTGCCGGCGGGACCATCGGCCTCAGCGCCTTCACCGGCATGGAGCCGACGGCCAACACGCTGCTGGCCACCGGCGCCGCCATGCTCGGCGGGATCGTGCTGAACCGCTCCTCGGTCGATCTCTCCGACGTCCGCCCGATCGCCCGCATCGCCGAGGACTACTCGGTGTTCGTCGTGCGCGCGGATGCGCCGTGGGACACGGTGGACGACTTCGCCGCGGCGTGGGACGCCGACCATCGCGGGATCCGCTTCACCGGCGGATCCGCCGGGTCGATCGACCACCTGCTCATCGCCCAGTTCGCCCAGGTGCAGGACATCCCGCCGGCGGAGATCACGTACATCCCGAAGTCCGGGGGCGGCGAGGCGATCCAGACCCTCATGTCGGACACCGCGGACGTCGCCGTCACGGGCTACAACGAGGTCGCCGACCAGGTCGAGGCCGGCCGGGTGAAGGTGCTGGCGATCTCCGCGCCGCAGCGACTGCCCGGCGTCGACATCCCGACGTTCGAGGAGGAGGGATACGGCGTGAACCTCGTCAACTGGCGGGGCCTGCTGGCCCATCCCGGCATCTCGGACGAGCAGTTCGAGGCCGTGCGTCAGATCGTCCGGGAGACGGCCGAGTCCGACGCGTGGGCGGATGCGCTCGCCCGGAACAAATGGGTGGACTCGTACCTCGACGGCGAGGAGCTCGAGAAGTTCCTCGTCGAGGACCAGGAGCGCACCGCCGCACTCGTGAAGGAGCTGGGACTGTGACCGCTGTCGACACCGCTGCCGCCGCCACGGCCAGGACCTCGTGGTGGACCGGGCGCGCGGGGCTCGTGATCCCCGCCATCCTCTTCGCCTTCTCGGCCTATCTCACGGTCGGGATCCTCACGATGCAGGTCCCCGAGGGCGCCTCCGCGCCCGGGCCGGCCTTCTTCCCGGCACTCATCGCGATCGCCGGGTTCGTCGTCTCGGTCCTGCTCGCACTCCAGTACATCCGCACTCCGGAGCCGGCCGAGCCCGCGACCTACAGCGAGTTCGACGAGGTGTCGGACTCCGCCCGGGCCGAGGCGGAGGCCGCCGCCCGGGTGAAGTACCGGTTCTTCTCCGACTGGGTGTGCGTGGCGTGGGCGGCCGGCGGGTTCCTCGCGTTCTCGCTGCTGCTCGTGCCCGCGGGATGGATCCTCGCCGGCGCGCTGCTGTTCTGGTGCGTGGCGCGGGCGATGGGCTCCCGCAAACCCCTGCTCGACGCGGTCATCGCGCTGATGATGTCGAGCCTCGTCTACCTGGCGTTCGGCGTCGCGCTGGGTCTGGACCTGCCGTCCGGCGTCCTGGGAGGTCTGTGATGGATGCGATCGGAATGCTGATGGAGGGGTTCGCGCACGCGTTCACCCCGATGAACCTGCTCTTCGTCGTCGTCGGCTGCCTCCTCGGCACCGCGGTCGGCGTGCTGCCCGGGCTGGGGTCGTCCATGGCCGTGGCGCTGCTGCTGCCGATGACGTTCGCGCTCGATCCGACGGCCGCGTTCATCATGTTCGCGGGCGTGTACTTCGGCGGGCTGTTCGGCGACTCCACCATGGCGATCCTGCTCAACACCCCGGGACAGGCATCGTCGATCGCCTCCACGTTCGAGGGGCACAAGATGGCGCGTGCGGGCAGGGCTCCCCAGGCCCTGGCCACCGCGGCCATCGGCGCCTTCATCGGCGGCATGGTGTCCTGTGTCGTCGTGGTCTTCCTGGCCCCGGCTCTCGCCGCGCTGTCCAGCGCGTTCGGACCGGCCGAGTACTTCGCCCTTGCGCTGTTCGCCTTCATCGCCACCTCCTCGGTGGTCGCCGACTCCGTGCTCAAGGGCATCGCGGCGCTCATCCTGGGCCTGGGGCTCGCCACGATCGGGATCGACTCGGTCTCGGGGGCGGAGCGCTTCAGCTTCGGCGTCCCGCAGCTGTTCGACGGCGTCTCGCTCGTGACCGTGACGGTGGCGATCCTGGCGCTCGGCGAGGTGTTCCACATCGCCAGCCGGATCCGCCGCGACCCCACGTCGCGGATCCTGCGCAGCAAGGGACGACCGTTCCTCAGCCGAGCGGAGTTCCGGGAGGCGATGCCGGCCTGGCTGCGCGGGACCGGGATCGGGCTGCCGTTCGGCGTGATCCCCGTCGGCGGTGCGGACGTACCGACCTTCATCGCCTATTCGGCGGAGAAGGCGTTGGACAAGCGGCGCAAGGACCCGCAGTTCGGACGCGGTGCGATCCGCGGTCTCGCCGCCCCGGAGGCGGCGGGCAACGCGACCACCGGGACCGCGATGGGCGCGCTGCTCGCGCTCGGGCTGCCCGTGTCGGCCACGGCCGCGATCATGCTCGCCGCCTTCCGCCAGTACGGACTGCAGCCGGGACCGCTGCTGTTCGAACGCGCACCCGAACTGGTGTGGGGGCTGCTCGCGAGCTTCTTCCTGGCCATGGTCGTACTGCTCATCCTCAACCTGCCGTTCGCGCAGCTGTGGGCGAAGCTCCTGCTGATCCCGCGCCCGTACCTCTACGGGGGCATCGCGCTGATGTGCGGCCTGGGCGTGTTCGCGACGTCCTCGTCGTCCTTCGAGCTCCTGTTGCTGCTGGGCGTCGGTCTGCTCGGGTTCGCCATGCGCCGCTTCGGAGTCCCGCTGGCGCCGCTGCTGATCGGCATGGTGCTCGGACCGCTCGCGGAGACCAGCATGCGTGACGCACTGCTGAGCTCCGGCGGCGACTACGGAACGTTCGTCGCCGGTCCGATCCCGCTCGTGATCTACGCGCTCCTGCTCGGGGCGCTCGCGATCTCGGTGGTGGGCCGGATCCGGACCCGGAAGACGGCCGCTCCCGTCGCCGCACCCGAGAAGGAGACCGCCGACGCCTGAGCCGTGACCCGGACCCCGCGTTCCCGTTCGCCGGAACGCGGGGTCCTCGCGTCACGGGAGCAGGTAGCGCCGCTCCGGGCGCCCCGCTCCGTAGCGCAGCCGCACCCGGACCTCGCCACGCTCGTGCAGATGCTCCAGATAGCGCCGCGCGCTCACCCGCGAGATCCCGATCCGGTCGGCCGCCTCCTGCGCGGACAGGTCCTCCTCTGCGGCGGCGAGCACCTCGCGCACGGCCCTCAGCGTCTCCTCCGCCAGTCCTCGTCCGGACCGGCCGGCGGCGGGGCCCGCGCCGAACACGCGGTCGACAGCGGCCTGGTCGGCCAGCCCCTCTCCCGGCGCGTCGTGCAGGTGGACCCGGTAGCGGGCCAGACGGTCGCTGAGCTCCTGACGCTCGAACGGCTTGACGAGATAGCCCGCGACGCCGCCGCGCAGCGCCTGCGCGACCGTGCGCTGCTCGCGCGCCGCGGTGATGACGATGGCGTCGAGCTCGGGACGGATCTGCCGCAGCCTCGGCAGGAGAGCCAGGCCGTGTCCGTCGGGCAGGTGCAGATCGAGGAGGACGAGATCCGGGGCGCGTTTGGCGACAGCGTCGAGCGTCGCACTGACGGTGTGCGCGATGCCGCACACGCGGAAGCCGGGCTCGTCGGCGACGAAGCCGGCGTGCAGGCCGGCGACGGTCGGGTCGTCGTCGACCACGAGGACGTCGATCACGGGTTCTTCTCTCCTTCGGCACGGTCTCCGGCGCGGCGAAGGAGCGTGGCGGTGAACACCGCGCCGTCCGTGTCCGCGCCCGTCACGTCTCCCCCGTTGCGGCGACAGACGTGCCGGACGAGGGCGAGTCCGTATCCCCGGCCTCCGGGGTCCGCGGCCTCCTTGGTGCTGACGCCGCGCGCGATCAGCAGCTCCGGATCCACGCCGCCGAAGCCCGGACCGGAGTCCTGCACGGTGACGGTGATCACCCCGTCCTCGTCGCGGACGTCGACGTCGACCTCTGCCGCCTCCTGCCCGGAGACGGCGTCGAACGCGTTGTCGATGAGGTTGCCGACCACCGTGATCAGGTCGTTCGACAGCGCAGGGGCGACGGCGCCGAGCTGTGCGTCCTCGTCCAGCAGCAGGCTCACCCGTCGCTCCGCCGCGACCGAGGACTTGGCGATGAGCAGCGCGGCGAGGGGCGGGTCCGCGATCTGCTCGGTCACGGCGTCCACCATGGCCGAGCGGGTGAGGGCGATGCCGGAGATGTAGCGGAGAGCCTGCTCCGCCTCCCCCGTCTGCAGCAGCCCTGAGACGGTGTGCATCTGGTTGGCGAACTCGTGGGTCTGGGCACGGAGCAGGTCGGTCGTCGTCCGGCTCGCCCCGAGCGCCTCCTCCAGCGCCAGCAGCTCCGTGCGGTCGCGGAGCGTCGTCACCGTGCCCACGGCCCGATCACGGGCACGGATCGGGCGGCGGTTGACCACGAGGAGGCGGTCGGCCACGACGAGGGGGGCGTCCGATCCGGGTTCGGCGGCGTTCGGTGCGAGGGCGAGCCGGACGGCGGGATCGGTGTCGATCTGGTCGAGCCGCTGCCCCTCCCTGACGCTCTGCCAGCCGAGGAGCTCTCGCGCCGCCTCGTTGAGCACCGAGACGCGGCCGTCCGCGTCCACGGCCACCACGCCCTCCTTCACCCCGCGGATCAGCGCCTCTCGGTGCTCGACGAGCTCCGCGATCTCCCCCGGCTCCATGCCGAGCGTCTGCCGCTTCAGCCGGCGCGACAGGAGGTAGGAGCCGCCGACGCCGATGGCCCCGAACACGGCGAGCGTGACGAGGAGGTCCGGGACCGCCGCGCGGATCCGCTCGGGCCACTCCGGGTAGTCCTGGACCGCGACGGCCACGCCGATGAGGGCTCCCGTCTCGTCGAGGACCGGTGCCCGGGACAACAGCACCGGGTGCGCCTCGAGGGAGGCGGTGCCGGTCCACGACCGGTCCGGTTCCGCCCCCGCCATCTCGGGCGGTGCCGGCTTGCCGCTTCGCGTCGGGTCGGTCGAGGCGACCACGCGCCCCTCCGCGTCGACGATCGCGGTCTCCGACAGCCCCGCGACGCCGCGGGCCGATTCGGCGGCGACGAGCAGCGCCTCGGGAGGGGCGCCCCCGGCGTCGGCCTCGGGCAGCAGCGCCCGCAGCAGCGGCGAGGCGGCGAGCGACTCGGCTGTCGAGAGGGTCCGACGGCTCTCCTGCTCCTCGAAGGTCCGCAGCGACTGGCCGAGGGACAGGTAGAGGACGCCGGAGAGCGCACCGGCCAGCACCACGAGCTGCAGCACGAGCAGCTGCGCGGCGAGGCTGAGGCGGACGGGCCCGCGGGGTTCGGCCAGGAGTCCCTCCCGATAAGGTGTGCCCAGGCGGGACGTGGGTGCGGTTGTGCTCCACCCTAGATCGACCGGGCGTCGAGCGGGGCGCATCCCGCCGCGAGCAGGAGGAGGCGACGATGCGACGACCCGCGTCCTCCGCCCTCCCCGCCGCGTCCTTCTCCCGGCGCACGCTACTGCGCGGTGCGGTCGCGGGGGCGACGGCGGCGGCCCTCGCCGGGTGCGCTCCGCTCGGACCCCAGGAGATCGACTCCCCTGCACGGCGGATCCTCGTTCCCGCCGCCGTCGGAGGCGGCTACGACCTCACTGCGCGCACGGCCGCGAAGATCCTGCTCACGGAGGGCATCGTCGCCCCGTTGCCCGACGTGTTCAACGTCCCCGGCGGAGGCGGTGTCCCGGGCCTCGTCCGGACGATCGCCGCCGCGGGCGAGGAGCATCTGGCGCTCGCGATGGGGCTCGGGATCGTCGGAGCGGCGTGGGCCTCGGGGATGACGGACGAGCTCGCCGCGCTCACCCCGCTGGCCCAGGTCGCCACCGAGCCGGGGGTCGTCCTCGTGCCCCCGGACTCGCCCTTCCGCACGCTCGACGCGGCGTTGGCGGCCTGGCGCGCCGACCCGGCGGGGCTGCGGGTCAGCACCGGCTCCTCCCCCGGGGGCCCCGATCACCTCCTCGTGGTGCAGGTGGCCAGGGCCGCCGGCGTGGACCCCTCCGCGATCCGCCTCTC
Organism: Microbacterium resistens; assembly: GCF_021172025.1. NCBI lineage: Bacteria > Bacillati > Actinomycetota > Actinomycetes > Micrococcales > Microbacteriaceae > Microbacterium > Microbacterium resistens. Next base: position 1,365,662 of record NZ_CP082781.1, read on the forward strand.
CGCCGCCAGCGGTGGCGGAGAGCTGCTCTCCCGCCTGCTCACGGGCGAGGCGGACCTGGCGTTCGGCGGAGCAGGAGAGCTGCGCAGGCAGCTCTCCGCGGGAGTCGTGCGGGCGGTGGCGGTCTCCTCCGCCGAGCGCGTCGCCGGGCTCGACGTCCCCACCTTGACGGAGTCGGGCATCGACGTGGTGTTCCGCAACTGGCGGGGCTTCGTCGCACCGCCCGGGATCGGGGCCGCGGCGCGCGAGCGGTGGATCGACGACCTCTCGCGCATGCGGCGCGCCCGCGCCTGGCGGGACGCCCTCGTCGAGAACGGCTGGGACGACGCGTTCGTGACCGGCGCGGCGTTCGGGGAGCGGATCCGGCAACAGCTCGGCGTCGTCGCCGCGACCCTCAGCTGAGCGCCGCGACCCCGCCTCGGGCCGACCGGCGCGGGCCCCGCGCGCCGCGGTTCACCAGCGCGTTCGCGATCCCGGCGGCGACGACCACCGCCGCGGCCACGATCGGCAGCAGCAGGGCGGTCGCGATGCCGATCTCCTGCGCGACGTTCCCCGTGACGGCCGCGCCGACCGCCTGCCCGACGATCACCGCCGACCCCAGCATCGTCATCACCGTCGCCGAACGTCCCGCGGGGCTCAGCGCGGCGCCGAAGCTGTACTGGGTCACGAGCGTGGGGCCGATCCCGATCCCCATGACGGCCAGCGCCAGGACCATTCCGGCCACGTCGGACACGGTGAGCAGGATGAGCGCTCCGCCCAGCAGGATCCCGGCGAAGACGAGCCAGCGGGCCCGCAGGGAGAACCGCGCGGGAAGGAGGACGACGCCGAGGGCCAGCACCGCCGAGCCGATGCCCATCACCCCATAGAGCAGGCCCGCGGCCTCGGGATCTCCCCGCTCGGTCATGAACGCCGTCAGAGAGGTCAGCATCGTGCCGAAGAACAGCCCGACGCCGAAGATGCCGAGGACGACGACGAGCAGACGGGGCCGGAACAGCTCCCGCGCGGAGGACGGCGCCCGCCCGTCCTCCGTCCGTTCCCGCGAGACGTGCGCGGCCGAGGGGTGCAGGGCGAAAGCCCCGACCGAGAGCACCGTGAGCGCGGCGCCGATGGCCAGCGGCGCCCAGGGCGCGATGAAGGAGGCCAGCAGCCCCACGAGGAACGGCCCGATGATGAACACCGTCTCGTCCGCCGCCGACTCGTACGCCATGGTGGACGACACCGATCGCGCTCGGCGCTCCTCGGGGACGCGCTCGCCGATGAGAGTGACCAGACGCGAACGCGACAGCGGCGCCACCTGCGGAGCCGTCGCACCGATGGCGAAGGCGCTGGCGAGAAGAAGGGCCTCGGGGACGCCGAGATACACCGCGGACACGAACAGCCCCAGCGCCGTCGGATTCGCCACCGCGAGGACGAGCAGCACCCGCCGCTGCCCGAACCGGTCGGCCGCCGCGCCGAGCAACGGGCCGAAGCAGGCGGTCCCGATCCCGACCGCCGCCGAGGTCAGTCCGCCCAGGGACAGCGAACCGCGTCCCGCCACCGCGAGGGTGAGGACGCCGACGACCATCATGGCGAAGGGCATCCTGGCCAGGAAGGCGATGACGAAATACGGCAGGCCCGCGAGCCCGAAGACGCTCGGGGGTCGGGAGTCCGCGGCGAGCGAGGAAGAGTCTGTCTGCGTGATCATGGCGTCCGTCCGGGTGCAGGGCGGACGGCGAGGACACGTCCACGACGTGGCCCTGACCGATTCGGCCCTGGATCGAGGTGGCAGAGTGCCGCCGCATCCGTCGGGGAGCCGACGGCCGGTGGATGCACAGCTGGGTCGCGAGGGACGCGACCCGACCATTCTAGCGTTCCCGACACACGCGCTCCCGGGCGGTGTGCGGTGCCCTAGGGTGAGGGGATCATTCTCCCCGTGACGAAGGCCGGACGATGACGAGTGCCCCTCCCTCCCCCTCCACAGCATCCCTGCCCCCGCGCTCGACGCGCGTCGGGGGCGCGAAGACCTCCCCCGTCCGCGACCTCCTCGCGCTGACCGCGCGCCCCGAGGTCATCTCGTTCGCCGGCGGCCTGCCCGCCCCCGAGCTGTTCGACCTCGACGGGATCCGCGCCGCGTACGACGAGGTGCTGCGCACACCCGACGTGCTGCAGTACTCCCTGTCGGAGGGGGATCCGCGACTGCGGGAGCTGGTCGCCGAGGGATACCGGGCGGACGGGCTGGAGACGAGTCCCGCGGACCTCCTCGTGACGACCGGGTCGCAGCAGGCCCTGGGGCTGCTTTCCACCGCCCTGCTGGACCCCGGCGACGTCGTCCTCGTCGAGGAGCCCTGCTATCTCGCGGCCCTGCAGACCTTCTCGCTCGCCGGGGCCCGGATCGTCAGCGTCCCCTACACCGGCGAGGAGCTGGACCTGGAGGCCCTGGACCGGCTCGCCGCCGCCCACGCGCCGCGGTTCTTCTACACCGTTCCCACCTTCCAGAACCCGACCGGCCGCACGCACGACGAGAGCGCCCGCGCCCGGATCGCCGAGATCGCGCAGCGCCACGGGTTCCGCATCGTCGAGGACGAGCCGTACCGACAGCTCCGCTACTCCGGCTCTCCCCTGCCGTCCCTGGCGGCGTACGCCCCCGAGCACGTCATCAGCCTCGGGAGCTTCTCGAAGGTGATCGCCCCGGGGCTGCGCATCGGCTGGCTGCGTGCGACTGCCGACGTGCGACCGTCCGTGACGATCGCGAAACAGGCCGCGGACCTGCACACCTCCACCATCGACCAGGCGGCGGCTGCGCACTACCTCGATTCCGGGCGCGCCGCCCCGGCCCTCGAGCGGATCCGCGCCGCCTACGCCGAACGCCGGGACGCGATGCGCGCGGCGCTGCCCGAGGCGCTTCCGCCCGGGAGCACCGCGAACAGTCCGGACGGCGGCATGTTCCTCTGGGTCCGGCTGCCGGAGGGCCGCGATGCGACCGCCGCCCTGCGGACCGCGCTCTCCCACGACGTCGCGTTCGTCCCCGGCGCTCCCTTCTTCGCCGGCCCGCCGGACGAGCGTGCGCTGCGGCTGTCGTTCACGACCTACTCCCCGGAGAAGATCCGCGAGGGCGTCCGCCGCCTCGGCAAGGCGCTCGCCGACGGGTAGCGTGGAGGGATGCGAAACTACCTCTTCGGCAGCGGACTGTTCGCGGCGGTGACGAGCGGCATCGCCCTGCTGCGGGGCTCCCGGGACACGCCGGTCACCTGGCGGGCCCTGCTCGCATGGCTCGCCTGGGGGATCTCGCTGGCGCTCGCCATCGGCGCCGTCGTCGACATGCGCCGCGACGCGCGCGGGATCCCGGTGCCCGACGACTCCCCGGTCGCCGCCACCCAGCGCAAGCGTGCGGAGAAGGCGGAGAAGATCGCCGCCAAGCAGGAGAAGAAGGCCGCCAAGCGCTGATCCCTCGGCGGGTCAGCGGGTGAGGATCAACGCCTCGCCCTGGCCGCCGCCTCCGCACAGCGCCGCCACGGCCGTCCCGGAGCCCCGGCGTGCGAGCTCGTGCGCCAGGTGGACCGCGAGTCGCGCGCCGCTCGCCCCGATCGGGTGCCCGATCGCGATCCCGCCGCCGTGGACGTTGACGACGTCATCGGACAGGCCGAGCTCGCTCTGGGAGCGCGCGACCACCGCGCCGAACGCCTCGTTGATCTCGACGAGGTCCAGGTCCTCCACCGTGATCCCCTGCTTCTCCAGCGCCTTCTCTATCGCGCGTGCCGGCTGCGCGTGCAACGAGTTGTCCGGGCCCGCCGTCTGCCCGCTCGCTCCGACCGTCGCCAGCACGGGCCATCCGTGCTCCGCGGCGTGGGCCCGGGTCGTCACGACGAGGGCCGACGCGCCGTCCGAGATCTGCGAGGAGTTGCCGGCGGTGATCGATCCCCCCTCGGCGAACGCCGGACGGAGGCCGCCGAGGGTCTCCGTCGTGGTCTCCGGACGGATGCCCTCGTCACGGGTGAGCACGAGCGGGAACCCCTTGCGCTGCGGGACGGTGACCGGGACGATCTCGGCGTCGAAGACCCCCGCCTCGGTCGCCGCGGCGGCGCGCTGGTGCGACCGTGCCGCCACGGCGTCCTGCGCCTCCCGCGTCACCTCGAAGCGGGCGTTGTGCCGTTCCGTCGACGATCCCATGCTCTCCCGGTCGTACGCGTCGGTCAGGCCGTCGTACGCCATGTGGTCCAGCACCTCCACGGAGCCGTACGCCCATCCGTCCCGCGACCCCATCAGCAGGTGCGGCGCCCGCGTCATGGACTCCATTCCCGCGGCGACGACGGTGGTCGCGTCTCCGGTGCGGATCATTCGCGCCGCATCGATCACGGCCGTGAGCCCGGAGAGGCACACCTTGTTGACGGAGTGCGACGGCACGTCCCAGCCGATGCCCGCCCCGATCGCGGCCTGGCGCGCGGCGTTCTGTCCCGATCCGGCGGCCAGCACCTGCCCGACGATGACCGCGTCGACGTCCTCCGGCGCCACCCCGCCCTGCGCGAGTGCGCCGCGGATCGCGAACGCACCGAGCTCCGGGGCGGTGAACGGGGCGAGCTGTCCCTTCAGGCGCCCCTGCGGGGTCCGCGCGGCGGCGACGATGACGACGTCGTCCGGTCCTTCTGTACGCGCTGCGGCGTCGTTCATGCGTTCTCCACTCCCTCGGCGATCACGAGCGGCGGCTCGGTCGCATCGATCACATCCTGCACCGAGACCCCGGGAGCCGTCTCCACGAGGACCAGGCCGTCCTCGGTGACGTCGATCACGGCGAGGTCCGTGATGATCCGGTCGACGACGCCCTTGCCGGTCAGCGGCAGCGAGCACTCGTCGACGATCTTGGCCGAACCGTCCCTGGCGACGTGCTCCATGAGCACGATCACCCGACCGGCTCCGTGCACGAGGTCCATCGCGCCGCCCGGCCCCTTCACCATCTTCCCCGGGATCATCCAGTTCGCCAGGTCTCCGGCCGCCGACACCTGCATCGCGCCGAGGATGGCCGCGTCGATCTTTCCCCCGCGGATCATGCCGAAGCTCATCGCCGAGTCGAAGAACGACGTCCCCGGCAGGGTCGTCACGGTCTCCTTCCCCGCGTTGATGAGATCGGGGTCCACCTCCTCCTCCGTCGGGTACGGGCCGACGCCCAGGATGCCGTTCTCCGACTGGAGGACCACCGTCACACCCTCCGGCACGTGGTTCGGCACGAGCGTCGGGAGCCCGATCCCGAGGTTCACGTAGGCGCCGTCCCGGAGCTCCCGGGCGGCGCGAGCGGCCATCTCGTCGCGGCTGAGCGCCATCTCAGGCTCCTTCCTTCGTCGTGTCGCGGACGGTGCGGCGCTCGATGCGCTTCTCGATGCCCGTCCCGACCTCGACGACGCGGTGCACGTAGATCCCGGGCAGGTGCACGGCGTCGGGGTCCAGCTCCCCGGGCTCGACGAGCTCCTCCACCTGTGCGATGCAGATCCGCCCGGCCTGCGCGGCGAGCGGGTTGAAGTTCCGCGCCGCCTTGTTGAAGACGAGATTGCCGTGACGATCGCCGCGCAGCGCGTGGACGAGGGCGTAGTCGGTGACGATGGCCTCCTCGAGCACGTAGTCGTGCTCGATGCCGGCGGGGGCGAAGCGCCGCACCTCCTTGGCGGGCGACGCGACGGCCACTCCCCCGGCGCCGTCGTACCTGCGGGGCAGCCCGCCCTCGGCGACCTGGGTGCCGACGCCGGTCTGCGTGTAGAACGCCGCGATCCCCGCTCCGCCCGCTCGGAGCTTCTCGGCGAGGGTGCCCTGCGGGGTCAGCTCCAGCTCCAGCTCGCCGGAGAGGAACTGCCGCTCGAACTCCTTGTTCTCGCCGACGTAGGACGAGGTCATCTTGCGGATGCGCCCGGCGCCGAGGAGGATACCCAGGCCCCAGTCGTCGACGCCGCAGTTGTTGCTGACGATGCTGAGGTCGCGGGTCCCGCGCGCGTGCAGCGCCTCGATGAGCGCCATGGGGTTCCCGGAGAGGCCGAAGCCGCCGACCGCCAGCGACGCACCGTCCGGGATGTCCGCGACGGCCTCCGCGGCGGAGGCCCAGCTCTTGTCGATCACGCCGCACTCCTTCGTCGGTATCCCTCCACCGTGCGCGTCGCGACGAGCACCCGACAAGCGGATGATTGCCATGTGGACCCGCGTGTCGATACCGTCCATATCGTGGAACGCAACGACGCATCCCGTCGCACGGTGCCCGGAACCCAGGCGGTCGCCCGCGCGGCGGGCCTGCTGCGCCTCGTCTCGGCCTCCGCAGAGGGGGCCTCCCTGCAGGAGCTCTCCCGCGCCGCCGGACTCAGCCGCCCGACCGCTCACCGGCTGCTCTCCGCCCTCCGCGCGGAGGGGCTCGTCGACCAGGACGCCGAGACGGCGCGCTGGATGCCCGGCCCGGAGCTCTATCTCATGGGAACGGTGGCCGCGGCCCGGTACGACGTGACCGAGCTCGCCCGCGACATCGTCCGGTCGCTGGCGGTGAAGACGGAGGAGAGCGCCTTCCTCTCGGTGCGCCGCGCCGACGAGACGGTGTGCCTCCTGCGCGAGGAGGGGTCGTTCCCGATCCGCTCCTTCGTGCTCAGCGAGGGCGTGCGCTTCCCCCTCGGCGTCGCCAGTGCCGGGCTCGCGATCCTCGCCTTCCTCCCGGACCACGATGTGGATGCCTACCTGGACCGCCACCCGGAGCTGCCCGAGCGGTGGGGCCGCGCGCACGGCGCGGGTCCGCTGCGGGCCCGCCTGGCCGAGACCAAGGCGCGCGGATACGCCGTCAATCCCGGTCTCATCGTCGAGGGCAGCTGGGGCATGGGCGCCGCGGTGTTCGACCGGGACGGCCGCGCCGAGTGGGCGCTGAGCCTCACCGGCGTGGAGTTCCGCTTCGGCCCGGATCGGCTCCCCTCCCTCGGACGCACCCTCCTCGCACACGCCCACCAGCTCTCGTCGCGCCTCGCCGCCGCCCGGCGTTGACCTCTCATGGGCCCGGACTCCGGCCCATTTACATACCAGTTGATATATACTTGCGGCATGAATCGCGCCGAGATCATCCCGTCGATCGTCTTCTCCGCGCACGCGCTCACCCGCATCGCGGCCCACGCGACCGGCAACGAGGCGCCCGCCGCGCAGTGGCGCGCGCTGAGCCTGCTGGACGCCCAGGGCCCCCTCCGCGTCGGTGAGCTCGCGCGGGCGAGCCGGACGACCCAACCCGGGATCACCCGCCTGATCGGGCAGCTCGAACAGGACGGTCTCGTGACGCGCTCCCCCGATCCGGAGGACTCGCGGGCGACGGTCGTGACGGTCACCGAGGCCGGACGGGACGCGGTCCGCTCCTGGCGCCGCCAGATCCAGGAGGCGCTCGAGCCACGGTTCTCCGACCTCGACGACGACGACTGGGCGGTCCTCGCCCGCGCCGCCGCCCTCCTGCACAGTCGCACCGTCTCGGAAAGGACCCCCCGTTGAGCAGTTCCCCCTCCTCCGCACCGACCTCCATCTGGCGTCAGCCCGCCCAGGTGTGGGCCGTCGCCTTCGCCTGCGTGGTCGCCTTCATGGGCATCGGCCTCGTGGATCCGATCCTCCCCGCGATCGCCGACGCGCTGCAGGCCTCGCCGGTCCAGACCGAGCTGCTCTTCACCAGCTATCTGCTCGTGACCGGTCTCGCGATGCTCGTGACGAGCTGGATCTCCAGCCGGATCGGGGCCAAGTCCACGCTGCTCGTCGGGCTCGGCCTGATCGTGGTGTTCGCGCTGCTGTGCGCCGTCAGCGGGAGCGTCGACGCCGTCATCGGCTTCCGCGCCGGGTGGGGCTTGGGCAACGCGCTGTTCATCTCCACCGCGCTCGCCACGATCGTCGGCGCCGCCAGCGGCGGCAGCAGCGCCGCGATCGTCCTGTACGAGGCCGCCCTCGGCCTCGGGATCGCCGTGGGCCCGCTGCTGGGCGGACTGCTCGGCGAGCAGAGCTGGCGCGGGCCGTTCTTCGGCGTCGTCGCGCTCATGGCGATCGCCTTCATCGCGGTGCTCGTGCTCCTGCGGGGACCGGGTGAGAAGCGCGCCCCCGTCCCGTTCTCGGCGCCGTTCACGGCGCTGCGTCGCCCCGCCCTCGCCGTCCTCGCCGTGGCCGCCCTGTTCTACAACATCGGCTTCTTCGTGCTGCTCGCCTTCTCGCCGTTCCCGCTGGGCTTCGGGGCGATGGGCATCGGACTCACGTTCTTCGGTTGGGGCGTCGCCCTGGCGATCACGAGCGTATGGCTCGCGCCGCTGCTCCTGCGCCGCATGCCGCTGACGAGAATCATCCTCGTCGTCCTCCCGCTGCTGGCGGTGGATCTGATCGCGGCGGGGCTGCTGGTCTCGTCCCCCGCCGCTCTGGTGGTCTGCATCGTCGTCGGCGGTCTACTGCTGGGAGTCATGAACACCGTGCTCACCGAGGCGGTCATGGAGGCGACGGATCTCCCCCGCGCGGTCGCGTCGTCCGCCTACTCCGCGGTGCGGTTCCTCGGCGGCGCCGCGGCCCCTCCGCTGGCCGCGCTGCTGTGGCACGCGTTCTCCGCCACCGTGCCGTACCTCTTCGCGGCCCTCTCGGTGCTGGTCGCCGCCCTCGTCGTGCTCCTCGGGCGCCGAGCGTTGCGCCACATCGACCGCGGATCGCACGACGCCGCCGAGGACGCGGAGGCGATCCTCGTCGGCGACGCGGCCTGAGCCGCCCCACCGGCCCGGCACTGTCCGTGGAGACCTCTACCCTGGAAGCATGCTGATCGGTCTCATCCGCCCCGTCGAAACCCGTACCGCCACCGTGCAGGGCCACGAACTGGACGAGATCCAGGACCTGCTCGCCGCCCAGACCCCCGAGGGCTGGGAACTGGCGTCCGCTCCCGTCACCATGGCGAAGAAGGACACGGTCCTGACCGCCGAGGGGCTCATCGTGCGCCGCGACGGCCTTCAGGAGATCGAGGCGGAGGACCTGGCCGCGCTCGAGGCGAAGGTGCCCGCCGGTCACATGCTGATCTCCGTGCGCGAGGCCTGACGCGGCTCCCGGTCACTCGACCTCGAGGTCCTCGACCTCCAGATCGTCGTCGAGCTGACAGCGGATCGCCGAGCCTGGATACTGCTCCGGCGCGACGTAGAGCAGCGCCATCGCTCCATCGTCGAACACCACCACGCCGTCGAGCGAGATGTCGGCGGCGAGTTCGGCCTCGCGATCCACGGAATCCTCGTCGTCGCCGTAAGCGGCGGCGGTCAGCTCGGCCACCACGTCGTGCTCGCGGGCGTCGAGGACCTCCTCCGTCAGCCGGGCGAGCGCGTGACGGACGGTCTCCTGCATCCGCGCGAGGTCCGGATCGGCCGGCTCGCGCTCGTCGTCGTCCGCCTCGTCGTCGTCGTCGACGTCCAGGTCCTCCTCGTCATCGACGGCGAACTCCACGGTCACGTGCCGGTCCCCGGGGAGCACGGCCGTCGCGGTCAGCGTGCCGTCCTCGTCGGCGTCCACGTCTTCGAGATCGATCATTTCGCCTCCTCGCGATGCCATGATCGCACCGCCGCCGCGCTCGCGGAAGTGCCCGCGAGGAGGATTCGGACGAGGCCGCTCAGCGTGCGAGGAAGCGGGCCTCCACGGTCGCCGCGACGACGATGTCCTCGGCCTGGAACTGCATCCCGGCATCGCCCGCCGGTGCCGCGAAGGCCGCCGCGGCGCGCAGCGCTCCGCGCTCCTGCACGACCGGCGTCGGCCGGGACGAGATCATGCCCGTGTCGGCCACCTCGATCGGCTCCACCCGTTCGTAGCCCAGGGCCGTCGCATAGGCGGTCGCCCGGGACACGGCCACGCCGACCGCCTCCGCCGCCACTTCCTGCTCCACCCGTCGACGGGTCTGCGGCGTCAGCTTCCAGACCGTCGCTCCGATCGTCACACCTTCCCCGACGGAGACCTCCGTCACCCAGACGGACATCTCGGAGAGGTCGGAGAACGTGGCCGTGAACTCCACCGTCGCGTGGTAGACCGGGGCGAGGCGCTTGCCTTCGCTGTTCCACGGGCGCTCCGCACGGACCCCCATGCGCGTGCTGGACCACTCGGCGATCGCGCCGCTCTCCTCTCGGGCCGCGATCCCGTCGCGGACGGGAGCCGCGAGCGCCAGGGCACGCTCGACGACGTCCTCCCGGTGCGGGCCCTCGATCGTCACGGAGAGGTGCACGGTGGCCTGCTCGGGGGCGATGCGGACCTCGTGCTCGCCGCGCACGGTAATGGTGAGTTCGCTCATGCGGCGACTCTACGTCAGACGCCGTCATGAGAGGAGCCGAGGATTCCCCGGGCCCGGTTCGCCGTGACAACATACCGGTATGCGACGAACGACAGCGATGACGGGAATCGGCCTTCTCGTCGCGACGGCAGCCGTGGGCACCGCCCTCTCCGCCTCCGCCGCGACCACCACGTCCTGGGCGTCCTGGGACCCGCTGGAGGGCGGGCCCGGCGCGTACACGGGCGCCGTGACGATCGCCGACCAGCCCCCGCTGCGGGCGACGCTCGACTCGAACTCGCGCGGCGGCGTGGGCGTGTTCTCCGGCGGCAGCACGTGGCTCTCCGCGGACACGCCGGTCGGCCAGAAGTACGGCAGCAGCCGAGACCAGCCATATCTCAACCTCCGCCCCCAGGCGGACGGCCCGACCACCCCTTCGGTCACCACCTATACGTTCGACACCCCGGCTCCCGGCGCCGGATGGGCCTTCGTGCTCGGCGACATCGATGCGGACCAGGTGCAGATCTCGGCCGAGGGACCCGACGGCCAGGCGCTGACCTCGGACGAGCTCGGATACCGCGATTCGTTCAACTACTGCGACCCGGCGCTGTCCGGGAAGCCGTCCTGCACGGGCGACCCCGCGGACGTCCCCTCATGGGACCCGACGACCGCGACCCTGACCGGCAACGCGGACGCGAACGACACGGCCGGAGCCGCGGCCTGGTTCGAGCCGAATGCGCCGATCTCCTCTCTCACCTTCACATTCACCCAACGGTCCGGCTTCCCCGTGTACCAGACGTGGTTCGCGGCGTTGAGCCGGGACATCGCCGGCACTGTGTCCGACGCCGACAGCGGCGAGCCGGTCGCCGACGTGACGATCCGTCTGCTCGGCCCGGACGGGGCCGTCATCGGGGAGACCACGACCGGCCAGGACGGCACCTACCTCTTCCCGGAGAACCTCGCCTCCGACGGGTACACGGTCGAGATCGTCCCGCCGCCCGGTCGCGTGGCCGACGTCCCCCGGCGTGCCGTGGACCTCTCGGAGTCCGACGGCGTCGCCGACTTCACCCTGGGGGATCCCGCATCCGTGACGGTGCCGGTCTCGGGCACCGTGACCGACGAGGACGGCAACCCGGTGCCCGGCGCCGTCGTGACGCTCGACGACGGCACCACGGCGACGACCGGCGACGACGGCGCCTATGTCTTCTCGGAGGTCGGCCCCGGGGAGCACCGCGTCACGATCACGCCGCCGGACGGCTACACCCCGATCCGCGTGCCCGAGCCCTTCACCGTGCCGGAGCAGGATGCGCGGCCGATTCAGGACGTCGACTTCGTCCTGCAGTCCCCCTCCTCGATCTCCGGCTCCGTCGTGATCGACGGCGACGGGGTCGCCGAGGTCGTCGTCGACGTCGAGGGGCCGGTCGACCCGGATCCGGTCGTGACGGACTCGGAGGGCCGCTTCGAGGTGCCGGGCCTGGTCCCCGGCGACTACCTCGTGACGATCGATCCGCCGGCCGGTTACGTGGTCGACGGTGAGCCCACCCGTGAGGTGACGATCATCGACGGCGACGTCACGGGGATCTCGTTCGACGTCGTCCCCGCGCCGGGACCGACGCCCACCCCGACGCCTTCGCCGACCCCTTCGCCCACGCCGGGACCGACGACCTCGCCGTCGCCGACCGTCTCGCCGACTCCCGCCCCGGCGCCCGGCGGCGCGCTGCCCGCCACGGGCGCGGACCCGGCGGCGCCCCTGGCGATCGGCGGGCTCCTCCTGCTCCTCGGCACCGTCGCGCTCGTCGCCGTCCGCCGCCGACGGGCCTGACCGGGACGCATCCGTCGCCCGCGGAATGGCGTGGGCGGCGGATGCGTTGTAGTCTGTGATGCTCGGGTGCTTCGGCGCCCCTGACAACTCCACAGCGCGACAGCGGCTCCTTCGAGAGAAGGACCACGGGGCTGATCGGTTTCGACAGCGCCTGTGAATCCACGAGAAGCGGGCCGAGGATGCAGGGTTATCTCGTGAACGCTCCCTGCAAAACAATAAGTGCCAATGCAAAGCGCACTGACTTCGCCCTCGCTGCGTAAGCGAGCCCGATAGTCCGTCAGACCGTATGTGATCCCGGTACGGATTCTGGCGTCATCTAGGGATCTTGCTGTGCGGTGGCGTCCGGACGCCGCACGGGACTCTTCCCGGACTGGGCCTGTCGACTTAGGTGTCTGTGACAAAGGTCGGGGCCGAGCAGAACGTCTGCACAGACTGCGCCCGGAGAAGGCGTGGAGACTCAGCGTTGGACGGGGGTTCGATTCCCCCCAGCTCCACCAGCCGCTGTCGCTGTGGAAGGCCCCTCGGTCCCGTGCATACGGGCCGAGGGGCTTTTTCATATCCGGGCGGCCCCGGCGCTCACTCCGCGATGCGCTCCAGCGAGGCCCGGAGCGAGGTCGCGCGTTCGGGCACCCGAGGCAGTGCCGCAGACGCCAGCCGACGGGAGAGCTCGTCCTCCCCCGCCATCCGGGCCACCCGCGCCCACGTGAGCATGGTGGCGGGGTGCGGAAGGGTCGTGAGCGCCTCGCGGGCGGCGTCGAGGAACGTGTCCGGATACGCCGCGTACGGGCGAAAGAACGCCTCCGACTGCCGCGGCCACTCGGAAACGAGGAAGGCGACGGACTCCCGCGCCTCCTCGTCCGTCGCGCCCCACGCGAACTCGGCGTCGTCCGCGTTCCGGAATCCGGAGACGATCCCACCGCGCCAGGCGCAGTCGTGGTCCCGGAAGCGTTCGATCTCGGGCGCCTCTGCGCCGGCCACTCCGCCGAGGCCGAGCAGATGCGCGCCGAGGTTCACCTGGAACAGGTGCCGTCGAGGCTGGTGCTGGAGGTCCACGACGTGGACCACGCCGCCGTCGAGGACGCGCCTGGCCACATCGCCCTTGCGGGTGAACCCCTCGGCGGCGAGGAGGGGGAAGAACTGCGCGCGCAGATGCGCGTTGACGGTCGTCCGGTCCATGTCGTCACGCTATCGGTTCGGGCGTCGCGCCACCGTGCGGCGAGGAGAGGGACGCTGGGGGCACGAAGGACCCGACGACGATCGTCAGGTCGTCGAAGGGCTTGCCGCGGAACGTGCCGCGTTCGCGCAGACGCTCCTCCCCCGTGCGGATCTCGGCGGCGAGCTCTTCGAGCTCGCCCGACGCGGCGCGGGCCGCGAAGGAGGCGAGATCATGCGCTCCCACCAGTTGGAAGCCTCGCGTGCCGCCGTCGGACGCGGCGAGCACGGCAGCCGCTCCCCCGTCGCCGATCCGGCGTCGACCGGTCAGCGCCTCCCCGGCCGCGGCCGGGTCGGCCTGGGCGCACCAGAAGCCGCCCCGCACGTTCCGGGTCTCCTCCAGGGCGCGGAACCGCGTCGACCAGACCTCCTCGGGCGTCGGCGGGCGAGGCCCCGCCGTCTGAGCCAGGATCTCGGCCGTGCGACGCGTCACGGCCTCCTCGATGCGTCGGTCCGTGATCTCCTCAACACCTCCGTCCGCATGCAGGACCACGATCGAGGCATCGCACAGCACGAGGTGCTCCACGTCGTCGTCGTCGACGCGCCAGGCGGCGACCGTGGCGCTCGGCGATCCCCCGATCAGCGAGCAGCCGTCGCCGTGCGAGGCGGTCACGATGCGGATCGCCTCGGCGAGCGCGTCCGTCATCGCGACCCGGCGGTCCTCCAGGAGCTCGCCGAAGGCCGCCGCGAGGCTGCGGGCGTACCAGGCGACGCTGTGCACGCAGCCCCGGCGGACCGAGGCGTCCAGTCCCGCTCCGTCGACGACGACCCCGATGCCCGGGCGCAGGACGACCGCGTCCTCGTTCTCCCGATCCGGCCCCGCGGGCCACGACACCGCGAACATGCGCGGCGCCCCTCGTCGTGCGCTCACCCGGCGTCGGCGCTGCGTCCGCCCGCCTCCAGCACGTCGCCGGCCGGGCGCTCCTGATGTCCCCCGAACTGCAGCCGCATCGCAGAGAGCACCTGGTTCGCGAACTGGTCCTCGCCGCGCGACGCGAAGCGGCCGAACAGCGCCGCGGACAGGACCGGGGCGGGAACCCCCACGTCCACCGCCGCCTTCACGGTCCATCGGCCCTCTCCGGAGTCCGAGACCCGCCCGGCCAGCCCGTCCAGCGTCGGATTCTCGTGCAACGCCGCGGCGGTCAGGTCCAGCAGCCAGGAGGAGATCACCGAGCCGCGACGCCACAGTTCCGTGACCTTCGCGGTGTCGATCGGGAACTGGTAGAACTCCGGCTGCTCCAGCGGCGCGACCTCGGCGGAATGCTCCGCCTCGCGGACGCCCGCGTCGGCGTTGTGCAGGAGGTTCAGCCCCTCGGCGAGCGCCGCCATGGCGCCGTACTCGATGCCGTTGTGCACCATCTTCACGAAATGGCCCGCGCCGGACGGCCCGCAGTGCAGGTAGCCGAGCTCCTCCGGGGCCAGCTCGCCCTCGCGCCCGGGTGTGCGCTCCACGTCTCCGGCGCCGGGGGCGACCGTGCGCAGGATCGGCTCGATCAGCGTGACCGCCTCCTCCGGACCGCCGACCATGAGGCAGTAGCCTCGCTCCAGGCCGAACACCCCGCCGCTCGTGCCGATGTCCACGTAGTGCAGGCCGCGCGGGCGCAGCGCCTCGGCGCGGCGGACGTCGTCGTGATAGTTGGAGTTCCCGCCGTCGATGATGACGTCTCCCGGCTCCAGCACCGCCGCCACCTCGTCGACCACCTGGCCCGTGATCCCCGCCGGGATCATCACCCACACGACGCGGGGGCCGTCGAGCTGCGTCGCCAGGTCCGCGATGCTCTCGGCCCCGACCGCTCCCTCGGCGACGAGCTCGGCGACTGCCGCCGGGTTGACGTCGTACACCACGCATTCGTGCCCGTCGCGCAGCAGCCGCCGCACGATGTTCGCACCCATTCGGCCGAGTCCCACCATGGCCAGTCGCATCACGGTCCTCCTTGTCGTCGCTCCGCCCGGCGCCGCCCGCCGGACGGTCTCAGCGTGGTGCCTCGATCAGCACCAGTCCCTGCCGCGTGTCCGAGAACGTCACCCAGCCGTCGCCGAAGAGGTAGGTCGATCCGTAGCCGTCCGCGTCCTTCTCGAACGCGAAGTCCGGGTCGATGGTGATGTAGACACCGCGGTCGCTGTCCTCACGGATCCACCCCTGTTCGACGAGCTGGTGTTGAAGCGTCGCCGCGCGCTCGGCGTCGATCGGCGCCCATCCGTACATCTGCCCGCGGTCGGATGCGTGGGTGAAGTCCGCCCAGAGGCAGAGGAGGCCGTCGGGGACCACCTCCGGCCCGACCGAGAACTCGCGCTGTTCCGAGGTCCAGCCGAGCTTCTTCAGCGCATCGACGGTCGTGGCCGAGATCAGGGTGTCGCACGTGGGCGGTCCGGTCGGCTGATCGGACGGGGTCGCGGATCCGGCCGTGTCCTCGGACGGCGAGGAGGGCGCCCCGCTTCCCGTGCCCGCGCCCGAGGCGGAGGGGCTGCAGGCGCTCAGCATCGCCATCATCCCGACCGCGAGAACGGCCGGGAGGAGTCTGCGCGGCGCCCGCGCCGTCATGCGGTGTCCGCCGGTGCCGACGGAGGCCCGCCGAGCAGGCCCAGGAAAGCGTCGTGCAGGCGCCCGTTGGTGGCGAGCGCGGAGCGTCCGGACAGGGTCTTCCGCCCGTCGAACGCCGTCGCGCGGCCTCCCGCCTCCGCGACGATGGCGAAGGCGGCGGCGATATCGTACTCCTTCACGTCGAACTCGGCCACCATGTCGATGCGTCCCTCGGCGAGCAGCATGTAGGAGAAGACGTCTCCGTACGCGCGGTCCCGCCAGACGCGGCGGCTCAGCGCCACCAGGTCGTCGAGATGGCCGGCCTCGTCCCACTGGGCGATGCTCTGGAAGCTCACGCTCGCCTCGTCGAGGGAGGAGACGTCCGAGACGTGGATCCGGCGAGGCTCGGCCTCCGTGCCCGTCCACGCGCCGAGGCCCGCGCCGGCCCACCACCGACGCCCGAGGGCGGGCATGCTCACCACGCCGACGAGCGGCTTGTGGTCCACGGCGAGGGCGATCATCGTGCCCCACAGCGGAACGCCGCGCAGGAAGTTGGCGGTACCGTCGATCGGATCGATGATCCACTGGCGGTGCGTTCCGCCCTCTGCTCCGTACTCCTCGCCGAAGATGCCGTCCTCGGGACGCTCGGCCTGGAGGATGGCACGGATCGCGCGCTCCGTCGCCAGATCCGCGTCGGTGACGTGGGAGTGGTCCGCCTTGAGCGACACCGTCAGATCGGCCGCGTCGAAGCGCGGGAGCGACTGGGCGTCGGCGGCGTCGGCGAGGCGGAGGGCGAGCTCGAGGTCACCCCGGAAGTCGGTGGCAGCGGGGGTTTCAGACACGTCCTCAGAATACCCGCCGGGTCGGACCCGGCTCGATTTCGCGTCCTACGGATCCCCTGCTAGTGTTGTTCCTCGGCCGGGGAACACCGGCCACGCACCTCTAGCTCAATCGGCAGAGCAACTGACTCTTAATCAGTGGGTTCTGGGTTCGAGTCCCAGGGGGTGCACCACACCAACGACGGAAGGCCTGCTCGGGCGTGAATCCCGAGCAGGCCTTCCGTCGTTTCGGGCACGGGGACCGACGCCGGTCCGTCGTTCCCCGGGCGCGGGACGCTAGGCGGCGACGGTGTGCACGCTGAGGAACACCACGATCCATAGTGCGGTTCCCAGCGCGAGCGGGATCACGGTCACGAACCGGCGTCCCGTCCCTGGCCATCGGAGAGCCGCAGCCGTGAACACGACCAGCAGCACACTTCCGGCCATACCAGCGACCGTCGTCGGCCAACCGGTCTGAACACTGACCGTTCCGCCGCCGGCGCGATCCCATTCGCAGAGGATCCCAGCAGGAACGGCCGTCAACGATGCCTGACGCAGGGCATTGTCTATCGACGCCACGTCATCCGGCGCAGGGACATAAAAGCAACTCCCTACGACATTATCGCCACGATCGACGTATTGGCTTCCGGCCATGACGAGAACCGGAAACACGCACAGAACCGCGGCGAGGAAGAGAAGCCACCAGGTGGACCTTCGCGAGGCGCGCGGTACTGTGCGTGTCATGGTCGCGACACCCTAGCAGGCGGCCTGAACCGCCGCGTCGTCGCCGTCGTTCGACTCCCGCGGTGGTACCCGCCGACGGGTGCGGCCGCCACACGCTGACGGCGAAACGCCCGCCTGCGAGGGTGAGTCCGGATCGGGTTTGAACCTGCTGGCCGGGTCGGCCAGGATGATCTGATGCCCGAGGCCGCCCGCTCCGTCACGCTCCGACCCGCTCACGGACCCGCGGAATATCCGCAGCTCACCGAGATCTGGCGGAGCGCGGTCCGCGCCACGCACGACTTCCTCGAGGATGCGGACTTCGCCCGCATCGAGAGCAACCTCGCCTCCGTCTACTTTCCGGCCGTCGAGCTCATCGTCGCCGACCGGAGCGGCACCACGGTGGGGTTCGCCGGCGTCGCGGAGGGCAGCCTCGAGATGCTGTTCGTCTCCGACGACGCACGAGGCACAGGAATCGGCAGCCTCCTCCTCACCGAGGCCATCGCCCACCACGGCGTCATCAGGGTCGACGTGAATGAGCAGAACACCAGCGGCCGTGGCTTCTACCTCAGCCGGGGGTTCGTTCAGGTGGGCCGTAGCGAGCTGGACGGGGACGGCCGACCCTACCCGATCCTCCACCTCGCCCTCCCCGCATGACCGCGATCATCGGCACGAACTGCGAAGCGGGACGCTGACCACGAACGGCGCGGCGAGCGGCTACGGTGACCCCATGCCCACTTCGGATCCGATGACGACAGCCCCGGCCGCGAAAGAGAACCCGCCGTTCTGCGAGCTCCATGTGCACATCGAGGGAACCCTGGAGCCGGCGACGATCTTCGAGCTGGCCCGGGCGAAGGGGCTCACTCTGCCGTACGCCTCCGAGGAGGAGCTCCAGCAGGCCTATCGGTTCACGGATCTGCAGTCCTTCCTCGACCTGTACTACGACAACATGCGGGTGCTCCAGACGGAAGACGATTTCTTCACGCTGGGCGCGGCATACCTCCGCCGCGCCCACGCCGGCGGCGTGGTCCACGCGGAGATGTTCGTCGACCCGCAGGCGCACGCGAAGCGCGGGATCCCCGAGGCGGTGGTCCTCGCGGGACTCCATCGGGCGATCGCGGAGGTCGGCGGCCAGACCGGCATCACCGCGTCGATCATCGTCTGCGTCCTCCGGGACGACCCGGTGGAGGACGCCGCCCGCATGCTGGATCGCGTCCTCGACACCGGCTTCGCGGTCACCGGTCTCGGACTCGACTCGGCCGAGGTCGGATACCCGCCGTCGCTCTTCGCCGGCGTGTTCGACCGCGCCAGGGACGCCGGGCTGCGGCTCGTCGCACACGCGGGAGAGGAAGGACCGGCCGACTACGTCTGGGAGGCCCTGGACATCCTCGGCGTCGAGCGCATCGACCACGGGAACCGCGCGCTGGAGGACCCCTCGCTGGTCGCACGGCTCGCCGCCGACCGCGTCCCGCTGACGATGTGCCCGTTCTCCAACACCCGCCTCCGGGTGATCCGGGAGCTGTCCGACTTCCCCCTCCGGCGGGCGCTCGACGCGGGGCTCCAGGTCACGATCAACTCCGACGACCCGGCGTATTTCGGTGGCTACCTGGACGACAACCTGCGGGCGCTGGCCCGCACGTTCTCGCTGACCGCGGACGAGCTCGCGGAGCTCGCGCGCACCAGCGTGCGCGCGAGCTTCCTGAGCACCGATCAGAAGCGCCGCCTCGGCGCCTGACCCGCGTCAGACGGCGAACGGAGCCAGTTCCGCGGCCAGACGCTCCGACACGTGGGCGTGGATCGCCGTCCCCGCCTCCTCGTGCTCGGCCGAGACGAGCAGGCCCGTCTCATGCACGGCGGCCACGAGATCGCCGCGGTCGTACGGGACCACCGCGCGGATCTCCACCGCCGGCTTCGGCAGGGTCTCGTCGATCGTCGCCCGCAACTCCTCGATCCCCTCGCCGGTCCGAGACGACACGAAGTGCGCCCCCGGGACGAGGCCCCGCAGCACGAGCCGCTCGTCGTCGTCCAGCAGATCGGCCTTGTTGAAGACCACGATCTCCGGCAGGTCGCGCGCGCCGACGTCGCCCATCACGTCGCGGACGGTCTGGAGCTGACCGGCGGGGTCCGGGTGGGACCCGTCGACCACGTGGACGATGACGTCGGAGTCCGCGACCTCTTCGAGCGTGGATCGGAACGCCTCCACCAGCTGGTGCGGGAGGTTCCGGACGAACCCGACCGTGTCCGTCAGCGTGTAGACGCGGCCGTCGGCCGTCTCCGTCCGCCGGACCGTGGCGTCGAGCGTCGCGAACAGGGCGTTCTCGACGAGGACGCCCGCGCTCGTGAGCGCGTTCAGCAGGCTCGACTTGCCGGCGTTCGTGTACCCGGCGATGGCGACCGACGGGATCGTGTTGCGCTTGCGCTCCGCGCGCTTGGCCTCGCGAGCGGGAGCGAAGTCGCGGATCTGCTTGCGCAGGATCGCCATCCTCGTCCGGATGCGGCGGCGGTCCAGCTCGATCTTCGTCTCACCGGGTCCGCGCGACCCCATCCCGGCACCGCCGGCGCCGACCTGTCCACCCGCCTGGCGGCTCATGGACTCGCCCCAGCCGCGCAGCCGCGGAAGCATGTACTCCATCTGGGCGAGCTCGACCTGGGCCTTGCCCTCTCGGCTCTTCGCGTGCTGACTGAAGATGTCCAGGATCACCGTCGTGCGGTCGATCACCTTGACCTTCACGACGTCCTCCAGCGCGCGGCGCTGGCTGGGGGCGAGCTCGGTGTCGGCGATGACCGTGTCGGCGCCGAGCGCCGCGACGATGTCACGGAGCTCCTGCGCCTTTCCCCGCCCGAGGTAGGTCGCGGGATCCGGGTGCGGGCGGCGCTGGAGCACGCCGTCGAGGACGACGGCACCGGCGGTCTCCGCCAGCGCCGCGAGCTCGCGCAGCGAGTTCTCCGCGTCCTCCTGCGCGCCCTGAGGGTACACGCCCACCAGGACCACGTTCTCCAGGCGGAGCTGTCGGTACTCGACCTCGGTGACGTCTTCGAGCTCGGTGGACAGCCCGGCGACGCGCCGCAGCGCATGCCGGTCCTCGAGGTCCCACTGCTCGCCGTCCGCAGAGGAGTACGTCGCCGTCGCCTCGTCCTGCAGCGCCTGCGCGGCGCCGAAGACCCGCGGCTGCGTGCGCTGCTCCCCCGCTTTGAGGACGCGCTCGATCGCGTCGTCGTGATCGTCGTTCGTCGTGGACTGCGTCATCCGCACCTTTCTGTCGCTCTCCGCACCGGAAGAGCGCCTTAACCTTAGCCCCGGCTCTCCGCTACGCTCACCGTATGGGGTCCGACCACTACTTCACTGCGGCCCCCGCAAGCCCTGAGAACCTGCGTCGGATCCGGGTCACGCTTGCGGGCCGTGAACTCGAACTCACCACCGCCTCCGGGGTCTTCAGCCCCGATCATGTGGACGCCGGGACGTCCGTGCTGCTCGCGAACACCCCGCCTCCCCCGCCCGGCGGCAACCTCCTCGATCTCGGCTGCGGATGGGGTCCGATCAGCATCTCTCTCGCGCTGAGCGCCCCGCACGCGACGATCTGGGCCGTCGACGTCAACGAGCGCGCCCTGGATCTCGTACGCCGCAACGCCGCCGAACTGGGACTCGATAACGTCAACGCCGTCACGCCCGACGATGTTCCCGACGACGTCGTCTTCCGCACCATCCGCTCCAACCCTCCGATCCGGGTCGGCAAGAACGAGCTGCACGGACTCCTGGAGCGCTGGATCCCACGGCTGGACGAGCGCAGCGACGGCTGGTTCGTGGTCAGCCGGAACCTGGGATCGGACTCCCTGCAGCGATGGCTCGGCGCGACCTTCTCCCCCGGTTACAGCGTGTACCGCGCCGCCACGGGCCGCGGCTTCCGCGTCCTCAAGGTGCGCCGCCACGGCACGCCTCCCACCGAGGGCATCCCGGTCATCTGACCTTCACCGGGACGAGCAGCGTCAGGCGAGGTCGATCTCGCCCTGGAACACGATCTGCGCCGGACCGGACAACGCGACGTGCTCGCCGTCCTCCGCGGGGAACATCCGCACGCCGAGGACCCCGCCGGGGACCTCGACCCGCCAGGCGTCCGGTGCCGCGGACCCGGCCCAATACCGCACCGCGAGCGCGGTCGCCGCGACACCGGTCCCGCAGCTCAGCGTCTCTCCCACGCCTCGTTCGAACACCCGCATCCGGACGCGTCCGACACCGTCCTGGACGAGGGGGTCCGCCGGGACGACGAACTCCACGTTCGCCCCGGCCTCGGGGGCAGGCGCCAGCTCCGGCGACCGGGTCAGATCGAGCCCGTCGAGCTCCTCCTCCGAGGCGAGGGCGACGACGACGTGCGGGTTCCCCACGTCGATCCCCTGCCCCGGCCGGGGAACGCCGAGGCCGTGGGCACGAGCGAGCGGTTCACCGCCTGCGAGACGCCAGCGCCCCAGATCCACCTGATAACCGGTCTCGCTGCGCATCACGTCGCGCACGCCCGCACGGGTCCCGATCGGCAGCGTCGCGCCGTGCTCCAGCTCGGCGAGGCCGGAGCCCAGCAGGTAGTGCGCGAAGACGCGGACGCCGTTCCCGCACATCTCGGCGATGGAGCCATCGGCATTGCGGTAGTCCATGAACCACTCCGCCGCGGGCTCCTCCGCGAGAGCCGCCGCCCCCTCGGGGAGCGCGCGCGAGCGCACCACGCGCAGCAGCCCGTCCGCACCGATGCCGAAGTGCCGGTCGCACAGCGCGGCGACCTGCTCCGGCGAGAGGTCGAGCTCTCCGTCCGGGTCGGCGATGATGACGAAGTCGTTCCCGGTGCCGTGACCCTTGGCGAATGCGACCATCGCCCCAGTCTACGGGCCGGTCCTGCACCGCCATCCGCTCAGGGTGGATCAGCCCACGGCGGATCCGGGGCCGTGCCGATCCGCGACGCCGCAGGCTGGTCGCATGACAGAAGACGCTCCACGCAACCTGTTCGACGCGGACACCCGTCGCATGCTCTACGCCCGTCGGATCCTCGTCCTCGACGGCCCCCTCGACGACGACAACGGCGTGCTGCTGATGACGCAGCTGCTCGCCCTCGCCGCCGACGACGACCAGGCCGACATCACCCTGTGGATCCACTCGCCCGGCGGCTCGGTCCCGGCCATGCTCGCGATCCGGGACCTCATGCGCGCTGTCCCCTGCGACGTCGGCACCGTCGCGTTCGGGCTCGCCTGCAGCGCCGGCCAGTTCCTGCTGTCCGCGGGAACACCGGGGAAGCGCCGAGCGCTCCCGCACAGCCGCGTCCTCCTGCACCAGGGATCCGCGGGGATCGGCGGCACGGCCGTGGACGTCGAGCTGCAGGCCGCAGACCTCCGCCAGACCCGCGACACGGTGCTCGGGCTCATCGCCGAGGACACCGGCCAGCCCCTGGACCGGGTCTTCGAGGACTCCCTGCACGATCGCTGGTTCAGTGCCCAGGAGGCGCTCGAGTACGGCTTCATCGACGAGATCACGTCGTCGTTCCCCGTCATCATGCCGAAGGTCGCACGCCGCGCCGTCGGCCTCGTCGCCGAACCCGCCCCGCTTCGGGAAGGAGCCTGACATGGCCCAGTTCCTCATCCCCAACGTCGTCGCCCAGACGCCCCGCGGCGACCGGGTCATGGACGTGTACTCGCACCTGCTCGCCGAGAGGGTCATCTACCTCGGCACACCGCTGGACTCCGACGTCGCCAACTCCCTCGTGGCCCAGCTCCTCTACCTGGACGCCCAAGGCGGCGACCGGGACATCCAGCTCTACATCAACTGCGAGGGCGGGGACCCGAGCGCCATGCTCGCCGTGTACGACACGATGCGCTTCATCCGCTCCGACGTCGCGACGTTCTGCATGGGTCAGGCGGTCTCCGTGGGGGCCGTGCTCCTCGCTGCGGGCGCGAAGGGCAAGCGTGCCGCCCTCCCCCACTCGCGGATCGTGCTGCATCAGCCGGCCGCGCAGGGACGGGGTGCGATCCCCGACCTCATCCTCCAGGCCGACGAGATCGTGCGCGTGCGCAGCGAGCTCGAACGGATCCTCGTCGCGCACACCGGCCGGGCGGCGGAGGATCTCCGCTCCGACACCGATCGGGACCTGGTGCTGACCGCCGACGCCGCACGGACGTACGGGATCGTGGACGAGGTGATCGCTGAACGCCGGGAGCTCGTGCCCTGATCAGCTCGCGCGATCGGGGCCGGCCGGTGTCCCGGCCGGCCCCGTCGTCACGCCGCGAGGGCGAAGGCCGCCCGCGAGAACGTCGCCGCGGTCACCGCCGCGGGGACGGCGCGGGGAGCCATCCGCTCCGCGACGCCGAGCGTGAGATCCAGCAGCGTGAGGTCGAGGGCGCCCGCGACAGCAGCCAGCATCTCGCTGGACGGCTCCTTGATGCCCCGCTCCATCTCCGACAGGTACTGCGGGGAGACGCCGGCACGCCGCGAGGTCTCCACCAGCGTCTCGCCCCGGTCCATCCGCTCGGCGCGGAGCAGGTCGCCGACCACCTCCCGCCAGAGCGGCTCGGGCTCCCGCAGCGGCGCGACGGGACGAGGCGAGTCGGGGACGGATGCGTCGGGCTCGGGCGCGGGGCGGGGGGCGTTGTCGGTCATGGCCACATGCTAGGCGTGCGGCCGCGACGGCATCGAGCGGATCCGCTCAGAGCAGAACGCTCGGGTCAGACGTTCGTCCGGCCCGTCAGTACCCGGTATCGGCCGCACAGGAAGGCCCGGTTGCGCGCCACCTCCTGCAGCTCGAGGTCCAGCCGGCGCGGAAGCAGCGGCATCCCCGCGCCGAGCGTGACCGGAGCGTATTGGATCCAGACCTCGTCCAGCAGCCCCGCATCGGCGAACTGTCCCGCCAGATCCCCACCGCCGACGATCCACACGTCCTTGTCTCCCGCGGCCTCGACCAGCTCGGCGTGGACGGTCGGGATGTCCGCCTGCGTGAGCCGCACATCCCCCTGCGTCGGAAGGTCGAGATCGCGATGCGTGAACACCCAGGTCGGCTGACGATAGCTCCACCGCCCCTCTTCGTTGCGCATGACCCATTCGTAGGTGGAGGCGCCCATCGCGAGCGCGCCGATCCCCTCGACGAAACCGGGATAGGCCATGGGCCCTTCCATGTCGATGTCCTGTGAAAGCAGCCAGTCGAGCGAGTGGTCGGTCGTCGCCAGGAAGCCGTCCAGCGAGGACGCCGTGAAGTAGTGAGTCGCCATGCGCCCATCATCCCCGGGGCCACGGACATCGCCGGCCGTGCGGTCAGGCGCCCGGGCTGTCGGCGATCAGCCGCTTGCCCATCATCGCGACGTCGACCGGCTCGTAGTCCAGCCCTTCGTAGAACCGGAGGACCTGCTCGTTCTCCCGCCGGACCATCAGCTGGACCTTGGGGCAGCCCATCTCCGTCAGCAGCCGCTCCGCCTCCGTGACGAGGAGCCGACCGATCCCCTGCCCCCGTGCGGCGCCGGCCGTCGCGAGGTAGTACAGCCACCCGCGGTGCCCGTCGTACCCGGCCATGACGGAGCCCACGATGCGGTCCGCCGGATCGACCGCGACGAGGAAGAGCTCGGGCTGTACGGACAGCTTGCGGAGGATGTCCGCACGCGGATCGTTCCACGGTCGCGTGAGCCCGGCCTCCTCCCAGAGCGTGACGACGGCCTCGGTGTCGCTCGGTTCGAACGCGCGGAGCCGTGCTGCCGCCGTCATCGGGGCCTCTCCTCGGCGACAGCCTCCCGGAGGAACGAGGCCGTTCCCGCGAGAGCGTCGTGCCAGCGGACGTCCTCGTACCGCCGGAACCAGGACACCTGACGGCGCGCGTACCGCCGGGTCAGCGCCTGGGTCTGGGCGATCGCCTCCGCCTCCGACAGTTCCCCGGCGCCCTGCGCGAGCGCCTGGGCGTACCCGATCGCGCGGCGCGCGGTGATCCCCGATTCCAAGCCGTGCTCGCGCAGCCCCGCCACCTCGGCCATCAGTCCTTCCTGCCACATGCGCTCCACGCGTCGATCGAGCCTCTCCACGAGGACCGACCGCTCCACCGTCAGCCCGAGGATGCGCGTCCGCGGATGCCACGGCACGGGGCGGTCCGGCAGAGCCGCCCCGTGGGTCGCGCTCCCCTGCTCCAGCACCTCCAGCGCCCGGACGATCCGGCGCCCGTTCCGCGGGTCGATCCGCTGCGCGGTGACCGGATCCCGCTCGGCCAGCTGCGCGAACAGCGCCGACGGCCCCTTCTCCGCCAGCTCCGACTCCCAGCGCGCACGCACCGTCTCGTCCCGGGGCGGGAACCGGAAGTCGTAGAGCACGCTCGACACGTACAACCCCGATCCGCCGACGAGGATCGCGTCGGCACCGCGGGCATGGATGTCCTCGATCGCCGAGCGGGCCAGGGGCTGGTACCACGCCACGGCCGCCTCCTCGGTGACCTCCCGGACGTCGAGGAGATGGTGCGGGATGCCGCGCCGAGCGGACACCGGCAGCTTGGCCGTGCCGATGTCCATCCCGCGGTACAGCTGCATGGCGTCGGCGTTGACGACCTCCGCCTGCACCCCGTGCGATGCCAGGGCCTCGGCGAGATCCAGGGAGAGCTCGCTCTTCCCGGTCCCGGTGGCTCCGACGACCGCCCACAGCCGGGGCGGACGGCGACCGTCGCCCGGGCCGATCGCGTCCGGTCCCGGAAGGGTCACACGCCGACGCGCAGGGTCGGCAGCCCGAGGGAGACGGGGCGGGCCCCCGCGCCGTCGGCGGGCGCCGGAACCCCGCAGCTCTCCGCCTGCGCCCGGTCCCATGCGTCCCCGCCACGGGTGCGACGGATGCGCAGCGGCTTCCCGTCCGGGGAGTCCGCGAGGAGATGGAACGGCGCGGCGTGCGTCACCGTGACGGTCACGACGTCACCGGGCCTGGGGATGTCGGAGCCCTCCGGGACCTCGAAGTGCACGAGTCGGTTGTCCTCCGCGCGCCCGGTGAGGCGATGGGTCTCCGCGTCCTTCTTGCCCTCGCCGACGGAGACCAGCACCTCGATCTCTCGTCCCTGCTGCTTCTGGTTCTCCTCGAGGGAGATCCGCTCCTGCAGGGCGATCAGGCGGTCGTAGCGCTCCTGCACGACCTCCTTGGGAACCTGGTCTTCCATGGTGGCGGCCGGGGTGCCCTCGCGGATCGAGTACTGGAACGTGAAGGCGTTCGCGAACCGCGCCTGCTCGACGACGCGCATCGTGTCCTCGAAGTCCTCGTCCGTCTCGCCGGGGAAGCCCACGATGATGTCCGTCGAGATCGCGGCGTGAGGGATGCGCTCGCGGACGCGGTCGAGGATCCCGAGGAAGCGCTCGCTGCGGTAGGAGCGGCGCATCGCGCGGAGGATCCGGTCGCTGCCGGACTGCAGAGGCATGTGCAGCTGGGGCATGACGCTCGGCGTCTCCGCCATGGCGTCGATGACGTCGTCGGTGAACGCCGCCGGATGCGGGCTCGTGAAGCGGATCCGCTCCAGCCCCGGGATCTGCCCCGCCGCACGCAGCAGCTTTCCGAACGCCTGTCGATCACCGAACTCGACACCGTACGAGTTCACGTTCTGCCCGAGCAGCGTCACCTCGATCGCGCCGTCCTCGACGAGGAGGCGGATCTCGTTCAGGATGTCTCCCGGGCGGCGGTCCTTCTCCTTGCCGCGCAGGCTCGGGACGATGCAGAACGTGCACGTGTTGTTGCAGCCGACCGAGATCGAGACCCACCCGCTGTGAGCCGAGTCCCGCCGCGTGGGCAGCGTGGAGGGGAAGACCTCGAGGGACTCGAGGATCTCCATCTCCGCCTCGCCGTTGTGCCGGGCGCGCTCCAGCAGCCCCGGGAGGGAGCCCATGTTGTGCGTTCCGAACACGACGTCGACCCACGGCGCTTTGTTGAGCACGGCGTCCTTGTCCATCTGGGCCAGACAGCCGCCCACCGCGATCTGCATGCCCTCGTGCTTGTCCTTGCGGGACTTCAGGTGGCCGAGGGTGCCGTAGAGCTTGCCCGCCGCGTTGTCGCGCACCGCGCAGGTGTTGATGATGACGACGTCCGCCTCCGCGCCCTCGTCCACACGCACGTAGCCGGCGCTCTCCAGGGATCCGGACAGACGCTCGGAGTCGTGCACGTTCATCTGGCACCCGAAGGTGCGGACCTCGTAGGTGCGCGGGCGTCCCGCGTCGTCGAACGCTGCGATCGAGGGTGCGATGATCGTCGGCTCACTGGCTGGAGTGCTCATGATGTCAGCCATTCTACGGTCGGTCGGAGCACCCGGGCCCGCCCTCCGAACGGATCCGGACCGATGTACCGCCGCCCGGCCCCGCGGGCGTCCGAGCTCGACGGCGTCAGTCGGAGTCCTCGAAGCGGACGCGTCCGCGTGCTCCCGAGGAGCGGGTGTTCTCCCGCAGTGCCGTCCTGGCCGCCGTCATCGCGACACCGCCGCCGTAGCCACGCCGCGCGAGCTGCCCGACCAGGCGCCGCATCGCGGTGTCCTCGTCGTATCGCGCGAGCGATGCGGCCTTGCTCCGGGCGAACTCCAGCGCGCGATCGGCGTCGTCGTCCTCGAGCTCGGCCAGCGCCGCATCAGCGGTCTCCCGAGGGATGCCGCGTTGCTGGAGGGTTCGACCGATCGCGACGCGTCCCTGCCCCTTGCGCTGGGACCCCGCGGTCACGAGGTACTCCGCCAGCGCCGCATCGTTGAGGTAGCCGCGCTCTTCGAACTCGGCGATCACATCCGCCGCGTCGTCCGCCGGGACACCCTGCTCACGCAGTGCCTCCCGTGCTTCCCGGCTGGAGAGTTGCTTGGTCCTCAACCGGCGCACGAGGTACTCGGTCGCCTCTTCGATCCCCGGTCCAGCGTCGTCGGTCGCATCTCTCCGGGAGAAGCGGTCCGCCCGCTCGTCCGCGGCGAGCGGCCGCGGCGACTCCCCCGACGTCGACCGACGAGACGGATGCGCGGGGTGTCGCGAGCTCGGTGCCCTCTGCGGCTCCTCGGCCGTCGCCGCGTTCGGTCGGCGGGCGCCGCCGAACAACGGGATGACGGGAGCGAGCCGGTCGTCCTCCGAAGGCCCGCCCCCGCTATGCATGGCCCACCGCACTCATCGAGTCGCGTCGAGACATGGTCATCGCTTCCGGATCAGGCGGGACGCCGCTGCGCCAGCTCGTCCGCGGGCGCGGCCTCCGGAGCCGCTGCCCCGCCGACGCCCAGCTTCTGCTTGATCTGCGTCTCGATCGCGGCGGCGATGTCCGGGTTGTTGATCAGGAAGTTCCGGGCGTTCTCCTTGCCCTGCCCGAGCTGATCGCCGTCGTACGTGTACCAGGCCCCGGACTTCTTCACGATGCCGTGGTCGACCCCGAAATCGATGAGGCTGCCCTCGCGCGAGATGCCCGTGCCGTACAGGATGTCGAACTCGGCCTGCTTGAACGGCGGGGCCATCTTGTTCTTCACGACCTTCACGCGGGTCCGGTTCCCGACCGCCTCGCTGCCGTCCTTCAGCGTCTCGATCCGGCGGATGTCCAGACGTACCGAGGCGTAGAACTTCAGCGCCTTACCACCCGCGGTGGTCTCCGGCGAGCCGAAGAAGACGCCGATCTTCTCGCGGAGCTGGTTGATGAAGATCGCCGTGGTCTTCGTCTGGTTCAGGCCACCGGTGAGCTTGCGCAGCGCCTGCGACATCAGGCGAGCCTGCAGACCCACGTGGGAGTCGCCCATCTCGCCCTCGATCTCGGCCCGGGGAACCAGGGCCGCGACCGAGTCGATGACGACGAGGTCGATCGCGCCGGAGCGGATCAGCATGTCGGCGATCTCCAGCGCCTGCTCGCCCGTGTCGGGCTGGGAGACGAGCAGCTGGTCGATGTCGACGCCGAGCTTCTTGGCGTACTCGGGGTCGAGCGCGTGCTCCGCATCGACGAACGCCGCGATGCCTCCGGCGCGCTGGACGTTGGCGATCGCGTGCAGCGTCAGAGTGGTCTTACCGGAGGACTCCGGTCCGTAGATCTCGATGATGCGGCCGCGCGGCAGTCCACCGACGCCGAGGGCGACGTCGAGGGCGATGGAGCCGGTCGGGATGACCTCGACGGGAGCACGCTCGTCGCTGCCCAGTCGCATGACCGAACCCTTGCCGAACTGCTTGTCGATCTGAGCGAGGGCCGACTCGAGGGCCCGTTCGCGGTCTGCGGGTGATGGCATGGGATGCTCCTTCTTGCTCGCGTACTGCCGCCTGTAGGCTGTCGCGGCCGCCCCGGCTGGGGCGACTCTCCGACAAGGCGCATGACCTCTTCGGTCCGTCTGCCACGGTATGCGGGGCCACCGACATTCGCGTCGGCTCCGGGACCATCCGTGGACAACGACACCTCGTTGTCATCTGTGCAGAACGATACCCGTTTCTCGAACACAGCTTCGATGACACGCCGACGATCGACTGCCGTGTCATCGAACACGCCGAGAACGCGACGTGGGCGTCAGGAGCGCTTCGGCTCCTGACGCCCTGCTCCGTAGCGGCGGTGCGCCGGAACGTCCGTCTCCTCGCACAGTGCAAGCCAGATCTCCCGCGGCGGGACGCCGGCCGCGAGCGCTTCGGACGCCGTGCGCGTGCCGAGGGTGGTCAGGACCAGGTCGTCCAGCAACGCCGTCGCCCGGGCTCCGAACTCACCGTCGACGGCGCGGAGGAACTCGCTTCTTCGCACGCGGAGGGGCTCCACGCGTCGATACGCCGACCCCGAGGGGTCAGCGCAGCGACAGCTCCGGCTCGACCGAGGCCACGAGGTCGTCCGGAACGACGTCCGGGAAGACCTGGATGCCCTCGAGCACCGAGATGCGGTCCCCCACCTCGCGCATGATCGTCGAGATGGGCACGTCGAGCGCCTCGGCCACGGAGGCGAGGATCTCGCTCGACGCCTCCTTCTGACCGCGCTCGACCTCGCTGAGGTAACCGAGGGCGACCGAGGCCTTGCTCGCGACCTGGCGCAGCGTGCGACCCTTCTGCAGTCGGAAGTCCCGCAGCACGTCGCCGATCTCCTGTCGTACAAGGATCATCGGAACCCCCTCTCCTCAAGGCCCGTGTCGGATCTCGCGTCCGAACGGATCGTCAGTCTAACCCGACCTGTTGTCATCGAATCTACTTTTTCATCCTGTGCTTTGAATGTGAGCACACAGGACTCAACTTCGGTGACGTCGCTCTTATTCCACGCTTTCGGAAAGGACGCCGGAGACGACCGCGATCGCCGCCTCGACGCTCGCCGTGCGGATCATGGCCCGGTCGCCGTCGAACCGGAACGCCCGACTCGTCGACCGCTCGCCGATGCTCACGCCGATGTGCACGGTCCCCACGGGCTGCCCGCCCTGCGGCGTGGGCCCGGCGACGCCGGTCGTCGAGACGCCGACATCCGCCGCGCGGCCGTCGACGGCCAGCGCCGAACGCACCCCGTCGGCCATCTGTCGCGCCACCTCGGGGTGCACCGGCCCGTGAGCGGCGAGGAGCGCTGCGTCGACGCCGAGGACGCTGTGCTTGATCGGAGTCGCGTAGGCGACCACTCCTCCGCGGAGGACATCGGAGGCGCCGGGAACCGACACGAGCTCGGCGCAGAGCGCTCCGCCGGTCAGCGACTCCGCGACGGCCACGGTCCACCCGCGCCGCCGAAGCTCCGCCAGCAGCGCCTCGGTGCTCATTCCCCCGTCCGCCCGCTCCGCGCGCCGCGCACCTGGGCCACGACGTAGTCGATGCCGCTGGCCACCGTCAGCACCAGCACCACGACCATGAGGATCATGGTGACCACCGTCCACGGCGTCATCCCGACGAGCACGTGGAGCGGCAGCAGCGCCCATCCGAGAGCGACGCCCTGGACGGCCGTCTTGACCTTGCCCATCCACGCCGCCGCGACGACGTGCTCCTTGGCGATCACCAGACGGTGGACCGTGATCCCCCACTCCCGCACCAGGATGACCACGACGATCCACCAGGGCACCTCGCCGAGGATCGCGAGCCCGAGGAATCCCGCACCGGTCAGCAGCTTGTCCGCGATGGGGTCCCAGAGCTTTCCGAAGTCGCTGACGATGTCGTACTTGCGCGCCAGGAACCCGTCGACCCAGTCCGTCGAGATCGCCAGGATGAACAGCGCGCCGGCGATCCACCGGAGGACGAGGTCGTGAAGGCCCGCCGTGCCGCCCATCAGCAGGAGCACGAAGAACACGACGGCGAGCGGGATGCGCGCCACCGTGATCGCGTTGGGCAGCTGCCGCGGGATGGCCATCAGTCGCGTCCCGTCAGGCCCCAGGCGTCCTCGTCGCCTTCCGACTCCACCACCGGGAGGTCGCGATACTGCTCCTCCAGAGGATCGGCCCCGTACGGGTCGTCCGCCGCCGGTGCTCCCGCCGCAGGCGCCGACGCGGGCGCCGACGGCGCGGCGGGCGGCTCGTCGCCTCGGAGCCGCGCGAGGACGCCGGGAAGCTGCTCGGCCGTGACGAGGACGTCGCGCGCCTTGGAGCCCTCGGAGGGGCCGACGATCTCGCGCGATTCGAGAAGATCCATGAGGCGGCCGGCCTTCGCGAAACCGACACGCAGCTTGCGCTGCAGCATGGACGTGGAGCCGAACTGCGTCGACACGACGAGCTCGGCGGCCGCGAGGAGAAGCTCGAGGTCGTCGCCGATGTCCTCGTCGACCTCCTTCTTCTTCGTCTCGATGGCCTCCTGGACGTCCGGACGGTACTCCGGGCGGGCCTGGCCGGTGACGTGCTTGACCACGGCGTCGATCTCGCTCTCCTCGACCCACGCCCCCTGGAGGCGGAAGGGCTTCGAGGACCCCATCGGCGAGAACAGGGCGTCGCCCTGTCCGATGAGCTTGTCCGCGCCCGGGGCATCGAGGATCACGCGGCTGTCGGTGACGCTCGTCACCGCGAAGGCGAGCCGCGACGGGACGTTGGCCTTGATCAGACCGGTGACGACGTCGACGCTCGGCCGCTGCGTCGCCAGCACCAGGTGGATGCCCGATGCACGCGCGAGCTGAGTGATGCGGACGATGGAGTCCTCGACGTCGCGCGGGGCGACCATCATGAGATCCGCCAGCTCGTCGACGACGACGAGCAGGTACGGATACGGCTTGAGGACCCGCTCGCTGCCGGGCGGCACCTCGACCTCCCCCGCACGCACGGCGCGGTTGAAGTCGTCGATGTGGCGGAACCCGAACGACGCGAGGTCGTCGTACCGCATGTCCATCTCCTTCACGACCCACTGCAGCGCCTCGGCCGCCTTCTTCGGGTTCGTGATGATGGGTGTGATCAGGTGCGGGACGCCCGCGTAGCTGGTGAGCTCGACCCGCTTCGGGTCGATCAGGACCATCCGCACGTCCGACGGGCGGGCGCGCATCAGCAGGCTCGTGATCATCGAGTTCACGAAGCTGGACTTGCCCGAGCCGGTGGAGCCGGCCACCAGCAGGTGCGGCATCTTCGCGAGGTTGGCGACGACGAAGTTGCCGCCGACGTCCTTACCGACGCCGATGGTCAGCGGGTGCGTGCTCTTCTGCGCGGCCGTGGAGCGCAGGACGTCGCCGAGGGACACCGTCTCGCGGTCCGCGTTGGGGATCTCGATGCCGATCGCGCTCTTGCCGGGGATCGGCGACAGGATCCGGACGTCGTTCGACGCCACGGCATAGGCGAAGTTGTTGCTGAGCTGGAGGATCTTCTCGACCTTCACGCCGTGGCCGACCTCGACCTCGTACTGCGTGACCGTCGGTCCCCGGGAGAAGCCGGTGACCTTTGCATCGACGTTGAACTGGGTCAGGACGTTGGTGATCTGCTCGACGACGCGATCGTTCGCCTCGGAGCGCGCGACGGCCGGCGGTCCCGCGCTCAGCGTCCCCGGGGACGGCAGCACGTACGGGGCGACCGGGGCCTGCGGGCCGCGTTCGCCGGGACCGTCCGTGCCGAAGCCGTCGAAGCCCGCGAGCTCCGGGTACTCCCCGGTGTCCGACCCGTCGTCGAGCAGGGCCGTGCTCTGCTGCTCCGCGAGCGCGTCGGCCACGGAGCGCACGTCCGACAGCACCTCGGTCGCCGCGTCGTACGGGTCGTCGCGGATGACGGCCTGGTCGTAGGCGGGCGTCTGGTCCCCGGCCGTGTCGGTCGTGGGCAGCAGCTCCGTGAGGTCCTGGGAGCCCCGCATCGACGTCGGGACCGTGGGCGTGTCGTCGGGGTCCTCCTCGCGACCGGTCTTGTTCCGGCGCCACCAGGGCAGCGCGTCGTCGTCCTTCGGCCCCTCGACCTCGACGTCCTCGTCGGCAGGGGCGTTCTTCTCCTTCTTCTCCTTCGGCGTCCGCTCCGCGTCGAACATCCAGGCGTACAGGTCGCCCAGACGCGAGCCGATCCGGTTCGGCGGGGTCTTGGTGAGGATGAGGATGCTGAGGGCGGCGAGCAGGCCCAGCACGATGTAGCCGACGACGGGCGACAGCATCGCGAGCGGCTCGGCGACCAGCCAGCCGAACAGTCCGCCGGACTCGCTGAGCGCCGGCATCCCCTGACGCGGGTGCGGACGCGCGCCGGCCACGTGGCAGAAGCCGGCGAGCGCGAGCGTGAACAGGCCGAACCCGATGCCGATGCGGCCGTTGTCGTGCACGGACGAAGGATGACGGAAGAGCCAGCCGGCCAGGAGGATCAGGAGGACCGGCATGACGAACGCGACCCGTCCGACGAGCAGGCCGACCGAGTACGCGCTGATGTTGGACGCGACGTCGTTGCCGATGAAGAACCACTCGTTGACGGCGCCGGCGATCGCGAGCAGCACGAGCAGGAACGGGAAGCCGTCCCGGCGCTGCTCCTTCTCCAGCGCCTCCGGCCCGAAGGCGCGGAAGAGTCCCCCGACGCCGTGGGCCAGCCCGAGCCACGCGCGCACGGCGACGTTGGGCTTGTCGGGCTCGTCGATGTACTTCTTCGGCGCGGCCGCGCTCCGGCGCTTCGGCGCGGAGGCCGAGGCCGAACCGGAGCGGGAGCGCGTCGAGGACTTCTCGGACGCCTGTCCGCTCTTGGTCGCACTCGTACTCCTGGGCATGCCTCCACGCTACGGCCGCGGGCCGACATCTGCCCGCAGTGACGCGGGTTTCCCGGGATTTCCGGGCTTCGGCGGAGCCCCGGTCACGCCTCGATGACGAGCGGCACGATCATCGGGCGGCGACGCAGCTTCTGGTTGACCCAGCGGCCGATCGTGCGACGGACGACCTGCGAGAGGGCGTGGGTGTCGCGCACGCCGTTGCCCGACGCCTCCTTCAGGGCGGCGACGATCTTCGGAGCCACGTCGTCGAACACCGCGTCGTCCTCGGCGACGCCGCGGGCATGGATCTCGGGGCCCGAGATGATCCGCCCGGTCGCGGAGTCCACGACCACGATGACCGAGACGAACCCCTCCTCGCCGAGGATCCGCCGGTCCTTGAGGTCCGCGTCGGTGATCTCGCCGACGGTGGAGCCGTCCACGTACACGAAGCCGAGGTCGAGCTGGCCGGCCACACGAGCGACGCCGTCCGCGAGGTCGATCACGGTGCCGTTGGCGGCGATGATCGTGCGCTCCTCGGGGATCCCGGTGTCCTGCGCGAGCTTGGCGTTCGCGATCAGGTGGCGGTACTCCCCGTGCACAGGAAGGACGTTCCCGGGCTTCAGGATGTTGTAGCAGTAGAGCAGCTCGCCCGCCGCGGCGTGCCCCGAGACGTGCACGCGCGCGTTCGCCTTGTGGACGACGTTCGCGCCGAGCTTCGTCAGCCCGTCGATGACGCGATAGACCGCATTCTCATTGCCGGGGATCAGGCTGGACGCCAGGATCACCGTGTCGCCCTCGCCCGGCTCGATCGCGTGGTCGAGGTTCGCCATGCGGCTGAGCACGGCCATGGGCTCGCCCTGCGACCCGGTCGACATGTAGACGATCCGGTCGTCCGGCAGGTCGCGCGCCTTCTTGTAGTCGATGAGGACGCCGTCGGGCACCTTGAGGTAGCCGAGCTGCTCGGCGATCGTCATGTTGCGCACCATGCTGCGCCCGAGGAACGCGACGCGGCGGCCGTGGGCGTGGGCCGCGTCGATCACCTGCTGCACCCGGTGGACGTGGCTGGAGAAGCTGGCGACGATGACCCGGCGCGGCGCCTTGCCGATCACCTGGTCGAGCACCGGTCCGATCGAACGCTCCGTCGGCGTGAAGCCCGGCACGTCCGCGTTCGTCGAGTCGACGAGGAACAGGTCCACGCCCTCCTCGCCCAGACGCGCGAAGGCGCGCAGGTCCGTGATGCGGCCGTCCAGCGGGAGCTGGTCCATCTTGAAATCGCCGGTCGCGAGCACCATGCCCGCGGGCGTGCGGATGGCCACGGCCAGAGCGTCCGGGATCGAGTGGTTCACCGCGACGAACTCGAGGTCGAAGGGACCGACCCGCTCCTCCTGCCCCTCCTGGACGGTCAGGGTGAAGGGCTTGATCCGATGCTCCTTCAGCTTGGCCTCGACCAGTGCGAGGGTCAGCCCGGAGCCGATCAGCGGGATGTCGTTCTTCAGGCGGAGGAGGTAGGGCACCGCCCCGATGTGGTCCTCGTGGCCGT
Source organism: Microbacterium resistens (assembly GCF_021172025.1). Lineage (NCBI taxonomy): Bacteria > Bacillati > Actinomycetota > Actinomycetes > Micrococcales > Microbacteriaceae > Microbacterium > Microbacterium resistens. The sequence continues at coordinate 1,401,531 of NZ_CP082781.1, forward strand.
GGGTGAGGACGACGCCGACGATGTCGTCCAGGCGGTCCTTGATCGGCTCGAAGTCGGGCAGGATCAGGTCGACGCCGGGCTGGTGCTCCTCGGGGAACAGCACGCCGCAGTCGACGACGAGGATCTTGCCGTCGAACTCGAAGATGGTCATGTTGCGACCGACCTCGCCCAGCCCGCCGAGCGGGGTGACCCGGAGGGTTCCGGCGGCGAGCGGGGCAGGATCTGCCAGGGGAATGGACATGCGGTCTCCTCAGTCGGACACCCGTGTGCCCGTTCGTTGCCTTGCGCCCCGCCGGGCCCGCCACCGTGCCGCCCGAGCGGGCGGCACTGCGCGAGCCGCGCAGGGGCTATCGAGTTGTGCCGTGCACCTTGGGCAGGGCGCCGCCGGCGGCGGCGTTGCGGTCGGGACGGAAGTCGGAGAAGTCGGCGCCGGGCACGTCGGAGACCAGGGCCAGCTCGTCCTCGATGATCGCGGCCTCCCACTCCTCCGGGCCGACCAGGGGAAGGCGGACACGCGGGCTGCCGATGCGACCGAGACCGTGCAGCACGTACTTGGCGGCGACGGTGCCGGGGACGTGCGTCATCACGGCGCGCACGAGCGGCTCCAGCCGACGGTGCTCGGCAGTCGCGGCGGCGAGGTCGCCGCGGTTGACCGCGTCGACGATCGTCCGGTACGGCGCCGAGGTGATGTTGGCGGTCACGCCGATCAGGCCCGTGGCACCGATCGACAGGTGCGGGAGGACGTTCGCGTCGTCCCCCGAGAAGTACATCAGGTCGGTCTGGTTGAGCACCCGGCTGACCTCGGAGAAGTCGCCCTTCGCGTCCTTGACCGCCAGGATGTTGGGGTGCTTGGCGAGCCGCAGGATCGTCTCGTACTTGATGGGCACCCCGGTGCGGCCCGGGATGTCGTAGAGGATCACCGGCAGGTCGGTGGCGTCGGCCACCAGACGGAAGTGCGTGAGGATGCCGGCCTGGGTCGGCTTGTTGTAGTACGGCGTCACGATCATGATGCCGTCGGCGCCGGCCTTCTCGCTGGCCTTGTAGAGCTCGATCGCGTGCGCGGTCTCGTTCGACCCGCCGCCGGTGATGATCTTCGCGCGACCGGCGGAGACGTCCTTGCCGACCTCGACCAGACGGAGCTTCTCGGCGTCCGTGAGGGTGGAGGTCTCGCCGGTGGTCCCGGTGACGACGATGCCGTCCGCACCGTCCGAGATGACGCGGTCGATGTGCTTCTCGACGGCGGGCCAGTCGACCTCGCCGTCGGCCGTCATCGGGGTGATGAGGGCGACGAGCACCTGTCCGAAGGGATTGGGAGCGTGCGTCATGCTCTCAGCGTATCGGTTCGCCCGAGGCTCACGCAGACGGGGACGACGCCCGGATCACGTCGCCGCGCTCGACGGCGGGCCTGCCGCGGAGGAGGATCCCGGCGTTCGTGCCGGCCCCGACCTCGGTCGCCTTCTTGCGGAACATCTCGATCCCGGTCACGCGCGACGCCGCGACCGGAGCGCCGCCACGGAGGATCTCGACGTCCTGATCGACCCGCATCGTGCCGGAGAGGACCGTGCCCGTCGCCACGATGCCGCGACCGGTGATGGTGAAGACGTCCTCCACCCGGAACTCGCCGGCTCCGGAGCCGGTGTCGAGCGTGACCGGCACCGTCGATTCCGCGGCCGCAGCGTCCGCGGGGTTCGTCAGGGCCGTCAGGCGGGCGGCCTCGGCCTCGTTGTAGCGGCGCAGCGTCTCGCCCGCGTCGTCGCGGTCCCGCTTCTTCTTCCCGAACCAGCCCATCCTCCGATCCTACGGGCGCACCACCGCCCCCTAGGCTCGCTGCATGGCCTGGCAGACCCGCAGCACCCGCACCGTCTACGAGAACCCCTGGATCCGTGTCCGCGAGGACGAGATCGTCGGGCCCGCCGGCGAGGGGATCTACGGCGTCGTGGAGATGCGCCACCCCGCCGTCTTCGTCGTCGCGGTGGACGACCGCGAGCGGGTGTGCCTGGTCCGCCTGGATCGGTACACCACCGGGTCCTCCCTCGAGGTGCCCGCCGGCGGCAGCGACGGCGAGGACCCGCTCGTGGCCGCACGCCGGGAGCTGCTCGAGGAGACGGGGTTGACGGCGTCCGAGTGGACCCATATCGGCTTCATGAACGCGCTCAACGGGATCACGGTCGCCCCGGAGCACGTCTTCCTCGCCCGGGGGCTGGCGCAGGCGCGGACGGACGACGACGCGCAGCGGGAGGAGGGCATCGACGAGGTGTCGTGGGAGCCGTTCGAGGAGGTGCTGGGCATGATCGCCGACGGCCGGATCACCGACGGCGAGACCATCGCGGCGATCGCCTACGCCGGGATCCACCTCGATCGGTTCCGTTGACGGCCGCCAGCGCCGCTCTGCGTCAGACGCGACCCCTCCGGGCGACGCGCGCGGTCACGGAGGCCGGCAGCACCCTGGTGAGGGCGACGATCGCCTTGTAGCGGAGCGACGGGATCGAGACCGCTCTGCCGCGGGCCGCGTCGCGCAGCCCCTCGCGGACCACGTCGCGGGCGTCCAGCCACATCGCCCGGGGCACGCCCTCGTGTCCCGGCGCGAGGCCCATGCGCTCGTGGAAGCTCGTGTGGGTGAATCCGGGGCATACGGCGGTGACCGACACGCGGTCCTCGGCGTACTCGGCGTTCGCCCAGCGGCTGAAGCCGATCAGCCACCCCTTGCAGGCCGAGTAGGTGGAGCGCGAGATGAAGCCCGCGACGGAGGCGACGTTGACGATCCGTCCGCCGCGTCCGCGCATGACGCCCAGGGCCGCGTGCATCAGCCGCATGGAGGCCTCCACATGCACGCGCAGGTGGCGGACCTCGTCCGCGATGTCGTTGTCGGCGAACTGCAACGGCAGTCCGAAGCCGGCGTTGTTGACCAGGAGGTCCACCGGGCGCCCGGCGTTCGCGAGCCGGCGCTCCACGCGGGCGAGCTCCCTCGGGACGGACAGGTCGGCGGGGAGGACCTCCACGACGACGCGGTAACGCTCGCGCAGCGGCGCCGCGACCGCGTCGAGGTCGTCACGCGAGCGGGCGACGAGGACGAGATCGGATCCCCGCGCCGCGAGCTGACGCGCGAACTCCGCGCCGAGTCCCGCACTCGCCCCGGTGATCAGCGCGGTCGGCATCAGCGCTCGTACCCGAGGAAGCGGTATCGGATCCCGGTCCGGGAGGTCTGCCACTCCCCCTCGTCGACGAGTCGCCACCCTTGGCGCGACGGCGCGAAGGCGTCGCCCTCCACCACGAGATCGAGCTCGGTGACCTCCAGCCGGTCCGCGCCGCCGATCGCCTGCGCGTAGATCTCCGCGCCGCCGATGATCCAGATCCGGTCGCGACCACGGGCGGCGTCCGCCAGGTTCGCGACCCGCTGCGCTCCCTCCGCGCTCCAGTCCTGTTGACGGGTGACGACGATGTTCTCCCGCCCGGCGAGCGGCCGGAACCGCTCGGGCAGCGACTCCCAGGTCTTGCGTCCCATGACCACAGGATCCCCGAGCGTGGTCTCCTTGAAGTGCGCCATGTCCTCAGGCACCCGCCACGGCATCCCCCCGGAAGCGCCGATCACGCCGCCTTCCGCCTCGGCCCAGATCAGGCCGACCCAGGTCATACCGCCACCGCCGCGCGGATCGCCGGGTGATGCTCGTACCCCTCGACGACGAAGTCCTCGAAGCGGTAGTCGAAGATCGACTCGGGGGTGCGGGCGAACCGGAGGGTCGGGTACGGATACGGCTCGCGGGTGAGCTGCTCGCGCACCTGCTCGACGTGGTTGTCGTAGATGTGACAGTCGCCGCCCGTCCACACGAAGTCGCCCGGCTGCAGCCCCGTCTGCTGCGCGATCATCAGGGTCAGCAGTGCGTAGGAGGCGATGTTGAACGGCACCCCGAGGAACAGGTCGGCGCTGCGCTGGTAAAGCTGGCAGGACAGGCGCCCGTCCGCGACGTAGAACTGGAACATCGCGTGGCACGGCGCCAGGGCCATGTCCGGGATGTCGGCCGGATTCCACGCGGAGACCAGGAGCCGCCGTGAGTCCGGGTTGTCGCGGATCTGCTGGACGACCTGCTGGATCTGGTCGATGTGACCGCCGTCGGGCGTCGGCCAGGAGCGCCACTGCACGCCGTACACCGGTCCGAGCTCGCCCTCGGCATCCGCCCACTCGTCCCAGATCGTCACGCCGTTCTCCTGGAGCCAGCGCACGTTCGAGTCCCCGCGCAGGAACCAGAGCAGCTCGTAGGCGATGGACTTGAAGTGCACCCGCTTGGTGGTGACGAGGGGGAAGCCCTTCGACAGGTCGAAGCGGATCTGCCGGCCGAACGCGCTCGTCGTCCCCGTTCCCGTGCGATCGTCCTTGCGGGTGCCGTGCTCCAGGACGTCCCGGAGCAGGTCTTCGTACGGCGTGGGGATCGCGGCGCTCATGCGCATCACGATACCCGCGCCGGACCGCGGCGGGGCCCGTGACGCCCGCTCCGGATCCGTCCGTGCGCGGGTCATCCGGCGTCACATCCGGTCCCGGTCGGCCACACCGGCGTACCCTCGACGCATGTCCCTCCCGCTCGTCCTCGTCGTCATCGCGGCCCTGCTCGCGGTGACGGTGGCGATCGGTCTGCTCGCACGACGCCGCGACGGACGCCGCAGAGACGTCCGCGGGGATCGTCGCGCCACGGACGCCGCGGAGCTCGGCCCCGGCGGACTCGGCGACCGGGCGACGCTGGTCCAGTTCAGCACCGAGCTCTGCGCGCGGTGCCCGCAGGCGCGCCGCGTGCTCGACGGTGTGGCCGCGCAGCGGGAGGGCGTCGTGCGCACCGAGGTCGACCTGACCCACCGCGCGGATCTCGCCTCCCGTCACGGCATCCTGTCGACTCCGACGACGTTCCTGCTCGACCCGGACGGCACGGTGCGCTCCCGCTTCCACGGCGTCCCCCGCCCCGCCGAGGTCCTCGCCGCCATCGACGAGCTGACGCCGGCCCCCGCGCCGACGGCGAAGGAAAGGAGGGCGGCATGACCGTCCCCGACGGCATCGACCCCCGCGGACCGCGCTTCGCCGCCGCGATCACCTCCGCGCTGCTGCTCGTCGCGACCGCGCTGGCCTTGGCCGACGCGTCAACGCCCGCCGAAGCGTCGTTCGGGTGGTTCGCCTACCAGCCCCTCGCCGATGCGACCTTCGTCCCGACGGTTCCGTGGACGGACCGCGCGACCGAGCCCGGCTTCCTCCTCGCGCTCGTCGTGGCGCTCCTGTTCGCCTGGAGCCTGATCTCGCCCCGCACGCAGCCGTGGGCACTGCTGTTCCGCGCCGCCGTCCGTCCGCGGCTGTCTCCCCCGGCCGACCTCGAGGATCCTCGCCCGCCGCGGTTCGCCCAGGGGGTGGGGCTCGTCGTCGTGGCCGTCGGTCTGGCGCTGCACCTGCTCGGGGTTCCGTGGGCGCTACCCGTCGCGACCGCCGCGGCCTTCGTCGCCGCGTTCCTCAACGCCGTCTTCGGGCTCTGCCTCGGCTGTCAGCTGTACCTGCTCCTGCAGCGCGCAGGGGTCCTGGGGCGCCGCGCCGGAGGTTCCTCGGCCGCTGCCTGATCGCTAGGCTGACAGCACATCTGTCCCCGAACCGGAGGAACCGTCATGCCTGTCACGAGCGAAGCCGCAGCCACCTGGACCGGAAGCCTCACGGAGGGGTCGGGCACCGTCTCGTTCTCCTCGTCCCACCTCGGCACCTTCCCCCTCGACTGGAAGGCCCGCTCCGAGGGCTCGGAGACCACCACGACCCCCGAGGAGCTGATCGCCGCAGCCCACTCGTCCTGCTTCAGCATGGCCCTCTCGCACGCGCTGGCCGGCAACGGCACGCCTCCGGAGCGCGTGGACACGACCGCGTCGGTCACCTTCAAGCCGGGCACCGGCATCACGGGCAGCCACCTCAACGTCAACGCCTCCGTCCCGGGGCTGGACGCCGAGACGTTCCAGCGCCTCGCCGAGGAGGCCAAGGCCGGCTGCCCGGTGTCCCAGGCACTGTCCGGCATCGAGATCACCCTCGAGGCCACCCTCGCCTGACCTCCCTCATCGAGTGGTCAGTTTCTGTGGGTTCGCGCGTCGCCGACCCACAGAAACTGACCACTCGATGCGAGGGGAACACGATCAGCGGGCGGAGCGCTCCATCCGGATCGCGGCGCGCACGCTCGCACGGGCCGCCTTGCGGTCGCCCGCCAGATCCTGCACGATGCCGAGACGCAACCGCGCTCGCCAGTCCTGCGGCGCCGCGGACGCCTCGCTCTCGTACCGCTGCACGAGCCCCGAGGCCTCCGCCTTCACGACCCGTCCGCTGGGCAGCATGTGCACGTCGTCGTCCGGGAGCGTCCCCTCGGCACGCAGCGTACGGGTGAGCCGGTCGGCGGAGAACCCGAACTGGAGCTCGCGCACCAGCGCCCACAGCCCGATCAGCGGCAGCACGACGAGAGCCACGCCCATGAGGACCCCCACCGGCTGCCCCGACACGAAGAGCGCGATCGCCCGCTGCCCGACCAGCACGATGTAGAGCAGGAGGCAGGCGGCCATCAGGGCCACCCCGATGCGGGAGCTCATCCCTCGATTCTAGGCGGGATGCCGCACGTCAGCCGCCGTGGCGACGGAGACCACCGACACCGCTCCAGCGGGCAGGGGATCCCCATCCGTCACCCGGACAGCGGCAGACAGCGAAGCGACAGCGCGGCGACAGGGGCGTCGCGCACGCTCGAGGCATGACGAACTCTCCTACCGACTGGGCCGTGGAGGCCGACGGGCTCGTGAAGGTGTTCGGCGACAACCGGGCGGTCGACGGCGTCGACCTGCGCGTGCGCACCGGCACCGTGTACGGCGTCCTGGGTCCCAACGGCGCCGGCAAGACCACCACCATCAACATGCTGGCGACGCTGCTGCGCCCCGACGGCGGCCGTGGCCGGATCTTCGGCCACGACGTCGTCAGGGAGGCCCACGTCGTGCGCCAGCTGATCGGCGTGACCGGCCAGTTCGCCTCCGTCGACGAGGCGCTGTCGGCCAGCGAGAACCTGATGATCTTCTCGCGCCTGCTGGGCCTCAGCCGCGCACAAGCGCGGGCGAAGTCTGCGGATCTGCTCGAGCGGTTCGGGCTGGCGGAGGCCGCCCGGCGTCCGCTGAAGGCGTTCTCCGGCGGGATGCGGCGGCGGCTCGACCTGGCGGCGTCCCTCATCGCCCAGCCGCCGCTCATCTTCCTCGACGAGCCGACGACCGGGCTCGACCCGCGCACGCGGGGCCAGATGTGGGACACCATCCGGGAGCTGGTTCGTACCGGATCGACCGTCGTCCTGACGACCCAGTATCTGGACGAGGCGGATCAGCTCGCCGACCGGATCGCCGTCATCGACCACGGGCGCGTGGTGGCCGAGGGCACCGCGGACGATCTCAAGGCCTCCGTCGGGACCTCCTCCCTGCATCTGCGGGTCCAGGAGGCGTCCGACATCCACGACGCGCTGAGCGTGATGGAGAGGGTGCTCGGCGCCCGCGCCTCCCTCAGCCCAGAGGCGACCCGGATCACGGCGCCCATGACCGACCCCGATCGACTGGCGGACCTCCTGATCACGCTGCGCGAGGCCGGGATCGGCCTGGCGGAGATGAGCGTGCAGAAGCCGACGCTCGACGAGGTCTTCCTCACCATCACCGGCCGCCCCGCGGCCGACGACACCGACGCGGCAGCCGCCGCGGACAAGGAGCAGGTGCACGCATGAACGCTCTCGCCCCCGTCGCCGAACGCATCGTCCCCGCGAGCGACCGGCGCCTGAAGAACCACGCCGGTCTCGGCCTGACCCTCCGCAACACCGTCACGATGGCGGGGCGCGGCCTGGTGAAGATCCGGAGGACTCCCGAGCAGCTGTTCGACGTCACCCTGCAGCCGATCCTCTTCACCCTGATGTTCACGTACATCTTCGGCGGAGCGATCTCCGGAGACGTCGCCTCCTACCTGCCGGTCATCATCCCCGGCATCCTCGTCCAGACCGTCATCACGACCTCGGTCGTGACGGGCACCCAGCTGCGCGAGGACATGGACAAGGGAGTGTTCGCCCGATTCCGCTCCCTTCCGATCGCGCGCATCGCTCCCCTCTCCGGGGCGCTCCTCGCGGACACCGTCCGCTATGGCATCGCGACCGTGCTCACGTTCACGATGGGCTATCTGATGGGCTTCCGTCCCGAGGGCGGGATCGGCGCGGTCATCGTCGCCGGCCTGCTCGTCGTGGTCTGCTCCTGGGCGGTGAGCTGGATCTTCGCCTTCTTCGGAGTGATCGCCCGGACGGCGTCGAGCGTTCAGGGGATCTCGATGATCATCCTGTTCCCGCTGACGTTCCTCTCGAACGCGTTCGTCCCGGTCGACACGATGCCGACGTGGCTGCAGTGGTTCGTGAACGTCAACCCCGTGTCCCACCTCGTCACGGCGGTCCGCGACCTGGTGAACGCGAGCACGTTCGGCGTGGACGCGTGGATCTCGCTCCTCGGCGCCGCCGTCATCGTCGCGGTCTTCGCGCCGCTCACGGTCCGCGCGTACATGCGGCGCGCCTGAGCACCGCCGTCGTGGGGCCGCGTCGCGAGAGCGGGCGTCCCCACGGCCGCCGCCCACCCTGGCCGTGTCACCCGCCGAGCACGGAGACCGCGCGCGGAACGAGGTCGGCGAGCGGGACGCCGGCGATCGCGTCCTGCGCCCGTGCGACCGCATCGGCCCCCACGATGCGCTCCGCGCGCTCCCGGTGACGACGGATCCGCAGGCTGGGCAGGTCCTGGCGCGCGCCGAGCCTCTCGGCCAGCACCAGGGCCTCCACCGCCCTGGCACTGCGTCCGGGCTGCGTCAAGGCCCAGGAGGACCAGCCCAACAGGACCGTTCCGAGCACCGGCCTGTCCGTGGCCTGAGGACGCAGGCGGTAGCCGGCGACGGCCCGGCCTCGCAGGCGTCGCACCCACTTCTCGATCTCCTCGGCGCCGAGATCCAGCCCCTCCGCGGCCGCGGACACGTATCCGGCGACGGCCATGAGGAACCACGGCGACCGGCGCTGCTGCGGAGAGCGGAACATCCGCATGGCGCGGTCGAGGGCCTCCCGTGCATCGTCCATCCTGCCGGACAGCCGGTACACCTCTCCGAGGCCGTACCACCCCACCGCGGAGATCTCCAGGGCGTCGGCGGTCAGCTCTCCTCCGCGCACGAGGGAGGCGAACACCTCCTCCGCCTCCTCCAGCCGGTCCAGGGCGAGCAGGACGCCGCCGCGGACCCACTCCGCCTGCCGCAGCGGCTCCTCGGCGTCGTACTGGCCGTAGCGGTGGTGCGCCCGCTGGAGCCAGACGATCGCCTCGGCGGGCCGGGCGCTCTGGCTGGCGAGCTGCGCGGCTGAGTCGGCCGCCATCGCCGCTCCCCACGGCTCGTCCAGGGATTCGGCGAGCGCCCACGCGCGTTCCGCGGCGGCGAGCGCCTGGCGCGTCTCACCGAGGTTCTCGGCGAAGTGCGACAGGAGGAGCTCTCCGGCCAGTCGGGCACGGGGATCCGTCACCGTCGCGACACGGCGAAGGACGTCATAGGTGTCCGCCTCCCGCGTCGCGGCCGTCACCGTCGCGCACAGCGCACCCCACACCGGGCTCAGCCGCTCCCCCTCGGTCCTCGCAAGCCCGCGCAGACTCACGATTCCGCGGAGGCCGCGGGGATCGTCGCCGATGAGGCATCCCAGGGTCGCGAGGAGGGTGGCGATCGCCCGTTCGTCCACGGAGACGTCCGCCGACACGCTTCGCGCCGCCGTCAGCATCGGGGCGCCCATCGCCGCGATCTCCGCGTACGAGCCCCGCATGAACCAGGACTGTCCGACGACAGCGTAGATCCGCACGGCTTCGGCATGGCGTCCCTCCGCGAGAAGACCCCGCAGCACGTGCACGAGATTGTCGTGCTCGGCGCCGATCTCCCGCTGCGCCTCGGGGCGCAGACCGCCGGGGAACCGGAGCGCGGGCGGCCCGTGATCGGCGATGAGGGCGAGAGCCCATGCGGTGACCGCCTCCTCCGCCGCGGCCACGGCGCCCGAGCCCGCCTCGGCGAGGCGGACAAGGCCGAACTCGCGAACGGTCTCCAGCATGCGGAACCGCATCCCGGTCCGGTGCTCGCTCGCGACGAGGAGCGACTGCTCCACCAGCCGGTCGAGCAGCTCCGCCGGGTCCTCGACGCCCAGCAGGGCGGAGGCGGCGACGCTGGAGAAGCCGCCGGGGAGCACGGACAACGCGGTGAGCGCCGTGCGCGCCCCGTCGTCCAGGAGGTCCCAGCTCCACGAGATCACGGCCTCGAGGGTGCGATGGCGCTCCGGGGCGGACCGGTCCCCCTTGGTGAGCAGCGCGAAGCGGTTCTGCAGGCGCGCCTCGATCTGCTCGGCGGTCATCGTCCGCACGCGCGCGGCAGCGAGCTCGATCGCCAGGGGCAGGCCGTCCAGATGAGCGCACAATCGGGTCACGGTGGCCAACGACAGCTCGGCCCCCGGCCGGACGGCCCGCGCACGTTCGAGGAAGAGTCGGACGGCCGGCGAGTCGACGGACTCGGCGATCGCCAACGGGGCGAGGGGCAGGACCTGCTCGGCCGCGATCATCACCGGCGCCCTGCTGGTGGCGAGGATCCGCAGCGAGGGCACGGTGGCGAGCAGGTCGCTGCACCATGCGGCGACGCCGCCGATCACCTGCTCGCAGTTGTCCAGCACGAGAAGCGCCTCGCGATCGGCGAGGGCCGCGACCATGCGGGCACGCAGATCCGGACGCGCGCGGGGATCGGAGAGGCGTCCGCCCGGCGCGGTCTCGCTGATGCCCAGGGCGGCGGCGACGGCGGGGCCGACATCCGCGTCGGTGCGGACACCGGCGAGCGGGACGACGACCACCATCGACGCATCGCTCCGCGCGGCGACGGCCTGCGCGAGACGGGTCTTGCCCAGCCCGCCCGGGCCGAGCACGGTCACGAGGCGGGCACGCCGGAGCATCTCCTCGGCTTCTCGCACGGCCTCGTCCCGGCCGATCAAGGCGTTCGGCTCGGCGTCGACGCCGATGCGCACGGAGGCCGCGCGCTCCTTCGGCGCGCCGCGCAGCAGCCGGGCGTTCAGCTCGACGAATCCGTCGCCGGGCGAGCTGCCCAGCTCGTCTCGGAGCCGCCGGACGTATGCGGCGAACACCGCGAGGGCATCCGCGGTGCGCCCTGCCGCATCCAACGCCTCGACGAGGGCGATGTGGAGCGGTTCGTCGCGGGGGCTTCCCACCGCGAGCGCCTCCAGGACCGCGACCGCCTCGGCGGGGCGGCCGGCCCCGCGCAGGGCCTCGGCGCGCGCACGGCGGATCCGATCGCGGAGACCGGCCGCATCCCTGACAAGCGCTTCCGCTGCGGGCACATCGGGCAGATCGGCCGCGGGCTCTCCGCGCCACAGCGCGTCGGCCTCGTCGAGGATGTCGAGGATCCGTCCGTGATCGTGCTCCATCGCCTCGGCCGCCTCGAGCAGTTCCCGGGCACGGTCGAGATCGGTGGCGGCGACGCGTGCGTACCCGCCGGGAACGCTCGCGACGATGTCCGCGCCGCCGTGCGCACGCAACCGGGAGACGAGGGTCTGCAGCGCCGCTCGCGGGTTCTGCGGAGGGCGGTCTCCCCACACATCGTCCGCGAGAGAGGCCAGGGACCGTGACTCTCCCACGCGAGACAGTGCCAGCGTCGCGACGAGCGTCCTCATCGCGGCGCCGCCCACGTCGCGCCCCGCGATCCGGATGGGCCCGAGGACCGCGATCCGGTCGGTCATGCGCTCGGGACGATCCCCAGGTCGATGATGCGCTCGAGCCCCACGATCACGCCGCGCGCGTCCCGCGCGTACGGGAGGGCGAGCCGGATCCCCGGCGCGTACGCCTCCGCGGAGTCGACCGTGTCATGCCGGATGGTGAGCGATTCGCCGGGGCCGGAGAGGATGACCTGCTGCTCGGCCACCACGCCGGGACGCCGCAGGGAGTGGATCGGCACCCCGGCGACCTGCTGCCCGCGGGCACGCTGGTCCACGTGCGGCGCGTCGACGGGACCCTGCCCGGCCCGGGCCTCGGCGATGAGCTCCGCGGTGCGGACGGCGGTGCCGCTCGGGGAGTCGATCTTCGTGTGGCGGTGGGCCTCGATGATCTCCGCCGACCCGAAGAAGGGTGCGGCGATCGCGGCGAGCGCCGAGCCCAGGACCGAGCCCACCGAGAAGTTCGGGATGAACACCGCGCCGGTGCCCGCGGCCTCGACCAGCGGGCGGACCAGCGCGATGCGCTCCTGCGACCAGCCGGAGGTTCCGACGAGCACGTTGACCCCCCGCTCCACGGCGGCACGGACGACATCCACGCTCACCGCCGGAGTGGAGGCGTCGACGACGAGATCCGCCCCGTCGAGCTCGCCGAGATCGCTGCGCGAGGTCAGGACGGCGTGCACGTCGAAGCCGTCCTGCTCGTCGATCACCGAGCGGATGATCGCCCCGAGCTTGCCGGTCCCGCCCACCAGGGCCACGCGCGTGGTCATGTCTCGATTCTATTCAGCGCGGCACGCCGGAGGCCCCCGCCGCGCGGCGTACCGTCGAGGCATGCTCGTGTTCCGTCCTGCTTCCCCCGAGGATCCCGACGCCCAGGAGATCCTGTCCGCGTACTTCGCGATGCGCGCCGCGGAGTTCCCCGGCGGCACGTACTCCCCCGTCGCGCCCTCGCCGTCCGCCTTCACCGAGCCCGTCGGGGTGCTGCTGCTCGCGGAGCACGACGGCGGCGTAGTCGGCTGCGGCGGCATCCGCCTGCTGGAGCACCTGGAAGGACGCGTCTACGAGGTCAAGCACGTGTTCCTTCGTCCGGAGACCCGCGGCCGCGGATGGGGAAGGCACCTGCTCGAGGAGCTGGAACGGCGGGCGCGCGCATGGGAAGCGACCGCGCTGGTTCTCGACACGCACCACACGCTCGCCTCGGCAGGCCACCTCTATCTGCGCACCGGCTTCGTCGAGATCCCGGCGTACAACGACAATCCGAACGCGACGCGGTGGTATCGCAAGGACCTGGTCGGCGATGAGCACTGATCGACACGCGGCCACGCGCGCCTTCTATGACACGGTGGCCGAGGAGTACGCGTCGCTCCTGCCCGACCTCCGATACGAGCGCCCGCTGGAGCAGGCGATGCTCACGGAGTTCGTCGATGCGCTGCCCGACGACGACGCCCCGGTGCTCGATGCCGGGTGCGGCACCGGGCGGATGCTCACGCACCTCTCGGCGCAGGGGGTCACTCCTCTGCGCGGCCTCGACCTCTCCCCCGAGATGGTCGCCCACGCCCGCGCCTCGCACCCCGACCTCCCCGTGGAGGTGGCGGACCTCGCCGCCCTTCCCCTCGACCCGCAGACGGCTCGTGGCGTGCTCTGCTGGTACGCGATCATCCACAGCACCCGCGACGAGGTCGGGGCGATCCTGGACGAGTTCGGCCGGGTGCTCCGGCCTGGTGGCGCGCTGCTCCTCGGATTCCAGGCGGGTGCCGGCGAGCGGGTCGTCGACGGACGCGCCTACGGTCATCCCCTCACGCTGCACGGCGTACTGCACGAGCCGACGGAGATCGCACGCATGCTCGCGCAGCGGGGCTTCACGGTGATCGTCACCGCCCACCGCGCCGCACACGGCGAAGAACGCCACGCCCAGGGGTTCGTCCTGGCCCGGCGCTGAGCACGGTCGCCCCCGGCGACCGACGCCGTCCGGCTCAGACCGGAAGCGGATCGGGCATTCCGGTGCGCAGTTCGAACGGCAGGTGGCTGAGGTCGTTGTGGGCGACCAGGCTCCACGGTCGCCCCTGCTTCTGCGAGATGACCGTGAGGCCGCAGTGCGCCTGGTTCAGCGTCATCCAGCGCCACTCCGGGGCTTCGAGCACCTCGCGGACGAGCCAGGAGATGACGAAGTTGTGGGTGATGAGGACCTCGTGGACGTCTCCCTGCTTGCGCACGAGGAACTCGCTCACCGCGTCGCCCATCTGCGCGCGCCCGGCTTCGATCTCCGCCTCCGTGACCGATCCGAAGAAGGGCTCGAACGCGGCCGGGGTGTCCTCGGTCATCCCCGTGGGCACGCAGTCGAAGAGCAGCGCGGACGGCTGCGCGGTCACGGCGGGGAGGCGCTCGGCGATCGCGCGCGCGGTCTCGGCCGCCCGCAGCAGCGGCGAATGCCAGACCGCGTCCAGCGGAAGCCCCGAGAGCCGGTCTGCGATCAGCTCGGCCTGCCTCCGCCCGCGGGGCGAAAGGGGTCCGTCGTCGACGCCGTGCTCGGCGTCCTGATGTTCACCGTGTCTGACCAGGTAGATGTAATGCGTCACAACCGCTCGCTTCGTCGCCGACGGTTCTGTCGGAGCCCTTCCAGCCTACGTCACCCGGCCTCGGCGGCTCCGGAGGGTTTCGGGATGAGACGCTCTTCCGCCCTCAGCTGGCGGCGCGCGCCAGCTCCGCCAGCTGGGCACGGCTCAGGGCCACGCCCACGCCCTGCACGATCTCGTCGACGTGCTGGATCGAGAAGGCGTTGACGATCGGCGCCACGACGGTCCGCTGGGCCAGCAGCCACGCGATCGACACCGCGGCGACGGGCACCTGCAGTTCCTCTGCCGTGAGATCCAGGGCGCGCAGCACCTTGATTCCCCGGCGGTTGATGTTGCTGCGCAGTTGCATGCCACGCACCCCATGGCGCGCGTCCGCCTTCGACCGGTGCCGCCCGGACAGGAACCCGTGCTCCAGGGCATGCGACGGGGTGACGGCGAGGCCCTGTGCGCCGGCGACCAGCCGGAGGTCGCCTTCGAAGACGGTTCGTCGCAGCATGTTGTACGGCTCGTCGATCGCCTCGATACGCGGATAGCCCGCGGACGAGAGGATCCGCGCCTCGACGAGTCTCTCTGCGGAGAATCCGAACGCGCCCAGCGTGCCGACCTTGCCCGCGTCGACGAGCCATTCCGCCGTCGCGAGGGTGTCCTCCAGCGGGCTGCCGTCGTCCTGGCTCGCGTCGAGGTACAGCACGTCGATGCGCTCGACGCCGAGCCGCGTCAGTGATGCCTCGACGGCGCGCACGAGGTTGACCGAGCCCAGACCGGGGTTGTCCGGATGCGCCCCGACGCGCACGGCGAGGACCGTCCGGTCCCGGCGCCCCCGCGTGCGCAGCCAGCGTCCGATGATGTGCTCGCTGCGCCCCGCGGCGAAGCTGTCCGCCGTGTGCACCGCGTTGCCGCCGATCTCGGCGTACCGATCCAGGATGGCCTCGCTGCTCGCGGTGTCGGTGTTCCACCCGAACTCCGCTCCGCCCAGCATGAGCGGGAAGACCTGCAGTCCGCCTTCCCCCAGCGGAACGCGCACGGCCTCGCCGATCCCGGGGCCGATCACGGGGATCGGCGCCGACGGGTGGACCATCGCTGCGCTCTCCTCCGCGGCCGGGCGCTCGGTGGCGCTGCCGGTGCCGACACTGAAGAGACGCATGCGTTCACCCCCGAATGCGCTGCTGCGTTCGTCGCGCACCCCCCGGTGCGCACTTCCGAGCGTAGGGGAGGCATCGGACACTCCCGTTCATTGCGGCCAACGGCAGGCGAACTTCCCATAACGTTTCGGTCACAACAACGACGAAAGGCCCGTGTTGTCCCCCGTTCGGGGGACAACACGGGCCTTTCCGACGACTCAGTCCTCGGACGGCGCCTCCGCGGCGGCCTCACCCTCGGCGGGGGCGTCGTCGAGCACCGGCTCGAGCGACAGCTTTCCGCGGTCGTCGATCTTCGTGATGCGCACGAGGATCTTCTGACCGACGCCCAGCACGTCCTCGACGTTCTCGACGCGCTTGCCGCCGGCGAGCTTGCGCACCTCGGTGACGTGCAGCAGGCCGTCCTTGCCGGGCAGCAGCGAGATGAAGGCGCCGAAGGTGGCGATCTTCACGACGGTCCCGAGGAACTGCTCGCCGACCTCCGGGTTGGTGGGGTTGGCGATCGCGTTCACCTGGGCACGGGCCGCCTCGGCCGAGGGGCCGTCGGTCGCGCCGATGTAGACGGTGCCGTCCTCCTCGATGGAGATCTGCGCGCCGGTCTCGTCCTGGATCGCGTTGATCGTCTTGCCCTTCGGGCCGATCAGCTCGCCGATCTTGTCGACCGGGATCTGCACGCTGATCACGCGCGGCGCCGTCGGCGCCATCTCGTCGGGAGCGTCGATCGCGGCGTTCAGCACGCCGAGGATCGTGAGGCGCGCCTCCTTGGCCTGCGTCAGCGCGCCGGCGAGCACCTCCGAGGGGATGCCGTCGAGCTTCGTGTCGAGCTGGATCGCCGTGACGAACTCGCTCGTGCCCGCGACCTTGAAGTCCATGTCGCCCAGGGCGTCCTCGGCACCGAGGATGTCGGTGAGGGCCGCGTAGCGGGTCTCCCCGTCGACCTCGTCGGAGACCAGGCCCATCGCGATGCCGGCGACCGGCGCGCGCAGCGGCACACCCGCGTTCAGCAGCGACAGGGTGGACGCGCAGACCGAGCCCATCGAGGTCGACCCGTTCGACCCCAGCGCCTCGGAGACCTGGCGGATGGCGTACGGGAACTCCTCGCGGCTGGGCAGCACCGGCACGAGGGCGCGCTCGGCGAGGAAGCCGTGCCCGATCTCGCGACGCTTCGGCGACCCGACGCGGCCGGTCTCACCGGTCGAGTAGGGCGGGAAGTTGTAGTGGTGCATGTACCGCTTGCTCGTCGTGGGCGAGAGCGAGTCGATCTGCTGCTCCATCTTGAGCATGTTCAGCGTGGTGACGCCCAGGATCTGGGTCTCGCCGCGCTGGAAGATCGCGGATCCGTGCACGCGAGGGATCACCTGCACCTCGGCGTCGAGCGGACGGATGTCCGCCAGGCCGCGGCCGTCGATGCGGACGCCCTCGGTGAGGATGCGCCCCCGGACGATCTTCTTGGTGACGGACTTGTACGCCGCCGAGAACTCGCCCAGCGCGGACTCGGGGAGATCCCCGGCCTCGACAGCGGCGGTCAGCTCGCCCTTGACGCGGTCCTTGATCGCGTCGTCGGCATTCTGGCGCTCCTGCTTGTCGGCGATCTGGTAGACGTCGTTCAGCTCGGCGAGGGCACGCTCGGACACGAAGTCGTAGGTCGCCTGCTCGTACGGAAGGAAGACCGGGTAGACGCCCGGCTCCTTCGAGGCCGTCTCGGCGAGCTTCGCCTGCGCCTCGACGAGCTGCATGAGGAACGGCTTGGCCGCCTCGAGACCCTCGGCGACGACGGACTCGCTGGGCTTGGTCGCGCCGCCCTTGATGAGGTTCCAGCTGCCCTCGGTCGCCTCGGCCTCGACCATCATGATCGCGACGTCCTTCGAGCCGTCGGCCTTGGTCACGACGCGGCCGGCGACGACGAGGTCGAACACGGCCTCCTCGAGCTGCGCGGCGGTCGGGAACGCGATCCACTGGTCGGCGGTGTCGCCGTGACCCGGGATGAGCGCCAGGCGCACACCCGCGATCGGACCGGAGAACGGCAGACCGGAGATCTGCGTGGACGCCGAGGCGGCGTTGATCGCGAGCGCGTCGTAGAACTCGCCCGGAGCGATCGAGAGGACGGTGATGACGATCTGGACCTCGTTGCGCAGGCCGTCGACGAACGACGGGCGCAGCGGACGGTCGATCAGGCGGCAGACGAGGATCGCCTCAGTCGAGGGACGGCCCTCGCGACGGAAGAACGAACCGGGGATCTTGCCCGCCGCGTAGGAGCGCTCCTCGACGTCGACGGTGAGCGGGAAGAAGTCGAAGCCCTCACGCGGGTGCTTGCCCGCGCTCGTGGCGGACAGGAGCATCGTCTCCTCGTCCAGATAGGCGGCGACCGCGCCCTGCGCCTGCTGGGCGAGGCGACCCGTCTCGAAACGGATCGTGCGGGTGCCGAAGCGGCCGTTGTCGAGCACGGCCTCCGTGGCGGTGATTTCAGGACCTTCCAAGAGGTCTCTCCTTCTTTGTTTAGACTCGCCCTCCCGTGTGGAGTGCGAGCATCTCGAAGGAGCGGAGACGGGCAGATATGGGCGCACGGGAAGGACCCGCGTCATCCGCCTGCGCTGGCCACCAGTGGAAGGCCACCCGACGGCCACCCGTCGGGGAGTCCACCACAGGGGACCAGCTTCCTGCCGACCCGCTCCGTGAAGGCTCTCTCGTGGCGAGAGAGCCCTGTTCAGTTGTGGATTCCGCAGAGGAATCCTCGTCCAGCCTAGCAGCAGGCCGCTCAGCCCCACAGGCCGCGGGAACGACCCGCCCCGCGGCGTCCCGCTAGACCTCGGCCCCCTCGCGCATCTGCGCGGAGCGCCCGAGCCACACGTAGTCGTCGTGCTTCGCCCGGCGTCCGTCCCCCGCGGCCTTCCCGCGCAGGCGGCGCCACACCCACGGCAGCGCGTGCCTGCGCCACCACTGGCCCCTGGTCAGCCGCTCGTGCGCGTGGAGGACCTCGTCCAGCGCTCCGAGCGCGTCCGCGTGCGGCACACCGAGAGCGTCGCCGACCCGATAGGCGAGGAAGCGGTGCCCCCGCGAGGACAGGTGGACCAGGTCCTCCCCCCAGTTCGCGCGCTCGCCGAGCTGCGGGACGAGATCGGTGTCGATGAGGATCGCCCCGGTGCGCTCTGCGACCCCGGCCAGGGCGTTCGCGAACGCCGCGAAACGACGCGCGTAGATCGCCGACTCCGCGCGTCGTGGAAGGAACGGCGTGACCAGCACCACGTCGGCGCCGTCCGCCCGCAGCTGCGAGACGGCCTCCTCCAGCCGGCGCGCCAGACGCGGGACGTCGACCCGCTGCTTCACGAGGTCGTTGGCGCCGACGAGGATCGACACCAGGTCCGGCTTCAGCGCCCGCGCACGCGGCAGCTGGACGTCGCACACGTCCTCCACCCGCTTGGAGCGGATCGCGAGGTTGGCGTAGTGGAGACCGCCGCGCGCCGCCAGGAGAAGAGCCATGCGGTCCGCCCAGCCTCTCAGGGAGCCGTCCGGGGCGGGATCGCACAGCCCTTCGGTCAGCGAGTCGCCGAGGGCGACGTAGCGCCGCCACCCCGGAGCCGCCGCGACGCGACGCGACGGAAGCTCCGGTCGCCGCTCGCGCGGGGCCCGCGCCGAGGAGTCCGCCGCGCGCAGGACGGCCGCCTCCTCGAAGTGCGCCAGCAGCTCATCGCACACGGCGGTCCACGAGCGCCCTTCGACCGCGGCCCGGCCGGCATCACCGAAGACCCGTCGCCGCCCCGCGTCGGCGACCAGATCCGAGACCCTGCCGCGGAGCTCGTCGAGATCCCCCGGCCGGTAGAGCCAGCCGTCGACGCCGTGTCGCACGAGGTCCCGCGGCCCGCCCCGCCCCGTGGCGACCACCGGCACCCCGCTCGCCTGCGCCTCCTGCAGCGTCTGCCCGAACGTCTCGCTCTCCCCGGGGTGGACGAAGACGTCGAAGGAGGCCATCGTCTCCGCCAGAACCGTGCCCGACAGGTGCCCGAGGAACGCGGCATCAGGGAGCAGCGCCTGCAGCCGCGGCCGGGACGGCCCGTCCCCCACGATCACCAGCCGGACTCCGGGCATCCCCGAGAGCACCCGCAGGTCCTCGACCTGCTTCTCCGGGGCGAGGCGACCGACGTAGCCGACCACGATATCCCCGTGCGCGGCCGGACGCCGTCGGGACGGATGGAAGCGCTCGGCGTCGACGCCCCGCCCCCATCGGCGCACGCGGTCCACGCCCAGCCGCGCGAGCTGATCCGCCGACTCGGACGACGGGGCGAGGGTGAGGGTCGCCCGGCGGTGCAGTCGCGCGATGTGCGCCTCGGCGAGCGCGGTGGTGAGAGCCACCCCGTAGCGCGCCGTGTACGCCGCGACATCGGTCTGGTAGGCGGCGACGGCGGGCACGCCGAGCCGCTCCGCCGCCAGCACGCCCCGCCATCCCAGCGCGAACGGCGACGCGAGGTGGACGACGTCGGGAGCGAACCGCTCCAGCGCGCGGGTCACCCGCAGGGTGGTGGAGGCCCCGACGCGGACGGAGCGATAGCCGGGAAGCGCCATGCTGGGAATCGCCTCGACCGTGGCATGTCCGGACCGTCGCGGCATCTCGCGCGCCGCGGGGGCGATCACGTGGGCCTCGTGGCCCGTGCGCTCCAGATGCCGGAGGATCTGCAGCACGGAACCGGTCACGCCGTTCATATGCGGGAGGAAGGATTCGGTGACGATCGCTACTCTCACGGTCCCAGGATGGCGGGGCGGATGCGCCCCGGACGCGCGAAGCCGGCCGGATCGCCCAGTGTTCACCGGATGCATGCGCGCCGGACACCGGCTATCCGCCCGTTGGTTTCCGTTCACCCGGCGCGACGACAGTGGATCCGTGCTTCCCGAGGGATTGGATGCCGTGCTCACCGGTCCGTGGGGACTGGCGCTCATGGCGCTGCTGGTCGTGGGCGACGCCTTCTTCGTCGTCGTGCCCGGCGAGATCGCGGTGACGGCGCTCGGCGCGCTCGCGGTGTCGCTCGGCTCGCCCGCGCTGTGGGCGGTCGTCCTCTGCGCTGCGGCAGCCGCCGCCGTCGGCGACGTGGCCTGCTATCTCATCGGACGCGGGGTCGGGGTCGAGCGGTGGCGGTGGATGCGCTCGCGCCGGGTCCGGGCGGCACTGGAGTGGGCGCGCGGCCGCCTGGATCGAGGGACCGCCACGGTGCTGTTCACCGCCCGGTTCGTCCCCTTCGCCCGGTTGGCGGTCAACCTCGTCGCCGGCGCGTCCCGGATCCACCCGCCGCGGTACCTGGGACTGGTGGTCCTCGCGGCGACAGGGTGGGCGGCCTACCAGGCGGCGATCGGAGCGGCGATCGCCGCGATCGTCCCGGGCGGGCCGCTGGTGGCGATCGTGGTGTCCGTGGCGCTGGCGGTCGGGATCGGCCTCCTGATCGACGTCGCCGTCACGGGAGCGCGGCGCGCCCGACGGCCCTCCCCTCCGCGGCGGGGCGAACAGTAGGCTGGCGCGCATGAGTACCGAAGACAATGCCGTCCCCTCTGAGGAGATGAAGCGCAAGTTCAAGGAGGCGCTCGAGAAGAAGAACGCGCGGCACCGCAACGGCGAGGCGCACCTCGACGGCGACTCCGCCGTCCACGCGACCGCGGCCCCGCAGATGAAGCGCGAGTTCCGACGCAAGAGCGGCTGAGACACCGTCGGCGAGGAGGGAGGACCGGTCCGTCCGGTCCTCCCTCCTCTCTGTCTCCGGCGGACGGCGAGCGGCCCGGGTGGCGATCCGCGCACGGGAGGATTAGCGTCGAGCGGGTGAGCACTGCACGATCGACCGCCCGCGGGCGTCACGCGCGCGCCGTCGGGGCGCGCCTGGGGAGCGCGCTCGTGCTCGCGGCCGGACTCCTCGTCGCCGCCCCCGTGGCCGGGCACGCCGAGGACTATCCGACGTGGGAGGACGTGCAGAGCGCCCGCGGCGACGAGCAGGCGACCCAGGCGCAGATCACACGGATCGAGACGGCGCTGAGCGCTGCGCAGTCGCAGGCCGCCACTACCTCGCGGACCGCCCTCGACGCGGCCACCGCCGCGAAGACCGCACGCGCCGAGGCCGACGCCGCGGCCCAGCGCGCCGAGTTGCTCGCGGCGCAGAGCGAGGACGCGGCCCGAGCCCTCGACGAGACCCGGAGCGCATCCGGGGCCCTGGCCGCCGGTCGCTATCGCGCCGAGTCCGCCGCGCCGACCGCCGTGCGGCTGTTCACCGCGGCCGATCCCGATGAGCTCCTCACCCGCCTCGGCGTCCTCGACCGTCTCGACGAGACCTGGGCGACGCTCGCCCGTCGCTCGCAGGCCGATGCCGCCCTGGCTTCGACGCTGCGCGATCAGGCGGCCGAGGCCGAGCGCGCCCGCGCCGCTCTCGCCGCCGACGCGGAGAGGGCGGCCCAGAAGGCCGCAGAGGCGGCGGACACCGAGGCCACGACGGTCTCCGGACTCCGGGGACACGTCGACACGCTCTACGCCCAGCTGGCCGCGCTGAAGGACACCACCGCGGAGACGGAGCGACGGTACTGGATCGGCCAGCAGCTCGAGAACGAGCCGCCGGCGGCGCCCCCTGCCGCTCCGGCCCCGGCGCCCGGAGGCGATCCCGCGCCGGCGCCTGCCCCAGCCCCGGCACCCGCCCCGGCACCGGAGCCCGAACCGGCCCCCGCGCCCGACCCGGAGCCCGCGCCCGAACCGGCTCCGGCACCGCCCGAGGTGATCGTCGATCCCCAGGGCGCCCAGGACTACGCGCGCGGAGCCCTCGCCGGATGGGGGTGGGGCGGGGACCAGTTCGAGTGCCTGGTGCTGCTGTGGAACCGCGAGTCCGGCTGGCGCGCCGATGCCATGAACCCGTCCAGCGGCGCCTACGGCATCCCGCAGGCGCTGCCCGGCGAGAAGATGGCGAGCGCGGGCCCGGACTGGCGGACCAACGGGCGCACGCAGGTGGACTGGGGACTCGGCTACATCGCGGACCGCTACGGCTCCCCGTGCGGTGCGTGGCAGCACTCCGAGAACACCGGCTGGTACTGAGTGACACCGGCTGGTGCCGAGCACTGAGCCATGGTGCCGCCGACAGGATCGCACGGTCGCCGGTGGTAGCGTCGTAGCCGTCCTCAGGGCGGGGCGGAAATCCCCACCGGCGGTGTCGCGGCGTTGTCCGCGCGAGCCCGCGAACGGTCCCCATGGCGGGGACCGCCGACCCGGTGCGAACCCGGGGCCGACGGTCACAGTCCGGATGAGAGAGGACGGAAAGAGGTTCCCTCATGTCCAAGATCGCCATCGTCGCCGCGCAGTGGCACGCCGAGATCGTCGACGAGGCCGTGACGGCGTTCATCGCCCGTCTCGGCGAGCTCGGTCTCGACGACGTCGACGTGTTCCGCGTCCCCGGCGCTTTCGAGATCCCCCTGCACGTGACGCGTCTCGCCCGCAGCGGCCGATATGCCGCCGTCGCCACCAGCGCGCTGGTCGTGGACGGCGGGATCTACCGGCACGACTTCGTCGCCGCCACGGTCGTGGACGCGCTCATGCGGGTGCAGCTCGACACGGACGTCCCGGTGTTCTCAGCGGTGCTGACGCCGCACCACTTCCACGGGCACCAGGAGCACAGCGACTACTTCAGCCGGCACTTCGCCGTGAAGGGGCGCGAGCTCGCCGACGCCGTGTCCGGCACGCTCACCAGCCTCGACGCGATCGGCTGATCGGGGTCCGATACCGACGATCGGGGCGCGGGGTGGGGCCGATCAGCCCCACCCCGCGCCCCGAACCACCCGGGTACGCCCCGCTCACTCTCCGGCGAGACCGCCGAGCAAGTGCCCGAAGGACTTCCCCTGGCCGAGGTACGTCGCCGGGTCGAACGGATCCGCACCGCCCGCCGGCTCCCGGCGGGCGATCGCCTCGGCGAGCTCCCGGGCGCCGCGCTCGACCCGCGAGCTCAACGGAGCGACGTCGTCCGCGTTCGCGCCCCAGTCGCTGGAGGCGGCGAACACGCCCGTCGGCACCGGCTCCGCGTGCAGGTAGGTGAACAGCGGACGGATCGCGTAGTCGATCGCGAGCGAGTGCCGGGCGGTGCCGGCGTTGGCCCCGATGAGCACCGGGGTACCGGTGAGCGCATCGGGGTCGAGCACGTCGATGAACGACTTGAACAGCCCCGAGTAGCTCGTCGAGAAGATCGGCGTGACCGCGATCACCGCATCGGCGGAGACGACGGTGTTGATCGCCGTCTCGAGCGCCGGGGGCGCGAAGCCCGTGAGCAGGTTGTTCGTGATGTCGTGGGCGAGGTCGCGCAGCTCGATCACGTCGACCGACACCTCGATGTCACGCTCCGCCAGGGCCTTGGCCGTCTCCGCCGCGAGGCGATCGGCGAGCATCCGGGTCGACGACGGGTTCGACAGCCCCGCCGAGACGACGGCGATACGACGTGCGTCCATGTCAGTTCGCTCCCTTCGTGGCGGCGGCGCCGAACGCCGACCCCGCGGCCGGCGGAACCGCTCCGCCGTCCTGGTACGGCGACCCGGCGGTGAGGTTGTCCCCGCGGTTCGCTCCCGGGCGCGCCTGGCGCGCCGGGCCGTCGCCGTACACGGCCTTCACCCGCGCGGCGTGCGTCGGGGCGTCGGGCACCGTCGCCGGCCGGTTCTGGGCCAGCTCCTTGCGCAGCACCGGGACCACCTCGCCGCCGAGCAGGTCGATCTGCTCCAGGACGATCTTGAGGGGCAGGCCCGCGTGGTCCATCAGGAACAGCTGGCGCTGGTAGTCGCCGAAGTGGTCGCGCATGGCGGCGTAGCGGTCGATCACCTGCTGAGGCGACCCCACGGTGAGCGGGGTCATCTCGGTGAAGTCCTCCATCGACGGTCCGTGTCCGTAGACCGGGGCGTTGTCGAAGTACGGACGGAACTCGTTCACGGCGTCCTGCGAGTTCGGGCGGATGAAGGCCTGCCCGCCGAGTCCGACGATGGCCTGCTCGGCCGTGCCGTGGCCGTAGTGCGCGTACCGCTGGCGGTACAGCTCGATCAGACGCTGGTAGTGCTCCTTCGGCCAGAAGATGTTGTTCGCGAAGAAGCCGTCACCGTAGTAGGCGGCCTGCTCGGCGATCTCCGGCGTGCGGATCGAGCCGTGCCACACGAACGGCGCCACGCCGTCCAGCGGACGCGGGGTGGAGGTGAAGCCCTGCAACGGCGTGCGGAACTTCCCCTCCCAGTCCACGACGTCCTCCCGCCAGAGCTTGTGCAGGAGCGCGTAGTTCTCGATCGCGAGCGGAAGGCCCTGACGGATGTCCTGTCCGAACCACGGGTACACGGGCCCGGTGTTGCCCCGGCCCATCATGAGGTCCATGCGACCGCCCGAGACGTGCTGCAGCATGGCGTAGTCCTCGGCGATCTTCACCGGATCGTTCGTCGTGATCAGGGTCGTCGAGGTGGAGACGATGAGCCGCTCCGTCTGCGCCGCGACCGCCGCAAGGAACGTCGTCGGGCTGGAGGACCAGAACGGCGGGTTGTGATGCTCGCCGATGGCGAAGACGTCCAGCCCCGCCTCCTCCGCGTGCTTGGCGATCGTGAGGGTCGCCTGGATGCGCTCGGCCTCGCTGGGCGTCTTCCCGCTGACCGGGTCCTGGGTGATGTCGCTCACCGACATCAGGCCGAACTGCATGCCGCTGGTGTCGACGGTACCGATCTGCTCGTTCACTGTTCTCTCCGCTCGGGATGCCTCGGCATCCAGTTCTATTCAGATGAATATAACTGGTGAAACGCGGTGGCCCCCTCATTATTCCCGGCGTGCGGACGGCTCTCAGACCCCGTCCCCGACGGCCGCTAGGCTCGTCGGATGCACGGCACAGCGCGGCCGCCGGCCGCACCCCCGGTCCCCCGCGCCGCGGCGGCCTCCCGCCGGGTCCCGTTCTGGGACAACGCGCGCTTCGCCTGCATCGTCCTCGTGGTCCTCGGTCACGCCGTCCAGCGCCTGACGTACGACTCCGACATCGCCCTCGCGCTGTACCTCGCGATCTACGCGTTCCACATGCCGGCCTTCGCCCTCATCTCCGGGTACTTCTCCAAGTCGGGAAGCCCCACGCGCCGTCAGATGGCCCGGGTGATCACGGACATCCTCGTCCCCTACGTCGTGTTCGAACTGCTGTGGTGGCTGACGAAGTGGCTCGTCGAGGGCCGCGCGGACCCGAACCTGACCCAGCCGTCGTGGACGCTGTGGTTCCTGCTCGCCCTCGGGATCTTCCGCCTCGTCCTGCCTTACCTCGCACTGCTGCGCTGGCCCCTGCTGTGGACCGTCGCGATCTCGATCGGCGCCGGCTACGTCCCGAACGTCGACAGCACGTTCTCCCTGTCCCGGACTCTCGGGCTGCTGCCGTTCTTCGCGCTGGGCTGGTGGCTGCGCGAGCACGACGTGGTCCGCCGCCTCCGGATGATCGAGTTCCGTCCGGTCTGGCTGCGCGTCGTCGCGGCCGTCGTGCTCGCCGCTCTGCTGTTCGCGTGCTGGCGGTGGGTGGACGTGTGGCAGGCCATGGATCTGCGGCACTGGCTCTTCTACGAGGACTCCTACGCGGACCTCGGCGGAGAGCAGTGGTGGGCCGGCGGCGTCCGTCTCGTGATCATGGCGCTGGCGCTGGTGGCCAGCGCGGCGTTCTTCGTGCTGATCCCTCGGCGCCAGACCCGGGTCACGCACTTCGGCCAGTACACGATGTACGTCTACCTGCTGCACTCCTTCGTGCTGTACCCGTTCCGCGAGTCCGGGGTGCTGCGCGAGCTGGAGCCGACGTGGATCTGGCTTCCGCTGGTGGTGCTGCTCTCGATCGCCGTCGCCTTCGCCCTCTCGACCGCACCGGTGCGGTCGGTGCTCCGGCCGCTCGTGGAGCCGCGTCCCTCGTGGCTGTTCGCCGACCGCGCCCTCGCCGCCAAGGAGGGGCATCGCAACGACCCGACCGGTTCGCGGCGTTCCGATCCGGAGACCGATAAGAGCGGCCCGAGCGCGTCTCCGCCCGCCGTTCCCGCCCCGCGGCGGAGCGAACCCGCCGACTAGGCGAAGAGGGCCGCGCCGACGAAGGAGCCTTCGTCCGGCCCGGCGGGGATCGCCCAGATGCCGGATCCCACGTGGCGGATGTACTCGTTCAACAGATCCGTGGACAGCCGGCGCTGGAGCGAGACGAACTGCGCGGGCGAGCGCTGATAGGAGAGGAAGAACAGACCGGCGTCGAGTCTGCCCAGCTCGTTGTTCCCGTCGACGTAGTTGTAGCCGCGGCGGAGGATCCGGATGCCGTCGTTGCGCGTCGGGTGGGCGAGGCTCACGTGCGCGTCGGCGTCGATGGCCGCCGTCGCGAACGACGGCGCGGTGAACTCGTCGCCGCCGGACAACGGCGCCCCGCTCCCCTTCTCCCGGCCGATGATCCGGTCCTGCTCGGCCAGGCGGACGCGATCCCACGTCTCGATGAGCATCGCGATCCGGCGGGCGACGAGGTACGACCCTCCGACCATCCACGACGGCTCGTCCTCCCGGCCGACCCAGACGTGGGCCTCGAGCGCCGCTCGGTCGTCCGCGAGGATGTTGGCGGTGCCGTCCTTGAACCCGAAGAGGTTCCGCGGCGTCGCCTGATCGCTGCTCGTGCGGGAGGTCTTCCCGAAGCCGAGCTGGGACCAGCGCAGCCGGGCGCGCCCGAACGCGATGCGGCTGAGATTGCGGATCGCGTGGACGGCCACCTGGGGATCGTCGGCGCAGGCCTGGATGCAGAGGTCGCCGTCGGAACGCGCCGGATCGAGATCGTCGCCGAGGAACGCCGGCAGGCGCTGAAGCTCCGCCGGCCGCCGGTCCGCGATCCCGAACCGGTCGCCCTCCTCGTTCTCGAAGAGCGTCGGACCGAAGCCGATCGTGATCGTGAGGTGCGACGCGGGCAGGCCCTGCGCCTCCCCCGTGTCGTCCGGCGGCGCCTCGGGAGACCCGCCGACCGCCCCGGTCGCGCTCACCTCCAGTCCCTGGGTCATCCGGGATGCCGCATAGCTCCAGTCCTGGAGCAGGGCGATGAGGTCGTCGCGATCGGCCCTCGGCATCATGTCGAAGGACGCGAAGTGCAGGTGGTCCTGGACCGGGGTCGTGATCCCCGCCTGATGGGCGCCGAAGAAGGCATGCGCCTGCGCGGATCCGGATTCCCCGTCCGCCCGGACCGCCCCGATCGCGGCGACCGCTCCCCCGCCGACGGCGAGCCCGGCCACCCCCGAACCGAGGGCGAGGCCCAGCAGCCCCCGCCGGCTCAGGCCGCGCGGCCGCGGCGGGGTCGCGACGTCGGACTCGACCGCGTCGGTCCCGTCCTCCCCGCTCACCGCCCCGGGTTCGTTCCGCGCGGTCACGTCAGTCGAGCACCGTGGTCGTGAGCTTCGACAGCGGCTCGGCGAGCGCGTTGAGCAGGTCGGTGAACTCGCGCTTGTCGTCGTCGGTGAGTGTCGAGTAGGCCGGGAACCCGTCCGTCAGGGATCCGTGCGCGGCGAGCGAGGCCTCCAGGTCGGCGTACCCGGCCTGGATGTCCTTCACGAGCGCGGTGCCGTCCTCGCCCTGCGCGGCGGCGAAGTCCTGCACGAGCGAGAACGCCATCTTGGACCCTTCGACGTTCGCGGCGAAGTCGTACAGGTCGGTGCCCGACCACCAGTCCTCCTCGCCGGAGATCTTGCCGGTCGCCACCTCGTCCAGCAGCGCGATGGCGCCGTTCGAGATGCCCGCGATGCCCTGCGCGTCCAGGGCCTCGGTGAACTCGTCCGAGTGGACGTAGTCGTAGAGCTCCTGCACGTCGGCGAGGAGCAGATCCCCGAACTCTCCGCGCTGGGTCGTCGTCGACGGCGTCCAGTCCTTGTCCGCGGGAGTCTCCCCGTCCGCGTTCAGCGCGCCCGGCGCGGGAACCCACAGGTCCTTCTCGATGCGGTGGAAGCCCGTCCACTCCAGCCCCTCCGCGACCGCGTCGACCTCGCGGTAGTCGATCCGAGGGTCGAGGTCGCCGAGCGCCTCGGCGACCGGCTCGATCCGCTCGTAGAACGCGCGGACCTGCGGGAACTGCGCGCGGGCGGCGTCGTCGTCACCGGACTGGTACGCGGTGACGAAGCTCTCCACCGCGGGGACGAGCCGGCCGACCTGGTCCTTCACGAACGCCGCGTAGAGGTCCACGGCCTGCTGCTTCTGCTCCGCGTCCTCACCGGTGAGCGCGACGGCCTCCCCGGTGACCGAGAACCCGGCGCGACCGACGCCGTCGCCGATCATGCCGGGCTTGCAGACCGTGACGTAGTCGCCGGGCTGCGCGACGACGGTGAGGCTGCGGGAGGCCCCGGGCGCGATGTTCTCCACCTCGCCCACGATCCGCAGCCCGTCCTCGGCGAGGAGGTAGAACTCGGTGACCTGCTCGCCCTCGTTCGTCACCTCGAAGGCGAGGGTTCCGCTCTTGGCCGTGCTCGCGGAGACGGTGCAGGCGTCGGCGGTCGATGTCACCTCGAGCCGGTCCGCCGCCGTGGCGTCGGCCTTGGCGACGCAGCCGGTGAGGACGAGCCCGAGGATGGCGGCGGCTCCGCCGAGCGCGAGCGCGCGACGAGGGAGAAGGCGGGAGGTGGTCATGCTGCTCCTTGCTGTGCGAGGGAGTCGTCACGGCTCGGTGCGCCCGGGACCGCGACGGCGCCGGCGCGTGGCCGGCGGGAGCGGCGCAGTCCTCGGAGGAACAGCGCGCCGACGATGAGGAGGTACGCCGCCCAGGCGAGCACCTGCAGCCAGGTCATCCGCGGCATGAAGCCCACGGTCGCCTGGAGGATCACGGCGATCGGGCCGTCCGGGGCGATCGCCGTCGAGACGTCGAACGCCCACCCGAACGGGAAGCCCGCGCCGCCGCTGAACGGCCCCGGAAGGACTGCCGCCTCCTGGAGGTCCATGACGGCGTAGGCGAGGACACCCGCGGCGACGATCACGAGGAATCCGCCGGTCCACTGGAAGAAGCGCGAGAGATCGAGCCTCACCGCGCCGCGCGCGAGCAACCAGCCGACGGCGACCGCGCAGAGCAGCCCGCCGACCGCACCGAGGAGGGCCGAGGGGGCGTCGCCGAAGGACTGGACCATCGACCACAGAAGGAGGGTGGTCTCGATCCCCTCGCGGGCCACGGACACGAATCCGACGACGACGAGCGCCCAGAGCGTGCCCGATTCCAGCGCGCGGTCGATCCCGCCCTGGAGGCTCGACTTCATGGTCCGCCCGGCCTTCTGCATCCAGAAGATCATCCACGTGACCATGCCGACGGCGACCAGCGACAGCGTCCCGCCGATGATCTCCTGCGCCTGGAAGGTGAGGGCGTACGCGCCGAACGTCAGCACGGCCCCGATCCCGAGCGCGAGCACGATCGCCGCGGCGACACCGGTCCAGAGCCGGGGAAGGACGTCCGTCCGGCCGAGACGGCGGAGATACGCGACGAGGATACCGACGACGAGGGCGGCTTCGAGGCCTTCACGCAGGCCGATCAGGAACGTGGCGAGCACGGCGGGGACTTTCTCAAGAGATCAGGTTAGGCAAACCTCAGAAAGTGTACATCTCCTCCCCTCGGTCGCGTGCACGCTGCCGAGACCCCCTCTGCACGTCGAAACCCCCTCGGAGGTGAGGGGGTCTCGGGGTGCAGAGGGGGTCTCGGCGGGGACACTCCACAGAGACCGCCCCGCGGTAATCCTCGGCAACATTCCGTCGGCCGCGCGACGGCCGTCCTAGCCTCGACGCATGACCGATCTGACCCTCCCCATCCTCGACCTGTCCCGGCTCGACGACGGCCCGGAGGCGGCCGCCGGATTCCGCGACGACCTGCGCGCGGCGACCCACGACGTCGGGTTCTTCTACCTCACCGGCACGGGCGTGCCCGCCGAGCTCGAACGCCGCCTGCACCGCGCGGCGAAGGACTTCTTCGCCCTGCCGGAGCAGGACAAGCTCGCGATCGAGAACGTGCGGAGCCCTCACTTCCGCGGCTACACCCGCATCGGAGGCGAGCGCACCCAGGGCGAGATCGACTGGCGGGAGCAGATCGACATCGGCCCGGAGCGTCCGGCGGTCGAGGACGGACCGGCGTTCAACCGGCTGATCGGCCCGAACCTCTGGCCGGCGGCCCAGCCCGAGCTCCGCGAGGTCGTCGAGGAGTGGCACGCGCACCTCTCCGGCGTGGCCCGGAAGCTCCTGCGCGCCTGGGCGCTCGCCCTGGGCGCCGAGGAGTCGTACTTCGAGGAGAACTTCGGCGAGCCCTCGACGCTGATCAAGATCGTGCGCTATCCCGGCACGCACGAGCCGGAGCCCCAGCAGGGGGTCGGCGCACACAAGGACTCGGGCGTGCTCACGCTCCTGTGGGTGGAGCCGGGCAAGGGCGGCCTGCAGGTGGAACGCGACGGATCATGGGTGGACGCCCCGCCGGTCGACGGCGCGTTCGTCGTCAACATCGGGGAGCTCCTCGAGTACGCCACCGGCGGCTACCTGAAGGCCACGAACCACCGGGTCGTGTCGCCGCGGGCCCCCGACGAGCGGATCTCGATCCCCTTCTTCTTCAACCCCGCGCTGGATCGGCGCCTGCCGATCATCGACCTGCCCGCCGATCTCGCCGCTCAGGCGCGCGGGGTCACGGAGGACCCGACGAACCCGATCCACAGCCTCTACGGGGAGAACGCGCTGAAGTCGCGTCTGCGCGCCCACCCGGACGTCGCCGCGATCCATCACGCGGACCTCGTCGCCAGCCGGGCCTGATCCGTCTCCGCCGCGGTCATCAGCGAGAGGCGCCGACCGCCGCGTCCACCTCGTCGAGGCTCGCCCCGCGCCGGTCAGGACTGAGACCGAGCGCGATGAGCGTGATCACAATGGTGACGCCCATGTAGATCGCGATCGGCACCCAGCTGTCGAAGGCGTCGAGCAGCGCCAGCGAGATCACGGGGGCGAGGCTTCCGCCGTAGATCCCTGAGAGCTGGTATCCGACCGAGATGCCGGTCGAGCGGATCGGGGTCGGGAAGAGCTCGGCGAGGTAGCTCGCCTGCGGGCCGAACATGAGGCCGTGGCAGAACAGCCCGACCGCCACGGCCAGGGAGGCCAGCGGGATGGTGCCGAGGTTCAGGAGGGGGAAGAAGGCGAACGCCCAGACGAGCGTCGCGAGACACCCGGCGACGTAGAGCGGCTTTCGTCCGAAGCGGTCCGAGAGGTGCCCCGCCAAGGGGATCCCGACGAGCCAGGCCACCGAGCCGACGGCGACGCACAGCAGTGCTTCGTTGCGCTCGAACCCGACCACCTTGACGAGATAGGTGATGACGAAGGTGAGGAACACGTACACGACCACGTCCGG
The DNA here is from genome assembly GCF_021172025.1 of Microbacterium resistens. Classification (NCBI taxonomy): domain Bacteria; kingdom Bacillati; phylum Actinomycetota; class Actinomycetes; order Micrococcales; family Microbacteriaceae; genus Microbacterium; species Microbacterium resistens. Next base: position 1,433,348 of record NZ_CP082781.1, read on the forward strand.
CCCGAATCGTGCGCCCAGCGCGAGCAGGAGCGGCTTCGGGTAGTCGCGGACGAGCGTCCGCACCGGGCGAGGCTCGATCCCCTCGGTCGACGCCGCGACCTTGGCGAACTGCGGGCTCTCCGCGATGCTCATCCGGATGTAGAGGCCGACCAGCACGATGACCCCGCCGAGGAGGAAGGGCACCCGCCAGCCCCAGGCCAGGAACGCGTCCTCGGGGAGCACCCCCGCGAAGACCGCCAGCACACCCGTCGCCAGGAGGTTCCCCAGCGGAGCGCCCGCCTGGGCGAGACTGGCGGTCAGGCCGCGGCGTCGGTCGTCCGAGTACTCGGCGAGCATGAGCACGGCGCCGCCGAGCTCGCCGCCGGCGCCGAGCCCCTGCAGCAGCCGCAGCAGCACGAGGAGGATCGGCGCGAGCACCCCGATGGCCTCGTAGGTGGGCAGCACGCCGATGAGCGCCGTCGCGGTGCCCATGATCGCCATCGTCCAGAAGAGCACCGGCTTGCGCCCATATCGGTCCCCGATCGACCCGAACAGGATCCCGCCGAACGGACGAGCGACGAAGCCGACCGCGAAGGTCGCCAGCGAAAGCAGGGTTCCCGTGACCGGGTCGAAGCTCGGGAAGAACAGTCTGTCGAAGACGATCGATGCGGCAAGGCCGAAGAGGAGGAAGTCGTACCACTCCATGACCGTGCCGAACATGCTCGCGGCCGCGACCCGCGCACGCCGGCCCCGCGAGACGGACGGCGGCGAGGACACGGCGCTCATCGCGGCGCCTCCGGTCGGCGCACCTCGACGGCGAACCCCTCCACCTGTCCGATCAGCTCGACCAGGTCCCGGACCATCGCGCGGTGCAGGGTCTCCCCGCGCTCGGCGTCGCCCCAGGACGGCCGCCCGCTGCTGCCGTCGCCGCTCGCGACGAGCTCGGCCTCGGTCGACGGCCACCACGCCGCGCGGGTCGAGGCGATGCTCGGATCGATCGTCCGCAGGGATTGCGGGTGCGCGGGAGCGGCATCCTCCGGCACGGCGCTCGCGTCGACGAGGTCGGGATGCAGGTGCAGCATGTGTCCGGTCTCGTAGCCGTCCGCGTGGCCGATGAAGGTCCCCACGGTCTGCGCCCAGTGCGCGTACTCGGGCTGGGCGAGGTGGGCCAGGTCGGCGACCACCACGGCCGCTCCGGTGTCGGCGCGCAGTCGCGTGGCGGCGATCGCGAGGGGCGGCAGGTTGGCGAGACGGTGCCCGTTGACGACGATGATGCGGCGGAACCCGTGGTGCAGCAGGGACGAACCGAGGTCCTCGATCAGGTGCGTGAGCGTCTCCGGACGCAGCGTCACCGTGCCGGCGAACCCCATGTGGTGCGGCGACCAGCCGAACCACACGGGCGGGGTCACGATCACGCCGGTCTGCGCGGCGGCGTCCTCGGCCACGGCGATCGCGGTCATCGCGTCCACGCCGAGCGGGAGGTGGCGTCCGTGCTGCTCCGTTGCGCCGACGGGGATGATCGCCGTGTCTCGGGTGGTCAGGTAGTCCGCGATCTCGTCGACGCGCAGCTCTGCGAGACGGCGGGGTTGCTGGGAGGATGTCGGGGAAGCCATTCCCTCAGAGTTCCAGACCGTCCGCCGGCCGAGGAATCGACAGACGCCGAGACCCCGGACGCCCGATTTCGACAATCGTCGCAAGAAGGGACCCCATGCCGTCCGAGCTGCAGTCGGGCATCGAGCGGTGGTCCGCGAGCCTCGCCGCCCCGCTCGCGCTGTTCGACGTCCACGACGAGCTGGTCGTGCACAGCTCGCACCACGGCGAGGTCGACGACGTCCGCCGCGAGTCGATCCTCACCCGCACCCCGGTCGCGGAGATCCGTGCACTGATGCCGTCCCTGCGTCTCGCGGAGCGTCACACGCCGTTCCCGGCGCCGGTTCCCGACGGGCTGCAGATGCTGCCGCGCGTCGTCGTTCCTCTGCATTCCGCCGGTCGTTTCCTCGGGTCGGTCTGGATCAGCGATCCGGAGCAGACACTGATCCACGACCCCCGCCTGGCGGAGGCCGCTACCGAGCTCGCCGGCCTTCTGGACTTCCACCAGCGCCCCACCGCGCGCACGGAGCTGACGCGCCGCCACCGTGCCGCGGCGACCCTGCGCGGCCTCCTCGGCGAGGGCGGGCGCGGGGACGAGGCCTGGCAGGAACTCGGCACGACGACGGGGCGCACCGGCGCGGAGACGACGCTCGTCGTCGCGCATCCCACGACTCCCGCGCTCACCGGAGGCGTGGTCGCACGCAGTCATGGCCGGGACGGCGTCCTCCTGCTGGAGGACGCCGCGCACACGGCCGTCTGGGCTGTCTTGAGCGATGGGGCGCAGACCGCCGAACTGGTTCGCGGGGCCTTGGACATCATGTCCTCCGGGCAGGCCGGCCCGCCGCTGGGCGCATCCGCGCCCGTCGCCTGGGGCGGCGACCTGCGCCCGGCTCTCCGCGAGGCCCGGGACGCGGCCCGCGCAGCCGCGACGTTCACGGAACTGCGCGGGATCGCACACTGGCCGCGGCTCGGCGTGGTCGGTGCCGCGCTGCTTCTCGAGAGGGCCACCCCGCGTTTCTGGGAGTCATTCGAGGCCCTGCGCGGGCTGGCCGCCGTCCCCGCTCCCCTCCGTCGCACCGCGGAGACGTTCCTCGACCTCGCCGGCGACGCGTCGGCGACCGCGCGTGCGCTCGCCACCCACCGGGCCACGATCTACTACCGGTGGGGACGCCTCGAAGCCCTGCTCGGGCATCCGCTCCGGGACGGCGATCTGCGGACGAGCCTGCATCTCGCCCTCAAGGCCCTCCGGCTCCAGGAGGCCGCTCCTCCGCCCGTCGCCTGAACGAACACGCCTTCCGGTCGATTTGGTATACCATTTGACGATCGATCGAAAGAGGGCCGCATGATCATCCGCAACGTCCGTCCGTGGGGCGGTTCCGCCTCCGATGTCCGCCTCGACGGCGACCGGATCGCCGACGTGGTGCCGCATGACGAGACCCGCCCGATCGACGCCGAGGAGGTCGACGGCCGCGGGCGCCTGCTCCTGCCGTCCTTCAGCGACGTGCACGTCCATCTGGACTCGACCAGGATCGGGCTCCCGTTCCGTCCGCACACCGGCAGACCCGGCGTGTGGGGGATGATGATGAACGACCGCGAGAACTGGCGCGACGCCGAGGTGGACCTCCCCACGCGGGTCGCCGGCACGCTGGAGCGGATGATCGCCCGGGGGACGACGCGCGTGCGCACCTATGCCCAGGTCGACGTCGACTGCCGCCTGGAGAAGTTCGACGCCGTCATGGCCGCGAAGGAGAGGTTCGCGACCCGCGCCGACGTGCAGGTGATGACCTTCCCGCAGGCGGGCATCCTCCGGGAGCCCGGCACGGTCGAGGTCCTGGAGGAGTCGCTGAGGCAGGGAGCCGATGTGATGGGCGGGATCGACCCGTCACAGCTCGATCGCGATCCCGCCCGGCACCTCGACATCGTGTTCAGGCTGGCGGAGAAGTACCAGGTGGAGATCGACGTCCACCTGCACGAGCCGGGCGAGCTCGGCGTCTTCAGCACCGAGCTGATCCTCGAGCGCACGCGTGCGCTCGGCATGCAGGGCAAGGTCACCCTGTCCCACGCCTACGACCTGGGGTCCGTCGATGAGGCGACGAGTCGTCGCCTCATCGACGCCTTCGCCGAGCTCGACATCGCCATGACCAGCGTCGCCCCGTCGGGGCACCGCCCGCTCCCCCTCGTCCCCCTGGTGGAGGCGGGCGTCCGCTTCGGACTCGGCGAGGACGGCCAGCGCGACTACTGGAGCCCCTATGGCAACTGCGATCTGCTGGATCGCACGTGGCAGCTCGCCTTCACCAACGGCTTCCGGCACGACGCGCACATCGAGATGTGCCTCGCGATCGCGAGCATGGGCGGCGCGAGCATCATGTCGCACGGAGTCCCGCGCCTCACCGGCGTGGACGACCGCCCGGGCACCGCGGCCGGCGACCGCGCCGACCTGCTGCTCGTGGACGGGGAGACGCCGACGAGCGCCGTGATGGATCGGGGCACCGACCGCACGGTGATCCACGACGGCCGCATCGTCGCCGACGGTCTGGTCGTCCTCGACGCCTGACCGCGCCACCCCGCACACAGAACGAGGGCCGCCCCACACCTGGGACGGCCCTCTCAAGAATGTTCTGCGCGATTGAACGCTGGCTGCTCCGCTTAGCGGCGAAGGCCCAGGCGCTCGATCAGCGAGCGGTAGCGCTCGATGTCGATGTCCTGGAGGTAGCCGAGCAGACGACGGCGCTGACCCACGAGCAGGAACAGGCCACGACGCGAGTGGTGGTCGTGCTTGTGCTCCTTGAGGTGCTCGGTGAGGTCCTTGATGCGCTGCGTCAGCATCGCAACCTGCACCTCGGGGGAACCGGTGTCACCGGGGTGCGTCGCGTACTCTTCGATGATCGCCTTCTTGACGTCTGCATCCAGTGCCATAGAACCGATCCCCTTTCTCCCGTTGCGCGGCGCCCGACGCCTGATGCGTGGGCTCTCTTTATCCGCGGCCGATCTAACGGCAACCTCCAGAGTCTATCAGCCTTCCCGATGTCGCGCCGACCACGTCCGGGACGCCGATAGCCTCGGATGGTGAGTCATCTGATCGACCTTCGTCCGCTGCGCGCCAGCCCCGCCTTCGCCCGGATGTGGATCGGATCGGCGCTGAGCGGCATCGGCGGACAGCTGACGATCGTCACGGTGATGCTGCACGTGTTCGCCCTCACCGGCAGCACCTTCGCCGTGTCCATGATCGCGGTCGCCGGGCTCGTCCCGATGATCCTCGCCGGGCTGTACGGCGGGATGCTCGCCGACGCGTTCGACCGGCGTCGGGTGGCGTTGATCGCGGCCACCGTGACATTCGCGTCCACGCTCCTGCTGGCCGTGCTCACGTGGACGGGGACCGAGACGATCTGGTGGCTGTACGTGCTGAGCATGACCAACTCGGCGGCCAACTCGGTCGGGATGGCCACCCGGACGGCCATCGTGCCCCGTTTGATCCCCCGGGACATGCTCGCGCCCGCGTCGGCGCTGAACGGCGTCTCCTTCGGCCTGACCGTCATGGTCGGCCCCGCCCTCGCCGGTCTCCTGGTCGCGCTCACCGGCTACGGCTGGACCTACACGATCGACGTCGTGCTGATGCTCTCGATGTTCCTCGGTCTGTGGACCCTGCCCGCGCTCCGCCCGGAAGGCGAGATCGTCCGGCCGGGGCTCGCCTCGCTCGTCGACGGCGCCCGGTTCCTCCGGCGGGCGTCCAACATCCGCATGCAGTACATCCTCGACATCATCGCCATGACCTTCGGGCAGCCGCTGGCGCTCTTCCCCGCGCTCGGCACGGTGCTCCTGGGCGGCGGCGCGGTGACGACCGGGCTGCTCACCGCCGCCGTCGCCCTCGGCACGTTCGGATCGAGCCTGCTGTCCGGACGGGTGGTCCAGTACCGGTGGCACGGCCGCGGCATCGCCCGCGCGGTGCAGGCCTACGGCGCTTCGATCGCGCTGTTCGGGGCGATCCTGCTTCTCGGCGTCTGGCTCCCGGGGGCCTCCGAGTCGACACCGAACGTCGGTCTGATCGTCGCGGCCTGCGTCGCCCTCGCGCTCTCCGGCGCCGCCGACAACGTCAGCTCCATCTACCGCAACACGATGATGCAGGCCGCGGTCCCCGACACCATGCGCGGGAGGCTCCAGGGCGTGTTCGTCATCGTCGTCGCCGGAGGACCCCGCCTGGGAGCCCTCTACGCCGGCGCCCTGGCCTCGATCACGACTCTGTGGTTCCCTCCCCTGCTCGGCGGGTTCCTCGTGATCGGGCTGGTCGCGGTGCTCGCCAGGACGAGCCCCCGCTTCCGCGCCTACGACGCCCTCGATCCGGTCCCCTGACCGGACGCACAGCGCGATCCCGGCCACGCATCGGCGGATTTCGGACGAGGCATTCCCTCTCGCCGCTGCGCGTCCGACCCCGTCGCTAGAGTTCCCCCGTGCCCCTCACCGCCCCCGCTCGTCCGCGCACCGCCGCCGTCGCGGTCCAGTTCGTCCTCACCGGGATCGTGTGGGGCTCGAGCTTCCTCTTCATGAAGGTCGCGCTCGAGGGGATCTCCCCCGCGCAGGTGGCGTGGTCCCGCCTGATCCTCGGCGCGCTCGCCCTCGGCCTCTTCGTCGCACTGCGTCGTGAGCGGCTTCCGCGGGCGCGGGGCGTCTGGCTGCACCTGACCGTGGTCGCCGTGACGTTCTGCGTCGTGCCGTTCCTCATCTTCGCGTGGGCGCAGCAGCACGTGAGCTCGGGCCTGTCCAGCATCTACAACGCCACGACGCCGATCATGACCGCGATCATGGCCTGGGCGGTGTTCCGGGTGGAGCGCCTCAGGGCTGTGCAGATCGCAGGCATCGCCGTCGGGATCCTCGGCGTCATGGTCATCATCGCGCCGTGGAGCGGCCTCGATGCGAACCAGAGCGTGGGGGCGCAGCTGGCGATCCTCGGCGCCACGGCCTGCTACGGCTTCAGCTTCGCGTACATGCGCCGTTTCCTGTCCGACACCGGCGTGAGCGCTCTGGTGTTCTCGTTCCTCAACATCGGCCTGGCGGCGGCCGTGATGCTCGTTCTCACGCCCGTGCTGGTGCTGACCCCGGTCCGTCTCGACGGCGCCGTCGTGGTCGCCGTTCTCCTGCTCGGCGTGCTCGGGACGGGGGTCGCGTACGTCTGGAACCAGAACGTCCTGCGAGCGTGGGGACCGACTCGCGCGTCCACGGTCACCTACATCACCCCCGTCGTCGGCGTGACCCTCGGCGTGCTCGTCCTCCACGAGACCGTGAGCTGGAACGAGCCCCTCGGCGCCCTCATCGTCTTCGCGGGGATCCTCATGGCTCAGGACCGTCTGCGCGGGCTGGGGCGACGTCGATCCTGAGGACGCGACGAGACGCACGAAGGGGTGCGGACGCCCGCTGGCGTCCGCACCCCTTCGCCGACGAGATCAGTCCTGCTGCAGAGCGCCCTGCAGGTCCAGGTTGATCGTGATGTCCTTGCCGACCAGGACGCCGCCGGTCTCGAGAGCGGCGTTCCAGGTGAGGCCGAAGTCCTCGCGGTTGATGACCGTGGTCGCGGACGCGCCCGCCTTGTAGTTGCCGTACGGGTCGGTGCCGAAGCCGCCGAAGTCGAACGCGAAGCTCACGGGCTTGGTGATGCCGCGGATGGTCAGGTCGCCGTCGACGAAGAAGTCGCCGTCCTCGACGCGCGCGCCCGTGGACACGAACTCCATGGTCGGGTGGTTCTCGACGTCGAAGAAGTCGGCCGAGCGCAGGTGGTTGTCGCGGTTCTCGTCGTTCGTGTCCACCGAGGTGACGTCGACGCTCGCCTCGACGGTGGCCTCGAGCGGGTTCTCCGGCGCGACGAGCGTGGCGCTCTTGACGCCGAACGTGCCGCGCACCTTCGAGATCATCATGTGCCGGACGCTGAAGGTCACCTCGCTGTGGGCGGGGTCCAGGACCCAGGTGCCTGCACGGTAGCCGGGGATGTCGATCGTCATGGGTGTCTGCTCCTCGTGAAGTCGTCGCCGCGCTCGCGGCACGTGTGATGCAACCTTCCATGCGCGTGAATGTATTCCCGTGCATGGGAAGTTCTTCGTCACGCAGAAGGACCCCGCTCGATCGCAGGGATCGAACGGGGTCCTCGGCGTCGGGCCGGTCAGCCCACGGCGACGAGATCGATGATGAAGATGAGGGTCTTGCCGGCGAGGAAGTGCCCCGATCCGGCGGGCCCGTAGGCGAGAGCCGGCGGGATGACGAGCTCACGGCGCCCGCCGACCTTCATGCCGGGGATGCCCTCCTGCCATCCCTGGATGAGGCCCCGGAGCGGGAACTGGATGGTCTCCCCGCGGCCCCAGGAGGAGTCGAACTCCTCGCCGGACTCGAACTCGACACCCGCGTAGTGGACCGTGACGGTGTCGCCGGGCTTCGCCTCGTCGCCGGTCCCCTCGATGATGTCGCGGATGACCAGCTCGGTGGGAGCCGGTCCCGTCGGTGCGTCGAACTCGGGCTTGGTGCGCTCAGTCATGTCTCCATCCAAGCCGAGGTCGCCCGGAGCGGTCAACGCGGTCGGTGCGCTGAGGGCGAAATCCTCTCCCCGCGTCCGTCCGCCTCCCGGAGCGGACCCGCGCACAGGCCTCTTGACATCGCTCGGCGAGCGGGTGCACCCTGTCTGTAGATCAACTCAGCGCCCGGGAGATACGCAGGCATCGCCGCGACACCGGGCGCTGAGTCTGTCCGCGCTCAGTAGGCGAGCAGCGCAGCCCTCGCGGCCGCGGTCCGGGCCAGAAGCGCCCGCTCGTCCTGCGCCGCGAGCGGATCCGTCCCCGCGATCGCCCGCTGACGGACGGCGGCGAGCGCCGTCGCATCCTTGATGAACCCGCGCATGATGGGACGACGGTCCTCCCGCAGCGACGCCGCCCACGCGAGCGCCGCCTTGCGTCCGTCCCTCGTGGCGAGCATCGTGACCTCCTGCGGGGTGAACCACCCGGCCCGCGCATAGTCGTCGAGACGTGTCCTGGTCACGCGCTCCTCCTCCCTGCGGAGCAGGATGATCGCGATGATGAACCCGATGAACAGCGGCACCTGCAGGGTCGCGTAGAGCGCGAAGAAGTCGCCGAACATCGCCGAGCCGTTCCAGAGGGCGTGCAGCAGGACGGCGCCCAGCATGCCCAGCGCGGCAGCGCCGACCACACTGCCGGCCGCCCGGCCGCGCCGCGCGGCGAGGCCGATGGCGAACCCGGTCACGGCCGTGAACATCGCGTGCGCGAAGGGCGAGAGCAGACCGCGGAGCACGAACGTCATCGTCAACGAGGCGCTGTCCCCCTCGATCATGCTCACGGCGAAGTACTGGATGTTCTCGGTGAAGGCGAAGCCGGCGCCCACGAGGGCGCCGTAGACGACCCCGTCGATCGGGCCGTCGAACGCGCGACGGGCCACCGCGAAGATCAGCAGGACGCCGAGCCCCTTGAAGAACTCCTCCACGACCGGGGCCTGCACCACGCTTCCGAAGCTCTCGCGCAGCGGGCCGCGGATCACGAAGCTCAGTCCGAGGTCGACCAGCAGCGACAGGCCCACCGCCGCGATCGCTCCCCAGGCGAGGGCGAACGCCATCACCCCCTTGGGCTCGGGCTCCCACCGATCGATGAGGTGCACGCCGAACAGCACGATCCCGAGCGGCACGAGGGCGAGGACCAGCCCCACGACCGACGCGGCCGTCCCGAGGAAGGTCACGAAGTAGCCGACCAAGCCGATCAGGACGACGGCGAGGATCCCGAAGAGCCAGATCGAGACGCTCCGCCCCTTGCGAACGGGCACGGGCACGACCGGCACCTGCGCCGGCGGCGCGACGGGTGCCGGAGGTGCGTACCGAGGCTGAGGGTGTTGCGGTGCGCCGTACGTCATGCCTCAGAGCCTAGACGGCGACCGACGCTCCCTCTGGTCCCGCCCCCGGCCCGGTCCGGCGCCGTCGGGTCCGGCCGCTCCTCCGGTAGCGTTGAGGCATGCGGTTCGCTCATCTGCGTTCCCCCGACTCTCCTTCCCCGGTCCTGGCCGTGCTGGACGATTCGGGGGCGATCCTCGTCCCCTCGCTCTTCACCGGAGCCCCGTCGACGCTGCAGCAGCTGATCGACGGCGGATCCGCGCTTCTCGGCACCGTGCGCGACGCCGCGCGCACGTACGGGGGTGAGCGTCTTCCGCTGGAGGGGCTCGCGTTCGCCTCGGCGGTGATCGCGCCGCCGGCCGTGCTCGCGGTCGGCCTCAACTACGCCGCGCACTCCAGCGAACTCGGCCTGAAGACCGACACCGCGCCCACCGTCTTCACACTGTGGCCGAACTCGCTCACCGGTCACGAGCAGACCACCTCCTGGCCGCGGTCGCTGAGCGAGTCCGTCGACTACGAGGCGGAGCTGGGGGTGCTCATCGGCACCGCCGCCAAGGACGTGAGCGCCGACGACGCCCTCGCGCACGTGTGGGGCTACACCGTGGTCAACGACATCACGGCCCGCGACATCCAGTTCGCGGAGGCGCAGTGGTCGCGCTGCAAGTCCTTCGACGGGTTCACGCCGACCGGCCCGGTCGTGGTGACGGCGGACGAGATCCCCGACCCGCAGGACCTCCACATCTGGACGGTCGTCGACGGCCACACCGTCCAGGACGCGACGACCGGGCAGATGGTCCGTTCCGTGGCGACCTTGATCGCCCATCTGTCGCAGTCCCTGACGCTGCTCCCGGGCACGCTGATCTCGACCGGCAGCCCGGGCGGCGCCGGCTACTCGCGGGACCCGCAGATCTTCCTGCGCGACCGCTCCACCGTGACGGTGGGGATCGACGGGATCGGCGAGCTCACCACGCACTGCCGCATCCTGGACTGACCCGCTCCACGCAGAACGCCCCGCCGAGTCCGGCGGGGCGTTCTGCGTGCTCGGGGGATCAGTCGTCCGCGAGGTCCTCGGCCGCGATGACCGGGATCGCGGCGGTGACGGTCTCCAGCCCCGACAGGCGGGCGGGCGAGAGCTGCTTCGTGACGTCCTCGCGCGACATCAGACCGGCCTCGACCACGAGGTCGGCGACGCTGCGGTGCGTGAGCAGGGCGGTCTTCGCGAGCGCCGCCGAGGCGGCGTAGCCGATGAAGGGCGTCAGCGCGGTGATGACCCCGACCGACGATCCCACCATCGCGCCGAGCCGATCCCGGTTCGCCGTGATGCCGTCCACGCAGTTGACCCGCAGGGTCCACATCGCCTGACGCATCCACGTGATCGACTGGAAGATCGAGTGCGCGATCACCGGCTCGAATGCGTTCAGCTGGAGCTGACCGCCCTCGACCGCCATCGTGACCGTCATGTCCGCGCCGGCGACGGCGAAGGCGACCTGGTTCACGACCTCGGGGATCACCGGGTTGACCTTGCCCGGCATGATGCTGGATCCGGCCTGCATCGCCGGGAGGTTGATCTCGCCGAGCCCGGCCTGCGGACCGGAGGAGAGCAGACGGAGGTCGTTGCAGATCTTGGAGAGCTTGATCGCGTTGCGCTTGAGGGATGCGGAGAACGACATGAAGGAGCCGGTGTCGCTCGTCGCCTCGACGAGGTCGTCGGCGGTCACCAGGTCGAGGCCCGAGATCTCCCGCAGGTGGCGCAGCACCGCGGCCGCATAGGCGGGGTGGGTGGTGATGCCGGTGCCGATCGCCGTGGCGCCCATGTTGATCTCGAACAGGAGCGACGCGTTCTCGGTCAGACGCGTGTGGTCGTACCCGAGCGTCGTCGCGAACCCGTGGAACTCCTGCCCCAGGGTCATCGGCACCGCGTCCTGGAGCTGCGTGCGCCCGACCTTGAGCACGTCGTGGAACTCGGCGGCCTTCGAGAGGAAGGAGCGGCGCAGCAGGTCGAGCTCGTCCAGCAGCGCCACGAGGTTGAGGGAGAGCCCGATCTTGACGGCCGTCGGGTACACGTCGTTCGTCGACTGGCTGCGGTTGGTGTGGTCGATGGGCGACAGGAAGTCGTAGTCGCCCTTCTCCCGGCCGGCCATCTCGAGGGCGATGTTGGTGATCACCTCGTTGGCGTTCATGTTGGTCGACGTCCCCGCGCCGCCCTGGATCACGCCGACCACGAACTGGTCGTGGAACTCGCCGTCGATGACGCGCTGCGCGGCGGCGTCGATGAGGTCCGCGCGATCGGCGTCGAGCACACCGATCTCCTTGTTCGCCCGCGCACTGGCCTGCTTCACCATGGCCAGGGCGCGGATCAGGTCGGGGTACACCGAGATCGGGCGCTTCGTGATCGGGAAGTTCTCCTCCGCACGGAGCGTGTGGATCCCCCAGTACGCGTCGGCGGGGATCTCCTTGCTGCCGAGGGAGTCGGTCTCAGTGCGGGTCAGGGCAGGCGCGTCAGCGGCCATGGACACATCCTTGTGGGTGGTGACGAACGGGAGGAAGGGGGATGCGACCAGTCTATCGTCGTGCGCTCAGCGCTCCGGCTTCCGCGAGAACGCCTCCAGCCGCGCCTCGGGGCTCAGCGCCGCCATGCGCGCGACCCACTCCGCGCTGAACGCGTCCACCGTCTCCGCCTCGACGACCGGCACGACGGTGTGCGTGATCGTTTCCGGGCGCACGTGCACGAGCTGGAACGCCTGCGCCGCGTCCCGTCCGTTGACCTCCGGCGCCGGCAGGGCGACGTCCATCGTGTAGCAGGTCGCGGACGCGACGCTCACCGGGATTCCGGCGAACGTCCCGCTCAGCGAGTAGTGCAGGTGCCCGGCGAGGATCCCGCGCACGTCGGTGCCGGCCAGCACCGCGGCGAGCTCCTCCTGATGGCGCAGCTCCAGGATGTCGAAGAACGGCAGGTGGCTCGGGACCGGCGGGTGGTGCATGGCCAGGAGCGTGCCGTGCGGCGCCGGCTCCCGCAGCACGTCGGCCAGCCACGCGAGCTGCTCCGGGTCGATGTCGCCGTGGTGCCATCCGGGAACGCTCGTGTCCACGGCGACGAGACGAAGGCCGCCGAGGTCCCAGACGCCGGTGACCGGCTCCTCCGTCGGCTCCGCGTCGAGCAGATGCGCGCGGAACTCCGGCCGCTCGTCGTGGTTCCCCGCCACCCAGACCACCGGCGCGTTCAGCCGCTCCGCCACCGGCTCGACCGCGGCGCGCAGCCGCCGGTACGCGTCCGGCTCGCCCAGGTCGGCGAGGTCGCCGGTCACGACGATCGCGTCGGGGCGGGCCTCGACCCGCTCGATCGCGGCCAACGTGCGCGCGAGGGTGGCGTCGACGTCGAAGCGATCCCCGAGCCGCGCCCCGCCGGCGAGGAGGTGGGGATCGCTGACGTGGATCAGGGTGTGCGTCGGAGGGGCGTAGCGGCCGAACCGCACTGCCGCGGACTCTCCCGTGGACATGCCGTCAGGCTATCGTCACCCGCGGACGATGAGGACGATCCCCGCGATCACGGCGAGCGCGCACAGCGTGAAGCAGACGTACGCGGCCACCAGGGCGAGACGCTTCTGCCCCTCGGTCAGCGGGCTCTTGCGCGCCGCCTTCTCCGCCTGCTTCGCCGCGCGACGGATCTCCTTCTCCGACACGACCGCGATCGCATCCGTGAACTCGGCGGGCGTGACGACGGGGACCTTGCCGGCACGCACGAGCAGACGCAGCCCGAGCGCATAGAAGCCGACGATCGCGACCGCCCCGACGAGGGCGGCGAGGAACACGCTGACGAAGGCCGACCAGTCGATCTCGACGCTCATCGCTTCTCCTCCCCTTCGGTCGTGCCGTCCCATTCGGCCAGCTCCGCGCGGGCCCGGCGGCTCGCGCCGAGCCGCTCCCACTCCTGTGCGGCGACCTCGGCCTCGGCGAGCTTGCGCGCCGCGCGCTCCGCGGCCTTGCGCGCCGCCTTCACCTCCGGACCCTTGCCGACCGACTTCTCGAGCTTCTTGGCGCGCTTGGCCGCCTTCTCCGCCTCTGCGGCCTTGCGCTCGGCGCGCGCCTGTGCCCGTGCGAGCTCGATCCGGGTGGTCCGCCGGGTCGGCCCGGGGTTCTCGGGGAGCTCCACGGCGAGGCCCGACTCCGCCACATCGCTCATCGCGTTGGCATGCGTCACCGCGTTCTTTCGGGAGCGGAGGTAGAGACCGACGATCACCACGAGCGCGAGGATCGCGTCCACGATGACGCCCGCCGTCCCCAGCCACACCACGATGACGGCCGCGACCGCGCCGACCGCCCCGGCCGCGGGAAGGGTGAGCAGCCACCCGATCGCGATGCGTCCCGCCGTCGCCCAGCGGACCGTCGAGCCACGGCGCCCGAGTCCGGAGCCGATGACCGAGCCGGACGCCACCTGTGTCGTGGACAGCGCGAACCCGAAGGCGCTGGAGGCCAGGATCGTCGCCGCGGTGGAGCTCTCCGCGGCGAAGCCCTGCGCGGGCTTGACCTCCGTCAGCCCCTTGCCGAGCGTGCGGATGATGCGCCATCCGCCGAGATACGTGCCGAGGGCGATGGTCACCGCGCAGGCGACGATCACCCAGAGGTGCGGGTCCGCCTGGGACGAGCTCTGCCAGCCGACGGTGATGAGCGCGAGCGTGATCACGCCCATGGTCTTCTGCGCGTCGTTGGTGCCGTGCGCGAGCGCCACCATCGACGAGGTGAAGATCTGCCCCCAGCGGAAGCCGGAGCGTCCGTCCGGCCTGCCGTCGTACCGGCGGGTGATCCCGTAGGCGACCTTCGTCGCGGCGAAGGCGATCAGCCCGGCCGTGACCGGCGCGATCAGTGCCGGGAGGATCACCTTGGACAGCACCGCGCCGAAGTTGATGCCGGCGAACCCGACACCCACCACGGTCGCGCCGATGAGCCCGCCGAACAGAGCATGCGACGAACTGGACGGCAGACCCAGCAGCCAGGTGAGCATGTTCCAGGTGATCGCGCCGATGAGCCCGGCGAAGATCATCGGCAGGAAGATCTCCGCCTGCCCGCTGATGCTCTCCTCGTTGATGATCCCGTGCGACACGGTCTGCGAGACCTCGGTGGAGAGGAACGCACCGACGAGGTTCAGACACGCCGCGAGCAGGACGGCCGTCTTCGGCTTGAGCGCCCCCGTCGCGATCGGGGTGGCCATCGCATTCGCGGTGTCGTGGAACCCGTTGGTGAAGTCGAAGAAGAGTGCCAGCAGGATCACCAGCACGACGATGAGGGCTGCGGTTTCCACCGTTCTCTTTCGTTGAGTAGTCGCGTCAGTTGCAGGGTTGCCGACGAGATCGGCGTGACGAACGAAGAGTTCACCGTGGGTTCAGCATCCGTTAACGGGCCCGGGGAAATGATCCCACCGAGCCCCGCGGCGGTCAACTCGACCCCGCGCCCGCGTGCCCGGCGGTCGGATAGCGTGGACGGGTGAACTCCGTCGACGCCGCCACCCGCCCGGAACCCCCTCGCGCCGCCCGCCGCGCGCACACCCGAACCCACCACGGCGACGTGGTCGAGGACCCGTACGAGTGGCTCCGCGCGAAGGACGATCCGGAGGTGATCGCCCACCTGGAGGCGGAGAACGCGTACACCGAAGAGCGCACCGCGCACCTCGCACCGCTGCGCGAGACCCTCTTCGCCGAGATCAAGGGCCGCGTGCAGGAGACCGATCTGTCCGTGCCCACGCGTCGCGGCGACTGGTGGTACTACGGCCGCACGGTCGAAGGCCAGCAGTACGGGCTGCAGTGCCGCGCCCGGATCGCGGACGACGGCGACTGGGTCCCGCCCGTGCTGGACCCGCAGATCCCCGTGCCCGGTGAGGAGATCCTGCTCGACGGCAACGCGGAGGCCGAAGGGCACGACTTCTTCTCCCTCGGCGCCTTCGACGTCTCGGACGACGCCACGCGCCTGCTCTGGTCCACGGACTTCGAGGGAGACGAGCGCTACACCGTCCGGGTGCGCGACCTCGTCTCGGGCGAGAGGCTGGCGGACGAGATCCCCGGTACGTCCGGGGCGTTCTTCACGCCCGACGGCACCGGCATCGTCTACACGACCGTGGACGACTCCTGGCGCCCGGACACCCTGTGGCTGCACCGGATCGGAACGGACGTGACCGAGGACGTGCGCCTGTTCCACGAGCCGGACGAGCGCTTCTGGCTGGGTGCGGGCATCACGCGCAGCCGCCGCTTCCTCGTCATCGGGCTCGGTTCCAACATCACCAGCGAGGAATACCTCCTGGACGTGGACGACCTCACCGCTGCCCCGCGGGTGGTCTGGCCGCGGCGCGAGGGCGTCGAGTACTCGATCGACCACGCCGTCGTCGACGGACGGGACGAGCTGCTCGTGCTGCACAACGACGGCGCGCTGGACTTCGAGCTCGTCGCCGTCTCCCCCGACGACCCTCAGGGCGCGCGACGGGTGCTCATCCCGCACACCCCGGGTCGCCGGCTGGAGGACGTCGATTGCTTCCGCGACGTGACGGCGGTGGAGTACCGCCGCGAGGGGACCAGCCGCATCGCGCTGCTGGACGTCGGCAGCGGTGCGCTGGACGAGCTCGAGTTCGCCGAGCCGCTGTACTCGGCGGGGCTCGGCGGCAACCCGGAGTGGGCCGCGCCGACGCTGCGCCTCGGGTACTCGTCCTTCGTCACCCCCTCCACGGTGTACGACCTCGACCTCGCCACGCGTGAGCTCCACCTCCGCAAGCGCCAGCCGGTCCTCGGCGGCTACGACCCGGCCGAGTACGCCCAGGCCCGCGACTGGGCGACCGCCGAGGATGGGACCCGCGTGCCGATCTCCCTCGTCTGGAAGCGCTCGGCCGGATCCCCTGTCGGTCCGGACGCGGTCGGCGACCGTCCCGTCCACCTCTACGGCTACGGCTCGTACGAGCACTCGATCGACCCGGGCTTCTCCGCCATGCGCCTGTCCGAGCTCGACCGTGGCGTGGTGTTCGCCGTGGCGCACGTGCGGGGCGGGGGCGAGCTCGGCCGCCAGTGGTACGAGGACGGCAAGCTCGGCAACAAGCGCAACACGTTCACGGACTTCGTCGTGGTCGCGCGTCACCTCGTCGACGCCGGCATCACCTCGCCCGGCCGCCTGGTCGCCGAGGGCGGCAGCGCCGGCGGTCTGCTGATGGGCGCGGTGGCGAACCTCGCGCCGGAGCTGTTCGGGGGGATCCTCGCCTCTGTCCCCTTCGTCGACGCGCTGACCACGATCCTCGACCCGTCCCTGCCGCTGACCGTGATCGAGTGGGACGAGTGGGGCGATCCGCTGCACGATCCGGAGGTGTACGCGTACATGAAGTCGTACACGCCGTACGAGAACGTGCGCGACGGGGTCGTCTACCCGCCCATCCTCGCCGTGACGTCGTTGAACGACACGCGGGTGCTCTACGTCGAGCCGGTGAAGTGGGTGGCGCGACTGCGCGACGCCGGAGCGACGGACGCGCTGCTCAAGTGCGAGATGGTCGCCGGCCACGGCGGCGTCAGCGGGCGCTACAACGCCTGGCGCGAGCGCGCGTTCGAGCTGGCCTGGATCCTCGACCGCCTCGGCGTCGCCTGACCCGCGGGATGCGGCGCCTCCGGCGGCGCGCGCCTCGCGCCCGGTGATCCGCCCCGCGGGGCGGCGAACGGCGTGAAGTGCGCCCCAGGCCTCGAACGCCGATTCAGGCGATCGCGCGGATTCAGGCATCCATGGGCGCGCCCTGCCTGAATCCGCGCGTTCGCCTGATCCCGCGTCCCTCCCCTTCGCCCTGCACGGCCGCGGGTTGCCGCCGTTCCTCCACAGATCACGTCGCGCCGACCCGAGGACGACGCGCGCTCGGGACGATCGACGGATGCCGACCTCAACTGCCACCGACTGGGTCCGCCGGCGCGGCGGCGCCGTTCACTCGTCGACGCTGCGCGCCGCCGGGTTCACCGACCACCGGGTGCGGGAGGCGGTGGCTCGCGACGAGTTGCGCCGCGTCCGCCGCTCCTGGCTGGTGACCCCGGACTGCGATGGCCGGCGGGTCGTCGCGGCGGCCGCCGGCGGACGCGTCACATGCGTCACCGCTGCCTCGCTCCTCGGGCTGTGGGATGTGGCGTCGCACGACGTGCACGTCGCGCTTCCGCGCACGGCTTCCCGGTTCGACCCGTCCGGACTGCGCGTGCATTGCGCGCAAGGACCTGTCCCGGTGCCTCCGCGCGCCCATGAAGAGCCGATCCTGAACGTCCTCTTCCACGTCGCGTCGTGTCTTCCCCGTGAGGATGCCTTGGCGATCTGGGAGTCCGCGATCCGGCGCGACCGAGTCGACGTCGACGTCCTGGAGCGGGTCAGGTGGCGAACGCGTGCCGCCGCGGATCTCGCAGGACTCGTCGGCTCGCGGTCCGATTCCGGCCCCGAGTCCTCGTTCGTCGCCCTGATGCGCGAGGTCGGAGTGGCCGTCCGGCAACAGGTCTGGATCGATGGCCACCCGCTGGACGGGCTGATCGGCGAGCGACTGGGCATCCAGGTCGACGGCTTCGCCCACCACAGCACGGCGCGAGAACGTCGTCGGGACATCCGTGCCGACGCACGGCTGGCGCTCAGGGGCTACACCGTGCTGCGCTTCGATCCGCACCAGGTGCAGCACCGCGGACACGAGGTGCAGGCGACGGTGCTCACCGCGATCGCGCAGGGCCTTCACCGCGCCTGATCCCACGAGATCAGGCAGACGCGCGAGAACAGGCAGACGCGCGACAACAGGCATCCACGCGACAACACCGCCTAGACCCCACGTGACCGCCTGACCCCACGCCGTGGCCAGCGCCCCACGCCAGAACAGGCAGTCGCGCCAGACCAGGCAGTCACGCGACAACACCGCCTGACCCCGCGCGACTGCCTGAGCCCGCGCCGTGGCCAGCGCCCCACGCCAGAACAGGCAGACGCGCGAGAACAGGCGGGTGAACGCCGTCGTCGCCTGATCCCGCGCGTTTGCCTGAATCGAGGCCGGGAGACGGCGGGACGGAACCAGGGTCAGCCGAAGAGGGCGGCGGCCTCCTCGTAGCGGCTCAGGGGCACGGTGTTGAGCTCGCCGAGGGCCTCGGCGAACGGCACGCGGACGATGTCCGTCCCGCGCAGCGCGACCATCTGACCCCACGCCTCATCGACGATGGCGTCGGCCGCGTGCAGGCCCAGCCGGGTCGCCAGGACCCGGTCGAAGGCCGAGGGCGATCCCCCGCGCTGGATGTGCCCGAGCACCGTGGAACGCGTCTCGATCCCGGTGATCCGCTCGATCTCCGGCGCGAGGATCTCGCTGATCCCGCCCAGACGCGGACGGTTGAACGCGTCCAGGCCCTTGTCGCTGTAGGCGTGCTCCATGCCCTTCAGCGTGAAGCCTTCGGACACGACGACGAGCGGCGCCCGGCCGCGGTCCTGCGCGCTGGTGACGAGGGCGCAGATCTCCTCCATGGACATCGGCACCTCGGGGATGCAGATCACGTGCGCCCCGGCAGCCATGCCCGCGTGCAGGGCGATCCACCCGACGTGACGGCCCATCACCTCCGCGACCATGCACCGCTGGTGGGAGTCCCCCGTGGTACGGAGGCGATCCATCGCATCCGTGGCGATGTTCACCGCAGTGTCGAATCCGAAGGAGTAGTCCGTCGCGCGCAGGTCGTTGTCGATCGTCTTCGGCACGCCGAGCACCTGGATGCCGTCGCCGGAGAGGCGGTTCGCCGCGGCGAGCGTGCCCTCTCCGCCGATCGCGACGATGCCGTCGATGCCGTGCTTCGCGAGCGTGCGCGAGATGTTCTCGGGGCCGCCGCGCTCACCGTCGTACGGGTTCGTGCGGCTCGTGCCGAGGATCGTGCCGCCCACCTTGGAGAGCCCCTTCACCTCGTGCCGGGTCAGCGGGAAGACATCGCCGTCGACCACTCCGCGCCATCCGTCGCGGATGCCGACGAACTCCAGGTCGTAGGTGGTCGTCCCCTTGAGCACGATGCCGCGGATGACCGCGTTCAGGCCGGGGCAGTCGCCGCCGCTGGTGAGGATGCCGATCTTCATGCTGCCGCCTTCGGGTGTTCGGGTGGGGGGATCGGCGCCGTTGCCTCTCCCGACCCTAGCGTCGCGGGCCAGCCGGCGCCATTCGACGGTGCCGAAAACCGGACTTCTTGACGCCGCTTCTCCGCGATTCTCCCGTTCTTGCCGTGGTTGGCCGCTCACGGACCGAAATGACGGGAAGGAATGTGACTTCTTGAGCCGAAACGACCGGAAGGCCCCGGCACGAGGTGCCGAGGCCTTCCGATGCCGGATGCCGTCACTCGCCGCCGAGGGCCTCCCGGACGAGATGCATGAGGGCTGCCAGCTGCACGGACTCGCTCGCCGCCTCGTCCACGGCCTCGCCGTCGAGCGCGCGGGCCGCCAGGCCCTGCTTCTGATCGATGAGCTCCGCGATCTTCGTGTCGATCGTGTGCGCCGCGAGGATGCGCCATGCGGTGACCGGCTCGTCCTGACCGATGCGGTGCACGCGGTCGATCGCCTGCGTCTGCTCCGCGGCCGTCCAGCTGAGCTCGGCGAGCACCACGTTGGACGCGGCCTGGAGGTTGACGCCGACGCCCGCGGCGGTCAGCGAGCACACCGCGATCCCCACCTCCGGATCGGCGTTGAAGTCGTCGATCGCCTGCTGGCGGGCGGGCGTCGACTGGTCGCCGCGGATCGAGACGGCCCGGATGCCTGCGGCGGCGAAGTGCGCCTCGGCCTGGTCCATGACGTCGATGTGCTTCGCGAAGAACACGACCTTGCCGACGGACCGCTGCAGCTGGGCCGCGTAGTCGGCGGCCAGCAGAGCCTTCGCCTGGCCGATCCGGCGCACCATCGTGAAGACGTTGTCCCCGCCGGTGCCCGCGGCCTTCGATTCCTCGAGCTCGTTCTGAGCGACCAGGCGCACGATGTCGTCGTCGATCTCCCCCGCTTCGAGGGTGCCGCCCGTGCCCCGCTCGCCGCGCGCCTCGAGGATGCGGCGGTAGCGCGCCGCGAGCCGCTCGCCCAGCTCGCGCTCCGCCTCGCGGATGCTGCGGCCGTACTCGTCGTCGAGCTGGACGGGAAGGTCCGCGATGAGCTTGTCGGGCAGGTCCGCCGCGACGTCGATCTTCTTGCGCCGCACGATCCCCATCGAGATCACCGCGTCGCGCGCTTCCGGGTAGAAGGCCTTGTCCGCGGGGGTCAGCCCGGTCTCGTCGAGCTTCTCCATGAGCGGCGGGGCGGGCTTGTCGCCCGTGGTCCAGCCGAGGAAGCGCCAGATCGCGTCGAAGTCCTCGACGTCGTTGATGAGCGGCGTCCCGGTGAGCGCCATGAGCAGGGGCGCGCCCCCGGGCGTCGTCTCCCGCACCCGCGAGGCGAGCGCCAGCACGTTCTGCGACCGCTGGGACGAGAGGTTCTTGATGAAGTGCGCCTCGTCCACCACCATGCCGCGCAGGCCGATCGCTCCGAGCCAGGACAGGTGGCGGTCGAGGATCTCGTAGTTGACGATGAAGACGTCGGCGAACGCGTCGATGTCCTGCCCGTCCCCCTGGATGACCGTCGCGCGACGCCGGGGGGTCCAGCGCTCGACCTCGCGCGCCCAGTTCATCTTGACGACGTTCGGGACGACCACGAGCAGCGGGTAGGCGTTCGCGACGGACGCGGCGAGCACCGACTGGGCGGTCTTGCCGAGGCCGGGCTCGTCGGCGAGGAGGAAGGAGCGGTGCCCGGCCCGGACGGCCTCCAGGAACCGTGCCTGGTGGACCATGACCTCGAGCCCCTTGGGAGAGATGTGGTCGTACTCCGGAACCGGGGGCAGCTCCATGGAGGCCGCCTGCCCTCCGGCACCGGTCTCGAACGCCTTGTACAGCGGCCCCATCAGCTCCCAGCCGTCGAGACGTCGCCGCGGGGTCGTCGTCGGTCGCGGCGTCAGGTCCGGGGCGAGGAAGGGGTTGGCCATCAGACGGGACTCCACCGACGGCGGCGTCACCTGACGCTCGGCCAGAGCCGCAGGCACGACGGGTGCCTGGACCGGAGCCACGTCGGTGATGACGAGTTCCTCCGGCGGCAGCTCCGCACCCGATTCCAGCAGCCAGTCGCGCCGCATCCGCTTGGCGACCGGGCTCGTGGCTTGGTCGGCTTCCAGCAGCTGGATGAGGGATGTGTCCCGCGCGGCCGTCTTCGCGAGGATCGTCGCGACGCCGTCCAGGCGCTTGAGGAGCTCGGCGCGCGCGGCGTCGGCGATGTCCTCCTGCGCCTTCACCCGGGCGCGCTCCTCTCGCACGAGGAAGGCGATGACCTGGAACTTCACCCGATTGGTCGGACCCAGCTTGCCCCGCTGTGCCTTGGCCTCGATCTCGCGCACCTTGCGCGCGAGGATCGGGATGAGGGGTGCGTCGTCGTCTCGACGCGACGTCTTCTTCCGCCGAGTGGCGGTCGCCGTGGTCGGCATGCTCCTCCTGAGCGTGGATGCCATCTTCGCCGGATGGCGAACGTACGGATGCCCCGCATGCGGCTCACGCCAGGACAGTGCGGGCGGCGGAGTCCTCTCGCGCACGGATCCGCACACGCGAACCGCGTCGGACCGACGCTCCCGATCGATGCACCGGAAAACGTGGCGCAGGGACCGCGGAGGCTCCGCGGTCAAGTCTACGACATCGGAACGCCCCGACGCCGCAGCGCATCACCGCCCCGCGTCGCCCAGGAGAAGTCGTCGTGCCTGCACGACGTCCGCGGCGATGCTCTCCTTGAGCTGCTCGATGCCGGTGAAGGCGGTCATCCCCCGCAGCCGCTGGGTGAACTCGACCACCGCGTCGTGTCCGTAGAGGTCCAGGTCGTCCTGGTCGAGCACGTGCGCCTCGACCTGTCGCTGCGGCACGTCGTCGAACGTCGGGTTGGTGCCGACGGAGATCGCCGCAGGGTGGCGCAGACCCGTGGTGCGGTCCTCCAGCCACCCGGCGTAGACCCCGTCGGCGGGAGCGAGCGCGTCCAGGGCCGGCTCGAGGTTGGCGGTCGGGAAGCCGAGCTCCCGCCCCCGCTTGAGCCCGTGCACGACCTCGCCGCGGACCGTCACCGGACGACCGAGGACGGCGGCCGCCAACGACACGTCGCCGGCGGCGAGCAGCTCACGGATCCAGGTGGACGACACCCGTCGGTCGAAGCCTTCCAGGAACACGTCCTCGACGAGGTCCACCGTGAAGCCGGACTCCGCGCCCAGCTCGCGCAACAGTTCCGGCGTCCCGGCCCCGCGGTGGCCGAACCGGAAGTCGCGGCCCACGAGGATGACGGCCGCGTGCAGCGCGTCGACGAGGATCGACTGCACGAAGTCGGTGGCCTCCCTCGCCGCGAGCTGCTCGTCGAACGTGAGGACGAGAGTCGCGTCCAGCCCGCACTCGGCCAGGAGCTCGAGCTTGCGCTCCACGGTCACGAGGCTGTCGGGGCAGCGATCCGGACGAAGGATGCTGAGCGGGTTGCGGTCGAACGTGACGGCGACGGTCCGCGCCCCCAACGCCTGCGCGTCCGCGCGGGCGCGTTCGATGACGGCGCGATGGCCGGCGTGGACGCCGTCGAACTTCCCGATCGCGACGACCGTGCGGCCGAAGTCCGCCGGGATCTCGGACGGGTCGCGGAAGACGATCACGCCCGCTCCTCCCCCGCGTGCGCGGACGGGCGGTGCGTGCGCAACCACCACATCCCGAGGATCGGGAGGAACAACGGCACGAGGAGGTAGCCGAGCCCGAACTGCGACCAGACCGTCTGGTGCTGGAAGATCTCCGGCACGAGGAGGCTCAGCGCGCCGACGACGAGGACGCCGGTCATCTCGAAGACGATCGCCACCCACGCCACCGTGTACCAGCCGGGGCGCCCGGCGAGGATCAGCGCGAGCGTCGCGACGATGTAGACCACCGCGGCCGCGGCGGACAGCGCATAGGCGAGCGGGGCCTCGTCGAACCGCTGCACGATCTGCACGAAGGACCGGCCGGTCGAGGCCAGGGCCATCACGGCGTAGACGATGACGAGAACGCGTCCGACGCCGCGCATGCGGCGGGTCGGGGGCGTGTCGGGGCGGGTCGAGACGGTGCTCATATCGCCTTCCATCCTACGGTGCGGGAGGATCGGCGATCCGCGCCTCCGCGCCGCTGACCGGGGGGATCGCGGCGTCAGACCCCGGGGAACGGCGTGGTCCAGATCACCTGCATACGCCAGATCATGACGGCGAGGGACAGGGCGACCACGCCCATGATCACGGTGCTCCAGCGGCTGCGTTCGAGGAGGGCCCAGAGGACGCCGCCGATCGGCAGCAGGACCGCGGAGACGAGATACACCCAGTACTCCAGCGCGTTGCCCAGCGGCGGGTTGCCGACGAACGGCGCGACGATCGCCACGACCACCTGCGCGACCAGCAGCAGCTCCAGCAGGGCCAGCGCGCCGACGGAGAGATCGCTGGGACGACGCCCGGCGAACCCCAGGCCGAGGCACAGCAGACCGCCGCCGATCGCCACCGCGAGCTGGGCGATCGTGAACCCGATGATCATGCGCGTTCTCCCTCCGCCGCGGCGACACCGCCCGGTTCCGGCATGTTCATCGTGCTCTTCAGGTCCGCGCCGCGCGGCTCCACGATCCCCACGAGCGATCCTGCAGGGTCGATGGCCGCGGCGCGCGCGCCGGGGATCCTCTCCCGCTGCCCGACCAGGCGTTTTCCGTGACGCAGATCGCGCGCCTCGTCCGCCGAGACGTCGAGCCGTGGGAGGACGCGAGCCGCCGCGACCGCAGCGGACAGTCGAGGGTGCACGGCCAGCTCGTCGATCCCGCCCGCCTCGGCGACGTCGAACGGCCCCACCCGCGTGCGGCGCAGCGCGGTCAGATACCCGCCGACGCCCAGCCCCCTGCCCAGATCGCGGGCGAGGGCGCGGATGTAGGTCCCGGAGGAGCAGTCCACGATCACGTCGATCTCGATGCCCTCCTCGTCGCGGCGGATGTCGTGCACGTCGAATCGGGAGACGGTCACCTCGCGGGCGGCGAGCTCGACCTCCTCCCCCGCACGGACCCGGTCATACGCCCGACGCCCGTCGACCTTGATCGCCGACACCGCGCTCGGCACCTGCGTGATGGGCCCGGTGAGCGCCTGCACACCGGCGGCGATCCGCGCGTCGTCGGCGGCGGCGAGCGCGGCGGGCGTGGCCGGGTCCGTGATCTCGCCCTCGGCGTCGTCGGTCGTCGAGTGCGCGCCCAGGCGGATCGTGGCGGTGTAGGTCTTGTCGGCTCCCACGATGAACGTGAGCAGGCGCGTCGCCCCCTCCACACCGAGGACCAGGAGCCCGGTGGCCATGGGATCGAGGGTCCCGGCATGGCCGATCTTCCGCGTGCCCAGCGCCCGGCGCGCCCGCGCCACGACGTCGTGGCTGGTCAGCCCACCGGGCTTGTCGACGAGGAGGATTCCGGGGGCGGTCACCTCTCCACCCTATCCGCGCGTGTGCTTCCCTCCCGCCGGGGCGGCGCCCGCGGCCCGGGTTATCGTGGAGGGATGTCCTCCGCCGGTGCCACCGCCCCTGCCGAGGCGGAGCGGACCGCCTCCCTCCTCGGCGACTGGTACCGCCGCCATGCCAGGGATCTGCCCTGGCGGCGGCCGGAGTTCCTCGAGCGCTACGGCGCGTGGGGCGTCCTGGTCAGCGAATTCATGCTCCAGCAGACGCCCGTGAGCCGGGTCATCCCCCATCTCGCGGCCTGGCTCGACCGCTGGCCCACCCCGGACGCCCTCGCGACGGCCACCCCGGCGGAGGTCGTGCATCAGTGGGCGAACCTCGGATACCCCCGGCGGGCGCTCTGGCTGCATCGCGCGGCCGGCGTCATCGCGGCCGAGCACGGGGGGACGGCCCCGCGAGAGGTGGAGGCCCTTCTCGCGCTGCCGGGGATCGGCGACTACACGGCGCGGGCGGTCGCGGTCTTCGCGTACGGCGACCGCCACCCCGTCGTGGACACGAACACCCGGCGCGTCCTCGCCCGCGTGCGGCACGGACGCGCTCAGCCCGGCCCGCCCTCGCGAGGGGATCTGGAGGACATGCGGCGCATGCTCCCGGACGACCGCGAAGCCGCGGCCGTCGTGAACGCGGCGATGATGGAGCTCGGAGCAACGGTCTGCGGGGCCCGCTCGACCGACTGCGGCTCCTGCCCCCTGGCCGATGAGTGCGCCTGGCGAGGGGCCGGGTACCCGCAGGGCGAGGACCGGCGACGCCGGCAGGCGCGCTACGAGGGCTCGGACCGCCAGGCTCGCGGCGCCGCTCTGAGGGCGCTGCGCCACGCTCCGGAGCACCGTCTCCCCGCGGACGCGGTCCTCGCGGACTGGCCGGACCCCGCACAGCGAGACCGGGCCATCGACTCCCTGATCGCCGACGGGCTCGTCGAAGCCGATGACGCGGAGCTGAGACTCCCGCACTGAGTCGCGCGCGGCGCTCAGCCGTGCTGATTCGTCCGGTGCGCCAGCGCGGTGAGCTCGGACCGGGAGCGCACGCCGAACTTGGCGAACAAGCGTCCGATATGGACCTCCACCGTCCGCACCGACAGGCCCAGCGACGCGGCGATCTGGCGGTTCGTCGATCCCTCGGCCACCCGCATCGCCACCTCCAGCTCACGCTCGGTCAGCAGAGGCTCCCAGACGGTGCGACAGGTCCCGAGCGGATCCACCGGCGCGAGATCGATGCCGGAGCCCTCAGGGAGGCGCCGCGGAGCGGGTTCCTCCGCACCCAGGCGTGCGAGCCGCGCCGTGACCGACGCCGCCCAGGCGTCTGCGCCGGCCTCGGCGAACAGAGTGCGGGCGGCACGGAGGTGCCGCAGACCGGCCGAGCGCTCCCCGCGCGCGGCGTTCGCGGCTCCGAGAAGAGCCTCCATCCGTCCGCGTTCGAACGGTGAGCGGACGCGGCGACCGGCATCGGCGGCGGCCGCGTAATCGACGGCTGATCCGCCGTCGACGAGCGTGCGGACGACCGCACGCAGGTGCCGCGCATGCGCCGCGTCCGGAGGCTCGACCGCGGCGTCGACGGTGAGCGGCCCGACCTCGTCCAGCCCGGGGACCGCCAGGCAGGGAGAGGACGCCCCGCGCTCCGACCAGAGCCGGAGGTGAGTGGCCGCCTCGTCGCTGCGACCGGCGAGGTAGGCGGCGACGCCGCGCTCGACCAGACCGTCCGGGCCGGTTCCCGGGGCGAGGCCGGCTGCAAGCGCCTGCGAGAGCGGTCCTGTCCGGCCGTCGACGG
Source organism: Microbacterium resistens (assembly GCF_021172025.1). Classification (NCBI taxonomy): domain Bacteria; kingdom Bacillati; phylum Actinomycetota; class Actinomycetes; order Micrococcales; family Microbacteriaceae; genus Microbacterium; species Microbacterium resistens. Next base: position 1,460,057 of record NZ_CP082781.1, read on the forward strand.
CGAGCTCGAGCCGTCGCAGCAGCGTCACGCCGAGGCCGGCGAAGGGGATCTCGACCGGCAGGACCCCGCAGGAAGCGCGCAACAGCTCGGCGGCCGTCCGCACCTCCCCGCGCCAGAAACGCAGCAGTGCCACGGCGACGATCCGGTACGCCTCGGCGACAGGGCTCCGCTCGAGGCCGTCCCAGAGCGCGTCTGCACGCGGCCGTGGATTGCCCGGTGCGAGCAGGAACAGTCCCCCCTCGGAATCCCCCGCGAGAGCCCGGTACAGGGCAGCGCGAAGCGTGTCCGCAGACGGCGCCTCCTCGTCCCGCTCGCGCTCGTAGAGGGCGCACCACGCCGCGGCTGCGTCTCTGATCGTCCCGCCGACGATCGCCAGCGCCGTCGGGTCCCTGGTGAGCGCGAGCAACCGTCGAGACCGCGCTCGTTCGCCACGCTCCGCGCTCAGCGCGGCGCCCACCGCCGCGGCCCGGCTCCACGTGCGCCACCGCTCGGCGCCGTCTTCCGCGGGTCGGTACTCCGCCAGCTCGATCTCCGGCACGGCTCCGTGCAGGAAGGCCGTCGCGGCGAGGTGCTCAGGCAGAGCGTCCAGGGCGATCGCGGGGTCGTCGAGGAGCGGCGAGAGCCACCGGGACGCCTCCTCGGCCCACCCCGCGGCCAGCGCGGCTCTCCCCGCGAGCAGCCGGCAGGAAGCGACATCGGCGGGCGCCGCGTGTCCCGCCGCCTCCCTGGCGACGAGGAACGCCCACTCCGCATCCCCGTCGGTGAGGGCGTCCGCGGCGAGCGTCAGGAGGTCGGGGACGAGGCGCGGGTCTCCGGTCGCATTCGCGCACGCGCGGTGCCACTGTGCGCGACCGCGCTCGCCGACGGCGGCGTACGCGGCTGCCAACCGGTCATGGGCCGCGAGGCGCTCGGCGTGGTCCGCCGAGCCGAGTACCCACGCCCTCAGGCGCTCGTCGGCGAACGCGAAACGCCCCGCGGAGATGGAGAGGTCTCTGCTCAGGCGACTCCCGAGCACCCGATCCGCGCGGCATCCCCCGGCTCGCAGCAGCACCGAGAGGCGGTCGTCCGCACTGAGCGCGGCCAGGAGGAGCGCGCTCCGCTCCTCGGGGCTCCACGTCTCCCTCGCGAAGGGCTCCGCGAGCGCGGGCGTCAGGGGCAGCGGGTGCGGCAACGGTCGCCGACCGGTCGCCTCCGCATGGGTGAGCCGACCGGCGACCTCCACGAGTGCTCGGTCATCGTCCTGCAGCTGCGCCCGAAGCCGCGCCACCACTCTGGGCACCGCGTGCACCCCGCGCGCGTTCAGGACGGCCAGGATCCGCTCGACGTCGGCGGGACAAGGCACGCCGGTGGCATCTGTCACCGCTGCCCGCACCGCGCGCGGCGAACCCGCAAGACCCGTCCCCATCCGCTCCTCGCTCACGCCGTCGTTTGCGAGCCCATTCTAACAATGCATGCCAGCTGATCGGGCGAACGCCTGTGGAAGAGCAGCGTGGGAACCCGGCCCCTCAGCCCTACACGATGACGGCATGCCAGATGACGGTCAGGAACGACGATGCCGCCCACCCCGAAGGGCGGGCGGCATCGTGATCGACTCAGACGTCGTCGCGGTCGTCGTCCACGCGATACGGATCGGCGTCCCCCGCATGCCGCGCCGAGGACGCGAGCTCCGCCACCTCGGCATCACGCTCACGGGCCTGACGGAGCAGATCCGAGATGTGATCCGCGGACTCCGGCAGAGCATCGGGGATGAACTCCAGCGTCGGCACCAGACGGATGTTGAGCTGGCGGCCGACCTCCTTGCGCAGCAGCCCCGTCGCCGAGGCGAGGGCCGCACCGCTGGCGATCCGCTCCTCCTCGCTGCCGAGGACGGTGTAGAACACCGAGGCGTGCTGAAGATCGCCCGAGACCCGGACGTCCGTGATCGTGACGAATCCCAGACGCGGGTCGCGCAGCCCCTTCTCCAACCGCTCGGCGAGGATCACGCGGATCCGATCCGCGAGTCGTGCCTGTCGTTCTCCGGCCATCGTTCTCTCCTGCCCTGTGCCACCGCGGTCGTCGAGCGAGGAGCAAGGAGCGAGACGAAACACCCTCAGATGACCTGAGAGCGTCTCGTCTCGCTTCGCTCGCCCAACGACCTGCCGTCGGATCAGCCTCGCGGCTTCTCCACCATCTCGGTGGTCTCGATCTCGTCGCCGACCTGGATGTCGTTGTACTTGCCGAGGCCGATACCCGCCTCGAAGTCCGTGCGGACCTCGGTGACGTCGTCCTTGAAGCGGCGCAGCGACTCGATGGCGAGGCCATCGGCGATGACGACACCGTCGCGGATGACGCGCGCCTTGGCGTTGCGCGTGATCGTGCCCGAGCGGACGATGACACCGGCGATGTTCCCGAACTTGGAGGAGCGGAACACCTCGCGGATCTCGGCGACGCCCGACTGGACCTCTTCGAACTCGGGCTTGAGCATGCCCTTCAGCGAGTTCTCGATCTCCTCGATCGCCGAGTAGATCACCGAGTAGAACCGCACGTCCACGCCCTCGCGGGACGCGGCCTCGCGGGCCTTGGTGTCGGGGCGGACGTTGAAGCCCACGATGATCGCGTTGTCGATCGTCGCCAGGTTCACATCCGACTCGGTGATCGCGCCGACGCCGCGGTGGATGATCCGCAGCTGGACCGAATCGTCGACCTCGATCTTGAGGAGCGACTCCTCCAGCGCCTCGACAGCACCGGACACGTCACCCTTGATGATGAGGTTGAGCGTCTCGACCTTGCCCTCCTCGAGAGCACGGGTGAAGTCCTCGAGCGAGATGCGCTTGCGGGCCTTGGCCAGCAGGGCGTTGCGCTCGACGGCCTCCCGCTTCTCCGCGATCTGCCGGGCCATGCGGTCCTCTTCGGTGACGATGAAGATGTCACCGGCACGAGGCACCGAGTTCAGGCCCTGCACCTGGACCGGACGGGACGGAGCGGCCTCCTCGACCGTCTCCCCGTTCTCGTCCAGCATCGCCCGCACGCGGCCGTAGGCCGTGCCCGCGACGATCGCGTCGCCGACGCGCAGCGTTCCGGACTGGATGAGCACCGTGGCCACCGAGCCGCGCCCCTTGTCGAGCTTCGCCTCGATCGCGACACCGCGCGCCGCCTTGTTCGGGTTGGCCGTGAGGTCCAGCCCCGCGTCGGCCGTGAGCAGCACGGCGTCCAGGAGCTCCTGGATGCCGGTGCCCGCGCGCGCGGACACGTCGACGAACATGACGTCGCCGCCGTACTCCTCGGCGACCAGGCCGTACTCGGTGAGCTGCTGGCGCACCTTGGCCGGATTCGCCTCGGGCTTGTCGACCTTGTTGACCGCGACCACGATCGGCACGTCCGCCGCCTGGGCGTGGTTCAGCGCCTCCACCGTCTGCGGCATGATGCCGTCGTCGGCGGCCACCACGAGGATCGCGAGGTCGGTCACCTGCGCACCGCGGGCACGCATGGCGGTGAACGCCTCGTGACCCGGGGTGTCGATGAAGGTGATCGCACGCTCGTTGCCCTCGTGCTCCGTCCACACCTGGTACGCACCGATGTGCTGCGTGATGCCGCCGGCCTCGCCCTCGATGACGTTGGTCTGCCGGATCGCGTCGAGCAGTCGCGTCTTACCGTGGTCGACGTGGCCCATGACGGTGACCACGGGAGGACGGATCTCGAGGTCGTCCTCGCTCTCCGCCTCCAGCTCCGCCTCGAGGTCCAGACCGAAGCCCTCGAGGAGCTCCTTGTCCTCGTCCTCGGGCGAGACCATCTGGATCTTGTAGCCCAGTTCGGCGCCGAGAACCTCGAAGGTGGCCTCGTCCAGCGACTCCGTCGCCGTGGCCATCTCGCCGAGGTTGAAGAGGATCGTGACGAGCGTCCCCGGCTGCACGGTGTACCCGTTCAGCGCCTCGAGCTTGTCCGCGAAGTCCGCGATGGACGCGCCGCGGCGCAGCCGGATCGTCTCGCCGTTGCCCTTGGAGACGTTGACGCCGCCGACGACCGGCGCCGACCGCATCTCGAACTCTTGCCGCTTCGCCCGCCGCGACTTGCGCTGCTTGCTCTTGCCGCCGCCCTTGCCGAACGCGCCGGCGGTACCGCCGCCGGGACCGCGTCCGCGGCCTCCGCCGCCGCCCGGGCGGCCGGCGAAGCCGCCGCCGGGACGCTGGAAGCCGCCGCCGGCACCCGCGCCGGCTCCGGCGCCGCCGGGACGGCCGGGACCGCCGGGGCGCTGCTGGAAGGGCGCGCCGGGACGACCGCCCTGACCGCCGGGACGTCCAGGACGACCGCCGGGACCGGGGCGGGGGCCGCCGATGCGAGGCGAACCGGGACGCGGCGCCTGCGGCCGCGGGATGTTGCCGGGCGTCGGGCGCTGGCCCATGCCCTGCTGGGAGGCGAAAGGATTGTTGCCCGGACGCGGGCCGGCCGGGCGCTGACCCATGCCCTGCTGCGACGCGAACGGGTTGTTGCCCGGGCGCGGCGCGCCCGGCTTGGGAGCCTGGCCGCCAGGCTTCGGAGCCGCGGCCGGACCGGGCTTCGGCCCGGCTGCCTGCTTGTCCGCCGGAGCCTCCGCCGCGGGGGCGGTCGGCGCGGGGGCGGAGGGAGCCGGGGTCTCGGCCTTGGCCGGGCCCGGCTTGGGACCGGGGACCGGGGCCTGGCCCTGGGGGCCGGGCTTGGGCGCGCCGGGCTTCGGCGCCGCGGACGGCTTGGCGTTCGCGGGCGCGGCGGCCCCTGCCGGCTTGTCCGACTCGATGGCCGCCCGCAGCTTGCGCGCGACGGGGGGCTCGATAGTCGAGGACGGGGACTTCACGAACTCGCCGAGCTCCTTGAGCTTGGCGAGTGCGAACTTGCTGTCGACGCCGAGCTCAGCGGCGATCTCGTGCACACGTGGTTTGGCAGCCACAATTCTCCTGTCTGGGTCGGTCCGCCCAGGCAGGGCAGACCACTAGTCGCGGACGGGTCTCATTTCGAGCCGTTCACTTTGTTTCCATAGCCGTTCAGCCGTTTCTCGTTGGTCTGCGTGTTCTCCGCCCAGGGCGGTTCCTGGGCTTCCGGGAAGTCCAGGGCGGGCGACACACGGAGCGCACGGGCGAATGCGCGGCGCCGCTGGGCGGCTTCGACGCATTCGGGAGTCGGATGCACCCAGGCGCCTCGGCCCGGAAGCACGGCGCGAGCGTCGAAGACGAGCGCACCGTCCCGGACGACCACCCTGAGCAGGGAGGCCCGAGACGCACGAGTGCGACAACCGACGCACGTTCGTACGGGATCCATCCTACACCTCGTCGCCTCGCGGATCCGCCGCGGTCACCCCTCGTCGAGGATGCTGTCGGGCTGGATGTCGATCTTCGCGCCCGTGAGCTTGGCGGCCAGCCGCGCGTTCTGCCCCTCCTTGCCGATGGCGAGCGAGAGCTGGTAGTCCGGCACCAGTGCGCGCACGGCCTTGGTGGCGGGGTCCAGGACGAAAGCGCTAGTGACCTTCGCGGGCGAGAGGGCGTTCGCGACGAACGTCGCGAGGTCCGCGTTGTGGTCGACGATGTCGACCTTCTCCCCCGCCAGCTCCTCGGTGACGGCGCGCACACGACGCCCGAGCTCGCCGATACAGGCGCCCTTGGCGTTGATCGCGGGGTCGTTCGCCTTCACCGCGATCTTCGTGCGGTGACCCGCCTCACGGGCGAGGGCGACGATCTCCACGAGCCCCGCGGCGATCTCCGGGACCTCCAGCGCGAAGAGCTTCCGCACGAGCCCCGGGTGCGTGCGGGACACCGTGATGGACGGCCCCTTCGCGCCCTTGGCGACGGACGTGACGTACACGCGCAGCCGCGATCCGTGACGGTACTCCTCGCCCGGGACCTGCTCCTCGGGGGGCAGGATCGCCTCGACCGAACCCAGGTCCACGTGGATCATGCGCGGGTTGGGCCCCTGCTGGATGACGCCCGCGACGATGTCGCCCTCCTTGCCGCGGAACTCGCCGAGGACGGCGTCGTCGGCGATGTCGCGCAGGCGCTGGCTGATCACCTGCTTCGCGGCGAAGGCGGCGATGCGTCCGAAGTCGGCCGGGGTCGCGTCCTCCTCGCCGATCACGGCACCCTCGTCATCGTGCAGCGGGACCAGGACGGCTACGTGCCCGGTCTTCCGGTCCAGCTCGACGCGGGTGCCGGCGGGCAGTTCGCCGTCCGAGGAGTCGTTCTTGGCGTAGGCCGTCAGGATCGCCTGCTCGATGATGGCGATCAGCTCGTCGAAGGGGATCTCCTTCTCGCGCTCGATCGTGCGCAGCAGTCCGAGATCGATGTCCATGGCGGGCCTCCCTATTCAGCTCTCAGCCGCGCGCCCCGCGCACGGCATCCGTACAACGATACCGGACCGGCCGGCCTCGATCCCCGGGGTCCGGCTGCCCTCTCGTGGATACTGGGCGGCATGGATGCGATCAACGAGTGGCTGCTGACGTGGGGCGATCGGTACTGGACCTGGGTCGTGCTGCCGATCGTGGTGGCCCTGGGTCTGTACTTCACCGTCCGCAGCGGCGTCGTGCAGTTCCGGCTCATCCCGGAGATGTTCCGGACCCTCACCAACCGGACGCCGCAGACGGCGGACGGGCGGCCGCAGTCGGTCTCCGCGTTCCAGGCCTTCACGATCTCCGCGGCCTCGCGGGTGGGCGTCGGCAACATCGCCGGCGTGGGGACGGCGATCGCGATCGGCGGCCCGGGCGCGGTGTTCTGGATGTGGCTGATGGCGTTCATCGGCGGCGCATCCAGCTTCATCGAGTCCTCCCTCGCCCAGCTGTACAAGGTGCGCGATCGCGACGGGTTCCGCGGCGGCCCCGCGTACTACATGAGCCACGGCCTCCGCGCCCGCTGGATGGGCGTTGTGTTCGCGGTCGTGCTCATCGTCTGCTTCCCCATCGCGTTCAGCTCCCTGCAGGCGAACACGGTGCAGGCCACCTTGGCCGCGTCGCTGCCCGCCGGATCGGACGGCTGGCTCCCGCTGGTGAGCGGCATCGTGCTGGCCGGCCTCACCGCGCTGGTCGTGTTCGGCGGGGTCCGCCGGATCGCTTCGGTCACCCAGACGCTCGTCCCGCTCATGGCGATCGCCTATCTCCTGCTGGGCCTCGTCGTGGTCGTCATGCACGCCGACCGCATCCCGGCGGTCATCGGCGCGATCTTCGGGCAGGCGTTCGGCCCCAACGAGGTGGTCGGCGCCGCGTTCGGGTACGTCGTGCTGCAGGGCGTGAAGCGGGGCATGTTCTCGAACGAGGCGGGGCTCGGATCCGCTCCGAACGCCGGCGCGACCGCCGCGGTCACCCATCCGGTGAAGCAGGGGCTCGTGCAGACGCTCGGCGTCTACTTCGACACGTTCCTCGTGTGCTCCATCACGGCGTTCATCATCCTCGTCTCCGTCCCGGACCTCGCCCAGGCCGAACGGGGCATCGGGCTGACGCAGGGGGCCCTCGTCGGAACCCTCGGCGAGTGGTCGAACATCGTCCTGAGCGTCATCATCTTCCTGCTGGCCTTCAGCACGATCATCGGCAACTACTACTACGGCGAGTCGAACATCGAGTTCATCACCACCCGACGCGGGACGCTCACCGCGTATCGCCTGGTCGCCGTCGCCGCCGTGTTCCTCGGCGCCCTCGTGTCGGCCGATGTCATCTGGAACTTCGCCGACGGGGCGATGGGTCTCATGGCGCTGGTGAACCTGATCGCCATCCTGCTGCTTTCGGGCATCGCGTTCCGGCTGCTGAAGGACTACACCGCCCAGCGACGGGAGGGACGCGATCCCGTCTTCACCCGGGACCGGCTGCCGGACGTGCGCGGGATCAGCGTGTGGGAGGACGAGGAGACCGTGACCGGTCCCATCTCCGCCCCGGCGCGCACGCGACGCTGATCCGGGGGTGCCGTCCTCGGGCATCGCCGGGCAGACTGGGCTCATGACCGGGACACCGATCCCCTGGGTGCTGCATGTCGATCTCGACCAGTTCATCGCCGCCGTCGAGGTGCTGCGGCGCCCGGAGCTGGCCGGCCTCCCGGTGATCGTCGGCGGGCGCGGGGATCCGGGGGAACGCGCCGTCGTGTCCACCGCGTCGTACGAGGCGCGGGATTTCGGCGTCGGGTCGGGCATGCCCCTGCGGATCGCGGCCCGGAAGGTGCCGGACGCCGTGATCCTTCCCGTGGACGCGCCCGCCTACCTGGCCGCCTCCGACGAGGTCATGGCGGTGCTGCGCGCGCATCCGGGCGCCGTGGTCCAGGTCCTCGGCTGGGACGAGGCCTTCGTCGGGATCCGCACCGCTGACCCCGAGGAGTCCGCGCGGCAGGTGCAGCGCGCGGTGCTCGAGCGCACCTCGCTGCACTGCAGCGTCGGCATCGGCGACACGCTCGTCCGAGCGAAGATCGCGACCGGCTTCGGCAAGCCCCGCGGGGTGTTCCGGCTCACCGCGGAGAACTGGTTCGACATCATGGGCGAGCGGCCCACCCGGGATCTCTGGGGCGTCGGCCCCAAGGTCTCCAAGCGCCTTCTCGGCCTCGGAATCCGTACCGTGGCCGAGCTCGCTTCCGCTGACGAGAAGGCTCTGATCGACGAGTTCGGGCCTCGGATGGGCCCGTGGTACCAGGAACTCGGCCGCGGGGAGGGGGCCTCCGTGGTCGACGACACCCCGTGGGTGGCGCGCGGGCACAGCCGGGAGACCACGTTCCCGAAGGATCTCCTGGACCCGGGCGACATCGCGGAAGCGGCCCGAACGCTGATCGATCAGGTCCTCGCCGACGTCGCCGAGGAGGGGCGTCCTGTCGTCGGGGTCGCACTCAAGGTCCGGTACGCGCCGTTCGTGACCAAGACGTTCACGAAGAGGATCCCGGAGACCTCGGCGCCGGAGGACGTCCGCGCCGCGATCCTGGCGCTGGTCGCACGGATGGAGGAGAACCGACCGGTGCGTCTGCTCGGCGTGCGCGCGGAGATGACGATGCCCGAGGGCGCGCGAGAGGGGCACACGCCGACCCGCGGCGGGTGGTGACCTGCCCTGAGCCACCGCCAGCCCCGCGAGACCCGCGTCGTGCCGCGCGCGTCGCTCAGGGCGCCAGGTCGTCGATCGCGCGGATCAGCTGGTACAGATCGCCCACCGCGCGCTGGCGCAGCCGCAGCACCAGTCGCGGGAGCTCGAGCTGGTCCGCGTCCGTGCGCTCCGGGCCCAATGGGCCGGACCGCTCGATCGCACCGGAGGCGCACATTCCGCCGAAGCGCTCGTTGAGTACGGCGAGCTGCTCGTCGGTGGGCTCCTGCCGGATGCGCAGGACCAGACGATCCCCCACCCAGCGCAGCGAGTCGTAGTTGCGCCAGAAGCCGGTGATCTCCGCCGCGGCGGCGTCGACGGAGTCGGTGATGAGAACCCGGTCCAGGTCATCCGGGGAGATGACGCCCGCGGGGACCAACTGCTCGTCGACGAATCTCCGGAGACCGGACCAGAAGCCGCCGCCGCGCGCATCCAGCAGAGCGATCGGCATGGGCTCCGCCTTGCCGGTCTGCTGCAGGGTGAGCAGCTCGAACATCTCGTCCAGCGTCCCGAACCCGCCGGGCAGACACACGAACCCGCGGGACTCCTTCATGAGCATCAGCTTGCGGGTGAAGAAGTACTTCATCGCCACCACCTGCGACTCCTGCGCGACGATCCCGTTCGCCTTCTCCTCGAACGGGAGCCGGATCGACACGCCGAGGGACTTCTCGGGCCCGGCGCCCTCCGCGGCCGCCTGCATGATGCCCGGGCCGGCGCCGGTGACGACCATCCATCCCTCTGCGGCGAGCGCCGAGGCGACGTCCCGGGCCTGACGGTAGAGCGGGTCGTCCTGCCGGGTCCGGGCGGACCCGAACACGGTCACCTTCGGCACACCGTGGAACGGACGGAAGAGGCGGAAGGCGTCTCGCATCTCGGCGAGCGCCGCCGACGCGATCTTCAGGTCGAGCCGGTCGGTCTCCTCCTGACCGAGCCGCAGAGCGGTCTGCAGCATCCGCGAGACCAGCGTGCGCTCCACGTGCACACCGGCCTCGTCCATGAGCGCATCGATGTCGGCCTGCAGCGTCTCGGGAAGGATCACGTCGGTCATGCTTTCAGCCTGGCACAGCCCGCCGCCGCCTCGCGCACGCCGTCGCCGACGCCCACGCCCCCGCGTTCCGGCACGCGAGAACAGGCGAACGCCCGGGATCAGGCGGATCGCGCCGATCCCTGCCTGTTCCCGGGCGTTCGCCTGATTCGGGGTGTCAGCGCGACGCGGCGAGGCGTCGGACGGCCTCGTCGGCGGGCAGCGCTTCGCGCTCCCCCGTCCGGCGGTCCCAGAGCTCGACCTGGCCGTCGGCCGCGCCGCGGCCGACGATGAGGATGCGCGGCACGCCCACCAGTTCGGCGTCGCCGAACTTGACGCCCGGCGACACCTTCGGGCGGTCGTCGTAGAGCACCTCGAACCCGTCGGACTCGAGCTGCGCGGACAGGCTCTCGGCGAGGGCGAACGCCGCCTCGTCCTTGCCCGTCGCCACGACGTGCACGTCGAACGGGGCGACCGAGGAGGGCCAGATGAGCCCCTTGTCGTCGTTGTTCAGCTCGGCGATGATCGCGAGGATCCGGGTCACGCCGATGCCGTAGGAGCCCATGGTGACCGTGACGAGCTTGCCGTTCTCGTCCAGCACCTTCAGCCCGAGGGCCTCGGCGTACTTCCGCCCGAGCTGGAAGACATGGCCGATCTCCATGCCGCGCGCGAGCGTCACCGGGCCTGAGCCGTCGGGAGCCGGGTCGCCCTCACGGACGTTCGCGATCTCCACGTAGCCGTCAGCGGAGAAATCGCGACCGGCGACGACGCTGTGCGCGTGCTTCTCGTGGATGTTCGCCCCGGTGATCCAGCGGGTCCCATCGGCGACCCTCGGGTCGAGCAGATAGCGGATGCCGGTCGCCGACTCCTCGCCGAGCACGGCACCCGTGGGCGACCAGGGACCGATGTAGCCCTTCACAAGAAGCGGGTGCTTGGCGAAATCGGCGTCGGTCGCGGGCTCGACCTCGGCCGGCGCGAAAGCCACCTCGGCGCGCTTCTCATCCACGTCGCGGTCGCCCGGGACGCCGACGACGACGAGCTCGCGTGAGCCGTCGAGGTGCGTGAGCGCCAGGACGACGTTCTTGAGGGTGTCCGCGGCGGTGACCTCCCCGTCCAGGACACGGTTGCTGTGGGCGACCAGCGTCTCGATCGTCGGGGTGTCCGGCGAGTCGAAGACGGTGGCCTCGGGGGCGTCCTCCCACCCGACCGCCTCGGGCGCCGTCGTCGTGTACGCCTCGACGTTGGCCGCGTAGCCTCCGGCCGAGCGCACGAACGTGTCCTCACCGACGGGCGTCGGGTGCAGGAACTCCTCGCTGCGAGAGCCGCCCATGGCGCCGGCATCGGCCTGCACGATCACGTACTCCAGGCCCAGGCGCTGGAAGATGCGCTCGTACGCGTCGCGTTGAGCCTGGTAGCTGGCGTCAAGCCCCTCGTCGGACGCGTCGAACGAGTACGCGTCCTTCATCGTGAACTCGCGTCCTCGGAGCAGGCCCGCCCGGGGACGCGCCTCGTCGCGGTACTTGTCCTGGATCTGGTAGATCGTCAGAGGCAGGTCCTTGTAGGACGAGTACAGATCCTTCACGAGCTGGGTGAAGGCCTCCTCGTGCGTGGGCGCGAGCAGGTAGTCGCCGCCCTTGCGGTCCTGGAGCCGGAACAGCAGCTCGCCGTACTCGTCCCAGCGGCCGGTCGCCTCGTACGCCTCGCGGGGCATGAGCGCCGGGAAGTGCACCTCCTGCGCCCCCGCCGCGGCCATCTCCTCGCGGATGACCGTCTCGATCCTCGCCTTGACCCGCAGCCCCAACGGCAGCCACGCGAAGATGCCGGCCGCCTGCGGTCGGATGTACCCGGCGCGGATCAGCAGCTTGTGGCTGGCGACCTCGGCGCCGGCCGGGTCTTCGCGGAGCGTGCGGAGGAAGAAGTTCGACAGACGTGTGACCACGCGATCAGTCTAGTGATGCCCGGCGTACCGCTTGTGCGGCCGCGGGCTGCCGGGCTCTGCGTTCGACGTGGTTCGCTGTCGGTGTGACCGAGACGCAGAAGACAAGAGCCGCCACCGTCGATCTCTGGGGTATCGCGGTACAGCTCTCCATCACGCCCCGTGGACAGGACGAATCCACCCGCAGTGCGCTACGGCGCGCCCTCAAGCGACGGCGACGTCTTTGGACGGTGCTGTGCGTCGGACTGGTCGTCACTGTTGCGAGCGCGACAGCCCTCGTCCTCGCTCTGCGGAGCTCAGCCCCGCTCCTTCCTCCGCTCTGCGTGTTGTCCCTGCTCATCGGCCTGCTCCTCACCGTGCCAGCGGGGACCAACCTGATCAGCGCGGGGATGTTCCATCGCCTGAGCAGATTCGGGCGCCGCTTCGATGCCGTGACCTGGTGGGTGTTTCTCCTGCTCGGCTACATTTCGGCAGGCATCTCCCTCACCGCTGCCCTCACGGCGCTCATCCTCGACACAACCTCGACGACCAGCACGGCGGCGAGCAAGTACGTGGCTGTCCTGCTGGGGCTGCTCGCAGTACTCTTCGCCCTCGTCGCCTCGTCCGCGTCCTCACCACTGATCTCGACGACGCCGAAGCCGCGGCTCTACCAGGCCCACGGTGCGCAGCTGCTATGGACCGTCGTTCTCATCGGCCTCGCCGTCAGTGCCGCCCCCTCGGCGCTGTGGCTGATCGAAGGAGTGCCAGATGAATCGCGGTGGGTCATCCTCTCGATCGCCGTCCCCCTCGGCGCGGGATACGTCGCAGCGCTCCTCGCCTGGCACCGGAAGGCGCTGGCGAGGATCGAGTCGGCGCGACAAGAGACCGCCGGGTCCGTCGGTGACGTTCTCGGCGCGCTGAGCACTGAGGAAGGCCGCAGCGATCTCATTCGCACCCTGTACCGGCTCGAAGTCGCACTCCGACCCAGTCCCTACCGATCGCAGTCCCCCGCTGCACCACCCTTGGCGGCCTCCTTCGAGATCTGCGAGATCGTGGGGCTCCTTCTCTGGGCCACCGGCGAACGTGCTTTTCCCGACTCGATCGCTCAGCGACGCCACCACCCCGAGTCGATCGCGAAGCCGTTCCGCGCCGTGGATCCCGAAGAGCCAGACCGCGTGCTCGCCGCCGCGCCCGCGTTCCTGAGAAGAGTCTCCGCCCGGTTGTTCCTCGGTGTCGAGGGGCCGGCCTCCTCTGAGCTCGCTTCCACATCTGTCGACTGATCAGCCCATCACACCGCCGTGACGGGACCGACGCCGCGGCGTTCAGTTCAGGGGGCGGGTGCCCTCCGGGATGCCTGCACCCGCGTAGATGCCTGACGCGGCGTCCTGGAGGGCGGTGAGCGCCACGCGCTGCGGCAGCGGTCCGTAGGAGATGCGGGCGACGCCGAGCTCCTCGTACTCGGGCGCGGTGAGCGCTCCGGGCAGTCCGATCACGCTGACCTTGCGCACGCCGATCCCCTCGACGAGCTGCCGGGTGACGTCGGCGTCGAGGATTCCCGGGACGAAGACGCAGTGCGCTCCGGCTTCCAGGTACGCCCGCCCCCGGGCGATCGCGTCGGCGACGCTCTCTTCCACCGGACGACCGCCGGCGCGGACGAACGCGTCCGTGCGCGCGTTGAGCACGAACGGCACGCCCTCGGCCTCGGCCGCGGCGATGATCGCCTCGACCGCGGCGACGGACTCCGCCAGCGGCTTCAGACGGTCCTCCACGTTCGCGCCGACCACGCCCGCGCCGATCGCGAGACGCGTCGTCTCCCCCGGCGCGCCGTAGGCGTCGTCGAGATCCGCGGTCACCGGCAGATCCGTGGACGCGGCGATGCGCCCCACCATGTCGATCATCAGGTCCCGCGGGATCGCACCGTCGTCGTAGCCGAAGCTCGACGCGATCGAGTGCCCCGCGGTGGCCAGGGCGGTCGTCTCCGGGAGGGCGGCCACGGCGGACGCCGAGACCACATCCCAGACGTTCACCACCCGCAGGATCTCCGGAGCGTCATAGAGGGCGGCAAGACGGACGGCACGATCGGTCGAAGAGGTCATGCGACCACGCTACCCATGCGGACGGACACCGGCGCCGGATCCGCCGAAGGCCGTCGTCGGAGGCGCGCCGTAGGCTGGCGTCATGCCGCAGCGCCGATCGCACGTCGCCCCGTCCGCCGAGCAGAGCGAGCTCGCCGCCGCCCTCGCCGACCTCCGGACGACCCTGGACGCGCCGACCTCCTTCTCGGCCGAGGCGGAGGCGGAGGCCGCCGAGGCGACCGCGACGACTCCCGACCTCGACCTGCGCGACATCCCGTTCGCCACGCTGGACCCGGCCGGCTCTCGAGACCTCGACCAGGCCTTCCATCTGGAGCGGGCAGGATCCGGTTTCACCGTTCGCTATGCGATCGCCGACGTCCCGGCCTTCGTCCGCCCGGGCGGAGCCGTGGATGCCGCGGCCCGCGAACGTGGTCAGACCCTCTACGCCGCCGACGGATCCATCCCGCTGCATCCCCGAGTGCTCAGCGAGGATCGCGCGTCCCTCCTGCCGGACGTGGACCGCCCCGCACTCGTATGGACGTTCGTGCTCGACGCCGAGGGAGCCGTGACCGATCGCCGCCTGGAACGCGCGCTGATCCGGTCCCGCGCCCAGCTCGACTACGTCGGCACCCAGCGGGCCCTGGACGCCGGCGAAGAGTCCCCCGCATCCCTTCTGCCCGAGGTCGGGGCCCTGCGGTTCGCCCAGGAGAGCGCCCGCGGCGGCGCCAGCCTGAACCTCCCGGACGAGGAGGTCGTGCGCCGCGAGGACGGCACGTACGCGATCGAACGGCGCCACCCGCTCCCGGTCGAGGAGTGGAACGCGCAGCTCTCGCTGATGACGGGCATGGCCGCCGCCGAGATCATGCTGGAGGCCCGGATCGGCGTGCTTCGCACCATGGCCCAGCCGGACGACGCGGCGTTCGAGGAGTTCCGCCGCCGCACCCGCGCCCTCGGACGACCGTGGACGACAGGACGATACGGCGACTACCTGAGAGGTCTCGACCGCGCGGATCCGCTCACCCTTCCGATCCTCGAGGCCGCGACCACCCTCTTCCGGGGCGCCGGCTACGTGACCTTCGACGGCACGGTGCCGCAGGACGCCGGCCAGGCCGCGATCGGCGCCCCGTACGCGCATGCCACCGCGCCGCTGCGGCGCCTGGTCGACCGCTGGGCCCTGACGATCTGCCTCGCCGCGGCCCGGGGCGAGGAGGTCCCGGATTGGGTCCGGGAGAGCCTGCCGACGCTTCCGGGGATCATGCAGGCGAGCGGCCAGCGGGCCTCGCGACTGGAGTCCGAGACGGTGAACCGGGTCGAGGCGGCTCTGGTCGCTCCCCTGATCGGCTCCTCGGTGCCGGCGACGATCATCGAGATCCGCAAGGACCGAGCCGAGGTCCAGCTCGTCGACCCGGTCGTCACCGCCACGGCGCCGGTCCCTCCCGGGGCGGCGCCGGGCTCGGTGGTGTCGCTGCGGGTCGTCCGGGCCGACATCGACCGCGGCGAGATCGAGTTCGCGCTCTGACCTCGCCGTTCGGGGCGCGTCCCGGGGCATGAGCACCCCGCGGAAGACCCCGATCCCCCGGCGGGCGCCCCGGATCAGGCCGAGGCCGGCACCGCCGTCGTCGTCATGACGAGCAGCTGCGGGTCGGACAGGTCCAGCGTCACCCGGATCGCGGCGAAATCCGCGGTGCTCGTGACGTGCGTGCCGCCGCAGAGGATCGAGGCGGTGCCCTCGGGAAGCTCGCACACCCAGCGACGCCGGTCCGTGATGGCGGGACCGTCGGTCTCGATCCGGCTGGGGGCGCCGGCCGCCACCCAGGCCGCGAGCTGCGCGTTGATCCGCTCCTCGCGCTCCGAGAGCGAGGCTGCGAACGTCTCGGTGTCGAACCCCGCCTTGCGCAGGCTCTTCCCCAGGCGGTACTCGTCGACCGATCCGTCCTGGCGGATCCGGCTGATCTGATTCGCGCGGCCCTCGAAGTCGGGGGTCCCCAACGCGTCCGACCCCGGATCCTTGCGCCAGAGGTCCGCGACGGCGAGGTCGAGGGCGAGGGAGGCGAGGTGACACGCCGTGTGCCCCCTGCTCAACCCCGCGCGGCGGTCGGCGTCGACGTCCAGGACGACGCGCGCCCCCGGAGCGAGCCATCCGGGCGCCTCGCCTCCGAGGCGGTGCCCCACGCCCCATGCCCATCCCTCGGCACCCCGCTTGACCGGGATGTCCGTCCCGACGGCGAGGACGCCGTCGTCGGACACGGCGACCATCACGGCCTCGGTGACCGGCACGGACTCCCCGTCAGGGTCGCGAACCCATCCGGTGTCCCCGGGCTGGTCCGGCCAGGTGTGGTCGACGGGATGGAAGGGCGTGGCGTCCACCACGAGGACGCCGCCGTCCACCCGCACCACCTGCGCGTCGCCGTGCACGTCCCCCTGCGCGAACGTCACCGTCGTCATCTCGTCTCCTCCGTCTCGCCCAGGACGTCCGCGATCATGCGATGCCCCTGTGCCTCGAAATCCTCGTCGCCCGTCTGGTACGCCCAGGCCGCGGTCCCCACGGCCTCCGCGAGGCGCAGCGCCGTCCAGTGGTCGTGCGCCCCCTCGCGGCCGAGGCGGGGATCCGCGCCATAGCCGTCGAGGAACGCATCCTCACACGACGGAGCGTCCCGCCATTGCTGCGCCGCGAGGCGCAGGAGGTCCGATGCGCGGCTGCGGAAGGAGAACCGTCCGAAGTCGATGACGCGGAGCCCGCGGGCCGGATCGTCGCCGTCGAGGAGCCAGTTGCGCGGCTGCCAGTCGCCGTGGGTCGGCACGAGCTCCGGGGTCCCCGGTCGGAGCCGGTCGAGCAGCGCCCGCACCTGCTCCTGGACCTCCGGGCGGATGCGGTGCGGCGAGGCGAGCGAGCGGCGGACGCGGTCGAGCACTCCCTCGTCGCCGGGGCGGGACGCCTGGTCGTGGAAGCGACGCAGCAGTTCGCCGGCACGGCGGTGGACCGCAGGATCGAACGCCGCGTCCGTCCCGTCCACGAGCTCGCCGGGAAGGTGGTCCGCCACGAACACGCGATCCTCCCGCGAGGCGTGCCGGAGCCGCGCCGCGAGGCCGTCCCGCGACCAGACGTCGGTCCAGCCGTCGTGCGCGTCGAGCTCCCGCCCGATGTGGTGGTTCGACGGATCTCCCGCCTTGACGATGAGACGACTCCCGTCGTGCTCCGCCTCGTACACGAACGCTGAGACGGAGCCGTGCCAACCCCGGTCGGCGACGATCCGGGCCCCGGGGATCCACTCGCTCAGGCGGGCACGCTGGGCGGCGCTCAACCGGTCCGCCCCGGGGATGTCCCGCGCGCCCGGGTGCGCGGTCACGCCGTGACGACCTGGGCGGTCCCGATCGGCGCGTCCGGGCCCATCTCGTCGGCGATCCGGTTCGCCTCCTCGATCAGCGTCTGCACGATATCCGCCTCGGGGACGGTCTTGATGACCTGGCCCTTGACGAAGATCTGCCCCTTGCCGTTGCCGCTGGCCACCCCGAGATCCGCTTCGCGGGCCTCTCCGGGACCGTTCACGACGCAGCCCATGACGGCCACGCGCAGCGGGACGGTCATGTCCTTGAGACCCTCCGTCACGCTGTCCGCCAGGGAGTACACGTCGACCTGCGCGCGTCCGCACGACGGGCAGGACACGATCTCGAGCTTGCGCTCGCGGAGGTTCAGCGACTGCAGGATCTGGTGGCCGACCTTGACCTCCTCCGCCGGCGGCGCGGACAGCGAGACCCGGATGGTGTCGCCGATCCCCTCCGCGAGAAGGATCCCGAAGGCGGTGGCGGACTTGATGGTGCCCTGGAAGGCCGGGCCCGCCTCGGTGACGCCGAGGTGCAGCGGCCAGTCGCCCATGGCGGCGAGCAGCCGGTACGCCTTCACCATCACGATGGGGTCGTTGTGCTTGACCGAGATCTTGAAGTCGTGGAAGTCGTGCTCCTCGAACAGCGACGCCTCCCAGCGCGCGCTCTCCGCGAGCGCTTCCGGGGTGGCCTTGCCGTACTTCTCCAGCAGGCGCTTGTCGAGCGAGCCCGCGTTGACGCCGATGCGGAGCGAGACGCCGGCGTCCTTCGCGGCCTTGGCGATCTCGCCGACCTTGTCGTCGAACTGCCGGATGTTGCCGGGGTTCACCCGGACCGCCGCACAACCGGCGTCGATCGCCTGGAAGACGTACTTGGGCTGGAAATGGATGTCCGCGATGACGGGGATCTGGCTCTTCTTGGCGATGATGTGCAGCACATCCGCGTCGTCCTGGGACGGAACGGCGACGCGGACGATCTCGCAGCCGGACGCCGTCAGCTCGGCGATCTGCTGCAGGGTCCCGTTGATGTCGGTGGTCTTGGTCGTGGTCATCGACTGCACCGAGATCGGGGCGTCACCGCCCACGAGCACCTTGCCGACCCGGATCTGACGGGTCTTTCGGCGCGGAGACAGGATGTCGGGGACGCGGGGCATCCCGAGGTTCACGGCTGGCACTCTTCCAGGGTAGTCGTCCGTCGCGCGACAGGGCCGGATGCACGCTGTGTGGTACCTTCAGGCGCATGTCCGTGAACTCCGACCGCCCGTCATCCGGTGGCTGGTGGCCCGCCTTCTAGGCGGACCGTTCGCGTACCACGAGACCGAGACCGCCCTCCCGGGGCGGTCTTCGTCGTTCGGCCGCACCGGATTCCCTCCAGGAGACACCGATGACCCCCACCGCCTCGCCGGAGTCCGACGCGACCAGGCTCCCGGCGCGTCTGCGCGCCCTCGCCGCCGATGCCTCCGCGTCCTTCGTCCTCCTCGCCCGCGAGGGCACCGACGCGGTAGAACTGCTCACCGGTCCGATCCGGGACGTCGAACTCCTCGCCGACATCCCTTTGCACGATGCGGACGGCGGATCCCGCGAGGTGTTCGCGCTCGTCCCCTTCCGCCAGGTGCGCGAACGGGGGTTCGAGGCGCAGGACGACGGGGCCCCTCTGCGGTGCCTCCTCGTGGAGGAGCATCTGACGGCGGACGCCGACACGGTGCGCCGGGCCCTCCCCGACGAGGCGATCCCGCTCCGGGACGGCGGGTTCGACCTCAGCGACGACGACTATGCCGCGATCGTCGAGACGGTGATCTCCGAGGAGATCGGGCGCGGCGAGGGCGCGAACTTCGTGATCCGCCGCGACTACACCGCGCGCATCGACGCGGATGAGCGCCACGCGGCGCTCACCTGGTTCCGCGCGCTGCTGGAGCACGAGCGGGGTGCCTACTGGACCTTCGCCGTGGTGACCCCGGACGTCATCGCGGTCGGAGCGAGCCCGGAGGCCCATGTGGTCGCCCGCGACGGGATCGTCACGATGAACCCGATCTCGGGAACCTTCCGTCACCCGGCGGGCGGGGCGACCGCCGAGACCCTGACCGCGTTCCTCTCCTCCACCAAGGAGACGGAGGAGCTGTTCATGGTCGTCGATGAAGAGCTCAAGATGATGAGCGCCGTCTGCTCGGACGGCGGACGCATCACGGGGCCGCATCTCAAAGAGATGTCCCGCCTCACCCACACCGAGTACATGCTCCGCGGCCGGAGCCGGCTGGACCCGCGGGAGATCCTGCGCGAGACGATGTTCGCCCCGACCGTCACCGGGTCCCCGATGCAGAACGCCTGCACGGTCATCCGGCGCCACGAGCGCAAGCCGCGCGGGTACTACTCCGGCGTCGCCGCACTGTTCACCCCGAACGCGGAGGGCGGACACGACGTGGACGCCCCGATCCTCATCCGCACCGTCTATCTGCGCGACGGCGCCCTCAGCGTCCCGGTCGGCGCGACCCTCGTCCGCCACTCGGCCCCCGCCGGCGAGGTCGGCGAGACGCACGGGAAGGCCGCCGGGGTGCTCGGGGCGATCGGGGCCGTCGCCCGCGACGCCGCCGCCGAGGCCCGGGCGGATGCGGACGCCCCGGGTGCGAAGAAGGATGCCGCTCGGCTCGCCGACGACCCCGCGATCGCCGCTCTCCTCGCCTCGCGCAACGAACGGCTCGCGGAGTTCTGGATCCAGCCGCAGGAGGACGACTCGGCCGCAGGGCCGTTCGCGGGCAGGACGGCGCTCGTCGTGGACGCCGAGGATCGCTTCACCACCATGCTCGCGCATCAGCTGCGCCATCTCGGCCTGGAGGTGCGGATCGCCGCCTGGAGCGAGGTCGCCGACGAAGACGTCGACCGGGCAGACCTGCTCGTCGCGGGGCCCGGCCCCGGCGATCCCCGTGATCCGTCCAGCCCGCGGATCACCCGGATGCGGGAGGTGGTCGCCCGGCGGCTCGACGCCGGCCGCCCTCTCTTGGCCGTCTGCCTGAGCCACCAGATCCTCGCCGACCGTCTGGGCATCGGTCTCGCGCCGCTGCCCAGCCCTCATCAGGGAGTGCAGAAGACCGTGCCCGTGTTCGAGGAGGACGCCTCGATCGGCTTCTACAACACGTTCACCGCACGGGTGGCGCCGGGAACGGCCGAGGTGGGAGCCGCGGAAGTGTCCGCGGATCCGGAGTCCGGCGACGTCTATGCCCTGCGCGGACCGGCGTTCGCCTCGGTGCAGGGGCATCTGGAGTCGATCCTCTCCCGTGACGGGATGCGCACGCTGCAGCGGCTCATCGCACACGCCCTGTCCTGATCCTCCCGCCCCGGCCGCCCGACGCGGCGCCTCGTCCGAGGAGCCATCCGAAACAGGCATTCGCGCGGGATCAGGCAACTTCTCGCCTTGTTCGCCTGATCGCGCGCGAATGCCTGATCTCGCGTGGCGGGCGTATCCCGAACCAGAACCTCTAGCAACTCTGGTTGACAGCGCGCAATAAGCAACGTAGGTTGCTTGCATGGAGTCGACACGGATCGCGGACCTCGCCGCGGACACGACCGATCCCCGCGCGGGACTCAGGGCCGTCGCGACGTTGCGCGCGCTCGCGGACACGCTGGAGCTGCGCCAGGTCGAGGCGGCTCTCCGCAGCGGCATGAGCTGGCAGGAGGTCGCCGACGCCCTCGGCGTCACCCGCCAGGCCGCGCACAAGAAGCACGCGAAGCGGATCGATCCGTCGATCCCCGTTCCCCGGAGGACCTCATGACGTTCACGCAGACCCTCACGACGAGCCACACCCTGTCGGTCACCGCCATGGAGGAGGCCTCCCGCCTGGGCCAGCACGAGGCCGACATCGATCATCTCCTGCTCGCGCTGACCCTGACCGAGCAGCCGGCGGGCCAGGTGCTGCGCGCCATGGGCGTCACCCTCCACGCAGCGCGGAGCGCGCTTTCGGAGCTTCGTGCTGATCAGCTCCGCTCCCTCGGCATCGCCACGCCGGAGCCCGCGCCGGGTCGCATCACGATGCAAGAGGGCGGCGAGTACACCTGGACGCCTCGTGCGGTCGAGCTGATGGGCCGCGCCGCCAAGCACGGCGGGGACGCGACCGCGGTGCTGCGACTGCTCATCGCCGAGCCGAGCGGACTGATCGCCGACCTGCTCGAACGCATGGGGCACAGCACCGAGGCGGTCGCCGACCGCCTCGACGAGGTCGGCACGCTCTCGCGCCATCACCCGCGGAAGGAGCCGGGCACCATCGTCGGCACCTCCGAGGCTTTCGTCCCCGCACCGATGGCGGAGGTGTGGGCGTTGCTTGCGGATGCGCGACGCATGCCGGAGTGGGAGCCGATGACCGAAGACGTCGACCCGCCGGTGGGATCCCCCTCCCCCGGATCGAGCTGGACGACGCTCGGACCCCGGACCTCGTCGAACGGCAAGTCCCTGCCCGCACAGACCCGTCGCCGGACCGTGGAGCTGCTCATCGCCGACGAGCCTGCGCAGATCGCCTGGGCCTTCCGGTTCCCGGATGCCCCGCGAAGCAACTCGGCCCGGCTGGAGATCGAACTGTCGCCTGCGGCGGGAGGCACGCAGCTCCATCTGACCTGGGGCTGGGTGCGCACGCGACGGCGGCGGCCGATCCTGGGTCTCGTCCTGCGTCCGCTCTACCGCTTCTTCCTGTGGCTCCAACTGCAGCAGATCTCCGGCGGGATCAGCCGAGCCCTCCGCTCCCCGAGCTGAACCGTGGCGCGGCCACGAAGGGGGTCAGTCGGCCACGCCGGCCGCGGCGATCCGCGCGTCGAGCAGGCGCCGTTCGGCGTCGTTCCCGCTGAGCTGTCGCGCCCGCTCATCCGCCGCCCGAGCCTCGTCGGCGCGGCCGATCCGTCGCAGGAGAGCGGCGCGCACGGCATGCCAGAGGCGGTAGCCCTCCAAGCGTGCTCCGACGGCTTCGAGCTCGTCGAGACCGGCGCGCGGCCCGGCGCACTCGGCGAGCGCCACGGCACGGTTCAGCCGGACCAGCGGAGACGAGTCGTAGACCAGGAGCAGGTCGTACAGGGCGAGGATCTGGGGCCAATCCGTGTCCGCTGCCTCCTGCGCGTCGGCGTGGCACGCCGCGATCGCCGCATGCAGCTGCCAGCGACCGGGTCGCCGAAGCGCACCGGCTCGCTCCAGCGCACTTCGCGCTGTCGCGAAGTCGGCCGCGTCCCACAGCGAACGGTCCTGGGCATCGAGAGGGACCAGACTGCCGTCCATCACGCGAGCGGGTCCGCGCGCCCGATGGAAGTGCAGAAGCGCCCGTAGCCCGTGCGCCTCGGCCTCGTCCGGGAGACAGAGCGCGATCACACCCGCGAGCCACAGCGCGTCGTCGGCGAGATCGTGTTCGGGGTCGGCGCTCTCGCCGTCGCGGAGCTGCGCCGCGTCGTACATCACCGAAACGACGGTGAGGACGAGGTCGAGCCGGGCGGCGCGCTCCCGCCCACGCGGGACACGGAGGGGGATGCCGGAGGCGGCGATCTTCCGCTTGGCCCGCACGATCCGTTGCGCGACCGTCGACTCGGGCTCGACGGTCGCGCGGGCGATCTGCGCCGTGGTGAGGCCCACGACCGCGCGAAGCGTCAGGGCGAGCTGTCCCGCGGGTGCGATGGCGGGGTGGCAGCAGCCGAACAGGAGCGGGAGCCGCTCGTCCAGCACCTCCTCGGCCTCTTCGCCCGCGGGCGCCGGCGCGCCCTCCCCGGCACCCGTCATCGCCGTGGCGGCGACAGCCTCGACCTTCTCGCGGTGTCGGCGCGAGCGCCGGACGAGATCGAGCGCGTCATGCCGGGCTGCGGTCATCAGCCAGGCTCCTGGCCGCGGGGGCACCCCGTCGCGGCGCCACGCCCGAATCGCCTCCTCGATCGCGGAGGACGTGGCCTCTTCGGCGACGTCCAGGTCGCCGAAGGAGCGGTGCAGCGCCGACACGACCCGCGCGGCCTCCTCGCGGACGACCCGCGCCAGCTCGGTGTCGGACCGGGAGGCGGCCCGGTCCGACACCGGTGCGCCGCTCATCAGGCGAACAGCTCCTCGTCGTCGCACATGGGGCGGATCTCCACGGCGTTGCCGGGGTGCTCCAGGGACGGCCAGGTCCGGGCGAGGGCCAGCGCCGCGTCGAGATCGGGAACGTCGATGAGGGTGAAGCCGCCGATGACCTCCTTCGCCTCGGAGAAGGGGCCGTCCACGACGACCGGACCCCGCTCGGAGGCCCGGACAGTGGTCGCGGATTCGGCGCTGTGCAGCGCCGCTCCGCCGTCGAGGATGTGCTGCGCGTTCGCCTCGTGCCATTCGAGGATGCGTGCGAGGTCCGCCTCCTGCACCTCCTCCGGCACACGGGCGTCCAGCTCGGGGTCGGAGGTGAACATCAGAACGTACTTCATGGGCGGTCCTTTCCTGATCGGGAACGGTTGGGGGGAACCGTTTCACAGGAACAGCGCTCGGGCAACCGCGAGATCGACACCGGTGGCGGATCTCACCCGAACCGCGGACTACCGCACCGGCACCTCCGCCACGGGCGTGTCCTCCGCCAGCGCGTCGACGGTGATCCGTCCCGTGTCGTCCGCCACTCCGCGCGTGGGGATCGTGAGGATGAAGACGATGCCGACCAGTGCCGCTCCGATCGCGAGGAAGGCGGCGGCGTAGGGGTTGCCGGTGAGTTGGGTGAGCTGCGCGGCGAGGTACGGACCGGCGCCTCCTCCGATGGCGGCGCCGAGCCCGAACCCGAGGGCGGCCCCGGTGTAGCGCACGCGTGCGGGGAAGACGGCCGTCATCGACGCGTACGCCGGGGCGGCGACCGCCCCGCCCAGGCCGCCGAGCAGGCAGAAGCCCGCCGCGCTGACCCAGAAGTTCCCGGCCGTCGCCTTCATGAGCATCATGACGGGGAGGAAGGACACCGCCAGGAGGCCCATGATGAGGATCATGGTCTTGCGCCGGCCTAGCCGGTCGATCACGAGCCCCGTCAGGATCGTGACGACGATCGCGGCGATCCCCTGCAACGAGGCCATGACCGCCGTCGCGCCCGGCTCGAATCCCGCCTCCCGCTGGAGGAACAGCGGGATGTACACGGCCAGGATGTAACCGATCATCAGGACGGTCCCGGTCAGCACCATCACCTTGAGCAGCGGACGCCAGTAGCCGACGATCAACTCTCGGACCGGCGAACGCTCCACCTTGTGCGCCGCCGCGAGGCGGCGGAACTCCGGCGAATCCTCCAGACGGAGGCGCAGGAGCAGGCAGAGGAGTGTGAGCGGAAGCGACAGCAGCAGCGGAACCCGCCATCCCCACTCGGCCATGACGCCTTCCGAGAGGACGGCGGTGATGACCGCCACCGCTCCGGGGGCGAGGAACGCCCCGGCGGCGGAGCCGAGCGGCGTGATGGTGCTGAGCAGACCGTGATTGCCGCGGTGGGCGTGCTCCGAGACGAACGTGGTGGATCCGGCGAGCTCGCCGCCGGCGGAGAACCCCTGCAGAAGACGAAGGATCACGAGCAGCAGAGGCGCGAGAGCGCCGATCGCGGCGTAGGTCGGGAGCAGGCCCATCGCCGTCGTCACGACCCCCATGCCGATCACGGTGACCATGAGGGCGAAACGCCGTCCCATCCGGTCCCCGAGGCGTCCGAAGAACAGCCCGCCGAGCGGACGGGTGAGGAAGCCGCTGCCGAGGGCGAGGATGGAGCTCAGGATCGACAGGAAGGGATCCTCCCCGGGGAAGAAGAGCGGCGCCGTGTAGACGATCAGGTAGGCGTAGACGAAGAAGTCGTAGGACTCGACGATCGTGCCGAGCAGCCCCGCGAGGGACGCGCGGCGCACCATCGCGGGGGTCGGGATGGGGGCGGAGACGTGCGATGCATGGTGGCTCATGGTGACCTCTCTGTCACGGACCGGGTGGGGGCACGGCGGCGGGGCGTGTTCGCCGCGCGGGACCACGGTGTCCCGCGCGCAACCCCTTGACATTGACGACTGTGGCCAACGGCCACTGCCTTGGACTCTAACACCAAGCAAGCGCTTCGTCACGCCTCATTCATGCATTGCACGCACCGACGAGCGCGGGTCAGCCCGGCATCCCTGCACCGCCGTTGGGGCGAAGGACCTGTCCGGTCACGAAACGCGAGGCGTCGGCGGCCAGGTACAGCACGGCCAGCGCGATGTCGACCGGCTCGCCCGTGATCCCGAGCGGGGACACGGAGGCACGGCGGGCGAAGACCTCGCGCCGAGCCTCCTCGTCGACCTCGCCGTCCGCCGTCGTCCAGTGGTGCGCGACCATCGGGGTGTCCACCCACCCGGGGGCGACGGCGTTGACCCGGATCCCCTGCGGACCGACCTCGACGGCCAGCGACCTCGTCAGCATCGCCACGGCGGCCTTCGTCAGCGAGTATCCGGCGATGCCGGCGGTCGGCAGGTCGATCGCGCTGGAGGCGACGTTGATGATGGATCCGGACCCCTGGGCGGACATCGCGCGGACCGCGCTGGCGCAGCCCCAGTACGTGCCCCGGAGATTGACGTCGAGCAGGAGGTCCACCTCCTCCTCGGGCATGTCGGCGACGGCGCCGTAGCGGATGACGCCCGCGACGTTGGCCCAGACGTCGATCCGCCCATGGCGGTCGCGAGTGGCCGACGCGAGATCCTCCATGTCCGTCCGTCGCGAGACATCGGAGACCAACCCGGTCACGGCACCGCCGGCCGCGTCGACGAGCGCGACGGTCTCGGCGAGCGTCAGGGGGTCGGCGTCGCTGACGAGCACGGCGGCCCCCGCCCTGGCGAGCGTGAGCGCCACGCTGCGCCCGATCCCTCCGCCAGCACCGGTCACGACCGCCACGCGGTCCGTCAGGTCGAAGTACGGCTCGATGTCGGCGTGCATGCGGGCGCCTCCCGGATCAGGCGGCATCATTCACACCGCGCTTCGCGTCGTTTGTCGCGAGCGTAGCCATTGGCCACGGATGCGTCAAACATCCCCCTGCGGTATCGCTCCACATCAGGCGTTCGCGCGAGTTCAGGCAACGCACGGGCGGTGTCGTCTGATCCGGCGCGAACGCCTGATCTCGCGCGGGGCGCGGCCGCGGCCACGCCCTGCGTTCGCGCGGACGTCGCTCCTGGCTCAGCCGCCGAGGAGGTCCACGGGGTTGAAGAGGTCCGCGATGAGCAGCAGAGCGCCCATGGCGATCAGGACGCCCGCGACGACGATGGTGAGCGGAACGAGGCGCGTCGCGTCCACCGGCTTCGGTGGGGGCCGACGGAACAGCCGCGCCCAGGCCCGCTTGACCCCGTCCCAGAGAGCCACCACGATGTGCCCTCCGTCGAGCGGAAGAAGCGGGACGAGGTTGAAGACGAACAGGGCGATGTTCAGCGAGCCGAGGAGGCTGAACAGCACCACGAAGCGGTTGAGCACCGGCGCGTCGGTGGCGGCGACCTCGCCGGCGAGCCGCCCGACGCCGACGACGCTGAGCGGACCGTTCGGATCGCGCTCTCCCCCGGTCACCAGCGAGACGCCGACGTCCCACAGCCGCACCGGCAGGGTCGCGATCATGGAGGCCACGCGTCCGACGTTGTCCGCGGCCGCCTCGACACCCGCGGTGAGCGGCTGGGGCACGTACGCGAGCTGCGCGCCGACCCCGGCGTACCCGACCGTCTTCAGGACCGGCGCGCCCCGCTCGTCGACGACCGCTCGCCCGTCGGCGTCCACCTCGCCGCGCTGGGCGGCCACGGGCGTCAGCGACAGCTCCACCGGACCGCCGTCGCGCTCGACGACCACCGCGAGCGTCCTGCCGGGCGAGGCCTGGATGATCGCGCTGGCCTCCGCGAAGGTCGTGACCTTCTCGCCGTCGATGGAGACGAGCACGTCCCCCGGGCGGATCCCGGCCTGTGCGGCGGGAGCCGCGGGGTCGCCGGGCGCGCATGCCTCCTGGGTGGACCCGGCAGGCAGCACGCACTCGGACACGGTGGCGATGGTGGTCGTCCCCTGCTGCACCCCGATGCCGCTGAGCAGCACCGTGAAGATCAGCACGGCGAGCACCAGGTTCATGAAAGGCCCGCCGAACATGACGATGATCCGCTTCCACACGGGCAACCGGTAGAACACCCGGTCCGCGCGCGAGGGGTCGATCGTCTCGTCGTTCGCGGTGCGGGCGTCCTGGATGAGGGCGCGGAACATCCCGCTGCCGGCTCGCCCCTCGACCTCGCCGTCCGCCGCAGGCGAGGGCGGGTACATCCCGGACATGGAGATGAAGCCGCCGACGGGCAGGGCCTTCACGCCGTACTCCGTCTCGCCGAACCGGCGGGACCACACGCGCGGACCGAAACCGATCATGTACTGGCCGACGTGCACGCCGAAGAGCTTCGCGGGCACGAGGTGCCCGATCTCGTGCAGCGCGATCGAGACGCCGATGCCGACCAGCATGAACAGCAGGCCGCCGATGTACAGGAGGATCTCCACCCGGACACGCTACCGTCCGGGATTAGGAGAACGCCGAGTCCGTCGGGGCCCGCCCCGTCCTCAGGAGCCGGCGGCGATGAGGCGATCCGCGCGCCGGCGCGCCCACTCCTCCGCCTCGGCCAGGCTCTCCAGAGTGAGGCTCTGCGGCGGCTCATGAGCGTCCACCACGGCCGCGATCGTGTCCACGATCCCGAGGAAGGACAGGCGTCCGTCGTGGAAGGCCGCGACCGCCTGCTCGTTGGCGGCGTTGTACACCGCGGGGAACGTCGCGCCGGCCCGCCCGACGCTCCTGGCCAGGGCGACGGCGGGGAAGGCGTCGTCGTCCAGCGGCTCGAAGGTCCAGGACGTGGAGGCCGTCCAGTCGATCGGTCGCCCGACACCCCCGACGCGGTGGGGCCAGTCCAGGCCCAGGGAGAGCGGAAGACGCATGTCGGGCGGCGACGCCTGGGCGATCGTGGAGCCGTCCACGAACTCGACCATCGAATGCACGACGGACTGAGGGTGCACGACGACCTCGATGTCCTCGTAGTCCACGTCGAACAGCAGGTGCGCCTCGATGACCTCGAGACCCTTGTTCACGAGCGTCGCCGAGTTGGTCGTGATGACCTTGCCCATGTCCCAGGTCGGATGCGCGAGGGCCTGCTCCGGCGTGATCCCCGCCATCTCGGCGCGGGACCTGCCGCGGAAGGGACCGCCCGACGCGGTGACGATCAGCCGGCGGACCTCGCCGTGCCCGCCCGAGCGCAGCGCCTGTGCGATCGCCGAGTGCTCGGAGTCCACCGACACGATCTGCCCGGGCTGCGCAGCCGCCGTGACCAGGGATCCCCCGACGATGAGCGACTCCTTGTTCGCCAGCGCGAGGGTCCTCCCGGCACGCAGCGCGGCCAACGTGCTGCCGAGTCCCACCGCGCCGGTGATCGCGTTGAGCACGACGTCGGCGTCGACGTCCCGGACCAGCTGCTCCGCCTCGGATGCGCCGAGCGCGGTGTTCTCCACCCCGAACTCCTCGGCCTGCGCGGCGAGGGTCCGCGCGTCCGTTCCCGCGGCCAGCCCGACCACCTCGAAACGGCGGGGATGGGCGCGGATCACGTCCAGCGCCTGGGTGCCGACGGAACCGGTCGAGCCGAGGACGATGATGCGACGCATGACGCCAGCCTACGGCGCCGGGCGCAGCGACGCGGAGCCCGGACGCCGCAGCGTCCGACGGCTCACTGCTGCGGTGCGGGCGTCGTGGCCAAGATGTCCACCACGAAGACGAGCGACTCGTCGTGCAGCTCGTGGTCCTTGTACTGGTCGGTCCCGTAGGCATCGGCCGGCGGCATCTCCACGACCACCTGGGATCCGACGGTCTGCCCCTCCAGCGCGGCCTGGAACCCCGGTACGACGCCGGTCGTCGGGAACTGGGTGGGAGCGCCGCGGGACCAGCTCGAGTCGAACTCGCTGCCGTCGCTCCACTTCACGCCCTTGTACTGCACCACGACGAGGTCGCCGGACTGCACCGTCGGCCCGTCCCCCTTCTTCAGGGTCGCCACCCGGGTCTGCGTCGGCGCGTCGGTGTTCGGGATCGTGATGCTCGGCGTGCCGTCGTCGGCGAGCTCGACGGCCGGCATGTCCTTCTCCGGCGCGACCGGCTCGCCCGTCGCCTGCAGCGGGAGCTCCTCGGTCGCCTCGGCGTACACGACGACGGGGTTCGAGCCCTCGCCGAGCGCGGAGCCCGGCAGCGCGAGGACCACCTGGGAGCCGAGGGGCCGGCACTCCAGAGCCACGAGGAAGAGCGACGCCTGGTTCGGCTCCAGAAGCACGGGGAGCTCCCCGCCCTCGCCGCGGTCGCTGGAGTCGAGCACCGTGTTGTCGGTGGCGTCGACGATCCGGTAGCGCAGCGAAACGAGGTCGTTCGCCGCCACGTCGTCGCCGTCGCCGTCGCGGAGCACCGTCCGCTCGACATCCTCGATCTCGAGGTCACCCGGAACCCGGACGTCCAGGTCCGCTCCGCTCCCGGTGACCTCGACGGCGTCGGAGGCGGCCCCGGGCTGTGCGTCGAGGAGGCAGGAGCCCGCCGACGGCGACGAGGTCGGATCAGGGGCCTCCGCTGCGCCTGCGCAGCCGGAGAGCAGGAGCGCCGACACAGCGGCGGCGGAGAAAGCGGCGACGAGACGATTGCGCACGGAGAACCTCGGGAGACATCGATCGGGAACACCCCATCCTCGCCCGCCGGGCTTTGCCGCGCCTGGGAGACGCGCCAGAAAGGGCTGGGCCGGCGGCGCGCGGGAGCATGCCCGCGCCGGCATGGACGCTGCCCTACCCTTGTCGGGTGACTCCCGAGCCCCAGCCCGCCGAAGACGCCCCGGACCCGACAGCCGTCGACGAGGCGGAGCTGCATCGCGCCGGCTTCCTGTACCTGTTCGGACGCGCGGTGCTCGCGCCGCTGGCCCGTCTCATCTACCGCCCCCGCGTGGAGGGACGGCGGAACGTGCCCAAGACCGGACCCGTCATCATCGCCTCCAACCATCTGTCGTTCATCGACTCCGTCGCGATCCCGGTCGCGGCTCCGCGTCGTGTGCACTTCCTGGCGAAGTCGAGCTACTTCGAGGGCAAAGGGATGAAGGGCCGGATGGTGGGCGGCTTCATGCGCTCCGTCGGCGCGATCCCGGTCAATCGCGGTGCGGGGCAGGCGGCGCTCGACGCGCTGGACCAGCAGCGCCGTCTGCTCGACGAGGGGCTCGCCGTGGCGCTCTACCCCGAGGGCACGCGCTCGACCGACGGGCGCCTGTACAAGGGCCGCACTGGCGCCGCGTTCCTGGCGCTGCAGACCGGAGCCCCCGTCGTGCCCGTCGGCCTGATCGGCACGGCCGATGCGATGCCGGTGGGTGCGAGCATGCCTCGGCTCGGGACCCGGGTCACGGTCCGCTTCGGCGAGCCGCTCGACCTCTCGCACCATGGGCCGGCCACGTCGGGACGGGCCCGCCGCCAGGCCACGGACGAGATCATGTCCGCGATCCACGCGCTGTCCGGGCAGGAGCTCGCCGGCGTCTACAACGAGGTCCCCGCGCAGGGCGCGATCGAGAAGATCAAGCAGGCCCTCCCTCACGAGCGCCGCTGAGGCCGGCCTCAGCGACTCACGGCGCCACCCGGATCGTCGCCTCGTGCCGGACCGGGAACGACACCGAGTTCGCGATGAAGCACCACTCGTGCGCCTGCGTGTGCGCGTCGCGCGCCGCCGGGACCATGGACTCGTCGGCGACGGTGACGACCGGTCGCAGCACGACCTCGGTGAAGGCGCCTCCGCCCCTGCCGTCCTCCACCATCGTGCCGCGGGCGTCGTCCCGGTACTCCACGACGACCACTCCCGCCGTCACGCACGCGTGCAGATACGACAGCAGGTGGCACTCCGACAGCGCCGCCAGGAGCAGGTCCTCGGGGTTCCAACGCGACGGGTCTCCGCGGAAGGGCTTGTCCGAGGAGGCGAGGAGGTCCGGCTTCCCGGTGATCGAGATCGTGACGTCGCGCGCATAGTCGCGATACCCGCTCGTTCCGGTCCCCCGGTTGCCCGTCCAGGTCGTCGTGAGTGCGTAGCCGTGCGTCCCGATGTCCATCCCGTCATCGTGCCACGCACGCCGGTAGGCTGGCGGACGTGGTGGAGACTCTGACCGTTCAGGATGCCGTCGAACTCGCCGTCGTCGAGCGGGGAGGGTTCGTCGAATCCCGCCATGTGGGCGCCGCGGTGGTCCTGTCCCCCGAGGGCGAGGTCGTCGCCGCGCACGGGAACGCGAGCGCCCTCGTGCTGCCGCGCTCGAGTCTCAAGCCGCTGCAGGCGATCGCCTGCCTCACCGCGGGCGCGCCGCTCGAGGGCGAGCAGCTCGGACTCGCGACCGCCAGCCACGCCGGCACCGACCGACACGTGGAGGTCGTGCGCTCGATGCTGGTGGAGGGCGGACTCACCGAGAACGACCTCGGCTGCCCCGCCGACTGGCCGTCCGACTCCGCGACGCGCGACGAGCTCGTGCGGGATCACGGCGAGCCGACCCGGATCCGGATGAACTGCTCTGGCAAGCACGCGGCGATGCTGCGGGCCTGCGTGGCGACCGGGTGGCCCACCGACGGCTACCTCGCGCCCGATCACCCGCTCCAACTCCACATCCGCGACGTCGTCGAGCGCCTGTCCGGGGAGAAGATCTCCGCGACGGTCGTCGACGGCTGCGGCGCTCCGGTGCACGCGCTGACCCTGATGGGCCTCGCTCGCGCGGTGCACCGCATCGGAACGGCCTCGGAGCGCTCCCCGTTCGCCCTGCACCGGGTCGCCGGCACGCTGGTGCGGACCGTGCGGGAACGGCCGTGGACGATCGACGGACCGGGACGCCCCGACACGCTCGCGATCGAGAAGCTGGGCGTGTTCGTGAAGGGCGGCGCCGAAGGCGTCATGGTCATGGTCGCCCCGAACGGCGCCACGGTGGCACTCAAGACGCTCGACGGCTCGCTGCGGGCGAGGACGATCGTGGCGGCGACGCTGCTGCTGCGCGCCGGCGCGCTGGAGCAGGGAGCGGTGGACGAGCTCGCCGCCGCCCTTCCGCTCGCCGTGCTCGGCGGCGGCGTCGAGGTCGGGTCCATCCGGCCTGCCGCCGGGATCTAGCGTCCCGCCCTGGGCTCTTCTCGACGGACCGGATCACGCTCCACCGGCCTCCCGGCCGTCCGCACGTGCTACGGCCTGTCGCGCCGCGCGCCTCGTCTGCGGAGGGCCGATCGGCGCCGGAACGTCCGCCGCGCGGGCGGGGTCCGCCTCGAGCGGAAGCAGGACGCGGGCAGGGCCCCGCCCGTCGCGGATCGACCAGGCGCGTCCTGCGTCCGGACGTGCGTACGGCGGCAGATCACGCACGCCGACGAGGGTGCGGAGCTCACGGGCCGCCTCGGCCACGACGAGGATCTCGCCCCGGTCCCGCACGCCGTGCCAGAGGCTCCAGTGCCGTTGCCACGCCTCCGCCTCGCCGACGAGCAGAAGGGTCCGCGAGGGCGCGATGAGGTCCTGGACCCCGGTCCCCGGAGCGATCTGGTCCAGTGTCCGGACCGTGACCCCGGGAACACCGGAGGTCAGCGCGGCCGCGGTCCTTCTGGGAAACGGTGCGATCACGCCGCACACCCCGGCCGACGGCCTCCAGGGCGGAGTGCGGTGCTCCTCGGTCGCCGATCCGGCGCCGTGGTGTCCCGCGGGGCCGCTCAGGCGTGCGATCTGGATCTCGCGACCGGCCAGGTTCGCCCGGCCGTCCGGACGCAGCGGATCGAACGACGCCGGCTCGCCGCCCGCGGCGAGATGCTCTCCCCGGCTCGGCATGCGGAGCACCACCCGCTGCGGCAGGAGGTCGGCGAGGGCCGCGACCGGCCCGGCGCTCCGCGACGCGGTGAAGACGACGAGGCATCCCCGTGTCGCCGCGGCACGGACCACGCGCTGCAGGCGCTCCGCCCACGCGACGGCGTACTCAGCGGGGAAGGACGCCAGCCGCGCGTCGAGATCGTCGCAGACGAGCGCGCGAGGCCACGCCGCCCGCCCCTCCGCCAGATCCTCGACGATCGACCAGGCCGCCTCCGGGTCGTCCGGGATCGTCCGGTGCGACGGAACCTGCCCGATCACCGTGCGCACGAGCGTGCTGCGGCCGGCTCCCGGCCCACCGAAGACGGCCAGACCGCGGTCGTGTCCGGGGCGGAGAACGACGACCGGCTGCCGTTGGTGTTCGGGGTCGTCGGAGAGACCGAGGACGACGGCCTCCTCCGGCATCGCTTCGGGTGAGGCTGCCCGCAGCGTCGCGGCGTCCACGTCCGTCGGAAGGGGCGGGAGCCACGGGCTCGTCGCCCGCGGCGACGCAGCATGGTCCTGGGCGATGCGACGCAGATCCTCCTCCTGCGTCCGACCGACCCGCATCAGCACGGGAGCGGTGTCCTGCGGACGACGGACCAGGACGAGACCGCGTCCTCCGGCGTCACCCGGCAGCTCCGCCGCGTCGTCCGCCCCGATCATCACGCGACTGTCGGCGGGGTCGGACACACGGAGACAGAGCCGCAACGGGCAGTTGGCGGCGAGCGCGTCGCGTACCACGCCCGTGGCTCGTTGCGTGCCCAGGACGAGGTGCATGCCGAGCGCGCGCCCCCGTGCCGCGATGTCGGTGAACACGGCTCCCAGGTCCGGATGCTCCTGGAGGAGCGCGGCGAACTCGTCGACGACGATGACGAGGCGCGACAGCCGCCCCTCCGCTTCGGCGATGCTCCGCGCTCCGCAGGCGCCGAGCTCCGTCTCGCGCCGCCGCAGCTCGGCCCGGAGGCTCCGGACCCCGCGCGCGGCGCCGTCGCCGTCGAGATCCGTGATGATCGCGGCGACGTGCGGCAGGTCTCGCAATCGTTCGAACGCGGTGCCGCCCTTGAAGTCGGCCAGGACGAACGACACCTCCTCCGGTCCGTGCGACGCGGCCAGTGCGGCCAGCCACGATACGAGCAGTTCGCTCTTGCCGGTGCCCGTCATGCCCGTGACCAGCGCATGCGGTCCGTCCTCCGCCAGATCGATCGCGACCTCGCCCTGCGTCCCGGCACCGAAGACGGCGCGGAGGCTCCCCGGCGCGGCGGGGCTCCGCGTCAGCTCCGCCAGTGCGACAGCGCCGGGGAGGCCGGGTTCCGCATCGGCGGCGTCGCGGAGCACATCCGCGATCTCCTCCGCCTGTGCCGCAGAGATCGCTTCGACCGCACAGCGCTCGTCCCCCGACGGAGTGCGCAGGAGCCCGGTCGCCGGATCCGTGACATCGAGCACCGTGGCGAGCCCGGACGGCGGCTCCTCGTCAGCCCCCACCGCGACAAGGTTCGTCCCCACGACGGCGTCCGCCGAGTCTCGCCGTCCGACGCGGACCGTCCAGGTCCCCCGCACGCGGCCGTGCGCATGCGGAAGCCCGGCGACACCGAGGGCTTCGAGGTCCTCTCCCACGATGCGCATCCGAGACGCCGGGAAACGCAGGCACAGTTGCACGACGAGGGCACGAAGGACCGCCTCCGCCACCGGGCGGGGTCCGCGGACGCACACTCCGTCGGCGAGCCGGACGGTCAGCGGCACGTCCTCCAGCAGACGCCGCTCGTTCCGGAAGAGACGTGCACGCTCCCCGTCCCCGCCATGGAAACGGATGGGGTTGGCGACCGCGCCGCGACCGAGCGTCAACGTCGCCGCCTCCGGAGCCTCCGCCGGACGGACCGGAGCGACGAGGACGCCGAAGGCGTCCGGAGAGCGTCGACGAAGTGCCGCGCGAACCTCGTCCGCGCGCTCGTCGTACTCGCGCTGCACGCGCATCCAGGCTTCGTCCTGCTCGATCCGCGCCCGCCGAGCATCGCGTCGCCGATGTCGGGCCGCGTCGACGAAGGAGGCGAGCAGCATGAGGGGCCCGAGTGCGGCGAAGGCGAGCGAGAGCATCGAGCCGGTCAGCGCCCACAGCGTCGCGCCGGACGCGACAGGCACGAGAGCGGCCACCACCGGCAGCGGCGTCCGTCGCGGCGGAGCGGGAGCGGCGGGGAGCAGGAGCGGTTCGACGGGGTCCATCACCCCAGTCCATCGTCCGCACGCCCCTCAGAGCGCGTCGATCACGATCTGCGTGGACTACTCCGTCGTATCGCCGACGGTGGAGGACGAGGACGTGTCCGGGAAGGTCTGCAGCTCCGCGGTCGGCGCGTCCTGTGCGGATGCCGGGGTGCGCACCACGTCGAGGACGATCAGGGTGACGTTGTCCCGTCCGCCGTTCTCCAGGGCGGCCGCCATCATCGCCGCCACCGCGTCCGCCGGGTCCGCGTTCTGGGCGAGGAAGTGCTGGATCCCGTAGTCCGTGAGCTCCTTGGTGAGACCGTCCGAGCAGATCACGAAGCGGTCACCGTCCTGCACCGCGAGCTCGCGGTAGTCCGGCGGCGTCGCCTCGCTCACGCCGACGGCCCGGGTGATCACGTTGCTGTAGGGGTGCCCCTCGGCCTCCTCCGGGCTGAGGCGACCGGCCGTGATGAGCTCCTGCACCACCGAGTGGTCGGTCGTCACCTGCACCAGCGCGCCGTCCCGCAGGAGGTACACGCGGGAGTCGCCGATGTTCAAGGAGACCCAGCGCGGGTCGCCGTCGTGCGTGTCGAGGAAGACGCCCGTCAGCGTGGTCCCGGTGCCCTCGTCCGTCGTCTCCGGATGCGCGGCGATGTCCTCGATCGCCGCTGCGAGCGCCGCCTCGATCGCGGCGGCGGTGATCGAGCCGTCGTGGACCGCGTCTCCCAGACGGGCGATGGTGCGCTGGCTCGCGATCTCCCCGCCGGCGTGGCCGCCCATGCCGTCGGCGACGACGAACAGCGGATACTCGGCGAGAAAGGCGTCCTGGTTGTTCTCGCGCCGCCGACCGCGGTCGGTCGCCCCCGCCCAGCGGAGATCGACGACGTCGCCGGAGGGGAGGGTGATCTCCCGCATGTGCGGTGTCGGCGTGTCAGGCACAGGATTCTCCCCGTCCTCGCGCGATCCGTGCGATCGTTCGAGTCTCACACATCGTAGTCGATGCTCCGGACCGGTCAGACCGCACCGGCAGCCGGATCGGCGGGCAGCGGGAACAGCGCGTCGATCGCGTCCAGGTCCTCGTCCGAGGGAGTCCATGCCGAACCGGCCCGCGCGTTGGCCTCGACCTGCTCGGCGGAGGTCGCCCCCGCGATGACGGAGGACACGCCCGGCTGCGCGAGGAGCCACCCGAAGGTCGCCTCCAGCATCGTGATCCCGCGCTCGTCGCAGAACGCCCGGTACGCGTCCAGGGCATCCCACGGCGCGTTCTCCCAGAGGTGGGATCGCGTCGACATGATGCGGCTCTGCGCCGGGCCTCCGTCCCTCGTGAACTTGCCGGTGAGCAGGCCGTTGTGCAGCGGGAAGTACGGGAAGAAGCCCAGGCCGTACCGGTTCACGGCCGGGAGCACCTCC
The DNA here is from genome assembly GCF_021172025.1 of Microbacterium resistens. Classification (NCBI taxonomy): domain Bacteria; kingdom Bacillati; phylum Actinomycetota; class Actinomycetes; order Micrococcales; family Microbacteriaceae; genus Microbacterium; species Microbacterium resistens. The sequence goes on from NZ_CP082781.1 coordinate 1,496,828, forward strand.
CGCTCCGCAGCACGGGCGAGCAGCGAATACTGGTTCTGCGCCGAGACGAACCGCGGCCCGAGACGCCGCGCGGCGACGAACTCGGCCTCGGCGATCTGCCACCCGGAGAAGTTCGAATGGCCGAAGTAGCGGATCTTGCCGTCGCGGACCAGCTCGTCCAGGGCGTCGACGGTCTCCTCGATCGGAGTGACCGGGTCGGGGAAATGGAGTTGGTACAGGTCGATCCAATCCGTCCGCAGACGCCGGAGGGACTCCTCCACGGCACGGCGGATGTACCGGCGAGACCCCATTCCGGCGGGGAAGTCGTACCCCATGTCGTAGTGGCCGTGTCCGAACTTCGTGGCCAGCACCACACGGTCCCGTCGCCCGTCCAGGACCTCGCCCATCAGCGACTCGCTGAGCCCCGGCTCCTTGCCGTAGATGTCGGCGGTGTCGAGGAAGGTCACCCCGCTGTCGATGGCGGCATCGAGCACGAGACGCGAGCCTGCGATGGTCTCGGTGACGGTCCCGGCCCTTCCGAAGTTGTTGCATCCGAGTCCGGTGGCGGACACGAGCAGCCCGGAGGAGCCGACACGACGATCTGTGGTCACCATGCCTCCCACGTTACAGGCGGGGCGGCGAGCGCACGACGAAGGCCCCCGGTCCGAGGACCGAGGGCCTTGCTGCCCCTACGCGGGGGGCGTGTTGGGGTCGGCGGGCTTCTCCGGCTCCGTCGACGGCGGGGTCGGCGGCGCGGGCGGAGCCGGCGGCGTCACCGGCGGGACCGGAGGAACGGGAGGAACCGGCGGCACGCCCGCCCCGGTCTCCGGGGCCGACGGCGGTGCGTACCCGGGCTGCGCCGGGGGTGCGTATCCGGGCTGGGCCGGCGGCGCGTATCCCTGCGGAGCCGGGGGCTGGTAGCCCTCGGGAGCCGGCGCGTAGCCCTGGGCTGCGCCGTAGGCGCCGCCCGCCTGGGGCTGCGCGGACGGCTGCACGGGGATGCCCTCCCACTGCGTGCGGTCGGCGAAGAACGCGTTGTTCGCCCACGGCGCCGGGGCGATGTTCGGGTTCCAGCGAGACTTGTCGAACGCCGCGATACCCATCCAGACCAGGCTGAGGAAGATGTAAAGGACGACCCAGACGGCCTCCTTCTGCAGCTTCAGGCCCACGCGCCATGCGGCGATGACCATCAGGACGCCCGCGGCGAGTGCGACGATCTGGCCGAGGACGGGGATCCAGCCCAGCAGCACGGAGGCACCGATGGCGTACAGGATCAGCCACGGGCTCATGTCGCCGAGCTTGAGGAAGATCATGCTGTTGTACACGGGAACCCACGCACGCCACTTCCCCTGCACGCCGGCCTTCTCGAAGATCTTCATGAGGAAGATCGAGCCGATGACGTAGAAGATGACGGCGAACACGAGCGCGAAGCCCATGATCCCGAGCATGAAGGCGATGTAGCCCCCGTCGTAATAGATGGAGTCGTCCATGGTCCCTCCCGATGGATGATGTCGCGAAACAGTCCGTATCGCGTTGAACACCTTAGCGTGCCCGCGGAAACCGCACACTCCCCCGCGCCGGGCATCGGTATACCGGGGCGACGTGACGTGGCGAGCGTCTCAGCCGGGACCCGATCGTGCCCCGCGGCCCTCGGAGGAGCCGCGGGGCACGACGACGGCGAACGGTCAGGACCGGCGCCGCCGGTACACGAGGAACAGTCCGCCACCGGCGAGGAGGGCAATACCGAGAGCGATGGCCGTCCAGCTCAGCTCGGCGCCGGTAACCGGAAGCGTGCCGCCCGGGTTCGGCGTGCCAGGATCGCTGGCGCCCGGCGTCGGCTCTCCGGGTGCCGGGCTCGGCGCGGGCGTCGGCTCACTCGGGCTCGGCGTGGGGGTCGGCTCACTCGGGCTCGGCGTCGGCGTCGGCGTCGGCGTCGTGTCATCGACATAGGTGATGGTCACGGTGGCGCCGGTCTCGTTCCCGTTCCGGTCCTTCACCACGTAGTCGATCGGCGTGGGATTTCCCTCGAAGCCGTCCTCCGGAGTGAACGTGATGTCCCCGGTCTCCGGGTCCACGGTCCACGTCCCCTCACCAGGAACGACCAGTTCGAGCACGTGCTCCCCGGTGTCCGGATCCACGATTCGCACCGTCGAGGGGTCGAGGTCGCCCTTGTCGTTGTCCAACGTCGGCACCGTCACCGTGTAACCGCGCGGGTTGTTCAGCGACTCATCATCCGACGCCTCCGGCAGATACGTCACCGTCACAGTCGCACCGGTCTCGTTCCCGTTCCGGTCCTTCACCACGTAGTCGATCGGTGTCGGGTTCCCTTCAAAGCCGTCCTCCGGAGTGAAGGTGATGTCCCCCGTCTCAGGGTCCACCGTCCACGTGCCCTCACCGGGTACCGTCAGTTCGAGCACGTGCTCACCGGTGTCCGGATCCACGATTCGAACCGTGGACGGGTCCAGGTCGCCCTGATCGTTCCCGAGCACCGGGACCGTCACCACCTCACCGATACGGTGCCCGTCCGAACGATCGTCCGTCGCGATCGGCGCCGGGACATCGTCCACATAGGTGATGGTCACGGTGGCGCCGGTCTCGTTGCCGTTCCGGTCCTTCACCGTGTAGTCGACCGGGGTCGGATTCCCCTCGAAGCCGTCCTCCGGGGTGAAGGTGATGTCCCCGGTCTCCGGGTCCACGGTCCACGTCCCCTCACCAGGAACGACGAGAGACTCGGTCGGGTCGCCCGTTGCCGGGTCGGTGATCCTCACTGTGGAGGGGTCGAGGTCGCCCTTGTCGTTGTCCAACGTCGGCACCGTCACCGTGGTACCGCGCGGGTTGTTCAGCGACTCATCATCCGACGCCTCCGGCAGATACGTCACCGTCACCGTGGCACCGGTCTCGTTCCCGTTCCGGTCCTTCACCGTGTAGTCGACCGGGGTCGGGTTCCCTTCAAAGCCGCCCTCCGGGGTGAAGGTGATGTCCCCCGTCTCCGGATCCACCGTCCACGTCCCCTCACCAGGAACGACAAGGGAATCCACCGGGTTCCCGGTGGCCGGGTCGGTGATCCTCACTGTCGAGGGGTCGAGGTCGCCCTTGTCGTTGTCCAACGTCGGCACTGTCACCGCATCGCCGATGGTGTTCCCGTCTGAACGATCGTCCGACGCCTCCGGCAGATACGTCACCGTCACGGTGGCGCCGGTCTCGTTGCCTGCACGGTCGCTCACCGTGTAGTCGACCGGGGTCGGATTCCCCTCGAAGCCGCCCTCCGGAGTGAAGGTGATGTCCCCGGTCTCCGGATCCACCGTCCACGTCCCCTCGCCAGGAACGACGAGGGAATCCACCGGGTTCCCATCAGGGTCAGTGATCCTCACCGTCGAGGGGTCGAGGTCACCCTTGTCGTTGTCCAACGTCGGCACCGTCACCGTGGTACCGCGCGGGTTGTTCAGCGACTCGTCATCCGACGCCTCCGGCAGGTACGTCACCGTCACCGTCGCACCGATCGAATTGCCTGCACGGTCACTCACCGTGTAGTCGACCGGGGTCGGGTTCCCTTCGAAGCCGTCCTCCGGGGTGAACGTGATGTCCCCCGTTTCCGGGTCCACCGTCCACGTCCCCTCACCAGGAACGACGAGGGAATCCACCGGGTTCCCATCAGGATCGGTGATCTTCACCGTCGAGGGGTCGAGGTCGCCCTTGTCGTTGTCCAGCGTCGGCACCGTCACCGCATCGCCGATGGTGTTCCCGTCCGAACGATCGTCCGACGCCTCCGGCAGATACGTCACCGTCACCGTGGCACCGGTCTCGTTGCCGTTCCGGTCCCTCACCGTGTAGTCGACCGGGGTCGGATTCCCCTCGAAGCCGTCCTCCGGAGTGAAGGTGATGTCCCCCGTTTCCGGATCCACCGTCCACGTCCCCTCACCAGGAACAACGACGGAATCCACCGGGTTCCCGGTGGCCGGGTCGGTGATCCTCACCGTCGAGGGGTCGAGGTCACCCTCGTCATTCCCGAGAACCGGAACCGTCACTGCATCACCGATGGTGTTCCCATCCGAACGATCGTCGGTGGCGACGGGCGAAGACGTCAGCCCCGCATCGACATCGTTGGCCTGAGGAGTGTCGCTGTCCAGACGGATCGCGCCCGTCCGCCCCGAGGCGTCCACATCCGAGTCACGGGTCTGGTCGTCGCCCGCGTTCTGCGGCGCCCACGAACGTCCCTCCGGATCCGTGAAGCGCAACTGGTAGTCGCCATACGGAAGATCCGTGAAGCGGTAGCTGCCGTCGTCCCCGGTCACGACCGTGATCGGGTTGCCGTCGGCGTCCGTCACCGGGTTCCCGTCGGCGTCGAGCAGCTCGACCGTGACCCCAGCGATCCCGGGCTCATCGTCCCCGCGCACACCGTCGCGGTTCTCGTCCAGCCAGACCCGGTCACCGATCTCACCCAGCTGAGCGAGACGGAAGGACACGCGCTGCTTGTCGGCGTTTCCGTTGGACGTCGCACCGTCATCGAGCAGCAGACGCTCGGTCCGGACGGAGATCGAGCCGTTGACGCCGTCGGGGTTACCCCCGTTGCTGTTCGCGAAGTAGCTGGATCCCGTGCCGTACTGCGCGGCCGGGAACTGCGAGTACGGGGTTCCTGCCGCGCTCATGTTGAAGGTCACCGAAGTGAAGGTGCCCTTCAGGATGACGGAACCGCAGCCGGCCGCGTCCATGTCGGGTTGGCGGATGGCTCCGCTTCCGGTCCCCTGTGCAGGGACGCAGTTGCCGTTGGCATTGCTGTTGAGGAGTCGCATGGTGTTCGCGGAGTCGATCTGGAGGTTGGTCGCGCCGGGCGAGACGCTCGCCAGGGTCACCCCGGGTGTCGCGATCGTCCACTCGGTCGCATTGAACGATCCACGAGAGTGACTGTTGCCTGTTGCCTGGAAGAACCCGCCGATACCGGAGACGTCCATCACCATGTCGGTGACCGGGCGGTCGAAGGTGATGGTGAGCTGGCCGACGTCGCAGGCGCCGTCGAAGTTCTGGTGCTCACGCGTGCCGAGGTCTCCACCGCACCCCGTGGAGGCATTGGCCAGGAAACCCAGCGCAGGAACGTTCGCGGGGGTGGGATTGCCGTAGAACATCGCGGCTGTTCCGCCGTAGGAGCCCTGGTTCTCACCGGACACCAGCATGTTGGTGCCCGGCGTGCGATCGCCGTTCACCACGAACTCGGCGCTGATGCCGACGGGGCCCAACCGGGTGGGGAGCGACGAAACGGCCGAGTTGCGCCCCTCGTTGATCCCCACAGCCGTGTACTGCGTCTGCTGCTGTGCGCCCGTGAGCGTCCATGCATCGTTGAAGACGTAGCCGTTCTGCTCCGCCGCGGACGCCGCGGACGCGGTGACCAGGACGGACCCGGCAAGGCCCGCGGTCGCAAGGGCGGCAGCAAGGGCGGCGGCTCCGAGACGACGAAGCCTCGGTTGTGAGGACCGTGGTCTAGCGACGGACATTTTTCCCCCTCGATATGACAAACATCATGATTGCCATCGGGCGGGGCGCGTGCATCTGGCACGCAATACGATCCGCCCGGGCGCAAGAATCCTATCCTGTCGTTACCCGAAAGCAAATCATTGGCATGCAACGGCGGTCCGGACGAGGACGAGGTGGGGATGCCTGCCCGGCTCGCCTGCCGCCTGCGGCCGAGACGGATGAGAACGCGCGGGCGACAGGGAAAGACCGTCTGCGTCAGCGCTGTGCCGGCGGCTGCGCAGTGACCAACGCGAGGGTGCTCGGATCGTCCGTCTCACGAAGGTCGACCGCGCGCGTGCGCGCCCAGGCGAGCAGACCCCTCCGGCTGCTCGCTCGCGGGCGGTCCTCCGCGAGGGCGCGCACGAGCGCCCCCTTGGCATGCTTGTTGAAGTGGTTCAGGGCGCGGCCGCTCTCGGTGACCACGCGGACGTACGCCGAGGCCACCTCGGTGGGGACGGGGCCCAGCGCCACGTACGCCTCGGACCGCAGGTCCAGGACGAAGGAGGGCGACGCGGCCCGGATCGCCTCTGTGACGGCCGGTGCCCAATGCCGCGTGAGCGGTGCGAGCCCGGGAAGGGAGACGCCGGCGCCCAGACGGTAGGACGGGATCCGGTCCAGCGCCCCCACCGGACCGAACGGCGCGCTGTGGATCCATACGTGGGCGCCCAGCCAGCGCCGGGCGGCCGAGGGCAGCGACGATGCGTCCAGGGCGTCGAAGAGCACGCCCGTGTAGCGATCCACCGCCGGCATGCACGGCGCGGTCCGCAGGCGGGCGTTGTCCTGGACCGCCTCGCGCTGCCGGGGGCTGAGCTTGAGGACCCGCGCCGCCTCGTCCTCGTCGGCGGCCAGTCGCACGAGTGCGTCCACCGCCTCCTCCCGACGACGCCGGAGGGAGGGCAGCGCCAGCGCATCGAGATCGAGGGACGCGCCGGATCCGCCCGGGCGCTTGGTCTCGGACGGCGGAAGCAGGATCTTCACGCGATGGTCTCCTTCTGCGGGTCGATCCCGGCCCCGACGGACGGAGGCCGAGCGGACGGCGAAGCGCCGGCCCCCGTTCTCGGGGACCGGCGCTTCGGACGTCGATCAGGCGATCAGCGCCGCATTGCCGGCGACGATCGTCAGGACGTTGCCCTCCATGGAGAGGAAGCCGTCCTGCGCGTTCGCCAGCACCTTCGCGCCGTCTTCCTGGGTGATGCGCACCTGGCCCTCGGCGAGGATGGCCAGCACCGGCTCGTGCCCGGGCATGATGCCGATCTCGCCCTCGACGGTCTTGGCGACCACCAGGCTCGCCTCACCCGTCCAGACCTCCGCGTCCGCGGAGACGAGGCTGACGTGCAGGGTTGCCATGATCAGGCGTTCTCCTTCTGGATCTGCGCCCACTTCTCCTCGACGTCGCTGATCGCGCCGACGTTGAAGAAGGCCTGCTCGGCCACGTGGTCGAAGTCGCCGCGGGCGATGGCGTCGAAGGACTCGATCGTGTCCTTCAGCGGCACCGTCGATCCCTCGACTCCCGTGAACTTCTTCGCCATGTAGGTGTTCTGCGAGAGGAACTGCTGGATCCGACGCGCACGGGCGACGATGATCTTGTCCTCTTCCGAGAGCTCGTCGACGCCGAGGATCGCGATGATCTCCTGCAGCTCCTTGTTCTTCTGCAGGATCTGCTTGACCGTGGTGGCGACGCGGTAGTGGTCCTCGCCCAGGTAGCGCGGGTCCATGATCCGCGACGTCGAGGTCAGCGGGTCGATCGCCGGGTACAGACCCTTCGAGGCGATCTCACGCGAGAGCTCGGTGGTCGCGTCGAGGTGCGCGAACGTGGTGGCCGGGGCCGGGTCGGTGTAGTCGTCCGCCGGCACGTAGATCGCCTGCAGGGAGGTGATCGAGTGACCGCGCGTCGAGGTGATGCGCTCCTGGAGCACACCCATCTCGTCGGCGAGGTTCGGCTGATAGCCCACCGCGGAGGGCATGCGGCCGAGCAGCGTCGACACCTCGGAGCCCGCCTGCGTGAAGCGGAAGATGTTGTCGATGAACAGCAGCACGTCCTGCTTCTGCACGTCACGGAAGTACTCCGCCATCGTCAGGGCGGACAGCGCGACGCGCAGACGCGTCCCCGGCGGCTCGTCCATCTGGCCGAAGACGAGGGCGGTCTTGTCGAAGACGCCCGCCTCCTCCATCTCGCCGATCAGGTCGTTGCCCTCACGGGTGCGCTCGCCCACGCCGGCGAACACGGACACACCGCCGTGGTCCTGCGCCACGCGCTGGATCATCTCCTGGATGAGGACGGTCTTGCCGACGCCCGCACCGCCGAACAGGCCGATCTTCCCACCCTGCACGTAGGGGGTGAGGAGGTCGATCGACTTGATGCCGGTCTCGAACATGGTGGTCTTCGACTCGAGCTGGTCGAAGTTCGGCGCCTTGCGGTGGATCGGCCACCGCTCGGTGATCTCGATCTGCTCGCCCGGCTCGGCGTTGAGGACCTCGCCGATCACGTTGAAGACCTTGCCCTTGGTGACGTCGCCCACCGGGACCGAGATCGGCGCACCGGTGTCGCGCACTTCCTGTCCACGCACGACGCCGTCGGTCGGCTTGAGGGAGATGGCGCGGACGAGGTCGTCACCCAGGTGCTGGGCGACCTCGAGCGTGATCTCGGACGACTCGTCGCCGATCGTGATCGTGGTCTTCAGAGCGTTGTAGATGTCGGGGATCGAGTCGTGCGGGAACTCGATGTCGACGACCGGTCCGGTGACGCGCGCGACGCGCCCGACGACCGCGGTCGTGGCGTTCTCAGCCGTGGCGGTGGTGGTCATTTCTTCGTCTCTCTCTTAGAGGCTTACTTGCTCGATGCGAGGGCGTCGGCTCCACCGACGATCTCCGCGATCTGCTGCGTGATCTCGGCCTGACGCGCGTTGTTGCGCAGGCGGGTGTAGTCGGTGATGAGCTTGTCGGCGTTGTCGCTGGCCGACTTCATCGCCTTCTGCGTCGCGGCCTGCTTGGCGGCCGAGGACTGCAGGAGGGCGTTGAAGACACGGCTCTGGATGTAGACCGGCAGGATCGCGTCGAGCACCGTCGCCGCGTCCGGCTCGAACTCGTACAGCGGGTAGACCGCGCTGCCCGCCTCCGACTCGTCGGCCTCCGCGATCTCCAGCGGGAGCAGACGGACCGTCTCCGGCGACTGCGTCATCATGCTGACGAAGCGGTTGTAGACGAGGTGGATCTCGTCTACGCCGCCCTCGTCCCCGCCGCGCGAGAACGCCTCGAGCAGCGTCGCCGAGATCTCCTCGGCCGTGTGGAACGACGGCGTGTCCGTGTCCCCGGTCCACTCCGCCGCCGCGGCGAGGCCGCGGAACTGGAAGTAGCCGACCGCCTTGCGCCCGATGAGGTAGAACACCGGCTCCTTGCCCTGCTCGCGCAGGAGCTCCGCCATCTCCAGGCCCTCACGGAGGATCTGCGAGTTGAACGCGCCGGCGAGGCCGCGATCGCTCGAGAAGATCACGACCGCGGAGCGGGTGATCTTCTCGGGCTCACGCGTGAGCGGGTGGTCGACGTTGGAGTGCGTGGCGACGGCGGACACCGCCCGTGTCACGGCCCGCGCGAAGGGCGAGGACGCCTTGACGCGCGCCATCGCCTTCTGAATGCGCGAAGCCGCGATGAGCTCCATCGCCTTCGTGATCTTCTTGGTCGTCTGAGCAGAAGAGATCTTCTGCTTGTAGACCCGGAGTTGTGCGCCCATATCTCAGACTCCCCCGCGACTACGCGCGACGGCCCTTGACGATCTTCTCCTGGTTCACGTCGTCGACGTCCTGCGCCGCGTGCTCCTCGTGGCCGGGAGCCCCGATGCCGTGGCCCTTGCCGCCCTGGAACTCGAGGATGAAGGCGTCGGTGGCCTTCTCCAGCTCGGCGACGGTGTCGTCGTCGAGGACGTTCGTCTCGCGCAGGGTGTCGAGCACCTTCGTGTTGCGACGGAGGTGGTCCAGGAGCTCGCGCTCGAAGCGCAGGACGTCCTCGACCTCGATCGTGTCCAGCTTTCCGTTGGTGCCGGCCCAGATCGAGACGACCTGGTCCTCGACCGGGTACGGCGAGTACTGCGGCTGCTTGAGCAGCTCGGTCAGACGCGCGCCGCGGGCGAGCTGACGACGCGAGGCCGCGTCGAGGTCCGACGCGAACATCGCGAACGCCTCGAGCGAGCGGTACTGCGCCAGCTCCAGCTTCAGCGTCCCGGAGACCTTCTTGATCGACTTGACCTGCGCGTCACCGCCGACGCGGGACACCGAGATGCCGACGTCGACCGCGGGGCGCTGGTTCGCGTTGAACAGGTCCGACTGGAGGAAGATCTGGCCGTCGGTGATGGAGATCACGTTGGTCGGGATGTAGGCCGAGACGTCGTTGGCCTTGGTCTCGATGATCGGCAGACCCGTCATCGACCCGGCGCCGAGCTCGTCCGACAGCTTCGCGCAACGCTCCAGGAGACGCGAGTGCAGGTAGAAGACATCGCCCGGGTAGGCCTCACGCCCCGGCGGACGGCGCAGCAGCAGGGACACGGCGCGGTAGGCCTCGGCCTGCTTCGACAGGTCGTCGAAGATGATCAGGACGTGCTTGCCGCCGTACATCCAGTGCTGACCGATGGCCGAGCCGGTGTAGGGGGCGAGGTACTTGAAGCCCGCGGGGTCCGAGGCGGGAGCGGCCACGATCGTGGTGTACTCCATCGCGCCGGCGTCCTCGAGCGCGCCCTTCACCGAGGCGATGGTCGAGCCCTTCTGACCGATCGCGACGTAGATGCAGCGCACCTGCTTGGTGACGTCGCCGGACTCCCAGTTGGCCTTCTGGTTGATGATCGTGTCGATCGCGAGAGCCGTCTTGCCGGTCTGGCGGTCGCCGATGATGAGCTGGCGCTGACCGCGGCCGACGGGGATCATCGCGTCGATGGCCTTGACGCCCGTCTGCAGCGGCTCGTGCACGCTCTTGCGCTGCATGACGCCGGGCGCCTGCAGCTCGAGCTCGCGGACGCCCTCGGTCGCGATCTCGCCGAGACCGTCGATGGGGGCGCCGAGCGGGTCCACCACACGACCGAGGTAGCCGTCGCCGACCGGGACCGAGAGGACCTCGCCGGTGCGGGTGACCTCCTGGCCGGCCTCGATGCCGGTGAAGTCGCCGAGGACGACCACACCGATCTCGTGCTCGTCCAGGTTCAGCGCGAGGCCCTTGGTGCCGTCCGCGAACGTGACGAGCTCGTTCGCCATGACGCCGGGCAGGCCCTCGACGTGCGCGATCCCGTCGGCGGCGTCGATGACGGTGCCGACCTCGGTCGCCGCAGCTCCCGTGGGCTCGTACGCGGCGACGAAGTCCTTCAGCGCGTCACGGATGACGTCGGGGCTGATCGAAAGTTCTGCCATTGTCTTCCCTTTGTATCTGGGTGCGCGGTTCCCCGCGCGAAGTCCGTTTGTCAGCCTGCGAGCCGGTGCCGCAGGTCGGCGAGACGGGCGGAGATGCTGCCGTCGATGACGTCGTCCGCGACCTGCACGCGCAGGCCTCCGACGACGGAGGGGTCGAGGACCACGTTGAGTGCGACCCGACGGCCGTAGCGGCGGCTCAGCACGTCGGCGAGGCGGGCGCTCTGCGCATCCGAGAGCGGCGCCGCGGTGTGCACCGTCGCCACGATCCGGTCGCGCTGTGCGGAGACGATCCGCATCGCACGGCTGAGCAGCTGACGCACCCGGCGCTCGCGCGGCTGGCGCACGAGCGAGGCGACGATCAGACCGGTGGCGGCGCTGACGTCGTTGCCGAGGAGCTTGTGCACGAGAGCGCCCTTCGCCGCGCCGTCGCCGAGACGGCTGCCGAGCGCGAGCTCGAGCTCGGGGTTGGCCGCGACCAGACGCGAGACGGAGAACAGCTCCCCCTCCACGTCGCTGTCGGGCGCGGCGATCGCCGCCGCACGCACGGCCAGCTCCTCGATGCCGTCGACGAGGTCAGCGGCGCTGGACCAGCGCTCGCCGACCGCGACGCGGAGCACGTCCTGCACGGGTGCCGACGCACCACCGAAGACGCGGGCCACGAGGGCCGCGCGCGCCTCGCCGGACGCGGAGGGATCGGCGAGCGCGCCGCTCAGCGGGGACGACTCCCCGATCAGCCGCGCGGCGGAGAACAGCTCGCCGGCGCTGTCGAGGGTGATCCCGGTCGCCGCGGTCAGCGCCTGGCTCGACGCCGCGAGGGCCTGAGTGGTCGCGCTGCCCATTACTTCGCCGCCTCGGACGCCTCGAGGTCCGCGAGGAAGCGGTCCACGACGGCGGTCGCACGGGCGTCGTCGGAGAGGGTCTCCCCGACCACGCCGCCGGCGAGGTCGAGGGCGAGCGTGCCGACCTCGCCGCGCAGCGACACGAGCGCCGCCTGGCGCTCGGCCTCGATCTGCGCGGACGCCGCGGCGGTGACGCGCGCGGCCTCGGTGGTCGCGGCCTCCTTGGCCTCGGCGACGATCTTCTTGCCGTCCTCGCGGGCGGCCTCCCGGATCTCCCCGGCCTCGACGCGGGCCTCGGCGAGCTGGCGGGTGTACTCCTCCAGCGCGGCCTCGGCCTGCTTCTGCGCCTCATCGGCCTTGGCGATGTTGCCCTCGATGGCGGCGGAGCGCTCGTCGAGCATCTTCGTCAGACGGGGAAGGGCGACCTTCCAGACGACGATGAGGATGATGAGGAACCACAGCCCCGACCAGATGATGTCGTACCACGCGGGGATGAGGGGGTTCGGTGCCTCCCCGCCCTCGGCCGCGAGGTTCGTGACAAGAGCGTTCAGCATCCTGTCTCCTTCAAAGGTCGGTGGGGATTACGGGAAGGGGATGAAGGCGACGGCGATGCCGACGAACGCCAGCGCCTCGGTGAAGGCGATACCGATCCACATCAGGACCTGGAGGCGGCCGGCCAGCTCGGGCTGACGGGCGACGCCCTCGATCGTCTTGCCCACGACGATGCCCACGCCGATGGCGGGACCGATCGCGGCGAGGCCGTAGCCGACGGCTCCGAGGTGACCGTTGATCTCAGCGAGAACCGTAGTAGCGTCCACGGGGTTTTTCCTTTCGTTGGGTGGGAAGGCTTGTCGCCGACCCGCTCAGTGCTCTTCTGCGACCGCGAGCTGGATGTAGACCGCGGTGAGGACGGTGAAGACGTAGGCCTGCAGGACGACGACCAGCATCTCGAAGACGGTGAACGCGCCGCCGAAGGCGAGGGTTCCGACACCGAGCGCGGCCCAGCCGCCGCCTGCGGTGAAGAAGAAGAACTGGGTCGCCGCGAAGCAGAGGACCAGGATCATGTGACCGACGACGAGGTTCATCATCAGTCGGAGGGTCAGCGTGACCGGGCGCAGGACGAACGTCGAGATGAGCTCGATCACGGCCACGATCGGAAGCGCGAAGCCCGGGACCCCCTGCGGCAGCAGCGAGTTCTTGAAGAAGCGCCATCCGTGGCGGCGGATCCCCGCGTAGATGAAGGTGACGTAGCTGATGATCGCGAGCGTCAGCGGGACGGCGACGATGGCCGTTCCCGGCATGTTCAGGAACGGGATGATCCCGGTCACGTTCATGAACAGCACCATGAAGAAGATGCTCACGAGGATCGGGAGGAACCGGTCGCCGTCCTTGCGTCCGAGCAGGTCGTGCGCGATGCCGTTGCGGACGACGCCCAGGCCCATCTCGACCAGGCTCTGGAACCGGCCGGGGACGACGCGCATGTTGCGCGTGCCCAGCCAGAGGATCAGGACGACCGCGATGACCGAGAGGAACTGGATGAGGTGGATCCGGTGGATCGGGATGACGCCGAAGACGTTGAAGAGGATCTCGGGGAAGAACTCTTCCATCGAGGGGCCGTGGAACTCGCCGCCATCAGAGGCCAGTCGTGGGATCAGGGTCGCAGCGAGATTCAACAGCGCGGGCTCCAGCTTCGGGGCACCGGTCAGTACCGGGGCGACGATGGTCGGGGTGGATCACGGCGCAGCGCTCGCGGTCCGCGAGCGGGCACGTGTCAAGACTATCAGAACCGGGAGTTTCCTGAATCCGCGGCCCCGTCCGCCGAACCGGGCGCGCGGTCCTCGGGGACCTCGGTGGGCAGCTGCGCATCGCTGACGTTCGGCAGACGCATCCGCAGCAGCACGATCACGTCGACGACGAGCGACATCAGCACCCCGGCGACGATCGACAGGAAGAACACCATCGGCGAGATCCAGGGCTGCCCGCGCAGGACGAGCATGACGACGACGAACAAGCCGAGCTTGAGCAGCCACCCGCCGAGCACGATCGCGAAGAAGAGCTGGACGTAGAGCGCGTCGCCGTACCAGCGGTTGGCGATCAGGATGCTCAGCGCCGTGATCGCGAGGAACACCACGGCGAGCAGCACACCGACGAGGCCGCTCCAGACCCCGGAGACGCCGGCCACGAGCCCGCCGACGGCGGCGGCCACGGCGGCGAGGACGACGGCCGCGACGGCGGACCAGATCAGGGTGCGCCGAAGGATGGGCGTGCTGGACACGGGGCTCGGGCTCATCGGGGTTCCTCGGGTTCGGGGTCGGCGGCACGGGGCTCGGAGGCGGCGAGGGCGCGACGTCGGCTGGGGAGCAGGGTCACGGTGAGGCAGGCGGCCACGCCGAGGACGCCGAACAGCACGCCGAGAAGGTAGTCGCCGTACCAGCCCTCCCGCGTGCCGATGTACATCAGCAGCACCGACAGCGAGATGATCGCCGTCCACGCGTAGAAGATGAGGACGGCGTCGCGGTCGCGGTGGCCGAGATCGAGCATGCGGTGGTGCAGGTGCTTGCGATCCGGGGAGAACGGGGACTTGCCCGCGCGCATGCGCCGCAGCACGGCCAGCCCGAAGTCCAGCAGCGGCAGCAGCACCACGACCACCGGCAGCAGGATCGGGATGAACGCGCCGAGCAGCTGGGAGCGCCCGATCTGGTCCGGGGCGAGCATGGACGGGTTCAGCGAGCTCGTCAGCGAGATCGCCGAGGTCGCCATGAGTAGGCCCATGACGAGGGCGCCGGAGTCGCCCATGAACAGCTTCGCGGGGCTCCAGTTGGTCGGCAGGAACCCCAGGCAAGCGCCGATGAGGACCGCGGCGAGGAACGAGGCGAGGTTGAAGTAGCTGGACTGGCCCGTGTCCCTGGCCAGGATGTAGGAGTACGCGAAGAAGACGCCGTTCGCGATGAGGCACACCCCCGCGACCAGCCCGTCCAGCCCGTCGATGAAGTTGATCGCGTTCATCACGATCACGATCGCGAACATCGTGATCGCGATGCTCACCCAGCTCGAGCCGACGATCGGCTCGCCGATCGGGAGGAAGAGGATCTGGAGACCGCCGACCACGGTGATGAGCCCCGCAGCGACGAACTGCGCGCCGAGCTTGATCATCCAGTCGAGGTCGAACAGATCGTCGATCACGCCCACGACGGCGATCAGCAGCGCCGCGCCCAGCACCGCCCACATCGTCTGCGGCTGCGCCCAGATCGTCGCGAAGAAGGGGTTCGCGGAGGAGGCCCCGAACGCCGCGGCGATCCCCAGGAAGATCGCGACGCCTCCCAGACGCGGCGTCGGCGTCGTGTGCACGTCGCGCTCGCGGATCCCCGGGTACAGCTTGAAGCGCAGGCTGAGCTGCCACACCGCCCACGACAGCGCCAGCGTGATCGCGGCCGTGAGGATGATCGTGAAGAGGTACTGCTTCACGCGGGCTCTTCGAGGAGGTCGCCCAGCACGCGCGCCAGCTCGTCACGCGAGACCGCGCCGTTGCGCAGTACCCGCACGCGGGCGTCGTCGCCCCCGGGGCGCACGAGCGACGTGGCGTCGACGATGGTCGAGGGCACGCCGGTCGCACTGGGTCCGTGGTCGAGGTACACCGAGACGCTGTCGCCCAGCATCCGCTCGGCCGCGGCGGCCTCGACGGCCGCGTCCTTCCCGGTGAGGTTCGCGCTGGACACCGCGAGCGGCCCCGTCTCCTCCAGCAGCTCGAGGGTCACCCGGTAGTCGGGCATGCGCACCGCGACGGTGCCGTGGGTGTCGCCGAGATCCCACGCGAGGGACGGCTGGGACGGGAGCACGATCGTCAGCCCCCCGGGCCAGAACTCGTCCACGAGGCGCTGCACGGGTTCCGGGATGGTCTCGACGAGCGCCGCGAGCGCCGCCGTCGACCCGACCAGGACGGGCGGCGGCTGGTCCCTGCCCCTCCCCTTCGCGTCGAGCAGCCGCTGGACGGCGGCGGGGTTGAAGGCGTCGGCGCCGACGCCGTAGACGGTGTCGGTGGGGAGCACGATCAGCTCACCGCGGCCGATGGCCTGGCGCGCACGGCGCATGCCGGTGAGGAGCTGATCCGCGTCGCGGCAGTCGAAGACGGGGGACATGACCCCGTCATTCTACGGGGCGACGCCCCGGAATCCGCTCAGGGGCGGATGGCGGTCGTCGCGCGATCCCGCTGCGTGAGGTCGCGGTGGGTCGCCGTCGCCCGCCAACCGTCATCCTCCAGCAGCGCGCGGATCTGCGCGCCCTGCAGCTCGCCGTGCTCGAGGACGAGCAGTCCCCCGGGATGCAGGAGGGTGAGCGCGCGCCGGCTGATGACGCGGACCACGTCCAGGCCGTCCTCTCCCCCGTACAGCGCCAGGGCCGGGTCGTGCAGCCGCACCTCGGGGTCGCGGGGAACGGCGGCGTCCGGGACGTACGGCGGGTTGGAGATGACCACGTCGGCCCGACCCGCCAGCTCCTCGAACGCATCGGCGAGATCGGCCTGCACGAGCGTCAGGTTCTCCTGCCGCTCGGTGTTGCGTCGCGCCCACGCGTGCGCCTCCGGCGACACCTCCGCGGCGAAGACCCGGGCGTGCGGCACCTCCGTGGCCATCGCCAGGGCGATCGCGCCGCTCCCGGTGCCGAGGTCGATGCCGATCGGTGCGGGCACGGGCGCCGCCCGCAGCGCATCGATCGCGAACTGCGCGACGGTCTCGGTCTCGGGCCGAGGGACGAACACGCCGGGTCCCACCGCGAGCTCGAGGTGCCGGAACGGCGCACGGCCGGTCAGGTGCTGCAACGGCTCGCGACGGGAGCGGCGCTCCGCCAGGGCGCCGATCTCCGCGGCGGCAGGGCCCTCGATCTCGTCGCCGCGCAGGGCGGCGGCCTGCACGGCGCCGCGGCTCCAGCCCGGTGCGCCGTGCCCGCCGCCGAGGACGTGGGCGGCGATCAGCTCGGCGTCCACGACGGGATCGGGCACGCCCGCCTCCGCGAGCTTGCGGGCGGTTTCGCGCAGGATGCGGTCGAGGGAGTGCGGCACGAGCACCCAGCGTATCCGCCCTGCGCCGGAAGCCCTCCGCCATGGGGCGTCACACGTCTCCCGTCGGTGAGGCCGCTCGCCTAGGCTGACACCGCGCCCGCCTCCGCGGGCGCCCGTCGACGAAAGGGCAGCCATGGCCGGCATCCACTCCGACATCACCACCGCGTTCGGGAACACTCCCCTGGTGCGGCTGAACCGCGTGACCGAGGGCCTCGACGCGACGGTCCTCATCAAGCTCGAGTTCTACAACCCGGCATCCAGCGTGAAGGACCGCATCGGCATCGCCATGATCAACGCCGCCGAGAAGTCCGGGGCGCTGGCACCGGGCGGGACGATCGTGGAGTCCACCAGCGGCAACACCGGCATCGCCCTGGCGATGGTCGGGGCCGCACGCGGCTATCGCGTGATCCTGACCATGCCGGCGTCGATGTCGAAGGAGCGCCGGGTCCTCCTCAAGGCCTTCGGCGCCGAGGTCGTCCTCACCGACCCGACCAAGGGCATGGCCGGAGCCATCGAGGTCACCAAGCAGATCGTCGCGGACACCCCCGGCGCCGTCTGGGTGCGCCAGTTCGAGAACGCCGCCAACCCGCAGATCCACCGCGAGACCACCGCACAGGAGATCCTGCGCGACACCGACGGCGCCGTGGACGTCTTCGTCGCCGGGGTCGGCACCGGCGGGACCGTCACCGGGACCGGCCAGGCGCTGAAGGCGGCGAAGCCCGATGTGAAGGTCATCGCGGTCGAACCGAAGGACTCCCCCGTCCTCACGGAGGGACGCCCCGGGCCGCACAAGATCCAGGGCATCGGTCCCAACTTCGTCCCGGACGTGCTCGACCGCGAGGTGCTGGACGAGGTCATCACCGCGGACTTCGACGAGTCGCTGCGCGTGGCGCGCGAGCTCGCCGCCAAGGAGGGCCTGCTGGTCGGCATGTCGACCGGCGCCGCCGTCTCCGCCGCCCTCCAGGTCGCCGCGCGCCCGGAGAGCGCCGGCAAGACCATCGTCGTCGTCGCCCCCGACACGGGCGAGCGCTACCTGTCCACCGCTCTGTTCGAAGACCTCCGCGACGAGCCGAAGGACTGAGCCGGGTGGGGGCTCTGGCGCGGATCCGCGAGGACATCGCGGCCGCTCGTCTGCGCGACCCGGCCGCCCGGGGGCCGGTCGAGGTCGCCGTGCTCTATCCGGGGCTGCACGCCGTCTGGGCGCACCGGGTCAACCACGCGCTCTGGCGACGGGGGCTGCGCTTCCCCGCACGCCTCGGCTCGCAGGTGGCGCGATGGCTGACGGGTGTGGAGATCCACCCCGGTGCCCGGATCGGACGGCGATTCTTCATCGACCACGGCATGGGCGTCGTGATCGGCGAGACCGCGGAGATCGGCGACGACGTCCTGATCTACCACGGCGTCACGCTCGGCGGGCGCACCCGCAGCGCCGGCAAGCGGCACCCCACACTCGGCGACGGGGTCGTCGTCGGGGCGGGGGCGAAGATCCTCGGGCCGATCACGATCGGGGCGCGAACGGTGGTCGGCGCCGGGGCCGTGGTCACCAAGGACGCACCGGCCGATGCGCTCCTCGTCGGGGTTCCGGCCGCGCCTCGCGCACGGCGGCCCGATGGTGAGGCCGCGGCGCTGCTGCGCGCGCCCGAGTACACGATCTGACCGGGCGTCCGGGCGGACGACGCGTCAGTCGTCGCCGCCCAGCGCGGACAGCCGCGCCTCCTCGTCAGCGTGGATGGCGGACTCGATGATCGGGTCCAGCGCGCCGTCCATCACCTGGTCGAGGTTGTACGCCTTGAAGCCGGTGCGGTGATCCGCGATGCGGTTCTCCGGGAAGTTGTATGTCCGGATCCGCTCCGACCGGTCCATCCCCCGGATCTGCGAGCGGCGCGCATCGGATGCCGCGGCCTCCCGCTCCTCCTGCTGACGCGCGAGCAGCCGCGCCCGCAACACGCGCATCCCGGCCTCGCGGTTCTGCAGCTGTGACTTCTCGTTCTGCATCGACACGACGATGCCCGTGGGCACGTGCGTGATCCGCACCGCGGAGTCGGTGGTGTTCACCGACTGCCCTCCGGGCCCGGACGAGCGGAACACGTCGATCTTGAGATCGTTCTGGTTGATCTCGATCTCGTCCGGCTCGTCCACCTCGGGGAAGACGAGGACGCCGGTCGTCGAGGTGTGGATCCGCCCCTGCGACTCGGTGGCGGGAACACGCTGGACGCGGTGCACGCCGCCCTCGTACTTCAGGTGCGCCCACACCCCCTGCGCGGGGTCGGACGAGGATCCCTTGATGGCCACCTGGACGTCCTTGTAGCCGCCGAGGTCGGACTCCGTCCGCTCCAGCAGCTCCGTCTTCCAGCCCTTCGCGGCGGCGTACTGCACGTACATGCGCAGCAGGTCGGCGGCGAACAGCGCCGACTCGGCACCGCCCTCGCCGGCCTTGATCTCCATGATCACGTCACGGGCGTCGTCCGGGTCCCGCGGGATGAGCAGCCGTCGCAGGCGCTCCTGCGCCTGCGACAGGCCCTCCTCCAGGGCGGGGACCTCCGCGGCGAAGGCGTCGTCCTCCCTGGCCAGCTCCCGGGCCGCGGCGAGGTCCTCCCCCGCGGCGACCCAGTCGTCGTGCGCCTTGACGATCCGGCTCAGCTCCGCATAGCGGCGGTTGACGCGCTTGGCGCGGGCCGCATCGGCGTGCACGTCCGGGTCGGAGAGCTCCCTCTCCACCCGGGCGTGCTCGTCGCGCAGCGCCGAGACCTGTTCGAACATGACGGCTCCGGCCGGGTCCGGGTCAGCGGATGTTGTTCTCGTGACCGTGGCTGTGGCCGGCCGCGGGCGGCGCCGGGATCGACTTCTGCATCTGCACGAGGAACTCCACGTTGGAGCCGGTCTCCTTCAGCTTGCCGAGCACGACCTCCAGCGCCTGCTGCGGGTCGAGACCCGCCAGGGCGCGGCGCAGCTTCCAGGTGATCTTCACCTCGTCGGGGCTCAGCAGCATCTCCTCGCGGCGGGTGCTGGACGCGTTGACGTCCACCGCCGGGAAGATGCGCTTGTCGGCCAGCGCGCGCGACAGCCGCAGCTCGCTGTTGCCGGTGCCCTTGAACTCCTCGAAGATGACCTCGTCCATCTTGGACCCGGTCTCGACGAGCGCCGTGGCGAGGATGGTCAGCGAGCCGCCGTTCTCGATGTTGCGCGCCGCGCCGAAGAAGCGCTTGGGCGGGTACAGGGCGGCCGCGTCCACGCCGCCGGTGAGCACGCGCCCGGACGCCGGGGTGGAGATGTTGTAGGCACGGCCGAGGCGCGTGATCGAGTCGAGCAGGACCACGACGTCACGGCCCAGCTCCACGAGGCGCTTGGCGCGCTCGATGGCGAGCTCGGCGACGGTGGTGTGATCCTCCGCCGGGCGGTCGAAGGTCGAGGCGATGACCTCGCCCTTCACCGTCCGCTGCATGTCGGTGACCTCTTCGGGCCGCTCGTCGACGAGGACGACCATGAGGTGGACCTCGGGGTTGTTCTGCGCGATCGCGTTCGCGATCTGCTGCAGCACGATGGTCTTGCCCGCCTTCGGCGGAGCGACGATGAGACCGCGCTGCCCCTTGCCGATCGGGGCGACCAGGTCGATGATCCGCTGGGTCAGCTTCTCCGGCGCCGTCTCCAGACGCAGGCGCTCCTGCGGGTAGAGCGGGGTCAGCTTGCCGAACTCCACGCGGGTGGCGGCGTCGTCCACCGACAGCCCGTTGATCGAGTCGACCTTGACCAGCGCGTTGTACTTCTGCCGGCCCTGCTGCTCGCCCTCGCGCGGCTGCTTGATGGCGCCGACGACGGCGTCGCCCTTGCGCAGGTTGTACTTCTTGACCTGGCCGAGCGAGACGTAGACGTCGCTCGGGCCGGACAGATAGCCGGTGGTGCGCACGAACGCGTAGTTGTCGAGGACGTCGAGGATCCCCGCGATCGGGATCAGGACGTCGTCCTCTCCGATCTCGGTCTCGAACTCGTCGTTCGTGCCGCCGCCGCGTCGCTTGTTGCGCTGGCGGGTCCGGGACGAGGCGGACTCTTCGGACGACTCGTCGGCGTTGCCGTTCTGGCCGCCGTTGCCGTTGCGGTTGCGGTTGCGGTTGCGCGAGCGCCCCCGCGACCGGCCGCCCTGGTCCTCCGCGTCGCCGTCCTCCTGCTTCGGAGCCTCGACCGGCGCCTCCGCCTCGGCCGGGCGCTCCGCCGACTCCTCCGTGGCCGCCGCCGCGCCGCGGCCACGACCCGAGCGGCCACGGCCGCTCTTCGGCTTCGCCCGCTCCGCGGCGCCCGCCTCAGTCCCGTTCTCGGCCTTGTCGCCCGCGGCGTCGCCGGACGATTCCGGGGTCGGCGACGCGGCGTCCTTCTCGGCGCCGGCGGATGCCGGGACGGCCTCGGGCGCCGCCGCCTCGGCGTCGCCGTCGGTCTTGGTCGTCCGCGACTTGCGCGCACGGGACGGCTTCTTGGGCGCCTCCGCGTCCGCGCTCGCGGGCTCCGCCGCAGGGGCCTCGCCGTCGGCAGCGGGCTCCTCGGTCTTCTTCGCGCGGGATCGGCGCGGCGCCTTGGCCTTGGGGGCTTCGTCGCCGGCGTCGGCCGGGGTCTGGTCCGCCGGCGCCTCCGCGGGCTGAGCTCCCGCCTCCGCCGTCTCGGCGGCAGCGGCCGCCGACGCGGTCGTGGCGCGGCGCGGCGCCCGCTTGCGGGCCGGCGCCTTCGCCGCCTCCGCGGGTGCGGCCTCGGCGGTCGCCGGGGCGTCGGACGCCGGAACCGGCGCGTCGGACTGGGTCTCGGAGATGGTCTCCACGAGTACTCCTCTTCACGTCTGTGGGTGTGAGCGGATGGGTGCCGCAGCCTCGGCATGCGGCTGCACCGGCGATGCGCTGGGCCCGATGCTCAGCGCACGCGAAAGGACTCAGCGAGTCGTTCGGGTGGTGCGAGTGCGGCGCAGATTGCGCCTCGGGCCGGAATCACGATCGTGACGAAGAGCCCTCCGCTCGGTTCCTCACTGTACCACCTCGGACATCCACTGCGACGGCGCGGTGCTCCCACGGAGTGTCCGTGGCCTCCTCGGCGACCCGCGCGGCGTCCATCCGGCTTCCGGGGCCGTCGCACAGCACGAGCACGCTCGGCCCGGCGCCGGACACCACGGCGGCGAACCCCTCGGCGCGCAGCGCTCGCACGAGCCGGCTGGTCTCCGGCATCGCGGGGGCGCGATAGTCCTGGTGCAGGCGGTCGTCCGTGGCGTCCAGCAGCACGTCCGGGCTCTGCGTGAGCGCCGCGATCAGCAGCGCCGAGCGCGACACGTTGAACACGGCGTCCGCGCTGGGGACCTGTTCCGGCTGCAGGCTGCGGGCGGCCTTGGTGGACATCGTGTACCCCGGGACGAGCACCAGCGGCGAGACCCCCCGATGGACGAGGAGCTTCTTGTGCCGCGGGCCCTGCTCCCCCGTCCAGGCGATCGTCAGCCCGCCGAAGAGCGCCGGAGCGACGTTGTCGGGATGCCCTTCGAGCTCCGTGGCGAGCCGCAGCAGCGCATCGTCGTCGAGGTCCGCGATCCCGTCCAGCAGTCCCTTGGCGGCGAGCACGCCGGCCACGACGGCGGCGCCCGAGGATCCGAGCCCGCGGCCGTGCGGGACGCCGTTACGCGCCACGAGACGGATTCCCGGCATCGGCCTCCCGACGTCCGAGAACACGTGCGCGATCGAGCGGATCACGAGGTTCGTCGCGTCCCGGGCGATCTCCTCCGCGCCCGATCCGCTCACCTCCACCTCGATGCGCGCCTGTTCGCCGGCTGCGGGGGTCGCGAGCGCCGTCACCTCGAGCTCGTCGTACATGCTCACCGCGAGCCCGAGGGTGTCGAATCCCGGTCCGAGGTTGGCACTCGTCGCCGGGACCGTGACCTCGACGCTGCGGCCCTCCGGGACGACGGCGCCGTCCTCCATCACTCCCCCTCCACGCGCAGCACGGAGACCACGCGCTGCACGACGCTGCTCTCCGCGAGCCGGGCGACCGTGTCGCTGAGCGCCTGCTCGGACGCGCGATGCGTGCCGATCACGATCCGTGCCGTGGCGCTGTCCTCGCCCTCCACCGTCTGCAGCGCCGTCGCGACGGACACACCCTCCTCGCTGAGGATCCCGGCCACGGTCGCCAGGACCCCCGGGAGGTCCTCGACCTCGAGCGTGATCTGGTACCGGGTGGTGATACGGCCGATCGGCGCGAGGGACAGGCTCTGCCTCGCCGACTCGCCGACCCCCACGCCACCGGCGAGGTGGCGGCGAGCGGCCGAGACGACATCGCCGAGCACGGCCGACGCCGTCTGTACGCCGCCGGCTCCTGCCCCGTAGAACATCAGCGGCCCCGCGGCCTCGGCCTCCACGAACACGGCGTTGTTGCCGCCGTGCACCGTCGCCAGCGGATGCTCGCGATCGATGAGCGCCGGGTAGACGCGCACCGAGACGCCGCCCTCGGGGTCGGACAGCCGCTCGCAGATGGCGAGGAGCTTGATCACGTAGCCCGCACGACGGGCGTCGGCGATCATGTCCGCGGTCACCGACTCGATGCCCTCGCGGTGCACGTCCTCGAAGGACACCTGGGTGTGGAAGGCGAGGCTGGCGAGGATCGCGGCCTTCTGCGCGGCGTCGTAGCCCTCGAGGTCCAGCGTCGGGTCCGCCTCGAGGTATCCGAGCTCGGTGGCGATGCGCTGCGCCTCCTGCGCACTCAGGCCGTCCCGGTCCATGCTGTCGAGGATGAAGTTCGTGCTGCCGTTCACGATTCCGAAGATCCGCACGATCCGGTCGCCGGCGAGCGAGTCCCGCAACGGTCGGATGATCGGGATGGCGGCGGCCACCGCGGCCTCGTAGGACACGGACGCGCCCACCTGGTCGGCGGCCTCGAAGATCTCGGCCCCGTGCGTGGCGAGCAGCGCCTTGTTGCCGGTGACCACGTCCGCCCCCGAGCGGATGGCCGCCAGCACGTGCGACCGCGCCGGCTCGATGCCCCCCATCAGCTCGATGACGATGTCGGCGCCGAGGATCAGCGCCTCGGCATCGGTGGTGAGCAGCTCCCGGGGCAGCTCCGTGTCGCGCGGCGCGTCCGGGTCGCGCACGAGGATCCCGGCGAGCTCCAGCCGGGCGCCGCTGCGCTCGGACAGCTCCTCGCCGTGCTCGAGCAGAAGACGGGCGACCTGGGATCCCACGGATCCCGCACCGAGCAGGGCGATGCGGAGGGTGCGCTGCGGCGTCATGCTTCTCCTTCTCCGGCGGAGCCGGGCTGGGCGGCGGACGACTCCGCCGGTTCGGGTACGGCGTCGAGGCCCGCGTCGCGGCCAAGGAGGTCCGCGAGGGTCTCGCCGCGCACGATCAGGCGTGCGTGTCCGTCCCGCACCGCCACGACCGGCGGGCGGGGGGTGTGGTTGTAGTTGCTCGCCAGCGCGTGGCAGTACGCCCCGGTCGCCGGCACCGCGAGCAGGTCTCCGGGGGTCACGTCGGCGGGCAGGTACTCGTGCTCGACGACGATGTCGCCGGACTCGCAGTGCAGCCCCACCACCCGGACGAGCACCGGGTCCCCCGTGCCCGCACGGGAGGCGATCCTCGCCGAGTACGGCGCGCCGTACAGCGCGGGTCGCGCGTTGTCGCTCATCCCGCCGTCGACGCTGACGTAGAGCCGCTCGCCGCGCTCCCCCAGCGACACCGGCTTGGTCGTGCCGACCTCGTACAGCGTCACCCCGGCCTGGCCCACGACCGATCGCCCGGGCTCGAAGGCCAGCGTCGGCACCGCGATCCCGCGCACCTCGCACTCACGCGCCACCGCCTCGACGATCGCGGACGAGAGGACCTCGATGGGCGTGGGATCGTCGGCCGCGGTGTAGGCGATGCCGAAGCCCCCGCCGAGGTTCAGCAGCGGGAGGTCCCCTCCGGCGAGGAGCTCGGCGTGCAGGTCGACCACGCGGGCCGCGGACTCCGCGAAACCCGCCGCGCCGAAGATCTGGGAGCCGATGTGGCAGTGCAGTCCGAGCAGGTTCAGGCTCGGCATCTCGCGGATCCGCGCCGCCGCCGCGTGCGCCTCGTCCAGCGCGAAGCCGAACTTCTGATCCTCGTGGGCCGTCGCCAGGAAGTCGTGCGTCTCGGCGTGCACGCCGCTGTTCACGCGGATCAGGACGTCCTGCACGATCCCGGCGCGATCCGCCCCCAGGCGGGCGGCGATCGCGCCCAGGCGCTCGATCTCGATCAGGCTGTCGACGACGATGGTCCCGACGCCGACCTCCACCGCGCGTTCGAGGACGGCGACCGACTTGTTGTTGCCGTGGAAGCCGAGCCGGGCGGGGTCCGCCCCGGCGGCGAGCGCCGTCTCGAGCTCGCCGCGGCTGCACACGTCCAGGCGCAGGCCCTCCTCGCTCACCCAGCGCACCACGTCGGCGCTGAGGAACGCCTTCCCGGCGTAGTACACACGGGATCGGGTGCGGTGCGCCGCGGCGGCCGCGTCGAACGCCTCGCGGATCCGGCGGGCGTGGGCGCGCACCTCGTCCTCGTCGAGGATGTACAGCGGCGTGCCGAAGCGCGCGCGGAGCTCGGACACGCGGACGCCGCCGAGACGCAGCTCCCCGTCGTCGTCGCGACGGGCAGAGGCCGGCCAGACGGCGGGGACCAGGTCGTTCGGGTCGGCGGGCACGGCGAGCCATTCCGGAGCGAGGGGTTCGTCGGGCAGGGCGGAGACCACGGAGCACCAATCGTCGGGAGGGGTGTCGCCGCTTCCCGGGTCGCGTCGAGGACGGACCGCCGCGGAAGCGGTGCTCGGCGGGGCGTCCGGCCGAGTTCCCCAGCAGTCTAGGACACGCGAGGAGGGCGCCCCGTCGCGATGCGACATGTCATGACGCGCCTCGTCGGGCAGGCGCGTTCGGTCGTCGAGCGACACTTCGACTCGCTTCGCTCGCTCAGTGCGGGTCTCCGCGAGACGAGACGCGGTAACCGGTGGCTGGGGGCGTTTCGTCTCGGTGCTTCGCTCCTCGCTCAACGACCGGTGGCGGTGTTCGGTCGTTGAGCGAGCGGAGCGAGTCGAAACGTGGTGCCCCTCGGCCGGCACCGTTTCGTCTCGGTCCTCCAGTCCCCCAGGCGCGCCGGATACGCTCGACGCATGGACGCGACGCCGGAAGCCGAGCGACAGAACCCGTTCGCGCGGGCGATTCAGACCGTGATCGCCTTCGCGCTGAGACGCCGAGCGGTCCGGGCCGCGCTCCTCTACATCGAACGCCGCGGACCGGTGCTGGCGGACAGCATCACCTACCGCGCCCTGTTCAGCGTGTTCGCGGCGGTGCTCCTCGGCTTCTCCATCGCGGGTCTGTGGCTCGCGGGGAATCCGGAGGCGTTCCGCGCCCTCGTCGCGGCGGTGGACTCCGCGATCCCCGGGCTGGTGGGACCGGACGGCATCGTGGACGCCGAGGCCATCACCGCGCCCACCGGCCTCACCCTCACCGGCATCGCCTCACTTGTCGCGCTCGTCGGCGCCGCGCTCGGGGCGATCGGAGCCCTGCGGACCGCCTTGCGCTCCCTCGCCGGCACCGTGGGCGACGACGTGTTCTGGCTCTGGGTGATCCTGCGCAACCTCGCCCTCGCGATCGGCATCGCCCTCGCCGTCGCGGTGACGGCGTTCCTGACCGTCACGGGCGGCTCCGGCATCCGGGCGCTCACGGGAGCGCTCGGTGCGGAGGACTCTCCCGCGGCCGTGTGGGCGGAGCGGGCTCTGGACATCCTGATCATCCTCGTGATGGACACGCTGCTCGTCGCCGCGCTGTTCGTCGTGCTGTCCGGCGTGCGGGCCTCGGCGCGCGCGCTGTGGTCGGGCGCCCTCCTCGGCGGCCTCGGGCTCCTCGTGCTCCAGCAGCTGTCCGGCCTCTTCATCGGCGGCGCGCGGGCCAACCCGCTGTTGGCCTCCTTCGCCGCCCTCATCGCCCTCCTGATCTGGCTGAACCTCTCGGCGCAGGTCGTGCTCTACGCGGGCGCGTTCATCATCACCGCCGTCGAGGACCAGGACGACGCGACCGCCGGGCGACCGCGCACCTTCGAGGAGCGTCGACTGGAGCGCGCGGAACGGATGCTCCGGGCCGCGCAGGAGGAGCGCGACGCCGCGAGCGCGGCAGTGCAGAAGGCCGAGCCGTCCGCAGACGCGGCGGTCACCGCGAAGGGCAGGTCCCGTTCCGCTGCAGGGACGCGTCCGACGTGATCGCGCCGTCGGCGCGGAGCCCGGCGACGAGCTGCCCGTCGGTCACCGCCAGCGAGACCAGGTGCAGCCCGGCGGGGATCTGGTCGGCGATGCAGATGCGCTGCGGCGCCGTCAGCCCGTCCGCGAGGCCGCCGAAGCGGCCCGCCAGCTGAGCCGCGTCCAGCGTGACACCCGCGACCGACGCCGAGACGGCCGTCAACGCGATGTCGCCCTCCACCGCGTCGGGCTTCAGGGTGAGGGCGATCGGCAGGCTCTGTCCGAACAGGCTCAGAGCGCCCTTCGCCGTCACGTTCGCCCCTTCCAGGGCGATCTCGTCGACGGGGAGATCGGTGGCGGATCCGACGAGGTCGCCGAGCTGTTCCGCGGTGACCCGGATCGTTCCCGTCGCTCCCGTCATCGGCCCGCCGTGCAGGGGGAACCCCCGGGCCTCCGCCGTGACGGCTCCGGCGAACGGCCCCACGGCGACGTCGTCGGAGGACAGATGCAGGGCATCGAGCCTGCCGGCGAGCAGCTGCGCGAGGACGATGCCGTCGGTCGCGACGTCGATCTGCTGGTCCTCCGGCAGGTGCAGAGCCGTGATGACCTGCGTGCGCGCCACGTCGGCGACCACCGCCCGCGCGACGAACTCCGCCACGACGACGAGCGCGGCCAGCACGACGACCGCTGCGGCGACGATCCACGGCCATCGCCGTCGCGCGCGCGTCCCCGGTGCCGAGCCGTCACGCGGCAGCGGCACCGTGGCGTGCTGCGTGCCGAGATCTCGCGGGTACGGCTCCGTGTCGCCCATGCGCGGTGCTCACATCCGCTCGGGCGCCGAGACGCCGAGCAGCTCCAGCCCGTTGCGCAGCACCTGGCCCGTCGCGTCGTTGAGCCACAGACGGGTCCGGTGCACCGCCTCGACGGGGTCGTCGCTGAGCGGGATGACGCGGCAGTTGTCGTACCAGCGGTGATACAGACCGGCGAGCTCCTCCAGATAGCGGGCGACGCGGTGGGGCTCGCGGACCTCCGCGGCGAACGCGACGATCCGCGGGAACTCCTGGAGGGCGCCGAGCAGCGCCGACTCGGTCTCGTGAGTCAACAGCTCGGGCGCGAACTCGGAGCGGTCCACGCCGGAGTCGGCAGCGTTGCGGGCGACGTTGTGCGTGCGGGCGTGCGCGTACTGCACGTAGAAGACGGGGTTGTCGTTCGTCCGCTTCTGCAGCAGCTCGGGGTCCAGCGACAGCGGCGAGTCGGCGGGAGAGCGCTCGAGCGAGTACCGGAGGGCGTCCGTGCCCAGCCACTGCCGCAGGTCGTCCATCTCGATGATGTTGCCCGCGCGCTTGCTGAGCCGCGCGCCCCCCACGGACACGAGCTGGCCGATCAGCACCTCGACGTCCTTCTCCGGGTCGTCGCCGGCCGCGCCCGCGAGAGCCTTGAGGCGGTGCACGTAGCCATGGTGGTCCGCGCCCAGCAGGTAGATCTTGTGCTCGAAGCCGCGGTCGCCCTTGTTCAGGTAGTACGCGGCGTCGGCGGCGAAGTACGTGTACTCGCCGTTCGAGCGGCGGATCACGCGGTCCTTGTCGTCGCCGAAATCGGTGGTGCGGACCCACACCGCGTCCTCCTGGTCGAAGACGTGCCCCTGGGCGCGCAGCCGGTCGACCGCCTGATCGATCAGGCTCGGCCCGCCGTCGTCGCCGGGGGCGTGCAGGATCCGCTCGGAGAACCACACGTCGAAGTCGACGTTGAACGCCGCCAGCGACTGCTGCTGCTCGGCGAGCTGGAAGCGGTACCCGAGCTCGCGCGCCACGAGCCGCTGCTCCGCGTCCTCGAGCTCGAGGAAGTCCGGGCGCTCCGCCACCACGCGCGCCGCGAGGTCCGCGATGTAGCTGCCCGCGTAGCCGCCCTCCGGGGTCGGCTCTCCCTTGACAGCGGCGACGATGGATCCGGCGAACCGCTCCATCTGCGCACCGGCGTCGTTGATGTAGAACTCGCGCGCGACCCGGGCTCCGGACGCGGCGAGCAGGCGCGCGATCGCGTCGCCCAGGGCGGCCCATCGGGTGTGTCCGATGTGGAGCGGCCCCGTCGGGTTGGCCGAGACGAACTCGACGTTGATCGAGCGACCGGCCTGCGAGTCGTTGTGCCCGTATGCGGTTCCGGCCTCGACGATCGTCCGGGCCAGGGCTCCGGCCGCACCGGCCTCGAGGCGGATGTTGATGAAGCCGGGACCGGCGACGGAGACCTCGGCGATCCCATCGACGGCGCCCAGTCCGTCCGCGATCCGCTGTGCCAGCTCGCGGGGGTTCGTCCCGAACGGCTTCGCCAGCCGCATCGCGACGTTGGTCGCCCAGTCGCCGTGATCGCGGTTGCGCGGGCGCTCCAGCACGATGTCGGAGGCCGTGATCCCCAGCGGCTCACCGGGTCGTCGCTCGTCCGAGATCGGGGTCAGGACGGCGAGGACGGCTTCGGCGAGGGCTGCAGGGTTCATAGACCACCCATCCTAGGACCGCGGGCGCATCCGCACCGCGCGGCCACCGAGGTCAGCGGAAGCGCGCCAGGGTCGCGGTGAGCGCGGCCAGCGCGGAGGCGTCGGGCTCGTCCCCCGCCTCGCGCAGAGCCAGGTAGGCGGCACCGGCGGCGCCGTCCCCGACCCGCAGGATCTCGAGCGCCTCTCCACTGCGCGACGCACGACGGATGAACTCGTCCCGCAGGACCCCGGGCCTGGACAGCACGCTCCCGCCGACCACGATCGGGCCCGGTCCCGTCCGGACGACCTCGAGGGTCGCGGCGAGCGCGGCTCCGGCCTCGCGCAGGATGCCGCGCGCGGTCTCGTCGTCCTCGTGGTCGAAGGCGAGCGGGGCGAACCGCGAGAGCTCGACGGGGCGCTGCGCGTAGAGGGTCTCGACCAGCCGGGACAGCTCGCCGGGCCGTCCCTCCACAGTCGTCCCGCCGCGCTCGATGCCGCACGCGGTCAGCACGGCGTCGGTCAGCGCCGTCGGCGGTCCCCCGCCGTCGAGATCGGCGGCGGCCGCACGCGCGACCCGGTGACCGATCCAGAAGCCGCTGCCGCGATCACCGAGCAGCCACCCCAGTCCGTCGGCGGCCGCGGCGACGTCCCCGTCCTCGACGCGGATCACACAGGCGCCGGTCCCCGACACCAGCGCGTAGCCGGCCGGTGCCGCCGTCCCGCTGAAGTACAGCGCGAGCAGGTCGGATCGAAACTCGAGCCGCCCGGCGAAACCGTGCTCGGCCAGCAGTCCGCGCAGCCGCTCGCCGCCGCCGCCGGACGTGTAGCCGGCCATCGCCGCGACGATCACCGAGACGTCCCCCGCCCGGCGGCCGGCGACCGCGAGCGCCCCGTGCACGGCGTCGAGCACGGCCCGCGCGGAGGCCTCGGCCCCGACCGAGATCGGGTTCCCTCCCCCGCCGACGCCGTAGCCCAGGCATTCCCCCCGAGGGGTGGCGAGGACGGCCCTGGTCGAGGTGCCCCCGGCGTCCACTCCGAGCACCAAAGCGTCGTGACTCATTCGTGACCCGTCCTCGTTGACGCAGGGGCGAAATAAGAATAGTTTTCATCCGACGGCGCCAACGGTGGCCCGTTTTCAATGGAGGCAATGGTGCCACGGACATTGGACATCGGCAACGATCAGTCGATCTCGCGACGCATCGCGGCCCGCCGCGGCTCGATGCCCACGGCCATGTCCAAGATCGCCGACGTCATCGCCGATCAGCCCACCGCGCCGGTCGAGCTCACGATCACCGAGCTCGCCGCGCTCGCGGGGACGTCCGCCGCCACCGTCACGCGATTCAGCCGTGCCCTCGGCTTCGACGGCTACACGCAGTTCCGCGTGGGCGTGGCCAGCGAGATCGGCCGCGGCGACGCCGACGAGTCCTGGCGTGCGGACATCGGACGCGAGTTCGCGCCGGACGACGCCCCGGAGAAGGTGCTGCAGACCCTGCTCGCCCTCCACATCCGGAGCCTGGAGACCACCAGCGCCTGGCTCGATCTCGACGCGGTCGAGGACGTGGCGCGCGCGATCGCAACGAGCCGTCACGTCGACATCTACGGCGTCGGCGGCAGCGGCGTGATCGCCGAGGAGTTCCAGGGGCGGCTGTACCGGATCGGAGTGAACGCGCACGCCTGGCGGGACGTGCACGACGGGCTGACGAGCGCGGTGCTGCAGGACGCCTCCTCGGTGGCGATCGGGATCTCCAGCACCGGGCGCACCGAGGAGACCGTGCAGATGCTGTCCCAGGCCGGTGCCGTCGGCGCCCGCACGGTCGCGATCACGCACGACAGCGCCTCGTGGATCGCCTCCGTCGCCGACGACGCGCTGTGCACGGCCGCGCCGATGCCCTACCTGCGACCGGACGACCTCTCGGTCAAGCACTCGCAGCTTCTCGTCATCGACCTGCTCTATCTGCTGATCGCCCAGCACATGTTCTCGGACGCCGCCACCCGCCTCGCCGCGAGCGCCATGGCGGTCTCCGCCCACCGCCGCCCCGACCGTCCCAGCCGTCGCCGCACGGATCGCACCCCCACGGAGGAGACCCGATGACCGCCACCCCCGCCGCACTGCTGCACGAGGCGACC
Source organism: Microbacterium resistens (assembly GCF_021172025.1). Classification (NCBI taxonomy): domain Bacteria; kingdom Bacillati; phylum Actinomycetota; class Actinomycetes; order Micrococcales; family Microbacteriaceae; genus Microbacterium; species Microbacterium resistens. The sequence continues at coordinate 1,528,373 of NZ_CP082781.1, forward strand.
AGCCGGCTCGAGCGACTGGCCCGCGACGCCGAGGAGGGCGCCCTCGACCCGGCGATCGCCCTGCTGGTGCGCAGCCTCGAGGACGGCGGGGTGATCCAGGCGTTCGGGACGGGGCACTCGGAGGCGTTCGCCATGGAGATCGCGGGACGGGCGGGCGGGCTCATCCCGACGAACCGGATCGCGCTGCGCGACATCGTCCTGCACGGCCAGCGCACGGTGGACGTCCTGACCGGAACGCTGGAACGCGAACCGTGGGTGGTGGACGAGCTCATGGCCGTGTCGCCCGTCGGTGCGCACGACGCGTTCGTGATCGCCTCCAACTCCGGCGTCAACGGATCGATCGTCGGGGTCGCCCTGTGGGCCAAGGAGCACGGTCACCCGGTCATCGCGGTGACGAGCCTGGAGCACACCGCCCGGGTCGAGCCGAAGCACCCCAGCGGCAAGCGTCTCAGCGAGATCGCCGACGTCGTGATCGACAACCTCGCCCCCTACGGGGACAGCACGCTGGAGCTGCCCGGCGGGTTCGGGATCGGTGCGATCTCCTCGATCACCGCCGCCTTCATCGCGCAGCTGCTCACCCTCGGCGTCGCGCGGGCGATCGGAGACGCCGGCGACACCCCGCCGCTGTACATCTCCGCGAACATCCCCGGCGGCGACGAGCACAACTCCGCTCTGGAGGACCGCTACCGCGACCGACTGCGCCGCGGCGCCTGACCGTCCCTGCTCTCTCATCCCACCCGCACACATCAATGGAAGGCAGAACACACATGGAACTCAACGAAGCGTCCATCAGCCGCCGCACCCTGCTGCGCGGAGCCGCGCTCGCGGCCGTGCTCGTCCCCTTCGGCGTGAGCCTGGCCTCGTGCGCCGCGCCCGGTGGCGGCGGAGGCGGGACGGCGCCGAAGGGCGAGGTCACCGCGGACAACCCGTTCGGCGTCGCGGCCAACACCAAGGTCGACGCCGTCATCTTCGACGGCGGCTACGGCGTGGACTACGTCGAGAACGCGGCCAAGATCATGCAGGGCAACCACGACGGCGTCGAGGCCAAGGTCTCCCCGTCCACGAAGATCGCGCAGGAGCTCCAGCCCCGGTTCGTCGGCGGCAACCCGCCCGACCTCGTGGACAACTCCGGCGCCAACTCGATCGGCTGGAACACGATCCTCGACCAGCTCGAAGAGCTCGACGAGGTGCTGGAGGCGAACAACCTCGAAGGCGAGAAGATCAGCGACACCCTCTACGACGGCGTCAAGGCGCCCGGGACGTTCGACGGCCGGTTCGTCGCGCTGAACTACGTGATGACGGTCTACGGCATCTGGTACTCGGCGAGCCTGTTCCAGCAGAACGGATTCACGGTCCCGACGAGCTGGCAGGACCTGAAGGCCCTCGGCGAGGCGGCCAAGGCCAAGGGGAAGTACCTGTTCCTCTGGGGCAAGGAAGCGGCCACGTACTACCAGACCATGGTCGTCGACTCGGCCGTCATCCAGTCCGGCGACGACGTGCGCCTGCCGCTGGAGAACCTGGAGGAGGGCTGCTGGTCGCACCCGACGATCCAGGGCATCCTCACGATCCTGCATGACCTGATCCAGTCCGGGTACGTCAAGCCCGGCGGTGGCGGCACGCAGTTCACCCAGGCCCAGTCCCAGTGGAGCCTCGACCAGGAGGCGCTGCTGTACCCGTCGGGTTCCTGGATCGAGAACGAGATGAAGAAGCAGACCGCCGACGACTTCCAGATGACGGGGATCGCGGAGCTGCCGCTGGACGGGAACCAGACCACGCCGAAGGGCACCATGCGCGCGGAGGCCGGCGAGCCGTTCATCGTGCCGTCCAAGGCCAAGAACCCGGCCGGCGGCAAGGAGCTGCTGCGCACGATGCTCTCGAAGGAGAACGCGACCTACTTCGCCAAGGAGAAGCTCGCGCCCACCATCGTCAAGGGCACGGTGCCCGAGGACGGCTTCGGCTCGACCGCCCTGGTGTCGCAGACGAAGCTGCTGGAGGCCGCCGCCGGAAACGTGTTCACGATCAAGTCCTTCAACCTGTACGGCATGAACTCCGACCAGCTCCCCATCTGGAACTCGTTCCTGGACGGGAAGATGTCCGTCGAGGAGATCACCAAGCAGCTGCAGGATCTGACGGACAAGGTCCGAAACGACGACTCCGTCACGAAGATCGAGATCAAATGAGCCTCAGCGCTCCCGGTCTCGATGCGGCGCTGGACACCAGCGCGGTCGTCACCGCCCGCACGGCGCGCCGCAAGGCGCCCCGTGCGGGCCTGCGCCGCAAGCTCACGTTCGACTACGTCTCGTTCCTGCTGGTCTTCCTGGGCCTGCCCGTCGCGATCTTCCTGATCTTCGTCATCTCGCCGTTCATCCAGGCCGTCTACTACTCCATGACGAACTGGACCGGCTTCTCGACCGAGATGGACTTCGTCGGCGTCAGCAACTTCGTCCGGCTGTTCCAGAACGAGACGTTCCTGCAGGCCATGGGCAACAACGCTCTGCTCGCCATCGTCGTCCCGCTCATCACGCTCACCATCGCCCTGATCTTCGCGAGCATGATCACCGTCGGCGGGCCGAGCCACGGCCAGGTCCGCGGGCTCAAGGGCTCGAGCTTCTACCGCGTGGTGTCGTTCTTCCCCTACGTCATCCCCGCCATCGTCATCGGCATCCTGTGGAGCATGATCTACCTCCCCAACGGGCTGCTCAACGGACTGCTGGGCCTGGTCGGGATCGACACGAACGACTTCGCCTGGCTCGGCGACGAGCGCACGGCGATGCCCGTCACGATCTTCGTGATCGTGTGGGGCATGGTCGGCTTCTACATGGTGCTGTTCATCGCGGCGATCAAGGGGATCCCCGCCGAGACCTTCGAGGCCGCGCGCCTGGACGGCGCCGGACGCACGCGCACCATCGTCTCGATCGTGCTGCCGCAGATCCGCGACAACGTGCAGACCGCGTACATCTACCTGGGCATCATGGCGCTGGACGCCTTCGTCTACATGGCCGCCCTGAACCCGACCGGAGGACCCGGCAACACCACCCTGGTGATGAGCCAGTACCTGTTCCGCACCGCGTTCGAGAAGGGGCAGTTCGGCCTGGCGAGCGCCATGGGCGTCGTGCTGGCCGTGATCACCCTGGTCTTCGCCGGACTCGTCATCGGGCTGTTCCGACTCATCGGCGGCAAGGACGAAGGAGGACGCGCATGAGCCTCGACACCCGCACGAGCGTCACCATCGACAAGAGAGCGGCGCGGAGCTCCGCCCGTACGGTCCAGAGCACGACGAGCGACAAGGTCGTCGGCGGGATCTCCCATGTGGTCCTCGTGATCTGGTCGATCGCCGTGATCCTGCCGATGCTGTGGACGCTGCTCAGCTCCTTCAAGACGACCCGTGAGATCTTCGCCTCACCGTTCAGCCTCCCGGCGAGCTGGAACCTCGACAACTTCCTCTCCGCATGGACGAAGTACAACTTCGGGCTCATGTTCCTGAACACCGTGATCGTCGTCGGCGTCTCGCTGGTCCTCGTGATGGTGCTCGGGGCGATGTGCGCCTACGTGCTCGCGCGCTTCGCGCTGCCGGGCAGCCGGGTCATCTACTACCTCATGCTGGCGGGCCTCACGTTTCCGGTCTTCCTCGCCATCGTCCCGCTGTTCTTCATCCTCCAGGGGATGGGGCTGCTGAACACGCTCCCGGGGCTCATCCTCACCTATGTCGCCTTCGCCCTCCCGTTCACGGTGTTCTTCCTCTTCTCGTTCTTCAAATCCCTGCCCTACGAGATCCAGGAGGCCGCGTACGTCGACGGCGCGAGCGAGTGGCGGACGTTCTTCCAGGTGATGCTGCCCATGGCCCGCCCCGGTCTCGCGGCCGTGGCGATCATGAACTTCCTGGGCCTGTGGAACCAGTTCCTGCTGCCGATCTCGCTGAACACCGATCAGACCAAGTACGTCCTGTCCCAGGGCATGGCGAGCTTCGCCTCCGCCGCCGGCTACCAGGTCGACTTCGGCGCCATGTTCGCCGCGGTCATCATCACGATCGTCCCGGTGCTGATCGTCTACATCGTCTTCCAGCGCCAGCTTCAGGGCTCGGTGTCGCAGGGCACCTCCAAGTGACCGCGGGATGACGCGATGACGCCCCGCTCCGCCGGGGCCGCGACGGGGCGCGCCGTCTTCCGGGCCGCGGCCTCGTCCGTGGACGGGAGACGGCGCGCGCTCGCTTATCCTCGACGCATGCCCCGATCCGTCCGGCGCCTTCCCCGGCGCCGTCTCGCCCTGGTCGCCGCCCTCTCCGTGGTCGCCCTCTGCGCCGCCGTGCTCGGGCTGTGGCGGCCGTGGACGCCCGCGACGCCGATCGCGGCGGGATCGGGAGAGCCGGTCGTCGCCGTCGAGCCCGCTCCGCTCGCGCTGCCCGAGCACCCGCGCGTGCTCGTCTTCGGGGACTCGTGGACCTACGGCTCGGCCGCCGCCTCGCCCACGCTCGGATACGCCTACGTGCTGTCGGAGCTCCTGGGCGCAGAGACGATCGTGGACGGCGTCCGTGGCAGCGGGTACCTCAAGCCGGGTTGGGACGGGCCGGACTTCGGCACGCGCATCGCGGCGCTGGACCCGGCGATCGACCCCGACCTCGTGATCGTCCAGGGCTCGATCAACGACCGACTCCTGATCGACGAGGACTATCCGCACGCCGTCGACGCCGCATGGGACCGGCTGCAGGCGCTGTTCCCCCGGGCGCGCATCGTCGTCCTGGGGCCGGCGCCGCACGAGCTTCCGATCGCCAAGGGCACGATCAAGATCGATCACGCGCTCGACCGCCTCGCCGCGGAGCGCGGCTGGCATTACCTCTCCCCCGTCGCCGAGGACTGGATCACCGAGGCGAACTACGCGCAGGTCATCGACACGGGGGCCGGGCGCCTGCATCCGACGACGGCAGGGCATCGATACCTGGCCGAGCGCGTGGCCGAGTCGCTGCGGGCCCTCGCCCCGGAAGAGCCGGCCGCGGGCCGCATCGTCTCCGGGGACTGACGACAGGGCGCTCGCTTCCGGGTAGGTCGCCGGGCAGGACACTTCGACCGCCCCGCGCCGTGGCGACGGTTGCTGCCGTGACGACATAGAGTCATCTGGCATGCAATACGGAACAGCAGGAGGCATTCATGCAGCTCACCTCGAAAGTCGTCATCGTGACCGGCGGAGCACGCGGGCTCGGCGCCGAGTACGCACGAGGGATCGTCGCCGCCGGAGGTCGCGTCGCGATCACGGACCTCAACGAGCAGGGAGCCGCCGAGCTGGCGGCGGAGCTCGGCGACCACGCCATGTCCGTGGGGCACGACGCATCCGACGCGGACTCCTGGGCGCGCGCGGTGGCCGCAACCGAGGAGGCGTTCGGGCGGATCGACGGCCTGGTCAACAATGCGGGGATCCCGGCCCCGAGCAAGATGCTCGTCGACGAGCCGATGGACCATTTCCGCCGAGTGATCGACGTCAACCTCTTCAGCGTCCAGCTCGGGCTGCAGGCGGTCGTCCCGGCGATGCGCCGTGCCGGGGGCGGCTCGATCGTCAACATCTCCTCCGTGGCCGGGCTCGTCGGCATGGCCTTCTCCGGCTCCTATGGCGCCTCCAAGTGGGCGGTGCGAGGCATGACGAAGATGGCCGCCGTCGAGCTCGCACCGGAGGGCATCCGGGTGAACTCCGTCCAGCCAGGCACGATCTACACTCCGATGACCGCGGGCGACGTGTCCGAGGGCGACGGCGCCTTCTCCGTCGCGGCGATGGGACGCGTCGGCCGGGCCGAGGAGTTGCTCGGCGCGGTCGTCTATCTCCTCAGCGACGCGGCCAGCTACACCACGGGAGCAGAGCTGACGGTCGACGGCGGGTGGACCGCGGGCTCGTCGTTGGCGACGCTCGCCGCCGCATACGCGGAGACCATCGACCGATGACCCTCGCGGTGCGTCACCGTTCCCGCGCGGAGCGGTGGCGCACCGCCGGTGCGTCACCCGCGCCGAGCGGGCGACACGGGATCACCAGCGGCGTCCCCGTCTCCGGATCAGGCATGATGCGGCAGGGCAGATCGTAGACCTGTTCGACGAGCTCGGGCGTCAGGATGCGGGACGGATGCCCGGCGGCGACCACCGCGCCGTCCTTCATGACCACGAGATGATCCGCGTAACGCGCCGCCTGGTTGAGATCGTGGAGCACCACCACGATCGTCCGGTGCAGTCGCGAACGGAGCCGTTCGAACAACTCCAGGAGACCGTACTGGTGCGAGACGTCGAGGAAGGTCGTCGGCTCGTCCAGCAACAGCACCGGCGTCTCCTGCGCCAGCGTCATGGCGACCCAGACGCGCTGCCGCTGGCCCCCGGAGAGCTCCTCCACCAACCGGCCGGACAGCTCGGTCGTCCCGGTCGCCTCCAGCGCCGCCGTCACCGCGGCCTCGTCCGCCTCCGACCAGCGATCGAACATCCCCTGGTGCGGGTGCCGCCCGCGCGCGACGAGGTCCGCCACCCGGATCCCCTCCGGCGCGAGGGACGACTGCGGGAGCAGCCCGAGCCGCGTGGCCAGGCGACGCGTGGGGATGCGGTGGATGTCCGTCCCGTCGAGCAGGACCGCCCCGTCCGCCAGCGGCAGGACGCGGGCGATGGCGCGCAGCAGCGTCGACTTCCCGCACGCGTTCGGACCGATGATCGCCGTGTAGGACCCCGGGGCGATCGAGATGTCGACGCCGTCGAGGATCATCCGGCCGTCATAGCCCGCGCGCACGCCCTGGGCGCGGAGGATCTCCCGGGCGGCTGCCGCGTTCACCGAGGCCCCTGACGGCCCGCGCAGTCCGATGGTGCGACGGGGACGGGTGAGCGGGGTCATATTCTCCTCCGGAACTCCGAGACCAGGAGCCACGCCAGATAGGCGCCGCCCAGTGAGACGGTGACGACCCCGACCGGCAGCCCGAGCCGCTGCGCGAGCACGTCAGAGGCGAGGAGCGTGAACGCCCCGACGAGTGCCGAGGGCATGAGCATCATCCCGGATCCGCCTACGAGACGACGCGCGATCTGCGGGGCGGCGAGCGCGACGAACGAGATCGGTCCGGCCCCGGCGGTCACCAGCGCGGTCAGGGCCACGCCCAGCACGACCGCTGCTGCACGGATGCGATTCGCTCGCAGTCCCAGGCCTCGCGCGGCGTCGTCGCCCAGCTCGAGCTGCCGCAGCCCCGGGAGCACGGGGACGAGTGCGACGAGCAGCGCCACGAGGAGTGCGGTCAACGGCCAGAGCTGGTCGTAGCCGAGCGCGTTGAAGGAGCCCGCCGCCCAGAGCGCGGCGAGCATCGCGGTGTCGGCATCGACGGCGAGCATGAGCGCCGAGTTGAGCGAGGACAGCAGCGCAGCCACGCCGATCCCCATGATGATGAGCCGGAAGGGCTGCACGGTCCCGCGGCGCGAGGCGAGCATGTAGACCACGGCGGCCGTCGCGCACCCGCCCAGGATCGCCCCGGCCGCCACGTCGAGATAGCGGGTCGATCCGAGCAGCAGCATCATCACCACGGCCCCGGAGTAGGAGCCCGCGGAGAAGCCGATGACGTCCGGAGAGCCGAGCGGATTGCGGGTCAGCGACTGGAAGATCGCGCCCGACACCGCCAGTGCGACGCCGCAGGCGATCGCGAACAACGCCCTGGGCAGCCGCCACTGCACGACGAGCATGCGCGCCTGCTCGTCGCCCGCACCGATCAGGGCGCCCACCACGGCGTCGAGGGGCACGGAGAGGCTCCCTGTTGTGAGCGAGAGCAGGGCGAGCAGTGCCGTCGCGCCGGCGAGCGCGCCGCAGACGACCGCCGAGCGCGTCCCCGCCATCGTGGAGACACGCGGCAGACGCACCACGACGGCGCGGTAGCCGTGGTCCAGTGCCGGGCGGCGGAGCCACCGGGATGCGAGGCGCGGGGGAGTGTCGCCGTCGGTCACAGCCCGCTCACCGACCTCCGACGCGCGAGGAGGATCAGGACGGGCGCGCCGACGATCGCGGTCACGAGTCCGACCCGCAGCTCGCCGCTGGGCAGGATCACCCGCCCGAGGATGTCGGAGACCAGCAAGAGGATCGGGGCGAGGACGATCGTGTACGCGATGATCCAGCGCTGATCGGGACCGACGAACCACCGGACGGCATGCGGGATCATGAGCCCCACGAAGCCGATCGGACCCGCCAACGCCGTGGCCGTGCCCGCGAGGAGGGTCACGGCGACGATCACGACGACTCGGATGCGCCCTCCCCGGACGCCGAGCGAGGACGCGAGCTCGTCGCCCAGCGCCAGGGCGTTGAGGGAGCGGGCGACCGCGACGCTCAGCACGAGGCCGAGGAGGATCAACGGGGCGAACGACAGCACCACGTCGAGCGCGCGTCCGCCGAGCGAGCCGACGCCCCAGAACCGCAGGTCGTCGAACGTGTCCCGATTCCCCAGCACGATCGCGCTGCTGACTCCGCCGAGCACCGCGCTCAGGGCGACGCCGGCGAGCGTGAGCTTCGCCGGAGTCGCTGTGCCGCCGCCGGTCGCTCCGAGCAGGGAGACGAGCACGGTCACGGTCGCCGCGCCCAGCAACGCGAACCAGACGTAGCCGAGCGGGGCCGTGACGCCGAGGAATCCGACCGCCGCCGTGACGGCGAAGGTCGCTCCGGCGTTGACCCCGAGGATCCCCGGGTCGGCCAGCGGGTTGCGCGCGTAGGCCTGGATGAGGGCTCCGGAGACGCCCAGCGCCGGGCCGACCACGAGCCCGACCACGGTCCGCGGAAGGCGCAGCTCCCGGATCGTGACGTGCGCGTCGATCCCGTCGTCGTAGAACCACAGCGCCTCCCAGACAGTGCGCAAGGACATCTCGCGGGCGCCGACACCGATGCTCGCCAGCACGACGACCGCGAGCACCACGATGGCCGCCACCAGACCGACCAGACGCAGCGCCGAGGAGCGGGCGACGCCGGCCGGCGCGGTCCGCTCCTCGATCGCGCGCGCCGTGACCGGGATGGTCACCGTCGGTGCGTCCGTCGACCGGGCCGGAGCGTCATTCGGCGCCGCCGACCACGGCGCCGCCGTCGATCGCCGCCGAGATGTCCTCGATGTGGCCATGCTCGATCGCCCACGGAATGCTGAGGACGTCGGGGCCGCTCGTGGCCATGCCCAGCGTCGCCCCCTCTGCGACGTAGTAGCGTCCCGCGACGATCGGCGCCCAGCGACGGAAGACCGGGTGCTGGAGGGTGTAGGCGGTCTCCTCGGCGGAGTTGGACCAGGCCAGGACGACGTCGGCCTCGACATCGGAGAGCTTCTCGAGACTGATGCCGGTGTAGAAGAGCTCCGGATCCAGTCCCTCGCTCGCCGGGGCCAACGCCGGGCTGTCCACCATGCCGAACTCATGCAGCAGAGAGACGCGCGCGTCCTCGGTGATGTACGCGGCCATCTCCGCGGAGCCTTCCGTGAGGGCGAGGCTGTAGAGGAACGAGGCGCCCTCCAGGTTCGGATACCTCGCGGTCTCGGCGGCGATGGCCCGCTCGGTGCTCTCGATCACCTCTTCGGCCCGCTCCTGCTCTCCCAGGATGGTCCCGATGATCTCGGTGTGCTCCTGCCACGTCCCGGACGTGAACGGGCGGTCCATGTAGGCGACGGTCGGAGCGATCTCGCTCAGCCGCCGGTACTGAACCTCGGTGAGGCCCGAGTACACGGCGACGATGACGTCGGGGCGGAGGCTCAGGATCTGCTCGTAGTCGGGCCCGTCCTCGCTGCTGCGCAGGATCTCGGGCATCTCGCCTCCGAGCTCGTCCTCCACCTGCGCACGGAACCACGGCGAGAAGCCGTCCTCGTCGCCGCCCCAGGTCTCCGGGACTCCGACGGGCACGACACCGAGGGCTGCCACGATGTCGTGGTTCATCCAGCTGAGCGTGACCACGCGTTCGGGCTTCTCGGGAATCGTCGCCGTCCCCAGCGCGTGTTCGATGGTCACGGGGAAGTCCCCCGACGTCGTCACGGAGGACGGGTGTTCCTCCGCCCCGGGGGATGACGAGCAGCCGGCGACCACGAGGGCCAAGGCGGCGAGGAGGACGAGGACACCGGAACGGCGGAGTGTAGACATGGAACCTCTCAGCAGGCGATCGGCAGCCAAGTAAGGCTTGCCTTAGTCGAGCCTAGGGAGGACGACTTGCCACGGACTGACACGTCTTATCGCCGAGCAGACAGCCCTATCCGGCTCACTCGTCCGCGGATCCCGGCAGGAAGCGGTGCGGCGGCCGCCCCATGACGCGGTGGAACGCGGCGCTGAACGCGCTGATCGTCGCATAGCCGACGCGGCGAGCGACGATGCCGACCGGGATCCCGTCCCCGAGCAGGCGCACCGCGGCGGACATCCGCGCGGCCGTGCGCCATTGACTGAACGTCATCCCGGTCTCGGCGCGGAAAGCCCGTGCGAGCGTCCGAGCGCTCAGCGAGGCGGACCAGGCCCAGTCGTCCAAAGAGCGTCCATCCCCCGGGTCCACCATGATGGCGCGGGCGATCGCAGCGATGCGGTGGTCCCGCGGCAGGGGCAGCTCGATGACGGGCCGGGCCTCGTCGGCGATGAGCTCCAGGCACACGCGCTGCGCCCTCAGCCGCTGCTGCTTCGGCATCCCCGTCTCGGACAGGTACGCCAGCAGCTCCCGCAGAGCCGGGTTCACGGAGACCGCGCGCACCTCGCCGATCGGCGCCTCCCACGCATGGGGCAGCACATGCAGCGCCGCGAGCGTCGTCGCCGCCGACCGAGCGGCGGTATGCGCCGTGCCCGCCGGCACCCAGAGGCCCTGCCCCAGCGCCAGCCGATGCCGCGCCCCCTCCACATCGACGACCGCCGTCCCGCGCTCGGGCCAGAAGACGACGTGCTCGGGATGCCGGTGCTCCTCGGGAGAGCAGCCGTCCACGTCGTCCACATACGCATGGCGGAGATACCGGGTGGTGAGCAGATACCCCTCGGGGACGATCGGGCCGCGCAGCGGGGCCTCCGACCCCTGTAGCCGACGCGCGTCGGACAGCGGAGCGACAAGCGTCATCATCCGTCCTCCAGTTAGGTAAGGGTTACCTTCATTCTATTGTCTGATCGGCGACAACTTCCGTCGCCTGCTGAGATGCCCCGCTCCCTAACGTGAGAGGAGTGACTCCCCCGCCCCCGACCGCCCCGGCGACGCCGGGGCGCCTGATCCGCAGTGCGCTGATGTCGCACGGACGGGGATGGCGCCTGACCGCAGCCACGGCCGGGTTCATGCTCCATCAGGCATCCGAGGCGCTGGTGCCGGTGCTGATCGGCGTCGTCATCGACCGCGCCATCCTCCCCCGCGACCCGGCAGCTCTCCTGCTCTGGTGCGGTGCGCTCGCCGCCCTGTTCGTCGTGCTGTCCGTCAGCTATCAAACGGCGAGCCTGACCATGGTGCGGGTCTACGGCCACGGCGAGCACCACCTCCGCCAGCTCGCCATCGGACGCGTCCTGCATGTACGGCGTCTCGCTCCTCGCCCAGCCGGGGAGATCCTCTCCATCGCGACGAGCGACACCTACCGCGTCGCCGGCGTGGCCTGGAGCGTCGCCGAGCAGGGTGCCACGATCGCGGCGCTCCTGACGGCGGTGGTCACGCTCCTGCTCGTCTCGATCCCGCTGGGCATCGGCGTCCTTGCGGGCGCCCTCGTCGTCCTCTGGGCGATGGCGGCCCTGGCTCGCCCGCTGGAGCGGCGCGGCGCGGCCGAGCAGCGAGCGGCCGCGGCGGCGAGCGCCCTGGCGACCGACGCGATCGCGGGCCTCCGGGTCGTGCACGGCCTGGGCGCCCAGGGGGCGCTGCTGGCGCGCTACCGTCGAGCCAGCGCGGAATCGTGTTCGGGAGCGGTGCGCGCATCGCGCGCGCTCCTGAACTATCAGGCGGTGAGCACCGCGGTGTCGGTCGGCTACCTCGCCGTGCTCGCCGGGGTCGCCGGGTGGATGACACTGCAGGGCGCGCTCAGCCCCGGCCAGCTCGTCACGGTGGTCGGCCTGGCTCAGTTCCTTCAATCCTCCCTCGAGCACATCGGGACGTTCGGCGCGAACTGGGCGCACAAGCGCGCCTCCGCACGACGCCTGCATGAGCTGGTGACGGCCCCCTTCCTCCTCCCGGGCGGGGAGTCCGTCGCCCCTTCCTCCGGGCCGCTGCGCTGGGCGCGGCCCGGAGGCGCTCCCGTCGTGATGCGCGAGGGACGCATGACGGGCGTGCGGGTGAGCCGCGCCGATCAGGCCCGCGCGGTCGCGGCGCGGCTCGCCTTCCGCACTCCGCCGCACCCCGGCGAGGTCCTCCTCGGGGACCGGGATGCGCTCGCGCTCGGCCCCGGCGCCTACCGCTCGCGGGTCCTCGCCGCGCCCCACGATGCGACCCTCTTCACCGGGACGCTGCACGAGAACGTGGCCCCCGCGGGACCGCTTCAGGGCGACCTCGTGCGCGCGACCGCGCTCGACGACGTCATCGCGCATGCAGGATCGGCGAACCACCCGGTCGGGGAGTCGGGCCGTCGCCTCTCCGGAGGGCAGCGACAGCGTGTGCTGCTCGCCCGCGCCCTGCATTCCCCGGCCGACGTCCTCGTGCTCGACGAGCCGGTCACCGCCCTGGATCCGGTCACGAAGCAGCGCGTCGCCGCCGGCCTGGCCCGCACCGGGCGCACGATCGTCGTCATCACCGCCGATCCGGTCCTTCTCTCCGCCTGCCACGAGGTCGTCGACCTCGGCGCTGCGGAGACGGAAGGGGACGGGTCACGCCCATGACCGATGTCCTTCCGGTCGCCGGTCCTCGCGACACCCTACGCACGCTCCGGCCCCTCCTCTCCCGCCGACGCGGCTCCGTCTCCGCAACGATCCTGCTGCTGCTCGCGGGATCCGCCAGCGCTCTGGCGATCCCGCCCGTTCTCGGCCGCATCGTCGACGTCACCCTCGACGGCGGTCCCCCGGTCTCGATCGCGTCGTACGCCCTCATGCTCGCCGGCGCCGGTGCGGCCTCCGCCATGTGCTCCTGGTGGGGCGGGAGGCTGCTGGTCGCCAGCATCCAGGGAATGCTCGCAGAGCTCCGCGAGGGGGTGTTCGACGCCGCGTTGCGTGTCGATCCCGCCGTCGTCGAGGACGCCGGCAGCGCGGACGTCGTATCCCGGCTGACGGGCGACATCGACGCGGTGACCGAAGCGGCGTCCGGGGTCCTCCCCCGGTTCGTCGGCGCCCTGTTCACAATCGTGCTCACCGCCGCGGGCATGGCGGTGCTCGATCCCTGGCTCGCGGTGGCGGCGCTCGTCGCCGTGCCGATCCAGTTCCTCGCCGCCGCCCGGTTCCTCCGGCGCTCTCGGCCGCTCTACGTGCGGCTGCGCCGCGAGGAGGCATCCCGTGCGCAGGCGATCATCGAGGGCGTCGCCGGTGCGGAGACCATCCGCGCGCACGGACGCGAGGAGGCGCGGCTCGCCCTGATCGCGCGGCGCAGCCTCACCGCGATCGAGACCCAGCGGTCGACCGCCCGCGCACGCAATGTGTTCAACGGCACCCTGAACCTCGCCGAGCTCGTGGGGCTCGTCGCCGTGCTGGCGACGGGACTGTGGCGGGTCGGCGACGACGCGGTGACCGTGGGCGCCGTCACGGCGGCGGCGCTGTTCTTCCACCGGCTGTTCGGTCCGATCGGCGCGCTCCTGTCGAGCATCGACGACCTCCAGCGCGCCCACGCCGGCCTCGAGCGCCTCGCCGGTCTCCTCGGGCTGCCCCCGCAGGAGCGCACGGGGATCGTGATCCGAGACGGCGCCGTGATCCTGCGCGACGTCTCTTACTCCTACCGGTCCGCGTCCGCGACGCGGCCAGCCGTGGACGGCGTGAGTCTGAGCATCCCGGCGGGCTCCTGCATCGTCGTCGTCGGCGCGAGCGGATCCGGCAAATCGACGCTCGCCCGCCTCGTCTGCGGTCTCGGCATCCCCGACGCCGGGACCGTCCTCGTGGGCGGCGTCCCCGCCGCCCGGGCGATGCGCGCCGATCACCGTCCCGCCGTGATGACCGTGACGCAGGAGACGCATCTGTTCCCCGGCACGCTCGCAGACAATCTGCGGCTGGCCCGCGCGGGCGCGACCGACGAGGAGCTCCGGGAGGCGCTCGACCGGGTCGGCGCCGAGTGGACCGGCCCCTTCGAGGACGGCGTCGGCGCCGAGCTCGGCCCGGACCTCGACGCGCATCGGGTCCAGCAGATCGCGCTTGCCCGCGTCCTGCTCGCCGACCCGCCCGTGGTCGTGCTCGACGAGGCCACGGCCCATGCCGGATCCGACACCGCCGTGGACCGCGCCGTCGCCGCTGTGGTCCGGCACCGCACAGCGGTCGTGATCGCCCATCGACTGCACCACGCGGCGCTCGCGGACGACATCGTCGTGCTCGAGAACGGCCGGATTGTCGAGCACGGCACGATGTCCTCCCTGCTCGCCCGCGAGGGCACGTTCCGGACTCTCTGGACGGCCTGGCGCGACACGGCCGCCGACACCGCCCGAACCATCACCGAGACCGACGCCCTCGACACCGACACCTTCGAAAAGGAGAACAGCCCGTGGCCGTGCCCTGCGCCCCCGCCCGCGTCGTGACCGTGACGCGCCTCACCCCCCACATGATCCGGGTCAGCTTGGAGCCTCTCGGCGGATGGCGTTGGCACACGGACGGCATCGGAGACGAACGGATCGACATCGCCCTTCCCCGCCCGGGCGAGACCGTCGCCGACATCGCCGTCTTCAACCTGCCCGAGTACGGCTCGGGCTGGCAGGGTGAGGAGCCGCCGTGGCGCCACTACACGGTCCGCGCCGTGCACGACGGCGGACGACGGTTCGACATCGACTTCGTCGTCCACGGGCACGGCGTCGCCTCCTCCTGGGCGGAGCGGGCGGCCCCGGGTCACGTCCTCGGAGTCTTCAACGACCTGCCGAGCCGCTCCTACTACGACCCGCCCGAGGACGCGGTCGAGCAGATCCTGGTCGCCGACGCCACCGGCCTGCCCGGACTCGGCCGGATCGTGGAGGGCCTCGCACCGGGCACGCGTGCGATCGCGATCGCGGAGGTTCCCGACGAGGCGGATGTCCAGGAGTACGCCACCGACGGCGACGTCGAGTTCCGCTGGCTGATCGGCTCGGGCAACGGCCGTGGTCCGAGCTCGCTCCCGCTCGCCGTCGCGGAGCTCACCGCCCCCGCATCGCCCTGGTACGCGTGGGTCGCCTGCGAGGCGTCCGCCAGTCGTGCCATCCGTGGGGACCTCCGCGTACGACTCGGCTCCCCTCGGGATCGCCATCACGCGATCGGATACTGGACGATGGACAAGGCGGGCGACGCTCCCGCCGAGGTCGACTGAGCCGGACGCTCCGCGCGGACCAGGGATCGCGGCACGATGCCGGCGGGGTCCGTACGACAACGGGGCACGGCACGTCACGCTGATCGATCCGGAGCGGAACGGCGTGTCCCTGGCGGAGGCGCCGGTACCGTCGTGACGCCGACGGAGTCGGGCCCCGACGGCGACCAGGAACGGAGAGAGCCCCGGCATGCTGTGCATGCCGGGGCTCTCTCGATCGTCCTGCTGACGTGCCCCCGACAGGAATCGAACCTGCGACCTACGGTACCGGAAACCGGCGCTCTATCCGCTGAGCTACGGAGGCGTACCGAACGATCCTATCAGCGCCAGAGGGGCTTCTCGGACACCGGCATCCCGCGGGACCGTCGCCCGGAGATGATCAGGGCTCCGCCGACGAGGAACAGCCCGGCGAAGACCGGATATGCGGCGAGGCGCTCGATCCCGCCGAGCCCGAGCCCGAGGTCGGATCCGAGCAGGCCCGCGGCGATCGCGCCCAGTCCGATCACGGCCAGCACGGCGATCGCGAGCGCGAGCACCGGTCGCCCTTCGCGCGAGGCGAGGACGGCGACGGCGACCATCAGCAGGTTGCCGCCCAGGATCGCGAACAACGCGCCCAGGCTGTGCAGGAACAGCCGGACGGGATCGCCTCCGATCGCCTCCGCGAACGAGCCGGGGAACAGCCCGACCGTGATCAGACCGATCGCGTGGACGACGGCCAGGACGGCGACGACCATGCGCGCGATACGGTGCGGGCGTCCGGCGCGAAGGGCGTCGCCGAGGACGATCACCGCCGTCAGGACGAGGAGGCCTTGGAGCACGAAGGAGACGTCCATGAGGAGATAGGCAGGCGAGCAGACGGTCCGCCCGAGCTCCACGCATTCGGGAACCCCGAGGTCGCTGATGTAGTTCTCGCCGTAGCTGTACGGCGTCCTCGTCCAGGCGGCCGCCGTGATCGCCTCCGCGAGGAAGTACTGCACCCCGGCGAGCAGCAGCACGCCCGCGGTCGTCAGCCGAGTCCGATCCATGGCTCCATCGAACTCCGTCGAAGAGCTTCGAGCATCTCGGGGCCGATGCCCCGCCTGTCAGGGCAGGAGGTGGAGCACGAGAACGACGACGGCGAGGAGCGGGAACGCGCCCTGCATGGCGGCGGCACGGAGCTTGCTGCCGTCCGCGAGGACGAGCACGAGGGCGGCGGCGAGCATGGTCCCGGTGCCCGCGAGCATCAGCGTGACGCCCGCGCCGACGATGCCGACCGCGGCCAGCACGATCCCCGCCGCGGCCATCACCGCCAGGAACAGGTTGTAGAAGCCCTGGTTGAAGGCGAGCTGGCGCATGACGAGCGCATCCTGCTCGCTCGCCACTCCGAACACCTTCCGCGTCGCGGGCGCGGTCCACCGCACGGACTCCAGGACGAAGATGAAGACGTGCACGAGCGCGGCGAGGCCGGCGAGGATCGATCCGAGAAGGAGCATCCGACGATTCTGCCGCCCCGGGCTCGCGACCGCCAGCGCGTGGCCACCGGGGCGCAGCTCAGTCGGGGCGCTCGGCGTGTCCCCGCAGCGCTTCTCGGCGCCGCGCGGACGCTCTCGCCCGCAGGGATGCCGTGACCTCCGGCTGCGGGCTCCCCCAGCGATACCAGCCCACGACGCTGATCATCAGCGCCAGGATGAGCCCGGCGATCACCCAGAGCACCACCAGATAGTCCACCCAGGACCCGACCGGCGGCTGACCGGGCAGGAAGTTGCGCAGCGTCGGCGTCGCGAACAGCATGCCCGCGTTCCAGGTGAAGAAGCCGACCTCGACCCTCCGGCGCCCGCGGAACACCATGATCGCGACGGTGAGCCCGAGCACAGGCATGATGACCATGAGAGCCAGCAGGACGAGTCCGAACGCGATGGCCGCGGTCGCCCGCCGCACCTCGATCTCGTACTGCACGACGGAGCTCTGCCCCAGGACGTACCTCTGGTCGGTCTGCGCGAGCGAGATCACCCACCCCGGGACGTGGTGGGCGTCGAGCACCAGCCCGCCGGGCAGCGTCTGCGAGGCACCGTCACCCGCGGTGTATCCCACCGTGACCAGCGTTCGGGCGGGGTGACGGTCGAACGGCCACTGCTCGATCTGTCCGCTCGTCGGAAGCCGGACGGTCTGCGGCACATCGAGGTACCCGCCCGCGAAGGTCACGGTGCTGCTTCCGCCCGCGGACGTGAACAGCACCACCACGTCGCCGCCGTCCGACGCCTCGCTCAACTGCTCGCGGCTCTTCTTCGTGAGCGACACGTCGAAGGAGAGCCGGTCCGTTCCCGCATCGACGTCGGTCGGCGTGAGACGCACGTGGACGGCGGCCGGGTCCTCGTCGGCCGGCGAGGGGGAGGCAACCGGCGCCGTGCCCCGTGCATAGAGGAGGACGACGGCGGCGTACAGAGCGACGAACACCAGCGCGCACACCACGATGAAGGTCGGGAACGATCGTCTCCTCGACGCCTTCGCCCGCCCGCTCACGCTCCGCCCCTCTCCGCCGTCCCGCTCCGGGCACGGCTTCTCCGACGCTAGCAGCGGGCCGGACGCCGCTTCGGCTCAGACGAGGAAGATCGGGAGCAGCCCCGGGTTGTGCGCGTGCACCAGCACGAGGAAGACGACCGCGTCGAAGAGCAGGTGCACGGTCACGACATAGGCCAGCGAGTGGGTGCGCAGGAAGATGAACCCCTGCAGCAGCGCGAACGGGATCGTGAGCACCGGCCCCCAGGCCCGATACCCCAGCTCCCAGAGGAACGACACGAACACGATCGCCTGCAGGAGATTGGCCGCCGTGTCCGGGAAATGGCGGCGCAACAGGGCGAAGACGGTGCAGATGAAGAACAGCTCGTCCCAGATGCCCACGGCCCCGACCCCGACGAAGAGCCGGGCGATGAGGTCAGGGGTGTCGACCACCGGCCAATTGAGATAGACGCCGCTGGTGATGAAGTAGTACGGCAGGATCGCCCAGCCGAGGACGAGCACCAGGACGAGCCATCCCCACTGCCAGGTCGTCCAGCGGCGCCCCGTCCGCCACGGGAAGCGGATCGCGCGATCGCGGAAGACGAAGCGGGACACCACGTAAGGGACGACCACTGCACCGCCGAGCGCCAGGGTGAAGCGGAGCATCGCCGCGTTGTCCAGCTCGGCCGCCAGCGGGATGGCGCTGACGATCAGCAGGCCCAGGGCGATGAGGGTCAGGTCCCGGGTGAGGCTCTTCTCCCCCCGGCTCAGGATCCGTCCTCGCTCGGAGACCGCGGCGATGCCGATCCCCACGGCGAGCAGCGTCATCCCGAGCCAGGGCAGCAGGAGGACGAAGAAGGCCGGCGCCGCGAGGCACACGGCGAGGGCGGCGGCGACCTGTGCGGAGCGCGGCCCCGACATGACCGGCGTCCCGCCGGTCGCGTGCACCTCCGCTTCGCCCATGGTCACCCCCGGTCGACGCGCCGGTAGACGAGATCGCGGATGTCTCGCCCCTTGGCGATGCCCTTGCGCTCGAACGCCGTCATCACCCGTCCGTCGAAACGCTCGGCCCATTCACCGTCGAAGGCGCGCACGAACTCGGGCTCCGCGTCGAGGACCTCGCGCATCTGCAGGGCGTAGTCCTCCCAGTCCGTGGCCAGACGCAGCAGTCCGCCGTCGCGCAGCGCATGCCCGGCGATCCGGCCGAACCCCGGTCGCACGAGACGACGCTTCGTGTGGCGCTTCTTGTGCCACGGATCGGGGAAGAAGACCCACGCCTCGTCCGCCGCCGCCTCGGGGAGGAAGGAGGACAGCACCTCGGGCGCGTTGGCCTCGACGAGACGGAGGTTGCGCACCCCGGCGCGGTCGGCGTCGAGCATGGTGCGGGCGAGCCCCGCCCGGAACACCTCGACGGCGAGGAAGTCGGTGTCCGGCCGCGCCGACGCCGCGGCGACGATCGCATGCCCCTGCCCCGACCCGACCTCGACGATCAGCGCGGCCGCTCGCCCGTAGCGCTCGGCGGGGTCCAGTCGGGCATCCGGGTGCACCGACGTCCAGGCGACGTCGCGCGGCACGTCGATGAGGTATTGCGCGGACAGCTCCGCGAACGCACGCTCCTGCGCCTCGGACATCCGCCCGCTCCGGCGCACGAAGGAGACCGGTTCATCGCGGAAGGTGCGGGGCTCTGGCATCCCTCCAGGGTATCCGGGCGCAGACGCGGGCTCAGCCGGTCGGCTCGGTGACGAAGTCGATGAGCTCCTCCACCCGGCCGAGCAGGGCGGGCTCCAGGTCACGGTAGCTGGAAACTCTCGACAGGATCCGCTTCCACGCGTGCGCGATGTCGGCCTGCGTCTCGGCGGGCCAGCCGAACGCGTGGCAGATCCCGGTCTTCCAGTCCGTGCCCCGAGGGATCTGCGGCCAGGCGCGGATGCCCATCGCCGCGGGCGTCACGCACTGCCAGACGTCGATGTAGGGATGCCCGACGATCCGCAGGTGCGCGCCGTGCGGGCCCTGCAGGATGCGGTCGACGATGCGCGACTCCTTCGACCCGGCCACCAGGTGGTCCACCAGCACGCCGTAGCGGCGGGATCGACTCGGCGGCTCGGCGGCGAGGAGGTCGTCGAGCAGATCGATTCCCTGCAGGTACTCGACGACGACGCCCTCCACCCGGAGGTCGTCCCCCCACACCTTCTCGACCAGTTCGGCGTCGTGGCGCCCTTCGACGAGGATGCGGCTGGGCAGCGCGGCGCGGGCGCGCTGGTCGGCGACGGCGAACGAGCCCGACGCCGTGCGCTTCGGTCCCGATGCCTTCGCCGCCGGCATCACGAGCCGGACGGGCTCGCCGTCGATCAGGAAGCCGCCGCCGAGGGGGAACGCCCGCCGGCGCCCCTTCCAGTCCTCGAGCTCGACCAGGCCGCCCTCGACCCGGGTGATCGCCCCGCAGAACCCGTCGACCGCGACCTCGACGACGAGGTCCTTCTCCGCCGCGACGTCCGTCGCCTTCTTCGCGCCCTTGTCCCGCCAGCCAGCGGCAAGGACGTCCGATCCGTACCTGTCGTCCATCCCGACCAGCCTAGGTTCGCACCGGGGCTTTCCCTGGCCGCCCACGCGGAGACGGGCCCCGGGGGCGTCGGCGGCGACGATGCGTTCGCTGAGAGCGCTCGAGTCCGCTACCCGCTGTCGGAGGCCTGTGAATAGACTCGCAACCGGAGCCGCACGGCTCCGCGGAGGGAGCGAGCATGCGGGCGCGCTGGACGATCGTGGTCGGCCTGGTGCTGGCATTCCTCGTGTCGGGGACGTTCGCGTCCGCGGCGTCGGCCACCGATCCCGGGCGCCTGGACGAGGGGCACGTCACCGACGTCAGCGGCGTGCTCACGCCCGCGCAGGAGGACGCCGCGGAGGCGCGGCTGGCCGAACTGGCTGACAAGGCCGGCGCCGAGCTCTTCGTCGTCTTCGTCCCGGAGTTCACGAACCCGTCCGACAACGTCGACTGGGTGGCCGCGACGGCGAACGGCAACGGCTTCAACTCCCGCCAGTACCTCGTCGGGATCGCGACCGAGGGGCGGACGTTCGCCATCGCCGGCCCGACGCAGGACGGCCCGATCTCGGTCGCCGACCGCGAGAAGATCACCGACGCGATGCTCCCGGCGCTTCGGGAAAGCGACTGGGCCGGCGCCGTCACCGCCGGCGCCGACAAGGTGCAGGACATGCTGGTCGATGCTCCGGCCCGCGCGGCGACGACCTGGGCGATCATCGGCATCGTCGCCCTCGTCGCTGTCGTCATCATCGTGATCGTGGTCCTCGTCCGCCGCGCTCGCCGACGGGCTGCGGAGCGCGCCCGCAAGGAGCAGGAGATCGCCGACCTCGCCCAGCAGGCCGGCGTCGCGCTCGTCCGGACCGACGACGTGGTCCGCATGAGCGAGCAGGAGATGGAGTACGCCAGGGCACAGTTCGGCGACGAGGTCATCGGCGAGTTCTTGACGGCTCTGCAGACCTCGCGAAAGAACCTGGACGAGGCGTTCTCCCTGAAGCAGAAGCTCGACGACGAGATCCCCGACACGGACGCCCAGCGGCTGGAGTGGAACCAGCGGATCATCCAGCTCTGCTCGGAGTCGACCCAGGTCCTGGAGGAGCGCAAGGCCGACTTCGACGCGCTGCGGAAGCTCGAGCAGAACGCGCCCGAGGCGCTGGAGAACGTCCGCCGCCTCCGCGCCGCCGCGGGGGCGGAGATCGACCGTGCGGAGCAGATCCTCGCGACCCTGACGGCCACCTATGCCGCGACGGCCGTCTCCGCTGTCACCGACAACCCCGCACAGGCACGCTCGCGTCTGTCCTTCACGGACCAGCAGATCCAGGCCGCAGAGCAGCAGATCACGGCGGGCGAGACGGGCGACGCCGCCGTGGCGATCCGTGCCGCCGAGGGCGCGGTGCAGCAGGCGACGCAATTGGAGGACGCGGTCGAGCGCCTCTCGACGGACCTCAAGACCGCCGACGACGGCACCACCGGCCTCCTCGCCGAGATCCAGCAGGATCTGCAGACGGCACAGAGCCTGCCGGACGCGGACGGGTCCGTGGCCCGTGCGATGGACGTGGCCCGAGGCCAGGTCGCACAGGCCCAGGCGCTGCTCGGCTCCTCCGGGCGCGACCCGCTCACGGCTCTGCGCGTGCTCGACGCCGCGAACGACGCGCTCGACGCCGTCATCCAGCACGTCCGCGACGAGCAGGCGAAGATCGCGCACGCGCGCAGTGTGCTCGGCAGCACGATCCAGCGTGCCGACGCGCAGATCGCGTCCGCCGACGGCTTCATCCGCAGCCGCCGCGGCGCGATCAGCTCGGCGGCCCGCACCCGGCTCGCCGAGGCCCAGACCGTCCGCGACCACGCCCGCAGCGCCGCCGACGGGGACCCGGTCGCGGCCTTGGCGCTGGCTCAGCGCGCCGACAGCCTCGCCACCGAGGCGCTCCGACAGGCGCAGCAGGACGTCAACGCCTGGGACGACGGCCCGTGGGGCGGTGGCGGCGGGCGCGGAAACGACGACACCCTCGGCGCTCTTCTCGGCGGCATTCTCATCGGCCGCGCCTCGGGAAACCGCGGCGGCGGCGGAGGCTGGGGCGGCGGTGGCGGCGGCGGACTCTTCGGCGGGGGCGGCAGCAGCGGAAGCAGCGGCGGCTTCTTCGGCGGAGGCGGCGGAGGCTTCTCCGTCGGCGGCTTCGGCGGAGGAGGCGGCAGCAGCCACTCCGGATCCAGCGGAGGCCGATTCTGACCCTGTCCTGTCCCTGACCCACAAGCACGACCCGCAATGCGAAAGGAAACGCCCATGACCAAGCAGTCGATCTTCGGTCGCATCTCGACCCTGGTGAAGGCGAACATCAACGCGCTCCTCGACTCGGCCGAGGACCCGCAGAAGATGCTCGACCAGCTCGTGCGCGACTACACCAACAACATCGCCGACGCCGAGTCGGCCATCGCCGAGAC
This sequence comes from Microbacterium resistens, assembly GCF_021172025.1. Lineage (NCBI taxonomy): Bacteria > Bacillati > Actinomycetota > Actinomycetes > Micrococcales > Microbacteriaceae > Microbacterium > Microbacterium resistens. The sequence continues at coordinate 1,551,156 of NZ_CP082781.1, forward strand.
GATCGGCAACCTGCGCCTGCTGGAGCGCGACCACGAAGAGGACGTCCAGGCCGCGGCGGAGTGGGGCAACAAGGCCCTCGCCGCCAGCCGCAAGGCCGACGAGCTGCGCTCCTCGGGCAGCGCCGCAGACGCGGACAAGTTCGACAACCTCGCCAAGGTGGCCCTGCAGCGCCAGATCAGCTCGGAGCGCGAGGCGAAGGCCGCCGAGCCGCAGATCGCGTCGCAGACGGAGATCGTCGACAAGCTCAAGAGCGGCCTCAACGGCATGAAGCAGAAGCTCGAGGAGCTGAAGAACAAGCGCAGCGAGCTGCTCGCCCGCGCCAAGGTCGCCGAGGCGCAGACCAAGGTGCAGGAGGCCGTGGGCTCCATCAACGTCCTGGACCCGACCAGCGAGCTGGGCCGATTCGAGGACAAGATCCGTCGTCAGGAGGCGATCGCCCAGGGCAAGGCCGAGATCGCCGCCTCGTCGATCGACGCGCAGTTCGAGAGCCTCGAGGACCTCGGCGAGCTCACCGAGGTGGAGGCGCGCCTGGCCGAGCTGAAGGCCGGCGGCGCGCCCAAGCCGCAGGCCGCGATCGAGGACTGAGGTCCTCCGCCGCACCCACGACGGGGAGGGCTCCCGACAGGGGCCCTCCCCGCTTCGATCCAGGGAGAAGGATCATGTCCCGTTTCCTCGTCGTCCCGCAGTGGCAGGGCTCCCCCGCTCCCCGCGCCATGCTCCTCACGGACGGAGCCGCCGCCATCGCCGGGGACCTCCCTCGGGCGGCCACCACCCTCCTCGACGTCCCTCTGGAGGCCGGTGACGCTCAGGGCACGGCCGTGCACCGGCTGAGCAGCCTGCGCCGGACCCAGGAGCTCATGCGGGACGTCCTGACCCAGCCGGGATCCGGGACCGCCGACGAGCCGACGATCGTCATCGGCGGCGACTGCAGCGTCTCGGTCGCCGCCGTCGACGCCCTGCCCGGCGGCCTGGACGACGTCGCGATCGTCTGGTGCGATGCGCACCCCGACCTCCACACGCCGTCGTCCTCCCCGTCCGGGGCGTTCTCCGGCATGTCCCTCCGTGCGATCCTCGGAGACGCGACTTCCCCGCTTCCCGCGCGTTCGGGCATCGCTCCCGAGCGCATCGTGCTCGTCGGAGCGCGGGCGATCGACGAACCGGAACGCCGGTTCGTCGACGATTCCGGGATCGCCGAGCTCTCCACGCTGGAGGACTCCGCCGCCCTCGCCCGGGCGGTCGCCGACACCGGAGCATCCCGCGTCTACGTCCACGTGGACGTGGACGTGATCGACCCCGCCGAGCTCGCCGGCGTCTCCCAGCCCGCCCCCTTCGGTCTCTCGGTCGCCGACCTCACTGCGGCCCTGCGCGCCCTGCGCGCCCAGCTCCCCCTCGCCGGGGCGACGATCGCCGGATTCGCTCCGCGGTCGCCGCTGGCCGCGGTCGACGACATGGGCACGATCCTCCGACTGATCGGCGCACTCGCGTGACGCGGACCGATCCGGACTCGGTGCTCCGAGAGGCGGCGGACGTCCTCGCGCGCGGGCGCCGATTCGACGCGAGGATCCCCTCGGTCCTGCTACGCTCCCCGCTCAGCCGGCTCGGCTACCTCTGGGGCACGGCCGTCGGGTTGGTGTGGGGCGGCCTGTGGAGCACCGGCCCCGTCGAACGGCGCGGGGGCCTGTGGGTCTTCCGCGGCATGCCCTCATGGACCTTCGCTCGCGGCGGCGTGTGCGTCGGCGGCTGCTTCCTGACCGGCGACGCCGAGCCGGACGAGCGTTTGCTGCGCCACGAAGCCGTGCACCGCACCCAGTGGCTCCGATACGGGTTCCTCATGCCGGTGCTGTACCTCTTCGCCGGGAGAGACCCGCTGCGCAACCGCTTCGAGATCGAAGCCGGCCTGGAGGACGGGAACTACCTGCCGCGGCGCGCTCGCAACGACGGAGTCGTCCGAGCTCAGACCAGCCGGGAGAAGCGCTCCGGTGCGTCGATGGCCGCCCGCTCGACGCCGAGGCGCCCGGTGAGGTGATCCACGATGTCGGCCGTGCCGACGAACCCGCCGAGCAGGGTGATGCGCGTGGGCAGCGAGGCGGCGGCATCCGTGTCGCCGACGCAGAGCATCTCATCCGCCCAGGCGATCGCCGCCCGGGCCACGGCGGCTCCCGGAGCGCAGCGGCGTCCGGTTCCCGGAGCGCCCGAGCGGGACGCACGGGGCAGCCAGGAGATCGTCATCCGCGGCGGTGCGGACAGAGGAACGATGGAGTCCGCATCCGGCACCTCGACGAAGATCCGCCCCGTCGTGCACAGCGGCAGAGTGGCCAGCAGCGCCTCCAGCTCCACGAGGGAGTGCTCGTCGGCCGTGATCAGGTGCTGGACCTGTGGGCGACGAGACGCCCGGCGCTGGGCGCGGGGCTTCGTAGCGAGGGCGGTGCGAGGAGTCATCGTGCCTTCAGCTTAGCACCCGAAGAAGGGTTGCCTTACCTTGCTCGACCCCGTCCCGCGGTCACTCGACCAGCGCGGCGCCCAGGGCATCGAGCTCGCGGCGGGTCAGCCCCGCGGCCAGCAGGTAGTCCGCGGCGGATCCGTAGCGCTCGTCCACATGGACGAGCAGGTCGCGCATCACCGGCGCCGGCGACGCCGTGGCCAGGGCGAGAGCGTGGCGCGCGTCCGGGTGATGCGCACGGAGCCGCTCCGCGACCATCCGCACGTGCTCCGGCGGCATGAGCGTCTCCGTCAGTGCGTAGTCGGCGATCACCGCCTCACGGTCCGCTCCGACCGCGGACAGGGCCAGCGCCACGCTCACGCCGGTGCGGTCCTTCCCCGCCGTGCAGTGCACGAGCGTCGGCTCCCCGTCGGCGAGCAGACGAGCCACCTCGACCATCCGCGCCGCGGCGTCGTCCACGAGGCGGCGGTACATCATCGGCAGGCTCACGTCCTCGACGAACAGGGAGGCGACCGATCCATGGAAGAGCGGAATGCGCGTGACCGGCACCTCGACGAGCGCGGACGGCTGGTAGCGGACCTCGTCGTCGTCGCGGAGGTCGACGACGCGGCGCACACGATCGCGCAGGATCGCCCGCCCGTGCGCCGTCAGACCGGAGAGGTGCCCGGAGCGCAGGAGCATTCCCTGCCGGATCCGGGAAGCTCCGGCAGGGATCCCGCCGACGTCGCGGACGTTCGCGGCGCCGGGGACGTCGAGGACGGTCACCGCGCCTCGCGCGGAGGAACCGGGTACCGCCCGGCGATGACGATCCGGTTGAACGCGTTGATCGAGACGCAGGCCCAGCTGAGGGCCGCGTACTCCTTCTCCGTGAAGACGCTTCCCACGCGGTCATACACGTCGTCGGGGATCCCCTCGTCGTGGATGAAGGTGAACGCCTCGGCGAGCTCGAGAGCCGCGCGCTCGCGGTCGGAGAAGACGCCCGACTCGCGCCAGGTCGGCAGCTGCGTGAGCGTGTCGATGTCGACGCCGGCGGCCAGAGCTCGGTCGACGTGGATCCGTGCACAGTACGCACAGCCGTTGAGCTGGGAGCAGTGGATGAGGACCAGCTCCTTCAGCCGGTCGTCGATGCCGTTGGCCCGGCAGATGTCCCCGACCGTGTTCGAGAAGGCGTCCAGTGCCTGATAGGCCGTCGGCTCGGTCCGGGACAGGTGCACACGCTTCTCGCTCATGGCCTCAGCGTACCCGCCCGCGCCCGCACCGGGACCGATGCGGAACGACATTGTTCGTCACATCGAAAATCAGATCGACAATCAAATTCACCTCACATGGCTCATAGTGAAGGTCATGACAGGCATTCCCTTAGCACTTTGCTCTCACATTTCTCTCGAGGGCTCCGGGGGGAGCACAATGAGGGCGTGCCCACCGAGACCACCGAGTTCTCCTTCCTCGATGCCCAGGCCCGCGCGCTCGGGGCGAGCGTCCCGTCGGTGGCGCGGGTGTCGCTCCCCCTTCCGGACGGGCGCATCCTCAGCGCGCTCCGCTTCGGGGACGACGCCCCCGACGTCACCTTCCTCCACGGCGCCGGGCTCAACGCGCACACGTGGGACACGACCATCCTGGCACTCGGGAAACCGGCGATCGCGATCGATCTCGCCGGCCACGGCGATTCCTCCTGGCGCGACGACCTCGATTACTCCGCCCGCACGCTCGCCGCCGACGTCGCCGTCGCGCTCGATGCGTGGACGCGGACGCCGCAGGTCGTCGTCGGACAGTCGCTCGGCGGCCTCACCGCCGCCGCCCTCGCGGCCTCGCACCCCGACCTCGTACGGGAGGTGATCGTCGTCGACATCACCCCCGACGTCGACACGAACGCCGGACCCGCGGTGCTGAGGACCTTCTACGAGCAGACGGACGCCGCGTCCCGCGACGAGCTCGTGGACCGGGCGATGGCGTTCGGCCTGGGCGGAAGCCGGGAGGACACCGAACGCGGCGTGTACCTCAACACCCGCGTCCGCCCCGACGGCCGTGTCGAGTGGAAGCACCACTTCGCCCGTCTCGCTGCTCAGCTCCTCGCCGCGCCGGCCACGGGGACGGACGCCTCGGCGGCAGCCCCCGCCCTCGGGGAGGACGGCTGGGAAGACCTCGCCGCCGTCACGGCTCCGCTCACCCTCGTGCGGGCGTCGCAGGGATTCGTCACGGAGTCCGACGCCGCCGCGTTCGCCGCGCGGATCCCCGGAGCACGCGTCGTCGAGCAGGACGCGTCCCACAACGTCCAGGAGACCGCCCCGGCCGCGCTGGCCGCGCTGATCCGCACCGCCGTCGACCGCACCGCCGCCCGTCCGTGACCCGGCGTCCCCCGCACACACCCCGCTTCTTCCCGTCCCTCCCCTGCACCCCGACACCGGCCACCGCCGCCCTCCGAGAGGAACTCCCATGAGCCGCCGTTCCACGGGTCTCGTCCTGATCACCGGCCTCGCCGCCGCCGCGCTCGCGCTCAGCGCGTGCTCGACGCCGTCCGGCGCCGGCACCGGTGAACCGGATGCCGGCGCCACGCTGAACGTCGGCCTGGTGCTGGAGCCGACCAACCTCGACATCCGGCGCACGAGCGGCGCCGCGCTCGAGCAGATCCTCGTCGACAACATCTACGAGGGCCTGGTGACCCGGACGCCCGACAACCAGATCACCGAGCGTCTCGCCTCCGAGTACTCGGTCTCCGAGGACGGCCTCACGTACACCTTCACCCTCAACGAGGGCATCACCTTCCACAACGGCGACCCGCTCACCTCGGTGGACGTGGTGTCGTCGCTGCAGGCCGTCAAGGACGACGAGTCCCTCCAGGGCCACGCCGAACTCGCCGGTGTCGCGCAGATCGCAGGACCCGACCTCGATACGGTGGTCATCACGCTCTCGGCCCCGAACCAGAACTTCCTCTTCTCGCTGACCGGTGTCGCCGGGCTGGTGTTCCAGAACGGGGACACCACCGACCTCAAGGACGCCGAGAACGGCACAGGGCCGTTCACCCTCGACACCTGGCGCAAGGGCAGCTCCATCACCTTCACCCGGTACGAGGACTACTGGGGCGAGAAGGCCGGCGTCGCCGAGGTCGTGTTCGACTACATCCCGGACTTCACCGCCGGCGTCAACGCGGCGCTCGACGGATCGCTCGACGTGCTCACGGCGGTGGATCCGAACCTCGCGCCGCAGCTGGAGAAGAGCGGCCAGTTCACCCTGACCACCGGTCGCACCACGGACAAGGCCACCCTCGCGTTCAACAACGCGAAGCCGCCGCTGGACGACGTCCGCGTCCGCGAGGCGCTGCGGCTGGCGATCGATCACGACGCGCTCGTGGAGGCCGTGGGTGCGGGGCAGACCCTCTACGGTCCGATCCCCGAGCTCGACCCGGGCTACGAGGACCTTTCCTCCGTCGCCCCGCACGACCCCGAGAAGGCCAAGCAGCTCCTCGCCGAGGCCGGCCACGAGAAGCTGGATCTGACGCTCACGATCCCGAACTTCTACGGCACGACGGTTCCCCAGGTGCTCGTCTCCGACTTCAAGAAGGTGGGGGTCGACCTCACCGTGAACTCGGTCGAGTTCCCCGCGTGGCTCGAGGACGTGTACAAGAACCACGACTACGACCTGAGCTTCGTGCTGCACGTGGAGCCCCGCGACTTCGGCAACTTCGCCAACCCCGAGTACTACTTCGGTTACAACAACCCCGAGGTCCAGAAGCTGTACGCCGACGCGCTCGCCGCCCTGGACGAGAAGACCTCGAACGAGCTGCTGGCCCAGGCCGCGCGCCTGGTCTCCGAGGACCATGCCGCGGACTGGCTGTACAACGGTGCGACGATCACCGCATTCGTTCCCGGTGTGAGCGGGTTCCCGGAGGACTCCATCAACTCGCGCCTGGACCTGCGCGGCGTCACCCTCGCGGACTGATCCGCCCGATCTCCCGCCGTGCTCCGCTACGCGCTCATCCGAGGGGCCCTGCTGATCGCAGGGCTCCTCGTGGCGAGCATCGTCATCTTCCTCGCTCTGCGGGTCTTCCCCGGGGACGTCGCCCAGCTCATCGCCGGGGACAAGGCCACCCCCGCGCAGGTGGCGGCGCTCCGTGAGGCCCTGGGCCTCGATCGGCCGCTGTTCGTCCAGTACGGCGAGTGGATCGGCGGGGTCCTGCGCGGCGACCTCGGGACCTCGCAGCTGAGCGGCGCCTCGGTGGCGGCGGAGATCGCGGCCAAGGCGCAGGTCACGGTCCCGCTGGGCATCCTGGCGCTGCTCATCGCCCTGCTGATCGCGATCCCGCTCGGGATCCTGGCCGCGCTGCTCCGCGGCCGCCGTGCAGGCGCTGCCGTCAACGTGGCGGCTCAGGCGGTCGCCGCGGTGCCGGTGGTGTGGGCCGGGATGATGCTCGTCGTCGTCTTCGCCGTGTGGCTGGGCTGGCTGCCCGCGCAGGGCTTCCCGCGGGACGGATGGGCGCGGCCGGACGCTGCGCTCCGCGCGCTGATCCTGCCCGCGCTGACGATCGGCGTCGTGGAGGGCGCCATGCTGCTGCGCTTCGTCCGCAGCGCGACGCTCCAGGCCGCGTCCCAGGACTTCGTCCGCACGGCCGCGGCCAAGGGGCTCACCCGCTCCCGCGCGCTCGTGCGCCACGGGATCCCGGCGGTCGGCCTCTCCATCGTCACCGTCCTCGGGCTCCAGGTGGCCGGGATCGTCGTGGGATCGGTCGTGATCGAACAGCTCTTCACGCTGCCGGGGATCGGCCGGATGCTCGTCGCCGACGTCGGCACCCGGGACCTGGTGAAGGTGCAGAGCGAACTGCTCGTGCTCACCGGGTTCGTCCTCGTCATCGGCTTCCTGGTCGATCTCGTCCACCACCTCGTGGATCCCCGGCAGAGGGAGGCCGCATGACCGACACGGCTCGACCGGTCCCCCGGAGGCGCGGAGTGCGCCGGATCTGGACCACGGCGGGAGGCCGGTTCGGTCTCGTGGTCGTCGCGATCATCGCCCTCCTCGCGCTCACCTCGCTCCTGTGGACGCCGTTCGACCCCCGCGCCACCGACGTCGCGGCCCGGTGGCAGGGGCCCGGATGGCCCCACCTCCTCGGCACCGACGGCACCGGGCGCGACATCCTCAGCCTGATCATGGCGGGAAGCCGAACCACGGTGCTCGTGGCGGTGGGAGCGGGCCTCGTGGCCACCGTGGTCGGCGTCCTCCTCGGGGCACTCGGAGCGCTCACGACCCGCGCGATCAGGGAGACCGTCGCGGTCCTCGTCGACATCCTGATCGCGTTCCCGGTGCTCATCATCGCGATGATGATCTCGGCGGTGTGGGGCGGTTCGCTGTGGGTGGTCGTGTGGGCCGTCGGCCTCGGCTTCGGTGTGAACATCGCCCGCGTCACCCGTCCGGAACTGCGTCGGGTGCAGCAGAGCGACTTCGTGCTCGCCGGTCGCGCCTCGGGCCTCACTCCACTGCAGAGCCTGGTGCAGCACCTGCTTCCCAATGTGGCCCCGGTCTTCATCGTGCAGCTGTCGTGGTCGATGGCCGTCGCCGTGCTCGCCGAGGCCGGGCTGTCCTACCTGGGCTTCGGCGCCTCGGTCGTGGATCCGTCCTGGGGCGTCCTCCTGGCGGACCTGCAGCGGTACATCGCCGTCCATCCGCTGTCGGTGGTCTGGCCGGGGCTCGCGATCACGGTGACCGTGCTCGCGCTCAACCTCCTCGGCGACGGCCTGCGTGACGCGACGGATCCGACCCTGCGACAGAATCCGCGTGCCGCCGCCGCGCGCTCGCACGTCCCGGAGGTGGTCGCGTGAGCCTCGAGGTCTCGGATCTGCGCATCGACATCGACGGCCGCCGCGTCGTGGACGGCGTCAGCTTCAGCGTCCCCGACGGCGCGCGGGTCGGTCTCATCGGCGAGTCCGGGTCCGGCAAGTCCCTGACCGCGCTCGCCGTGCTCGGCCTGCTCCCCGAGGGCGCGATCGCCACCGGTTCCGTGCGCTGGCGGGGGCGGGAGATCCTCGGTCTGCCCGACCGCGAGCTCGCCGCGGTGCGCGGCGACGAGATCGGGATCGTGTTCCAGGAGCCCCGCACGGCACTGAACCCGATCCGCACCATCGGGCGCCAGATCGCCGAGAGCGTCCGGATCCACGAGCGGATCGGACGCCGCGCGGCGCGGTCGAGGGCGATCGCCGAGGCGGAGCGCGTCCGCCTTCCCGACCCCGCGTCGATCGTCGACCGCTATCCCCATCAGCTCTCCGGGGGGCAGCGGCAGCGGGTCGCGATCGCCATGGCGCTGGCCGCCCGTCCGCGCCTGCTGATCGCCGACGAGCCGACGACCGCGCTGGACGTGACGATCCAGGCGGAGATCCTGACGCTGCTGCTCTCCCTCGTCGCCTCGGAAGGGATGTCGCTCGTGTTCATCACCCATGACCTGGCGGTGCTCGCCCAGGTCGCGACCCACGGCGTGGTCCTGGAGGACGGCCGGGTGGTCGAGGAAGGGCCCGTCGACACCCTGCTGAGCGCCCCGGCGTCCGCGGTCACCCAGGGCCTGCTGCGTGACGCGACCGCCACGCTCTGGCGGCCGGAGACGGGCGCGCAGGGCGAAGGGGAGCAGCCATGACCGCCCTGATCCGCGCACGCGGCCTCGGCCGCTCCTTCCCGGTCCCCCGCCGCTCCCTCGGCGAGCCCCGACGCACGACCACGGCCCTGGACGGCGTCGACCTCGACGTCGCCGAGGGGTCCGCGCTCGGCCTCATCGGCGAGTCCGGATCGGGGAAGTCGACCCTCGTCCGGCTGCTGCTGGCCCTCGATCGCCCGACGACCGGCTCCGTGCAGATCGCAGGTCGTCCCGTGGACGCCCGCTCCTCCGCGCGGGATCTGCACTGGCTGCGGCGCCTGACGGGCCTGGTGTTCCAGGATCCCTACGCCTCGCTCGATCCGCGACAGAGCATCGCGCGGATCGTGTCCGAGCCGCTGCGCGCCCTGGACATCGACGGAGATCACGCGGCGCGCGTCGCCGAGGTCCTGACGCAGGTCGGACTCGACCCGGATGCGGCGGAGCGGTATCCGCACGAGTTCTCCGGCGGGCAGCGCCAGCGGATCGCCCTGGCCCGCGCGATCGCCCACCGGCCCCGCATCCTGGTGGGTGACGAGCCGCTCTCGGCGCTCGACGTCACGGTGCGCGCGCAGATCCTGGCGCTGCTGTCCGAGCTGCGCGCCGAAGGACTGACCCTCATCCTCGTCTCGCACGACATCGGCGTGGTGCAGAACCTCTGCGACGCCGTCGCCGTGATGAAGGACGGCCGGATCGTGGAGCAGGGACCGACCGACGACGTCCTGCACAGACCCGCCGCGGACTACACGCGACAGCTGCTCGCGGCGATCCCGGTGATCCGCTCGTCCGGCGATGCCGGAGCAGCTGCGGCGGGCGTCTGACTCCCCGGCCTGCCGTCCGCGCGAGGCCGCGTCAGAGGGACTTCTGCAGGAACAGCACGTCCAGCGACCGACCGAACTTCACTCCGACCCGCTCCAGCCGGCCCGCCTCCTCGAACCCGAACCGTCGATGCAGCGCGATGGATCCCGCCGCGGCGGTCGGCTCGATGACGGCGATCACCTCACGGAGTCCGGCGGCCGTCCCGGCGTCCAACAGGGCCGACAGCAGGACGCGCCCGAGCCCGCGCCCTCCGGCGCCGGGCCGGAGGTAGATCGAGTCCTCGACGGAGAAGCGATACGCCGACTTGGGACGCCAGTGCTGGAGCAGGGCGTACCCGATCACACGGTCCGCCCCGTCCTCCGCCTCGGGTCCTGTGTCCTCGGCCACGAGGAACGGCAGGCCCGCCGCGGCGAGCACGGCCGCCTTCGTCTCCCAGTCCGCGAGCGTCGTCTCGATCTCGTCGAAGGTGACGGTGCTCTCTCGCACGTAGTGGTTGTAGATGTCGCGGATCGCGGGGAGGTCGCCGGCGACGGCCGGCCGGATCTCGACGCCCGCGGCCGGGGCGGCACCGACGCTCACGCGACCCGCCAGTCCACGGGACCCGCGCCGAGCTCGGCGAGCAGCGCGTTGGCCCGGGAGAACGGGCGGGAGCCGAAGAACCCGCGGCTGGCGGACAGCGGGGACGGGTGCGGCGAGGCGATCACGGGGGTGTCCCCCAGCATCGGACGAAGCCCCTCCGCGTCGCGACCCCACAGGATCGCGACCAGGGGCGCATCCCTCGCGACCAGGGTGCGGATCGCGAGCTCGGTGACCTTCTCCCATCCCCACCCGCGATGGGAGGCGGGCGCTCCGGGCCGTACCGTCAGGACGCGGTTCAGCAGCATCACGCCCTGATCGCTCCACGCCGAGAGGTCGCCGTGCGCGGCCGGGGGGATCCCGAGGTCGCTCTCCAGCTCGCGATAGATGTTCGTGAGGCTCCGGGGCAGCGGCCGCACGGATCGCTCGACCGCGAAGGACAGCCCGATGGGGTGCCCGGGGGTCGGGTACGGGTCCTGGCCGACGATGAGCACGCGGACGTCCTGGAGCGGACGGGAGAACGCGCGGAGGACGTGGGGTCCCGCAGGGAGGTAGCCGCGCCCGGCCGCGTTCTCCGCGCGCAGCCGGTCGCCCAGCTCGGCGATGAGGCCTCCCGCGGGGGCGAGCGCCTCGGCCCACCCCGGATCCAGCTGCCCGCTCTCCGCGAGCTCGGCGAGGGTCTGCGGCATGGGTTCAGTCCTCCCGACGGGGCCGCAACGGGCCGCGCGCGAGGAGGTAGTGGGCGGCCTGCGCCACCGGGCGCATCGTCACGAGGTCGAGGTTCACGTGGCCGGGGGCGTTCAGCGCGTACGCGATGACGTCGGCCACGTCGTCCGCGACCAGCGGGGCGTCGATCCCGGCGTAGACCGCCTCGGCGGCGGCGACGTCTCCGCCCAGTCGATTCAGGGTGAACTCGGGGGTGTGCACGAGACCCGGGGCGATCTCGACGACCCGGATGGGCTCCCCGTGCAGCTCCAGGCGGAGGGCGTGCACGAGCATCGACTCGCCGGCCTTGGCCGCGTTGTAGCCGGCTCCTCCCGGGTAGGCGGCCTGCGCCGCCGTGGAGGTGACGAACAGCACGTCGGCGTGCCCGTCCTCTGCGGCTGCGGAACGGAGCTGAGGCAGCAGCGCGGCGACGAGACGCTGCCCGGACAGCACGTTGGCCTCGTACATCCAGAGCCAGTCCTCGGGGGATCCGTCCTCGACGCGATCGGTCCCGCGGGCACCGCCGGCGACGTGTACGAGGGCGTGCACCGGTCCCGTGTCGGCGAGGTGGGCGGCGAGCGCCGACACGTCGTCCGCGTCCGTCAGGTCCGCCGCGAACGCGGCGGCCCCGGTCTCCTCCGCGAGCGCCTGCAGACGCTCCTCGCGCCGGGCCACCCCGACGACGTCCCACCCGCTCGTCCGCAGAGCGCGGACGGCTGCCTCGCCGATTCCCGTGCTCGCTCCGGTCACCACCGCTCGCCTGTTCACCATGGCTCCCACCGTACGACGAATCCTCGGTCGCGCCTGCCACCGGGCCAGCCTCGTCGCTTTTCCTGTTACGTCACATTTCCCGCGCGTTGTTGACAACGCGCGGGATCCGTAGTGTCGGGGTCAACATCGCGGCTCGCCCGATCCGCATCCGCATCCGCATCCGCATCCGCATCCGACCGTCGTCACGGCGGCCACGAGCAAGGGGAGACCATGTCCGACACCGACAACTGGCGTTTCGAGACCAAGCAGATCCACGCCGGCGCCGCTCCGGACCCGGTCACCAAGGCGCGCGCCACGCCGATCTACCAGACCACCTCGTACGTGTTCGACAACGCCGACCACGCCGCGAACCTCTTCGCCCTCGCGGAGTTCGGCAACATCTACACCCGCATCCAGAACCCGACGCAGGACGTCCTCGAGCAGCGCCTGGCGGCGCTGGAAGGCGGCACCGGCGCCCTCGTGCTCTCCAGCGGCCAGGCGGCGTCGACCTTCGCCATCCTGAACATCGCGCAGGCCGGCGACCACTTCGTCTCGTCCAGCTCCATCTACGGCGGCACCTACAACCTCTTCAAGTACACGCTCGCCAAGCTCGGGATCGAGGTCACCTTCGTCGAGAACCAGGACGACCCGGAGGAGTGGCGCCGCGCTGTCCGCCCGAACACCAAGCTGTTCTTCGCGGAGACCATCGGCAACCCGAAGATCAACGTCCTCGACATCCGCACCGTCGCCGACATCGCGCACGACAACGGCGTGCCGCTGATCGTCGACAACACGATCGCGACGCCGTACCTGATCCGCCCGTTCGAGCACGGCGCGGACATCATCGTCCACTCCGTGACCAAGTTCCTCGGCGGGCACGGCACCACGATCGGCGGCGCCGTCATCGACGGCGGCTCCTTCGCGTGGTCGCAGAACGTGGAGAAGTTCCCCGGGCTCACCGAGCCGGACCCGTCCTACCACGGGGCGTCCTACACCACGGCGGTCGGCGACGGCCTCGCCTACATCATCAAGGCGCGCGTGCAGCTGCTGCGCGACCTGGGGTCGGCGATCGCGCCGCAGAGCGCCTGGAACCTGATCCAGGGCATCGAGACGCTGTCGCTGCGCGTGGAGCGCCACGTGCAGAACGCGCAGGAGATCGCCGAGTGGCTGGACGCGCGCGACGACGTCGCGGCCGTGAACTACTCCGGCCTGCCGACCTCGCCCTGGTACGCCACGGCGAACCGGTACGCGCCCAAGGGCGTCGGCGCGGTGCTGTCGTTCGAGCTCAAGGGCGGCGTGGAGGCCGGTCGCGAGTTCGTGAACAGCCTCTCGCTCTTCAGCCACCTCGCCAACATCGGGGACGTGCGCTCGCTCGTCATCCACCCCGCCTCGACCACCCACGCGCAGCTCACGCCGGAGCAGCAGCTCTCCGCCGGGGTCACGCCGGGCCTGGTGCGCCTGTCGGTCGGTCTGGAGAACATCGAGGACCTGAAGGCGGACCTCGAGCAGGCCCTCGCCGCCGCGCGCACGGTCTCGGAGGCCGCCCGCGCCTGACACGCTCCTCCTCAGAGACGGAAGGGCCCCGGATCCACGATCCGGGGCCCTTCCGTCTCTCCCCCTCCTCCCTTCCCCTCCCCTTCCCCTCCTCTTCCCCTCCCCTTTTCGTCGAGACCCCCTCGTGCCGCCGAAACCCCCTCTTACATCGGTGTGCACGAGGGGGTCTCGGCGGCACGAGGGGGTTTCGGGAGAAGGATCCGCCTCGTCCTCCCCGACGGCCGGCGGCCGGAGGTTCTCCACCGATCCTGGGGACCGGCACCGCCGGGGCCGCCGCGCGGTGGAGTGTGCTCGCATGCCGTCGGATATCGACCTCGCCCGTGCCAAGAACCTGTTGATCCCCCGCGTCCGTCTCCTGGATGCGGGCCGCACCGAGCGCGAAGTCGGTGCGCTCGTCGAGTCCGGGGAGCTCCTCCGCGTCCGACGAGGGCAGTACGTGGCGGCGTCCGCATGGGGCGGACTGTGGAACGAGGGTCGCCATCTGCTCGAAGTCCTGGCCGCCCACCGCAACGCCGAGGATCCGGTGTTCTGGGGGCCGTCCGCCGCGGTGCTGCACGGCCTTCCGCTGTATCGAACCGCGCCCGCCCACGTGCACACCGTCATCGCCGATGCCCGGCACTCGCGGTCCCGGGCCGGCGTGATGATGCACGACGTCGCGATCGCCCCGGCCGAGATCGTGCGTGTCGACGGGATCCGCTGCACCTCCCTCGACCGCACGGTGCTCGACCTCACCCGCTCGCTCCGCCCCGACGCCGCGGTCGCGGCCGCAGACGCGGCGCTTCGCCGTGAGGCGGTCGACCATCACGTCCAGGACGAGGAGCGCGCAGACGCCTGGCGGAGCCGCCTGCTGGGTCGGGCCGCCGCCGAGCACGGTCGCGGGATCCGTCGCGCCCGTTGGATCCTCGCCTTCGCCGACGGACGCGCGCAGCTGCCCGGGGAGAGCGTGAGCCGGCTCCTGCTCCACGAGCTGGGATACGGCGCCGTCCCCCTCCAGGTGCACGTTCGCGGCGCGACGGGGAAGGACTACTGGATGGACTTCGGCTTTCCCCGATCCGCCGCCTTCGGCGAATTCGACGGGCTCGGCAAGTATCACGACCCGGGCCTTCGAGGCGAGCGCACCACGGCCCAAGCCCTTCTCGCCGAGAAGCAGCGTGAGGATGACGTTCGCGGGGTGACCGGGTGGCGCGTGGTCCGGTGGGGGTTCGAGCACATCCGCACGCCGGAGCTGCTCGGCGCGCGTCTCCGCGCCTTCGGCGTCCGCCCGCCCGCCTGACCCTTCTCCCCTCTCCCCTCTCCCCTCCTTCCTCCCCGTCAGGTCGTCGAAACCCCCTCGCGTCGCCCAGACCCCCTTGGAAACGCGTATCTGCGAGGGGGTCTCGGCGCTCCGAGGGGGTCTCGGCACGAAAAGGGAGGAGGAGGGAGGGAGGGCGTAACGTGCGGGCGGAGCGGGGCGGGGCACGGGAGAATGGAGGGCATGGACTGGCAGACCACCTCGGAAGACACCGTGCCCTCGGCGCGGGTGTCGGATGCGGACGCGCGTCTGCTGCGGGCACGCCCCCCGGCGACCGGAGCCTGGCGGGATGGAGACACCCCCGGCGACCGGCGGTTCGCGGCGTTCGGCGCCTTCCGCACCGAGGGCGGCGAGGAGCTGCCGGCGATCCGCCTCGCGTACGAGACCTGGGGCGAGCTGAACGCCGCACGCGACAACGCCGTCCTGGTCCTGCATGCCCTCACCGGAGACAGCCACGTCGTCGGCGACGCGGGCCCGGGGCACCCCACGAGCGGCTGGTGGGGAGACGTCGTCGGTCCGGGCGCACCGATCGACACCGATCGCTGGTTCGTCGTCGCGCCGAACATGCTCGGCGGGTGCCAGGGGTCCACCGGCCCCGCGAGCATCGCGCCGGACGGGTACGAGTGGGCGTCGCGGTTCCCGTACCTCACGATCCGCGACCAGGTCGCCGCGCAGGTCCGCCTCGCCGATGCCCTCGGGATCGAGCGATGGGGCGCCGTGATCGGCGGGTCGATGGGCGGGATGCACGCGCTCGAGTGGGCCGCGGGCTTCCCCGATCGCGTCGAGCGTCTCGCGATCCTCTCCTCTCCCCCGGTGACGACGGCCGACCAGCTCGCCTTGAACTTCGTCCAGTTGGAGACGGTGCGGATGGATCCGCGCTTCGCCGGGGGCGAGTACTACGACGCACCGGTCGGCGAGGGCCCGCACCGCGGTCTCGCGCTGGCCCGCCGGATGGCGCTGCTGAACTACCGGAGCCCGGTCGAGCTGAACCAGCGCTTCCAGCGCTCCTGGCAGTCGGACGTCTCACCGCTCGGACGGGGCGGGCGCTTCGCGGTGGAGAGCTACCTCGACTTCCACGGCAACAAGTTCACCCGGCGCTTCGACGCGAACAGCTACCTGACCCTGGTCGAGGCGATGAACTCGCACGATGTCGGCCGCGGCCGCGGCGGCGTGGAGGACGCGCTCGCCCGCGTCACGGCGACGACGCTCGTCCTCGGCATCGACACGGACCGGCTCTTCCCCGTCGACGGACAGCATCGGATCGCGCGCGGGATCCGGAACACCCTCGACGGGAACCAGGCGGTGGTGCTCGCGAGCGACTTCGGTCACGACGGCTTCCTCATCGAGACCGACGAGGTCGGGATCCACCTCCGACGGCTCCTGGACGCCTGACGGCGCCTCACGGTCGGGCCCGGATCGGGGCGATCGATCAGGCGACGGCCACGAGTTCCCGCCGTTCCGCCCGGTACGCGGCGAGCGCGACCAGCAGTCCGCCCGCTGCGAGCGCGGCGCCCACCCAGGCGGGAGCGGCGTAGCCCCAGCCGGCCGCGATCACGAGGCCCCCGAGGAAGGCGCCGAGGCTGTTGCCGATGTTCAGGGCGGAGTGGTTCAGGGCCGCGGCGATCGACTGGTTGTCCCCCGCCACGTCCATCAGACGGGTCTGGATGGCGGGTCCGAGAACGGACGACAGGAGACCCACGGCGAACGCGAGCGGCACGAGGAGCCAGATCGAGAAGGACAGCAACGCCAGGAGCACCAGCGCACCGCCCATCAGCACGAGTCCGCCGAGCAGGGTCCGGGCGAGCGCCCGGTCCGCGAGATGCCCGCCCAGCAGGTTGCCGACGGTCATCCCCACGCCGAACACCACCAGCGTGACGGGCACCATCCAGGGCGGCGCGCCGGCGTGCTCCGTGACCAGCGGCGCGATGTAGCTGTACACGGCGAAGAAGCCGCCGAAGCCGATGGCCCCGGTGGCGAGAGCGAACCACACCTGCGGGCGGCCGAAGACCCGCAGCTCCGAACGGAAGGTGCGGCCGGGGTCGCCGGCGTGGTCCGGGACGAAGAGCGCGATGCAGAGGACCGCGAGCGCGAAGACGACCGTGACGACCAGGAACGCGCTGCGCCACCCCAGGTGCTGCCCCAGGAACGTTCCGGCCGGGACCCCGACGACGTTCGCCACGGTGAGACCGGTGAGGATGAACGCGACGCCCTGCGCGCGTTTCCCGGGACCGAGCACGTCGGCGGCGACGAGCGCGCCGATGCCGAAGTACGCGCCGTGCGGCAGTCCCGCGAGGAAGCGGGCGATCCCGACGGTCTCGAAGGTCGGCAGGACCACGGCGAGGCCGTTGCCGATCATCAGCGCGACGGCGAGCCCGATCATCACCCGGTGCCTCGGATACCGGGCGACGACGCCGGCGATCGTGGGCGCGCCGAGCACGACGCCGAGGGCGTAGAGGGACACGAGGACCCCGGCGCGGCCGATCGCCTCCTCGGGGCTCTGCGCCCAGAGGGAGGGAAGGAGGTCCTGCGCGATGTCGGGCAGGAGGCCCATCGCGACGAACTCGGTCATGCCGATGCCGAAGCTGCCGACGGCGAGGGAGAGGAGCGCCCTCGTCGCCGCACCCCTCGAGAGAGTCGAGGGTTTCACCGGTTCAGTGTACCGGCGCGCGGATGGAGGATCGGCCGGCTCAGGGGCCGGTGTAGCGCCAGGGCAGCGTCGCCATCTCCAGCCGGTGCCGGCCACCGGGCGCCGGCGCGAGGTCGTGGGCGTCGTCGCCCTCCCACACCAGCACGGATCCGTCGAGCACGCGCGTCGAGAAGTGGAGGGGCGGCGCCGAGTCACGGTCGTCGACCGCTTCCGTGCCGCGCAACCGGTGCAGGGTGACCCAGGTCGGCGGGAAGAGCCGGAGGGATCCGCCCGCATGCGCGGCGAGGGCGTCGTGCGGCGTGAGCCAGGCCGTCTCGGCGACCTCGTCCGGAGAGGCGACGATCGCTCCGCCGGGATCCTCCGCCTGGAAGAACCAGGTGCGGATTCGGGGCTGCGCCTGGATCGGCGGCGTCCAGCAGGAGATCGGCGACACCGCTCCCAGTCGCAGGCCGACCTCCTCGGCGGTCTCGCGCACCGCCGCCCGCGCCGCGTGGTCGCGCTCGGTTCCGCCGCCGCGCCGATCCGACTCCTCGACGCGTCCGCCCGGGAACACCCATCCGCCCGCGAAGGATCCGCGGTCGGGACGACGCAGCAGCAGTACGGCGGGTCCGCGATCCGTCATCCGGAGGATCACCGCCGTGCCCGCGATGGGCAGGGTCTCCGACGGGGCATCGGCGCGCATGGCCTCACTCTAGGCCCGTCCCGCCGCGGACGGCGGCAAGGCGGGACGCCGGGGTTGACAAACGGTATACCACGCGCTTCACTGGAGTTCACCCAGCGGAAGTTCTTTTCCATTCTATGGAAGTAATGAGACGAGGAGCAAGCAATGACGCTTGAGATCGATACCGCCCGATGCCAGGGACGAACGGCATGAGCGCCAAGGACCGTGCCACCGGCAGGGCTCGCGCCCGGAAGAGGACGAGCAGACGCGACCCGCAGGGCGCCGTCCACGCCCCTCGGCCGGAGGACGAGCGCCTGCCGCTCGCCACCTCCTTCGCCTACGGCTTCCAGCACGTGCTGACGATGTACGGCGGGATCATCGCCCCGCCCCTGATCGTCGGATCCGCCGCCGGCCTCTCCCCTGCCGACATCGGTCTGCTCGTCGCGTGCTGCCTGTTCGTCGGTGGCCTCGCCACCGTTCTGCAGACCGTCGGCGTCCCCTTCTTCGGCGCGCAGCTGCCCCTCGTGCAGGGCGTCTCGTTCGCGAGCGTGGCGACCATGACCGCGATCGTCAACGGCGGCGGGATCCAGGCGGTCTTCGGAGCCGTCATCGTGGCGGGCGCCATCGGCTTCCTCATCACACCGGTCTTCTCGAAGGTCATCCGGTTCTTCCCGCCGGTGGTCACGGGCGTCGTGATCACCGCGATCGGCATCTCGCTGCTCCCCGTCGCAGCGAACTGGGCGATGGGAGGAAACCGTGCCGCGCCCGACTACGGCAGCCTCGGCCACATCGGGCTCGCCGGCCTGACGCTGGCGATCGTGCTGCTGCTGTCCAAGCTCGGCAACGCCGCGATCTCCCGCCTGTCGGTGCTGCTCGCGATCGTCATCGGCACGCTCGTGTCCGTCCCGCTCGGGATGGCCGACTTCTCCCGGGTGGGCGAGGGACCGATCTTCGCCTTCCCGACCTTCTTCGCCTTCGGGATGCCGACCTTCGACATCGCCGCGATCGTGTCCATGCTGATCGTGATCCTGGTCATCCTCACCGAGACGACCGCGGACATCCTCGCCGTGGGCGAGATCGTCGGCACCAAGGTCGACGCCAAGCGCATCGGCAACGGCCTGCGCGCCGACATGCTCTCGACCATGGTCTCCCCGGTCCTCAACTCGTTCCCGCAGAGCGCGTTCGCGCAGAACGTCGGACTCGTGGCGATCACCGGGATCAAGAGCCGCTTCGTCGTGACGGCGGGCGGGGTGATCCTGATCGTCCTGGGGCTGCTTCCCGTGCTGGGCCGTGTCGTGGCCGCCGTCCCGACCGCGGTGCTGGGCGGCGCGGGCATCGTGCTGTTCGGAACCGTCGCGGCAAGCGGCATCCGGACGCTCTCGAAGGTGGACTACCGCGGCAACATGAACCTCGTGATCGTGGCCGCCTCGCTCGGCATGGGGGTGCTGCCGATCGCGGCGCCGACCTTCTACGACCAGTTCCCGACCTGGTTCAGCACGATCTTCCACTCCGGGATCAGCTCGGCGGCGGTCACGGCGATCCTCCTCAACCTCCTGTTCAACCACCTGACGTGGGGCAATTCCAAGAACGGGTCGGTGTTCAACGCCGCTCCGGTGCGGATGGTCAGGGAGGAGGAGCTGGCCGCGCTGGAGGACGGCGACTACTACGTCGGCGGGAAGCTGATCGACGCGGGCGGCGCCGAGGTCCGGATCATCCCGACCGGCTCGGTGCCCGTCGTCGGGGGCGCAGAGGCGGCGGCCAAGAACGCCCGCTGACCGTCATGGAGACGAGGGGGCGCTCGTCCGCGAGGCGGACGAGCGCCCCCGTCTTCCTGTGTTCGGGATGCGCGGCACGGTGAGAGGGCCGGCAGCGGCCACCGGGCCCGGGAGCACGCCCTCGGCGCCGACGGCCGGCGACACCGCGACGGGGCAGATCCCGTCGAGCCCTTACCCCTCGATCTCGTCGATCGCCTGCTCCAGGCGCTCGATCTTCGCGTCCAGCTCGCCCGTGTAGCCGGGGCGGATGTCCGCCTTGAGGACGAGGGAGACGCGGGACCCGAACGGCATGACCGCGTCGGTGGCGCGCTTGACGACGTCCATCACCTCGTCCCACTCCCCCTCGACCTCCGTGAACATCGAGGTCGTCCGGTGCGGGAGCCCGGAGGCGCGGACGACGGACACGGCCGCCGCGACGGCGTCGTGCACCGACCCGTCGGGGCGGTCGACCCCGCTCGCCGGCGAGCCGGACGGGGCGACGGAGAAGGCGATGAGCATGGTGACCTCCAGGGATCGATGGGTGGGCGAGGACTCAGGCGGAGCGGGCGGGGACGGGCTTCGCCGCGGGAACGGGAACCGCCAGCAGGCGGCGGACGGAGACGACTCCGGCGACCACGACCACGAGGTTCCGCACGGTGAGGAGAAGGACCGGAAGGGGCTGAGCCCTCAGGAGGCCGTCGTAGGTGATCGGGTAGACGGCCTGGGTCAGGAGGCTCGCCGCCAGCACCAGCAGCGCCGGCAGCAGAGCCCGCCGCCGGTCGAGCAGCAGCCAGAGGACGACGGGGGCGATCAGCCAGGTCTGGAACTGCGGCGAACCGACCTTGTTGCAGACGATCAGCACGACCGTGAGAGCCAGGGCGGCCGGACCGAGGAGTCGGCGGACGCCGGCGCCCGCACGCAGCCTCAGGACGACCAGCCCGGCGACGGCCAGGGCGACGACGGCCATGAGCGGGGTGAGCACCGAGGAGACCGCGTCCGCGCCGGGCGCGACGATCTGGAAGGTGAGGATCTCTCGGCTGTACTCGATCCGGGCGGCACCCGTCACGGCGAGCCACAAGAACGGCGTCGCTGCGACGGCCTCGATCTGGAGCCCGCGCCCCGTCTGCTCGGTGAGGAAGCCGAAGAGGTACGGCGATCCGCCCAGCAGCACGAGCGTCCCGACGACGAGGGCAGTGACACCCGCGGCGGACGCGATCATCCGCGCTCGCGAGCGGAGGAGCACGACGGCGGCCACGAACACCGCTCCGGGCCAGATCTTGATCCACGCGCCGATCGTGAGCAGCGCCGAGGCCACGGCGGGGCGGGCACTCAGCAGCAGCACCGCCAGCACGGCCACCGGCACCGTGATCGCGTCGATCCGGTACACGGCGATGGGGCCGAGCAGCGTCATCGCGAGGATCCAGAACCAGGCCGCACGACGCCGCGCGGTCGACCTCCCGGTGCCCAGCAGCACGCCGAACGCGACGGCGTCCAGGATCGTGACGAGCACCGCCCATGCGACGAGGTAGCTCGCCGCGCCCGCCACCGGGGCCAGCAGCGTCGCGATCCCCTGGGCGGCGAGCATCGGAAGGAGGGCGAGCTGTGGATAGACCCAGGGCTCGGTCACCCCGACGATGGATCCGCCGGTCAGCGCGCTGCGGGACCAGGGCTCGTAGACGAGCACCACGTCGCCCATCGGCATGCTGGGCAGAATCCATCCCAGCACCGCGACAAGCGCGTGCGCGGCGAGGAAGGCGCTCCACAGCACCGTCCGCGATCGCCGGCCCGCCATCGTCCGCCCGATCCGGCCGGTCACGTGAGCAGGTCCTCGACCACGGCGGGGATCGCCTCCGCCACGTCCAGCGCGACGATCGGGCGGCCGGCGGCGCCGGGACCGGTCCTCGAGGCGGATCGCCCGGCGCGGCCGTGGATCCAGGCGCCCGCCGCGGCGACGTCGGCCGGCGACGCCCCCGGGGCGGCCGCGAGCAGCGCGCCGAGCACACCGGCGAGCACGTCGCCGGTCCCGGCCGTCGCGAGCCACGGCGTCCCGGCCTCCACCACGGTCACCGGTCCGTCGGGACCCGCGACGAGCGTCCGCGCCCCTTTGAGGAGCAGCGTCCCGCCCAGGGCGCGGGCGGTCTCCTGCACGGCGTCGGCCCGCCGGCCCTCGTCCGCGCCGTCTCCCGCAGCGAGCGCGCGCAGCCCCAGCGCGTCCCGGAGCCGGGCGAACTCCCGGTCGTGAGGCGTGGCGAGGACCGGTGCCGAGGCGTCGGCGAGGAGGTCGAGCGCACCGGCGTCCACGACGACCGGTACCGTTCCCGAGAGGATCCGCCGCAGCACCCGAGTCGCGGCAGGGTCCCGCTGCGACGCGTCCATCCCCGATCCGACGACCCAGGCGGACGCCCGTGGGAGGGCGCCCGCGGACTCGTCATCGTCGCCCTCGGGAAGGAGCTCGACCACGGTCTCGGGCCGCCGGGCGAGGACGGCGTCGCCGACCCGCCGCACGCCGAGGTGTCGGACGAACCCGGCGCCGGCGCGCCACGCCCCCTCGACGCCGAGCACGGCGGCCCCGGGGTACGCGTCGGAACCGGTGCACAGGGCGACAGCGCCCCGCCGGTACTTGTCGTCGTCGGGCCGCGGCGCACGCACGAGACGGCGCGTGTCGTCGCGGGACCACTCCCGAAGCTGCGGCATGGGTCCACGCTACCCGGGCGCGGGCGCGATCCCGCAGTCCCTCCCCCGCGAGCGCGGCCGTGTGACGCGCGGTTCGGGCCGGGCCCGGCGGGGCTGGGCTAGCGTCGAGTCGTGAGCATCCTGTTCTCTCCCCTGACCATCCGCGGCACGACGTTCCGCAATCGCCTCTGGGTCTCCCCGATGTGCATGTACAGCGCTGTCGACGGCGTCCCGCAGAGCTGGCACCGCGCCCATCTCGCACAGTTCGCGTCGGGCGGCGCGGGACTGATCGTGGCCGAGGCCACCGCCGTGGTGCCGGAGGGGCGGATCAGCCCCCGCGACACCGGGCTCTGGACGGACGAGCAGCGCGACGCCTGGGCGCCGATCGTCCAGGACGTGCACGAGCGCGGCGCGCTCATCGGCGTCCAGCTCGGCCACGCCGGTCGCAAGGCGTCGACGTGGTGGCCCTGGGCCCCGCAGCGCGGGTCGGTCCCCGCGTCCGAGGGCGGCTGGACCACGGTCGCGCCGTCCGCGGTCCCGTTCGAGGGCTTCGCCGCTCCGGCCGCGCTCGACGCGGCGGGGATCGAGCGCGTCGTGGACGGCTTCGCCGCCGCCGCGCGCCGCGCGATCGAGGCCGGTTTCGACGTGCTGGAGCTCCACGCCGCCCACGGCTACCTCCTGCACCAGTTCCTCTCCCCGCTGAGCAACCGACGCGAGGACGAGTACGGAGGCACGCCCGAGAATCGGGCCCGCCTGCTGCTGCGCGTCGTGGACGCCGTGCGCGCCGAGGCGGACCCGGGTATGCCGCTCTTCGTGCGGATCTCGGCGACGGACCACGCCGAGGGCGGGTTCACGCCGGAGCTCGCCGCCGCGGTCGCCGACGCTGCGGTCGCGCGCGGCGCGGACCTGATCGACGTGTCCAGCGGCGGTCTCGTCGCGCACCAGCGCATCGACGTCCACCCCGGCTATCAGGTGCCGCTCGCGGCGGCGGTGCGGCGCGGCGGGCGGATCCCCTCCTCGGCCGTGGGGCTCATCACCGCGGGCGCGCAGGCCGAGCAGGTGCTCGCCGACGGATCGGCCGACGCCGTGTTCGCGGGTCGGGAGTGGCTGCGCGATCCCCATTTCGCCCTGCGTGCGGCGCACGAGCTGGGGGTCGAGCTCGACTACTGGCCCGACCAGTACCTCCGCGCGCGCTGGCGCTGAACGACGCGAACGAGGCCCCGCGATTCGCCGGACGGATCGCGGGGCCTCGGCGCGAGCGGGTCAGCGACCGTGACCGCGCCGTGTGGCGTCCTGCACCTCCCCGACGAGCTCTTCGAGGATGTCCTCGAGGAACAGCACCGCGGTGGTGCGCCCCTCGGCGTCGCGCACCTGCGCCAGATGGCGTCCGGCCCGGCGCATGATCGCCAGGGCGTCCTCCAGGTCCGTGTCCTCCTGCACCGGCACCATGTGATGGATGCGCTTGGCAGGAATCGGCTCGAGCGCACGTTCCGCCGCATCGGGGCCCTCCGCGGAGCGGAGCACGTCCTTGAGGTGCACGTAGCCGACGGCGGCGCCGTCCGGATCCACGATGACGTAGCGCGAGAAGCCGTGCTTGGCGACGGCGCGCTCGACGTCGTCCGGCGTCGATCCCATGGGCATCGTCACCAGCGCGTCCAGCGGCACGGCGATGTCGCGCGCCTTCTTGTCCGTGAACTCCACCGCGGCCGCGACCGTCCCGGACGCGTCGTCCAGCAGACCCTCACGACGCGACTGCGTGACGATGGTCGCCACCTCGTCGAGCGTGAACGTCGACGCCGCCTCGTCCTTGGGCTCCACGCGGAACAGCCGCAGCACGCCGTTGGCGGTGGCGTTGAGTCCCCTGATGATGGGGAAGAACAGCTTCGACACCCACACGAGCGGCGTCGCCAGGATCAGCACGGCGCGATCCGGCACCGAGAACGCCAGGTTCTTCGGCACCATCTCGCCGAACACCACGTGCAGGAACGAGACCAGCACGAGCGTGATCGCGAACGCGATGACGTCCACGGCGCCGTCCGGAAGCCCGACGGCGTGCAGCGGCACGGCGAGCAGATGGTGGATCGCCGGCTCGGAGACGTTCAGGATGAGCAGCGAGCACACCGTGATGCCCAGCTGCGAGGTGGCGAGCATGAGCGTCGCATGCTCCATGGCGTACAGCGCGGTCTTCGCGGAGCGGGACCCGCGCTCGGCCAGCGGCTCGATCTGCGAGCGCCGGGCGGAGATCACGGCGAACTCGGCGCCCACGAAGAACGCGTTCGCCAGGAGGAGCACGAAAAGCCAGACCAGGCCTGCCCAGTCGCTCATCGGTCCGCCTCCGATCCGTCGGCGCCCCGGTCGGGCGCATCGCCGCCGTCCGCGGGCGCCGGAGTGAAGCGCACCCGGTCGACACGACGACCGTGCATGCGCACCACCGTCAGCGTGCCGCTGTCGATCGAGACCTCGTCACCCACCGAGGGGACGCGCTCCAGCACGCTCATCACGAACCCGCCGACGGTGTCGTACACGTCGCCCTCAGGAACAGTGATCCCGGTGCCGGCGAGCAGCTCGTCCGGACGCAGCTCGCCGGGGAACGTGATCGCGTCCTTGCCGCGCACGACGCCGGCCCTGCTCCGATCGTGCTCGTCGGACACCTCGCCGACGATCTCCTCCACCAGGTCCTCGAGCGTGACGACGCCGGCCGTGCCGCCGTACTCGTCCACGACGATCGCCATCTGATACCCCCGCGACCGCAGCTCCGCGATGAGGGCGTCGAGGTGGACCGTCTCCGGCACGCGCAGCGGCTCGGTCGCGAGCGCGGCGGCGGGCACCTCGGCCCGGCGCTCGCGCGGCACCGACACCGCGGCCTTGAGGTGCACGACGCCCGTGATGTCGTCGAAGTCCTCGTCGTAGACCGGGAAGCGGCTGTGACCGGTCCGTCGCGCGAGCTGGATGACATCGTCCGCCGAGTCGCCGGCGGCCACCGCGTGCATGCTGGGACGCGCCGTCATGACGTCGGCCGCGGTCAGCCGCGAGAACGTCAGGCTGCGATCCAGCAGCGTGGCGGTGTCGGCCTCCAACAGCCCGGCGCTCGCCGAGCGGCGCACCAGCGACGAGAGCTCCTCCGCCGAACGCGCGCCGGAGAGCTCCTCCTTCGGCTCGATCCCCATCGCCCGGAGCACGCCGTTGGCGCTGCCGTTGAGGAGGGAGATCGCCGGGCGGAACACCCAGGTGAAGGCGGTCTGGAACGGGATCACGACCTTGGCGGTCGCCCGCGGCAGCGCCAGCGCGAAGTTCTTCGGCACCAGCTCGCCGAGGATCATCGAGAGCATCGTGGCCACCGTCATCGCCACCACGACCGCCACGGCGTTGACCGCCGCCTCCGGCAGACCCCAGGAGGTCAGCACCGGGCGGAGCAGGTTCGACAGCGCCGGCTCCATCGTGAACCCGGTCAGCAGCGTGGTGAGCGTGATGCCCAGCTGCGCCGACGACAGGTGCGTCGAGGTGATCTTCAGCGCGGCGATCGTCATCGCGAGGCGGGTCTCCCCGCGCTTCTGCCGCGCTTCGAGATCCGCACGGTCCAGGTTCACCAGCGCGAACTCGCTGGCGACGAACAGACCGGTGCCGATCGTGAGCAGGAGCCCCACGCCCAGCCAGATGTAATCCATCATGGCGTCACCTCCGCGGAAGCGGAGACCGGGCAGTGGGGCATGGGACTACAAGAAGGAGGGTCGTCCATAGTGGCTCAGAGTGTAGCGGCCGTCCCTGTGGTTCTGCCGCGACCCGCTCCTCGCGGCCCGCTTCGGCGGGTCCCGGCTACCAGCTGACCGGCAGCGCCTTGCCCTCCTCGTATCCGGCGGCGGACTGCAGCCCCACCAGCGCACGTTCGTGGAACTCCGGGACGGACGAGGCGCCTGCGTAGGTGAAGGAGGACCGGACGCCGGAGGTGATCATGTCCAAGAGGTCCTCGACGCCCGGGCGGAGCGGATCCAGATAGATCCGCGAGGACGAGATCCCCTCGGCGAACAGCTCCTTCCGGGCCCGCTCGTAGGCGTCGAGCCGGCCGAACCGCGCCTGCACGGCCTTCGTGGAGGCCATGCCCCACGATTCCTTGTAGATCCGGCCGTCCTCGTCGGTCTGGAGCTCGCCCGGGGCCTCGATGGTCCCGGCGAACCAGGAGCCGATCATCACGGACGCCGCACCGGCGGCCAGGGCGAGCGCGACGTCGCGCGGATACCGCACCCCGCCGTCGGCCCAGACGTGCGCACCGTGCTCCCGCGCCGCCTCGGCGGTCTCCAGCACGGCGGAGAACTGGGGCCTGCCCACCGCGGTCATCATGCGCGTCGTGCACATCGCCCCGGGACCGACGCCGACCTTGAGGATCGTCGCGCCGGCGTCCACGAGGTCGCGCACCCCGTCGGCGGTGACGATGTTGCCTGCGACGATGGGGATGCCGAGCTCCAGTGCGGAGACCGTCCTCAGAGCGCGCAGCATGCCCTCCTGGTGACCGTGCGCCGTGTCGACCACGAGGACGTCCACGCCGGCGGCGGCCAGCGCCCTGGCCTTCGCCGCCACGTCGCCGTTGATCCCGACGGCGGCGGCGACGGCGAGCCGCCCGTCGGCGTCGACCGCCGGCGCGTACAGGGTGGATCGCAGCGCGCTGCGCGCGGTCAGGGTGCCGACCAGATGCCCGTGCCGCAGCATGCAGACGGTCTCGGCGCCGGTCGCCGTGATCGCGTCGAACGCCGCGCGCCCGTCCGTCACGTCCTCGACGTCGAGCGCGGGCGAGCCCTCGCGAACGAGGTCCCCGAGGGCGGCATCGGGCAGGGCCGTGGCCAGACGGGTCGCCGGGAGGATCCCGCGGATGCCGTCGGCGTCGACCGCGCCGTCGCGCGAGGTCGCGACGACCACCCCGTGCCCCTCGGTCGCCGGCAGCAGACGCAGGGCGTCCTCGACGGACGCGGACGGGTCCAGCACCAGCGGGGTGTCCCAGGCGACCGGCTGCCGCTTGACCCAGCGGATGGCCTCGTCCAGCTCCTGGAGCGGCATGTCCTGCGGCAGCACGCCGATCCCGCCGCGGCGGGCGAGGACGGCGGCCAGTCGCGGCCCCGTCACCGAGTTCATGTTGGAGGACACGAGCGGGATGGTCGCGGGCGTCCCGTCCAGCGGCGCGAGGTCGACCTGCAGACGGCTCGTGACCCCCGATCGGCGGGGGACGAGGAACACGTCCGAATAGGTCAGATCCACCATGGGGCGTTCACCGGAGAACTGCATGAGGCCAGGCTACCGACACGCCGTCGGCATGGGACCGGGCGAGGTCGTCGTGGCATGCCGTCCCCCGCCTGAAACGCGTTAGGCTTGAACACCAGAAGCGTGGCGATACCGGGGCAGGCCCGGAGCGGAAACCACCGATCTTCAGCGATGAAAGAGGCGATCCAGCGTGTCGAGCCAGGGGACCGGCGTCGGGACTTCGACTGACGGGGAGTTCGGAGCCAATTCCTGGCTCGTCGACGAACTGTACGAGCAGTTCAAGGCGGACCGCGACTCCGTCGACAAGGAGTGGTGGCCGATCCTGGAGAAGTACCAGCCCGGCCAGGCCACGACCGCCGCGGCCCCGGCGTCCGAGCCGCATCCGGTGACCGCGCCGATCCCGGTGATCGGGCAGCAGCCCGTGGCCCGCACCACGGCGAAGCCGGCCAAGGAGGCGCCGATCCCCGCACAGGCGCCGGTCAAGAAGGACGACGCCGACGCCGAGGAGGCGCAGGACGTCGTCACGCCCCTGCGCGGCATGCCGAAGACCCTGGCGCACAACATGGACGAGTCCCTGACCGTCCCGACCGCGACGAGCGTCCGCACGATCCCCGCGAAGCTGATGATCGACAACCGCATCGTCATCAACAACCACATGGCGCGCACGCGCGGTGGCAAGGTCAGCTTCACCCACCTCATCGGGTGGGCCATCATCCGGGCGCTCAAGGAGTTCCCGAGCCAGAACGTCTTCTACTCCGAGGTCGACGGCAAGCCGTCCGTGGTCGCCCCCGCGCACATCAACCTCGGGATCGCCATCGACCTGCCCAAGCCCGACGGCACCCGCGCGCTGCTCGTGCCGAGCATCAAGCGGGCCGACACGATGACGTTCAACGAGTACCTCAGCGCCTATGAGGACCTCATCCGCCGCGCCCGAGGGAACAAGCTGACCGCAGCGGACTTCCAGGGCACGACGATCTCCCTGACGAACCCGGGCGGGATCGGCACCGTCCACTCCGTGCCGCGTCTCATGAAGGGCCAGGGCTGCATCATCGGCGCGGGCGCCCTCGAGTACCCCGCGGAGTTCCAGGGCTCGAGCCAGAAGACCCTCAACGCGCTCGGCATCGGCAAGACCATCACGCTCACGAGCACCTACGACCACCGCGTGATCCAGGGCGCCGGATCCGGAGAGTTCCTGAAGAAGGTGCACGAGCTGCTGCTCGGGCAGCGCGACTTCTACGAGGACATCTTCCGGGCGCTGCGCATCCCCTACGCCCCGATCCAGTGGGCCGACGACATCGCCGTCGACCTGGCGGAGCGCATCGACAAGACCGCGCGCGTGCAGGAGCTCATCAACTCCTACCGGGTCCGCGGCCACCTGATGGCCGACGTCGACCCGCTCGAGTACGTCCAGCGCTCGCACCCGGACCTGGAGATCGAGAACCACGGGCTGACGTTCTGGGACCTCGACCGCGAGTTCGTCACCAACGGCTTCGGCGGGCACCGCGTCCTCAAGCTCCGCGACGTGCTCGGGGTGCTCCGCGACTCGTACTGCCGCACGATCGGCATCGAGTACATGCACATCCAGGACCCCGAGCAGCGGCGCTGGTTCCAGGACAAGGTCGAGGTCAAGTACGTCAAGCCGGGCCACGACGAGCAGCTGCGCGTACTCAGCAAGCTCAATGAGGCCGAGGCCTTCGAGACCTTCCTGCAGACGAAGTACGTGGGCCAGAAGCGCTTCAGCCTCGAGGGCGGCGAATCGCTCATCCCGCTGCTCGACGAGATCCTGCAGGGCGCCGCGCAGGCCGGCCTCGACGGCGCCGCGATCGGTATGGCCCACCGCGGCCGGCTGAACGTCCTGACGAACATCGCCGGCAAGACCTACGGCCAGGTGTTCCGCGAGTTCGAGGGCTCGACGCTCCCGGGCAACCAGCGCGGATCCGGCGACGTGAAGTACCACCTCGGCACCGAGGGGACCTTCGTCGCCGACGACGGCGCCGAGCTCCCTGTCTACCTCGCCGCCAACCCCTCCCACCTGGAGACCGTGGACGGTGTCCTCGAGGGCATCGTCCGCGCCAAGCAGGACCGCAAGCCCATCGGCACCTTCACCTGGCTGCCGATCCTCGTCCACGGCGATGCCGCGTTCGCGGGCCAGGGCGTGGTCGTCGAGACGCTGCAGATGTCGCAGCTGCGCGGGTACCGCACCGGCGGGACGATCCACGTGGTGGTCAACAACCAGGTCGGTTTCACCACGCTGCCGACGGACTCGCGCACCTCGGTCTACGCCACCGACGTCGCGAAGACCATCCAGGCGCCGATCCTGCACGTCAACGGGGACGACCCCGAGGCCGTGATCCACGTCGCGCAGCTCGCGTTCGAGTACCGCGAGCGGTTCCACCGCGACATCGTGGTCGACCTCGTCTGCTACCGCCGACGCGGGCACAACGAGGGCGACGACCCGTCGATGACGCAGCCGCAGATGACGGACCTCATCCAGGCGAAGCGATCGGTCCGCAGCCTCTACACCGAGGCCCTCGTCGGTCGCGGCGACATCACCCAGGAGGAGTACGACCAGGCGAAGGCGGACTTCCAGAACCGTCTGGAGATCGCCTTCGCGGAGACGCACGCCGCCGAGACCGGCGCGACCCCCATCGCACCGGAGGTGCAGGCCGTCGAGGAGCAGGCCGGAGCGCCGGAGACGACCGGTGTGCCGCGCGAGGTCATCCATCTGATCGGCGACGCGCACGCGAACAAGCCCGAGGGCTTCACCGTGCATCAGAAGCTGCAGCAGGCGCTGGACAAGCGCGTCGAGATGAGCCGGAACGGCGGCATCGACTGGGGCTTCGGCGAGCTGCTCGCCTTCGGCTCCCTGCTGATCGAGGGAACCCCGGTCCGCCTGGCGGGGCAGGACTCTCGCCGCGGCACCTTCGTGCAGCGTCACGCGACCCTGCACGACCGCGCCAACGGCCAGGAGTGGCTGCCCCTGACCAATCTGTCGGACAACCAGGGCCGCTTCTTCGTCTACGACTCGCTGCTCAGCGAGTACGCGGCCCTCGCGTTCGAGTACGGCTACTCCGTCGAGGCGCCCGAGGCCCTCGTGCTGTGGGAGGCGCAGTTCGGCGACTTCGTGAACGGCGCCCAGTCCGTGATCGACGAGTACGTCTCTGCGGCCGAGCAGAAGTGGGGTCAGCAGTCCGGTGTCGTCCTGCTGCTGCCGCACGGCTACGAGGGTCAGGGGCCGGATCACTCCTCGGCGCGCATCGAGAGGTTCCTGCAGCTCTGCGCCCAGGAGAACATGATCGTCGCCCGCCCATCCACGCCGGCCTCCTACTTCCACCTCCTCCGGAGGCAGGCGTACGCGCGACCGCGCAAGCCCCTGGTCGTGTTCACGCCGAAGGCGATGCTGCGCCTGCGCGGCGCGACGAGCCCGGTCGAGGACTTCCTGCAGGGCCGGTTCGAGCCGGTCATCGATGACGACCGGGAGCTCGACCGCTCCGCCGTCAAGCGCGTGATCCTGCACTCCGGGAAGGTGCACTGGGACCTGCGCGCGGAGCTGGAGAAGAACCCCAACCCCGAGATCGCGCTCGTCCGCGTCGAGCAGCTCTACCCCGTCCCGCTCGCGGCGGTGAAGTCGGTCGTCGACACCTATCCGAACGCGGAGATCGTCTGGGTGCAGGAGGAGCCGGAGAATCAGGGCGCATGGCCGTTCCTGGCGCTGCACTTCCTCCGGGCCGAGGGGCCACGGTCCGTGCGCGGCATCACGCGTCCGGCCTCGGCGGCGCCGTCCACCGGATCGTCGAAGGTGCACGCGGCCGAGCAGGCCGACCTGCTCAAGCGGGCCCTCACCCTCTGAGCGTGCGCGGGACGCGGGTCCGCGATCCTCACCGCGAAGCGGCGCTCCGGTTCTCCGGAGCGCCGCTTCGGCGTCTCCGGCGCACGACGCCCACGAGGACCGCCGCGATCGCCAGGACGACCGGGACCACCAGCGCGGCTCCGGCGAGCACAACATCAGTTCGAGCCACCGAGGCGCGGGAGGCGCCACAGTAAACCCCGGCTCATACGCGCTCCTGACCGATCCCGGGCTATGCCAAAGCCTTCTGCCAACAGAGAATTGCACCTGGTAATTGTCCGTCGACAAGCGGATCGAAAGATTCGATCCGCTTAGCTCAGCGGACTGCCCTCTCATCCTGCAGGAATGATATGGATCTCTACTTCACCCCAGACATCGAAGTTCCCATTGAATACGTGACCATCTCCGGAACCCAGATCGCTTGTTCGTACGCGCTGAAGGTCGAGGCGACAGACGGCGGCGACACAGGACCCCTCAGGGCGTGGCTGCGGGATCACGACTGGACAGGGTTTGGCCAGAAGGTCTATGACGACGCGATGGCAAGACCCTTCGTCCCTGACCCGCAGTATCCGGATGAATGGACACAGCAAAACCTCGATACGGCTTCGTGGACGGAAGCACTCGAAAGGAACGTTCGTGCCGAGCTTCCCGGCGAGCTCATTCCAGAGGGATTCCGTTTGCACGCCGCTTCGACGTGCGACGGGTGTCTGCGCTGAGCGGTGATCAATCCTGCCGCACGCGATTGTGCGCGGGACGCGGGTCCGCGATCCTCACCGCGAAGCGGCGCTCCGGTTCTCCGGAGCGCCGCTTCGGCGTCTCCGGCGCACAACGCCCACGAGGACCGCCGCGATCGCCAGGACGACCGGGACCACCAGCGCGGCTCCGGCGAGCACGAGGAGGCCCGCCGTGAGCACCGTCGCCACCACTGCCATCGCGTGCCCGAACGTGCGGCGAGGGAGGATCCGCACCGCGGCGATCATGCCGACCACATAGATCGCGACCATGCTCGCGGTGTGCACGAGGATGAACGGCTGCAGGTCGAACCCCGTCGCCCATGCGGCGGCGAAGTAGACGAGCACGAGCACGCCGCTGAACAGGAGCGCCCTCCGCGGCACGGCGCCGCTCTCCACCCCGCGGGCGAGGGCGCGCGGGATGTCACCCGTCGAGGCCAGCGAGGCGCCGAGCTTGGCGAACGCGGACAGGTACACGTTGAGCACGCCCACCGCGACGATGCCCGCCACGGCGCCGATCAGGAAGGGGGCGGCGTCGAGCTCGCCGACCCGGGCGAGATCCAGGAGCACCACGTCTCCGGCTCCGGCCCGGTCGCCGAGCGCGCCCACGGTGACGACCTGCAGGGCGAGATACGCCGCCCCGGACAGGATCAGCGTGACCGCGGTCGCGATCGGGATGGTACGCCGCGGCGACGCGAACTCGCCCGAGATGTGCGTGCCCACCTCCCACCCGGCGAACGCCCAGACGAACATGACGATCGCCGTCCCCACCCCGCCCCAGCCGTACGGCAGGAACGGCTGGAAGCTCTCCGCCCGGACAGCGGGCGCCGCCACTGCGAGCACGAGCACGACCACGCCGACGAGCAGTCCGGTCAGAGCCAGCTGGAGCCAGCCGGTCACGCGCACCCCGAAGAGGTTCGCCCCGAACGGCACGGCGAGGAACACCAGAGCCAGAAGCGGCACGGCGCCGGCGTCGATCCCCACGATGGTCGCGATGTAGCGTGCGCCGAGAACCGCCACGACGGGTCCTCCCGCCGCGACGCCGAACAGGAACCAGTACCCGGTCGCCCTCGCCGCCGTGGGGCCGAGCGCCCGCCGGGCATAGCTGGCGACCCCTCCCGGGTCCGGATAGCGGGCGGCGAGCGCCGCGAACGTGCCGGCCAAGGGGATCGCCAGGAGCGTCACCGCCGCCACCGCGACCACACTGGCCGGGCCGGCGACCTTCGCCGCCAGCCCGGGCAGCACCAGCAGGCCCGTGCCGAGGACCGAGGCGAGATAGAGGGCGACCCCCTGGGCGAGCCCCAGCCCACCTCTGGCCGGAGCGAAGGCGTCGGCGACCGCCGCACGTGTGGTCATGCGGCCACGCTAGCCGCGGGCACCGACAGCGGTCACCGTCCGCCCGGCCGCGCGGACAACTTTGGCTGGAACCCGACGGCGGATGACCGGATCGACGTCGTCCGGCCTGGTCGGGGCGTCAGTACCAGATGCCGAGGAGGGGCGCCGTGCTCGTCCGAAGCGCCGCGTCCAGCGCCGCCACACGCTCCGGCGACGCGTCCAGGCGCCCCGCGGCGTGCAGCGCACCGGGTGTCACTCCCCCGGCGTACAGCGCCGACAGCGTCTCGACGTCCGCCTGCAGCTCCGGCTCCGCGTCGGTGACCTCGACCTGCGCGACGCCGTCGTCCCCGATGACGACCTGCCACGTCCCGCCGGCGATGCCGAGCGGATCCTGCACGCCCAGGACCAGGGACAACGGCGAGGCGTAGGTCCTCGCCGTCAGGACGGCGGGGACGTCGAGCACGCGCAGCCAGCCGTGATCGTGGACCGTCATCTCCACCGACCGCTGATCGACGACCAGCCACGGCAGGGGGTCGTCGAGCGGCCGGAGGTCGGCGGTCACCGTGTCGACCAGGTCGTGCTGGAGGGCGAAGGCCCACAGCGCCCGCGTCGCCTCCGCCGTCTCCGCGCCGAGATGGCTGACCGACAGGGTGAAGCGGAACGCGTCGGGAGACGACGGGGAGAGGGAGAACACCAGGACGCCGCGCACGGCGCCGTCCTCGTCGAGGTAGCGCACGGCACGGACGGAGGAGGCCTTGTCGTCGCCCGGCGCGAGCCCCGCCATCCGCTCCCACCGTCCCGGCCAGCCCGGGATGTTGCCCACCCGGTCACCGCGGCTGCGCTCGTGGACCTCGGAGAGCGTGGTCGCGAGCTCCTCCTTCTCGATGTACTCGAACCGTCCGGGCGCGGGCGCGGCGCGCCACCCGGCGGTACGCGTGTCGATCCGCATCCGGGCGACGGGGAGCGCCGGGGCGAAGCCGTAGCGGCCGTAGATCGTCGCCTCGGACGCCGTCAGTCCCGCCAGCGGCACCCCCGCGGCCGCGGCGGCCCGCAGCTCCCCTTCGAGCAGGTTGCGGGCGATCCCCCGCCGGCGGTGCGTCGCCGACACGGTGACCGCGCTGATCGCCCACATCGGGATCTCGCCGCCGGGCACGGTCATGGGCGTCACCCAGCCGTTGACGGTGGCGACCGGGAGCGCCTCCGGGCCGGCCGCGGGAGGGAACACCCCGACGTTGCGGCGATAGGAGAGCGCGTCCCTCATGAAGTCCGCCGACTCCTCGCTCGGCGCCGCGTCGAGGAAGCCCCGCGCATCCGCCCGCGCGAAGGCCCGCCCAGCCGCCGGATCCGCGAGGTCGACGATGCGGTACTCGAGCCCCGACGCAGCCAGCCGATCGCGGGAGGTCGGGTCGAGGGGGACGTCGTGCGCGTCGATGAGGCTCATGCGACCAGCCTACGGTCGACGTGCCGGCCCCGGCGGCCATCGCCTGCGGGTTCGCTCGGACGACGCCCTCGCGGTACCGCTCAGTGCGCGGTGGCCTGGACGGCGCGCAGACGCGCCAGCACCTGATCGCGCAGCTCCTCAGGGGCCGTCTCCTTGCACGCGCGGGAGATGACCTCGGTCAGCGTCGTCGCCACCAGGGCCTCCTCGCGGCAGGACGGGCAGGACTCCAGATGCGCACGGATGTCGGCGTGCTCGGTCTTGCACACCTCATCCCGCAGGTACTCCTCCAGATCCCGCCGCGCCTTCTCGCAGCCGCAATCGTTCATTTCTTGCTCCTCGTGCCGGCCGCGGAGATGCCTCGCTCCGCGGCGTAGTCCGCCAGCAGCTCCCGGAGCATGCGTCGTCCGCGATGCAGACGGCTCATGACGGTGCCGATGGGCGTCTTCATGATGTCGGCGATCTCCTGGTAGGCGAAGCCCTCGACGTCGGCGAGGTACACCGCCAGCCGGAAGTCCTCCGGAACGGCCTGAAGCGCATCCTTGACGACGGACGCGGGCATGCGGTCGATGGCCTCCGCCTCCGCCGAGCGGCTGTGCGAGGCGGTGGTCGACTCGGCCCCGCCGAGCTGCCAGTCCTCGAGCTCGTCGATCGTGCCCTGGTGCGGCTCGCGCTGGCGCTTGCGGTAAATGTTGATGTACGTGTTCGTGAGGATGCGATACAGCCACGCCTTGAGGTTCGTCCCCTGCGTGAAGCTCGACCATGAGGCGTACGCCTTGACGAACGTCTCCTGCACGAGGTCCGCGGCGTCCGCCGGGTTCCTGGTCATCCTCATGGCCGCCGCGTAGAGCTGGTCCATGAAGGGGATCGCCTGCTCCTCGAACTCCTGCCGCGCGTCCGTCTCGCCCGTCGCCGTGATCGCGGGCGCGTCCTCCGATGCCTGGTCATCCATCGCCAGCCAGTCTAGGCCGTCGGGGTCCACGACCACGGGTTCGAGCGTCGCGATCATCGGTCGCCTTCCTGGGATCCGCCGGCGCTGCGGGAACAGCGCTTCAGTAGGGTAGGAACCGATGAGCGACGACAGGTATTCCCCCTCCCCGGCCCCGCCGCACGACGGGCGCTATCCCGCGCCCGTCGCCACGACGCCGCTGGCGAGCACCGTCTCGGTGCCCGGCTCCAAGTCGCTCACCAACCGCGAGCTCGTCCTCGCCGCGATCGCCGACGGCCCCGGGCGCCTGATCGCGCCGCTGCACTCGGACGACTCGGCGCGCATGGTCCAGGCGCTGCGGGCGCTCGGCGCCGCCATCGAGGAGGTCCCCGGCGCCGGAGCCGGGCCGGATCTGCAGGTGACCCCCTCCGCCATCCGCGGCGGCTCCACGATCGACTGCGGGCAGGCGGGCACCGTCATGCGCTTCATCGCCCCGCTGGCGGGGCTGGCGGACGGCGACATCACCCTCACGGCCCACGAGACCGCCCTGCACCGGCCGATGGGGGCGATGATCCATGCCCTGCGCGATCTCGGGGTGGACGTCGACGACGAGGGAAGCTGGTCCCTCCCGTTCACCGTCCGCGGACACGGCCGGATCCGCGGCGGCCGCGTGGAGATCGACGCCTCCGCCTCCAGCCAGTTCGTCTCCGGGCTGTTGCTCGCGGCACCGCGCTTCGACGTCGGGCTGCACCTCGTCCACACCGGCGAGCGGCTGCCCAGCATGCCGCACATCGACATGACCGTGGAGGCTCTGCACCGCCGCGGCATCCACGTGGAGCGTCCGGCCCCCGGGGAATGGGTGGTGGAGGCGGGCGCGCCGCGGGCGAAGGAGCTGCCGATCGAGCCCGATCTGTCGAACGCGGCGCCGTTCCTCGCGGCGGCGCTCATCGCCGGCGGGGAGGTCTCCGTAACCGGCTGGCCCGCGCACTCCACCCAGCCGGGGGCCCTGCTGCCGGACCTGCTCTCCGCGCTCGGCGCGCACACGTCCCGTCGCGGCGGCGTCCTGACGGTGCGCGGCGGAGAGCGCATCCACGGCGCGCAGCTGGACCTCTCCGCGGCCGGTGAGCTGGCGCCCACCTTCGTCGCCCTGGCCGCGTTCGCCGATGCACCGACGACCCTGCGCGGGATCGGGCACATCCGCCTCCATGAGACGGATCGCATCGCCGCGCTGTCGGGGAACCTGCGCGCGCTCGGAGGCGACGTCGAGGAGCTCCCGGACGGGCTGCGGATCACGCCGGCGCCGCTGCACGGCGGGGTGTGGCCGGCACACCACGACCACCGGATGGCGACCACCGGCGCGCTGATCGGTCTGCGCGTGCCCGACGTGGAGATCGACGACATCGGCACGACGGCCAAGACGCTGCCCGGCTTCACGCGCCTCTGGGAGGACATGCTCGCCGGATCCTCGGCGCCGATCGTCGGGGGCGCCTCCGCGTGAGCTGGCTGGGCGACGACGACGAGGACGACTTCGACGACTACGACGAGGCGCGGATCCGGACGCGTCCGAACCCGAAGGCCAACCGCCCGCGCACCAAGCGCCGTCCCGCCCACGCCGAGGCCGAGGTGGGTCGGGTGCTGGGCGTCGACCGCGGACGCTACGCGGTCCTCCTCGGCGAGGGCACGGACGAGGAACGCACCGTGACGACCGCCCGCGCCAGGGAGCTGCGGCGCACACCGATCGTCACCGGGGACCAGGCCCGCGTGGTCGGGGACGTGAGCGGCGACGAAGGCACGCTCGCCCGGATCGTGGGAATCGTCGATCGCACGTCGCTGCTGCGGCGCAGCGCCGACGACACCGATCAGGTCGAGCGCGTGATCGTGGCTAACGCCGACCAGATGCTCGTCGTGGTCGCCGCGGCGGACCCGGAGCCGCGCGAACGCCTCGTGGACCGCTATCTCGTCGCGGCGCTCGATGCGGGGATCCGCCCGCTCCTGGTCGTGACGAAGACAGACCTTGCCGACCCCGGTGCGTTCCTGACGCACTTCGACGGGTTGGACGATCTCCGCGTGTTCACCAGCGCTCGCGGGCACATGCCCGTCGAGGACATCGGCGCCGCCCTGGTCGGCCATTCGACCGTCTTCGTGGGTCACTCGGGCGTCGGCAAGTCCACGCTGGTGAACGCGCTCGTGCCCGGAGCCGACCGGGCGACGGGACACGTCAACGAGGTCACCGGACGGGGGCGGCACACATCCTCGTCCACGGTGTCGCTGCGGTATCGGGAGCCGCACGGGTCCGGGTGGGTCATCGACACGCCGGGCGTGCGCTCGTTCGGCCTCGGTCATGTCGACCCCGCCAACATCCTCGCCGCCTTCACCGAGCTCGCCGCCATCGCCGAGGACTGCCCTCGCGGCTGCACGCACCTTCCCGACGCCGAGGACTGCGCGCTCAACGAGGCGGCGGCATCGGGGGGACTCAGCGAGGCAGGGCGGGCTCGCCTGGACTCCCTGCAGCGTCTCCTGGAGACGTTCGGGGACCGCCCCTGAGCCCCTCCCCCGGTCCTCCGGTCGTCGGGCCGACTACGCTGGGACCGTGACGACTGAGCGACTCGAACCCGGAACGCCCGCCCCCGACTTCACGCTGAGCGACCAGGACGGCTCCCCCGTCTCCCTGGCCGGCCTTCGCGGCCGGAAGGTCGTCCTCTACTTCTATCCCGCGGCGATGACGCCCGGCTGCACCACGCAGGCGTGCGACTTCCGCGACAGCATCTCGTCGCTGCAGGGCGCCGGGTACGAGGTCGTCGGCGTCTCCCGCGACGAGCCGGCGAAGCTGAAGGAGTTCCGCGAGCGCGACGACCTCACGTTCACGCTGCTGAGCGATCCGGACCACGCGGTGCACGAGGCCTACGGGGTCTGGGGCGAGAAGAAGAACTACGGCAAGGTCATCCAGGGCGTCATCCGCTCCACGTTCGTCCTCGACGAGCAGGGCGTCGTCACCCACGCCCTCTACAACGTCAAGGCCACCGGACACGTGGCGCGTCTGCGCAAGACCCTCGGCATCGACGCCTGATCAGGCTCCGGTCCGGCCGGTCAGCGATCGGCCGGCGGAGCCTGGCCGTTCGGCTCCTCCAGGAAGCGACGGCGGGCCCGCGGTCCCTCCCTCCGCGTGAGCAGGAACAGCATTACGATCCCGAGCGCGCCGGGAAGCCCGACGGCCAGCACGAAGGCGGTCGGGAAGGGGCGCACGGACAGGGCGCTGAGCGCGGTCGCGACGGCGAGGATCTGCAGCACCATCCCGCCGGAGCGTCCCCAGGAGCGCCCGCGCAGCACGGCGATCGCCATGGCGACGAGCCCCAGTCCCCCGATGGCCGTCAGCACGATCAGCGCGAGCGCGGACGGCAGGGACGCCGCGTCCCCGGCGCCGAGGTGGAAGGCCTCGATCAGGGCGATCACGACGAGCGCGATCCCCTCGAGCGCCAGCAGCGCCGCCGTGACGATGGTGAGCTTCGAGGCGCGCATGGCCCTCCCGGTGTCGGTGCTCCGCCGTGCCCGTGGGCGGGCACGGCGGATGGAGTGCGGAGAAAACCCTTGATCATACGAGTTTCATGTAAGAGAATAGATCACAGCCATGTGCTCCCACAGCGGCGTGGGGCGAGCATCCGCTTGCAGTTCCCCTATGCATGACCGCGGGCAGCGCACCCGAACGTCGCCCGTTTCCGGAGTGCGCGTACGCGCGCTCATACGAAACCACACCGAGGAGCCCCCATGGATTGGCGCGACAAGGCCGCCTGTCTCACCGTCGACCCCGAGCTGTTCTTCCCCGTCGGGAACACCGGACCCGCCGTCGACCAGATCGAGAAGGCGAAGGCCGTCTGCGCCCGCTGCACCGTGACCGAGATCTGCCTGCAGTACGCCCTCGAGTCCAGCCAGGACTCGGGCGTGTGGGGCGGTCTCTCCGAGGACGAGCGTCGCGCGCTCAAGCGCCGCGCCGCCCGCGCCCGCCGCGCCTCCTGAGCCCCGTCGGGGCGTCTTCCCGCTGTTCGGGGCCCGTTCCGGGCCCCCGCGGCCCCGACCGGCGCCCCGACCCCCGGCCGTCCGCCCCGACGTGCGGATGCGTCAGGACCGGACCCAGCGCATCGGGATGTCGATGGTCACCTCGGTGCCTTCGCCGTCCGTACCCTGCCAGTCGATGGTCCCGCCGAGCTCGCCCTGGATCAGGGTGCGGATGATCTGCGTGCCCAGGCCCTGGCCGATCCGCCCCTCGGGCAGGCCGTGCCCGGTGTCGCGGACGATCACCCGCAGGTTCTCGTCCGTCCGCTTGGCCTCGATCGTGACCACGCCCTCCTGGCCGGCGAGCCCGTGCTCGACGGCGTTCGTCACGACCTCGGTCAGGGCGAGGGCCAGCGGCGTCGCATAGTCGCTCGGAAGCACGCCGAAGCGCCCGCTCGACTGCGTCCGCGCCCGCGTGTTCGGCGCCGCGGCGACCTCCGCCACCAACTTGAGCACACGGGCGAAGACCTCGTCGAAGTCGACCTTCTGCGCCAGTCCCCCGGCCAGGGTGTCGTGCACCACGGCGATCGACTCCACCCGTCGCATGGCCTGGGTCAGCGCGTCCCGCGCCTCCTCGGAATGCGTGCGCCGCGCCTGGATCCGCAGCAGCGAGGCCACCGTCTGGAGGTTGTTCTTCACCCGGTGGTGGATCTCCCGGATGGTCGCGTCCTTCGTGATGAGCTCCTGCTCCTGGTGCCGGAGCTCCGACACGTCGCGGCACAGCACGATCGCGCCGATCCGCGTGCCGTGGTCCCGCAGCGGGATCGCGCGCAGCGACACCGTGACGCCGCGCGCCTCGACGTCCGTGCGCCACGGCGCCCGGCCGGTGACCACGACGGGGAGCGACTCGTCGACCTGACGCGTGGCCGGGAGGATCCGGGCGGTGACCTCCGCCAGGGACTCCCCCTCGAGCTCGTCGTCGAAGCCCATCCGGTTGAAGGCGGACAGCGCGTTCGGGCTGGCGAAGGTCACCACGCCGTCCACGTCGATCCGGATGAGACCGTCCGAGGCGCGCGGGGCTCCGCGCCGAGGAGACGTGGGGGCGGCCAGGTCGGGGAACTCCCCGCTCGCCACCATGCGGAACAGATCGTCGGCGCACTCGTTGAAGGTGATCTGCTGGCGGGACGGCGTCCTCGCCTCACCCAGGTTGGTGTGCCGGGTGAGCAGGCCGATGACCCGCGGCGCGACGCCCTCCTGCACGCGCTCGCGGACGATCGGCACGGCGCGCACACGCGTCGGCGTCTCCTCGAACCAGTCCGGGGACGACGAGTCCACGATCTGCGCGGTGTCGAACGCCTCCTGCACCTGCGTGCGCCACTGGGGCCGGACACGTTCGCCGACGATGTCCCGATAGAAGAGCGTCGCCGCGCCGCTCGGCCGGGTGTGCGCGACCGCGATGAACGAGCCGTCCGAGGTCGCCACCCAGACCACGATGTCCGCGAAGGCGAGGTCCGCCAGCAGCTGGCCGTCGCCGGCGAGACGGTGGAGCCATTCGACGTCGTCGTCGTTCAGGCAGCCCTGGGCATGCACGAGGTCACTGAGAGTCGACACCCTCTCAGCCTACGGCCCGCGCAGGATCGACCCGTCCGCGGCCGCTGTGCATCGTCAGAGGACCGCGAGCGTGGTGACCCGCCATCGCCGGTCGTACCCTTCCAGCCGGATCGCCACGGCGCGGGTGCGGGCCGGACCCGCCACCACGATGGTCGCCTCGACCACACCGTCCGCGGGCGCGGAGCAGCGCGTGGACAGGATCCGGTACACCGGGCGCGTCGGCGCGACCCGGCGCGCGCTGCGTGCCCGCGCCGACAGGTTGGCGCGCGTGACGAGCGCCGCGTACGCCTCTTCCGTGAACCAGCGGGCGAGCTGCTCGACCTCGCGCACCCCGGCGAGGACCTCCAGAGCGCCCTGCGTGAGGCTGCGCAGCAACGGCAGCGGATCGGGCAGCTCGGCGGACGAGGTCGGCTGCGGCGCGAAGTCTTCGTACAGTGCCATCGATGGGCCCTCCCGGGATCGGACCTTCGAAGTAGAGCACGGGCCCGGGGCGCCGAACGGGCCGTGCGATGAGGAATGTGGATAACGCGTACGCGCGAATGCGATGGTCCTCTACGCTCGGCCGGATGGCATGGGAGCACCTGTTCGAGGACCTCGAGGACCAGCTCGCTTCGGGGTGGGAGGCGCAGCGGGCCGCGCTGGACGCGGAGTCCGAACGGCTGCGCATCGCCCGGCTGGAGCTGCGCACCCGGCTCGGCGCGCTGGTCCGCAGCGCCACCACGGTCACCGCGACGCTCGTCGACGCCACCACGATCCGCGGGCGTCTGTGCGGGGCGGGCGCGGACTGGGCCGCGCTCGTCCCGGCGGGAACGTCCGCGATGACGGTGCTCCCCCTGGCCGCCGTGACGCTGTGGGGTCTCGACCACGGCGCGGTCCTCGACAGCAGCACCGACGGAGAGTCGATGACGCCGCTGCAGGAGCGGATGACGCTCGGCTTCGTCCTGCGCGACCTCGTCCGCCGCCGCGCGGGCGTCACCGTCCGGATCCGGGGCGGACTCGTGCTCGCGGGGACGATCGACAGAGCCGGCGCCGATCATCTCGACCTCGCCCTGCACGACGCGGGAATGCCGCGCCGTACTCAGGCGGTGCAGGGGTTCCGCCTCATCCCGCTGGAGGCGCTCCTCAGCGTCCGCACCGAGGGCCCGACCCGCCTGCGCTCATGACGGCATCCGCGTGGGGAGCCGGGTCCTCGCACTGTCAGCGCCGGACCGGCGGACCCCACAGCTCCGGAAAGCTGGCGGCCTCGGACTGGCGCCATAGCGCGGCTCGCCGGCTGTCCTCGATCTGCGCGTCGAGATAGTCGGCGATGCTCTCCTCGTCTACGCGCCATCGCGCCGGGACTCCGACGCGGACCCCGCGCAGCCGCCCCTGAAGCACGAGGTCGATGACCTCGTCGACCTCGATCGCGAGCAGCTCGGCGACCTGTGCCGGCGCGAGGAGGGGCGCCTGCGGCGGGGGCTCCTGGGACATGCGACCATTGTCCTCCGGCACGCCGTTTCCGGTCCGAGGCCTGCCATGCTGTGGATAACTCCGTCGACACATGGCCCCGTTCTGTGACGATGTCCGGATGATCTCCGTACGTTCCTCCCGTCGCCCCTGGGCGGATCTCCGCTTCCTCATCGGGCTGGCCCTCATCGCCGCCTCGGTCGGGGGCGTGTGGCTCGTCGTGTCCGCCGCCCGGCAGACCGCCCCGGTGCTGCAGGCCACCCGTGTCATCGTCCCCGGGCAGGCCCTGACCTCCGCGGACGTGCGCGTCGTGGACGTGGCGCTCGCCGCCGCCGGGGACAGGTACCTCA
The DNA here is from genome assembly GCF_021172025.1 of Microbacterium resistens. Classification (NCBI taxonomy): domain Bacteria; kingdom Bacillati; phylum Actinomycetota; class Actinomycetes; order Micrococcales; family Microbacteriaceae; genus Microbacterium; species Microbacterium resistens. The sequence goes on from NZ_CP082781.1 coordinate 1,594,554, forward strand.
CGCCGACCTCCCTGGAGCCGGGATCCGTCGCCACGCGCACCATCGAGAACGGCGAGCTGGTGCCCGCCGCGGCGACCGCACCGGCGGACTCGACGTCGGTCACCTCGATCGTCGTGGACAGCGCCATCGCCGTCCCGCCGTCGATCGTCCCGGGCAGCGTCGTCGAGGTGTGGACCGCACCGCCTCTCCCCGACGGGCCGGGCTTCGCGCCGCCGAGGATCCTGCTGGCCGACGCCACCGTGGCCGCCGTCACCCGCGAGGAGAGCATGCTCGGCGGTTCCCGGGCGTCGCTGGAGCTGGTCGTCGACCGCGCCGAGGTCGGAGACGTCCTGGGCGCGATCACCGACGGCTCGGCGATGTCCGTCGTGCCGGTGCGGAAGCACCCCTGATGGCCGTTCTGCTCGCCCTCGACGAGGTCGTCGCGCAGGACCTGCGCGACGACCTCCCGCTCGCCGGGCACGTCGTCGCAGAGTGCATCCCCCCTTCCGTCCTCGCCGAGCGGATCGGTCGGGGACGGGCCCTGACCGCCGCCGGCCCGGTCCAGGCGGTGATCATGCCCGCCGATCGCGCGCTCATCGGGACCACGCTCCTCTCCGCCTGCGACCGCGCCGGCGTGCGCATCCTCCTGCTGGGCGACGGCGAGCGGGCGCGACGGCTCGCCCGTCGTCATGGTCTCGCCGATCCGCTGCCCGCCGACGCCACGGCCTGGACCATCGCGGATGCGCTCGCGGCCGCGAGCCGCCCGGGCCTCGCGCCGCCGACGGACCCCACCGACGAACCGCCGAGAGCGGGACGCCTCATCGCGGTCTGGGGGCCGCACGGCGCTCCGGGCCGCACCACGGTGGCCGTGCAGCTCGCAGCGACGCTCGCAGGATCCGGATCGGTCGCTCTCGTCGACGCGGACACGCATGCGCCCGCGATCGCGCTCCTGCTGGGCATCGACGACGACGCGCCCGGCCTCGCGGCCGCCTGCCGCCGCGCCGAGCGCGGTCAGCTCGACGGAGCGGAGCTGAGCCGACTGGCCCGTCCGGTCGAGACGGCGAACGGAACGCTCGACGTCCTCGCGGGCCTGAACCGACCGTCCCGCTGGCCCGAGCTCTCCACGGATCGGCTCCGGGCCGCGCTCACGGCCTCCCGGGCATGGGCCGACACCACGATCGTCGACGTCGCCGCGGGGCTGGAGGCGGACGAGGAGCTCCTGAGCGACCTGAGCATCCCCTCACGCAACGCCGCGACACGGACCGTCCTCGACGAGGCGGACCATGTCCTGGCGGTCGCCGCGGCGGACCCGCTCGGTGTCGCCCGGTTCGTCCGGGACTACCCCGAGGTCCGCGCGCACGCCGCCGACGCGCGCATCTCGGTCCTGGTCAACCGGCTGCGACCCGGTCCGCTCGGAATCGACGCCCGGGGACAGGTCCGGCGGGCGCTCGACCGGTTCTCCGGAATCTCCGACGTGCAGTTCCTGCCGGCGGATCCGAAGGGGTCGGACGCCGCGCTCCTGCATGCGCGGCCGGTCTGCGACGTCGCGCCGCGCTCTGCCTTCGCCGCCGCGATACGCCGCGTCGCCGCATCCCTGGAACGCGCGGACGCGCCGCTTGCCCCCTCCCCCGCCGGCGCGTCCGGCCGCCGCCGACGCAACGGGCGGCGGCCGGACGCACTCCGGTGAGCGCGGACCTACTGGCGGTAGCTGGAGAGGAAGTTGCCCAGGCGCTCGATGGCCTCGGTGATCACCCGCGGCTCGGGCAGGGTCACGACCCGGAGATGGTCCGGGGTGGGCCAGTTGAACCCGGTCCCCTGCACCAGCAGGATGCGCTCGGCGACGAGCAGGTCGTAGATGAGCTTGGCGTCGTCGTGGATCTCGTGCACGTTCGGGTCGAGACGCGGGAAGGCGTACAGAGCGCCCGCCGGCTTCACGCACGAGACGCCCGGGATCGCCTCCAGGCCTTCCCAGGCCGCGTCGCGCTGCTGGTGCAGCCGTCCGCTGGGCGCGATGAGGGCCTCGATCGACTGCACCCCGGACAGCGCCGCCTGGACGGCGTGCTGCGCCGGCACGTTCGGGCACAGCCGCGTCGACGCCAGGAGCGTGATGCCCTCCAGGAACCCGCGAGCGTGCTCCTTGGGCCCCGTGATCGCGAGCCAGCCCGACCGGTACCCCGCCACGCGATAGGTCTTGGACAGCCCGTTGAAGGTCAGGCACAGCAGGTCCGGCGCGAGCGTCGCCGTCGGGATGTGCACGGCGTCGTCGAACAGGATGCGATCGTAGATCTCGTCCGAGAGCAGCAGGAGGCCGTGCTCGCGCGCGATCTGCACCATCCCGGCCAGCACCTCACGGGAGTACACCGCGCCCGTGGGATTGTTCGGGTTGATGATCACGAGCGCCTTCGTCTTCGGCGTCACCTTGGAGCGCAGGTCCTCGAGATCCGGGTTCCAGCCGTTGTCCTCGTCGCAGAGGTAGTGCACCGGCGTACCGCCGGCGAGGCTCGTCATGGCCGTCCAGAGCGGGTAGTCGGGCGCGGGGATGAGCACTTCGTCGCCCTCGTCGAGGAGCGCCTGCATCGTCATGGTGATGAGCTCGGAGACCCCGTTCCCGAGGTACACGTCGTCCGGGTCCAGCGGCGGGAAGCCGTCGACCTCCTCGTAGCGGCTGACGACCGCCCGGCGCGCCGAGACGATCCCCTTGCTGTCGCTGTAGCCGTGCGCGGTCGGGAGGGTCGCGAGCATGTCCTGCACGATCTGGGGCGGGGCCTCGAACCCGAAGATCGCCGGGTTGCCGGTGTTGAGCTTGAGCACCGCGTTGCCCTCTGCCTCCAAGCGCGCCGCCTCGATGAGTGCGTTGCCGCGGATCTCGTAGAGGACGTGCTTCAGCTTGGACGACTGATCGAACTGGCGTGGTGTCATCGCCCAAGGCTACCGCCCGGCGAGGGCCTCCTCGGTCGGGTCGGGGCTCTCCGCCCGGGTGCGCACCGCTGCCGCGTGCGCTTCCCTCTCACGGCGGCTGCTGGCGATGTGCGCGGCCGCGAGCTCGGCGGCGCGGTCGCCGTCGCGGAGGCGCACGGCGTCGAACAGCCCCAGGTGCTCGTCGCCCATGTGCTGCACGTCGCTGTGCTGGGACAGCGCCCACCGCAGCCGACTGCGGATGCTGCGCATCATCGCCCGCAGCAGGTCGTTCTCACTGAGGTCGGTGACGATCTCGTGGAAGTCGGCCGCCGCGCGACGGGCGAGGACGTCGTCGCCCGCACGCGCCGCACGCTGTTCGGCGGTCAGGCATCGGTGCAGCCGCTCGAGCCCCTCGCGACGGTGGCGTTCGGCGGCCAGACGGAACGCCAGGGGCTCGAGCACCCCTCGCACCTCGTCGAGGTCCGTCATGTCGGCATCCGTGAACTCGCGGACGACCGCCCACGTGCGCGGGCGCAGCTCCACCAGTCCCTCGGCGTCCAGCTCCTTGAGCGCGTCGCGCACGGGCACGCGGCTGACGCCGATCTCAGCGGCGAGGTCGCGTTCGATGAGTCGGCTTCCCGGGGCGCGCTCGCCGTCGAGGATCGCGTCCCGAAGCCAGGACGCGACCCGCGTGGACTCGAGCTCACGGTCGTCGGCGGTGGTCACGGGGGCCATTCTTCCACTCCAGTGGCGTTCCGGACGGCAGCGCCCGCCCGGAACGACGACGGCCGGCCCCGAGGGGCCGGCCGTCGTATCGTCTCCCGCGCTACTTCTTCTTCGCCTGGGCGCGCCGCTCCGCGCGGTTCCCGGCCGGTGCGTCCTGCTCGACCCGCTGGCCGAAGGCGCCGCGCGCGGCCGGCGCGGCCGGCTCCTCGGCCTCCTCGCCGCCCTGGGCCGCGCGAGCGGCCGCCTGACGCATCCGGTCCGTGGCCGCCTGCTGCACCTGGCCCCGGTCGTTGCGGACCTCCACGTCCCCGGCGTCGTTGGGCGCCGAGTACTCCAGCCGCTGCTCGGACCCGGCTCCCACCAGGCCCTTCGCCTCGACCTCGGCGACGCCCTCCTCACCGGCGCGGCGCACCTCGACCTCGAGGTTGTAGAGGTAACCGACCGACTCCTCCTTGATCTGTCCCATCATCGACTGGAACATCGCGTAGCCCTCGCGCTGGTACTCGACCAGCGGGTCGCGCTGCGCCATGGCGCGCAGGCCGATGCCGTCCTTGAGGTAGTCCATCTCGTAGAGGTGGTCGCGCCAGCGGCGGTCGAGGACCTGCAGCACCACCCGGCGCTCCAGCTCGCGCGTGGCGGCCTCGCCGAGCGTCTGCTCGCGACGCTCGTACGCGATCAGGGCGTCCGAGAGGAGCTCCCGCTTGAGTCCCTCGGCGCTGATGCCGCCCTTGCGTCCGCCGGCTTCTGCGACGACCTCATCGATCGTGACGCCGACAGGGTAGAGCGTCTTCAGCTCCGTCCAGAGGCTGTCGAAGTCCCAGCTCTCGGTGTGCCCCTCGGCGGTGTGGTCATCCACGACCGCCGTGATGGCGTCCTCGATGAAGTGGCGGACGCGGTCCGCGATGTCGTCGCCCTCGAGGATGTGCCGACGGTCGGCGTAGATCGCCTCACGCTGGCGGTTCAGCACGTCGTCGTACTTCAGGACGTTCTTGCGCATCTCGGCGTTGCGCGCCTCGACCTGGCTCTGCGCGCTGCGGATCGCGCGGGTGACGAGACCGGACTCGATCGGCTGGTCGTCCGGGAAGTTCGAGCGCGCGAGGATCGCCTCGGCCGCCCCCGACTGGAACAGCCGCATCAGGTCGTCGGTGAGGCTGAGGTAGAAGCGGCTCTCGCCGGGGTCGCCCTGACGACCCGACCGTCCGCGGAGCTGGTTGTCGATACGGCGGGACTCGTGACGCTCGGTGCCGAGGACGTACAGCCCACCGGCCTCCGCGACCTTCGCGCCCTCCTCGGCGACCGTGGCCTTCATGGCCTCGTACGTCTCGTCCCAGGCGGCCTCGTACTCCTCCGGCGTCTCGACCGGGTCGAGACCCTTGCCCTTGAGCTCCTGCACCGCGAGGAACTCCGCGTTGCCGCCGAGCATGATGTCGGTGCCTCGTCCGGCCATGTTCGTGGCGACGGTGACGGCGCCGAGGCGTCCGGCACGCGCCACGATCTCCGCCTCGCGCGCGTGGTTCTTCGCGTTCAGGACCTCGTGCTTGATGCCCTTCTTGGACAGCAGCCGCGACAGGTACTCGCTCTTCTCCACGCTGACGGTGCCGACCAGGACGGGCTGCCCCTTGGCGTGACGCTCCGCGATGTCCTCGACCACCTGCGCGAACTTGGCCGTCTCGTTCTTGTAGACGAGATCGGCCTTGTCCTTGCGGATCATCGGCCTGTTCGTCGGGATCTGGACCACGCCCAGCTTGTACGTCGACATGAACTCCGCCGCCTCGGTGTCGGCGGTACCGGTCATGCCTGCGAGCTTCTCGTAGAGGCGGAAGTAGTTCTGCAGCGTCACCGTGGCCAGGGTCTGGTTCTCGGCCTTGACCGGGACGCCCTCCTTGGCCTCGATCGCCTGGTGGATGCCCTCGTTGTAGCGGCGCCCCACGAGGATGCGCCCCGTGTGCTCGTCCACGATCATGACCTCGTCGTTCATCACGACGTAGTCGGTGTCGCGCTTGAACAGGGCGAGCGCCTTGATCGAGTTGTTCAGGAACGAGATGAGCGGGGTGTTCGCGGACTCGTAGAGGTTGTCGATGCCGAGGTAGTCCTCGACCTTCTCGATGCCCGGCTCCAGCACGCCGACGGTGCGCTTCTTCTCGTCGACCTCGTAGTCCTCGCCGGCCTCGAGGGTCTTCGCGATCTTCGCGAACTCGGTGAACCAGCGGTTGGCCTCCCCCGACGACGGGCCCGAGATGATGAGCGGCGTCCGGGCCTCGTCGATGAGGATCGAGTCGACCTCGTCGACGATCGCGAAGAAGTGACCGCGCTGGACGAGGTCCTCCTTGCGCCAGGCCATGTTGTCGCGGAGGTAGTCGAAGCCGAACTCGTTGTTCGTGCCGTAGGTGATGTCGGCGGCGTACTGCTCACGGCGCACGTCCGGCGTCTGCCCGGAGACGATCACGCCCGTGGTCATGCCGAGGGCGCGGTACACACGGCCCATCAGCTCGGACTGGTACGACGCGAGGAAGTCGTTCACGGTGATGACGTGGACGCCGCGTCCCGCGATGGCGTTGAGGTAGCTCGGGAAGGTCGCGACGAGCGTCTTGCCCTCACCGGTCTTCATCTCGGCGATGTTGCCGCCGTGCAGGGCCGCGCCGCCCATGATCTGCACGTCGTACGCCCGCATGCCGAGGGTCCGCTTGGCCGCCTCGCGGACGGCCGCGAACGCCTCGGGCATGAGCTGGTCGAGGGTCTCGCCCTTCTCGAACCGCTCCCGCAGCAGCGCCGTCTCGCCCCGGAGGTCCTCGTCGCTGATCTTCTCGAAGTCCTCCTCGAGGGCGTTCACGGCCTTGACGACCTGCCCCAGACGACGCAGGGTCCGGCCTTCGCCCGCGCGCAGCAGCTTCTCAAGAGGATTCGCCACGGATGTCTCTCCTTGTGGTGGATGAAGCACGGCACGCAGAGGCACGCCGAACACATCCACCCATGTTACCGGCGCGTGACCTTGGCATCGCCTCCGAACTTCGCGCTCCGCGGACATCCGTCGCCGGACACGCCGCCGGTCGCGACGTGCAGACGCGCGGAGGCTCATCCCTATACTCGGAAACAGTTTCCGGGAAAGGGGACAGATGTCGGTCCGCCAGAGCCTCCTCGCGATCCTCGACCAGGGCCCCTGCTACGGGTACCAGCTGCGGGCGGAGTTCGATCGGCGCACGGGATCCGCCTGGCCTCTGAACGTCGGCCAGATCTACAACACCCTGGAGCGCCTGGAGCGGGACGGCCTCGTCGCGCGCGGCGAGCCGGACGAGCAGGGACACGTGTACTGGCGGATCACCCCGGCCGGCTCCGCGGACGTCGCCTCCTGGCTGGACTCCCCGGTCCTGCGCGAACAGGCGACCCGGGACGAGCTCGCCATCAAGCTCTCCGTGGCCGCCACGCTCCCGGGCGTGGACGCCGCCGAGGTCATCCGCCGCCAACGCGAAGCCTCGTCCGCCCGCCTGCAGGACCTCCGGCAAGCGACGCGCGCCGGAGCCGATCGGGAGGGTCCGGAGGAGCTGGCCCGATCCCTCGTGCTCGACTCGATGATCTTCGCCGCCGAGGCGGAGCTGCGGTGGCTCGACCACGTCGAGCAGCGCCTCGCCGCCCATCCCCGCCACGCGATGGCCCTGGAGCTCGCCACCGAGCGACCCAAGCGAGGCCGGCCCGCGCGATCGGCCCCGGCGGCGGTGCTCGCCTGATCGCGCACAGCGAAGCCGAACCCCAGCCGCGACATATCGGGACCTCGTAGGATCGACTCATGGCCGGGTTCTGGGGCAAGAGGAAACGTGAGCAGGAGGCGCTGCAGGCGCAGGACGACGATCTCGCTCGGCGCGCCGAGCAGGCGCTGGTCTCCGCCGACGAGCGGATCCGGACGGCCGGCGACGAGGTCGCCTTCGCCGTGGCCGAGCTGGGCGAGTCGCTGACCAAGGACTTCCGCGAGGCGCTCGACGCCGTGCGCTCGCACATGCGCGAGGCGTTCCAGCTGCATCAGCTCAACCACGACGAGATCCCCGACACGGCCGAGGAGCTTCGCACCCGCAACGCGCGCATCGTCCAGCTGTGCGAGTGGGCGGAGGACCTCATCGACGAGAAGTCCTCCGCGCTCGCGGAGTCCGTCTCGCGCGTGCGCCGCGCCCCGGAGATCACCGCGCAGGTGCGCACGGACGCCGCCGCCCTCGCCGAACGCCTCCCGCACGCCCGTCAGACGATCGAACGACTGACCCGCCGGTACTCGGACGAGGCGATGCTGCAGGTCTCCCGCAGCGCCGACGAGGCCGAGCAGCTGATCGCCTTCGCGCAGCACGGCGCGGACGTGTCCGAGCGCCGCCGCTCCGCACGCCAGAACGAGGAGGCCGTGCTGGCGCTGGAGACGGCGACGGAGGCCGTGCGCCGTGCCGGCGTGCTGCTCGACGCCGTCGAGGACTTCGAGATCGAGGCGCTGCGTGCGGAGTCCACCCTCGCCGAGGTCGTCATCGACTCCCGCGAGGACATCGTCGCCGCCCGATCCGTCGCCTCCGTCCCCGCCGTGGGAGAGGCGCTGCGGACGCTGGAGCAGGCCCTGGCGGCCCTCCCCCCGGCCGGCACGCGCTCGGATCCGTTCGCCGAGCTCTCGCGGCTGCGCGCCGCGAACACGGCACTGGACGAGGCGGTGGCCAAGGCGCGATACCGGGCCGAGAACCCGTTGCCGTCCGTCGAACACGTGCAACACGCCATCGACGACGCCGACCGGCAGCTGGGCGTGGCGCGTTCGCTGATCGCGGGCCATCGCGGCTGGATCGGCGCCGACGCCCGCACCCGGCTGGCCGAGGCGGAGCGGCTGCGCGTCGACCTTCCCACGCTGCTTCCCGCGGAGGACACGCGCGAGCAGGCCCTCGCCGCCGCGCGCCGGGTGGCCCAGCTCGCGGCCGAGGCGCTGCAGCTCGCGCAGCGCGACATCGACTCGTCCCGCCCGGACCAGGGCTGGGGCGGCGGTGACTCCTGGGGCGGCGGCGGTCGTCGCGGCCCCGGCGGCGGCGACATCGTCTCGGGCGTCCTCGGGGGCCTCGTCATCGGCAGCATCCTGGACGGCATCTTCGACTGAGGCCCTGCGCTGGGCTACCCGCGCGCCGCTCACGCGAGATCAGGCGAACGCGCGGGCTCAGGCGAACGCGCGACATCAGGCGATCCTGCTCTCTTACTGCCTGAACTCGCGCGTTTGCCTGATCTCGCGCGTTCGCATGTTCCCGTGACATCTCCTGTGCCTGCGTCGATGGAGACCCCCGCGCTGCACCCCTCACCAGGCGAGTTCAGGCGGACGCGCGAGTTCAGGCCCCCGTGCGCGTGGCTGCCTGAACTCGCGCGTTCGCCTGAACTCACGCGGGCATCGGATGCACGATGCGGCCCGGGGCACCGCGCCCCGGGCCGCATCGTGCGAGCGGCCGTGCGTCAGGAGGCGAGCTCCTCGGCCGGAGCCGCCTGGGTCGTCAGCGAGATGACGCCGTAGTCCCAGCCCTTGCGCCGGTAGACGACGCTGGGGTGGTCGGTGCGGGCATCGACGAACAGGAAGAAGTCGTGCCCGACGAGCTCCATCCGATCCACGGCCTCCTCGACCGTCATCCACTCGGCGTCGAAGTTCTTGGTGCGGATGACCACCGGGGAGTAGTTCTCCTCGTCGTCTCCCGCGATGGGGATCTCGCCCGTCGCGACGGCGTGCAGCACATCGGCGGGCGCGGGGCGGACGTCGATGCCGGTCAGCTCTCCGCTGCCCTTCTCGAAGTGCGCTCCCCTCGGGTGGTTGCGGCCGTCCACGCGCTTCTCCTTGGCCCGGCGGACCTGCTCCATGAGCTTGTCGATCGCCATGTCCAACGCGGCGAACTTGTCGCCGTCTCGCGCCTCGGCGCGGATCACCGGTCCGCGCCCGACCAGGGTGAGCTCGACGGTCTCGTCCTCGACCCGGCCGTTCCGATAGGACCGATGGGTGACCTTGACGTCGAGGCGTTGGGCCTTGGTCGCGAGGGTCGCGATCCGGGCCGTCTTCTCCTCGACGACCGTCCGGAACCGATCGCTGATGCTCACTCCCACACCGACGATGTTCGTTTCCATCCCTGACCTCCTTGTCCCGGTCCTCCCGGCCAAGGGCGGACCGTGGTCGCCTTGTGAACCCCTACCGTAGTCGCGGACGCGCGACCTGTCACCACCCGGATGCCCGTGTGTCGCCGCCGCCCGCGCCGGCCCGGTGCGCGTCGTCCGCCGACCCCGTCCGGGCGAGCCCGGCGCCCGGCGGCGTCGCGGCGAGCGCGACGCCGCCGACCACGCGGAACCCGGCGGCTCCGAGCGCCCGCGCCGCCTCGTCGAGCGTCGCGCCGGTGGTCACCACGTCGTCGACGACGAGGACCGACCAGCCGTCTCCCCCGCCCCGCGCCCGCATGCTGCCCGCGACGTTGCTCCGCCGTAGCGCCCTCCCGAGCCCCCGCTGGTCCCGCACCCGCCGGGTCGGCGTCAGGATCCGGCGCACCTGACCGCCCGTCCTGCGGGCGAGCAGCTCCGGGAGGCGGAACCCCCGACGCCGGAAGGACGCGTGAGAGGTGGGCACCGGGACGACGAGGTCGACAGGATCCGCATCCGGAGGGCGCGTGGCGAGGCACGCGCCCGCCGCCGCGCGCATGGCGGGGACGAGGGCGGGCAGCAGGCTGGTCCGCCCGTGCTCCTTGATGTCGCGGACGACCTGCGCGACGACGCCCTCGTACCGCAGCCCCGCGTGCACCGGCAGGCCGTCCGGCGTCCGCACGCACACCGGATCGGGCCGGAGCTGCGCCCGGCAGGTCGTGCACAGCGAGGTCGTCACCGCCCCGCAGCCTGCGCACTCCGCCCCGAGGAGCATGTCGGCGATGTCCGCGCCGAGCAGTCTCAGGCGGTCAGGCGGCGGTGGCGGAGTGTTGTGGTCCATCCCGGCACCCTGCCGCAGCGGACCGCGCCGCGGGGACGCCCGCCCGGATCTGTGAGCCGTCCGTCGCCGGTCAGGACGGTGCAGGACGAGCTCGTGCCCGCCCGCGGATCACGGGCTGTCGATCTGGGTCGCCAGCACCTGCACGCCGGCGCGCTCCGAGGACCAGGTCGTGCCGCTGCGCATCCACAGCGCACCGTCGTCCCCGCGCAGCCGCACGTTCGAGACAGGCGCGGCGGGCGCCACCGCCTGCGCGGCCACCGGGGTGTCCGTCGTCGTCGACGGCCCGCCGACCATCTGCTCGATGAGCTCCGGCCGCCCGTCGTCCTCGGCCAGGATGCCCAGCGTCCGGTCGTCGAGCCAGATCAGGTCGCGGACCTCGCCGGACACCCGTCCCGCGACGAAGTACGGCCGTCCGACGCCCGTCGGCTCCCCCTTCGCGTCGCGTTCGATGCCGGCGACCTCGATCCGCACCTGGGAGCCGACGGAGAGCGCCACGGCCACCCGGGCCCCGTCCCGGCTCACCGCCAGGGCGGAGATGCCCTGGGCGTCCTCGAACGCCGGCAGCGGATGGGAGACCACCGCGGGCGACCAGACCTGCACGCCGCCCGGGCTGGTGCGGGGCACGGTCCACGTGAACCCGTACGGATCCAGCGACGGTCTGATGAGGCCGGGGCGGCTGTCCAGCTCGTCCACCTGTTCCCCCGACACCGCGTACACACGGCCGCCGGTCGTCTGCACGATCGCCCGGGACGCCGCGCCGCTCGCCGTGATGGACGAGATCGGCTCCGGGAACCGTGCGATCGGCCCGGAGACGCCGTCGATCGGCGACACCTCGCTCCCGGACAGGTAGCCGAACCCGTCCTCCGTCAGCACGAGGGGGCGCGTGTCCACCGTGGTCGATGAGAAGGGCGCCGCCGAGGTGCCCAGCTCGGTGCCGTTCACCGTCAGGCGCACCTGGAGCACGCCGACCGCGGCCAGGCTCCGCTCGAGCTGCGTCCGCATCCGTGCGAGCGTGACGTCGTCGACGCCGAGCGCCGCCTGGCTCAGGTCCACCTCGGCGATCTGCGCGTCGACGGAGACCGTCTCCCGGCCGAGCTCGACGTCGCCGGTGAACGCGGTGCGCACCGACTCCACGAGCCAGGGGCTGGGGGCTCCCGCCACCAGGGCCTGGACGATGCGCGACGCGGTGTTCTTGCGCTTGGGAAACCATCGCACGTCCGGCACCAGATAGGTCCACGTCGCGTCGAAGTAGACCACCGGGTACGGCCGGAGGACGTCCTCGGCGGCGAAGGTCCGCGCGTCCAGCAGGATCCCGTCCGGCGCCCGGGCGATGCGCCACTGCCCCGCGTCGTCCTTCTTCAGCTCGTAGGAGACCTCCGCCGCGCCGGAGGCGACCGAGTAGGAGCCGTTCTGATCGATGGTCGCCGACTGCTGGATCGCGAGCCGGACGCTCGTCTCGTCCGTGTCCGCCTCGAGGGTCGGCCCCGCGTACCGGCGCTCCGCGGACGCGTCGATGGTGACGCCGGCATTCGGCTTCCAGCTCTCCTGGAACGGGCCGATGAGGAAGCTGCGGGCGACGTCCCAGTTGTCGGCGGGGTTCGCGGCGGCGTCGATGAACCCGCGCACGATCTGCTCGGGATCGGCGCCGTCCGAGGGCCCGCGGGCGAGGTAGGTCAGATCCGACTCGTCCGACGCACCGTCGCCCGAGTTCCCGGGCCGCACCTCGCCGGTCGTCGGGAGCGATGCGCACGCGGCCAGGCTCAGCGCCAGCAGCGCGACGACGGCGGAGCGGATGACGCGTCCGACGCTCATGAGTCCTCCTTCCCCGGTGCGGCGGAGGTCGGCGGCTCCGCGCGCGGCACCACGATCGGCTCGGTGACGACACCGAGATCCGCCAGGCTCGTCTGGGGCTCCAGCGGGACCGGCGAGGGGCCGTCCAGCGTGCGACCGTGCCGCGGCAGGGTGAGCACGAAATTCGTCCCCACGCCCCGTTCCGACCACACGGCCAGCGTCCCGCCGTGCAGACGGGCGTCGCCGAGCGCGATGGACAGGCCGAGCCCTGTGCCGCCGATCGTGCGCTGTCGCGAGGGGTCCGCACGCCAGAACCGGTCGAACACCCGCGCGGCGTCCGCCGGCGCCATGCCCATCCCCGAGTCCTGCACGCCGACGGCGACCGCGTGCTGGTTGCTGTCCACCGTGATCACCACCGGCCGCCCCTCGCCGTGCTCGATGGCGTTGCCGATCAGGTTGCGCAGCACCCGGCGCACGCGCCGCGGATCCATGTCTACCGGCGTATGACCGCCCGGTGCCACGAAGCGCAGCTCCGTCCCGTGGCCGGCGGCGAGCGGGCGCAGCTCCTCGGTCATGTCCTCGGCCAGGTGCGCGAGGCTGGTCGCCTCCGTCTCCAACTGCACGGACCCGGCGTCGTAGCGGCTGATCTCGAGCAGATCCGCGAGGAGGGTGTCGAAGCGCTGCACCTGGGTGTGCAGAAGCTCCACGGTCCGGCCGGTCGTCGGGTCGAAGTCCGCGCGCTGGTCGTTGAGGATGTCGGCCGCGAGCCGGATCGTGGTCAGCGGCGTGCGCAGCTCGTGCGAGACGTCGGACACGAAGCGCTGCTGGACCAGCGAGAGCTCGCTGAGCTCCTTGATCTGCGCCTCGATGCTCTCGGCCATCGCGTTGAACGATCGCCCGAGCGTGGCGAGCTCGTCGTCGCCGCGCACCGGGAGGCGGACGGCCAGCTCCCCCGCCGCCAGCCGGGCGCTGGTCTCCGCGGCCTCCGTCACCGGCTGGACCACCGACCGCAGCGCCACCCAGGCGATCGCGGCGATGAGGGCGACGAGGACGATCCCCGCCACCCACAGCACGCTCTGCACGAGCTGGAGGGTCTGCGCGGTGTCGGCGAGGTCGTACGCGATGTAGAGCTCGTACGCGCCCGCCCCGGGCAGCGTCAGGAGCTGCCCGACGACGATCCCGGCGTGCGCGGGCCCCTCCCCGTCCTCCAGGGCCACGGGCTGCCACCACTGCGTGTCCGCGTGCTCGATCACCGCCCGCTGGAGCTGCGGCGAGATCAGCGACTCCGTCATCCCCCGCTGGTACCCGGGCGGCGCCGTCAGCGACGGTGCGTCGTCGACGCGGCGGATCGTGATCATGTCCGACGAGGAGAACGTGCCCAGTCGCTCGATCGCGTCGCGCATGAGGCCGTCCAGAGCGGAGCGCTCTCCCTGCGCATCACCGGAGTTCAGCACGGACTGCGCGGAGGCGGTCGCTCGCTGCGCGTCGTCCAGCACCTGGGCCTTGCGCGCCTCCCAGAGGTTGTTCTGGATGGCCAGGGCCATCGCCACGCAGGTCACCAGGATCGCCACCGAGGTCAGGGCGAGCGTGACCACCAGCGTGCGGAACCGCAGCGAACTGCCCCAGAGCGCGGCGAGCGCCTGCGGCCAGCCCCTCCAGTCGCGCACGATCGCGGAGCCGGAGACCGGGGACGATGCGGGCGGCACGATGGCCTAGCCCGCGCTCCCGGCCCGGTAGCCGACGCCGCGCACGGTCATGACGATCCGGGGGTTGTCGGGGTCGAGCTCGACCTTCGCGCGCAGCCGCTGCACGTGCACGTTGACCAGCCGGGTGTCGGCCTTGTAGTGGTATCCCCAGACCTGTTCCAGCAGCATCTCGCGGGAGAAGACCTGCTGCGGCTTGGAGGCCAGGGCCACGAGGAGCTGGAACTCCAGCGGCGTCAGCGCGATCGGGTCCGTTCCCCGGCGCACCTCGTGCGCATCGACGTCGATCGTGAGATCCCCGATGCGCAGCACGTCCGTGCTCGACTGGGGCGTCGGACGGAGGCGAGTGCGGATCCGGGCGACGAGCTCCTTGGGATTGAACGGCTTGATGATGTAGTCGTCGGCGCCGACCTCGAGCCCGCGGACCACGTCGGCCGTGTCGCTGCGCGCGGTGAGCATGATGATCGGGACGCCGGACTCCGCCCGGATGCGGGTGCAGATCTCGATCCCGTCCATGCCCGGGAGCATGAGGTCCAGCAGAACGAGGTCGGGACGCTGGGTCCGCCACTCCTCCACGGCACGGGCGCCGTCCGCGCAGAAGACCGGTTCGAAGCCCTCGGTGCGCAGCACGATGCCGATCATCTCGGCGAGAGCCGTGTCGTCGTCGACCACGAGGATGCGTGAGGTCATGGTGCCCAGTCGTCTTTCGTCGCTCGAATGCAGGCGCGGACGATCCACGGCGCCCCCGCATGGGCACCAGCGTACTTCACCGCCGCGCGACCGACGGGGAGGCCCGGTGGCGGGTCGGCCGCGGCCCCGGGCCCGCCGGAGCCGGGTGTGACACGATGGACGCAGATCCACGACCTCCGGAGGAGCACGTGAGCGGACCGACCTGGACACCCGCCCCCCGCCCGGGGCTGATCCCGCTGCACCCGCTGGGCTTCGGCACCCTCCTGGGGAAGGCCTTCGCCGCTCTGCGCCACAACCCCAAGGTGCTGTTCGGTTTCGCGGTGGTCGTCCAACTCGTCGTCGTGATCGTCACCGCCGCCCTGCTCGGCGCCGTCATGGTCGGCGCCTTCTCCCGGCTGAACACCCTCCGCCAGGGCTCCGACGAGTTCCTCACGATCCTCATCGGCTCGACGGCCCTCGTCGCCGTGGCCGGGATCGCGATCAGCCTCGGGTCCGTCGCCTTCTCGGCTCTCGTCCAGGGCGTCGTCGCCTCCGACGTGGCGGCCGCCGTGCTCGGCGACAAGGCGACGCTCGGGGCCCTGTGGCGCCGCGTGCGTCCCGTCGCATGGCGGCTCATCGGATACGCCCTGCTGCTGGGCGTCGCCGTCTCCGCGCTCCTCCTGCTCCTGGCCGCCGTCACGTTCGGCGGGATCGGCGCCCTGGGCGGGTACTCGGAGGCGTCCCTGGCGATCGCGACGGTCGTCGCGATCCTCGCCTTCCTCGGCGCGCTCCCCCTCGGGATCTGGCTGAACACGAAGCTGCTGCTCGTGCCGAGCGTCCTCGTGCTGGAGCGGGCGACGATCCGCGGCGCGATCGTGCGGTCGTGGCGGCTGACCCGAGGACGGTTCTGGGTCGCCTTCGGGGTGACGGCGCTGATCGGGCTCATCATGGGCCTGGCGGCGCAGGTCGTCGGCATGCCGGCCTCGATGCTCAGCTCCCTGTTCATCCCCGTGATCGCGCCCACCGGGACCAACGACGCCTCCGCCATCGCGGGGTTCGTGCTGGCGATGCTCGTGCCGCAGCTGCTGATCATCGTGATCCAGGCGATCGCCACGGTCGTCCAGGCCACCGGTGCCACGCTCGTCTACCTGGACTGCCGGATGCGGCACGAGGCCCTGGACCAGGACCTGCTCGCGGCCGTGGAGCGGCGTCAGGCCGGACAGGATCTCGGCTCCGACCCGTTCGCCGTCGACCCGTCGCGCGCCGTGACCGCCGAGTACCGGCCGCTGCAGAAGACGGTGTGGGACTCTGCAGCCGCCCCCTATCCCGGGCCCGCCCCCTTCCCTGTCGGTACCCCGTACCCGCCCGCGCCCGGCTCCGTCCCGCCCGGGTCGTACCCGCCCGCGCCCGGGTCCTTCGCGCCGTCCGGACCCTCCGTCCCGCCGTACGCGACGCCGGCGCCGCCCGCCCCCGCGCCGGCCGCACCTCCCGCCGCCCCCGCACCGCCGGTAGCCCCGCTGCCGCCGACCGACGACAGCCCCTGGGCGCCGCGCGACGGCGAGCGTCGCTGGACGGCTCCGGGATCCGACGGCGCATGAGCCGCGTGCACCTGCAGATCCCGCTCATCCCCGACGGGGACGAGGCCCAGCGCTGGGCGGAGCAGGAGCTCTCGCGACCCGAGTACGCCGAGGCACGACCGACGCTGTTCGACCAGTGGGCCCGCGCCGTGGCGGAGTTCCTCGCCGACCTGTTCACCCCGCAGGGCGGCGGGAACCTCGGCCCTGTGGCGTTGACCCTCGTCTGCATCGTCGTCGTCGCCGCGCTCGTCATCGTCCTCATCCTCTGGGGCCGTCCGCGACGGTCGTTCGCCCGCCGCGCCGCCACGGACCTCCTCGGCAGCAGGGACGCCCGCTCCGCCGCGGAGCTGCGCGCGGACGCCGAGCGCAGCGCTCGCGCGGGAGACTGGGACGAGGCCGTCGTCCTCGGGTACCGGGCGCTCGCCCGCTCACTGCAGGAACGCGACCTCATCGCGCCCGCGCCCGGTGCGACGGCACAGACGATCGCCCGGGAGGCGACGGTCGCGTTCCCGGAGGAGGCCGAAGCGCTGCGGCGGGCGGCCGAGTCCTTCGACGATGTGCGGTATCTCCGCCACCCCGGCACGTCCGAGCGGTACCGGGACCTCGCGGACACCGACGCACGCCTCCAGGCGGCACGGCCGGAGCTGGTTGCCGCATGAGCACCGCGCAGGACAGCACGACGCAGGACGCCTCGACGGCGTCGACGGTCGTCCGCACGCGCGGCGGCGCCACCCGTGCGCTCGCGTGGATCCTGATCGTCCTCGTCCTCCTCGGCGTCGCGGTGGTCGCGCTCCAGGTGGCGGCGCAGCGCCCCGGGCTGCGCACGGGATTCGACCCCGAGGGCAACGGCCCCGGCGGCACCCGTGCTCTGGCGGAGATCCTCCGCGCCCAGGGCGTGGAGGTCGACGTGGTCCGCAGTCGTATCGAGGCCGCGCAGACGATGGACGAGCGCTCGACGCTCGTCCTGGCCGATCCGTACGCGCTCTCCGACGACGCCGTGCGGACGCTGATCGGCGAGGCGGACGACGTCGTGATGCTCACCGGCAGCGCCCGCATGCTGCGCATCCTCGGGCTCGGCGACTACGCCGCAGGGAGTGCATCCGGCCCGCTGACGGCCTCGTGCGACCTGCCGGAGTTCGCCCGGGTCGGCGAGATCGAGCCCGGTCAGCTCTTCCGGCCCGCGGACGGGGTCACCGCCTGCTTCGCCGACGATGCCGGGGCGGCCGTTCTCGTGGCCGACGAGGGCGACCGCCGCCGCGCGATCATCGACGGCTCGCGCCTGCTCACCAACGAGCGCCTCGCGGAGAACGGCAACGCCGCGCTGGGCCTGGCCCTCCTCGGTCAGCACGAGCGCGTCGTCTGGTACGTCCCCTCGTTCGGCGACACCGACCTCGAACCCGGCGACGCGGAGGCCACCCTGGCCGAGCTGACACCGGGATGGGTGACCCCGGCGATCCTCACCCTCCTCGTCGCCGCGATCGTGGCCGGCGTCTGGCGGGGCCGCCGCTTCGGCCCCCTCGTGGCGGAGACCCTCCCGGTGACCGTCCGCGCTTCCGAGACCATGCACGGGCGGGCGCGCCTCACCGCGCACGCCGCGGACGCCGGGCACGCCGCCCAGGCGCTGCGTGCGGGCACCATCGGACGCCTCGCCGCACGGCTGGCCATGCCCGCCGCCGATCCCGCCGCCGTCGCCGATGCGGCGGCGGACCGCGTGCAGGCGTCCCGGGACTCCGTGCGCCCGCTGCTGACCGGCCCGGTGCCGAGCACCGATCCCGACCTCATCCTGTTCGCGCGCCGGCTCGCCGCGCTCGAGACCGCGGTCGACGACGTCGTCCGCATCGAAAGGAGCACCCCGTGACCGATCCCCGCGACCCGGCCGCCGCGCCCCCTCCGCCCGCCGCCCCTCCGGCGCCTCCCACGCCCGCGCCGGGCCCGGGCGGGACGACGTCCTCGCCGGCGCCGGCGGACACGGCCTCGCAGCCCGCCGCCGATCCCGACGCCGGTCTCCGCGAAGCGATGCACCGCGTCCGGCTCGAGGTCGACAAGGCGGTGGTCGGGCAGCCGGGCACCGTGACCGGGCTCCTCGTGGCCCTGCTCGCCCGCGGACACGTGCTGCTCGAGGGTGTGCCCGGCGTCGCGAAGACCCTCGTCGTCCGCGCGTTCTCCCGCGCCCTCGGACTCGACACCACGCGCGTGCAGTTCACGCCCGACCTCATGCCCGGGGACGTGACCGGATCGCTCGTCTACGACGCCCGATCCGGAGAGTTCGAGTTCCGGCCCGGCCCGGTCTTCACCCACATCCTGCTGGCCGATGAGATCAACCGCACCCCGCCGAAGACCCAGGCCGCTCTGCTGGAGGCCATGGAAGAGCGCCAGGTGTCCTCCGACGGCGGCAGCCGCGCGCTGCCCGACCCGTTCCTCGTGGCCGCGACGCAGAACCCCATCGAGCACGAGGGCACCTACTCCCTTCCGGAGGCGCAGCTCGACCGGTTCCTCATGAAGCTCGTGGTCGGGATGCCCGAGCGCGACGCCGAGGTGTCGGTCCTCCGTCGGCACGCGGACGGCTTCTCGCCGCGGGAGCTCACCGACCTCCGCGCCGTCGTCTCGCGCGACGAGATCGTCGCCGCGCAGCGCGCCGCCGCCCGTGTGGAGGTCACCGACGACGTGCTGGGCTACGTCGTCGATCTGGCCCGCGCCACGCGACAGGCCCCGTCCGTGCAGCTCGGCGCCAGCCCGCGCGCATCCACGGCGCTGCTGGCCGCCGCCAAGGCCTGGGCCTGGCTCAACGGGTCGAGCGCGGTCACGCCGGATCATGTGCAGACCATGCTCGTCCCGGTGTGGCGGCACCGGCTCCAGCTCCGACCGGACGCCGAGATGGAAGGAGTGTCGGCCGACGCCGTGCTCTCCTCCGTCGTCCAGCAGACCCGGGTTCCGATCTAGGTGTTCGTCACCGGCCGTCTCGTCCTGCTCGTCGCCCTCGGCGTGGTCCCCGTCGTCCTGCTGGACGTCGCGGGGGTCTCGGCGTGGGTCGCGTTGGCCGGCTGGCTGATCCTCTGCGCCGTGCTCGTCTCCGTCGACGTGCTCGCCGCCGCCTCCCCCGCCGCGCTCCGGATCTCCCGTGACGTCCCGGCCCGATTGCGGCTGGGCGAGCCGGCCACGGCGGCCGTCCTGGTCCAGAACCCCGGCGCCCGTCGTCTGCGCGGCGTCCTGCGCGACGCCTGGCAGCCGACGGCGGGGGTCTCCGCCGCTCGGATCCCGCTCGACGTCCCGCCCGGGGAACGGCGTCGCCTGCCGGTTGCTCTGCGCCCCCGCCGCCGCGGCGAGCTGGAGAGCGCGTTCGTCGCGGTGCGCTCCGTCGGTCCGCTGGGGCTCGCCGGGCGACAGGCGCGGCACGCCGTGCGCGGCGCCGTCCGGGTCCTTCCCCCGTTCGCGTCCCGCCGTCACCTCCCCTCACGGCTCGCCCGGCTGCGCGAGCTGGACGGGAACACGAGCATCCAGGTGCGCGGTCAGGGCACCGAGTTCGACTCGCTGCGCGAATACGTCCGCGGCGACGACGTCCGCTCCATCGACTGGCGGGCCACCGCGCGCGCGGGCACGACGATGCTGCGCACCTGGCGGCCCGAGCGCGACCGGCACGTCGTGATCCTCATCGACACCGGCCGCACCTCCGCCGCGCGCGTCGGCGACGGCACCCGGCTGGACGCCGCGTTCGAAGCGACGCTGCTGCTCGCTGCTCTCGCGCAGCGGGCCGGCGACCACGTGCACCTGCTGCTGTTCGACCGGGTCGTGCGGGCCCGGGTGAGCGGGGTGGACGGCCCAGGGCTGCTCCCGGCGCTGACCGACGCCATGGCGCCCGTCCACCCGCGGCTGGTCGACACGGACTGGGGAGCGGCGTTCGCCGCCGTGCGGACGACGACCACCCGTCCGTCGCTGATCGTCGTCCTCACCGCGCAGGACGCGCCCGAGAGCGCCCGGAGCTTCCTCGGCGCCTTCCCCGCCCCGTCCCGCGCGACGACCGTGCTCGTCGGATCCGTCACCGACGAGTCGGTCGGCGACCTCGCGCGCGCCCGGCAGACCCGCGAGGACGTGTACCTCGCCGCCGCGGCCGAGCGCACCCTCCACGACGCCGCGTCCGTGGCCGACGCCGTGCGCCGCGCCGGCGGCGAGCCGCTGGCTGCGGATCCGGAGGCGCTGCCGCCGCGGATCGCCGACCGCTACCTGGAGCTGAAGGCAGCCGGCCGGCTCTGACGTCGAGCGGCGCGTCGCCGGCGTTTGGGGTCCGATTCCGGCCGAATCCCGCCCGTGCCGCGCCCCGGACCCCGCGAACGCGCCCCGAAACCAGGACGACCCCCGCCCGAGAAGGGCGGGGGTCGTCACCGGACGAGCGTCAGCGCAAGTCGAACCGGTCCAGCTCCGTGACCTTGGCCCAGGCGGCGACGAAGTCGCGCACGAACTTCTCGCCCGCGTCGTCCGAGGCGTAGACCTCGGCGAGCGCGCGCAGCTCCGAGTTCGAGCCGAAGACCAGGTCGACGCGGGTGCCGCGGCCGACGAGCTCACCGGAGCCGTCCTTGCGCCCCTCGAACGCGTGCGAGCCCGGGTCCAGAGGCTTCCACGTCGTGCCGAGATCGAGCAGGTTCACGAAGAAGTCGTTCGTGAGCACGCCCGGGCGGTCCGTGAAGACGCCATACGCGGAGCCGTCCCAGTTCGCACCGAGGACCCGGAGGCCGCCGACGAGCACGGTCATCTCCGGAGCGGTCAGGGTGAGCAGGTTGGCCCGGTCCAGCAGCAGATGCTCGGCGGGGATGCCGGCGACGTTCGACGCCGCGTAGTTGCGGAACCCGTCCGCCATCGGCTCCAGGAAGCGGAACGACTCGACGTCCGTCTGCTCCTGGGATGCGTCCGTGCGACCGGGGTGGAACGGCACCTCGATCTCGACCCCCGCTTCCCGCGCCGCCTTCTCCACCGCGGCGTTGCCCGCCAGGACGAGGAGGTCGGCGAGCGACACCCGGACGTCATCCGTCCGCGACGCGTGGAACGCCTCCCGGATCGACTCCAGCGCACCGATCACTCGGGCGACACGGGCCGGGTCGTTGACCTCCCAGTCCTTCTGCGGCGCGAGGCGGATGCGCGCGCCGTTGGCGCCGCCGCGCTTGTCGCTGCCGCGGAACGAGGCCGCCGCCGCCCACGTCACCGACACGAGGTCGGAGACCGAGAGGCCGGACTCGGCGATGCGTCCCTTGAGGTCGGCGATCTCGGCGGAGCCGACCAGCGCGTGGTCGACGGCCGGCACGTTGTCCTGCCAGATGAGCTCCTCGGCCGGGACCTCGGCTCCGGCGTAACGGGCCCGCGGGCCCATGTCGCGGTGGGTCAGCTTGAACCACGCGCGGGCGAAGGCGTCCGAGAACGCCTGGGTGTCGTCCTTGAACCGGCGGGAGATCTTGTCGTACTCCGGGTCCATGCGCAGCGCCAGGTCCGTGGTGAGCATCCGCGGCTCCCTGCGGCCGTCGGAGTGCGCGAGCGGGACCATGTCCGCTCCCCCGCCGTTGATCGGGCGCCACTGGTGCGCGCCGGCCGGGCTCTGGAAGAGCTCCCACTCGTAGGCGTAGAGGATGTGGAAGAACTCGTTGTCCCAGCGGGTCGGGTGGTAGGTCCACGTGACCTCGAGGCCGGAGGTGATCTGGTCGTCGCCCTTGCCGGTCCCGTGGTTGTTCTTCCAGCCCAGGCCCTGCATCTCCAGCCCTGCGGCCTCGGGGTTGTCCTCCACGTTCTCATCGGACGCGGCGCCGTGGGTCTTGCCGAACGTGTGACCGCCGGCGATGAGGGCGACGGTCTCCTCGTCGTTCATCGCCATGCGCGCGAACGTCTCGCGGATGTCGCGGGCCGCGGCGATCGGGTCCGGATTGCCGTTGGGACCCTCCGGGTTGACGTAGATCAGTCCCATCTGGACGGCGGCGAGAGGACGCTGCAGCTCGCGGTCGCCCGAGTAGCGCTCGTCGCCCAGCCAGGTCGTCTCCGGGCCCCAGTACACGTCGTCGTCCGGCTCCCACGCGTCGACCCGGCCGCCGGCGAAGCCGAAGGTCTCGAAGCCCATCGACTCCAGCGCCACGTTCCCGGCGAGGATCATCAGGTCGCCCCAGCTGAGCGCCTGACCGTACTTCTTCTTGACCGGCCACAGCAGGCGACGGGCCTTGTCGAGGCCCACGTTGTCCGGCCAGCTGTTCAGCGGGGCGAACCGCTGCTGCCCGGTCCCGCCGCCGCCGCGCCCGTCCGTGACGCGGTAGGTGCCTGCGCTGTGCCAGGCCATGCGGATGATGAGCGGACCGTAGTGGCCGAAGTCGGCGGGCCACCAGTCCTGCGAGACCGTGATGACCTCGTGGATGTCCTTCTTCACCTCGGCGAGGTCGAGCGCCTCGAACGCGGCCTTGTAGTCGAAGCTCGCGTCGAGCGGATTGCGCTCAGCGGTGTTCTTCGCCAGGATCCGGACGTTGAGCTGCTCCGGCCACCACACGCGGTTGGCCGAGCCCATCGTGGGGTGCGGCTGGGCATGCACGACCGGGCATGCGCCCGCGTCGTTCGGCTCGTCCGTCACGGTGACGGACTGGTCGATGTCGGTCGTGTCGTCGGTCCCCGGCGTCTGGAGATCGGTCATGGGTGTCCTTCCCTTGATTGCGGTCGATGAGGTGCGGTGGGGTCGGTGAGGAACGGCCGGAGCCGGTGCGGGAGGAGGGGCGGTCAGGCGGGATCGGTCTCCGCAGCGCACGCCGCGCACAGGCCCCAGTAGGTGACCTCGGCGGTCGCGATCCGGTATCCGTGCGTCTCGCTCGGGATCAGGCACGGCGCGTGGCCGGTGGCGCAGTCGACGTCCTCGACGCCCCCGCAACGCGTGCAGATGAGGTGATGGTGGTTGTCGTCGACCCGCAGCTCGAAGAGCATGGGGTGCCCCGCGGGCTCGATGCGTCGCACGATGCCGGCCGCGGCGAAGTCGCCCAGTGCGTTGTAGACCGACTGACGACTCGTGGAGGCCAGCGCCGGGCGCACCCGCTCGTACACGTCCTCCGCACTCGCATGCGGCTGGGCGCGCAGCGCCTCGAAGACCTGGCGGCGGGACTCCGTCACACGCAGGCCCGCACGCCGGATCGCCGCCTCCGCGACGAGGGGGGCGTGCGTCTCGGTCATGTCGCCAGCCTACCTGTTTCTTTGAATCATTCAAGACAACCTCGGTCCCGGGCGCGTCGCCGCAGTGGCCCCGCCGACAGGCGCTCGCCCCGGCGGCGCGCCTCGGAGCCGGTCGCCGCGGGGCGCGGGATCATCGGGAGAGCGCGACCCCCACCGCCGCTCCGAAAGGACCTCGAGCGCCATGAGCGACACCTCTGTCAGCGTTCCGCCTCCCCCCTACGGCACCCGCCTGGTCGCGGAGGCCTTCGGCACGTTCCTCCTGGTCTTCGGCGGGATCGGGACGGCCCTGTTCGCCTCGACGCGATTCACTGATCCGGCGGCGGGCCCGGGCGTCTACCTGGCCGTCGCGCTCGCTTTCGGCCTGACCGTCGTCGTCGGCGTCTACACGTTCGGGCCGTTGTCCGGCGGCCACTTCAACCCGGCCGTGTCGATCGGCGCCGCCGCGGCGGGACGCCTGCCGTGGCGGGACGTCGGCGGCTACGTCGTGGCGCAGTTCGTCGGCGGAGCCGTCGCGACGACCGTGCTGACGCTCCTGGGCACCTTCGGCCCCGACGGATGGCTCGCCCGGGTGCAGGACGGCGGATTCGCGAGCAACGGCTGGGGCGAGAGATCCCCGGGCGGATTCGGGATGTTCGCCGCGATCACCGCCGAGATCGTCCTCACCGCCGTCTTCCTGTTCGTCATCCTCGGCACGACCCACCCCCGCCGGGGCACCCCGTTCGCCGGTCTCGCGATCGGGCTCTCGCTGACCCTGATCCACCTCGTCAGCATCCCGATCGACGGCACGTCGGTGAACCCCGCGCGCTCTCTCGCGACGGCGATCTACGGGGGCGTCGTCCCCCTGTCGCAGCTGTGGGTCTTCCTCGTCTTCCCGTGCGTCGGAGCCCTCATCGCCGGGTACGCGCACCGCGCGCTGTTCGAGGGACGCGCACCGCACGCGGACCCGGCCTGACCGGGGCGCCGCCGCGCGCCTCGTAGGTTCAGCGGGCGCCGCTCAGCCGACCATGAGCGTCGGCGTCCCGGCCTCGTACTCGACGAGATCGCCCGTCTCCCCCTGGCGGGCGGCCCGACGCCCGACGCCGAGCATGTACACGAGGAACACGGCGAGCGCGGCGACGCCGATCCCGATCTTGATCGGCCAGGGAAGCGCCCAGCCCGTGACGAACCCCTCGACGAGTCCCGCCAGCGCCAGTGCGAACACGAGCCCCATCGCGACGGTGGCGAGGGATCGCCCCGCCTCGGCGAGCGCGGCGCCGCGGGTGCGGGCCCCGGGCGCCACCCAGGCCCAGAAGACGTGGAGACCGGCCGCCGCCGCGACGAAGATGCAGGTCAGCTCCAGCAGCCCGTGCGGCAGGAGATACAGCACAGCGACGTCGCCGCGGCCGTGAGCCGCGAGGATGGCGATCGCGACTCCCACGTTCATGGCGTTCTGCACGATCGCGTACACGGGCCAGATCCCCGTCACCCCGAAGAGCACGCACTGCGCGGCGATCCACGCATTGTTGGTCCAGACCATGCCGGCGAACACCGCCGGCGGGTTCTCGGTGTAATACCCGGTGAAGTCCTCGTCGGCGTACTGCGCGAGCAGGTCCGGCGGGCCGAGCGCCGCTACGAGGGCGGGGTCGGAGGAGATCCATGCCGCGGTCCCCGCGATGATGACGAGGGCGACGAGCGTGACCGCGAGAGTCGTCCAGCGCAGTCGATACAGCGCGGCCGGGAGCTGCCGGGCGAAGAAGCGCCCGGTCTGGACGAGGATGTTGTCCGCGGCCCCGGTCAGCCGCAGGCGTGCCCGCGCGAGGATCGTCGACACGTAGGCGCTCTGCGGCGACGTCCCGACCGAGGTCTTCAGGTCCGCGAGGTCCGCCGAGGCCGCGCGATAGCGCATGATCAGCTCGTCGACGCCCTCTCCGTCCAGGCGTGCGCGCGTCAGCTCGTCCAGGCGCGCCCACTCGGCGCGGCGGGCATCGGCGAGGGCGTCGGCATCCACCCGATTCACTGTACGCGTCCCGAGCGTCGGCAGCGTCAGCCCGGTCCGCCGGCGCGGACCGCAGCGGAGAACTCGCACAGCGGCAGCGGGACAGGGACGGCGGCTCCGCGTGAGCGTGTGGTCTCCGGGGGTGCGCGTGGTCCTCTCGTTCGCACGGCATGCGCACGCTACGGCGGCGAGACCCCGGTCCCGACTCCGCGCGAGCGTGTGGTCTCCGCCGGTGCTCGGCCCGGCTCGCGGCGCGACCGCACGGAGGTGACGCTCCGCAGGCAACCGATCCGATAGGGCCGCGTCTGATTTACTGTCCTCATGTCCGAACCGCAGGCCGCCGTCTCCCGGCCTGCCGACGACGAGGTGCTCTCCGGCGAGGCCGTCGCGATCGACGTGCAGCCGGTCGGCTTCTTCCTCCGGGCCCTCGGCGCGGTGATCGACGCCCTGCTGTCGCTGATCGTGATGGCCGCCTTCCTGTTCCTGCGGCTGTGGCTCGTCTCGGCGCTCGGATTCGACCCTGCCATCGACCGCATCCTCACCGTCCTCATGGCGGTCGTCGCCTTCGTGGTCGTGCCCTGCACGATCGAGGTGGCCACCCGCGGGCGCAGCCTCGGGCGGCTCGCCGTCGGCGGGCGGATCGTCCGCCTTGACGGCGGTGCGACCGGCTTCCGCCACGCTTTCATCCGCGCGCTCATCGGCGTCCTTGAGATCTACATGACCTTCGGCGCCGTCGCCGTGCTGACCGGCGCGTTCTCCGCCCGCTCGCAGCGCCTGGGCGACCTCGTCGCGGGCACGTACAGCCAGAGGGTGCGCACGCCCCGGCTGCCCGTGCACACGCCGAGCATGCCGCCCGCCCTGGCCGAGTGGGCGCGGGTTGCGGACGTCGCCCGGATGCCCGACCGCCTCGCGCGGAGGATCTCGCAGTTCCTGGAGCACGCCGACCGTCTGCTGCCCGCAGCGCGCGTCCGCGTCGCCCACGAACTGCTCACGGAGGCCGCGCCGTACATCTCGCCCCTGCCTTCCGCTCCGGACGAGGTGGTGCTGGTCGCGGCGACCGTCCTGCGCCGGGAACGCGAGACGCGCGCGCTGCGGATCGCGGACGAGCGCGCAGAGCAGCTGACCGGAACGCGCCTGCGCTCCTGACCTCGCCCCGCCGCATCCGCTCCGGGGACCGATCCGTCAGTAGCGGTAGTCGTCCCGCTTGTACGGACCCTCGACCGGCACGCCGATGTACGCGGCCTGCGCGGGCGTGAGCTCGGTCAGGACCGCGCCCAGCGCGTCCAGATGCAGACGGGCCACCTTCTCGTCCAACGCCTTCGGCAGGGTGTACACGCCCAGCGGGTACTGCTCCGGGCGCGTGAAGAGCTCGATCTGGGCGAGCACCTGATTGGTGAACGAGGCGCTCATCACGAACGACGGGTGCCCGGTCGCGTTGCCGAGGTTCATCAGCCGGCCCTCGCTGAGCACGAGGATGCTGCGCCCCGTGGGCAGTCGCCACTCGTGCACCTGCGGCTTGATCTCGACCGCCTCGGCGCCCTCCAGCGCGGCCAGCCCGGCGATGTCGATCTCGTTGTCGAAGTGGCCGACGTTGGCGACGATCGCGAGGTGCTTGAGGGCGAGCATGTCCGCCGTGGTGACGACATCGCGGTTGCCCGTGCCGGTCACGACGATGTCGACCTGGGGCGCCACGTCCGCCAGGCGCGCCACCTGGAACCCGTCCATCGCGGCCTGGAGCGCGCAGATCGGATCGACCTCGCTGACCAGTACCCGCGCCCCCTGGCCCCGCAGGGCCTCGGCCGCGCCCTTCCCGACGTCGCCGTAGCCGCAGACGAAGGCGACCTTGCCTCCGATGAGGACGTCGGTGGCGCGATTCAGCCCGTCCGGCATCGAGTGGCGGATCCCGTACTTGTTGTCGAACTTCGACTTCGTGACGGAGTCGTTGACGTTGATCGCGGGGAACAGCAGCTCCCCCGCGGCCTCCAGTTCATAGAGCCGGTGCACGCCGGTCGTGGTCTCCTCCGTGACGCCGACGATGCCGGCCGCCGCCCTGGTCCACCGCTGGGGATCCGCGTCCAGCGACCGTCGCAGCAGATCCAGGACGATCCGGTACTCCGGCGCGTCGTCGGCGCCGGCCTCGGGCACGGATCCGGCCGCCTCGAACTCGCGCCCCTTGTGGACGAGGAGGGTCGCGTCCCCACCGTCGTCGAGGATCAGGGTCGGGCCGTCGTGGCCCGTGGCGGACCAGTCGAAGATGCGGGCCGTGCAGCCCCAGTACTCCTCGAGGGTCTCCCCCTTCCACGCGAACACCGACACGCCGGCCGGCTCGTCCAGCGTGCCATCCGGGCCGACCACGACCGCCGCGGCGGCCTCGTCCTGCGTGGAGAAGATGTTGCAGCTGGCCCAGCGGACCTCGGCCCCGAGCGCCACGAGCGTCTCGATGAGCACCGCGGTCTGCACCGTCATGTGCAGGGACCCGGCGATCCGCGCACCCTTCAGCGGCTGGGACGGCCCGTACTCCGCGCGCAGCGCCATGAGCCCGGGCATCTCGTTCTCGGCGAGCCGGAGCTGGTGGCGGCCTGCCTCGGCCAGGGAGAGATCGGCGACGGCGTACTCGGGCGTGGTCGGCATCCGACCATCATCCCACTCCCCGCCTGGCCGGTGCAGACGGATCGTCACACGCGGATGTCAGGCGCGGAGGGTCTCGTGGCGGACGACGATCCACCCGGCCGGGACCGAGAGCCGGTCGGCGTGGATGGCGCAGAGGTCGTGCGCGTGCGGATCGTTCTCGGCACCCAGCGGACCCAGCGCGGCCATCTGGTCGCCGTAGTCATAGGTGAGCGTGGCCACGGCCTCTCGCGCGCAGCCGACCTTGGAGCAGAGTCGTCCGGACATCGATGCCAGCCTAGGCCCGGCGCCGCCGTGTCTGCGGGACGCCGCGCGGACTTCCTCGGTCCTGCCCGCGAGACCCCCTCGTCCCGCCCGGACCCCCTCCCAGATCCGTATGTGGAAGGGGGTATGGGCGGGCGGAGGGGGTCTCGCGTCGTGCGCTGGCGGACCTAGACTGGCGGCATGCACCGCCGTCGCCCGTCGCGCAACGCCGTCCCGCCTCGTCGGGCCGCGCGTCACGGCCGCCACGGCCGCCTCGGCCGGAGCCCGGTCGTCCGGCCGCCGCTGCCTCCGCTGGACGGCCGCCTGGACCGCTTCGATCTCGCCGTCGGCACCGCGGTCGACTTCCTCCGCTCCACATGGCCGGAGCTGCGCGACGTGCGCTTCGACATCGCCTCCATGCCGTCCGTCGTCGACGGCGAGTGGGTGCCGCGCTGGCACGTGGACACCCAGCGGCAGCGGATCGTCCTGTACCGGGTGCCGATCGAGCGGCTGCTCGTGCCCGGACACGACGACGACCTGCACCGGCGAGTGGCGACCGAGGGCGCGGTCTTCCGCGCCGCCGCGGAGTACGCCGGGCGCGACCCGTGGGAGTTCGGCGCGCCGGGACACCCGGACGACTGAGCGCGTCGTCGCGGCCGGCGGACGACTGAGCGCGTCAGCGGCGTCCGGACGACCCGCCCTAGGGGTAGACGGTGATCTGCGGAGACGTCGCGGTCGCCGGCCACACGGGATAGCCGGCGATCTGCGAGGGCCCCGAGAACGCGACCGCCGCGCGCACCGGCGTCGCGGACGTCATCGTGTACACCTGCTCGCCGTCCACCGCCGAGACCGCGGATCCGCCCGCGGGCACCTGGACCGTGACCGGGGCGCCCCCGCCGACCGGCTCCAGCGTCACCTCGGCGTCGACCGATCCGTCGTTGTGCAGGTGCAGCGTCGGCGACGGGCCCTTCGCGACCGCGAAGGCGGTCGTCCCCTCCAGCTCCGGCGCCGGGGTCATCCACGCGAAATCGGCCCCGCCGCCGCGTCCCGTCGTCTGCCAGGCCGCGGCCACGACAGGGGCGCTCGCGTCGATGTCGATGCTGTAGAGGCCGGGCTTCAGTTCGGACATGTCGACCTCGGCGGGCTGCCCCTCCGTGAGCGACACGCTCTTGGGCTCGCCGACCGCGGCGCCGCTGTCCGCCAGGCGCGCCTGCAGGGTCACCGTCGCGTCCGACGACGGGGCCAGCAGGCGCACGATCGTCGACGCCCCCTCCCCGTCCGGCGGCAGCACGACGCGCACCCCGAGCAGGGAGACCTCGGTGTCCGGACGAAGGACGCCGTCCTGGACGTCGATCCCGGCCGGGTCCAGCGTGCGGATGAGGCTCGACTGCAGAGCGACCCGCACCGGAGCGCCCTCGGCCGTGGCCTGGACGACGGGAGCGGTCTGCCCGGCGGCGCCGGAGGCGAGCGGGACCGAACGCTGCGACCCCGGAGGGATCACGAGCTCGCTCGTCGTGCGCTCCCCCTGCGTGCCGAAGAACCGGAACGTCACCGTGGCGGTGACGTCGCTCGGGTTCGCGACGAGGATGACGTCCCCCGATCCCGTCCCGGCGGCGCCCCCGACGATCCACGACTCCATGCTGGGCGTGCGGCAGGCGGCGGCGGCGTATCCGGACACGTCCGGAGCCGCGATCGCGACCGACTCGGCGGCGGCGGCCTGTGCGGGCTCCCGGTCCACCGGAGGAGCGACGAACATCGGAGACTCCGTGGTGCCGTCGACGTCGGGGATCGCGATCGTCCGCTCCTCGAGCCGGACCCCGTCGACGGCGCCGCGCACGATCTCGGGCGTCCCCGCGGTGGAAAGGCGCCCGGCGTCCTGCGCGTCACGCCCGAGAGCGCGGAAGGGGCCTGAGCAGGTGAGCAGCGCGTCCCCGGCGACAGGGGCGACGGAGCGGTGCGCGGGCTCCTGCGCGACGACCGGCCAGGCGGCAGGCACGGCCAGGACGACGCCGGCGACGCACGCGGCGCTGACGACGACGCCCGCGATCACCCGCGCACTGGTGGCGGCGGCTCGCGCGGCGGTGGGGCGGGTCATCGCTTCGGCTCCTCGGTCTCGGCGGCGTTCGCGGGTCGCGCCTCCGGCTCGGCGGCGGGGCCGCCGGGGGCCTCGCCCTGCCTCGGCTCGGGCGAGGCAGACGCCGTCGGCTCGGGCGATGCGGCGTCGTCCTGGGCACCGTTGTCGACCGCAACACCGTTGTCGCCGACCTCGACGATGACAGCGGCGGGATCGGCGCCCTCGACGGCGCCGGACGTGGCCGCGCCGGAATCGGCCTCGGCCGGACCGGGGTCGGGAGCGGTGTCCGCAGCCACATCCTCGGCGTCGGGGGTCTGGCCCTGCGCCGTCACGTCCGCGGCGGACGAGCCCGCGGTCTCCGCGGTGATCGCGGTCTCGTGCGCGGCGGGCGCCTCCGGCGCACCGTCGCCCTCGCCGGCCATCGGCGCATCCCCGTCCGCATCCGACGGTTCCGTTCGTGCGGGGTCCACGACCGTCTGCTCCCCGTCGCCGCTGCCGCCCAACGGCGCGGAACCCGCGGTGTCCGCGGCGGCCGGGCGGCGATCCTTCGCCTCCCGCTTGTTCCGCGGGGCACGCTTCGGGCGCTCCGGCTTCTCCGGGGCCGGGAGCGGTTGACGTTCGGGCACCAGTCCGACCGCTCGGGGCAGGCCGCGCGCGGCGCGGCGGGACGCGCGCGTGGGGATCGCGAGCAGCAGGGCGGCGAGCAGGATGACGAGCTGGACGGTCACCACGAGCTGCGCCATGCTCCGCTCGTGCGCCGGCAGCTCCGCACGCGGCGCCGGAACGGCCTCCATCCGCCACAGGGCGCCCTTGTCGGTATTGCCCGCACGGAGGAAGCCCGCGCGCTGATCGAGCGCGGTCACGGCCTCCAGGCGCAGTGCCCGGGCGGCGTCCGTCTCCTCCCCCGGTGCCGAGTTCAGCAGCACGTAGCGGATCCCCAGCGCGGACAGCTCGCTGGGGGCGTCGAACGCCCGCGAGGACACCAGGTCGACCGCGAGCTCGGACAGATCCCGTCCGCGCGGCTCGGTCGCGGTGCTGAGGAGCGTCGTCTGGGCGCCGAGGGTCTGGCTCGCCCCCCACACCGCCTCGACGCCGAGCCCCCCGGAGGGCTGGGGCGTGAGGACGAGGGTCCCGAGATCCTGGTCGTCGCGCGCCTGGGCGTTGATGAAGGCGGGCAGCGTGCTCTCCGTGGACTTGACGACGTCCGCGGTGCCGCGCGCGACCGCGGTCAGCGACGGGACCGCGCACACCGCGATGGCCGCCGCCGCGACGAGAGCGGAGACCCGTCGCAGCGACGGGAGTGTCACGAGGCTGTCCAGCGTGACGAGCGCACCGGCGAGCGCGCCCGCCCAGGCCAGGCTGAGCCCCGTCCCCGGCCAGATCGCGACCGGAGCCGACTGGGCGAAGCTCACCGCCACGCCCACCGCGAGGAACGCGGTCGCGAGCCCGGCGGCGGCGACGACCACCGAGAGGATGCCGGCGCTCCAGCGCGGCGCGACCGGAGCCAGCAGTGCGAGCACCGCCAGCGGAGCGGCGAGCCACAGTGCCCACGGGGCCGCCGTGCCGAGCAGCGCCGCCCAGCCCGCGTCGTCGTTCGTCGGCAGCCCTGCGGCGATCGCGAGGCGACCCGCGGCGTCGGCGCCGGCCTGCGGCAGGGCGACCGTCGCGCCCGGGTCGGCGAAGATCGCCCAGGTCTCGCCGTGGAACAGCTGCCAGAGGACGAGGGGCGCGAAGACGACGACAGCAGGGATGAGGGTCCAGAGCACCCGCACGGCACCGCGAACCGAGCGTCGTGCGAGGAGGATGACGATCGCGACGAGCCAGAGCAGCACGAGCGCGGGAGCGAGGGACGGCGCGCAGGCGAGGACGCCGGCGATGAGCAGCGACGCCGCACCAGCGGCCCCCCAGGAGCGGTGCGCGACGAGGCCGGCGTGGAAGACCCAGGGCAGGAGCAGGTGGGCGATGACCGCCGCCGGGCGCCCCTGCGCCAGCGCGATGACGAACGGGGGCGACAGCGCCCACACCGCGGCCGCGAAGATCCGCAGTCCCGCACGGTCGGTCAGCCGGGTGGCCGCGAACCACGCGCCGAGCACGGCGAGCGGCAGCGCGGCGACCCACAGCAGGACGAGCGCGTACGAGGGAGCGCCCGGCCAGAGGGTCCCCAGCAGCGCGACCACCCCGGCGAAGGGATCCGCGGGTCCGAACACCTCGACGCCCAGTCCGCGCTGCCCGTAGGCGGCGTCGCGCCACAGTGCGGCGACCGTCTGACGCAGCGGGAGCAGCGCTCCGCCGCCCAGCGCGGGCCAGGCCAGCAGCGATGCGAACGCGACGACGCTCACGACGAGCGCCGCGAGCACCGCCCACGCGCCGCCGCGGGAGAAGAACCCGAGCTCCTGCACGGCCCCGCCCTCGGAACCGTGCCCGTCATCGAGGCGCTGGCGGAACTGCGCCCGGCTCATCCGCAGCGGCGCCAGGCTCGCCCAGCTCGCCGCGCGGCCCGCCTTCAGGGCGCGGCGGGACTGCGCGACCGCTCCGCCGCTCACCATCGCGAGCGCGGCCGCGCCCCACTCCGGTGCGACGGCGGCCGGCCGCTTGCCGACGAGGTGCGTCACCGAGCGCCACAGCGCCAGGGGAAGCAGGGAGAGCCAGTGCAGCGGCACGGCGGCCGCAGGAGCGTAGACCAGGCGGCGGTGCAGCTGGGCCCGCCGTTCTTCGAAGGCCCTCGCCGCGCTCGTCGCTCTCCCGGGGTCGACCACGACGGCCACGCGAGCGTCCGCGGTGAGCACGACCCGTCCCCCGGACAGCCGCGCGCGCACCCCGATGTCGAGCCCCTCGTCGGCGCCGCCGAGCCCGGGGTCAGGGCGCAGCGCGCCCTGCCGCTCCGCGCGGATGAGCATGCCGCGGACATCCGCGCCGAGCGCGTCGTCCGTGCCGTCGTGCTGCCCCTGGTCGTACTCGCCCGCGGCCGGGTCGACCGCGCGTCCGTACCGCGTCATGGTCTGACCGAAGGAGACGATCCGGTCCGGGTCGTCTGCGCCGACGAGCTTCGGCGCCGCCGCCGCGGCGGACGGCGAGCGCTCCAGCGCTCCGGACAGGCGTTCGAGGGCCGACGGCTCCGGCACGGTGTCGTCCGTCAGGATCCAGACGGCGGACCCCGGCGCGACGCGCGGGGCGGCGAGGCCGACCGCGGCGGCGAGCGTCGCGTTCGCCCGGGTCTCGATCACGGCCTCCGCGGCGCGGGACACGGCGGCGCTGCCGCGCAGGGGCGCCGAGGATCCGCACACCACGATGGTGAGCGCGGCCGGCGGGAGGGTCTGCGCGGACAGGGCGTCGAGGGTGCGCAGGACCCGCGCGAGGGAGGTCGCGCTCGTTCGGGTGACGAGGATGGCGTGTACTCGGGCAGGCATGACCTGGCCAGCCTAAGCGGGTGTCCGCGTGGGACCCGTACGTGGCCGGGCGCGTCGAGGATTACGCGCCCGGAGGGGCCGTGCGGGCCGGCCGGCGTCGCAGGCCGCTGGCCTTCTGCACGAGGACGTGCGTGGCGGTCAGCTCGCGCGGCGCTTGAGCTTCCGGCGCTCGCGTTCGCTGAGCCCGCCCCAGATGCCGAAGCGCTCGTCGTTGTTGAGCGCGTATTCGAGGCACTCGCCCCGGACGTCGCACGAGGCGCAGATCCGCTTCGCGTCCCGCGTGGATCCGCCCTTCTCCGGGAAGAACGCCTCGGGGTCCGTCTGCGAGCAGAGCGCGTCGGTCTGCCAGGCGAGGGCGTTGTCGTCCCCCTCCGCCGGCGGGCGGCGGACGCCGGGGACGCCGAGGTTGACGGGGTCGACGAACCAGTCCTCGGGAATGTCGGAACGGTAACCCGTCATATTCGCCCTCCCTGTCTGGCCCCCCGGTCGCATCGCGGGCCGCGTGCACCACTAATTACACCCGTGTGATTCGCCATGGTCAAGTCGCGGATCGTAAACCCTCAACCGGGCCTTGAACCTTCACGACGCGCCATCGGCGTGTCGCCGCGCGCACGACCTTCTGCGCGCGTCCATCCGCCGAGTGGTCAGTTTCTGTGGGTCGCGCCACGCTGAACCCGCAGAAACTGACCACTCGACGCCGGGCGAGGGGAATCAGGCGGGCGAGCCGGGCTCGGCCAGGAACGCCTCGCCGGGCCCCGAGAGCACGAGGCGCGTCTCATCCTCCGACGCGTAGAGGGCCGCTCCGACCCGCACGAGATGCTCGTCGCCGCCCGGGACCGACACCCGCACATCGCCCGCGGTGGCGAGGACGATCGCCGGGCCGCGCACCTCGATCGTGCGGGGCGCGCTGTCCAGCGTCAGCCGTCGCAGCGCGAAATCCGCCACCGGGACCGGGTAGGCCTGCTCCGCGGCGCCGGCGTCCGCGCGCAGCACCGGCACCTCGCCCGGGGTCGTGTCGACCACCGACAGCAGCTCCGCCACATCGATGTGCTTGGGCGTGAGGCCCCCGCGCAGCACGTTGTCGCTCGCGGCCATGATCTCCACCCCGAGCCCGGACACGTACGCGTGCAGGAGCCCGGCGCGGAGGAACAGCCCCTCGCCCCGCGCGAGCACGACGCCGTTCATCAGCAGGGCGACGACGACGCCCCGGTCGCCCGGGAACCGATCCGCCGCGCGGCGGACGAGGTCGAGCTCTCCCTCGTCGGCGGCGTCGGCATCCTCCACCGCGGCGATCACCTCGGACACCTCGGACTCCGTGGCGTCCGCGAGCGCCCAGCGCAGCGCGGCGCGCAGGGGATCCGCGTCTCCGGCGAGCAATTCGCGGAGTCGGACCACGCCGGGCGCCGACCCGAGGCCCGCGACCAGCCGACGGGTCTCTGCGAGCGGGCGCAGGCCGGACAGCGCCTCGAAGCGCTCGCTCAGCGCCACGATCAGCTCCGGCTTGTGGTTGTCGTCCCGGTAGTTGCGCGCCGGGTCGTCCATGGCGATGCCCGCCTCCCGGGCGAATCCCTCACGAGCCTGCTCCCGCGTGGGATGCACCTGGATGGATAGGGGCGCGTCGGCGGCGAGGAGCTTGAGCAGATACGGGAGCGTGCCGCCGGTGACCGCGTCGAGCGTGCGGCCGTCGCCGAGGTCGGCCGGGTCGCCGGGATGGTCCCCGAACCACACCTCGGCCTCCGGGCCCGGCGCCGGCGGGCGGGACTCGAGGTCGGCGAGCAGGGTCGAGGATCCCCACGCGTAGTCGCGCGGCGTGTTCGTCAGCGCATGCAGCATGCCCTCAGCGTAGGGGCGCCGGGCCGCGCTCGTCCCCGCCGGCGCCTTCCCGGACCCGCCCGAGTGCGCGCGATACCCTGAACCTCGTGGCGCAGCACTCCCGGATCCCGGTCGCTCCCCCGCCGACCGCGCCCGTGCGCGAGTCCACGGGGAACATCGTCCTGCGCGGGTACGTCGTGCTGCTGCTGTTCGCGGTCCTCGCGCACACGGCCGTGTTCAACCTCCTCGGCGAGCCCGGGGCCCTCGTCGTGCTCGTCGTGCTCTTCGGCGGCGTCCTCGCGATCGGCGTCCCGTTCGTCGTCCGTCGGCGACCTGTCGCCTTCCCGTGGCGCCGGTTGCCGTGGACCGCGCTCGGCTACGTCGCGTTCGGCCTGATCTCGGTGCTGTGGTCGCGATGGCCGGGCGCCACGGTCCTGACGGGCGCGCTGCAGGCCGCGATCACGGTGACCGCGCTCTTCATCGGCTTCGCCATGAGCTGGCAGGAGATCGTCCGCGCCCTCTCCTCCGCCCTCAAGTGGATCCTCGGGCTGTCGCTCGTCGTCGAGGCATGGATCGGGCTGCGCGGCTCGCCGCTGCTGCCCAACTTCGCGGATCTGCCGGACGGGAAGATCGACCCGCACTGGTACTGGGTCCGTGGCAACCTGTTCGACGGCGGCCGGGTGCAGGGCATCGTCGGCAACTCGAACTCCCTGGCCATCCTGTGCCTGCTGGCGCTGATCGTGTTCGGCGTCCTCTTCGCGGCGCGGGTCCGCCGACGCGGCGCGCTCGTGGTGTGGTCCGCGATCGCCGTCTTCCTGCTCGTGCGCGCCTCGTCCGCGACGACCTACGCGTGCGCGGCGGCCGTCGTCGTCGTCCTGGTGACCGCGCTGCTCATGCGTCGCGCTCACCGTCCGCGCCAGCGCACGCCCCTGTACCTCGTGTTCGGGGCGACCGCCGTCCTCGCCGCCGCAGTCCTGTGGTTCGCGCACGACGCCCTCTTCCGGCTGCTCGGCCGGAGCTCGGACCTCACGGGACGCCTCGAGATCTGGGAGCGGGTGCTCGAGCGCGCCGGCGAGCGCCCCGTGGCGGGGAACGGCTTCTCGTCCCCGTGGGTCCCCTGGGACCCGGCCTTCGACGGATGGATCCGCGATCACGGCATCACCGTGTTCCACGCCCACCAGATGTGGCTCGACGTCCTCCTGCAGCTCGGGGTGATCGGGCTGGTGCTCATGGCCGTCACGTACGGCGCGCTGGTGTGGCGGGCCTGGTTCTTCGCCGTGGACCGCCCCCGCTGGGACCTCGACGCTCGCCGTCCGTACTCGGCGCTCGCGCTGCTGCCGACCCTGACCGTCGCGATGCTGCTCGTGCAGGGGCTGGCCGAGTCCGGACCCATCATGCTGTGGGGCTGGATGCTCGTCGTGCTGTTCTCGTTCAAGATCAAATCGGTCCCCCTCATCGGGCGCGGACTCAGCGAGCGGGACCGCACCGTGGAATGGGGCGCGCGCGAGCGGCGCGCGACGACGCCGGGGACGGGACGGACGCCGTGACCGCACCGCGCCATCCGCTGGCGCGCCTGCTGTCCTCCGTCGAGATGGCGCGGGCGTTCACCCTCGCCACCCTGCTGGCCGTCTTCGGCTCGTTCGCCGTGGCGAGGCTGACCGACACGGTGACGCTCGTCACGATCGTCGCGTCGCTCTGCGTGATCGGCGCCGGCATCCTCTTCGTCCGCCGCGAGGAGCTGTCCGCCCTGCGTCTGGCGCCCTCGACGCTCCTCGCCTTCCTCGCGTGGACCCTGTCCACCGCGATCTGGTCCACCCACACGACGCAGACCCTGCGCGGGTGGGCGGCGCTGCTCGGATTCGCCTTCCTCGCGGTCGTGATCGGCCACATCCGCGACACCCTCCAGACGGTCCGCGCGCTCGGCGACGCGCTGCGGATCCTGCTGTGCCTGTCCCTGGCCGTGGAGATCCTGTCCGGGATCCTCCTCGACATGCCGATCCGGTTCCTCGGCGTGCAGGGCGACATCGCCCTAGGCGGTCCGGTGCAGGGCCTGTTCGGCAGTCGCAACATGCTCGGCTTCCTCGCCGTCGTCGCGCTCATCACCTTCGTCGTGGAGTGGCGCTCCCAGTCCGTCGCGGCGCCCGTGGCGATCCCCTCGATCGCACTGGCGGGGTTCCTCGCCCTCCTCTCCGATTCGCCGACCGTGCTCGTCCTCGCCGTCGCGGTGGGCATCGCGGCGACGGCCCTGGTCCTCGTCCGCCACGCCCGGCCGGAGCGGAGGGCGCCGCTGCAATGGACGCTCGGCGTGCTCGTGACCCTGGGACTCGTGATCGCCTTCGTCTTCCGCCACGGGATCATCGCGTGGCTCGACGCCGGATCGGACTTCAGCACCAGAGCAGACCTCTGGAACGCCCTCCTGGAGTACTGGAAGGCGCGCCCGATCCACGGGTGGGGCTGGTTCGGTCCCTGGACGCCCACGGACTACCCCTTCAACGCGATCAACTTCGTCGTCGGCGATCATCACCGCACGGCGCTCAACGCCTTCTTCGACACGCTGCTGCAGACGGGGGCGGCCGGGCTCAGCCTGTTCGCCCTGCTCGGGGGGATCGCGCTCGTCCGGTCCTGGCTCGTGGCGAGCGTCCGCCGGTCGGTCGTCTACGCCTGGACCCCGCTCGTGCTGGTCACCCTCGCCGTGGACTCGGTGTTCGAGAGCTTCACCCTCGCCGACGCGGGCTGGTTCCTGCTGGTGCTGTGCGCCCTGCGCGCCGGTCAGTCGCGGTCGTGGCGGGAGAACATCGACGCGGCGCAGACCGGCACGCTCCCCATACTGCCCTCCCGGTGAACGCGGGCCCGTCCTCCGCGCGGGGATCCCGCGTGCCCCGCGGGGCGGGGCGGGATCGACGAGCGGCGCGGGTAGGCTGGAACCCGGCCGCAGGCCGCCCTTCCCAACCCGCCGGAGCCTCTTGCCGTGACCTCATCAGCGTTCGATCCCGCCTCAGCGACGATCGTCATCGTCACCTACAACCGTTCGCATCTGCTCCGTGGGCTGTTGGAGAGCATCGAGGCGATGGACCCGAAGCCCGGGCGCGTCGTCGTCATCGACAACGCCTCCGCGGACGACACCGGCGATCTCGTGCAGGGCTTCCGCGACCGGATCGGCCCGGAGCTCGTCTACCGGCGACTGGAGACGAACACCGGCGGGTCCGGCGGCTTCAGCGAGGGCATGCGCACGGCGTATGAGCTCGGGGCGGAGTGGATCTGGCTCATGGACGACGACGTCGAGGTGCTGCCCGACGGCCTGGCCAAGATGGGCAAGTGGGCCCCGCGCTTCAAGAGCATCCAGGGGCGCCGCTACGACTACGACGGCAGCGCCTTCTACTGGCAGTACCGGGTGGCGGAGCGCATGGGGATCCCGATCCCGTTCGCGCCCGCCGGCTTCGACGCGTCCGGCTTCAAGGAGATGAACAGCGGCTGCTTCGAGGGCATGTTCATCCATCGCTCGATCGTGCAGCAGATCGGACTCCCCGACCCTCGCTTCTTCATCTACTGGGACGACCAGGTCTACGGCTGGCTCGCGTCCCGCAGGACCACCGCGGTGATCGTGGACGACTTCGTGCTCCGCCGCACGCGCGAGATCAAGCAGTGGGACATGGGCATCCGCCACATGAACGCGTCGAGCAACGCGTACCGGTACTACATCATGCGCAATCGCGCCTACATCAAGCAGTACTACCGCGTGCACGGCGTGTACAACCCGGTGATCTTCGGTCTCGGCACCGCGATGACGTTCGCGAAGGAGATCATCCGGCTGCTCTTCGTCGAGCGGACCGTGCGGGGCACCAGCAATCTCTTCCGGGGTCTCCGCGACGGCGGGCGACTCGGACGCGACCGCTCCTGGCGGCCGATGGCACCTCTGGAGGCGTGACATGAGCGATCAGCAGCCGACGCAGCCCCGGGCGGAGTGGGTCTTCCCGCCAGAACGGAACCGGAAGGGCCGCGCCGCCCTCATCGTGATCCTCGTGCTGGTGGTCGTCCTCATCGCGGCGCTGCTGGTCTTCTTCATGATCCCGAAGGGCGCACCGGGGCCGGACCCGACCTCCTCGCCCTCGGCGTCGTCCAGTCCGACCGGGACGCCCTCGCCCACGCCGAGCGGGGGCCCGTCCCCGACGACGGCGCCCTCCCCGGCACCGACCACGCCCGCGCCGACCCCGGATCCGACCGTCCCCCCGACCGAGCAGCCTCCGCCGCCGGATCCCGACGTCGAGACCTTCCGTGGCTCGGTGGCCCCGCGTCTGGACGACGCCGTCAACGGGCTCGACATGGTGACGGGCACGACGGGGCAGGAGGCGCTGGACGTGGTCGACCAGCTCCAGCAGGACGCCCAGATCCTCAACGACACCCCGGCGCCCTCGTCGCTGGCGGAGAGCTGGCCGGCCGCGCTCGGCGACTACGCCGCGCGCCTGGCGGACCTGCGCGGTGCCGCCGAGGCCGGATCCGACACGCAGCCGGCGCTCGACGCGGCGAAGGGCGCCCTCGGGTCCCTGCGCGCCCTGATCGGCCTCTGACCCCCGTTCCTTCCCCTTATTGTCGAGACCCCCTCGGGGCGTCGAGACCCCCTCGCAGATACGTGTCTCAGAGGGGGTCTGGACGACGGGAGGGGGTTTCGACGAGCTGGCTCGGACTCGCTACGTCGCGTGGTCGGCGTCGTAGCGCTCCAGCACCTCGTCCAGCGGCGCGTCGAGGACGAGCGAACCCTTGTTCAGATAGAGCCCGCGTGTGCAGAAGCGTCGCAGATCGCGTTCGCTGTGCGAGACGAAGAACAGGGTCCGCCCCTCGGCGAGCAACTCGTCGATCCGGCGGTAGCACTTGTCGCGGAACGCCTTGTCCCCCACCGCGAGAACCTCGTCAACGAGCAGGATGGGCTCGTCCAGCTGCGACACGACGGAGAACGCCAGGCGCACCTTCATGCCGTTGGAGAGATGCT
This sequence comes from Microbacterium resistens, assembly GCF_021172025.1. Classification (NCBI taxonomy): domain Bacteria; kingdom Bacillati; phylum Actinomycetota; class Actinomycetes; order Micrococcales; family Microbacteriaceae; genus Microbacterium; species Microbacterium resistens. The sequence goes on from NZ_CP082781.1 coordinate 1,635,145, forward strand.
TGTAGGGCGTCTCCTGGAAGTCCTCGAGCTCCGCGAATGCGATGATCCCGTCGTACCGGCGGCTGACCTCGGCCTTGGACATGCCGTGCAGGCCGGCGGTCATCCGGACGTTCTCCCGGACGGTGAGGTCGCCGACGAACCCGCCGGTGAGCTCGATGAGCGGCGCGACGCCGCCGTTGACCCGGACCGTCCCCTCGTCGGCGAGCAGCACCCCGGCCACGAGGCGCAGCAGGGTCGACTTGCCCTGTCCGTTGCGCCCGACCACACCGATGGACTCCCCCTTCTGGACGGTGAAGGAGACGTCCCGCAGCGCCCAGAACTCGCCCGAACGCGAGCGTCGGGATGAGCCCCCGAACAGGTCCTTGAAGTTGGGGCGTCCGCGCCGGCGAGTCCGGAAGCGGACGCCGACTCCGTCGACGGTGATGGCCGCTGACATCACAACTCCTTCAGAACCGTGCGCTCGAGCCGACGGAAGACGAAGATCCCGAGGGCGAGGATGCCGACGCTCATCACGGCGCTGACGACGACCGGGTACGTCACCCACTGATCGGGGAAGAAGGCGACCCGGTACAGGATCATGATCCCCGTCAGCGGGTTGTAGGCGCCGAGGTGCTCGAAGACCCCGGGGAGGTCCTTCACGCTGTAGATGATCGGCGTCGCATAGAACAGCGCACGCAGGATGAGGCCCGTGGTGCGCTCGAGATCGCTGAACAGGACGCACAGCGGGGCCACCAGATACCCGAGGCCCACCAGGAGGACCACCTGCAGGATCACCGCGACGGGGAACAGCAGGATCCCCCAGCCGATGTGGACGACCTTCGACGGATCGGTCTCCGTGAGGAGGTTGACGACGACGAACAGCGCCAGCACGGGGAGGGAGAACAGGAACTCCATGCCCTTGCTCAGCACGGTCCGGTTCACCCAGATCGTGCGCGGGATCGCCGTGGAGCGGACCAGCCGAGCGTCCTTGCGGAACGCCCTCGTGAAGTCCTTCACCGCGATGTTGAACCACACCCACGGCAGCAGCGCGCTGACGAGGAAGAGGATGTACGGCTCCTCCCCGACCGTGCGATGGAACACCTGGGTGAAGACGAACCAGTAGATCACGCTCATCGCGAGCGGATCGAGGACGCTCCACAGGTAGCCGAGGACGCTCGTCGAATAGCGGACCTTGAGATCCCGCGCCGAGAGCAGCCACAGCGAATGCAGGTAGCGCCGGGGCGTGCCCGGCTCACCGATCGTCGTGGCGCTCACCTCTTCGCGTCCTCCGTCACCCGGCGTGCGTGCCGGATTCCTCGGCCGCGCTCGTCGCGGCGAACGTGCGCCGCCAGCTCTCCGGGGAGGTCACCTCCGGCATCTGCTGGGCGTACTGGTCGGCCAGCGCCTTCCACTGCCGCGACAGCCGCCAGTTCAGGCGGATGCTGCGCCACAGGAACTTGTGCATGGTCGCACGGTCGCGCTGGTACCAGGCCACGCCGATCCCGTCCGGGGAGGTCACGAGCGCCGAGTCGATGTCCGCGAACCGCCACCACGTGATGTCCTGCGCGGGGATGATCCGCTCCGGGTTGCGGCGGCTTCCCGACGCCTGCTTGATGAGGAGCTGACGCACGCCGACCCGGGCCGCCAGGATCAGCGCCGCGATCGGGTTCGTCGGCCGGCTGACCCGACCCAGCAGTGCACGCGACGAGCGGCGCACCGGCGGGAGCGTCAGCAGATCCTCGACCACCTTGGAGTCGATGTAGTCCCCGCGCAGCGCGCGGATCTCGGCCTGTTTCACCGGGAGCATCTCCGGGAGGCGGTGGGGTCCGCCGAACACGTCGAACAGTGCCTCGTGACGAAGCCGCACGGACGAGTACTGCAGCATGAACAGCAGCTTGATGTCTCCGAGGAGACTGTGCAGCGGCAGGTAGCCGCCGCCCTTCACGTGCGAGTGCAGCAGACCCGTGATCACCCGGTTGCGGTGGATGAAGTACTCCTCCCACGTCCGGGTGGGGTCCTTGTCGTGCCAGGCCATGTGCCAGACGGCGACCCCGGGGAGGCACACGGTCGGGTAGCCGCGCTCCCGGGCCCGCAGCGAGAACTCGATGTCGTCGAACTTGAGGAACACCGGGATCGACAGCCCGAGCTCACGCAGCAGCTGCGTGGGGATCAGGCACATCCACCAGCCGTTGAAGTCCGCGCCCAGGTAGCGGTGCAGCTCCGGGGTCTCGCGCAGCGGCTCCTCGGCGAAGTCGTGGTCGTACTCGCTCGCGCCCGAGGGACGCATCCAGCTCTTCCGCGGGTCCCACACCTCGCCCTGCGTGTACAGCACCGAGCGGTCGTCGAGGTGGAGCATCCCGCCGCCGACGATCGTGGGCGTGGTCGCGAAGTCCCCGAAGCGCACGGCGCGGACGATCGCCTCCGGCTCGGAGATCGCGTCGTCGTCCAGGAGCAGCACGTAGCGGCTGTCCTCCGAGTCCAGCGACTCCAGCATGGCACGGGAGAAGCCGCCGGATCCGCCCATGTTGGGCTGACGGATGATGGCGAGCTTCGATCCGAGCCGGTCGGCCGCCTCGGCGAAGCCGGGCTGGTCCGAGACCAGGTCGGTGCCCTGGTCCACGACCACGACGCGGTCGATGACGTCATGGACGTGCTCGTTCTGCCCCACCGCGATGATCTGGTTCAGGCAGTACGAGGGGCGGTTGAACGTCGTGATCCCGACGGTCGCCTTCCCCGGCGTCCACCCCTCCGGCGCCTCGACCTGCCATTCGGCCGACACCAGCGTCGCGTCCTCCGCGCCTGCGGCGATGTCGAACCAGTACGAGCCGCCGTCGATGAACGACGTGATCGGGAGGTCGAAGGAGACGGACTCGCCGTCGAACCGCTGCGACGCCAGCGCGGAGGCGCGGCCCCGGGCACTCGACTTGTAGACCGACAGCAGCCCCCGTCCCTCGAGGGTCGCGACCAGGCGCACCGAGCGCACCTTCGTCCAGTGCTGCCAGTAGCTGGCCGGGAAGGCGTTGAAGTAGGTGCTCAGCGAGACGCGGCGGTGCGCGAAGACCCGGATGGAGCGACGCCCGAGGATCTCGTACGCCTCGCCGGGCTGGGATCCGTCGCCGGTGCCGGTGTCGACGTAGAGCGCGGAAACCTCCGCGACGCCTTCGACCGGGAACACCGCGTGGTTGACGGTGACGAACTGCGGCGCGCCCTGCGCCTCGACGCCGGGCGCCTTCTTCTCAGAAGCCATGTCCTCGCTCTTCCTCACGCCAGTTGGTTGTTCCACATGGACAGTGCGGAGCCGATGGCCATGTGCATGTCGAGGTACTGGTAGGTGCCGAGGCGTCCGCCGAAGTACACGTCCTTCTCGCCCTTGCCGAGCTCACGGTAAGCCAGCAGCCCCTCACGATCCGCCGCGGTGTTGACCGGGTAGTACGGCTCGTCCCCGCGCTCGGCGAACCGGGAGAACTCCCGCATGATCACGGTCTTGTCCGTCGGGTACCGGTCGGCGCGCTCGGGATGGAAGTGACGGAACTCATGGATGCGCGTGTACGGCACATCCGCATCCGGATAGTTCATCACGCTCGTGCCCTGGAAGTCACCGACGTCCAGCACCTCCTGCTCGAGATCGATCGTGCGCCACCCCAGCTCGCCCTCGGCATAGTCGAAGTACCGATCCACCGGACCCGTGTACACGACCGGCACCTGCCCGACGGTCGCCTTCTTGTTCAACGGCTGCGCCTCGTCGAAGAAATCGACGTTGAGCTTCACGTCGATGTTCGGGTGGTCCGCCATCCGCTCCAGCCATGCCGTGTACCCGTCCGTGGGCAGGCCCTCCCACGTGTCGTTGAAGTAGCGGTTGTCATACGTGTACCGCACCGGCAGACGGCTGATGATCGACGCGGGAAGCTCCCTCGCATCCGTCTGCCACTGCTTGGCCGTGTAATCCCGGATGAACGCCTCGAACAACGGCCGCCCGATCAACGCGATCCCCCGCTCCTCCAGGTTCTTCGCCTCATGCGCATCGAACTCGCCCGCCTGCTCCGCGATGAGCGCGCGCGCCTCCGCCGGAGTGTACGCCGCCTGGAAGAACTGGTTGATCGTGCCCAGATTGATCGGCAACGGATACACGACACCCTTGTGGGTCGAATACACGCGATGCACATAATCCGTGAACGTCGTGAAGCGATTCACGTACTCCCACACCGTCGGGTTCGAGGTGTGGAACAGATGCGCACCATACCGGTGCACCTCGATCCCGGTCTCCGGCTCGTCCTCGCTGTACGCATTACCACCGATGTGGTGGCGGCGATCGATCACAGTGACCTTACGGCCCGCAGCAGCCGCCCGCTCGGCGATGGTGAGCCCGAAGAAACCAGACCCGACGATGAGGAGATCCATGTATGTCGCTTTCTGTCGGCCGTTCGAGGCCCGTCAACGTGCAGGTGCGCCACGCCGGGCGCACGACAGACAGAGTCTACCGGGCGCCGCTGGGCGCACCCTTGAAGCGCGCGGCTCAGCGCGGCAGGATGCCGTTGCGGTCGAGCATCCGCGCCAGGACGGGGGCGAGGGTCTCGCCATACACCCGCGACAGGTGGTTGTCGTCGATGTAGAGCGCGATGTTGCCGATCACGCCCTCGCAGACGCCGTCCGGGCATAGCCACGGCGTGTAGTCGATCGGGATGACGCGCTCGTCCAGCCGCATCATCGGGTCGTCCTCCCCCAGCGCGTCCTCGATGGGCACCGCGCAGTCCTCGCCGTCATCGGCGCCGGCGACGCACTCGTACATGTCGAAGGCGAAGCGCGGGTTGTCGCGGACCCCGAGGACGGGGATGTCGGCGTCGAGGAGGGTCGACAGCGAGGTCTCGACGCCGCGCAGCAGCCGTTCCGGCTCGGCGGCGGACGCCCGGGTGGTCACGACGTACACCGCGTCCGGCGCGAGGTCGACGGCATATGCGAGGGCGGCGCCGAGCCAGTCCTGGCACGCCGGGCCGCCCACGCCCCGGTCCTCCTCCTCGGCGCCGATCGTGCACCCGCCCTTGAGCAGCGTCACGACGCCGATGCCGCGCTCGTCGGCGACGCGCTCCAGAGGCGTGGCGAGCTGCTGCGCGTGCGAGTCGCCGATGACGAGCACGGTCCGGTCGGCGTCGAGCGCGTGCGAGCTCTGGTCGCAGGACCCGCTGAGCACGTCGTCGGCGGGCGCGAACCGGCCGCTGCACGGACCGCCGACGGCGACCCACTCGGCCGACAGCTCGGTCGCGACGGGGATGAGCGGCGCATCCGGGTCGGTGATGTCCAGCGGGGTGTCCAGCTGCCCCGCGCCCGGATACCCCTTCGCAGAAGCGGAGGCCATGATCTCGGCAGCCTTCTCCTGCTCGCGCGCCTGCCATCCCCAGGTGGTCGCCCCCACGAGGCCCACGCAGACGAGCACGACGACCGCGCTCAGCGACCACGACCGGTCCAGGATCTTCGCGCGTCGCAACGGCGACTCCACGAGGGCGGACAGGATCCGCGCGAGCACGAGCGAGATGCCGATGATCGCGGCGCCGGCGGCCAGATCCGGGTGCCCGGTACCGCTGACCACGATCCACGTGATGAGCACCGGCCAGTGGATCAGGTACAGCGCATACGCGTCGCGCCCGAGGAACAGCAGAGGCTTGGCGGACAGCAGCCGCACCGGCGAGCCGCGCACGGCGCCCTCGCCGGAGACGATGACGAACGCGGTGCAGAGCACGGGCCACAGCGCCAGGTAGCCGGGGAACCCGCCCTGGACGTCGAGAACGATGCCGCAGGCGATGATGCCGGCGAGCCCGATCCATCCCAGCGACGCGCGGAGCCAGGGCCAGAGCCGGACCGACGGCAGCACCAGGGCGACGAGGGATCCGGCGGCGAACTCCCACAGGCGGGTGCGGGTGTCGAAGTAGGCGAACTGCTGGTTCGCCTGGGTCTCGACGATCGAGAACCACAGCGAGACGGTGAACACCGCCGTGAACACCACGACGAGGGCCGGACGGATCCAGTGACGTCGCTGGAGGAACAGCAGGGTGACGAGGCCGATGAGCAACGGCCACAGGACGAACACCTGACCCTGCACCGAGAGCGACCAGAAGTGCTGCAGCGGGCTCGCGATCGCACCGTCGCGCGCGTAGTAGTCGACCTCGTTGAAGGCCAGGGACCAGTTCTCGTAGTAGAACTGGCTCGCCAGCGTCTCCTGCCACAGTCTCGGCCAGTCGGTGGCCGGGAACAGGAAGTACGCCGTCGCCAGGACGCCGATGAGCGTCACGCTGGCCGCGGGGACCAGTCGCCGGAACTTGCGCAGCCAGTACCGGCCGAGATGCAGCCGCCCTCCCCCGGCGGCCCGGCGCGCGAGCGAGGCCGTGAGGAAGAACGCCGAGATCATCAGGAAGACGTCGACGCCGCCCGACACGCGGCCGAGCCAGACGTGGTAAACGACCACGAGGAGGATCGCGAGCGCCCGCAGCCCGTCGATGTCAGCGCGGTAGCCCGCGGTCCCGTCCGCCGACAGCGTCCGCGCAGGACCGGTCCTCTTCGCCGCCGCCGAGGACGCGGGACGCTTCTCCTCCGCCAGTACCCCGGTCATCGCCGTCCCTCCTCGGACGAGGCGTCGGGGTGCGGGTCGGGATACAGCATGCGGGAGGGCGCTCCAAAGGTCGTTCGGGTTGCGGCGCGTCTCGTGCGGCGTCCACCTCGTCGTGGGGCGATGGACGAGCGCGCGACGATGTCGGGGTCGATGAGCGAGTCTACGGGGTTCCCCTGATCCCCGCTGGGAGCATCCTCAATCGGACAGCGCACGGTCGATGGCAGGGAGGAGATCCGGGGCGAGCCGCGCCGCGTACGGTCCGCTCATGTGATCCGCGTCGAAGTAGACGGGCATGCCTCCCACCGCGGCAAAGCACCGCTCGGCGTCGCAGAACCGGTCGCTCAGGTCGACCGGATGGACGCCCTCCTGTGCCGACGCGGTCGCCAGGACGAGGGGGTCCGGCGGGAGGGCCGCATCGCGGGGGACGGCGCACTGCTCCGGCGACGAGGCGCGCAGCACCACGCAGTCGGGATCGCGCACATCCGCGTTGAGCGGGATGTCGATGATCGGGAGGATCCGGATCCCGGCGTCGGTCCACCGTGTCCAGGTCCGGCGGAGCCCGTCGGCGAACACCGCGTCGTGTCCCACGCCCGCCTCGTCCGCGACGAGCTGCTGTCGCGCCGCCATCGAGGTGATGACGAGATCCGGAGACTCGCTCACGAGGGTCTCGGTGAGCTGCGCCGCCCACATCCGGCAGCGCTCGTAGTCCACCGGACCCCACTCCGTGTCGAACCCGATGAACGGGACATCGGCCGCCGGACACCCCGGGAACGTGCTGATGGTGAGCCGCCAGCCCCGCTCGCGGGCGATCGCGAACAGCGCCCCCTGCCACTGCTCTGCGTGCGAGTCTCCGACGAGCCACACGCGCGGGCCGTCGCCGAAGTCGCACTCCCTGGTCGTCTGGCGGTCGTCCATCCGCAGCCGGTCGTCGTACGCCGCGCACTCGGGCGCCAGCGCATAGTAGGCATCGGCGTCGGAGACGACCGGCTCCGCCACGGCGAGCGAGGGGTCGCAGCCGCTGCCCGGCAGCAGAGCCCCGGGTCCGGCGCAGTCCGCGGGGACACCGGCGGGAAGCGCGATCGGCTCTCCCACCGGCACGGGTGTCGCGCGTGTGGATCCGGCGAGCGCGGCCGCACCGGCCGTCGTCACCACGACGAGCATCATCGCGCCCATCCCCAGCAGTGCTCGCCGCGTCGTGCGCCACCAGGGCGAGCGCTGCGCCGGGACCTCGACGAGACGCCGCGTGACCCCCGCGAGCACGAGGGCGACACCGAGCACGCCGAGCTCGACGGGGAGCGTGAGGGGATGACGCAGCAGGAACGGGATCAGGATGATCAGCGGCCAGTGCCACAGGTACAGCGAATAGGAGACGTCGCCGAGCCACTGCACCGGACGGCTGTGCGTCACGCGCGACAGCACCGGCAGGGCGGGACGCCCGGCACCGGCGACCAGCACCAGCACCGTGCCGAGGACCGGCAGCAGCGCCGCCGCCGACGGGAAAGGGGTCCGGGAGTCGAACAGCACGGCCGAGACCGCGATGGCGGCCGCGCCCACGACCGCGACCGCCGCGGCCACGGAGGTGCCGAAGCGGGCGAACACGGCGCCGGGGACCAGGGCGACGAGAGCGCCCGCCGCGAACTCCCACATCCGGGTGAACGTGACGAAGTACGCCGGGGCCGGCGCGGCCGCGGTGAACAGGACGCTGAGGGTGAGGGAGACCGCCGCCACGCCCCCGGCCACGCTCGCGAGCAGCCAGCCGGTGGATGCGGCGTCGACGGTCCAGACGGGGTTCTGCGACCGCGTCGTCACCGGGCCGTTGGCCCGGCGTCGGCGCGCGAGCAGCAGGAACGCCGCCAGCAGCAGCACCGGCCAGACCAGGTAGAACTGCTCTTCCACCGACAGCGACCAGTAGTGCTGGACCGCGCTCGCGGCGCCGTTGTGCGCCGAGTAGTCGACCGAGAGCCCCGCGAGCGTCCAGTTCTCCACGTACACCGCGCTGGCGATCGTCTGGAGGGCGTTGTCGGTCCACCGCGTCGGAGGGAGCAGGACCCACACCCCGACGATCGTCACGAACAGCACCAGGAGCGCCGCGGGGAGGAGCCGACGGATCCGTCGGGCGTAGAACGCGCCCAGGCGTACCCGTCCGTCCCGGCGGAGTTCCGCGACGAGGTGCCCGGTGATGAGGAACCCGGAGATCACGAAGAACACGTCGACACCGACGTACCCGCCGGTGAGGACGGACGGCCAGAGATGATTCGCCACCACCAGCGCGATCGCGACGGCGCGCAGCGCCTGGATGTCCGGCCGGAATCCCCGAGCCCGCCGCGACGCTGCGACGGCGGTCCGCGTCGCCGCGGGCGCGGTCACGTGCGGAGGTACTCCCGGAGCTGGGCACGGAAGTCGCGGGGCACGAAGCCCGTCGCCTCGATCGCGCCGAGGTCGAGCACGCTGTTGCGAGGACGCGGGGCGACGGGACCGGCGGCGGAGGCGAAGTACTCCTCGGTGCTCACCCCCGTCACCCGATCGGGGTCGGCTCCGACGAGCGCGAAGACCTCACGCGCGACGTCCGCCCACGTCGCCGGCTCGCCGGATCCGCTGAGGTTGTAGACCCCGTACGCGGGGCGTTGCGCCAGCAGGTGCAGGATCGCGCGGGCGATCTCGTCCGCGAAGGTCAGCCGGCCCCGCTGATCGTCGACGACGGACGGATCGATGCCGCGCTCGGCGAGCGACGCCATGGTCCGAACGAAGTTCTTCCCGTCGCCGATCACCCAGGACGTGCGCACGACGTAGTGGCGCGGGACCGTCGCGACGACGGCGTCGCCGGCGGCCTTGGTCTGGCCGTAGACGCCGAGGGGGCAGACGGCATCCGCCTCCCGATACGGCTCCGCGGAGGTCCCGTCGAAGACGTAGTCGCTGGACACGTGGACGAGGGTGAGGCCGTTCTCGGCGGCGACGCGCGCCAGGGCGGCGACGCCGGTCACGTTGGCCGCCCACGCCTGAGCGCGCCCTTCAGCGGTCTCCGCCGCATCCACGGCGGTGTACGCGGCGGCGTTGATGATCACGCCGTAGTCGCGCCAGCGACGCGAGGCGACGAAAGCCGGATCGCCGAGATCCAGCGTCTCCCGGGTCGCGTACTCGACGTGCGCGGCATCGCCCAGCGCCTGGCGCAGCGCCCGCCCGAGCTGCCCGTTCGCCCCGACCACCAGCGTCTTGCGCGGCGGGATGGGGGCGACCTCGGCGAGCCGCGGGTGGGCCTTGTCCTTCTCCGAGATCTCGACGTCGGCCAGAGGGATGGGCCAGTCGATCGCGACGGTCTCGTCGGCGAGATTGAGGAACGAGTAGCTCGCATCCGGCGACCAGTGGTCGTTCACGAGGTACGTGTACGCGGTGTCCGGTTCCAGGGTCTGATACGAGTTGCCCACGCCCCGGGGCACGAAGATCGCCTTCGACGGGTCGAGCTCCGCGGTGAAGACCGTGCCGAAGCTCGGTCCCTCTCGCAGGTCCACCCAGGCTCCGAAGATCCGCCCGGTCGCCACCGAGACCCACTTGTCCCACGGCTCCGCGTGGATGCCGCGGGTGGTGCCCACCGCGTCGTTGAACGAGATGTTGTTCTGCACCGGACCGAAGTCCGCCAGCCCCAGCGCGGTCATCTTCTCGCGCTGCCAGTTCTCCTTGAACCACCCGCGCGCATCGCCGTGCACGGGCAGGTCGAGGACGATCATCCCCGGGATCGGGGTCTCCTGCACGGAGAGCTGCTTGCCGAACTCGACCGCCATCAGAGCTCCGCCTTCCGGTCGTCGAGCGGGCGCAGCGACACGAAACGCGCCACGGCCGTCACTGTCTCACTCCCCGGTCGTCGAGCGAGCCCAGCGAGACGAAACGCAGCCATCACTGTCCCTTCGAGGCGTAGAACGCCTCCGTCGCGTCCTTCGCCGGCGCCCACCAGGCCTCGTTGTCGCGGTACCACTGGATCGTGGCCGCCAGGCCCGCCTCGAAATCGGCGTACTGGGGCGTCCACCCGAGCTCCGTGCGGAGCTTGGTCGAGTCGATGGCGTACCGCAGGTCGTGGCCGGCGCGGTCGGTCACGTGGTCGTAGGCGTCGCGCGGCTGGCCCATCTCCTGGAGGATCAGCTCGACGACCTCCTTGTTGTTGCGCTCCCCGTCGGCGCCGATGAGATAGGTCTCCCCCACCCGGCCCTTGTCGAGGATCGTCAGCACGGCGGAGGAGTGGTCGTCGGCGTGGATCCAGTCGCGCACGTTCTCCCCGGCGCCATAGAGCTTGGGGCGGATGCCGCGGATCACGTTGGTGATCTGGCGCGGGATGAACTTCTCGACGTGCTGGAACGGACCGTAGTTGTTCGAGCAGTTCGAGATGGTGGCCCGCACGCCGAAGGAACGCACCCACGCGCGCACCAGCAGGTCGCTGCCCGCCTTGGTGGACGAGTACGGGGACGACGGGTTGTACGGCGTCTGCTCGGTGAAGCGCTCCGGGTCGTCGAGCTCCAGGTCGCCGTACACCTCGTCCGTCGAGATGTGGTGGAAGCGACGGTCGTGGGCGCGCGCGGCCTCCAGCAGCGTGTACGTCCCGACGATGTTCGTGTCCAGGAACGGCCGCGGGCTGTGCAGGGAGTTGTCGTTGTGGGACTCGGCGGCGTAGTGCACGACCGCGTCGACCTCGCCGAAGAGACGGTCGACGAGCGCGGCGTCGGCGATGTCGCCCTCGACGAAGCGCACCCGGTCCTCGGGAAGCCCCGCCAGCGAGGCGCGGTTGCCCGCGTAGGTCAGCTTGTCCAGCACCGTGACGGTGTGATCGGTATGCCCGATCACGTGGTGCACGAAGTTGGAGCCGATGAAGCCGGCACCGCCGGTGACGAGGAGGTGAGACATCAGCGGCCCCTTTCCAGGACTTCGATCAGGTAGTTGCCGTAGCCGGACTTCACGAGCTTCTCCGCCCGCTCGCGCAGCTCCGCGTCGGAGAGGAAGCCCTGGCGCCACGCGACCTCCTCGGGCACGCCGATCCGGAGCCCGGTGCGCCGCTCCATCGTGCGGACGTAGTCGGCGGCGTCGGTCATCTGGTCGAAGGTCCCGGTGTCCAGCCAGGCCGTGCCCCGCGGCAGCACCTCGACCTGGAGGGATCCCCGGCGCAGGTACTCGCGGTTCACGTCGGTGATCTCGTACTCGCCGCGCGCGCTCGGCGCGAGGCCGCGGGCGATCTCGACGACGTCGTTGTCGTAGAAGTACAGCCCGGGGACGGCGTAGTTGCTCTTCGGCTGCGCCGGCTTCTCCTCCAGCGAGACCGCCGTGCCCTCCGCGTCGAACTCCACCACGCCGTACGCGCTCGGCTCGGCCACCCAGTAGGCGAACACGGCGCCGCCGTCGACGTCGGAGTACCGCTTCAGCTGGGTGCCGAGCCCCGGGCCGTACAGCAGGTTGTCGCCGAGGACCAGGGCCACCTTGTCGTCGCCGATGAAGTCGGCGCCGATGGTGAACGCCTGGGCGAGGCCGTCGGGCGAGGGCTGCTGGGCGAACGTGATCGAGATGCCGAACTGCGATCCGTCGCCGAGGAGCCGCTCGAAGTGCTCCGCGTCGTGCGGAGTGGTGATGATCAGGATGTCCTTGATCCCCGCGAGCATGAGCGTCGACAGCGGGTAGTAGACCATCGGCTTGTCGTAGACCGGGATGAGCTGCTTGGAGACGCCGAGGGTGATCGGGTGCAGCCGGGTCCCGGAACCGCCGGCGAGGATGATGCCTTTCACCCGACTATCGTGGCACACGGCGCCCGAAAGACCGCCCCGTGCATGCCCTCTGCGCGCGGGATACCGGCACGGCGGCGGTGAGCAGGGATGATGGAGCGGTGCGCCCCCACAAGACCTCCCCCCGCCGCTGGGTCGGCATCGTCGCCGCCGTCGCGGTCGCCGCAGCGCTTCTCAGCGCGTCGCCGGCCACCGCCGCCGTGCCCGCCGCCCTCACCGCCGACACCGCCGCCGCGACCGCGCTCCCCCAGGACGTCCCCGCCGCCGTGCGCCCCGCCGCCGACCTGTCCCAGTTCCGCGCCGGGAACATCATCTCGGACCGGGTGTTCACGGACGCCGGGACGATGACCGCCGGCCAGATCCAGTCGTTCTTCGAGGGCAAGGTCTCGAGCTGCCGGTCGGGCTACACCTGCCTGAAGGACTTCCGCATCTCCAGCGTGAACCGCCCGGCCGACAGCTACTGCCGCGGCTACAGCGGCGCCTCGAACGAGCTGGCCTCGACCATCATCGCGCGCGTCGCCCAGTCCTGCGGCATAAACCCCCAGGTCCTCGTCGTGATGCTCCAGAAGGAGCAGGGCCTGGTCACGCACACGTGGCCGAGCCAGTGGCGCTACGACGCCGCCCTCGGCCAGGGCTGTCCCGACGACGCCCCGTGCGACCCGTCGTTCGTCGGGTTCTTCCACCAGATCTACGGCGCCGCCCGACAGATGAAGATCTACCTCGAGGGCGAGTGGTTCACCTGGTTCGCTCCGGGCAACACCTGGAACATCCTCTACAACCCCGACCGCGGCTGCGGGTCCTCCCCCGTCTACATCGAGAACGCCGCCACCTCCGCGCTCTACTACTACACGCCCTACCAGCCCAACGCGGCGGCCCTGCGCGCCGGCTACGGCGAGGGCGACGCCTGCTCCGCGTACGGCAACCGCAACTTCTACAACTACTTCACCGACTGGTTCGGCAGCACCCAGGGAGGGACCGTCCCCCCGCGAGGGCTCGTCCGCGTGCCGGGGCAGGACGCGATCTACCTCATCAACAACGGCGTCAAGAGCCACGTGCAGACCGCGGAGGACTACGCCGCGTTCCGCTCGCGACTGGGCGACGCCGTCTCCGTCTCCGCCTCGTCGCTGAACGCGGTCCCGGCCGGACCGGCCGTGCGCCGCTACGTCCACGACCCACGCTCGGGCACGCTGTTCCTCCTCGAGGCGGACGGCACCCGGCATCGCTTCGCCACCCCGGCCCAGATCGAGCTGTTCGGCTATTCGTTCCCGAGCTACGTGAACCTCGAGGCCGCGATCATGGACAAATTCACGAAGGGCGCCGACGTCGGGTCCTTCATCCGGTCCGGATCGGCGCCGGAGATCTACCAGACGCAGGGCGGCAAGAAGCGCTACGTGTCGAGCATCGAGGCATGGCGGGAGATCTCGAAGAACACCCCGGGCTACGTCGCGTCGATGGACCCCTCGGCGTTCGGCCGGGTCACCGCCGGCGCGCCGGTGTTCGCGCGCCACAGCCTCGCCCGCGTGGCGGGGAAGCCGGAGGTGTACCTCACCCTGCCGACCGGCGCCCTCGTCTGGGTTCCGAACCTCCCGCTGGCCGCGGAGCTCGGCGCCACCAGGATGGTGATGGTCTCCGATCTGGCCGTGCGCAGCGCGCCACGCCGCTCCGGCGCGCTCTCGCCGGTCGTGGCGTGCGGGACGCCGCGGTACCTCGCCGCGTCGGGCCGGCTCAACCCGCTCAGCGGCACCGACACGGGCGGGTTCACCGTGACGGCCCTCACCGCGGCCGACTGCGGCTGGATGCCGAAATCCGCGACCAGCTACACGGGCCGACTGTTCGTGCAGCCGAAGGGAACCGGCGACGTGTTCCTCCTCCAGCGGGCGCGCCTGCGACACGTGCAGGACTACGCCACGCTGATGAGGCTCAACGGCAATCGTCCCCTTCGCCTCGCCGCGTGGAGCCCGGGCACGGCCGACTGGGTCGGGCGCGCCGGCCCCGTGCTGCCCGACGGCGCCTTCGTCCAGTTCTCCGGCCGGGGCGAGGTCTACCGTCATCGCACCGGCAGCGTCCTCCAGCACGTGCGCGACTATGCGACTCTGCTGCGTCTGGGCGGCGGCGTGATCCCGCCGATCCAGACCCTCCCCGGGGCCTACCGCGGAAGCTACACCTTCGGCTCCCCGATCCTCCGCGACGGAGACATCGTGCGGATCGCAGACGGCGCCGAGGTCTACGTCTTCGAGTCGGATGCCCTCCACCACATCCTCACGGAGGAGGACCTGCTCCGCCGCGGCGACGGAGAGACACCGGAGATCATCGAGATCCCGTCCGAAGAAGCCGACGACTACCCGATCGGCGACCCCGCTGCGCCGGTCGAGCCCGCGCCGGTCGAGCCCACGCCGGTCGAGCCCGCGCCGGAGCCCGCTCCGAGCCCGGAGCCGACGCCCGAGCCCACTGTCGTGCCGTCGCCGGAGCCGACGGTGGAGCCGACGCCCGCTCCCAGCGCGTCGCCCTCGCCGGACGTCGAGCCCACGCCCGGGTCCTCCGACGCCCCTGCCGAGTGACGCAGGCGCCCCGACTAGACTGAACGGACTATGACGACACTGCCTGATCGAGTGCTGGTCATCGTGCCCGCGTGGAACGAGGCCCGCAACGTCGGGAACACCGTCACGGAGATCCGGATGGCGGATCCCTCCTACGACGTCGTCGTCGTCGACGACGGCTCCCGCGACGGGACGGCCGACGTCGCCAGGGCGGCGGGCGCCACGGTGATCTCGCTCCCGTTCAACCTGGGCGTGGGCGGCGCCATGCGGACCGGCTTCACCTACGCGCATCGTCACGGCTACCGCCGGGCCATCCAGGTCGATGCCGACGGCCAGCACAACCCGGCCGACATCGCCCGGGTCCTGGCCGGGCTCGAAGACGCGGACATCTCCATCGGTGCCCGCTTCGCCGAGGTGGGCGACTACTCCGTCCGCGGCCCCCGCCGGTGGGCGATGCTGTTCCTCGCCGGCACCCTGTCGCGCGTGGCGAAGACCCGCCTGACGGATGTCACCAGCGGGTTCCGCGCCGCGAACCAGCGCGCGATCGAGCAGTACATCGCCTACTACCCCGCCGAGTACCTCGGCGACACCATCGACTCGCTGGTCGCGGCGTGCCACGCCGGACTCGTGGTCACCCAGGTGCCGGTCGCGATGCGCCCGCGCGCCCACGGCAACCCGAGTCAGGGGCCCATCGGCGCCTCCGTCTACCTGCTGCGCTCGGTGTTCGCCCTCGCCCTCGCCCTGATGCGCGGCCCGCGTCGTGCACAGGCCGTCGCACGAATGGAGCAGGCATGATCGTCGCCGTCGGCATCGCGATGGCCGTCATCATCCTCGCGATCGTCTTCTGGATGCTCCTGGCGCGGCGCCTGCGCGAGAAGTACGCGGTGATGTGGATCGTCATCGCGGTCTGCGTCCTGATCCTGGGGCTGTTCCCCGGGCTGTTGGTGTGGGCGACCGGGCTCCTGGGGGTCCAGGTGCCGGCGAACCTCCTCTTCTCGCTCGCGATCGTCCTTCTCCTCGGAGTCTCCCTGCACCTGTCGTGGGAGCTCTCGCACACGGAGGACGAGATGCGCCGGGTCGCTGAGGAGGCCGCGCTGGCCCGTACGGAGCTGGAGCGGCTGAGCCTTCGGATCGACCAGCTCGAGGCGGCGCGTCCCGGCGACGACGCCGCCGAGCCGCCCCGCCGCTAGCACCGACACGCCGCGCCGAGCGTCAGCGGAGGGCTGTCGACAGCAGCGTCCCGGCGCGACGGATGTCACCGGCGAGCACGGCGCCCATCGCCTCCGCCGCCCCGTGCAGACGCGAGATCGTCCGCCGGCGGCCGATCCGCGCGGCACGGTGCCACCCGCGCCCGGACATGCGCGCCGAGTAGGCCAGTGCGAAGTCCCTCTCCTGGGCGAACCGGAGCCCCGATGACGCGGTCGTCGAGGAGACCGAGGCGCGATGGCGCCGGTAGTCGAACACGACGTCGTCGTACACGAGCAGGGAGCCGCCGTCGAGGGCGATGTCGAGCAGGAGAGCGTAGTCGAGAGCGACCGCGTACTCCTCGCGGAAGCCGTGGGCGCGCGCCGTCTCCGTCCGCCACGTGAGCGAGGGGAAGTACGCCCAGTCCGCCCGCATGAGGCTCTCGGCCATGCGCTCCCCGGACAGGAGGACGCCACCGGTCCCCCCTCGCGGGCGCAGCACCGCCTTGATGCGGTCGGCCAGCGGAAGCACCGGACGGCCCTCCTCGTCGATCACGCGGACTCCGGGTTGCACGATGTCCGCCTCGGGGTGGGCGGCCAGCCGCGCGGCGACGCTGCGCAGATAGCCCGGGTGCATCAGGTCGTCGTCGCCGAGCATGACGAAGTGGGGTGCGCGGACGAGGTCGAGACACCGGCTGAAGTTCCGTGCCAGACCGATGTTCTCCGCGTTGCGCACATACTCGATGCGGGCGTCCCCCTGCGCCTCCAGGCGCTGCCGGATCCGTTCCTCCGGATACGCGTCGTCCACCACCACGAGCCGCCAGTGCGGGTACTCCTGCGCCAGGACGGACTCGATCGCCGCCCACGCCCGGCCGGCCGGGCTGTAGTACGGAAGGACGACGTCGATCACACGGTCGTCGGCCATGCTCAGTGCCTGCCCTGGCGGCCGGCCAGGCCGTCACGGATGCCGCGGACCGCCGCCGGCAGATGCAGCCGGCGGTCACGGCGGACACCCACGACGAGCTCCTCAGCGGCGCGGCGCGCGACCCCGACGACCGCCGGGACGACCGGAAGCCGTGCCTTTCGCGCGAACAGCACCATGTTGCGCAGGCCCAGTCGGAGGGGGTGAGCGCCGGGCTCCTGCTGCGCGGTCTCCGAGACGACGAGCGTCCGCCAGCCGGCGCGGGCGAGAGACCATCCCGTATCGACGTCCTCGAAGTAGAGGAAGTACCGCTCGTCGATGCCGCCGATCCCCTCGAGCGCCGTCCCGCGGTAGAGCGCCACGGCGCCGTCCACCCAATGCACCGCTCGCGCGTCGCCGACGACCTCGTCCGTGCGGTGGTAGGCACGTCCGCCCCGGGTCAGCACCCCGCCCGAGGAGAAGATCCGGTCCGGGCGCGAGACCCATCGCAGCGTCGGCGCCACGCACCCCGCCCGGGGGTCGTCCGACAGCGCGTCCAGGAGCGCACCGGCGAGCGTCGGGGCGAAGACCGCGTCGTGGGTGAGCACGAGCAGGTTCGCGATCCCCGCGGCGCGCGCGCGGGCCGCGGCGATGTTGACCGCGGCGGCGTAGCCGGGATTGTCGTCCCGGGTCACGAGTTCGAGAGGGAGCGCGAATCCGGCGAGGGAGGTCTCCTCGATGTCACCGCCGTTGTCGACGACGACCACGAGCTCGGGCGGGCGGGTCTGCGCACGGAGGCGCTCGAGCACCGCGCGGAGCAGATCCGGTCGGTGGTACGCGATGACAACGGCCGCGTAGCCGGGAGCCGGCACGGCGGCGTCATTCGTCTCGGACATCGACGCCTAGGCTAGCTGATATGCATTCGCCCTCACCTGTGCCCGGCCGTCGACCCGCCGTCGCCAGCGTGACCAAGTACATCCCGTACGCGGGGATCGCGCACGCGGGTGGAGAGTACGCGCTTCAGCACTACCGGGCGCTTCGGGCGGACGTCGAGCTGACCGCGATCGCGCCGGCGAGCGCGCTGAACCGTGAGGCCGTGGCGAAGGGGGCCGAGGGCCCTCTTCTGCTGCTCTCGGGCCACGGACCGACCTCCTCGGATCGTCTCAAGCTGCTGGCCGACATCGGCTCACTGCTTCGCGGCAGCACCGCTCATGCCTGGTTCGCCGGTGCGCTCCGTCGCAGCGGCTCGGCGGCGGCGCTCCTTGCCGGCGCTGAGGTGGTCGAGTTCCAATGGTCGGAGATGGGCAGCCTGATCCCGCTCGTCCGGGCGCGGTCCCCCCGCGCCCGCCTCGTCGTCATCGCCCACGACGTCATCACGCAGCGTTGGTCGAGGGCTGCTGAGACGGCGGAGAATCCCCTCCTGCGCACCGCCTACCGCATGGCAGCGGCGTGGAGCGCCCGTCGCGAGCGACGCACGTTCGAGGCCGCCGACCGGGTCGTGGTGTTCAGCGAGAAGGACGCGGGTCTGGTCCGGGCGCTCGCGCCGGACGCTCGCCCCGAGGTCGTGCGCCCCGGCTTCCCCGTCCCGCCCGTCGCGGTGCCGCAGCCGGCGGACGCGTCGCCCACGGTGGTCTTCAGCGGTGCCATGGGCCGCCCCGACAACGATGAGGCCGCGCGGTGGTTCCTCCAGCGGGTCTGGCCCCAGGTGCGGGCGACGGTGCCCGGCGCGCGTTTCACCGTGGTCGGTGCGCATCCGACCCCCGCCCTCCGCGATCTGGCCGCCGCCGACGATTCCGTGACGGTCACGGGTTTCGTGGAGTCGATGGATCCCTATCTCGACCAGGCGGATGTCGTCGTCGTGCCGTTGCACAACGGCGCCGGGGTCAAGTTCAAGACGATCGACGCCCTCCTCCGCGGGATCCCTGTGGTGGCGACGCCGGTCGGGGCCGAGGGGATCGAACGGGAGGGGGCGATCCGCCGCGTGACCGACGATCCGGACGCCTTCGCCGCCGCGGTCGTCGATGTCCTGCAGGACCCCGACCGTCGGCACGAGGCGGAGGTGCGCGAATGGGCGGTCGGCGAATACGGGCTGGAGGGCTTCCGGTCCCGGATCACCACGCTGTACCGAGAGCTGATCGAGGAGGGCCCCCGATGACCCAGAGCACCACCGACGTCGTGGTCTCCGCCGTGATCCCGACCTTCCGTGCCCCCGAGGCCCTGCGCGAACGGGTGCCGGAGCTGCTCGCCCAGGTACAGACGGTCATCCTCGTCGACGACGGCACGGCGACGACGAGCGCGTTGGGGATCGACGATCCGCGCGTCGAGGTGATCGAGCTTCCCGAGAACGGCGGCATCGCCCGGGCGCTGAACGTCGGATTCGACGCTGCGCGCACACGCGGCGCGACACACGTGCTGACGCTCGATCAGGACTCCTGGATCCCGGAGGGCTACGTCGAGCGCGCCCTCCGCGCGCTGTCCGACGCGATCCGGCGCGGCGAGGAGCCGGTCGGAGCGGTCCCGTCCTCGGCGGGAGGGACCCGAGTGGTCCTGGACCGGGAGGGAGTGCCGTTCGATCCGATCCAGGCCGGTCAGCTGGTCCGGATGGACGTGTTCGACCGGCTGGGCGGTTTCGACGAGACGCTGTTCATCGACGCGGTGGACAGTGAGTACACGCTGCGCGCGTGGCAGCACGGCTCCCGATACGTGCTCGTCCCCGATTCCGACATCGGCCACGAGCTGGGGACGCTCGTGCCGCTCACGGTCTTCGGCCGTCGGCTGGTGCTGGGCGGCCGCCCTCGGCACCTGCTCTACCACGCCCCGTTCCGCACCTATTACATGGTGCGCAACTCCGTGGTGCTGGCGCGGCGCTACGGACGCGAACGGCGTGCCTGGACCCGGCGACGCACCCGCCTGCTCACCTCGATGATCCTCGGCGGGCTGCTGGTCGCCGGCGACCGGCGTGCACAGCTGCTGGCCCTGCGCGAAGGCATCCGCGACGGCCGTGCCGGGGTCGGCGGACGGATTCCCGACGAGCTGATGACGCGTCTGCGCCGTCTGGGCAGGAAGGTCGGATGAGCGCCGTCCCCGGGCCCCGCGGGGGCCGGGCGCGGAAGGCGATCGGACACGAGCTGGTCCGTCGCTCGTTCCTGTTCTCGCTGTCGATCATCCTCTCCACACTCGTCGGGGTGCTCTCGATCCCCATCCTGATCGAGCAGTTCGGCGACACGACGTGGGCACGGTTCGCCGTACTGCAGTCGATCGCTCAGTTCCTCGCCGTCATCGTGGGGTTCGGTTGGGGGGCGACGGGGCCGAGCACCGTCGCCGGCCTGCCTGCGGACGAGCGCAAGGCGTTCTTCGCCACGTCCGTTCTCGCCCGCGTCGTCATCATGATTCCGGTCCTCGTCCTCGGCGCACTGATCGCCTCCGCGATCGTTCGCATGGACCTGCTCACCGCGGCCCTCGCCGCTCTCACCTCCGTCGCACCGGCGGCAGGTGCCGCGTGGTACTTCATCGGGACGAATCGCCCCGTCGCCCTCTTCTTCTTCGATGCGCTGCCGGCGATCCTCGGACAGGCCGCCGCCCTCGTGGGTGTGCTCCTCGCCCCGTCCCTGCTGGTCTACGTGTCCTGCACGGCCGGGTTCGCGATGCTCGGCCTCCTGTGCTCCTGGCTGTTCGTCGCCACGCGCACGGCGGACGGGCCGTGGCGCGTCGACCGGTCCCAGACCCTGCGAGGGCTCCTGCAGGATCAGATGCCCGGGTTCACCGCGACGTTCACCTCGAGCCTCATCACCACGCTGCCGACCGTCATCGTGCAGCAGATCGTCGCTCCGTCCGCGCTTCCGCTGTTCGTGCTGGCGGACCGGCTCTCCCGGTACGCGGGGCTCGTCCTTGCCCCGATCCTCCAGGCGATCCAGAGCTGGGTGCCCGAGGCCGGACGCGAGCACATCCGTTCGCGCGCACGGATCGCCATGCTCGTCGCCGCTGCCATCGGCGTCGTCGGCGCCGTCGGCATGATCACGTGCGCGCCGTGGGTGTCGGCTCTGCTGTCACAGAACAAGGTCGCCATCCCGCTCCTGCTCGCGGTCGTGATGGGCCTCGGCTTCGCGGGCGAGGCGATCAGCCAGGTCGTGGGCCTCGCGGTGCTGGTCACGATCGGTCGGTCCCGCGATCTGGCGCTGTCGGCGAGCGTGGCCACCGTGGCCGCACTGCTCGGAGTGCTGGTCGGTGCGCTGCTCCTCGGCGTCCCGGGGGCCTTGATCGCCCTCGCGCTCACATCGATCGGCCTGGCGGTCTATCGCTCGCATGCGGCACTGCGCGGCCTCGCGGCCACTGCCTCCTGACCGCGGTCACGCGGAACCGACGTGCGGCCCCGGGCCTGCGACTACCCGCAGGCCGTGACCCGATAGAGGCGGGCGTTGCCCTCCTCGTCCACGAGCTCGACCGCGTCCGAGGTCGAGAGCCGGTCAAGACCGCGGTAGTGGTGACGCCCCTCGTTGACCTCACGCCGGCCGAAGTCGAGCACGTAAGAGACGCGACGCTCCGCCAGCAGGTCGCAGACCTCGGATCCCGCCTGGGCGGTGTCGAGCCCATCGAGGATCTCCTGCATCTCCGGGGAGACGTACATGAGCGTGTGCGGCAGAAGGACCTCACGGTCCGCGAGCGCGTATGCCAGGGCCGTGCCGGTCCACGGGCTCCCGACGATGACCGCGTCCGCCGGCACCTCGTCGTCCAGTCGATCCAGCAGTGCCCACTCGTCCGTGCTCAGGAGCGGGGCCTTGGCGGTGAGGGCGTAGTTCGCCCGTGCGTCGCGGACCGCCTGTCGCATGCTCATGGCCTGCGGAAGCGGGAACACCGCGACCACGAGGGCGGCCAGCGCGAACGTCGCCACGGCGGGACGGGCCAGGCGTCGGCGTGCGATGAGCGCGTCCCATGCGGCGGTGAACCCGAGCGCCGTCAGGGGCACCCACACGAGGGGCATGATCGCGGCGAGCCGCGGGATGTTGTTGTACCACGCCCCGACGAGGACGTCGCGCAGCAGAAGGTACGGCACCCCTGCCACGGTCACGTACAGTCCTGCGGCGAGGAGGAAGAGGGCGAACGCCAGCCAGCCCCGCGTGCTCCTCTGCCGGAACACCGCGACGAGACCGAGCACGACGAGCAGGGCCATGCCGAGGTTCACCGGGGCGCGGTCCACGGACGCCGTGGCGATCTCGCCGATCGCCTGTCCCACGGTCATCTCCGGAAGCCATGTGCGCGCATCGGCCGGCGGCCGCAGGACGTACCAGAGGACGCCGGCGACCACGAGGTACGCGCCGATCGACGCCCACGGCCACAGGCCGCCGGGCGGTCGGCCGGGGACGACCCGGGCGCGCCGGACGAGCGCGGTCACGAGGACGACGGTGCCGAACGCGAGGAGGATGACGAACGCCCCCGGATGGCTGATCGCGATCGCGGGGAGCAGACCCGCCAGGGCGACGAGCCACGGGACGCGCTCCCGCGCATCCCGGTGCGCGCCGAGCACGGCACGGATGAGCAGCGCCAGAGAGACCGGGACGAAGCTCAGCGCCATCATGTACGGGAAGAGCACGCCGTAGTCGGCGGGGAGGATCGGGAACGCCGGGAAGCACGTGGCCGCCGCGGCCGCCGCGATGATCGTCACGGTGCGGCTGCCCCAGAGCTCACGGGTCAGCGTCACGATGCCGGTGGTCCAGACGAAGGCGGCGAAGCCGATCACCAGCGCATTCGACGCCACGGGGATCGAGACGCCGCAGAGCTCCACGAGCAGGGCCGAGAGCGCATGCCATCCCGCCGGGTAGAAGGTCGGCGCCACGCCCGACTCCGCGCTGGTCAGGGAGGACACCCAGAACGGGGAGGCGTTCCCGGTCTCGAGGATGTACCGGACGGCGTTGAGGTGGAAGATGTTGTCGAAGGTCTGCGAGATGTGCTCCGGCGACGAGATCATCAGGAGCACCTGCGCCAGGATCACGACCGGCGCGGCCACGGTCGCTGCGATCGCCCACGGACGCAGCCGGGCGTCCGCGGACCCGAGCGATCGTCCCCGCCAGATCAGCAGTCGGAGGACCGCCGCCAGCGCCAGGAGCACCACCGCGAGCAGCGCCACGGGGAGGATCCCCCACCGCAGTCCCAGCATCGGCGCGATCGTCGAGGCCAGTACGACGATCGTCACGGACGCGGGCCCGGAGACGGCGACCGCCCACAGCCCGCGCAGCCCGAGGACGCGGGCCACCAGGTAGCCGGGGACGAAGAGCAGCAGACCGAGGGTGCCGAGGGCGAGCAGGAATTCGATCCAGGTCGTCATGGGAATGTCGTGCGCTCCTCGTCCGCGGCGGTGGGCTTCTCCGGCGCTGTGCCGCCAGACGGCAGGGCGAACGCCGGATCGATCCTATCCCGCGGAGGTTCGTGCTCCCCCGTGCTCAGCGCGGCGTCCGCGCGGAGGCGCGCACGGCCAGGGCGTGGGCGCGCCGGCGGCCGCCCGTGAGCGTTCCCGCCGCCCAGCCGACGAGGTACTCCAGAGAGGAGCGGCGCACCATGATGCCCTTCGCCTCGGCCTCGCGTTGCAGTCGGCGCAGCGGACCGAGCCGGCGCCGCCGACCGAAGGCGGCGGAGACGGCCTCGTCCACCGGTCGCCCGCGCCGTTCCAGCACCTCGACGATCACCTGTCGCCACCCCACCTGGACGAGGAAGAACATCCGCAGCACCGCCAAGGGCGATGCGCTTCCCTCGTACTTGCGCGCCTTGGCCAGCGTCTCGCGGATCGTGTCGCCGAGCCCCATCGCCTTCTGCTGGGAGGGGTCGCCGTACACGTTCGCACCGTGCTGGACGTAGTCCTGCACCACGTCCTCGACGATGGCGAGATCGCCGTACGTCGCCGCCACGACGGCCAGCCAGTGATCGTGTGTCTCCACCCGGGTCGGCACGCGGGGGAACGGGAGGGCCGTGGCGAGCAGCTCGCCGCGGAACACGCAGAGCGAGCCGGTGACCTGGTTGGCGAGCACGAGCTGGGCGGCGCCCCAATAGGCGCGGTCGGTCGTTCCGAGCACCTCCCCCGACGGGTGACGCACCAGGCGCGCCTGCCCGGAGGCGAGCGGGGCATCGGTCAGCCGCTGCGTGAGGACGGCCAGCTTCTCCGGATACCAGTGATCGTCCTGGTCGCTCAGCGCGACCCACTCCGCGTCCGAGGGGACCTCGAGCAGTCCTCGTTCGAAGTTGAGGTAGAAGCCGCGGCGCGTCCCGTCCGCGACGACGCGGAACCGAGGGTCGTCGCCGACCGTCTCCGCGAGCACACGTCGCACGGTCTCCGCCTCGCCGTCGACGGAGATGACGCACGTCCACTCGCGCAGCGTCTGCTCCTGGATGCTGCGCAGCTGGCGAGCGAAGAGATCAGGCGCCGGTTGGTAGGCCGCGAGGACGATCCAGCCGCGCGTCGAGGTCATGCCTGCCCGTTCCCCTCATGTCCGTCGGATTGCCCTCACGAGCCTACCCGCGGAATCCGACCGCCTCGGGCTCAGCCGACGACGACCGCCTCGTCGCCGGTCCGGGCGGGACCGGCGGTGCCGCGGCCGCCGTCGCCCGTCGCACCCGGCGTATGACCGGTCGCTCCACGAACAGCCAGCTCGCCCACGCCAGTGCGAACGTCACCGCGGTGCACACGAGGATGAGGACGAACAGGTTCGTCGAGGGACCGCCCACCGTGACGGCGAGCTGTTGCACCGGCCATGCGTAGATGTCGAACCCATAGGACAGGGACCAGAGCGAGCCGTTCCAGACGTGCGGGTACGGGACGTCGGCGAGGGTCTGACCGATCTGATACGTGTTCATCCGGAGGAACAGATCGCTCCACACGTACTGCACGGGAGTGGGGCCCTCGTCCAGGAACCCCTCCAGGGATCCCCGCGAGATCAGCAGCGCGACCGGTGCGAACACGAACGCGGTGACGACCAGGCACACGAGGAACCCGGGCATGATCCGCGCCACCCGGTGGACGAGGTAGGCTCACGCCGTCGTGCCCAGCCGCGAGCGGGTGATGAGGACGCCGCTGATCAGGAAGAAGGCGTACACCGCCCAGGTGCCCAGGCTCACGCCGGCGATCGCGGGCGCGTCCGGCACCCCCAGGACCGCGTAGCTGTGCACCCACAGGACGAGGAAGGCCAGGATCAGCCGGAACAGGTTGAGGCTGTTCGAGCCGTAGGGGAAGGTGATCCGCCGGGTGACCCAAGCACGCGCGTCGCCGACCTGTGTCCGCATGTCGCCTTCTGCCCTGTCAGCGCGCCCTCATCGGCGCGACGGTGGACGGGATGCCTCGCCGGTGAGTGCACCCGTTGCGGTCATGCTAGCCACGCGGGACACCGACACCGTGCATCCCGACACGAGCGCGTCGGCGCGTCGGCGTCGGACCGTGCCGGACGGACCCGACACCCTAGGATGGGTGGGGATCTCGCCCGAAGAGACCCGTATGGAAGTGAGAACCGTCGTGTCGCAGCCCTCTGCCGCAGCCGCGGACCGCCTCATCGCGCCCGGCGCCAGCGGCGGCTTCTTCGACGTGTTCCGTCGACGCTACCTGCTCAGCCTGATCGTGAAGAAGGAGGTCGGCATCCGCTATCGCGGATCCGTCCTGGGGTGGTTGTGGTCCTACGTCAAGCCGCTCATCCAGTTCCTCGTCTTCTTCTTCGCCCTGGGCGTCTTCATGGGGCTGAACAGGTCGATCGACTACTACCCCATCTATCTGCTGTCCGGCATCACCGCGGTGACGTTCTTCAACGAGTCCTTCGCCAACGGGACCCGTTCCCTCGTCGACAACGCGGCCCT
Source organism: Microbacterium resistens (assembly GCF_021172025.1). Lineage (NCBI taxonomy): Bacteria > Bacillati > Actinomycetota > Actinomycetes > Micrococcales > Microbacteriaceae > Microbacterium > Microbacterium resistens. The sequence goes on from NZ_CP082781.1 coordinate 1,660,923, forward strand.
GATCAAGAAGATCTACTTCCCGCGGCAGATGTTCCCCGTGGCGAGCACCTTCGTCGCCGCGGTCAACACGGTCCCTCAGATCATCGTCGTCATCGTCATCGCGCTGTTCTTCGGCTGGACTCCCTCGCTCCTGCACCTCGCGGCGCTCCTGCTGGGCCTGGTGATCATCGCCCTGCTCGCCACCGGGCTGGGCATGCTCTTCGGGGCGATCAATGTGACGTTCCGGGACGCCCAGAGCTTCGTGGAGATCATCGTGATGATCTCGGTGTGGGCGTCGCCGGTCATGTATCAGTGGCAGATGGTGCAGTCGCAGGTCCCCGAGACGGTCTTCCAGCTCTATGCGCTGAACCCGATCACCGCGGCCGTCGAGCTGTTCCACTACGGCATCTGGCAGCCGCTCGACCCCGGCGAGGGCACCGTGTTCCCCGACCTGTGGATGCACGCCGGCATCGCCCTGGGCGTGTCCCTGATCATCGTCGTCCTCGGCGAGCTCGTCTTCCGGCGACTGGAGGGTCGTTTTGCACAGGACCTCTGATGTGACGCACGCCGCCACGGACACGACCCGGATCGTGGTGGACGACGTCCACAAGCACTTCAAGCTGCGCCACACGCACTCGATCAAGGAGACCTTCGTCGCGGCCATGCGGCGCAAGAAGCTCACCACCGACTTCCAGGCGCTCGACGGCGTCTCGTTCTCGATCGACCAGGGAGAGTCCGTCGCGCTGCTGGGCTACAACGGCTCGGGCAAGTCGACGATGCTGAAGCTGATCTCCGGCGTGCTGCAGCCCGATCAGGGGCGTGTGCTCACCCGGGGACGGGTCGCCGGTCTCATCGAGGTTGGCGCCGGGTTCCATCCCGACCTCTCCGGACGGGAGAACATCTTCCTCAACGCCGCCATCCTGGGGATGACGAAGAAGGAGATCGAGGATCGCTTCGACGCCATCGTGGAGTTCAGCGAGATCGAGAAGTTCATCGACACCGAGGTCAAGCACTACTCCTCCGGGATGTTCCTGCGCCTGGCGTTCTCCGTCGCGATCCACACCGAGGTCGACATCCTGCTCATCGACGAGATCCTCTCCGTCGGCGATGAGCCGTTCCAGCAGAAGTGCCTCGCGCGCATCCGCGAGCTGCACGACCAGGGCAAGACCCTCGTCGTGGTGAGCCACGACCTGGACATGGTCTCCGACCTCTGCGCGCGCGGCGTCCTCCTGCGCGACGGCAAGGTGCGCTTCGACGGCCCCAGCAAGGAGGCCGTCGAGATCATGCGCGCCTAGAGGCGCCCGCGGGAGGCGCGCCGTCAGAGCTCGGCGTGCAGCGCCCACACCTGTGCGGACGCGCCGCTCCAGCTGAAGGCGCGCGCGCGGTCACCGGCGATGACCCGGAGGCGCTCCCCGCCCGCGTCGACCGCCTCCGCGAGCGCGTCCGCGATCTCTTCCGCGGGCACGAGGAGGCCGCCGTCGGCGATCACGTCGCGGTGCACCCCGGTGTCGAGCGCGACGACCGGGGCGCGCAGCGCCATGGCCTCCAGCAGACGCCAGGGCCAGGACGCGTGCGGATCGAGACAGACGAAGGCGCCCGCGCCGTCGAGGACCGCAGCACGGTCGGCGGGAGACGACCGCTCCCGCACGTGCACCCGTGCGGCGGGCAGTCCTGCGGACTCGGCAAGATCGATGATCCCCGCCTCGCCCCCGTCGGCCGCATCGAGGACGACGACCGCGCGGCGCAGCACCGCCGCCGCGCGCAGGCCCGGCAGCAGGTCCTCCCCTGCACCGGCCAGCACGACGTAGTCGTCCGGCAGGCCGGCCGCAGAACGGCGCGTCGCCGCGTCCGAGGGGACCGCGACCTGCGGCGACGGGGCTCCGGCGATGACGCGGATGCGGTCGCCGAGCGCCGCGATCTCCGCCAGCCGCGCCGCCACCGCGTGCGTGGGCACGACGACCGCGTCCGCGTGGCGCACCGCTCGGCGCAGCAGCGCGCGCTGCGAGAGCACGACCGCCCGCGGCAGCGTCTCCGGCGCGTCCCAGGGGCGCAGATCCCACAGCGTCGGCACGGTCTGATCGTGATCGTTGAGGCGATCATGACGGACGAGGGGCGCGAGCAGCGTCATCGCGTGGATCATCCCGCCGCCTACGCGCGGGGCAAGCCCCATCTGCCATGCGGCCGTCAGCTCCCGGCGGGCGAGCGGCAGTCGCCGCACCGAAGCGACGCCCTCCGGGACCCCTTCCACGCCCGCCGGCACGATCGCCTCGACGGTACAGCCCCGGGGTGCGGTCTCGATCAGGCCCGCCACGAGCGCGGTCGAGGCCTCGGACAGGTCGGCGGCCCCGTCGGCGCCGAGCTGATCCAGGACGACACGAAGCTGAGCCATAGCGCGAGCCTACTGCGGCGGCCCTCGGAATCCGCCGAGGCACGTCCCGGGCCGAGGCCGTACGGTCCCTCATCCGCTCATGCTTGAATGCTTCCCATGAGCGATGGGCGGCTTCCGGTTCGACGGCGATGGATCGGCACGACGGTCGGCGTCCTGGCCGTCGCACTTCTCCTCGCGATCGGGTGGCTGGTCGTGCGCGGCCTCGGCGCTGCGAACGACCTGTCGCAGGTGGCCGCCAACGCCTCCGCGCTGAAGGCCGCGATCGCGAAGGGCGAGCTGGACCGCGCGGACACGCTCTCCCACCGCATCGCCGACCACGCGGCATCGGCGCGCGGTCTCACCTCGGACCCGGTGTGGCGCGCCTTCGAGGTCGTCCCCTGGCTCGGACCGAACCTCACCGCCGTGCGCGAGGTGTCCGAGATCGCCGACGACGTGTCCGAGGACGCGCTCGGGCCTGTCGTCTCGGTCCTCGGCGACGTGGATCTCAGCGCGCTGGGCCTGTCGGGAGGCGCGATCGACCTCGCGCCGTTCACCCAGGTCGAGGCGCCGCTGGGCCAGGCCTCGGCCGCGCTCGGGGACGCCTCCGCCCGCGCCGCCCGCATCGACGCCGAGGCGACGCTTCCGGCGCTCGCCGACGCCGTCCGCGAGCTGCGCGGCACGATGGACGACGCGACGACCGTCGTCGGCGCGCTGCACGGCGCCGCGCAGCTGCTGCCCTCGATGCTCGGCGGGTCCGGACCGCGCACGTACGTGGTGGCAATGCAGAACAACGCCGAGCTGCGCTCGTCCGGCGGGATCGTCGGCGCCCTGGCCGTCGTCCGCGCGGAGGGCGGGCGGATCGGGCTCGTCGGGCAGGCGTCCGCGGCGGACTTCCGCGCGCTGGCGTCCTCACTTCCCCTGTCGGAGCCCGTGGTCGCCCTGTTCGAGGACCGGCCAGGCCGCTTCATCCAGAACGCCACGAGCATCCCCGACTTCCGCGAGGCCGGTCCGGTGATCGCCGAGATGTGGACGCAACGCTTCGGCGGCCCCGTGGACGGCGTGCTCGCGGTGGACGCGGTGGTCGCCGCCCACCTGCTCGAGGCGACCGGACCGGTCCAGGCCGGGCCGGTGACGCTGGACGCCGAGCCGGCCCGCGAGCTGCTGCTGTCCGGGATCTATCAGAGCGTCCCTGACCCCGCCGCGCAGGACCAGGTCTTCGCCCAGGTCGCGGGCTCGCTGTTCTCGGCGGCGCTCGGCGCGCCCCCGCGTGCGCTGATCAGCGCCCTGGCCGACGCGGCGGACGAGCACCGCATCCGGATCTGGAGCGCGCACCCCGAGGAGGAGGAGATCCTCGCGGCTTCGACGCTCGGTGGCGGGGTCCCGGCCGACGGCACCGACACCGCCACCGTGGGCGTCCTCCTCAACGACATGACCGGCGCGAAGATGGACTTCTACGCGAAGGCCCAGGTCGCGGTCTCGTATGGCGTCTGCGACGGCCAGCCCACGACGAGGGTGAGCACGACCTGGACCAACGCGGCCCCCGCGGACGCCGCCGAGACCCTCCCGCCGTACGTCACGGCGGGAGGAGCCTTCGGCGTCCCGCCGGGCTCCACGGAGACCCTCGTGGCCGTCTACGGCCCGCAGGGCGCGCTCCCGGCCCGCTACGACCGCGACGGCGAGAAGGGCTCCGTGCAGACGGCGACCCTCGAACGACGACCGGTGATCCAGCACTCCGTGCGCCTGGCTCCGGGAGAGTCGACCACCATCACGGTGGACTTCACCGGGGAGGGCGCAGGCCGGCGGCTCACCGATGTCCGCCACACTCCGATGGCGGGTCCGATCGTCACATCGGTGAAACCCATCGTGTGCGATCGGTGACGGATCGCCCTCTGATGGGGTAGTGTTCTGAGCAACAACTGGGGATACCGGGTGGTCCGCGCGCTATGGGGGCGTACGGGGCACCCGACGATCGATCATCGCTGGGGAGTGATGCCGATCGATTCCGCGTGAATCTCACTGGGGGAGAAACATGCTCAAGAAGGCTGCTGCCATCACTCTGGCCGCGGGTGCGCTCGTCTTCGCTGCGCCCGCCGCCTCGTTCGCCGCGGATCCGTACGTCGGACCGCCCTCGGTGGCCGTCGACGGACCGATCATCGACGTCTGCAACGTCTCGACGGTGTCGTTCGGCGCCGGGTACTTCGTGCCCGGTGAGGTCGTCGGGATCACGATCGCCGGCGCGTCGGCCGAGACCGCGCAGTACTCCGGCAACACCGCGATGGAGGACGGGAGCCTGGTGCTGACGTTCATCCCGCCGGCCGATGGCCAGGGAGCGTATGCGGTGACGTTCGCGGGCGCGGAGCGCTCGTACACAGCGACGATCACGGTGCAGAGCGGAACGGACGCGGCGTCGAGCTGCGATCACGATCCGTCGGTCGGCGCCGGAAGCTCCGAGGCGACGTCTGGGGACGCCGGTCTCGCGGTGACGGGCGGGGACATCTCGCCGTGGATCGTCGGCGGAGGCGCCCTGGGCGTCGCCGCCGGTGGCGTGCTGGTGGCGGCTGGGGTTCGCCGCAAGCGCGCCTGAGGGGTCTCGTCGTCGGCCCGGTGAGGCCGTCCGAGACCGCCTGGGCGGTGGAGGCTCCCCTCCCCTCACACCCCTGCCGCCCAGGCTTCCTCCTCTGTGCCCGCTCGCTGTCTCAGCGGGCGCCGGTGAGAGGCGAGGGAGCGGGCGTCGCGAGGCGCACGGCTTCGAGGGGGCGCTCAGCTCTGCGGCGCCGCTCAGCCGTCGGTCGGCGCCGCGCTCCGGCGACGCCAAGCCGTCCTCACGCGGCGCTGATCAGCCCTCGGAAGGGGCGGACCCGTCCTCCGGAGCCTCGGTGGGCGGGTGCAGCGCGTTCTGCACCATCTGCCGCACCTGCTCCCAGTCCGGCTCCCACTCGTCGACGCCGTTCTCCGGCGTCAGCTCGATCGTGGTGACCGGCTGCTCCTTGGCCTTCAGGACCAGGTCGAAGAACTCCGGGAGCTTGTCCTGGGGCAGGTCGGTGCGCACCATGTCGGTGCCCGCCTGTGCGACCTCGGTGAACCGACTCAACACATTCTGCGGAGAGAACTGGCCGAGGATCGCCTCCTGCAGCTGACGCTGCCGCTTCATCCGATCGAAGTCGCTCGTGGTGTACCGCGACCGCGCGTACCACTGAGCGGTGTCGCCGTCCATGCGCTGGGTTCCCGGCTCGATCCACCCGATCGCCCAGTCCTCCGCGGGCTCGCCGTCGTAGGAGGGCCCGCCGCCCTTGGGCAGCCGTTCGGCGACCGTGATCTCCACGCCGCCGAGCGCGTCGATCAGGGCGGCGAAGTGGTTCATGTCGATGAAGACGTAGTACGGGATCTGGATCCCCAGGACGCCCTCGGCCGCGTCCTTGGTCGCCTCGATCGCGGGGCTCGAGTCCTGCGCCTCCGCGTCCGGATACAGCGCCGCGCCGTCGCTGCACTGCTCCACCGCGTTCGTCAGCTGGTTGATCCCGGCGCCCCAGCCGCACTCCTCGTCGTCGTGCTCCTGGAAGCCGTCCGGGTACTGCTCCTGCATCGGTCCTTCGGCGAAGGGCACGTTCGGCATGTCCCGGGGGATGCCGGTGATCGTCACGGCACCGGATTCCGCGTTGACCGACACCACCGAGATGCTGTCGAAGCGCATCGAGTCCCGCCCGTCGCCGCTGTCGGCACCGAGGAGGAGGATGTTGTAGTAACCGTCGCTCGGGGGAAGGCTCGGCCCTCCCCCGCCGAACAGCGTCGTGATCGCGCCGCGGCTCGTGCCGACGATGTTGGCGGCGTACGCCGCTCCCCCGCCGAGCAGTCCCAGCACGAGCACCGCCACCATCGGCAGCGCGATCCTCGCGTACGGCTTGACCCGGACGAGACGCACGAGTCGCAGCGTGTCGAACGTGAGCACGACCCACAGCAGGGCGTATCCGATCAAGGCGACCTGCACGAGGGTCAGCACGAGCCAGGAGATCCAGCCGCCGCCCACGGTGAGCCACAGCAGCCCCTGCCGCCAGAGCAGCCCGAACAGCAGCGTCACGACAAGCCCGGTCCACAGCGCCAGGGTGGCGCCCAGACCGAAGCGGCCCAGCCGACGGTTGCCCGCGAGCACCTGCGCCGACCCCGGCACCAGGACGTTCAACAGGACGAGCCACCAGCCCCGCGTGGTCATCGCGGCCGGAGACGAGGTGTCCGGCCGGCGCATCGGCTTGGTCTCGATGACCCGGGTGCGCTGCGCGGCGCGAGCCGGCGCCAGCGGTTCGCGCAACACGGTCACAGCGAGTCCTTCAACCGCTGGTTCTTCTCCTCGACGACGCCTTCGAGCTCACGCGCGTACGCTTCGACGCGATCCGCCAGTGCGGGGTCGGACGCGCCGAGGATCCGCGCGGCGAGCAGACCGGCGTTGCGCGCACCGCCGATGGAGACCGTGGCGACGGGGATCCCCGCCGGCATCTGCACGATCGAGAGCAGGGAGTCCATCCCGTCCAGGTAGGCGAGCGGCACCGGGACGCCGACCACCGGCAGCGCGGTGACCGACGCGAGCATGCCCGGCAGGTGCGCGGCTCCTCCGGCCCCCGCGATGATGACCCGCAGCCCGCGTTCGCGCGCCTCACGGCCGTACCGCACCAGCTTGTCGGGCGTCCGGTGGGCGGAGACGACCTCGACCTCGTGGGCGATCCCGAAGTCCGTGAGCGCCTGCGAGGCGTCGCTCATCACGCGCCAGTCCGAGTCGGAGCCCATGACGACCCCGACCAGGGGCGCGGCGGCGGAGTGCAGTGTCCCAGTCACCACAACAGGGTACGGGCGGGTGCTGGGAGATCGCCGATGCGGCGCGCGATCACCGTCATGCTGGTGATCACCTCTTGTGCGCCCGATCAGGCGAACCGCGCCGCCGTTGACCGCGCCTCGTACACCGCGTCGTCGAGGTCGTCGCCCGTGACGTTGACGTGGCCGACCTTGCGACCGGGGCGCGGAGCCTTGGCATAGGTATGCACCTTGGCGGACGGATGCGCGGCGAGCGCGGCGGGGAGTCGGTCCGTCATCGCCGCATCCGCGGGCCCGCCGAGGATGTTCACCATCACGGCCCACGTCGCCCGCGGCGACGGATCGCCCAGCGGCAGATCGGCGACCGCGCGAAGGTGCTGCTCGAACTGACCCGTGATCGCGCCGTCCTGGCTCCAGTGGCCGCTGTTGTGGGGACGCATCGCCAGTTCGTTCACCAGGATCCGCTCGTCGTCGGTCTCGAACAGCTCGACGGCGAGCATCCCGGTGACCCCCAGCCCCTCGGCGATGCGCACGCCGATGCGGGCTGCCACCTCGACGAGCTTCTCGCTCGCGTCAGGGGCCGGCGCGATCACCTCGGCGCACACGCCGTCGCGCTGGACCGTCTCCACCACGGGGTACACGACCGCATCTCCGGACGGACGCCGGGCCACCTGCTGCGCGAGCTCGCGCACGAACGGCACCAGCTCCTCGGCCAGCAGCGCGTCCCCGTCCGCGGTGGCGGCGAACCAGTCGGCCGCCTCCTCGGCCCGCGAGACGACGCGCACGCCCTTGCCGTCGTATCCGCCGCGCGGAGTCTTCACGACCGCGCGACCGCCGTGGTCGTCCAGGAAGGCCTGGAGGGCGGCCTCGTCCTCCACGCGCGCCCAGTCCGGCTGAGGCACGCCGAGCTCCTCGAGCCGGGCGCGCATCGCCAGCTTGTCCTGCGCGAACTGAAGAGCATCCGGGCCGGGATGGACCTCCACGCCGTCGGCCTGGAGGAGGCGCAGCACCTCCTGGGGCACGTGCTCGTGATCGAAGGTGACCACGTCGACCTCACGGGCGAACCGGCGCACGGTCTCGGCGTCCCGGTAGTCGCCGACCTGCGTGGCCGCCAGCTGCGCCGCCATGCCGTGGTCCTCGGCGAGGACGCGGATGTCCAGGCCGAGCTCGACCGCCGGGGCGATCATCATGCGGGCCAGCTGGCCTCCGCCGATCACACCTACGCGCACCGCCATACACACCGGCCCTTCGTCATCGGCGCCGCCGACCGCGACGCCCGCCCTCTCCATTCTCGCGCACTCCGGCGGGGAGCACCGCCGCAGTGCCCGTGGTCGAGAGCCGGCCGATCGCCGGAGCGCGTGTCAGTCGTCGAGCTGGCCGGTCGCCTGCGCGTCCCGGTGCGCGAGGATCTGTCCCACCTCGACCTGGTCGGCCAGCGTCTCGTGCACGAGCGCGACGTCGGGCACGCCGACGAGCCGCAGCGGAGCGTCGACGCCGTTCGAGAGCGTGATGGTCCCGGCCCCCGCCATCCGCTGGAGCACTCCGCGGCGGACCTGGATCGTGTACCCGCGGGCGTGGGACATCTCCTGGCTGTGCCGCGCGCCGATGCCACGGCGGGCGATGACCCGGCGCGTCGTGATCGTGTACCCGTGGGAGAGCCACACGAAGTACGGAACGACCACGAGAAGCACGACGACGAGACCGGCCGCCGCCAGCAGCATCCAGTCCTGGAGGGGAGCCGGCAGGTTGCCGAGGAGGTACGCCGTGGCACCCGCGACGACGATCAGCACGAGGGCGGACCAGAAGAGGTGACGGGCATGTCCGTGGAACCGCGCGATGAGGCGCTCCTCGGTGGGCACCCCGGGCGGCGGCGTCATCGGCCGCCCGCCGAGCCCCACCGGTTGCGTCATGGCTCCATTCTGTCGCCCTGCCCCGGTGAGGCGGGCAGCCGCGCGGTGTGTCCCTCGCTCCCCGGCGACGCGGCGGTCACACGGTGCGCAGGTGGACGATGTCTCCCGCGGCGACGCGGTGTCCTGTTCCGTCCTCCGCGCGCACCTCCAGGCACCCGTCGCCCGCAAGGCCCGTCGCGACGCCGCGAAGGGTCGATCCGTCCGGGAGCTCCACGCGCACCGCCTGGCCGAGGGTCAGGCAGCGGGCCGCCACCGCGGCGCGCACACCGCCCGCGTCGGCGCCGTGTTCCGCCAACGCCGTGAGATGACGGTCCAGTCGCGCCAGGTACCCCGCGACGAGGAGGTCGACGTCGCACTCCGTCCCCTCGACCGCGAAGGAGGTGGCGGTGTCGACCGGGAGCTGCTCCGGGGTCATGGCGGTGTTGACGCCGGTGCCGACGATCACCGTGTCCGTCCCCACGGCCTCGGCGAGCACGCCGCAGATCTTCCGCGGCGGCCGGGTGCCGTCTCCGGAGCCCGCGGCGCCCACGAGCACGTCGTTGGGCCACTTGACCCCCACCGTGCGGCCCGGCAGCTGCGCGGCGACCGCATCCGTCATCGCCGCTCCCGCCGCCAGCGGGATCCACCCGCGCTCCGCCGCGGGGATGGCCGGGATCCGCAGCAGCACCGAGACGGCCAGCGCCGACCCCGCCGGGGCCACCCAGCTGCGGTCGAGGCGTCCTCGGCCCGCGCGCTGGTCCTGCGTCAGCAGCACGGAGAGGTGCGGCCACCCCGCGGCGTCGGCGGCGTGTGCGCGCAGATCGGCGTTGGTGGATCCGGTGGCGTCGAGCACGTCGAGGCGCGACGCCGCCGCGCGGGTGTGGGCGAAGTCCATGCCGTCACCCTATCGATCCGCCGAGGCGCCCCCGAGACCCCCTCCTGTCGCCCGAACCCCCTCGCATCTACGTATCTGCGAGGGGGTCTCGGCGGCGCAAGGGGGTCTCGGCGACAGTACGGAAAGAACAGCGGATCGGCCGTCGCGTTGTGCGAGGCGTCCAACGTCTGCGGACACCCCGCCGCTAGGGTGGAACCCGTGACGGATACGCCTGACCTCTCCACCACCGCCGGCAAGATCGCCGACCTGCACGCGCGCTACGACGAGGCCGTCGTCGCCGCCGAGGCGAAGGCGAAGGAGAAGCAGCACGCCAAGGGCAAGATGACCGCCCGCGAGCGCATCGAGCTGCTCGTCGACACCGGAAGCTTCGTCGAGTTCGACGAGTACGTGCGCCATCGCACCACCGCTTTCGGCATGGACCGCAACCGCCCGTACGGCGACTCCGTGGTCACCGGCGTGGGCACCATCCACGGCCGCACCGTCGCGGTGTACTCCCAGGACTTCACGACCTTCGGCGGCTCCCTGGGCGAGGTGTCCGGCGACAAGATCATCAAGATCATGGAGTTCGCCCTCCGCAGCGGCATCCCCATCATCGGGATCCTCGACTCGGGCGGCGCCCGCATCCAGGAGGGCGTGCTCGCGCTGAGCAAGTACGGCGAGATCTTCCGTCTGAACACCCGCTCCTCCGGGGTGGTCCCCCAGATCTCGATCATCATGGGTCCGGCCGCCGGCGGCGCCGTGTACGGCCCGGCGCTGACCGACTTCGTCATCATGGTCGACAAGACCAGCCAGATGTTCGTCACGGGCCCGGACGTCATCAAGACCGTCACCGGCGAGGACGTCGGGATGGAGGAGCTCGGCGGCGCCCTGACGCACAACACCCGCTCGGGCGTCGCGCACTACCTCGCCGAGGACGAGGACGACGCGATCGACTACGCCCGCACGCTCCTGAGCTACCTGCCCGACAACAACATGGCGGAGCTGCCCTCGTACGCGAGCGCGTTCGCGTTCGAGACGACGGACGCGGACCGCACGCTCAACACGCTGATCCCGGACTCGCCGAACCAGCCCTACGACATCCACACCGTCATCGAGCACGTCGTGGACGACGGCGACTTCCTCGAGGTGCAGCCGCTCTTCGCCCCGAACATCGTGATCGGCTTCGGCCGCGTCGAAGGGCGCTCGGTCGGCATCATCGCCAACCAGCCGTCGCAGATGGCGGGCACCCTGAACATCGAGGCCGGCGAGAAGGCCAGCCGCTTCGTGCGGTTCTGCGACGCGTTCTCGATCCCGATCGTCACTCTCGTCGACGTCCCCGGCTACCTCCCCGGCACCGACCAGGAGTGGACCGGCGTGATCCGCCGCGGCGCGAAGCTCATCTACGCCTACGCCGAGGCCACCGTGCCGCTCGTCACCGTGATCCTGCGCAAGGCCTATGGCGGCGCCTACATCGTGATGGGCTCCAAGCAGTTGGGCGCGGACGTGAACCTGGCCTGGCCGACCGCCGAGATCGCGGTCATGGGCGGCCAGGGCGCCGTCAACATCCTCTATCGCGGGGAGATCAAGAAGGCCGAGGAGGCCGGCGAGGACGTCGCCGCCGTGCGCACCCGGCTCGCCAACGAGTACACCTACAACGTGACGTCTCCCTTCCTCGCCGCCGAGCGGGGCGAGATCGACGGCATCATCGAGCCCGCCAACACCCGGGTCTCCATCGCCAAGGCCCTGCGGGCGCTCCGCGGCAAGCGCGCGGAGCTGCCGCCGAAGAAGCACGGGAACATCCCGCTGTGACCGCGGCGGAGGACCGGGACGCGCCGGTGGAGATCCAGGTGGTGCGGGGCGCGGCGAGCGAAGAGGAGCTGGCCGCGCTGATCGCCGTGCTCTCGGCGGCCTACACCGCCGAAGAAGAGGCGGCCGTGACCGTCGACCCTCCCGTATCGGCGTGGATGCGAACCCAGCGCGCACTGCGCGCGCCGCTGCGGCGGGACATCCCCTGGGGTCGGTTCTCCGGCTGAGGGCTCCGACGCCTGCCGTCGGTCGTCCCCCGGAACCGGCCGATCCGGTCGCGTCGACGCGCTTCGGGGCCGGGCAGCCCCCGTCCCGACCCCGTTCGCGTGCGCGACGCACCCGCGGAGCCGTCCCCCAGTGACCATCCCCACGGATGCAGAGATACTACATCGATTGTAGTTAAGCCGGCAAGCCGCTCCCGCGCCCGTGCGCCCACGCCGGGTCGCCCGCCGGCAGGTACAGCGTGGCCGCGTGCGGCGAGTGCACGGCATCGAGAACCAGGCACGCCGCGCCGACGGCGGCGACGTCCTCCCCCGCGACCGCACCCGTCACGGGAAGGGTCCGCATGGCCGCCGTCGCGCTCTGGGCGGCGAGCAGGCCGGGCAGCACGCGAAGATACACGGACTCCAGCCGGGACCAGGACGGGCCGCCGAGCACGACCCGGTCGACGTCGAGCATGTTCGTCAGCACCGAGATCGCCCGCGACAGGTGCTCGGCCGCCGTCTCCAGGACGCGGACTGCCCCTTCGTCCCCCGTGCGCGCACGGTCGCACAGGCTCGTGAAGCGCGCGTCGGGGGTCTCGTCCCCCGCCCCGAGCACCCCCTCTCGCTCCGCCCGTTCGACGATCGCCTGAGGCGTGCAGACGACCGCGACGCAGCCGCGCGCGCCGCACGTGCACACCGGACCGTCGGGGTCGACCATGATGTGCCCGATCTCCCCGGCGTTCCCGGAGACGCCGCGCACGACCTCGTGCCCCATCACGAGTCCCGCACCGATCCCCGTCCCGAGATACACGAACAGGAACGACGACGCGGTGCGCTCGCCCCCGCGCCACAGTTCGGCGACGGCGGAGGCCGTGGTGTCCTTGTCCAGCAGCAGAGGCATCGCCGTGGCCGCGCGCAGCTCGTCCCGCAGCGCCACCCGGTGCCAGCCGTCGAGCTTGGGCGGATCGATGATGGTGCCCGCCGTGTCGAGAGGCCCCGGGGCCGCCACGCCGACGCCGACGATGCGTTCGCGGTCGACGCCGGAGGACCCGATCAGCCGCTCGATCGCGTCGGCGATCGCGTCGATCACCGCGGAGGGCGCGCCCACGGCGGTGCGCTCACGGGCGTGCGCGACGACGTCGCCCGCGAGGTCAAGGATGACCACGGTCGTGACCGACGGATCCAGATGCACGCCGACGGCGAGCTCGCGCGCCGCGTTGAGCTTGAGCAGGGTGCGGGGCTTGCCCGGCCCGCGGATCGTCCGCCCGGCCTCGAGGACGAGCCCCTCCTCCAGCAGGCGGCGAGCGATGTTCGTGACCGCCTGGGCCGAGAGTCCGGTCACCTCCGCGATCTCGCTCCGGCTCAGCCCCGCGCCGGAGCGGCGGACGGCTTCGAGCACCACCGACTGGTTGAAGTCGCCCATCCGCGGAAGGTTCGTTCCTCGACGAGGTCCGGGCTCGCTCATGGGTCCATTCTCATCCACCGCGGCTGCTCCGCCAGGGCGCGTCGGCTTTGTCCCCCAAAATACCTACAGACATTCCTCTTGCGCCCCGGAAGACTGTTCTTGCAACGCTTCGCGTTCGGCCGGTCCTCCGCCACAGGGTAGACGGACGATCACCGGCCTTCCGCGGACGGTTTTCGGGTAACCGCTCCGCATCTGGCGAGGGGCGGGCGGCTTCGCCGCCCCTCGCCTCCTTCTGACTCACGTCCGCTCGTCGCGTGATCCGTCCACGGTCCGACGGATCTCCCGCCACAGCTCGACCGAGTCCTCGTCGGACGACGCACCGGCGGCCGAGCGTCCCACGACGGTCACCGCCACCTCCGCGTCGCGCGCCGCACGGATGATGAGGCGCGCCGAATCGGCGTCGCGCAGCACGGCGGCGAGCTCCGCGCGGATGCGATCCCGCGCAGCCTCGTCCAGCCCGTCCAGACCGCCCTCGTCGAACACCGTCACCGTCGCCCCGCGCCGACGGGCGGCGGCGATCGAGGCGCGCGCCTCCTCGTTCAGCAGGTTGGCGCCGCGGATCTCGTCGCGCAGGCGCCCCTCCGCCAAGCGCGCCTCGACGCGCTCGTCCTCGGAGAGGTCGCCGCGACTCTCGATCACCCGGGCGAGACTCGGACCCGCCACGGCCAGCGCGTACTGCACGCGTTCACGCCGGGCGCGCTGCCGCACCGCCTGTGTCGCCTGCCAGGCGGAGGCCGCCTGCTGGATGCTCGCCAGACGGTCGGTGTCCCGGACGGCCCGCCCCCAGAACGCCACGAGCAGCTGCGCGATCACCATCCAGACCGCGGAGCCGACCAGTCCCAGGGCCAGCGCGTCCCCCACGCCGAGCCAGGCGGAGGTCGAGGCGGCCAGCGCGACGAGCGCCAGCCAGCCGAACAGGCTCCGGCGGCGCACCACGCAGATGACCCCGATGACGCCGACGCCGCCGATGTACCACGTCGCGTACGGCGCGCGCAGGGCATCCTGCGTCAGGGCGAGGTTGACGGCGATCGGGATGCCGACCCCGGCGCCCAGGGCGACGAGTGCCGCCCACAGCGGCATGCGCAGGCGCGTCCGCGCCCCCACCATCACGATGGTGACCACGACCAGCAGGAATGCCGCGATCGCCACGACGAGCAGCTGCGGGTTCGCCGGCGGCGTGGTCCACCACAGCGCGCGGGACGCGAAGTACAGGGCGAACCCGAGGGCCAGCGCGGTCGCGACGTTGCGGACGGTGAGCCTCATGACTCGGACCACCCCAGCGTCACGGTGGTTCCACGCCGGTCCGACTCGATCGTCGCCGTGCCCCCGACCGCGGCCATGCGGGCGAGGATCGAGGCGCGGATCCCCAGGCGATCCGCCTTCACCTGCCCGGGGTCGAAACCGTTGCCCGTGTCGCTGACCTTGATCGTGAGGCCGGTGTCCCCGTGTCCCTCCACCACGATCGTGAGACCCCGGCCGCCCGCGTGGGCCACCGCGTTCCCGATCGCCTGGCGAGCGGCGAGGGCCACGGCGCGCGCCACCCGATCGGGCACGGATCCGTGCCCGAAGCGATCCAGCACGGCGGTGGTGTCGAGCTCGGCGACGGCGCGTTCGAGGTCCTCCGCGATCCGCTCGATCGCCACCGGCTCCTCGCTGCCCTCCTGCAGGCTGGCGGCCTCCGCATTGGCCAGGCGGGTCAGCGCCTCCCTCGCCATCGCGACGGCGAGGTCGCGCTCGCGCTCCGTCCTGGCCCGCTCGGCGGCGATGAGGGCGGCGAGCACGCTGTCGTGCATGAGGGCCGCGACCGCCACGCGTTCCTGCTCCGCCGCGGCCGTCCCCGCCGCAGAGGCGTACGACTCCACGGCCCTGGTGCGGGCGTCGTCGACCCCGGTGGCGACCGAGCGGAACATCCAGCCGAGCGCGACGAGCACGCAGCCGAGGATCAGGGTGAACGAGACGTCGAACGCAGTGGTGACCCAGAACTCCCGCTGGAAGTCGCCCTGCGCGAGCCGGACCAGGCCGTAGAGGAAGGGACCGGCCAACGCCCACAGGAGTTGGAGCGCGAGCGGGAAGGCGACGACCGCCGCGACCCCGGCGACGTTGACGAGGAAGAAGATCCACGGCTGCTGATCGGGGTCCGCGGCCTGGCGCACGGCGACGAAGGGCCACAGCACGAGATCGAGGACGTAGGCGACCGTGAACACGCCCGCGGCGATCCGCACCCCTCGGCCGACCACGCACGTCACGAGCATGATCGCCCACGGCACGAAGACGAGCGCCATCATGAGGACGTGCGGCGCGTCGAGTCGAGTGAGCGTGCCGACCGCGGAGATCAGCGCCTGAGTGCCCAGGGCCAGCGCGCCGACGCCGACGACGATGGCGATGATCCGCTCCATCCGCCTGCCGGCGAACCGCTCCAGCTCCCGGCCGACCTCGCCGGGCGTGGGGATGTTCGCCCACGCCTCGCGGAGCGTGCGCTCAGGGGACACTCGGGGCTTCCTCCTGCGGCGGCGTGACGATCCCGTCCTCCATCGCGCGCCGCAGCAGGTCCACCTTCGTCGGCGCCGGGCGGCCGACCTCGACGTACTTCACCCGCACCCGGGTGATGTTCTCCTTGGCGGTCGAGTACGCCACGCCGAGCCGTTCGGCGACCACCTTGAGCGGAAGCCCGGTGGCGTACAGCCGCAGCACCTCCCGTTCCCGGCTGGAGAGCTGCGCGTCGGCGAAGGCGCGGTCGCCGTCCACGGCGCTCGCCCACTCGACGTTGTTCAGCGCCTCGCCGCGCGCCACGGTGTGCACGGCGGCGATGACGTCGTCCAGCGGGGAGGACTTGCTGATCACCCCGGCGGCACCGGCGGCGAGCGCCTCCCGGACGGCGACGGGCCGGTCCGCCACGCTGTGGATGACGACGCTGGAGCCGTCCGCGACCAGGCGGGTGACGTTCTCGGTGACGGTCGTGCCGTCGCCGAGGGTGAGATCCAGCACGACCACGTCGGCCGGCACCAGCCCGATCCGACGACGGGCGTCGAGGTACTCCCCGACGCCGGCACCCGTGAAGAGGACCTCGAAGTCGGCCGCTTCGAGGGCGGCCGTGAGCCCGAGACGAACCGACTCGTGGTCGTCGATCAGGGCGACGCTGCTCATGCCTTCAGCCTACCGAGGCGACCGCGCCCACGACGGGCACCAGGCGGGCGACGACCTCGAAGTGGTGGGTGTTGGGGAACAGGTCGAACGCGCGGAGCTCCTCGACGTCGTAGCCGCGCGCGCGGAAGGTGCCGAGGTCCCGGGCGAAGGCGACCGGATCGCACGCCACGTACACGACCGCCGACGGCGCGAGCGCGACGACGTCCTCCACCACGGCCCGCCCGGCACCGGAGCGGGGCGGGTCCAGGACCACGGTCCCGCCGGCGTGCGCGCGCGCCGCGGCCTCGTCCCGGCGACGGTCCGCGAGGAAGCGATCGACCCGCGCGGTGATCGCCTCGACGCCGAGATCGCCGAGGTTCTCGCGGGCGTGCGCGATCGCGCGCGGACTCGACTCCACCGTCGTGATCGTCCTCGCGCCGAGACGCCCGAGGGTGGCGGCGAAGAGCCCGACGCCGCCGTAGAGGTCGAGATGGGCGGAGTCCGGGTCCACCCGGTCGGCGAGCAGGTCCGCGACGGCGGCGTCCAGCGTGTCGGCCGCCTCGGGATGCACCTGCCAGAAGCCGTCGGCGTCCACGCGGAACTCCCGCCCCGCTGCTCGTTCGACGAGCACCTCGGGGACGGGACGTGGGGCGCGCGGGGCACGACGGCGCGCGCCCTTCCCCGCGCCCCCTTCTCGGGCGGCGGCGGCCTTCCGGAGGATCCGGACCTGCCCGTCCGACGCCTCGACCAGCTCGACGCGGCCCTCGCCCCGGGCACGCAGGGTCCGTGCGGCCGCGGCGATCGACGGGCGGGCCAGCGGCAGGTCCTCGACGGGGACGATCCGGTGGCTGCGCGCGGCATAGGGCCCGACATGGCCGTCGGCGTCGGCGTGCAGCGTGACGCGCGTCCGCCAGCCGCCGTCGTGGTCCGAGACGGCGGCGACCTCGGGCGCATCGACCCCGCCGCCCGCGAAGCGATCGAGCGCTTCGGCGAGCACCTGGCGCTTGAGGGCGCGCTGACGCCGCGGGACGATGTGACCGAACTCCGCGCCGCCCGGGCGCGCCTCCGGATCCCGGTCGATCGACGCCTCCGCCCACAGATGCGGCCGGCGGTCCGACGACGGCTCCGGGACCTCCACGGCGACCGCCCGCCAGAACGCCGGCTTGGAGGCGTCCGTCACCCGGGCGCGCACGCGCTCGCCCGGGATCGCGTCGGCGACGAAGACCACACGCCCGTCATGGCGGGCGACGCTCACCCCGCCGTGGGCGATGCCGGTCACGTCGAGGTCGAGCAGGTCGCCGGAGTCCGCGGAAGTCACCTCCCGATGATCCCATGCCGACCGCGCGGGCGGCGGCCCGCGGCAGCGTCGCCGGCACCGTGGTCGCTCCCCGGCTAGCGTGGTCGCATGCGCGTCTGCCTCGCCTCCACCTCCCCCGCCCGCCTCGCCCTCCTCCGCCAGAGCGGCATCGAGCCGCTCGCCCTCGCGCCGGACGTGGACGAGGAGGCGGTCGCGGCGGACGAGGAGGCCCGCCGCGGGACTCCGCTCAGCCCGGCCGAGCTCGTCCTCCTCCTCGGGCGCGCCAAGGCCGCCGACGTCGTCGCCCGCGTGCGCCGGGAGCAGCCGGACTTCGACGGGATCGTCATCGGCGGCGACTCCATGTTCGAGATCGACGGACGCGTGTACGGCAAGCCGCACACCGCGGAGGCGGCCACCGAGCGGTGGGCCGGGATGCGCGGCCGCACCGGTGTGCTCCACTCGGGACACGGCGTCTTCCGTGTGCGCCCCGGCGCGGATCCCGTCGAGGCCCACGCGGTCGCGGAGGCGTCCGTCTCCTTCGCCGCCGACGTGTCTGACGAGGAGATCGCCGCGTACGTCGCGTCCGGGGAGCCGCTGCACGTGGCGGGCGCCTTCACGGTCGACAGCCTCGGGGGAGCCTTCATCGAGCGGGTCGAGGGCGATCCGTCGACCGTCGTCGGCATGTCCCTGTCCACCCTGCGACGCCTCGTCGGCGAGCTCGGGGTGACCTGGACCGACCTCTGGAACCGGACGGCCTGACACCGCCCACCTTCGGAACGCTCGGAGGGAGACGACTACGACTCCGCGCGATTCTTGTGGAGGGTCGTCAAAAATATCGGACGTGCTCTCGCTAGGCTGACATCCATGCCTGAAATCGCCAAGGTGCTCGTCGCCAACCGCGGCGAGATCGCCGTCCGCATCATCCGTGCTGCGCGCGACTCCGGTCTCTCCTCCGTCGCCGTGTACGCGGACCAGGACCGCGATGCGCTGCACACCCGGCTCGCCGACGAGGCGTACGCCCTGGGGGGCGCCACCAGCGCCGAGACCTACCTGCAGATCGACAAGATCCTCTCCGTGGCCCGGCGCGCCGGCGCCGACGCCGTGCACCCGGGGTACGGGTTCCTCGCCGAGAACGCCGACTTCGCCCGTGCCGTGATCGGCGCCGGGCTGACCTGGATCGGCCCGTCCCCCGAGGCGATCGAGGCCCTGGGCGACAAGGTCACCGCCCGCCACGTCGCCGAGAAGGTCGGCGCCCCGCTCGCCCCCGGGACGCCGGGACCGGTCGAGAGCGCGGAGGAGGTCGTCGCCTTCGCGAAGGAGCACGGCCTTCCCATCGCCATCAAGGCGGCCTACGGCGGCGGCGGCCGGGGCCTGAAGGTCGCCCGCGAGCTCGACGAGGTGGCCGAGCTGTTCGAGTCCGCCACGCGCGAGGCCGTGGCCGCGTTCGGACGCGGCGAGTGCTTCGTGGAGAAGTACCTCGACAAGCCGCGCCACGTCGAGACGCAGTGCCTCGCCGACGCGCAGGGCAACGTCGTCGTCATCTCCACCCGGGACTGCTCACTGCAGCGACGCCACCAGAAGCTCGTGGAGGAGGCTCCCGCGCCGTTCCTCACCGACGAGCAGAACCGGGCCCTCTACGAGGCGTCCAAGGCGATCCTCCGCGAGGTCGGCTACGTCGGAGCCGGCACGTGCGAGTTCCTCATCGGCGCCGACGGCACGGTCTCGTTCCTGGAGGTCAACACCCGCCTGCAGGTCGAGCACCCCGTCTCCGAGGAGATCACCGGGATCGACCTCGTCCGCGAGCAGTTCCGCATCGCGGCGGGCGGCACCATCGACTACGACGACCCGCAGCCGCAGGGGCACTCCCTGGAGTTCCGGATCAACGGCGAGGACCCCGGCCGCGGCTTCCTCCCCCAGCCGGGCCCGATCCACGTCTTCAAGACGTTCGGCGGGCCGGGCGTGCGCCTGGACTCCGGCGTGACCGCGGGAGACGAGGTCTCCGGCGCGTTCGACTCGCTGCTGGCGAAGATCATCGTCACCGGCAAGGACCGTGCGGAGGCGCTGGAGCGCGCCCGCCGCGCCCTCGACGAGTTCGAGGTGTCGGGGCTTCCCACCGTTCTGCCCTTCCACCGCAAGGTCGTGCGCGATCCCGCGTTCACGGCGGAGGACGGCCGGTTCGGCGTCTACACGCGTTGGATCGAGACCGAGTTCGTCAACGACATCCCCGCCTGGGACGGCGAGCTCAGCGACCCCGCGGCCGCCCCTGCCCGCCACACGGTCGTCGTCGAGGTCGGCGGCAAGCGCCTGGAGGTCAGCCTCCCCGACCGCGTCGCCGCCGCGGCCGCCACCGCGGCCGGCGCCCGCCCCGCCGCGGTCCCGCCCTCGCGGCGCAGCCACGCGACGAGCGTCGCGGCGGGCGCGTCCGGGGACGCGGTGAAGTCTCCCATGCAGGCGACCGTCGTGAAGGTCGCCGTCGAGGACGGTCAGTCCGTCGTCAAGGGCGACCTCGTCGTCGTGCTCGAGGCGATGAAGATGGAGCAGCCCCTGCAGGCGCATAAGGACGGGGTCATCGGCAACATCAACGCCGCTCCCGGCGAGACCGTGTCCGCCGGGCACCGTCTGCTCACGATCGACTGACGCGCAGCCGGGGCCCCGCCCCGGCTGCGCGGCTCAGCGCCGCCCGCGACCCTGAGCGCCGGCCCAGGCGTTCCAGGCGACGAGCCTGCGCTGACCGAAGGTCGTGCCGAGCTCCGCCCGTTCCTCGGGACGGGCGCGGTAGTGGGTCAGCACGCCCCACACGACCCAGGGATGGACGCGGAGTCCCGCCGGGGTGAGCATCAGCACGCCCGGCAGCTCGCCCTCGGTGCGCGCCGCGTCGATCCGCAGCTCGATCAGTGGCGCCGGCGGGGTGCGGGAACGGCTCGACTCGATCCGCCGCGGCGTGATCTCCGAGATCGCGTCCCACGGCACGTACAGCGGGTCGCCGAGCCGGATGAGGGCGATGCCCGACGGTCCGACGGCCAGCCCCACGGGTCGCCGCCCGAAGGACCCGAGCCGATGCTGTGCGAGGGTGCTGCGCACCGCCGCCACGAGGAACAGCGCGGCCATCGGCACCGTGACGACGAGTGTCAGCAAGGCGCTGTCACGGCCGCCCAGGGCGATGAAGATCGCCGCCGGCACCGCCGCGACCAGCACCAGGGCGAGCACCCAGAACATGATCAGCAGCGGCAGCCCGACGCGGCGCTGCCGGAGGAAGTGCACCCACGAGTCCGGGGGCGCCTGCTCCGCCTCGGTCAGGACGACCGCGTTGACGAACTCCGGCTCGCCGCGGCCGAACGGGCGACGAAGCCCCAGGACGAGGACCGCCGCTCCGATCAGCGCGAACGCGACCGGGCTGAGCGCGGCCATCCCCGCTTCCGTGACGCCCGGCAGCATCGCGAGGGACACGCCGAGCATCGCCGCACCGCCGACGACGAGGAACGGCGACCGGCCACGGGCCGCCGGCCCCCACACGCTCGGCCAGGCGACCGGGATCGGCTCCGCCCGACGCCCCGCCTCCGCGGACGGGCCCGGAACGGCGGACGGGGCCGGCGTCGTCACGAGATGTTGACGAGGTGCATCGCCCGGGTGGCGTCGGTGATGCTGCCCGACAGGGACGGGTAGGCGGCGAAGACGCGCGAGACCTGGTCGACGTTGAGGCGCCGCTCCACGGCGAGCGCGATCGGATAGATGAGCTCGGACGCCTTGGGCGCGACGATCACGCCGCCGATGACGGTGCCCGACCCCTTGCGGGCGATGATCTTGACGAAACCGTCTTTGATGCCCATCATCTTCGCGCGCGGGTTCGCCGCCAGCGGCAGCTTGAACGCGATCCCGTCGGCGGCGCCGTCCTCGACGTCCTTCTCGGAGAAGCCGACGGTCGCGATCTCGGGGGCGGTGAAGATGTTCGCCGTGATCTTCCGCTGCTCGAGCGGGATCACGATGTCGCCGAGCGCATGGAAGACGGCGGTGCGCCCCTGCATGGACGCGACCGACGCGAGCGGGAAGAAGTTCGTGCAGTCGCCCACGGCGTAGATGTTCGGGACCGAGGTGCGGGCGACGCGGTTGACCCGGACATGCCCGGACTCGGTGAGCTCCACGCCCGCCTCCTCCAGCCCCACCCCGGTGGTGTTCGGGATCGACCCCACGGCCATCAGGCAGTGACTGCCCCCGACCACGCGACCGTCGGAGAGCGTGACCACGACGCCGTCGTCGGTCCGCTCGACCCGGTCCGCACGCGACTTGGACAGCACCTGCATGCCGCCCCGCTTGAACACCTTCTCCAACACCTTCGCGGCGTCCTGGTCCTCGCCGGGAAGGACCTGGTCGCGGCTGGAGACGAGCGTCACCTTGGCCCCGAGGTTCATATAGGCCGAGGCGAACTCCGCGCCTGTGACGCCGGAGCCGACGACGATCAGGTGCTCGGGAAGCGCCTTCATGCTGTACAGCTGGGTCCACGTGAGGATCCGCTCGCCGTCCGGCTTGGCGGAGTCGAGCTCCCGTGGGGACGCCCCGACGGCGACGACGAGCGTGTCCGCCTCGACGCGGTCGAAGTCCGTGCCGTCCGGGCTCGTGGACACCACGATCGCCCGCGGACCGTCCAGTCGCCCATGGCCGGAGAGGATGCGCACCCCGGCGTCGACCAGGGCCGAGCGCATGTCGTCCGACTGCTGGCGCGCCAGGGTCAGCAGCCGATTGTTCACCGCGGCGAGGTTGATCGCGATCTGCGGCTTGAGGGGCTTGCCCTCGGCGCCCTTGGCGTAGAACTGCACGCCCAGGTCCGTCGCCTCCGAGATGGCGACCGCGGCGTCGGCCGTGGCGATGAGGCTCTTCGACGGCACGACGTCGGTGAGGACCGCCGATCCGCCCACCCCGACCCGCTCGACCAGCGTCACCTCGGCTCCGAGCTGCGCGGCGGCCAGCGCCGCCTCATATCCGCCGGGACCGCCGCCGAGGACGGCGACGCTCTGCCTGTTCGCGAAGGGTGTCGAGGACATGCCTCCATTCTTCCCCACTCCTGCGCGCCGGCGCGCACGATCCCCGCCCGCATGCTCATCCGCGCCCGACCGCGCTCGGACGGGCACGGGGACCTAAAGTGATTGCATGGCTGACTGGAACAACCCCCTCGACGACCCCGCCGCGGACCCCTTCGCGATCGCCGCGGAGGCCGCCGCCGACCTGCACCGGCTGACCGGCGTCGAGAAGCACGACATCGCGGTCACCCTCGGCTCCGGCTGGGGCAAGGCCGCGGAGCTCATCGGCGAGACCGTCGCCACGATCCCCGCCACCGAGGTCACCGGCTTCTCCCGGCCCGCGCTGGAGGGCCACGTCGGGACGCTGCGCAGCATCCGCACCCCCGGCGGGAAGCACGTGCTGGTGATCGGCGCGCGCACCCACTACTACGAGGGCCACGGCGTCCGCCGGGTGGTGCACAGCGTGCGCACCGCCGCCGCCGCGGGCGCGGCCACGATGGTGCTGACCAACGGCGCCGGAGGCATCCGCGAGACCTGGCGCGCCGGACAGCCCGTCCTGATCAGCGACCACATCAACCTCACCGCCGACTCCCCGCTCGAGGGTGCGACCTTCGTCGACCTCACCGACCTGTACTCGCGGCGTCTGCGCGACGTCGCCCGCTCGATCGATCCGAGCCTCGACGAGGGCGTGTACTGCCAGTTCCGCGGGCCCCACTACGAGACACCCGCCGAGGTGCAGATGGCGAAGACGATCGGGGGTCACATCGTCGGCATGTCCACCGCGCTCGAGGCCATCGCCGCGCGCGAGGCCGGCATGGAGATCCTCGGATTCTCGCTCATCACGAACCTCGCCGCGGGCATCCAGAAGACGCCGCTCAGCCACGCGGAGGTGATCGAGGCCGGACGAGAGGCCGAGCCGGTGATCTCCTCCCTCCTGGCCCGCGTGATCGGAGCGCTGTGAGCGCCGCGGCCGACCGCCTGGCCCAGGCGCGGGCGTGGCTGCGACAGGACCCCGATCCGGAGACGCGCGACGAGCTGGCGGGCCTGATCACCCGGGCGGGGTCGGGCGACGAGGCGGCGATCGCGGAGC
This sequence comes from Microbacterium resistens, assembly GCF_021172025.1. Classification (NCBI taxonomy): domain Bacteria; kingdom Bacillati; phylum Actinomycetota; class Actinomycetes; order Micrococcales; family Microbacteriaceae; genus Microbacterium; species Microbacterium resistens. The sequence continues at coordinate 1,684,829 of NZ_CP082781.1, forward strand.
TGGACGACCGATTCGGATCGCGACTCGCCTTCGGGACGGCGGGCCTGCGCGGCGAGCTCGCCGCGGGCAGCAACCGGATGAACCGCGTGCTCGTGGCCCAGGCCGCGGCCGGCTTCGCGGCGTTCCTCCTGGAGCGCGCATCCGGATCCGCCCCAACCGTCGTCATCGGCTACGACGGTCGGCGCAACTCCCGTATCTTCGCCCTGGACTCGGCCGAGATCTTCGCCGGCGCCGGTCTGCGGGCGATCCTGCTCCCGCGGCTTCTGCCCACGCCCGTCCTGGCCTTCGCGGTGCGGCACCTCGGCGCCGACGCCGGGGTGATGGTCACGGCCAGCCACAACCCGCCGAACGACAACGGCTACAAGGTCTACCTCGGCGGCGAGGACCACGGCTCCCAGATCGTCTCCCCCGCGGACGCGCAGATCGCCTCGCACATCCAGCGCGTCGCCGACGAGGGCGACGTCCGGGAGATCCCCCGCTCCTCCGCGTACGAGACGGCGGGCGAGGAGGTGTTGGACGCCTACGTGTCCGCCACCGCCGCCGTGGCGCCCGCCCCTGCCGGCGCCGACGGGATGCGCTGGGTCTACACGGCCATGCACGGGGTGGGCTGGGAGACGGTCGAGCGGGTGCTCGCCGCCGCCGGCTACCCCGCCCCGTCGACGGTGGCCGCGCAGCTGCGACCGGATCCGACCTTCCGCACCGTGTCGTTCCCCAACCCCGAGGAGCCGGGGGCCATGGATCTGTCCTTCGCCCGCGCGCGCGAGACCGGGGCGGAGCTGGTGATCGCGAACGATCCCGATGCGGACCGCCTGGCGGTGGCCGTCCCGGATCCGTCCGCGCCCGGCGGGTGGCGTCGCCTGTCCGGCAACGACGTCGGCCTGCTGCTGGGCTGGCGGGCCGCTCGTGCCGCCCGGGACACCCGCGTCGAGGGGACTGCGAGCGCATCCCTCGCCTGCTCGCTGGTGTCGTCGCCGGGGCTCGGTGCGATCGCCGAGCGCTACGGCCTCGACTTCCACGAGACGCTCACCGGCTTCAAGTGGATCTCCCGTGCCCCCGGAATCGCCTTCGGCTTCGAGGAGGCGCTCGGCTACCTCGTGAACCCGGACACCGTGCGGGACAAGGACGGGATCTCCGCGGCCGTCGCCCTGCTCGGGCTCGCCGCGGAGGCTCGCGGGCGAGGCGCGACCCTCGTCGACCTCCTCGGCGAGCTCGCCGCGGAGATCGGCCACTACGCGAGCGACCAGGTCTCCATCCGGGTGGAGGACATCTCGCTCATCGGCCGGATCATGTCCGCCCTGCGCGCCGACCCGCCGGCCTCGTTCGGGAGCGCGGTCGTCGCGTCCGCCGAGGACCTCCTGACCGCCGGCGACGGCGTCCCCGCCGGCGACGTGCTGCGCTACCGCCTGGCGGACGGCTCCCGGGTGATCGTGCGACCCAGCGGCACCGAGCCGAAGCTCAAGGTGTACATCGACGCCCGTGCGGAGTCGGCCGAGGCGGCGCGGACCGCCGTCGGCGCCCTCGCCGACGCCGTCCGGGAGCTGCTCGCCCGGTTGAGCTGAGCGGCGCTGCGTCCCGGTTCGGGGTCCGTTTCGGTGCGAGAACGCCCCGACACGGGCCCCGACCCCCGGGAATCCGCCCCGAAGCGTCACGGGGCGGCGATCCCGAACGCGGCCAACCGCGCGCCGAGGTGACGCGCTGTCCTCACGTGTGGCCATCCCCATCGAGCGAACCGACGCTGCGTGGTCCCACGGATCCAGTCCTCGCGCTGCTTCTCTTCGTCGAGCACCGCATCCGCCGCCCTCCCCGCCTGCATCCGACCGTCGACGTACTTGATCGCACCGTCGAACTCGCCCCACGCATCGGCCTCCTCGATCCCGAAATCGACGAAGAAGCGGCTTCCCGGACGAGGCCCGGCGACCTCGACCTGCAGTCGGATCCGGCGGAATCCGATCTCCGCGAGCCGGATGCGGCTGACGCTCTCACCGGGGAGCTGGGCTCGGCCGTCGGCGAAGGCGAGGACGCGACGCGCCCGCGCCCGCCCGTGGGCCGAGCGCTCCGCGATCTGCTCCGCGGCGCGGCGGAGACGACGCGCCCGCTCGGGATCGTGACCGTGGTTGCGCAGCTCGGCGACCCGGCGCAGCGCGGCGTCGGCGACGACGACCGCCTGCTCGTACGAGGCGGTGCGAGCCACATCGGCGACGGTGCGGGCCAGCGAGGTGCATCGGATGCCGTGCACGGTCTCGACCTCTCCCGCGGACAGCTCGCCGCGGTGCCGGATCGTCCCGCGCCCCGTGCCCGGTCGCTCCGATCCCAGTATCACGTGGACGCGCTCCGGGTCCGGTCGCATCAGCGGCAGGCCGTGCAGGGCCGCCGCGCTCTCATGGGACACGACCACGCCGTCTGACGAGCCCTGGACGAGGGCGACGGCGCGCGCGGCCACGCGCTCCTCCGGCGACGCGGCATCCCAGTCGTCGTCGCGGACGTACACGCCCGGCCGGATCCGGATCAGCGCTCCGTCGACGGACGGAGAGCGGAAGCGGTCGCCGACCGCACGGACGTCGGCGAGCGCGGCACGCCGGTACAGAGGGGGGATCACGAGAGGCACGCCAGCCATCCTCGGCGCGCGCTCCCCCTCGTTCCCCGCACTGCACGCGATCCGTGGATCCCTCCCGATCCCTGCTCGCCTGTGGAGGACGAGCCCCGCGGCCGATTCCGGGGTCCGGATCCGCGGTTCGGGGCTCATTTCGGGGGCGTGTCGCCCCGCGAGGGACCCCGAACCCCCGGGGAGGACCCCAAACCCTGCGAAGGGCGGGGTGAGGGGTGGGGCCGATACGCTCGGAGGATGGACTTCGTCACCTCCGTCACCCTCCAGAACGACCTCGTCCGGCTGGAGCCGCTGAGCGACGCGCACGCGGAGGAGCTCGCCGCGGCCGCGGCCGATGCGGTCCACCCCTGGTACACGGTCGTGCCCTCCGCCCAGGAGGTCCCGTCCGAGATCGCCCGGCGCCTCGCGGAGCATGCCGCGGGACGCATGAATCCGTTCGCGATCCGCCGCGTCGCCACGGGACGACTGGTCGGGATGACGACGTACTGCAACGTCGACCAGCCGAACCGACGCGTCGAGATCGGCTACACGTGGCTCACCCGTTCCGCCCAGGGCACCGAGGTCAACGCCGCCGCGAAGCGCCTGCTCCTCCAGCACGCGTTCGAGGCCTGCGACGCCATCTCCGTCCAGCTCTTCACCCACGCGATGAACGGTCCCTCCCGCGCGGCGATCGAGCGGCTGGGCGCGAAGCTCGACGGCATCCTGCGCAGCCACCGCATCATGGCGGACGGATCCCTCCGCGACACCGCGGTGTACTCGATCCTCCCCCACGAGTGGCCCGCGGTCCGCAGCGGCCTGGACGCGCGTCTGGCCCGGCACCGCGCATGATCGCCTCGCCCCGCGTCGCCGCGCTCCGGCGGCGCCGATCCCGATGATCCTCGCCCTCACGGCCGGGTCCACGCTGCTCGCCGGCGTCATCCAGCGCATCACCGGCCTCGGCTTCGCCCTCGTCCTCATCGGGCCCGCGGTACTGGTCTACGGACCGCTGGACGGGGTCACCCTCACGGTCCTGCTCGCCGTCGTCGCCTCGCTCTGCGCGCTGCCGCAGGCATGGAAGGACGTGGACTGGCGACGCACCTCGGGGCTGCTCGTGGCGGGCATGCTCGTGGCGCCCCTCGGGGCGCTGACCGCCGGCGTCCTCCCGGAGCCGGCGCTGCTGCTGCTGATCGCGGCGATGGCGGTGTTCGCGCTGGTCGCGCACCGCATCCGTGCGCTCGCTCCGGCGCTGCGCGGACGCCGCGGCGGAGTCGTGGCGGGGGCCGCCGCCGGCTACATGCACGCGTCCAGCGGGCTGTCGGGTCCGCCGCTGGCGGCCTACGCCGTCGGCGACGGGTGGGGCCAGACTCGCTTCGCCGCCAGCGCACAGGTGATCTTCGTCGGCTACGGGACGCTCTCCGTGCTGCTGCGGGGGCTGCCGCCGCAGCCGATCCCCGAGGTCGTCCTGCTCGCGGCGTGCACGGCGGTCGGGATCTTGTTCGGCACCCTGCTCACGCGCAGCATTCCGCCGCGCATCGCCCGCATCGCGATGCTCGCCTGCGCCTGGGCGGGAGCCGGAGTCGTCCTGGTGCGCGCGGTGCTCTCGATGCTCGCGTAGCCCGCGGCGCTCTCCGCGGTTCGGCCTCGCCCCACCCCTGCCTCGTCGCCCGCGCCGCGACGAGGCAGGCCGCGGAGTCAGGCCGTCTCGGGGACCCGCTCCGGCGGCGACAGCACCGCGGGAGCGTCGCCGAAGTCGCGGATCGGGAGGCGTTCGCCGCCGCGCAGCGCCGACTCGTGCGCGACGATGCCGGGCAGCGTGTAGCGGGCCGCGACCCACGCGTTCACCGCGGGCATGGTGCCCGTGTCCACCGCGACGGCGAAGTCGTCGACGAGGAAGTGATGGGACCCCTCGTGACCGTTCGGCGCGCCGTCGAACTCCGCCGGCAGGCGGGATCGGTCGTGCACCGGTGCGCTGCCGGAGACGAAGGCGGCGCGCAGCGACGGCGAGACGTTGGCGAGCGCCGGGTCGTCCTCCGACAGCGACGCGTGGACCTCGAGCAGTTCCGAGACGTCGGTCACGGTCTCCTTGTCCTGCCACAGCGACACGGTCGCGAGCTGCTCGAACGAGCCCTCCGTCCCGAAGAAGCGGAACCGGGACTCGCGGATCGGCGACGGATAGCCGACCCGGCGCATCTCGTTCGTGCGCATGACGCCGCCGTCGGAGAGCTCGAACAGCGCCGAGGCGTTCGAGAAGTCGTTGCCGAACATGCTCACCCCGCGGTCGAACACGCCGTCCCCGCGGTCGTCGCGGACCCCGATGCAGCTCACCGAGACGGCGTGGACCGGGAGGACGCCGAGCACACCGCCGATCGCGTGGGTGGGGTACAGCATGGGCGGGTAGCTCGCCGTGGCCCGCCACTGCTCGCCGCCGCTGTACTTGTAGGCGTCGTAGAAGCCGAGGTCCATGTCGTGGACGTAGTCCCCCTCCGCGTAGAAGACCCGCCCGAACGCCCCGTCCGCGAACTGGCGCCGCGCGTACACGGTCGCCGGGTTGTAGTGGCTGGTCTCCCCCATCATGTAGGTCAGCCCGGTCCGGCGCACCGCGTCGATGATCGCCTCGATCTCGGCCTCGCTGATCGCCATGGGCACGGCGGAGTACACGTGCTTCCCGGCCTCCAGCGCCTGCACGACGAGCGGCCCGTGGGTCCACCGCTGGGTGAAGATCGCCACGGCGTCCACGTCGCTCGCGAGCAGGTCCTCGAAGGTGGGGACGCTGCCGGCGAGGCCCAGGCGGGCGACCAGCTCCGCGGAGCGCTCCGGGAGCAGATCGGTGACGAGGATGTCGCCGACCCGCGGGTGCAGCTGGAACAGCTTCGCGAACTGGCCGGCGAACTGGCCGGCTCCGACGATGCCGAGAGAGAACGTCATTTCCTGATCTTTCCTTTCCGATGACCGTCTCACGCGAAGGCGCGGACGGCGACGATGCGGGCATGCGGGTCGCCGGCGGTGGCCCGCACGACGATGCGGAGGGCGGCGACAGGACCGTGTCCTCCGAGGTCGTGGATCCGCCGGCGGCGGCGGTTGTCGACGACCTCGTCGACGACGACCCAGCCGTCCGCGGTCCGCGCCTCCACGCGGTAGTCGCGCACGAGCGTGAGCATGACCTCCTGGGGCGTCCGGTGGTGATGGAGGTTGATGAGGTCCTCGTTCGGGTCGTCGTCGAAGAGGATCTCGACGCGTCGCGGGGAGACCGGCTCCTCCCACGCGATCGTGAGCGCGGGCTCCGCGTCGCCCGCGTCGGCGGCCCACGCGTGGGGTCCGGCGAACGGCCGCAGAAGGCCGTCGGCGACGCGCTCGGGCGCGAAGACGTCTCCCGCCGGGGCGTCGATGCAGAACCCTCCCCGCCCGAACGGACGGTCCGACCACTCGCGCAGCCGCTGCGGGCGCTCGTGGCGGGGGTCGAGCTCCTTCCACGTGAGCGACAGCGTCCCCGGCGCGCGCTCGGCGGCGACATGGACGCCGAGCCCGGGGTGGGCGTGCAGCACCACGAACACGTTCGCGTCCCGCGGCGCGCCCTCCAGCTCCAGGGACACCTCGGCGTCCTCCCCCGCGGGGACCTCCGCCGTCCGCGTCGCGAGCGCCTCGACGGGCACATAGTTCTGCCCGCGGCCCGTGGAGTGGACCGTGTAGGTCAACGTGGTCGGCTCCGGCGCACGGAGCCGGATCCGCACCGGTTCCTCGGATCCCGTCGGGGGAAGGACGAAGCCGGCGTCGACGTCGAGGGCGTGCACGCCGACCGACGGCCCCGTGCGGAGGCGCTCGATCCGGCTCGTCGCCGAGATCCGGCCCGTCCGGACGAGGTCGCCCTCGCCGTCGTCCGCGAGGCCGAAGACCGAGCCGTCCGCGCGCAGAAGCCGCTGCTGGAGCGCCGGCGCGGGCACCTCGCGGGGCGGGACGCCCCGCTCGACGGCGAGCGCCGCCGCGGTCCCCGCCGCCTGCCCGATCGTGGCGCACGTCGCCATGACGCGGGTCGAGCCGAAGGCCACGTGCGAGGCGGAGATGTCGCGCCCGGCCATCAGCATGTTCTCGACGTTGCGCGAGTACAGCGAGCGGTACGGGATGGGGTAGATGCCGTCGGCGTAGGCCTGCTTGGCCCCGGCCTCGGTCGCGTACATGCCGCCGGGCGGGTGGAGGTCGATGGACCAGCCGCCGAACGCCACCTGGTCCGGCTGGTCCCGCTGACCGACGATGTCGTTCTGCGTCAGGACGTAGTCGCCGACGAAGCGCCGGTACTCGCGCTTGCCCGGGATCGACCCGACCCACTCCAGCGTCATGGTCTCCGCGTCGAAGCGGCCGGAGTTCTTGATGTGATCCCAGATGCCGTAGATCACCGACCACAGCTCGTCCCGGATCGCCTCGTTCTCCGTCACGGTGTCCAGCTCTCCGCCGAACTCGATCCACCAGTAGGCGCATCCGTCGTCGCCGGCGCGGATGATGCGGTTATCCGGGATCGGGGTGGTGGTGATGTCCTTGGCGAAGGCGGGCGGGATGAAGCGGACGGGCTCGCCCGCGTCCTTCGTGTAGAACAGGAGCGTGCTCCCGAGCGTGATCGTGTCGGCGGTCTCCGGCGCCCACGGCTCGCCGTACTCCGCCCGCGCCTCCCGGCCGATCCGGTGCTCGGCGCCGGCGAGCGCCCCCACGAGACCGTCGCCGGTGGCGTCGATGAAGACGTCGCTGCGGAACTCGGTGAGGAGCTCGGATCCCATCGTCCACCCCGTGACGGCGTCGATGCGCCGATGGTCGGGCTCCCCGCTCGCCGTCACGAGACGCACATCGGTGTTCAGATGCAGGGAGATGTTCGGCTCGGCGCGCACCGTCTCCAGGATCAGCGCGTCCCACAGGTAGGGGTTGCCCTGGGGGTTGCGGTACTGGTTCTCCACGAAGAGCTCGCCCATGATCCCGCCCTCCCGTGCGAAGTGGTTGTAGCCGTGCGCCGTGGCGCCGACCACCCACACCCGCACCTCGGACGACGAGTTCCCGCCCAGCACCGGCCGGTTGGTGATCAGGGCCACCGTCCGCCCCTCCCGTGCCGCCGCGACCGCGGCGCACACGCCCGCGAGGCCGCCGCCGATCACCGTGAGGTCGGTCCGGCTCGTGCGCTCCTGCATCGTGTCTCCTGTCCTCTCCTGCGCCGTCGGCTCAGTCCTCGGTCGCGTCGCAGTCGCGGACGAGACCCCACACCAGCAGCGGTGCCCCGTCGAGCACGAGCGTGACGTGCCCCTGCTCCACCGGGATCGTCCGCTCCTGGCCGATCACGTCGATCACGCGGACCTCCTGCCCGGTCGCGGCCAGCCGCACCGGCGTCTTCGTCTGCCACGTGTCGATCCACGGCTCGGGGGACGCGTAGTCCGATCCCGCCCCGTGGTCGGCGTTGAGGATGTACCCGTCCTTCCGCGACCAGAGGACGGCCAGGTGGTCGCCGCCCTCTCCGGCGAACGACAGGCCGCGCAGGTCCGCGTCGGCGAACTCCAGCCGGCGCAGGAAGCTCGTGCGGTCGAACTGGCGCGCGGCCGTCGCGTAGGCCAGCAGCGACGCCTTGGGCGAGGTGTCGCGGTTCATCAGGCCGTAGTGGAACTCGGGGTTCGCGGGGTCGGCTTCCTGCGGGTGGTGCACGGTCGTGTCGTGCAGCTGGTACCAGTTGACGCCGTTGACCCCCTCGGACAACGCCAGCGCGAACGTCAGGACGACGTTCTCCGCCGCGTGCCGATGCGTGTCGTGCCACCAGGAGTTGGGTTTCGTGCAGGCGTACGCCTCGGTCAGCCACAGCTCCTTCCCGCCGCCCTCCTCCGCGATCAGGCGCTTGGCCTCCTGCACGGAGCCGAGGAAGTTCCAGTAGAGCCCGTTCGCACCCGGGTCCCAGTCCTCCACGGGCGGGGCGAAGTCGGGCGTGAAGTTCCCGCGCCCGGGGTGGATCGCGAGACCGTCGATGAGGTCCCATCCCCCGGCGTCGATGAAGTTGCGCAGCCACACCACGTCCATCCCGCCTGTGCCGGCGTTGAGCACCTTCATGTCTGATCCGGCTGCTCTCAGCGCGTCGACGGCGGGCCGGAGCCCCTGAGCCACGTACTCCGCGGCCTTGAGCCCCTGCATCCAGGGACTGTTGACCTCGTTGCCCACCTCGAACCACTGGGCGCCGGAGGCGATGGCGCTCGCGACGTTGGTCGCCGCCCACGCCTGGCCCTCCGCCGGGGTGCCGTCGATCGGGATGCGTCCGAGCTGCGTGTTGTGATCGATCCCGGCCGCGTCCAGCACCGCGGGATCCATGCCCTCGGTGTAGCCCATCGCGTTCCCCGGCTCGTAGGCGATGCGGACGCGGCGGACGCCGATCCGCTGCATGAGGGCGACGAGGTCCGCCGCGCTGGGCACGTGCAGCCACGGGTAGTTCGCGATGCCGAAGACGCTCTCGGCGCCCGCGAGGTAGGTGAACGGCGGCAGCACGGCGAGGGTCGTCCGGGCGAAGGAGCTCCCCTGGGGCGACGCGGCCACCGCCTCCACGAAGGCGATCCCCGAGGCCAGCGGCACGGCGAAGTCCGCATCGACGACGCCGCCAGGATCCACGGTGAACGACTGCGTGGTCGAGGTGAGCGTGCGTCCCTCGAAGTCCCGGGCGGTGAGCGTGATCGCGACAGAGGACGCCGCGGTCGTCCCGTTGCACGCCTGGGTGTGGACGGTCAGCGGCGCTGCGCCGTCGTCCCAGATGTTGAAGGGCCGATCGGTCCACAGCTCCACGCCGGTGGGACGCGCGGCGGCGATCGTCCGCGCGGCGCCGGGTCGGACGTCCGCGAGGACGAGCGACGCGGTCGTCACCGCGGTTCCCGCGGCGTCCAGAGTCCCGGGAGCGTGCACCCAGGAGGCGCTCGTGTACCGCGGATCGGTCTGCTCCAGCCCGAGGTACGCGCGGGTGGCGGCGAACGTCTCCTGGTACACGCCGCCGTCGGCGACCTCGAAGGGGATCCCCGCCGCGGGGCGCGTCCAGCGGTTCAGGGGCGTGTAGTGCTCGTCGTCGGTGTTGCCCACCAGCGTCCGGTTGATCATGAACCCGCTCGGCAGGAGCGTCGCCGGGCCGGTGACCTCCCACCGGAGGTTCGCCCGGCGTGCGGTGACGTCGACGGTCCCGACGACGGTGATCGCGGCGGCAGCGGCGGCCATGCGGTAGGCGAGCCGCAGGCCCGGGCGCCCGTCGGGGAGCGTGATCTCGGTGACCGTCGCCCCGTAGGTGCGCTGCTGGCCGAGTGCGGAGTCCTTCACCATCACGTGGGTGATCCGGATCCGCTCGCTGCCGCCCTCCTCCATGAAGGACAGGGTGCCGTCCGCCGCGGCCTCCACCCGGATCCCCGGGGCCGTCAGCGTGAACGCGGCCGCGGCGCGGGCGGGAGAGGCGTTCAGCGCCGAGATCGGGACGATGAGTCCGGTCAGCCCGATCGCGGTGCCGGTGAGGACAGCGCGGCGGGAGACGGTCAGGGACGTCGTCGGCTCTGCCATGTCTTGCTCCTTCGTTCGTCGGTCGTGCGTCGTCGGTCGTGCGGGTCGTGCGGAAGAGGGGTGTGCGCTCGCTCGCGGGTCAGCCCTTGAGGCCGGTGAAGCCCAGGCCCGCGACGATCTGCTTCTGGAAGAACAGGAACAGCACCACCGGCGGGAGCAGGGCCATGAGCATGGTGGCGATGAGGACGTCCTGCGGCGCCTGCGGCGCGAGGTTGACCAACGCGACGCTGATCGGCTGACGCGAGGGCTCGGTGAGCACCACGAGCGGCCAGATGAAGTCCTTCCAGGCGTGGGTGATGGCCAGCAGGCTCACCACGGCGAGGATCGGACGGCTCAGGGGCATCGCGATCCGCCACAGGATCGTCCACGTGCTCGCCCCGTCCACGCGCGCCGCCTCGAACAGCTCCCGCGGCAGCGTGTCGAAGAAGTTCTTCGCCAGCAGGACGTTGAAGGCGTTGGCCCCGGCGGGCAGCCAGATCGCCCAGTACGTGTTCGCGAGGTTCACGTGCAGCAGCGGAAGGTCGACCACCGTCATGAAGAGACTCACCATGGAGACCGTGTACGGCACGAACATGGTGGCGAGGATCGCCGCGTACACGACCCCGCCGAAGCGCGGGCGGAGCACCGACAGCGCATAGCCCGCGGTGACGGCGACGATGAGCTGGACGGCCCAGGAGCCGATCACGACCCACAGCGTGTTCATCAGGTAGGAGCCGACCTGGAGCTGGCCCAGGGCGATCCCGAAGTTCTCCCAGCGCGGGTCCTGCGGCCAGAGGGCGAGCGGGTCCGCCGCCATCTCGGCCGGGGAGGTCAGTGCGCCCTTGAGCATCCAGAACAGCGGGCCGAGCCCGAAGAGGACGAGCAGGAGCAGGGTCACGGCGTGCACGAGGCGGACGACGATGCGGGAGGCCCCCGTGCGGTACTCGTGGTCGGAGATGAAGCTCGACATCAGCGACTCCACCTCCTCGTGACCCGCAGGTAGACGGCGGACAGGATCCCGAGCGCGATCGCCAGGAGGAAGGACAACGCGGCGGCCTGGCCGTAGTCGCCGTTCACGAAGGCGTAGCGGAAGACGAGCAGCAGCACGGTCACCGTGGCGTCCTGCGGGCCGCCGCCGGTGAACACGTACGGCTCGGTGAAGACCTGGAGGGTGTTGATGAGCTGCATGAGCAGGAGCAGCCCGATCACGAAGCGCAGCTGCGGCAGGGTGACGTGCCAGACGCGGCGGAAAATGCCGGCGCCGTCGAGCTCGGCGGCCTCGTACAGCTCCGAGGGGATGCCGACGAGGGCGGCGAGGTAGATGAGGACGCTTCCGCCCATGCCGGCCCAGGTCGACTCGATGACGAGGCTCAGCATCGCGGTCGAGGGCGACTGGAGCCACGGGAAGGGGCCGGCGCCGATCAGCGCCAACAGGTTGTTGAACAGCCCGCTGTCCGGCTCGTAGAACCACTTCCACAGCAGCACCGACACGACCGGCGGGATGACGACCGGCAGATACACGAGGAACCGGTAGGCGCCGCCGCGTCGGCGCACGGTCGACATGATCGCGGCCAGGACGATCGGCAGGGGGAAGCCGATGAGGACCGCGAGCCCCACGAACAGGAGGGTGTTGAGGATCGCCGTGCCCAGGAGCGGATCCGCGAACAGGCGCTGGAAGTTCTCCATCCCGACCCACAGCGGCTCGTCGATGAGGTTCGTGTCCTGGAAGCTGACGAGCAGCCCCCGGATGATCGGCCACCAGGAGAAGAGCCCGAAGATGAGCAGCGCCGGGATCAGGAACACCCAGCCCGTGAGGTCCTGACGGGTGAGCGCCCTCCGCGGGCGCGGAGGCGGTTCGGGGGTGCCGTCCGCCGCCGCCGGGGCCGACGGCGACGGACGGGTCTGGGTCAAGGTCACTTCGCCCCCGAGGCGATCTTCTGCGCGGCGTCGCCCTCGGCCTTGGCGAGCAGAGCGTCGATGTCGGCGTTCTCGTCGGACAGGACGGCCTGGACCACGGTGTCGAGGATGCCGTACACGGCCTGCGCCGCCGCGGCGGGCTCCGCCTTGAGCTCCAGCGCCGGCGTCCCCTCCTTGTACGGCGCGAAATGAGCGAGCTCGACGTTCACGAACGGCGCGATCGCCTCATCGATCTTCGCCTGCTGCGCCTCGTCGAACATCGGCATCGCCGGCACGCCCACGGCCGAGGTCGGGTCCTGGGCGAGCGCCTCGGCCTGCGCGGCGGCGACCTCGGGGTCGTAGGCGGGCTGCGCATAGGCGAAGACGAGCCACTTCACCGCCGCGTCGAGCTTCGCCCCCTTCACGCCCGCGGGCACCATGAAGACCTGACCGCCGGTCAGGGTGGCGTCGCCGCCCGCCTGCGGCATCGCGGTGATCCCGAAGTCGTCGGGGTTCGGCATGCCGAAGTTGACCTTCGCGATCTTGTAGGTGCCCGGGGTGCCCATGTACATGCCGACCTCGCCGGCGGCGAACGCCTTGATGACGTCGTTCTGGTTGTTCAGGTGGCTGGTGCCCATCGACTGGTCCGCCCAGCGCATGTCGGCCAGCAGTTGCAGGGCCTCCGTCGTCTCCGCCGAGTCGAAGGCGGGGGCGTACCCGTCGCCGTCCTTCTTCTCCATCTCGCCGCCGAACGCGTAGTTCATCATGGCGAGCTGCCAGCCGCCCTGGTTCTCCTTCGATTCGATGAGGAACCCGACCTTGCCGGTCTTGTCGTGGATCGCCTTCGCGGCGGCGCGCACCTCGTCCCAGGTCTGCGGCGGCGAGTCCGGATCGAGCCCGGCCGCCTCGAACAGCGCGCGGTTGTACACGAGCCCCTGCGCGTACAGCGTGCGCGGGATCCCGTACACGTTGCCCTCGTCGTCGCTCAGCGGGGCGAGCGCCTGGGGGTTCAGCTCGTCGGCGTGGTCCCAGTCGGCGAGCGCCTCGTCGATGGGCGTCACCTGGCGGCGGTCGATCAGGCCCTGCGGCTCGGTGAGCGGCACCTCGATGACGTCCTCGATGCCGCCCCCGGCGAGCTTGGCCGAGAAGGTCATCGGATCCCACACGTTGGTGGATCCCTCGACGGTGATGTTCGGATACTTCTCCTCGAAGTCGGCGATCATCTGCTCGAACTGCGCCACTCCCGCCTGATCGGTCGCCGCCGGCATGCCCTGCACCTTGAGGGTGATCTTCTCGTCACCGCCCCCGGCATCGGCGGCGGGGGCGCTCGCGCCGCAGGCGGTCAGGCCCAGGACCAGCCCGGCGGCGAGGGCGCCGGTCAGGATCTTCTTGCTCACGATTTCTCCTTCGAAATGGATGCGGTGGGGATCGTCAGGCCGCGGGCCCGCTCGACGCCCGAGGGATGAAGCGGGTGGACACGACGTGCGGGGCCGACGAGGCTCGCGTGCTGCCCGGGTCTCCGGAGAGCTCGGCCAGCAGGGCGTCGGTGGCCGCGGCGGCGACGGCCTCGGGGTCGATCCGGACGGTCGCCAGGCCCGGGGTGGCCGTGGCCGCGAGGATGGTGTCGTCGATGCCGACGACGCTCACGTCCCGGGGCACGGAGACGCCCAGCGCCGCGAACTGCTGAAGCAGCCCCAGCGCCACGAGGTCGTTGTGCGCCACCACGGCCGTGGCCCCCGCGGAGAGCACGAGCGGGGCCGCGTGCACGCCGGTCTCGAAGCGCGCCTCGTACGGGCCGAACTCGACCACGTCCAGACCGGCGTCCGACAGCGCCCCGCGGATCGAGGCGGCACGCGGCGAGTCCGTCTCGTGCGCGTTCACGAACGCGCACCGTCGGTGACCGTACGCGACCAGACTCTCCCCCGCCTGCGCCACCCCCGGGGCGAGGTCGATGTGCACCTGCGGGAAGCCCTCCAGCTCGCGGTTGATGAGGACGACGGGGGTCTTGGCATGGATCTGCGCCAGCGTGTCCGCGTCGACGGTCGGAGACCACAGCACGAGCCCGTCCACCCGGGGCCGGAGGACCTCGATCGCGTCGAGCTCGGCGTCGGGGTGCTCCTCGCCGTCCGCGACCAGCACGGTCTGTCCGTGCCGGCGGGCCCGCACCTGGATGGCCTTGAGGATCGGCGCGAAGAACGGGTTGGTGATGTCGGGGATGATGAGCCCGATCGATCCCGAACGCCCGCCCCGCAGCAGCCGTGCCGCCTGGTTCGGCTGGTAGCCGAGCCGCTCGGCGATCACCCGCACCCGCTCCCGTGTCGACAGATTCACGACCTCGGGGTTCGAGAACGCCCGGGAGACCGTGGAGATCGACAGGCCCGCCTCGGCGGCGACCTCGCGGATGGTGACGGTCATGCGACCCTCTCTCGTCGGTGAGCGGATGTGACGACCAGCATTGCAAACGTTGTCATTCATGTCAATGGCACGCTCGACAATGCCCCTGACGACACAGGGAATGAGCATGAGGTCCGGGCTGCGCAACGTTTTCATTCCCCGCAGCAGGACACCGCCTCGCGGTGCCCGGCGTCCCCTATTCCGCGGCCGGACGCGGACCCGGTGCGGGGGCGCTCGCTAGGGGCGGAGGACGAGGTCGTCGAGCAGCGGGTGCAGGTGGCGCGAGCCGAGCACGGGCACCGCCGCGGCGGCCGCCGCCCGCAGCGCCGCGTCGAGGTCCCGCTCGTCCAGGACCGCGTCGAGGAGTCCGGCGAAGAACGCGTCCCCGGCGCCGTTGGTGTCCACGACGTCCGCCGGCGCCGCCCGGACCTCATGGATGCCGCCGTCGGCGTCGACGGCGATGGCGCCGTCGGCGCCGCGCGTGCAGACCGCCAGGCGCGCACCGCCGGCGATGCAGCGGCGCAGGAAGAGCACGGGATCCGGGAGCCGGTCACGACTGCACAGCACCGCGTCCGCCGCCTCCAGGAACGGGCGGTGGAACGCCGCCTCGCCGTCGTAGTCGTGCAGGTCCACCCAGATCGGCACCCCCGAGTCGGCGGAGACCTCGCGGGCCGTGGGGAGCAGACGGAGCCCCTCTGCGGACAGGTCGATCACGATGGCCGCCGAGCGGGCCATGGCCGCCACGACGTCGGGATCCACGGGACCGTCCAGCGCCGCAGCGGCCGACAGGTACAGCGAGACGCGCTCCCCCGCCGCGGTCATCAGGTTCAGGTGCCGCTCGGAGGCGCCGGACGCTCCGCCGCGCACCGTGATCCCGGCGTGCGAGAGAGCGGCGCGGATCCGCGCACCGGCCTCGTCCGCGCCGACGACGGTGTGCAGATGCACGTCCCGGCCCAGGGCGCGAAGGCTCAGCGCCTTCCCGGCGCTGGTGCCGCCGAGGCTCTGCCAGTCGGCCTCGGCGAACTGCATGTGCGGGACCGGTTCGGGCAGGCGGTCCAGCAGGACGAGGGTGTTCCACGAGACAGGGCCGGCGACGAAGACGGAGCGCACACCGTCATTCTGCCCGCTCAGTCCGCGCTGGAGACCTCCGGCACGCCCCAGCCGTAGGCGAGCTTGTGCACCTCGAGCACGAAGAACGACTCCGTCGCGACCACCTCGTCCAGCGCGCCGATCTTGTTCTCCAGGACGTCGACGATGTGCGCGACGTCGCGGCAGATCACCTCGACGAGCACATCGAAGCGGCCGCTCGTGAGCACGACGTAGCTCGTCTCCGGCAGGGCGGCGAGGGCGGTGCAGACCGCCCTCGCCGTGCCCGGCCGGACGCTGACCCCGATCATCGCCAGCCGGTCGAAGCCGATGGCCAGGGGGTTCGCGATCCCGACCACCTGCAGCACCCCGTCGTCCTCGAGGCGCTTGAGCCGGTAGCGGATCGAGGACGCGGGCACCTCGAGCTCCTCCGCCAGGGTGGAGAAGGTCTTTCGTCCGTCCACCTGGAGCGCGGCGATGATGCGGCGGTCGAGGTGATCCAGTCCGTCGATCTCGTTCACGTGTCGAGGCTATCGCGCAGGGCCGGGGATCAGCGCAGCCGGATCACGCCGGTGCGCAGGTCGCTCATGTCGATGAGCGTGTGCTTGCCGCCGATCCGTCCCCAGCCGGTCCGGGTTCCCCCTGCGCCGCCGAAGGGCATGTTGATGTCCCAGAACCCGTTGCTCTCGTTCACCACGACCTGACCGGTGCGGATCTCCTCCACGAAGCGGTAGGCCCGGGCGATGTCCTGCGTGAAGACAGCGCCCTGCAGTCCCAGCGCGTCCTCGTTCGCGAGCCGCAGCAGCTCGTCGTCGGAGTCCGCGGACACGATCGGGATGACCGGGCCGAAGGTCTCCGCGATGCTCAGCTGCGCGTCCGGAGCCACGCCGTCCACGATCGTGAAGTCGTAGTACAGGTCCGTCGGGTAGCCGGAGGCACGCCCGCCGCCGAGCGCGATGTCGAACCCGCGCTCGCGGGCCTCCGCGAGGTGCCGGTCGACCTTCGCCGCCGTCGCCTCGTTGTTCATCGGGCCCAGGGTCGTCGCCGGGTGGAACGGGTCGCCGAGGACCGCCTCGCGCGCGGCGGCCTTCGCCGCCTCCAGGAACTGCTCCCGGACCCGGCTGTGCACGAGGACGCGCCCGGTGGCGCAGCACACCTGGCCCGCGTTGAAGTACGCGCCGCGGACGGCGGCCCGCGCGGCCGCGTCGATGTCGGCGTCGTCCAGCACGATGACCGGCCCGTTGCCCGAGGCCTCGATGATCGAGCGCTTGAGCCCGGCGGTCGCGACGATCTTCTCCGCCGTCGCGGACGACCCGATGAAGCCGATCGCGTCGATGCCGGGGTGGCTGACGAGGTCCGCGCCGAACGCGCCCTCGCCGGGGAGGATGCTGACCAGCCCCGCGGGGACCCCCGCGTCCTCCAGGACCTCGACCGCGGCCAGGAGCGACAGGGCCGTGTGTGTCGGGGGCTTCACGACCACGGCGTTGCCGGTCGCGAGGCCCGGGGCCACGAACTCCGCGAACATGAGGACCGGGAAGTTCCACGGGATCACGATCGCCCAGGTGCCTACGGCCTGGTAGAAGGTCCACATCCGGATTCCGCTGTCGTTCGCCGGCAGGGTCTCGCCGTGCAGGCGCACCGCGTCCTCGGCGTGCAGGTGGAACAGCTGCGCGGTCTCGTCGATGTCGCCGTAGGCCTCACTGAGGGGCTTGCCCTGCTCCAGGGTCAGCAGGCGCGCGAGGCGGTCGCGGCGCTCGGAG
This sequence comes from Microbacterium resistens, assembly GCF_021172025.1. NCBI lineage: Bacteria > Bacillati > Actinomycetota > Actinomycetes > Micrococcales > Microbacteriaceae > Microbacterium > Microbacterium resistens. The sequence continues at coordinate 1,702,067 of NZ_CP082781.1, forward strand.
ATGAGGTCGCCGACGCGGTGCATGATCGCGGCGCGCTGCCAGACGCCGGTCCGGCTCCACGCGCCCTGCGCGGCCCGGGCGGCGGCGACCGCGCGGTCCAGGTCCTCCCGACCCGGCACCGCGACGGAGGCGATCACCTCGCCGGTGACGGGGCTGGTGACGTCGGTCGTCTCCCCCGAGGCGGCATCGACGTATTCTCCGGCCAGGAACAGGCGGGTGTGCGGGACCTCGACGTCGGCGGCGGTGATCTGTGCGGTCATGGTGATTCCTTTCAGAGGGCGGTTCGGGTGGACCGGGGTCAGGGTTCGGGATCGGGAACGGCCGCGCCGGCTCGCCGGCGGTCGGCGGCGCGGACGAACGCCCAGATCACCACGCCCAGCGCGAGGATCCCCAGCGCGATGCTCAGCTCCAGGATCCCGCCGTACCCGGTGATCGAGAAGCCCGTGGCCCCGACGACGAGGATGACGGCGAGCAGGATCGCGAGGACCACCGACATCGGCACGAAGAACCGCGGGAGGCGGATCGGGCGCACCGCGTCGGGGCGGTCCTTGCGCAGCAGGGCGAAGCCGGAGACCGCGAGCACGTGCGTGAGCACGTAGCCGAGGTTCCCGGTCACGATGATCGCGAGCGGCTGCTGAAGGACGACGAGAAGGACGACGTTGAGCACGAGCATGACGTTGAGCGCCCGCATCGGGATCCCCCGGCGATCGAGGCGCCCGACGGCGCGGACCGTCACTCCTTCCTTCCCCATGTTGAACAGCACGCGGGACGAGTCCGCCACCGAGGTCAGCATCACGAGCACGAGGGAGGCGATGAGGCACAGCACCATGACGTTCGCGGCGGCCTCCGAGCCGACGAGCTTCGCGAACGCTGCGACGAAGAAGGTGGCCGGGTCCTCCGCGATGGCGGCCTCTCCCGCGAACCCGCCGAGCGTGATGGGGACGAGGAAGAACACGCCGAGGCAGAACAGCGCCGCCGCACGGATGGCCCGCGCGGTGTCCTTGATCGGGTCGCGGTACTCGGAGGCGAACGTGGTGCACACCTCGACGCCGAGAGTGGTCCAGGCCATCACGTACAGCCAGACGAGCGCGGTGTGCACGCCCTCCCAGCCCTGGAGGTTCCAGCTGAGCTCCATCGGGTGCCACCCGCTGTTGAACAGCGGCAGCACGATGAACACGAACAGCGGGACCATGAGGATCGCCGCCGTGACGTACACGAAGGTCATCGTGACGCGCACGCCGATGGCGTTGATCGCGTAGAGGACGAAGATGACGACGAGGCCGATCACGATCGGGAAGCTGAGGTGGATCGGCCCGAGGTCGAGCTGCCAGGTCTGATCGGGGAACCACTGCGACTGGATGATGAGGCCGGTCAGCGCTCCGTAGGTCGCGAGGTTGGATCCCCACGGCAGCCAGTACCCGACGCCGGCGACCGGGGCGAGCCACGGCGCGCGGGTCTTCCAGGCTTCGGCCGCGAACCCGGCGATGCCGCCCGAGGACTCGGGGAACATGGTGGACAGCTCGATGTATATCCAGTTCACGGCGAAGGCGATCACCATGGAGACGGCCCAGAGGAACGCGGCCCCCCAGCCGCCGAGGCCCGCGATCGACGCACCGAGCGTGGCGATCAGGGCGGCCGGCATGGTCATCGACATCGCGAAGGCGTCGTACCACCGCAGCTTGCGCGGCAGCTTCTCCTGCTCACGCGGTGCCACAGCGGCGTCGGCGGTGCTGCTCATGTTTCCTCCATTGGTCCCATGACGGATGCGGAGCCGGATCTGCCGTGTCTCCACCCAGAGGCAGGCAGCTTCGCCTGCATGACAAACATCCTGGCCACTCTTTGCGAAATTGGCAAGTGTTGATCTAGATTTGCTCTCGATCGGCATACGAGAGCCGGCGAGGTCGCCGCTTTCGGGAACAGGAGCGCCCATGCCCTCGACCGTCTTCGAACGCCGGCCGGCCCCGGCGGCCGCCGTCGCGCACGCCCTGAGCGGCACGGCTTCGCGCGTGCTCTGGCAGGAGGACGCGCCCCGGGAGGAGCACCCGGCGCTCACGGCGGACACCACCGCGGACCTCGTGGTCGTCGGCGGCGGCTATCACGGGCTGTGGACGGCGCTGCTGGCCAAGGAACGCGACCCCGGACGACGGGTGGTCCTCCTGGAGGCGAACCGGATCGGGTGGGCGGCGTCCGGACGCAACGGCGGCTTCTGCGAGGCGAGTCTCACGCACGGATACGACAACGGGTTCCGCCGCTGGCCGGAGGACATGCCGGCGCTCGAGCGCATGGGTGCGGAGAACCTCGACGAGATCGCGGCGACCGTCGAGCGGTACGGCATGGACGTCGACCTGGAGCGGACCGGCGTGATCAAGATCGCCACCGAGGAGTACCAGCGGCGCCAGCTGCAGCAGGCGCCGAGCGACGACCGGCACGTCTTCCTGGACGGCCCCGATCTGCGCGCGGAGATCGCGTCGCCCACCTACGCCGCCGGCCTCTGGGACCGCGACGGCAACATCCTCGTGCAGCCGGCGAAGCTCGCCGCCGCACTCGCGCGGACAGCCGCCGGACTCGGGGTGGAGATCCACGAGCGCTCCCTCGTCCGAGGGGTCGAGCGTCAGGGCGACGGCGTGTCCGTCGTGACCGACGGCGGGACGGTCCGTGCCCGGCAGGCGGTGCTCGCGACGAACGTGTTCCCGTCGCTGCTGCGCCGCAACCGCCTGATGACGGTGCCGGTGTACGACTACGTGCTCGCAACGGAGCCGCTCTCGGCGCAGCAGCGCCGCGCGATCGGATGGCAGGGACGCCAGGGGCTGGCGGACATCGCGAACCAGTTCCACTACTACCGGCAGACCGCCGACCACCGCATCGTCTTCGGCGGCTACGACGCGATCTACCACTACGGCGGCCGCGTCCGCCCCGAGTACGAGGAGCGGCCCGCGTCCTTCCGCCGGCTCGCCGAGCACTTCCTCACCACGTTCCCGCAGCTGGAGGGCATCCGCTTCACCCACCGGTGGGCCGGAGCCATCGACTCCTGCTCCCGCTTCTGCGCGTTCTACGGGACGAGCCACGGCGGTGCGGTCGCGTACGCCGCAGGCTTCACGGGCCTGGGGGTGGCGGCGACGCGTTTCGCCGGCAACGTCGTGCTCGACCTGCTCGACGGCGCCGACACGGAGCGGACCCGTCTGCGGATGGTACGGGAGAAGCCGATCCCGTTCCCGCCCGAGCCCGCCGCCTCGGTCGGCATCAACGCGGTGCGGTGGTCCATGGACCGCGCCGACCACCGGGAGGGCCGACGCAACCTGCTGCTGCGCACGCTCGACGCGCTGGGCATGGGCTTCGACTCCTGAGCCGTATGCCGCGCGGCCACGCGCCGGTCAGTGCGTGCCGAGCTCCACGAGCACCACGCCGCCGACGATCACGGCGAGGCCGATGGCGGTGAGGGTCGAGATGTGGTCCTGGAAGAGCACCCGTCCGAGCACGGCGGTGGCTGCGACGCCGAGAGCCGCCCACACCGCGTACGCGATGCCCACCGGCATCCCCAGGGCGAGCACCGCGCCCAGGAGCACGTAGGACGTGAGGTATCCGACGACGACCACCGGGATCCACTTCTTCACCCGGAAGCCCGAGGAAGCCCGGAGGGACAGCGTCGCCGTCACCTCGCTCACGATCGCGCCGATCAGCAGGATCCAGGTCACGGCTCCCGCTCCCCCGCGTGGCGACGGCCCAGCTCCGCCATCAGCACCCCGGCCATGATGACGACCAGCCCCACCAGGGAGAGCGGGCTGAGCAGCTCGGAGAACAGCGCCGCGGCGGCCAGCGCCGTGAGCGCGACGCCCACCGCCGACCAGATGCCGTAGGCCACGCCCACCGGCATGCCCCGGGTCAGCACCATGCCGAGCAGCCAGAACGCCCCGCCGTAGCCGATCACGGTCGCGATCGCCCACCACGGCGCGCCGCCCGTCGCCACCGCGCGCAGACTCAGCGTCGCCGCCACCTCCAGCACGATCGCCAGCAGCAGCGGCGGCCAGGCGCTGCCCCGTCGCTGCGGGGGCGGCGTCTCGGCGGTCATCGACGCAGATCCTCGTGGCTCAGGCGTCGAAGCCCTCGGCGATGATCTCCACCAGCTCCTCGCGCTCCTCGACGGGGAGGAACGCGCCGGCGGCCGCGTTGAACTGGAAGGACTCCAGGTCCTCCAGGTCGTACCCGAACGCGTCCACCAGAAGGCTCAGCTCGCGGGTGATCGAGGTCGCGCTCATCGTGCGGTTGTCGACGTTCACGGTCACGGCGAACCCGAGCTGGTAGAGCAGATCGAAGGGATGGTCCGCGAGCTCGGTCCCCCAGGCGGCGATCGCCCCGGTCTGCAGGTTCGATGACGGCGACAGCTCCAGGGGGATCTCCCGGTCGCGCACCCAGCGGGCGAGGTCGCCGAAGCGCACCTGCACCTCGTCGCCGTCGCGACCCATGATCTCCAGATCCTCGGCGATCCGCACACCGTGCCCGAGGCGCAGCGCACGGCCGTCGATCAGGGCCGAGCGGATCGAGTCGGGCCCGGCCGCCTCTCCGGCGTGCACGGTGACCGGGAAGAAGTTCTCCGCCAGGTGGTCGAACGCGGCCCGGTGCCGCGACGGCGGGAAGCCGTCCTCGGGGCCGGCGATGTCGAACCCGACGGCACCGCGCCCGCGGAACGCCACGGCCAGCTTCGCGATCTCCAGCGAGCGGTCCGTGTGACGCATGGCGGTGACCAGCTGGCCGACGCGGATGCTGCGCCCGGATCGGTCGACGATGTCCTCGCCCTCCTCGATGCCGGCCTGCACGGCCTCGACGGCCTCCTCCAGGCTCAGGCCCCGGGCGAGATGCTGCTCGGGCGCCCAGCGCACCTCGCCGTACACGACTCCGTCGTCGGCGAGATCCTCGACGAACTCCCGCGCGACCCGGGTCAGCCCCTCCCTGGTCTGCATGACCGACGTCGTCAGGTCGAAGGTCTTCAGGTACTCCACGAGCGAGCCGGAGTCGCTCTGCGCGGCGAACCAGCGCCCGAGCGCCGCGGGATCCGACTCGGGCACCTCGAGCCCGACCGCGTCCGCGAGCTCGATGATCGTGGCGGGGCGCAAGGCGCCGTCGAGGTGATCGTGCAGCGAGATCTTCGGCAGGCTCCGCAGCGAGACCCCCTGAACGGTGGCGTCACCCGTGGCGTCGATTCCGGTCGCGTCGGTCGGCATGGCGGATCCTCTCGGATGAGTGACGGCGCTGTCAGCGGCTGGGGATGACGCACGCGGCGTCCGGGATCAGCCTAGTCATCCCGGAACGCCTCCGACACCGTCCGCCCGGCAGACCGCCCGCGGCGGCTCAGGCGGTGATGCGCTCGCGCACGAGCGGCGACGCCGCCGGCTTCTCCGCGCCGATCTCCCACGCTCCCGCGACGGCGTCCAGCGCACGCGAGAAGCGTGCCGCGTCGTCCGCGGACAGGGTGAACAGCGGGTCTCCTGCGCGGACCTGATCCCCGGGCTTCACGTGCAGGTCGATGCCGGCGGCGTGCACGACGGCATCCTCCGCCCGCGCCCGTCCCGCCCCGAGCCGCCACGCCGCGATCCCGAACGGAAGGGCGTCCATCCGCGTGACGAAGCCCTCGGCCTCGGCCGTGACCGTGTGCGTCTCGCGCGGGGCCGGGAGCGGCGCCGTGGGGTCGCCGTCCTGGGCGCGGATCATCGCGTTCCACACGTCCATCGCCCGGCCGCCGTCCAGCGCCTTCTCCACGTCGGCATCCGGGTGCCCGCTGAGCGCGAGCATCTCGCGGGCGAGCGCCAGGGTCAGCTCCCGCACGTCGGCGGGACCGCCGCCGGCGAGGACCTCCACCGACTCGCGCACCTCGTTGGCGTTGCCGATCGCGCGCCCCAGCGGGACGTTCATGTCGGTCAGCAGCGCGGTGGTGGACACGCCGGAATCGGTGCCGAGCTCGACCATCGTCCTGGCGAGCTCTCTGGCCCGCTCGATGTCCTGCATGAACGCGCCGGAGCCGAACTTCACGTCCAGGACGAGCGCGTCGGTGCCCTCGGCGATCTTCTTCGACATGATGCTCGACGCGATCAGCGGGATCGCCTCGACGGTGCCCGTCACGTCCCGCAGCGCGTAGAGCTTCTTGTCCGCGGGAGCGAGCCCCGAGCCGGCCGCGCAGATGACCGCGCCGACCTCGCCCTGGAGCTGCGCGAACATCTCCTCGTTGCTCAGCGCCGCGCGCCAGCCCGGGATCGACTCCAGCTTGTCCAGTGTGCCGCCCGTGTGGCCGAGGCCGCGGCCGGACAGCTGCGGGACAGCCACGCCGAACGAGGCGACCAGCGGCGCCAGGGGCAGGGTGATCTTGTCACCCACGCCGCCGGTGGAGTGCTTGTCGACCGTGCGCTTGCCCAGCGCGGCGAAGCTCATCCGCTCCCCCGACGCGATCATGGCGTCGGTGAGGACGCGGATCTCGTCCCGCTGCATCCCGCGCTGGAACACCGCCATCGCGAAGGACGCCATCTGCGCGTCCGAGACGTAGCCGCGCGTGTAGGCGTCGACCATCCAGCGCAGCGCGTCCTCGGGGACCGCTCCCCCGTCGCGCTTGGCGCGGATCACGTCCACGGCGTCGAACGGCTCCACGGTCATCGTGCCTCCTCCAGATCCCTGGGCCCGAACGCGTCGGGCAGGACCTCGTCGATCGTGCGGATCCCCGAGACGGTCTCCAGGAGCATCCCCGGCATCGCGTGCTCGAACAGCAGCTGACGGCAGCGCCCGCACGGCATGATCGTCTCGCCGTCGCCGTTCACGCAGACGAACGCGACGAGGCGCCCGCCGCCGGACATGTGCAGGTCGCCCACCAGGGCGCACTCGGCGCACAGGGTCACGCCGTACGACGCGTTCTCCACGTTGCAGCCGGCGACGATGCGTCCGTCCCCGACGAGGGCCGCGGCCCCCACCCGGTACCGCGAGTAGGGCGCGTACGCCTTGCGCATGGCGTCCTCGGCGACCTGGCGCAGCTCGTCCCAGTCGATGTCGGTCATGTCCCTCCTCAGGACTTGATGTAGGGGTCGCCGTCGGCGGCGGGCGGACGCGAACGCCCGACGAGGCCGGCGACCGCGAAGATCGTCACGACGTAGGGCAGCATCAGCATGAACTGGCTCGGCACCGGCGACCCGATCACGCTCAGCACACCCTGGAGGTTGGACGCGAAACCGAACAGCAGCGCCGCCAGCGTGGCCTTGATCGGATCCCACTTGCCGAAGATCACGGCGGCCAGCGCGATGAATCCGGCGCCCGCGGTCATCTCCGGATTAAACCGCGGCACCGACACGAGCGTGTAGAACGCCCCGCCCATACCGGCGATCGCGCCCGCGATCATCACGTTCATGTAGCGGGTCCGTGCGACGTTGATGCCGACCGTGTCCGCCGCCTGCGGGTGCTCGCCGACCGCGCGCATCCGCAGCCCCCACCGCGTCCGGTACATGCCGAACCAGACCGCGAACACCACCAGGTACATCAGGTAGACGACGATCGTCTGCCGGAACAGGATCGGGCCGAGCACGGGGATGTCGCCCAACAGCGGGATCGGGATCGGCGCGAACGGCGTCACCGTGTTCATCGTCGCCTGGTTGGGAGCGAGCACCTGTCGGAACAGGAAGGTCGTGACGCCGATGACCAGCACGTTCAGCACGACGCCGACGATCACCTGGTCGACGTAGTAGGTGATCGCGAAGACACCGAGCACGAGCGCCACCAGCACGCCCGCGACCATCGCGGCGATCAGTCCCGCCCACGGCGTCCCGGTCAGCGACCCGACCACCGCGGCGCTGAAGGCGCCCGCCAGCAGCTGCGCCTCGATGGCGATGTTGACGACGCCGGCCCGCTCTCCGATCACGCCGCCCAGCGCGCCGAAGATCAGGGGCGTCGCCAGGGCCAGCGCGCCGCCCAGCAGTCCGACCATTGGAAGCGTGCCGGAGCTGCCCGCGGCCGCCCAGGCGAGGAAGCCGAACACGAGCACGACGACGAACACGGCGATGAGCCACAGCGGCACCGCTCGTCGCTGCCGCGACAGCACGACGGAGACCACCGTCACGACGGCGAGGATCACGATGCAGATCCACGCGGTGGCCGTCCCCGGCACCACGAGATCCGGCAGGGTGAACAGGTCGCTGCCCGCGGAGAAGCGGAAGGTGGCGTCTCCCGGACGGGGGACGATCACCGGCAACAGGGAGAACAGCACCGTCACGACTGCGAAGATGATCGGCGTCTTCCAGGAGACGACCGAGACGGTGCGCGGCTGGGCGTCCAGCGTCTCCACGCTCATGCCGCCACCTCCTTCTTCATGGCGCGCCGCGTTCGGCGGTTCGCGCGGCCGGGCTGGGGCAGACCGAACATCGCACGCACCATCGGAGGTGCGGCGATGAACAGCACGATGAGCGACTGCACGACCAGCACGATCTCGATCGGCACGCCCTGCGAGGCCTGCATGGTGAATCCACCGGTCTTGAACGCGCCGAACAGGATGCCGGCGCCGAGGATGCCCAGCGGGCGGGATCGCCCGAGAAGGGCCACCGTGATCGCGTCGAAGCCGATCCCGGCGTCGATCCCGCCGCTGAAGCCCTTCGGCTCCGTGCCGAGGACCTGGCTGACTCCGGCGAGGCCCACGAGCGCGCCCGCGATCACCATCACCAGGAAGTACATCCGCCCGACCGAGATGCCGGCCACGCGCGCCGCGGCGGGGTTCTCCCCCACCGCGCGGAAACGGAAGCCGAGGCTGGAACGCTCGAGCAGCCACCACGTGATCGCGACGGCCACGAGCGCGAACAGGAACCCGAGGTGCAGCTTGTACATCGGTCCGAGGATCTGCGGGAGCACCGCGGTCTCGTCCATCGGCGCGGTCTTCGGGTTCTGCGACCCGGGCGCCTGCAGCACGCCCTGCGTGGCGAGCATCCAGGCGAGCAGATACACCGCGATGTGGTTGAGCATGATCGTCACGATCACCTCGTGCGCCCCCGTGCGGGCCTTCAACAGGCCGGCGATCCCGGCCCACAGCGCGCCGGCGAGGACGCCGGCGACGAGGGCCGCGACCATGTGCAGCGGGAACGGCATGTCCAGAGCGGTGGCGACATAGCCCGCCGCGGCGGCGGACATGAGCATCTGCCCCTGACCACCGATGTTGAACAGTCCGGCGCGGAACGCGAGCCCGACGCCGAGCCCCGCCGCGATCAGCGGCGTGGCGAACTTGAGCGTCTCGGTGAGGGGCCGGATGCCGACGGCGAAGCTGTCCGCGTTGACGTTGTAGATCGAGCCGCGGAACAGCGCCGCATAGGCGCCCGCCACCGCATCCCAGATCGCGCCGAACGTGTCGCTCGGCCGCTGGAAGAAGTATCCGGCGGCGGCCTGCACGTCCTTGTCCGTGGCGGCGATCATGATCGATCCGACGATCACTGCGGCGATGACGGCGAGAACCGAGATGATCGCGTTGCCCCTGACGACCTGCTGCACCGCGATGCGCCACCGCGAGGGGGGCGGCACGTCGGCCGTGCCGTTCGGCGCCGGAGTCTGCGTCTGCGCGGCGGTCATGCCGTGGCTCCTTCGTTCGCGGCGCCCGCCATCATCAGGCCGAGCTGGTCGCGCGGCGTGTCGCCGGGCACGATGCCGACGATGCGTCCGCGGTACATCACCAGGATCCGGTCGGCGAGCGCGGTGACCTCGTCCAGCTCCGTGGAGATGACGATCACGGGCACGCCGGCGTCGCGCGTGGCGACCACCCGCTTGTGGATGAACTCGATCGATCCGACGTCGACGCCGCGCGTGGGCTGGGCGGCGACGAACAGCGACAGGTCGCGGCTCAGCTCACGGGCGAGCACGACCTTCTGCTGGTTGCCTCCGGACAGACGCCCGGCGGCCTGGGACGGCCCTTGCGTGCGGATGTCGAACTCGTCGATCTTCTCGCGGGCGAACTGATCGAGCGCTTTCAGCTGCAGCGCCCCCGCCTTCACGAACGGCGCGCCCGAGGAGCGGTCGAGCATCAGGTTCTCCGCGATGGAGAACTCCTTGACCAGGCCGTCCACGCCGCGGTCCTCCGGGACGAATCCCACTCCGGCGTCGAGGATGTCGCGGACCGATCGCCCGACGAGCTCCTCTCCGTTCAGACGGATGCTGCCGCGGACGTGGGGCTGCAGGCCGACGATGGCCTCGGTCAACTCCGTCTGGCCGTTCCCCTGCACTCCGGCGATCGCGAGCACCTCGCCGCCGCGGACCTCGAAGGACGCCTCGTCGACGAGGACCGTCCCGGCGGCGTCCGTCACGGTCAGGTTCTCCACCACCAGCGCGTTGCTGCGCAGGTTCGGCGCGTCCTTGTGCACGGTCAGCTCGACCGCGCGGCCGACCATCAACGAGGCGAGCTCGGCGTTGGTCGCGTCGGGCGACGCCTCGCCGACGACCTTGCCGAGCCGGATGACCGTGATGCGGTCGGCCACCTCGCGGACCTCGCGGAGCTTGTGCGTGATGAAGACGATCGCGGTGCCCTGCTCCTTCAGGCTCCGCATCGTGGCCATGAGCTCGTCCGTCTCCTGCGGCGTGAGCACGGCGGTCGGCTCGTCGAAGACGAGGATGCTCGCGTCCCGGGACAGCGCCTTGATGATCTCCACGCGCTGCTGCACGCCGACCGGGAGATCCTCGACGATCGCATCCGGATCGACGTCGAAGCCGAACCGGTCGGAGATCTCCCGCACGCGCGCCCGCGCGGCACCGAGGTCGAGCCGACCGCCGAACGTCGTCTGCTCGTGGCCGAGCATCACGTTCTCGGCGACCGTGAAGACCGGGATCAGCATGAAGTGCTGGTGCACCATCCCGATCCCTGCCGCCATCGCGTCGCCGGGGCCGGAGAAGTGCTGCACCTCGTCGTCGAGGAGGATCTGGCCCTCATCCGCCTGGTAGAGGCCGTACAGCACGTTCATCAGCGTGGACTTGCCGGCACCGTTCTCGCCGAGGAGGCAGTGGATCTCGCCGGGCCGGACGACCAGGTCGATGTGATCGTTGGCCGTCAGCGCGCCGAACCTCTTCGTTATGCCGCGCAGTTCGAGCTTCATGTGTCGATCCTATTCGGGCGTGCTCAGACGCCGTGGGGTCGGGTGGGAAAGCGGAAAAGAGGGGAGGTCGGCGCGACGCCGACCTCCCCTGCGCCTCTCCGAGCGTTACTCGGAGAGGTAGGACGTGACGGTGATCTTGCCGTCGATGATGTCCTTGGTGACCTGGTCGACCTTCGTCATCAGCGCCGGGTCGACCTTGCTCTCGAAGTTGTGCAGCGGCGCGATGCCGACGCCCTTGTTCTCGAGGGTGCCGATGTACGGCTCGCCGGAGAAGTCGCCCTTCGAGCTCGCCATGACGGCCTCGTACGTGGACAGGTCCATCGCCTTCAGCACGGAGGTGAGCACGACGTCGGCCGTGGTCGGGTCGGTGACGAACAGGTCCGCGTCCGCGCCGATGAGGGCGATCTCGCGCCCGGACTCGTTGATCGCCTGCAGCGCCGACTGGTAGATCGGGCCGCCGACGGGAAGGAGCACGTCCACACCCTGGTCGATGATGTTCTTCGCGACCGTCTTGGCGTCCTGGTTGGCTTCGAAGCCGCCGGTGAAGGAGCCGGTCTTGCCGTCCCAGCCGACGACCTGCACGGCCGTGCCGTTCTCCTGGTTGTAGTGGTCGACGCCCTGCTTGAAGCCGTCCATGAAGATCGTCACGGTCGGGAACTCCATGCCGCCGAAGGTGCCGACCTTGCCGGCCTTCGAGTAGCCCGCGGACAGGTAACCGGCCACGAACGCCGCCTCGGCCGTGTTGTAGAGCAGCGGCTTGACGTTGTCGGGCTTGCTGTCGCCGCCCGCGTCGTCGACGAGGATGAAGTCGGTGTCGGGGTTGGCCGAGGCCGCGTCGACGGTGGCCTGCGAGAGGGCGAAGCCCACCGCGACGATGGCGTTGCAGCCCTCGGACACCATGTTGTCGACGTTCGGGCCGTACTCCGTCTCGGCGTTGGACTCCGCCTTCTTCAGCGTGACGCCCAGTTCGTCCGCGGCCTTCTGCGCGCCCTCCATCGACAACTGGTTGAACGACTTGTCGTCGAAGCCGCCGAAGTCCGAGACGATGCACGGCAGGAACTCGGATCCGCCGCCGTCACCGCCGCCGGCGCCCGGCTTCTCGGTCGGCGCCTGGCCGCAGCCGGCGAGTGCGATCGCGACGGCGGCGACGAGCGTCGCGCCGAACAGCTTCTTGGTGGTTGAGATGGTCACTCAGGCCTCCCCTGCACGCACCCGCGGCCATCGCGGGTCGATCAAAGTTACCCAGTGTGACGGCGCGTGCGCATCCGCGCTTGCCCTGGCGGCGAGGAATGGTTATCAAGCTGAAACCATATGAGCCCCAACGTGCTCATTTGAGCAGCTGCCCCTCTGATCCACCGGATTCAGAGCAGGGAATGCTCAGAGCACGTCACCGCGTCCGGTGACTTTGAGGGACTCCACGACGCCCTTGACGCGCTGTGCGTGCTCCGTCGTCGTCACCAGGAGCGCGTCAGGGGTGTCCACCACGACGATGTCCTTCACCCCGACGAGGCTGATGACACGCGACGTCTGGCTGACCAGGATCCCGCTGGCCGCGTCGCTGAGCACGCGCGCCTTCGGGCCGAGCACGGCGAGGTCGTTCTTGCGGCCGTTGGAGATGAGCTTGGTCAGCGACGCGAAGTCCCCCACGTCGTCCCAGTCGAAGTGCCCGGGGACGACGGCGAGGCGTCCGCGCTCGGCCGCGGGCTCGGCCACGGCGTAGTCGATCGCGATCTTCTTCAGCCGCGGCCAGATCCGGTCCACCGCCGGCCCGCGCCGGTCCCGGTCGTCCCACGCCTCGGCGAGCTCGAGCAGGCCCGCGTGCAGCTCGGGCTCGTTCGCGGCCAGCTCGTCGAGCAGCACCCCGGCCTTCGCGATGAACATGCCCGCGTTCCAGAGGTAGGTCCGCTCCGCGAGGTACGCCTTGGCGGTCTCCAGGTCGGGCTTCTCCACGAAGCGTTCGACCAGGGCCGCCTCGCGGGCGCCTTCGACGAGGAGCTCCTCGCCGCGCTTGATGTACCCGAACCCGACGGCGGGTTCCGTGGGCGAGATGCCGATCGTGCAGATGTACCCCTCCCGCGCCACCTCCACCGCGTCGCGCACGGCGAACTCGAACACCCGCGTGCCGCGGATCACGTGATCCGCGCTGAAGGAGCCGATGATGACGTCCGGGTCCCGACGGTGCAGGATCGCCGCGGCCAGCCCGATGGCCGCCGCCGACTCCCGCGGCTCGGACTCGAGGAACACGTTCTCGTCGGCGATGCCGGGCAGCTGCTCCTCCACGGCGGCGCGATGGGCGCGCCCGGTCACCACCGCGATCCGGTCGCGACCGGTGAGCGGCTCGAGGCGATCCCAGGTGTCGCGGAGGAGGGATTGGCCGGAGCCGGTGAGGTCGTGCAGGAACTTGGGCGCATCGGCGCGCGACAGCGGCCAGAGCCGGCTTCCGATGCCCCCCGCGGGGATGACGGCGTAGAAGTCCTCGATCGGCTCGCGCATGACACCCAGCGTAGCGAGCGCGCCCGGAAGGACGGGGCGGGGGATTATCTCGATGTCGAGATACTTAGGGTCCCCTTCGTCGCTCCCCGAGGGCCGACGGGAATAGGATGGACGCGATCGCGCGCGCCGCCATGCGCGCCGGGCCCGCTTCGACCAGGGAGGACGACCGTGTCCGCAGGCACTCGCTTGACACCGTCGATTTCGGAAACCACGTCCAAGACCCCGCGCGGCACCCTTTACCGGGGGCGCGAAGGCATGTGGTCGTGGGTGCTTCACCGCATCACCGGGATCGCGATCTTCTTCTTCCTCCTGGTGCACGTGCTCGACACCGCCCTGATCCGGGTCTCCCCCGGCGCATACGACGCGGTGATCGGCACCTACAAGAACCCGATCATGGCCTTCGGCGAGGTCGTCCTCGTGGCCGGCATCGCCTATCACGCCCTCAACGGGCTGCGCATCATCCTGGTCGACCTGTGGTCGAAGGGCGCGCGCTTCCAGCGGCAGCTCTTCTGGATCGTCATCGGCGTGTGGCTCGTGATCATGGCCGGCTTCGTGCCGCGTCACCTTGCGCTCGCGTTCGCCGGCTTCGGCGAGGGAGGACACTGATGACCGCTCAGGCTCCGGCACAGCTCGCCGCCCCCCGCCGCCAGCGCGGGTTCAACCTCGAGAAGTGGGGCTGGGTGTTCATGCGCGCCTCGGGCGTCGTGCTCGTGGTGCTCATCTTCGGCCACCTGTTCGTCAACCTCATGCTCGGCGAGGGCATCCACGCCCTGGACTTCGCCTTCGTCGCCGGCAAGTACGCCACGCCGTTCTGGCAGTGGTGGGACGTCATCATGCTCTGGCTGGCGCTCATCCACGGAGCCAACGGGATGCGCACGGTCGTCAACGACTACGTGACGCACTCGGGCGTCCGCAAGACCCTGCTCGGCGCGCTCGGCCTGGCCGCCGCCCTGCTCATCATCCTCGGCACCCTGGTCGTGTTCACCTTCGACCCGTGCAACGGCGTGTTCGAGGACGGCGCCATGTGGGAGACCTGCCAGGCCCTGGTCAAGTGACCGCCCCGGCAGCGCGAGAAGACAGATAGGCATAAGAGAGTGACCACGCAGACTCAGGATTCCGTCGTCAAGAACGGCGTGCACCACCACGAGTTCGACATCGTCATCGTCGGCGCCGGCGGCGCCGGGATGCGAGCGGCGATCGAGGCCGGGCCCGGCGCCCGCACGGCCGTCATCACCAAGCTCTACCCCACCCGGTCCCACACCGGCGCGGCGCAGGGCGGCATGGCCGCCGCGCTCGCCAACGTCGAGGAGGACAGCTGGGAGTGGCACACGTTCGACACCGTCAAGGGCGGCGATTACCTCGTCGACCAGGACGCCGCGGAGATCCTGGCCAAGGAGGCCATCGACGCGGTCATCGACCTCGAGAACATGGGCCTGCCCTTCAACCGCACGCCCGAGGGCAAGATCGACCAGCGCCGCTTCGGCGGCCACACCGCCGAGCACGGCAAGACCCCGGTGCGCCGCGCCTGCTACGCCGCGGACCGAACCGGTCACATGATCCTGCAGACGCTGTTCCAGAACTGCGTCAAGCTCGGGATCAACTTCTTCAACGAGTTCTACGTGCTCGACCTCATCACGGTGAAGGACGAGGCCGGCAAGACGGGCATCGCGGGAGTCGTCGCCTACGAGCTCGCCACGGGCGAGATGCACGTCTTCCACGCCAAGGCCGTGATCTTCGCGACCGGCGGCTTCGGCAAGATCTTCAAGACGACCTCGAACGCGCACACCCTCACCGGCGACGGCGTCGGGATCGTCTGGCGCAAGGGCCTGCCGCTGGAGGACCTCGAGTTCTTCCAGTTCCACCCCACCGGCCTCGCCGGCCTCGGCATCCTCCTCACCGAGGGCGCCCGAGGCGAGGGCGCGATCCTCCGCAACGCGTCCGGCGAGCGGTTCATGGAGCGTTACGCCCCCACCATCAAGGACCTCGCCCCGCGTGACATCGTCGCCCGCTGCATGGTCCAGGAGGTCGCGGAGGGCCGCGGCGCCGGCCCGCACAAGGACTACGTGCTCCTGGACTGCACGCACCTGGGCGCCGAGGTCCTGGAGACCAAGCTGCCCGACATCACGGAGTTCGCCCGCACCTATCTGGGCGTCGACCCCGTGGTGGAGCCGGTCCCGGTGATGCCGACGGCCCACTACGCCATGGGCGGCATCCCCACCAACAACAACGGCGAGGTGCTCGCCGACAACGACACGATCGTCCCCGGCCTCTACGCCGCGGGCGAGTGCGCCTGCGTCTCGGTTCACGGCGCGAACCGTCTCGGCACCAACTCCCTCCTGGACATCAACGTGTTCGGCAAGCGCAGCGGCCGCAACGCCGTCGAGTACGTCAAGACCGCCGAGTTCCTCCCCCTCCCGGAGGACCCGGCCAAGGACGTCCGCGAGATGATCGAAGGCCTGCGCACCAACACCGGCACCGAGCGGATCGCCGTGCTGCGCAAGACGCTGCAGGACGAGATGGACCGCGGCGCCCAGGTGTTCCGCACCCACGATTCGCTGCAGCACGTGCTCGGCGTCATCGCGGAACTGCGCGAGCGCTACAAGAACGTGCACGTCGACGACAAGGGACATCGCTTCAACACGGACCTCCTCGAGGCCGTCGAGCTCGGCTTCCTGCTCGACATCGCCGAGGTCGTCGTCTACGCCGCGCAGAACCGCGAGGAGAGCCGCGGCGGCCACATGCGCGACGACTTCCCCCAGCGCGACGACGAGAAGTACATGAAGCACACGATGGCGTATCTGACCGGCGACCCGCACTCGTCCGATCCGAGCGACCACATCCGTCTCGACTGGAAACCGGTCGTGTTCACGAAGAACGAGCAGGGCGAGCTGAACTACCCGCCGATGGAGAGGAAGTACTGATGTCCACCGCCGTCGTGGAGCAGGAGGTCGTCGAGGACACCGGCGTGCAGTCGTACCTCGTGACGTTCATCATCCGCCGCTTCGATCCCGAGGTCGACGCCGAGCCCCGCTGGGTGGACTACGACGTCGAGATGTACTCGACCGACCGCGTGCTCGACGCGCTGCACAAGATCAAGTGGGAGGTCGACGGCTCGCTGACCTTCCGCCGCTCGTGCGCGCACGGCATCTGCGGCTCGGACGCCATGCGTATCAACGGGCGCAACCGGCTCGCCTGCAAGACGCTGATCAAGGACCTGGACATCTCCAAGCCGATCTACGTCGAGGCCATCAAGGGGCTGCCGCTGGAGAAGGACCTCGTCGTCGACATGGAGCCGTTCTTCGCGGCGTACCGCGAGGTCAAGCCGTTCCTCATCGCCAACTCCGAGCCGGAGAAGGGCAAGGAGCGCATCCAGTCGATCGCCAACCGCGAGATCTTCGACGACACCACCAAGTGCATCCTGTGCGCCGCGTGCACCTCGTCCTGCCCCGTGTTCTGGACGGACGGGCAGTACTTCGGGCCGGCGGCGATCGTGAACGCGCACCGCTTCATCTTCGACTCGCGCGACGATGCCGGCGGCGCCCGCCTGGACATCCTCAACGACAAGGAGGGCGTCTGGCGCTGCCGCACGACCTTCAACTGCACCGAGGCGTGCCCCCGCGGCATCGAGGTCACCAAGGCCATCGCCGAGGTCAAGCAGGCGGTCCTTCGCGGCGGCCGCTGATCCGCACCCGCTCGCGGCACGTCCCCATCCTCTCGCTAGGGTGGGGACGTGTCCGCGTCCGCCCCTCGTGATCCGGTGCCGGGGAAGCCGGGCGCGGTGATCGCCCGCCTCGAGAAGCCGCTGGACCGCGCCGCCGCCCTCACCCGCCGGACGATGGCGGCGTTCCCGGTCCGGGTCTGGCGGCACTTCCTGCGCAACAACGGCTTCCTGCTCTCGGCCGGAGTGAGCTATCAGGGCCTTTTCGCCCTGTTCGCCCTCGTCTATATCGCCTTCGCCGCCGCCGGGATCTGGCTCGGCGGGAGCACGGAGGCCGTCGACGCCCTGATCGGGATCGCCAACGGCTACATCCCCGGTCTCATCAGCGAGCGCGGTCTCGCCTCCCCCGCCGACGTCCGGCAGATCGCGCAGGCGTCGGGAGGGGTGCTCGGGATCACCGGCGCGATCGCCGTGGCCGCGGTGCTGTGGACCGCGATCACCGCGGTGACCTTCACCCGACGTGCGGTGCGGGACATCTTCGGCCTCGGCCAGGATCCGCGCAACGCCGCCCTGCTGAAGCTGAGGGACCTCCTCGCGGCTGCGGCCTTCGGGTTCTCCCTCCTCGTCGGGGCGGCGCTGTCGCTGCTCGGCGTCTGGGCTCTGACCGGGCTCTTCGACGTGCTCGGGTGGAGCACCGCCTCCTGGGCGTTCGGGCTCGGCGTGCGCGTCGGATCCATCCTCGTGATCTTCCTCGTCGACGCGCTCGCACTGGCCCTGCTCGTGCGCTTCCTCACGGGCATCGCCCTCCCCTGGCGCACGATCCTTCCCGGCGCTGCCCTCGGCGGCGCGGCGGTGACCGTGCTCCAGCTCGGCGCGGGGCTGCTGCTGTCGCGGACCCCGACGAATCCGCTGCTCGCGACCTTCGCGGTGGTCATCGCGATGCTGCTGTGGTGCCGCTGGGTGGCGGTCGTCGTCCTGGTGGCCTGCTCGTGGATCGCGGTGGCGGCCGCGGACCGCGACCAGCCACTGGAGCGGGAGGACGAGACCGCCGCGCGCCGGGCCGAGCAGGAGGCCCTCGTGCTCGCCGCCGCCGTACGGCGACGCCGCGCGGCCGAGGCGCTCGACGCCGCGCCGTGGCACCGCCGGGCCGGGGCGCGCCGCGTCCTCCGCCGGGCGGAGGAGGAATGGGAGCGGGCCGTCGCCGACGCCGAGGTCTCCGACGAGGCCCACCGCCGCGCCGCCTCCCGCCTCGGCGACGCGATCGGCTGACCGCACCCGCCCGGTCCGCCGTGTCCGAGGCCGTCGTTAGGCTGGAGACATGCCTCATCTGCGTGTCGCCTCGGTCAATGTCAACGGGATCCGCGCGGCGGTCCGCAACGGGATGCACACCTGGCTCGATGCCGCGGACGTCGACGTGCTGACGCTCCAGGAGGTCCGCGGGCAGGACGAGCACCTCGAGGCCGCGTTCCCCGGCTGGTCCGTCGTCCACCACGAAGCCACGGCCAAGGGTCGCGCCGGGGTCGCCATCGTGAGCCGCGAGCCTGCGCTCGCCTCTCGCACCGACTTCGGCGACGAGGACTTCGACTCGGCGGGCCGCTGGATCGAGGCGGACTTCCTCCTCGGGCAGACGCCGCTCACGGTCGTGAGCGCCTACGTCCACACCGGCGAGGCCGACACCCCGAAGCAGCTCGAGAAGTGGCGGTTCCTCGACGCCATGACCACCCGTCTGGGCCAGCTCGCGGAGAACGATGCCCTGGCGCTCGTCACCGGCGACCTCAACGTCGGCCATCGCGAGCTGGACATCAAGAACTGGCGGGGCAATCGCACCAAGGCCGGGTTCCTTCCCCGCGAGCGGGCGTACTTCGACCGGTTCCTGGGAGCCGTCGGCGAGGAGATCACGGGCGTCGACGGATCGGTGGGTCCGGGCCTGGGCTGGATCGACATCGGTCGCACGGCGCACGGCGAGATCGACGGCCCGTACACGTGGTGGTCGATGCGCGGCAAGGCGTTCGACAACGACAGCGGCTGGCGGATCGACTACCACCTGGCGACGCCGTCCCTCGCGGCCCGCGCCGGCGGCTACCACGTGGCCCGGGCGGCGACCTACGCCGAGCGCTGGAGCGACCACGCCCCCGTCATCGTCGACTACTCGTACTGAGGCCCCCTGACGCGGCGGCTCGCGACCAGGGGACGCGGCTGACCCAGCGGGCACCGGCGCGGCCGCCGTGGACGGCCCCTTCGACGGGCGGGCTTTCCCGAAAACCCCGGAGGGATGTCCCGGTGTCCCCGACGTCGCGCTCACGGGATGCTCGGAACTGTGAGTCCCTCCGTCTTGCTCAGGTCCTGGTTCGGCTGTCTGCTGGGCGGCCTTCCTCTTCTCGCGCTGCTTCTGACCCCGCCGCTGATGCGGAGCCGCGCCGGCGGCGAGGGGCTGCTGGGAATCGGAGTGCTGCTGCTCGCAGCTCTCCTCACCGGGGCGTTTCTGCTCGCCCCGACCATGACCTCCTGGTTCGCGCCGGCACGCGGCTCCTGGGCGCCGCCGACCGCTCACCGTGCCGCTCGGGCGGTGTGGCGCGAGCACACCGGTCCGGCGGTCGTCGCGCTCCTTCTCGGGCTCGGGGTGTACGCGCTCGGACAGGTCGCGGGCTACGCCGTCGGCATCGTGCTCCCGCCCGTGCTCGACGACCCGACGGCAGGCCCTGGGCAGTCGCCCTGGGTCATCGACTACCCCGCTTACGCCATCCAGGCCGCGGTCGTCTACCTCGTCACGACGGGGGCGATCGCGCTGTACGGCGTGCGGCTGCGCATCCTGCATCTGCACCACCACGCCGGTGCGCGCACGCGGCCGGCAGACCGCACACGCCGAACCGGGCCCGGATGAGCACGTCTGCGAGCACCGCCCCGGCGATACCGCCCGCCCCGAAGGGCGACGAGAAGCGCTCCCGGCCCCGCATAGGATTGAGAGCGTGACGAAGCCCCGCCTCTACTCCGGAATGCAGCCCTCCGCCGACTCCCTCCAGGCCGGCAACTACATCGGAGCGCTGCTGCAGTGGCGGGACCTGCAGAGCTCCTACGACGCGTTCTTCTCCGTGGTCGACCTGCATGCGCTGACCGTCGCGCAGGATCCGGCGGAGCTGCGGGAGAAGACCCGGCGCACGGCCGCGCAGTACATCGCCGCCGGGATCGAGCCGTCGCAGTCCACGCTCTACGTCCAGTCGCACGTCCGTGCGCACGCCGAGCTCGCCTGGATCCTGAGCACCATCACGGGCTTCGGCGAGGCCGGACGGATGACGCAGTTCAAGGACAAGTCCTCGCGGTACGGCGCGGACGCGACCTCGGTCGGTCTGTTCACCTACCCCGTGCTCATGGCCGCGGACATCCTGCTCTACCAGACCGATGTCGTCCCGGTCGGCGACGACCAGAAGCAGCACGTCGAGCTCACCCGCGACCTCGCCGAGCGCTTCAACTCCCGCTTCGGGACGACGTTCACGATTCCGATGCCGGTGATCCAGAAGGACACCGCCCGCATCTACGATCTGCAGAACCCGACGTCGAAGATGTCGAAGTCCGCCGAGAGCGACGCCGGCGTCCTCTGGCTGCTGGACGACCCGGCGAAGTCCGCGAAGAAGATCATGCGCGCGGTGACCGACACCGAGGGCAGCGTTCGCTACGACCGGGACGAGAAGCCCGGGGTCTCCAACCTGCTCACGATCTACGCCGCGCTGACCGGACGACAGGTCGCCGCGATCGAGGACGAGTACGCGGGCCGCGGCTACGGCGATTTCAAGAAGGGTCTCGCCGAGGTCGTCGTGGAGGAGTTCGGGCCCGTGCGGGAGCGTGCGCAGGAGCTGCTCGCGGACCCGGCCGAGCTCGACCGCATCCTCGCGGCGAACGCCGCCCGCGCCGACGAGGTCGCCGACGCGACCCTCGCCGACGTCTACGACAAGGTCGGCCTGCTCCGCCGCGTCTGACGGTCCGCCGGGCCGGCGGTGCCCGTTTTGGGGCTCGTTACGGCACAAGAACACCCCGAAACGAGCCCCGAATCCCCGAACGGCGCCCCAAGAACCGGCGCTGACCGGGGCCGGGAACCGGGGCGGCGGCCCCTCCGAGATATCCTGGAGGGATGGATTCCGTCGTGCTGCACACCGATCGTCTCGTCCTCCGCCCGCCGACGGAGACCGACGTCGACGCGATCACCGCAGCATGCCAGGACCCCGAGATCCCGCGCTGGACGACGGTCCCCAGCCCGTACTCCCGCAAGGACGCGGAGGACTTCGTCGCCTTCGTCGCACAGGCCTGGGACGACGGCAACGAGGCCGTATGGGGCGTCTACCGCGACGAGTCCCTCATCGCGTGCGTCGGACTGCACCACATCACCGAACACCGCGCGGGCGGGCACGCAGAGCTCGGGTACTGGACCGCTCCCGCCGCACGCGGGCACGGCTACCTCAGCGAGGCGGCCCGCGCCGTCGTCGACTGGGGTTTCCGTGACCTCGGCCTCGCCCGCATCCAGTGGCAGGCGGTGGAGGGCAACATCCCGTCGGCGCGCACCGCCCGCGGCCTCGGCTTCCGCTTCGAGGGCACGCGCCGTCAGGCCCTCGTCAGCCACCGCGGCCGCGACGACGGCTGGACGGCGGGTCTGCTGTCGACCGACGACCGCTCCCCCGTCGATTGGCCGGTGGATCTGGGCTGACCGAGCGGGGACGAGACCGGCACGGATGTCGGCGTCCGGTGGCAGGATGGGCGCATGCCCGAGATGCCGGAGGTCCAGGGTCTCGTCGACTTCCTCGCCGAGAGGACGACAGGTCTGACGCTCACGCGCGCCGCGGTGTCCGCCATCGCCGCGCTCAAGACCTTCGACCCGCCGCTGACGGCGCTGCCCGGCGCCGCCGTGCGGGGCGTGCAGCGACACGGGAAGTTCATCGACCTGGACCTCGCGGCGCCGGGCGGCGAAGGCCTGCACCTCGTGTTCCATCTCGCCAAGGCCGGGTGGCTCCGCTGGTACGAGCAGGTGCCGACCGCCCCGGTCCGTCCCGGCCGCTCGCCGATCGCCCTCCGCGTGGCCTTCGACGACGACAGCGGCTTCGATCTCACCGAGGCGGGCACGAAGAAGTCCCTGGCCGTGTACGTCGTCCGAGACCCCGCAGAGGTCCCCGGGATCGCCCGGCTCGGCCCTGACCCCTTGGATCCCGCCTTCACGAGGGAGACGTTCGCCGCGCTCCTCGAGGGGCGACGCACGCAGATCAAGGGGCTCCTGCGCGATCAGGGGGTGATAGCCGGGATCGGCAATGCGTACTCGGACGAGATCCTGCACGCGGCGCGCATGTCGCCGTACGCGGCGGCCGCCTCTCTCGGCCCGGAGGACGTGACCCGGCTCTACGACGCCATGCACTCCACCCTGGCCGAGGCGGTGGCCGCGGCCTCCGGAAAGCCCCCGGCGGACCTGAAGGACGCCAAGCGGCGCGGGATGCAGGTCCACGGCCGACGCGGCGAGGCCTGCCCCGTCTGCGGGGACACCGTGCGCAGCGTCTTCTTCGCGGACCGGTCCCTGGAGTACTGCCCGACCTGTCAGACCGGTGGGAAGACGCTCGCCGACCGCCGCCTCTCGCGATTGCTCAAGTAACCCGGAGACGCGGGAAAGATGCAACGGAATAAGATCGGGGGTGATGCGTTGAGGAGACTCAGAGCATCAACGTGCTCCGGGGTCGGTGAGAATCCGAACCGGCGGTGAGAGTCCGCGAACCGAGGACGCGCCCCGCGCGACCGAGGCCGATCCGGTGGAATTCCGGAACCGACGGTGATGCGAGGCAGAGCCTCGTCAGTCCGGATAGGAGGCAGCACGCGAGTATTCGACGTGCGTCCCCGGAGCCATCGATCAGGTCGGAAAGGGACGACGCACATGACGACGACGGCGGCTGAGCGCGCGGCCATGACGCGCGCCATCGAGCTGGCCCGTCGCGGTCCCCGCGGCGTCAATCCGCAGGTCGGCGCCGTTCTGCTCTCCCCTACGGGTGAGACCCTTGCGGAAGGCTGGCATCGCGGCGCCGGGACCCCGCACGCCGAGGTCGATGCCCTGTCCCGCCTCGCTCCCGGCGCCGCGCACGGCGCCACCGCGGTCGTCACGCTCGAGCCGTGCAACCACACCGGTCGCACCGGCCCGTGCGCGGTCGCCCTCATCGAGGCCGGCGTGTCGCGCGTCGTCTACGCGCTGGACGACCCGGGAGAGCTGTCGGGGGGCGGGGCCGAGCGCCTGCGCGGCGCCGGCGTCGACGTCGAGGCCGGCGAGCAGGCGGACGCCGCCAGGGAGGTCGTCGCCGACTGGATGACCGCCCAGCGTCTCGGGCGCCCGCACGTCACCGTGAAGTGGGCCCAGAGCCTGGACGGACGCGCGGCCGCGGCCGACGGGTCGAGCCAGTGGATCACCGGCGCCGCCGCGCGCGCCGACGTGCACCGCCGTCGTGCCCGGGCGGATGCGATCGTCGTGGGCACGGGAACCGTCCTCGCCGACGACCCTGCGCTCACCGCACGCGACGGCGGCCGCCTTCTCGACCACCAGCCGGTCCCTGTCGTGATCGGCAGCCGTGCGGTCCCCGCCGACGCCGCGCTGCGACAGCACCCGCACGAGCCGATCCTGATCCCCGGACACGACCTCCGCGAGGCGTTGCTGCTGCTGCATGACCGCGGCCTCCAGCGCGTCTTCGTCGAGGGCGGCCCGACGCTCGCCAGCGCGTTCGTCGCCGCCGGGCTCGCGGACGCCGTCCTCGCCTACATCGCGCCGGTCCTGCTGGGAGGCCCCCGGCTCGCCCTGACGGACATCGGCGTCGCCGACATCTCCGGGGCGCGGCGCCTCGTCGTGGACGAGTGGCTGCCCCTCGGAGCGGATCTGCTCGCGATCGCCCGGCCCGCCTCGCCCCACGACCACGACGGACCCCCCGAAGGAGCAGCCTGATGTTCACCGGAATCATCGAGGAGGTCGGCGAGATCACCGCGATCGTCCCGGCCGGAGACGGCTGGCGGCTCACCGTGCGTGCTCCCCGCGCGGCCTCGGACGCCGTGCACGGGGAGTCGATCGCGGTGAGCGGCGTGTGCCTCACCGTCGTGGGCTCCACGACGGACACCTTCGACGCCGATGTCATGAAGCAGACCCTCGACGTCTCGGCGATCGCCGACGCGCAGGTCGGCACGCGGGTCAACATCGAGAAGGCGATGCCCGTCGGCGCCCGCCTGGGCGGGCACATCGTGCAGGGGCACGTGGACGGCATCGGCACGGTGCTCGACGTCCGCCCGGGTGCGCAGTGGAGCGTGCTGCGCGTCTCCCTGCCTGCGGACCTGGCGCCGCTGGTGGTGGACAAGGGGTCGATCAGCGTCGCCGGAACCTCCCTCACGGTCAGCGCCGTGAGCGCCCCCACGGCCGCGAGCGGACACTGGTTCGAGGTCTCCCTCATCCCCGAGACGCTCGCCGCGACCACTCTCGGCGCCCTCCGGGTCGGCGATCGGGTCAACCTCGAGACCGACGTCCTCGCCCGTCACGTCGAGCGCCTCCTGGCGTTCCGCGCGCACACTCCGGCAGCTCAGACCCCCGGCGCACCGGACGCCGGCACGGAAGGAGGCTCGCGATGAGCCTGTCCACCATCCCCGAGGCCCTCGACGCGCTGCGCGCCGGACGGCCCGTCATCGTCGCCGACGACGAGAACCGCGAGAACGAGGGCGACGTCATCCTGTCGGCCGAGCTGGCCACGCCCGAGTGGGTGGCCTGGACCGTGCGCTGGTCCTCCGGCTTCCTGTGCGCGCCCATGCCCGCCGACATCGCGGACGCCCTGAACCTCCCCCCGATGGTCGAGGTGAACGAGGATGCCCGCTCGACCGCGTACACGGTGAGCGTGGACGCCGCCGCCGGCGTCACCACCGGCATCAGCGCCTCGGACCGCGCGCGCACGCTCAACGTGCTCGCGGATGCCGCGTCGACGGCCTCGGACCTCATTCGCCCGGGCCATGTCCTCCCGCTCCGCGCCGTCGACGGCGGGGTCCGCGAACGCAGTGGCCACACCGAGGCCGCCGTCGAGCTCATGCGACTGGCGGGTCTGCGTCCGGTCGGGGCGATCGCCGAGGTCGTGGCGGAGGACGGCAGCATGATGCGGCTGCCCGGCCTCCAGGAGCTCGGCGCCCGCGACGGGGTCCCCGTGATCACGATCGAGCAGCTCATCGACTACCTCGACGAGCACGAGCCGCGCGAGGAGTCCTCGCCGGCGGCGACGAGCCGGCGGCGGGTGAGCCTCCGCGCCGACGCGAACGTGCCGACGACTCACGGCACGTTCCGGTTCCTCGCCTACAAGGATCGCGTGACGGGCACCGACCACATCGCGGTCGTCTCCGGCGAGCCCGGCGAGACGGCGCTGGTGCGCGTGCATTCCGAGTGCCTGACCGGCGAGGCGTTCGGCTCGCTGAAGTGCGAGTGCGGCCCGCAGCTCGAGGCGGCCCTCGACGCGATCGAGCAGGAGGACGGCATCGTCATCTACATGCGCGGCCACGAGGGGCGCGGCATCGGCCTCATCAACAAGCTGCGCGCGTACAGCCTCCAGGAGGAGGGGCTGGACACCGTGGACGCGAACATCGCGCTGGGCCTGCCTGCCGACGCGCGCGACTACGCCGCGGCGGCGGGGATCCTCGCCGACCTCGGCGTGTCCAAGGTGCGTCTGCTGACGAACAACACCGACAAGGTCTCCCAGCTGCGCGAGCTGGGTCTCGACGTGGTGGAGCAGGTCCCCCTCATCGTCGGGGTCGGACCGAACAACCACCAGTACCTGGCCACCAAGCGCGATCGGATGGGACACATCATCGGCGAGGCGGAGCTGGCCGCCGCCCTCGCGCGCACCGAGGAGATCGCCGACGGCGAGCACGAGCTGAAGGAGCACGCATGAGCGGCGCAGGAGCACCCGAGACCGGCGGCATCGACGCGACGGGCACCCACGTGGTCGTCGTCGCGGGGACGTGGCACGACACCATCACCAACGGCCTGATCGCCGGGGCGCAGCGTGTCCTCGACGCGGCCGGGGCCACGCATCGCCTCGTCCGCGTCCCCGGTTCGTTCGAGCTCGCGGTGGCCGCGCAGGCCGCCTTCGCGGGCGGGGCCGACGCGGTGGTGGCGCTCGGGGTGATCATCCGTGGCGGCACGCCGCACTTCGAGTACGTCTCGGCCGCGACGACCGACGGGCTCACCCGGGTCGCGCTCGACGCCGGACGCCCGGTCGGATTCGGCGTCCTCACCCTGGACGACGAGCAGCAGGGGCTGGATCGCGCCGGTCTCCCCGGCTCCCGCGAGGACAAGGGCGCGGAAGCGGCGGACGCCGCGCTGCGGACCGCCCTCGTGATCCGCGAGCTGCGCGGCGCCTGAGGGTCGCCTTCCTAGCGCCGGTGCGGCGCCAGGCCTAGGCTTCCGCCATGGAGACCCTGCGCCTGATCGTCGTGTTCGTCCATCTCATCGGCTTCGCCGTGCTCTTCGGAGCATGGGCCGCCCAGGCCTTCGGCGGCGAGCGCCGCATCACCAAGATCATGGACTGGGGCCTCGCGATCGCCGGTGTCGCCGGGCTCGCCCTCGCCGCTCCGTGGGGCATCTCCTACGACCTCAACTACGTCAAGATCGGCGTGAAGCTCGTCGTGCTGCTCGTGATCGGCGCCATGCTCGGCATCGGCGCCGCACGCCAGAAGCGCGGCGAGGCGGTGCCGTCCGGAGTGTTCTGGCTGATCGGTCTGCTCACGCTGGCCAACGCCGGGATGGGCCTGCTCTGGCGCTGACCCCCTTGCCGTCGATGCGGCCGGTTCCGGGAACGGACCGGCCGCATCGTCGTCTGCGATATTCCGCGTCGGTCGCGGTCCGCACGGTTCATCGGCCGTAGACTCCCTCTGCTCACCGAGAGCAGCCTCGAGGGGGAGGCTTCATCACCGACCGGAGGAACCGATGGCCACCGTCGCCACACCCGCCAACCCGCGCTCGCGCGTCATCCTCGCCAGCCTCATCGGCACGACGATCGAGTTCTACGACTTCTACGTCTACGCGACGGCCGCCGTCCTCGTCTTCCCTGCACTGTTCTTCCCGACCGGCAACGACACCACCTCGCTGCTGTCGTCGTTCGCGGTGTTCGGCGCCGCCATGGTCGCCCGCCCGGTCGGCGCCGTCGTCTTCGGCCACTTCGGCGACAAGTTCGGACGCAAGGCCACGCTCGTCGCCTCGCTCCTGACGATGGGCATCGCGACGTTCCTCATCGGGCTGCTCCCGACGTTCCACGACATCGGCGTCTGGGCCGCGCTGCTCTTGCTCATCCTCCGCCTCGCGCAGGGGTTCGCGCTCGGCGGCGAGTGGTCGGGGGCGGCACTGGTGGCCACCGAGAACGCCCCGCAGGGCAAGCGCGCGTGGTACGGCACGTTCCCGCAGCTCGGTGCGCCGCTGGGCTTCATCATCGCCAACGGCCTCTTCCTCATCATCAACGCGCTGCTCCCGCACGAGTCCGACCCGAGCCTCAAGTCCGAGGCGTTCCTGAGCTGGGGCTGGCGCGTGCCGTTCCTGTTCTCGGCGGTCATGGTCGTCATCGGCCTGTGGGTGCGGCTGAAGCTCGTGGAATCGGAGACCTTCACGCGCGCCGCGGACAGGGGCGTGATCCGCAAGCTCCCGCTGGCGACGGTGTTCCGCCACCACGGGAAGCAGCTGATCCTCGGCACGTTCATCATGCTGGCCACGTACGTCCTCTTCTATCTGATGACGAACTTCACGCTGTCGTACGGGACCAAGCCCGCATCGCTCGAGGTCGCCTCGGCTGCCGCGCAGAAGGCGACGGAGGCCGCGGGCGGGACCTTCGATCCGGAGGCGTTCGCCGCGCAGTTCTACCCGGGGCAGGGCTTCGGGTACACGCACTTCGTGATCATGCAGATCATCGGCGTGGTCTTCTTCGGGATCTTCACCCTCGTCTCCGGCCCGCTCGCCGACCGGTTCGGCCGCCGACGCCTGCTGCTGTGGGTGACCGCCGGGATCATCGTGTTCGGCCTGACCTTCTCGCTGTTCCTCCTCCCCCAGGCGACCCCTGAGCTGACGACGATCCTCACCCAGTGCTTCCTCATCCTCGGTTTCCTGCTCATGGGCATGACCTTCGGTCCGATGGGGGCGCTCCTGCCCGAGCTGTTCCCGACGAACGTCCGCTACTCCGGCTCGGCGATCTCGTACAACGTGTCCTCGATCCTCGGCGCGGCGGTGGCGCCGCTGATCGCCGTGTGGCTGTGGGCGCTCGGCGACGGCTCGCCGTGGCTGGTCGGCGTCTACCTCTCCGCCATGGCGGTGCTGACGTTCATCGCGCTGCTGCTGACCCCCGAGACCAAGGACCACGCCTACGAGGACGATCTCGGGATCGCCGCGCAGCCGTAGCGGCGTCGCCGTCGGCCGCCTACACTGACCGCATGGCGACGCTCGAGGATGTGCGCCGGATCGCGCTCGCGCTCCCGCAGGTGACCGAGAAGGTGGACGGTCATCGCGGCGGGGCGACCTGGCGCACGGCCGCCGGACTGGTCGTCTGGGAGCGGCCGCCGAGCAAGCGCGACCTGGAGCAGCTCGGCGCCCTCGGGCTCGACTGGCCCGACGACACCGTGGTGGGCGTGCGCGTCGACGGGCCGCAGGCAAAGGCGGCACTGCTCGAGACCTACCCGGACGCGTTCTTCACCATCCCGCACTTCGAGGGCTACCCGGCCGTGCTGATCCGCCTGAGCGCCATCGACGACGCCCTGCTGCGCGAGACCATCACGGACGCCTGGCTGTTGCGCGTGCCCTCCGCGGTCGGCGCCGACTGGCTGGCCGCGCAGGGCCTGTCCTGAGCCGGGGCTCAGGACAGGCCCTCGGCCGACGCGGCCCAGATCGACGCGGGCAGCCCGGCGACGAGTATCGACCGGCGGGCCGGCCGTGTCAGACGAGCGTTCCGGCGGTGATCCCGCCGTCGACGACGAACTCGGCGCCCGTGCAGTAGCTGGACTCGTCTCCGGCGAGGAAGACGACGAGCCCGGTCACCTCCTCAGGACGCGCGAGCCTCGTGAGCGTGCTCCCCTCGAGGTCCGCATCAGTGATCTCGCGGAACGCCTCGATGAGCGGGGTGGCGACGCCGCCCGGATGGAGCGAGTTGACCCGGATCCCGACCGATGCCAGCTCGAGGGCGGCGGACTTCGTCAGCCCGCGCAGCCCCCACTTCGACGCGCCGTACGCGTGATAGCCGGGGTAGCCCTCCATGCCCGCCGTGGACGAGACGTTGACGATCGATCCGCGCCCCGAGGCCGTCAGGGCGCCGAGCGCGGCGCGCATGCCCAGGAACGGACCGGTCAGGTTGATGTCCAGGATGCGATGCCAGGTCTCCGGCGTCGTCTCCTCGAGGGGCGCGCGCAGGAAGACGCCCGCGTTGTTCACGAGGACGTCGAGGCCTCCGAACTCCTCCTCAGCCACACGCACCGCAGCGGTCCAGCCCTCGGCGTCCGTCACGTCGAGGTGGACATAGCGCGCGGCGTCGCCGAGCTCGGCGGCGAGAGCGCGCCCCTCGTCGTCGGCGACATCGGCCAGCACGACGCGCGCTCCCTCGGCGACGAAGGCGCGGGCGTGCGCGGCTCCCATCCCCCGGGCGGCGCCGGTGATGAGCGCGCGCTTTCCGTCGAGTCGTCCGGTCATGGCTGGTACTCCTTCGCAATGGTGGTGGTCGTGGTCCCGGCGCGCTCCGCCGCGGACACGGGTTCGGCTCCGGTGAGGTGGAACCCGGGATAGCCGTTCTCCGCCTCGGCGTCGCAACGCCGGCGGTAGTCGAGGAGGCCGCCGGCATACACGAGTGCCCTCGTCGGCTTGCCCTCGATGTTCTGCCCTCGATACCAGGAGCGGGCGCGGGTCTTGAGCGTGCGGCCGAAGGCCGCCTCGACGGTCTCGGACCACTCCTGCTCGGACGCCTCCCGCGGCTCGATGGCCGCGCCGCCGGTTCCGAGGCGCGTGATCGCGTCGACGACCCATTCGACGTGCTGCTCGATCGCGGCGAACATGTTGACGAGGACGGACGGCGACTGCGGGCCGGTGATCATGAAGAGGTTCGGGAACCCCGCCGTCTGTATCCCGAGGTACGTCCGGACGCCGTCGCGCCAGGCATCCGCCAGCGCGACACCGTCCCGACCTCGGTAGTCCACGCGCGTCAACGCGCCGGTGAGGTTGTCGTAGCCGGTCGCGTACACGATCACGTCGAACGGGCGCTCCCCGGATCGCGTGGCGACGCCGCGGGGCGTGATGCGCTCGATCGGATCCGCACGGAGGTCGACCAGGTCGACGTGCGGGAGGTTGAACGTCGCATGGAAGTCGGTGTCCGTGACGATCCGCTTGCCGCCGATCGGGTAGTCCCTCGGGGTGAGCGCCTCCGCGGTCTCCGGATCCTCGACGGTCTCCGCGATGCGGTCGCGGACGTAGTCGGCGAGGCGCTCGTTGGACTCGGGATCGACCGGCGCGTCGATGAACGTCGTGAAGAAGAGGTTCCCGCCGAGCTTCCACGCCTCGTCGAGTCGGCGGGAACGCTCCGGCTCCGGGGTGTCGCGCAGCGTCTGCGTGGTGAAGATATCCGACAGCCCCGAGGGCGATGCGCGTCGCCGGTCGGCGCGTTGGCTCGCCTGCTTCCGCGCCCGGATCACCTCGTCCGCGTACAGCGGGCGGTTGCGCGCGGGGATCGTGTACGCGGGCGTGCGCTGGAAGACGGTCAGCTCGGCCGCGGTCCTGGCGAGCTCCGGGATGAGCTGCACGCCCGAGGATCCGACCCCGATCACGGCGACGCGGGCCCCGGAGAGGTCGACGCCGTCGTGCGGCCAGCGTCCCGGATGGAGGGAGACGCCCTCGAAGTCCTCCACACCCGCGAACGGCGGGACGGAGGTCGCCGAGATCGAGCCGCTGGCCGCGACGACGAACCGTGCCCGTGTGGTCGTCCCGTCCGAGGTCACGACCTCCCAGACGGCCTCTCGCTCGTCGTAGCGGGCCGACGTCACCGTCGTTCCGAAACGGAACGCGGAACGGACTCCGAGACGGTCCGCGACCCAGTCGGCATAGCGGAGGATCTCCGGAGCCGTCGCGTACCGCTCGCTCCAGGTCCAGCCGTCGTTGATCCCCGGATCGAACGCGTACTGGTAGTCCAGGCTCTCGACGTCGCAGCGGGCACCCGGATACCGGTTCCAGAACCAGGTCCCGCCGACGCCGCTTCCCGATTCGAACCCCGTCACGCGGAGCCCTCGTCCGCGCAGCGCGTGCACGGCGTAGATCCCGGCGAATCCGGCGCCCACGACGACGACGTCGGCGTCCGTGGCCGTCATCGGGACACCTCCGCGACGGGCGCGAGCGCGCGGGCGAACGCCTCTCGGATGTCCGCGAGCTGACGCTGTGACACGCGCGCGGCCGGAGCGATGCTCGCCGAGGCGTGGAACGTGCCCGGATACAGGTGCGCCTCGCACGGCACGCCCGCCTGGGCGAGGCGACGGGCGAACTCGAGGCCCTCGTCGCGCAACGGGTCGACCTGGTTCACGGAGACGAACGTCGGCGGGAGGCCGGACAGATCCGACGCCCGCGCGGGGGCGGCATAGGCATCCGCCGTCGCCCCCTCGCCGAGGTACGCCCGCCAGCTCAGCTCGGCGTTGCGCCGGTTCCACATCGGTGTGTCCTCGTACGCCCGCGCCGACTCGGACGAGACGCGGTCATCGGTGACGGGGATGTCGAGGAGGAGCAGTCGCAGCGTCGGCCCCCCGGTGTCCCGCAGACGCAGCGCGACACCGGCTGCGAGCGCACCGCCGGCGCTCTGACCGCCGATCGCGATGCGGTCCGGGTCGATGCCGAGGCGCTCGGCGTCACGGACGAGTCCGAGGACGGCGGCGACGCCGTCCTCGATCGCTGCGGGAAACACGGACTCCGGCGAACGCCGGTACTGCACCGAGGCGACGATCGATCCCGACGCGCGCACGACCGTCTCCAGCAACGGCAGCGATTCCGCCGCGTCTCCGAGCACGAAGCCGCCGCCGTGGAACCACACGACGACCGGTGCGGGGCCGGCCTCCTCCGGGCGCAGCAGCTCGATCGCCACAGGAGGAGCGCCGTCCGTTCCCGGCACAGTGACGGTCTCGCGGCGAACCCCCGGCCCGGGCTCGTAGGGCGGCAGCACCGCCGCGGCCTCGGCGAGTCGCCGGCGGGTGCCCTCGATGTCGCGGAGGTCGATGTCGGGCAGATACGGCATCGCGGGGGCCAACTCGGGATCGTACGGGTGGGACATGGGAGCCTCCTTCGGCTTCGTCTCCCTGGCGGCATCGGCCATCGATGCGCTCCCCCACACCACCAAGGATCTGACACCGCGTCAATCCACCTGTCATGCCGTCGTGTGACTAGACAAATGCGCGAGGGTGTCTAGTATCGACGCATGGAACACTCCCGCCCGGTCCCGCTTCGCCAGCGCCAGAAGGCCGCCACGAGGGAGGCCCTCGTGGACGCGGCGATCGAGGTCTTCGCCGAGACGGGATACCCGCACACCCGGATCGACGACATCGCCGCGCACGCGGGCGCGAGCAGAGCGACCTTCTACCTGCACTTCGGAAGCAAGGCGGCGCTGCTGGAGGAGATCATGTCCCGCGCCGCGGACGGCTTCGAGCCGAGCTACGACGACCTCGCTGCGTTGCTGCGCTCGCGCGACGACGCCGGGCTGCACCGCTGGATCGCCGGCGCGCTCGCCAACTGGGCGGACACCGCGCCCCTCATGCGCCCCGTCTACGAGGCCGCCGAGTCCGACGCCCGGCTCGCAGCGCGCCTCCTCCCCGACGCGCTCCCCGGCGCCCATCGCCTCGCTCGGGCGCTCCGTGACGGAGGTGTCGTCGACGACGAGGAGGACGCGGCGATCACGGCGATGGTGCTCCTCGCCCCGCTTCACGTCGCGTTCCGTCGCCGCGCCGGCGGCCATCCCGTCGACGAGGACCGGCTCGCCACCGTCACCGCGGCGATGTGGGCCGCCTACCGCGCTCCCGCGAGGTGAGGCGACGGCGGCGCGTCCCGCGGCGGATGCCGGCGGCCGCCCGGGAACACGCTCAGGGCACGATGACGAGCTTGCCGCGCGTGTGACCGGTCCGGCTCGCCCGGAACGCGTCGCCGACCCCGTCGAGCGGGTAGGTGCCGGCGATCTCGAGCCGCAGATGACCGGAGTCGGCCAGGGCGGCGAGGCGCGCGGTCTCCGCCCCGTCGGGGCGCACCCAGATCGATCGCCCGCCGTGTTCGGGCACCGTGGCATCCGCCACGGACGCGTGCGGCCCGCCGTCCCGGAGCACCGCGAGCGTGGTCTCCAGCTGCCCGCCGACGAAGTCGGCCACGGCGTCCACCGGTCCGCCCGCCAGCGCGCGCACTCGCTCGGCCAGCCCCTCGCCGTACACGACCGGGACGATGCCGAGTCCGCGCAGGTACTCGTGATTGCGCTCCGAGGCGGTCCCGATCACCCGCGCGCCCCGATCCGCGGCGATCTGCACGGCGAGGGCGCCCACGCCGCCGGCTGCGCCGTGCACCAGAAGGGTGCGACCGTTCAGGTCGCCGAGGGCGTCGATCGTCCGCAGCGCCGTCCCGCCCGCGAGCGGCAGGGCGCCGGCCTGCTCCCAGCTCAGCGAGGCGGGCTTGTGCGCCACCGCGTGCGCGGACACGGCGACGCGCTCGGCGAACGTGCCGTCGGCGACCACGTCCTTGCGCGCGTACGCCATCACCTCGTCGCCGATCGCGAACTCCGGGGTGTCCACGCCGAGCCCCACCACGACGCCCGCGACATCCCAGCCGGGGATGACCGGGAAGCGGGCGTCGATCAGCCCCTCCAGGTACCCGGCCATGACCTTCCAGTCGACCGGGTTCACGCCCGCGGCGCGCACCTCGATGAGGACGGAGCCCGGGAAGAGCTTCGGCTCGGCGACGTCCCGGACGACGACCTCGTCCGGGTCCTGGGTGTAGTGGTCGTAGACGGCGGCGCGCATGCGGTCCCTCTCGGTTCGGTGGATCTCCATCCTCACCCCGTCCGCGAGCCCCTGGCGCGGATCCGCCCGATCCCCGGACGATCCGTCACCCCGCGGACGATCGATCGTCAACGATCATTGACATTCCCCGGGGGGGTCAACCATGATTGACGACATGACCACGCACACCGCCCTCGCCACCGACCCGGACGACGAACCGATCGCCGAGCTGCACCGTCTCGCCGGGGTCCGCCGCGAGATCGCCCGCGCCGAGGAGGCCCAGGTGCGCCGCGCGCGTCTGGCCGGATACTCCTGGCAGGCGATCGCCAGCGCCCTCGGCGTCACCAAGCAGGCAGCCCATAAGAAGTACGGCAGACAATAGAAGCACCCCCTCATGCTCCCCCGGCCCGCCCGTGCGGGCCCGCACAGAACGAGGTCCCCATGTCCTCCCCGGCGACAGCACGCCGTCGTGGACGCCGCGCACCGCAGGACGGCCCCCGCGCGACGTTCCGCCAGCTCCTCCCGTTCCTCCTCGAGCACAAGAAGGTGCTCGTCCTCGTCACGATCCTCAGCATCCTCGGCGCTGCGGCGACGCTCGTCCAGCCCGTGCTCGTCGGGCAGGTGATCGACCGGGTGCAGAAGGAGCTGCCGCTCGGAGCGCTGATCTGGCTGCTCGTCGGATTCGTCGTCGTGTCCTCGCTGATCTCCGGCTACCAGCACTACCTGCTGCAGCGCACCGGCACCGCCGTCGTGCACTCGAGCCGCCGCCGACTGATCGCCCGGATCCTCCATCTCCCGATCAGCGAGTTCGACGCCCGCCGCACCGGCGACCTCGTTTCGCGGGTCGGCACCGACACGACCCTCCTCTACGCCGTGCTCACGCAGGGATTGGCGGACGCGATCGGCAACGCGCTGCTCTTCGTCGGCGCGATCGTCGCGATGCTCCTGATCGACCCGATCCTGCTGCTGCTCATCGTTCTCGTCATCGGCACCTCCGTCGCCGCGGTGGTGCTGCTGAGCACGCGCATCCGCACGGCATCCGCCGCACAGCAGGAGAAGGTCGGGGAGCTCGCGTCCGGCGTGGAGCGCGCCGTCGGATCGATCCGGACCGTCCGCGCCTCGGGCGCGACCGAGCGCGAGACGGCCGCGGTGAGCGGCCTGGCCGCCGAGGCCTACGGTCTCGGTGTGCGGATCGCCAAGGTCTCGGCCCTCGTCGTCCCCGTCGCCGGGATCGCGATGCAGCTTTCGCTGCTCGTCGTGCTGGGCGTCGGCGGCTTCCGTGTCGCGTCCGGCGCCCTGTCGATCGCGGACCTCGTGATCTTCATCATGTTCCTCTTCCTGCTGATCATGCCGCTCGGATCGGCCTTCGGCGCGATCACGTCCGTCAACCAGGCGCTCGGAGCCCTCGGACGGATCCAGGAGGTCCTCGACCTGCCGATCGAGTCGGACGGCGACGAGCCCGACGAGGCGAGCACGCACGCCGTCGCCGGCGCGCCCGCGATCGAGTTCCGCGACGTGCGGTTCCGGTATCCGGAGAACGTCGTGACGGCTCGGCGGGCCGCCGCTGAGCAGGCGCGCGTACTGCTGGCGGACGCGCACGTCGGCGCGGAGGCGGATGCCGACCCCGTCGGCGCCGCGCAGGACGTCCTGCGCGGGGTCTCGTTCGCCGTGCCCCGCGGTTCCCGCGTCGCCCTTGTCGGCCCGAGCGGTGCGGGAAAGAGCACGATCCTCTCGCTCGTCGAGCGCTTCTACGACCCCACGGGCGGATCCATCCGTCTGAACGGGCACGACATCCGCACCTACTCCCGCGAGCGCCTGCGTGCGCACTTCGGCTACGTGGAGCAGGACGCCCCGACGCTCGCAGGCACGCTCGCCGACAACCTCCGGCTAGCCTCCCCCGACGCCACCGACGCGGCGTGCGAGCAGGTCCTGCGCGCGGTGAACCTCGCGGACGTGCTGGAGCGAAGCCCCCTCGGCCTCGACGCGCCGGTCGGCGAGGACGGCGTCATGCTCTCGGGCGGCGAGCGCCAGCGCCTGGCGATCGCCCGCGCCCTCCTGACGGACGCGCCGATCCTGCTCCTGGACGAGTCCACGTCCTCGCTCGACGGCGTCAACGAGCAGCGGATGCGGGAAGCGATCGACGCCGTGGCCGAGGGACGCACCCTCATCGTGATCGCGCACCGGCTGTCGACCGTGGTCGACAGCGACCGCATCGTGGTGCTGCAGGACGGCGAGGTCGTCGGCCAGGGAACGCACGACGAGCTGATCGAGTCCACCCCGCTCTACCGCGACCTCGCCCGTCACCAGCTCCTCGTCTGACCCTCGGAGATCCCCGCCCCGCCGGACAACACCCGCTCTGACGGAGAACCCCCACCCCCGCGGACATCCCGCGCTTCCGCGGAGGAAATCCGCTCCGGCGGACGTCCCCCGCGCCGGCGGAAGGGAACCCACTAGTGGTCCGCGGGAGGCTGTGGCCACCGCCTCAGCCACAGCGACGGGGCCGGGGAAGAGGGAGGAGACAGAAGAGAGACGGAGGAGTGGAAGGACGCGGCGGCGGGATGCCCGGGACCACTCAGCCTGTTCATCCCTGACATCCCGCCGCCGCGGGTCTGTGTCCGCCGCGCGGGGCCTTGCCCCGCGCGGCGGTCGCCTCAGCGCGACACGGCCGCGAGCCGGTGGCGCAGCGCCGCGAGCTCGGTATTGAGCGCGGCGGGGAGGTGGTCCCCGAAGGTGGCGAAGAACTCCTCGGTGGACTCGGCCTCACGACTCCACGAGGCGGGGTCCACGGCGAACAGCTCGTCGAGGTCCTCCGCGGTCACGTCCGCGCCGTCGAGGTTCAGGTCCTCGATCCGCGGCAGACGGCCGATCGGGCTGTCGACAGCGGTGACGTCGCCTTCGATGCGACGGATGATCCAGTCGAGCACACGGGCGTTGTCCCCGAATCCCGGCCAGAGGAAGCGCCCGTCCGCGCCCCGGCGGAACCAGTTCACCTGGAAGATGCGGGGCAGGCGGTCGAAACGGACCGAACGCCCGACCTTGAGCCAGTGCGCGAAGTAGTCGCCCATGTTGTATCCGCAGAAGGGGAGCATCGCGAACGGGTCGCGGCGCAGCTCCCCGACAGTGCCCTCCGCGGCGGCGGTCCGCTCCGACGAGATCGTGGCTCCGAGGAAGACGCCATGGCTCCAGTCGGTGGCCTCGACGATCAGGGGGACGTTGGTGGCACGACGCCCGCCGAACAGGATGACGTCGAGCGGGACCGACTCCTCCCAGTCGTCGGAGATCTGCGGGCACTGCGCCGCCGAGACCGTGAACCGCGAGTTCGGGTGGGCCGCGGGCCGACCGGAGTCCGGCGTCCAGGGCTGACCCTGCCAGTCGATGAGCTCGGCCGGCGCCTCGTCGGTGAGTCCCTCCCACCACACGTCGCCGTCCGGACGGAGGGCCACGTTGGTGAAGATCGTGTTGCCCCACAGGGTCTCGACCGCGGTCACGTTCGTGGACTCGCCGGTGCCCGGCGCGACGCCGAAGAACCCGGCCTCGGGGTTGATCGCCCACAGGCGCCCGTCCTCGCCCGGACGGATCCAGGTGATGTCGTCGCCGAGGGTCTCGACCTTCCAGCCCGGGATCGTCGGACGCAGCATCGCGAGATTCGTCTTGCCGCACGCCGACGGGAACGCCGCGGCCACGTGGTACGCCTTGCCCTCCGGGGAGATCACCCGGATCAGCAGCATGTGCTCGGCGAGCCAGCCCTCGTCGCGGGCGATCACGGAGGCGATGCGCAGCGCGAAGCACTTCTTGGCGAGGATCGCGTTGCCGCCGTACCCGGAGCCGTACGAGTAGACCTCGAGCGTGTCCGGGAAGTGCACGATGTACTTCTCGTCGTTGCAGGGCCACTCGACGTCTTCCTGCCCCGGTTCCAGAGGTGCTCCCACCGAGTGGACCGTGCGCACCCAGGGGGCGCCGCCGGCGATCTGGCGCGTCACGGCGTCGCCGACCCTGGTCATGATCCCGATCGAGACGACCGCGTACGCGCTGTCGGTGATCTGCACGCCGATGTGGGAGAGTGGCCCGCCGACGGCACCCATGGAGAACGGCACGACGTACATCGTGCGACCGCGCATCGACCCTTCGAAGATCTCGGTCATGGTGGCGCGCATCTCGGCGGGGTCGGCCCAGTTGTTCGTGGGCCCGGCGTCCTCCTCCCTCTCGGAGGCGATGAAGGTGCGCGCTTCGGTGCGCGCGACGTCGCTGGGGTGCGAGCGGGCGAGGTACGAGCCCGGGCGCCACTCCGGGTTGAGCTTGATGAT
This sequence comes from Microbacterium resistens, assembly GCF_021172025.1. Classification (NCBI taxonomy): domain Bacteria; kingdom Bacillati; phylum Actinomycetota; class Actinomycetes; order Micrococcales; family Microbacteriaceae; genus Microbacterium; species Microbacterium resistens. The sequence goes on from NZ_CP082781.1 coordinate 1,740,604, forward strand.
CTTGCCCTCGTCGACGAGGCCGCGCAGAAGCGCGTCGTTCTCGGCGCGGGAGCCGTCGACCCAGTGCACGCGGTCGGGCTGCGTCAGCGCGCGGATCTCCTCGACCCACGCGGCCAGCTCGGCGAACGCCGGGGTGTCGTACTCCGGTGCTGCCCCGAACTCCCGGACGGGGGCGACGGGGGAAAGCGTCGGGCGGGACGTCTCGGCGATGACCATGTCTGCTCCTTGTAAGAGGCGGGCGTTGCACCCAGTCTCCGCGCATTTTGTCGGCGTTTTGCACCGATTCCGGTCGTAAGAACACACTTTCTTTCGCTATCATCAAGGAATGCCCTCAGGACTCGAGCTCACCACCCTCGGACACCGCATCCGGCACCACCGCACCAGACAGGGCCTGACCCTCGACGAGCTGGGCGCCGCCGTCGGCGTCGCAGGCTCCCAGCTCAGCCTCATCGAGAACGGCAAGCGCGAGCCCAAGCTGTCGCTGCTCCAGGCGATCGCCGACGCCACGGGCACGGAGGTCTCCGACCTCATCTCCGGCGAGCCCCCGAACCGGCGCGCGGCCCTGGAGATCGAGCTCGATCGTGCGCAGTCCAGCTCGGTGTTCCGCCAGCTGGGCGTCGCCCCCGTCCGTGTGACCAAGGGGATGAGCGACGAGACCATCGAGTCGATCCTGGGCCTGCACCGCGAGCTCCTGCGGCGCGAGCGCGAGGCGATCGCCACTCCGGAGGAGGCACGGCGCGCGAACACCGAGCTGCGCCTGCGGATGCGTGCGCGGGACAACCACCTGCCCGAGATCGAGGCGCTGGCTGAGAAGCAGCTCAAGGCCGCCGGGCACACCTCCGGGGCGCTGACCCACCGCACGGTGAGCATCATGGCCGAGCAGCTCGGCTTCGAGCTGCTGTACGTCGACGACCTCCCCCATTCCACGCGGTCCGTCACCGATCTGGAGAACGGGCGCATCTACCTCCCGCCCGCGTCGATCCCCGGCGGCCACGGTCTGCGCTCGATGGCGCTGCAGGCGATGGCCCATCGCCTCCTCGGCCACACCCCGCCGACGGACTACGCCGACTTCCTCCAGCAGCGGCTCGAGATCAACTACTACGCCGCCTGCTGCCTCATCCCCGAGACCGCGGGCGTCGCGTTCCTCCAGCAGGCGAAGAAGGACCGCAACCTCGCCGTGGAGGACTTCCGGGATGCCTTCGGCGTCACCCATGAGGCCGCGGGCATGCGCATGACGAACCTCATGACGACCCACCTCGGCATGCGGCTGCACTTCCTGCGCGTCGACGAGACGGGCGCCCTCACCCGCGTCTACGAGAACGACGACCTGCCCCTGCCCATGGACGTCACCGGCTCCGTCGAAGGACAGCCGGTCTGCCGGCACTTCTCCGCCCGCGCGGCGTTCTCGCAGCAGAACCGCACGACGGAGCACTACCAGTACACCGACACCCCCTCGGGCACCTACTGGTGCTCCACCCAGACCGGCTCGACCGACGGCGGCGGCTTCTCCATCACCGTGGGCGTGCCCTTCGACGATGCCCGGTGGTGGCGCGGGCGGGAGACCACGCACCGCGCGCAGTCGACCTGCCCGGACGAGTCGTGCTGCCGGCGACCGCCGACGGGCATGGCCCAGCGCTGGCGCGGCAAGGCGTGGCCGAGCGCCCGCGTGCACACGCACATGTTCTCCCCGCTCCCCCGCGGCGCGTTCCCGGGCGTCGACGACAGCGAGGTGTACGCGTTCCTCGACCGGCACGCCGAGGAGTGAGCGCGGCGCGATCGCGCCAGGCTACGGCGGGACCGGTTCCCCGCGCGGCCGGAGCGCGTCTCAGCGGGGCCGGACCGTCAGCGTCTGCGACGACGTGCCGACCGGTCCCGCCTCATCGCTGAGCACGGTCTCGGTGAGCCCGATCCCGTCCGGCCCGAACGACACACGGGTGTCGTAGCCGATCCACTCGCCGACCGGCTCGCGGAGCAGGCTCGCCGTCAGGTCCACGTTGGGATACAGCGCCTCCTCGGGACGGACGCGGGTCGCGATGCCGTTGGCGAAGTCGGCCGCGCCGAGAAGCCGAGCCCGCGCCGACACGGCCTCATCCGGCAGGATCGGGTGCTTCGGCCGCAGCCAGACCTGCGCGCGCCCGGCCTCGGAGGAGGCGCGGACGGCGTCGATCGAGCGGATCGCCCCACCGGGCCAGACGTCCGCCGCCGACCAGGGCTCCAGACGGTCCCGCGGCGGCATGGCGTCGAACGTCGTCCCGGCCATCGCCGCGGTGTCGATCGACTGGAGCAGCCAGGCCCGCAGCACCACCGCGGCCCGCCCCGCGTGGGAGAGCGTCGCCTCGACGAGCTCGATCGTCCGCCCGGGCCGCAGCACGCGAGAGCTCACCTCGAACGGCTCCATGGGGATCACCCCGAGGATGTCGTAGCTCGCGCGCGCCAGGTTCAGCGGGGACCGGTCTCCGCGCCGCACGCGGTGGTCGGCCTCGACGAGATGCGCCATCAGCCCGAGGACGGGGGCGATGTGCTGCTCCCGCTCGTTCCAGGCCCCGCCGACGTGCTCGGTGGGCTCGAACTCGGTCGCGGATCGGCGGAGGAAGTAGCTCGTCACGACACCCATCCTGTCAAGGATCGCCGAGGCGCCCGTCCCGGCCGCCCTCAGCCGCCGATGAACGCGGCGTAGTGACGCAGGGCGGCGGCCGTCGCCTCGGTGTCGAGCGAGGGATCGAACAGCTCGGCGATCGGCTCCTCTCGATGGCGGCCCACGGCCGCGGAGTGCGACCATGCGCCGACGATCCGCCCGGAGGAGAGCAGGCTCGCCCGGACCATGCCGTTCTTGCCCGGGCCGATCCGGGTGGCGGCGTCCGGATCGGCGACGACGGAGCGGTCCGCGTAGGAGATGTAGTACTCGTCGAACATCGGCAGGGCGAACGTCGCGGCGTCGTCGGCGCCCCGTGCCCGTCGCGGGCGATCCGCTGCGAGGAACACCCCCTCCTCCACCTCCGTCACCCGGGCACGCGCCCGCTCGACGGCCTCCCTCGCCACCCCGAGCGTGAGGCCCGACCACCAGGCGAAGTCGGCCGCCCCCGCCGGACCGTGTCCGTCGATGTAGCGGACGAAGAACTCCGCGAGCGGATCGTCCGGCTCGGCGGCATCGGGGAGATGACCGTCGGCGAGGACGAAGAGCTGCTCGCGGGCGATCGCATCGTCGCGCGTGACCACCGGCCCCTGCACGAGGACGAGGTCCAGGCACAGGGCGCCCAGGATGTGCACTCCGCGCTGGCCCGCCGGATCGATGCCCAGGTCCGTCAGGTCGTCGAAGAGCTGCGCGCGCGTGCGCCCGCCGTCGGCCAGCCGGATGCGGAAGTCGCGCTCCACGCGGGCGAGCAGCTCGCCGTCGATACCGAGCTCACGATGACGCGCCGCCGTCTGTCGCCGCTGGCGCTCGGCGGTGATCCCCAGCATCCAGCGAAGGTCCCCGGCCGGGACGATGTGCAGCGTGCCGCGCATCGGCCACGAGCGCACCAGCTCACCCCGGTCGAACGCCCGATCGACCTGCGCGAGGGTGGCGGATCGGGTGCGGATGCCGAGCGCCCACCGCCCGGCGGCGAACTCCTGCGCCTGCACCGCGAGCATGTGCCGTGCCGCGGCCACCGGGGTGGCCGCGGGGGCGGTCAGGCGATGGGAGCGAAGACGTTCGGACAGCAGGGCGCGCGGCGTCATGAGGCCATGATGCCCGACCCCACCGACAGACGCCGTCCGGGGCGTGTACCGGGGTTTCGGGGCGGGATTCGGGGCCGATCCACCCCAAGGTGGACCCCGAAACCCCGGGATGCGCCGCGAAATCCGCCACTCAGCCGGCCAGCGTCACCTCTCGGCGCGCCGGGACGACCACGGGGTGCGAGCCCGCCATGACCTCCAGGACCCGGACGACCTGGCAGGAGTAGCCGTACTCGTTGTCGTACCAGACGTAGAGGACCACGTCCTTGTCGTTCGCGATCGTCGCCAGACCGTCCACGATCCCCGCGCGATGGGACCCGACGAAGTCCGTCGACACGACCTCCGGCGACTCGACGTAGTCGATCTGCTGGCGCAGCTTCGAGTGCAGCGACACCCGGCGCAGATAGTCGTTGAGCTCGTCCTTGGTCGCGGGCCGCTCCAGCGACAGGTGCAGGACCGCCAGGGAGACGTCGGGCGTCGGCACGCGGATCGCCGACCCGGTGAGCTTGCCCGCGAGCTCCGGCAGGGCGCGGGCCACGGCCTTGGCGGCGCCGGTCTCGGTGATGACCATGTTCAGCACCGCGGACCGGCCGCGGCGGTCGCCCTTGTGGAAGTTGTCGATGAGGTTCTGGTCGTTCGTGAAGGAGTGCACCGTCTCGACGTGTCCGCGCACGATGCCGTACGCCTCGTCGACGGCCTTGAGCACCGGGGTGATGGCGTTCGTGGTGCACGACGCCGCGGACAGGATCCGGTCCTCGTCCGCGATGTCGGTGTGGTTGATGCCGTGCACGATGTTCTTCAGCGCGCCCTTGCCGGGTGCCGTGAGGAGCACGCGCGCCACTCCGGTCGACCGGAGGTGGCGGCTCAGCCCCTCCTCGTCCCGCCAGCGCCCCGTGTTGTCCACCACGATCGCGTCCCGGATGCCGTAGGCGGTGTAGTCGATCGTGCCGGGATCGTCGGAGTAGATGACCTGGATCCGCGTGCCGTTCGCGATGATCTGCTCGGCCTCCTCGTCCACCGAGACCGAGCCCTCGAAGCGTCCGTGCACCGAGTCGCGCAGCAGCAGGGAGGCCCGCTTGACGAGGTCGTTCTCGGATCCGCGGCGCACCACGATCGCGCGCAGCCGCAGCCCGTTGCCGCCTCCGGTGTGGGCGATGAGGATCCGCGCGAGCAGGCGTCCGATCCGGCCGAAGCCGTAGAGCACGACGTCCGTGCGCTCGGCGGTCCGCCCGGTGCCCGCGGCGGCGAGCGCGGCGCGGACGTGCGCGCGGAGGTCGCCCCCGGCGGCGGCGTGGTCCTCGACGATGCGGGCCACGTCGATCGACGCGGCCTCGGGAGCCAGCTCCCGCAGAGCCTCCAGAACCGCGAGCGTGTCCTCGAGGGCGAGCTCGGCGTGGCCGAGCTGCGCGACACGCTCGTGCACCTCGAGGATCCCGGTGGTGGACAGCCCCAGCAGGCGGTGCCCGTGCAACGACGTCACGACCTCCCGCTCGCGGGTGAGGGCTCCGATGAGCGGGATCATCCGCTCGGCGAGTTCTTCACGGGCCATCCAGTCGTCGCGTCGCGCGGCGAAGTCGTTCATCTGCGTCCTTGCGGGGTGGTCGTGCGCCGGGGTCCGGGCGCGTTCGAAGGCGGGCCGATCGCCCGCCCTTCCAGCGTACGGAGCCGTCGTCGCGCGCCCCGGCCGTTCGCGGACGCAAGAACCCGCATTCCTTTGGCCTCCGCAAGATCGTTCCCGCCGCCCGGGCCCGCCCGGCCTCAGCCGGACAGCGCCATCACGCCCATGATCGCCGTGGCGATCGCCATCCCCGTCCCCTCCGCCACCAGCAGCCACCGGGCGCGCCTCGACGGGTCGCCCGCGAGCGCGCCGCGAACGTGGTGCAGGGCGCCCGCGAGCACCACGAGGACGCCTGCGAGAACGACGACGCCGACCGGTGCCGCCCCGCCGTGCGTGTGCACCGCGACGGGACCCGCGCCGCGTCCGAGGGGGGCGAGGGCGCAGGCCGTCATGACCAGGGTGGCGAGGGCACGGTGAAAGCAGGCCTCCGCATGACGGCGCCCGCGAAGGCCGACGGTGCCCAGGAGCGCCGACAGCAGCCCCGCCGCCGCGACAGCGAGCAGCACCGCCGGGTCCGTCGGCGCGATCGCCGACGCGATCATGCCCGCGGCCATCACGACCGCGCTCTGGCGCCCCTGCCAGGGCACTGCCGGGCCGGCGACGAGGCTGCACACGGCGGCGACCGTCGCCGTGAGCGACATCAGCGCCATCGCCACCGCATGCGGATCCTGCACGAGGGCATCATATTGAGCGATCGCTCAAGAAAGGAAGCCCCTGCCCACGGCCCTCCCGCCTCCGGCATGCGATGCGGAAGGATGGGGGCATGCCCCGTGTCGTCGACCACGACGAGCGCCGCCGCGAGATCGCCGCCGCGCTGCTCGCCGTCGCCGCGCGGGACGGACACGAGCAGGTCTCCTCCCGCGCCGTGGCGCGCGAGCTCGGCATCGCGACCGGCGCGCTCTGGCACTACTACGCCGGCTTCGACGACGTGGTCCGCGCCGCCGCCGCCGAGGTCACCCGCCGCACGCACGAGCGCATCCGCGCGGCCACGGTCGGACGACGCGGGCTGGACCGGCTCGAAGCGCTCATGTCCGAGGTCCTTCCCGTGGACGCGACCACGCGCACCGAGGCACACGTCGTCGTGGGGTTCTGGGGCCGGCTGGCCGCGCTGGCCCCCGCGCCCGATGCCGGGGCGCCCACCGCCGCACCGTGGCACCATGACCTGGCCGACGCGATCGAGGAGGCCGTCGCGGACGGCGAGCTGCAGGCCGCGACGCCGCGCGCGGATCTGCTCGCCCTCCTTCGCGCGGTGACCTACGGCCAGCAGATCGTCGAGGTCACCGAGCCGCAGTCCCCCGCGGCTCATCGCGCGGTCCTCGCCGCGGTCCTGGCGCCCTGGCGCGTGCCCGGCCTCCTGCACTGAGGCCGCGCCATCCGCCCGGAACGGGCGTCGGCGCGCGTCGCGAACGCACCGATGAGGGCGCCGAGGACGCGGAGCGCGCGCCGAATCGATCCCGGACGACCCGTCCTCTCGCCCGGCACCACTCCGCCCTTGCCCCCGGGCCCGGCTCGTCGTAGCATCGACCCAACCGTTTATTGAGCAACTGCTCGAAAACAATCACCCACCGTGAGGTCGACGATGTCCCACCACAGCCCCGTTGCCGCGACGCTCGCCGTCAGCCACCCGCTCGATCCGCTGACCGGCGCGGAGATCGCCGCCGCCCGGGCGATCCTGGACCGGGAGGGCCTGCTCGGCGACACCGTGCGCGTGCCGATGCTGCTCCCGGACGAGCCCACGAAGGCGGAGCGCGCCGCGTGGACGCCCGGATCCCCCATCGACCGCCGGGTGGACGTCGTCCTCCTCGACACCGCCACCGGGGTCGCCACGGATGCCATCGTCTCCCTGACCCGCGGCGAGGTCGTGCGTGCGGAGCGGATCCCGAACGACGCGCCCCCTTACGGTCAGCCGCAGTACCTCTTCGAGGAGTACGAGCGCGCCGAGGCCATCGCCAAGGCCTCGCCGGAGTGGCGGGCGGCGATGGAGCGGCGCGGCCTCGCCGAGCACGCCGAGCGCGCGTTCTGCTCCCCGCTCGCGCCGGGCTACACCGGCCGCGCCGACGAGGTCGGACGCCGCGTGATCCGGTCTCTGACCTTCCTGCGGTACGACGACCTCGACTCTCCGTGGGCGCACCCCGTCGAAGGCCTGATCGTGCACATCGACCTCACGACGAACAGCGTGATCCGTGTCGAGGACCACGGTGACGTCCCCGTCCCGGCCGGCCACGGCAACTACTACCCCGAGGTGCAGGGCCCCGCGCGCACGACCCTCAAGCCCATCGAGATCACCCAGCCGGACGGGCCGAGCTTCGCGGTGACCGGGTCGCTCGTGGAATGGGAGGACTGGTCGATGCGCGTGGGGTTCAACGCCCGCGAGGGCCTCGTGCTCCATGACGTCACGTTCGCCGGGCGCTCCGTTCTCAGCCGCGCGAGCGTCCCGGAGATGGTGGTCCCCTACGGCGACACCGCGCCCGGCCGGTTCTGGATCAGCTACTTCGACGCCGGGGAGTACCTGCTCGGCAAGAACGCCAACCACCTGGCGCTCGGCTGCGACTGCCTGGGGGTCATCCGCTATCTCGACGGGTACGTCGCCGACGACCACGGCAACCCCGTGCGGATCCCGAACGTCGTGTGCATGCACGAGGAGGACGACGGGATCCTCTGGAAGCACACGGACCTCCAGGGCCGCTCGGACGTCCGCCGCGCCCGTCGCTTCGTGGTGTCGTACTTCTCCACGATCGGCAACTACGACTACGGCTTCTACTGGTCCTTCGGCCTGGACGGCTCGATCCAGCTGGAGGCGAAGGCGACGGGGATCGTGTTCGCCGGCGCGGGGGAACCCGGCATCCGCCAGCGGCACGCGACCGAGCTCGCTCCCGGCGTCTTCGCCCCCGTGCACCAGCACCTGTTCTGCGCGCGCCTGGACGTGGCCGTCGACGGCGAGGACAACCGGCTGATCGAGATCGACGCGGAGCGCATCCCGATGGGCCCGGACAACCCGTTCGGAAACGCCTTCGGATGGACCGAGACCCTCCTCGCGACCGAGCACGCGGCGCAGCGCGACGCGGACGCGTCCGTCGCGCGGGTCTGGGAGGTGCAGAGCGCGTCGCGCACGAACGCGGTCGGGCGGCCCACGGCGTATCAGCTCATCCCGCAGCCGACGGCCCTGCTGTTGGCCGATCCCGCCTCCTGCGTGTCCGCGCGCGCCACGTTCGCGACGCACCACGTCTGGGGGACGGCGTACGCGGACGGCGAGATCTGGCCGGCCGGACGCTTCCCGAACGCCCACCAGGGCGGGGCGGGGCTCCCGGCGTACACCGCGGGCGACCGGTCGCTGGACGGGGAGGACATCGTGCTGTGGCACACGTTCGGCCTGACGCATTTCCCACGCCCGGAGGACTGGCCGATCATGCCGGTGGACAGGGCCGGGTTCCAGTTCCGCCCGTACGGGTTCCTGGACGAGAACCCCGCGATGGACGTCCCCGAGTCCTCCCAGGCGCACGCCGAGGGGGGTTCCCCCTCGAGCTGCGGCGGCGCCGAGTGCCACTGCGCCCCGTGACGCCGGGCGAGCGCCGCGCGCGCCACGCCGAGTGGTTCCGCTCGGCGTGACGCCGAGTGGTCAGTTTCTGTGGGTTGAGCGCCGCCGAACCCACAGAAACTGACCACTCGAAAGGCGTGGTCGGGGTCAGCGGAGGGCGGCGATCGCCTCGCGGAGGATCCCATCCGCCGACTCCAGTGCGCGCACCGCCGCGGCGGGCTCCGCACCCGTGGCGAGCAGCAGCAGCGCGAGCTTGACGGAACCGTCGGCCGAGCGGAGCGCCTCGACGGCCTCGTCCGCGGACGCCCCGGACAGCTGCATGATCGTCCGCACGGAACGGGCGTGAAGCTTCTCGTTCGTCGCCTGCAGATCCACCATCACGCCGCGATAGGTCTTGCCGAGCTTGATCATCGACAGCGTCGAGAGCATGTTCACGACGAGCTTCTGCGCGGTGCCCGCCTTCAGGCGGGTCGATCCGGTGACGAACTCCGGGCCGGTGGCGACGTCGATCGCGATGTCCGCCTCGGCGCCGATCGCGGAGGGCGCGTTCCCCGCGAGCGCCACGGTCAGGGCGCCGACCCCGCGCGCGTAGGCCAGACCGCCGAGCACGTAGGGCGTGCGCCCCGACGCGGAGATCCCGACCACCGTGTCGTCGGCCGTGAGCCCCATCTCCGCCAGCTGCGCTCGCGCGGCCTGCGCGTCGTCCTCGGCGTTCTCCACCGCCGAGCGGATCGCCTCCTCGCCCCCGGCGATGAGGCCGACGACCTGCGACGGGTCCGTTCCGAAGGTGGGCGGGCACTCGGACGCGTCGAGCACGCCGATCCGCCCGGCCGTCCCGGCGCCGAGGTAGACGAGCCGCCCGCCGCGGCGGAACCGCTCCGCGATCCCGTCGACCGCGGCGGCGATGGGCGCGGCCTGCGCCGCGACCGCCTCGGGGACCGTGCGGTCCTCCGCGTTCATGAGCCGCACGAGCTCCTCGGTCGGAAGGAGGTCCAGATCGCCCCGGTCGAGGGAGGCGGACTCGGTGGCGAGGCCGGCGAGTTCGTCGATGAGGCCCTGGAGGCGGCGGGCGTCGCCCAGCGCGGAGTCATCCAGCACGGTGCACGTACCTTTCATGGAGGTCAGCGGCGCGCGCGGCGATGAGCGCGGCACCGTCGAGGGCATCGCCCGCGGAATCGCGGACGACGTGGTCTCGCGCGGCGAGCGCCGCGACGAGGGAGGATCGGTATCCGGCGTGATCGGTCAGGCCGCCGTGCAGCGCGACGGCGCGCGCGCCGTCCGCCGCGGCCACCGCCGTCTCCACGAGGAGCCGCACGCCCTCGTCGCGGATCGCGAGGGCCGCCGGGTCGCCCGCGTCGGCGAGGTCCAGGACCAGAGGGGCCGCCGTGGCGAGCCGGCGGGCGACGGGAATCGGGCCGGCGAGCCAGGCGATCGGCGTCAGCTCCCGCCCGTCGGAGGTCTCGGCGATGTGCGCGTGCAGGGCCGGCGTCAGCGCGGTGCGGGGACCGAGTCCGTCCCGCTCCCTCAGCACGGCGCGCACCGCCTCGCGGCCGAGCCAGGACCCGCTGCCCAGGTCCCCGAGCTCCGGCCCCCAGCCGTCGATTAGCCGCGCGTCCCTCGCGTTCAGGCCGAGGGCGACCGCCCCGGTCCCCGCGATGAGCAGCACGCCGGGGCTCCCGGCGAGAGCACCGGCGTGGGCCGTCACGACGTCGGACGCCGTCGCGACCTCCGCACCGGTCCGGGCGTGCACTGCCTCGGAGAGCGCCTGCGCCCCCTCCGGAGACGCCCAGGCCCCGGCCGCCCCGATGCCGATGCGCAGCACGCCGTCGTCGGCCGCGCCGCGCGCCGCGGACACTCCCAGCTCCGAGAGCAGCGGGAGGATGGCGGCGAGGGCGGCGTCGACGCCTCCGGCCGCGGCGAGACCGGGCGAGCCCGGTCCGTCCGCGGTCTCCTCGCTGCCGATGCGTCGCGCACGGCACCGGCTCTTGCCGAGGTCGATCGCGATGGTCGCCGACGAAGTCATGAAAACAGCTTACAAAATGGGGCTATCAGATGGAAGAATGTTCCATGTGAGCATTCGCACCATGATCGCATCCTCGGCGGGCTCCCTGCCGCCCTCCCTCGCGCGCATCGCCGAGACCCTGCATGCGAAACCGGCCATGGCCGTGGATCTGACGATCAGCGAACTGGCCACCGCGTGCGGCACCTCGGTCGCGTCGATCGTGCGGTTCTGCCGCTCCCTCGGGCTTAGCGGCTACGCGGAACTGCGGCGCGCCCTGGCGGCGGAGCTGGGCCGCGAGTCGGCGCGTGTCGACTCCGACGCGGGCTTCGGCTCGGACATCCTCCCCTCCGACTCGCTGCGCGACGCCGTCGTCAAGCTCGCGATCCTGGAGCGCCTGGCGATCGAGGAGACGATCGAGCGCCTCGACGACGATGCCCTCGCCCGCGTCATCGACGCCCTGGACGCCGCGGAGCGCATCCTCCTCTACGGCATCGGCGCCAGCTGGTACGTCGCCGCCGACCTCGGCCACAAGCTCCTGCGCATCGGGCGCACGGCGATCGTCCTGTCGGATCCGCACGAGGCCCTCTCCGCGGCCGCCGTGCCTGCGCCGAACACTGTCGCGGTCGCGTTCTCGAACTCCGGCTCCACCGGGGAGACGCTCCGCTTCGTCCAGGCGGCGGCGAGGGCGGGCGCCACCACGATCGGCGTGACGTCCTCGGCGACGGCGAGACTCGCGGCGGAGACGGATCACACGCTCCTCACCCACGCCCGCGAGTCCGCCTACCGCGCCGGCGCCATGGTCAGCCGCATCGCGCAGCTGGCGATCGTCGACGCCGTGTTCATCGGCACCGCGCAGCGCCGGCCGGACGAGACCGTCGACGCCCTGCAGAGGTCCCACGACGCCACCCGGGCGGCGGGCAGGGACGACGCCTCCGGCCGCCGCGCGCCGCGTCCCGCACGCCCTCGCCCCGCCCCCGCCGACTGACGCCCGGTCAGGCCCGGGTCACGAAGGCCCCGGATGCGGCGAGCTCGTCGGCCGTCGACACGATCGCGGCGCGCAGCGCCGCCGCCGCACGGCTCGGCCGCACGTCCGCACGGTGGGCGAGAAGGACCGTCCGTGTCATCCCCGGCGGGGTCAGCGGCATCGCCCGCAGCCCCGGGCGTCCCAACCGAACCATGTCCGGCACCACGGCCACACCCATCCCCCGCTCCACGAAGCGCAGCACGGTGTCCATCTCCGGCCCCTCGACGATGATCGACGGCTCGCACCCCGCCGCGGCGAAGGCGGCGTCCGTGGTGGCGCGCAGATCATAGCTGCGCGGGAACGCGATCAGCGGGAGCCGGGCGACCTGGGCGAGCGCGATCGACGATCCGCCGGTGAGCACCGGCTCCGCCGCGGAGGACACGACCACGAGCTCCTCGGTGAGCAGCACCTCGGTGTGCAGGGACAGGCGTTCGAGACTCGCCTGCGCGGCCGCACCGGGACCCGACGAGGTGACGAGCGCGAGATCCAGCGCCCCCTCCGCGAGCGCCGCGGTCAGCCCGCGGGAGCCGCGCTCGGTGATCTCCAGCTCGATGCCGGGATAGCTCGTGTGGAACGCGCTCACGACCTCCGTGACGAGGCTGGCGCACAGCGAGGGCGGCGCCCCCAGCCGCACCCTCCCCCGCCGGAGCCCGGCGATCTCCGCCATCTCCCGGCGGACCGCGTCGGCATCGGCGAGGATGCGCCGCGCGTACGGCAGCAGGGTCTCCCCGGCAGCCGTCAGCGTGATGTGCCCGCGGGCGCGGTGGAACAGGTCCGAGCCCAGCTCGCGCTCCAGCGTGGAGATCTGTCGGCTCAGCGACGGCTGGGCGAGGTGCAGGCGATCGGCCGCGCGCGTGAACGTGCCGACCTCGGCGATCTCGACGAAACCGCGAAGCTGTTCGAGGTTCATATCCATACCTTAGCCGCATGGTCAGGAACAGGATTATGCATTGGAGTTATCCGGAGGGTGCTCCTAGCGTGGACCGCATGAACGCATCGCACAGCCACGAGCGCCTGGTCTCCACGACCGTGCTCGTGATCGGAACAGGCGGCTCGGGTCTCCGCGCCGCCATCGAGGTCGCCGAGCAGGGGGTCGACGTGGTGGCCGTGGGCAAACGCCCGCGGCACGACGCGCACACCTCCCTCGCCGCGGGCGGCATCAACGCCGCGCTGGGCACGATGGACGCCGAGGACAGCTGGCAGCAGCACGCGGCCGACACACTGAAGGAGAGCTACTTCCTCGCTGACCCGCGCACCGTCGAGATCGTCACCCGCGGCGCGGAGGAGGGGATCCGCGACCTCGAACGGTACGGGATGAACTTCGCCCGGGAGCAGGACGGGCGCATCTCCCAGCGCTTCTTCGGAGCGCACACCTTCCGGCGCACCGCCTTCGCCGGCGACTACACGGGCCTCGAGATCCAGCGCGCGCTGGTGAACCGCGCCGAGCAACTCGACGTCCCGATCCTCGACACGGTCTACATCACGCGCCTGCTCGTGGACGACGGCACCGTCTTCGGCGCCTACGGCTTCGACCTGGTCGACGGCACCCGCTACCTCATCCACGCGGACGCCGTGATCCTCGCCGCCGGCGGGCACAACCGGATCTGGCGCCGGACGTCCTCGCGTCGGGACGAGAACACGGGCGACTCCTTCCGCCTCGCCGTCGAGGCCGGCGGGCGGCTGCGCGACCCGGAGCTCGTGCAGTTCCATCCGTCCGGGATCCTCGAGCCGGAGAACGCCGCAGGCACGCTCGTCTCGGAGGCGGCGCGCGGCGAGGGCGGGATCCTCCGCAACGGACTCGGCGAGCGCTTCATGGCGAACTACGACCCGGAGCGGATGGAGCTGTCCACGCGGGACCGGGTGGCGCTGGCCGCCTACACGGAGATCAAGGAGGGACGGGGCACGCCGAACGGCGGCGTCTGGCTCGACGTCTCGCATCTGCCGCGGGAGACGATCATGACGCGCCTGCCGCGCGTCTACCAGACCATGCTGGAGCTGCAGATGCTCGACATCACCCGCGACCCGATCGAGATCGCACCCACGGCGCACTACTCGATGGGCGGCGTCTGGGTTCACCCCGAGGACCACCGCACCGACGTCGACGGGCTCTATGCGATCGGCGAGGCCTCCAGCGGACTGCACGGGGCGAACCGCCTGGGCGGGAACTCGCTCATCGAGCTGCTCGTCTTCGGGCGGATCGTGGGCCGCGCGGCCGTCGCGCACGCGTACGGGCTCGCCGCGCAGCGCCGCTCCTCCGCCGCGGTGGCGCAGGCGCGCGCCGAGATCGACGACCTGCTCGCCTCGGACGGGACCGAGAACGTGCGCTCCCTGCAGCGCGCGATCCGCGACACGATGACCGAGCACGCCGGCGTGGTCCGGGACGAGGAAGGCCTGCGCACCGGCCTCGCCGAGCTCGACGGGATCGAGGAGCGGATGGCCCGCGTGGGCATCCACCCCGACATCGCCGGGTTCCAGGACCTCGCCCACGCCTTCGATCTGCGCTCCTCGGCCCTGGCGGCCAGGGCGACGATGGAGGCGGCGCTCGAACGGCGCGAGACCCGCGGCTGCCACAACCGCAGCGACTACCCGGACATGGACCCCGCGCTCCAGGTCAACCTCGTCTGGTCGCCCGGAACGGGCGTGACGCGCGAGGAGATCCCCCCGATCCCCGAGGAGATCGGCCGGCTCATCCGCGAGGTGGACCAGGCGGGGAAGCTCGTCGAGTAGCCGACGCACGACTCCCGCCCCTGCCGGCCTGCTCCCTCCCGCCGGCGGGGGCGGGCACCTGTCCGCGCACGGTGCTCGCCGTGCGCAGGAACACGATGATCCAGCTGAAGATCAGCACCGCGGCGATCAGCTCGACGGCGGTCAGGTTGTAGTAGCCGGTCGCGAAGAACACGCCGAGCAGCGCGATCACGAGGACGTAGATCCAGCCGAGCCCGACGAACACCCGCGGCATCCCGCGCAGGAACCACGGCAGCCCCACCACGACGACGGCGAAGACCACCGCCATCCCCGTGGCCACCGTGTTGTGCAGCAGGAAGAACCGGTCGACCGGGAAGACGCCGACGAGCGCCAGCAGGATCCCCATCAGGATGAGGCCGCCGCGGACGAGGAACCGGCCGCGACGGTCCACCGGTTCCTGCGCGGGGAGCCCGGCCGTCGCGTATCGCGCGATCGTGGTGACGAGCACGCCCGCGATGATCAGGGTCAGGTTGAACGCCGGCGCGGACTCGTTGCTCGCCATGCCGAGCGCGGAGAGGTTGTCGCGCCACCAGTGCGGATCGGTCGCGTCGAGCATCGCCGTGAAGGCGCCCACGACGAGGAAGATCGCCAGCACGAGCGAGAGCGTCATGGGGTCCATCGCCGCGGCCCCGAGGAAGCCGACGTAGGCCGTCAGCGCGAACGCGACCGCCACCAGGATCGCCCCCGGGAAGGCGAACACGGGCGCATCCGTGAAGCTCATCGACAGCAGCTCGGCGATCCCGAGCCAGCCGAGCAGGGCGATGGCCGCGAACGCGCCCGCGATCGCAGTGAGGTCGTACCAGCGCAGATGGTCCCCGGAGACGACGAAGCCGTCGCGCGGCTCGTCGGCCGATCTCTCGACCGGTCGCACGGAGATCCGGCCGAGGACGAAGGCCGCCGCGACGACGAACGCCCCTCCGGCCGCGGCGTACCACCCGATCGACCAGGGCCCGGTGATCGCCAGCTCGTGCCCCCAGAACAACAGGTACGACACGACGAAGCCGACGACGAACGCGGCGCCGCCCGTGAGCAGCGCCAGCGTCTCCCTCGCGACGGACGAGCGTGCCGGTCCGCGCAGTTGCGCGAGCGCGCCGCGTGCGCGCTCGATCAGACCCGTGATGCCCTCGTCCATGACTCCCCGGCCCGCCGGCGGCCGCCTCCGAGGAACCACTCTAGGGGCGCGCGGGCGGGCGTCCCGAGGCGACGGGGCGGTGAACGACCCTCGGTGGTAGCATGCCGGAACGGATCGTATACAACGTCGTCGTTCCCACCCTCCCGAGGTGATCAATCGTGACCGGTGCCCCTGCAGTCCCTGTCGACTCGGTGTCGACGCTCGTCGCGCGCAGCGTGGGCGAGTTCCGCTCGGCGGTGTCCGACTCGTTCGTCCCGCTCCAGGTGAGCGCCACCCGTCCTGACACGTTCCGCAGCGTCCTGCGCGGCGCGGCGGTCGACGAGGTCCACGTGACGGACCTGCGCGCGACCTCGCACGTCGTGGAGCGCACGCCCGAGCTCATCGCACGCGGAGACCGCTCCTACTTCAAGCTCAGCCTCATGCTCGCCGGCACCGGGCTGCTGATCCAGGACGACCGGGAGGCTGTGCTCTCCCCCGGAGACCTCGCGGTCTACGACACCGACCGTCCGTACTCGCTCGTGTTCGACGAGGACTTCCGGACGATGGTGGTGATGTTCCCGAAGCACCTCCTGAGCCTTCCCCCGGACATGGTCGGGGAGCTCACCGCCGTCCGGATCTCCGGCCAGGAGGGTCTCGGCGGGATGGTGGTGCCGTACCTGCGCCAGCTCGCGACGAATCTCGACCAGCTCGCGGGGGCCACGGGCGCGCGCCTCGCCTACAGCGCGCTGGACCTCGTCTCCACCGTGTTCACGCGCGAGCTGGGGCTGGACGACGCGGCCGCCGATCCGCACCGGGCGCTCATGCAGCGGATCCGCGGGCACATCGACCGCAACCTCGCGTCGACGGACCTCGGCCCCTCTTCCATCGCCGCCGCGCACTTCATCTCGACGCGGCACCTGCACGGCCTCTTCCAGGAGCAGGGCACGACCGTGTCGACCTGGATCCGCACCCGGCGCCTGGAGCAGTGCCGCCGCGATCTGCTGGATCCGATGCTGTCGGACCGGCCCGTCTCCGCGATCGCCGCCCGCTGGGGCTTCGTGGATGCGGCGCACTTCAGCCGCGCGTTCAAGACCGCGTACGGCATCTCCCCGAGCGAGTACCGTTCCGCCCGCTGACCCGGCATTCCCCCTCGCCCCGCTCCCTCGCTCCCCTCGCTCCGCCCTCCGTGGTCGAGTGGTCAGAAATTGTGGGTTGGAGGCCGCTCAACCCACAATTTCTGACCACTCGAC
The DNA here is from genome assembly GCF_021172025.1 of Microbacterium resistens. Taxonomy (NCBI): domain Bacteria; kingdom Bacillati; phylum Actinomycetota; class Actinomycetes; order Micrococcales; family Microbacteriaceae; genus Microbacterium; species Microbacterium resistens. The sequence continues at coordinate 1,757,603 of NZ_CP082781.1, forward strand.
TCTGTGCCGGGCGGGGCATGACGCGAGAGGGATGACGCGAGGGGGATCGGGCGGGGAACGGGCTACGGGCGGGACGCGAGGGCGGCGCGAACGTCGCGCAGCACGTCGTCGGGACACCGGAGATCCTCCGCGGTGACGCGGACGACGATCCACCCCGCCGCCTCCAGCGCACGGACGCGAGCGACGTCCGTCCGCCACTGACGCTGATCCGTCCGGTGGTGATCACCCTCGTACTCGATCGCGATCCGCCGCTCCGGGTACGCCAGGTCCGGATGCACGATGTGGCCCGCCACCCGCACGGCGCTGCCGTCGCGCGCTCGTGCGGCGACCCCGACGACCGGTTCGGGCAACCCCGCCGCGATCAGCAGCAGGCGCAGCTCGGTCTCCCTCGGGGAGTCCGTCCCGCTCCGCACGCGCACCACGGCGTCCCGCAGCTTCGCCGTCCCCTTCGCCGGGCTCCGCCGCGCGACCGCCGCACGCAGGTCGTCGATCGTGCACAGCGCGGGATGGCGCCGACCGCCTCGGCGTCGCGGGGACACCAGCGCATCGCCGAGCGCGACGAGCTCGCCGTCGTCCAGGACGAGTGCGAGCTGGCACCAGACGTCCGCCGGGGCCGCGAGCGGCAGGTCCCCCCACTCCACGCGTCGGAGGTTCCGTTCACGATGGCCGACGACGCCCGGGACGCGCGGCCGGGTCGGCTCCGCGCAGGTGACGTGCAGAGGCGCCCCCTCCTCCTCGAGCCTCCGCGGCAGCGGCAGTCCGTAGACGCGCGCGGCCGTCGCATGGCTGAAGACCGCGTTCGGATGCAGCACCGGGCGGTAGGCGCGGCATCGATCCGCCACCGTGTCGAGACGGAGGTCGCGCCCGCGCACTCCGCGGAACGGACGATCGAGATCGGAGCGGCGGAGCTGACCGGCGCTGAGGCCGAGCGCCTCCGCGTCGGAGACCGCGAAGGCGACCCCTTCCGCGACGCCCGGAGGCAGGGAGGGACGGTGCATGCGCCCCATCGTGTCGCCGTCGCACGGCACCCCGCTCGCGTTCTCCACAACCCCTCTTGTCGAGTGGTCAGTTTTTGTGGGTTCCGGCGCCCGCAACCCACAGAAACTGACCACTCGACGCTTCGGCGGGGCGGGGCGGACTTGTCGGTGGGGGCACGCCGATTGACTCTCGGCGCGGGATCGACCCGTCGATCTTGAGGGGGCAGGAGAGCCGCGCACAGCATGGGGCATCGCCCTGCACCGACGCGGGGCCCGGGTCGAAGGAGTCCCCCTCGTGAACGCCCCCGCAGCGCCGACCACACGTCAGGTCGTGTTCCCCGCGAAGGATCGGATCGTCGTCGACGACGCCCCGCTTCCCGCGCCCGGCGCCGACGACGTGCTCGTCCGGATCCGCCGCGTCGGCATCTGCGCGACCGACCTGCACCTGCTGGCCGGCCACATCGGGGATCCCTTCCCGCTCGTCCCCGGGCACGAGTTCGTCGGGGAGGTCGCCGCGCTCGGCGACGAGGCGGCCCGTGCCCGGGGGCTTCGTCCCGGAGACCGCATCGCCGTCGAGATGCTCCTTCCCTGCCGATCCTGCGCACGCTGCCGGGAGGGGCGCTACAACCTGTGCGAGCAGGACGATCCGGGCGCGGGGCTCGCGCGCGGCCGTCAGCTCGGGGTGAACATCCCGCGCAGCCACGGCCACGGCCTGTGGGGAGGATACGCCGAGCACGTCCTGGTGCCCGCGGAGGCGATCGTCCACCGGCTTCCGGACGACCTCCCCTGGGAGCGCGCGGTCCTCGTCGAGCCGCTCGCCGTCGCGCACCGGGCCCTGGCCCGCGGACGGGTGGCGTCCGGCGACCGCGTCGTCGTCATCGGCCCCGGCCCGGTCGGCCTGCTCGCCGCCGCGGCGGCGCGCTCCGCGGGAGCCGCGCGCGTCGTGGTCGTCGGAACACGCGCCTCCCGCCTGGATCCCGCACGGCGGTTCGGCGCCGACGCCGTCGTGAACACCCGCGCGTCGTCGGATCTCGTCGCCGACGTGCGGACGGCGCTGGGCGGCGATCTCGCCGACGTCGTCATCGAGATCGCCGGGGTGACCGGGGCTCAGCGCGACGCGCTGCGGCTGGTCCGCCGCGGCGGACGGGTGGTGCTGGCCGGAGCCTGCGGCGCCGGCGCCGAGCTGACGCTGCTCGCCGACGAAGAGCTGCTCACCCGGGAGGTCGACGTCCTGCCCAGCTTCCTGTCCGCCGGCGGATTCGAACCCGCCATCGCCCAGCTCGCCCGCGGGGAGTTCCCCTATGAGCAGCTCGTGACCCACACGGTGGGCCTCGCCGAGGTCGAGGGCGCATTCGCCCTCATCGCCTCCCGCGACGACACCGTGATCAAGATCGCCATCGATCCCGCCCGCTGACGCCGGCCTCTGCGCCGCCCGCGTCCCGACCGAAGGACATCATGACCGACACCCGCATCTCCCCGGACACCACGACCGCGCCCGACCCGGACGAGTGGCGCACCTACGACGAGTTCGCCGCCGGCATCGACACCTACCGCCTTCCGAACACGGATCTCGACGGAACCGCGCTCGTGCTCACCCTGGACGACGGCCAGACGCTGTCGCTGCGATTCGGCCCTGCCACGGCCGAGGGCGGCGAGGGGACCGTCGCGTGGGAGGGCTTCGGCAGCGCAGGCACCGACCCCTACGACGCCGTCGCCGTCCGCGAGGACGTCGTCTTCGTGAACCTGCCGCTCACCAGCCGCGCACGGGAGGCGATCACGGTCGTCTACTCCACGAGCACGCACCGGGCGACCGTCGTCCGCTCGCGCATCGCGGCGGAGGCCGTGGAAGGCACCCCGCAGGTCGGCCAGGAGTTCTGGTCCGCCGTCACCGACGCCGGCGAGCCGACCGGCGAGATCCCCGGCCCGAGCCGCGACCTCATCGGCAAGCGCAACATCTACCGCTACAGCCCGCATCACCTGTACGAGCACGTGTACGTGTCCAGCCAGCGCTACGCCTGGCAGTGCCTCGAAGGGGTGCAGCGAGGACACGGGGACATGGATCTGTCCACCGTCTGGAAGGCCGGCGAGGGGCTCTACCTCTTCTGCTTCCGCGAGTTCCGGATCGCGGTCGCGAGCGTCTGGCTGCACGACCTCGGCTACCAGCTCATGACGACCGGGATCTTCCTCGGCCTCACCGGCGACGGCGACGCGGAGCACTCCCGTGCCGGCGGCCACATCTACCCGCTCGGCTCGGTCTCGTACCCCGACGCCCAGCCCGTCTGACTCCGCTTCGCGACCCAGGAGGATCCATGAGCAACGCCGATGTCATCCGCTCCCACTACGCCGCCAGCGACCGCGGCGACCTGCCGGGCATGATCGCCCCGTTCGCCGCGGACATCCGCTGGACCGAGGCCGCCGGCTTCCCGTACGCCGGCACCTATGTCGGTCCCGACGCCGTCGCCGCGAACGTGTTCGGACGCATCGCCGAGGAGTGGGACGACTACACCGTCGCGATCGACGAGGTGATCGACGGCGGCGACACGGTCGTCGGCGTCGGCACCTACTCCGGCACCTACCGGGCCACCGGCCGCTTCATGGCGGCGCGCGTGGCGCACGTCTGGCGGCTGCGCGAGGGCGAGGTCGTCGCCTTCGAGCAGTTCACCGACACCGAGCTCGTGAACCGCGCGATCCGGGACTGACCGGAGCGCGAGTCCGTGCACCCCCGCACGACCCCGCGAGGACCCCTCGCACACCCGAGAGGCAGGAATCACATGAACAAGCGGATCATCGCCGCGGCCGCCGCCCTGGCGGCGGGCGCGCTGGCGCTGTCGGGCTGCTCCGGCGACGCCGGCGGGGGCGAGGGCGCCCCCATCGTCGTCGGCTCCGTCAACACCATCAGCGGACCGGCCACCTTCCCGGAGGCGTCCCAGGCGGCGGCCGCCGTCTTCGACGCGTTCAACGAGGCCGGGGGCCTCGACGGACGCACGATCGACTACAAGATGCTCGACGACAAGGGCGACCCGGCGACCGCCACGGCATCGGCGCGCGAGCTCGTCGGCAGCGACGGCGCCGTCGCGCTCGTGGGCTCGGCGAGCCTCATCGAGTGCGAGATCAACGCGAAGTACTACGAGCAGGAGGGGATCCTGTCGATCCCGGGGATCGGCGTCGACACCGGCTGCTTCGACAGCGAGAACATCTCGCCGGCGAATGTCGGCCCGTTCAACGACATGACCCTGACGCTGATGTACGGCTCGGAGGTGCTCGGGCTGCAGGACATCTGCGTCCTGCTGGAGATCGCCGGCTCCACGCGTCCGACCTACCAGGCGGCCATCGACAAATGGACCGAGATCACGGGCAAGAAGCCGACCTACGTGGACGACACGGTCCCGTACGGGGCGAGCGACTACACGCCGTACATCGTCAAGGCGCGGGAGGCCGGCTGCAAGGCCCTCGCGATCAACCCCGTGGAGCCGGACGCGATCGGCCAGGTCAAGGCCGCGAACGCACAGGGCTGGGACGACGTCACCTGGCTCTACCTGACGAGCGTCTACAGCGAGAACTTCGCCCAGGCGATCGACAACGCCGGCGCCGGGATCTACGTGCCCGCCGAGTTCTACCCGTTCACCGAGGAGAACGACATCAACAAGGACTGGCGGGACCTGATGACGGAGAACGACATCCCGCTCACCGCTTTCAGCCAGGGAGGCTACCTCGCCGCGACGCACTTCATCGAGGTGCTCAAGACGATCGACGGGGACATCACCCGGGAGAGCGTCGCCGAGGCGCTGCGCTCGATGGACCCCATCGAGAACCCGATGATCGGCACCCCCTACAGCTTCGGCGTCGACAACACCGCCGGGTGGCCGATCGAGCTGAAGAGTGGCACGCACGCCTGGGAGAAGGTCGCCGACGACTGGTTCCGGATCGGCGAGTAGCCGCGGCGTCACCCCCTCCCGGTCGTTGAGCGAGCAGGTCTCACCTCCCGGTCGTTGAGCGAGCGGAGCTTCACCTCCCGGTCGTTGAGCGAGCGGAGCTTCACCTCCCGGTCGTTGAGCGAGCGGAGCGAGACGAAACGCGTCGTCCGACGTTCGACGCGAGGGCGCGTTTCGTCTCGGTCGCTCCGCTCCCTCGCTCAACGACCGGGCGGGGGCCGCTCCGCTCCCTCGCTCAACGACCGGGAGGGCGCGACCGCACGACGACCGAGACCCCCCTCCCCCTCAGATCACAGAAAGGACGCATCATGCTCCAGGGCGCGATCGCCGGCCTCGCCGCCGGCGGCCTTTACGCCGTGCTGGGGGTGAGCCTCACACTGATGTCCCGGCTGGTCCGGGTCGTGAACTTCGCCCAGGCGGCGACCGGCATGTTCGGCGCGTTCACCGCCGTCTGGCTGGTCCGCGAGGTCGGCATGCCGATCTGGATCGGATCCGTGCTCGGCGTGCTCGTCGCCGGCCTGCTCGCCGCCGTGATCGGCTGGATCGCGGCGACCTGGCTCTCCGAGGCCTCCACGACGACGCGCTCGGCGATGACCGTCGGGCCGCTGCTGCTTCTCATCTCGCTGTCGTTCATCCTGTTCGGGAACAAGCCGCAGCCGTTCGCGCCGATCATCGCGGGTCCGGCCTTCTCGCTCGGCGGGGTCGTGATCAGCCAGGTCACCGTCGCAACCGTGCTCATGGCGGTGCTCAGCGCCGTCGGGGTGAAGCTGGTCCTCAGCCGCACCCGGGTGGGGACGCAGCTGCGCGCGTTGTCCGAGCGCCCGACGACGGCGGAACTGCTCGGGATCCGGTCGCGTCCGCTGTCGATCGCGGTGTGGTTCGTCACCGGGGTGATCAGCGCCGTCGCGATCATCATCGTGGCGCCCTCGCAGTCCAACGACGCGACGAGCCTGGCCATGCTCATCATCCCGGCCGCCGCGGCGGCGCTCCTCGGCGGGTTCGCGCGGCTGGATCTCGCGGTCGTCGGGGGACTCGCCCTCGGCGTGCTCGGCGGCCTCGTCGCGCAGATCGACGAGGTCGCGCTCGTGCGCAACTTCCTCCCGTTCCTGTTCATCGTCGTCCTGCTCCTGTGGACGCAGCGCAAGGAGGTGTGGGATGCCGCACGCTGACCGCCCGACGTTCGCCGGCACCCGTGTCTTCCGCGTCGGCTGGCCCTTCGGCGTGGCCGTGATCGCCGTTCTCGTGGGCCTCCTGCTGAGCAACGTCCTTCCCGGCTACTTCGTCTTCCTCGCCATCAGCGCGGTCACCGCGGCGATCGCGATCCTGGGCCTGGGGATCGTCACCGGCTCCGCCGGGATGATCGCGCTGTGCCAGCTCACCTTCGCCGCGATCGGCGCGTGGATCGTGTCCCTGCTCAACGTCGTGCAGGCTCCCGGCGGATTCCTCCTCTGGCTCGTCGCCGGCGGCGTCGCGGCAGGACTGGCCGGGGTCCTCGTGGGACTGCCCGCGCTGCGGCTGCGGGGCGTCAACCTCGCGGTCGTGACCCTCGGCTTCGCCGCCGCGGCCGACGTCACGCTCGTGCAGATCCAGTTCCCCGGATCCGCGGACGGGACCGCCGTGGAACGGCCGGCGATGTTCGCGAGCGACAAGCAGTTCTTCTTCCTCTCGGTGATCGTGCTCGTGGTGTGCTGCCTGGGCGTGTTCTTCCTGCAGCGGGGACGGTGGGGGGCGAGCTGGAAGGCCGTGGCGTTCTCCGAACGCGGCGCGGCCGCCGCCGGGCAGAGCGTGCAGAGCGCCAAGCTCACCGCCTTCGCCGTGTCGGCGGCGCTGGGCGGGATCTCGGGCGGCCTGCTGGCCGGACAGGTGCAGCTGCCGTTCGCCTCCAGCTTCACCCCGCTGCAGTCGCTGGCCCTGTACGTGCTCGCGATCATGTCCGGGGCGCACCTCATCGACATGGCGGTGCTCGGCGGGATCCTCTGGGTGCTCGTCCCCGAGCTCCTCAAGCGCTGGGGGGTGCCGCAGGACTGGGCGTTCGTCGTGTTCGGCGTCCTCGGCGTCCAGGCGCTCACGAGCGGGACCAATCTCGGCCAGGGGATCCGCAACCTCGTCTGGCGACGCCAGGACCGGCGCTCGTCGTGCGGCACGCTGAGCGCTCTGCCGCCCGGCGCCGACGAGGACGCGACCGCCATCACCACCCGGACGACCGCGACCGTCGACACGGAAGCCCTCGACGGTGCCCCCGTGCTGACCGTCGAGGGGCTGACGGTGCAGTTCGGCGCGCTGAAGGCGCTCGACGACGTGTCCTTCCAGGTGCCCGCGGCCTCGATCATGGGGCTCATCGGCCCCAACGGCGCCGGCAAGTCCACGTTCGTCGACGCGATCAGCGGCTTCCTCCCGAAGCACGGCGGGCGGGTGCTGCTGGGCGACGAGGACCTGGCGGGGCTCTCGCCCACCCGCCGCGCCCGACGCGGGCTTCGGCGCACGTTCCAGCAGGACCGGGTTCCGCCGCTGCTCACGGTCGGCGCCTACGTGCGCTTCGTAGCCCGGCGGCGGCTCTCGACGGCGGACATCGACGAGGCGCTGGCGTTCTTCGGCTGCCCTCCGGCCCGCGCGCGGCTCTCGAGCGTCGATGTGGGGACACGGCGCCTCGTCGAGGTCGCCGCCGCCGTCCTCGCCCGGCCCCGGCTGCTCGTGCTGGACGAGCCGGCCGCCGGGCTGTCCCACGAGGAGCACCTCGCTCTGGCCGCGCGACTGCGGGAGCTGCCCGAACGGTACGGCGTGGCGCTGGTGATCATCGAGCACGATCTCGACCTCGTCCGGTCGGTGTGCCCCACGCTGACGGTGTTGGACTTCGGCCGCGTGCTCGCGAGCGGACCGCAGGCGGAGGTCCTGGCGGACCCGGACGTGATCAAGGCCTACATGGGGGAGACGGAGCTGCTGTCATGAGCGAACTGGTGCTGGACGGGGTCACCGTCAGCCGTGGGGCGGGCCCGGTGATCTCCGACGTCTCCCTGACGGTCCGCGGCGGTGAGGTCCTGGCTCTCGTGGGGCCGAACGGGGCGGGCAAGACGAGCCTCATCGAGGCGCTGTCCGGAGTGACGCCGCACTCGGCCGGGAGCGTCCGGCTCGACGGGGAGCCGATCGACCGTCTGTCGCGGGTCGCCCGCGCCCGCCGGGGCATCGTGCACATCGAGCAGGGCCGCGCGGTCTTCCCCTCCCTCACCGTGCGGGAGAACCTCTCCCTCACCGCCCGCACCCCGGCGGGCGTCGAGGCGGCGCTCGCATCCTTCCCGGAGCTGGAGAAGCGGATCGACTCCCCCACCGCCCTGTTGTCGGGCGGGGAGCAGCAGATGGTCGTGCTGGCCCGTGCGTTCGCGGCGAAGCCGCGGATCCTCCTCATCGACGAGATGTCGCTGGGGTTGGCTCCGGTGGTGTTCCTCCGGCTGATGCCGATCGTGCAGCGGATCGCGGAATCCGGCGTGGGAGTGCTTCTCGTGGAGCAGTTCACGCAGCTGGCGCTGGGGCTGGCCCGGGAGGCGGTGGTGGTGGCCGGAGGCCGGGTGTCGTTCCAGGGCACCGCCGAGGAGCTCGCCGCCGATCCGGCGCTGCTGCATCGCGCCTACCTCGGCGGCTGACCCGCGGCGCCCCTCCGCTTGTCGAGTGGTCAGTTTCTGTGGGTTGAACGGCCCTCAACCCACATTTTCTGACCACTCGTCGGGAGGGGCGGGCTCGCGGGGCGGGATACGCTGGGCGGATGAGTCAGACCCTCCGCGCCCGTGCCGCTCTCCTCGACATGGACGGGACGCTCGTCGACTCGACCGCGGTCGTGGAACGGCTCTGGCTGGAATGGGCGCAGCCGCACGGTCTCGACACGCAGACGGTGCTCGAGGTCGTCCACGGGCGCCAGGGGCACCAGAGCATGGCGATCCTGCTGCCAGACCGCGACCACGCGATCAACCTCGTCGAGAACGAGGAGCTGCTCGCGCGCGAGAGCGCCGACGTGGACGGCGTCGTCGAGATCGCGGGCGCCGGGACCTTCCTCACCGCGCTGCGGGACCTGCCGCACTCGATCGTCACCTCGGCGAACGTCTCGCTGATGACCGCCCGGATGCAGGCCGCCGGCCTGACGATCCCCGTCACGCGCGTCACCGCGGAGGACGTCACCGCGTCGAAGCCCGATCCGGAGGGGTTCCTCCTCGGTGCGCAGCGACTGGGGATCGCACCGGAGGAATGCGTGGCCTTCGAGGATTCCGAGGCCGGGATCGCCGCAGCCAAGGCGGCCGGCATGCGCGTCGTCGGCGTCGGCGCCGGAGCGACCCGCTTCTCGCCCGACGTCGTCGTGCCGGATCTGACGCACGTCCGCATCGAGCCGGACGGCGACGCGATCCTCTTCACGATCGACTGACGAGCGCGTCTCCGGTCATCGAGCGAGAGAGGCACGCACCACCGCGTTTCGTCTCGTCGCTGCGCTCCTCGCTCAACGACCGAACCCGAACCCCGCCGCCGGCCGTTGAGCGAGCGCAGCGAGACGAAACGCCCCGACCCCTCGACCGAGGACACGACGTGTCACATGCCGGCGTGGTCGAACGCGAGGGTGGGCACATCCACGATGTGCGCTCCGCCGTCCACGACCAGGACCGCGCCCGTGATGTACGACGACTCCCCCGATCCGAGAAAGCGCACGGCGGACGCGATCTCGGCGGGCCGGGCCGGGCGTCCCAGCGGTACGTCGGCGGTCACCGCGGAATAGGCGTCCTCGCGGGAGGCGAGCTCGGCGTGCGCGGCGAACTCGTCCATCTCCTCGTCCGCCATGGGCGTCTGCACCCACCCCGGGCACACGGCGTTCACCCGCACGCCGTGACGGCCGTAGTCGCGTGCGAGCGTGCGCGTCAGCCCGATCAGCGCATGCTTGCCGACCGTGTACCCCGCCACCGACGGACCCGCGAACAGGCCCGCGAGCGAGGACACCACGACGATCCGCCCCTTCGCCTCGATGAGCGCCGGAAGAGACTCCCGCGCCATCGTGAAGGCCGTCGTGAGATTCGCCCGGAGCGCCGCCTCCCAGCCCGCGTCGTCGGTCTCGGTCACCGGAGCGAAGCCGTGCCCCCCGGCGTTGGCGACGAGCGCGTCGATCCGCCCGAACCGTGCGAGCGTCTCGGTGACCACCCGGCGCGCGTCCGCACCGTCCGCCGCGTCGGCGACGATCGGATGCGCCCCGACCGCGCGCTGCACGGCACGCAGGGGCTCCTCCCGTCTGCCGACCACCACGACGTGCGCCCCTTCGGCGGCGTAGCGCTCGGCAACGGCGGCGCCGATCCCGGTGCCTCCGCCCGTGATGACGACGACGTGTCCGGCGACGCTCGAACCGACGGTGTGTCCGGTGCCCATGGGGTCCTCCGATTCAGTGGGGAAGGGATGATGGTCGTGGGTGCTCAGGCGGGGAAGCCGGACCGGGCGCTGACGCCGAAGTCGGCGAGGAGCCCGGTGCCGTTGATGGCCCGCGCCCGCGGCGACAGCAGGTAGGCGACGTGGTCGGCGACCTCGTCGGCGCTCTGCACGGGATACGGCGCATCCCCGAACCCGTCCACGCCGAGATCGCTGCGGCTCATCGGTGTGTCGACGACGGACGGCGAGACGCTGGTGACGCGGATGCCGTCGCCGGCGAGGTCCACGGACAGGGCCCGGCCGAACTGCACCAGCGCCGCCTTGGACGCGCAGTAGGGTGCCATCCCCGGAGAGGCCACGACAGCGGAGTCGCTGGCGACGAGCACCACGGCGGCGGAGTCGGCGCGGCGCAGCGCGGGGAGAGCGTGCTTGAGCACGAGGAAGGCACCCCTCACGTTCACCGCGAACACGGCGTCCCACGCGGCGAGCGGCGTCTGCTCGATCCCGGTGCCGACCGGCCCGGAGATGCCCGCGCAGCAGACGACCGCGTGCAGCGCGTCGTCGCCGATGGCGGCGGCGACCTGGTCCTCCGCGGTGACGTCCGCCACGCGGATGACCGCGTCCGCGATCGGTTCCGCCGTCTCGCGGAGCCCCGGTTCGTCCCGGTCCAGGAGCACGAGCCGCATGCCCTCGTCGGCGAGCGTCCGGGCAACGGCCCGGCCGATGCCGCCGGCAGCCCCCGTCACCAGGGCGGTCCTCCCCCGCAGCCGCAGCTCCATCGCCGCCCCCTCCGTCGTTCTCCCGGGGCGGAGCGCCCGTCCGTGCGGCCGCCCCTCCGACCGTCATCCTGCTCCTCGCCCCGTCTCCGGCGAACGACGCCGGGCCCGGTGTGCGCCCTCGCACCAATGCCCTTCGCTCACGGTCAATCCGCATCGATGCGGAAAGAGCAGACTCGCAAACACATCCGGCGACGCGACCCTGCCGCGACGCCGTCGCCGACACCGTCACCCGAGCGAAGGAGCCGACGTGGCCGATCCGAATCCCGCACCCGCGACCGCCCTGCACGACGGGCCAGGGACCACGCTGCGCCCCGGCGCGCTCGGCGTGGCCGGCATCGTCTTCCTGGTCCTGGCCGCCGTCGCTCCGCTCACGGGCATCGTGGTGGTCGCTTCGCTGGCCATCGCCCTGGGCAACGGCGGCGGCACCCCGGTGTCGTTCTTCCTCGTCGCCGCGATCCTCCTGCTGTTCGCCGTCGGCTACGCGCAGATGTCCAAGCAGCTCGTCAACGCCGGCGGCTTCTACGCGTTCGTCGTCAAGGGGCTCGGGCGCACGGGCGGCCTCGTGGCCGGCCTCATCGCCACGCTGGGCTACAACTTCTTCGTCGTCGGGACGATCGGCACGAGCGGCTTCTTCATGCAGACCATCGTCCGAGACCTCACCGGGTTCGACCTGCACTGGATCGTCTGGGGTCTGCTGTCGATCGCGGTCTGCTTCGTGCTCGCGCGGATCGGCGTGGACTTCAGCTCGAAGGTCCTCGGCGTGTGCCTGGTGCTGGAAGTCCTCATGCTCGTCGTCTTCGACGTCTCGGTGCTCGTCCAGACCGGGTACGACGTCTCCGCGTTCAGCCCCGAGGCCGTGTTCGGCGGGTCCCTTCCGATCGGACTGCTGCTGGCGGCGACCGGGTTCCTGGGGTTCGAGGCCACGGCCCTGTTCAGCGAGGAGGCGAAGCAGCCGCTGCGCACGATCCCGCGCGCCACGTACACCGCCATCACCGCGATCGGCGTGATCCTCGGGGTGACCACGTGGGCGGTCGTCAGCGCCACCGGGGTCGCCCAGGCCCAGGGCGTCGCGCTGGAGCACCTGCCGACGGGGGACCTCATCTTCTCGCTCTCGCAGACATACCTCGGCGGACCGCTGACCACGGTCATGATGATCCTGCTGCTGGTGAGCCTGTTCGCGGCGATGCTCGCGTTCCACAACTCGGCCACCCGGTACCTCTACGCCCTCGGCCGGGCGCGGATCCTCCCGCACGCGTTCGCCCGTACCCGCACGACGGGAGCGCCGCAGATCGCCGGCATCGTGCAGGCCGGGTTCGCCGCGGCCGTGGCGGTGGTCTTCTTCCTCGCGGGGGCGGATCCGATCGTGACGCTCGTCCCGGCCATGCTCGGCTTCGGAACGCTCAGCGTGCTGATCCTGCAGGGGCTCGCCGCTCTGTCGATCGTCGTGTACTTCCGTCGGGCGAGCGACACGCGGCTGTGGAGCACTCTGATCGCACCGGGGATCGGTTTCCTGGGGATCGCCGCGATCTCCGTGCTGGCGGTGGTGAACTTCGACATCGTCGCCGGTTCCCAGGAGCTCGCCATCCGTCTCATGCCGCTGCTTCTCGTCCTCGCGCTGATCGGCGGCATCGTCTACGCGGCCTATCTGCGCCGCAACCGTCCCGCCGTGTACGACGGCCTCGCCACCGACCTCGAACGCGTCAGCAGCCGCTGACCGCTCCGCCGATCCATCACCGCCCCGAGGACCGCCCCGGGGCCCACCGAAGGAGAACCATGACCACGCTGAACCCCGCCGACACCTCGACGTGGCTCCCCCTGGACGGGCTCGCCCCCGGGTTCGACGCCAACAAGGCCGCGCACACGACCGCGCTCGACGGCCGCGAGGTGAACGTCACCGCGCCCAACGGCACCCGGATCAGCCACCGCTTCACCGCGGATCGGGTGAGCTGGGACTACACGCCGGGAGCCGGCGACGCCACGGCGGCCTCCTCCGGAACCGACGCGTACGAGGCGTTCGAGGTGGACGACGAGCTCTTCTTCGTCCAGTTCCATCACGAGACCCTCCCGACCGAGGCGGTCTCGCTCGTGGTGGACCTCCGCCACGGCCGCGTCCTGTCCGTGGTGAGCCGGATCCTCCCCCCGGAGCGGGGACGCACGCGCGTCCAGCACTTCTTCGGCCCCGCCGAGATCGACGGGGCCGCCGTCTCCGGCGACGCGCCCGCGCCGACGCGCACGCTCATCGGCCGCCGGGTCGAGTGGGTGTACAGCACCGAGCACGCCTACGAGCACGTCTACCTGTCGGAGCGCTGGTACTCGTGGCAGTGCCTCGCCGGGCCCGAGCGCGGTCTCGCCGACACGGACGAGAACAGCGTCTGGCAGATCCGGCCCGGGATCTACGTCTTCGCGTGGCGTGAGAAGGTGATCCCCTGCGCGTCCGTGACGATCGCCGATCACCGGGACGCCTCGCGGATCCGCTCGCACGGCGTCCTGTTCGGGCTGGACGAGTCCGGCGAGGTGCCGACGCACTTCACGTTCGGCGCCTGGGGACGACTGCTGTCGGTGACGCACCACGCCCCGGACCTCGAGCCCACCTCGTTCCCCGCCGCCGACGGGGACGCCTGAGATGACGGACGCGCCTGCCGAGCACTCCGCGGACTCGCCCGCCGAGCGCTCCCCCGACGCACCGGCCGACCTCGTCGTACGGGCGGGGACGATCCGAACCCTCGTCCGCGACGCCCCGTCCGCGGAGGCCTTCGCCGTGCGCGGCGGAAGGATCGCGGTGATCGGCGATCGCGAGACGGTCGACGCGTGGCGGGGCCCGGACACGCGCGTCGTGGACCTCGGTCCGGACGCCGCCGTGTATCCCGGGTTCGTCGACGTGCACAACCACCACGCGATCGCCGGGCGCACGGATCTGTTCGAGCTGGTCCTCACGCCCTCGCTGACGCTCGACGAGATCCTCGACCGCATCCGGGAGCGGGCGGCGAGCCTGCCGGAGGACGCATGGATCGTGGGCGGCGTCGTCGCGACGACGCTCCTGCCGACACTGGCGAGCACGGCCGTGCGGCGGAGGCTGGACGAGGCCGCCGGCGGGCGCCCCGTCGTCATCGCCGAGGACTCCCGGCACAACCGGTGGGCGAGCACGCGGGCGCTGGAGCTCGCCGGGATCACCGCCGGATCCGTCCCCGCAGGCGGCGTGACGCTGCTCGACCCCGAGGACGGCACGCCCACCGGGGTCCTGCTGGAGGCGGCGGGGATCCCGGTGCAGGAGGCGCTCGAGCGTGCCGGAGGGCTGACGGCGGCCCAGCATCGGGAGGCGTCCCGGCGGGGCGTCGAGCTCGTGAGCTCCTACGGCATCACGGCGTTCCAGGATGCCGGGGTCTCTGTCGAGATCCTGGGCGCGCTGGCCGACCTGGACCGGGCGGGCGAGCTCGACGCGTGGGTCGTGTCGTCGCTCCTCGTCAACGACGAGATCTTCGGGGTGGATCCGGTGGGGATGCCGCTCATCACGCAGGGCGAGCGGTTCCGGACCGTCCACCATCGTCCGGACTTCGTCAAGATCTTCCTCGACGGCGTGCCGCCGGCCCGCACGGCGTCGTTCCTCGACCCCTATGTCGCGGACGACGCGCACGGCGCCCACTTCCACGGCACGACCACCATGACCGCGGAGGAGCTGCTCGACTGGCTGCGCGTCGTGGACGCGCGGGGGCTCGGAGCGAAGATCCACTGCACCGGAGACGGATCCGCCCGCCTCGTCCTGGACGCCGCGCAGCAGCTGCGCTCGGAGGGCATCGGCATGCCGCTGCAGATCGCGCACGGCCAGTTCCTCGCCGACGCGGACCTTCCGAGGCTCGCCGCACTGAAGGTGACCGCGGACATCTCCCCCTTCATCTGGTTCCCCGGGGTCATCCCGGACGCGCTGGCCGAGGTGCTCGGCGAGCGCGCCGAGCACTCGCAGCCCAATCGCACGCTGATCGATTCCGGCGCGCTCGTCGCCGGGGGCTCGGACTGGCCGGTCAGCGAGTCGCCGAACCCGCTGGAGGGGATCCAGGGGCTCGTCACCCGCGCCGACCCGCTCGGTCGTGCGCCCGGCGTGCTGTGGCCGGAACAGGCGATCACCGCCGAGGAGGCGCTGGAGGTGTTCACGATCAACGCGGCGACCGCGATGGGCCTGGGCGACGAGACGGGCTCCCTGGCCGTGGGCAAGTCCGCGGATTTCGTCGTGCTGGACCGCGATGCGATCGCAGGCCCGCCGGAGGACATCGTGCGCACCCGGGTGCTCTCCACCTGGTTCGCCGGGCGCGAGGTCTTCTCCGCCTCCTAGCCGTCTCCCCCTCATCGAGTGGTCAGTTTCTGTGGGTTGACACCGTCTCAACCCACAGAAACTGACCACTCGCTGCGTTGCGGCCGTCTTTTGGTATTCGGTGTTGCCAAGTACCGGTACTCAGTGTTACCGTCTAGCGGTACCTAGCAACACTGAATATCAACGACACCGAATAGCGAAAGGAGGACGACATGGGCAAGCAGCTGACGGAGATGCTGAAGGGCACCCTCGAAGGCATCGTTCTCGCCACCCTCGCGACCCGGCCGGCCTACGGCTACGAGATCACCGCGCGCCTTCGCGAGCAGGGCTTCACCGAGATCGTGGAGGGCACCGTCTACGCCCTCCTCGTCCGGATCGAGCAGCGCGGGCTCGTGGACGTGGAGAAGGTCCCGTCCGAGAAGGGACCGCCCCGCAAGGTCTTCACCCTCAACGCGCAGGGCCGCGCCGCCCTCGACGAGTTCTGGGAGACCTGGACCTTCCTCGAGGAGCGCATCGACCGGCTCCGCACCCCGCACGACACCCCCACCACCCAAGGAGAATGACCATGGCCGCACCCAAGTGGATCGAAGCCCTCACCGGCTCCCTCGACCAGAAGAAGCAGTACAAGAAGGACATGGCCCGCATCGAGGCCCTGCCCGAGCCGTACCACGCCGCCGCCAAGGCCTGCCACCGGTACCTGATGTACAACGGCCCCGTCGAGGACGGGGCCACGCTCATCACGATGTTCACGGACTTCGCCGACCTGTGGGAGTCGGCGGTGGCCGACGGCACGCCGCTGCGCGACATCGTCGGCGACGACCCGGTGGACTTCATCGAGACGTTCGCCGCCGCCTACTCGGGCAAGAACTGGATCGACAAGGAGCGCGCCCGCCTGACCAAGGCCGTCGACGAGGCCGAGCGCGCCGCGAAGGAGAAGGAATGATGACCGCCCTCACCGCCACCCGCCCGGCCATCCGGGTCCAGGGGATCACCAAGTCCTACAAGGACCTCCAGGTCCTGCGCGGCGTCGACTTCGACGTGGCGGAGGGCAGCATCTTCGCCCTCCTCGGCTCCAACGGCGCCGGCAAGACCACGCTCGTGCGCATCCTGTCGACGCTGCTGAAGGCCGACGGCGGCACCGCCACGGTGAACGGCTTCGACGTCGGCGCCGAGTCCGACGACGTGCGCGAGTCGATCAGCCTCACCGGGCAGTTCGCCGCCGTGGACGAGGTGCTGACCGGGCGCGAGAACCTCGTGCTCGTCGCTCAGCTGCGGCACCTGAAGGACCCGGGCGCCGCCGCCGACGCGATGCTCGCGCGGTTCTCGCTCACCGATGCGGGATCGCGCAAGGCCGGGACGTACTCCGGCGGCATGCGTCGCCGGCTCGACATCGCGATGAGCCTCATCGGGGACCCGGCGATCATCTTCCTCGACGAGCCCACGACGGGCCTGGACCCCCAGGCCCGCATCGAGGTCTGGGACACCGTCCGCGACCTCGCCCGCGGCGGCACGACCGTGCTGCTGACGACCCAGTACCTGGACGAGGCCGAGCAGCTCGCCGACCGCATCGCGATCCTCCACCGGGGCACCATCATCCAGAACGGCACGCTCGCCGAGCTCAAGCAGCTGCTCCCCTCGGCCACGGTCGAGTACGTGGAGAAGCAGCCCAGCCTCGAGGACGTCTTCCTCGCCCTCGTCGGCGACGCCTCGCCGTCCGAGACCGACGCGCCGGCCGAGGCCGGCGCATCCCGAAAGGAACTCCGATGACCACTCACGTCCTGCGCGACACCGGCGTGCTCACGAGCCGGTCCCTGCGCCACATCCTCCGCAGCCCCGACACGATCATCACCACGGCGGTCACGCCGATCGCGATGATGCTGCTGTTCGTCTTCGTCCTCGGCGGCGCGATCCGCACCGGGACGGAGGGGTCGTACATCGACTACATGCTCCCGGGGATCCTCCTCATCACCATCGCCTCCGGCATCGCCTACACGGCGTACCGGCTGTTCCTGGACATGCAGGGCGGCATCTTCGAGCGCTTCCAGTCCATGCCGATCGCGCGTTCGAGCGTGCTGTGGGCGCACGTGCTGACCTCGCTGGTCGCGAACGTGGTGTCGCTGGCGATCGTCGTGGGCGTCTCGTTCCTCATGGGCTTCCGCACCGGGGCGTCCGTGGGGGCCTGGTTCGCCGTGGCGGGGATCCTCGTGCTGTTCACCATGTCGCTGACCTGGATCGCCGTGATCGCGGGCCTGGCCGCCAAGACCGTGGACGGGGCGAGCGCGTTCAGCTACCCGCTGATCTTCCTCCCGTTCATCAGCTCCGCGTTCGTGCCGACGTCGTCGATGCCCGGACCGGTCGCCTGGTTCGCCGAGCACCAGCCGGTGACATCCATCGTGAACACCATCCGTGCGCTGTTCGCGGGCCAGCCCGTCGGAGGGGAGATCTGGGTCGCCCTGGCCTGGATGCTCGGGATCCTCGTCGTCGCCTACGGCGTCGCCGTGGCCCTGTACAAGAAGCGGCTGCGCTGACCCGGGGCGCCCCGTGCGACATCCGCCCCGCCCCGCATCGCCACGAAACGCGGTGACCTGACCATCCGTCGGGTCACCGCGTTTCGTCTCTCCCCCGGTCGTTGAGCGAGGAGCGCAACACCCGGACGGTTCGCCGCCGCCCACAGCGCGTCTGACAAATGGCATCCCCGGCCAGCGGTGTCCATGTGACGCGGACCGTGTACGTCAGGCTTCGAGGAGGTTGTCGCGTGCGGCCGCGGCCTTCCTGCGTCCGGTGATCTTCGTGAAGATCCATGTGTAGAGCTTGACGTATTGGCCGACGAAGATCGCGTTGATGATGGTTCCCTCGCGGATGAACTGCGGCGAGCCCAAGAAGAGCAGTCCGATGGCGGCCGAGGTGATCAGCAGGCAGCAGTCGAAGATGGTCTTCAGGTTGCCCCATTTGCGCCCGGTCTTCACGTGGAGGGTGTTCACGAACAGGTCGATCGGCATCAGCACGAGGTTGGCGCGGATCATCAGGAACAGCCCGAACGCCAGCAGGGCGTCGGCGAAGAGCAGCAGAGCGACTCTGGCGATGTACGGCTCGGGCGTCACCCATTCAGTGAGAAAGAGGTTCACGTCGAGCAGGAACGCGAGGATGAAGGCGGGGATCAGCGAAAGAAGGTTGCGCCACCTGAAGCCTTTCGGCATGACGAGAAACGCGAGGACGAGCATCAGGATCTCCAGCGCGAAGTTGAAGGTGCCCTGACTGACCCCCGGGAAGATCAGTGTCATCGTGCGGGTCAGGCTGCTCTGCGGCGAGATGCCGATGCCGGCTCGGATGGCGAGGCTCACCCCGAGGGTGAGGAGGTAGATGCCGACGACGTACGTTATCCAGCGGCGGACGAGATTGCCATTGTCGATGATCCCGGCATCCCGAGCGTTGACATGCCCCATGACAGTGCCTCCTTTGGCTCTGCGAACGATTACTTGGCACCCGCACCCTCGCGGACGCCGGGGGCGGGCTCGGCCGGGGTGCCGAGCCCGCACCGACGGGCTCAGACCATGAAGCCGAACCGGTCCAGCGAGATGAACAGGGTGAGCAGCTTGTTGACGACAGGCTCGCCCTCATTGACGTTCCCGAGCTCCTCCAGAGCGGCGTCGACCCGCCGCGTGGCATGGACCAGGCCGTCGAGATCCATGTCGGCCATCACACCGTAGATGTCCAGCGCGAGAGATGCCGTCGCCGCCTCGCCGTCGGTGACCAGGCATCCGCCGACCTGCTGGTCCAGGCGGAGCAGGTTGTCGTGCATCGCGGCGACGTCGGCTCCGACGGAGACGAAGTAGGGATACGGTGCCGGCCAGAACACCGAGACGGCACCGCGATCGATCTTCACACCCTTGAACAGCCCATTCACGATGTGCCGTTCTCCGTCGGTGTAGCGCTGCACAACCGAGATGCGGTTCAACGCGACCCCGTCGACCTCGGGGACGACCGCCCCGTCGCGGTAGGGCACCCAGGCTTCCTCGGCGAACTTCAGGTGGCCGCGCCCGTACACGTCGAAGACGAGCACCTTGGCCTGCGTGCCGTCGTCGGACACCTCGAGAGGCGTGATTTCGAGCTGCGTCGCCTGCACGTCGCCGAGCCCCGGTTTCGCCTCCTTCACCATGCCCGAGTAGTCCAGCTCCTCCAGCGATGCCAGCAGCTTCCGGTCCTTCGCGACGAGTTCGCCGCCCTTGAAGACGTAGCGGGGGTTGATCCGGGCAAGGCTGTCGGTGAGCACGATGTCGGCGAGCCGACCTGGGGCGAGCGACCCGAGGTCGGCGTCCTTGTGAAAGGACTGCGCCGCGTAAAGGGTGCCCATCTTGATCGCCTTGATCGGGTCGAGGCCCATCTCGATCGCGAGCGAGATCACCCAGTCGATGTGGCCGTGCTTGAGCACCCGGTCCACGGAGATGTTGTCCGCGCACAGCTGGAAGTTCTCGGCCGGCCACCGCCGCTTGACGATCGCCCGCAGCATGTTGCGGATGACCTCGGGGCTGCCCACGCCGAACTTGATCTGGGTGTACTGCCCGTAGCGGAGACTCTTGGCGATGTCCTCCTCGTTCCAGACATCGTGGTTGTTATGCGCGCCGATCGCGGGCATGTAGTTCAGGAGCATGTCCGGTAGGGCGGTCACGCCCCAGTGGTTATTGACGTATCCGCCGCTCGCTCGCCCCAGAGCGGAGCGTCGGAAGTCGTCGTCGTCACCGGTCATGTACGACAGGTGGGCGAGCTCGCCGAGGCCGATGACCGGGTCCATCTGCAGCATCGCCTCGGTGACCTCGACCGACGCCTTCTTGCCCGGCGCGAATGCGTAGATGCGGTAGGGCAGCTTGTCGTAGTTGCGGAACAGCCCTTCGGCCGCCTCGACCCCCTCGTCCCCCGCAGCGCTGGCGAAGTCCAGCGTCTCGGCGAAGATCGTCGTCGTCCCACTCGGCACGATCGCCTCGCCGAACGCCGCGGGATGTGCGAGTTGCGATTCGAAGTGCAGGTGCGCGTCGATCAGCCCCGGGATCGCGTACAGCCCCTGGCCGTCGAAACGTTCGCGGACCTTGAGCACGTCTTCGTCGGGATTGAGGGCGATGATCCGTCCGTGGTGCACGAGCAGCGACCCCGGGAACACCTCTTCGCTGTGCACGTCGAGGATGTTCAGGTCGTGCAGCAGAAGGTCCGCCTCACGCTCACCCTGAAGGATGCTGAAGATCTCGCGCACATAGCTCTCCTCGGCCTGCACGTCTTCAGCATTCACTACGAGTCCGGCATGTCCGGTCCTGGTCGGCTGCGTGAACATCATGGTCCTCACTCACTTTCGAATGCCGGGTCTTCTTGCTCCATAGAAGCTCAGGGGACTGTTGCCAACAAGCATCCGTTTTCGCATGGACTGTGCGAGAATTCAGCACAATATTCGGGAGGGGATCGGATGTTGCATTCCCGTGTGATGGAGTACTTCGACCAGGTGGCGCGCCTGGGGTCGATCCGCGCGGCCGGTGCACAACTGCACGTTGCGCCGTCTGCGATCAACCGCCAGATCATCCTGCTCGAGCAGGAACTCGGCGAACCGCTGTTCGAGCGACTGCCCCGAGGGATGCGGCCGACTCCGGCCGGAACCGTGCTGCTCAGACACATCCACCGCACCCAGCAGAATTACCGCGAGACCCTCGCAGAGATGCACGCCCTGCAGGAACGACCCAGCGGTGATGTGACGATCGCGACCGTGACCGGCCTGGCCAGCAGCGTCGTAGCCCTCGTCGCCGCACGGTTCCACGCCCGGCATCCCGAGGTTCAGGTCACGATTCGCACGATGAACTCGATCCAGACCGTGAACGCCGTCGCCGCCAGCGCAGTGGATCTCGGACTGGGATTCAACATCCCGACATCTGGTCAGGTGGCGGTGTGCTGGGAGCGGGTCTCACTGCTCGGAGCGGTCCTCTCCCCGCAGCATCCCCTCGCCGCTCTCCCTTCTGTCCCGCTAGAACTGTGTGCGCAGTATCCGCTGATCTTCGCCGACTCCGACATGGTGATGCACAGCATCATGGCCGACGCTTTTGAACGAGCCGGAGTCGACGCCGAGGCCTCCTTCCGCACCACGTCGATCGAAACCATGCGTCGCCTCGCGGGCTTAGGCAGCGCGATCGCCTTCCTCAGCCGACATGACATCGCCGACGACGTAGGCGAGGGCCGCCTGACCTTCCGTCCGCTCACCGGCGCAACACTGGACGGCAATGTGCTCACACTGGTGCGCCCGGAACGGCCCGGCCACACCTCAGCGGAGCGGCTGTTCGCCGACGAACTGATCCTCGAACTCGAGCGCGCGGGAACCTGACCACGCTGTGCGCTGGGCGTTTCTGCCGAACATGATCGGCAGAAGCTGTTCCCCGGCCGCCCAGTTGTGGCAGCGCAGTTCCATCGGCGATGCCAGGGCCACACCGTCTGCCGCGGCCCGAACATCTCCGGCAGATCTCGCCGCGCAATCCCGCGCCTTCCCAGCGCCCCCACCGGTGTCGTGGTCAGGCGCGCCCCGGGTCACCGCGTTTCGACTCGCTTCGCTCGCTCAACGACCGGGGAGGAGCGGTCACGGAGCCGCCAGAGGAGCCAGCCGCCGCAGAGCGGAACGAGAAGGAAGACCAGGATGATCCCGAAGTGCCAGCCGTTGAGGCCGACAACATAGCCGCCCGGGATCTCCGGGGTCGGCGCCTCGTACTCGCCCGCCCCGGCGGTCCCCGCCGATGTGCCGACCGCGTGGCCGATGATCGCGACGAGGAAGCCCACCGCGAGCGCCGCGAACGGGAGGAGGATCGCCACCGCCTTCTCCCACCCACGCCACATCCGGCTGGCCAGCACGAGCACGACGCCGACGACCCATCCCGCGAGCGGGACGAGGAAGCCGCCGAACGCGAGGACCAGAGCCGCGACGATCGCGAAGCGGCGTGATGCGCCGAGCGGTGTCGGGGCCGGGGCGGGAGCGACCGCTTTCGGTGGTGCGGGCGCGCTCTCCGGCTCCGTCGCGTCCCCCGCGGCCCGCGCGATCTCGAGCGGGTCCCCGAACTGGGCGATCCGCGCGTCCAGCCCGGCTCCGTCCCATCCCTCCAGCTCCTCCGCGATCCCGCTGCGCAGGTCGGCGGCGACACGATCGGGCAGGTCGCTCAGCGCCGCGTCGAGGTCGGCGAGGTAGCGCGCCCGCCGCCGATCGGCGTCCGACGTCGGTTCTGTCATGACTCCTCCTCGGAGATCAGCGCGGCGACGCTGCGCGCGAACGGGTCCCACTGGCGGCGGAACCGGGCGAGCTGCTCTTCGCCGTCTCCGGTCAGCTCGTAGTACCGGCGCACCGGCCCCGCATCGGAGCGCTGGTCGAAGGTGCGCACCCATCCGCTCTGCCGCAGTCGGGCGAGAAGCGGGTAGAGGGTCCCGATGCTCGCGATCATGCCCGCGGCGGTGAGCTGCTCGGCAAGCTCCCAGCCATAGCGCGGACCGCGCGCGAGCAGCCCGAGCACGCAGTACTCGACCACCCCTTTACGCATCTGCGATCCGACGTCGACTGTCATGCGAAACAAGCTAGCTGGTGACGCAAGACAGGTCAATCGAGACCCGGGCGTACCCGGGGCACCGCGTTTCGTCTCGCTTCGCTCGCTCAACGACCGAGACACCCACCCGAGGCACCGCGTTTCGTCTCGCGGAGACCCGACGCCCACCACCCGGGGCGCCGCGTTTCGTCTCGCTTCGCTCGCTCAACGACCGAAACGCCCACCCGGGGCACCGTGTTTCGACTCGCTTCTGTCGCTCAACGACCGAGAAGCGTCGCTCAGCGAGCGGGGCGGCCGGGACCGGGTCCGAGCGGTGGAACGGAAACTAGACTGGAGCGGGCCGTTCAGCCGGGGAGGTCATCAGGTGCCGATCACGCGGGCCGTGCGGGAGACGGCGGAGCAGCACCCCGATCGGCTCGCGATCGTGGGGGACGACGAATCACTCACGTACCGGCAGCTCGTCGCGGACTCACGCCGGGTGTTCGCCGTCGTCGACGCCGCGCACCGCGCCCAGACCGCCCCTCCGACACCCGCTCCGGAGACGGGCGGGATCCCGATCACGGCGGTCAGCCTGTCCGACGCGTTCCACACCGCCCGCATCGTCGCCGCGCTGGCCGGATACCGCGCCGTCTCCGCGACCCTCGATCCGCAGTGGCCCCTCGACCACCGCGTCCGGGTGATCGTCTCCACGGGGATCGGCGTGGTGGTCAGCGATTCCCCGGACCTGCGCCGTGCTCTCGCCGACGGCGGCTGGACCGGGACCGTCCTCACCCTCGACGAGTTCCGCTCCCGCGAGGTCGCCGTCGAGGCCGACGGCGCCACCGCCCCGGAACCGACGGTGCGGGCGGACGACGAGGCGTTCCTGCTCCTCTTCTCCTCCGGCACGACCAGCGACCCGAAGGCCTTCCTCAAGACCCGACGACAGTACCGCGCCAACGTCGCCGTCTCCGCCGCGCACCTCGAACCGCTCCCGGGTGTCGCGACTCTCGCTCCCGGTCCGCTCTCCTACAGCCTCACCCTCTATGCGCTGATCGAATGCCTCGCCACGGGAGGATCGGCGCACCTCGCCGACGCCTTCGACCCGGTGCGGATGGCGGCGCGGATCCCCGCCGAGAGCATCACCCGGATCGTCGCCGTCCCCGCCGTCGTGCGCGCGCTCACCGATGCCGCGCGACGGGATCCGCTCCGGTTCGCCGGGCTGGACCTCGTCGTCACCGGCGGAGCGAACCTGCCCGCGGCGATCCGCGACGGGCTCGGTGAGGTGCTCCCCCACGTGCGGCTGATCAGCTACTACGGCGCGGCCGAGATCGGCTTCATCGGGGACAGCCGGGACGGCGACGGCACACTGATCACGCTCTACGACGGCATCGTCGCCCGGATCCGCGACGACGACGGACGCGACGTGCCCGACGGGGAGCTCGGCACGCTGTGGATCCATGCCGAGGCCGCCTCGGACGGCTATCTCGCGGCCACCACGGGCGCGGTCCTGCGCGACGACGACGGATGGGCGACCGTGCACGATCAGGCGCGGATCGTCGACGGGCGGCTGCACCTCGCCGGTCGGGCGGGTGACATCGTCGTGACCGGCGGACACAAGGTCTCCCTTCCCGACGTCGAGCGCGCGTTCGCCGACGCGCCCGGTGTCGGCGCCGTGTGCGCGGTGTCGCTTCCCGACGAGGACCTCGGGCGGATCGTGGCGCTCGTCGTCGAACCGGCCGCCGCCGCGCCGGGCGGGGTCACCACGCCCTCGCGCATCCGGAGCACGGCGGCCACCCCCGCCCCGGACCAGCCGGCGACGCTCCCGGACAAGACGAGCCTGCGCGCGTGGGCGCGCGGTCGGCTCGCCCCGCAGTTCGTGCCGCGGCGGTGGTACGTGCTGCCGCGTCTGCCGCGCACCGCGGGCGGGAAGATCCGCCGGATCGAGACGGCCGAGCGGATCCTGGCCGGCGAGGGGGTACGGCTGTGATGCGGCGGGCGGTCGTCACCGGGATGGGCGCGATCACGCCCAGCGGACTCTCCGCCGACGCGCTGTGGGAGTCCGTCGTCCAGGGGCGCAGCGCCGTCTCCGTCCTCGACGAGCCCGAGTTCGCCTCCCTCCCCGTCCGGACCGGCGGCCGGGTGCGCGGATTCGATGCCGCTGGGCTCGTGGAGCCCGGCCTGCAGCGCCGGCTGAGCCCCGTCCAGCTCTGGGCGATCGCGGCGGCGGACGAGGCGCTCGCCTCGGCCGCGGCGGCCGGGGCGGAGCACGCCGCCGGAGCATGGGCGCCGGAGCGCTTCGGCGTCCTCGCGGCCACCGGGTCCGGGCCGGTCGACGCCATGCAGTCCGCGACCCGCGCCCTGGCGGCGCGCGGCCCTCGCGGCGTCCCCCTCGCCCTGGTCGTGCACGGCGCGCCCGACGCCGCGGCCGCGCTGCTCAGCCAGCGGTACGGCGCGCGCGGCCCCGCGCACGGCGTGACCGCGACGTGCGCATCCGGCGCCGTCGCCCTCGGCGATGCGCTGCGTCGGATCCGTCACGGCTATTCCGACGCCGTGCTCGTCGTCGGGATGGAGGACTGCCTGAACCCGGTGAACCTCGCCGCCAACGCGAACCTGCGCGCACTCGCGAGCGGATACGAGGACGACCCGGGGTCGGCCAGCCGCCCCTTCGACCGCGGACGACGCGGGTTCGTGATGGCCCAGGGCGCCGCGGCGCTCCTCCTCGAGGCCGAGGAGGTCGCCGACGCCCGGGGCGCGGCACCCCTGGCCGTGCTGAGCGGGTTCGGGGAGTCCAGCGACGCGTTCCACGCCACCGCGCCGCAGCCCGAAGGAAGAGGCGCCGCGCAGGCGATCCGCTCCGCGCTGGACGACGCGGGGATCTCCGCGGAACAGGTCGACCACGTGAACCTCCACGGCACCGGGACCCCGGCGGGGGACGCCGCGGAGGTCGCCGCCCTCCGCGACGTGTTCGGGCCCCGCCTGCCGGGCATCCCGCTCACCGCGCCGAAATCCGGCACCGGTCACCTGCTCGGCGCGTCCGGCGTCGTGGAGGCGATCCTGGCCGTCCAGTCCCTGCGCACCGGGCTCGTGCCGCCCACCCTGAACCTCGACGACCCGGAGTTCCCGGACGCGGATCTCGTGACCGGCGAGGCCCGGGCCGTGTCGCCGCGCACCGTCCTGTCGACGTCGTTCGGGTTCGGCGGCCACAACGGCGCCGTCGTCCTCGCCCCCGCTCCGGCCCGCGCCTGATGCGCCGACCGACCCCTCCCGAAGGAGAAGCCATGACCGATCGCCTGACCCGCCACGCGGAGCTCGCCGAGCGCTATCTGCCCGACGCGCTGATGGAGCGCTTCCGGGAGCGCGCCGCCGTGTACGACCGCGAGAACCGCTTCTTCGACGAGGATCTGGCCGACCTCGTCGACCGCGGTTACCTGCGTCTGTTCGTGCCCGAGGAGGCCGGCGGCCCCGGACTGTCGCTCGACGAGGTGTCCCACCTCCAGCAGCGTCTGGCCTCCGCGGCGCCGGCGACGGCGCTCGCGGTCAACATGCACCTGATGTGCACGGGCGTCGTCCAGGCGTTGGCGGCGCGCGGCGACCACTCTCTCGACGGGGTGTTCGCCGAGACGATGGCGGGCGAGATCTTCGCGTTCGGGATCAGCGAGCCCTCCAACGACTGGGTGCTGCAGGGGTCGAAGACGATCGCGACGCCGCAGGAGGATGGCGGCTACCTCCTCGACGGGGTGAAGATCTTCACCTCGCTCTCCCCCGTCTGGACGCGGTTGATCGCCCACGGACGGGACGACACGGATCCCGAGAACCCGATGCTCGTCTACGGGTTCCTGGAGCGCGACACCCCCGGGATCACCGTGTCCGACCAGTGGGACGTGCTGGGGATGCGGGCCTCCCAGAGCCGCGCCACGATCCTGAAGAGCGTCCGCATGGCCCCCGAACGCGTCTCGCGCCGCATCCCCGCCGGCCGCGTACCGGACCCGCTGACCTTCGCGATCACGAGCACCTTCCAGCTCCTCGTCGGCTCCGTGTACGCGGGGGTCGCCTGGCGTGCCCTCGAACTCGGAGCGGCCGGACTCAAGGCCCGCCGCTCGGCCAAGAGCGGGACCACGTATGCGGAGGTGCCGGAGTTCCGCGCACGCCTGGCCGACGCGTACGCCGAGTACCTGGCGGTCCCCGCCCAGCTGGAGGCGTACTGCCGCGACTTCGACGAGCTCGTCGACCACGGCGCCGGCTGGGCCCCGCGGCTCGTCAGCGCCCGTCTCCACGCGTCGGCCGTCGCCCGCCGCGCCACGGAGACCGCCCTGATGTGCACGAGCGGATCGGGGTTCGACAACGGCCACGAGCTCAGCCGCCTGCACCGCGACGCGATGGCGAGCCTGTTCCACCCGCCCGGCGCCGACGCCGCGCGGCCGATGTTCGCCGCCGCGCTCCTCGACGACTGACCGGCCGCGGGCTCAGCCCGCGGCCGTGTCCTCGAGGAGGAACCGCGCCCCGCGCTCGGCGATCATGGCGGCCGGCGCATTGGTGTTCCCGGTGGGGACCGTGGGCATCACCGACGCGTCCACGACGCGCAGCCCCTCGACGCCGCGCACACGCAGCCGCGGATCCACGACCGCCGCGTCGTCGCTGCCCATGCGGCACGTCCCGACCTGGTGGTGGTACGTGATCGCCGTGCGACGCACCCAGTCCTCGACGTCGGCGTCGGTCACCTCCGGCCCCGGATAGACCTCCGTCGCTCCCCACTCGCCCGCGAGCGCGGGCTGCGCGCCGATCCGGCGGCACTGGCGGACGGACGCCGCCAACGACGCCAGGTCGCGCTCGTCCGCGAGCGCCGCGAGATCGATCAGCGGCGGGTCGGCCAGTCCCGGTCCGGACAGGGTGAGCGCTCCGCGGCTGTGCGGCGTGACGAGCCCGGCCATGAGCGTGAACCCGTCCTCCCCGCGCGGCTCCAGCTCTCCCCACATCGGCACCGAGAAATGGATCGGCTGCGTGTCCGGCTCCGCGAGATCGGGCCGGCTCCGCCAGAAGAGGTGGCTCTGCGTCACCGAGACGCCGGGCCGGGGCGGTCCGACCGGCTTCGCCGCCGTGGTGAAGATCACCGGGGAGAGCAGGTGGTCGTGCAGGTTCCTGCCGACCTGCGGGGCGTCCACAACGACGTCGATCCCGTGCCCCTCCAGCTCCTCGCGCGGACCGATCCCCGAGCGCAGCAGGATCACCGGGCTCCCGATGGCCCCGGCGGCGAGGACGACCTCGTCCGCACGCAGCTCCTCCGCCTCGGCGCCCTCGCCCAGCCGGACCCCGCGTGCGCGGCCGTCCTCGACGATCACGGAGTGGACCTCGCGACCGGTGACGATCGTCAGCCGCTGCGCGATCGGCTGCGCGTAGGCCA
Organism: Microbacterium resistens; assembly: GCF_021172025.1. NCBI lineage: Bacteria > Bacillati > Actinomycetota > Actinomycetes > Micrococcales > Microbacteriaceae > Microbacterium > Microbacterium resistens. The sequence continues at coordinate 1,785,906 of NZ_CP082781.1, forward strand.
TCCAGGTGTTCACGCGCCGACCGTCGCGCATCGTCACCTGCTCCTGCGAGACGCCGTCGAGGACGCCGCCGTTGTAGTTCTCGTTGCGCGACAGCCCCTCCTGCACCGCGGCGGCCACGATCGACTCCTGGATCGGCGAGAGCGGGTAGTCGTCGGTGACGGGGAGGAGGTCGTTCTCGATCGCGTCGTACACCGGCTCGACCTCGTCCCAGCCCCAGCCGGTGGCGCCCGAGCGCTCCCAGGCGTCGTAGTCGGAGGCGGCGCCGCGCACCCAGATCATGGCGTTGAGCGCGTGCGACCCGCCCGTGACCTTGCCGCGCGGCAGGTGCAGCCGGCGACCGGCCGCATGCTCCTGCGGCACCGTGAAGAAGTCCCAGTCCTCCGCGGAGTGCCAGAGCTCTCCGGCGCGAGACGGGTCGTGGATCGCGGGGTTCTCGTCGTACCCTCCGGCCTCGACGAGCGTCACGGAGACGCCTGCGTCGGCGAGCCGCCGTGCGACGATCGCGCCCGAGGTGCCGGCCCCGACGACGATCGCGGTCCGCACGCTCAGCCCCTCCGTCCGGGGCCGGAGACGACCTGCGTCACCGACACGGACTTCAGGCCCGCCACCCCGAACTCCAGACCGTACCCGGAGCTCTTCACGCCGCCGAACGGCACCATCGGGTGCAGCCCGCCGTGCGAGTTGATCCACACCGTCCCCGACTGCATCCGGGTCGCCGCCTCCCGCGCGGCCTCGGGGTCGCTGGACCACACCGAGGCCCCGAGCCCCGCGTCCAGCCCGTTCGCGCGGGCGAACGCGTCGTCGACGTCCGTGTAGCGGATGACCGGGAGCACCGGGCCGAACTGCTCCTCGTCGACGAGCGGGGCACCGTCCTCGATGTCGGCGACGATCGTCGGACGATAGAACAGCTCGCCGAGCTCCGGCGCGGGCTCGCCTCCGGTGACGATGCGCGCGCCGCGCCGCCGGGCGTCCTCGACCAGGCGCGAGACGATGTCGAACTGCGCCTTGTTCTGCAGGGGGCCGAGGACGTTCTCCTCGTCCAGCCCGTTGCCCATCGGCGTCGAGGCGGCGATCTCGGCCACGGCGTCGACGACCTGGTCGTAGATCGAGTCGTGCACGTACAGACGCTTCATCGCCGCGCAGGTCTGCCCGGTGTTGATGAACGCGCCCCAGAACAGGTCCTGGGCGATCGCCGCGGGGTCGGTCCCCGGCAGGACGATGCCCGCGTCGTTGCCGCCCAGCTCCAGCGTGAGCCGGGCGAGGTTGCCTGCCGAGCTCTCGATGATCCGGCGGCCGGTGGCCGTGGATCCCGTGAACATGATCTTGTCGATGTCCGGGTGCGAGGCCAGCCGGGCGCCCACCTCGCGGTCGCCCGACACGCCGATGAGGACGTCGGCGGGGAGCACGTCGTTCATCACCGCCAGCATCGCCAGGACGCTCAGCGGCGTGTACTCGCTCGGCTTGGCCACGACGGTGTTGCCCATCCGCAGCGACGGCCCGATCTGCCAGATCGTGATCATCAGAGGCCAGTTCCACGGACCGATCGCCCCGACGACGCCGGCCGCCTTGTAGACGAGCTCGGCGTGCAGGTCGGCGTCGTCGACGAGCACCTCCGGCTCGAGCACGGTCGTCGCGTTGGTCCGCAGCCACGCCGAGCAGGCGCCGAGCTCGAAGCGCGCGTTGGGGCCGTTGAGGGGCTTGCCCTGCTCGCGGGAGAGAATCCAGGCGAGCGGCTCCGCGTGCGCGTCGATCGCGTCGGCGGCGGCCAGCAGCAGCGCGCTGCGCTCCTCGTGCCCGAGGGCCTCCCACGCCGGCTGGGCCGCCTTCGCGCGCGCGATCGCGTCGTCCAGGTCCGTCACCGTCTGGACGGGCGCGCGCCCGATCGTCTCCCGGGTCGCGGCGTCGGGGATCTCACGCCCCTGCCCCTCGGGGGCCTGGATGCGGTCGAGCAGCGCGGCGGCCGCTGCGGCGGTATCGGACATCGGACTCTCCTTCGAGCGTTCGGGGCGGGCGCAGGACGACGCCGTCCTCCATTCTGGGTGCGCGCTCGCGGCCGCGTCTTGTCGCCCTGCGCGCCGCCGTTGACCGAGTGCGAACGACCCGGGATCCGGGAGCACCGCGGGCGCGGCCCGACCGCTCCGGGGGCGCGACGCGACCGCTCCGGGGGCGCGCCGCGCCCGCGTCCGGATCAGCCGCGCAGCGCCAGGGCGAACGGCAGGACCGCGCTCGCCCCGGCCGCGCGGAGGACGCCGGCGGCGACCGTGAGGGTCCAGCGGCTGTCGACCTGGTCGTCGACGAGCAGCAGCGGACCCGCCGGGACGTCGAGGTGGTCGGCGCCGAACCGCTCCCAGACGCCGGCGAGGCGGAACGCGCTGTTGCCTCCGGGACCACCGGTCGGGCCGCCGTGCACCGGCGCCAACGCGCCGAGGTACGGGAGCCGGCCGATCTCGGCGAGGCCGCGGGCGAGCGAGTCCACGAGCTGCGGACGCGACCGGGAGGGGACGGCGACCACGGCCACGGGGCGCTGCGTCCAGCCCCAGTCGGCGAGCACCCGGACACAGGCCGCGAGCACCTGCGGCGGGACGGGTCCGTCCGGGGCGCCCGCCGCGAACAGCGTGCGCAGGGTGCCTCCCCATCCGAGGTCCGTCAGGCGGGCCAGCGCTCGTCCCTCCTCGGCCTGGGCGCTGGGATCGATCCGCCCCTTGACCGGCACGCCGAGCCGATCCGCGCCCGTGGGCCACTGACGACGGGGCTCGATGGGGACGCCGACCCGGTCGAGGGACGCGGCGGCCCGCGACGCCTCCGTCTCGGCGATGTCCGCGGAGAACCAGGCACCGGCGCAGTTGTCGCACCGGCCGCAGGGGGCGGCGGTGTCGTCGTCGAGGGCGCGCTGGAGGAACTCCATCCGGCAGCCCGTCGCCTGCTCGTAGTCGAGCATGTGCTGCTGCTCCGCGCGCCGCTCGGCGGCGATGCGGGCGTAGCGCTCGGCGTCGTACACCCAGGGGGTTCCCGTGGCGATCCAGCCCCCTTGGACCCGCCGCACCGCCCCGTCGACGTCCAGCACCTTGAGCAGCAGCTCCAGGGGCGTCCGACGGATGTCGACCATGGCCTCCAGGGCCGGGGTCGAGACCGGCTGGTCCGAGAGCGCGGCCAGCACGCGGCCCGCGCGCTCCTCGTCGGGCATCGAGGCGGTCGCGAAGTAGTGCCAGATGTCGCGGTCCTCGGGCCCGAGCAGCAGCAGCACGTCCGCGCTGTCGCTCGCGCGTCCGGCGCGTCCGACCTGCTGGTAGTACGCGACCGGCGACGAGGGCGCGCCGAGGTGCAGGACGAAACCCAGGTCCGGCTTGTCGAACCCCATTCCCAAGGCGCTCGTCGCGACGAGCGCCTTCACCTCGTTCCGCTTCAGCATCGCCTCCGACTCGGCGCGCTCGTCGGCGTCGGTCTGACCCGTGTACGCCCGCACCGCGTGCCCGCGCTCCTGGAGCAGCCGCGCCGTGTCGACCGCCGCCGACACGGTGAGCGTGTAGATGATGCCCGAGCCCGGAAGCTCGTCGAGATGGCTGAGCAGCCAGGCCAGCCGCCGTGACGCGTCCGGCAGGCGCAGCACGCCGAGCCGCAGGGACGCGCGGGCGAGCGGGCCCCGGATCGTGAGCACGCCATTGCCCGGGGCGCCGGCATCCGTGCCCGTCCCGAGCTGCTCGGCCACGTCCGCGACGACCCGGCTGTTCGCCGTCGCCGTCGTCGCGAGGACCGGCACTCCGGCGGGCATCTGTGCGATGAGGTCGCGCAGGCGTCGGTAGTCGGGCCGGAAGTCGTGCCCCCAGTCGCTGATGCAGTGGGCCTCGTCGACGACCAGCAGGCCGATCCGCTCCACCACAGCCGGGAGGCGCTCCTCTCGGAAGGACGGATTGTTGAGGCGCTCCGGGGACACGAGCAGGACGTCGACCTCGTCCCGGTCGAGCCGGTCGAGGACGTCGCTCCACTCATGCGCGTTGGTCGAGTTGATGGCCACCGCGCGCACGCCCGCGCGCTCCGCCGCGGCGATCTGGTCGCGCATGAGGGCGAGCAGCGGGGACACGAGAACGGTCGGTCCCGCGCCCTGTCGTCGCCGGAGCGCCGTGGCGACGAAGTACACCGCGGACTTCCCCCACCCGGTCCGCTGCACGACGAGCGCTCGGCGCCGTCCCGCGACGAGCGCCTCGATCGCCTCGTACTGGCCGTCGTGGAACTCCGCGTCCGCGCGCCCGACGAGTTCGCGCAGGGTGGCGAGGGCCGCTCCGCGCAGATCCGCGCCCGCGTCCGTCCCCGCCCCGCTCGCCGCGCCCGTCCTGTCCATGCCTGCCGCGTCCGTCCCGTCCCCGCTCGCCGCGCCCGTCCCGTCCCCGCTCGCCGCGCCCGTCCTGTCCATGCCTGCCGCGTCCGTCCCGACCATGCCCCCCAGTCTGCGGCACGCGCCCGACATCCCGATCCACGTCCACCGAAACCCCCTCGCACCGCCGAGACCCCCTCGCTAAGCCGTATCTACGAGGGGGTTTCGACGATCAGAGGGGGTTTCGCGGGACAACGGGAGGAGAGGGTCACGGGGCGAGGATCGCCGCAGCGGCCTCCCGGGCGTCGTCCGCGGAGGCGGCGCCCGCGGCCGCGTCGGCGGCTCGTCGGCACGTCTGCGCGTCCGTCCGGCGCAACGAGGCGGAGACCCCGGCCAGTGCGCGCGCCGACATCGACAGGCTCGTCGCCCCGAGCCCCACCAGGACCGGCGCGAGCAGCGGATCCGCCGCCGCCTCCCCGCACACTCCGACCGGCTGCCCCGTCGCCCGTCCCGCCTCGCCCACGATCCGGATGAGCCGGAGCACCGCCGGCTGCCAGGGGTCGTTCAGAGCCGCGAGCTCGGTCTCCTGCCGATCGGCGGCCATCGTGTACTGGGCCAGATCGTTCGTCCCGAGGCTCACGAAGTCCACGACGCGGAGCAGCTCGGGCGCCAGCAGCGCCGCCGACGGCGTCTCGATCATCACGCCCGCGCTCGCCAGGCCCGCCTCCCGGCAGGCGGCGACGAACTCCTCCGCCTCGGCGATCGTCGCCACCATCGGCGCCATCACGTCCACCGCGGTGCGCTCGGCCTCCGCCGCGTCGGCGATCGCGCGGAGCTGGTCGCGCAGGAGCCCCGGCGCTCGTCGGGCGACACGGAGCCCGCGCACCCCCAATGCCGGGTTCTCCTCGGACAGCGCCGTCGCGAACGGCAGCGGCTTGTCGGATCCGGCGTCCAGAGTGCGCACGACGACCGTCCGGCCGGCGAACGGACGCAGGACCGCCCGGTACGCGGCGGTCTGCTCGGCGACGCTCGGCGCATCATGGCGGTCGAGGAAGAGGAACTCCGTCCGGAACAGGCCGATCCCGTCCGCCCCGGACGCCGCGGCCGCCTCCGCGTCCGCCGCGCCGCCGACGTTGGCCCGCAGCCCGATGCGGGTCCCGTCGGCGAGGCGCCCGTCCCCGTCGAACGGCGCGGTCTCCGTCTCCCCCCGGGCCTCCTCGATCTCGGCGGCGGACGGGTCGAGCCGCACCGTCCCCCGCTCGCCGTCGACGAGCACCGGCCGACCGGCCGGGATCGCCGTCGCCCCCGCGGCGCCGACGACCGCGGGCAGCCCCAGCGACCGCGCGATGATCGCCGTGTGCGAGGTGGGACCGCCCTGCTCCGTGACGAGGGCGACGCAGGCTCCCCCGGCGAGCGCCGCCGTGTCCGCGGGCGCGAGGTCGGGCGCGACGAGCACGAACGGGTCCGACCGATCGGGCACCCCGGGCCGCTCCCGTCCCTCCAGCGTCGCGATGATCCGGTCCCGGACGTCACGGAGGTCCGCCGCCCGCTCGGCCATGCGCCCGCCGAGCGCGGCCACGGCCGCCTCCTGCGCGGAGGCCTCCTCCCAGACCGCCCGCTCCGCCGAGATCCCCTGCGCCCGCACCCGCTCCCCCGCGGCCCGGATCGTCTCGGGGTCGGCGGCCAACAGCCGGGTCGCGTCGAGGATCGCCGCCGCGTCGCCGGTGGCGCGCGATGCTCGATCGGCGAGCTCGGCCACGACGGCGTCCGCCGCGGCCCCGATGCGCGCCGCCTCCGCCTCCCGCTCCGTCAGCGGCACGCGCTCCCCCGCGGGCGGCTCCGCCACCGGCGGTGCGAGAAGGACCACCGGCCCTCCGGCACGACCGGCGCTCACCCCGCGTCCCCGCAGCGTGGCCCCCGGTGCCGGCGGCGCCACGGCGGGCGCAGTCGCGACCGCGGCCGGCGGCTCCGCCTCGACCGCGCCGCCCGCCGGCGTCCCCGGCGCCTCCGGCGTCTCGGCGAGCGCCGCGCCGACCGCGCCGCCCGGCATCGCATCGTCGACCTCCCCGAAACCGTCCTGGAAGAGAGCCGCGATCCGCTCCACCGCGTCCTCGGCTCCGGCGGGCCCCGTCAGCTCGACCTCGTCCCCGGCGCGGGCCCCCAGAGTGAGCAGACGCGAGAGGCTCGCCGCCGCGGCGTCGGGGCCGGACGGCAGGCGCCGCACCCGGACCTCGGCGCCGCCCGCCGCCTCGGCGATCAGGGCCGCGGGCCGCGCGTGGATCCCCAGCGGGTTGCGGACCGTCACCCGACGCGTGACGGCTGCCGGCTCGCCCCCGTCGGCGACGGCGCCCCCCGTGCCGTCGCCGTCGGGGGCGGAGTCGTCCTCACCCGGATCCGCGAGCTGGGCGGTCTTCGCCAGCAGCGCCCCGGACGCCTCCCCGGCCGCGGCGTCCAGGCTCGCACCGGCCGCGGCCGCCACGCTCGCCGCGAGCAGCCCCTCGACGAACGGCGCGGGCACGAGCCGCACCGGCACGTCGCTCATCCGGAACTCCAGCGCCATCTCGGCGCTCATGACCGCCGACCCCAGATCCATGAGCACGAGCACGCCGTCGACCTCGGCGGCGAGCTCGTCGATCGCCGCCGCCACCCGGGTGGCGTCCGTGCCGAGGATCGGCGTGCCGTCCGGCTCCGTTCCCGCGCCGGCGGCGAGCCGCACCGGCGCGCTCCCGTTCGGGACCATCTGCCGGGCGAGCTCGCCCGCCGCCTCGGCCAGACGCTGACTGTGCGAGACGGCGACGATCCCGATCATCGGGTGCGGCCCGCGACCGCGTCGGCGAGCGTCTCGAACAACAGGACCGTGGACGCCGCCCCCGGATCGAGGTGTCCCGCGCTGCGTTCGCCCAGATAGCTCGCACGTCCCTTGCGCGCCACCAGCGGCAGCGTCGCGTCACGCCCTTCCGCGGCGGCCTCGGCGGCCGCACGCGCGGCGTCGGCGAGGTCAGCGCCCTCGCCGATCCGCGCGTCCAGCGCATCCACCGCGGGCGCCATCGCGTCGAAGAGCGTCTTGTCGCCGGCCTCGGCCTTGCCCCGCGCCACGATGCCCTCCAGACCCGCACGGAGGGCCGCCGCGAGCCCGGGCGCGTCGAGCTCCGTCACGGCTCCCGCCGTCATCCCCATCCGGAGGAAGAACGTGCCGTACAGCGGACCGCTCGCTCCGCCCACCGAGCCGACGAGCGTCATCCCCGCGGTCTTCAGCAGCTCGTCGACCGTCGCCGGCGCCGGATCCAGCTTCGCGACGACGGCCTCCATCCCGCGCGTCATGTTCGCGCCGTGGTCCGCGTCGCCGATCGCGGAGTCGAGCTCGGTGAGCCAGTCCCGCTTCGCCGTCACGGCGTCGCGGAAACGGACCAGCCAGTCGGCCAGCGCATCGATCCCGATCGTCCCCGCCATCATGCGCCCCACCGCAGGCCCGGGGTCACGACCGGCGCGTCCCACAGGCGAAGCAGCTCGTCGTCGGCCTTCAGGACCGTGAGCGAGCACCCGGCCATGTCCAGCGACGTGATGTAGTTGCCGACGAGGTTCCGGGCGATCGTCACGCCCGCCTTCTCCAGCAGCGCGGCGACCTCGCCGTACATGAGGTAGAGCTCGATCAGCGGCGACGCGCCCATGCCGTTGAGCATGACGATCGCCGGTCCGCCCGCCGCGTCCAGGTCGGCGAGGATCGGGTCCACCAGCTGGGCCGCGATCTCGCGGGCGGGCGCCAGCGGCTCCCGGTGCCGGCCGGGCTCGCCGTGGATGCCGATCCCGATCTCCATCTGGTCGTCCGGCAGATCGAACGTGGGCTTTCCCGCCGCGGGCACGGTGCAGCTCGTCAGGGCCATGCCCATCGACCGGCCCTGACCGTTCACCCGGGCCGCGAGATCGGCCACGGCCGCGAGGTCCTGCCCCTCCTCCGCGGCTGCGCCCACGATCTTCTCCAGCAGCACCGTGAGCCCGACGCCGCGCCGCCCGGCGGTGTAGAGCGAGTCCTGGACGGCGACGTCGTCGTCCACGGTGACCGAGCGCACCTCGATGCCCTCCATGGACGCCAGTTCCGCGGCCATCTCGAAGTTCAGGACGTCGCCGGTGTAGTTCTTCACGATGTGCAGCACGCCCGCGCCGCGGTCCACCGCCTTCGTCGCCGCCTGCACGCGATCGGGCGTGGGCGACGTGAAGACCTCGCCCGCCACCGCGGCGTCGAGCATTCCGCGCCCGACGTAGCCGCCGTGCAGCGGCTCGTGGCCGGAGCCTCCGCCGGAGACGACCCCGACCTTGCCCGCGTCCTTGGGCGTCGCGCGGGTGATGACATGCGTCTCGAGGTCCACCGACAGCTCGGGATGCGCGAGCGCCACCCCTCGCAGCGACTCGATGAGCACGTCCTCCGGCGCGTTGATGAGCTTCTTCATCCTGCTTCCTCCTGGCTCGGTCAGACCCGGGGGCCGGCGCCGGTGCGAAGCGGTGCGCTGCCCTCCGTCGGGCATCGGTCGAAAGCTCCACTTTCGGAAAGCTTTTCGTTAATGTCGAATATGCGGGGAGAATGACGGAATGTCAAGGGAGACCGACGGCACCGCGGAGAGGGGCGACGACGCATGATCCAGTCGATCGACCGCGCGGCAAGGATCCTCGATCTGCTGCAGGGCGCGCGCCATCTCGGCATCAGCGATCTCGCCGCCGCGCTGGACCTGCCGCCGTCCACCGTGCACGGCATCGTGAAGTCCCTCCGCGCCCACGGGCTGGTCGCGAAGGAGCGGGGCGGGCAGCGCTACATGCTCGGCCCGACCCTGCTGAAGCTCAGCAACGTCTACCTCGACAGCCTGGACGTCCGCGCCCGCGCCATGCGCTGGACCCACGACCTCGCACGGCGCACCGGGATGGCCGTGCGCCTGGGCGCGCCGCACTTCACCGAGGTCCTCGTGATCCACCACACCCTCCGTCCGGACGACAGCCAGCAGATGCTGGAGACGGGACTGGCGATCCCGGCGCACGCCTCGGCCATGGGCAAGGTCCTGCTGGCACACGACCTGGGCTTCCAGCGGGCGGTGTTCGCGGCGCCACTGCGCAGCCTCACCGGCGAGACGATCACCTCGCCCGACCGACTGCGGCGCGAGCTCCCCGGCATCGCGGAACGCGGCGCCGCCGGGGAGAACGACGAGGCGGTGCTCGGGGAGTCCTCGCTCGCCGCCCCCGTCGCCGACGCCCGCGGCGACATCGTGGCGGCCCTCGCGGTCGTCTTCCCCTCGCCGGACGCACCGGCGCCGGACGCCGTGCTCCACGCGCTGCGCGAGACGGCGAGGAACATCTCCCGCGAGCTGGGGTCGCCGACCTGGCCGCCGGGCGTCTCCCCCGCCGACGACTGAGGCGGTGCGGACGGTCCCCGGCCCGATCCCATGCCGGGCGCCGGATCCGGTGTCGCCGCCGATCGCGATGTCGGCGGCCGGTGCGACAATGCCGGTGTGATGCTCTCCGAGCTGGTCGACACCGCCGCCGAGGTCGCGGCCACGTCGTCGCGCCGGGCGAAGATCGACGCGCTCGCCCGGCTGCTCGCGGCGTCCTCTCCCGACGAGCTCGTCCCGCTCGTCGGACTCCTCCTGGCCCAGCCGCGCCAGGGACGCGTCGGCGTCGGGTGGCGCGGCATCGCGGCCGTCGACGTGACGCACGCGCCGGATCCGGTGCTGACCATCGCCGACGTGGACGCCGCGCTCGAGGAGGTCGCCGGGGCCGCGGGCGCCGGGTCGTCCCTGCGCCGCGGGGAGGCGCTGGCCGCGCTCGCCGCGAGATCGACGGCGGCGGAATGGGATTTCCTGGCCCGGGCGATCCTCGGCGAGCTGCGCACGGGCGCGCTCGCCGGCGTTCTCCTGGACGCGATCGCCGCCGCGGCGGACCGGCCGGTCGGTGCGGTGCGCCGGGCCGCGATGCTGTCGGGCGACCTGGCGGAGACGGCGCGCGTGGCGCTCACCGGCACGGCCGCGGACCTGGACGAGGTCGGGCTCGTGGTCGGGCGCCCGGTCCTGCCGATGCTCGCCGGCACGGCCGCGACCGCGTCCGACGCGCTCGCGACCACCGGTCCGGCATCCGTCGAGTACAAGCTGGACGGCGCGCGGATCCAGGTCCACCGCCGGGGAGACACGGTTCAGGTGTTCACCCGTAGCCGCGCCGACATCACGCACCGCGTCCCCGAGATCGTCGAGATCGTCCGAGCGCTGCCCGCCCACGACCTCATCCTCGACGGGGAGACCCTCTCCCTCGACGAGGACGGCGGCCCGCGGCCGTTCCAGGAGACCCTGTCCCGGTTCAGCGCCGACGTCGGGCGGGACCAGCTGTTGCGCCCGTGGTTCTTCGATCTCCTCCACGTCGACGGGAAGGACCTCGTCGACGAGCCGCTCTCGGTGCGCCTGTCGGAGCTCGACCGGGTGGCGGCGCCGTGGCGGATGCCGGGCGTCGTGACCGACGATCCCGAGACCGCCGAGCGCCTGTCGCGCGAGGCGCTCGCCGCCGGCCACGAGGGGGTGCTGGTGAAGGGCGTGGACTCTCCCTACACGGCCGGCCGCCGCGGCACCTCATGGGTCAAGGTCAAGCCCGTGCACACCTACGACCTCGTCGTCCTCGCCGCGGAATGGGGCTCCGGGCGGCGGCGGGGTCTCCTCTCCAACCTGCATCTGGCCGCCCGCGACCCGGGCGGCGAGTGGGGCGAGCCGGGCGGGCTCGTCATGGTCGGGAAGACCTTCAAAGGCCTGACCGACGACCTGCTGCGCTGGCAGACCGAGACGTTCCCCGCTCTGGAGACGCGACGAACCGCGCACGCCGTGTTCCTCCGTCCGGAGCTCGTCGTCGAGATCGCGATCGACGGCGTGCAGCGCTCGTCCCGCTACCCCGGCGGGATCGCCCTGCGGTTCGCGCGGGTCCGCGGCTACCGGCCGGACAAGTCCGTGGCGGATGCGGACACCGTCGGCACCCTGCGGGCGTTGCTGCGCGGCTGAGGGCGACGGCCGGGCCTCCCGCGCTCAGGCGGTGGGCGGAAGACCCTGGTCCTCCTCGCGCACTGTGCCGCGGTAGGACCAGGGGAAGTCGATCCAGAGATCGGTGTCCTTCCAGGCGTAGTCCGGCTGGATGATCGTCGTGGGCTTGGTGTAGATCGTGACCGAGCGGACGTCGGCGCCCTTGGCCCGCAGCAGGTCGACCGCCAGCGCGAGCGTGCGCCCGGAGTCGGCGACGTCGTCGACGAGCAGCACCCGCCGACCGTCCAGGTACTCCATGTCGAGCTCGGGCGGGAGCACCTCGGGCGCGTCGAGCACCGTGCCGATGCCGGTGTAGAACTCGACGTTGATCGCACCGCAGTTCTTCGCGCCGAGGCCGTACGCGATCGCGCCCGCGGGCAGCAGTCCGCCGCGGGCGATGGCGACGACGACCTCCGGCTCGAAGCCGCTGTCGAGGATCCGCCGGGCGAGGTCGCGCGTGGCGACGCCGAAACCATCCCAGGTGAGCGTCTCGCGCTCCTGCACAGCATCCGTCATGCATCCATTCTGCCGTCCCGGGGACCTCCCCGCGTCCTGCCTTCGCGGGGCGGCGGGCGTGGGGACGGCTCCGCACGCCGGACGCGGAACACCGGATAGAATGGGCGTCGTCCGGCCGGCGCCCCCGCCGCCGGTGCCCGAAAAAGGGGCACGAAGCCCACGCTGCGACGACGCACGCGCGGCGAGACACATACGGATCCGCATCATCTCCGTTCCGTCTCGAAAGGCTCTGCCATGCCCTCGGTGTCCGCCCACGTCGCCCTCACCCTCGCCCAGCACATCGACGCCGTGTTCGGGGTCATGGGAAACGGGAACGCGTACTTCCTCGACGCCCTCGAGACCCAGACCGACGCCGTCTTCACCGCCGTCCGCCACGAACAGGGCGCGGTCGTCGCCGCGGACGCGCACTATCGCGCATCCGGTCGGATCGCCGCCGCGACCTCCACCTACGGCGCCGGCTTCACGAACACGATCACCGCGCTCGCGGAGGCGGTCCAGGCCCGGATCCCGCTCGTCCTCGTGGTGGGCGACGAGCCCACCTCCGGTCCACGGCCCTGGGACGTCGACCAGATCGCCCTGGCCTCAGCGGTCGGCGCCCGCACCTATACGACCGGGCGCGCCGACGCGGCGGCCACCACCGTCATCGCGATCGAGCACGCGCTGACCTATCGGGTGCCCGTCGTGCTGGCCATCCCCTACGACGTGGCGGCGCTGGACGCGGGTCCCGTCCCCCCGGCGCCGTCCCCGCGCGTCCCGGCACCGCTCACCCCGAAGGGCGAGTTCGCCGCGGGGATGCTGGACGAGATCGCCTCGGCGCTCCGCGACGCCGAGCGCCCGTTCCTGCTCGCCGGACGCGGCGCGTGGCTTGCCGACGCCGGGGCCGCGCTCGGCGCGCTCGCGGATGCGACCGGAGCCCTCACCGCGTCCTCCGCCCTCGGTCGCGGCGTGTTCCCGGACGCGCGCTACGACCTCGGCGTCACCGGGGGCTTCGGTGCGGACGGCGCGATGGAGCTGATCCGCGAGGCAGACGTCGCGGTCGTGTTCGGCGCATCCCTCAACCAGTTCACGATGCGCTTCGGCGAGCTCTTCGCTCCCGGCACCCGGGTGTTCCAGGTGGACGTCGCCCCGGCCGCCACCCACGCCCACGTCAGCGGGTTCGTCCGAGGGGACGCCCGTGTCGTGGCAGAGGAGCTCGTCGCCCGCCTCGCTGCCGGGGTCAGGTCCGCGTCCGGGACCATGTCCGCGTCCGGGGCCGCGTCGGCGCCGGCGTCCGAGGCCGACGCGCGCCCGGAACGGCGGAGCACCGCCGCATCCGCGGACGGATCCGGGGATTCCGTCCGCCCCGAGCCCACCTCTCCGCGCCCGGCGGGCACGCCCTGGCGCGAACGCGTGGACGTGGCCGCCGCGCGGGCCTATGCTCCGGGCGACGAGCTCGCCGCCGACGGGCGACTGGACCCGCGATCGGCGGCGCGCCGCATCGCCGCGCTCCTGCCCGAGGACCGCGTGGTCGTCTCCGACGGCGGGCACTTCATCGGCTGGGCGAACATGTACTGGCCCGTCGCCGCGCCGGATCGGATGATGATGGTCGGGACCGCCTTCCAGTCCATCGGCCAGGGGTGGCCGAGCGTCGTCGGTGCCGCACGAGCCCGCCCCGACTCGACGGTGGTCCTGACCACGGGCGACGGCGGCGGCCTCATGGCGATCGCGGATCTGGAGTCCGCGGTGCGTGCCGCCGGCGGGAAGGGGATGGCCGTCGTCTGGAACGACGCCGCCTACGGCGCCGAAGTGAACCTGTACGGACTGAAGGGGCTGGCGGAGGGACCGATGCGGATCCCCGAGGTCGACTTCGCAGCCCTCGGGGCCGCCGTCGGCGCCGAAGGGGTCGTGGTCCGCACGCTCGCAGACCTCGATCGGCTCGAGACATGGGCCGCCGAGGACCCGGCGGAGCGCCGCTTCCTCGTGCTCGACCTGAGGATCTCCGGTGACGTGATCGCGCCGTACCAGCAGGAGATCATCCGCGTGAACTCCTGAGCGCGGCTGGCCACCACCCCCGAAACCCCCTCCCCTCGTCCATACCCCCCTCCATCCGCGCTGGTGAGAGGGGGTCTCGACGGTGCGAGGGGGTCTCGGCCCAATCGACGGTGGGGAGGGGGCCGGGCATCCGGACCGTACGGGGGGTCTCGGCAGACTCGACGGTGGGAATTCCCCTCGACGCTGCTCTCCGCGGATCGAGGCCGACGGCCCGCCCGGGGCCGATACGCTCGTGCCATGCCCGACGCGAGCTCCTCCCCCGAGATCCTCCGCTACGCCGCGTTCGCGGCATCGCCCGACGGCGGCAACCCGGCCGGCGTCGTGCTCGACGCGAGCGGCCTCGACGACACCGAGATGCTCCGGATCGCCGCGGACCTGGGCTACCCGGAGACCGCGTTCGTGCACGGCGGTGATGCCGCAGCGCGCCGGTTCTCCCTTCGCTACTGGTCGCCGGGCGCCGAGGTGCCGTTCTGCGGGCACGCCACCGTCGCGACCGCGGTCGCCCTCGCCGAGCGGATCGGACCGGGCGAGATGGTGTTCGAGACGCGCGCCGGAGAGATCGCGCTGACCGCCACCGGCTCCGGCGACGCGCTGACCGTCTCGTTCACGAGCGTCCCCCCGGAGGTGCGGGAGATCGATCCCGCGCTGCGGGCGCGCCTCCTGGATGTGCTGGGGCTCGTGCCGGACGACCTCGATCCGAGGTTCCCCGTGCGCGAGGCGTTCGCGGGCAACTGGCACCCGGTGCTCGTCCTCACCGACCGGGAGCTGTTCCACCAGTTCCGCTTCTCACCGGCGGAGCTCGCCGCGCTCATGGCGGAGACGGACTGGACCGGCACCGTCACCGTGCTCCACGCGCAGGGTGAGCGCGACTACCTGGCGCGGAACCTGTTCCCGGTCGGACGGATCACCGAAGACCCCGCGACCGGGTCTGCCGCGGCGTCCACCGGCGCGTACCTGCGCGAGGTGGGGCGGGCGCAGGCGGGAGATGTGCTCCGGATCCACCAGGGCGCGCACGTCGGCCGCCCGAGCCTGCTCACCGTGACCGTTCCCGCGGCGGGCGGGATCGTGGTGTCGGGCGGGGCCACGCGCCTCCCCTGACACCGAACCTGCCGCGTTTCGTCTCGCTCCGCTCGCTCAACGACCGACGAACACCCACCGCGTTTCGTCTCGCTCCGCTCGCTCAACGACCGACGGACACCCACCGCGTTTCGTCTCGCTCCGCTCGCTCAACGACCGACGGACCCCCACCGGTCGTTGAGCGAGGAGCGCAGCGACGAGACGAAACGGTCAGGCCTCGAGGAATGCGCCCGCGAGGAACGCCGCGAGCTCGTCCGTCGCGTCCAGCGGAAGGACGGCCGCGACGTATTGGTCGGGCCGGACGATCACCACGACGCCGTCACGAGAGAGCTCCCGCGCAGCGAAGATGTCCGTCTCGGTCCACTTGCTCGGCCCGGACGCGTACACCTTCTCCCAGTCGGTGAGCCCCAGCGGCCCCGTCTTCGGCTGGAACAGCTCCGGAGCGGTCGTGACGTCCAGCTCCTCGAACGGCTGCTGGTAGACGACCTTCGCGTCGAACACCGCGTCCGCATCGGCGCCCGCCGGAGTGTACCGGGCGAACAGCGGCGCGGCGGCCTCGGCCCAGGCCCGCACGCCGTCCCCGCTGCGGTCGCCGAAGGCGTAGACCCGCCAGCGGCCGTCGGCCCTGGCGTGGTGGCCGAGGTGGACGACGTTGCCGTCGCCCACTCGCACGACCTCCGCGGACTTGAAGCGCTTGCCGACCGGGAAGCCGCCGGCGAGCGCCTGATGGGCGTCGGACCCGGTGATCATCGAAGCGCCGTACTGCGTCATGAACCCGGAGGGGAACTCCGCCGTGGCGAGGTAGTAGTTCGCCAGCTCCTGCGGGTCCGAGATCTCCTCGGGCTTGCGCGCCATCAGGCTCGACCACTCCCGGTCGAAGTCGATGAGCTGCTGCGCCACGGGCTTCCGCTCCGCGCCGTACGTCGACAGCAGGGACTCCGGGGCGCGTCCGGTGAGCACCGACCCCAGCTTCCAGCCGAGGTTGAAGCCGTCCTGCATGGACACGTTCATCCCCTGCCCGGCCTTGGCGCTGTGGGTGTGGCAGGCGTCCCCCGTCAGGAAGACGTGCGGATGCCGCTCGACGCCCTCGTCCACGTCGTCGAAGCCGTCCGTGATCCGGTGGCCGACCTCGTAGACGCTGTGCCAGGCCACCTCCTTCACGTCGATCGCATAGGGGTGCAGGATCTCGTTCGCCTTGGCGATGATCGTCTCGATCGGCGTCTTGCGCACCGCGTGGTCGTCGTCCTCCGCGACGGCGCCGAGGTCGATGTACATCCGGCTGAGGTACCCGCCCTCCCGCGGGATGTGCAGGATGTTCCCCGCCTCGGAGTTGATGGCGCACTTCGTGCGCCAGTCCGGGAAGTCGGTGTTGACGAGCACGTCCATGACACCCCACGCGTGCGCGGAGATCCCCCCGACGTGCCTGCGCCCGATCGCCTCCCGGACCCGGCTGCGCGCCCCGTCGCAGCCGACGACGTAGGTTGCGCGGATGGTGCGCTCCTCGCCCGCGCGCGGGCCCGCCGTGTGCCGCACCCGCACCTCGACGGGACGGTCGCCGTCCTCGTGGACCGTGAGCCCGAGGAACTCCACGCCGTAGTCGGGGACGATGCGGCCCGGCCCGTGGGCGGCGGCCTCCGCGAAGTAGTCGAGCACGCGCGCCTGGTTGACGATGAGGTGCGGGAACTCGCAGATGTCGTAGGCGTAGTCGGCCGTGCGCGCCGTGCGCACGATGTTCCGCGGGTTCTGGGGATCCGGTCCCCAGAAGTTCATCCAGCCGATGTTGTACGCCTCGGCGATGATCCGCTCCGCGAACCCGAAGGCCTGGAAGGTCTCGACGCTGCGGGGCTGGATGCCGTCCGCCTGGCCGAGCACGAGGCGCCCCTCGCGCTTCTCGATGATGCGGGTGGAGATGCCGGGGTACTGGGACATCTGCGCCGCCAGCAGCATCCCGGCGGGTCCCGAGCCGACGATGAGGACGTCCATCTCGTCGGGGAGGTCGTCCGCGCGGTCGGTGCCGATCCCGTCGGCGTTCTGCACGCGCGGGTCTCCGGACACGTAGCCGTGGTGGTGGAACTGCATCGTCGTCGATTCCTTCCGGACTGCCTCGTTCGGGTCGGACGGTCGGGTCCGCGATCCGGGTCCCTTGCGGGACGGATCACGATGTTCTATATTCGAACACACCGTTCTACTATTGAACACAGCGTATCCGATCCCGGAGGACCGGACAAGGACGCGCGAGCGAGGAGCATCCATGAGCACGGCCCCCGCCTCCCAGACCCTGAGCCGCGGCGTGCGCATCCTCGAGGTGCTGGCCGATGCCCGGAGCCCGCTGTCGATCGACGAGGTCGCAGCCCGCCTGGAGGTCCACCGTTCGATCGCCTACCGGCTCGTCCGCACCCTGGAGGACCACCGGCTGATCGCCCGCGACTCGTCGGGCCTGCTCGCGCTCGGCCCGCGCATGGCGGCCCTCGCCGCGGGCGTCGCGAGCGATCTGCAGTCCGAGGCCCTGCCGGAGCTCACCGCGGTGGCGAACGAGCTCGGGATGACGTGCTTCCTGGCGGTGCTCGACGGGGAGGAGTGCATCACCCTCGTGAGCGTCGAACCGCGCCACACCGTCGCGAGCGTCGCCCAGCGCCCCGGCGCACGCCACCCGGCGACGGTGGGAGCGCCGGGCAAGGCGATCCTGGCCCAGCTCTCCGACACCGACGCGCTCGTCCCCGACCCTCTGCGCGACGAGGTGGCCCGGATCCGCGAGCGCGGTTTCGCCACGAGCCACGACGAGGTGATCCCCACGGTCCAGTCCGTCGCCGTGCCGCTGCCCCTGCGCGGTCGCCGGCCCGCCGCGATCGCCGTCGTGCACGTCGCGACCGCGCACGCCGACGCCGACATCGCCGCGCGGCTCATCCGCTCCGCGGAGTCGATCCGCGCCTCCCTCGACGGCTGACCCGCCCGCGCCCCCGCGCCCCGCGCCCCACGCGCCCGCGCCCACACGCGCCCGCACGCGCCGAGTGGTCAGTTTCTGTGGGTTGAGGACGCCTCAACCCACAGAAACTGACCACTCGACGGGCGGGGCGGGGCTACGCGCGAGACAGGCCGTAGATCGGGCTCACCGCCTGCTCGGCCTCGGCGTCCGGCCCGAGCGGGATGCCGCTGCGGTCGCGCAGCAGCAGCGTCGCGACGAGGCCGAGCAGGGTCATCCCCGCGAGGTACCAGGTGATGCCCTGGGTGGAGCCGGTGGCCTGCACGATCGCCGTCGCGATGGTCGGGGCGAACGCACCGCCGACGATCGCGCCGATCGCGTAGGAGATCGAGACGCCCGAGAAGCGGATCGAGGCCGGGAAGAGCTCGGTGTACAGCGCCGCCTGCGGACCGTACGTGAATCCGAGTCCGATGGTGAGGATCGCGAGACCCGCGAACAGCGGCCCGATCTCTCCGAGATTGACCAGCGGGAACAGCGCGAACACCCCGCCGAGCTGGAGCACCCAGCCGATGATGTACGTGGTGCGGCGCCCGATCCGGTCGGACACCCACCCCGCGATGAGGGTCGAGATCAGCCAGGTCACGGCGGAGCCGGCGACGGCCCACAGCACGGGACCCCGCTCCAGCCCGATCGGCCCCTCGGGGTTCGTGGCGTAGCCCTGGATGTAGCCGCCGGTCGTCATGTACCCCACGGCGTTGTTCCCGGCGAAGACGAGCGCGGCGATGATCACGAGCAGCAGGTGCTTGCGGAACAGCTGCACGATCGGCATCCGCGCCTCCTCCTTGCGCTCGGCCAGCTCCGTGAACACGGGGCTCTCCTCGACCTTGCGACGGACGTAGTAGCCGACGAGGATCAGCACCACGCTGAGCAGGAACGGGATCCGCCAGCCCCAGGCGAGGAACTGGTCACCGGGCGCGAGGAAGGCCATGATCGCCATCACGCCCGAGGCGAGGAGCAGCCCGAGCGGCACGCCGATCTGCGGCGAGGCGCCGAAGATCCCACGGCGCTTCTTCGGGGCGTGCTCGACGGCCATGAGCACGGCGCCGCCCCACTCGCCGCCGGCCGAGATCCCCTGCAGGATCCGCAGCAGCACGAGCAGCACCGGCGCCGCGACGCCGATGGTCTCGTACGTCGGCAGCACGCCGATCAGCGCCGTGGCCGCACCCATGAGGATCAGCGTCCACATCAGCACGGCCTTGCGTCCGACCTTGTCGCCGAAGTGGCCGGCGAGGAAGGCGCCGAGCGGTCGGAACAGGAAGCTCACGCCCACGGTCGCGAAGCCGACGAGGGCGCTGTTCGCCCCGAGCGGCGCGAAGAAGAGCTGCCCGAACACCAGGCCGACGGCCGTGGCGTAGATGAAGAAGTCGTACCACTCCACGGTCGTTCCCACGACCGTGGCGAAGACGACGCGGCGACGATCGGCTGCCGTCGCGATGGTGCCGGTCGGGGTGAACCCGTCCTGTGACTGCCCGCTCATGGGGTGTCTCCTTTGAATATGTGACCTCGTCGTCACGGCGCGCATCCGGGATGCTTGCCGAGTCTCGCCCTGATAATATACGATTTCGAATACGACGCCAACAGGCCGAAGCCTCCGGCGTATCCGTCCCTCTCCCCCGTGGAGATCAGCGCGAGGAGGCGCCTGTGACCGTCCCGATCCCCCGCCCCGGAAAGATCGTCGCGATCCACCTCAACTACGTCTCCCGCGCGGACCAGCGCGGGCGCCGCCCTGCGGCCCCGTCGTACTTCTTCAAGCCGGCCAGCTCGGTCGCCGGGACGGACGGAACCGTCGAGCGCCCCGCCGGCACCGAGCTGCTGGCGTTCGAGGGCGAGATCGCGCTCGTCATCGGCACCGCTGCCCGTCGCGTCCCCGTCGAGCGGGCATGGGAGCACGTGTCGCACGTCACGGCTTCGAACGACCTCGGCCTCTACGACCTGCGCGCCAACGACAAGGGCTCCAACGTGCGCTCCAAGGGCGGCGACGGCTACACGCCGCTCGGCCCCGACCTCATCGACGCCGCGCTCGTCGATCCCGCGGCCCTGCGCGTGCGCGCCTGGGTCAACGGCGAGCTCGCCCAGGACGACACCACGGCCGGCCTGCTGTTCCCGCTGCCCCAGCTCGTGGCGGATCTGTCCCAGCACTTCACGCTCGAGCCCGGCGACGTGATCCTCACCGGCACCCCGGCGGGATCCAGCGTCATCGTCCCCGGCGACGTGGTCGAGATCGAGGTCGATGCGCCCGAGGCTCCCGGAGCCCCGAGCTCCGGGCGCCTGCGCACCACCGTCGTCCAGGGCGAGGTGCCCTTCGACGCGGCCCTGGGCTCGCTCCCGGCCGTCGACGACCTCCAGCGGGCCGAGGCCTGGGGATCCCGGGAGGCGGCGGGCCTTCCCGGCGAGACCCAGGAGACCCCGGAGCCCCGGGAGCCCGCGGCCCCGGCGCTCACGGCAGAGCTGCGCGCGAAGCTCGAGACGGCGCCCACCGCCGGCCTCTCGGCACAGCTGCGCAAGCGCGGGCACCACTTCTGCTTCATCGACGGCGTCTCCGCGAACCTCCCCGGCACCAAGATCGTCGGCACCGCCAAGACGCTGCGGTTCATCCCGGCCCGGGAGGACCTCTTCGCCTCCCACGGAGGCGGATACAACGCCCAGAAGCGCGCGTTCGACGCGGTGGCCGAGGGCGAGGTCATCGTGATCGAGGCGCGCGGCGAGTCCGGCACCGGCACCCTCGGGGACATCCTGGCCCTCCGCGCCAAGGCCCGCGGCGCCGCGGGGGTCGTCACCGACGGCGGCGTCCGCGACTTCGACGCGGTCGCCGAGATCGGCCTGCCGGTCTTCTCGCGGGGCCCGCACCCGTCCGTGCTCGGCCGCCGCCACGTCCCGTGGGACGTCGACGTCACGATCGCCTGCGGCGGCGCGGCCGTCCAGCCCGGCGACATCATCGTCGGCGACGGGGACGGCGTCATCGTGATCCCCCCGGCGATCGCCGAGGAGGTGGCCGACGCCGCCCTCGCCCAGGAGATCGAGGACGAGTGGATCGCGGAGCAGGTGGCGGCGGGGAACCCCGTCGACGGGCTGTTCCCGATGAACGCCGAGTGGCGCGCGCGGTACGAGGCGAGCCGGTCGGCGGGGACCGGGGCCGGAGAGAGCGCGGGCGCATGACGATCGTCGCCGAGGGGAGCAAGTCGGAGCAGGCGTACGCCTGGATCCGTTCGCGGATCGCCTCGCACGCGTACGGCCCCGGGTACCGTCTGGTCCTCGGCCCGATCGCGGACGAGCTCGGGATGAGCGTCGTGCCCGTCCGCGAGGCGATCCGCCGCCTGGAAGCGGAGGGGCTGGTCACGTTCGAGCGCAACGTCGGCGCGCGGGTGTCGCTCATCGACGAGAGCGAGTACGCGCACACGATGCAGACCCTGGGTCTCGTCGAAGGGGCGGCCACCGCGCTGTCGGCCCCGCACCTCGACGCCGACGCGCTGGAGCGCGCCGCGGAGGTCAACGCCCGGATGGTGCGCCTCCTCGACCACTTCGACGCGCACGCGTTCACCGACCTCAACCGCCAGTTCCACTCCGTGCTGTTCGAGCCCTGCCCCAACCCGCACCTGCTCGATCTCGTGCACCGCGGGTGGGCGCGCCTGTCGGGGATCCGCGACTCCACGTTCGCGTTCGTCCCCGGTCGCGCGCGCCACTCCGTGGAGGAGCACGCGCAGATCCTCGACCTCATCCGCGCGGAGGCCGATCCGCTCGAGATCGAGCTCGCCGCCCGCAACCACCGCTGGCGGACGATGGACGCCTTCCTGACCTCCCGCCACGAACCGACCACCCGCACCACCACAGAAGGACGATGATGACCGACGTCTACATCCCGGCCGATCTGCCGGAGAAGATCCAGCACTACATCGACGGCGAGTTCGTCGACTCGATCGACGGCGACACCTTCGAGGTGCTCAACCCCGTCACGAACGAGACCTACGTGCACGCCGCCGCGGGCAAGAAGGCCGACATCGAGCGGGCCGTCGCGGCCGCCAAGCGCGCCTTCGACGAGGGACCCTGGCCCCGCATGCTCCCCCGCGAGCGCTCGCGCGTGCTGCACCGGATCGCGGACATCGTCGAGTCGCGCGACGCCCGGCTCGCCGAGCTGGAGTCCTTCGACTCCGGCCTGCCGATCACCCAGGCCCTCGGCCAGGCCCGTCGCGCCGCCGAGAACTTCCGCTTCTTCGCCGACCTGATCGTCGCCCAGGCGGACGACGCGTTCAAGGTCCCCGGGCGGCAGATGAACTACGTCAACCGCAAGCCGATCGGCGTCGCCGGGCTCATCACCCCGTGGAACACGCCGTTCATGCTCGAGTCCTGGAAGCTGGGACCTGCCCTCGCCACGGGCAACACCGTGGTCCTGAAGCCCGCCGAGTTCACACCGCTGTCGGCGTCGCTCTGGGCCGGCATCTTCGAGGAGGCGGGCCTGCCGAAGGGCGTCTTCAACCTCGTGAACGGCCTCGGCGAGGACGCCGGCGACGCGCTCGTGAAGCACCCGGACGTGCCGCTCATCTCCTTCACCGGCGAGAGCCGGACCGGGCAGATCATCTTCGGCAACGCCGCGCCGTTCCTGAAGGGCCTGTCGATGGAGCTGGGCGGGAAGAGCCCGGCCGTCGTCTTCGCGGACGCGGACCTGGACGTCGCGATCGACGCCTGCATCTTCGGTGTCTTCTCGCTGAACGGCGAGCGCTGCACCGCCGGCTCCCGCATCCTCGTGCAGCGCGAGGTGTACGACGAGTTCGTGGAGCGCTACGCCGCGCAGGCGAAGCGCGTCAAGGTCGGCCACCCGCACGACCCGGCGACCGAGGTCGGCGCGCTCGTGCACCCGGAGCACTACGACAAGGTGATGAGCTACGTCGAGATCGGCAAGACGGAGGGCCGTCTCGTCGCGGGCGGCGGGCGTCCGGAGGGGTTCGAGACCGGCAACTACGTCGCCCCCACCGTCTTCGCCGACGTGGCGCCGGACGCACGGATCTTCCAGGAGGAGATCTTCGGCCCTGTCGTCGCGATCACGCCCTTCGACACCGAGGAGGAGGCGCTCGCCCTGGCGAACAACACCAAGTACGGCCTCGCCGCCTACATCTGGACGAACGACCTCAAGCGGGCGCACAACTTCGCGCAGTCGGTCGAAGCGGGCATGGTGTGGCTGAACTCGAACAACGTGCGAGACCTCCGCACGCCGTTCGGCGGAGTCAAGGCCTCGGGCCTCGGCCACGAGGGCGGCTACCGCTCGATCGACTTCTACACGGACCAGCAGAGCGTGCACATCACGCTCGGCGCCCCGCACAACCCCACGTTCGGCAAGCAGGACCTGCACACCGAGACCGATCTCGACGACCCGGACCCCCGCTGAACCCACCCACCGGTCGTTGAGCGAGCGAAGCGAGACGAAACGCCTCCCGGCATCCGTGACGCGTTTCGTCTCGTCGCTTCGCTCCTCGCTCGACGACCGGGCGATAGCAAGGACGCTGACATGACCAACCGCGAAGACATGACCCTCACCTCCTCCGGGTTCTACGTGAGCCAGGAGGCGCCGATCACCACGGACAACCCCGTCGCCACCCCCGCCGCCGCGCCGCCGGACATCCTGCGCTGCGCCTACATGGAGCTGATCGTCACGGATCTGGCGGCCTCCCGCCAGTTCTACGTCGACATCCTCGGCCTGTACGTCACCGAGGAGGACGACGAGACGATCTACCTCCGCTCGACGGAGGAGTTCATCCACCACAACCTCGTGCTGCGCAAGGGCCCGATCGCCGCCGTCGCCGCGTTCTCCTACCGCGTGCGCACGCCCGAGGACCTCGACCGTGCGGTCGAGTTCTACACGGAGCTCGGCTGCGACGTCCGCCGCAATCCGGACGGCTTCACGAAGGGCATCGGCGACTCGGTGCGCGTGGTGGACCCGCTCGGGTTCCCGTACGAGTTCTTCCACGCGACCGAGCACGTCGAGCGGATGTCGTGGCGCTACGACCTGCACATCCCCGGCGAGCTCGTGCGCCTGGACCACTTCAACCAGGTCACCCCCGACGTGCCGCGCGCCGTGAAGTTCATGCAGGATCTCGGCTTCCGCGTGACGGAGGACATCCAGGACGAGGAGGGCACGGTCTACGCCGCATGGATGCGCCGCAAGCCCACCGTGCACGACACCGCGATGACCGGCGGAGACGGACCCCGCATGCACCACGTGTGCTTCGCGACCCACGAGAAGCACAACATCCTCGCCATCTGCGACAAGCTCGGGGCGCTGCGCCGTTCCGACGCCATCGAGCGCGGGCCGGGCCGTCACGGGGTGAGCAACGCGTTCTACCTGTACCTGCGCGACCCGGACGGCCACCGCGTCGAGGTCTACACGCAGGACTACTACACGGGCGACCCGGACAACCCGGTCGTCACCTGGGACGTGCACGACAACCAGCGCCGCGACTGGTGGGGCAACCCCGTCGTCCCGTCGTGGTACACGGACGCCTCGCTCGTCCTGGACCTCGACGGCAACCCGCAGCCGGTCGTCGCCCGCACCGACTCGTCCGAGATGGCCGTGACCATCGGCGCGGACGGGTTCTCCTACACGCGCGCCGACGAGGCCGAGTCGTCGATGCCGGAGTGGAAGCAGGGCGAGTACAAGCTCGGCCACCAGCTCTGACCCCCCCTCCTTCCCCTTCCCTGTCGTCGAGTGGTCAGTTTCTGTGGGTTCGGGCGCCCGCACCCCACAGAAACTGACCACTCGACACCGGGGCACCGAGAACAGGACCGAACACCATGTTGAGCCAGGACACCATCGCGCAGCTCGCCGCCGAGCTCGCCGAGGCCGACCGAGCCAAGAGCGTCATCCCGCGCATCACCGCCCGCCACCCGGAGGCCACGGTCGAGGACGCCTATGCCGTCCAGGGCGTGTGGCGGGACTCGCAGATCGCGGCGGGACGCCGGCTCGTCGGCCGCAAGATCGGACTCACCTCCAAGGCGATGCAGCAGGCGACAGGCATCACGGAGCCGGACTACGGCGTGATGTTCGATGACACCGTGTACCGGTCCGGGGCGGAGATCCCCGCGGCGGACTTCTCGAACGTCCGGATCGAGGTCGAGCTCGCGTTCGTCCTGAAGGATCCGCTCGAGGGACCGGACTGCTCCCTGGAGGACGCCCTCGCCGCGATCGACTACGCCGTGCCCGCGCTCGAGGTGCTCAACTCGCACATCGAGCTGGAGGGACGCACGATCGTCGACACCATCAGCGACAACGCCGCCTACGGCGCGATGGTCCTGGGCGAGGTGCACAAGCGCCCCGACGAGATCGACCTGCGCTGGGTCCCCGGCCTGCTGTTCAAGAACGGGGAGATCGAGGAGACCGGCGTCGCCGCCGGCGTGCTGAACCACCCCGCCACCGGCGTCGCATGGCTCGCGAACAAGTTCCACCAGCACGGCGCGCGTCTGGAGGCCGGCGAGATCATCCTGGCCGGTTCGTTCACCCGGCCGATGTGGGTGCAGGCCGGCGACAGCGTACTGTGCGACTACGGCCCCATGGGCACCATCACCTGCCGTTTCGTCTGACCGGATCCAGGAGCACCATGTCTCTTCGCCTCGCCCCGTCCTTCCGCGAGCGGCTCGCCGCCGCCGACCGAGCGCTCATCGGCATGTGGGCGTGCTCGGGCAGCCCCGTCCTCGCCGAGGTCGACGCGGGGTCGGGGCTGGACTGGCTCCTGATCGACATGGAGCACTCGGCGAACACGCTGGAGTCCGTGCAGATCCAGCTCCAGGTAGTGGCCGCCTACCCGATCACCCCGGTCGTGCGGGCCCCGTTCAACGACGTCGTCGCGATCAAGCAGGTGCTGGATCTGGGAGCGCAGAACCTCCTGGTGCCGATGGTGTCCTCCGCGGACGAGGCGCGGGCCGCGGTCCGCGCGGTCCGCTATCCGCCGGAGGGCGTGCGCGGCGTCGGCAGCGCCCTGGCGCGCAGCGCGCGGTGGAACCGCGTCGACAGCTACCTGCAGGAGTCGGCGCAGCACACGTCCCTCACCGTCCAGATCGAGACGGCCGCGGGCGTCGAGGCTGCGGCCGAGATCGCGGGGGTCGACGGGGTGGACGCGGTGTTCGTGGGGCCCTCCGACCTCGCCGCGTCCCTGGGGCGCCTGGGCCAGCAGACCCACCCGGACGTGCTCGACGCGGTGGGCAGGACCTTCCACGCGGTGAAGGAGGCCGGGAAGCCGGTCGGCGTGAACGCCTTCGATCCCGCGGCCGCGGACGCCTACATCGCCCAGGGGGCGGACTTCGTCGCGGTCGGCGCGGATGTCGCGCTGCTCGCGCGGGCGACGGAGGCTCTGGCCGCCCGTTTCCTCCCCGCCGCCGACGACACCGCCCGCGCCAGCTACTGACACCCCGGTCCCCAAGGACCGAGCCCGGCGACGTCAGACGGCGGCGGCGAGCATCCGGGCGGCCAGGGAGCGGGCGGTGACCGCTCGGAGACCGGTGGCGCGCGTGACGACGGCGGCCATCTCCTCGGAGTAGCCGATGCAGTCCAGGAAGATCCACTCCGTGCCCGAGGCGGCGAGCGCACGGCCGGCCTCGGCGAAGGCCTCGGCATCGAAGGCGTAGGGATCGGCGGCCGCCACCGACGCGTCCCGGCCGAGATCGGCCCGCCAGCGCGCCGCGATGTCCTCGACCTGCCGCGGCGTCGGCACGAGGACACCGAGCGCCCGCTCGCCCACCAGCACCGCCGCGGCTCCGCGCGCCAGCTCCTCGGCGGTGTAGACCGGGACCGAGGCGGCGAGCCCCGGGAGGTGTCCGGTGCACAGGATCAGCACGGCCTCGGCGCCGTCCGCCACCACCCGGTCCACCGCGCTCTGGACGAGGGGGCGCAACCGCTCCTCGTCCAGGACTGCGGAGGAGCCGTCCCGCAGGCGCGAGACCACCGCCGCGCGTCCCGGCTCGGGGGCGAGGGCGCCGATCGCCGCCGCGCCCAGGTCGTCCAGCGCCCCGCGCTCGATCACCTCGTGCCCCGCCAGGAGCGGCAGGATGTCGGGGGTCACGTCGACGCGCGGCGCCTGTCCGATCGTCACGAGCCCCAGCACGGTCACGACGCCGCCTCCGCCCGGAGCCCCGCCTCGATGAGCGCGCGGCGCTCGGCGCGATCCCGATACGCGTCCGGGTCGGGCACCGGGACGGCCGCGAGCAGGGCGCGGGTGTACGGGTCCTGCGGGTCCGCGAGCACCTCGGCGCAGCGCCCCGCCTCGACCACCCGGCCCTGGCTCATCACGATCACGTCGTCGGCCATGAACTCGACGACGGCGATGTCGTGGGAGATGAACAGGTAGCTCAGCCCGAGCTGGTCCTGCAGGTCCTTCATCAGGTTGAGGACCTGGGCCTGCACCGACACGTCCAGCGCCGACACCGGCTCGTCGCACACGACCAGGCGCGGCTTGAGCATGAGGGCGCGCGCGATGCCGATCCTCTGGCGCTGTCCGCCGGAGAACTCGTGGGGGTAACGATCGGCGTACGAGGCGTCGAGGCCGACGACCTCCAGCATCTCCCCGACGCGAGACGCCTCCTCACGGCGGCTCAGCCGCTCGTGCAGACGCAGCGGCTCGGCGAGGAGACGCCCCACGGTCCAACGCGGGTCGAGGGACGCGTAGGTGTCCTGGAACACGATCTGCATCTCGGAGCGCCGGCGCCGCAGCTGGTCGCGGTCGAGCGAGAGCAGGTCGGTGCCGTCGAAGCGGACGCTGCCCTCCGTCGGCTCGATGAGCCGCAGCACGCATCGGCCGGTCGTGGACTTGCCCGATCCGGACTCCCCCACGATCGCGAGCGTCGTCCCCTGCTCAAGATCGAGGTCGACCCCGTCCACGGCGCGGAACGGGGGTGCACCGCGCCGCGCCCCACGCTGCGGGTACTCCTTGACCAGGCCTCGGACGCTCAGCAGTGCGCTCATGCGCTCCACACTCCTTCGGAGACGTAGGGCAGCCGATCCTTGCCGACGTTGCGCGACGGCATCGAGTCCAGCAGCGCCCGGGTGTACGGATGCTCGGGGGCGCGGAAGACCTGCTCGGCCTCCGCCTGCTCCACGACCTCGCCCCGCCGCATGACGACGACGCGACGGCACGCCTGCGCGACCACGCCGAGGTCGTGGGTGACGAGCAGGATCGCCGTGCCGTGGCTCTCCTGGAGGTCGAGCATGAGGTCGAGGATCTGCGACTGCGTCGTCACGTCCAGCGCGGTCGTCGGCTCGTCGGCGATGAGCAGGTCCGGCTCGCAGGACATGGCCATGGCGATCATGGCGCGCTGCCGCATTCCCCCGGAGAGGTGGTGCGGGTACGAGTCGGCGATCTGCGCGGCCCGGTGGATCCCCACCATCTCCAGGAGCTCGACGACCCGCCGGCGCGCGTCCTTCCGGTTCATGCGGAGGTGACGACGCAGCGGCTCGGCGATCTGGAAGCCGATCGTGAAGGCGGGGTTGAGGGCCGTCATCGGCTCCTGGAAGATCGTGCCGATCCGGCGCCCGCGGACCTGGCGCATCCGTCCGGCGCCGAACGCCGCCATGTCCTCGCCGTCGAACAGGATGCGTCCGCCCGTCATCTGCACGGCGCGCGTCGGCAGGAGCTGGATGATCGACATCGCCGTGAGGCTCTTGCCGGATCCGGACTCGCCGACGATGCCGAGCGTCTCGCCGCGCGCGATGTCGAAGCTGATCCCGGAGACCGGGTAGCTCGTGCCGCGGTGCGCCTGGACGCGGACGGTGAGGTCCTCGACGCGGAGAAGGGCGGACATGGCGATCAGACCGCCACGTTCCCGAGGGTCTGCAGGTGCGCCGCGTCGCCGTAGAGCCCCACCAGGTGCGTGTACTCGGACTCGTCGTGGAAGCTGATCTGTCCGGCGCCGAAGTACTTCGCCGTCTCGACCGCGAAGCGCGCGGCGAGCTCGATGTCGACCTCGTGGCTCGCGCCGGTCGCGCACCCGGCCACCGGCACCGCGGTCGTGATCGCGACGCCGACGACGGGCGCCGACGTCGCGACGGCCGGCTGCAGGATGGAGTTCAGGTGGTGCAGCCCGTTGCCGTAGGGCGTGATGTCCTGCGTCGCCAGGGGGAACACGACCGCCGTCGCCCCGGTCACCGTCTCGACGACCCCGACGAGGTCGTCGCTGGGGCGCAGGATGTAGCCGCCGCGCACGGTCGGCGAGATCGCGATGCCGCGGTGGTTGATGGTGCGGTTGCCCTTGGTCGTGTCGATCGAGACGATCGCGTCCATCGCGGGGTCGACCTCGTGATCGTTCATCGTGCGCATGTCCACGGGAGATCCCATGAACGGCACCGGGTCGTGCGGCTCGGTCGGGGCCCAGCCGGTGACGTGCGTGGTGACGATGACGTCGCCGGGGAGTTCGTCTCCCCGGGCAGACATCTGCAGAAGCTTCGCGGCGGCGGCGAGCGCCGCGGCCGCGCCGTCGCCGTCCGAGACGAAGCCGATCCGCTCGGGCCGCGCCCCGGCGCCGCCGAGTCGACCGATGATGCCGAGGGTGGGAGCGGACCCGCCCGAGATCCGGCCCGCCGCCCCCGGGATGACCACGCGGACGAAGTCAGTGGATCCGCCCTCGTCGCCGGTGATGGTCTCGACGGTGATCTCGGCGTTCTCGGCGCCCTGCGCACGCAGGTAGGCGGCGAGCGCCTCGCCGGAGGTCGACGGGGAGTCCAGCAGGTCGACGACGTCGAGCACCTGGTTCAGCATGTTTCTCTTCCTTGTCCGTTCGGTGGGTTCGTGGCGCGCGGTCAGTCGCGGACGCCGAGGTAGCGGAGGGCGGAGAGGGCGTACACCTTCGCCGCGAGGACGACGTCCGACGCGAGCGCCCGCTCGTCGAAGCCGTGGATGGTCTGGAGGTCCGCAGGCCCGTACTGGAGGACGGGGATCCCGTGGCTCCGGAACGTCCGGGCGTCGGAGGACGCCCACTGCAGCACGCCCTGGGCGTCCGGGGCGGACAGCTCGCGAAGCGCCCCCACGAGGGTCTCCACGACCGGGTCGGTCGGAACGGTCCAGTTCGGCTCGCTCATGAAGCCGAGCGGCTCGATCTCCGCCTCGATGCCCTCCTCGGCGAGGATCTCCTCCACGCGGGCACGCACCTGTGCGCGGGTGAGCCCGATCGGCACCCGGGTGTCGAACTCGATGACGCAGGTGTCCGCGACCACGTTGGTGGAGGTGCCGCCGCGGACCGTGCCGACGTTGATCGTGACGTGCTCGAACACGTCGGCGACCTCGGGCGCATACCCCTCGCGCTGGACCGCGAAGCGCTTCGAGTCCGCGATGAGCTCGCGCACCTCCTCCGGGGCGTCCGGGGTCATGTCCCAGAGACGCTGCAGCGCGAGGATCGCCCGGGCGCCCAGGAGGTTGGCGCTCGTGCCGTGCACGGGCTGGAGGCTGCCGTGGCCAGGACGGCCGTGGATCGTCAGCCGGAACCAGTTGCTGCCCTTCTGACCGATCGTCGGGTGGTCCCGCTCGGCGGGCTCGGCGATGATCCCGCCGGTGGCGCCGTCGAGCACGCCCTGGTCGAGCAGCCAGTCCGCGCCGAGGCGCCCGCCGGTCTCCTCGTCCGGGACGGACGCCAGGGAGAGCCGCCCGCGCAGCGGGACGCCCAGGCGCTCGAAGAGCACGAACACGTGGATGAGCCCGGCGAGCCCTGCCTTCATGTCGCTGGCCCCGCGTCCGCGCAGCCATCCGTCGACCACGTCGCCGGCGAGCGGCGGGAACGACCAGCGGCTCTCGTCCCCCACCGGGACCACGTCGTGATGTCCCGCGAAGACGAGGTGCCGTTCGCCGTCCGCGCTCTCCCCGCGGTGCGCGAGGACGCTCACCCGCCCCTGACCCGCGTCGTGCAGTTCGGCGCCGATCCCGGCGCCGCGGAGGTGTCCGGCGATGACGTCGGCGATCTCCGTGCAGTCGCCCGGAGGGTTCTCGCTGGGGGTGCGGATGAGCAGTCCCGCGAGGGCGAGCAGCTCGTCCTGCGAGCGCTCCACTGCTTCGAGGACGCGCGCTTCCCAGTCGGTTGCCGTCGTCATGTCGTTCGTTCTCCTTGTGCGTCTTGTGCGTCGTGTGCGGGTCAGGGGCGTGCGCCGGGCTCAGCCGGCCGACTTGCTGAGCTGGAAGAACCGGATCAAGCCGTCCGGATAGGACGTGTAGCCCTGCAGGTCCTCGCCATGCGCGACGGCGATGTTGTACTCGTAGAGGTACGCCCACGGCGTCTCCTCATTGATGAGCTTCTGCATCTCGCCGTACTCCTGCTCGCGCACCGCGGCGTCCTGCTCCGAGGCCGCCTTCGCCCACAGCTCGTCGACGCGCGGGTTGGAGTAGTTCATGTAGTTGCTCGTGCCCTGGGAGGTCATCAGCAGGCCGAGGTGGTACCCCGGGTCGTTCACGAACGAGGTCCAGCGGCTGATGTACGACTGGACGTTCTTGCCGGCCAGCGCCTCCAGGAACTGGGCACGCGCCATGTTCGTGATGTTCATGGTCACGCCGATCTTGGCGAGCTCCGCCTGGATCAGCACGGCGTCGTCGTTCCAGTCGGAGAAGCCGGAGCCCAGGGTGAACTCGAACTCGAAGCCGTCCGGGTACCCCGCCTCCGCGAGCAGCGCCTTCGCCTTGTCGAGGTCGTAGGTCGCGGCATAGCCCTCGTCGGTGAACCCGGGCGTCGAGCTGGCGACGGACGAGCGCATGGGGCTCGCCTGCCCCTTCATGACGTCGTCGATGAGCTTGTCGTAGGGGATCGCGTAGCTGATCGCCTGGCGCACCTTCGGGTTGTCGAACGGCGCGATGGCGTTGTTCATCGCGAAGAAGAGGATCTTGTTGCTCGGGCGCGAGTCCACCACGACCCCGTCCTGCCCGTTCAGGCCTTCCAGGTCCTTCGGCGCGATCTCGAGCGCCGCGTCGACGGATCCCTTCTTCAGCAGCTGAAGGCGGTTGGAGGCGTCGCCGATGAACTTGAGGTTCACCGTGCCGAGCGCGGGAGCCTCGCCCCAGTAGTCCTCGTTGCGGGTGAGCTTGGCCGAGGTCGCCGGGTCCCAGCTGTCGATCACGTACGGACCGGTGCCCGCCGTGTGCGTGGCGAGCCACTCGGCGCCGCCGTTCTCCTCGACGAGGTCCATGTCCAGGATCGAGAACGAGTACATCGGCAGGATCTGCAGGAACAGGTGGTTCGGGCCGGTCAGCGTGATCTCGACGGTGTGGTCGTCCTTCGCCTCGACGCCGGCGATCCCCGCCATCCCGTAGAGGAAGCTCGCCGAGGCCGAGGCCTCGATGTGCGCGAAGCTGCGGACGACATCGTCCGCGACGAGCTTCTTGCCGGACTGGAAGGTGACGTCGTCACGGAGCGTGAACGTGTACACGGTGCCGCTGTCGTCCGCCGACCATTCGGAGGCCAGCATCGGCGCGATCGTGGCCGTGTCGGAGACCTGCTTCCCGTCGACCTCCTTGGTGCCGTAGGTGACGAGCTGGTCGTAGGCGGCCACGACCAGGGTGTCGCTCGTGCCGTCGTTGGCCTCCGCGGGATCGAGGGTGTTGCCGCCCTCGGAGTAGGCGATGGTCAGGGTCTGATCGGCCCCGGCGCCGCCGGAGTCCGCGTTGGAGTTGGCGTTGGCCACGCAGCCGGCCGTCGTGAGGAGGACGGCGAGCGCGAGCGCGGCCGAGGACAGGACTCTCTTTCGCATGTGCTGTGCCTTTCGTGAAGTGTCGGGTGGACGGCGCGGGACGGGTCTCGTGGACCCGGCCCGTCACCGGGCGGAGGTCCGCAGGCGCGGATCGAGGACGTCGCGCAGACCGTCGCCGAGAAGGTTGAAGCCGAGGATGGACGAGGCGATCGCGATGCCGGGGAACACCGTCATCCACCACTCGCCCGAGATGATGTAGCCGCGCGCGTCGGAGATCATCACGCCCCACTCGGCCAGCGGAGGCTGTGCGCCGAGGCCGATGAAGCTGAGCGCCGCCGCGGTGAGGATCGCGTAGCCCATGCCGAGGGCGCACCGCACCATGATCGGGACGAGCCCGTTGGGGAGGATGTGGCGGAACAGGATGATCGCGTCCTTGAGGCCGATCGCCCGCGAGGCCTCGACGAACTCGCGCTCGCGCAGGGAGACCGTCTGGCCGTACATGATCCGGGCGAACTCCGGGATCCCCACGATGCCGACCGCGATCATCGCCGAGGCCAGGCCCGGGCCGAGAGCCACGGCCAGCGCCATCGCCAGCAGCAGCGACGGGAAGGCGAGCAGCATGTCCATGATCCGCATGAGCGTCATGCCGACCGCGCCGCGGAAGTAGCCGGCGATCGCTCCGATCGGCACGCCGACCGAGAGGGAGACCGCGATCGCGATGACGCCGGTCCACAGCGAGACCCGGGCGCCGGCCAGCACCCGCGAGAAGAGATCGCGTCCGTAGTTGTCGGTGCCGAAGAGGTGCTCCGCCGACGGCGGCGCCAGCAGCGGCCCGGCATCGGTGAGGTTGGGCGGGTACGGAGACCACACCGCGGTGATCAGGCCGCCGAGCGTCCAGAACAGGATGATCCCCGCGCCCACCATGGCGGACGGGTTGCGCAGCAGGAGCGTCAGGGCGGTGGTCGGCCGGGTGCGCTTCGGCGCGGCCTCGAGCTGGGCGATGGCGAGGGTCGTCGTCTCAGGCATTGCGCACCTTCGGGTCAAAGATCCCCTGCGAGAGGTCTACGAGGAGGTTCACGACGAGGTAGATGATCGCCGCGACGAGGGTCATGGCCTGCACGGGCGCGTAATCGGTGGCGTTGATCGACTCGACCACGTAACCGCCGATGCCCGGCCAGCTGAAGATGGTCTCGGTGATGACCGCCCCGCCGAGGAGCTGGCCGAGCTCCAGGCCGACGATCGTGACGACCGAGGGCGCCGCGTTCTTGAGGGCGTGGCCGCCGATGATCCGTGCCGGCCCCATGCCTTTGGCGGCGGCGGTGCGGATGTAGTCCTGGCCGAGGACCTCGAGCATGGCCGAGCGGGTCATCCGCGAGATGATCGCGACCGCGCCGACCGAGAGCACCATGGCCGGCCAGATCAGGTGCGACAGCGCGCTCGAGAGTGCCACCGTGTCGCCGGTGAGGATGCTGTCGATCACGTAGAGCCCGGTGACGTGGGTCGGCGGATTGATCGAGTCGTCGATGCGGCCGACCGGCGCCGGTGCCCACCCGAGCGTCCCGTAGAAGAACGAGATGACCAGCAGTCCGAGCCAGAACAGCGGCATGGAGGCGCCGAGGAGCGAGATCACCCGGGTGGCGTGATCGGCGAAGCGTCCGCGCTGCGTGGCGCCGAGGATCCCCAGCGGGATCCCCACGACGATGCCGATCAGGAGGGCGGCGAGTCCCAGTTCGACGGTCGCCGGGAAACGGGTGGCGAAGTCCTCCGCGACCGGGCGCCCGGTGTGCCACGCGTAGCCGAGATCCCCGTGGAGCAGACCGGTGAGGTAGTCCCAGAACTGCGTCCAGATCGGCTGGTCCAGTCCCATCTGCGCCCGCATCTTCTCGACGACGCTGTCGGCGGCGTTCTCCCCCGCGAGCGTGCGCGCCGGGTCTCCCGGGAGCACACGCGTGATGACGAAGATGCAGACCACGACGCCCAGCAGGGTGGGGATCATGGCCAGTACTCGCCGAAGTGTCGTACGCACGGCTCTCCTCGTCGTCGATCGGGTGTGGGGACCACTATCGAAGTCGCGGAGACGCACATGCAACTCTTTCTCACTATATGAGAAGGCGGTGCGCGCGGAGCGCTGCGCCCTCTAGGCTCAGCGGGAACGGAGGGACACATGGACGAACCCGGAGACCGCGGGGCGAAGGCCCCGCCGCTGCAGACCGTCGACCGGGCGCTGGCGGTGCTGCTGTCGTTCTCGGGACGACGCACGGACTGGGGCGTGACGGACCTCGCGCACGAGTTCGACCTCGACAAGTCCGCGGCCCAACGGCTGCTCAGCACCCTCGCCGCTCGTGGCTTCCTGCACGCCGACCCCGTGACCCGCCGCTACCGGCTCGGCGCCGCGCTCTGGCGGATCGCGTCCACCTGGGAGCGCCGGGGTGGGATGGCGGCCCTCGTCGAGGCCCCGCTGGCGGACCTCGCCGACGAGTCCTCGCGCACCGCCGTGTTCGGCCTCGCCGACGGCGCGTACGTCCGCTGCATCGCGGCGGTCGACGGCGGCACCTCGCCGATGCGGGACCACCCGCTCGTCGGGGAGCTGTATCCCGCCCACGCCGGAGCCACCTCGCGCGCCTACTTCGCCTTCCTGTCCGCCGGGCAGCGCCAGCAGCTCATGTACCACCGCCCGCTGGCGAAGTTCAGCGATCTCACCGCCCTGGACGCCGCGGCGATCGAGGCCGAGATGCTGGAGGTCGCGGAGCAGGGCTGGGCGTATTCCGAGGGCGAGTACGACCTCAACACGCGCGCACTCGCCGCCCCCGTCTTCGTCACCGGCCGGCCGATCGGCTCCGTCAGCATCGGCGAGCACAAGCGGGAGGATCTCGGGGACATCCGCGTGCACCTGGACGCGGTGCTCCGCACGGCCCAGCGCATCAGCCAGCTTCTGTCCCCGCACCTCCCCTCGAAGGGCTCCCCCGCATGAACCTGCTCCTGCTGTCCAACTCCACCAACGCCGGGCGCGCGTACCTCGATCACGCCTGGGACGCCGTGGAGCCCGTGCTGTCGGGGATCGACGAGCTCGTCTTCGTCGGCTACGCCCTGGCCGATCTCGACGCCTACACCGCCAAGGTCCGCGACGCCTTCGCCCCGCACGGCGTGCGCGTCGTCGGGGTCCACGAGGGCACCGACCCCGCCGCGTCGGTCCGCGACGCCGGCGCCGTGCTCGTCGGCGGAGGCAACACCTTCCGCCTGCTCTCGCACGTCAAGCGCACCGGACTCGACCGCGCGCTGCGCGCCCATGCCGCCGCCGGACGGCCGTACCTCAGCGCGAGCGCCGGGACCAACATCGCCGCGCCCTCGATCCGCACCACCAACGACATGCCGATCGTGTTCCCCGAGGGCTTCGACGCGCTGGGCCTCGTCCCGTTCCAGATCAACTGCCACTACCTGGACGCGGACCCGGACTCGACGCACGCCGGCGAGACCCGTGCCCAGCGACTGGCAGAGTACCTGGAGGAGAACGAGCGCCCGGTGGTGGCCCTGCGCGAGGGCACCTGGATCCGCGTCGCCGACGGCCGGGCCGAGATCGGCGGCGCCGCCGTGGCGCCCGATCGCGGGCCCGCGCTGCTGTTCCGCCGTGGCGCGGACCCGGAGGAGGTCTCGGGGGACATCACCCCGCTCCTCTAGCGTCCCGCCCGCAGGCGCGACGCGGACTCGGCTCGCGTTCGCTCAGCCGGAACGCGCGGCGTGCAAGGATGATCGGATGCCGATGATCCGCGGGTTCGCGGCCCTCCAGGACCGCAACTTCCGATGGTTCTTCCTCGCCAGGGCGATCACGCTGATCACCGGGTCGATGTCGTCGATCGCCCTGGCGTTCGCCGTGCTGCAGATCGACAACGACGCCGGGTCGCTCTCGATCGTGCTCGCGGCGTTCACGGTCAGCAACATCGTGTTCGTGCTCTTCGGCGGGGTCGTCGCCGACCGGCTGCCGCGGGCCCTCATCATCCAGGGCTGCTACGTCGTCGACATCCTCACCGTCGGCGCGATGGCCGCGCTCCTGTTCTCCGGCACGGCGACGGTGCCGCTGCTGGCCGTGCTCGCCGCGGTCAACGGCGCGTCCACGGCGTTCGTGCTCCCCGCGATGCAGGGACTCATCCCTCAGCTCACGACGCCGGCGCACCTGCAGCAGGCGAACGCGATGCTGTCGTTCGTCCGGTCCGCGGTGACCATCGGCGGTCCGGTGATCGCGGGGATCCTCGTCGCGACCGCCGGGCCGGCGTGGGCGATGGTGGTGCAGGCCGCCGGCTGGCTCGTCGCCATCCCCGTGCTGGCCCTCGTCCGGCTCCCGCCGCCCGCCCACGCCGGCGGGTCGACCCTCTTCCACGACCTCCGCACGGGATGGAGCGAGTTCCGCCGGCACACCTGGCTGTGGATGGTGGTGCTGGCGTTCATGGTGATCAACGCGATCCACGCCGGCGCCTGGGGCGTGGTGGGGCCCTACATCGCCAAGAACGAGCCGATGCTCGGGATCGCCGGCTGGGGCTGGGTCGTCAGCGCCGAGGGAGTGGGCGTCCTGCTGATGACGCTGATCCTGCTGTGGGCGCCGCTGCGCCGACCGCTGCGCTGGGGGATGATCGGGATCTCCGCGTTCGCCCTCCCCCTCGCCCTGCTCGGGCTGCACCCCGCGGTGGGCCTACTGGTGGTGGCGACGTTCCTCGCGGGAATCGGGAACGAGGTGTTCAGCACCGGCTGGAACCTGGCGATGATGGAGAACATCCCCGCCGACCGGCTCTCACGCGTCTCCAGCTACGACATGCTCGGCAGCTTCGTCGTCATGCCGGTGGGCACGCTGGTCTACGGGTGGCTGATCACCCGTGCCGATCCGGTGACCGTGCTCGTGTGGTCGGCCGTTCTCTACGCGGCGATCGCCCTGGGGACCCTGCTCGTCCCGAGCGTATGGCGAATGGGCCGCCCCGCCGAGGCCCTCGTGAGGTGATCCCCCTCGTCGCGCCGAGACCCCCTTCCCTCGCCGGTACCCCCTCTGCCGTGCGCTAGACAGAGGGGGTCTCGGCGAGCAGAGGGGGTTTCGGGACAAGGCCCCTGGCGTATTCATAGCTCCGAGGACAACACTGGAGCCATGAGCTTCGACGCCCTCGCCCCTCTCGCCGACCGCGCCGCCCTGTTCGTCGCCCTCCGCCAGGACGCCCTCGTCGCCGCGACCGACGCGCTGGGCGAGAACCGCTGGGACGCCGACCTCGCCGCCGGGACCCTGACGTTCACCGCGAACGCGGACCCGTCCCGCCAGCTCGTGACCCGGGCGCACCTGATCGCCACGATCGCGCCCGGTCCGCGCTCGCTGATGTGGGCGTGGGCGCACCCGCAGGGGGACGCCGCAGGTCCGTCCTCGGCCCTGCGCGACTACGGTACGACGCACGGCCTCTCCGCTCTGAGCGGCCCCGAGCTCGCGTTCCCCGCCGACACCGGCGCGGACATCGACGCCTGGATCGACGCGGCCGCCCACGAGGTCGGCGCGGTGGCCGTGGAGATCAGCGGCCGCTCGCCGTACTACTCGGCACCGGTGGGCGGCGGCACGCGCGCGGTGTTCCTCCTCGATGCCCCGATCGCTCCGCTGACGGTGGCGGACGCCGTGATCGCCCTCCCCCGCGTCCTCTCCACGGTCTCCCCCTCGGATCCCCGCACGTCCGTCTGGGATCTGGCGCGACTGGCGGGCTGGAACCTGCAGTGGACGGACGAGGCCTACTCGGGCGCGGTCGTCAGCGACGCGACGGGATCGGCCACGTTCCGCTTCGACGAGCAGGCTCGGATCGCCGGCATCGAGAGCACGCTCGGCGGCGCCGCCGCGCAGAGCCCCGCCTGAGAGGCGGCCCCGGGTCGGATCGCGCCGCAGCCGACCCACATCGCGGACTCCCGGCGCTGGGCGCGACGGCGTGCGCTGGCTAGCATGAGCGCCATGGGCACCCTGGACCTCATCCCCGCGGGACGCACGTTCACCGAGTCGGACATCGTGGTCTACGCCGACCCGGCGCACCGGACCCTGGACCAGGCGATCGCGGACGCCGACCTCCTGGTGAGCTGCCCGCACGCGGGGGCGGCGATCCCCGAGGAGCTCGCCGAGTTCCTCTCCCCCGCGCTGACCCGCCGGCTCCAGTACGACTTCACCGACGTCGCGACCGCCGCGATCGTCCGGCGGTGGGCGTCCGAGGACCCGCGGACCATCGCCGTGATCAACCCCCACCCGCGGCTGGTGCGGGACCCGAACCGCCCGCGGCCGGCCGATCCCGGCGCCGACCTCACGGCGGCGATCGCCCGGACGACGGAGGCGGGGCCCTGGCAGCCCGTCGACCTGACGGGCGTCGACGCGATCCGCCCCGTCACGTTCTCGTTCTTCCCGATCCTGGAGGTCCCCGAGGCCGAGGAGGAGCGTCGGCGTCTGATCGACGCGTTCGTCGAGGTCGCGGAGCGCGGCCTGGGCGTGTACGAGCGGATCCGCGACGAGCTGACCGAGCGGATCGTGTCGCGGCGCCTCACGACCGGCGGCCGGTTCACGCGGCTCTCCTTCCACGACACCATGAACACCACCACCACGCCCGACGGGGCCGTGAACGTGCCCCGCGAGGAGAAGGACCGCCTCCCGCGCGTGGTCGCGCTGTCCAACCGGGGCGACGAGCGCGGCGAGGCGCGCGCGGACCCGTCGGATCCGCCCACGATGGCTCCCGAGCACCTGCGCGCGCTCGCGCAGGCGCATCGGCGCGCATTCCCGGTCGGCAGCCCCGAGGACGTGTCGCTCAACCGGCCGTACCTGGGCAGCCAGGAGATCCGTGCGGCCGGGGCGCGGTTCCGCGAGCTGGCGGCGCCGGCTGCCGCGGCCGGCCTCGCGCTGGACGCCGTGCAGGCGGAGTTCCTCCGCGAGTACCTGCTGGGAGCCGCGGCCACGGAGCTGCTGCATCGTCCGGGCGACGACTGGGTCGAGGAGGACCCCGCGCACGTCGACGCCGTGGCGGACGCGTGCCGTCGCGCCTGGGACCTCTACCGGGAGGGCTGACTCCCACCGGGTCGGCGTCCGGGCGGGTCGACCCCGATCGGCCGGAGAGAACGGGGCTGGCCTCACCCGCCCCAGAGGACCCCGAACAGGGCGCCGAAGCCGATCGTCGTCACCGCCAGCACGAGGGTGGGGACGAAGAACGAGTGGTCCACGAGCTTGGTCCCGAGCTTGGTCGTCCCGGACGTGTCGAAGTTCGCGGCGGCGATCTGGGATCCGTTGGTCGGCAGCAGGTAGATGCCGGCGAACGCGCCGGCCCACATGCCCGACAGCAGCCCGAGCGGGATCCCCGCGGCGAGCCCGATCGGCACGATCGTCCTCGTCGCGGTGGACTGGCTCGTCGTGAGCACGCAGACGAGGAACACACCGAGAGCGAAGATCCACGGCGCGGCGCTGACGAGGCCGCCCACGCCGTTCGCGATGAGCGCCGTGTGGGCGCCGAGGAAGGTGTCGGTCAGCCACGCGAGGCCGAACAGCGCGATCGCCGACACCATGCCCGCCTTGAAGACGGTGACCGTGGGGATCTCGGCGACCTTGGGCCGGGAGACGAGGAGGATCACGGTCCCGACCACGAACATCACGATCTCGATGATCGGGGTCATGCTCACCGGTCCGCCGTCGGCGTCCAGCGGTCGGAACTGCTTGAACAGGCCGAAGAAGACGATCACGGCGACGCCGAGCAGGAAGATGATCGCCGCGTTTCTCCCGGCGGCCGTGACCGTGACGTCCGCCTTCACCTCGTCCGCGCCCTGTCGCGGCGGCGCGAGCTCGCCGCGGGCGATCCGCGCCTGCACGTCGGGGTCGTCCGCCAGTTCCTTGCCGAGCCGGTTGACCACGAGCCCCGACACCACGATGCCGACCACCGCGGCGGGGATCGTGACCTTGAGGATGTCGACGAGCTCGAAGTTCCACGGGGCGGTGTCCGTGAGGGTCACCATCGCCGCCATCGCAGCGGACACCGGACTGCAGGCCAGCGCGACGCCGGTCGCCACCACGGACAGCGACAGGGGGCGGGACGGGCGGATCCCGTTGCGGTACGAGAGGTCCTGGATCACCGGGAGCAGCGGGTAGAGGATGTTCGAGGTCCCGGCGCCGACCGAGAAGAGGAACGACACCAGCGGCGCGACGAGCGTGATCTGACGGGGGCTGCGCGCGATGAGCTTCGCCGCCACCGACACCATCCAGTCGATGCCTCCCGCGGACTGCATCATGGAGGCGGCCAGCACGACGGAGAGCACGATCAGCAGCGCGTCCACCGGCGGAGAGCCCGGCGGCACCCGGAAGACGAAGACGAGGATCGCGACTCCCGCCCCTCCCCAGAGACCGAGGCCCACGCCGCTGGAGCGCGTCCCCATCACGATGCAGCCGAGGACCACCAGCAGCTCGGCGACGAACAGGGCGATCTCCATGAGGGCTCCTCAGCGTCCGCGGATGGGGCCAGCATATTGGTCACGGCGACAGCGCCACCAGGAGCGCGCGCGACGGTTGCGTGCGACGGGATCAGCGTCCGAGGCGCTGGCGGGCGGTGTTGCGCCCGGCGGTGACCTTCGTGTGCCGGGTCGCGGCCGCCAGCCCGAACGCGGGCATGTCCACGTACACCGTCTCCAGATCGGCGACCGGCACCTGGTACGTCTCGTGCCACACGCCCACGCTCCCCGAGCCCGCCGCCGTGCGCATGAACTCCCGCCAGGCGGCGAGGTGCGGCGCATCCCGATCCGCCGCGAAGCGCTGGAGGTGCTCCGGGCTCTCCCAGTACGACACGAGGATCGTCGTCCGCCCCAGCCACTGATGCCCGCCGAGCATCCCCGCTTCGGGGCGAACGGCCAGGTGACGCAGCATGGGCCCCATCCGGCTCGCCGTGCGCAGCACCCTCGGAAGATCCCACCATCGGTTCGCCCGCATCCCGATGAGGAAGACCGTGATGTCCTCACGGTCCGGCGCGGCGGTGAACCGGCCGGTGTGCACCTGCGTCATTCCCGACTCCTTCCGTAACGTTGTTATAAAACGACGTTACGATACGATGGACCTCATGGCAAGACCATCCACACACGACGCCGCGCTGCGGGGCCGTCTCCTGGAGGAGGCCGCGGAGCTCGTCGACAAGGAGGGACCGGAACGCGTGTCGCTCCGGGAGATCGCCCGCGCCGCCGGAACGTCGACCTCCGCGGTGTACGCACTGTTCGGGGGGAAGACCGAGCTGCTCGCCGCCGTGGTCGAGGACGCGTTCGCCTCGTTCGGCCGCGCCCAGGAGGAGGCGGAGCCGGAGGGCCTGCGCGCGCTCGGGCTCGCCTATCGCGCGTGGGCCCTGCGGCACCCGGCGCGCTACCGCCTCATGTTCGGCGGCGCCCTCGCCGCCGCGCACGAGGGCGTCGACCCCGCGGTCTCCCTCGGCGCGCTCCTCCCCCTCGCGCGTACGCTCCTCGGCACCGCGACCCCGTCCCCGGAGGCCGACCTCCGCGCGACGATCGCCGTGTGGGCGCAGGTCCACGGAGCCGTGAGCCTGGAGCTCGCCGGGATCACCCCGCACCACGTCTCCCCCGACCCGGTCTACGAGGCGGTCCTCGACGGGATCGCCGCCGCCCACCCCGGTCGCTGACGCATCGCACGAGGCCGTTCGCAGAACGGGACGGGTTCCCTGATCACGCCGCGTGTGCCACGCTGGGCGGATGAGGAAATGGGTCGTGCGCATCGCCTCCCTGTACGTCTTCACCGTCGTCGTCCTGCTGGTGATCGGGTGGCTCATGCCCACCGTCTCGGTCGGATGGCACGC
This sequence comes from Microbacterium resistens, assembly GCF_021172025.1. Classification (NCBI taxonomy): domain Bacteria; kingdom Bacillati; phylum Actinomycetota; class Actinomycetes; order Micrococcales; family Microbacteriaceae; genus Microbacterium; species Microbacterium resistens. The sequence goes on from NZ_CP082781.1 coordinate 1,828,307, forward strand.
GTTGTGGGCCGGAGTCGTGCTCACCGCCGCCGCCCTCGCGGTCAAGCCGCTGCTGACCCGTGTGTTCCGCAACGCCGCGGCGCGATCCTCCCGCACGCGCTCCCGCGCCGGGGAGAAGGCCGTGCAGTACGCCCTCGTCTTCGCGGTGGAGCTGGTCGTCTGGATCCTCACCGTCTGGTTCAGCGGTGTGCACGTGCGCGGGTGGTTCTGGGGCTATGTCCTCCCGCCGCTGATCCTGCTCATCGCCTGGGTCGTGTACGACGCCATCGACGACCGCGTCGAGGCGAAGGCGGGCGAGCTGTACGACGCCGCGGGCGCACGCCTGGGCCGCGGAGGGATGTCAGGCCCCCAGGCGAACGCACCGGCGCAGGCCCCGCCGTCGGCCGCCGACCACGCCGCACGGACGCAGGGTCGCGCGGAGCTCGACGACGGACTCACCCCCGAGCAGCGACGGATGCTCGACGAGCTCGGCTGATCTGCGCGCGGGCAGCGCTCCGAAAGCCCTTCGACGGGCTCAGAGACCATCGAAGCCGGTCACTGAGCCCGTCGAAGCGATGTCCGCGCCGCCACGTGATCCGCGCGCGACGGCGCCGGCTCACGCGTCGAGCGTGCGCTCCGCCGCCTCCACCACGTTCGTCATCAGCAGCGCCACGGTCATCGGACCGACGCCGCCCGGGTTCGGCGAGATCCAGCCCGCCACCTCCGCGACGTCGGGGGCGACATCCCCGAACACCCGGTCCTTCCCCGTCTCCGGGTCCCGTTCGCGGGTGACGCCCACGTCGAGCACGGCCGCTCCGGGCTTGACGTCCTCGGCCCGGATCAGATGCTTGACGCCCGCGGCGGCCACGATGACGTCGGCCTCGCGCAGGTAGCGCGGCATGTCGACCGTGCCGGTGTGCGTGAGCGTGACCGTCGCGTTGAGCTCGCGCCGGGTGAGCAGCAGCCCGATCGAACGCCCGATCGTGACCCCGCGCCCGACGACGACGACGTGCTTGCCCTTCAGGTCATAGTCGTTGCGCAACAGCAGCTCGATCACGCCCCGCGGCGTGCACGGGAGCGGCGTGTGGATCGGGCCGTTGACGTTCAGCACGAGCCGTCCGAGGTTGGTCGGGTGCAGTCCGTCGGCGTCCTTCTCCGGATCGATCCGCTCCAGGATCGCGTCGGTGTCCAGGTGCCTCGGCAGCGGCAGCTGCACGATGTACCCGTGGCACGCCGGGTCCGCGTTGAGCTCGTCGATCAGCGCCTCGACCTCGGCCTGGGTCGCGTCCGCGGGAAGCTCCCGCTGGATCGAGTTCATCCCGACCGCCTCGGACTGGCGGTGCTTCATGCCGACGTAGAGCTGGGACGCGGGGTCGGCGCCGACGAGGACCGTCGCGATCCCCGGGGTGACGCCCTTCGCCTTCAGCGCGGCGACGCGCTCGGTCAGCTCGGCCTTGATGGCGGCGGACGCCGCCTTGCCGTCGAGGACCCTCGCGGTCACTGCTGCAGGTCCGGGTAGAGCGGGAAGGCCGATGCCAGCGCGTCGACACGGGCTCGCAGCACATCCAGGTCGGCACCGGGCTGCAGAGCCCGGGCGATGACATCGGCGACCTCGGTGAACTCGGCGTCGCCGAAACCGCGGGTGGCGAGCGCCGGGGTGCCGATGCGCAGGCCCGACGTGACCATCGGCGGACGCGGGTCGTTCGGCACGGCGTTGCGGTTGACGGTGATGTGGATCTCGTGGAGCAGGTCCTCGGCCTGCTTGCCGTCGATCTCGGCATCGCGCAGGTCGACGAGCACGAGGTGCACGTCCGTGCCGCCCGAGCGCACGGAGATGCCGGCGTCCTTCACGTCCTGCTGCGAGAGGCGGTCGGCGATGATCGCCGCACCGCGCAGCACGCGCTCCTGGCGCTCCTTGAACTCCGGGGTGCCGGCGATCTTGAACGCGGTCGCCTTGGCGGCGATCACGTGCATGAGCGGGCCGCCCTGCTGGCCGGGGAAGACGGCCGAGTTGATCTTCTTCGCGATGTCGGCGTCGTTGGTGAGGATGAATCCCGAGCGGGGACCGCCGATCGTCTTGTGCACGGTCGACGAGACGACGTGGGCGTGCGGCACCGGGTTCGGGTGCAGGCCGGCGGCGACGAGACCGGCGAAGTGCGCCATGTCGACCCAGAGGAGGGCCCCGACCTCGTCGGCGATCGCGCGGAACGCGGCGAAGTCGAGGGTGCGGGGGTAGGCCGACCAACCGGCGATGATGACCTTCGGCTTGTGCTCGATGGCGAGGCGCCGCACCTCGTCCATGTCGATGGTCGAGGTCTCGGGGTTCACGCCGTAGGCGATGATGTCGTACAGCCGGCCCGAGAAGTTGATCTTCATGCCGTGGGTCAGGTGGCCGCCCTGGTCGAGCGAGAGGCCGAGCAGGGTGTCGCCGGGGCGGGCGATGGCGTGCAGCACGGCTGCGTTCGCGGTGGCGCCCGAGTGCGGCTGGACGTTGGCGAACTCGGCGCCGAACAGTGCCTTGGCACGGGCGATCGCGAGCTCCTCGGCGACGTCGACCTCCTCGCAGCCGCCGTAGTAGCGACGGCCCGGATAGCCCTCGGCGTACTTGTTGGTCAGCACCGAGCCCTGCGACTGCAGCACCGAGACGGGCACGAAGTTCTCGGACGCGATCATCTCGAGGAAGGTCTGCTGACGCTTCAGCTCGCGGTCCAGGACCTCGGCGATCTCGGGATCGACCTCGGAAAGGCGGGCGTTGAAGGACGAGTCGGTCATGGCGTTCTCCTTTGATGACGGATCGGTCGGTTGGTGAGCGCCCGCGGGAGCGGACGTGTCGGAACACCTCATCGGCCCAGGCGCGCGGTCGAATCCGTAACGGTCGCTCCCCGGTGGTGCCCCACCCAGACGCCAGTCGCGACGCTCACGAGCATAGCGGAACGCCCCGAGTCCGCCGCCCGTCTGCCCACACCGTGCGGACGGAGGCGCCCCCTCCCCCGATCTGCACATGTTGCTCCGATCTGCACACCAACCGGCGCGCAACCATGTGCAAATCGGGACTCGATGTGCAGATCGGGCGTCGGCCACTCGCCGGTCGCCGCCCTGTCCGATCGAGAGCGCCACCTGCTTCGCGGCTCCCCGGGAAGGGTCATCGCTCGGACGCGCCCGGTACCTTCCTCAATGCCTCGATGAGGCGTGCGAGCGTGTCGACCGCGAGGGACATCGCGTCGTCCGTCTCCGTCGTCGCGGCGAAGGTGATGGCTCCCAGCGTCAAGGAGGGCAGAAGGTCGGAGACCGCCGTGCTCCCCAACCCCGCCCGCTCGAGGATCGTCTGCAGGAGCGGCGCGATCCGCGCCATGCCGCGGAGCATGGCCGGGCGCGTGAGCGGATCCATCGACGCAAGCAGCATCGGCTCGATCCGCCGTTCCACGAGGAACTCCGGCGCGGGCGGGGAGTACCACGCCGTGATCAATAGCCGCGCGGTCTCGCGGGGATCGTCGATGCGGTCCGGGAGCCCCGCCACGACCTCCGCCGCCGTCCGGTAGCGCTCCTCCTCCGCGAACTCGACCGCTGCGAGGTACAGCTCCGACTGCGTCCGGTAGATGTGGTTGGCCGATCCGACCGGGATCCCTGCCGCGGTCGCCACCCGGCGATGCGTGACGGCACCGGGCCCCTCCGTGCGCAACAGGGTGCCGGCCGCCTCCGCCATGGCCTGCCGGCGTTCGTCGAAGGTTCGGGTGTCGCGGGGCATCGGATTCTCCTCGGATCGGGGGAAGAAGGGGAGAGAGTCGGCACCGGAAGGCTACCATCTTTCAGTATATACTCAGGTATATACGTCAGTATCGGTGTTGTTCGCGAAACCCGCGGCCGTCCCACCCGATCTGAGGACTCTCCGATGCCCCTTGCTCCGAAGGCCCTGATCACCGCCGTCTCCGCGGCGGCGATCTCCGCCCTCGGTCTGGGCATCGCCGCGCCGTCCCCCACGGCGGAGGACACTCCTCGGCTCAGCGGCCAGAACGGGGCGGAGTCCCCCAGCCCCGCCCCGTTCATCGGACAGTGCACGATCGGCGAGCTCCCCAGCCCGGACAACCGCAATCGCCCCGTCGTGGACAACAACGTCGCCGTGTACGCGGGTTCCGACCTGATCCTGACGGGCAACCGGGCCGAGGTCGAGGGACTCGTCGTCGTCGGTCGGGACCTGCACGTGGCGCCCGACCGCGCCCGCCGGATCGATCTCGGCGTCGTCGGGGTCGGATCCCACGTCACCCCCGGCGGCGGGCACCCCGCCCTCGCCGTCGGGGGTGACCTCAGCGTCACCACGCGCAGCACCCTCGGCGTCGCCGGCGGCCCCGTTCGGGTCGGGGGCGCCCTGAGCCCCGCGTTCCCGAGCTCCGCCTACGACTTCCGCTCCGGCGTCCAGGACGAGATGGGATCCGCCGCGACCGCCGCCTGGGCCTCCTACGGCGATCTGCTGCGCCGCACCTCCGCGGATTACGCGCAGCTGCCGACGACGGGAAAGGTCATGCACGGCGTGAACTTCGAGGGCACCGGCGCCGCCCGCGAGGTGTTCGCCCTGAACGCGGATCAGTTGCCGGACGAGATCGAGTTCACCGGGATCGCCGACGACGCGACGGTCATCGTGAACGTCCACGGCGCCACGGCGAACTGGGCTCCCTACCAGTTCAGTGAGGACGGCGCCCGGGTGGACGTCGTCGGCCAGGGCGTCAGCGGCTTCGGCCGCGTCGCGCAGCGCACGATCTGGAACTTCGTCGACGCCACCCAGGTGACCCTCGGCGGCAGCTCGGAGATCCTCGGGAGCATCCTGGTCCCCGGCGTCGGCGCGGACCACTCCCGCCCCACCGTCGATGTCACGGCCAGCACCAACGGGCGCCTGCTCACCAACGGCACTCTGCGCCTCGCCGGAGAGGGCGCCGAGCACCACAACTATCCGTTCGTCGAGGAGCCGTTCGAGTGCAACCCCGATCCGGAGCCGCCCGTCGATCCGGAGCCGCCGACAGCCCCGGATCCGGCGACCTCCACCGTACTGACGCTGCGCAAGGACGTGATCACGCGAGCCGACGCCGCCGACCAGTTCCGTCTCACGATCGCCCCCGCGCACGACGCGGAGCGTCCCGTCGCCGAAGCGACGACCACCGGCGACCGTCCGGGGAGGCAGCAGGCGGAGGCGGGCGCCGTCCCGGTCGCTCCCGGCGAGGAGTACACCCTGTCCGAGGCGGGCACCGGCTCCCGCGGCCTCGACGCCTATGACGCGACCTGGCTCTGCCGGGACGAGGACACCGGCGAGACGCTGGCGGAGGGCGACGGATCGGCCTTCACGCTGACGATCCCGACGCAGCAGCCGGGCGCCGACCGCGCCCTCGAGTGCGTGTTCACGAACTCGCCGCGTCCCGACGTGGCCGTCACAAAGAGGGCGACTCCCGACAGCGGCACGGCCGTGGTGCCCGGACAGCGCGTGGAGTACACGCTGCACTTCCAGAACCCCGCCGGTGTGCCCGTCGACGTGGACCACACCGACCTGCTCTCGGACGTCCTCGACGACGCGATCCTGGGGCCCGACCCGATCCGCGCGGACGCCCCGCTCGTCGCGGAGCTCGATCGGGACCGCCTCCGCGTCTCCGGCAGGCTCCCCGCCGCGGCGAGCGCCGACGTGCACTACAGCGTGACGGTGAAGGACGCCGACGCTCTCGGCGACCGAGTGCTGCGCAATCTCGTCATTCGGACCGGGACGGAGACGCCGGACTGCGAGGACGCCGTCGCCTGCACCGAGAACCCGGTGGAGGTCCCGGCGTGGACCGTGTCCAAGACGGCCGATCCGGTCGCCGGCGGCGAGGTCTTCCCCGGCGACGCCGTCGACTACACGGTGACGGCCACGGGTGTGCACGGAATCGTCCCCGACGCGCGTCTCACCGACGACCTGTCGGACGTGCTGGCGTCGGCCGATTTCGTCGCCGGATCCGCGACCCTCACGATCGGCGACGCCGCGCCGCTCCGGGTCGCGGACCCCGCGGACGGCGTGCTCGCCACCGCCGCGTTCCCCGTGTCGGCCGGTCAGGAGGCCGTGCTCCGCTACCGCGTGATCGTGCACGAGGACGCCTGGGCCCGGACGCTGCGCAACGTCGCCTGGGGGCACAGCACCACCCCGCCCGACACCTGCACCCGCGAGGCGCCCTGCGAGACCATCCACCACACGCCGGCCCGTGCGCCGGAGCTTCCGCAGACCGGCGGCACCGGAACCGCAGCGTTCACGGTGACGGGCCTGGTGCTCCTGGCGGTGCTGGCCGGGATCATCCTGGCCCGCCGCGCGGACCGACACCGCGGCTGAACGCCGCCCCTCAAGCCCGCCCGGGCGCAGATGCGCCCGGGCGTACCACCACCGCACACGCCCGACGAAAGCGAGATCCCATGACCACCCCGTTCCGCCGACGAGCCGCCGCCGTCGCGGCGGCCGTGCTCGGCCTCACGCTCGGCAGCGCCGCGCTGGCGCCCGCCGCCCACGCCGCGCACGTCGTCGACATCGACCGCGACGCGACCGCCACGCTGAACATCCACAAGTTCGTCCAGCCCGAGCAGTCCGGCGCCCGTGCGGACGGCCGCCCGCACGACACCTCCGGCCTCACTCCGCTCGCCGGCGTCGACTTCACCGTGCAGAGGGTCTCCGGCATCGACCTCACCACGAACGAGGGCTGGCAGGACGCCGCCGCGCTCACCCCGGATGAGGCCGCCGCACGCGCGGAGCAGCCGGGCATCGTGAAGACCACCGACGCCGCCGGTGACGCGATCTTCTCCGGGCTTGCGCTCGGGCTGTACCTCGTCTCCGAGACCAGTGCCCCGGCCGGCGTGACGATGGGCAAGCCGTTCCTGGTGACGCTGCCGCTGACGGATCCGGAGAACCGCGATTCGTGGATGTACGACGTGCATGTCTACCCGAAGAACGCCGTCACCGGCGGTGAGAAGACCGTGCGCGACTCCGAGGCGGTCGTGGCCGGCGACGACGTCGTCTTCACGATCCTCGGCGACATCCCGAACGTCGACGTCATCGACGGCTACCGGATCGCCGACACGCTCGACCCGCGTCTGGACCACGTCCGCACCGAGGTCACGCTGACCAACGACGCGCCGCTGCGCGAGCGCATCCACTACACCGTCTCCTTCACGGAGGACACGAACACCGTGGTGATCGAGTTCACCGAGACCGGGCGCATGGTCATCGCGGCCTCCGCCGGCTCCGCCCAGGTCCAGGCCGTCATCACGACCCGCGCGAACAGCACCGGCGTGATCGCCAACGAGGCCGTCATCTACCCGAACGAGGCCTCGTTCGACATCGAGCCCGGCGAGCCCGGCGGCCCGGTCGTCACCCCGCCGGTCGAGACCAAATGGGGCGCGCTCGTCATCGAGAAGGTGGACGCGGACAACACCGCCACGATGCTGGAGGGCGCCGTCTTCCAGGTGTTCCTTTCCGAGGCGGACGCCCGCTCGGGGAACAACCCGCTGGAGATCGACGGGCAGACCGAGTTCACCACCGGCGCCGACGGACGCGCGGTCATCCGCGGCCTGCGCTACTCCGACTTCGCCGACGGTCGTCAGCTCCAGCCCGGCGACGCAGACTGGCGCTCCTACTGGATCGCCGAGACTCAGGCCCCGAAGGGATACGAGCTGCTGGCCGAGCCGGTGAAGGTCGATGTCACCAGCGACGACCCGGAGCGCATCACCGTGACCGTGGAGAACGTCCCACACAATGGCGGGTTCCTGCTCCCGCAGACCGGTCTCGCCGGCACCGCAGGCGTGCTCGGCGCCGGAGCCGTGCTCCTCGGCGCCGTGATCGTGCTCGCCGTGATCCGCCGTCGCGCGACCCGCGAGGCCTGATGCCCGGCCGACGGTTCCGCGACGTCCTCCCTCCGCCGCGGAACCGTCGACCGCGTTCTGTTCTCCTCTCCGCGACACCGACCCGAAGGATCCCGTATGCCCACCGCCCGTGCGCGCCGCTTCTCGGCGATCAACCTGCTGATCCTGCTCGGCGGGCTCGCAGCGACGGGCCTGCTGCTGTATCCGACGGCCGCCGACTGGTTCTCCGGTCTCCAGCACGCCCACGCCAACGCGCAGTACACCGAGCACCTCGCGGCCGCGCCCGATGAGAGCCGTGCCTCCCTGCTCGCCGACGCGGACGCCTACAACGCCGCGCTCCCCACCGGGCGCGTGCGTGATCCCTACAGCACCGCGAGCACCGCGCCGGGGCTGGATCCCGCCGAGTACTTCCGGCAGCTCGATGTCGGGGCCGCGGGCGTGGTCGCGCGGGTCCGCTACGAACGCCTGGGCGTCGATCTTCCCGTCTCCCTCGGCACGGATCAGGACGTGCTGCGCAAGGGCGTCGGACATCTCTTCGGCAGCAGTCTCCCGGTCGGCGGAGCGGGGACGCACAGCGTGCTGACCGCGCACTCCGGGGCGCCGTACGCGGCCCTGTTCGACCCGATCCACGCTGCCCGGGTCGGGGACATCATCACCGTCGACGTCGCGGGGCGCCACCTTCAGTACCGCGTCACGGGGACCCAGACGGTCCGGCCCGACGACACCCGCTCGCTCCGCGTGGAGGACGGGCAGGACCTCCTGACGCTGCTCACCTGCACGCCGATCGGCGTGGGTTCGCATCGCCTCCTCGTGCACGCGGAACGCATCGTCGCGGCCGAGCCCACCCGGACGTCCTCCGGGACGGTGCCCGCCGGATCGGAGCCCCGCCCGTGGGAGACGCTGATCGGCGCGTGGTGGATCCCCGCCTTCCTCGCTGCGGGAGCGATCCTCTGGGCGCTCGTCCCGCCGCTGCTCCGGCGGCGGCCCCGTACGGGCGACGGTCCGGCCTCAGCGGCCGGACGGTGACGCGACCGGGGCCGGACGACGCTTCGGTGCAGGACATCGATGCTCGCTTCCGCGGGCCTGCCCGGGGTAGGTTTTGTTCATGGTCTTGCCTGATCCGCTGCCCCTGGTCCCCTACCCGTCCGTCGTCCAGCGAGGAGAAGGCGTCGTGGCCTTCGATCCCGCCCGCATCACCGGTGATGCCGCGGCGGCGGAAATGCTGCGCGCTGAACTGCGTGCGTACACCGACCTCGCCCCTGGCCGCGGCGAGATCGCCGGCGATGTCGTCCTCGCGATCGACCCCGCGGTGTCGTCGCCGGAGGGTTACGTCCTGTCGGTGACCGACGGCGTCCGAGTCATCGGACACGACGCCGCGGGCCTGTTCTACGGGACGCGCACCCTGCTCCAGCTGCTGCAGGAGACAGGTGAGGGCTGGGTCGTCCCGGTCGTCGAGATCGAGGACGCCCCGCGCTTCGGCTACCGCGGCGTGATGCTGGACGTCGCCCGCCACTTCTTCGGCGTCGAGGACGTCGAGCGCTACATCGACAGGGCCGTCGCCCTGAAGTACAACGCGCTGCATCTGCACCTCACCGACGATCAGGGCTGGCGCATTCACATCGACTCCTGGCCGCTGCTGACCGAGCGGGCGGCCTCGACGTCGGCGGGCGGGGACCCGGGCGGCTTCTACACGAAGGACGACTACCGCCGGATCGTCGAGTACGCCGCGGCACGGCACATGATCGTCGTGCCGGAGATCGACCTGCCCGGACACACGCACGCGATCGGCGTCGCCTATCCTGAGCTCGTCGAGGCCCCCGTGATGAACGACGGCCTGCTCGCCGACTCGGAGCGGCTCGGCCAGCCCCTGCCCGTCGCGGGCGAGCCGTACCTCGGCTGGGGAGTCGGGCACTCCTCGGTCCGCATCCGCGAGGAGCGGACCTACGGCTTCGTGCGCGACGTCCTCACGGAGCTCGCCGAGATCACTCCCGGCCCGTATCTGCACATCGGCGGAGACGAGTCCCTCGGCACCTCCGCGGAGGACTTCGCGTACTTCGTCGAGCGGGCCACCACCCTCGTCGTGGAGACCGGGAAGACCCCGGTCGCCTGGCACGAGGTCGGTGCCGCCGACGGCATCGCCGAGGGCACGGTCGGTCAGTACTGGGGGAACACCACTCCGCGCGGGACGCATGCGGAGGAGGCGGCGCACTTCGTCGAGCGCGGCGGCGCGCTGATCATGTCGCCGTCCAACGTGACCTATCTCGACATGAAGTACACCCCCGACTTCCCCCTCGGACTCGACTGGGCCGGACTCATCGACCTGCGGACGGCCTACTCGTGGGAGCCCACCGCGATCGTCCCGGGCATCCCCGACACCGGTGTCCTCGGGGTGGAGGCGCCGCTGTGGACCGAGACGGTGCGGACCATCGAGGACGCGGACCGACTGGTCTTCCCGCGCGTCTCCGCGATCGCGGAGATCGCCTGGTCGGCCTCGGACGGGACCGAGCGGACGTGGGAGTCGTTCCGCGACCGTGTGGCCGGGCTGGCCGCCGGCTGGGCCGCGAGCGGGATCGGATACCACGCGACGGAGGAGATCGAATGGCCGGCGGCGTGACCGAGAGCTCGATCGCCGGCTCGCTCGTCGTCCACGGGGCCCGACTGGTCTCGGGCGGGTCGATCACCGAGGACGCCTGGGTCCGGTTCGACGACGGACGGGTCACGGCGCTCGGCGCCGGCACGGACTGGACACCCGCGGACCGGGTCGTCGACGCCGCCGAGACGGCGGGACCGGGCGCCCTCCTCGTCCCGGGCTTCGTCGACATCCACGGCCACGGCGGCGGCGGCGCGGCGTTCGACGACGGCGCCGACGCCATCCGCACCGCACGCGCCGTCCATCGCGCTCACGGGACCACCCGCGCGGTCGTCTCCCTCGTCACCGCCACGCTCGACGAGCTCGCCGAACGCGCCGCGGCGATCGCGGACCTGATGGAGGAGGAGCCGGATCTGCTCGGATCCCACCTCGAGGGGCCGTTCCTGGACCCGGGGCACAAGGGTGCGCACTCCCCGGACCTGCTGCGCGAGCCCGAGGCCGCCGACGTCGAACGTCTGCTGGCAGCCGGGCGCGGCACGATCCGTCAGGTCACGATCGCCCCCGAGCTTCCGGGAGGACTCGAGGCGATCCGCCGCATCGTCGCCGGCGGCGCCGCCGCTGCCGTCGGCCACACCGATGCCGACGACGACACCATGCGGGCGGCGTTCGACGCGGGTGCCACGATCCTGACCCACGCCTTCAACGCCATGCGCCCGGTCCACCACCGCGAGCCCGGTCCCGTGCTGACGGCGGCAGCCGATCCGCGCGTGGTCCTCGAGGCGATCGCGGACAACATCCACCTGCACCCGCATGTCATCAAGCTCGTGTTCGACGAGGCGCCCGGACGGGTCGCCCTCGTGACCGACGCCATGGCTGCGGCCGGTTCCGCGGACGGGGACTACATGCTCGGTGCCCTGCATGTGACCGTGCGGGACGGCGTGGCTCGCGTCGACAGCGGCTCGATCGCCGGCTCCACCCTCACTCAGGACGTCGCGCTGCGACGCGCGGTCGAGGCGGGCGTGCCGCTGACGGAGGCCATCCGCGCCCTGACCGAGACGCCGGCCCGTGCGATTGGCGTCGGTCACGCGCTCGGTGCGCTCGCGCCGGGCCTCACCGCCGACGCCGTCCTCCTGACGTCCGATCTCGACGTCGCGCGGGTGTGGACCGGCGGTCCGATCGCGCGCGGATGATCCGGCTCCGCGGAGGAGGGAGCGGGGAGGTCGCCGCCCCCAGTGCGGCGACCTCCTTCTCCCCCTGTGCAGAGAAGGGGGCTCGGGAACTCCTCCCCCGAGGCTCCCGAGCCCGCCTGACCGGCGGATTTCCCCGCCGCCGGCTGCCGTGCGTCTCCGCCCCCCGGTGGGGACGCAGGCTGTCTCTGACCAATGAGATGCGCGTTCCTCGGATTCATTACGCGGGTTCTGAGATTTTTCTCCACGAGTTTTTCGAGCACCCGGGGCACCCTCGACGGGACCGCAGGAAATCCGCACCGTGCACTGGCCCTTCTCAGGCTGAGGGTGAAGAATGGGGAGTCCGCGTGATGGAACGAGGGTTCGCGTGTCTCTTCCTGTGAGAGCGCACCCATCCGACGTGAGAAACACTCCATGACCGACCAGAACCACACTCCTCCGGCCCGCCCCGAGGGCGCCGACGCGCCCAGCGACGCGGACCTCATCCTCCGTACCCGCTCGGGCGACGCCGACGCCTACGCGGAGCTGTGGCGACGCCACCACCGATCCGGGATCGCGGTCGCCCATTCGATCACGTCGGCCTTCGACGCCGACGACCTGGTCCAGGAGTCCTTCGCCCGCATCTTCCAGACCATCCGCAAGGGCGGAGGCCCCACGGGGTCCTTCCGCGCCTACCTGTTCACCAGCATCCGCAACACCGCGGCGAACTGGGGGCGTGCCAAGCGGGAGTCGGCGATCGACGAGCTCGACCGGGTCCCCGATCCGAGCACCACGGACCAGGCCGCCAGTGATGCGCTCGACCGCAGCCTCACCGCTCAGGCGTTCCGCAGCCTTCCCACCCGCTGGCAGGAAGTGCTCTGGTACTCCGAGATCGAGCAGATGAAGCCCGCGGAGATCGCTCCGCTGCTGGGCATGTCCGCCGGCGCGACCTCGCAGCTCGCGTTCCGCGCCCGCGAGGGCCTGCGCGAGGCCTGGATCCAGGCGCACCTGCGCTCGGCGGAGCCGGGCTCGGCCTGCGAGTGGACGATCGAGCGCCTCGGTGCGTACTCGCGCGGCAACCTGGGCACACGGGATCGCCGCAAGCTGGAGCTCCACCTCGACGAATGCGCGCGCTGCATGATCGTCGCCGCCGAAGCGAAGGACGTCTCGCACCGGCTCGCGCTCGTCCTCCTGCCGCTCGTGCTCGGCGTATCCGGTGCCGGGGCGTACCTCGCGACGCTGCAGAACGGCTCCGCCCCGCTGACCGCTCTTGCGGCCATGCCGTCCGGCGTCGTCGAAGGCGCAGTCGTGGCCGGCTCGACCGCAGTCGGCGCCGCTGCCAGCGGAAGCGGCGCGGGTGCCGGAGGAGCTGGGGGCGCCGGTGGAACGGGCGGTGGCGCCGGAGGAGCCGGAGGAGCCGGCGGCGGTGCTGGTGGAGCCGGAGGAGCCGGCGGAACGGGCGGTGGCGCCGGAGGAGCCGGCGGCGGTGCTGGTGGAGCCGGTTCCGGCGGCGGCGTGGTCTCCGGGCTCGGCGCGCTGGTCGGCGTGGGCTCGGCGGCACTCGTAGTGGCCGGAGCCATCGTGGCCTCGGCGGTCGTTCCGGCGCTGGTGGCCGATCCCAGCTCCACGTCCCAGCCCTCTGCCGGTCAGCAGGGGTCGGCCGGAATCGTGGCCGAGGTCGGTCCCGACGACCCCTCCGCCACGAACACGAAGTCGATCGTGGTGGAGCCGACGCCGTCTCCGGACCGGCCGCACGATCGGATCCGCCCGACGGACCCACCCTTCCTGCGCCCGACGCTACCGCTCCCCGTCCCGACCGGACCGACCCCCGCGCCCAATCCGGCGCCTCCGGTGCCACAGCCCTCCGAACCACCGGTGGACCCGTCGCCCGAACCCACCGAGCCCGAGCCGACGCCTGAGCCGACGCCGACGCCGACGCCTGAGCCCACGCCGACCCCGACGCCGACGCCCACACCCACGCCGACCCCTGAGCCGACGCCCACACCCACGCCGACGCCCACGCCTGAGCCGACGCCGACGCCGACGCCTGAGCCCACGCCGACCCCTGAGCCGACTCCGACGCCGGAGCCCACGCCCACGCCGACCCCGACGCCTGAGCCGACTCCGACACCAACGCCCACACCCACGGTGGACCCGCAGCCGACGCCCGAGCCGACGCCCACCCCGACACCGACGCCCGATCCGGGCCTTCCCGACGGCTCACCGACCATCGTGTCCGCGTCGGTCGCCCTGGACCTCGACATCGTGACGCACATCACCGTGACGGTGTCCGGCGCCCCGGGCGCGACAGTGCAGCCGTACATCGACGGCCGCACCGCGGGGACCTCTTCGACCGTGCTCGGCGAGGACGGCACCGGATCCGTCGCGCTGCGTCCCAGCCTCCTCCAGCTTCTGGTCAACGCTCAGGTGGATCTCCGGTACACCCACGGTGAGGAGCAGGGACCGCCGACCGTGACGACCCTGTCGCGGCTGCTCGCCCTCGCCGGATGGGGAGGAGCCGAGCCGACCACGCCGCCGACGGAGGAGACCGGCCCGGGCTCCGAGGGACAGACGACGGACGAGCCCCCGCTTCCCGCGCCGGATCCGGCATCGTCGGACCCGGTGGAGGACACCGTCCCGCCGGCCGCACCGGCCGAGGACACCGTGCCGGTGGATCCGCCCGCTCTCATCGCCCCGGACCCCGAGCCCGCGGCTCCCGTCGAGGAGCCCGAGGTCGCGGAGCCGGCCCCGGCGGTGCCCGCGGACGACCCGCCGGAGGACGCCGAGACGCCGGCGCTCACCGGCGAGCCGGCGCCCGCAGGATCCGTGGAGACACCCGCGACGCTCTCGGCGCTGCCCGCGGCCGTGCGCACCACGGACCCGTGACGCAGAGCTCATCCCCGTTACCCCGCGGCCGCGTCTGCGGCCGATCCGTCCGGCGGTAGGATGGAGACCATGTCCGCCACACCGTCGACCGCGCCCGCTGCGGGCATGACGGCCCGCGTCACCCCTCTCGACATCGTCCGCGTGGTGATCCTCCTCGTCGCCGTGGGGTCGCTGGTCCTCTGGGGTCTCGTGGCGTGGTCCCTGCCCTGGAACATCGTGGCGGCGATCGGTGCCCCCGCGGTCGTCGTCCTGGTGTGGGCGCTGTTCCTGTCGCCGCGCCCGGTGCTGGCGGTGCACCCGTTCCTCCGTGCCGCTGTCGAGCTCGCGGTCTACGCGGGCGTCACGATCGCCTGGTGGTCTCTGGGGCAGACGTGGATCGGTCTCGGCTTCGGCGTGGTCGCCGTCGCCGCGGGCCTCGTCGCCGGTCGACGCGCGCTGGACTGAGCGCATGGGCGTCGAGGGGTCCTCGGGCGCGGACGCCGTGGTGGCGCGGCTGCGCGCACGACTGGGCGAGCGCGTGGATCTGAGCCCCGCGAGCCTCGAGGCCGCCCGCGCCGATCGCTCGGGACACTCCTCCCCCGGCGCGCCCCTGGCCGTCGTGCACGCGGAGTCCGTGGCGGACGTCCAGGAGACGCTGCGGATCGCCCACGAGACCGGCACCCCCGTGGTGACGCGCGGCGCCGGGACGGGGCTCGCGGGCGCCGCCGGGGCGGGACCCGGCGAGATCTCGCTGTCGACCCTCCGGATGAACCGGATCCTGGAGATCCGCCCGGACGATCTGCTGGCCGTCGTCGAGCCGGGGGTCCTCGGCGGCGACCTCGGACGTGCCCTGGCTCCCCACGGCCTGTGGTGGGCGCCGGACCCCGCGAGCCGTGAGATCTCGACCGTCGGCGGGAACATCGCCACGGGGGCCGGCGGCCTCCTGTGCGCCAAGTACGGCGTCGTCCGGGACGCCGTCCTCGCGATCGACCTGGTCCTCGCCGACGGCCGGCTGCTGCACCTCGGCCACCGCAGCGTGAAGGGCGTCACCGGCCTCGACCTCACCTCTCTCGTGATCGGCTCCGAGGGTGTGCTCGGCGTCGTCGTCGGCGCGACCCTCAAGCTGCGGCGGACGGTGCCCGGCTCGCCCTGCACCGTCGCGGCGACCTTCGCCGACGTCCGCGCCGGGGCCGTCGCCTCCGCCGCCGTCACGGCCTCGGGCGTCCAGCCCGCCATCATGGAGCTGATGGACGCCGCCAGTCTCGTCGCCGTCCACCGCCTGCTGGGTCTGGACGACCCCGCCCCCGGCACGGCGCAGCTCACCATCCAGACCGACGGCCCGGCCGCCGCGGACGAGGCGGGCCGGATCGCCGATGTCCTTCGCGACGCGGGCGGGACCGTCTCGGTCTCGCACGATCCCGAGGAGGGCGAACGCCTCCTCGCGATCCGCCGCTCCATGCACCCGGCCATGGCGGCCCTCGGCACGACCCTCATCGAGGACGTCTCGGTGCCGCGCAGCGCCCTCGCGGCCATGTTCGACGAGATCGCCCGCATCGAACGCGCCTACGACCTCACGATCCCCACGGTCGTTCACGCCGGCGACGGCAACCTGCACCCGAACTTCATCTTCGACGGCCCCGAGGTTCCGCCGCGGATCTGGCAGGCGGCGGACGAGCTGTTCCGCGCCGCGATCCGCCTGGGCGGGACCCTGACGGGCGAGCACGGGATCGGCACGCTCAAGAGCAGATGGCTCGCCGACGAGCTCGGCGAGGACCAGTGGGAGATCCAGCGCCGGATCGCCCGCGTGTTCGATCCGGCCGGGATCCTCAATCCGGGCAAGGTCTTCGCCGCACGAGGAGGAACGAATGCCTGACATCCACGTGAGCGCGGCGGTGGTGACCGACGGAGCCGGCCGCGCGCTGGTGGTGCGCAAGAACGGCACCGAGCGGTTCATGCAGCCCGGCGGCAAGCCGGAGCCGGGCGAGACCGCGGCGCAGACCCTGGCGCGCGAGCTGGACGAGGAGCTGGGTCTCCGGGTCTCCCTCGACGAGCTGCGCCCGCTCGGGGTCTTCGTCTCCGCCGCGGCGAACGAGCCGGGTCACCGCGTGGTCGCGACGGCGTTCGCCCTGCGCGCGGAGGAGACGCAGGTCACCGTCCAGGCGGAGCTCGCGGAGCTGCGCTGGATCACTCCCGACGAGGCGTCTGCCCTCCCCCTCGCCCCGCTCAGCGAGGAGCACCTGCTCCCCCTCGCCTGGTCCTGACGCCTTCCGGCGTTTCGTCTCGTCGCTGCGCTCCCCACCGGTCGTTGAGCGAGCGCAGCGAGACGAAACGCCCCAGCCCCGGGTCACGACGTTTCGTCTCGTCGCTGCCCCTCGCTCAACGACCGGAAAGGGTGTTGTCGGTCGTTGAGCGAGCGAAGCGAGACGAAACGAAGCAGGGTCGGGTCGCCACGTTTCGTCTCGTCGCTGCGCTCCTCGCTCAACGACCAGCAGGGGGCGACCGGGAGCCGAGCGGAGCGATGGCCTCGTCCGACGCGCCGGCATCGGGCCTGGCGGGAGCCGACCGAAGGACGGCGGGGGACCGCGCGACGGACGAGGCCATCGCGCAGCGGACCGACCCCACACCGCGGACCCGGGTCACCACGTTTCGTCTCGTCGCTGCGCTCCTCGCTCAACGACCGGAGGGAGACCGGAAGGAGTGTCGACCGGGAGCCGAGCGGAGCGATGGCCTCGTCCGACGCGCTGGCATCGGGCCTGGCGGGAGCCGACCGAAGGACGGCGGGGGACTGCGCGACGGACGAGGCCATCGCGCAGCGGCCGCACCCCGGGTGAGCGCGTTTCGACTCGTCGCTGCGCTCCTCGCTCAACGACCGAGAATCGGCCGTACCCCGCGGGTCAGATCCCCTGCCAGGCGGGCTTGTGGGCGAAGGTCCACCGGTAGTAGTCGGCGAGCTTGAGCTTCGATGCCGCCGCCTCGTCCACGACGACGGTGGCGTGCGGGTGCAGCTGGATCGCGGACCCGGGCAGGAACGCCGAGAGCGGTCCCTCGACCGCGTCGGCCACGGCCTGCGCCTTGCCCTCGCCGAAGGCGAGGAGGACGAGGTGGCGCGCCTCCAGGATCGTTCCGAGCCCCTGCGTGATGCAGTGCATCGGCACGTCGTCCAGCGAGTCGAAGAAGCGCGCGTTGTCCTCCCGCGTCTGCTCCGTGAGCGTCTTGACCCGGGTGCGGGACGCGAACGAGGAACCCGGCTCGTTGAAGCCGATGTGCCCGTCGGTCCCGATGCCGAGCAGCTGCAGATCGATGCCGCCCGCCTCGGCGATCCGCGCCTCGTAGTCGGGACCCGCGTGCGCGATGCCGTCCTCGGCGCCGTTCGGCACGTGCACGAGCGCCGGGTCGAGCCCGAGCGGCTCCACGACCTCGCGGGTGATGACGGAGCGGTAGCTCTCGGGGTGGGCCGGGTCCAGGCCGACGTACTCGTCGAGCGCGAAGCCGCGGACGCGGGACACGTCGACGCCTGCGAGCCGGGCGCGCAGCGCCTCGTACACGGGAAGCGGCGTCGACCCGGTCGCCAGGCCCAGCACGGCATCGGGGCGGGAGGCGATCAGTTCCGCGATCTCGTCGGCCACCAGCGCGCCGGCGCGCTCCTTGCTCTCGACGATGACGACCTCAGCCATGGACCTGTGCTCCCTCTTCGTGATGACTCTGCGCGGCACCGACGGTTCCGCTCGTGACGTGCGCCGCACCGATCAGCGCGGCTCCCCAGGCCGCCGCCGGGGATCCGGAGGGCAACAGCTCCATCCTTTCATCCAGCCGCAGCGACCGGAGGAACGGTGACACGGCGGCCTCCTGACGCAGGCGCGCGACGACGTCGTCGCGGAGCCGGTCCCCGAGGGCTGTGATGCCGCCGCCGATGACGACCGTGTCGACGTCGACGCCGAGCACGAGAGCGCGGATCGCGGAAGCCGTCCCGTAGGCGATGCCCTCCCTCAGCTCCTGCGCGAGGGGGTCGCCCTGCTCGGCGGCGTCGAACACGTCCCGGATGGGGAGCGCACCCGGTCGCCCCCAGGCCTTGGCGACCGCACCGCCGCCGCAGAGCGTCTCGATGCAGCCGCGCTGCCCGCAGCCGCACACGCGACCCTGCGGGTCGACGGAGAGATGGCCGACCTCGCCGGCGGTCCCGCGCGCGCCGCGCCACAGTCGACCGTCCACGACGATCCCCGCCGCGACGCCCGTGCCGAGGTTCAGATAGGCCATCGACCGCGCGTCGCCGCGGAGCGCGCCGGCTCCGAGCGCCGCCGCCTTGACGTCGTTCTCCACCGCGACGGCGACGCCCAGGGCGGCGCCGACCGCAACGGCCAGATCCAGCTCCTCGACGCCGAGGTTCACGGCGTGCAGCACCCGCCCGCCCGCCGCGTCGACCAGGCCCGGGATCCCGATTCCCACGGAGGAGACGTCGGACGCGGCGAAGCCGCCCTCCTCGGCGAGGCGGTCGACCGCCTCGAGCACGGTGGAGACCACCGCGTCCTTGCCCCACCCGGTGGGGATCCGCACGCGCGCCGCGACGGCGTCGTCAGGGGTGAGCGCGACGGCGTCCGTCTTGGTACCGCCGACGTCAAGACCGAGTCTCATCGACCGGGCATCCTCCTTGGAGCCGGTCTGCGCAGACGCGGCCATCAGTGCGCGACCACGCGGTCGCGGTGCGAACGGGCATCCGACACGTCAGGACACTCCCAGCTGCCCCGAGAGCACCATGACCGCGGCGCCGCGCAGCACGATGTCCTCCTGGGCCGTGAGACGGATGACGATGTCGTCGAACACCCCGGCGAGCGTCCTCGCGTGCAGCGTCGCGCGCGTGGCGTCCAGGAGGATGCCGTCAAGCAGTTCCGCGGGACCGGACAGCACGATCTCGGAGAGGTCCAGCGCCGCCACGATCGGGGCGATCCCGACCGCCAGGCGCGTGCCGGCGTCCCGAAGGACCCCGTCCCGCGCGTCGTCGTCGGGGGCCTCGGCGAGCCGGGCGCGGAGATTCGTCGCGCTCAGCCAGGCCTCCAGGCACCCGTCCTTGCCGCAGACGCACCGCGGTCCGCCGTCGGTGCCCACCACGACGTGGCCGATCTCACCGGCGGCATAGCGGCTGCCCACGAGAGGCTGGCTGCCGGAGATGAGCCCGGCGCCCACACCGCGCCCGATCTTCACCAGCAGCATGTCCGACCGCGCCGCCCCGAACGTGTACTCCGCGAGCACGGCGGCGTTCGCGTCGTTGCGGACGAGGACGGGCAGGTCCAGCGCGGCGCCGAGCAGTCGCTCCAGCGGGAAGTCCGTCCAGCCCAGGTTCGGCGAGCTGAGCACGACGCCGTCGGGACGGACGATCCCGGGCGCCCCGACGCCGACACCGAGGATCGGCACCTCCGAGAGACCCACGAGATCCTCCGCGAGGGCGCGGATGGCCTCGTACGCGGCCTCCCCTCCCTCCGGCCGCGGGACCTCCCGCCGCACGACGACCTCGCCGTCCAGGCTCAGCAGGGCGCCCTCGAAGACGCCAGGGCCGGACAGGTCCAGCCCGACGATGCGGTGTCCTCCTCGGTCGATGTCGACGAGGATCGGGGGCTTTCCGGGGCCGGTGGTCTCACGGATGCCCTTCTCGACCACGATGCCGTCGGCGATGAACTCCGCGACGAGGTCCGAGATCGTGACGCGCGTGAGTCCGGTCACGCGCGACAGGTCCGCCCGGCTCATCGCGCCCGCGTGGTACAGGGTCTGCAGCACGAGCGAGCGGTTGTGCCCGCGCGCGTGCTCCGGCAGCACCTTGCCTCGCGGGCGCAGCTGACGGGCGGATCCGAACGCGTGCGGATCCGGGGCGAAGACCGGATCCGGAACGCCTCCTGCGACGGATGGGCGCGCGACCGAGCCCTGTCCGGGAACCGAGTTCCCGGAAGGGTGCTGATCATCCGACACGGGCATGTTTGTTAGTAGACCTTACGAACAAAAGTGGCGCAACCTTGACCTCCCGCGATTCGCGCAGGGTTATCGAAACGTTACTGGATGGGTCCGTCCCCGGGCCAGCGCGCGGGCTCCTCCTCCGCGGCCGCCCGCTCCAGGATCCCGGCGACGAGACCGGCGACGATCTCCGCCCGGCGCTCGACGCTGATGGGCTTGCCGGGGACGCCGGGCCTCCGCTGATCCGGGGCCGGGCCGTCCAGCGGTCGATACCGGACGCCGGCGGCGGCGAGGCGCCGCAGCGCCGCGGGAACACGGCGGGCGAACCCGGCGTACTCCCCCGGTCCCCCGCCGCGCCACAGCCGCTCGGCGATGGCCAGCAAGCGGGGGAACACGGCGAAGTCCACCCGGTCGCGCGTGGGCAGGTGCTCGGTCCAGACGTTCGCCTGGCCGCCCTGCACCCCCTCCGGGAGGGTCAGAGTGTAGGCGTGCTCCAGGGTGAGCGGCGGACCGACCGGCACCGGCTCGTCCGGGGACTCCGACTGGCGGTAGTCGAGGTACACCTCGAGGTCCGGGCACGCCACCACCTCGATGTCCCGCCGCAGGGCGTCGGCGAGCGCGACCGGACCGCGCCACGCGAGCACCCGGGTACCGTCCGGCACCTCTCCCTCCAGGACCTCGTCCCAGGCGAGCGCGCTCCGCCCTCGAGCCCGGACGTGATCCGCGAAGGCCCGGGTGAACCAGGGCTGCACCGCGGCCGGCCCGGTCAGTCCGAGCTCCGCCATCCGCGCCTGCGCCGCCGGGCTCTGCGCCCACTCCGTGGTCGGCACCTCGTCACCGCCGATCCCGATCCACGGCGAGTCGAAGACGTCGCACAGCGCGTCGATCGCCGCGCGCCCGAACGCGAGCGCCTCCTCGGTCGGGGCCAGGACGCGGGGGTTCACCCCGAACCGCTCCCACGGGCCGTCCGGCGCCGGGGCCACATCGAGGTTGCCCAGCTCCGGGTAGGCCGCGAGCGCAGCCTGCACGTGACCGGGCAGCTCCACCTCGGGGACGATCGTGATGAACCGCTCCGCGGCGTAGGCGACGAGCTCGCGCAGCTCCGCGGTGGTGAAGAATCCCTCGTGCACGCCCGGCTCGACCGTCGCCTCCGGTCCGTGCCCCCGCTGCGTCGCCTCGCGCCGGGCGCCCACCTCGGTGAGCCGCGGATACCCGGGGACCTCGAACCGCCATCCCTGGTCGTCGCTCAGGTGCAGGTGCAGCACGTTCAGGTGCAGGGCGGCGAGCTGGTCGAGCAGGCGACGGATGTCGGCGGCGGGGCGGAAGTGACGCGCGACGTCGAGCATCAGTCCGCGCCACGCGTACGCCGGCGCCCCCTCCCACGTCCCGGCGGGGATCCGTCCCTCGGCGGTGTCGGGATCCCGCAGCTGGCGCAGGGTCGTCGCGCCGCGGAACACCCCAGCGGGGGTCGCCCCGCGGACCTCGACGCCGGACGCCGCCACGGTGATCCGGAACGCCTCCTCCCCGACGCGCCCGTTCCGCTCGGCATCGGCGCCGACCTGCGGGTCGACGACGAGCACGATGGGCGCCGCCTCCGGGCGCGGCTGCGTCCCCTCGAGCATGCGGGCGATCCCGCCGAGGGCGTCGCCCGCGCGCACCGGCGTCGCCGGAGTCCACCGGAAGGGCTCGGTCTGCGGGTCGATGCCGACCGCGTCGATCAGCGGGACGGTCGCGCGGTGGGCGGGCGGCGCCATCCGCAGCGCACGCCCCGGGGTCGCCCCCGTGGGCACCCCGTCGCGCACCACGGGCACCCCGCCGACCAGCACCTCGACGATGCCGACCGGCGCTGCACGCGGATCGTCGAAGGACGCGCCGGCGGCGATGGTGTCGGGGTCGAAGAGCACCAGGTCCGCGGTGGCGCCGGCGCGGATCACCCCACGCGGGGCGTCGCCGCGGTGCAGCCCGAGCCGCTCGGCCGGGGTGCCCGACAGGTGCCGGACCGCCTCCTCGAGCGTGAGCACGCCGAGTTCCCGGACGTAGTGGCCGAGGTAGCGAGGGAACGTGCCGTGCCCGCGGGGGTGGGGCTTGGCGCCCACGAGGATCCCGTCGCTGCCGCCGGTGTGCCGCGGGTGGCGCATGATCGCGCGCACGTTGTCCTCGTCGCCGATGTGCATGAGCACCCCGGTCGCGCCGCCGTCGGCGACGACGGTGTCCAGGACGACGTCGACCGCCCGGCGCCCCTCGCTCTGGGCGATCTCGGCGATGGTCCGCCCCACGAGCCCGGCGAGGTCCGCAGACGCGGTGCCGGAGACCTCGATCGCCGCCCAGTCCGCCCGCTCGCCGTGGAACCCGTCGGAGCCCTGTTCCTCCAGCTCCACGCGCACCGCCTCGCGCCCGGCGTCGTCGAGGGCGGCGACCGCCGCCACGACGTCCCCGCCGGCCGCCAGCCTGCTCGGCAGCAGAGCGGAGAGGGTCGTCGCGCCCGGGAGGTAGGGATACGTGTCGAGGGTGACGTCGACGCCGTCCGCGAGCGCGGAGTCCACGAGCGCCAGCAGCTCGTCGGCGCGGCCGCGGTTCGGGGCGAAGTTCATCGTCGCGTGCGTGAGATGGATCGGGCATCCCGTCCGACGGCCGATGTCCAGCGCCTCGGCGAAGGCGTCCAAGGCGGCCGCGCCGTAGCTGCGCGTGTGCGGCGCCCAGTATCCGCCGCGCTCCGCGACGATCCGGCACAGGTGCTCGAGCTCGGCGGTGTCGGCGTACATGCCCGGCGTGTAGGTGAGGCCGCTCGACATGCCGAACGCCCCGGCGTCGAGCGACTCCTCGAGGATCTCGCCCATCCGGCGGAGCTCCTGCGCCGTCGCCGGGCGGTTCTCGTGTCCGACGACCATCATCCGCAGATTGCCCTGCGGCACGAGCACGGCGACGTCGCCCGCCGTCCGCGCGTCGATCTCGGTGAGGAACGCGTCCATGGAGCACGCCGCGACCGTCTCCGGCCGACCGTTCCAGCCCGCGATCTGCGCCGCCACGATCGGGGCGGACGCCTCGTCGAGCGGGGCGTAGCCGAGCCCGTCCTGCCCGATGACCTCGCACGTCACGCCCTGGAGCAGCTTGGCGGTGTGCGCGGCGCCCGCGGTGACGGCGAGGTCGCTGTGCGCGTGCATGTCGATGAAGCCCGGTGCGAGCACGAGCCCGGCGGCCTCGACCTCGACGGTGCCGACCGGCAGCCCCTCGGATGAGGTCGACGCGCCCGGATCGGCCGCCGGCGGACGGACCGCCACCACCCGCTCGCCCTCCACGAACACGTCCGCCACCACGCGCGGCGCCCCGGTGCCGTCAACGACGGTCGCGCCGCGGTACACCCGCGTGCGCCCCTCCGCGGCGAGCACCGCGCTCAGATTCAGCGGCTCCGTGTCGTGCGGATCCAGCGGAAGGCTCTGCGGGCGCGCGGATGCGCTCGCGGCCCGGGGACGGGGGGTGTCGAGGCTCACAGCACCACGCTATCCGGCCGCGGCCGCGGTCCGTGTCCCGTGCGTCGACGACCTAGGCTGGAGGCCATGACTGCCAAGACCCGTGTCTCCACCGACGCCGCCCCCGCTCCCGCCCACACGTTCTCCCAGGGCGTCCGCAAGGGGCCGATCGTCCAGGTGTCCGGCCAGGGCCCGGTCGACCCCGCGACGAACGAGTACCTGTACCCCGGGGACGTCGCCGCCCAGACCACCCGCACCCTGGAGAACGTCAAGGCCATCGTCGAGGCTTCCGGGGCAAGCTTCGACGACGTCGTGATGCTGCGCGTCTACCTCACCAAGCGCGAGGACTTCGCGATCATGAACGACGCGTACGGGGCGTTCGTGACGGCCCACACCACCAGTGGCGTCCTCCCCTCGCGGACCACCGTCTTCACCGGCCTCCCCCGCGAGGAGATGCTCGTGGAGATCGACGCGCTCGCCGTCGTCGACCCCGCCTGAGCCCCGGCTGTGCTTGACTGTGCGTCGGCGTCACCCGACGCACCGCTGACCCAGGGGGAACTCTCATGAACCGTCGTCTCACCGTCCTCGCCCTCGCCGGCGCGACCGTGTTCGGGCTGACCGCCTGCGCCGGCGGCTCGGGCACCGGCGCAGGCACAGCACCCGCCGGCCAGAGCGTCGCGGACGCGTGCAAGACCGTCACCTCGGCGCTCGCGGAGGACACGGGCGACATCGCCTCGCTGCTCGGCACCGCGGCGACCGACCCCCAGGCCTCGGTCGACTCCGTCACCAAGATCGCGGACAAGCTCAGCGCCGCCGTCGCCGAGGTCGGCAACGCCGACGTCAAGGCGGCCGTCGAGCCCCTCGCCGCCGACTATGCCAAGCTCGGCGAGCTCCTGACGAAGGCGTTCGTCGACCAGGACCCCACCGCCGCCGGCGAGCTGGGCACGGTCTCCACCTCGATGACCGAGCACCTGAAGGCGTTCACCGACGTCTGCACCGGCTGAGCGGGCCTGACCGCGTCGCCCCCGGGATCCCCGCGATCCCGGGGGCGACGCCGCTTTCGGAGCCCGTCGCGGCATCGAGACGACTCAGGCTTCCGTTGCCTTTCCGTTACCACGGTCGCGTACCATGAGCAAGAAGTGGTCAGGGGACCACGGGGGGTGTGAACATGACGGATCTCGCGACCGAGCAGCAGCCGGCGACTGACGCGACGCGGGTCGGTGATTCCGTGTCGGCATCCTCCGCCGCCGACGGCGCGTCGACCGACAGCACCGCCGGATCGGGCGGCGACCGTCCCGTCGAGTGGGCGCCCGCCGAACCGCCGCGGAAGAAGCGGCGCCTGGGCCTGTGGATCGGGCTCGGCGTGGGCGTGCTCGCGCTCGGCGCGGGTGCCGCCTCCACGATCCTCATCGCCCCCGGCGTCACCGTGGCGGGAGTCCCGATCGGCGGCATGACCGTGGGCGCCGCGGCCGAGGCCCTCAGCGCCCGGGTCTCCGACATCGACGTGACCCTGACCGGGGCGGACAAGGACATCACCGTCAGCGGCTCCGACCTCGGTGCGCGCATCGACGCGCAGGGTCTCGCAGAGGCGGCCTTCGCCGCGCACCCGATGTGGAACGTCACGTCGTGGCTGCCCGACCCTGTCGCCGGCGACGTCGAGCTGGACCCGGCCACGACCGACCGGGTGCTGCGCGCGGAGGTCCCCTCCTCGTACACGGCCGCCGTCGACGCCTCCGTCGTCTTCGATCCCGCGTCCAAGACCTACACGACCACCCCCGGCGAGAACGGCACCGGCATCGACGTGCCCGCGCTGTCGGCCGCATTCGCCGAGGCCGTCGCCGCGGGCGACAAGGGCGTGACCTTCGACGCCGGCCCCACCACCGTGGAGCCCCCGGTCACTCAGAAGGACGCCCAGGCGTTCGCCGACTCGCTCAACGCCATGCTCGGCACCGTCGGCTTCTACGTCGGCACCGAGCGCACCGTGCCCGTGGCTCCGGAGGTCGCCGCCCGCTGGCTGTCCGTGTCGGCGGTCGACGGCGAGCTCCAGGTGGACGTGGACCGCGCCGCGATCCAGCAGACCGTGGACTCCCTGCCCGGCGTCGTCAACCGTGCACCGGTCAACGCCGAGGCGATCGTGAACTCCGCCGGCGAGGTCCTCGACACCGTCACCGAGGGGGTCAACGGCCGCGAGCTGGGAGACACGTCCCACGTCGCGGCGGACTTCGCGAACCAGCTCGCCAAGGATGCGAACGGCGTCTTCACCCTCCCGGTCAAGGAGGTGCCGTTCACCGCCGACAACCGGCACCGTGTGATCGACGTCAACCTCGCGACCCAGACGGTCACCGCGGTCGAGAACGGCAACGCGGTGAACTCCTGGTCGGTGTCCTCCGGGCGAGACGAGTTCGCCACCCAGACCGGCAACTACGCCGTGAACTGGAAGCTCTCCAGCCAGGACATGGGCAACAAGGACACCACCAAGGCGCCCTACTACTTCCAGCCCGACGTGAAGTGGGTCATGTACTTCAACGGCGACGAGGCTCTGCACGGCGTCTACTGGCACAGCAACTGGGGCACGCCCATGAGCCACGGCTGCGTGGGCATGCCCGAGGACGCGGCCCAGTGGCTGTACAACTGGTCGCCCGAGGGCGTCGAGGTGAACGTCCACTACTGATCACCCTCCGCACCGCCGCGCGTGGTGCGGAGACACGAGGAAGGGCGGGGGCCGAAGCCCCCGCCCTTCCTCGTGTCCGGCGACTCAGGCCAGCGCGTCGATGATCCCGTTCAGCGTCGCCGAGGGGCGCATCACCGCATCGACCTTGTCCGCGTCAGGGCGGTAGTAGCCGCCGATGTCAGCGGGCTTGCCCTGCACGGCGACCAGCTCGGAGACGATCTCGTCCTCGTGCCGGCTCAGGGACTCCGCGACCGGGGCGAAGGCCGCGGCGAGTTCGGCGTCCTGGGTCTGCGCCGCCAGCTCCTTCGCCCAGTAGAGGGCCAGGTAGAAGTGGCTGCCGCGGTTGTCGATCGTGCCGAGCTTGCGCCCGGGCGAGCGGTCCTCCTCGAGGAACGTGCCGGTGGCGGCATCGAGGGTGGTCGCGAGGATCCGCGCCTTCTCGTTGCCCGTGCGATCCGCGTAGTGCTCCAGCGAGGCGGCCAGCGCGAAGAACTCGCCCAGCGAGTCCCAGCGCAGGTAGTTCTCCTCCACGAGCTGCTGCACGTGCTTGGGAGCCGAGCCGCCCGCGCCGGTCTCGAACAGCCCGCCGCCGGCGAGCAGCGGCACGATCGAGAGCATCTTGGCGCTCGTGCCCACCTCGAGGATCGGGAACAGGTCGGTGAGGTAGTCGCGCAGCACGTTTCCGGTCACCGAGATGGTGTCCAGGCCGTGACGCATGCGGGCGAGCGTGTACCGCGTCGCTTCCTCCGGAGCGAGGATCGTGATCGTCAGGCCCTTGGTGTCGAGCGTCGCGAGACCCTGGTGCACCTTCGCGATGATCTGCGCGTCGTGCGAGCGGTTGGCGTCGAGCCAGAACACCGCGGGAGCGCCCGTGGCGCGAGCGCGGGTGACCGCGAGCTTGACCCAGTCCATGACCGGGATGTGCTTGGTCTGCGTCGCGCGCCAGATGTCGCCCTTGCCGACTTCGTGCTCGATGAGGACCGTGCCCTCGCTGTCGAGCACCTGGACGATGCCGTCCGCGGCGATCTCGAACGTCTTGTCGTGGCTGCCGTACTCCTCGGCCGCCTGCGCCATGAGACCCACGTTCGGGACGGTGCCGATGGTGGCGGGGTCGAGCGGGCCGTTCGCGATCACGTCGTCGATCACGGCCTGGTAGACGCTCGCGTAGGACGAGTCGGGGATGACCGCGATCGTGTCGGCCTCCTCGCCGTCCTTGCCCCAGAGCTTCCCGCCGTTGCGGACCAGGGCCGGCATGGATGCGTCGACGATCACGTCGCTCGGCACGTGGAGGTTGGTGATCCCCTTGTCGGAGTTCACGTAGGACAGGCGCGGACCCTGGGCGATGGCGCTGTCGAACGCCGCGGCGATCTCCTCGCCGCCCGCGACGTTCGCGAGACCCGCCAGGATCGATCCGAGACCGTCGTTCGCGCTGAGTCCGGCCTCGGCGAGCTGCGTGCCGTACTGGTCGAAGACGTCCGCGAAGAACGCCTTCACCACGTGGCCGAAGATGATCGGGTCGCTGACCTTCATCATGGTGGCCTTGAGGTGCACCGAGTAGAGCACGTCGTCGGCCTTGGCCGCCTCGAGCGTCTCGGCGAGGAACGCGTCCAGCTCCTTCGCGGAGAGGAACGTGGCGTCGATGATCTCGCGCGGGAGGACCTTGAGCCCCTCCTTGA
This sequence comes from Microbacterium resistens, assembly GCF_021172025.1. Classification (NCBI taxonomy): domain Bacteria; kingdom Bacillati; phylum Actinomycetota; class Actinomycetes; order Micrococcales; family Microbacteriaceae; genus Microbacterium; species Microbacterium resistens. Next base: position 1,856,515 of record NZ_CP082781.1, read on the forward strand.
GGATCGTGACGGTGCCGTCCTTCGCGATGTGGCGGAACGACAGGACGTCGTCGTGCGCGGCGACCCAGGAACGCTCGTTGTGCTTGAAGTCGTCGTGGCCCATCGTCGCGACGCGGGTCTTCGAGCCCTCGGCGAACGGCTTGTTGCGGTGCGGGTGCTTCTTGGCGTAGTTCTTGACAGCCAGCGGAGCACGGCGGTCGCTGTTGCCCTCGCGCAGCACCGGGTTCACCGCGGAGCCCTTGATCCGGTCGTAGCGCGCGCGCACGTCCTTCTCCTCGACGGTGGCGGGCTCGTCCGGGTAGTCCGGCACGTCGTAGCCCTTCTCCTGCAGCTCCGCGATCGCGGCCTTCAGCTGCGGGATCGACGCGGAGATGTTCGGCAGCTTGATGATGTTCGCCTCGGGCAGGGTGGCGAGCCCGCCGAGCTCGGCCAGCGCGTCGCCGACCTGCTGCTCCGGCGAGAGCTGCTGCGGGAAGGCGGCCAGGATGCGCCCGGCGAGCGAGATGTCGCGGGTCTCCAGGTCGGCGCCGGCCTGGTGCGCGAAGGCACGGACGATCGGCAGGAGCGAGGCCGTGGCCAGAGCCGGTGCCTCGTCCGTATAGGTGTAGATGATGGCGTCGTCGGTCACCGGGTTCTTCTCCGTCTCACGAGGTCATTTGTCTCGATACCAAGATACCTGAGCGGCCCCCGGCATGAACTTCCTCCGAGTTCGGACAACCCTGTCTCCGGCGGACCGGGAGGGGTTAGCCTGGGTCCATGACGGAACTGCGCCTGGTCGAACTGTCCGCCTCGACGATCGTCGCCGTGAACAACCTGTCCCTGAAGCCGGGCCAGGAGCAGTTCCTCGCCCCCGTGTCCTACGGGATCGCCGCCACCGTGATGAACCCGCAGACCTCCTGGCAGCGCGTCGTCCTGGACGGCGACGAGGTCGTCGGGTTCGTCAGCGCCAACTTCGACCCCGAGGCCCCGGAGGAGCACTTCCGTTCGGTGCTGTGGCGGATCAACGTCGACGCGGACGACCAGGGTCGCGGCGTCGGCCGGTTCGCCGTCGAGAACCTGATCGCGGAGGCGCGGGCGCGCGGTTTCGACCACGTCGACGTCATCTACGAGGCCGGGGAGAACGGCCCCGAGGCGTTCTTCCACCGGGTCGGCTTCACCCCGGTGGGCGAGACCGAGTACGGCGAGGTCATCGCCGAGGCGCGTGTCCCGCAGAACTGATCGCCGAGCGCGAACAACCGCACCGCGCGGCGTGATCCCCGATCACCCGGCGGTGTGATCCACTAGACCGGCGGCGGGGCTTCGGATCCCCCTCCCCCACCGAGGCCCCGTCGCCTTCCTCCGTCTCAGCGCGGGCGCCGCCCGCGCCCCCGGTCCTCGTCCTCGTCGTCGCGGCCGCGGCGGCTCCGCTCGTTCCAGGCCGCGAATGCCGACGCTGCCGCACCGGCCGCGCGATCCAGGGCGTCGGCGGACATCGCGATCATCTGCTGCGCGGCGTCCTGCCACCCCGCCGCACGTTCGTCGCGGAACACGTCCTCGGGGTCGCGCCCGCCCGCGCGGGCCTGCGCCGTGCGCTCCGCGATCGCGAACGCGCGCTCCGCGGCCGCCACCGCATCACGATAGGCGGCGTACTCCGCCGGCGTCACCCGGCCCGCGGCATCCGGACGCGTGCGACGTGCCTCGTCGAGCGCCGCCAGGAAGGCCGCGGTCGCAGGTTCCCGGGCATCGGTCATGGAGGGGAAGGCGATGGCGCGCGCCGGATCCGTCTCGTACTGCATCCACCGCGCCACGACCGCGTCGTGCTGGGCCATGGTCCGAGGCAGCGGGAGCTGATCGGGCGGGACCGAGCCGGCCAGGCCCGCCCGGGCGGCGTCGAGCTGCGCGCGGCGTGCCCGCACGGTCGCCGCGGACGCCTTCGCCGCGCGCTCCGCCTCACGCACGAGCCGCCGCGTCTCGGCGACCTCGGCGGCGCCGAGCCGACCGGCCGTGCGTTCGGCGAGTGCCCGGGCGAGCTCGGCGCGCGCCACCCGCACGTCGTGCCGGGCGGCGGTGGCCTCCTTCTGCGCCGCCTGCAGGTCCAGCCGGGCCGCGTCGTACGCGAGCCGCCGGCCGCCGGATGTCCGGAGGCGGCGGATCCCGAAGGCGCTCACGGCACCCGCGCCGGCGACGACCGGCGCGGTCCACCAGAACTCCGCGGCGACCGCCCAGAAGGGATCCACACCGTCGAGCCTACCGATCCGCCCCGTCGGCCGAGCCGCGCGGACGCGACCCGGCCGACGACGATCACACCAGCGTCTGCTGCCACGCCGCGTGGAGCTGCGCGAACTTGCCCCTGCCCGCGATGAGCGCGGCGGGGGCGTCGTCCTCGATGATGCGTCCGTGCTCCATCACCAGGACGCGGTCCGCGATCGCGACCGTCGACAGGCGGTGGGCGATGATGATCGCGGTGCGGTCCGCCAGCAGCGTCTGCAGCGCCTCCTGGATGAGCCGTTCGGACGGGATGTCCAGCGATGCCGTCGCCTCGTCGAGGATCAGCACCGCCGGGTCGGCGAGGAACGCGCGCGCGAAGGAGATGAGCTGGCGCTGCCCGGCCGAGACGCGCCCGCCGCGCTTGTTCACGTCGGTGTCGTACCCGTCCGGGAGCGCCTCGATGAACGCTTCGGCGCCCACCGCCCTGGCGGCGGCACGGATCTCGTCCAGCGTCGCGTCGGGCTTGCCGAGGGCGATGTTGTCCGCCACCGTGCCGCTGAACAGGTAGGCCTCCTGGGTGACCATGACGATCGCGCGGCGCAGGTCCTTGGGGTGCAGCGAGCGCAGGTCCACGCCGTCCAGGGTCACCGCGCCCTCGGTCGGGTCGTAGAACCGCGACACGAGCTTGGCGAGGGTCGACTTGCCCGCGCCCGTGGTGCCCACCAGCGCCACGGTCTGGCCCGCGGGGATGTCCAGCGAGAAGTTCGGCAGGATCGTCTTGTCGCCGTTGTACCCGAAGGTCACCGCGTCGAACCGGATCGCACCGCGCGCCTCCCAGAGGTCGACCGGCTTGTCCGGATCGGGGACGCTCGGCTCCTCCTCGAGCACGCCCGAGACCTTCTCCAGCGCGGCGGTGGCCGACTGGTAGGAGTTCAGGAACATGGCGATCTCCTGCATCGGCGCGAAGAAGTTGCGCACGTACAGCACCGCCGACAACAGGACGCCGACGCCGAGGGCGCCGGTCGACACCCGGATCCCGCCCCAGAGGACGACCAGACCCAGCGTCAATGCCGCCACGCCCATCAGCCCGGGCTCGAACGTCCCGAACAGCACCATCGACCGGCGGTTGACGTCGCGGTAGTCCCCCGCGAGGCGGCGGAACGTCGTGTCGTTGCGGGGCTCCTTGCGGAACGACTTCACGGCGCGGATGCCGGTCATCGTCTCGACGAACTGCACGATCACCTTCGCGCTGACGACGCGCGACTCGCGGTACACCACCTGCGAGCGGGTGTAGAACCAGCGCATCAGCAGGACGAGCGGGATCCCCGCCACGGCCAGGATCACGCCGGACTGCCAGTCCGCGATCACGAGGGCGATGAAGGTGAACACGCCGAAGAGCACGCCCGAGACCAGGTTGTTGAGTCCGCCGTCGAGGAGCTCGCGGATCGAGTCCAGGTCGCTCGTCTGCCGCGAGATGATGCGGCCCGATGTGTAGGACTCGTGGAACTCCAGGCTCAGCCGCTGGGTGTGCAGGAAGATGCGCTTGCGCAGGTCCAGCAGCACCGCCTGGGTGATCCGGGCCGCCATCACGACGTACCAGCCGATGAGCGCGGAGCCGGTGAGTCCCGCGAACAGGTAGACGACGCTCACGAGGATCGTCGGGCCCCAGCTCGCGCTCTCCAGGAGCGCGGGCAGCGCGCGGTCCAGCCCGATGCCGATGAGGATCGGCCCGGACACCTGCAAGGCGGTGGACACCACGAGGACGATCGCGGCCATGGCGATCCGCACCCGCAGCGGGTGGATCAGTGAGCCGAGCAGCCGCAGGGAGCGACGGCGGATCGCGCGGCTCTCCTCCCGCGTGAGCTGGGAGCGGTCCTCGTCCCGTGTTCCGGTGATCGCAGTGGTCATGCCTGCACCTCCTTCTCGGTGAGGGTCTGTTCGTTCTCGTCGGCGGCGTCCTGGACCGCGGCCGTGGCGACCGGGGGCTCGCCCCCGACGATCGGGATCGCCCCGGTGCGCACGGCCTCCTCGGCCTCCAGGCTGGAGATCACGTGACGGTAGTGCGCGCTCGTGCGCAGCAGCTCGGTGTGCGTGCCCACGGCGGTGATCCGACCGCGCTCGAGCAGCGCGACCCGGTCCGCCAGCGCGACGGTGGACGGGCGGTGCGCCACGATGAGGGCGGTCGTCTCCGCGAGGACGTGGCGCAGGGCCTCCTCCACCAGGGCCTCGGTGTCGACGTCCAGCGCCGACAGCGGGTCGTCCAGCACCAGCACCTTCGGGGCTGCGGCGACGGCGCGCGCCAGCGCCAGACGCTGGCGCTGGCCGCCGGAGAGGCTCAGCCCCTCCTCTCCGATGACCGTCTCCGTGCCCTCGGGCAGGGTGTCGACGAACCCGGCCTGCGCGACCTCCAGCGCCTCGCGCAGCACGCGCTCGGCCTCCTCGCTGTGCAGCTCCAGGTCCGCACGTCCCAGCAGGACGTTCTCCCGGACCGTCGCGGAGAACAGCGTCGCGTCCTCGAAGGCCATCGCGACGTGCGTGCGCAGTTCGGTCAGGGTGAGGTCGCGGACGTCGACGCCGTCGAGGGTCACCCGCCCGCCCGTCACGTCGTAGAGACGAGCCGGCAGCGTGGTCAGCGTGGTCTTCCCGCTGCCGGTGAGCCCCACCAGCGCCATGGTCTCGCCGGGCTCCAGCACCAGGTCGATGCCGTCGAGCAGATCGCGCTCCCCGTCGCGGGCGTCCTGGTAGCGGAAGTGCGCCCCCTCGAACGCCAGCCGGCCGCGCGGATCGCGGATCGTCTGCGGCGTCTCCGGGTCGGTGATCGTGTTCGTCTCGGAGAAGATCTCGAACACTCGGTCGGTCGCCGTGCGCGCGTCCAGAAGGAACGAGAACAGGAACCCGATCGACTCGATCGGCCAGCGCAGCACCGTCGCCATCGCGAAGAACGCGAACAGCTGCGGCAGTTCGATCGCGCCCTGGAAGATCAGCCAGATGCCCGACAGCAGGCTCAGGCCGAACGCGATCTGCGGCATCAGGTCCAGCCAGAACCAGATGGTCCCGACCGCACGGGCCTTGCTCATCTCCGTCTCGCGGAGCGTCTCGGCCTGGGAGCTGAAGCGCCGCAGGGCGTGGCGGCCCCGACCGAACGCCTTCAGGACGCGGATGCCGTGCACGCTCTCCTCGACGCTCGTGGCGAGGTCTCCGGCCTGGTCCTGACTCCGGCGGGTCAGCACGCCGTAGCGCTTCTCGAAGAGGTAGCCCTGGATCCACATCGGGACGCCCGTCACGAGGAAGATCGTGCCCAGCAGCCAGTGCCACTGGAACAGCAGAACGGCGCCGATGACGATCGTGAGGATGTTCACGACCAGCAGGATCATGCCGAAGGCGATCCAGCGTCGGATGAGGTTGATGTCCTGCATCATCCGGCTCAGCAGCTGGCCCGAGCCCCAGCGGTCGTGGAAGGCCACGGGCAGCGTCTGCAGGCGCGCGTAGAGCTCCGAGCGCATCTGGTACTCGACCTCGGTGGCCGGGGTCAGCACGAACCAGCGGCGCAGCCACACCATGACGGCCTCGCCGACGCCCAGGGCGAGGATGGCGAGGGCGCCCAACGCGATCGGCCACGGCTCACCCGACTGGACGGGGCCGCGCACGATCTGTTCGAGCACGATCGGGATCATCAGGGCGATGACGGCCGCGCCGAGCGCGCTCAGCGCGCCGCCGACGAGCCGGCCGATGATCGGGGCGATGAAGGGCTTCAGCCGCCAGAGCGCGGCAGTGGTGGACAGGGACGACGAAGACGTGGAAGACATGATTCTCAGCAGCGACGATGACGAACGGAGGAGGGGAAGGGGGAACGACGGATGCGATGCATCCGCGAGAAATGACGCAGGCCGTGCGGCGGGGGCTCTATCCCAGAACGAGGATGACGGAGCCCTGAACGGGAGCGTAGGCCGGGGCGGGGACATCGCGGGTGATCGACGCAAGGGTGATCGTGGGCATGACATCCTCCTGGAGCTCGGCGTGATCGAGCCGGTCGGCGCGACAGCCCACCAGCCTATTGCTGGGAACCGGCTGAAAGCAACAGGAATTCCCGATCAGCCCCGATCCGACAGCCGGACCGCCCCCCGGTCGTTGAGCGAGGAGCGACGCGCCCAGACGAAACGCCGCCAGCCCCGGGTCACCGCGTTTCGACTCGCGGAGACCCGCGCTGAGCGAGCGAAGCGAGTCGAAGTGTCGCTCAACGACCGAGAACCGCCACCGGTCGTTGAGCGAGGAGCGCAGCACCGAGACGAAACGGCGCCAGTTCCCGAGTCACCACGTTTCGACTCGCTCCGCTCGCTCAACGACCGACGGGATCCCTCAGCGGGCGGCCTCCCGGGCGAGCAGACGCTCCTTCACGTCAAGCCCCCAGGCGAACCCGCCGAGCGATCCGTCCGTGCGCAGCACGCGATGGCACGGCACGAACAGCGCGGGCGCGTTCCGGGCGCAGATCGACGCGGCGGCACGGACCGCGCGCGGGTTCCCGAGCTCGGCGGCGAAGGCCGTGTAGGTCAGCGGCTCGCCCGGGACGATGCGCCGCAGCAGGTCCCACCCCGCGCGCTGCAGACCCGTGCCGTACTGGCTCACGGGCACGTCGTCGATCGCGGCGAGCTCGCCCGCATAGTAGGCGGCCACGGCTTCGCCGGCGGCCGAGCCGCCGTCGCGGACCCGCACGTCGGTGGGGCGGTGCGCGGGCGAGAGGCGGGCCAGGATGCGGTCGTGATCGGCGCTCCAGCCGGCGACGAGCACGCGGTCCGCGTCGTCGGAGAGGATGGTGAAGGCGCCGTCGGGGGTGTCGACGGTCTCGATGGAGGCGGACATGGACGTTCCTTTCGTCATGCGCGGACGGGGTCGGACGAGGCGGACGCACGGCGCGTCGGCCGGACCGGCGCCGCGCGCCAGAGGTGAGCGGTCAGATAGCTGCGCCAGGGCGCCGTGCGGGCGGCCCAGCGGTCGAGGCCGGCCGGATCCGCGGGGATCCCGGCGACGGCCGCACCGGAGCGGACGGCCACGTCTCCGGGAAGGATGACGTCCGGATCGCCGAGGATGCGCATCCGCACGTAGTCCGCCGTCCACGGGCCGATCCCCGGCATCGCCAGGAGGGCGGCGCGCTGCTCGGCGCCGTCGTCGCCGAGCGTCAGCGTCAGCGAGCCGTCGGCGAGCGCCGCCGCGGTCCCGGTCACCGCGCGGATGCGGGCCGCAGGTCCGCGCAGCACCTCGGCGCCGCGTTCCGCGATCGCCGCCATCGTCGGGAAGAGCACCCCGGCGTCCTCGCCCTCGCCGACCCGCTCGCCGAGGGCGTCCGCGAGCGCCGTCAGCGCCGTTCGCGCTGCCGCGACCGTGATCTGCTGGCCGATCATGGCGCGGATCAGCATCTCGTGCGCATCGATCGCACCGGGGACCCGGATGCCCGGAGTCGCCGCGATCAGCGGGGCGAGCTCGGCGTGGCCGGCGAGCGCGGCGTCCACGGCCTGCGGATCCGCGTCCAGGTCGAACAGGCGCCGGGCCCGCGCGACGAGGGGCGCGAGATCGGAGAGGTGAGTCAGCCGGGCGCGCAGGCGCATCCGGCCGTCCGCCGCCCGGCGCAGCTCGAACCAGGCCGGTCCCGCGTCGAGGCGGACGTGCCGGGCGAAGGACTCCTCCCCCGCCGCCTCCATGCCCGGAAGCGCCCTGGCCCGCATCCACGCGAACAGGCCGTCCGCGTCGAACGGCTCACGGTGCGGGAGGACGAGCTCGATCTCACCCGGAGCCGACGCGGCGCGGGCGGCGGCGTCCGTCCCTCGGCCCGGCGCCGGGCGCCGGGCGCGCAGCTCTCCCGGCGCGAGCCCGAAGACCTCGCGCACCGTGTCGTTGAACTGACGGACGCTGGCGAAGCCTGCGGAGAAGGCCACATCCGAGATCGGCAGATCGGTCCCGACGAGGAGCATCCTCGCCGTGTGGGCACGGTGGGCGCGAGCGAGCGCCAGGGGGCCCGCACCGAGCTCCGCCGCGAGCAGCCGCGTGAGGTGCCTGCTCGAGTATCCGAGGCGACGGGCGAGGCCGGGGACCCCCTCCCGCTCGACGACCCCGTCGGCGATCAGCCGCATCGCCCGGGCGGCGAGATCGCCGCGCACGTTCCATGCGGGAGAGCCGGGCGCGGCTTCGGGGAGGCATCGCTTGCAGGCGCGGTAGCCCGCCTCGTGGGCGGCCGCGCTCGTCGGGAAGAACGTCACGTTCGCCGGCTTGGGCGTGCGCGCCGGGCAGCTGGGCCGGCAGTAGATCCCCGTGGAGCGCACCGCCGTCACGAACTGGCCGTCGAAGCGGGTGTCCCGGGCGCTGATCGCACGGTACCGCTCGTCGAAGGTCATCACCGGGAGGCTCATCGTGTCCTCGTCGGTCGTCCTGTGCATCGCATGCGTCCAGCCTGGCATGTCCGAAAACCGCCTGCTCGCGGAAATCGGACATCGCGGTGCGCGGTGGCTCCGGCGGCTAGGCGGGGCCGGCCTCGTCGTCCAGGGCGTGCCGCGTCGTCGGGATCGGGGCGGTGAGGGGTCTGCCCTCCCGCAGCAGGCGCCGCTTGCGCAGCTGCCACAGGATCGCGAGCAGGACGAACCAGACGGGCGTGGCGAGGAAGGGCAGACGCGTGTCCTCGCCGAACACGAGCGTGGCTGCGATGAAGACGAAGAACCCGAGCACCATCCACGGGGTGACCCGGGACAGCGGCATCCGGAACCGCGACGCCGCGTGCCGCTCGGGGTGTCTGCGGCGGTAGACGATGTAGCTGACGACGATCGACCCCCAGGTGAACAGCACCAGCGTCGCGCACACCGAGGAGACGAACGTGAAGGCCGCGACGACCCCGTCCCCCGCGAACAGCAGCGGGACCGCCGTGAACAGGAACACGCACGTGAAGAACACCGAGCGCAGCGGCACCCCGCGTCGGTTCGTCGTCGCGAACGCGAGCGGGGCGTGGCCGTCCTGGGACAGCCCGAACAGCATGCGCGTTCCGGAGTAGATACCCGAGTTCGCGCTGGAGGCGGCCGAGGTGAGGACCACGAGGTTGATGACGACCGCGGCGATCCCGAGACCGGCGTAGAGCAGCGTCGTGACGAACGGGCTCTCGTCCGGCCTGATGCGGTCCCATGGGGTGATGCTCATGATGATGGCGAGCGCCCCGATGTAGAAGATCAGGATCCGCACGACGATCGAGTTGATCGCCTTGGGCAGCGAGCGCCGCGGGTCCTTGGTCTCGGCGGCGGCCGTGCCGACGAGCTCCACACCGATGAACGAGAAGATCCCCATCTGGAAGCCGAGGATGAACCCGCTCAGGCCGAACGGGAACAGCCCGCCGTGCTCCCAGAGGTTCGCGACCGATGCCGACGTCCCGGTGTCCGGGTTCTGGAAGCCCGTGGCGATGAGGACGGTCCCGGTGACGATGAGCGCCAGGATCGCGATGATCTTGATGAGCGCGAACCAGAACTCGACCTCGCCGAAGTACTTCACCGGCTGCAGGTTCAGCAGCGTCAGCGCGACACAGGCGATCAGTGCGGGGATCCAGGCCGGGATCGCGGGGTTGAAGAACTTCACGTACCCGGTGATGGCGATGATGTCGGCGACGCAGGCCACGACCCAGGAGAACCAGTAGGTCCACGAGACGAAGAAGCCCGCCCACGGCCCCAGCATGTCCTTGGCGATGTCGCCGAAGTTCTTGTAGTGCAGGTTCGACAGCAGCAGCTCCCCGAGCGCTCGCATGACGAAGAAGATCATGAAGCCGATGACGAGGTAGACCAGCAGCACCGCGGGCCCGGTCACGCTGATCATCTTCCCGGACCCCATGAACAGGCCGGTGCCTATCGCGCCGCCGATGGCGATGAGCTGCAGATGGCGGTTGCTGAGCCCGCGGGCGAGCCCCTCGCCGGTCGTCGGCTCGGTCTTCACGGTCATGCGCTCACTCCTTCGTGATGCGGAACGGGGAGCCTTCAGAGGGTACCCCGGGGATCCAGGTGGATACCCGCGACCATGCAGCGGACCGACCCTCCTGCCAGCTCGATCGGCCCCACGTCGATCGGGAGCAGCCGGCAGGACTCCGCGATCGCGCGGCGCTGAGACGCGGTGAGGGCGGCGTGACCGGTGGCCGAGATCGCCAGCACCCGCTCGTCGTCCCGGCCGCGCAGCTCGATCGCGTTCGCCGCGAAGGAGGCGACCTGCTCGCGGGTGAGGCGGACCACCGTGCGGCCGCTCTCCTCGATCCGGCGCACGATCTCCTCCCGCCGCGCCGCGGGGACGATCGTCTCCGCACCGACCAGCGCGACATCGGTCCCGATGCACATCATCACGTTGGTGTGGTAGATCGCCGTCCCCTCGGCGTCGACCGCGTCGAACACGACCGGCTCGTAGCCGAACACCGTGCAGAACCGCTCGACCAGCAGCGGGTCGCAGCGATGCGAGCGCACCGCATAGGCGATCCGTGAGACGTGGTCGAGGACCATCGCCCCCGTGCCTTCGAGGAACAGGTCGTCCTGTTCGAGCCCGGAGTAGTCGATGACCTCCTGGACCCGGTAGGCCTGCTTGAGGAAGTCGACGACGTCCGCCCGGCGCTCCCCCCTCCGGTTCTGCGCGTACATGGGATACAGGGCGACGCGGCCGCCTGCGTGGGTGGAGAACCAGTTGTTCGGGAAGACGCTGTCCGGGTGCGCGTCGCCGGTGTCCTCGAAGAGGTGCACCGCGACCCCCGCCTCCGTCAGGGCGTCCGCGACCCTCGTCGTCGCGTCGTACGCGGCACGGGCCACGTCGTGATCGGCGGTCTGCTGGAAGGAGTTGTCCGCGGCGGTCTGCGGGTTCGGGCGGAACCGATGCGGGCGCACCATGACCACGGCACGGGGCGCCTGCGCCGAGATCGCGCTCACACCGGGGCCCCGACCGCCGCGCCGGCGGCCACGAGCGCGAACAGGTCCTTGGGATCCGCCGGATCGGCGATGAGGTCGACGTCCGCGTAGTAGTCGGTGCCGTCGAGGGCGCCGGCGAGGTGACGCAGGGCGGAGAAGTCCTCCAGGGCGAAGCCCACGGAGTCGAAGACCGTGATCTGGTCGGGCGAGGTACGGCCCGCGGCCTCTCCGCGCAGCACCCGCCAGAGCTCCGTCACCGGGTGGTCCGCCGCGAGCTGCTGGATCTCCCCCTCGATCCGCGTCTGCGGCGGGAACTCCACGAACACGTCGGCGCGCCGCAGGATCGCCGCGTCGAGCTCGGTCTTGCCCGGGCAGTCCCCGCCGATCGCGTTGACGTGCACGCCGGGGACGACCATGTCGTCGGTGAGGATGGTCGCGTACGTCTTGTCGGCCGTGCAGGTCGTGATGATCTCCGCGCCGCGCACGGCGTCGGCCGCGCTGCCGGCACGAACGACGTCGAACCCGAGCGGGCGGATGTTGCGCTCGAACACGTCCATGGCGTGGGGGTCCGTGTCCCAGATCCGCAGCCGCTCGATCCCGAGCAGGCGCCGGAAGGCCAGCGCCTGGAACTCGGACTGGCTGCCGGTGCCGATCATGGCCATGGTCGTGGCGCCGGCCGGTGCGAGCACCCGGGCGGCGACCGCGGAGGTGGCGGCGGTGCGCAGCGCCGTGAGGATGGTCATCTCGGCCCAGAGCGTCGGGTACCCGCTGTCGACGTCCGCGAGGACGCCGAAGGCGGTGACCGTCTGCAGCCCTCGCGCCGGGTTCGTCGGATGCCCGTTGACGTACTTGAAGCCGTACGTGCGGTCGTCGCTGATCGGCATGAGCTCGATGACGCCGACGTCCGAGTGGCTCGCGACCCGCGCGGTCTTGTCGAACGCGGGCCAACGGCGGAAGTCCTCCTCGATCGTCCCGGCGATCCCCGCGATCGCGGTCTCGATCCCGGTGTCGATCACCCAGCGCTGCATGTTCGGCACGTCGACGAAGCGGACCATCCCGCCCCCTTTCTCCTCGGTCCTTCCACGGTAGGAGGCGGTCATCATCACTTTCAATCAGCAGTGTGGATCATTTCTACGACTGGTTAACCATTATGCGCAGCAGTGTCGTACATTGTGCTCATGCAGGATCTCGACGACCTGGACCGGCGACTGCTGTCGCTGCTCCGCGCCAACGGGCGGGAGTCCGTGGCCGACCTCTCCCGGACGCTCGGGGTCACCCGGGCGACCGTCGACAGCCGCATGCGCCGGCTGACCGAGAACGGGGTGATCGTCGGCTTCAGCGTGCGCGTGCGCGACCCGGCCACCGCGTCGGTGGTCCGCGCGATCATGCTCATCGCGGTCGAGGGCCGCAACACCGGGGACGTGATCCGGAGTCTGCGCGGCGTCCCGCAGATCGCGGCGCTGCACACGACGAACGGCCGCTGGGACCTCGTCGCGGAGATCAGCTGCGAGAGCCTCGCGTCGTTCGACGCGACCCTCGGCACCATCCGCGGGATCGAGGGGATCCGCGACAGCGAGACGAGCATCCTCCTCAGCTCCGCCACACCCTGAGCGCGGTGGCGCCGGGCGCGGCGGAGCCGGACGAGGCGTCAGTGGAAGAAGTGGCGCTCGCCCGTGAAGAACATCGTGACGCCGGCCTTGCGCGCGGCGTCGACGACCTCGCCGTCGCGCACGGATCCGCCCGGCTGCACGATCGCGGTGATCCCCGCGTCGATGAGGACCTGGGGACCGTCGGCGAAGGGGAAGAACGCGTCCGATGCCGCGACCGAGCCCGCGGCCCGGTCGCCGGCCCGCTCCACCGCCAGACGGCACGAGTCCACGCGGTTGACCTGGCCCATGCCGACGCCGACCGTGGCGTTCCCCTTCGCGAGCACGATGGCGTTGGACTTCACCGCGCGGCAGGCCTTCCAGGCGAAGATGAGGTTCTCCATCTCGGCCTCGTCGGGGCGCTCGCCGGACACCAGCTCCCAGTTCTTCGCGACCGAGAAGATGTCGTCGGGGAACCGGTCGGCATCCTGGAGGAGCAGGCCCCCCGAGACGAGGCGCACGTCCATGCGCTCCTGCTGCCAGTCCTCGGGAAGCTGCAGCAGACGGAGGTTCTTCTTGGCCTTGAAGACCTCCAGCGCCGCCGGCTCGAACGCGGGCGCGACGATGACCTCGGTGAAGATGTCCTTGAGGTTCTCCGCCATCTTCAGCGTGACCGTCCCGTTGGCCGCGATCACGCCGCCGTAGGCCGACACCGGGTCGCACTCGTGCGCGCGCAGGTGCGCGCTGGCGATGGGGTCCAGGGCGTTCGGGGCCGTCGTGGCGATGCCGCACGGGTTCGCGTGCTTGATGATCGCGACCGCCGGCAGCACCATGTCGTACGCGGCGCGCAGAGCGGCGTCCGCGTCGACGTAGTTGTTGTACGACATCTCCTTGCCCTGCAGCTGGGTCGCCTGCGCGATGCCGTGCCCGCCGACGCGCGTGTAGATCGCCCCGCGCTGGTGGGAGTTCTCGCCGTAGCGCAGCGTCGCCAGGCGCTCGGCCTTGATCGTCAGGTGGGCCGGAAGGTCCTCGCCGTCGCCGAGCGTCCCCTCCGTGAACCACTGGGCCACGGCCGAGTCGTACGTGGCCGTGTGGGAGAACGCGCGCGCGGCCAGTTCGCGCCGCTGGACGAGGGAGGTGCCCCCGGCGCCCACGGCGTCGATGATCGCGGGGTAGGACTCCGGCGAGACGACGATCGCGACGTTGGCGTAGTTCTTGGCGGCGGCGCGGACCATGGCCGGGCCCCCGATGTCGATCTGCTCCACCACGTCGTCGCCCTCGGCTCCGGAGGCCACCGTCTCGACGAACGGGTAGAGGTTGACCACGACGAGCTCGAACGGCGCGATGCCGAGCTCGGCGAGCTGGCGCTCGTGGTCCTCGAGGCGCAGGTCCGCCAGCAGCCCGCCGTGGACGCTCGGGTGCAGCGTCTTGACCCGCCCGTCGAGCATCTCCGCGACGCCGGTCACCTCGGCGACGTCCGTCACCGCCAGCCCCGCCTCGCGGATCGTGGCCGCGGTGGACCCGGTCGAGACGATCTCCACGCCCGCGTCCGCGAGGGCCTGGGCCAGCGGCAGCAGACCGGTCTTGTCACTCACCGAGACGAGCGCGCGACGGATCGGGACGGCGTCACGGGAGCGGTACAGCGACGGGTCGTGGCGGGGGCCGGCCATCAGGGGGTCCTTCCGGGTCGGGGGCGGTGTGCGGCGGAACGGGGATGACGGAGTCAGGAGGGCGCGGTGGTGCGCGCGGCAGCGAGGTCGATCTCGCCGGTGGCGATCCGGCGCACGACGTCGATGAGGAGGCGTCGTTCGACGGGCTTGATGCGGTCGTGCAGCACGTGCTCGGTGTCCCCCGGCAGCACCGGGATGCGCTCCTGCGCGAGGATCGGCCCCGTGTCCACCCCGTCGTCGACGACGATGACGCTGGCGCCGGTCTGTGAGACGCCGGCCGCGAGCGCGTCCCGCACTCCGTGCGCACCGGGGAACTCCGGCAGGAACGCAGGGTGGGTGTTGATGATGCGCGGCGCCCAGGCGGCCACGACCGACGGCGGCAGCAGACGCATCAGGCCGCTCAGCACCACGAGGTCGGGCTCCCACACGCGCAGCTGCTCGTCGAGCTCGGCGCCCCACGCCTCACGGGAGTCGTGCGCGCGCCACGGCACCGTGAAGGAGGGAATCCCGAACTCCTCGGCGTGGGCGAGGCCGTCGGCCTCGCGGTCCGCCCCGACCACGACGATGCGCGCCGGGTAATCGGGGTCGGCGGCCGCATCGAGCAGGGCACGGAGGTTCGAGCCGGTGCCCGAGATGAGAACGGCGACCGAAAGCACGCGTTCAGTCTAGCCGCGCGGATCCTCGCGCCCGACCTCGTCCGCGCCGAGCAGCTCCTCCGCACGGAGCTCGTCCCGATGACGCGGACCGAGCAGCAGGATGCCCGCGCCGACGAGGACCTCGATGCCGACCGCGAGGGCGACGGGTCCCGCGTCGGGACCGACCTCGGCGAGGCGGCCCGGCCCGATCGAACCCGACGACAGCACGGCGAGGAGCGCCGCGCCGCCGGCGGCCAGCACCGCGATCGCCAGCGCCGTCGTCGCCTGCGGCAGCACGTCGGGCTCGTTCCCGGCCGAAGCCTGGCGCGAGCGGATGATCCATCCCGCCAGCGCGCCGGCGCCGATGGGGATCAGCACGACGACGAGCATCCAGGGAGAGGTCGCCTCGGGGAGCAGTCCCAGCATCGGTATGCCGGGGACGACGCCCAGCTCGGTGCCGGCCGGCGACACGGCGGTGCCGGTGCCGAGCGCGAAGCCGGGACCGGCCAGCCACGCCACCGCCCAGCAGACGAGGGTCGGCAGGTAGGCGAGCTGGCCCAGGCTGATCGCGGTGACCCCGAGGCCGTCCACGCGAAGGGCTTCGAAGAGGGCGACGACCTCGCCGCCGCGCAGCAGCGCCGCCACGGCCACGGCGAGCGCCGCCGAGCCGACGAGGGCGACCAGCGCGGCGCTCGCGCCGCGGACGGCGTCCCCGGGAACGCCCGCCCAGTCGCCCGCGGCGTCCACCCGGTCGTGCACGGCGTCGACGATCCCGCCGTCCCCGTCGATCCACGCCGTCGCCACGGCGCCGGCGAGCGCCCCGCACAGGTAGGTCAGGGCGGGGAAGATCACGCCGAGGGCCCACGGCGTGGTCGCGACCGCGCCGACGCCGGTGAGCACGACCAGCACCGAGATCGCGGTGAAGGTGAGCACCCCGGCGACCACTCCCGACGGCCACGAGCCGGCGGAGGCCGCCCGACGGCCCGAACGGGCGGCGAAGATCGCGGTGAAGGCGAGGAACAGCAGGGGTGCCAGCGACACGACGAACGACGCCGCCTCGGGGGCGATCCCCACCTCGCGCACGACCGCATCGGGGAGGGCGAGCGAGACCGGCACGCCGTGCCCGAGCTGCCACAGGGTCGACGTGGTCGGCCAGAGCGCGCCCCAGTCCGCGTCGACGCCGAACGCGACGATCCAGGCGACGGTCAGAGGTGCCAGCAGGAGCGCGAGCCCCACCGCGGCGGCGACGGCCGCATCGACGGCGGCGAGGAGCACGATGAGGACGCGAGGCATGACCCCCTGAGCCTACGGGCTCCGGCTCGGAGGACGCTCGGGGCGCGCGCGGGTGTCCCGAGCCGATAACGTCGTGCATCGGAGGTCCCCCATGTCAGCTGTCCCCCCGTCCCCCGTCCCGTCCCCGGAGGCGCCCGCCGAGCCGCGCGGCGCCGTCGACCGCTTCTTCGAGATCACCCGCCGCGGCTCCACTGTCGCCGCGGAGGTCCGAGGCGGCGTCGTGACGTTCGTCACGATGGCGTACATCGTCATCCTGAACCCGATCATCCTGTCCACGACCGCCGACATCGACGGGACGAGACTCGACTTCGCCCAGTTGAGCGCGGCGACCGGCCTCACCGCCGCCGTGATGACGATCCTCTTCGGGCTCGTCGCGCGTCTTCCCTTCGGCTTCGCGGCGGGCCTGGGCATCAACGCCTTCCTCGCCTTCTCCGTGGTCGGGGAGGTCACGTGGGCGGAGGCGATGGGACTCGTCGTGATCAACGGGCTCATCATCGTCCTGCTCAGCGCCACGGGGCTGCGGCGGATGATCTTCGATGCGGTGCCGATGCAGCTCAAGCTCGCGATCACCGTCGGCATCGGTCTGTTCATCGCCTTCATCGGCCTCGTGAACGCCGGGTTCACCACCGCGACCGGCAGCGACTCCCCGCCGGTCGGTCTCGGCGTGGGCGGATCGGTCGCGACGATCCCGACCCTGATCTTCGTCGTGACCCTGCTGCTCACGGCGATCCTCGTGGGTCTGAAGGTCAAGGGCGGCATCCTGATCGGGCTCGTCACCGGCACCGTGATCGCGGTCGTCGTCGAGGCGATCTGGCACCTGGGGCCGAAGGTCTCCGGCGACACCGTGAACCCCGGCGGATGGGGACTGACCGAGCCGAAGCTGCCCGAGCAGCTCCTCGCCGTCCCCGACCTCTCGCTGGTCGGCCAGGTCGACCTCTTCGGGGCGTTCGGCAGGATCGGCGTCCTCGCCGCGCTCATGCTCGTCTTCACCCTGGTCTTCACGAACTTCTTCGACGCCATGGGCACCCTGACGGGCCTCTCCAAGGAGGCGGGCCTCGCCGACGCGGACGGCAACTTCCCGCGGCTGAAGTCCGCGCTGATCGTGGAGGGCGTCGGCGCCGTCGCGGGCGGTCTCACGTCCGGATCGTCGAACACGGTGTTCATCGAGTCCGGCGCCGGGATCGGCGAGGGGGCGCGCACGGGGCTGGCCAACATCGTGACCGGCCTGCTGTTCGCCGTGGCGATGTTCTTCACGCCGCTCGTGTCGATCGTGCCCACGGAGGTCGCCGCCGCGGCGCTGGTCATCGTGGGAGCGCTCATGATGAGCCAGATCCGCCACATCGACCTGACCGACTTCACGGCGCTGTTCCCGGTGTTCGTCACCGTGACCGTGATGCCGATGACCTACTCCATCGCCAACGGCATCGGCGCCGGCTTCATCAGCTGGGTGCTCATCCGCTCCTTCGCCGGGAAGGCACGGGAGATCAGCCCGCTGCTGTGGATCGTCACCGCCGGGTTCGTGGTCTTCTTCGCGCGCGGTCCGATCGAGGCCCTCCTCGCCGGCTGACCGCCCTCTCCCGTCCCCCTCTCCCCGCCCCCGCCGGGCCCCGCCCCGGCCCCGGCTCCGTACCGCCGAGACCCCCTCTGCCCGCCGATACCCCCTCAGGGATACGCGTGGACGAGGGGGTTTCGACGCGCAGAGGGGGCTTCGGCGTGCACGGGCGCAGGGCGAGCCCGGGAACGGACGCGAGGACCAGAGAGGGACCAGAGGAGCGACGGGGAGCAGAGATGCGCCGGAGACGAAAGAAGGCCCCGAGGTGGAGCTCGGGGCCTTCTCGTCGAGTCTAGCGCTTACAGCGCCGCGATGATCTCGCGCATCAGCGCCGCGGTCTCGGACGGGGTCTTCCCGACCTTGACGCCGGCGGCCTCGAGGGCCTCCTTCTTGGCCTGCGCGGTGCCCGCCGAGCCCGAGACGATGGCGCCGGCGTGGCCCATGGTCTTGCCCTCCGGGGCGGTGAAGCCCGCCACGTAGCCGACGACGGGCTTGGTGACGTTGGCCTTGATGAACTCGGCCGCACGCTCCTCGGCGTCACCGCCGATCTCGCCGATCATCACGATGGCCTTGGTCTCCGGGTCGGCCTCGAACGCCGCGAGCGCGTCGATGTGGGTCGTGCCGATGACCGGGTCGCCGCCGATGCCGATGGCGGTGGAGAAGCCCAGGTCACGCAGCTCGAACATCATCTGGTAGGTCAGGGTCCCCGACTTCGACACGAGTCCGATCGGGCCCTTTCCGGTGATGTTGGCCGGGGTGATGCCCGCCAGCGCCTCGTCCGGCGTGATGATGCCGGGGCAGTTCGGGCCGATGATCCGGGTCTTGCCGCCCTTCTCCACCGCGTACGCCCACGCCTCCGCAGAGTCGCCGACGGGAACGCCCTCGGTGATGACGACGAGCAGCGGGATCTCGGCGTCGATGGCCTCGATCATCGCGCTCTTGGTGAACGCCGGGGGCACGAACGCGACGGAGACGTTCGCACCGGTCTTCTCGATGGCCTCCTCGACCGAGGCGAAGACCGGCAGCTCGACGGCGTTGCCGTCCTTGTCGGTGTGCGAGACCGTGGTGCCGGCCTTGCGCGCGTTCACGCCGCCGACGATGTTCGTGCCGGCCTTGAGCATGAGCGCGGTGTGCTTGGTGCCCTCGCCGCCCGTGATGCCCTGGACGATGACCTTGGAGTCCTTGTTGAGGTAGATCGACATTTCTCTAATCCTTATCCGGTCGCTGAGCTCGTCGAAGGTCAGGCGTTCGCCAGTTCGGCGGCCTTGTCGGCGCCCTCGTCCATGGTGGCGGCCAGGGTGACGAGCGGGTGGTTCGCGCTCGCGAGGATCGCACGCCCCTCCTCGACCTGGTTGCCGTCGAGACGGACGACCAGCGGCTTCGTGGCGGCGTCGCCGAGGATCTCCAGCGCCTTGACGATGCCCTCCGCCACGGCGACGCACGAGGTGATGCCGCCGAAGACGTTCACGAAGACGCTCTTGACCTGGGGGTCGCCCAGGATGACGTCCAGCCCCGCGGCCATGACGGTCGCGGAGGCGCCGCCGCCGATGTCCAGGAAGTTCGCGGGCTTGACGCCGCCGTGGTTCTCGCCGGCATAGGCGACGACGTCCAGGGTCGACATGACCAGGCCCGCGCCGTTGCCGATGATCCCGACCTGGCCGTCGAGCTTGACGTAGTTGAGACCGGACTCCTTGGCCTTGGCCTCGAGCGGGTCCTCGGTCGCCTTGTCGGCGAGCTCCTCGTGCTGCGGGTGGCGCACCTCGCTCGCGTTGTCGTCGAGGGAGACCTTGCCGTCGAGGGCGATGACGTCGCCCTCCTCCGTCAGCACGAGCGGGTTGACCTCGACGAGCGTCGCGTCCTCGCCCTTGTAGACCTCGTAGAGCTTCACGAACACGTCCGAGACGGCGTCCAGGAGCTCCTCGGGGAAGTTCGCGGCCTTCGCGATCTCCAGCGCCTTGTCCTTGTCGATCCCCGTGAGCGGGTTGACCTCGATACGCGCCAGCGCCTCGGGCTTCTCGACCGCGAGCTGCTCGATCTCCATGCCGCCCTCGACCGAGCAGAGGCTCAGGTACGAGCGGTTGGCGCGGTCCAGCAGCACCGAGAAGTAGAACTCCTTGGCGATGCGGGCGCCGGCGGCGACCATCACGCGGCGGACCACGTGGCCCTTGATGTCGAGGCCGAGGATGGCCTTGGCGGCCTCGTACGCCTCGTCCGGGGTCTTGGCGACCTTGACACCGCCCGCCTTGCCGCGGCCTCCGGTCTTGACCTGCGCCTTGACGACGACCACGCCGCCGAGCTTCTCGGCCGCTGCCTTCACCTCCTCGGGGGTGTCGGCGACGATGCCGGCGAGAACCGGCACTCCGTAGGATTCGAAAAGGTCTCGTGCCTGGTACTCGTAGAGATCCACAGTGCAGTCCTTCGCTGGTTGCGGCGGGTGGGACGCGACAGGTGCTGTCGGGTGTCGATATCATTCGACCCGATCCCCCAGCCTACTACCGCGGATCCGCGCCCCCGACCGCCGTGGCGCGCACCGCGAGGGGGCTAGGCTCTCCTGCTATGACCGAGCACGCCGACGTGTCCCCCACGCGCACCGCCGTCGTCGCGGCGGCGCTGGAGCTGTTCGCCACGCGCGGCTTCGACGCGACCTCGGTCGAGCAGATCGCCAAGGCCGCGGGGATCTCGCGCTCGACGTTCTTCCGGCAGTTCGGCGGCAAGGACGACGTGATCTTCGCCGACCACGAGGAGATGCTGACGTCCCTGCGCACGTACCTCGACAAGCCGCACGCGAACCCGTGGGTCGCGGTGTGCGAGGCCTCGGTCATGGTCTTCCGGCGCTTCGCCGCGGATCCGGAGCTCGCCCGGCGGCGCTACCAGGTGGTGCGCCAGGTGCCGACCCTGCGCGACCGGGAGATCGTCACGGTCTTCCGCTACGAGCGTCTGTTCGACGAGTACCTGCGCCGTTCGCTGCCCGGCCTCGATCCGCTCGATGCGGTGAGCTTCGCCGCCATCGTGACCGCCGTGCACAACCACGTGCTGCGGCGGCTGCTGCGCGGAGCCCGCACGCCGGTCTCGGTCCTCCGCCGCGCTCTCGATGACGCGATGCGTCGTTTCGGGGTCCACCCGGACGACGCCGCGACCCCTGGGGACGACGCCATGGTCGTGGCGCTCTTCCCGCGCACCATGCCGTTGGCCGAGATCACGCGACGCCTTCGCCAGGACCTCGCCGACTGACCGCGTTCCTTTCCCGCTCCCCGACGGTTCGGGGCGCGTTGCCGGGAGTCGGGGTCTGCGACGGGGCGGATCCGCCCCATATCCCGCCCCGAATCGCGCGGGCACCGCCGCACACGCGGGGTCAGTCGGGCATCACGCGCTTGGTGATTCCCTGGATGTCGCGATCGATGCCGTCCAGCCGGTTCTCGACGCGATCGATCCGGTGCTCGACTTGCTCGATCCTTTTCTCGACCCGTTCGAAGCGCTGATCCACCTGCTCGAAGCGTCGATCCACCTGCTCGAACTGCCGATCCACGTTCTCGAAGCGGAGGAGCATCTCGGTGCGGAAGCCGTCCAGCTTCACGTCGAGCGCGTCGAATCGGGCGTCCACCGTGGCGAATTGCGCGGAGAAGGTCCGCGACAGAAGCTGCGTGGTCACCGTGATCATGCCGACGAGCGCCGCGGCGAGGACGCCGATCACCGCCCAGACCTGGGGCTCGTTCATGGTGAGCACGCTCCTATCCTCCCGTGGGTGGGGACGACTTTCCAGGGGGAGGCAACGGGAAGGGCCCCGATTCCGAAGAGTGGGGAGAACCGGCGCGCATGCCGGTCTGTGCAGGCCGAGCGGTGCCGGGACCGGCAGAGGCGGTACGCTGTTCCATGCGACGTGAGACTCAGTCTCATTCCCTCGTCGCTTCGGAGGACCCCATGAGCAACGAAGCCTTCCCCGGCGAGCGCGTCTCGTCCTACGCGCTGACCGGTCGGCGCGACACCGACTATTACGCCGTCTTCGCCGACATCCCCGAGGAGGACCGCGCCGCGTGGGACCGTGCGCGCGCCTACGTCGACGAGGTGGCGCCCCGGATGACGGAGGCCTGGGACAAGGCGGAGTATCCGCTCGAGGCGGCGCGGGCGATGGGCGCCTACGACCTCGTCGTCGACGGCGTGGTCCATCCGGCACTCACTCCCATGAGCCCGCTCGCCGCCGGCCTGGTGAACATGGAGATCTCGCGGGGGGACGGATCCCTCGGCACGATCCTCGCGGTCCAGGGGGGCCTTGCCCTGCGCACGCTCGCGCTCTTCGGCAGCCCGGCGCAGCAGGAGCGCTGGCTCGGCCCGCTCGCCGACGCGAGCGTCCTCGGCTCGTTCGCCCTGACGGAGCCGGATCACGGCTCCGACTCGGTCTCGCTGGAGACCACCGCGCGCCGGGTCGCCTCGCCGGACGGGAACGGCGAGTGGGTCATCCGCGGGGCGAAGAAGTGGATCGGCAACGGTGCGTCCGGCGGGATCACGTTCGTCTGGGCGCGCGTGGAGGACGAGGGCGCCGACGACCACGGCGCGGTGCGCTGCTTCCTCGTCGAGCAGGACCGCCAGGGGTACGAGGGGACCGTGATCACCGGCAAGGCCTCGCTGCGCGGCATCTTCCAGGCGCACATCCGCCTCGACGACGTCCGCGTGCCGCTGGACGCCGTGCTCCCGGGGGCGAAGAGCTTCAAGGACGCGTCGACGGTGCTGTACGCGACGCGATCCGGCGTGGCCTGGTCCGCGCTCGGCCACGCCACAGCCTGCTACGAGGCGGCGCTGACGTACGCCACCGAGCGCATCCAGTTCGGCAAGCCCCTGGCGAAGCTCCAGATGGTCCAGGAGCGGCTGACGCACATGCTCGAGGACCTCACCGCCATGCAGCTGTACTGCCGCCGGATGGCCGACATGGATGCGGCCGGGACGCTGCGACCGACCCAGGCGTCGCTGGCGAAGTTCCACAACACGCGGGCCGCGCGCCGGATCGCCGCCACCGCACGCGACCTCCTCGGCGGCAACGGGATCCTGCTCGAGAACGGCGTCATGCAGCACATGGCGGACATCGAGGCGATCCACACCTATGAGGGGACGGAGAGCGTGCAGGCGCTGCTCATCGGTCGCGACATCACCGGGATGAGCGCGTTCGTCTGAGCGCGATCGGGTGTGAGCGCGTCCGCTCGCACCGGCGCAGGTCTCAGTCGCAGGCGCAGCCGCCGGCGGGGGTGCGCACCATGAAGCAGACGTCGCACACGCCGTAGTCGCGCTCCTCCACCGGCTTCGGCTTCGGGGCTCGGGGCTCGGGGCGCGCGGCCCGGGGCCCCGCTGACGGCCGGGGCGTCCGCCGGGCGGCGGCGGACGAGGGCGACGCGGGCAGCTCGCTCGGATGCACCACGTAGAAGTACGGCGCCCGGCCCTCGCTGGGCAGCAGCGGCAGCGGCCGGGACCCGACGACGACCTGCTCGTCCTCGGTGAAGCCGTTCGTGTAGGTGCGTCCGATGTGCAGCGGCGCGCCGTCGCCGCGACGCAGAGCCTCGATGTAGCGGCCCCGGTCGATGAAGGACGTGATGCCGACGGCGTCCACGACCGCCGTGATGAACGCGTGGTTCTCCGGAGGGATCCGGTGCGCGCGCAGAGCGTCGGCGAGGGACTTGTAGGGGCGGGAGGTTCCGGTGGGGGTGGGCCCCTGCACTTCGTTCATCCCTTCCAGGATCGCACGTCCCGGGCGGTCCGTCCGCCCCGATCGGAACGCGCGTGACAGACTGGCCTCATGCCCCGCGCCACCGTGATCGGAAGCGGCCCGAACGGGCTCGCCGCCGCCGTCAGCCTCGCCCGCGCCGGATACTCCGTGCACGTGCGGGAGGCGGCCGGCGGCATCGGGGGCGGCGTCCGTAGCGAGGAGCTCACCCTCCCCGGCTTCGTGCACGACGTGTGCTCCTCGGTGCACCCGGTCGCCTACGCCTCGCCGTTCTTCTGCGCGTTCGGCCTCGACCGGTTCGACTGGATCATTCCCGAAGCGGCATATGCGCATCCGCTGGACGACGGACGCGCGGCCGTCGCATGGCACGACATCGAGCGGACCGCGGAGGAGCTGGGTCCGGACGGACGCGCCTGGCTGGCACTGCTGCGTCCCCTCAGCCGGCACATCGACGGGGTCACGGACTTCACCGGCTCGCCGCTGCTGCGCTTCCCGCGGCACCCCGTGACCGCCGCACGCTTCGGGCTGCGGGTGCTGGAGCAGGGGACCCCCCTGGCCGCGCGGACGTTCCGCACCCCCGAGGCGCAGGGACTGATCGCGGGCGTGATGGCCCACGCGAACACGGCCCTCCCCTCGCTCAGCGGTGCGGGGGCCGGGGTGATGCTCGCGGCCCATGCGCACGCGGGCGGCTGGGTGTACCCGCGCGGCGGGGCCCAGCACCTCGCGGACGTGCTCGCCGCCGACCTGCGAGCCCATGGCGGCACGATCGAGACCGGTGCCCACGTGACCGATCTCGCGGCGCTCGACTGGGGCGACCCCGACGCCGGCGACCTGCTGATGCTGAACACCTCCCCGCGACTGCTGCTCACCCTGCCGAACGTCCCCGAACGGTATGCCCGCGCGATCCGCGCATACCGATACGGCGCCGCGGCGGCGAAGGTGGACTTCGCGCTCGACGGTCCGGTCCCGTGGGCGAACCCCGAGGTCGCCCTCGCCCCGACCGTGCACGTCGGCGGGCCCCGCACCGAGGTCTGGGCGAGCGAGAACGCCGTGGCCCGCGGCGGCGTGAGCCGTACGCCGTACGCCCTGACCGTGCAGGCCTCCGTGCTCGACCCGACCCGCGCCCCCGAGGGCAAGCACACCCTGTGGTCGTACATCCACGTCCCGGCCGACTCGGATCTGGATGCGACGGAGATCATCACGCGCCGGATCGAGCGTTTCGCGCCGGGCTTCCGGGACCGGATCCTCGCCTCGCACGCGGTCACGGCGCGCGAGCGCGTGCACATCAACCCGGCCGAGATCGGCGGGGACATCCTCGGCGGCGCGTTCACCCTGTGGCAGGCCGTGAAGCGTCCGGTCGTCTCCCCCGCGCCGTGGCGCACGCCGATGCGCGGCGTCTACCTCGCCTCGGCCGCGACGCCTCCCGGCCCGGGCGTCAACGGCATGGCGGGCTGGTTCGCCGCGCGCACCGCCCTGGCCGACGCGGGAGAACCCGCCGAGCTCGCCGACCTCTTCGGCTGAGCTCGCATCGAGTGGTCAGTTTCTGTGGGTTGAATCGCCCCGAACCCGCAGAAAGTGACCACTCGACGGGCGTGACGCGGGGCGAGGCGACGGGGCAGGATGGTGCCATGCGCTACGAGATCCCGGCCCCGATGCTCGCGAAAGCCGCGACGGCGGTCCCCGACCCGGCGAAGGTCGACGGCGGGCTGCTGTACGAGCCGAAGTGGGACGGCTTCCGCGGGCTCGTGGCGTGGGACGGAGAGGAGCTGGAGATCGGCTCCCGGGGCGCCAAGCCGCTGACCCGCTACTTCCCCGAGCTCGTCGACGCGCTCTCGTCCGCTCTCCCCGGTCCCTGCCTGCTCGACGGGGAGATCGTCGTTCCCACGGGCCGGCCGGGCTCGCAACGGCTGGACTGGGAGGCGCTGAGCCAGCGCATCCACCCCGCGGCCTCCCGGGTGCAGCGCCTCGCCGCGGAGACGCCCGCGCTGTTCGTGGCTTTCGACCTCCTCGCCGTCGGCGACGAGGACCTCCAGTCCCTGCCCTTCGCGCAGCGCCGCGCGCGGCTGGAGGATCTCATCGGCGGATCCGCTCCTCCCCTCCATCTCACCCGGACGACCCAGGATCCGGACCTCGCCCGTCGCTGGCTCGCCGAGTTCGAGGGCGCGGGACTCGACGGCATCGTCGCCAAGCCGCTCGCCCAGCCGTATGCGCCGGGCAAGCGCACGCTGATCAAGGTCAAGCACGCGCGCACCGCCGACGTGGTGGCGCTCGGCTACCGCATCCACAAGAGCGGGTCCGGGGTGGGATCCCTGCTCGTGGGGCTCTACGGCGAGGACGGCGAGCTCCGCCAGGTCGGCGGGGTGGCTGCGTGGAGCGACGCGATGCGGCAGCAGCTCGTCGAGGAGCTGGATCCGCTCGTGGAGCGGGACGAGACCGGCGAGGCGGTGACCGGCGAAGGAGAGCGGTCCCGCTTCTCCGGCGCCAAGGACGTGTCCTTCGTGCGGCTGCGTCCGGAGCGCGTGCTCGAGGTCCGCTACGACCAGCTCGAGGGGTGGCGGTTCCGCCACACCGTGCAGTTCGACCGTTGGCGTCCGGATCGGGATCCGCGATCGTGCACGTACGAGCAGCTCGAGACGGTCGCCGGCTACGATCTCGCCGACGTCCTGACCTGACGACGCAGACGGCGACGGGCGACCGTGCCGCGGAGGCGGACCCGTCTCAGTCGGCGATCCGGTTGCCCTCGGCGTCCCAGTTCGCCTCCACCCGCTTGCTCGGCTGGACGCGGGGCGGCTCGCCGGGCATCTTCGGGAACTCCGGCGGGAACGGCATCTCGCCGAGGCCGTTGTCCACATCGCGCTCCCACCACTGCAGGAGGGTGTCGATGCGTCCGGGTGCGTCCTGCAGGGTCGCCCACGGGTCCGCCGTCTCGGCGAGGCGCCCCGGGATCGTCCGGACGGTGAAGCGGGTCGGATCCAGCTCGTCCAGCTCGTCCCAGTGGATCGGGGTCGACACGGGCGCCCAGGGCAGCGCTCGCGGACTGTATGCGCCGGCCATCGTGCGGTCGCGGTTGGCCTGGTTGAAGTCGACGAAGATCCGCTCCCCGCGCTCCTCCTTCCACCACGCGGTCGTGACCCGGTCGGGCATCCGCCGCTCGAGCTCGCGACCGGCCGCGATCACGGCGTGCCGGACGACGAGGAACTCGTGCTCGGGCACGATCGGGCAGAAGACGTGCAGGCCCCGGTTCCCGCTCGTCTTGATGTACGGCTCCAGGCCCGCCTCCCGGAGGACCGAACGCAGCTCGTGCGCGGCCGCGACGGCCTCGGCGATGCCTGTTCCCGGCTGCGGGTCCAGGTCGATCCGCAGCTCCACCGGGTTGTCGGTGTCCGCGGCGAGCGACGCCCAAGGGTGGAACACGACGGTGTTCATCTGGACCGCCCAGACGATCGCGGCGGCCTCCGTGAGCACGATCTGCGGATGCTTGCGTCCGCTGTTGTACGTGCACATGACGCTCTCGACGAAGTCCGGCGTCCCCTTGGGCGGGTTCTTCGAGAAGAAGCTCTCGCCGCCGATCCCGTCGCGGAACCGCTCCAGGGAGACCGGGCGGTTCCCGTTCGCGGCGAGGAACGGCTCGGCGACCGCCTGGACGTAGTCCGCGAGCTCGGCCTTCGTGATCGGGCCGCCGTCCGCGTCGGGCCAGACGGCGCGGTTCGGGCTCGAGAGGTCCAGGGTGCGGTCGCCCTTCGGGCCGGGGACGGTCAGCGTGATGCGCTCGGAGGCCATGCCACGACCCTATGGCCCCGAGAGCGGGCTGACCAGGCCCCGGGACCACGGGACGCGCGGGCGGACGCGCGTCACCTCAGCAGGAGGGAGGCGTGGTCGCGGACCTCACCGGCGATCGCGTCGAGCAGCGGCGAGCGCAGGTTCCATTGCTGCCAGAACAGGGGCACGGCCGTCTCGCTGTCGTCGAGCCGGACGAGCTCGCCGGAGACGAGCGCCGGCTCGGCCTGGACGACCGGCAACAGGCCCCAGCCGAGGCCGAGGCGGACCGCGACGGCGAAGTCGTGCGACGCGGGCACGTAGTGTCGCGGCACGCTCCAGGGGTCCACGTCGCGTGCTCGCAGCCAGTCGTGCTGGAGGGAGTCCCTCCGGTCGAAGTCGACGAACGGCGCGGTCGCGAGTGCGTCCGAGGTGAGGCCTCGGGAGAACCACCGGTCCCGGTAGTCCCGGGTCGCCACGGGCACGTAGCGCAGGCTTCCCAGCCCGGCCACCGTGCACCCGCCGACGGGCACGGACTCCGAGGTCACCGCGGCCATCACGGTGCCGCTTTCCAGCAGCCGGGCGGTGAAGCTCTGGTCGTCGCGGTGCAGGTCGAACTCGACGCGGTGGAGCTGCGCGATGCGCGCCAGCGGCGGCAGGAACCAGGTCGCCATGGAGTCGGCGTTGACGGCGAGCGGGACGCGGATCCGGACGTCCGTCTCGCCGCCGTCCGCGGCGAGGCCGAAGCCCGCGATCGTATCCCGCTCGAGCAGCGAGATCTGCCGCCCGAAGCGGGCGACCGCCTCACCGGCCTCCGTGGCGCGCACGGGTTTGGACCGGACCAGCAGCACGCGGCCGAGATCCTCCTCCAGGGTCTTGACCCGCTGGCTCACGGCCGAGGGCGTCACGTGCAGTCGCCGAGCGGCGGCATCGAACGTCCCCTCGTCGAGAACGGCCGCCACGGTCTCGGCCAGGATCGGATCCAGTCTCATGAAGTCATGCTAATGATAGTTAAGGAATCTTCGCTGGATCTACGGATGCACCGCCGCCTAACCTCGGGACATGCTCACCGTGCTCGCCGGCCTCGGACTCGGCCTCTCCCTCATCGTCGCCATCGGCGCCCAGAACGTCTTCGTCCTGCGCCAGGGGCTGCGACGCGAGCACGTCCTCCCCGTCGTCCTGATCTGCGCCCTCTCGGACGCGGTGCTCATCGTGGCCGGGGTGGCCGGGCTCGGCTTCCTCGTCCAGTCCGCGCCGTGGCTGGTCGCGGTCGCCCGCGTCGCCGGCGCGGCGTTCCTCATCGTCTACGGGCTGCTCGCCGCGCGGCGGGCGTGGCGGGGAGGCGAGTCCCTCACCGCGCCCGCGACGGAGAGGGCCACGCCGCAGGGCGTGAGCCCGAGCGGAGCCGCGGGGGGAACCGCGACCCTGACGGGCGGCACCGGGCTGCGCACCGCCGTCCTCACCGTCCTCGCGCTCACCTGGCTCAATCCCCACGTGTACCTCGACACGGTCCTGATGCTGGGCTCCGTCGCCGCGACGCACGGGAGCCAGCGCTGGCTGTTCGCCTTCGGGGCGATCACCGCGAGCGTCCTGTGGTTCACAGCCCTGGGGTTCGGCGCCCGCTACCTCGGCCGGTGGCTGCGCACACCGCGGGCCTGGCGCCTCCTGGACGCCGGGATCGCCGTCGTGATGATCGCCCTGGGCATCAGCCTCGTGCTCCCCCTGTTCGGGGGCTGAGCACCGCGCTCACAGCATCACGGACCGGTGCGGGGAGGTCGTCGAGCGCCGCACGGATGCCGTCGATCCCCGGCAGCCCGGCGCCTGCTCCGGGCACGGCCACGGCTGCGGCGCCGCAGACGTTCGCCAGGGCGCCGACGACCATCGGGTCCGTCGCGCCTCTGAGCAGTCCGGCGATCAGCCCCGCGCAGAACGAGTCTCCGGCCCCGGTCGTGTCGACGGGGCGGACCGTCGGGACCGGTGCCCGCACCGCGCCCGAGGCGGTGCACAGGAGCGAACCCGCCGAGCCCCCGGTCAGAGCCACGACCGAGGGCCCGCACACAAGGATCGCCCGCGCCGCGGCCTCGTCGTCGCTCTCCGTCGTCAGCCGCCGCGCGTCCGCAGCCCCGACGACGATGACATCCACCAGGCGGAGAAAGTCGCGCAGCACGGCCGGCACTGCGGAGACCGGGTCCACGGGCACGTCCAGCGAGACCGTCATCCCCGCCGCGCGCGCACGCCGCGCCGCCTCCTGCGCGGCGGACCGCTGCGGCTCTGCCAGGAGGGCGTACCCGGACACGTGCAGGTGCGCCGCGCCGGCGAGGTCCGTCGGCACGTCGGCCGAGCGCAGTTCGGCGCTCGCCCCGCGGTAGGCGAACATGGTGCGCTCCCCGTCGGGCGTCACCGTGATGACGTTGAGCGAGGTGGCCTCCGTGCCGCTGCGCCGGACGAAGCCGGTGTCCACGCCTTCCGCGGCAAGACCCGAGATCGCCTCGGCTCCCCGATCGTCGTCTCCCACGCACGCCACGAGAGCCGCGCGCACGCCGAGCCTCGTGAGCATGACCGCCGTGTTGGCGGCGGATCCGCCGAACCCGATCCGCTGACGCGTCGCCACTCCGTCGCCGCCCGGCGCGGGGTACGCCGGGATGTCCAGGTGGAGATCGACGTTGAGGTCGCCGAGCAGCACGACCTCGGTGCGCACGTCCCGGGCGTCCGTGTCGGGCATCAGTCCCCGAGCGCCTGGGCGAAGTCGGCGATGAGGTCGTCGATCCTCTCGATGCCGACGGACACGCGGATCATGCCCTGGGTCACGCCCATCTGCTGCCTCTCCTCCTCGGGGATGTCGAGGAAGGCCATTGTCGCAGGGAGCTGCGTGACCGTGCGCACGCCGCCGAGACTGGCCGCGAACGACGCGAGCCGCAGGCTCTTGCACACCTGCGCCGCCTCCTCCTCGGTGCCCACGCTGAACGCGAGCATCGCCCCGGGCGAGTCCAGCTGCTCACGCGCCGCCGCGTACTGGGGGTGCGACGGGTGGCCCGGGTAGTACACCCGCCGCACCTTCGGGTGCGCGTCGAGCCACTCCACCAGCCGGCCCGCGTTCTCCGTCATCCGCTCCACCCGCAGGGGCAGCGTCTGGATGCCCCGCAGCAACAGCCAGGCGTTGAACGGCGACAGCGCTCCGCCCAGCTTCGTGAGCGTGTTCCAGCGGATCTGCTCCAGCCAGTCCTCGGGGAGGATCTCGGAACGGATGCTGATGATCCCGCCCACCGCGTCGTTGTGCCCGCCGATGAACTTCGTCGCGCTCTCCAGCACGATGTCGACACCGTGCTCGTGCGGGCGGCAGACGACGGGGCTGGCGAAGGTGTTGTCGCAGATCACGACGATCCCGCGCTCGTGCGCGAGGGCGGCGATCTCCCCGAGGGGAGCGACCTTCATGGTCGGGTTCGCGATGGTCTCCACGTACACGGCCTTGGTCTCCGGGCGGATCGCCGCGCGGACGGCGCCCACGTCGGAGGAGTCGACGAAGGTGACCTCGATCCCGAAGTCCTGGATCCGGTGGTCGAAGAACTCGTGCGTGGAGCTGTAGGTGGTGAGGTCGACGACGACGTGATCGCCCACCTTCAGCAGCCCCAGGACCGCGTGCGAGACCGCCGCCATGCCCGAGGCCACGGCGAGCGCGTCCGTCGCGCCCGAGATGAGCGCCATCTGGTCGTCGAGCTTGTACTCGTTGGGGTTCCCGCACCGGCTGTAGATGTTGACGCTGCGGCGCGCGCCGTCGACCACCCGATCGTAGGCGTCGCCGTCGTACTGGTAGTTGGCCGACATGAAGATCGGGTAGCTGATCGACTGCGTGCTCTCCTCGGGCGAGTAGAACACGGCTCGGCTGGCGAGGCTCAGCTCGTGCGGGTTGTCCACGGAGCGTCCTTTCTGTTCGACGTGCGGGGCTCCGGCGTGCGCCGGGAGGTCATTGCTTGAGCGCGCCGCTCGTCAGCCCTCCGATGACATGGCGCTGGAACACCAGGTACACGAGGAAGGAGCCGAGCGCGGCGAGGAGGATCGCGGCGAGCAGCACGGGGTAGTTCGTGGTGCGCTCCCCGACGAAGTCGGTGAGCCCGAGCGGCAGCGTCTTGCGCTCCGGGCTGTTGAGGATCACGAGCGGGAAGAGGAAGTCGTTCCACACCCAGATGACGTTGACGATGCCCGTCGTGAACATCGCAGGCTTCGCGATCGGCACCATCACCCGGGCGAACACCGTCAGCTCGGACGCGCCGTCGATGCGGGCCGCCTCGATCAGATCGCGCGGCACCGTCGCGAAGAACCCCCGCATGATGAGCACGGAGATCGGCAGGTTGAAGGCGACCGTGGGGAGGATCACGCCCGGCAGGGTGTCCAGCATCCCCAGCTCCCGGATGATCGCGACCAGCGGGACCAGCGCGATGTAGGCGGGGATCGCCATCGCGACGAGCATGATCAGCTCCACCGCCGGCATCCACCGGGTGCGGTACACGACGAAGGCGTAGCCCGCGGCGGTGGCGATCGCGACCGTGACGAGCACGGAGGCCAGCGTCACGAGCAGCGAGTTCCCGGCGTACAGGGCGAGCGACCCGTCCGCCAGCGCGGTGGCGTAGTTGTCCCATTGCAGGGCGGAGGGCAGCGACCAGACCGACCCCTGGAACTCCTGGTTCGACTTGAAGGAGCTGTACAGCATCCAGACGAACGGGAACAGCACGACGAGGAGGTGGACGCCCAGGAGCACCAGGACGGTGACCGTGCCCCACCCGAGCCGGGTGCGCGGCAGGCGCTCACGCTCGCGCCGCCGCTCCTGCCTGCGTGTGTGTCGCCGCTCGTCGGGGACCACGACGGCCATGGTCGCCTGGCTCATCGCATGACCTCCTTCGTCGTCCGGACCCGGCCGCCCGGCGTCCGGGGCCGCGACACAGCGAGCACGAAAACGCCGACGACGACCGTGATGAGCAGCTGGGCGATGCCGATCGCCGAGGCGTATCCGGCCTCGAAGTTCCCGAACCCGGTCTTGAAGAGGTAGGTCGAGACCACGTCCGTGGCGTTGCTGGGCCCGCCCCGGGTCATGACGAAGACGAGGGAGAACGTCTTGAACGAGGTAACGACCGCCAAGAGCACGGTCGCCTGCACGTTGGAGCGGATCATCGGGACGCTGATCCCGAAGAACGTGCGGAAGTGCCCGGCCCCGTCCAGCGACGCCGCCTCGTACACCGACTCGTCCACGTCCTGGAAGGCCGCGACGAACAGCAGGATGTAGAGGCCCAGATACGTCAGGTTCATGACCACCAGCACGGCGGGCATCGCCAGGTTCTTGTCTCCCAGCCACCCCTGCGCGAAATCTCCGAGGCCGATGACGCGAAGGAACCCGTTGAGCAGGCCGAAGTACGGGTTGTAGACGAACTGCCAGAGCAGGCCGATGCAGATCTCGCTGATGACGACCGGGATGACGTAGAGGAACATCGCGGCCCGCTTGAACCGCGGGATCACCCGCACGAGCCAGTACGCGATCACCATTCCCAGGCCCACCTGGAAGACGATCGCCGCGAGCGCGATGAGGACGTTGTTGCGCAGGGAGGTCCAGAAGATCCCGTCCCCGAGGAGGCGGGCGAAGTTGTCCAGCCCGGCCCACTCGCGGGGAGAGAAACCGTCCCACACGAAGAACGAGAGCATCCCGGCGTTGGCCAGCGGGTAGGCGACGAACACCGCGAGGAATCCCAGCGCGGGGACGAGGAACGCGACCGCGATCAGCGATTCCCGTCGTTTGGCCCGGTGCAGCCCGCCGCGACGGGAGCCCGCCGGCGCGCTCAGCGCGAGCGCTCCGGCCGCTCGGTCGTCCCTGCCCATCCGCTCACTCCCCCGCGGCCACGGCCTCGTCGATCGCGGCGACGGCCTGCTGCGCGTCGACGGATCCCTCGATGAGGCCCTGCAGCGTCGAGTAGTAGAGGGTGGTGGCCTTGGGCGGCAGGGCGGTGTCGTAGAACGCGTCGAGGTGACCGGCCGGCTCGATGATGTCGGAGACGACGCCGGACAGGATCGGGCCCGCCACATCCGGGGTCGTCGCGCCCTGCAGCGTCACCATCGTCTTGCGCAGCTCGACGTACTTCTTCATGACTTCGGGGCTGGTGATGTAGCGGAGGAAGTCGGCGGCCAGCGGGTTGTCCGCCGCCTTGTCGGACATCGCGAACGCGGCGGCGACGCCGGCCAGGGTGTCGGTCTGGTCACCGGCGCCCCCGGTGATGCTCGGGAACGGGAAGTACCCGAGCTCGAACCCGTCCGGAGCATCGGCCGACATGCCGATCTGCCACGTGCCGTTGAGCACCATCGCCGCCTGGCCGTTGAGGAACAGCAGGTTGGCCTCCTGGTCCGACATCCCGTTCGCGCCGGTGGGGAGGTACTTCCGGTCTGCGAGGGTCTGCAGCGGTTCCGCGCCCTTCGGGTCGAAGGCGATGTCGCCGCCGTTCAGGAAGTCGGTGACCTGCCCGCTGCCCTTCGTGCGCATCTGCCCGTACTGGAACCAGAACGTGGCCGGCCAGCTGTCCTTGTTGCCGAGGGCGACCGGAACCACGCCGTCGGCCGCGATCCGCTCGCTGAGGCTCAGGAACTCGTCCCAGGTCGTCGGAGTCTTCCATCCCTTCTCCTCGAACAGGGCCTTGTTGTACCAGACCACCGCGGCGTCGATGTCGATCGGGACCGCATAGGTCGAGCCGTCGAAGGTGACGGACTCCATCGCCGACGGCAGGAAACCGTCGCCCCAGCCGTCCTTCGCGAGCTCGTCGTCGAGCTTCGCGACCTGTCCGCTCTTCACGAAGGCGTCGAGGAAGCCCCCGGGCAGCGTGTAAAAGACGTCGGGGACGTCGCCCGTCGACATCGCGGTCTGCAGCTTGGTCTTGTAGGAGGACTGCTCGGCGGAGACCTCCTTGATCGTCGCGTCGGGGTGCTCCTTCTTGAAGCCGTCCATCGCCCAGGTCATGAACTCGACCTTGTCCTCCTGGCCGGCGTAGGCGTGCCAGATCGTCAGGGCGTCCCCGCCGCCTCCTGCGGACGATGCGGATCCGGCGCCCACGCAGCCGGACAACGCCACGAGCGCGCCGACGGCGAGCGCCGCCACAGCGGTGGTGCGGAGATGACTGTTCACGGGAACTCCTTCGGACGGCACTGTCGGTGAAAGTGGTATCACTATATGCTCATCTGAATTGATGTGGTAGCACCACTTTTCGATCCGCCGAGGAACGACGGAGGCGAGGATAGGACGCATGGCACCCCATGAGAAGGCTGGAGCGATGACGCTCCTGCGTGCAGCCCTGCCGAGCCTGTCCGCCACGGAGCGACGTGTCGCGGACTGGATCCTCACCCGTCCGGAGCACTTGCTCGAGGCCTCGATGCTGGACGTCGCCCAGGCGTGCGACGTCAGCGACACGACCGTGCTGCGCATGTGCCGCAACGCCGGCTTCGCGGGCTTCACGGATCTGAAGCTCGCTCTCGCCCGTGATCTCGCGACCCCGATGCAGCTCATCCACGACGACATCGCGGACGGCGACGACCCGATGACGATCGCGCGGAAGGTCTTCGCCCACGCGTCCCTCTCCCTGCAGGACACCGCGAACGTGATCGACGCGGACGGATTCGCCTCCGCCCTCGACCTGCTCGACGGGGCGCGCGGGGTGCTGGTCGGCGGCGTCGGCACGTCGGGTGTCGTCGGACAGTCGTTCTACCAGCGCTGCCGGCGGCTCGGGATCAGCTGCGATGCCCCGCAGGACGCCCAGGTGCAGAACATCCATGCGGCCCTGCTCGGACCGGGGGACCTCGCCGTCGCGATCTCGTACTCGGGCGAGACGCGGTCCGTGGTGAGCATGGCCGAGGGCGCCCGCCGCGCCGGCGCCAAGGTGCTCGCGGTCACCGGGAACCGCGACTCGCATCTGGCGAAGGCTGCCGACGTCGTCCTCCAGAGCGTCTCGCATGAGACGCGCAATGAGCCGATCGCCGCGCGGCTCTGTCAGCTCACGCTGCTCGACGCCCTCTGCGTCGCGTACAGTCACCGGCATCTAGCCGACGTGCTCGCCCGGGATCAGCGCGCCGCCCAGGCGATCGTCGAGAGCTCCTTCTAACCTCCCCACCCCAGCATCGAGGAGTCACCATGATCGTCCAGATCTACACCGCGCAGTCCGCCGACGAGGCCGTCGCGCTGGCCGCGCTCGGCGTCGACCACGTCGGCCTCACCCCGACCTCCGTCGGACTGCCCGGGCAGATCACCGAGGCCGTCGCCGCCGAGGCCGTCGACGCGCTCCGCGGGCGGGCGCGCTCGGTCGCCCTGAGCGTGGAGGTCGACGTGGACGAGATCGCCCGGATGGCCCAGGCCGTGCGACCCGACATCCTGCACCTGTGCGGCGAGATCGGAGCCGTGGGCCCGGAGGACGTGCGACGGCTGCGCACGCTTCTGCCCGCGGGCATGGAGATCATGCAGGCGATCGCGGTCGGCGCCGACGGCGATCTCGCCATGGCGCGCGCATACGCCGAGGTGGCCGACTACCTCATCCTCGACTCATACACGACGGACGTACAGGGGGTCGGAGCCGCCGGCGTCACCCACGACTGGTCCCGAAGCGCCGAGATCGTCGCGAGCGTGAGCGTCCCCGTGATCCTCGCCGGCGGCCTGTCGGCCGACAACGTCGCGGAGGCGATCGCCGTCGTACGCCCGTGGGGCGTCGACTCCCTCACCCGCACCAACCGTCCCCTCGGCGGCGGACGGTTCGAGAAGGACCTCGACGCCGTGTCCGCGTTCGTCCGCGGAGCGGCCGGAGTGCCGACGCTCTGACCGGTCCGGCGGCGGCCCGGGCCCACGCCCGGGCCGCCGCCTCAGTCCGTGAGGTCGAGGACGGCACGGACCATGCTGTCGGCGTCGATGCCGTGATGCCGGTACACGTCGGCGAGGTCGCCCGACTGCCCGAACCGACTGACCCCGAGGTGCCGGGCCGGCACCCCGTGCACGCCCGCGAGGAAGGCCAGCGCGTGCGGGTGTCCGTCGAGGACGGTGACCATGGGCGCGGCGCGGTCGGCCGGCAGCACCTGATCGAGGATCCAGCTCTCCGCTGCGGCGTCCTGTCCGCCGCGTGACTGGACGGCCTCGAAGAGCAGACCCGGGCTCGTCACGCAGACGACGTCGACGTCGCGGCCGAGGCGGGACAGACGCTCCGACGCCTCGATCGCCTCGGGGACCATCGCCCCCATCGCCACGAGCGTCGCCGCCGGACGCGCGGCGGTCCGCCACCGGTACCCGCCGGAGACGACCTGCCGGCGGCGCCGTTCGCGCGCCGCCGGGTCGGAGGGAATCGCTGCCAGCGCCTGATCGACCGGTTTCGTCGACAGCCGCAGGTACGCCGAGCGCCCTCCCTTCCGTCCCATCTGCGCCATCGCGGCCAGCAGCGTCCACTCGACCTCTTGGACGAACGCCGGCTCGTACGCGAGGCATCCCGGCTGCTCGAGACCGATCGACGGCGTCTTGACGGACTGATGCGCTCCGCCCTCCGGCGCCAGAGACACCCCGGACGGCGTGCCGATGAGGATCGACTGCCCGCCGGCGTAGATCCCGTAGGACCACGGCTCCAGCGCACGTTCGACGAACGGATCGTAGAGCACGCCGATCGGGAACAGCGGCTCGCCCCAGCGGCTCCACGTGGCGCCCAGCTCGCCGAGCAGGCTCACGAGGTTGACCTCGGCGATGCCCAGCTCGATGTGCTGGCCGCTCGGTCGCTCGCGCCAGTGCATGATCGTCTCGGGGTCGTCGTCGAACCAGTCCTGCCTGTCGTCCGTCGACCACACCCCGACCTTGTTGAGCCACCCGGCCAGGTTCGTGCTGGAGCTCACGTCGGGGCTGGCCGTCACCACCCGACGCGCCACGTCCGGCGCCGAACGCGTGAGATCCAGCAGCACCCGCCCGAGTGCGGCCTGCGTGGTGCCGGTCCCAGACGGCGTGCGGCCGAAATCGGCGGGGACGCGCGGCGGGGACGCCTCCGGCACCGGGGTCCGCGTGAGCCGTGCCGCGGTCTCCCCGCACAGTCGTCCGGCGACGGTGTCCGGGCCGAACCGCGCCCAGGGAGCGGCGGAGTCCATGCCGCACTCCGCCGCGAAGCGGGCGTACTGCTCGTCGGTGAGCAGCGACGAGTGGTTCTGGGGATGACCCGCCGTCGGCAGGCCGTTGCCCTTGATCGTGTACGCGATGATGACGGTCGGGCGCTCGTCGTCGATCTGCGCGAACGCCGTGCGCAGCGCCGCCAGGTCGTGACCGCCGAGGTTGCGGATCGTCTCGACCAGTTCGTCGTCGCCGACGCCGTCCAGCAATGCGCGAATGGCCGGGGCCGTCTGCCCCGCGCCGGGCAGCCGGTGTCGCAGCTCGGCGGCGGGGCAGCGCAGCAGGCGCTGGTACTCGGCGTTCGGCATGTCCAGGATCCGGGCGCGCAGCTCCGCGCCGCCCGGACGGGAGAAGAGCGCGTCGAGCCGCTGGCCGAACGGCACGGTCAGCACCTGCCATCCCGCCGCCGAGAACATCCGCTCGAGCTTTCCCGCCGCGATGTTGGGCACGACGCGGTCGAGGGACTGCCGGTTCAGGTCGACGATCCACACGAGCTCCCCGAGATCCGGGACGTGCGGATCCAGCAGCGCCTCCCAGACCGCCCCCTCGTCCAGCTCGGCGTCGCCGACCAGGGAGTACTGGCGCCCTCGCGCAGAGGCGCCCGAGATCGTCGCGGCGTAGCGGCGGGCCACCGCTCCCCAGATCGGGGCCGTCGCCCCGATCCCGACGGATCCCGTCGAGTAGTCCACGGTGCCGGGGTCCTTGGCTCTGCTCGGGTAGCTCTGGATGCCGCCGAAGGCACGCAGGGTGGTCATCTGCTCGTCGGTGAGCTCGCCGAGCAGGTAGTGGATGGCGTGCAGCACGGGCGACGCGTGGGGCTTGACCGACACTCGGTCCTCGGGACGCAGCTGGTCGAACCAGAGCGCGGTCATGATTGTGGCGAGGGAGGCGCTGGACGCCTGATGCCCGCCCACCTTCAGGCCCGACGGATTCGGCCGGACGCGGTTCGCGTGATGGATCATCGACGTCGCGAGCCACAGCACGCGCTGCTCGATTCGGGCGAGCACGTCGAGATCCACGGGCGGGACGGAGGGAGCGAGAGGGACGACGGAGAGAGACATGTGCGCGGGTCCTCGGGAAGGAGGCACGGGCGCCTTCGCCCGCACCGGGTGCTCCCGGCCCTTCTGGGGCCCTGGCGTCGACGCCTGGTGCGCGTCCTCCGCAGGAGCAGGAACATAAGCAGAATCTGACCTCATTGGAGCATCAAGGGTCGTGATGGACAATAGACAACAGACAAACTGATCAGAACGCGCAGATCAGCCCTCACTACGACAGGAGGACGTGAGCACCGTGGCAGAGAAGAGAGTCGCCGACCGGACCGATCGCGGACTGCTGCGGCAGCTCATCCGCACGCCGGGCGCCACCATCGTGGCGCTCGCCGAGGCGACGGGTCTCGCCCGCAACACGGTCCGTGCGCGCCTGACCCGCTACGACGAGGACGGCACGCTGCGCTCCTTCCAGCGCCGGATCGACCCGGCCGTCCTCGGATACCCCCTGAGCGCCTACGTGCTCACGCGGGTCACTCAGCGCAAGCTCGACCAGGTCGGCGCGGCGCTCGCCGACGTCCCCGAGGTGATCGAGGTCCTCGGGCTGTCCGGCATCACGGACCTCATGATCCGCGTCGTCGCGCGCGACGCGGACGACCTCTACCGGGTCGCCGGCCGGATCCTCGACATCGACGGCGTCAAGCGGACGACGACCGGCCTGGTGATGCGGGAGATGGTGCCCTACCGGATCGAGCAGCTGCTCTGAGGCCGTTGCCGCGGGCGAGCGCTCACCCGGCGCGGGTCGCCGACTCGGGCACGGACACCCGATCCTCGTCTTTCCGGCGCAGGACGCCGCGCAGACCGGGCAGGGTGAGCAGCGAGGCGAGGACGAGCAGGGCCGCCACGAGGTAGAGCGCCGCGTAGTTCTTGTCGCCCCCGGAGACGGGGTCCGCTCCTCCGATCATGACGAGGAACGGCGCCAGTGCGGGAGCGAGCGACTGCGGAAGGGTCTTCGCGACGTTGAAGATGCCGAGGAACTTGCCCTCCTCCCCGCGCGGCAGCGTGCGCATCGCGAGCGCGAGGTCGACCGCGTAGTAGGCGCCGAGGGCGAACCCGGCCAGCAGTGTGCTGACCCAGAACACCGAGGTGCTGTCGGTGAACGCCTTGAGGAGGAGAGACACGGCCATCAGCACCGCGGCTCCCACGATGAACGGGGTGTAGTTCCCGCGGCGGGAGGCGAGGTAGCCGCACGCGAATGCGGCCACGAAGTTCAGCGCCGCCCCCGCCAGGGTCGCCATCGACGTCAGCGACGCGGCCGCGGTCTGGTCCATGCCGAGCCGCACCATGAGGTAGAAGAGCCCGAACGTCGACACCACCGTGTACCCCAGCTGCATCGTCGCGCGCTGGATCCACACCAGGGTGAAGGTCTTCGCCTTCCCCGGGTGGAAGGCGAATGCGGCGAACACCTGTAGGAGCGACCCGTGCCGGCTCTCCGCTCGCTCGACGGGCGGATCCGGGAGCACCAGGCACAGGATGGTCACGGAGACGACGGCGAACACCGGCATCGCGAGGATCACGAGCGGCAGATGCGCGGCGAACAGGGTCGCCACGATCATCGCCGGCACCATGCCGAGGAAGCCGAAGGCCCCGAAGATCCCCGACGCCTGCGATCGCTGCTCCTCAGGCACCTGGTCGGCGAGGAGACCGGACAACGCGGCCAGCGTCGCGTTGTAGGCGGCCTGCGAGAGCACCCACCCGAGGACGAGGACGGGCAGGTTCGGGGCCGTTGCGAGGATCACCGCCGCCCCGAGGCCGCCGAGCGCGCCGCCGATCAGCCAGGGCCGCCGACGCCCGAACCGGCTGCGGGTGCGATCGGACAGATGCCCGAAGATCGGGTTGGCGAGCAGGGCCGCGAGCGCGCCCGACGCCGTGACCAGCCCCAGCGCCCCTTCCTTCTGCGTCTGCGGAACCAGCTCCAGGACCTTGAGCGACAGCGAGACGACCAGAGGGGTGACGAGAGCGCCGAGGGTGGCGAGCTCGATGAGCGCCAGCAGGTAGACGCGGAGCATCGGCACGCGCACGACGGGTGTTGTGCGGGCGGTGGGGGTGGCCATGGGGATCCTTCCTCAATCCTGTCCGGTCCCTCATTGGACCAGCCATTGCCATCGCGGGAGTAAAAACCTAGTGACGACTAAGTGAATTGAGCCGACGATATCCCTCGCCCCCATCACCCCGCAATCGTTCGCGGAAAATTCACTTAGTCATGACTAGGTTTATGGTCTACTGGGAGGCGCCGCACCGACCTCGAAGGAGCCCCATGGAGCCCTCCCCCACGCTCGCCCCCCGCACCGTCGATGCGCTCCTGGCCGCGATGACCCTGGAGGAGAAGGTCGGGAGCCTCCTCGTGGCGCGCGTCGTCACGGGCGCGGACGGATCGCTCTGGGAGGGCGCCGACGAGGAGTCGCCGTTCGGGTTCGTCCCGACGACGGAGCTCATCCGGGAGCGGCACGTCACGCACCTCACCCTGATGAACCCGGCCCCCGTCGAGGAGCTGGCCGCGTGGTCCGCCCGCATCCGTCGGACGGCCGCCGCGGCGCGGCTCGGCGTCCCGGTCTCCCTCGCCGCAGATCCCCTCCACGGGCGCACCCGCAACGCGCAGGTCGCCCAGAGCGGCGGAGGATTCACCACCCTGCCGGAGCCGATCGGCCTCGCCGCCACGCGCGATCCGGACCTGGTGCGGCGGACCGCGAAGATGATCGGCACCGAGCTGCGCGCCGCCGGCCTGCACATCGCCCTTCACCCCATGGCAGACCTGGCCACAGAACCGCGGTGGGCACGGGTCGCAGGCACCTTCGGCGAGGACCCCGCTCTCGCCGCCGAGATGGTCGCCGCCTACGTCGCCGGACTGCAGGAGGCGGGGATCGCCGCGACCGCGAAGCACTTCCCCGGTGGCGGCCCACAGGCGCGAGGGGAGGACGCGCACTTCGAGCGCGGCGCGCACACCGTCTATCCGGGCGGCCGGTTCGAGGACCACCTCGCGCCGTTCACCGCCGCGCTGCGCTCCGGCGTCGTGCGCGTCATGCCCGGGTACGCCGCACCGCTCGGGCTCGACTACGACGAGGTCGGCTTCGCCTTCGAGCGGCGGATCGTCACGGGGCTGCTGCGCGAGCGCCTGGGCTTCGACGGCGTCGTCGTGACGGACTTCAACATCGTGCACGGCATGCGCCTGCCCCGGCTCGGGCTCTCGTTCCCGGTCCGCGCGTGGGGCATGCTGCACGCCGATCCCGTCGAGCGGGTCGCGCGGCTCCTCGACGCGGGCGTCGACCAGTTCGGAGGCGAGGACGACCCCGCTCCCCTCCTGACCGCCGTCGAGCGCGGCCTCGTGACGGTGGGGCGACTGGACGAGTCCGTGCGCCGGGTGCTGCGCGAGAAGGACCGCCTCGGGCTCCTTCGCCCCGCGCCCGGGGTCGAGGACGTCGAACCCGAGCCGGTCCGCGAACGGATCGCGACCCCGGCTCATCGAGAGCTCGCACGGACGGTGCAGCGCGCCTCGCTGGTGGCCCTCCAGGGCGCACCCGTCCTGCTGAGCCACGACGTGCGTGTCTACGCGGAGGGCGTGGATCCGGGGATCCTCGCCCGCTTCGCGAGCCCGGTCGACGCCCCGGAGGACGCGGACCTCGCGATCCTGCGCCTCGCCGCGCCGTACGAGCCTCGTGAGGGGATGCTGGAACAGGGATTCCACGACGGCAGCCTGGAGTTCTCGTCCGAGGAGGTCTCCCGCATCGCCGCGATCGCCGCGACGATTCCGACGGTGATCGACGTGTTCCTGGAACGCCCGGCCGTGCTCACTCCGCTCGCCGCTCTCCCTGTCTCGCTGATCGGGTCCTTCGGCGTCGACGACGACGTCCTCCTGGAAGCCGTGTCCGGAGCGGCCCCGGTGACCGGGCGTCTGCCGTTCGACCTCCCCCGGTCGATGGCCGCCGTCGAGGCCTCGCGCGAGGACGTCCCGTTCGACACGGCCGATCCGCTCTTCCGATTCGGGGACGGCCTCGTATGGTCGTAGCGTGACCACCTCCGACACCGAGACCGACAAGCGCGTTGCACGCGGCGATGCCCGGCGCGCCGCGATCCTCGCAGCCGCCACCCGCGAGTTCGGCCGCAAGGGGTACGAGACCACGCGGATCGCCGACATCGCCCGGGCCGCCGGCGTGACCGACGCCGGGGTCCTCCACCACTTCACGACCAAGCAGGATCTCTTCATGGCGGTCGTCGAGCGCCGGGAAGAGGTGTACCACTCCGTGCGGCTCCCGGCGGCATCCGTCCGCGAGCTGTTCGACGACTTCATCGCCGCGGTCCGAGCCGCCGCCGACGAGCCCGATCTGCTGCGTTTCCGGGTGATGCTCACCGGCGCATCGCGGATCGAGGGGCACCCGGTGGAGGGCCGCGCACAGCGCACGCTCGAGGCGGCGCTCGACGCGCTCGTCCCTTTCGTCGCACGCCGGATCGAGGACGGCGAGATCGCCGAGGGCACGGATCCGCAGCAGGTCATCCTCGAGCTCCTCGCCCTCAACGAGGGCATCCGAGACCAGTGGTCGACCCTTCCGGACCGCATCGACTACGTCGGGACGTTCACCGCCGCGGTCGACGCGCTGTATGCGCGTGTCCGCGCCTGACCGGGGACCCGAGATGGATGCCCGACGCGTGCACGTGTCCGTCCGAGGGCACGTCCAGGGCGTGGGCTACCGCTACGCCACCCGCCACGCCGCCGAGGTTCGCGGAGTGTCCGGCTGGGTCCGCAACCGGCGAGACGGCACCGTCGAGGCGGCCCTCGAAGGATCCCCGACCGCCGTGGCATCGCTGCTCGCGTGGATGCGGCACGGCCCGCCGGGCGCCGCTGCCGACGACCTCGTCGCCGCCGAGGAGACGCCGATCGGCGTCAGGGGCTTCGAGATCCTCCGCACCGAGTGATCACTTTCGCGCGGCGCGGGGCGTTGCCGGATCAGGCAGACGCGCGGAATCAGGCTGCACTGCCGCGCGTTCGCCTGTTCTCGCGCGTTTGCCTGTTCTCGCGCAAGCGCCAGTTCTCGCACGTGGGGTGCGCGGACCCCGCGGGATCAGGCATACGCGCGGAATCAGGCGACACTGCCACGCGACTGCCTGTTCTCGCGCGTTCGCCTGATCTCGCACGAGCGCCAGTTCTCGCGCAAGGGGTGCGCGGACCCCGCGGGATCAGGCATACGCGCGGAATCAGGCTGCACTGCCACGCGAGAGCCTGTTCTCGCGCGTCTGCCTGTTCTCGCGCAAGCGCCCCTTCGCGCACGTGGTGCGGGATCGCGACGGCGTCCGTAGACGACGAAGGCCCCCACCGTCCGGTGGGGGCCTTCGTGCGAGCCGACGGGCTCAGGTCTTCGCTCAGATGGCGTTGACGTCCAGCGGGATGCCGGGGCCGAACGTGGTCGACACCGCACCCTTCTGGATGTAACGACCCTTCGAGCTGGACGGCTTGAGGCGGACGATCTCCTCGAGGGCCGCCTTCATGTTCTCGTCGAGCTGCTCGGCCGAGAAGGACGCCTTGCCCACGACGAAGTGCACGTTGGCGTGCTTGTCGACGCGGAACTCGATCTTTCCGCCCTTGATGTCCTCGACCGCCTTGGCCGGGTTCGGGGTCACCGTGCCGGTCTTCGGGTTCGGCATCAGGCCGCGGGGGCCGAGCACCTTGCCGAGACGGCCGACCTGGCCCATGAGCTCCGGGGTGGAGACGGCCGCGTCGAACGCGGTCCAGCCCCCGGCGACCTTCTCGATGAGCTCGGCGCCGCCGACCTCATCGGCGCCCGCAGCGATCGCCGCCTCGGCCGCGGGGCCGGTGGCGAAGACGATGACGCGGGCGGTCTTGCCGGTGCCGTGCGGGAGGATGACGGTGCCGCGCACCATCTGGTCCGCCTTGCGCGGGTCGACCGAGAGCTTCAGGGCGACCTCGACGGTCGAGTCGAACTTCGCCGAGCCGGTCTCCTTGGCGAGGGCGACGGCCTCGCTCGGGGTGTAGAAGCGGTCCGCCTCGATCTTCGCGGCGGCGTTGCGGTAAGCCTTGGACTTGGTAGCCATCGTTATCTCCCTCAGCCCTCGACCGTGATGCCCATGGAACGGGCGGTGCCGGCGATGATCTTCGACGCGGCGTCGATGTCGTTCGCGTTCAGGTCGGCCTGCTTCTGCTCGGCGATCTGACGGACCTGCTCGGCCGAGATCTTGCCGACCTTGACCGTGTGCGGCGTGGCCGAGCCCTTCTGGAGGCCTGCGGCCTTCTTGATGAGCTCCGCC
Organism: Microbacterium resistens; assembly: GCF_021172025.1. NCBI lineage: Bacteria > Bacillati > Actinomycetota > Actinomycetes > Micrococcales > Microbacteriaceae > Microbacterium > Microbacterium resistens. Next base: position 1,901,246 of record NZ_CP082781.1, read on the forward strand.
GCCGGCGGGGTCTTCAGGACGAAGGTGAAGCTGCGGTCCTCGTAGACGGTGATCTCAACGGGGATGACGTTGCCGCGCTGCGACTCGGTCGCGGCGTTGTACGCCTTGCAGAACTCCATGATGTTGACGCCATGCTGACCGAGCGCGGGGCCGATCGGCGGCGCCGGGTTGGCGGCGCCGGCGTTGATCTGGAGCTTGATCAGGCCGGTCACCTTCTTCTTCGGTGCCATCGTGATTCCTTTCTCGAGCGGATGCCGTGCGGCACCCCTCTCCCGCCGATCCGGCATCTCCGGATCGCGGTGATGTCCGCGGGCGCGCCGGAACGCGCCGCAAACCACACAAGTCTACCTGATCCCGGACCGTTGGTTCGATCACGTCCGTCGGAGAGACGGAGGCACGAGCGCGGAAGCCGAAGCACCGTCACCCGAGGGGCGCCGGCTCGCCGTGCGCGGAATAGGTCGCGAGGATCTGCTCCCCCAGATCCCGCAACGCGGCGCGGACCTCGGCGGGCTCCACGACCTCCGCGACCCCGGTCCACCCGGCGAGCTGCTCGGCGAGCGCGGACACCCGGTGCGCGCTCACCTCCACGAGGCTGCGCCCGTCGGCATCGGGCTGCGCGTCCGGCACCCGCGCCTGAGCACCGAACCGATCCGTCAGCGCGCGAACGGCCCACGGCTGCACCCGGACCCACGCGCGCACGGCGCCGCGCAGCTGCTCGACGCGGTCGACCATGCGGGACCACTCCGCGTGCGCGTCGAAATCCGCGGGTCCCACACCGGCCGCGGACAGCACCTCCTGGGCGCGGATCCGATCGACCCGATAGGTGCGCAGCCGCTGGATGTCGGCGATCTCCGTCCCCTCCGCCGTCGGCGCGCCGAGGAGATACCACCGGGCGCCGCGACTGCCGACGACGAGCGGGACGAGGACGATCTCGCGCTCTCCGTACGAGCCGGCGTAGGTCACGCGAGCCTGCCGACGACGCGCGATCGCGCGCTGCAGCTCGGCCACGGCTCTCGCCTCGGACGCGTCCGCCGCCTCGCCCCACGGCAGATCCCGCACGGTGGCATCCGCCACCCGCCGGGCCCCCTCTCGGAACGGCGCGGGCGCAGCCTGCACGAGCTTGCGCACCGCTGCGATCCGCTCCGGCTCCGCAGCCCCGCCCTGCGTGAGACCGATCAACAACGACGTCACCTCGCTCTCGGTGAGACCGGTCAGATCCGTGCGCGCCCCGCCGATCAGCCGCCAACCGCCTCCGCGTCCGCGGCTCGGGTAGATCGGGACGCCGGCCATCGCGAGCGCCTCGAGATCGCGCCGGGCCGTCGGCACGGAGACCTCCAGTTCGGCCGCCAGCTCCGCGGCTGTGATCCGCTCCCTCCCCTGCAGGAGCAACAGGGCCTGGATCAGGCGGTCCGCGCGCATCTCAGACTTTCCTTCGACGAGGTCTTTGAAGTGATCAGAAGGTGATCACTTCACCCCTGAGCATAGAAGGAACAGCACCAACGCCGTGAAGGAGAAATCATGTTCCGTGGACTCGCCAACCTGAACCTCGTCGCCGACGACATGGTCGCCGCCGTGGAGTGGTACAGCGCCGTGTTCGACTCGGCGCCGTACTTCGTACGGCCCGAGCAGGGGCCTGCACAGTACGCCGAGTGGCGCTTCGGCGACGACGAGGACGAGTTCGCCCTCATGGATGCCCGCTTCCGTCCCGTGCTCTCCCAGCCCGGCGGCGCGCTGGTGAGCATGCACGTCGATGACATCCAGGCGAGCTTCGAGCGCCTGATCGCCCTCGGCGCCCGCCCGTTCGACCCCGTCACCCAGCGCGGAGAGGGCTGGTGGTCGGCGTCTGTCAGCGACCCTTTCGGCAACCTGATCGGGCTCATCCAGAGCCCGCACTGGGCTGGGCAGCACGCCTGACACGGTTCGGCCGGCACGGATGCACGACCAGGGACAGACGCCCGGCCGGATGCGGGGATCGCCCGTGCGTTCCGTCGTGCATCAGCGCCCGAAACGCGGAACGGCCGCCCCGAGGGGCGGCCGTTCTCGTGAAGCAGGTGTCAGACCATCTTGGTGACCTGATCGAACGACAGCTCGACCGGGGTCTCGCGCTCGAACAGCGAGACGAGCACGGTGAGCTTGCCGCTCTCCGGCTTGATCTCGGAGATCGAACCGGGAAGGCCCGCGAACGAACCCTCCTTGATGGTGATGGTCTCGCCGATCTCGAAGTCGACCTCCGCCGCGAGCGGGCGGGCGACGGCCGTGCCGCCCTTGGCCGCGACGGCCTTGGCGGTGGGGACGTCCTTGACCTCGACGAGCGACTTCAGCATGTTGAAGGCCTCTTCGAAGCGCAGCGGCGTGGGGTTGTGGGCGTTGCCCACGAAGCCGGTGACGCCGGGCGTGTGGCGGACGACCGACCAGGTGTCCTCGTTGAGCTCCATCCGCACGAGCACGTAGCCGGGGATCCGGACGCGCGTGACCATCTTGCGCTGCCCGTTCTTGATCTCGACGACGTCCTCCATCGGGACCTCGATCTGGTAGATGTCGTCCTCGACCTCGAGCGTCGACTTGCGCTGCTCGATGTTGGCCTTCACCTTGCGCTCGAACCCGGCGTAGGAGTGGATGACGTACCACTTGCCGGGGAGCATCCGCAGGTCGGCGCGGAAGGCCTCGTAGGGGTCCTCCTCGTCGGCGTCGTCGGCCGCCTCGTCCTCCCCGTTCACGTCGGGGCCGTCGTAGGGCGTGACCTCCTCGGCCGCGGCGGCCTCGCGGTCCGCGGCCTCCTCGGCCGTGGCGTCGTTGAGGACCTCAGCGGCGGCCTCGGACTCCGCCGCCTCGTCCAGGTTGAGAGCGTCGTTCACGATCGCGTCCGCCTCCGGGTCTTCGATGTCGATGTCTTCGTCCGTGTCGTCCTCGTCCGCCTCGTCGCCCTCGATGTGCAGGGCCACGTGCTCGGCGGGGGTGACGGAGCGCTCCTGCTCGGAGAGCGTCTCGCCCTCCTGCGCCTCGTCCTCCTCGCTCGACTGCTCAGCGGCGGTCGCCCAGTCGGCGTCGTCGGGGAATCGTTCAGACACTTGATTTCTTTCGGTCAGGTGGGGCGTCAGGACTCGACCCGTGGGATCACGCAGGGACGCCGAAGACTTGCGCCGTCAGCCACGAGAACACCATGTCGAGGCCGTAGACCAGCCCCATCATCACCAGGACGAACGCCAGGACGACCAGCGTGTACTTGACCAGCTCCTTGCGCGTCGGGGTGACGACCTTGCGGAGCTCGGCGATCACCTGGCGGAAGAACAGCGCGATACGACCGAAGAAGCCCAGCTTCTTCTCGCGGCCCGCGCCGCCGTTCGCTGCGGAGACCACAGCGCCCGATGCGTCCTGAACCATCCTGAATGTACCTTTCGTGTGCCAGCTTCGCGCTGACGCGCAGGGCGGACAGGAATCGAACCTGCAACCTGCGGTTTTGGAGACCGCTGCTCTGCCAATTGAGCTACCGCCCTAGAGACCCGGGGGTCTCTGCCCGCGTTCCCCGTCGGTCCCGGTCAGACCGGGGCACGGCGAAAGAATGCAGACAACAACTGCGGATCCAGTGTACGGCATGCCGGAGGCCCCCGCCGAACCGGGGCCGGTCCCGGGCGAGGCGCGGCGACGGCGACGCCGTTCCTGTGAGCGGGAGGGCCCCTGGTTGTTAGGCTCGGCACGCGGCCCGGACACCGAGCGAGGGCCGCAGGGAGGGAGCGCGGTGGGCGCCGAGATTCAGCAGTTCCAGGTGGATCTGCGCGGGGTCGTGGACCTGCTCAGTCGGCACATCTACTCCGGTCCGCGGGTGTACCTCCGGGAGCTGCTGCAGAACGCCCGCGATGCGGTGACCGCTCGCGCCGAGGTCGACGGCGGCGGAGGACGGATCCGGATCCGCCCGCTCACCGACGCCACCGGCGAGTTCGTCCTCACCGACGACGGCGTGGGCCTCACGTCCGCCGAGGTCGCGGACCTGCTCGCCACCGTGGGCCGCAGCTCCAAGCGCGACATCTTCGACCTGCCCCGCTCGGACTACCTCGGGCAGTTCGGGATCGGTCTGCTGAGCTGCTTCATGGTCGCCGACGCCATCGTGATCCGCTCCCGCAGCGCGCGCGGCGGCGCCCCCGTGGAGTGGACCGGGAACGCCGACGGCACCTTCCACGTCCGTGAGCTGGACGAGGATCTGCCCATCGGCACCAGCGTCCACCTCGCGCCGCGCTTCGGCCAGGCCGACCTGCTGCGCGCCGACGCGGTCCGTGACCTCGCGCGCACCTTCGCCGAGTTCCTGCCCGTGTCCGTGCAGCTGGAGCTGCCGGACGGCGGTGTCGCCGATCTCACCCATCCCGCCCCGTTCCTCTCCCTGCGCGAGGATCCCGAGTCGGCCGCGGCCTACGGCCGGGAGCTGCTCGGGGCGACGCCCCTCGACCTCATCGAGCTGGACGAGCCCGCCACCGGCACGCGCGGCGTCGCGTACGTCCTCCCCTTCGCCCCTCCTCCCGGCGCGCGCCAGGCCACCCGCATGTATCTGGGCCGGATGCTCCTGTCCGAGCGCGCCGACGACGTCCTTCCGGACTGGGCCTTCTTCGTCCGCGCCGTCGTCGACTCCACGGGCTTGTCGCCGACCGCCAGCCGCGAGTCGCTCGTCGAGGACGCCGCGTTGGAGCACGTGCGCGAGCACCTGGGCGCGGCGATCCGTCGATGGGTGCTGGAGCTCGGGCTGCGGGAGCCACACCGCCTGGCGCAGTTCGTCGCGGTGCACGAGGTCGGGCTGAAGTCGTTGATCCGCCACGACGAGGAGCTGGCGCGCTTCATCACGCGGTGGCTCACCGTGGAGACCACGCACGGCACGATGAGCGTCGGCGACCTGGTCGAGCGGCATCCGCACATCCGCTACGCCGAGACCGTGGACGAGTTCCGCCAGGTGGCGGGGATCAGTCGCGCCGACCAGATCCTGGTCAACGGCGGCTACCTGTACGACGCCGACCTCGTCCGGCGGCTGACGGATCTGTACCCGTCGGTCACGGTGGAGAAGGTCGACGTCGTGGGCGAGCTGGACCGCCTCGATCCGCCGCCGCTCGACGACCGTGCCTCCGCCGTCGCCCTGGAGGACCGCGCGGGCGCCGTGCTCGCCGGGATCGGCTGCGCCGTGGTGGTGCGCACGATCGGCCAGTCCGAGCTTCCCGCGCTGTACGTCGCCGACCCCGCGGTCCTGCGGCGGATGGATCGCACCCGGACGAAGGGCGTGACCGGGACGCTGTGGGGCGGCGTGCTGGACCGCATCGACGACGCGGTCGCGCCGGGCACGGACGACGATCTCGCCGCGCGCCTCTGCCTGAACTGGTCCAACCGCGTGGTCAGGGCGCTGCGCGGCGTGACCGACGACGCCGTGTTCGCCCGGACCGTCCAGCTGTTGTACATCCAGGCGCTGCTGGCCGGTCATCGCCCCCTCTCCGACGCCGACCGCTCCCTCATGACCGGGGCGCTCGCCGACCTCGTGGCGCTCTCCGCGGGGCTCGGCGCGGAGCATCCGCCCCTGCCGGAGCTGTGACCGCCGCGCTGTCAACGCGTGTCGACACGCTCCGCTCGCTCAACGACCGAAAGCAGCCTCAGGAGGAACCATGCCTGGCCCCAAGAACCGTCTCATCGAGCTGTTCGACGAGATCGACCGCACCCCGTGGGGTCCGCATGAGCAGGCCCTGACGGCCGAGGCGGTGGCGCTGGCCGTCGAGATCGGCGACGAGGAGCTGGAGTACCGGGCACGGATGCGCCAGACCGCGTCGGCGAACATGGGCGGGATCACCGATCTCATGCTGACCTCGTTCGCCTGGTGCCTCGCGCACCACGACGCCGACCCCGTCCGCTTCCCCGCCGACATCGAGAACGGCGCGGCGGATCTCATGTGGCAGTTCAAGTGGATGGCGTCGTCGCTGCGCTCCTCCCCCGCCTTCGCCGCCGACCAGATCGCCGCGGTCCTGGACGACATGGAGGCGCACTACCGCACGGCCGGGCTGGGCATGAGCGGCGTGCTCATGGCCCGGTTCGAGGACGCGTGGGCCTCCGGCCGGATCGACGAGGCCGAGCGCCTGCGCGTCCGGCTCGAGGCGACGCCGCGCGATTCGCACAGCCACTGCGACGCCTGCGGACGCAGCCAGATCGCGGGCTTCTTCGCGGAGACCGGGCGTGAGGACGAGGCCCTGCGCCTCGTCGACGAGATGGTCGAGGGCGGCTTCTCCTGCGGCGAGGAGCCCGAGCACGCCCTGTCGGTGTCCCTCGTCCCCGCTCTGCACGAGGGCCGCCACGACGACGCCAAGGCCGCTCATCTGCGGAGCTACCGGATGTCCAAGGACAACCCGGATCTGCTCTCGACGATCGCCAACAACATCGTCTTCTGCGCGGTGACCGGCAACGAGGCCCGCGCGCTGAGCCTGGTCGAGCGGCACCTGCCGTGGCTGGCCCACGACCCGCTCGCCGTCCGCGCCCACGTCCGGATGCTTCAGGCGGTCGGCACGACCCTCGACCGCGTGGTCGCCGCCGGTCACGGCGATACCCCGGTGCGCGGCGCGGACGCCGCCGAGCTCGTCCCGTTCTTCGGCGAGCGCGACGGTGGCCGCGGACCATGGACGGCCGCCGAACTCGCGGGAGCCGCGTGGGCGGCCGCGGAGCGGATCGGACGTCGATTCGACGAGCGCGACGGGACGGACGGGCAGGCCCGACGGCTCGAGGCGGCCCGCGCGCTCGCGACGGAGAGCTTCGACGTCCCGATCCGCTCGGACGCGTTCGTGACGCCGCCCGCGGATCAGGCGCCCGCCGACCCGGACGGCTGGTACCGCCGCGTGGTCGACCTCTCGGCGTTCGGCGCGGCGCACGAGGCCCTCGAAGCCCTGCCGCACGTGATCGACGCCGTCGACGCGGAACGCCGCGCCGTGCTCACCGGCCAGCGCCTGGCCGCCCTCGTGCACCTCGGCCGCGACGAGGAGGCGGCGGCCCTGCTGGAGGATCGCGTGCGGACCCTTCGCGAAGCCGGGGAGACCTCCCAGGCGGACGTGGAGGAGCGCTTCGGCCTGGCGCTGTTCGGGCGTGCCTCCGACGAGGACCTGGACGGGCTCACGCAACTGCTCGCGTCGTCCGCGGACCTCTCCCCGCGCACCCGGGGCGACATCGCCCTGACCCTGGCCCACCATCGCGACGAGACCGACCCGGCCGCGGCCATGGACCTCGTGGAGCAGGCCGCGCGCCACTTCGACGCCGCACAGGACACGCGCCTCGGGTACGGCGCCGTGCTCGCCGCGATCGGTCTCCTCGTGCGCAACGACGACGCGGAGGCGGCCTTGGTGCACGCCGAGCGCCTGCTGGAGGACCCGGAGACGCCGCAGGGCGTCCGCGCCCGGGCGCTGGAGGTGCGGGCCCGCATCCGCGGCGGTCGCGGGGAGTTCGCCGCCGGCGCCGCCGACGCCGACGAGGTCAGCCGGATCGTGGCGGGTCTCGGCGGACGCCGGGCCCTGGCCAACGCGCAGTTCCTCGCCGGGGCGCTGTGGGAGGACGCCGGAGAGCCGGAGCAGGCCCTCGCCCGCTATCGGGTGACGGCCCGGTTCGCGGAGCAGGAGGGCGGCGACGTCGCCGGCGCGAAGTACCGCGTCGGACGGACCATGCTGGCCATCGGCGACGCCGCGGAGGCGGCGGAGGTGTTCGGGGACGTGCTGGCGATCGAGGAGGAGCAGGACGAGCCGGCGGGGAGCCGGGCGATGACCGTGTCGATGCTGGCACGGGCGCTGCGCGCCGCGGAGGAGTTCGGCCCGGCGTACGGAGCGTTCGGTCATGCCGCCCAGCTGTTCGGCGAGGCGGAGGCGCCCGCCGACCAGGCGATGGCGATGCTGGAGCAGGCACGGATTCTCGGTCAGTTCGGCGAGCAGGACGACGCGGTCGAGCTGCTCGAGTCCGCCGCGGAGATCGTCCGCACCGCGCCGGATGCCCTCGGCGCCGTCGTCGAGGTGCTGCACAACCTGGGGCAGGCCTACGGCGCGAAGCAGGATGCCCGCGCCTTCGCCCTGTTCGACGAGGTGGAGCGGCTCGCGGCCGAGAACGACGCCGACTGGCTCGTGGCGGACGTGACCGACTCCCGCGCCCGTGCTCTCGCGCCGCTGGGCCGCATCGACGAGGCCGTCTCGGCGGCCCTGACCGCCTCGGACGGCTACGCCGCCGCGGGTGACGTGCAGTCCGCCGGCGGCGCCGCGCTGATGGCGGCGCGCATCCTCGCCGGCGACGGCCGCGCGGAGGACGCGGTGGCGGCCTACCGCGCCGCCGTCGAGCACGCGACCGAGATCCCTCCCCTGCGCCAGATCGCCGCGCTCGAGCTCGGCGATGTCCTGCAGGGGCTGGGACGCGCCGGGGAGGCGGCCGAGGCCCGCGCGCTCGCCGAGGACTGAGTCGGCCCGATCCCGGCGACGGGAGCCGGCCGGGGTACCGCTAGCATCGGCGCGGGGAAAGGACGACGATGCCACACGCCGAAGACGCCGTCGACTGGGACCGGCCGCCGACCGGCCTGGACACGATCGCCGCCGAGCTGCGCGGGATGCGGGAGGCCGCGGGTTCCCCGTCCTACGAGGAGATCGGCCGCCGCGTCGTCGAGCTCCAGGCGGCGCGCGGGGTGCCGGAGCATCGACGCCAAGGCCTGGCGAAGACCACGGTGTGGGCGTCGTTCCAGCAGGGACGACGCCGGCTCGACGCCGCGGCCGTCGCCGACATCGCCGCCGTGCTCGGCCTCCCCGAGCATCTGCGCGAGCCGTGGGCGCAGCGGGTGCGTCTGGCCCGCTCGGCCACCGACGGCGCCGCGGTCGCCGTGGTGCGCCACGAGCCGCCCGCCCCGGTCCCCTCCTTCACCGGACGCCAGGACGCCCTCGCCCGGGCCGCCGCGGCCCTCGCGGTCCCGACCCGGCTCTGGCTCACCGGCATGGGAGGAGCGGGCAAGACCCAGCTCGCCCTGAGGACGCTGGCGGATCTCCGGGCCGAAGCGGTGTTCCTGGACCTGCGCGGAAAGGGCGCGGGCGCGCTGCCCGTCGATCCCGACGCCGCGCAGCGCGCCGTCCTCCGCCAGCTCGACACCGACGAGACGACGGCCAGGACGCCGCAGGAGCGTGCGACGCTCATCCGCCACACCCTCGCCAGCCGCCGCGCCGTCCTGCTGCTGGACGACGCCTCCGGGGTCGAGCAGGTCGACCGCATCGTCGGGCAGGACCCCGCGTGCGCGGTGCTGGTCACCAGCCGGGCGCGCCCCGGCGGCTCGCCGTGGACGGTCATCGACGTCGACGGACTGGACGCGCAGGAGACGGCGGCGCTGCTGGAGACGCTCTCCGCCGGATCCGTCGTCGACGGGTCCGAGGCCGAGCGCCTCATCGAGGCCACCGGCGGCCTGCCCCTGGCGGTGGCCCTCGTCGGCGCCCGCCTGGCGACGCATCCCACGTGGACCCTCGCCGAGCACATCGACCTGATGGCCGAGCGCGTGGCGACGGCGCGCGTGGACGACGACATCCGCGCCTCCCTGGCCCTGTCGTACACCGCTCTCGGCGCCGACGCCACCCTGCTGCTCCGGGCCTTCGCCGACCTCCCCGTCGCCGAGCTGGACGCCGACGCGGCGGCCGCGGTCCTCGACGGGGACCGGGACCGCGCTCGGAAGGCGATCGCCGAGCTCGTCGACGCGAGCGTCGCCGTCCGCCGTGACGACCGGCACATCGGGCTGCACGCGCTCGTGCGCGCCTTCGGTCGCGAGCGCGCGGAGGAGACGGATCCCCCGCGGCTGCGCTCGGCGACGTTCGAGCGCGTGGCGCGGACGGCCGCCGAGCGGACCTGGGCCGCCTACGCGACCCTGGCGCGGGCGACGGGCGATCGCGCCCGCAGCACCGCGTTCGTCTACCCCGAGCAGGACTGGAGCGAGGACGAGGCCCGGGCGTGGCTCCGCCGTGAGCTGCCGTCCCTGCTCGCGCTCGCCCATGCCGCGCCCGACCGCGGACACCCCGAGCTGCTGTTCCGGCTCTCCGAGGGGCTCAGCTGGTGGATGACCGTCGCCGGATACGTGAGCGAGGCGGTGCGGCTGCATGAGGCGGCGATGGACACGGCGATCCTCGTGGGCGACGACCTCGCCGCGGGGAAGGCGAGCGGCGACGCGGGCCAGCTCCTGCTGTTCGGCGACGACCTGGACACCGCGCAGGAGTACTTCGACCGCGCCATGTCGTTCGCCGACGAGTCCTCCTCGCACCCTGATCCCCGGTTCGTCGGGCTCCTGCTCAACCAGTCCGCGATGATCGACCGACGACAGGGCCGACCCGAGGTGGCGAAGGAGAAGCTGGAGCGGGCGACGCGGATCCACGAGGAACTGGACGACAAGGTCGTCCTGACCGTGGACCTGCTGAACCTGAGCATCACCCTGCACACCCTGGGCCTGTTCGACGAGGAGGAGGCGGTCATCGCGCGAGGGCTGCGGATCGCCGAGGAGATCGGGCATCGCCTCTTCGAGGCGAACCTCCGGGTGAACCAGAGCACCATGCTGATCCGCCAGGGCCTCGTGGACCAGGCCGTCGAGACGACGCGGATCGCCAAGAGTCTGGGCGAGGAGCTGGAGTACGAGCACATCCTGGTGTACGCCGACTCCCACCTGGGCGTCGCGCTCGGCACGCGCGGAGACCTCGACGAGGCCGTGGAGGTCCTGGAGGCCTCCCTGGAGCGCGCCCGGGCCATGGCGCAGGCGATGATCACAGCGGACACGCTGATCATCGCGGCCCCCTGGATCGCGCGGGCCGGCGACGCGGACCGGGCCCGCGACATGCTCCGCGAGGCGGAGGAGCTCCTGCCCTTCACCGAGCACATGCTCCACGGGCAGATCCTCCATGAGCGCTCGAAGCTCGCCGACGACGCCGGAGACCGCGACGCCCTGCGCCGCGCCGCCGTGGAGCGATTCGACCAGGCCGGCTGCTACCTCGCCGATGAGGTGCGCACCGAGCTCGCCGCCGGATAGCGCGGCTCAGCCCATCGGAGGCGGCTCGCCGCCTCCGATGGGCTGACCGCCGCGGCCCGGGTCAGAACAGCTGGCGCCAGTTCGCCTTGGCGAGGTCGAGCAGCTCGTCCCCGCGCCCGGACAGGACCGTGCGGATGGCGTACAGCGCGAACCCCTTGACCTGCTCCGCGGTCACCGCGGGCGGCATCGAGAGCTCCTGGCGCTCGGTGACGACGTCGAGCAGCGCCGGACCGTCGTGCGCGAGGACCTCCCGCAGGGCGTCCTCGAGCTCGTCGGAGCGCTCGACGCGTCGGGCGAAGATCCCGCAGGCCTGCGCGACCGCGGCGAAGTCCGGGTTGTGCAGGTCCGTCCCGTAGGTCACGAAGCCGGCCGCCTTCATCTCCAGCTCGACGAAGTTGAGCGACGAGTTGTTCACGACGATCGTCTTCACCGGAAGGGCGTTCTGGGTGAGCGTGATGAGCTCGCCCAGCATCATGGTCAGGCCGCCGTCCCCGGCCAGCGCCACGACCTGTCGATCCGGGTGCGTTGCCTGCGCACCGATGCCGTGCAGCAGCGCGTTCGCCATGGATCCATGGTTGAAGGACCCGATCAGGCGCCGCTTCCCGTTCATGCTCAGGTAGCGCGCCGCCCACACCGTCGGCGAGCCGACGTCCGCGGTGAAGACCGCATCCTCGGCGGCCGCCTCGTCGAGCAGCCGGGCCAGGTACTGCGGGTGGATCGGCGCCTTGCCCCGCGACGGCACCGCCAGCTCGTCGAGCTTCGCGCGGGTCTTCCGGTAGTGGGCGGTGGCGTCGTCCAGGTGCGCGCGGCTCCGGTCCGCCCGCAGCCGGGGAAGAAGCGCCTCCGCCGTCGCCCCGACGTCGCCGACCAGTCCGAGATCGAGCGGATGCCGGCGACCGAGCTGCGCGCCGCGGATGTCGACCTGGATGGTCGTCGCATCCGCCGGGTAGAACTGCGGATACGGGAAGTCGGACCCGAGCACGAGCAGCGCGTCGGCGCCCTCCATCGCCCGATAGCCGGACGCGAAGCCCAGCAGGCCGGTCATGCCGACGTCGTGGGGGTTGTCGTACTCGATGAACTCCTTGCCCCGGAGCGCGTGGACGACGGGCGCTGCCAGCCTATCGGCGAGGGCGACGACGGCGTCGTGGGATCCCTGCACTCCGGCGCCGGCGAGGATGGTCACGCGCTTGGCGGCGTTCAGAAGGGTCGCCGCACGCTCCAGTTCGTCCGCGGAGGGGGCGACGACCGGGCGCGCGCGCTCGATCACGGTCACCCGGTCGTCCTCGGCCTCGGCCAGGGCGATGTCCCCCGGGATGACGAGCACCGCGACGCCGCGCTCCTCGATCGCGGTGCGCATCGCGATCTCCAGCAGGCGCGGCATCTGGGCCGGGTCCGAGACGTACTCGACGTAGACGCTGGACTCCCGGAACAGCTCCTGCGGGTGGGTCTCCTGGAAGTAGGTGGTCCCGATCTCGCTCGTCGGGATGTGGGCGGCGATCGCGAGCACCGGGACCCGCGACCGGTTGGCGTCGTAGAGGCCGTTGATGAGGTGGAGGTTGCCGGGGCCGCAGGACCCCGCGACGACGGCGAGGTCTCCGGTCAGCGCGGCCTCCGCGGCTGCGGCGAACGCCGCGGACTCCTCGTGGCGCACGTGGACCCAGCGGATGGTGCCGTCCTTGCGCAGCGCGTCGGTGAACCCGTTGAGGGAGTCCCCGGGGATGCCGTACACGCGGGTGACGCCGTTCGCGCGGAGGGACTGGACGATGTTCTCGGCGACGTTGGTCATACCCCGACGCTACTCCGGGCGAGCGACCGCAGGGCCCGTCTCCCGAGGTTCCGCCGCGTCGGATCAGGCATCCGCGCGCAATCAGGCGCGTATCGTGCAAAGCTGCCTGATCCCGCGCGATCGCCTGTACCGCCGTGGCGGAGTAGGAGCGCGAGCGGAGCAGGAACGCGCCGGGAACGCGAGCGGGCCGCCCTCCCGAGGGGAGGACGGCCCGCAGCTCTCGGCGTCAGGCGACGCGGATGAGCTTCTTGTTCACGAACTCGTCCGCCGCGAGCAGACCCAGCTCCCGCGAGGTGCCGCTGCGCTTCACCCCGCCGAACGGCAGCTCGGGGCTGTCGGCGAGGACGACGTTGACGTAGACCATCCCGGCCTCGATCGCGTCCGCCACGCGCTCGGCCTGCGCCGGATCGGTCGTGAAGACGTACGACCCCAGCCCGAACGACGTGTCGTTGGCGAGCGCGACGGCGGCCTGCTCGTCGGCCACCCGGTAGACGACGGCCGCGGGTCCGAACAGCTCTTCGCGGTAGACGTCCATCTCAGGAGTCACGTCGGCCAGCACGGTCGGGGCGAAGAAGGCGCCGTCCCGCGTTCCGCCGGTGAGCAGCGTCGCGCCCTGGGCGACGGCCGTGTCGATCTGCTCCTGCAGCCGCTCCGCCGCCGCCAGCGACGACAGCGGCCCGAGCACGGTGTCCTCCTGCGTGGGGTCCTCGGCGGACACCGCCGAGAGCGCCGCCACGAACTTCTCCGTGAACGCGTCGTACAGGGTGTCCGTCACGATGAACCGCTTGGCGCCGTTGCACGACTGGCCGTTGTTGTCCAGGCGCGCGTCCACCGCGGACTGCACGGCGGCGTCCAGGTCGTCCGTGGACAGCAGGATGAACGGGTCCGACCCGCCCAGCTCCAGCGCCACCTTCTTCAGGTTGCGGCCGGCGACCTCGGCCACCGCCGCTCCCGCGCGCTCGGATCCGGTGACCGAGACGCCGTGCACGCGCGGGTCGGCGATGATGGTCGCCGCCTGCTCGTTCGTGGCGTACACGTTCACGTACCCGCCGTCGGGAAGCCCGGCGTCGGCGTAGATCCGCTCCAGCGCCGCCGAGGACTCGGGGCACTGCGGCGCGTGCTTGAGGATGATCGTGTTGCCGATCGCGAGATTCGGCGCGGCGAAGCGGGCCACCTGGTACGCCGGGAAGTTCCACGGCATGATGCCCAGGAGCGCGCCCAGCGGCGCACGGCGGACCACCGCGGTGCCCTCGCCGAGGATGTCCAGCGGCTGGTCGGCGGTGATCCGGTCGATGTTGTCCGCGTAGAACTCGATGATGTCGGCGGCGAAGTCCACCTCGCCGACCGCCGCGGCGACGGGCTTGCCCATCTCACGCACGATGATCCCGGCGAGCTCGTCGCGGCGTTCGCGGTGCAGCTCGGCGATCCGGCGGATCACGGCGGCGCGCTCGGACGGGGGCGTCGTGCCCCAGACCGTGGCCGCCGCGGCGGCGCGGGCGACGGCGTCCTCGATCTGCGCGTCGGTGGCGGTCGGATAGGTGGCCAGGGTCTCGCCCGTGGCCGGGTTCACGACGGCGTAGTCGGTCATGTCGGTTCCTCTCAGTCGACCGGGATGAGCGTGTACTTGGTGGACAGGAACTCGTGGATGCCCTCGAACCCGCCCTCGCGGCCGATCCCGGACTGCTTGACTCCGCCGAACGGGGCGGCGGCGTTGGAGACGACCCCCACGTTCAGCCCCATCATGCCCGTCTCGAGCGCGTCGATCATCCGGTGACCGCGCTGCAGGTCCTCGGTGAACACGTAGGAGACGAGCCCGTACTCGGTGTCGTTGGCCAGGCGCACGGCTTCGGCCTCGTCGCGGAAGGTGGCGATCGCCAGCACCGGGCCGAAGATCTCCTCCTTCAGGATGGCGCTGCCGGCCACCACGTCGGTGAGGACCGTCGGGGCGTAGAACGTGCCCTCCCCCTCGATCGCCGTGCCGCCGGCGAGCAGCCGCGCGCCGCGGTCGACGGCGTCGCCGACGAGCTCGGCCGCCTTGTCCACGGCATCGGAGTCGATCAGCGGGCCGATGGTCACGCCCTCCTCGGTGCCGCGGCCGACCTTCATCGCCTGCACGCGCTCGGTCACCCGGCGGGCGAACTCCTCGGCGACGTCCGCGTGGACGATGAAGCGGTTGGCCGCCGTGCAGGCCTGGCCGATGTTGCGGAACTTCGCCGCCAGTGCGCCCTCCACGGCCTTGTCGAGGTCGGCGTCCTCGAACACGACGAACGGCGCGTTGCCGCCGAGCTCCATCGAGACGCGCAGCACGCCCTGGGCCGCCTGCTCGATGAGGCGCTGGCCGACCGGGGTCGAACCGGTGAAGGAGAGCTTGCGCAGGCGCGGGTCGGCGATGATCGGCCCGGACAACGCCCCTGACCGGGACGTCTGCACGACGTTGACCACGCCCTTGGGCAGCCCCGCCTCCTCCAGCAGCGTGGTGAAGAAGATCGTGGTGAGCGGCGTCAGCGCCGGGGGCTTGATGACCACCGTGCAGCCGGCGGCGAGCGCCGGGGCGATCTTCCGCGTCGCCATCGCGAAGGGGAAGTTCCACGGCGTGATGAAGAACGACGGTCCGACGGGACGCTGCGAGACGACCATGCGGCCCGTGCCCTCGGGGTTCAGGCCATAACGGCCGGAGATGCGCACGGCCTCCTCGCTGAACCAGCGGAGGAACTCGCCGCCGTAGGCGACCTCGCCGCGGGCCTCCGCGAGGGGTTTGCCCATCTCGAGGGTCATCAGCAGCGCCAGGTCCTCCTTGTGGGCCTGGACGAGGTCGAAGGCGCGGCGCAGGATGTCGCTGCGGGTGCGGGGCGGGGTCGCCGCCCAGGCGTCCTGCGCGGCGACGGCGGCGTCGAGGGCGCGGATGCCGTCCTCGGGAGTCGCGTCCGCGATCGAGCGGATCACGGCTCCGGTGGACGGGTCGTGCACGTCGAAGGTGCGCTCGGTCTGCACCCACTCGCCGCCGATGAAGAGGCCGGTGGGGACGCGGTCGAGCAGCTCCTGCTCGACCGGTGCGATCTGCGTGGTCATGGATTCTCCTCCGTGGGTGGCGGGTCGGTGCCGGCGTGCCGGCGGAACGGGGTCAGCGGCGGGGTCGGCGGGCGCTCAGCGGAGCGTCCGTGCCGAGGGTCTCCCCCCGGAAGAACGCCGGTCGGCGGACGGCCTGCCAGACCATCACGACGATGCCGAGCAGGATCACGGTGACACCGAGGACGAACACGAGCCCGAGGCCTCCGATGCTCGAGCCGCTGCCGTAGTCGGGGCTCATCGAGTCGATCAGGGTCGTGACGAACAGCACGGCCAGGATCACGCCGCCGACGAGCGGGAACAGGAAGGTGAAGAAGACGTTGCGCGCGGAGTCGAACCACTGCTTGCGGAAGTACCAGACGCACGCGAACGCGGTGATGCCGTAGTAGAAGCAGATCATCATTCCCAGCGCCGTGATCGTGTCCCACAGCACGTCCTCGCTGAGGAAGCGCATCACCGCGTAGAAGGCGCTGGCGACGATCGCCGAGACGATCGTCGCGTATCCCGGCGTGAAGAAGCGCGGGCTCACCTTCGAGAACGTCGACGGCAACGCGCCGTAATGGCCCATCGCCAGCAGCGTCCGTGCGGGCGAGACGAACGTCGACTGCAGGGACGACGCGGAGCTGGTGAGCACCGCGAGGGAGACCAGGAACGCCAGCGGGCCGAGGATCGGGCCGGACAGGTGGAAGAACACGTTCTCCTGGATGTCCTCGTTGCCCAGGCCCAGCGCGCCGGTGCCGACGCCGGAGAACATGATCATCGCGACGGCGAGCAGCAGGTACAGCGCGACGATCGTGAGGACGGTCACGGTCGCCGCCCGACCGGGCGTGCGCTCCGGGTCCTTCGTCTCCTCGTTCATCGTCAGGGTGACGTCCCAGCCCCAGAAGATGAAGATCGACAGCGACAGTCCCGCCGCGAAGGCGCTGAACGACGACACCGCGAACGGGTTGAACCACTGCCAGTCGAACGGGGTCGGATCGAACGCGTCGCCGGAGGCCCCCTTGACGATCGCGGCGATCGCGAAGAACAGCAGGACCAGGATCTGGAACCCGACGAGGAAGTACTGCAGCTTCTGGGTGGTCTGCATGTCGCGGTAGGAGATCACCGTGGCGCCGAGCATGAAGAGCAGGCACACGAGGATGTTGATCCACGTGACGCCGGCGAGGTCCGCGATCGCCGCGTTGCCCGTCACCTGCGCGATGAGCAGGAACAGGAACTCCACCGCGATGCCGGCGAGATTCGACAGCACGAGGATGGTGGCGGCGATCAGCCCCCACCCGGCCATCCAGCCGATCCACGGGCCGAAGGCCCGCGAGGCCCAGGTGAACGAGGTGCCGGAGTCGGGCATCCGCCGGTTGAGCTCGCGGTACCCGAATGCGACGAGGAGCATCGGGAGGAAGCCGACGAGGATGATCGCCGGCACCTGCAGCCCGACCACGGACGCGGTCGGGCCGACGGCGGCGGTGAAGGTGTAGGCCGGCGCGACGCAGGAGATGCCGATGACGACGGCGCCGATCAGGCCCACCGTCCCGGCGCTGAGCCCCTTGCGGGAGATCCCGCCGGTCACCCCGGACTCGGGCTCCGTCGCCCCGGGGCCGGGCTCCGTCGCCCGTGTGGTGTCGATCATGCGGGGTCTCCTCCGAGGGGGTGGCCCGCGGCTCGGGTGCGCGGGACGACGATCATCGGGACCGGCAGCACGTGCAGCATCTTCGCCGCAGTGGAGCCGAGGAACAGACGCCGGGGCTGGGCGAGCCGGCTGGATCCGACCAGCACGACCTCGCCGGGCTGCCAGTCGAGGTGGGCGACGGCGTCCTCGACGCTGTCGCCGGGCGCGCGCTCGACCTCGGCCGAGACGCCGGCGGGCAGGGCGGCCCGCGCGGCGGAGAGGACGTCCTCTCCGTGCTCGTCCCCGGCGATGCGGATGGCTCCGGTGTCGAGCCCCGGGGGCACGTCGAAGGGCATGAGCGAGATCAGTCGCAGCGACGCGCCGGCGGCGCCCGCGAGACCCACTGCCTCATCGAGCAGCACGTCGGCGCCGGGCCGGGTGCCGAGGGCGGCGGTCACGCGGGTCAGCGCGGTGGCGGGGTCGGCCGCGCCGCCGGCGGGGACCAGTGCGACCGGAAGGGTCGACGAGTGCAGCAGCTCGGAGGCGACGCTGCCGAGCCGGTGGCGGCCCAGCAGTCCCCCGCCGGCGGCGCCGACGACGATCATCCGCGCGCCGAACTCCTCGCCCGCCGCGACCAGCCCCTCCGCGAACGACTCGCCGAAGCGGACGTGGGCGCTGCGGGGCACGTCCTGCGGAAGGGTGCGCAGCGCCTCGTCCAGCCAGGTCCGCGCCTGGCCCCGGATCACGTCCTCGTAGGCGCGGTCCGGCGCGACGGCGGCGCTGCGCGTGCCGTCGCGGGGAAGGACGATCACCAGGTGCAGCCGCGTGCCCAGGGCGCGCGCGAGACGCGCCCCGAACACTGCGGCGTCGGAGCCGGCATCGGTCGCCGTGTAGCCGACGACGATGCCGGCGCTCATGCCCGGCTCGCTTCCAGGATCTCGCGCGCGGCCCGCCGTCCCATCCGGATCGCCCCGTCCACGTGCTGGAAGCCCGCTCCGGCCATGTCGCTGCATGCGAAGTGGATCGGGCCGACGGGCGCGGGCAGATCCGCCCCGTAGCGGTGCAGCCCGCCGAGGTCGAAGCTGGCGGCGTAGGCCCCGCGGGTCCACTCCTCCGAGCCCCAGTCGCTCTCGTAGTAGACGACCGGGTTCTTGGCCTCGGGGCCGTAGTAGTGCGACAGCGACTCGAGGATGCGCCCCTTGCGCTCCTCGGCGGTGAGCGAGAAGAGGTCGTCGGCGTTGTGGTCGGACACGAAGCCGACCAGCGTTCCGCGCTCGTCGCCGTGGTTGGTGTTGTCGTACGCCTCGTGCGACAGCTCGTACGGGCTGAAGGCGGTGCCGCTGAGTCCCTGCTCGCGCCAGAACGGCCGGTCGTACACCGCGTGCACCTTGATGACGAAGCCCATCGACAGGTGCTGGTGGAGCTGGTGCTGGCGGCGGGGCAGGGCCGGGACGAAGGAGATCCGGCTGTAGAGCACCGGCGCGTGCGCGAGGATCGCGTACCGCGCGCGGACCGTCACCTCGTCGGTCACGGCGGTCACGCCGCTCTCGCCCCATTCGAGCGTGCGCACCGGCTGGTTCAGCAGCACGTCGTCGCCGAGCCGCTCGGCGAGCAGCAGCGGGACCTGCTGGAGCCCGCCGACGACGCGCTTGTCGAGGATGAAGTCGGCGTCCACGAGGTGCGAGTAGGACCCGGCCGAGGCGGCCATGTGCAGCGACTGCAGGAGGGAGAAGGAGTGCGTCGGCTTGGTGAGCATCGCCGAGCCGGTCGCGAAGGCGAGGTTGCGGACGGCCTCGTCGTCGTCGGTCTGCGCGCGGAGCCACGCGTCCCAGGAGATCGCGTCCCATTCGGCCGCCTTCTCGTGGGCCCACGGGCGCTCGGGGTCGATCTCGGCGACCATGGCGTCGAGGCGCTCGGTGATCTCGGCGATCACACGCTCCGTCTCGGCCGAGACGGGGAACATCTCGCCGGTGAAGCGCTTGGCGACGCCGTCCGGGCCGACGTAGACGCTGTCGCCCTCGCGGTAGCGGCTGAAGGTCTCCAGCCCCAGATCGGCGATCGTCTCGATCAGCGCGTCCTGGTCCGGCGAGACCCACTGGCCGCCGATCTCCAGCATGGCGCCCTCGATGACGTCCGTCCACAGTCGCCCGCCGACGCGGTCGCGCGCCTCCAGCACGGCGACGGACAGACCCGCCTTGCGCAGCTCGTTCGCCGCGGTCAGCCCTGCGGCTCCCGCGCCGACGATGACGACGTCGCGGCTGATCTCCTGGGTGGTCGGTGACACCGTGGTCATGGGTACTCCTTCGTCGGCGGGGATGGACGGTCCGCAGCGCGGACGGGAATGTGTCGACCGCGGCCCGGCATCCCCCGATCCCGGCCGCGGTCGACGGTCTCAGGCCCCGGCGAGCGCGTCGGCCACGACGTCGAGCCCCTCGCGGAGCAGGTCGTCGCCGATCGCGAGCGGCGGGAGGAAGCGGATGACGTTGCCGAACGTGCCGCAGGTCAGCACGATGACGCCCTGGGCGATCGCCGCCTTGGCGACGGCCGCCGTGAGCGCCGCGTCGGGCTCGCCGGTCTCGGGGTCGACGAACTCGGCGGCGATCATGGCGCCGTGCCCGCGCACGTCGCCCACGCGCGGGTCCTTCTCCTTCAGCGCGGTGAGGCGCTCGACGAGGATCGCGCCGACCTGCTGGGCGCGCTCGACCATCCCCTCGTTCTCGAAGGCGTCGATCGCGGCGAGCGCGGCGGCGCACGCGACGGGGTTCCCGCCGTACGTGCCGCCGAGACCGCCCGCGTGGGCGGAGTCCATGATCTCGGCACGGCCGGTGACGGCCGCGAGCGGCATGCCGCCGGCGATCCCCTTGGCGGTGGTGATGAGGTCCGGCTCGATGCCGAAGGTCTCGCTCGCGAACATCGCGCCGGTGCGCGCGAACCCGGTCTGGACCTCGTCGGCGATGAAGACCACGCCGTGGGCGCGGCACCAGTCGACGACGGTGTTGAGGAAGCCGTCCGCGGGGACGATGAAGCCGCCCTCGCCCTGGATCGGCTCGATGATGACGGCGGCGAGGTTGTCGGCGCCGATCTGCTTCTCCACGAGCGTGATCGCCCGCTTCGCCGCCTCGGGGCCGGTGAGGCCGTCGCGGAACGGGTAGGAGCCGGGGACGCGATAGACCTCGGGGGCGAACGGGCCGAAGCCGCTCTTGTAGGGCATCGACTTGGCGGTCAGCGCCATGGTGAGGTTGGTGCGTCCGTGGTAACCGTGGTCGAAGGCCACGACGGCCTGACGGCCCGTGTGCTTGCGGGCGATCTTGACCGCGTTCTCCACGGCCTCGGCGCCCGAGTTGAACAGGGCGCTCTTCTTCGCGAAGTCGCCGGGGGTGATGCGGTTCAGGGCCTCGGCGACCGCGACGTACGACTCGTACGGGGAGATCATGAAGCAGGTGTGCGTGAGCTGCGCGGCCTGCGCGGCGATGGCCTGGGCGACGGCGGGGTGGGCGTTGCCCACCGTGGTCACGGCGATGCCGCTGCCGAGGTCGATGAGCGAGTTTCCGTCGGCATCCACGACGACGCCGCCGCCTGCGGCCACGGCGGCCACGGGAACGGTGTGGCCGACGCCGGCCGCGACGGCGTCCGCCTTGCGCGCCAGGATGGCCGCGGATCGCGGGCCGGGGAGCTCGGTGACGAGACGGCGCTCCTGAGGGAGCGTCGGTCCACCGGCAGGGATCGTGGAGGTCTCATCGATGAGGGTCATGCCGCCGAGGCTACGACCACGGCGGGGCGGATGCACTCGCCGGACCGTACAATTGTGAGGCAGTTTTCGCCCGTCCGTATAACCCTGATTCGCGAGGAGAGTCGCCGTGGACACCGCCTCACCCCCCACGCTCCGCACTCTTCTCGATCGCCGCGATCTCCGCCTGCGTGCGATCCCGTCGCTCGGCATCGCGGATCCCGCCCTCGACCACCCGGTCCGCTGGGTGCACAGCTCCGACCTCGCCGACCCGACCCCTTTCCTCGCCGACGACCTCGTCCTGCTGACCACCGGGACGCAGATGACGGACGCCGATTCCTGGTCTCCCTACGTCGCCCGCCTGGCCGCCCGCGGCGTGGTCGCCCTGGGCTTCGGGGCGGACGTGCACCGCGCCGGCGTGCCGGACGAGCTGGTGCGGGCGTGCGGCTCCCACGGCCTCGCGCTGTTCGAGGTTCCCTACGGCACTCCCTTCATCGCCGTGGCCCGCGCGCACGCGGAGGCGATCGCCGCGCAGGCCTACGCCCGGCGGACCTGGGCGCTGGAGACCCAGCGCGCCTTGGCGATCGCCGCCCTACGGCCTCGCGGACTGGAGTCCACCCTCAGCGAGCTGGCCCGACGGCTCGGGTGCTGGGTCGGCATGTTCGACGCCGCGGGCGCCATCGCGCACGCGCATCCGGCCGAGGCGGATCCTCCCGCGGACATCGCCGCCGCCGCGCGCGAGCTGATCGCCCGGGGCGGCTCGGCGAGCCGCACGATCGAGCACGGCGAGGGCGCGTTCACCCTGTTCACGCTCGGCCGCACCGGACACCTCCGCGGGGTCATCGCGATCGCCGCCGCCGCCCTCGACTCGGAGACCCGCACCGTGGTGACCTCCGTGATCGCCATGGCCGGGCTGTCTCTGGAGCAGAGCGATCAGCTCGCCCGGAGCCGCCGGCGACTGCACACCCAGCTGCTCGCGTCGCTCCTCGACGACGACCCCGCGCTCGCCCGGCGCGTGCTCGGCGCCCTCCCCCCGGCGCCCGTCATCGTCGCGGTCGCCACCGGGGGCCACGACACGGCGGTGCTGGAGTGGTGGGACCGACACCGCGGCGCCTCCCCCGCGTTCGTCGCGGAGTCCGACGAGGGCGTCGTGATGTGCGTCACGGAGGGCGACGCACCTGCGCTGGACGACCTGGCCCGGCACGCCGGTGTCGCGGTCGGCGCCTCCGACCCGCACGAGTACGCGTCGTTCTCCCGCGCCCATGCGCAGGCGCTGACGGCGCTGCGCCGCTCCCCTGCAGGCGGGCGGGTGGCGCGGTACGGCGACGAGGCCTCGGCGACGATCCTGGAATCGCTCGCCACCGACGCCGCCCGCCTCGCCGCGGAGTCGCGGCTGTCCGCGCTCCGCCGGCACGACGCCCTCAGCGTGGCCGCCGACGGATCCGGCGGCCGCGGCACGAGGGGCGGGGAGCTGGAGCGCGCGCTGCGCGTCTGGCTCGAGCACGACGCCCGGCTCGAACCGGCCGCCGCCGCGCTGGGGGTGCACCGCCACACGCTGCGAACCCGCATCGCCCAGGCCGCCGAGCTGCTGGGGATGGACCTCGCTGCGTTCCCGGCTCGCGCCGAGCTCTGGACCGCGCTGCGCCTCTCCGATCCTCCGGCCTGAGCCGGCGCACCCACCGCCCGTGCCTGCGGCGTCGGCGTCGGCGTTAGGCTCAGGACGACAGCGCGGCGAGGAGGTCGTCGGCCGTACCCGAGAACTCCGGGCCATGGCCGGGCAGGAGCCGCCGCTCGGGCAGGCCGCGCAGCCGCTCCAGGCTGCCCGGCGTCACGGCCGGCTCGTCGCTGAAGGGCCCGATCCCGACGCCCGTCCGACCGGTCAGCACGTTGCGCGTGGTGACGGCGTCGCCGAGGAACAGCGCGTCGGCGGACGGGACCCGGATCGCCACGGATCCCGGCGAGTGCCCGGGGATCCCGATGATCTCGGGGCGCCCGGGGAGATCCAGCACGTCGCCGTCGACCATGGTGCGCACCTCGGTCACGGGACGCGTCCGGATCGCACCCCGCCGCAGCGCCCCGCCGAGGAACCGCAGGACCGGACCGAGGCGCCACGCCCCGCCGGGAGCGTGCGACGAGCTCGTGCCCCGCGCCCGGTCGGCGTCCGCCTCGTGGACGTACACCGGCACGCCGTAGGTCCGGCGCAGCCACTCCGCCACTCCGATGTGGTCGCTGTCGCCGTGCGTCAGGACGACGCCGCGGATGTCCCTGAGCGTGCGGCCGGCCTTCACGAGCGCCCGCTCCAGTCGACGGCGGTCGCCGGGCAGTCCCGCGTCGATGAGGGTGACTCCGTCAGGGGTCACGATCGCGTGCATCGCGACGATGTCGTCGCCGATCCGAAGAAGCTGCGTGGTCATGAAGGCTACGTTACATAGCTTTCATGGCTATGGTCAATAGCCTATTGTGGACGCGAGACGACAGCAGAGGAGGCCGTGATGCCCGCACCGCAGCGCGTGAGCACGGAGACGCTCGTGCGCGCCGTGCGTGGGATCGCGGAGCGCGACGGCGTGGACGCGGTGACGATGAGCGCCGTGGCCGCGGCCGTCGGCGTGCGCCCGCCGAGCCTGTACAAGCGCGCCGAGAACCGGCTCGCGCTGCTGCGGCTGGCCGCGGACGACGCGGCCGCGGAGCTGACCGGGATGATCGACGCGGTGGCCGTGTCGACTCCGGACCCGCGCACGCGGCTCGTCGGGATCGCGCACGCGCTGCGCACGTTCGCCGCCCGCTCCCCCCGGGTCACGACGCTGCTCTTCTCCGCCGAGGGCACCGGGCCGTCCACCGGGGCGACGGCGCCCGTCATGCGGATCCTCCTGGAGACCATGACGACGATCGCCCCGGACGACCCGCTCTCCGCCGCCCGCACGCTGACCGCCTGGGCCTACGGGTTCTGCACCATGGAGCAGAGCGGCGCCTTCCGCCAGGGCGGGGACGTCGACACGGCGTTCGCGCACGGGCTCGACGCCGTCCTGCGCGGTCTCGGCGCCTGAGCTGCGCCTGCGCGGACCACGCGCCCGCATCCGGCCGATGCGCCCCCACCCGCCCCTCGGGGTCCGTCGTCGGCGAGGTTGTCCGAGAGGATCCCGAGCACGCGCGTCCGCACGTCCCGGCCGTCGTGGTCGAGCGCGCGGTCACGTAGGGTGGGCACCGTGGCCCCGATTGATGAGCTCATCCGCGTCGCCGAGCGTGCCGCCGACGGCACGGCGGACGCCGCCCATGACGCCCTGACCGCGCTCCCCTGGCTCGGCGCGTCGATCGACGACGACCGGGCGGCGGACCGGTTCTCCCACTGGGGCGCGTCCACCGTGATCGACGAGAAGACCGGCGGCGAGATCATCCCCCATGCCCTGTTCGACGCGCTGCACGAGCGCGCGGGGCTCTCGGCGTCCTGGCCGGTGGGCAACGCGGGGCTGCTCCACGGCTATGGGTACCTGCTCTCGACCATGCCCACGCCGTACGGCCTGAAGCGCGACCGCTGGCTCGGCGACGCGCTGGCCGTCTCGCTCGGCCTGCCCGTGGACCACTTCCTGCCGTGGAGCGGATCGACGACCCTGCTCGCCCGCGCCGACGCGGCGGCCGCGTCCGTGCGGGACGCCGCCGAGTTCGCCTGGTTCGCCCCGGTGGACGGCCGGGCCACCCACACCGCCCTCGGCGCGGAACGCGGCGGGTTCCGCGCTCTCGTCCATGCCGTCGCGCCGACCCCGGGCGCCTCCCCGCTCCTGGTGACGACCTTCCCCGTCGCCGACGTGTCCGCCCTCCGCCGCGAGCTCGACGAGGCCTCGGCCCGCCTGCGCTGGAACGCGGCCTAAGCCTCGTTTGGGGCCCTTCCCGGGGCCGGCGCGCGCCGCCCGGCGCCCCGGGTCCCCGATTCGCGCCCCAAAAGCCGGCCGAGCGGGTCAGGCGGGGGCGTGCGCCTCCAGGAACTCGTACACGTCCGTCGTGTCCACGCCGGGGAAGGATCCGGTCGGCAGGGTCGCGAGCAGCGTCCTCGGCGTCCGCACGTTCGGCCAGGAGTTCTCCCGCCACCGCTGCTCCAGCTCGGCGGGCGCTCGGCGGCAGCACGCCTCGACCGAGTGCTTCGACACCCCGCGGTTCGGGGTGTCGCGGCCCACGAACCACTTCGTGTCGTCGAAGCGCACGCCCACGCTGACCGAGTGCAGCCCCTCGCTGGAGGGCTCCACCCGCGCGGTGCACCAGTAGGTGCCGTTCCCGGTGTCGGTGTACTGGAAGTACGGGTTGAACCGGTCCTCGATGTCGAAGACCACCCGGCTCGTCCACCGCCGGCAGCACATCTGCCCTTCGATGGATCCGAGCCGGTCCGTCGGGAAGTTCACGTCGTCGTTCTCGTAGGCCTTGGTGATGGTGCCGGACTCGTGCACCTTCAGGAAGTGGACCGGGATGTCCAGGTGTCGGGTGGCGAGGTTGGTGAACCGGTGGGCGGCCGTCTCGTACGAGACCGAGTATGCGTCGCGCAGGTCCTCGATGGAGATGGCTCTCCGGGACTTTGCGTCCTGCAGCACCGGGACCACGTGCGCCTCGGAGATCAGCAGGGCGCCCGTGAGGTAGTTCGTCTCCACCCGCTGGCGGAGGAACTCCGCGTAGCTGCGGGGCTCGCCGTGTCCGAGGATCCGGCTGGAGAGCGCCTGCAGCACCGCCGTGCGGGCATCGCCCTTGGCCGGCACCGACTTGGGGAGATACAGCCGCCCGTGCGCGAGGTCGGCGACCGAGCGGGTGGACTGCGGCAGATCCGAGGCGTAGTGGAGCGTGAAGCCGAGGTAGGCCGCGATCTCGGAGGCGGTGCGCTGGGTGAGCGGACCGCCCGGATGACCGACGGCGTCGAGGATCTGCGCCGCCTTCGCCTCCAGCTCCGCGAAGTAGTTGTCCTGACGGCGCATGAGATGGCGCAGCTCCAGGTTCGCTCTCCGGGCCTCCTCCGGTGTCGCCGCGCGCTCGTCGCGCAGCCGTTCGATCTCGCCGTGCAGCGCGAGCATGGCGGCCAGCGCCTCGGACGGCACGGACTTCCCGATCCGGAACGGCTCGATGCCGAGCGTCTGGAAGGTCCCCCCGCGCATCGCCCGCTCCAGGGCGATCTCCAGGGTGCTGCGCTCGTCGAGCGGGCCGTCCTCCAGCAACGCGTCCAGCGACGTGTCGAGGGCCCGCGCAATCGCCTGCAGGAGCGTGAGCTTCGGCTCCCTCTTGCCGGTCTCGATCATCGAGATCTGGCTCGGCGCGCGATCGACGGCGGTCGCCAGAGCCTCCAGCGTCATCCCGCGGGTGGTCCGCAGCTGTCGGATGCGGCGCCCGATGGTGAGCGCGTCGGTGTTGTCGTCCACGGGGCGATTCTGTCACAGAAACAGAAATTCGGAAGAAATTCACACCCGATCCGACCGGATCCGACCTCGAACTTCACACAGAGTGGGAGCACGCCATCCGGCACCGATGCCGGTTCCCCGAAGGAGACGCCATGACGAACACCGCACCCCGCCCCGCCGGCCTCCGCGCGGGCGACCAGGTCCAGACGGCCGCCGAGCTCCGCGAGAGCTGGGAGAACGACCCGCGCTGGGACGGGATCGAGCGCACCTACACCGCCGAGGACGTCGTCCGCATCCGCGGCTCCGTCCGCGAGGAGAACACGCTCGCCCGCCGCGGCGCCGAGAACCTGTGGAACCTCCTGCACACCGAGGACTACGTCCGGGCGCTCGGCGCCTACACCGGCGGGCAGGCCGTGCAGCAGGTCCGCGCGGGCTTGAAGGCGATCTACCTCTCCGGGTGGCAGGTGGCCGCCGACGGCAACCTCGCGGGCCAGACGTACCCGGACCAGTCGCTGTACCCGGCGAACTCCGTGCCGTCGGTGGTCCGCCGCATCAACAACGCGCTGCTGCGCCAGGACCAGCTCGAGCACGCGGAGGGCGAGGTCACGCGGGACTGGCTCGCCCCGATCGTCGCGGATGCGGAGGCCGGGTTCGGCGGGCCGCTGAACGCCTACGAGCTCGCCCAGTCGCTCATCCAGGCCGGCGCCGCGGGGATCCACTGGGAGGACCAGCTGGCGAGCGAGAAGAAGTGCGGCCACCTCGGCGGCAAAGTCCTCGTGCCCACTCAGCAGCACATCCGCACGCTGAACGCCGCCCGTCTCGCCGCCGACGTCGCCGGCGTCCCCACGGTGATCATCGCCCGCACCGACGCCCTCGCCGCCGACCTGCTCACCAGCGACGTCGACGAGCGCGACCAGGCGTTCACCACCGGCGAGCGCACGAGCGAGGGCTTCTACCGGATCCGCGCCGGGATCGAGTCGGTCATCAGCCGCGGCCTGGCCTTCGCGCCCTACGCCGACCTGCTGTGGGTCGAGACCGGCGAGCCCGACATCGCGCTCGCCCGCGAGTTCGCCGCGGCGATCCACGCGGAGTTCCCCGGCAAGATGCTCGCCTACAACTGCTCGCCGAGCTTCAACTGGAAGCGCCACCTGTCCGACGCCGAGATCGCGACGTTCCAGCAGGAGCTGGCGGAACTGGGATACCGGTTCCAGTTCATCACGCTGGCCGGCTTCCACGCCCTGAACCACTCGATGTTCGACCTCGCCCGCGGATACGCCGAGCGCGCCATGAGCGCGTACGTCGAGCTGCAGGAGGCGGAGTTCGCCGCCGAGGCCTCCGGATACACCGCCACCAAGCACCAGCGCGAGGCGGGCACCGGCTACTTCGACGTCATCTCCACCGCGCTCAACCCCGACAGCGCCACTCTCGCCCTCGCCGGCTCCACCGAGGCCGCGCAGTTCCACTAAGCCGTCGCGGATGCCGCATCCGTCGAGACCCCCTCGGCCTCCCGAGACCCCCTCCGAATCACGCATCTCCGAGGGGGTTTCGGGGCCAAGAGGGGGTCTCGACACCACCACCGGCTCCGCTCACAGAACAGGACTCCCACCATGAGCATCACCGCCCCCACCACCGCCACCCGCAGCACCGGACCGTCCATCGAGATCACCGGACCCCGCCACGACCGGTTCGACGAGATCCTGACGCCCGAGGCGCTGGCCTTCCTCACCGAGCTCCACCACCGCTTCGCCGGGCGGCGTCACGACCGGCTCGCCGCCCGGATGCGCCGCCGCTTCGAGATCGGCAACGGGCACGACCCGCGCTTCCGCGACGACACGGCGCACATCCGCGAGGACGCCGACTGGCGCGTCGCCGGCGCCGGGCCGGGCCTCGAGGACCGTCGCGTCGAGATCACCGGCCCGACCGATCCGAAGATGACGATCAACGCCCTGAACTCCGGCGCGAAGGTGTGGCTGGCCGACCAGGAAGACGCGACGAGCCCCACCTGGCGCAACGTCATCGGCGGCCAGTTGTCGCTGCGCGACGCGATCCGGGGGGAGCTCACCCACACGAGCGCCGAGGGCAAGGAGTACCGCGTCACGGCGGAGACGACGCCGACCATCGTGATGCGCCCGCGCGGGTGGCACCTGGTGGAGAAGCACCTGGAGTTCACCGACCGGACCGGACGGACCCTGGCCGCCTCGGGATCCCTCGTGGACTTCGGCCTGTACTTCTTCCACAACGCGCAGGCGCTCATCGACGCCGGGCGCGGCCCCTACTTCTACCTCGCCAAGCTGGAGTCCAGCGAGGAGGCGAAGCTCTGGGACGACGTGTTCACGTTCAGCGAGGACTACCTCGGGATCCCGCACGGCACGATCCGCGCCACGGTGCTGATCGAGACGCTGCCGGCCGCGTTCGAGATGGACGAGATCCTGTTCGAGCTGCGCGACCACTGCGCAGGGCTGAACGCCGGACGCTGGGACTACATCTTCTCCATCATCAAGAACTACCGCGGGCGCGGGGCCCGGTTCGTGCTCCCGGATCGCAGCGAGGTCACGATGACGGTGCCGTTCATGCGGGCGTACACGGAGCTGCTCGTGCAGACGTGCCACCGTCGCGGCGCCTACGCGATCGGCGGCATGAGCGCCTTCATCCCGAACCGGCGCGACCCCGAGGTCACCGCCCGTGCGATCGAGAAGGTGGCCGCCGACAAGAAGCGGGAGGCCGGGGACGGGTTCGACGGCACCTGGGTCGCCCACCCGGATCTGATCCCGACCGCGCAGGCCGAGTTCGACGCCGTGCTGGGCGAGCGCACGAACCAGCTCGATCGACGGCGCGACGACGTGCAGGTGCGGGCGGAGGACCTCCTGGACGTGCACATCGGCCGCCCCATCACCGCGGCGGGCGTGCGCGACAACGTCTCCGTGGCGATCCGCTATCTGGAGGCATGGCTCCGCGGTCAGGGAGCGGTGGCGATCGACAACCTCATGGAGGACGCGGCGACCGCCGAGATCTCCCGGTCGCAGGTGTGGCAGTGGATCCACCAGGATCGCGAGACGGAGGACGGCACCGCCATCACCGTGGAGTACGTCGAGAAGCTGATCGCGGAGGTGCTCGCCGAGGTCCGCGCCGACTCCGCTGGCGCGACGGGCGCCGCCGGCACGACGGGATCGTCCGCCGCGCGCACCGCGGACCGGTTCGACGATGCCGCGGAGGTCTTCCGCGAGGTGGCGCTGCGCGAGGAGTTCCCGGCCTTCCTCACCCTGGGCGCATACTCGAAGCACCTGACCGAGGCGGACTGATCGCCTCGATCCCTTCCATCGAGTGGTCAGTTTCTGCGGGTTCGGCGCCGTTCGACCCACAGAAACTGACCACTCGCGACGACGCGGCGCCGATCGCGCGATCCCGAGGAGCCGACATGACCGAGTCCACCGCCGACCTCTACGACCGTCTCGGCGAAGCGCTGCAGTCCCTCCCGCTGCAACTGCGCTCGTTCGGCGGACGGGCGGCGTTCTCCGGCCCCGTCCGCACAGTGCGGTGCTTCGAGGACAACGTCGTCCTGAAGTCCGTTCTGGAGACGCCGGGCGACGGCGCCGTGCTGGTCGTGGACGGCGGCGGATCCCTCGACCGCGCCCTGATGGGAGACATGATCGCCGGGCTCGCCGTGAGGAACGGGTGGGCCGGCGTCGTCATCCACGGCGCGATCCGCGACAGCGCCGACATCGCCCGGCTGCCGCTCGGGGTGAAGGCCCTCGGCACCAACCCGCGCAAGAGCACGAAGGAGGGCGTCGGCGAGATCGACGTGGAGGTCGCGTTCGGCGGCGTCGTGTTCCGTCCGGGCGCGCGCCTCGTCGCCGACGAGGACGGGATCCTCGTCGAGCGCTGAGGGATCCGCCCGAGGTCGCGGCGCTCGCCTGGCCGCCCCCGCGGCCCCCGGCCTGTTGACCCGGGCGTACGCTGGCGGCATGAGTGACTCCCCGGACGCCGTCCCCTCCGTCGCCGACGACCTCGTGGGCGAGTTCCTGGCCCGTTCGGCGCACGGCGCACGCCTGATCGCGGTCGCCGGAGCCGACGCCGACCGGGTGACCGCGTTCGCGACACGGCTGGCGGAGGCGTTCGCCGGCCGCGACGCCGTGGCCGATGTCTCCGACGCCACGGGCAAGGACGAGGCCGCCCTGCGCACCGAGGTCGTCGCGCCGTACCGGGCCTCCCGCGTGGACGCGGTCCGCATCGTGACCGGCGACGCCGGACTGCTGATCCCGTCGGCGCGGGGCCTCTGGCACCAGTCGATCTGGGTGCTCGCCGGCGACGAGCCGCCGCACACGGCGGCGGACGCCCTCGTGGATCTGACCGACCCCGGGCGCCCGACCCGACGCTTCGGCGACTACTGCGCGGTGCCGCCGGGCCACCTCGCCTGACGCCCCGGCACGACTCCCTCTTCCGGAATCCGCCGCACCGCTGCCAGGCCCCGGGCTCGCGACCCGGTAGCGTGCACTCATGCCGAAACGATCGCCGTGGCCCGCCGCCGGATGCCCGCGGACGCGATGCCCGTGACCCGTCGTCATCGCCGCCCGCTCGCCCGCCACGCCGCGTTCCGCTCCCCCGGCGTCCTCCGCCAGCTGCTCACCGTGCTCGGAGCCGGCGCCGCGTCCGTCCTCGTCGCCGCCCTCGCCGTCGGTGCCTTCGTCCTCTCCGAGCTGACCGGGAGCCTCGCCGAGAACACCGTGTCCCTCGGGCAGGACGCCGTGGTCCCCGCCCAGCCGCCCGGCATCGGCGCCTACAGCGGCAGCTTCGACGTCGTGATCACGGGTATCGACGAGTGCGGGCCGATCACCACGCCGCTGTTCGGCGACCGGTGCGCCGATCCCGAGAGCGACGTGCCGCTCAACGACGTCAACCTGCTGGTGCACGTCTCCGATGCGCCCCGCCGCGTCACGGTCGTCTCCTTCCCCCGCGACCTCATGATCTCCATCCCCGCGTGCACGGACGACAACGGCGACGAGACCTCGCCGATGTGGCGTGCGCAGATCAACACGGCGTTCGCGACCGGTGGGCTGCCCTGCGTGGCGAAGACCCTCGGCGATCTGGCGGGGATCACGGTCGGCTACGCGGCGAAGCTCGGCTTCGACGACGTCATCCAGATCACCGATGCGATCGGCGGGGTCGAGGTCTGCATCGGCGGCACCGGGATCAGCGACGAGCACACGAGCCTGGAATGGGAGCCCGGCAACCGCGTGATCCAGGGGCTGGACGCGCTGCAGTTCCTGCGGACCCGCCACGGCGTCGGCGACGAGAGCGACCTCGGGCGCATCTCCAACCAGCAGCAGTACATGTCGCGTCTGGCGCGCAAGGTGGTCAGCGACGAGGTGCTCGGCGACCCCGCGAAGCTGCTGCGGATGGCCACCGTGGTCACGGACAACGTCGTCACCAGCGACACCCTGCAGGACCCCGTGCTCCTGGTCCGGATGGCGCTCGCGCTGAAGAGCGTGCCCTTCGACGACTACGTGTTCCTGCAGTACCCGACCTTCACGGACCCGTCCGATCCGAACCGTGTCGTTCCCGACGAGGACTCCGCGGAGATCCTCTGGGCCGCGATCGCCGCCAACCAGCCGCTGCGGATCACGGGGGACGTCTCGCCCGTGGGCGGGGCCGAGCTCGTGCCCGACCCGAACGCCCCGGCCGACCCCAACGCGCCGGTCGACCCGAACGCCCCCGTCGATCCGAACGCGCCGGTCGACCCGAACGCCCCGGTCGACCCGAACGCGGTCGAGCCACCGGTGCCGACGCCCGGCGCGGTCGTGGACGGCCGTCTGGAGCTTCCGCCCTCGATCACCGGCACGACGCCCGGCGAGCTCACCTGCTCGGGCGGAAACGCCTGATCCCGCGTCGTCCGCTCCGCCGCCCGTCGTCGAGTGGTCAGCTTCTGTGGGTTGAGAGCCCGCGAACCCACAGAAACTGACCACTCGGCGTCCGTGCGGCGGCGGGCGGGGAGAATGGGAGCATGCGCACGCTGCTCAACATCATCTGGCTGGTCTTCGCCGGCGTGGGCCTCTTCCTCGCCTACGTGCTCGCCGGGGTCCTGCTGTGCATCCCGATCATCACGATCCCGTGGGCGATCGCCTCCTTCCGCACCGCGCGCTACGTGATCTGGCCCTTCGGCCGCACGATCGTCGCCAAGCCCACCGCGGGCGTCGGCTCGTTCCTCGGCAACGTGATCTGGGTGATCCTGGCCGGATGGTGGCTGGCGCTCGGGCACATCGTCTCGGGGATCGCGCTGTGCATCACGATCATCGGCATCCCGATGGCGATCGCGGACTTCAAGATGGTCCCGATCTCGCTCATGCCGCTCGGCAAGGACATCGTCTCGACCCGGGACGGCGCGTTCGACCGCACGCTCGGAGGCTCCTCGACACGGGGATGACCCGGCGCAGGGCGCCCGGGTACGCTTTCCCGTGTGACCGAACGCGCGCCTCTCTCCCGCAAGCTCTCCGCCATCGCCGAGTCCGCCACGCTCAAGGTGGACGCGAAGGCCAAGTCCCTCAAGGCCGAGGGTAAGCCCGTCATCTCGTATGCCGCGGGCGAGCCCGACTTCGCCACACCGCAGTTCATCGTGGACGCGGCCGCCGAGGCCCTCGCCGACCCGGCGAACTACCGGTACACGCCCGCCGCGGGCCTGCCGGCGCTGCGCGAGGCCATCGCCGCCAAGACGCTGCGCGACTCCGGGCTCGAGGTCTCTCCGAGCCAGGTCATCGTCACGAACGGCGGGAAGCAGTCCGTCTACCAGTCGTTCCAGACCGTTGTGAACCCCGGCGACGAGGTGCTGCTGCCGGCGCCGTACTGGACGACGTACCCGGAGGCCATCCGTCTCGCCGACGGAGTGCCGGTGGAGGTCTTCGCCGGTGCCGACCAGGACTACAAGGTCTCGGTCGCCCAGCTCGAGGCCGCCCGCACCGAGCGCACGACGGTGCTCGTGTTCGTCTCCCCGTCCAACCCGACCGGCTCGGTCTACACCGCCGAGGAGACGCGCGCGATCGCCGAGTGGGCGCTCGAGCACGGCATCTGGATCATCAGCGACGAGATCTACCAGAACCTCACCTACGACGGCGTCCAGGCCACCTCGGTCGTGCAGGCCGTCCCCGAGGTCGCGGGGCAGACGATCCTCGTCAACGGCGTGGCGAAGACGTACGCGATGACCGGATGGCGCGTGGGCTGGATGGTCGGTCCCGCCGACGCGATCAAGATCGCCGGCAACCTGCAGTCGCACCTCTCGAGCAACGTGAACAACGTCGCGCAGAAGGCGGCGATCGCGGCCCTCACCGGTCCGCAGACCGAGGCCGAGCAGATGCGCGAGGCCTTCGACCGCCGCCGGCGACTGATCGTCTCCGAGCTGTCCAAGATCGAGGGGCTGGTCGTGCCCGACCCGCACGGCGCGTTCTACGTGTATCCGGACGTCCAGGGACTGCTCGGCCGCTCCTGGGGCGGCGTCACCCCGACGACCTCGCTGGAGCTCGCCGACCTCATCCTGGAGCAGGCCGAGGTCGCCGTCGTCCCGGGCGAGGCGTTCGGGCCCTCGGGGTACATCCGCATGTCGTACGCGCTCGGCGACGACGCCCTCCTGGAGGGCGTGCAGCGTCTCCAGCGTCTGTTCTCCTGAGCGGACGGGTTTACCGAGACCCCCTCTCGCCACCGAGACCCCCTCTCACCCACGCGGGTGTGAGGGGGTCTCGGCGTTGCGAGGGGGTCTCGGCGCCCCGGGGCGGGAGGAGGGCTCGGAAGGGTCAGCCGCGGAAGCCGATCAGCCAGCGTACGCCGTATCGATCCGCGACCGACCCGTCGTGGTCCCCCCAAGGACGCTTCTGCAGCGGATCGATGATTCGCCCGCCGACAGCGAGGTCCTCGTACCAGCGGGTGAGCGTCTCGGGCTCGGCGGTGCCCAGCAGCGCGAGGAACATCCCGCTCATCTGGACGCCGTCCTGGTCGGCGCCGGCGTCGGCACCGGACACGGCGACGGGGCCGTGCAGCTCTCCGTGCGCGATCGCGTCTCCCGGACCATCGCTGCGGCCGCCCTCGGCATACGTGAACGTCATCAGCTCGCCGCCGAACACGCTCCGGTAGAACTCCAGGGCCTCGGCCGCGTTGCCGGGGAAGAGCAGGTACGGAGCGGGTGCGGTCATGCGGGCGAGCCTACGCGGTGGCTGAGCCGCCGGCTACAGCTCGACGTCGACGAGCACCGGCTCCGGCTGCAGCAGCAGCCCGAACTCGGCGTGCACGCGGCCCTGGATGAACCGCGCCAGCTCCGCGATCTCCCCCGCCGTCGCCCCGCCGCGGTTCGTCAGCGCAAGGGCGTGCTTGGTCGAGACGCCGGCGCGAGACCGCGGCAGCCGGAAGCCCTTGCGAATGCCGGCGTTCTCGATCAGCCATGCCGCGCTGACCTTCACGTCGGAGGACACGTCGGCGCGGGGCGGGGGCACGATGCCGTCGTAGGAGTCCAGCGGGATGACCGTGACGGTGTCGAGGTCGGGGGACACCGGCCACCGGGGGCACTCGGCGGGAAGGGTCCGCGCGAACGACTCGGAGACGATCGCGTTCTGGAAGAAGGACCCGGCCCCGTGCGTGTCGGGATCCTCCGGATCGAAGATCATGCCCTTCGCCGCGCGGGTGGCCAGGATGCGCTCGCGCACCCAGCTCAGCGGGACCGGCTCCTCCCCCTCGAGCCCCAGCGCGCGCCGGAGCTGCTCGCCGCGCACCACGCGCCCCGCGGGACCGACCTCCGCGAGGTCGAGGGTCACCGAGAGGATCACCGCTCGGCGCCGCGGCACCGAGCCATAGTGGTGCTTGAGGACGGAAGTGCGGAACCCGAGCCCGAGCTCGGCGGCCGGGACGACGGACACCTCGCCGGTGGACTCGTCGATCAGCTCGACCTCGACCAGCGTCTCCTGGATCTCCTGTCCGTACGCGCCCACGTTCTGCACCGGCGCCGCGCCGACCGTGCCCGGAATGCCCGACATCGCCTCGATCCCGGCGAGTCCCTGCGCGACCGTCTCGGCGACGAGGGCGTCCCAATCGTGGCCGGCCTGCACGCGCAGCCGGACGCGGCCGGGGTGCGGCGAGGGAAGCCGCTCGATCCCCGTAGAGCGGATCCGGACGACGGTGCCGTCGAACGGCTCGTCCCCGGCGAACAGGTTGGAGCCGCCGCCGAGCACGAACCACTCGTCTCCGCGGGACCAGACGTTCCGCAGCACCGCCACGATCTCATCGGCAGTGGACGCGTCGACCATGCGGGCGGGCGCGGCACCGGTCTGGAGCGTCGTCAGCTCGGCGAGGCGGATCGGGGAGGTCTCCGGCACGAGGGCGTCCGTCATCGTCCGAGCGAGTCCGCCGCGACGCGGAGCTGGGCCTTGACGAGCACCGTCGTGTCTCCGTGCTTGACCGTGAGGTCGATGCGCACGGCGGATTCGTCCGCCGCTCCCACCTTCGCGGTGACGGTCAACTCTGCGCCGGTGACCGGGTCCACCACGACCGGTCGTGCGAAACGCACGCCGTAGTCCACCACCCGTGCGGCGCCGGGCAGGGCCGCGACCACCACGGAGGAGGCGATCCCCATGGTGAGCATGCCGTGGGCGAGGACGCCGGGCAGTCCCACCTCCGCCGCGACGTCGTCGCGGTAGTGGATCGGGTTGAAGTCACCGGAAGCGCCCGCATAGCGCACGAGCGAGTCCCGGGTGAGGTGCACGGAGCGCTCGGCGACGACCGTGCCGACCTCGAACGTCTGGGCGGTCATGCCGCGGCCTCCGTCTTCTCCTCGTCGGATCCGATCAGCAGCACGCTCGTCGCCGTCACGACGTGCGCGCCGTCGGCGTCCGTGATCTCGGCCTCACTCGTGACCATCGCCGCGGTCCCCATCGGCCGGATGCCGGTGATGCGCAGCTGCGCCGTCAGCTCGTCACCCGCCACGATCGGCCGGGTGTAGGCGAAGCGCTGCTCGGCGTGGATCGTGCGGGCCAGGACGATGCCGGAGTCCGGAGCGGACAGCAGCTGCTGCAGGGTCAGGTCCTGGATGACCATCGCGAACGTCGGCGGGGCGACGACGTCCGCGAAGCCGAGCGCGCGGGCGGCCTCGACGTCCGTGTGCTGGGGGGCGTCGGCGAAGACGGCGCGGGCGAACTCGCGCACCTTCTCCCGCCCGACGAGATACGGCGTGGTCGGCGGGAACGCGCGTCCCACCAGTTCGGGGTTCACAGGCACCCTCCGATCCTACCCAGCGGGCCCGGGCCCCGTTCCGCGGCCGCACCGTGCGAAAGCCTCACTCCGCGACGTCCTCGCTCGACCATCCGATCCGGCGCCCCGTTCAGCCCTTCTTGCGGCCGCGGATCGCCTTGAGCGCCATCTGCACGCCGATCACCACGAGGTATGCCGCGAACAGCATGTTGCCGGCGAAGGGATCGATGAGCGTCGCGAGCCACGCGCCGAGAGCCGTCGTCGTGCAGGCGGCGAGGCCGATCAGCCCGGCGGCGAGCAGGTCGACGTTCCGGTGGCGGACGTTGCCGATCGTCCCCGAGACGGCGGTGGGGATCATCATCAGCAGCGACGTGCCCTTCGCGATCAGGTCGCTCGTGCCGAAACCGAGCATGAGCACCGGGACGACGATGACACCACCGCCGACGCCGATCAGGCCGGCCATGACACCCGTGAGCAGCCCCACGAGCACCAGCAGTGGTCCCGTCGCCCAGGTGAGCTCCAGCGCCGCGTCACGGGACGGGATGACGAGGAACAGGCTGACGATCACGACGACGAGGAAGCCGACGAAGAACCAGCGCAGCGCCGTCTGCGAGATCCGGGGAAGGAGACGGGTGCCGATCTGGGCGCCGACGACCGCGCCGGCGGCCAGCAGCAGAGCCGGCACCCACGCGACGGAGCCGGAGACGGCATAGGAGACGACTCCCACCGTCGCGGTCGGAACGATCGCCGCCAGCGACGTGCCCGCGGCGAGGCGCTGGTCGAACCCGAGCAGCAGCACGAGCAGGGGCACGATGACCGTTCCCCCGCCGACTCCGAAGAGCCCGGAGAGCAGCCCCGCGGCCAGGCCGATCCCGATGAAGGACGCGTAGGCGCGTGGCCCCCGGATGCGCTCGACGACCTCGCCCACGTCTTCTCCCGTCCCCCGCGCGGTCGGCGGGCAGCATCGACCAGCCTATGCCCGGGCGTCGCCCACGCGCGGACGGATCACTCCCCGCGGAACACCGGTGGTCGCTTCTGCTGAAACGCCGCGAAGCCCTCGCGGTAGTCGGCGGTGTCACGGAGCGCGGCCTGCGCCGTGTTCTCCTGCCGCATCGAATCCCACAGCCCCCGTCGCTGGTCCCGGAGCGCCGCCACCAGCCGCTTGCTGGCGAGGAAGGCCGCCGTCGCCCCGGTCGCCGCCCTCTCGGCCGCGGCACGGGTCGCCGCCTGCACCTCCCCGTCGGGCAGCACGCGGGAGAACACCCCCGCCTGCACCGCCTCGGCGCCGCTCATCAACCGACCCGTGTAGATCAGGTCCAGCGTCCGGTGCGCGCCGAGTCGCTCGTAGAAGAGCGCGTGACCGCCCGAGTCCAGGACCGCGCCGAGAGCTGCGAACGGGGAGCCGATCTTCGCCGATTCGGCCACGTACACGACGTCCGTCGCGATCAGGAGCCCCAGCCCCACGCCGAGGCAGGCGCCGTGCGCCGCGGCGAAGGTCGGCGCGGGGAATGCGGACATCCGCTCCAGCAGCGGCGTCACAAGGCCGTCCAGAAAGGCGGCCACATCGTCCTCGGCCGGGTCCACACGGGAGATGTCCCGCCCCGCGCAGAACGCCCTCCCCTCGCCGCGCAGGACGAGCGCCCGCACCCCGGCATTCGCCGCCTCGGCGTAGGCGCTGTCGAGGTCACGCAGCGCCCCTTCGTCGAGCGCGTTGAGGGTCGACGGGTTGTCGAGCGTGACGTGGGCGACGCCCCCGTCGATCCGCAGGTCGATCACGGTCCTCTCCTCTCTCTCTCATCTCCCGCTCCCACCCCGTCTGCGTCGGTCGAAACCCCCTCTCCTCGTCGATACCCCCTCTGAATCACGTCCGCGCAAGGGGGTCTCGGCGGGAAGGAGGGGTCTCGACGCACATGGATCGCACCTCACACGTCGTAGTCGACGACGACGCGATCGGAGGTCGGGTGCGACTGGCACGTCAACACGTAGCCGCGGTCGAGCTCTTCCTTCTCCAGCGCGTAGTTCTCGGTCATCGTGACGGACCCCTCGACCAGCCGCGCCCGGCACGTGCCGCACACCCCGCCCGCGCAGGCGTACGGCACGTCCGGCCGCACCCGCAGGGCGGCGTTCAGGATCGACTCGTCCGCGGAGACGGGCGTCTCGACGGACCCGGACTGGCCGTCGAGCGTGAACGCGATCGTGCGCGCCGGCTCGTCCTCGAGCGCCTCGACCGGGCGTCCGCCCTCCGGCCGCTCCTGGCCGGGCTCTCCCGTCGTGAACAGTTCGTAGCGCACGTGCCGACGGTCCACTCCGCTGTCGGCGAGCACGTCGCGACAGAGCTGGACGAGATCGAACGGCCCGCACAGGAACCACTCGTCCACGGAGCTCGGAGGGATCAGCCGATCCAGGATGCCGCGCAGCCGCTCCTCGTCGATCCGCCCGGACAGAAGCGGCGCGCTGCGCTGTTCGCGCGTGAGGACGTGGTGAACGGCGAACCGCGTCGGAAAGCGGTCCTTCAGATCGGCGAGGTCGTCCAGGAACATAACGTCCGTGGCGCGGCGGTTGGTGTAGACGAGGTCGAAGCGGGCGCTGTCGGATCGCGCGAGGACAGAGGCGGCGAGCGCCATGAGCGGCGTGATCCCGGAGCCGGCAGCGATCCCGGCGATGCGGGCGCCGTCGAGATCCGCGAGTGACGACGTGAACGTGCCCTGCGGGCTCATCACGTCGATCTCCTGCCCCGGACGCAGCGCGCTGTGCGCCCACGTGGAGAACCGCCCGCCGCGGTCCCGCTTGATCGCCACGCTGATGCGCGAGCCGCCGCTTCCCGACGCCCCTCCGTGAACCTCCGGGGCTCGGCAGAGCGAATAGGAGCGGCGCACCTCCTGGCCGTCGATCCGCGTCCGCAGGGCCACATGCTGCCCGGCGAGGTAGTCGAACTCGCCGGTCAGCACGGGCGGGACGGCGAACGTCACCTCGATGGCGTCCGTCGTGAGCGGGCGGATGGACGCCACGGTCAGCCGGTGGAACCGGGCACGCGGACGACGCCGCGGCTCGTCGCCGTCCGCTGCCTCCGCTGCGCGATCGGCCGAGCCGCCCACCAGTCCCCGCAGCAGTGCACCGGCGACGCGCTCGGCATCGGCCGCGGGTGCGGTGCTCGGGGGCGCCGGTGTCCACAGGCTCGTCATCAGAACGCCTTGAAGTGGTCGAAGGGCTCTCCGCACGAGCGGCACTCGTAGAGCGCCTTGCACGAGGTCGACCCGAAGCGGGACACCTCGTGGGTCTCCGGCGATCCGCACCTCGGACAACGCACGCGCAGGACGACCGGAACCGGTCCGCTCCCGCGGGTCGCCGCAGCGGAACCCGACGGCGGCGCGATCCCGTATTCGGTCAGCTTTCGCCGACCGGCAGCGGTCATCCAGTCGGTCGTCCACGCCGGCGAGAGCACGAGGCGCACGTCGACGTCGCCGAACCCCGCGTGCGTCAGCGCCAGGATCAGGTCGTCGCGGATCGCGTCCATCGCAGGACAGCCGCTGTACGTCGGCGTGATGTCCACGCGCACCCGACCGTCGTCGACCTGGATGCGCCGCAGCACACCGAGATCCTCGATCGTCAGCACGGGGACCTCGGGGTCCGGCACCGCTGCCGCGACCTCCCAGGCGCGCTCCTCGACGGTCACCACGACGCCCCCGGATGCTGCCGGGCGAGCACCTGCATCTCCGCGAGGAGATGCCCGAGGTGCGGCGCGTGGGATCCCCGGCGTCCGCCTCCCGCCGCCTCCGCGACCACCGGCAGGGCGTCGTCGAGCCCCGCCTCGCTCAGGACCGCCGCGATCACCGCGTCGTATCCCGGGCGCAGAGAAGACGGACGCACAGCGACTCCCGCGCGCGGCGCCGAGAGTCGATCGGTGAGCGGGTCGTCTCGGAACAGCTCGGCCGCATAGGGAAGCATGTCGCCGAGCCCCCGGACCATCCGTCGGCGTGACTGCTCCGTTCCCCCCGCCAGGCGCAGCACCCACTGGACGGCGTGGTCGCGGTGATAGTCCACCTCTTTGCGGGCCTTCTCGGCCACGGCGGCGAGCATCGCGTCCGTGCTCTCGCGGAGGGCTCCGTAGAGCTCGACGAAGTACGCCGCGGCGATCAGCTGGCGTGCGATCGTGTGAGCGAAGTCGCCGTTGGGCTGTTCCACGAGCCACGCGCTGCGGAACTCCGCCTCATCCCGGAAGTACGCGAGGTCGTCCTCGCTGCGCCCGTCCCAGCTCCCGGCGTAGCGCAGCAGAGACCGGGCGTGGCCGAGCAGGTCGAGCGCGATGTTCGCGAGCGCCACGTCCTCTTCCAGCTCCGGCGCACGGGTGACCCAGCCGGCCAGCTGCTGGCTGAGGATCAACGCATCGTCTCCCAGCCGGAGGGCATACTCGGCCACGTCCGCCGACGGGGCACGGCTCTCCTCCCCGGCGAACTCGGCCGAGAGCGGGAGCTCGTCGACCGTGACGTCCCCGTGCGGGCCTTCCGGCGGCCGCGACGATCCGGCGCTCACAGGTGCGGCACCCCCTCGGAGGCGGTGTAGTACACGGCGTGGCGGTAGTTCTTCCCGGCAGGGCTCTCGAAGAAGGCGTCCTTCGCGTCCGGATCGCTCGCCGTGATCGCCGCGGCCGGGACCACCCAGAGGGAGGTCCCTTCGTTGCGCCGGGTGTAGAGATCCCTCGCGTTGCGCACGGCCATCTCGGCGTCGGGCGCGTGCAGGGAGCCGACGTGCACGTGACTCAGCCCCCGGCTGGCGCGGACGAACACCTCGAAGAGGGGCCACTCCTCCGCGTCGTGCCCGTGGATCGATGCGTCGGGCATGCTCATGCCGCCTCCGCCTGCTCTTGTGCCGCGCGCTTGCGGGCGTACTCCGCCGCGGCCTCACGCACCCAGGCGCCGTCCTCGTGCGCATCCCGCCGCCGCTGCAGCCGCTCGGCATTGCACGGCCCGTGTCCGCGCAGCACCGCGAAGAAGTCGTCCCAGTCGATCTCGCCCATCTCGTACCGCTCGGTCTCCGGATCCCAACGCAGGTCGGGGTCCGGAAGCGTCACGCCGAGGACCTCCGCCTGCGGCACGAGCATGGCCACGAAGCGCTGGCGCAGCTCGTCGTTCGAGAACCGCTTGATCTTCCACGCCATCGACTGCGCCGAATTCGGCGACTGATCGTCGGGCGGCCCGAACATCGCCAGGCTGGGCCAGTACCAGCGGTTCACCGCGTCCTGGGCCATCCGCCGCTGCGCCGGCGTGCCCTGCATCAGCGTGAGGAGGATCTCGAACCCTTGACGCTGGTGGAACGACTCCTCCTTGCAGATGCGGACCATGGCACGCCCGTACGGTCCGTAGGACGCGCGGCACAGCGGCACCTGGTTGCAGATGGCCGCGCCGTCGACCAGCCATCCGATCGCCCCCATGTCCGCCCAGGTCGGGGTCGGGTAGTTGAAGATCGAGGAGTACTTCGCCTCGCCGTCGATGAGCTGCCGCGTCATCTCCTCCCGGGTGATCCCGAGGGTCTGCGCAGCGGAGTAGAGGTACAGACCGTGCCCGGCCTCGTCCTGAACCTTGGCGAGCAGGATCGCCTTGCGCTTGAGGCTCGGTGCGCGGGTGATCCAATTGCCCTCGGGCTGCATGCCGATGATCTCGGAGTGCGCATGCTGGGAGATCTGGCGGATCAACGTCCTGCGGTAGGCGTCGGGCATCCAGTCGCGCGGCTCGATCCGCTGCTCGTCGGCGATGAGCGCGTCGAAGAGCGCCTGCTGCTCCGCGTCGACCGGCGGTGCGTCGCGCTCGGTCCGGGTCGTCATCATCGACTCCTCCAGGAATTACCTAACGATCGTACAGTAATTATGACACACACCCTCGTCCGTGGCGATGGCAGACGGGACGACATGCCGTCACGACGGCGGCGACCACGACTCGACGCCCGTCCCGCTCGGACTCAGCGGCGCGTCTGCAACTGCGGCCGCGGCCCCTCCCAGCGCGCCACCGAGACCTTGACGTCGACGAGCTCGGCCTGCACGTCATCGATCCGGCGCGACAGCTTCTCCTCCACGCCGTCGATCCGATGCGACAGCTCCGCGTAGACCTGATCGATCCGATGCGACAGCTTCTCCTCCACGTCATCGATCCGACGCGAGAGACGGGCCTCCACGCCGTCGATCCGGCGGAGCATCCAGGCGAAGCCGACGAACATCGAGGACCCGAGGGTCACCACGAGCCCCAGCCCGGTGATCATCGTCGCGAGGATCTCGATCGACATGTACACGCCCCCATTCTGGCGCGCAATCCGACGCCACGCCAGAGACGGTATCGCCCCGTCCGGACGCACCGCCGCGGTGGGACGTGGTCTGTGCACAGCTCGCTCCCGCTCCCCGGTGTGCAGGACGAGGGGCGCAGGACGAGGATTCCGTCCGTGTCAGCCCGCCGCGGGCTCCTTCTCCACCAGCGTCAGCACGTCGTAGGTCGCCACGACCTCGTCCCGCTGGTTGTGGATCACGGCGTCCCAGCGCACCTCTCCGTACTCCTCGGTCTCCCGCGGGGTGATCTGCTTGGCGGTGAGGGTGACCCGGATCGCATCGCCCGGCCTGACCGGGGTGACGAAGCGCAGGTTCTCCAGACCGTAGTTCGCGAGCACCGGCCCGGGCTCCGGCGAGACGAACAGCCCGGCCGCCCAGGAGACCAGCAGGTAGCCATGCGCCACGCGCCCGCCGAAGAACGGGTTGGCCGCGGCGGCCTCCTCGTCCATGTGCGCATAGAAGGTGTCTCCCGTCGAGTGCGCGAAGGCCTCCACGTCCTCCAGCGACAGCTCCCGCAGCCCGGACTCCACCTGATCGCCCAGGCGGAGCTCGTCCAGGGACTTGCGGAACGGGTGCTGCGCCCTGTCCGTGCCCGCGCCCGTGTGCCAGATGCCGGTGATCGCGGTCAGGATCTCCGGCGTCCCCTGCACGGCGGTGCGCTGCATGTGGTGCAGGACGGCGCGGATGCCGCCGAGCTCCTCGCCGCCGCCCGCCCGCCCCGGCCCGCCGTGCACGAGGTGCGGCACCGGTGCCCCGTGCCCCGTGGAGGTCCGGGCGTCGTCCCGGTTGAGGAACAGCACGCGCCCGTTGTACGCGGCGATGCCCGCCAGCAGCGTCGCCGCGGTGGCCGGGTCGCGGGTGGCGACGCTCGTGACCAGCGAGCCGCCCCCCTCGCCGACGAGTCGGGCCGCGTCCTCCAGGTCCGAATACTCCAGGACGCTCGCGACCGGCCCGAAAGCCTCGATCCGGTGCACCGCCGGCGTCCTCGGGTCCGCGAAGCCGATCAGTGTCGGGGCGACGAACGCCCCGTCCGGCGCCAGCCCCGTGCTGCCGTCCGCACGACGGA
Organism: Microbacterium resistens; assembly: GCF_021172025.1. Lineage (NCBI taxonomy): Bacteria > Bacillati > Actinomycetota > Actinomycetes > Micrococcales > Microbacteriaceae > Microbacterium > Microbacterium resistens. Next base: position 1,945,405 of record NZ_CP082781.1, read on the forward strand.
CCTCCGGCTCGGAGACGTCGCCCAGGATCAGCTCTCCCCCGGCCGCCCGTAGCGCGTCGACCTGCCGCCGCACCTCGTCGCGCTGCGCGACCGAGACGAGCGGGCCCATCGTGACCCCCTCCCCGCGAGGGTCACCGAGGACGACCCGCTCCTCGAGCTTCGCCCGCAGTGCGTCGGCGAGCGGTGCCGACATCCCCGCGGGGACGATCGCCCGGCGGATCGCGGTGCATTTCTGCCCCGCCTTGGTCGTCAGCTCGACGAGGAGCTGCGTCACGTACGCGTCGAACTCGGGGGTGTCCGGGGTCGCATCCGGACCCAGCACGGAGGCGTTGATCGAGTCCGTCTCGCTCGTGAACCGGACCCCCTCCGGAGTCTGCGCGCGAAGACCCTCCGCGGTGCTCGCACTGCCGGTGAAGGCCACGAGGTCGCCGAGCCGCAGGCGCTCGAGGAGGCCGGGGACGGCTCCCGAGATCAGCTGCAGCGTTCCGTCCAGCACGAGTCCGGCGTCGACGAGGATCCGCACCCACGCCTCCGCGATGTACGCGGTCGGGGTCGCGGGCTTGACGATGGTGGGGACCCCCGCGAGGAAGGCGGGCGCGAACTTCTCCAGGGCGCCCCACACGGGGAAGTTGAAGGCGTTGATCTGGAGCACGGCCCCCGGGAGCCTCGTGTAGACGTGCCGCCCGAGGAAGGACCCGTCCTTGGACAGCGGCTCGGCGGGGCCGTCCACGACGACCTGCGCGTTCGGCAGCTCCCTGCGCCCCTTCGACGAATACGTGAACAGGACGCCGATGCCGCCGTCGATGTCGTTCGCCGAGTCGCGCAGGGTGGACCCGGCGCGCAGGGACAGCGCGTACAGCTCTTCCTTGTGCTCGGTGAGCACGAGCGCCATCTGTTTGAGGAGGAGCGCCCGCTGGTGGAACGTCAGCGCCCCGAGGCTGCGCTGCCCCACGGAGCGGGCGTGGGCCAGCGCGCCCTCGAGATCGATCCCGGTCGCATCGACCCGGACGATCTCCTCCCCCGTGGACGCGTCCCGGACGACGACGCCGCCCTCGCCCGCCGGTGTCCACCACGATCCCTGCACGAAGCTGGGCAGCACCTCGGTCATGACGGGCTCCATTCGTAGAATCCTCGGCCGCTCTTGCGACCGAGCCTGCCGTCGGCGACCATGTCGCGCAGCAGGCGGGGCGGTGCGAAGCGCTCGCCGAACGCGGCGTGCAGCTCCTCCGCGATGCCCAGACGCACGTCGAGGCCGACGAGGTCCGTGGTCCGGAGGGGACCGGCGGGATGCCGGTAGCCGAGCTCCATCGCCGCGTCGATGTCGGCGGGCGTCGCGACGCCCTCCTCGACCATGCGGATCGCCTCGAGCGCAAGGGCGACGCCGAGACGGCTGGACGCGAACCCGGGGGCGTCCCGCACCACGATCGCGGTCTTGCCCAGGGCGGCCGCCCAGGTCCGCGCCGCCTCGACCAGGGCGGCGTCCGTCGCGGTCCCGGTCACGATCTCGATGAGGGCGGACGAGGGCACGGGGTTGAAGAAGTGCAGCCCGAGGAACCGATCGGGTCGGGCCAGAGCCGCGGCGAGATCGTCGATCGGGATGGACGACGTGTTCGTCGCCAGTGCGGCGTGCGGGGCGGCGCCCTCGATGCGACGCAGGGTCTCGGTCTTCAGCCGCCGGTCCTCCGGGACGGCTTCGATCACGAGGTCCCGATCCGCCAGCAGGGTCGGTGCGGTGCCGGTGACGAGCCGCGCGAACGCCTCGTCGACGCCCCGAACCGTGCCGCCGCGCTCGACCGAGCGGCGGATGCTCTCCGCGATCCGCTCTCCCGCCGAGCGGGCCGCTTCCTCGTCGCGCTCCACCACGACGACGTGGGATCCGGCGAGAAGGAAGGCGTGCGCGATCCCGGCGCCCATCCGGCCGCCGCCGATCACACCGACGCGCGCGGGGGCCCGCTCCCGGTCCGCCTCGCCTGCGCCCGTGGCGTCCGCCTCGCTCATCGACGACTCCTCCGTTCCAGGAATGCGGTCATGCGCCGGTGCTTCTCCGGGCTTTCGAAGAGATCGGCCTGGAGCTCGAGCTCGAGCTCCGGGTGCGCGTCGCTCTCCGCCCGCAGGGCCGTCTTGGTGTGCCGCGTCGCGGCAGGATCCGCCCGGGCGATCCGCTCGGCGATCGCGTGCGCCGCAGCGCGGAGGTCGCCGGGCTCGTGCAGGGAGGACACCAGCCCCCAGGCGAGGGCTTCGTCTCCCGTCAGGATGCGCCCGGTGAGGAGGAGCTCGGCAGCCCGGGCCGCGCCGACGATCTCCGGCAGTCGCCAGGTCGCACCCGCGGCCGCGATGATGCCCAGTCCGGTCTCCGGATTCCCGATCCGAAGACCCGGCGTGCCGATCCGGATGTCGGCCGCATAGGCGAGCTCCGCGCCGCCGCCGAGCGCATAGCCGTCGAGCGCCGCCACGACCGGCATCGGAAGCGCGCGGACCCGCTGGAACGCGTGCGTGTTGATCCCCCGGCGCGCATCGTCGGCGCCGCGCTCGCGAAGCTCGGCGATATCGGCGCCGGAGGCGAAGACCCCGCCCTCGCCGGTGAGGATGAGCGTCCGCGGCTCCGCTTCCAGCTCGGCGCACAGCGCGTGCAGCTGGTCGATCATCGCCTGGTCGATGGCGTTGCGGGTGTCGGGTCGGTCGAGCGTCGCCACGACGACGTCGGGGGCGCGTTCGATCCGGAGGGACGCCGCCATGTCACACCCGCTCGAGGATCATCGCCGTGCCCTGGCCGACGCCCACACACATCGTGGCCAGACCGTACCGCGCCCCCTCGCGCTCCATCCGCCCGAGCAGCGTGACGAGGATCCGGCAGCCGCTGGAGCCGAGCGGATGCCCGAGCGCGATCGCCCCGCCGTCGGCGTTGACGCGCGCAGGATCCAGGCCCAGGCGACGGATGACAGCGAGCGCCTGGGTCGCGAACGCCTCGTTCAGTTCGACGGCGCCGATGTCCGCCACGGACAGGCCCGCTCTCTCCAGCGCCTTCCCGGTCGCCGGCACCGGGCCGAGCCCCATGATCTCCGGAGCGAGGGCCGCGGTGGCGGAGGAGACGATCCGGGCCCGGGGAGCGAGCCCGTGGAGGTTCACGGCGGACTCCGACGCGACCACCAGCGCGGAGGCGCCGTCGCTGAGCGGACTGGCGTTGCCCGCGGTGACGAGGGACCCGCCCGGGACGGCGGCCGGCAGCCGAGCGAGCGCCTCGAGAGTCGTGTCCCGGCGCGGCCCCTCGTCCGTCTCGACGGTGTGACCGCCCGCGGTGGTCACGGGGACGGTCTCCGCGGCGAACCTCCCGGCGTCGAGAGCCGCGACCGCGCGACGGTGACTCTCCAGCGCGAACGCGTCGGCGTCCTCCCGCGTGATCCGGTCGATCCGCCCGACCTCCTCGGCGGTCTCCGGCATGGAGGACGTCGCACGGTCCCTCGCAAGCAGGCGCGGGTTCGTGAAGCGCCACCCGATCGCCGTGTCGAAGGCGGCGCCCGGCTTCGCCCAGGCGCGCTCCGGCTTGGCCTGGACCCAGGGCGCCCTCGTCATCGATTCCACGCCGCCGGCGACCAACGCGTCAGCGTCGCCGGCGCGGATCGCCTGGGCGGCGAGCGCGACGGCCGTCATCCCGGAGGCGCACAGCCGGTTCACCGTCATGCCCGGCACCGTGTCCGGAAGCGCCGCGAGGAGCACGGCCATGCGCGCGACGTTGCGGTTGTCCTCACCCGCCTGGTTCGCCGCGCCGAGCACGACCTCGTCCACGGCGTCGACCGGCAGCGCCGCACGTTCGACGGCGGCACGGACGACGAGGGCCGCGAGGTCGTCCGCCCGCACCGAGGCGAGCGCCCCACCGTAGCGCCCGACGGGCGTGCGCACACCGCCGACCAGATAGGCCTCGGGCATCGTGACCTCCTGCGACGGTGCGGGGCGGATCGTCCTCGTCGGCGGGCTCGGGCGCTCGCTCGACGCCCTGAGCTTTTCCTACCGATCGTTCAGTAATCTTCGCAGACCCGGGGTCACAGCGGCAACCCGGGTCTCGTCCGTGATCATCCGTTCGCGCAGCGGCGACCGCCGGGCGGTGGGAGACTGGTTCGATGACCCCCGATGCCGAGCGCGCGTCCGCCGACGCGCCGAGCGCGACGGCACCGCGGCGCGGCCGGCCGGGCTATGACCGGGACCAGGTGCTTGCCGCCGCGGTGCTGCTGTTCACCCAGCGCGGTTACGACGCGACCAGCGTCTCCGACATCACGGGGCGACTGGGCGTGTCCAAGGCCGCGCTCTACCACCACTTCTCCTCGAAGGAGGAGATGCTCCGCATCGCGCTCGACTCCGCTCTCGGTTCGCTCGAGCAGGTGCTCGAGACCGCACTGCGGTCACCGGGATCGGCCGCGTCCCGTCTGGAACAGGTCGTCACCGGCGCCGTTCACGTGCTGACCGACGAGCTGCCGACCGTCACTCTGCTTCTTCGCGTCCGCGGCAACAGCCAGGTGGAGCTCGCCGCGATGCAGCGACGGCGGACGTTCGACCAGCGGGTCGCCGCCCTCGTGGCCGAGGCCCAGGACGAGGGCGGCGTGCGGGACGACATCGAACCGGCGGTCCTGACGCGGTTCGTGTTCGGCATGATCAACTCCCTCGTGGAGTGGTACCGGCCCGAGGGCCCCGTCCTTCCGGACGACATCGCAGCCGACGTCGTGCAGGTGGCGATGACGGGGCTCCGCGGCGGCTGTCAGGTGATCGTGCGCTCGAGAGAGCGCCGGATCACTCCGCGGCGGCGATCTTCTTCGCGTCGTCCGTGTTCAGCAGCCGGAAGGCGAGCGCGGCCACGATCGCGCCCACGACGGGGGCGAGGATGTAGAGCCACAGCGCGCTCCAGGCGAACTGCCCGCTGATCGACAGCCCCAGGGCCACGGCCGGGTTGAACCCGCCGCCGGAGACGCCGCCGACCGCGACGGCGCCGACGAACACCGTGCCGCCGATCGCGAGGCCGTAGAAGGAGTTGCCGGCGGTGTCCTTGGACGTCGCGACGTTCAGCACCACCCAGACCAGGACGAGCGTGAACAGCGCCTCGGCGAGGAACGCCGGGCCGATCTCGATCTTCGTCGGCTCCGCGGCTCGCGGCCACAGGGCGAAGCTCGCGAGCGCGGCGAGGGCACCGCCGACGAACTGGGCCACGATGTAGGCGATGAGGTCGCCGACGCTCAGGCCGCCGCGCAGGAACACTCCGACCGAGACGGCGGGGTTCAGATGCGCGCCGGAGATGTGCCCGGTCGCGAAGACGAGCACCCCGAGCGCGAGGCCGATCGCAAGCGGTGCGAGCGCGTTGCCGCTGTTGACGGCTCCGATGATGCTGAAGACGAACAGGAAGGTCGCGAGCGCCTCAGCGGTCGCCTTCCGTGCCGTACCGGTCATGGTGATGCCCTTTCTCGTGGGTTCATCCGAATGAGGGCGATGCTCGCCCGCGCGCCGTGCGGGGTCGAACACCCGATCGGCGCGACCAGAATATCGACATCTGAGTGTTTCCTGTGTGTTTGCCGCACGTCCGCGTCGCCGTGTGACGACGAGGACGCGGACTCCCGCCTCCCCAGCCCGTCGCGACCGCGTGGCGACGGACGCGGCGCACGCCGGCGTCGTCACGGCTCCGGGAGCCCGGCCGGTCAGTCCTCCAGGGCGCCGCTCAGCACGGCGATCGCGTCGGCCGAGGAACGCCCCTCGGCGTCGTGCGCGGTCAGCGCGTCGATCGCGTCCTGGTACAGACGGAACACGATGGCGTAGGCGGCATCCGCATCCCGCTCGACGAATGCGCGGTACACCGCGTGGAAGCCGACGGCAGACGGGAACGGACGATCGATCTCCTCGAAGTACGCCTCCAGTCGCGGGCGCACGACGTCGTCCATGTCCATGAGCGCCTCGTTGTCGGACATGCGCATCGACTCGTCGCGGAACTCGATGCACCCGCGCATGACATCCTTCGGGCGGTCCTTCGCGAGGGCGGAGTCGATCCGGCGCAGCAGGGCGGCGAGATGATCGAGGTCGTCCTGGGAGCGCCGCTGCGCCGCAAGATGGCAGCCGTACGCCGACACCTGCTGCGCGACGACGAAAAGATCGGTCACGTCCTGGTAGCCGCACTCGGCCACGCGGGCGGCCGACCGGGGTCCGCCCGGGGTGGCGAGGCCCTCGTCGATCAGGTTCTGCACGGCCGGACGGACGGCGGCGCGCCCCACGCCGTGCGCGTCGCCGATCTGCCGTTCGGAGAGCACGCTGCCGGCCCGACGCCGGCCCGAGATGATCTCGCGCCGCAGGGCCTGCGCCACGCGGGCCGCCTCGTCCGAGGAGTGCGTCCTGGCGCCCTCCGCCTTGGTCATCGTCGTCGTCACCCGCGCCCCCCTCCGTCGACACCGGAAGCCGCCGACTCGGCCTCCTCCAATCCGCGAAGAGCACGGTCCACGCCGACGCGCTGGATCCGCGACTCCTCCTCCTCCAGCAGGCTCACCGCGGCCTCCACGTCGCGCGCGACCAGGGCGTCCATCAGCGCGTGGAGCCATCTCCGCGCGTCGGTGCGCGGCTCGATCGCCGCGGCCAGCACCCGCTGGCGGATCTCGAAGCGCGCCATCGCCTGTTGGAAGACGCGGTTGCGCGTGGCCGCGATGAGGCGCTGCTGCACATCCGCGAGGATCTCCTCCGCCGCGGCGGGGTCCTCATCGGACAGCTCGGCCAGCCTCGCCTTGCCGTCACGCAGCTCCTCGTCCGTGGCGTGCGCGACGACGAGCTTGACGAACAGCACGGCGAACGCCCCCTGGACCTCGCGGGCGTCCGCGATCTCTCGGGGGTGATGCGTGCTCTTCACCACCGCACCTCGATTGCGCCGGTGCTCGACGAACCCTTCGCGCTCCAGAAGGTCGAGCGCGACACGCGCGGGCGTGCGGCTCACACCGAACTCGGCGGCGATGTCGGCCTCGACCAGTCGCGCCCCGTCGGCGATCTCGCCGCGGACGATGCGCCCTCGCAAGGCGTCCGCGATCCGCCGCGTGTGGTCGCCCGCGGCATGGAAGTCAGTCATGGCCACTATTTTGGCATGCGACCTAACCATCGCGATCTCCCTTTGCTCTTGCGGGCGAGGAAGCCTCGCGTGCCGCGCCTTCTCCCAGCCCGACCCGAGCGCGACCTGGCGAGCTTTCTCACCACCCACCGTTGTGCCACCGGGTCGCCGTACGGAATCCGCTGTGCGAATGCTCCACACATTTCGTGAATACTGGCGTGCAATCTATCCACCATCCACCCACGGTTCACTATGCTCGGAACATGGCTTCTGTCACCCGCCTCGTCGAAGAGGGCGCGTCGTCGCCCGAGCACGGGGCGACGCCCCCGGACGCCGCCCCGGCACTTCGCGGACTGGAACGGATCACCCTCTCGCCCCATCGGCTGAGCGACGCGGTGTTCGACATCCTCGCGGGCGCCATCGCGACTCGGCAGCTCCCGCCCGGCACGCGCCTCGCCCTGCCGGCCCTGTCGGCGGAGCTCGGGGTCTCGCGGATGCCGGTCCGCGACGCCCTGCTGCGCCTCGAGCAGATCGGCTTGGTCGAACTCGCCGCCAACCGCTTCTCGCGGGTCACGCCATCCACGCGTCGCTCGTCGGATCTGTCGGTGAGATTCGCGTGCGATCTGACCGGCAGCACTCTGCGCTACATCGTTCCCGAACTGAGTTCCGCGCAACGCCGCCACCTGGTCGAAGACGTCGTCGCCATCGAGGAGGCGCTGGGATCGCACAGGATCACCGACGTCCTCGCGTCCTTCTCCGCGGGCATCGAGCGCCTCGCAGAACTGGCCGAGGGCACGCCGTACGGCGCTGCCCTGTCGCACATGCGATTCGCTTTGATGCGCGACATGTTCGCCTACCGAGTCGCCGCGCCGCTTGCCCCCGATCTCGGCGCGACCTTCGAGAGGCTTCGCCGCGCCATCCAGGACGGCGAGGGTGAGGAGGCGGCTGCCGCGGTGCAGGGACTCCAGTCCATCCTGGCCCCCGCCGACGACGTCCCCGACAACGACCTCGGGAGTCGGTGAGGCGCACCCGCGCGCGACACCGGTCGCGGCACGTCCCGACCGATCACACTGACGAGCCTGCGCCGTGCTCGCAGGCCTCCGGTACCGCGAACACGCGATGACACGTCCTCCCCCGGCGATCGTTCGTGGCCGGCGACGGTGCCCGTCATCGGCCCGACGCATCCGCGTCGCGTCGGCCTTCGTACGCATGGCCAGGGAACGGCGCCCGGCGCCGACATGGACGGCCCGGCTTCGAGGCCTGGGGAGGTGACTCTCTGCCGCTTCGAGGTGCTGGCATGCCATCGAATCTCAGCGATGACGGGCACTGGCCAGTGTAGCCCAGCTCATCGCGCGAGTCGATACAGAACTCCGGCGAAAAGTCTATGCCGTGGCGCGCATCGAACTGGAACGCAATCGTGGACAACGCATCGATTCTCTGGCATACTCTTCACGGGCCGCTTCGCGCTCCGTGGCAGAGGACACCCTCTGCCCCACGCGAGGACCCCGTCGACGCGGCCACCCGGAGGAAAGACCGTGAGCCCCGCGCGGTGGGGGATAACCCGCGGGGCTCGCGCCCGGGCAACCCTTCCCGCCCCTCTTCCGCGGGAAGGGTTGCGTCGTTGGTGCGACACTGTATTCCAACGCCTCATCAGTCGCCGCACAGAGCCTCCCCTGCTTGCTCGTTCGGCTTTCCCAGATAGGATGCCAGGACGCAAAGGGGAGGAGACCCGATGGAACCGGGTTCTGGGGACACGAGGCCGCACGGACGACGCGTCATGCCGCCGTGGCCGGTAGGCGCTTCGACAGGGGCCCGGCGGGTGAGTGACCCCGCCTACGCCCATGGAGTCATCGCACTTCTCGCGGCACGGTTGGCCGCCTCCCGTCGCACCGACGACGACCTCGCCGTGCTTGAAGGCCACATCGATGCCGGAGCGGACGAACAGCGGACATGGGCGGACTTTCTGAGCGCCCTGCGACACGCCGCGCGGAACCCTCTGCTGGAGCGGCTCGGCCCAGAGACCCTGAGCCACGTCGCTTCGCTGGATCGCGCGCCGGCCGCTGTCGCCGCCCGTCAGGCGGCACGAAAGACGGTCGTCGGCGCCGTCCGCGCCGGTGATTCCGAAGCCGCAGAGGAAGCGCTCCGGCACCTGCTCGACCTCGTCGTCCGTCCGGACCGAGCGGGATCGCCGACCTACCCCGTTGCATCCTGATCCGGGTCCGTGGCCCGGGCGGGCCGCCGCCGCTGCGTAACCGGTTCAGGGACGCTGGATGAGGAGCGAGAACTCCACGGCCCCCGTCGGCTCCACCGAGACGAACCCGAGGTTCGGCGCTTCGACGCCGAAGTCCGCGAACGTCACGGGGATGGATCCGGCCACCTGGCCCCCTTCGCCGTTCCAGATCGCCTGCAGGTCCACGGTGACGGCACGGGTCTGCCCGGCCATCGTGAGTTCTCCGCTGGCAGTGATCGTCTGCGGCTGACCGGCGGCGGGCGCCTGTGGGGCGGTGACCGGCTCGGTCAGTCGGAAGGTCGCCGTCGGATAGGTGCCCGCGCGCATCGCCGTGTCACGGAAGTAGCTATCGCGGCTCGCAGAATCAGTCTCGATGGAGGCCACGTCGACCTCGATGACGGCATCCGTGAGCGTCAGGCCGTCAACCGTCAACGATCCCGTGACCTTCTCGGTGCGTCCGACGACGGTGACGTCCGTGCCGTTCAGGACCTCGTCCACCCGATAGCCCGCGTATGACCCGTCCTGCACCGCCCACTCGCCATCGAGCGCAGGAGCCGCGGCGTCGCCGCCTCCGGCGCCTTGTGTCGCGGGAGGCGTCGCGGCGACCGTCGGCGGCGCGTCGACCTCCCCGACGATGAGATCGCGGTACACGATCGGACCGGCGATCGCTGCCACGCCGCCGAGGACGAGCACGCCGGCCAGGCTGGACAGGAGGATCACTTTCGTACGCTTTCTCATCAGCGTGCGCTCTCTTCTCGTCTCGTGATCGGTGTCTGGCGTCGACGGATCAGCCGTCCACGCCGAGGTTCGCATACGCGAGGTAGCCGTCTGCCACGGGCTCCGCCGCCAGCGGCCCCGTCGGATCGTGGATCCCGTCCGCGTCCTGTGTCTCCACGCCCTCGTTCCCCTCCCGGCGTTCTGGAGTCCCATCCACTCCCGAGGTCCGGACCCGCCGTCGGATCGACACTAACCGACCGGTCTCGGAGCCTCGACGTCCTCGCCCCGTTATGGAGGGGATTCATCGGAAAGCGTCCTCCGATACACGGCGCTGCTGCTGGTACGCGTTCGCCCCGGCAAAGGGACGTGACGGCCCGTCTGTGAGCGACGACGACGGAGAAAGGGCGTGCGGTAGTCTGAGGACTTCTCGCCGCACACGCCCGCCGTCGTTCGCCGACGCAATCCCGATCCGGTGGTGCACGGGGCGATCCGGACGGGAGGTGCAGGGCGTGGACGAAGCCGACGAGTGCTCCGCCACCGAGCGCGTCCAGCGGGCGATCCGCGACGAGATCATCGACGGCACCCGGCCCGGCGGAAGCCGGATCGTCGAGGCGACCGAAGCCGCACGGTTCTCCGTGAGCCGCATCCCGGTGCGCAAGGCGATCCGCGGGCTGATCCACGAGGGACTGGTCGACCGGCTCCCCCGCCACGGCGGGCTCGTTCACGTGCTCAGCCGGACGGACGTCGCCGATATCGCGGAGCTGCACAGCGCCTTCGACCGCCTCGCGGTCCGGCAGGCGGCCGTACGCCGCACCGACGCGGACCTCCGCCGATTCCGCGCCGACGTGGAGGACGCCCGTCGCGCGGTCGCCGCGGATGACACGGAGCAGCTGCGCCGAGCCGGGCTGGCCTTCCGGACACACAGCTACGAGTCGACCCGCAATCCCATCCTCCTCGAGATCCACGCCGCCCTGCTGAGCCGCACCCGGCGGATGTTCGCTCTCGCCGACCCCGCCCTGACGACGCCCCTGCCGTTCTACGAGAGGTTCGAGCGCGCGTTCGCCGACGGTGACCCCGATGCCGCCGAGACCACGATGGTCGAGCTCGCCGAGAGCTCGCGCGCCGCCCGCCATGCCCGGGTACTGCGTGCGCTCGACGACGATGCGTTCGACCTCTCCCTGACGGCGCCGGAGGCGGAGACACCGCCTCTGCACGGCGAGGACCGATATGCGCCTGAGCACGTGATGGTGCACGACCGCCTCCAACGTCAGATCATCGACGGCCTCCGTGCTCCCGGGAGCGTCCTCTCCGAGAGGCTCCTGGCGGAGGAGTTCGGCGTGAGCCGCATCCCGGTCGGCGAGGCCATCGAGATGCTGACCAGGGAGGGACTCGCGACTTCGGGGTCCTCGCGGGTGGCCTCCCGCGTGCGGGGCCTGCGCGACGAGGAGCGCGACGACCTCTTCGACGTCGGCGCCGCCATGGACGTGCTCGCCACACGCCTCGCCGCCCAGCGGCCACTTCCGCGAGAGCTCGCGGCGCTGAAGGAGAAGCTGGTCGCCGAGCATCGCGTCGTGCCGGGCGACACGAAGAACCTCGTGGAGACGATCTTCGACTTCCGGACGCAGATCTACGCCATGTGCGGCAATCGGCTGCTCGGCGAGGTGAACCGGCTCATCGAGGGCCGGATGAGGCTGCTCGTCTCGGAGGCGCCGCTCGCCTCCGTCGTGTTGCGCGGGCACAGGCTGCTGTACGAGGCGATCGCGAGCCGCGACACCCGCCTGGCCGAGTTGGTCTATCGCGACGTCTTCACGCGGGCCGACCGCCGGGGGCAGATCCTCGCGAACGCTCCTCGCGACGACGGTCAGTGACCCGCGCCCTCGCCATAACGCCACGGGCACTGCCGCTCGACCTCGACAACGGGATCCCGCTCGCCAGCAGCGCCGCAACCAGGAGCATCTCGGCACCGCCTCCTTCACCCGGCGGGACGAGTTGCCCGACTAGCGCATGGTGAGGCCAACAGCGACGATCGCGAACAGCACATCAGCGATCACAAGCGTCCCGAGAACGATCCGAAGCGGACGGTACCGCTGCACCAGGAGCGACAAAGCGGCCAGCACCGGAATCGCAACGAGGCCTTTTGCCGACATCACAACGACACCGAAAACGGCGGTGCCTGCGAGATTCCCGGGTATCGAAACCATGCCAACGATCGCGATCATCAGCAGGTAGCCGAGCATGTCGCCGCCAATGATCCATGCCGGTGTCGGCTCTCGTTTGCGGATCGTCGCGACGGTGGCTCGAACGACCAGTGCGATGGGGATCACGGCCAGAGCCTGAACAACGTCGAGGTACGTTGAGATTCCGTCCGTGAGGCGTCCCATCGCCCCCGGGAGAATCAACACCAGGACAGCAGCATGGTAGGTGAGCGCGCCCGCGACCGCGGCCTCCCGCCATGCTGCTGCCCTGTCGTCACTCAATGTGAGGCACTCTTCTGGTGGAAGCCCATGCCGCAGATGTTACCGAGCAGACAGTGGGATCCCTCGGGACGCTGAGCGATCCGGCCTGCGGGACCTCATCGCCGGGCGCAACCCGGAGGAGTTCGTCTTCACGAGCGCGCGGGGCGGCCGACAACGCCGCGTGATTTCCCCTGTGATACGTATGTGATACGCCGGCGTCAGGCGCTCCCCGCAGACACGGAAAACCCCGAGATTCTGCGGAATCTCGGGGCGTTCTGTAGCAGGAGCGGGGCTTGAACCCGCGACCTCACGATTATGAGTCGATCACTTGTCACTTCCAGTCAATCTCGGCGAAAATGTCCCGCGATGTCGTGTTTTCTTGGAAGAGATGATGACTGAGGATTACTGGACTTAACCGTAGATGACTGGGTTAGACCGTAGCGCAGACCGTAGCGATCTCACCTTGCATCTGCCGCTTGACGCTCCCGATACGCCCGCGACAGACCCACCATGTCGATCCCCGCCGTGTAGTTCGACTGGTTCACGGCCTCACCGTGGCCGAGCTGGGCGGCCCGCGCCTTGAGAGCGATGCCTGCCTCCTCCATGCGAGCGTTCAACGTCGTGCGCCATACGTGGGACCGCTGGAACTCGAGCGCAGAAGCATCGCAGGCCGTAGCGAGCTCCGGGTAGAGAGCACGGATTTGGTCTGCAGCCCCAGAGGATCCGTTCTGGGTCCAGCGCTTCGCAGGGTTTGCCGGCCCCCCGATGAGCGGCGCATTCGATCCCAGATCCTTCGTTTCCTCCAATCGTGAGGCGAGACGCTTCTGGATGCGCGGGTCGAGCACCGCTGCACGGCGCGGGATGTGCGTCTTCGCGACCTCCGGGCGGATGTCGATGAACATGAGCTCGCCGTCAATGACGACGTCGCGGCGCTCGAGCATCAGAGACTCCTTAATGCGGATGCCTGTTCCCGCGTGGAGCAGAGTCAAGTCGATCGCGTTCCGGCGCTGCTTGACGGGGATGCCCTTCCACCGGCCGCGGATCACGTCGACGACGCCTTCGGCGGGGTCGAGCGCCAAGAGGTACGAGATGACGCGCTCCTGCTCCTCGGGACCGAGCGCCACTCCGCCGCGTTTCTTGCCGGTCTGCGCTGGTGCGCGCTTGGCGAGGTCGAGCTTCGCACCCTCGATGGGATTGCTCGTCGCGAGCCGGTACCGCTTGAGCGGCTGGCCGACGTAGAGCCCGAGAACCGTACGCGCCTGACGCGCCTGCTCCGCACCGTGGGCTGCGGCAATGGCATAGAGGGCGTCCGTGAGGCGGTCGTAGTGCCAGGCGTCGGCGATCGAGTACCCCGCCAGCTCCGCGCGAATATAGGAGAGTGCACGTTTGTACTGCGACACAGAGGCTGGGCGGTGACTTGCCTCGTCGATCGCGGGGCGCGAGACCCTGTCGATAAATCGGGTCATCTTGTCGGTGCCGCGCCAGTCGCTCTTCTGGCCGCCGGTCTCGAGGATCGCCTTCGCAGCCCTCTTCGCCTTGTTCCGCGTCTCGGAGATCGACGCGCCCTGCGAGCGCCTCGTGTGGAGCTTGCCCGCCATGTCGCGCACGGACCAGTCGAGCACAAGCACCTCACGGCCCTTCAGCACACGCCTCGTCGGCGTGTTCCGATCGATGGAATGCTCACCCTTGTCGAGCTTCGTCGATGCCGCTCTGCGGCCAGTCTTCTTCGCGTCCACGGTCATTCTTTAAGCGTAGCCATTACGCAGGTTCAATTCAACTAAAGAGATGACAGAAAGACCCGATCAACACTGGTAATCAGGAGACTTCTCGGGCAGACTGGGAGGTATACAGAGAAAGGCCGAGAACAGAACAATCGGCAGGGAGAGCCCTTCTCCCACGACAGGTGGCGCATCCAACGATGCACTCTGGAGCGACAGCCTGAAATGGTTGGCCAGCGACCCGCTTGCAGGTACGACACTGCAAGGGATACGTATGTCTACAACAACCATTACGCCCGCCGTCCTCGTCCCGAGCGAGGCTGCGATCTATCTCGGCACGACGCCCGAAGCGCTCGCCGTCCTCCGGCACCGTAAGTCCGGCCCGCCGTACCTGAAGGAAGGTCGGGCAGTCCGGTACCGCGTCGCCGCCTTGGACGCCTACCTCGAGACCCGCGAGGCCGAGACGATGGCCGCGGTGCACCGGGAATGAACCGGGCCCCACGAAAGCAAACGACCCCAGCCATTCGGCTGGGGTCGTTCCGCGAGAGGGGCATAACCTAAGGGCGCGTCTGCTCTATGAACGCGATCAGCGCGTCGAGGCGGTGTGCCCAGAAGAGTGTTAGACCGCGTGCCTGGGCGCTCTCAAGGTTGCTAACCTTGAAGACGCCCGACAGCACCGCAGCGGGAACCACATTCACTTGGCCGAATTGGTTGATCCACACCTCGGCCTTGGCTGCTGCGTCGTTATTCACGCGCTTGACGCTGTTGACCTCGGAGTTACTGACCTTGCACTCGACGGCAAGCACTCGACCGTCCCAGAGGCAAACGATGACGTCCGCCTTGCGCCCCGCGAAGCTGCTCTCCGTGCAAGACTCACCCGCGTTCCGGGAAGTGAGAGATGTTCTCAATCGCTCGCGTCTTGACCTGAGTGAAGCCGTTGCCTAGGAGCGCATCCGCAACCGCACCCCCCTGCAGCTTCTTCGCCCGCGCGCGCCGCCACGTCTGCAGGCTTCTGATTAGCAATTAGGACAACCGTTCCGACCACCGCGCTCTCGCGCTCGGCGTCGAGCGGCTCCCTGTTTTCGGTTACCCACGGGAATGGCCGACGGTCGATACCGGACAGGACGGTGTCTCCGACTCTCTCGGCGATCGATGGGTCCGTCTTGATCTGTCCCCTTGCGAGGCTGTCAGTCTCGGCGATCGCCATGAGGTCGTCCTCGCTGAGCGGAGGTCCGGCCAGGTATCTGACCACAGTGAGGTTCCCACCGCTGCTCAGAAGCGTCGCAGCCTGGTCGCGGATCCCGGTGAGACCGACGGTAATTGCCGAGCGGCGTGTCGTGACGGAGTTGCTGCCCCGCTCGTCGCAAGCATCGACCAAGGCCCCTACCTCGGCGGTCGCGCGCCGACCGCGCGCTGCGGGCGCGTTGAGGGCCATGGGAGCCTCCCGGGTGTGCGGTGGGTCGACTGACTCAGTCCTCGAGGACGAGGCCGGAAAGCCGCTGGAGGTAGCCGGGGCCCGTGGGCTCGGCGAGGTCGAACCAGGTGAAGGGGTGGCGTTCGGCCAAGATGGCGGGCAGGAGGGGATGACCGTGCCGGAGCGGGGCCTCCCACTCGTCCCACCTGCAGGCGTCGTCGAACCCGTCCGAGACAGTATCCCAGTCGTCGTCGCCGAGCAGGTACTCGGCCTCGTCGTCGACGGCCTCGCGTGCGGGGACCCGCTCGAAGATCTCCGGCATGTCTTCGAGCGACGCCTGTGCGCCCGTGAGTGCCGCGCCGATCAGCACCTCGTCGATGAGCGGCCCCGGCCGGTCGAACGGGAGTGTGCCGGCCTCAATCTCGTCGGAGATCACGCGGCAACGCCGGCGGACCGCCTCGGCCCAGGCGCGATTCTCCCCAACCAGCATCATGACTCGGAGGTCGAACTCGTCGAAAGGCGGGACGTCGTAGAGCGGTCCGCTCGGATCGCTGATCCAGGCGGACAGATGCAGGTCGTCCCACATGTCGAGCTCCAGGGCAATGGCGTACGCCTGCCGTGGCGTGAGACGTGGAGAGTCCTGCCACGTTCGGGTGAACGCAGCCACTTCCTTGGACAGTGCGAGATCGGACTCGGAGAGGCCGTCCAGGGCGCTTTCGCAGGCTCGACGCGTCTTTTCACTGACCGAGCCCGGGTCCTGCTCCCAGCGCCGCCAGGTGGCCAGGGAGACGCCAGCGCGGCGCGCGGCGTCGGTCTGCGTGAGGTCCAGCTCGGTGCGTCGGTGGGTGCGCTCATTCATGAGACGAGCCTACCGAGTACTCACTGAGTAGTCAATGCTCATGCCTGAGTCGATGGGCAGGCGCGTTCAGGTGGTGGTGGACTGCCCACAACCCACCCTCCGCGACATCATGCGACCAAGGGCGCGCGGCCCTGCGGGAGGCGGCTCGCCGCCAGGCTGGCTCGGCGCTTGTGCTCGCGTGCCGCCGCCCGCTCGGCCAGCTCAGGCGGGAGGGGGATGGGCGTAATGTTCGAGGCCGCTCCCCCTATCCTTGCCCGGCGCGCAGCGCAGGCTGGTCGGAGGGAGGAAGGGGCGGCGGGGGGGTGTGACGCCGATGAGGCACTGAGGCACTGACCCCCGCCTAATGCCTCACGTAGTGCCTCAGTCGTTTACCCAGGTCAGGAGCGGTTTCTCGGAGATTTGAGGCACTGAGGCACTAGAACGATCAAAATAATGCGTGGCGGGAACGCGTGTGAGTAGGCAGTCGGAGGATTGCCACGAAGATCTTCAACGCGGACTTTCTCGTCGATCCAGTGCCTCAGTACCTCAAACTCGCACAAACCTGGACCTGACCAGGCATTCACGTTAGGCACCACGTGAGGCACCACGTGAATGCCAGTGCCTCAGTGCCTCATCTCCAACGCGACCCGCTGTCACTGCTCCCACTGCGCCTCGAGCTCAGCAATGCGCTGCTGGATACCCGTGATGGCGTCCTGCGCCTCCTCATAGTCGGCCCGCGCCGTGCTCGAGCGCCACTCGGCCACCGAGAGCTCCCGCCTGAGCTCCCCGAGCTCCTCGTCGGCAGCCGTGCGGTCCCGCAGCAGCGCGGCGAGCGGCACCTCGAGGATCTCGGACAGCGCCACCGCCTCATCCAGTCGGACAGGGCGGTCGTGCTTCTCCGACCGTGCCATGGCGCTGTGGTCGATCGTTCTGCCCACAAGCTCCGATAGCCGCGCGGCGACCGCCGCCTGACTCAAACCGGAGCGCTGGCGTTCCTCCCGTACCCGCCGGGCGAAGGTCTGTGTCGCGATCGTCATGGCGATTCCTCTCGTCTATGAGCCATTCTAGCGCAGTACACAAATCCTGAACACGAATCTCGGACATTCTCTTGTGTCTGGCACCAGATCTGGCGTATCCTGGTGATGCGACCCGAGATGGTCGACCCGCCGCACGATCGATCAGCTGATCGGCGGTGAGGGCAGTGCCAGTGCTGGTCCCGGCTGCGACGCCGGAGACCTAAGCGCCCGACCTTGGCTGGTCCGGCGTGGAGACAGACGTGCCGTCCCCGTCCATCTTCCACGCCAGGAGGTACTCGGCATGAGCACCGCCACCGCTCGCCGCGGCTTCACCATTTCCCAGGCCTCCAAGCGCGGCTGGGGTCACCCGCAGACCATCCGCCGCCGCATCCTCGACGGCCGCCTGCGCGCCGAGGTGATCGACGACCGCGGCACGTACTGGATCGCCGAGGAAGACCTCGAGGCCTCTGACCTCGGCCGCTTCCGCGAGCCGGCCGCCGGCGCGAAGTACATCGACCCCGAGATCGCAGGCGAGCAGGCACCCCCAGCGGCCGTCTCGCTGGACGAGCTCGCCATCATCGCCGCCAGGGTCGTCTCGACCTGGCCGCGCCTCAGCGACGAGCGGAAGGCCGAACTCGGCCGTCTCCTCGCCGCCTGACATGAGAGAGGCCCCGCCGTAGCGGAGCCTCTCGAGTTCACTCACCAACCGGATCACGAGTTGCCGCTCGTGCACGACCCGAAGGAGATACCTCGATGGTATCCGACCTGATGCCCCCTGACAACAGCTCCGCGCCGCGGACGACTCCTCTGTCCGAGGCGATGGCCGCCAACGCGAAGCACTTCGCCGGGCAGCTGAGTGTCGCGCCGCTCAACGAAGTCCTCCGTCGGACGACTCGCGCCCACCTGAGCGCGATCGATCCGGCTGATCCGCCGCCGCCCGCGCGGATCGAGCATGCCCTGCTCGCCGCCTGCTGCGGCGTCCTGCGCGGCGAGAACCAGAAGATGGACAAGGGGGACACGAAGTACTCGATGCCGAGGACGCTCTACCCGGTCCAGGCCGCGCTGATCGTCCACCACCTGCACCATGTCGCCGAGGTCACCCCGGGCGGGGCGAACTCGGACGACGGCCTCGGCGTCCTCGCGATCTACCAGGAGTCGGGCGAGCACGAAGGGCTCTACCGCCGTGCCGACAAGGACCTGCTGGTGAACCTCGCGAAGGCGTACAACTTCAGCCACGACGGCAAGTGGTTCGCCGAGTTCGAGCGCCAGGTCCGGGTGCACGCCGTCAAGGTCACCGAGACCCAGAACCCCGACCTCGTGGTCATGCGCGACTGCATCTTCGACTACCGGACTGGTGAGCGCATCGAGTTCACCCCAGAACACGTGTTCCTTGCCCGCAACTGCGACGTCCGCCTGATCGAGGATCAGCACCCCGTGCCTCGGATCGAGGAGGAGAACGGCAACGTCTGGGACCTGGAGCGGTTCTGGGAGGAGACGATCCCCGACGAGGGGACCCGCACGTACCTCATGAAGGTGATCGGCGCGGCCCTCCGCCCACGGCACGACTGGCAGAAGATGCCGTCGCTGCACGCCGAGTCCGGGTCCAACGGCAAGGGCACGATCCTCGCGCACGTCCGCGCCCTGGTGGGCGACCGGAACTGCGCGAGCGTGCCGATCAAGGACTACGGCTCGCAGTTCGGCAAGGAGCAGCTGATCGGGACGCACCTGAACGCGCCCGACGAGACTCCGGTGGGCGAGTTCATCAAGGACGCCAGCGACCTCAAGGCGATCATCACCAACGATCCGATCCGGATCGACAGGAAGCACAAGACCGTCATCACCTACAAGCCGTCGATCTTCACGATCCTCACCCTCAACGGCGCGCTGAACTTCCGCGACAAGACCGAGTCGATGGACCGCCGCCTGGCGATCGTGCCGATGACGCAGAGGTTCCCGGATGGCGTGAAGAACAAGGCCATCAAGGACGACTACCTCCGCCGCACCGAGGTCCTCGAGTACATGGCGTACAAGGTGCTCGTCGAGATCCCGAAGTACTGGGAGCTCGATGAGCCGCCTGCAGTGCGCAACGCCCTCCGGGCGCACAAGCGCGAGACCAACACGGTGCTGGCCTTCTTCGACGAGTACGGGCACCAGTTCCAGCGTCCGTTCGTCCCGTTCCCCATGGTCCGCGCCCTGTACGTCGCGTGGCTGCGGGAGAACCGCTCCGAGTCGAAGCCCGTCGAAGCGAACACCTTCACCAAGGAGATCAAGGCGCTGTTCGACCCCGACGTGTGGGTCGTCCCGCAGATCGACACCGCCGATGGCAGGAAGGACCAGAAGCTCAATACCCGCTCCTGGCTCACGTCCGCTGAGCCGGTGCTCGACGAGTTCCACTACGTGGAAGCGGTCAACAAGTGGCAGTGGGAGAGCTCCGGCTACGGGCCGACCCGCGGCCTCGCGAAGTCCGCGCCCCGCCAGGAGCGCGGCTTCCTGCGCCGCGACGTGCACGACGCGTGGGTCGCGGCCGGCATGGGGCGCGGCCCGCAGGCGGCGGAGGCAGCCGTGCACGAGGCGCAGCAGAAGCGTGTCCGGGACTGTGATGCCCCCACTGACCAGAAGACGGAGGACTGATCATGACGACCGATCATCGCGACCGCACCCCTGAGGAGCAGGAGAGGCTCAACGCCCACATGCGCGAGAAGCCCGTACTCGGCTGGGTGCTCTTCCACTCGCTCAACGCCCGTCCCGCTACGCGGCAGCAGGTGGAGGCCTTCCTCGCGACCGCGCCGCCGGAGGTGTTCGTGCTGTTGGACGAGCTGATCGCGCCACCGGCCCCCGGCCTCCCGCTCGACATGTCGGACTCGGTCTTCGAGAACCCGATCGTGCGTGGCTTCGTCGGTCTGATCCGAGCGTCGGGAGGACGTCGATGAGCATCCCCCGCATCCCCGACAACCGCGCCGCGGCGCTGCGCGCCTGGGCCCGCGGCGACGTCGCCCTCGAGGCGGCCGTCGAGCTCCTCGTCCGCACCCTCGGCGGCCGCCTCCTCGACGGCCCGTGGATCCGCCGCCACGCTTCGGGCGGCGTGTGGTTCGACGCAGACCTGGCGGGACTGGATGGCGGCTACCTCAGCGGCGGCGAGCGGCGCATCCTCGCGGTCGCGTCCAGCCTCGCCAGCGCCGCGCAGCCGGTCGACTTGCGCGACGCGATCACGGGCATCGACCCCGCCGCGCTGAAACTAGTGCTCGATGCGCAAGCCCATGCTGGCGGTGCGACCACCCGGTGGCCGATCACCCTGCCCTCCTCCTGACCGGGGCCGCGCAGGCGCCCGGCGAAGCCGGGCTGCCCAGTTTCGGATGCATCCGCACACAACGCGCTTGTGCCCGCAGGCGACACCTCAGGAACACCCTGAGGGCTCCTTAGGGACGCGTCGAAGCATGCGCCTTCAGGCGGGACTCGTCGGCGACGCCTCAGAGACGCCGAGGAGACACGGGCGAGACGCCTCGGAGCACGCGCGCCGGGCAGACACCCCGGGGGACGCATGAAGGACGCGCGAGAGACACCTCGGGGACGCATCAGGAACACCGAGGAACGCGTGCTCTCCGACGAGACACCTCAGAGACACTGAGGTGTCTCGTCGTGGACACTCGGGAGCTCCTTGCGGGACACGCCCTTCGTGTGCGCTTCTCGCGTCCGCCCGGTGCGCCCGAGGTGTCTGCACGGAGACACTTTGAGGGCATCTCAGATTGCAGACGCCTGCATCGTGGTGCCGTCGCCAGGCAGGGGTCGCCGGATGAGGTTGTGTCGCGAACTGGCCCGCGCTACGACCTGCCTCTGGCGACGCTGGACTCTTGGGGGCCCCTCCGAGCGCAGCGAGGAGGGGAGGTCCGGCGAGAGCTGAATTCCATGGTGAGCGCGACGCGCGAATGGACCAGATCCGGAGGACAGATGACCGAGCGTGCGAGGTTATCTGTCATACGGATCAAACTGGTCCTCGCCTCTGTTGCGAGGGGGTACGGGTGCTCTGTTGCGTCTGTTGCGAGGGGGTACGGGGCGGGTTAAGGTCGTAGAGACAGCAGGTCGTATTAGCGCCACCGTCCACACTCGAATCTCTTTGGGTGGCGGCGACCCTCAGCTCTCCCGGACGCCGGACGCATGGGATCCATCCAGAGGATCCCATCGATGTCCGCTCCCCGCAGCACCGGCAAGCAGCGTCGGCCAAAGCCCGTCAATTTCGGACGTCAGCGTGCGCTGCGTCTCGGTGACGCCGAGGAAGCGGCAGTCCACCGGATGCGTAACGCGCTCGCCAAACAGCGCCGCGTGCCGGTGGAGAGCGTCGACTTCTCCGAAGCCGTGCGTTTGCTCCTCTGCGGCAACGAGCGAGCAGCGCGGATCCTCGCGGGTCAGCCGGAGGCGTGGACGCCCTCTCGCGTCGTCGAGGTGCCGCAGAACCTCTGGGACGGGCTCGACCAGTGCAGGAACGCGGTCGTGCACGCGCGCGGGTCGATGTACGGCATTCTCCGCAAGGTGAACTTTGACGACGGCCCGGTCACCCGCACGGAGATGCTCGCTGCTTTCGATGCAGCCCAGTCGTCACTGGCTGCGCTCGAGCGCATGGAGGCCGCTCTCGTCGAGTTGGTCAGCACTCTGGAGGCTGCAGCGGACGCGGAAGCCTCTGACGAGGTTCTCTGATGGTCAACGTCTCGTCTCAGTCGACGTACACGAGCGGCCGAGCGCAGAACTATGCCAAGAAGGACGCCGTCGCAATCTCGGCTCTCAACGCGTCCGTCCCGCTCTTCGAGAAGCGGCTCCAGAAGATCCGCGTGCGGCACGGTAAAGACGGCGTGCGTCCGCGCGCGCTGACGGACTCGGCCGGCACCATCCTGCGCGACACGAGCGGCACCCCGGTGCCTGCGCGCGACGCGAATGGTCGGGCGATTTACGAGTCGACGTACGTCCAGGCATACTGCCTGATCCAAAGCTTCGGCCGCGACGAGCTTGACCCCGACGATCCGGAGTCATGGATCATAGCTCACGAGCTGGGCCGGGCGCTGGCCGAGGATCGTTTCCCGGGTCATCCCGCGCTCATCGCGACGGAGATCAACGGCCGCTCCGGCTGCGTGCACAACCACATCATCGTCGGCGCGGTGCACCCCGAGACCGGGAAGAGCATCGACAGCAACATCGTCACTCACAGCCGACTCGCCATCGCCCACGATCGCGTCCTCGCCGCCAACGGCTTCACGCAGCGCGCGGACATGGCACGGAAGACGCAGGAAGCCGAGCAGGCGATGGCGACCGTCCGTACTGCTGTACTCGCGGATTCAGAGACCGCGACGCTGTCGCCGAGCGAGCGCCGGCGGAGGACCACCGCGGCAGAGAACGCCGTGCGGCTGCATCGCGACACCTCGACGTCGGCCGCGCAGGCACGTCAGAGCCGTCGGATGCGTGAATTCGACCGGTACCAGCTCACCGAGCGCGACCGGATGATCGCCACCGACATCGGCATGGCTCCTCCGACCGAGCGGTTCTCGGAGATCGAGCTGGAGGCCCGCGTGAAAGAGGCCCTCTCGGATCCGCGGTTCCAGTCCTGGGAGGAACTCTCCAAGATTGCCCGCGAGTACCGCGTCACCATCACCGCTCGCGGACAGGACGTGAGCTTCGGCATGATGCTCACGCTGCCGGACGGTACCTTCGCTGAGCCGGCACGTGCCCATATGCGGCGAGGCGGCCGTCCTGGCACGAACAAGGGTCTCGGCGACGGCTTCCGCCGTGAAGACGTCGAAGCGGCGATCGAGCGGAATGTGCGCGAGCACGAACGGGCCGAGCGGAGCGCCGTGTCGAAGCAGCCGTCGGCGCTCTCTCTTGAACGGCAACAGCGTCTCGACAAGGCCGCTGCCCGGCAGCGTGCGCTCATCGAGCAACTCCAGGCCGAGTCGGACAGGGCCTGGGCATCGGCCACACGAGCGTCCCGACCGGAGCCCGCCCCAGCTTCGGTCGATGAGAAGGCACACGCCGCTCCGTATGTGCGTCGGCGTTTCATCTCTTCCCGTCCGGTGAAGCTTGAGAACCCGGCGGCTCCACTCCGCTCCGCGCTGTGGGAACTTTCAGCGCCTACGGATACTCGACGACGTCGCGTCCACGCTCTCGCCCAGTTCGAGGAGCGCTGGCGCGGCCGAGCGCCGAGAACGAGCGCGGAACGCGCCGCCTTCGAACAGGAAGCCACCGCGATCGGCATCGGTCCTGCGCTCCTCGCCCACGTCGCCGGCCACTTGGACCCTGAACTGCACGCCCTCCTGACAGCTCGAGCGTCACTGGCCGAGGAACGAGCGCGGGCGTTCGATCGTGCAAAGCGGCTGAGCGCAGCCGTCGCCGAGCACGAGACGCAGGTCAACGAGGATCCGCGCGGCAGGCTCCGCACGATGAAGGCCGATCTCCGATTCGAGCTCGGATACGTCGCACGCGTCGACGCGGACCTCGCAGCGGGCATCTACGACTCTCGCTCCCACGAGCGCCGCGAACACATCATCCAGAAGAACAGCGCGCGTGTTGCAGACCTCGAGACCCGGGAAAGGGGAGACAGGGAGATGGAGCTGTGACCAAGTGACTGGCCGCGACACCGGCGTCGCCCATGCGCCCGCTGCCGCGCCGAGATAACCACCAGAAGGACAGGAACCGGCGAAACCTTCGCCACCTCCGTGCTGATTCGAGATTGGAAAGAAGCCATGACTGACAACAACATCACCCTGCAGGCCTACATCGACCAGTTCGACCGGCTCCTCAAGACCGCAGCTGACTTCGAAGAATCGGTGCTCCGCGATAACCGCGGCATGATCTTCGTCGCCTCGTTCGAGGTCTTCCTCACGAACGATTTCAGCATCACTGCCGAAGCGAGCGTCGGTGCCGACGGAGAGATTCTCGACGTAAAGATCCACCACTACGAGGTCGCCGACCGCGACGACGAGCCTCGGGTCATCGCCACTCTCCCCGTGGAGAGCACCAGCGGGCTGTGGAGCGCAATGAAGATCTGGCTCGAGGCTATGCGCAGGGTTTCGAAGCAGGCCTGAGCGATGAAGTACGGCTACACGCGGACGTCGACGTCGGACAAGCAGAGCGACGATCTTCAGCGCCGGGCGCTGATGGATGCCGGCGTCGATGCGCGCCACATTCACTCCGATCAGATCTCGGCGGCGAAGCTCGCTCAGTCGCGGCCCGGCTGGGCGGCATTGGACATGCGACTGCGCGAGGGCGATGAACTCGTCGTCTGGCGCGTCGACCGGATCGGCAGGTCGATGATTGATGTGATCTCGACAGTCCATGAGCTCACCGAGCGCGGTGTCCAGGTCCGATCGCTTTCGGACGGCATCGACCCGTCGACCCGCGAGGGCCGACTGATGCTCAACCTGATGGCCGCCTTCGCGGAGTACGAGCGTGAGTTCATCCAGGAGCGCGTCCAGGCCGGCGTCGATGCGGCCCGAGCCCGAGGCGTGAAGTTCGGGCGGCCGCCCGTCGATCCGGACGATGTCGCACGCAAGGTTCGCACCGTCCAGCACCTGGTCGATTCAGAGAAGCTGACTGTGGCTAGGGCGGTCCGCCTCGTCGGCTGGTCACGTGCCACGTACTACCGACACGCGTCAGCGCTCTCAGCCGGCAGCCTGCTCGAGGAGACGGGCGAGACGCTGTAGCGCCGACCGGTGCGCCTCAAGGCCGCGGTTCCTTTCTGCGCGCACCTCGTCCACGCGCGCTTCGAAGACGTTCCGCGCGGCGCGTCGGCAGCGCGAGCACCACGGGCGTTCCAGCACCTGACGGGCCGACAGCGGTCTGCCGTACACGAAGCCTGCCATCACGTCGCGCCCGAAACCCGAGACCTCCCCCCTGAGCAGTGCTGGGCCACCCGCCGCGTCACAACCAAAGGGCGACCCCCAGTGCTTGAGGCTTCCGGAGCCTTTCGCGGAGTCGACGATGTGAAACGCTGGCAGTTGGAGACACGAGATAACGGGAGCGCCCACGACGTCCACGCTCACGTAGTGGAGCTCCCCGGTCGCCGCGGCACCGCATTCCTGGCATACCCGTTCGGCGATAAACGCATTGGCGACCTCGATCGCTGCGGCGAGTTGCTGCTCATCGACTGCATCCCCGGCAACGGCTGTATCGGCCCAGCCGTGACCCGCGTGCCGCACCCAACCCTGGCGACTCGACGACCAGCGCAGCGGACCGCCGGCAGGATGCTCGAGCACCACTGCGTAGAACTCGGCGAAGACGTCGTGAGCATGCATGCATCCACCGTGCCACGACGGCTTGTCTCAGAAAATCCAGATATTGAATTGCTCCATTTGAGACACTCCGCATTGTGATTGTTAACGCTCTTCGGCGGTGATTTTGCAGCGCTTGTTGTCGCAGTGGACGCGCGTGAGGGGCCCCCATCGCGCATTGATGAGCGCGCTGCTCAGATGGTTGAATCTCGACTCGTTAGGGTCGCCCTATGGCGGTGGTGATGTGGGCGTGTTCTGTGCTGACGATCGTTAGCGCGGGCGTGAGACTTGGTTATGCCGTAGCGGGACTTAGAGCGGCGCACGGCGCGGAAAGGCTCCCGTCGTCTTATGCGCTCGCTCGTAGCGCGGCCCTGATGGTCGTTGCGCTGTCGGCTCCCGTCACGTCGAATCTTGGCTTCATCGCGGCGGCAGCGGTCGCGATGATTTGCGTGCAGTCTCTGGACGCGGTCATCGGCGTTCGAAGCGGGGACCGACTGAAGACGATCGGTCCTGCGTTCACCGCAGTCGCGAACGTTGCGGCACTGATTTGAGCGCTTGTTCCCTGAAGCCCAACTGCCCGATACCCTGAGGTTGACCCCGTGTCCCGGACACTGACCAGGCGGGATCCGCGTGTTCGCGGTCCTGTCGGGGAGGATGTCTGTGATGGGCGCGAGTTGAGTTGGCGCCAACCTCCGCCTCTACGCTCGCCACGGGGTACCGCAAGACCAACAGGACAAACGATCGAAGCCCGCGTCGGCGACGTTTGCCCTGCGTGCAGTAGCGTGAAGTTCACAGGTGGTATCAAATCCGACCCAAGTACTCGGCTCAGAGGAGTTTTCGTGGCACAATTGACCGGTTTCGGCAACGTGGTTCTGCCCGCGCGAGATCTGCCCGCGAGCATCGCGGCCTGGACCGCGTTGCTGGGCCGACAACCCGCCTTCCAGAGCGACGACTTCGCCGCGTTCTCGGGGGATGGCGTGGAGCTCGGGTTGACCGCGGCGCCGTGGGTGGACCATCCGCTGGTCTTCTGGACGGTCGAGGACATCGAGCAGGCCCATCGCACGTTGGTCGCCGCCGGGGCCACGGCGCTGACCGAAGTCGCCGACGGAACACTCGCTGAGGTCGGCACCGCCGAGGCCGCCGCGGGTGACAACATCGATCCGGGCACCGGCATCGTGGACATGCCCGGTGCGCGGCTCGCCGTGCTGAAGGCGGCCGACGGCAACCTGATCGGCATCACGCAGGAAGTACCGATGGACTGGTCGGCCGACCAGTCGTGAGTTCGGGCGTGCGCGCGCTGTCGCGGCGAGTCCTGAATCGGACACTGCTGGAGCGGCAGCTGCTGGCCCGGCGCGTTTCTCATACGCCACTGGAGGCGATCGAGCATCTCGTGGCGATGCAGGCGCAGATGCCGAACGGACCCTACGTGGGGTTGTGGGCGCGGTTGGAGAACTTCCGGCTCGACGACCTGACATCCTTGCTGAAGGGCCGGAATGTGGTACACGCAACCATGTTGCGCGGTACGCAGCATCTAGCCCGCAGCGAGGACTTCGGTTGGCTGTGGCCGACGGTCGAGCCGGTCGTGCGGAGCGCACTGGCCCAGCCGTACTACGCCGCGCAGATCGAGGGGATCGATCTGGACGAACTCGCCCGCGTCGGCCGGCGGCTACTGACCGGCAAGACGCTCCATCGCCGGGAGCTCGGTCACCTGCTCGTCGACCGTTTCCCCGGCCGCACCCCGGGCCGGCTTGCCGAGGCCGTCGAACTGCTCGAGGCGTTGGTGCACCCACCGCCGCACCCCACCTGGGGCCGGTGGGGGCATCGCAGTGGGACACCGGTCGCCCTGGCCGACGAATGGCTTGGCCGCCCGATGGTCGACGCGCCACAACCGGAAACGATGGTGCTGCGCTACCTCGCCGCGTTCGGTCCGGCCTCGGTCATGGACATCCAGGCCTGGTCGGGGGTGACTCGGCTCCGCGAGATCATCGAAGGGGTGCGGCCGCGCCTGCGCGTCTTCCGGGATGAACACGGCGGCGAACTACTCGACCTGCCCGACGCGCCGCTGGGCGAACCGGACCGGCCGGCGCCGGTCCGGTTCCTGCCCGCCTTCGACAACGCTGTCCTCGGGCACCGGGACCGGACCCGCGTGATCAGCGAGGAGAATCGCCGACGTATCGCGCCCCGGGCCTCCGCGGGCGTACCACTGTTCCTCCTCGACGGCTTCGTCGAAGGCAGCTGGACCCTGACCCGCGACCACCTGCACATCGAACCCTTCCGGCCGCTGACGGACACCGAAACAGCAGCGGTGCGGGACGAGGCCGCCCACCTGCTCCGATTCGTCGCTCCGGACAACTCCGAACCAGCGATCACCCTGACGTGAGCGCGGTCGGCATACCGTCGCCGTGATTCCTGCTGGGAAGCCGCGTTACCCGTTTCCTTACTGAACGTGCGTCTAGGCCCAAGAGGTATGTTCGCGCGTTTGAGTCTCGGCAACCGAGACGGCGCAAGTCGCGGCCAAGCGGCTGGCTGAGACTGCTCCGGGGACATGGCGGTGATCTGGTGGATCGTGTTCCCGGTCGCCCTCGCCGTGCAGCGGCACCTGCTCAGCAGCGGAGCAGCGCGGTACTACCTAAGCCCCAGCGTGACGCGCTGCTTGGTCTCGTCGCCACCCCGCAGGGCTGACACTCACGAGCACACCAGGACCGTCAACCTCGAGCTCCACCTCACCGCCTGACCCTCACCCAGCATCAGGAACAACAGGAGTAACACGTCTCTTTGCGGTGCTTCGTGTCGTTAGTTTCCTATGACGAGGGTGCTGGCTGCGGCTTCGATGACGTCGTCGGTGATGGTCTCGAGTTCGTTGATTTTGAGGACTCGTGCGATCTGGGGGAAGAGTCGTTCGACGAGGCGGAAGTTGCCGCGGGTGATGCGTTCGATCGTGGCGATGGCTTGTGCGTCGGTGAAATCGTCGGGGTCGAGGGTGCGGCCGAGTCGTTTCCAGTGGCGGTCCAGGACGAAGGCGAGTTCGTCTCGGCCGAGGTTGCGGTAGCGGTGGGAGAAGCCGAGTCTGCTGTAGAGCTGTGGGTAATGGCGAAAGCGCTGGTCGATGCCGGGCATGCCAACCAGGATGATCGCGAGGTGGGTGCGGTCGTGTCGGTCACGGAGGATTTCGAGAGCGGTTGGAGTGAGTCGTTCCGCCTCATCGATGATGAGTAGTTCGACGAGTTCGTCGGTGTTGTTCCGAGCGGATGTATCGGGGACCTTGCCGGTGCTTCGAAGGTGCTCGTCGACGCAGATCCCGATCCTCGTCTGGAGGTGATTGATCTCGTGGATCAGTTGTGCGTGCTTGGGCATCACGGTGGGCGTGTAGAAGACTGTGCGGGATCGGCTGGCTGTCGCGCGTAGCGTTGCGAGTCTTCGTCGTTGCGCGGTCCCCACGTGGTGATGAAGGGCTCGAGGGTGTCCCAGTGCGCGTACCGCCGCGCGGACTGGGTTTTGCCGACGCCGGCGTCGCCATGGCAGATTCCGATGGTGCGCTCTTTGCGGACGGCGTTGGCGAACTCGGTGAAGCGGCGGTGTTCCTTGGTGACGATGAAGTCCCGGCTCATGTGTCGTCCTCCTCATAGGTGCGTAGCTTCACTCGCTTTGGTGGGGTCTGCTCTGTTCGAGGTTCTTCGCGTGTGGCCGCGCGTGGGATGCGGTCGTTGATTTCTTTGCGCAGCTCGCGGCGGCGGGCGCGGCGCGCGGTTTCGATGTCGCGCAGACTCAGCCGCTGATTCGGGTGGCCTTCATCGATCGCTGTGCAGATATAGGTGTCGTGGTCGTAAACGCGGATCTCTGAGACGTCCCTTGGGTCGTATCGGATCGTGACCGGCTGACCGACGAACGGCGCGAGCGTGGGCGAGAGGTAGCGCTGGCCTTGGAAGTGGATGCCGTCACGTTGGACGACTCGGTTCTTCGGCACCGTGAGCAGCAGACCGTCGAGCTGGTCGAGACTGTCCGGCATCCGCGGCAGCCAACCATCGGCCTTCCACGCGGCCTTGGGACTCTGTTTGATCTCGCGGTGGGAGCGTTCGTTGTACTCGGTGACGAACCCGCCGACGGCGTGGTCAAGTTCGGCCAGCGTAAGCTGCGGCTTCGGGCGTGCTGCTCCGGTTGCCAGGTGTCCGGGCAGGGCGGAGAGGAGTTCGGTGTTCACGGTGCCGAAGAACCGCTCGACCTTCCCGCGCCCTTGCGGGCGCCCGACGGTGGAGTAGACCAGCCGGATCTTCAGTGCCACGGCAGTGTATTCGATGTGCTGGCTGGTGAAGTCGCTGCCGTGGTCGATGTGCAGCACGTCGGGCAGGCCGCACATCGGCCACGCAGGATCGCTCTTGCGCCAGATCGCCTGCCGGAGCGCGAGGGCCGTGTTGATCGCCGACGGGGCGCCGGTGAAGACGGAGTACCCGCAGATCGCGCGCGAGTAGTCGTCGATCACGGATGTCATCCACGGCCGCTCGGGCTTCCCGTCGGCACCGACGATGAGGATGTCGAGCTCGGTGTGGTCTACCTGCCAGGTCGCGTTTGGCCGCTCGGCGCGCCGGCGAAGCAGCAGCTCGTACCGGTCCCGGTATGCGACCAGCCCCTCGAGTGCGAGCGTGACCAGCCCCGGATCAAGCCCCTGCACGATCGACCGGACAGTCGAATAGCCGGGCCTGGGACGCTCCAGCCTGTCGGCTTCCTTGGCCGCGAGGCGGTGCAGGGTCGCGATGCTTGGCCGGGGTCTGGTCAGCGCCAGCCGTTCAACGAATGCGACCAAGTTAGCGTCCGTGCGCCGCTCGCCCGCATCGGCCCGCTCTCTCTGGTTCAGACCCGCGATCCCGTCAGCGGTGTAGGCCTGCTTCCAACGCTGGAGCGTGCGCAGGCTGATATCGGTGTCCCTGGCCAGGGCCGCCAGCGAAATCCCGTCCTCTACATGAAGACGCAGGAGCCGCCACCTGGCCAGCGCGTCCAGGTCACATCTCGCCGCCGGCTGTTGCTGCTTGCTGGTGCCGGTAGAGCGTCGCCCTCGACCAGCCCACCAGCCGGGCCGCCTGCTCCGCCGTGCGACCCCGCGCGCGCCTCGCGCACGATCTGCAGCTTCTGCTGGATCTCATCGGGCTTCACCGGCGGGCGCCCGAACCGGCTCCCCGACTGTCTGGCCGCAGCGATCCCCGCGTTCACTCGCTCGGTGATCAACTCGCGTTCGTACTCCGCGAGCGTCGCGAGCATTCCCAGCATCATCCGCCCGGAGGACGTCTCCGGGTCGATGCCGTCCGAAATCGACCGGACCTTCACGCCACGCTCACGCAGCAGATTGACCGTGTTCAACACGTCGATCAGCGAGCGACCGAGCCGGTCGATGCGCCACACCACGACGGTGTCTCCGTCCTCGGCATACTCCAGCAGCTTCTTCATCCCGGGCCGCTTAATCGCCGCTCGGCTTCCCGAGGTGACATCCGAGAACACGTCCCGTGCCTCCACCCCCGCGCCGCGCAGCGCGTCGAGCTGAAGGCGTGCGTCCTGACTGGTCGTACTCACCCGTGTGTATCCCAAATGCCTCACGTGACCAGAATGCCTCACAAGCTCCGAAAATAGCGAGCATCGAGACGAAACGCGGCGAGGCAACTTTATGAGACAAAGGCGGGGTGCGGATTTCTGGCTGGGAGGATCCACGGAACGGGCGCCCCCGTATGTCTCATTTAGCTATAGGAAAACAAGACACTGGTCCTGACCGCAAACTGGCCGTTCGTGCAGGCGATCGGCGGACGTTATCGCGAGCGTCAGGGCAGCGCCCTGAGGTTCGGCTCATGGGATCCGGTCGACGGGTTCGCCTCCGCTGTTGATCATGCTCGTCGCGTGCTCGGGCTGTCTGCCAATACCGACGCGTACGACCTCCTGCGGCAGGGCGCCTGCGCCGACCCAGCCCAGGCTGCCGTCATCGACGCAGCCGACCGGGCCGCGCTGCGCGCGAACTACCAGGCGTTCTTCCGTGACCGCGGCCTCGACACCGATCTCGCCACCGTCGACGTGCCGATGTTGATGTAATGCGGCACGGCCGACTCCCGGCATGAGCCAATGCGGCGGGTCGCCAGCCGCACCGGTGCCCACTTCTACTCAGTCACAGATGCCGACCACCAGGGAGGCTGGACCAGATCTGCCGAAGTGCTACCCAAGGCGCTGGACTTCCTGGCCGGCTAGATCAGTCGGCTGCCGATGAGCGTTGTGGTCAGTTCGGTAGATGCAACGCACTCAGCACCAGCGGGCCGCCCGAAGGGCGATTCGACCGGATGTGCACCGTGTCAACGCTGAGCGTCCCGTTGCCGCCGTGGTGCAGGAAGTTCGTGATGCGGTGGGGCTGAAGGTCAAGGGTGCCCGGTGATCGATTCCTCAGCGAGCGCGGTAGCGACAAAGAGCGCTGCAAAAACCCCGCCACGTATCGCTGCGAATCACACACTTCCGATGCCCGGATTGAACTGCTCCGGCCCGCCGTCGCCGCTGTCTCGTCAAGGAGATGTCTGCGAGACGCGGGGCGAGCACGTCTCGCGGACATCTCATGCTGCCGAGTGGCAGTCCTGGAAGTAGTCCTTTGCCCTCTGGTGCGCAGCTGCAGGGTCCGCCGGCTCGCCCATCACCTCAGAGATCCGCTCAACCGCGAGGTCAGCAGCTTTGTCGATCGAGAACGATTCGCCCCTGAGCACCGCGAGCGCCGACTGATCGCGCAATGCCTGGCTCATCGTGGAGGCGAAGTATTCGTCCACGCTCATCTGCGCGAGCTCAGCGAATCGGTTCTCTGAGAGCTCGCGCATCTCTTCGGAGGTGAGCCCATGGGCATCGCAGGCTATTGCGGCTTCTTGGATGGCCTGGACGATCAGACCCGCCATGCCGGCGTCGTTGCACAGGACGGGCAGCGCGCCCTCGGACTGCAGGGTGGTGGGGGTGGAAATGATGTTCGACATACTGACTCCTGTTTCTCGGCTCGGCACACCCTTGTTCGGGTGAGTGATGCAAGCGCCGGCCGGAGCGGAGGATCTATCCAGAGCGGATCATGATCGCTACGCAACAAGAGTCTTCTAGTCAACGGCGTTCGGAACGAACATAGCAGATGTCGTTTGTGTTCGTAAACGAGCAGAAGGCGCTTGTTATGGGTGTCCACAGTCAAGGACGACGGAGACCGGACTAGCTAGACGAATCCGGTGGGGGCTTCTCGCGGTCTCGGACACCACGCCCGCAGAGGTCCGAGACCGGTGGCCTTCACGGCGGCTCCGTCTCACGCGACACAGTCTTTCGCCCATGCCGGGATAAGCGCCGCTACCGGGAACCCGGTTCTCCGGTCTCGGCCCAGCGTTTGCGGGAGAATGGGAGCAGCACGTCGACCTGGAGGTGCAGCCATCGTGACAGCGAACGAAGAGCAGATCACGGTGCTGATCGTCGACGATCACGAGCTCTCCCGCCTTGGCAACCGGCTCGTGCTCGACAGCGTCGACGACATCACCGTCGTCGACGAGGCGGCCACCGGCGAGGAAGCCGTCGCTCAGGTCGAGGCACTGAAGCCCGATGTCGTGCTGATGGACGTCCGGATGCCCGGTATGGGCGGCATCGAGGCGACCAGGCTGATCACGGGTGCCTCGATGGACGTCCGGGTCGTCGTGCTCACGACGTTCGATCTGGACCGGTACGCCTTCGGTAGTCTGCAGGCTGGTGCCAGCGCGTTCCTGCTGAAGAGCGCCACACCCGACACGCTGATCAACGCCGTGCGCGTGGTCGCTCAGGGAGACGCCGTCGTCGAGCCGCGGATCACGCGGCGGCTTATCGATGCATTCGTGGCACCCGATGAGACAGCAGGTGCGGTGACTCCCCGCGACGAGCGCCTGGATCTCCTGAGCCCACGCGAGCTCGAGGTGCTCGCCTGCATCGGCCGGGGCCTGTCGAATCAGGAGATCAGCGAGCTGTTCTTCCTCTCTGCGGCCACCGTGAAGACGCACGTGAACCGGATCTTCGCGAAGCTCGATCTGCGCGATCGCGTGCAGGCGGTCATCTTCGCTCGCGAGCAGTCGCTGCACCAGGACATCGACCCAGCACTGTAGTGCGTGCCGGCGCGATCAGCATGTCTCCGCTGATCGGCTGAGAACCCTCGGAAATCAACCCCAGGGTGGTCGCTGTGTCTGTCCGATCTGCCTAGCGTCGAAGTACGGGCGCAGTCTCCTGAGCCCTGACGAACAGCACACGACGACAGGACGGCGGCACGGACGATGGAGGCAGCGGCAGCAGCACAGGCAGCGACCACCGGAGCACCCCCGGTGCTGCAGGTCTTCGGCGTCGCAAAGCACTACGGCGAAGCCGTCGCACTGAGCCGCCACGCGCTCATCGAGATGCAGACGATCATCGGCGTGCTGAGGACATCCGACGAGAAGCTCGACGATGCGCTGGACAACTCCGGCTACAACGTCCCGTCGCTGGAGGAGCTCGTCGAGGTCTTCCGGACCGCTTACCTGCCCGTCGTGCTCGTGCGTGACGGCACGGAGACAGCGCTCTCGCCGAACCTGCGCACCGCGATCTACCGGATCGCGCAGGAAGCGCTGACGAACGCGCTGCGCTACGCGAACGACGCGACGAGGGTCGAACTCCGGCTCGCCGTCACGGCTGACGAGGTGCACCTGCGGGTGAGCGACGACGGGCGCAGCGAGAGCACCTTCACGCATGGCTCCGGTCAGGGCATCGTCGGCATCGGAGAGTGGGCGCGGCTCCTCGGTGGTTCGGCAGAGGCTGGGCCGAGAGCACAGGGCGGTTGGCTCGTGGATGTGAGGATCCCGCTGCAACGCGGCGACACCTGACACCGCCGACGTCGCTGGACTTCCGAATATGTTCCGATAGACCCGTAACGAGGCGCACCGGGAAGGGTTCACACCATGAGCACGAAACCGGTGATCGCGCCGGGGCGCGTGAGCGCTAGTGGAAGACCTGGCCGCCGGCCATCAGGATCCCGAGGGTGCTGAGGGCAGCGACGACGATCAGGCCGACACCGAGAGCCGCCCACCCCTCCCACGTCGCGGGCGTGTACACCGCGTCGTTGAACGAGAACCACTCGCTGGGGTGCTTCCTCTCCATACCAGCACCTACGCCCCCGGTACGCGCGGAGTAGCGGTCGTGAACGTCCGTGCCCGGGCGTAGCGTGGCGGGCATGTGCGGACGATTCGCGATGGACGCTCACACCGACGAGCTGATCCAGGAGTTCGTCGCCGGTGGCGGCGACCCTCAGGACTGGTGGAAGGAATGGCACGGGTCGTACTCGATCGCGCCGACCGACTCCGCCCCGATCGTCCGCGACCGCGGCGAGGGCAGGTTCCTGGAACTGGTGCGGTGGGACTGGGAGAAGCCGAAGAACATGCGCCCCGGCGCGCCGATCATCAACGCCAGGATCGAGAAGCTCCCGACCGGGTTCTGGCTGCCGTCGTTCACCGCGGCCCGGGTCGTCGTCCCGATGCGCGGCTACTTCGAGTGGACCGGTGAGAAGGGCAACAAGGTCCCGCATTTCCTCCACGGGGACGGGCTCCTCGCCGCCGCAGGGCTCACCTGGTCGATGGACGTGAAGGGCGAGCACGTGCGTTGCTTCGTCGTCGTCACCCGGAAAGCCAGGGACGCCGGCGGGGAGGTCCACGACCGGATGCCTGCGTTCCTCACCCCCGACGCGATGGACGCCTGGCTGGAACCGGTGAGGCTGGACCGCGGCGGCCGTGACGAGATGCTGGCCACGCTCGACGCGTCCTCCGCGGCCGTCGCGTCGTCGATCCGGCAGTACGTCGTGGACCGGAAGGTGAACAACTCCCGCACCGTCGACCCCACCGACCCCACCGTGATCGAGCCCGCAGCATGAACGACCGCACCCTCTCCCCCGACACCCGCCTCGGCATCAAGGTCAGCGCCATCATGTCGAGGAACAAGTACACCGACGACCCGGGGCCCGTGATCGACGAGCTCTACCAGGTCGCCGGCGACCGCCCCGACATCCTCGCGGACGAGATCGGCCTCTGGGTCGGGTTCTACGAGGACGAAGACACCCGCACCCTCGCCGCCGCACTATGCGCACTCCCGCTCGACCTTGCCGATGGGATCGCACTCGGGCAACAGCGACGCAACGAGGAGTACCTCGGCACCGCCTCGTTCACCCGGCGCGAGGACGTCCCCGACCAGCCCTAGGCTGAGCGCATGCTCATCGGCACCATCCGCCCCCGCGAAACCCGAACCGTCACCGTCCAGGGACACGAGCTCGACGAGATCCAAGACCTGATCCAGGCCGAGACTCCCGACGGCTGGGAGATCGTCTCCGCACCGGTGTCGATGGCCAAGAAGGACACCATCCTGACCGCCGAGGCCACGATCGCGCAGCGCGACGGGCTCCGTGAGATCGAAGCCGCCGACATGGACGGGATCCTCGCCAGCGTCCCCGAAGGGTGGCAGCTCCTCTACGTCCGCGAAGGATGAGCCCGACTCCCAGAGCGAAGATGTCGACGACGTCGCCCCACGTGCGAGCGTGAGGCTGCTTTCGCGACGCGCAACATCTGGACTTCCGAATACGTTCCGAATAGACTGAGCGCATGAGCATCACCGCGACTATTCCGACGCGAACGCGGCGTTCCTCGGACCTGAGCAAGCACTCCGCCGAGGTGTTCGCCGAGGCTGAGGACCACCCCGTCACGGTGACGCGTCGTGATGGCGAGGCGCTGGTGCTGATGTCGCAGCGCGAGGCCGAGGGGCGCGCACGGCTCTTGAACTTCGCGGCGCAGCTGATCACGGTGACCTTGGACGATCAGGGCACGCTGGCCGAGCGCATGGCGAAGGTCTTCCCGTGGATGCTCGCGCTGTCTCCCGCCGACCGTGAGACCTGCGCGCAGGAGCTCGTCGATGCAGCTCGTGCGTCGTTCTCGACCGATCAGCCGCATCTGGCCATCGCAGAGCTGACGAGTTGGAAGGAGACCGCAACGGCGGTTGCCGCGGGTCTCGGCAGTGCCGACCTGGAGTGGCTGGACGACACCGACGCCGCTGGTGACGCTGAGTTCGGCGAGCCAGTGGAGCGCCCGTAGTCGTGGCGGCTGCCAAGAAGGGCGAGCTTGTCCCGCGCCCGCCGAAGAAGGTCGAGTACGAGATCCGCTTCGCGACCGCAGACGCGCGTCGCGGCTGGCAGGATCTCGTCGCGACCATCCGCAATGCGATGACTGAGACGTGGGACTTCCTCACCCGCACGCCGCACGCGACGGCACCGACGAACTACCGCCTCAAAGGTGAGCTCGGAACGATCACGCGAGCCGGTTCGAGCTTCGAGCGCTGGCAGCACAAGCCCACGGCCAAGGGCAGCGCCCGCGTCTGGTTCTACGTCGACGGACGCACGGTGTTCCTGGAGCAGGTACACACGCACCACCCGAACGAGACGAAGTAGCGAGCCAGGAGGTGCAGGAGAGCAAGCGCTGAGCGCCTCGATATCGTGAACGGCATGGACGAGACGACGGAGCCTGGAGCGCAGGAGGCAGAGCCGTGGTCGCCGCGGCGTCGCTTCCTCACGGGAACCATCGTCGTCCTGGTCCTCGTAGGGCTCATCGCCTTCGCGCCAGGACCGATCCTGCGGATCATTCACACGAACAGCGCGCACCAGCTTGTCGACAGCCTCCCCGCCGAGCGCGACACGCTGCTCGCGAAGCAGGATGAGTTTCGTGCTCCGCTGGAGCAGCTCGGCGATCCGGTGCGCTCCTGGACCGAGGTGGCCTGCTCGCTTGCGCCGCGATACAGCGACGGCGACGGCGAGCAAGACATCGTGATGTTCTACTGGCAGCAGTGCTGGCTGCAGGCCGTGGAGCTCTACCCCGTGCCCGATGAACTCAGCGATGGCGCATCCGTCGCCGCATGGCTCGGCGGCAACACCGCCGGCGACCCGACGTGCGGCGAGCTCATGTTCGATGTCCTCACCCCCGACGTGGGTGCAGTGGGCCCCACCGAGTACACACCGGTCCTGTGGTGGGTCGACCCCGAGGGCACACCACCTGAGGATGAGCCGGATCGCTGCGCGCTTGCTACACCGGGCGGTCCGGACACGGCGCACACCACGGTCGACGTCGACGAGGCCATGCCTGCAGGTACCTATCTCGTGTACACGGTTCGGACGCCGTTCGCGGCGACTGGTGTCGGCTGCGACAACGCGATGGGTACGTGGCTCGGCGGATGTGCGGGAGAGCCGGACGGGTTCCCGGTGATGTGAGCCAGGCTCACGCATGTCATGTCGTGGCAGTGACATCTGCGACCGGGATCTCGGGCCTCGCGCGCACGAACCTCACCGGGTGCCGGAAGGAGTCGCCGGTCATCGCGATGTCGGCCAGAATCTCGACGACCATCGGCTCGACGAGGGTGAGCGCCACGCGGTCACGACCGCCGCGGGTGAAGCGATCGACAGCGCCCGGCTTCACCTCGGTGGGCCATGGGTGCGGCGCTTCCGGTGCACGCAGCAGTGCTCCGAGCTCGCGAGATACCGCTGAGCTCAGTGGCGTGGAACGTCCGACGATGCGCAGTACGCCATTCACGGGAAGCCCGATGACCAGTTCCTCCGGTCGTTCACGCGCTCCGATCACGGCGGCGCAGACGACGTCGCGGGTGCTCCGGTGCTTCAGCTTCAGCCACGTCCTGTCCCCGCCGACATAGGCCTGTCCGCCGCCTTTCACGATCAGACCTTCGATGCCCGATGCCGTCAGCGACTCGAACCACTCGGCAGCCTTCTCGGGGTCGGAGGTCATCGGCGAGAGGTTCAGCGGCGGAGACCAGTCGACGGCGAGCTCTTCTAGCAGCGAGCGGCGAGCATCCAGAGGGAGCGCTCGCGCATCACGGTCGGCGATGGCGAGTACATCGAAGGCGACGAACGACGCAGGCTGATCTCGAGCCAGCCGTCTCACGCGCGACGACCCTGATCCCAGCCTGCGCAGCAGCGCATCGAAGTCCAGGCGATCGCCGCTCCACACGACCGTCTCGCCGTCGAGGATCACGCCGGCAGGCAGCTGATCCTCCGCTGCCGCGACGATGTCAGGGAAGCTCACAGTGAGGTCCTTGCCCCGGCGCGACCAGAGCGACACGCGCTCGTCGTTGACGGCGAGCAGTAGACGGAATCCGTCCCATTTCGGCTCGTATCGAGCACCGCCGGGAAGTGCATCTGGCGCAGGTAATGTCGTGACGGGCCGAGCCAGTGCCACTTTCAGCGGTGGGCGCAGCTCAGGCGGGAGGGTCACGGTGATCTCGGTTCTCTCAGGGGGGGGCGATGCGTCCATGTTCGTGCCCCCGGCGGTACGGCAACAGCCCCTTGCCATTTCGCCTGGTCGGTGGGGATAGCGTTGTGCCGTGGACTCACTTCGTCGGAGACCTCTGTCGCCAGCGGTCGCCGAGATCCGGCTCGCCGTTCGTACGGCCCTCGCCGATGTGCCCGACGGCGCGACCGTGATGGTTGCGCTCTCCGGAGGGGCCGACTCGCTCGCTCTCACCGCGGCGACGGTGTTCGAGGCGCGTTCGCGTGACATGCGGGTGCTCAGCCTGACGGTCGACCATCAGCTGCAGGACGGCTCGGATCTGATCGCCGCTGGGGCTGCGGTCGCGGCGGAGGGCATCGGCGTGCACGACGCGCTGCAGACGAAGGTCGACGTGCGCGATCGCGGCGAGGGCCTCGAGGCGGCCGCACGGGAGGCTCGGTACGCGGCTCTGCGCAGTATCGCTCGTGCCGAGCAAGCTGCCGGGGTGCTTCTCGGGCACACCCTGGACGACCAGGCCGAGACGGTGCTCCTGGGCCTGGCTCGCGGATCCGGTGCGACGAGCCTGCAGGGGATGCCTCCGGTCCGCACGGACGAGGACGGCACGCGCTGGCTGCGGCCCCTGCTGAGTGTGCGACGTACGACGACCAGGGCGTTCTGCGCGGCGTCGGATCTCGAAGTATGGGACGATCCTCACAATGTCGACCCTCGGTTCACGCGGGTGCGGGTGCGTGAGCGCGTCCTTCCCGTGATGGAGGAGGAGCTCGGACCGGGGATCGCCGAGGCGCTCGCGCGCACCGCGGAGCAGCTGCGGGAGGACGCCGAGGCGTTCGACGAGATGATCCACGAGACGATCGAGGACATCGTCGAGCACGCCGAAGCAGGGATCTCCGTGAGCGCCGCGGCGCTGGCCGCCAACCCCGCGGCGCTGCGCAACCGCATCATCCGGCTGGTCGTCGACAGCGAGTTCGGCGTCGCGCTCACCCGCAGACAGACCCTCGAAGTGGCCCGGCTGGTGACCGAGTGGTCGGGTCAGGGGCCGATCGACCTGCCCGCCTGCACCGCGGCCCGCGTCGGCGGCCGGATCGTCTTCGCCGCGCGTTGACGATCCGGCCGGTATGGGTCAGTGGCCCTCGGTGCCGAAGCGCTCGATCGCCTCGTCGAGGATGCGCTGCGCCTCGGCCGCGTCGCCCCACGCGTCGACCTTGACCCACTTGTTGGGCTCCAGGTCCTTGTAGTGCTCGAAGAAGTGCTCGATCTCCTTCTTCGTGTACTCGGGGAGGTCGCCGATGTCCTGGATGTGCGCCCAGCGCGGGTCCTTCGAGAGCACCGCGACGAGCTTGTCGTCGCCGCCGGCCTCGTCGCTCATCTTCAGCACCGCGACGGGACGCACGTTCACCACGACGCCCGGGAAGATCGCGTGATCCAGCAGCACGAGCACGTCGAGCGGATCGCCGTCCTCGCCCAGCGTGTTGTCGAAGTATCCGTAGTCGGCCGGGTAGCCGAAGGTCGTGTACAGGACGCGGTCGAGGTGGACTCGCCCGGTCTCGTGGTCGACCTCGTACTTCACGCGGCTGCCGCGCGGGATCTCGATGACGGCGTCGTGTGCGCTCATGTGAATAGGTTCCTCATGATTCTCAGGTGGTCGCCCGTAGGGCACACCCAGGAGGAAGAAGGCGAGAGCCACTACCTGGGTAGACGAGCTGCTTGACGAAATATGAGGCTAGTCGTCGCCTGGTAAACCAGCAAAAGGTGTCCTGGGCGGCTGGGAAGTCAGGGGGTCGAGGTGTTGCGCAGTGGGTCGGCTCCAGGGGCTAGTCCGAGTGCGTCCTGCCAGACGGGGCGTCATGCGATCCCGGGGCGTGTCCTCCTGGGAACCGGTCGACGTCGAACGACACCACCGGTTCCCAGGAGAAGGGTTCAGCTCACATCGGAGCTTGGATGTCCTGCTTCTTGTTCCACTCGGTGACTTCCAAGGTGGTCGTCACCTCACCCGAGACCGTGGTGGCTCCGAGCACCACGTAGCCCGACGTCATCTGGAGGGTGACCTCTCCCGACGCCTCCCCCGCTTCACCCATCTGCTCGAACGTGCCGGTCAGGACAAGCGCCTCCTGCCCCTGGACCTCCTGGGTGCCCTTCACCGTGAGCGTGCCGGTCGAGTTCACAATCGTGAAGAGAGGGTCGTGACTTCCGATGTTCGCGCCCAGGGCGCTGAGGAACGCCCCGCTCCCGCTGGTATCCGAGGGACCTTCGGACCACTCGCCGTCGACGGGCTTGACCCAGTAAGTGTCACCGATCGCGATGACCGAGCCGATCGAGTCCTCAAGCAGATATGCCTTGTCGCTCGGGTTGACCTTCATCGTGCTCACCGTGGAATCGGAGGTCTCCTTCACGGCGTATCCGGCGCTCGCTCGCAGCTGCTCCAT
Source organism: Microbacterium resistens (assembly GCF_021172025.1). Classification (NCBI taxonomy): domain Bacteria; kingdom Bacillati; phylum Actinomycetota; class Actinomycetes; order Micrococcales; family Microbacteriaceae; genus Microbacterium; species Microbacterium resistens. The sequence continues at coordinate 1,986,818 of NZ_CP082781.1, forward strand.
GGTGCAGTTGATGAACTGCGGCGATTCGATGACGTCACCCGGCTTCAAGGTCACGCACTCGCCGAAGGGGTCATCGCCTTCGGCCGTCGGCTTCTGGGTTTCTGCCGGCTTCTCCGCAGCCGTCTCCGTCGGCTTGGAGGTCTCGCCTTCTCCCGGTGCCGCGGTGGAACAGCCGGCGAGGGCCAGCGCGGCGAGAAGTGCTGTGCCCGCCATGATCTTGCTGATGCGCATTGCGTCTCCTTCTTGGTCATGGGCGACGCGGCCTCCCCGGTCAACGATTCGAAGCCGGCCCCGCGGCGATGCTCCCACGGGCCTTGCCGGCCGTGTCGGGTGGCGCAAAACATGCCCTGATATCCCGGGGTGCCTAGACAGTTGTCGTACGTACTTTCTCGTAGGCCGACTCGTATGGCTCACGGGTCAGGAGGAGGGAGGCGAGTCCGAGGCGTCCACGAACGCGGACCTTTCGATAGATGCTGGACAGGTGCACCTCGACGGTGCGTTCGGAGATCTCGAGGGCTTCCCCGATCTCACGATTGGTTCTTCCCTTGGCGACGAGCTCGGCGATCTGTTGTTGCCGGGAGGTCAGGGGACTTGGTGTACGGGGGGCGTGCCAAGTGCGTGGCGGCGGCGCTGCCGTGACCATGTGCGTCATTCGTGTCACAGCGGACGACATCGCACTCGCCTCTGCCGACACGGGCCTAGAGACTGGGAGTTCGTCGCCGTCGGGCGCTGACAGCGCGCCGATCGTTGTGGGGCTGAGTTCAATCAGGTGGCTCTTGAGCAGTCGGGCCGCATCCCCCGTGAAGTCGGCCGCCACAATGGATAGGGGAAGCCTCGGCAGTGCGTTGCGAAACACGGCCGCAGCCGCGTCCAAGTCCCCGGCTTGCATCAGCGCTGACACTTGTTGCGTGCGGACGAGCGCTTCCACGACCGGCGAGATCGCCCCCTTCCGCAGAGACCACGGCCAATCCGGCACGGACCGTGAATCCGCGAGGTACAGGCGCGCCTGTAGACGGTCCTTTTCGGCGCCATCGGAGCGACGCATGCCCGCGATCTCGATCAGGTCGTGCAGTCGTGCAGCGTCAGACGAGGTGGCCACGGCCGGTTCAAGGCTCAGTACGTGCCGGGCAAGCACGTCAGCGGTCAGCAACCCCGATGGCTCTATAAGGGCGTCGGCAGCGCGAGTGAACGACGCCGCGGCTTCTCTCACGGCATGGTCACCGCTGTTCGACGCTGAGGTGAGAGACCGAACGGCTGAAGACGGGTAGCCGGCCATCAAGGCGGCCTGTCCGCGAAGCAGCTCAGCTCGCCCCCGCGCTTCCGCACCCGTGCGGGCTAGTGCCTCCTCAAGCGCATAGAAGGCAGCCCGGCAGTTCCCGGAACGCATCAGCTGCGTTCCCAGGTGGAGGAGGCGCCGCCCCAGGTCCGCCTGTGACGGCAATCCGGACTTGGCGTGGTGCCACGACGCGATGGCATACCCTCGCGCATCCAAAGCCTTCGCCAATCCACGGTGGATGGCGATCCGCTCCTCGGGGTCTGCGCTCGCTCGGAGCGCCAGGCGGAGACAAGGGTCCGAGAATCGGAACGTCCCGTCCGTGAATTGCAACGCACCGGCCGCCAGCCCGGATACGACGTCGTCCAGTTCTGCCGCTGAAGCAAGGAGAACGACATCGCTGCTGTCGACCACGCTGAACGCCGCCGTCATCAGCAGTCGGCGGCCCGCCGTGGAGAGCTCGTCAAGACCGTCGAACGCCTTGGAGATCAAGACGGGGCCTGCGGGAAGGGTCTCCGGGGGCACCTCCGTACCGGCAAGGTGCTCCGGAGTGAGTTGCCCTGCCATCTCACGCAAGACGCCCCTGTCCCATGTCGCGGTAACAGCGATCTCACCCGCCACGTGAGGTGCGACCGGCAGGCCGATCGCGCGCAGCGACGAACTCGCCCACTCCACCCCATCCACAGACATCGATTCCATTGTCGGAGACTACGAATCCGGCTCACGACCGCAGCAGTTTGCTAAGGGTTAGTACGTATCGACGGCGGCGGGAGAACTCCCGGTGTGCGATCGTTCTGCTGACCGTTTAGGAGGGAATCATGGCCGAACCAACAACCCGCAGCCGCAACCGCAACAAGACCCCCGCACCCGTCGTTATCGGCTTCTGCATCCTGTTGATCTCACTCATTCTTACCGCCGTCGGACTCATCGTCGCCTATATCGCGATGGCGGGATCGGGACAGGATCTCTCCGACACCCTTACGAACCGCGCCATCATGTCTGGTGTCACGACCCTGGTGCAGTTCATCCTGCTGTTCATGGTGCTGCGCGGCAACTCCAGAGCCCGACTCGCCATCACTGTCCTACAGGTCGCGAGCCTCATCCCCGTGTTCCTCCACCCCGAGCCTCTCGCATTCGCAAGCGTAGGCATCGGAATTCTCGCCGCGATTCTCTTCTGGATCCCGGCGTCCAAACCTCACTTCACAAGCAAAGCCAACTGAGCGGTTCGTTCGAGTGCTTCTCCGGGTTCTGGAGAAGCACTCGAACGTTCTCCGGAGATCTCGTGCGGGAGTCGCGGTCAAGCGATCGCGACGGGAAGTTCGTCCCTGTGGGTCGCAGCGCTTCGAGAGTATCGCGCGCTTCATCTCCCAGGAGGCCGAAGCCTTCATGCCGTCGAGTCTGACGCCGATCACGTATCCTGGCCACGCGTGAGTGCTTGTCGTACTGACCGCCATGTCCGACGACTAGCCCAACTCGACGAGTGGGAGCCGCGGTCTACACGCCGACGGATGGCGGGAGTGGAGGACCGATCCGCGGTCGACCTGGACCGGTTGCAAGGGTACGAGAAGCCCCTATCGAACGCGTGCTCGTACCGAAGCAGACGTTCGAGCGCATAGACCGCGGGTTCCTGGTCTCACCAGCCGCGGTTGACATTGAACAACGGTCTCCCGGTCGAGGCTAAGTATCGATCGGCTTGTATCCCGGACAGTTCGGCGCATGGGGTCGGACCAGAGCCACCGGAGGGCGTCGGAGGGAGGACGTCGCCGTGCTGGGGAGACTGGCCTCCGTCCGACGACTAGGCGGAAGTCGTACCCGGCCCGGGCCAGGGCCGCAGCGACTTCGAGGTATTAGCGCCGAACTAGAACAGACCCCCTAGCGCCAAACTGGGATGGCCCCCTGGCTCAGGTTAGGAGGGTGGTTTCAGCGGATACGTGGGCAGAGATTCGCCGGTTGCATCGGTCGGAGAGGGTGCCGATCAAGCAGATCGCGAGGGATCTCGGGGATCGGGCGGAACGCGATCCGTCGGACGTTGCGGGGCGAGGATCGACCGGACCGGTCCAGGGGCCCGCGGGGCTCGAAGATCGACGCGTTCGTCTCGCAGATCCGGGCGTTGCTGGCGGAGTATCCGAAGATGCCGGCGACGGTGATCGCTGAGCGTGTCGGCCGGGAGTTCTCGGCCTGGTTATTCTGGGAGCGGATCTCACAGCAGTGGCCGGAGTACCAGGGCGTCGATTCCTCGGACCGGCCCTCGTATCAGGCCGGGGAGGCGACCCAGTGCGATCCGTGGTTCCCCGAGACGCGGATCCCTGTCGGCGCTAGTCAGGGCCGTGTCCTGCCAGTGCTGGTGTCGGGGTTCTCCCGCCGGATCGAGGCGATCATGCTCCCGTCTCGGCAAGGTGGGGATCTCAACGCGGGCATGAGGTCGCCGCTGCAACGCTTCGGCGGGGTCCCGCGATCACTGCTGTGGGATCGGGAGGCAGCGATCGGCGGGCTGGGCAAGCCCACCGTCCTCGGGGCGACGTTCGCGGGCACTCTGGCGACCAGGCTCCGTCTCGCGCCGCCGCGCGAAGGGCATCGTCGAGCGCGCGAACCGGTTCCTGGAGACCTCATGACAGATCACCCTGAACTCCGGGAGGTGGTCGCGCTGTCGAGCCGGATCATGGCGGCATCGGGCAGCGGCGACTTCATCTGGGGCCACGTCTCCGCACGGGACCCAGAGGGCCGCGGCGTTTGGCTGAAACAGGCGTCCTGGGGCTTGGAGGAGATCACCCCTGAGCGCGTGCATCCGGTGTCTCCCGATGGCGAGGTGCTGGCCGGAGGGGCCAGCGGCACAGCGAATATCCAATCCACACCGAAATCATGACGGCCCGTCCGGACATTGGCGGGGTCGTGCACGTGCACAGCCGCTACCCCGTGGCACTGGCCGCGTCCGGCGTGCAGCTGCGTCCCGTGAGTCACGAAGCGAACTACTTCGCGCCGCTCGGGGTCCCGCGTTTCACTCAGACGGCCGATCTGATCCTCACTCGGGAGCTCGGCCACGCCGTTTCGGTTGTCATGCGCGACGGTGCAACGCTCATAAACACGGCCCGCGGATCGCTCGTCGATGAACGTGCACTCCTCCACGAGTTGCGTCGAGAACGCCTGCGTGCCGTGCTCGACGTCACGGACCAAGAACCCCTTCACCCTGGCGCGCCGCGCCTCACCGCTCCAGGAGCCTTCATCACCCCTCACATCGCCGGCTCGCAGGGATCCGAAGTACGGCGCCTCGGAGCAGCAGCGATCGCCGAGGTGCACCGATATCATCGAGGCGAACCCTTCCGTCACCCTGTGGCCTCGGCACGCCTGGGCACGTCTGCATAGCCGTGGCGGGCGCGCTCCGCCGTCTCGCACTCCTTCAGAACACGCCACAAGCGATCCGAGAAAGCGCTAGCTTCATGGCCCCGCCGACGCCCTGGAGAAGCAGGTCACGGCAGTCCGTGACAACCGACCGGTACTCGCCTCCTCATGATGTCCCCGCGAGAACCCAAGCACTGTCTTCCGCCTGTTGGTTACATAGACAGCAACCCAATCCAGGTAGGCGCATGACTCGCTGAAACCGTCGTCCGAACGTGCGAAGCGACGCGCGCATATTGCATGTCGATACGACTCTGGCGGGCGAGTTCGTGCGGTCGGGAGCACCGGGACGGTTCGGTCTCGCCGCCTCGGGGACAGATAGAAGCCCCGGGAACGTAGCGACCCGTCGCCGAGGAACTGCGCAAGGCCGGATGCTGTGTCCTCGCCCCGACTCTTCCTGACTCGCCGACGGCGCGGACCCACAAGGGTACAGTCTCGAGGACGTCGTCCACGGAGTCGAGAGCAATGATCTCCACGACCTGATCCTGGTCAGCCACAGCTGGGGTGGATATCCGATCAGCGGCGCGACGCCACGCCTCGCGTCGCGGCTACGAAAGCTCATCTACTGGAGCGCCTTCGTACCGCACTACGGCGTCTCGCCAATTGGACCAAGTACCGCTCGCCTACGTCGAAGCGTTCACCTCGTTCCCCGAAGCACATCGACGAGCTCGGACCATGCTCCCAAAGCGCCGTACGGTTGCAGCTGTTGCCCTGGGGTCGTGCAAACGGGCTCGCCCGACGATGATTCGGGTGAGCCCGATGGCTGTCGGCATTATGCCCCGGCGGTGTCCCCCGTCCACGCGTACCAGACGTTCTTATCGTGCGCGATCTCCATGTCGCGGTTACCGCACTGAAGGCGTCCGTCCGTAGGAAGTTCCTCCGGCCACCAATCCGCAGTGATCGCCGGGGACACAGGCGGTTCCTCCGATGCTGCCGCACACCCGGCAATATCCGAGAGCCCTATTTCTGATCGGAACCTCAGCAGATAGCCCGGGCCGTCCGTGCGGATTGTGATCTTGATCGAGGTCGCATCCGCTGGCACCCATTCCGGAACGTTCAACGCGAAGTAGTCGCTCTTACGTGCCGCAGCATCTTTGAGATCGGAGTATTCGACGGTCTCCCGGTGAGTGAGCATGCTGTTCAGGTCGCTACACCCTGTCAGGACTACCGAAGCCCCTCCGAGGGCGAGGAGAGCGGACGAGACGAGCAGGGACCGACGTGTTCTCTGGCGCATGCCTCAACGCTACGGACCGTCAACGCGGCTGTCGTCCGGCACGCGATGTAGCCCGAGTCCGCCAAGCGGATGACGTTCACATCGAACCTGGGTATCACGCGCCGCGCGCTGCTGAGTGTCTCGACGGCGCTGACATGCAGTAGGTCTGCCCGGTCTGTGTCGTCATTCGCAGCGAGCGGGACACGGTCCGATCCGCGGGCGGACAGCCCCTGGATGCGGACGCGGGACCCACTCGTCGATTCATCGATCGTTGCCGGTCCGGGCGGCGATAGCCAAGCACGAGATCCTCATGGCCGACCTTCGCGGGCCTGATCCGCGTTCGCGTCCGGCATGGGGAGGTCGATCCGCTGACCTGGAGCAAGAGGAGTCCCTGGCAGTTCAGGCGCCCGGGGACTCCGCTCGACGGCGGAGCTGGAGGCCCGTGAACACGTCAGACCCGAGCGTTTCGCCCAGAGGAGGGCGAGGACCGTGAACACGCCGTCGAGCAGGAGGGTCCAGAGCAGGTCGACCGGATTGACGGTCGTCGCCGTCGCCTCGCTGATGCCCAACGCGGGGATGATCATTGCGTTGAGGTTGGTCACGGCGTGCAGCGCGATTGCGGCCTCCAGTCCGCCGGTCCTCCAGGTGATCCACGCCATGAGCGCGGCGAAGATCCCAACCCCGAGCGAACCCCAGACGTCATAGGTGTGCCCGAGCACGAACAGGGGCACCGGGATGAGGACGGCGAAAGCCGGGTGCTTCAGCCACCGACCGACCAGTTGCATGAGGTAGCCGCGGAACACATACTCCTCGGCTGCGGCCTGCAGCGGGATCAGCAGCACAATCAGCACCAGCGTCCATGCGAGTCCCGGCCGGTCCCACCTCACGTCGATGCGCTCCCCGAGGGCAAGGGTGATGACGACCTGCACGGCGACGAGCGCCACCATGAGCACCGCAGCAAGAGCGAGCATCCGCCCCATCCACCGCCACCGGATACGACCCGCCACGGACGACAACAGCCCCACCCCGCGCCCCTGCGCGAGGCGAGAGCCGAGAAGCGTCGCCGGAAGCAACAGGATGATGAGGGCCATCGTCCACACGAACACGACAGGGTCGCTCAGCCCGAACGGATCCGTCTCGAGGTCCGCGGCCTCCGACCACCAGTCCTCGGACAACGCCCCGGCCCCGGTCACCTCCGGCGGCAGGACCGCCGACACGAGTAGCAAGACGACGAAGAGCACGGCGTAGACCACCACGGCGAGCACGCCCGCCACCAGTGGCGCCCACCACCGATTCCGAGGACGCACCAGGCTCAGTCGATGAAACGCCAGACGATCAGCAGCCGTAGTCATAGCGCGATCATGCCCGATCAGCGATCGCGCGCTCACAGGCTCCCCTCGACACGCGATCTGCCCTGTCGGCCGGCTACGGCGTTACCCGTAGGTCACGTCAGAAGGAGTCACCCCAAGCAGGGGAACCGGCGGCTGTCCGGAGGCGGCCGCCGGTTCGGCGGCACACGCTCGGCTCACATGGGAGCCTGGATGTCCTGCTTCTTGTTCCACTCCATGACTTCCGTCATCGTGGTCACGTCGGCAGTGGTCTCCGTGATTCCCAGGACTGCATAGTCCGGCGTGACCTGCATGGAGAGCTCGACCGTCGTACCGGCCGTTTCGTGCCTTCCGGTGATCACGAAGACCTGCTGCCCGAGCACTTCTTGTGTTCCAACGACGTTGAGTGTTCCCTTGGCAATGGTGAACCGATTGGTGGGATCGAACTGTTCGATCGATTGAGCTCCCGAGCTGAGGGCGGCGACCTTCTCGTCCGACGAGGTGGGATCTCCCACGACCCAGTCACCGCCGGTGGGCTTTACCCAGACGCGGTCACCGATCCGGATGGTGGAGCCGAGCTCGTTCTCAAGCGAGTATGCCCCGTCAGAAGGACTCACCTTCATGGTGCTCGCCTCCGTCCCCGCAGTCGCCTTCGCTGCGTAACCGGCGGACTCACGTCGAGCCTCCTTGGCGCAGTCGATGAACTCTTCGGCCTCGATCGTGCCCCCCGGCGGTGAGAGCGGGGCACTCTCCGGGCGTGGCGTCCTCTTCGGCCCTCGGCTTCTGGGTCTCGGTGGGCGTTTCCGCGGCTGTATCCGTCGGCTTAGGGGTCTGCCCCCCCCCCCCCCCGGTGCCGAGGTGGAACAGCCGGCGAGGGCCAGCACGGCGAAAAGCGCCGTTCCCGCCGCCATCTTGCTGATGCGCATTGCGTCTCCTTCTTGGTCACGGGCGACGCGGCTTCCCCGGTCAACGAATCGACCGCTCCCCCGCCGCGGTGCTCCCACGACACTGCTCACCGTTGCGGGTCGCGTACGCAGGGCCCCAGTGATTCCTGCGCACCTGCACCGAGGTCATACGTACTTCCTCGTAGACGGCGAACAAACGGCACGACACTGGCTACTGGTTGTCCCCTGCGCACCGGTCTCCTCCTCTAGGAAACCCTTCACTTCGAGCGGATTCGCCAAGTAAAGCGACACGGATCCGAATGTTCCTCAGGCTCGGCAGTGAGGACGCCACAAGGACATACGGGGTAACCCGTAAGCGTCGCGATTGACCCACTTCGCGGTGTCCTCGCCGCGCGGACGGACCTGGCCGCCGTTAGGGAGCGCGCCCGCGGGCGCGCTCCCGGAGGAGTCGCGCGATGCGCGGCACACTGGTCTGCCACTATTACGACTGAGCCCCTTAGGGAAAGGACACCAATGTCATCGACTGTTCCTCGTTCGCCGGCACGTCCACTGACCGTCACCGTCGGGTTCTGGCTGTTACTCCTCGGACTGGTCTACGAGGCGGTACTCCAGATCATCGCGATCCTCGAGTTCCCCGCCGCGCTCGCCGCGAACTCCGATGCCGAGGCTGCGGCCGCCTTCACGACGATCTTCGTGGTTGCTGAGGTCTTCACGGGCCTGGTGATTCTGCTGGAGCTCATTTTCCTGTTCCCCATGTTGCGAGGCAAGAACTGGGCCCGAATCCTGGTAACGATCCTCGAGGTCCTCTCGTTGTGGGGCGTCGTGCGCGACCCCGATGTCGTGGCTGTCATCGCCGGAGTGATCTCGGTTGTCGCCCTCGTACTGCTTTGGCTGCCCGCCTCGAACACCTACTTCCGCAAGCAGCGCTAAGACCAGCCCCAACGGTCGACGTTGGGTCCCGTGGCTCAAGTCACCAGGCTGCTTGGCCGCGTCCCGTCGACTCCCCCACCTACTGGAGAACTCATGACGCAGGAACACCCCGCTCGCCGCTCAACGTCGCCCACGGGACGAGAGCTTGTCCGAGAGTCCTGGCGTCAGCTCAAGGCAGCCCGGAGCGTTGCCGCGCTCCCCTTGCTCGGAGGATTCGCGGCGACCGTTCTATTTCTGGCTGTGGTAGTCCCAGGCTTCATTCTCGGCGCCCAAGTACCGGAGGACCACACCAGAACGATCGTTCTCACCGTGAGTGTGATCCTCGGCGGCATCCCCGCGACACTGGTCGCGACGTTCTTTCAAGGAGCGGTAGTCAGCGCAGCGCTACAGCAATCCGAAGGAGGTCAACCGACGATCACCACGGCACTGGCCGGGGCAAGGGCACGCTTCGGGCCACTGTTGCTGTGGGGTCTGATGGTCGCGACAGTCGATGTCGTCCTCTCCCTCATCCGAGACAAGAACAACATCTTCAGTAGCATCGTTTCGGTCGCCGGTGAACTAGCATGGTCCGCTGCCACCTTCCTCGCGCTGCCCGTCGTCGTCGCGGAAGGGCGCCGACCGTTCACCGCCGTCAAGAAGTCCGCAAGCCTCCTCAAGCACACCTGGGGCAGTGCCATCCGCGTCACCGTCCGCTTCGGCTTCGTCCTGCTTCCCGTGGTCCTCGGGACGATCCTGCTCGTCGTCGCCGGCTCGGTCGTTCTCGCGCTCGGCACCACCACCGGAGGGGTGGGCGGCATCAGCGAAGAGATCATCGGCCTCCTGCTCATTGCAACCGGCCTTGTCGTACTGGTCGTCGGACTCGCGATCGTCAGCACTTTGCGCGCTTACGTGACGACGCAGCTCTACCTCTACGCATCAGGACTCCCCACTAGCGTGCCGGTCGACCTCGTCCGTGCCGCGGTTCAGGTGGCCTGACCGCCGCACGGATGTGGTCGAGCTGTGTCACTGATCGCGGACGCTGCGATCGCCATGTTGAGGCCTAAGTAGCCTGCCTCGCTGACCGACCAGGAATCCACCGGTTCGTCCGCCGGCGGGGGCCGGGATCGACCGCTCTGCATGCGTGCCGCCATCGCGCCCGCGAGGGCCGCCGCTCGTCGCGGTACGTCGCTCCTACCATATTGCCGACCACGTTCTCCAGACGGGCCATGGCGCGCCATCCCCCGCTCGCCCACCACCGCCGCGCCTCCGCCGAGTTCTTCCATCGTTGTCGCCATACACGGGACTTCGCTGCAGGTGTTACCGGCGGCATTCTGATTCACTGCGATCCGGTCATGGCCAAGACCTAGGAACAGTCTGGAGTCCCCGCAATGGTCCGCCATTGGCTGACAGACGACGAGCCGCAGAGCCCATTTCTGAACTCAAGCACGATCGAACGACCATGACCGAGCCCGTTAAGCCCACGGAAGAACGCTCAGACGTCGCATTGGTGTGGCCCCAACGCAGCTGCGGGAGCCGTGCAGTCGGGGCCACGTTCCCCGAGGGCCGCTGGGGTCAACCCTGGGAAACCCGGCAAACCTCTCCACGCATGCTCGCCGTCGCCCACCAGAATATTGCCGGGTGCCGAGCGCAGCAAGAGCAGACTCTCCGTGCAAGGGTGCTCGCCCACCCCTTACATGACTCTGGCGAGCTGCTCCCTCTCATCCACCTCCCTCTCACGAATCGCACGCGCGAGTAGCCGTTGGCGCTCCGCCAGTGCCGTAGGACCCGAAAAGCCAGGCTCCACCGACGAAGAAGCACGGGCGCGTCGGACGTCAACCTCATCTGCACCAGAGTCGCACGATGCCGAACGAGTACCGTACGAGGCCGATGGATAGGACGCGGGATCTCCCCACAGAGCGCGCGTGCTCCTCCACCGGGCAAGATAGACAGACCGGAAGCAGCGACCGACGAAGTACCCGTGGAGAATGTCGTTGTCATCGGCGGAACCGATCAGACCGGAACGAAGCTCTTGAGGAGCCTCCACGCCTCGGGCCCCGGAGTCTTGGCCGCCGGCGTGAGCGTCAGGACGAGGCAGGGGCTCCACGCCGCGATAGAGAGCGCCACGGTCGTCATCGACGTCGCAAGACCCTCAACCTTCGACAGCGAAGAAGTCCTCAACTACTTCGCCGGGTCCGCACCTACTGTCCCCAAGGCGGATTTGGCAGCCAATGTGCGCCGTGATGTGGAACTGACCGTTGTCGGGGCGCAGGCGAACACGTCGCCATCGCCCTCGTGGATCTCGCGTTGCGGCCTGCCCCTACTGCACTGGTCGGACGCGCCGTCACCGGCACCCTCCTCGTGCGCGCGATGAAGGAGGACGGCGTCGACATCTGGGGCGACGGCTCCACCTACAAGGGCAACGACATCGAGCGGTTCTACCGCTACGGCCTGCTCGCGAACCCGCGCCTGCGGATCTACAAGCCGTGGCTGGACGCGGACTTCGTCACCGAGCTCGGCGGGCGCCAGGAGATGAGCGACTGGCTCGTCGCCCACGGGTTCCCCTACCGGGACTCAGCAGAGAAGGTCGGGACAGGCGAGGATATCCGCACCAGTTGACAGTGCCGACCGGAGCCTCCGTACCCGAAGGCACGCCTTCGACTCCGACACCGGCTGACGCACCCACCCAACGGGTGCCGCACTCCACTTTCGGCATCCCCCTCGGACGTCAGAGGACCAAGCCGACCGCTAGCCCGATCAGCGCCAGGGCCGGAATCACTCCCTGTTTCAGCGCGGCACTCCGCTTCCCGGGGCTGGAGAGGAAGAGCACCAAGGCGGCCGCAACCATCGAGCCGTTCCCGGTGAAGACGAGCGTCGCACCGACCGTCGTGTTCCCGGTAACGAATACCACCAGGCCGAGGAGGGTCGCCATGGCGAGGAACAGGTTGTAGAAGCCCTGATTGAAGGCCAGCTCTTTGGTCGCGAGCGCTTCCTGCTCGGTCGTGTCGAAGGTTGCACGCGTGCGGGCCGTCGTCCAGGTGATCGACTCCATTGAAAAGATGTATACGTGGACTAGTGCCGCCGCAGCGGCGAGCGTCAATCCTGCGATGACCATGTGCGTGCTCCAATTCTGTACTGAACATTCCAAGCTTATACTGTACCGATCGTTCCAAATACGAGGAGCACCATGGCCCGCCCTGAGAGTTTCGATCGCGAAGCGGTCGTCCGCGCCGCTCGCAACCTGTTTTGGAGTACGGGATACGAGAGCTCCTCCATCGCCGACATCGAGATGGCCACGGGTTTGAGTCGTTCGAGCATCTATAACGCCTTCGGCTCCAAGCGCGGACTCTTCGACGAAGCCGTGCAGAGTTATCTTGAGGAGGTTGTTCGTCCGCGTCTGCGGCCATTGGCGGTCGGGGCTATCGCTGTCGACGCGATCGCGACCTACCTCAGCGAGCTACATGCGATGTTCCGCACTGGGGAGTCGATGGCGGCGTCCCAGGGCTGCCTGCTCGTCAACACGGCACGGTCAGCCCTCGCGAACGATCCACAGATCACTCGCGCTATCCGTGACTACCTCTCCGAACTCCACAGCGCGCTGGAATCAGGCATCCTCGCTCGCCGTCCTGAACTGGACGTCCCTGCAGCCTCGTGCCTCGCGGATGCCGTGACCGGACTTGTCGTCGCCGCCTTCTCGGTCGCGCGCGTCGATGTTAGCCAGTCCGCGCGCTGCATTGAGACCGCGCTTGATCTGCTCGATCAGCGGCGGGTTGCCATCGCTTCCGTTCCGCGCTAAGCGGGGTTGTGTCTCTGTGACAGCCTAATAGCTGCCCCTCATCCCGCACCGGCCGGGGTTTCCTCAGCCCGCCCGTGCCGGAGCGTGAGAAGACAGAGCGACGGGGAGAAGAAGGGCACGACTTCGTTCAGGACGAGCGGACCTGCCGTCTGACGCAAGAGATCCCTAACGAGGCACGCGTGGACCTGGCATGCCGTCTCGTAGTTGTCGTCGGCGGCATAGAGCGCGCAAGGTGTGAGCTCGACGGTGAGCGCATCCTCGTCGATGCGGGGCTGCAGACCCACTTCGTCGAGGTGCTCATAGACGACATCCAGTTGGCGGAGGACATCCTCGTCGAGCGCGGGCCGGCGAGGAGCCCCACCAATGGTTGCACGCAGGAGCGCTCCGCGACGTTCGGCATCGGTGATCCTCCTCGCCGCCGGGATGCTCTCCGTATGGTCCACTACTGTGCGGTACGCAATCGCGGGACGACCGCGGGTCGCCCGATGCTGCGGCTCACCGACGATGAGTCCCTCCCTGACGAGCACGGCGAGGTGATCGCGCACGGTGTTGATCGGGGTTGAAAGTCGATCGGCAAGATCCCGGGCGAGAACGCCTGGGTGCCGCTGGATCTCGTGTAGCAGCCGCAGCCGGGCCGGTTGCGAAATGGAGCGGTAGGCGTGAGCGGGACGGGGCACGCCAGCAGTGTAGGCGTTCGAGGTTGCCCCCGCCTCAATGCCGGGTCACCGCAATTGAACCGGCCAACGCGGAGGCAGGCGGACCGGAAGATCGCCGAAGATCGATTCCGTCCGAGGTCCGCACTAGCGAAGGAAAACCCCTTATGCACCTGTCGTCCGCGTCCGAGTCCATCGTCCGCCGCACGGCATCGGTGGTTGCCGCACATGCGGATGAGATCACCCGGGTGTTCTACCCGTCGATGTTCGCCGCCCACCCTGAGTTCCTCAACGTCTTCAACCAGGCGAATCAGGCGGCCGGCGAGCAGCCGAGGGCGCTCGCGCGCTCCATTGTGGCATTCGCGACGCACCTCATCGATCCGATGGCCCCGGACTTCGCTCCGGTCTTACGTCGCATCGCGCACAAGCACGTGTCGCTCGGGATCTCCGCCGCGCAATATCTCATTGTCCAACGGCATCTTCTCGACGCAATAGGCGCTGTGCTCGGTGACGCGGTGACAGCAGAGGTCCGCTCGGCATGGGACGAGGTCTATTGGCTCTTCGCCACGGGTCTCATCGCGGAGGAGGCCCTCCTCTACAGCCGCGGCGGCACTGATCCGGCCACGCCATGGCGGCGCTACCGCGTCGTCGAGCGGTTCGAAGAATCGGAGGACGTGTTTTCGCTCGTGCTCGCGCCTCTCGAGGGAACCGCACCGGAACACGCCACCGGACAGTACGTCTCGATCGCTGTGGATCTCCCCGGCGGCCGGCGGCAGGCCCGGCAGTATACGATCTCGTCCGGACGTAGGGGAGACTCGCTACGCGTGACAATCAAGCGCGTGCAGGGCACAGCCACCACTCCCCCGGGAGAGATCTCCACTTGGCTGCATATGAACGCCGCCCCCGGGACGGAGCTTGACCTTTCACAGCCCGCAGGCGATGTCGTCCTGGACGACTCGGACCAGCCGCTCGTGCTCATCTCTGCCGGCATCGGCATCACCCCGATCGCGGCGATCCTCGAGGATGTCTCCCGCCGCCAGCACGCGCGAACGGTACGGCTCTACCACGCGGACACCACCCACGCGGCACACCCTCTCTATGCCTCGCTCCGCCGCCAGGTCCTGTCTATGCCGGACGCCCACGCACAGAACTGGTACGAGCAAGGGGCCGAAAGCGCACCGACGCTGCGTCCCGCACGCGCAGGACGCATGGACCTCAGCGACACCGTCCTCCCGGAGAATGCCCGCGTCTTCATGTGCGGGCCGCTGCCCTTCATGCAAGCGATGCGCACCACCCTCCTCTCCAGAGGCATCCCCGCCGAACGGATCCACTACGAGATCTTTGGGCCTGATCTCTGGGCTGCCGAGAACGCCTGACGAAGCTCTGGCAGACAAGCCGCTGGCCCCGGCGTTTCCCCGCGAACGTTGGACGCGGCTCGTGGTCCTCGGACTCGCGGAGTCACCGGATTGAGTGGGCTCGGTATCGTGCGTGGATGGACGGGGTTCTGGCAGTGACTGCTCGCGCGACGCCTGATGGTGCCGCCGTGACGCTGACCAGCGCCCCGTCAACACCGTGCGGAAACGTCAGCATCCCGAGTTGGACAGCCACCGTCTGTGCGCTGGTGACGCGTCACGCCCTCTTCTCCTCATGGGTACCTCTCCGAAAGTTCATATTGAATGTCGGGAGCCCTCTGTAGACGCACGGATGCGGCACAGCCCTACGCCAGGCGTGGTGGCGCAGCGTGAGTCAGAGCGCTTGGGCGGCATGGAGCGCCACCAGTGCCAGGCGTGTCGAAACCCCAAATCGACGGAGGATCTTCGTGACGTGCACCTCGACGGTGCGTGGCGAGAGAGCCAGGCGCGTCGCGATTTCCCTGTTACTCAATCCCTGCAGCACTAAGTCGAGGACGTCTTGCTGACGCGCAGAGAGCGAAGCCACAGACGGCGGCAGACCAGTCGTTGCGTCGACGGCAACTCCTGCAGGAGTGAGAAGAACCGCCTTCGCCGCGAGTGGTGTCGGCCAGTTCTGGAACTGAGGGGCGCACGAGGTGCGGTCCTCTGAGAATGGTGCCGCTGGGCCGATGTCTGCAAACGCTTGAACGAGCATGTTGTCAATGCCCGCTTTCCCGAGACAGGCTTGTGCGTAACGGATCACTAGGCCACACCAAGGGCGAACGAGCGGCAAGCGCCCCGCCGCCCCGATCAGGAGGGACGCGGCATGCTCGTGTCGCCCATCCAGGATCAACGCTGTGAGTTGTGAGACCACCAGCAACGCCTCGGCAAGCGGGGAGAGTTCATCCGCTTCCAGGCCACCCAGCAGCACTCTCGCATGCAAGACATCCGCAGACCGAGGATCGAAATGGGCCGTGAGGTACACCTGACGCAAGCTCACGACGAGGCGTAGATCTGCATGCGAGCGGGCCACTGCCTCTAGCGTGCTGAACATCTGCGTTGCCTCGGCCTCCGTGAAGAACGCACCATCAGGGCCGGAACGAAGAAGCGCCATGGTGTCTATCACGTCCGCCATGGCTTGTGGATAGGTCGTATCAAGTGCGGACTGGGCGGCGTGCCGGGCGTCCTCGAAAGCACCGCACCAGAATGCAGCGATCGCCGCCATCCCCCAGGCGCGCGCTGATCCCGCGGCTGCCGCGGCCGCCCGTGCCGCACGATAGGCACCCGCAGCGTCACCACCGGCTAACAGATCGTCAGCGAGCGTGAGCAGTGGGCCCGCGAGGGCGTGACGTTGCTCTGGGTGAGCGGCGAACCGATGCGCAACCGACGCCAAGTGACGGCCGCGTCTCTTCGCCACGCGAGCCAGCGCATCGAGAGCGGAGCGTCGCTCATACTCCGTTGCATCACGCAGCAGACATGCTCGAACCGACTCCTTAGCAAAAGGCGGCTGGCCGCCGTCGATGGAGAGAAGGCCGGACAGCCCACTCGCGAACAATAGATCGACGTCTGCACCCGCGGCATCCACAACATCGAGCACAGGAGCAGCAGGGTCCAGCGCAAAGAACAACAGCAGGCGCCGCTGGGCCTTGGAAAGCTCCTTGAGAATCGGTACTCGCCTGTTCGGGGGTAGGGGTAGCGGATCCGGTAGAACCGCATCCCCGCGAAGTTGCTCAGCGCTCAACAACCGCGCGCATTCCTCCACCAGGACGGAATCGCCATCTGCGAAGACCGCGAGTTGGCCGGCGACATGCGGGGCCACGGGGTTCCCAGCCGACGCGCTCTGCGCGATCTGTAGCGCCCGAGACAGTCCCGCGACGACGTCCTTTCTGCCTCTGCGTTGTCTCATCCGGCAGGCACAGCGGTGACAACCAGATTGTCGACGAACTCTACCGCCCCCGTGCTGTCGTCGAGCCGTCCCGCGCACGTGATCAGCACCAGCCTGCGGTCGCCATCCTGTTGCCACATCTCGGGACGAAGTCCGTCTCGGGGGACGACCTCGGACGCCACCACGACCCAGTCCCGTCGTTGACCGGTCTCGTCAGCGGTGGACACTACATCACCCGCCCCCAGGAGAGCCAGCTGCGCCATCGGAGCCAAAGCACCAGCGCGATCCACCACATGACCGGCAATCAACGTGCTGCCCCGATCAGCGTTCAGCGGCGCTGAACCGGTGAAGACGCCTGCTCGCTCGGGAGCGGGGATCTCAAAGTCCCCGGCCTCATCGAGCCCCGTCGTCACGAGGCCAACGTGGAGGGACCCATCTGCATCGACCAGAGTGTTCGGAGCGGGAGGTTCGACCGCGGCGGGACCTGCCGTGACTACAGGAGCAGCGGACACGTCAAAGGGTGCCGGTGTTTTCAACGCCTCGAGAACGTGAGTGCGTGACACGTTCTCAGTCCCTCGCACGATTCCGAGTGCAATGAAAGAGATCGAGACTCCGAGCAAGACAACGCAGAGGACGACTACCGCTACTCGAGACGTGCGGCGATCAGTGCGCGCCCCAGCCATACGACTTCTCCTACTACCCGAGAGATGAGATGTTGGAGGCACCAGAACGGTGCCCCCAACATGGGTGCTATCGCTCTCCTCGATCTTCCTCTTCCCGTCGCCTCTCCCGCGCCATGACGATCATCGCGACGATGGACAAGCCACCGACACCGAGGAGGACCTGCCAGGAGATATCCTCTCCGGCGAGCGGATTCCCGGTGAATGCACGCGGCTTCTGCTCTTCGGCGGGTACTACCGGTGTCGACGGGGTCTCGGAAGGAGTCGGCGTCGGCGTCGGGGTCGGGGTCGGCGTCGGCGTCGGCGTCGGCGTCGGCGTCGGGGTCGGCGTCGGGGTCGGGGTGGGTTCAGGCGCTTTGGTCGTCTTTACGACGGCGTCAGCTGTGGCCTCGAGCGGCGTCCCGCACACGGAGGGCGCCGTGACGAGGACGGTGTTACGTGCTTCTCCTGCCTTCTCGTCGTCAACGGTCAGGATGTACGGGTCTGACGCGAATCGAATTGACTCCCCGGCGTCAAGCGACCCGTCCCAAGCACGCTCGGGCGTCAACGCCAGGCCAGCGCGATCCAGCGCCTCGTCAACGACCACGGCATCCGTCCAGCGCACGTTGCCGGTATTGGTAAGGGTCACGTTCCAGGTGATCGAGTCGCCAGCGTCTCCGCGAACCTTGTTGCCGTTGGTGTCCTGCACAGTGCCGGCTTCCTTGGCGATGGACACCCCGGGCCGAGTGTCCACCTGCACGGAGTCGTCATCCCACGATTCGATCCATCCCTTGATGCTGTCGCCTCGCGCCGACGCCTTGTTGACGAATCCGCAGTTGATCATGTCTTGTTCCGTGAGCGTGTACGGAAGCGACTCCACGCGGTACTCCTCGCCCCGCGCAAGATCGCCGACGAGCCCGCCCTCCACCAGCGGGACGCCGAGCTTCTCCAGCAGCGGATCGGTGACGTAGACGCCATTCAGCGGAAGATCGCCCTCGTTGCGACCGGTGAACGCGAACACGACTCGGTCACCGGCGTCGACGAGCCCATTGCCGTTTACGTCTTCCACGTCCCCGTGAGACTTGCTGAGCGTCAAGCTCGGCGTGCAGGCAGCTGCAGCACGGGCGCGCATCTCGTCCGCGAGCTCCGCGATGGTGATGACCCTGTCAATCGACCAACCATCCTGCAGGCTCTGCATGGCCTGCTCAACCTGGTCGTTCGACGTCGGGTAGAGCGGGTCATCGAGACCATGGAAACCGGGCCGGTCGGTGCGGATGAAGATTGTCTCGAGATGCATCCCGGCGGCGCGTATCTCATCGGCCACCGCCCCGGCAGCTTCGGCGGCTTCAGGGTCGAAACGACCCCACCCGCCGACACCGACGTCGTTTCCATCAGCATCCGTGTACACATTCGGTACCCCGTCAGTGACGAACACGACCGTGTCCGCTCCCTGCTGCTTGGCTTTCTCGAACGCATCTCGCAGACCTGCTTGCCAGTTCGTGTACCCCGACATGTCCGCGTCGAACTCGTATCCTCCGACATGTTGCTTCAGCTGGTCAGCACCGTCTTGAGACGAGACCTCCACGTCCAGCATCGACGGCGCCGATGGCAAGGGCGCGATCTGGCCAAAGCTGGTGATTCCAAGCGTGACCGGGTACGCCGATCCCACGAAGCTCTGCACCGCGTCTTGAATCTGCCCCTTCGCGTCCACCAGGTTGGCGTCCGAGTACGAGCGCGTGATGTCCTCCGCCACTACGGCGTTGATCAGGCATTCACCGTTCGGTCCGGTCGCTCCGAATGCGACTGAACCTGTCATCCATCCGGCAGCGCTCAAGGCTCCGATCGCGCTTGCCGTGGCCATGGTCGTGGCAATTACTCGAGCGGTACGTCGTTGTCTTTTCATCGGTTTCCCCCCTGGATACCTGTCCGATAGTCGTGCGCCAGTGCCGTGGCTCAGCCGACACTCGACGGAGCCCTGTGATGGCACACACTAAAGAGGACGAGGAGGGACCCAGATTCTGGATCCCTCCTCGAAGAGCGGTGCTATCGGCCTAGTCGTGGTCAACCAGCCGAAGAACAGCGTCGACAATGCGGGCGCTAGCTGTCCCGTCACCGTACGGTGACGGTGTGCGTGCGAGACGCTCACGGACACCGGACAGCAGCATCTCCTGGGCCACACGGAGCAAATCGTCATCCGGGGTAACCAACCTCGCGAAACCAGCATCGACCGCCTCGGGACGCTCGGTAGAACGCCGAACCACGAGCAGCGGCTTCTTCAAGACCGTTGCTTCCTCCTGTACACCACCAGAGTCGGAGACGATCAGCGAGGCCCGACGAGCCAGAGCAAGGAAGCCGTCATGCGGCACCGCGGCGCGAACATCGATCCCCGCGAGTTCGCCGCCTAGCCGATGCCGTTCGACGGCGGCGGCCGTCCGCGGATGGATCGCGAGAACCGTACGCAGCCCCGTGCGTCGCAGGTCCCGGAGAATGCGCCGCAACGCCGCGGGCTCATCCGTGTTCTCCGGGCGGTGAATCGTCGCCAGCACATATGGCTCACCCGGGATCGCCCACGCGTCATCATTCAGTAGACGAAGGCTGCGCTCAACCGCCTCGACAACGGTGTTCCCGGTCACAAGTATCCGGTCCTCCTCAACTCCCTCCCGGCGAAGGTTGTTCGCCGAGGCCTCCGTGGGAGCACAATGAAGGTCAGCGAGGACCCCAACCACCAGACGGTTGATCTCCTCGGGCATCTGGCGATCTCTGGACCGCAACCCTGCTTCCACATGG
This sequence comes from Microbacterium resistens, assembly GCF_021172025.1. Taxonomy (NCBI): domain Bacteria; kingdom Bacillati; phylum Actinomycetota; class Actinomycetes; order Micrococcales; family Microbacteriaceae; genus Microbacterium; species Microbacterium resistens. The sequence continues at coordinate 2,007,007 of NZ_CP082781.1, forward strand.
ATGACCGGGATCCCGAGATAGTTCGCCGCTTGGGCTCCTGCGGACACAGAGTTCGTGTCTCCTTGGACGATCACTGCGGCAGGCGGAGCCGCGGAGAAATGACTGAGAAGCTCAGCTGTTCCCAGCGCCACCTGCATGCCTCGCGGGGCGCCGCCCATCGTGCGCAACCGGACATGGGGTTCACCGATACCGAAGTCCTCGAAGAACTGACCGGCCATCCCCTCGTCCCAATGCTGGCCCGTGTGGATGACCCGGGCGCGAGGGCCGAGGAGGCGGATGACCTCCGCGAGCTTGATGATCTCGGGACGAGTGCCGAGCACTACGGCGATGTCACCGAGAGCGGGAACAGTGGTCACTGATATTGCCTTTCGTAGGTCAACGCTCGACGAGCGCATCTCGGAGCGCCTGTTCGATCCAGGGCGCGAAGAAGTCCTTGCCTGCCGGTGTGAGGTGCACGTTGTCACTCAGGAACAGCTCCCGACCCGCCGTGTCGGTGGTGCGGCACGTGCCCGTTCCGCACAATGCGACACCCATGTCGGCCAGCCGCACCTCGGGATGACGGTCCGCTGCCTGCTGGAGCAGCAACGTGTATGCGGCCGTCACGGTCGGATCGGTGATGATGCCGTTCGTGGGACGATCAGCGACAAGCACGATACGTGCCGCCGGAGCGTCCTCATGCACCAGGTCGACGACCTCGTCGAGCAACTCCGAGTATCGCGACACGTATTCGGGATCTTTCGGGCTCAACCAACGACCATCGATGAACTGGTCACTGGCGTCCCACCCAAGGTGCACAACCACCGCGTCAGTGGGTTGTGCAGACAAGGTCTGAGCCCACGTTGTACGCCAGTCGGGGCATGCGGTCGTGTCCCACTCGTATCCACTGGATGCGCGCACCTTCGTCGCGGGCATGATCCCGCAGCCGCCCTGCCCCCCATCCACGACAGCGACGGACTCGTTGCCGTGGCCGATGAGCGCTGCGGCCAGATCGTTCGCCAACGAGTCACCCAACGTCACGACGAGAGGGCGACCGCCCTCCATCCCCGGAGGCATCTCCAGGCCGCCAGACGTGTCAGGGACCAGGTCGACAGCGCTGGCCTGCTGCGCTCGAATGAGCGGCAGGTAGTGGCTGCCGGCGGCGATGAGTCCGACTGCGACCAGCAGCACGGGCAGTGTCGGCCATGGCCGCCACTTCGCACGACGGATCCGCTCTGTGATGCCGTGGTGGAGAAACGCCGCCAGCAGCCAGGTCAGCGTGGCACCGACGAAGAACAGAGTCAGCGGTGCGATCGTCGGAGTGAGCTTCTGCAGTACCCAGTACACGGGAAGATGGAGCAGGAAGACACTGTAGGAGACAACGCCGATCCCACGGAACAGCGAGAACGAGAAAAACGGCACCAGAACGTTCACCGGGAAGCACAGCGTCGCAACGAAGACCGTCGCGCTCACTGCGACGAAAGCCAATCCCCCCTGATACAGCCACGGCTCGTGATAGGACGTCGCAACCACACTGGCACCGACGACGCCCACCAGCGACAGGACGGACAGTGCGCTCACCACGGCGCGCGAAGCACGGCCAGGACTCTTAGACCCGGATATCCGAGAACGAATCCAGAACACCGCTGCAGCTCCCGCTGCACCGGCGACAAAGGCGACTGCGCGAGCATCCGTACCGAGATACAGCCGGTCGGAGTTGCTCCCGTCCCACAGCAAGGGAGCCACCAGAGCCGCGGCAGCGGCAAGCAAGACCAGCACGATCGCCAGTGCACCCGGATGCCGGCGGCAACAGAACCAGGCGGTGAGGACGAGGAAGGGCCAGACGAGATAGAACTGCTCCGTCATCGACAACGACCACATCTGCGCCAGAGGCCGGAACTGCCCCGTGGCGTCCCAATACGCTGTGCCGTCTGCGATCTGAGCCCAGTTCGCCCCCTGCCACAACGCCCACCACGACTGCCCGCCGATCTCCGCGAGCTCGCGAACGTCGCTGACGAACCACGCCGTCACCAGAATCGCCGCCAGTGTGACGAGCAGACCCGGCAGCAGCCTCTTGACTCGGCGGCCGAAGAACGCCCCCACCCGCATGCGCCCGGTGTCGGCCAACTCACGCAACATCAGCAAAGTGATCAAGAACCCCGAGATCACGAAGAAGACATCGACGCCGAAGAGCCCGCGGGGGCTCCAGTTCGTGTGATAGAGCATCACCGAGACCACTGCGAGGCCACGGAGCCCGTCGAGCGCGGGGAATCGCCAAGAACGACTCGAGGGTGTCTCCGTGACCTGCTCGGGACGCGCCAGCGGCAAGGCAGACGGACCCGCCGGCTCGCTGCCCCCCAGAACACCTGCGGAGCGCTGTGCACGCAGATCGCGACGGCTCGTTGGGCGTTCCGCCGGTTGCGTCTCCGACGAAGTGACACCGTTCACTTCAGCCTCGCCACCAACTGGTCAGGACTGGTCTGCTCCGCGTTCCGGATCGTCTTCGCCCAGCCACTCTGGCGGCGCAAGACCTGCAGAAATGCCTTCCACGCGACCGCATAGATCAGGTAGATGTACAGCATGTACGACAGGCCCCACCCCGTCGCTTGCAGCACGGTGGATTCCGGTTCGCTCTTGATTCGGTACAGGAAACCCCAGACCGCGAACTCGCCGATCCCGATGATCGCGTAGCAGAGCAGGAGAATGGCGCCGCCCGCCTGCATGTACGCGCCGAACAGAGCCGGGTACATGATCGCGTTGTAGGCCATGATGATCAGCGGCCACGGGTAGACGATCGTCCCCACCAGTTGCAGCCAGGGCTGCAGCAGGAAATAGGTGACTTCCAGTGCGCCCAGGTTCGACAGGTGACGGGAGGCCCACACCTTCGGGAGGTACTGGAAGCACTGCATCGTCCCCTGCGCCCACCGGGCACGCTGCGTCAGATACCGAGGCAACGAATACAGCGCCTCCTGGTCCACCCACGCATCTGGGGTGTAGGCGTTGCGCCACCCCCCGAGCAGCAGGTGCAAACCGAGCTCGAAGTCCTCCAGCAGCGCACCGCGCCACGGCCCCTGCTCGGTCGAGATCTCCGCCAACGCCGACCACCGGGCCAACTGGCCGTTGCCGCCGACGTTCACCGTTCGAGTGAATCGTCGGCTGAGTTGGATCGCCGAGATCGGTCCACGGAACTCGATGTCCTGCATACGGACGAACGTGCGGGCTGCGAGGTTCTTCAACCAGTCCTCGCCCGGATACGGACGCCGCTCATCTCTGTTCGACATGCGTACCTCGACCTGCACCGCGGCGATGTCCTCGGCGCCGAAAAGGTCAGGCCCGGCGCAGATGTCCAACAGGTTGGCGGACGGCCGCCCATCAGCGTCGACCACGACCAGTATCGTCCGGGCAAGGTCGACGTCGCCGACGATCTCGCGCATCCGCAACCAGGCGTAGTTCAGCGCATGCGCCTTGCCTTGGCGAGCCTCCGGTCGACGACGTTGGATCAGATGAATATGCGGGTTGCGTGCGGCTCGGTCCCTGACGATCGACGCGGTGGAGTCCTCCGAGTCGTCATCGACGACCCACACGTCCGCGTGGGGGAAGTTCTCTTCCAGGTAGGAGATGGTGTGGCCGATCACGGCTTCTTCGTCCCGACACGGGATCACGAAATGCCAGGTGAACGTGGACGCGTCGCCAGGCGTTCCAGGCGTGCGACGGAGGAACGGGACGACGATGGCGATGACGTAACTGAGAAACAGCGCTCCCATCACCAGCGAGAACAGGATCGTCATCGACAGGAACGCCGAGAAGGTCATGATGACGAATCCCGGCCCAATGTGCGCCGGCGCCCGATCGCCATGACCGCCAAGAAGGCAAGAATGACCAGGATCAGGCCGACCAAGACGACGGCGGATCCATAAACGGTGTGTGCCCACCCGAATCCGTCGAGACCGTCTTGCATCGTCAGGTGAGCGATCAGCACGAGGCGGGCAGCGTTCACCGCCAGGAGCAGTGCTGCTCCGAGGACGACTGCGGGTATCGCACGCCATACCGAGGCACGTCCGCTCGCCAGCATGGCGGCGGCCACGAGCAGGAACGGAACGATCAGCAGGACGACGCTGCAGGCGATACCGATATGCAAAGCGAACGCGCGGTGTCCGCCGAGCCCGACGAGCACTGATGTGCCGTCAGCGTCGATTCTGGTTCCGGTGTCCAGCACGGCAGCGATAGCCATCTCTGCGATGCGAGCCTCGAAGCGCTGAGACGCATCCAGAGTCAAGAAGAGTCCGACGCTGGCAGTGACGAGCAGGATCGCGAAGACCCATGCTCCGGCCGAGGCCCGATTCCGACGTGAGTGATCGATCGAGTGTACTTCGGCGACGCTCGCCATGAGAATTCTCCCCTCTTCGCCCGCACGCACTCACGTGCAGGCAGGGGTGCCGCCGTCCCCGCGACGGCACCCCCAGTGTTACCTACAAGTGCAGGCCAACCAACCGATGTCAGTTGGTGCTGGCTGCGCGGCGACGGAGAGCCGCAATGAGCAGAGCACCCAGCCCGAGAACACCCGCACCCGCGACAGCGGCCGGATGCGCGACCGGGATCTCGAGCTCGTCGATGAGGACCGACAGCTCCACCGGGGCGCAGTTGTCGCTGCTGGACACAGTCAGCGTGTTGTCACCCGTAGCGAGACCCGCAACCGTCGCAGACCAGGTCCCGTCATCCGCGACAACAACCGTCACCGGGCCCGTGGGCGAACCAGTGACCGTGATCGTCTCCCCCGCCTTGCCCGTCCCGGACACGACGGCCGACTTCCCGGCCTGGTCGACGTTGCCGATCGTCCCCGTCAGCCCCGCCGTGCAATCCGCCGGCTCCGGGGTGACGGGCGTAAGCCCACCCAAGTACAGAGAGTCCGCCCGTTCCACGCTCTCGTTGGTGAAAGCTCCGAGACCCATACCGCCTTGTGCGGACCAATCAGCCAAGTAGAAGCCAGGGTAGTCAGCGAGGGCCATCCGGCCATCCTCGAGAACAGTAATTTGAACTGCAGAGTCACACGATCCGACGTACGCACGAGAGGAGAAGTTGGCGGGGGGCCCCTGAATCATGAGACACTCGCCCGATGAGTTCATAAGGGGACCTGTCGTCCCTGGGGCAGGGAATGTCCAGATCTCCACATCCTGCTGGAAGGCGGGAGGAGTAAGCACTCCTGGCGTACCAAGCCTCTGTTCTCCCCGTAGCTGTCCCGTTTCGGTGGTCCGATTGAAGTTGTTCCAATACCAGATGGACGAACCGATAGCAGGATTGTGCGTGCCGGTAGTCCGGTAAGTAGTGCGGGTGATAAAGGGCCCCTGAAGTCGGTCGCCCTGAACAGCGGCCTTGACAACGCCTGTGTCGACCGTCGCAGCGGAGGCCGGTGCGACGGCAGTTAGAGTGAGCCCGCCGGCGATCACCGCGGTGAGCAGCGAACCACCGATGGCACGCTTGAGTTTGACGCTCATTGTTTTCCTTTCCTGCTGTGGAATCGGAGGAAATCAAGGTCGAAGAGACCGGTCTTCACCGGAGCGAAGACTGAGAAGACGTTCCGTCATCTCGACCGCTTGGACCCATCCCCCGAAGGGCCCAACGGCGTTTGTGGCCGGGCTAGCGCTAGATAGTGGACTCCTGGCGCTTCAGATATGCGCTGCGAGCGACGAATGCGCCCGATACAATAAGCCCCAGTGATACCAGGACGATGCCGACGGCGCTAAGTCCGTCTACACCGGTCGTAGCCAAGACTCCACCCGGGACGAGCAGCCCGCCGGGTGGCGGAGGCGTGTTTCCGTACATCTCTCCCCTGTTCTCAAGGGCGCCTCCCCATCGATCATGCGGACAGCGCGCGGTTTCTATTTAAAAAGACGAGGAGACGCGACGAATCTGACATCGCTTGATGTCAACGATCGTCGACACCCTGCTCGAGAAGCCCGTGCCGATCGGCTACTCGGACGGCATCCGCACGGGATGAGACGTCAAGTTTCTGGTAGATCGCGCGGGCGTGCGTCTTCAGCGTGTTCATCGAGATCCCCAGACGGTGTGCGACGTCGCGGAGCGACCCTTCCTCCGCAAGCGCGACGAGGACGCGACGTTCACTTCCGCGGAGGACCACGGGCGCGGACAGGGGGTTCCGTTGCTCTCCCGCCGATAGCTCGCCCGGACAGACGAGCCTCGAAAGTTCCGAGGGAACCGCCAAGAGGACGCGGCGCACGCCCTCGCGTTCGATGAGCTCTCGAGCGACCTGGATGGTGTGCCCGGCTTCGACCGAGTCCTGTGGATTCGGCCAGAGACCCATCAGGAGCGCCTCGGCGCGGACGCTCGGGCCTACGTCCTGGTTGGTGGCGAGGCGTCGCATCGCTCTTGCGCCTTTGAGAGGCGATCCGCAGAGCACCTCGGCGCTTGCCCGCGCGAGCGCGAGCTCTGGTGTCTCTAGTGTCTCCTCCGCGCCGAGCTCGTTTGTCGCGGTGGACGGTCTCCCCATTGCGATGAGCGCGTTCGCCCGAATCGCCAGGAGAGTGGACCGCGCGAACGTCTGCGGCTTGACACTCCGCGAGATCTGCGTGAGCGCGGCTTCCTCAAGCACTGCTGCTGCCCCGCCGTGAGCCGTTCTCCACCGGGCGCTGCCAAGGAGCAAGAGCGGCCAGTAGGGGTCCGGGATCTCATCGTGGACGATTGCCTCGATGAGATCCTTGGCCTCAGGCTTGAGACTCTCCGCCGCGACGAGCGCCCTTGCACCTCGTGTGAAGGAAGAGGGGCCGTCTGGATCAGATAGCAGTTCGACGCGGCGGAGCGCGAGCCGTGCTTCACGAAGTCGTCCTTGTGCGGCATGGATCAGTGCGATGCGCTCGCGGGCGCGCAGTTCGAGTTCCTGCTCGTTCGCCATCGCTGCCCGAAATGCCGCGTTGTACAACTCCGTCAACGCCTGCCAGGTTCCCTCAAAATGCAAGGTAGCGGAGGCAAGAGACAGGAACATGTTGGCGGAGTTCGCCGCGGATACCGGGCGACCCGGTTGTTCCAGCCATGCGCGAAGCCGCCTCGCGTAGTCGACTGCTCCTTCGCGATCTCCAGCTCGCAGCCGGATCCCGAGCCCGTGATGCAGGTGTTCCCCGGGGTCTTCCCCAGGTGCGGCGAAGGGCGAAGATGGGACGGGCGCTGCGCGATGGCGAGAGCGCGTTGGTTCCAGCGATGTCATGCCGCAACTCTCTGCGAGATATCGAGATACCGATGAAGCCCTTTTGCGCACCTTGGGCACTGCCATAATTGGGAAACCTGTGGGCAGCTCTCGCCCAATGACGCAGATTTCCACAGGTCGCGCGCGACACGCGTTTGCGCGCGCGCACACTCGTTACTGTCACACTCGCTTCGAATCATGTGCAGGAAGAGTTCGGAACGCAGGGCCTTCTTCGCGCGGTACGCGACGGTGCTGATTGCGGGTGCTGGCTGTCGATATTCGGCTTCGAGGTCTCGCGGCTTGCGTCCGTTCACGACCACATCCATCAACACCCGCCGCTGGTCGACCGGCAACCGTCGCACCGCTGCCTGAATATCGGCGTACTCCCGGTGTTGATCGACGCGGGAACGATCATCGTCGTAAGTCAGATCCACGGTCAGGTCATCGATCGGCAGTACCGCATGGCGTGGCGACTTCAGTTCGTCAAGGAGGCGGTTTCGCATCGCCTGGGTCACGTAGGCCAGAGCATTGTCCGTCGGACCAGTACCCTTGAGCCACTTCTCCCACGTCGCGGCGACGGCCCCCGCCAAGAGGTCATCTGCGTCAACAAGACCCCGTGCGATGTAGCGCGCCCTGCGCACGAGAATATGCCAGTTCTCGTGGAGCGCATCGATGCCATCATGCTGCGCCCTTACAGGTTCTCCCGTAAGGGCGCGAGTCGCCTGCCTGGCATCGAGCGCAAGATCCGCATTCGCTGACATGTCTTTACCTCTCCCCTGCCGGTTCACCGGCTAAATAAAGGGAGTGCACATTCGCGCGTCGCGTAGGTGCAGACGGAGAAGATCACCCATCAGCTCACCCGCGACGTCACCCGGGTGATAGCCCGGACTGGGAGCAGATGAACCACTACACCTGCTCCCAGCCGTTGGGGAGGAAGCCCGCCCGTGGGGTGGACGAGACTTCGGGTGGAGACAGGGGAAAGCGTCTCCACATCAAGAGACGATGGTTGCCTCAGAATCTGTCGCCATCACGCGGCCCATCCGCCTATGCCAAGGCCGGAGAGGCCTGGGGCTCTCGTTCTCCAGCAGGTCTTCACAGCATCCGATCAGGTACAGAAGACTGCCTGAGCGTCGTCTCTTTGTCAGAGCCTGATCACAACGAGTAAGGGAGAATGACCATGGCCGACCACACCCTCTCCGGGAAGAACGTGCTCATCGCGGGCGGCGCGAAGAACCTGGGCGGGCTGATCGCCCGGCAGGCCGCCGACGCCGGCGCCGATGTCGCGATCCACTACAACTCCGAGAGCACCCGGGCCGACGCCGAGCAGACCCTCGCGGCCGTCGAGGCCGCCGGTCGCAAGGGCGTCATCCTGCAGGGCGACCTCACCGTCCCCGCGAACGTGACTCGCCTGTTCGCCGACGCGGCGGCCGCCCTCGGGACCATCGACGTGGCGGTGAACACCGTCGGCAAGGTCCTGCGCAAGCCCATCGTCGAGACCACCGAGGACGAGTACGACTCGATGTTCGACATCAACGCGAAGGCGGCATACTTCTTCCTGCAGGAAGCAGGGAAGAACCTCGCGGACGGAGGGAAGATCATCACGATCGTCACGTCGCTTCTCGCCGCGTTCACCGACGGCTACTCCACCTATGCCGGCGGGAAGTCCCCGGTCGAGCACTTCACCCGCGCCGCGGCGAAGGAGTTCGCCCCTCGCGGCATCTCCGTCACCGCGATCGCCCCGGGCCCGATGGACACCCCGTTCTTCTACGGCCAGGAGACCCCGGAGCGCGTCGCGTTCCACAAGTCGCAGGCCATGGGCGGCGAGCTGACCAAGATCGAGGACATCGCCCCGATCGTCCGGTTCCTCGCCACCGAGGGCTGGTGGATCACCGGACAGACCATCTTCGCCAACGGCGGCTACACCACCCGCTGAGAACGAAAGGAAGAGATCGACATGACCACTCCCACCCTTCCCGAACCCGTGTCCTCGTTCTTCGAGGCCGTGCACAGTCAGGACGAGGACGCGTTCCTCGGCGCGTTCACCGACGACGGCTCCGTCGACGACTGGGGACGCGTGTTCACCGGTCGCGCGCAGATCAAGGCCTGGAGCGACAAGGAGTTCCTCGGCTCAGCGGGACGCCTCGCCGTCCAGTCCGTCGAAGCCGAGGACGGGCGCGTCACGGTCGTCGGCGACTGGAGCTCGTCCTACGCGAACGGACGCTCCGCCTTCACGTTCGACCTCCAGGGGGACCGGATCCGCCGGATGACCATCCGCGAAGGCTGACCCGGCGGGTGATCGCCCGCCGGAGCGCCCCTCGATGATGCCGCGGAGGCGGTCGAGGGGAGCCAAGTTGGAACCGAACGCTGCTGGATCTGGACGATCCTGTGTCCAAGGTCGCGGTCAACACTCGTGAACGAGTGGACCCGGGCTCGAGCGATCCGCGCGAAGTGCTAGCGGGCCGCAGGTCAACGAACCGGCGATTCCCGTTCCTGGTAATGGCTCTTATCGGCGCATGGCAAACAACGTCCATCGCGTGAGCATGCGTGACGCCGTGAGCATCCCGACATGACGAAGGGCTCGCGACACGATGTGTCGCGAGCCCTTCACGTGTACGGCCGCCAACGCTACGTCGTTAGGTGCAACGCATCATGATGTGAGGGCCGTCGGGATCAAGTGCGATCTGCGCCATACGTTGCCCTGAGAGAGTCGGGCGACCGGAACATCGCGGCGCCGATTTCTTCCCAGGACAGCCCCTGCACCCGCGCCTCCGTCACAGACTCAAGCTCTAGCTGCCGGAGCCCGAGACCGATGGCCGCCAGCGTGCGCAGCGTTCCCTCGATCACGCTCGAATCGGGTTCCTCCGACCGCCACCGCTCGCCGGGCGTGCCGTTGCCCGTTTCGATGTCGCACAGCATGCGGTGCGCTTCCTGCTGCAACTCCCGCACTTCGGTCTGGTCGATGTTGATCATTCGTCGAGTCCTTGTCTTCTCTTGCGAAACGAGAGCGTCGATTCGCTCCTGTCATTCGTTCCGCTGTAAAAGTTCAAGGTGTGGCTCAGCGGTCCTGCCGATCCAGCACTGCCGCGTGCCGCCGCCCCTTTCGGTTCGGTGAAGACCAACGAATCCAGCGTAACTCGTTCTCGGGAGACACTCAGTGGACATTCTCGAGGCCTCTCGAGCCGACCCTGTGAGTTGTGGGCCCACTCCCTACTCGCCCCCTCGGTAGCCCGGTCGGCGCGTCCGTCGTCAGGCGTAAGGCCGGCACTCGCCGTCGTACACCTTCGCCGTGGCACGCGATCAGTCTGGGCACGCAACCACTGCGCGAAGCTCAAGTCATCGCCCCATTCCGCGCTCGTATGTTCCAAGGCAGACGCGGCGACACGCGCGTCGCGCTCCTGCTGAACTCACGGCATCTCGGCGTCGTTCTTGTGATCCCGCTAGATCCTCACCACGTTGCGCTCAAAGCGCGGCGTAAACGCGGCACCCACGGGACCCACTGTCGGCGGCGAGCCATACGCTCCCCGCATGCCTAGAGAGACCCCGCCCCCGGTGGCATCCGATGATGTCGACCGTCGAGCCCGAGCCGGGCGTGTGGGTGCTGCTCGACAGCATGCGGAAGCCCTACGGGTCGTGACGATTGTGCGCGTCGAGGGACGGGTGAGGTTTCCCGCTTAGCACATCGGCGTGATGCTCGGTTGGACGACGACGCTGCGCGGCGCGTGCGAGCTGGTGCATCAGGAGGAGCTCGCGTCGATGGGGCCGGGATGGTCCACAGATGAAGCCGTGACGCGGCGACAGGAGCAGGAGGGCGCGCGCGAGCAGGGTGCCCGGTGGGTGGCATCGATCACGGAGAAGTACCGGCCAGCGTGAGCGCTAGTGGAAGACCTGACCGCCGGCCAGCAGGATCCCGAGGGTGCTGAGGGCAGCGACGACGATCACGCCGACACCGAGAGCCGCCTACCCCTCCCACGTCGCGGGCGTGTACACCGCGCCGTTGAACGAGGACCACTCGCTGGGTTGCTTCCTCTCCATACCAGCACCCTACTCCGCACGTACCGGAGCCACGGTGGGGCCGGTTCCCGGGAGGGAAGATCCGAGCCCACCTCACCGCAAGCCGCGCTCTCATCGAGCGACGCGGTTCGGGCAGACCTCCCCAGGCCCTGCCCACCCTATGACGGGTCCACGGCCGAGGATGTCACGAACTCGTCAGCAGAAGTGCCGTGGAAGGCCGTGAATAACAACCGTTCGGCGGCTACCGGAGCTTCTCGTAGTCCTTGCCGTTGTCGATCCACCGGGTGTGCGCCGCATCCCGTGGAACACGCCCTGCCGGATGATGAAGTACAGGATCAGCGCGCCGACGAACGCTCCCAGGAGAGACAGTCCGATGCTGATAAGGGCCGCGAGGGCTGCTGTGGTATCAGGGTCCATGCGGCGACCATAACGGGACAACGACGAAACCGCCCCACCCTCCCGAAGGAGAGTGGGGCAGCTCCCATGCTCACAACTGTCGACGCAATTAGAGAGTGATGAGCTTGACGCTAAATCCGTCGCCAAGCTCGCCTCGCAACTTGTCGACGAGCTCTCGGCCCTCGCGAAGGTGCATCAACTCAGCCACAGGTGACGTCCACCCCCGTTCATCGTCGAACTGCGCGTTGAACTCGCGCGCCCACGCTTCGATCTCCGCGATCAGCTCGGAGCTGAGTCGGTCCAACCCGAACTCGTAGTCAGCCCCGCTTCGAACCGGCCACCCGGTGTACGGAACACCGAGTTCAACGCTCACTGCGCCCATGGTGCCGGGCGGGTGCAGTCCTGCGTTGTCGTCGGGTACGACGAGATGATCCTGTCGTTCGACATCGAAACGATCACGGTCGGTTCTGCCTTGAAGATGCGCCCGCCGCCAGGCTCGCGACTCTGCTGTGACTACCAGCCACACCACGTCTCGTTGTAATCAGCACTCTTCGACTCCTTCACCTTCCACATCTTCATTTCCGTCACGCACAGAAGCTCCATTGAAAGTCGCTTCCGTGCGATCTCAGCCAACGTACCTATCGCACCCAACGCTGTCTGTCCCCCATTGAGGCGACAGGGAAATCCCCTACGTATCCAACGCTCACCCTTCTGATCGACGTCAGAGATCTGAGCGACTTCGGTATTTGACACGATGACTCTCGATGTTGTCGATCCTCGTCTTCATTTCCCATCACAAGTCTCCCTGCCGTCCGCGAACGTCGCTATCCTGTCGTCATCGACGGATCTCCTGGGTCGACATCGCCAGCGCGGACACAGCGTGCGGCGCCCAGAGCAGCCTGTGCGGTGCCACCCTCTCTGGCGCGGCACCGCACAGCGCGCTTCCGTCGCCCGCATTGCCGCCGAGCGTGTCGCCTGTACCGGCAGGCGCCGCGGTTCACGCCGCCTGATCGTGGTGCGCGGCGATGTACGCGCGATAGGCACCCTTCGGAATGACTCCGCGAGGCGCAACGTCGTAGCCCTGCTGCCTGGCCCAAATGCGGATCTGCGCCCGCTCGGCAGCGGTCGTCGCGGGGATGAGACGCCTCGACGGAGGTCCAGCGACCTTGCGTCCGACCTCGAGGTACGCGCGGAGCAGCCCGCTCAGTTCCTGCTGCTCAGAATCGGTGAGATCAACCTCGTACCAACTGCCGTCGGCACCGAGCTTGACCGTGGACGCGTTCGACTCTCCGCTGAGGTCGGACACCTTGATGTTGCGAGTAACCATGGTGGTTCCTTTCGGTCGTTCCCACGGGCGAGTCGCCCTAGGGTCTTCGCCGGCGGACACATGCCAGGTACTCGCGGTGGCACACCGAAGTCAACATCGTTTCTCCGTCCTGCTCAACCGCAGTAGTCCAATAGGAAGGCATCGGCCTGCTCGCTGTCGCGAGCGACGAACACGATCTCGTCATAGGAGCGCGAGGCGTTGAAGACGTTCTCGACAGTGATCATGTCCGAATCGACGGTGACAGCCCCCGGCCCTTCATCGATCCAGACAGCAGTCGTATTGCCTTCGTTCAGCGTGCCTCGTTGCGCAATCTCGTAAGGCCCACCACGGTCGCTGATCGCACCATTCTTGAAGTCCTCGAATGCCTGATCAATGACGTCACAGGTCTCGCCTCCTGCGACGGGATCGATCATCGTCAGCGACGCTCCTTCGACGATGAGAAGGTTCGTCGCCCCGTCCGTGATGGAGATGTATGCGCCATCGAAGGTCGGCCCAGGCGCGCACCCCGCGAGTACTATCGCGCTACCCGCCGCGACAACGATCGCCGCGATCATTCGAGCCGTCCGCGACTCCTCACTCATCATTCGTTCCTCGCCAATCACTATGTGACTCATAGTCCGTGGATCTTGAGTCATCATACCGATTCGCTAAGAGACATGACCGTTCCCGCGCACCGCCGTGCCTTCGGAGAACATCTCCGTGCACTGCGGCAGGAGCACGGGTACTCATCTCAAGAGGCGTTCGCCCACCACGTCGATCTGGATCGGACATACATCAGCGGGCTGGAACGGGGTGTTCGAAACCCTACGTTGGACGTCATCGTGAAACTCGCGCGCGCCCTAGACGTGAGGCCGTCCGAGATGCTCGACACGATCGACACTTAAGGGCGATCGCGGCCGACTCGTTCCAGGAACTGCAGCACGTCGAACGGGTAGAAGACCTCACCCTCGGGACCTGCAAGCACGTGGGCGCGCATCAACATGTGCTCTCGAAATGCCGGCATCAGCTTGGCGCCCACCATCTGCTCAACCTGAGCGAGCGTGTACCCGTACTCGCTCTCAGGCGCAGGAATCGGAGATGCAGACATTGCCACATCTTGGCATGACCGCCAGATGGAAGCTTAGAGAAGCAACGCACCTCGAGGTTGGGTCCGAAGCGAATCGCGCGGGAGCGACGACTACGCTTACTCGTGATTCAGTCCGCCCGCGGCGGGGGGCACTTCCTTCCCCCATTATTGTCCCATCGGCGCGCGGGCCCTCGCTTCTTGTCTTCAGCGTTCCGGCGTGGAGTCACGTTTGATGGTCCCACACGATGCTCGCTGCCACGATGGGCGCAGCCGTTGCCATTGTTGGGGTCGCCGGCGCACAGACAAGGGTGGCGGATCGAGCAATGCTGCCGGACCCGACGGAGCGGATGGAAGAGACCCTTCGCTGACATACGGACGATGGTCGAAGCGATCATCCACCGATGACGAAGCGGGATTGCCTGGCGGAGTCTGCTCGAGGCGCTCGGGCCCTGGCGGACGGTGTGGACGTGGCATCACCGAGCGCCTGGTAGTCCAGCACCAGGCCATGAATCACTCTTCGGATCCGCGGGACCGAACGCTGTCTCAAGCTGCCATGTGCCGCCTCCCCTCGGCCAAACCATCGTTCTGGAGGTCCCCTCTGGCACCGTGGAAGACATCGGGAGGAAAGAGAGTGCAGAGGCGCGGGATCTCACGCCCAGCATCCGACCCCTCGCCCACACTCGCTGATCTAGACCGTAGCCTTAACCGTAGCGTTCCGAGATCGCAACAAGAGAATGGCTCCAGACCTAGGAGAATCCCTGGTCTGGAGCCAAATTCTGTAGCAGGAGCGGGGCTTGAACCCGCGACCTCACGATTATGAGTCGTGCGCTCTCACCAACTGAGCTACCCTGCCGCGGCACCTGGTGAACCAGGTGTTGCGAGCCCCGAGTCAGGATTGAACTGACGACCCCTTCCTTACCATGGAAGTGCTCTGCCACTGAGCTATCGGGGCGTGCTGCCCTTGCGGGCAACCAGACGAGAATACCAAAGATTCAGCGCTGATCCGAATCGGCGCCGACGCCCTCCGTGTTGAGCGACTTACGGCCCGCATTCGCCTGCAGCCAGGGCAGC
The DNA here is from genome assembly GCF_021172025.1 of Microbacterium resistens. Taxonomy (NCBI): domain Bacteria; kingdom Bacillati; phylum Actinomycetota; class Actinomycetes; order Micrococcales; family Microbacteriaceae; genus Microbacterium; species Microbacterium resistens. The sequence goes on from NZ_CP082781.1 coordinate 2,022,049, forward strand.
GGATCGATCGTCGCGTCGTTCACGTAGAGCTCGAAGTGCAGGTGCGCGCCGTAGGAGTTGCCGGTGTTCCCGGTCAGGCCGATGATGTCACCGACCTTGACCGTGTCGCCCGTCTTGACGCGCATCGAGCCGTAGATCATGTGCCCGTAGTGGCTCGTGATCGGCTTGCCGTCGATGATGTGGTCGATGTAGATGCCGACCCCATAGCCCCCGTCGCTCTCGCTCGCGAGGCGCACGACCCCGTCCGCGATCGCCTGGATCGGCGCCCCCTCGCCCGGGATGAGGTCGATGCCCTGGTGCATCCGGCCGTCCCTCGGCCCGTACGGCGAGCTCATCGCGACGCCGACGGCGTAGGGCCACTGGATCGCGGCGGTCCGGTCGTTCGTGTAGAGCTCGCTGGAGAAGCGGATCCCGGACTCGGCCGCCACGTCCGCCTGCGACATCGCCGTGAAGCCCTGGGCGCTCTGCAGCGACGGGTTCTGCACGTCGTTCGGCGCGATGAACGCCTGGATCTGCTCCTCGCCGCCGGCCGCGGACTCCGTCTTGGCGCGCTCACCGACGACCAGGGAGGTCGCCACCGCAGCGCCCGCCGACGAGGCCACGGCCTGCGAGGGGAGCGTCATCGAGATGGCAATGAGCGCGGCGACGCCCATGGCGCCGGCGACGGACCCGACCGTCGCCAGACGCCGGAAGGAGGAGCGGGTCTGGCCGAGAGCGGGCACGCGGGCCGGCGACTCGGAGGAAGACGAGGCGGCAGGCGCGTCGGAGGAAGACGAGGCGGTAGGTGCGTCGGTGTCGTTCGTGCCGGCGACGCGAGCCGCCGCGCCGCCCAGCGCGCGCAGCGCGGCGTCGAAGTCGGGAGCGGAGGTCGGCCGGCCTTCCGGAGCGTGGACATCCGTGGTCGGACCGGCGGCGGAGGCCGGGGACGACGACGTCGCCCTGCTCTGGCCGGCCGCGGCACGGGCAGCTCGTCGGGACGATGCGGACGGGGCAGCGGGCGCGGCGGCAGGCACGGTCAGGGGGATCGTGGATGCGGGCGCGCTCACGGCCGTCTGGCGTCGGGAGCGTCGCGTCTGTGCGGGCTCGGACGCAGGAGTGTCGAGGGGCAAGAACGTATCTCTCGGGTCGACCGTCGGGGGAACGGCGTGGGGGGCTCAGCACCTCCGCCGTCGGGCCGACGAAGGTAACGATCGGATAAACACTATCGAAGGTGGCCTGGGAAAGCCATGGACGATCACGGCACCGCGCGGATCCTCTCCACGAGATCCGCGACGAGCTCCGCGGATCCGGCGACGCACATGCGACGCGCGCTCCCCGGTTCGACAAGTCGCTCGAATCGGCCACCGGCCTCTTCGACGAGCAAGGCGCCGGCGGCGAAGTCCCAGGGCTTGAGTCCGCGCTCGAAGTACCCGTCCAAGCGGCCCGCCGCGACGTACGCGAGATCGAGGGCAGCCGCGCCCATCCGACGAAGGTCACGGACGAGGGGAAGGACCCGACGGACAGTGGCGAGGTCCCCGTCGTGCGTCGCGGGGTCGTAGCCGAAGCCCGTGCCGAGGAGCGCGCCGGCGGGATTCTCCGTGGAGACCTGGAGGGGCACCGCGCCGAGTCGGGCCCCGTGCCCGCGTGCGGCGGTGAAGAGCTCTCCCAGAACGGGCGCATGGACGACCCCCGCCAACGCGCTCCAGGTGTCGGGATCGTCGCCGCCGGCGACCGCAGCGATGCTCACGCAGTACGTCGGGAACCCGCCGGCGTAGTTGACCGTCCCGTCGATCGGGTCCACGACCCAGGTCACGCCCGTCGTGCCGGGGTCGCCTCCCGACTCCTCACCGAGGAAGCCATCGCCCGGTCGCTCGGCGTCGAGCCGATCTCGGATGAGCTGTTCCACCTCGCGATCGGCCTCCGTGACGATGTCGGCGAGCGTGCTCTTGGTCGCCGCGATCGATACGCCCTCCGCACGGCGGCGCCGTGCCAGTTCGCCCGCCTCGAGGGCGATCTCAGCGGCGAGGGAGCGCAGCGCGTCGACGTCAGGGGCGGCGGTACCCGCGGTCATCGCTGCGGAGCCGCGGGCGGGGCGGGCGGGAACGCCGGGGGCACCGGAGGGTCCTGCGGTCGGGGCGGGACCGGGGGCTCCGCGGGCGGCTCGGGCTGCGGGGGAACCGGCGGCTCGGGGCGCGGCGGCACGGGAGGCTCCGGCTGGGCCGGCGGATCCGGCTGGGCCGGCGGCTCCGGCTGCGCGGGCGGAACGGGCGGCACGGGTTCGACCGGCGCCGAGGCCGCAGGCGGCAGCTGGTGACCGGCCGCGGAGCCCGAGGAACCGCCCGCGGATGCCGGTGCGGGTGCAGACGCGAACGGGTCGGCGGCAAAGGCCGCCGGAGACGCGGGCGGAGCCGCCTGACCGGGGTAGCCGCCGATGGCCGGCGCAGCCTCGATCGTGGGGACGCCCGTGTAGTAGGCATTCCAGTCGGGCGAGCCGTCGCGGAGCACGGGAAGCGGGGTGCGCCCGTCCGCATAGGTCGGCCACGCGCTGGCGACGGCGGGCTGCGCGACCGGGCGCTTCGGGGCGAACAGCGCATTCAGCAGCGGCAACAGGGTCGTCCCCACCGCGGCGAGGATGGTCAGGGCCACGACGATCCGCCAGAAGAGCTCCGAGTACGAGAAGGCGTGCGGGAACGTGAGGAAGAACACCAGCATGGCGACGAGGACCCCGAGGAAACCGAAGGTCGTGTACACGATCACCCGCGTGAAGGTCGTCACGTAGCGCTGCGAGGCCCGCCAGAAGAGGCGAACGTGCAGCATCGCCAACTGCAGGATCGCGACCACCAGGACCAGGTGGAAGAACCGCTCGAACCCGCTGTCGACGCCGAAGTCGTAGTCGTTGAAGGTCTGCTTCTCCGGAAGCCAGATCTTGACCGCGCCGACCAGCAGGGCGACGATCCACGAGATCATGCTCAGCAGGGCGAGCCAATCGGGGCGGGTCGGCGCCAGGCTCGCCTCCAGGATGGCGATGCCCGCGAAGCCCGCCAGCAGCAGGATCGTGAGGAACGCGCGGCCGATGAGCCCCTGCTGATCCCCCACCAGCACCCACACGACGCAGACGAGAGCGGCGGCGATGAGCGCGCCGATCGCGATCCAGATGGCTCCTCGGATCAGCAAGGAGGTGTTCGGCTTCTTGGAGCCGGAGGCAGCGACGTCTGACATGGCGATCCTCTCGTCGGTGCCTTCATCCTGCCACGCGGACGTGGCGTATCCGGGAGAGGATCCCCCCGGATGTGGGGAGATCGTCACGGATCGGATCGGTGCAGGACGAGCAGCGTCAGGCGCGACGCGACGATCGGGCTGCGAAGGCCGCGACCCGCGTCTTCGCCTCCTCGCCGTCGAAGGCCGCGCCGATGGTGCGGGCCTCCTCGTCGAGCTGCTCGGCGAACGTGCGGGCGGGGCGGGATCGCACGAGGCGCTTCGCCTGCCCGTACGCGCCGTGCGCACCGGCCAGCCAGAACCGCGCGACCTCCTCCGCCCTCGCGCGCACGGCCGCAGCCTGGGACTCCGCGTCCTCGCCCGCGACGACCTCGGCCACCAGCCCCCACTCCCGGGCCTCCTCGGCCGAGAGCAGGCGGTCCTGCAGCACGAGCTGGAGCGCGCGACGCTCGCCGACGGCGGCGGCGAGCTGGGCGGACACGGACAGATCCGGGGTCAGGCCGATGTTCGCGTACAGGCTTCCGATCCGCGAGCCGGAGCCCACGATCGCGTAGTCGCTGCAGAGCAGGATCCCCAGACCGCCACCGGCGGTGCTTCCGTGCGCGGCGGCGACGACCGGGACCGCCGACTCCGTGAGCGCACGGATCCCCCGGTTGATCGTGCCGGCGAGCGCCGTGACGTCCGCGCCGCCGCCCACGCCCTGGGACATGGCGATGACGTCCCCTCCCGCGCAGAAGGAGGGGCCTTCCGCGTCGATCAGGATCGCGCCGACGTCCTCCCGCGTCGTGGCCTCCTCCGTCGCCTCGGCCCAGGCGTGGGCGAGCTCCGCGTCGAACGCGTTGAGACGCTGCGGGCGGTTGAGGGTCAGACGGGCCATGCCGTCCTCGACGGTGAAACGGATCGGGTCGGTCATCGGAACTCCTCGCATGCGGACGACAGCGGCCGGCGGCGCCTCCGCACCGGGAGCACGCCACGACTCAGCCTAGGCGCTCCCGCGCCGCGCCCTCGCCGGGCGGGAGCCGCCGCCGGCTCAGTCCTCGCGGAGCACCGAGTCCACGAACGCGTGCAGCCGCGCATGCGTGCCGTCGAGGCGCCGGTCGGCATGGTGCGCCGCGCGGATCTCGTTGGGCGCGAGGGGCGGCACGATCCGCACGCTCTCGTGGCAGGAGAGGTCGGCGCACATGTACGTCCCGACACTGGATCCGCGCAGGCCGGCGGCCCCGGCTCGTCGTGCGGAGAACAGCGCGACCTGGTTGCCGGGCTGCATCGTGTGGCAGATGTTGCACATCCCCGACCGCGCGCGGCTCGGATCCGTGGACCGCAGGAGGATCCCGACCGCGCGCCCCTCGCGCTCCACGACGACGCATCCGCGACGGGGCGACTCCGGATCGCGCCACGCGAAGAAGTCCAGGTAGTCCCACTCCGCGAGCAGGAGATCGTGGGGCATGCCGATCCGCGCGATCTCGTCGTCGTCCGCGTTCACGATCGATGCGCGGATCTCGTCCTCGGTGAGCGCACGCATCGCCCCAGTCTACGAGCGGGCGGAGTCCGTGGGCGGCTCGGGCGGGCCATTCCGGGGTGCCGGGTTCGGGCGCGTCGGACTACCGTGGGGTCATGGGACCGAGGCGGAAGAGGTTCCGGCGGGCCGTCGCGGGCATCGCTGCGGCGACGACGTGCCTTCTCGCCGCCGGCGCGCTGGCCGCCTGCGGCTCCCCCGGTCCGGCCCCCAGCCCGTCGCGCTCCACGCCCGAGACGGCGTCCTCCAGGCCGACATCGCCGACGCCCGCCCCGACCGCTTCCGCGACCGCCACCCCGGTCACGCCCGGGGTCGTGGCGGAGGGTCTGGACGTCCCCTGGTCGCTGGCCTTCCACGCCGGGACCGCGCTGTTCAGCGAACGAGACAGCGCGCGGATCCGCGAGCTCTCGCCGTCGGGAAGCCTCCACGACGTCGGCGTCGTGGACGGGGTGACGCCCCGCGGCGAGGGCGGGCTGCTCGGCATCGCCGTCCGCGACGACTTCCTCTACGCCATGTCGACGGCCGACGACGGCAATCGCGTGCAGCGCTTCCGGCTGGACGGCGCTCCTGGCGCGCTGTCGCTCGGTCCGGCGGAGACGTTACTCGCCGGGCTCCCCGCCGCGGCCGTGCACAACGGCGGTCGGATCGCGTTCGGCCCGGACGGCATGCTCTACGTGACCGCGGGAGACGCCGGCGACCCCTCCCGCGCGCAGGATCTCACAAGTCTCGGCGGCAAGATCCTCCGGATCACGCCGGACGGCCAGGTCCCGCCGGACAACCCGTTCCCGGGATCGCCGGTGTACAGCTACGGCCACCGCAATCCGCAGGGGCTCGCCTGGTCCGCGGACGGCACGCTCTACGCGAGCGAGTTCGGGCAGGACACGTGGGACGAGCTCAACGTCATCACCCCGGGCGCCGACTACGGGTGGCCGGAGGCCGAGGGGATCGCGGGGGTCGAGGGATTCGTCGACCCCGTACAGCAGTGGCCCACGGACGCCGCGAGCCCCAGTGGCATCGTGATCGTCGGCGACACGCTCTTCCTCGCGAACCTCCGCGGCGAGCGCCTCCGCCGTGTGCCCCTGTCCGATCCGTCGTCGTCCTCGGAGGAGCACGTCGGCGAGTTCGGGCGGCTGCGCGACGTGGTCGATGCGGGCGGCGGGGCGATCTGGATCCTCACGAACAACACCGACGGACGCGGGGATCCCCGGGAGGGCGATGACCGGATCGTGAGGCTCCCCGCCGACTGAGCCGTCCCTGTCCGGAGGGCGCGGCGACAGCCGCTACCCGACGCCTCCGCCCGGCGACGCGGTCGCATCAACACCGTCGGCGGCGGGCGGGGTCGGAAGCCGGATCGTGAACATCGTCCCCGACCGGTCCTCGGCGAACGCGATGGAGCCGCGGTGGGCGTCGACGATCGCCTTGACGATCGAGAGCCCGAGCCCCGATGACGAGCCGGATCCGTCTCCGCCGCGACGGCCGTTGAACCGCTCGAACAGGTGCGCAGCGCGCTCGGGCGGGATGCCGGGCCCGTGGTCGGCGACGATCAGCCTCGCGGTCTCGCTCCCGGGCTCCCCCGTCTCCACCCGCACGGTCGTCGTGGTGCCCGGCGGCGTGTGGGTGCCGGCGTTCGCCAGCAGATTCGCCATCAGCTGGTGCAGCCGCTCGGTGTCCCCGCGGATGATCGCGGGGCCGTCGGGAAGCTCCGCGGTCCAGGAGTGGTCGGGGAAGGCGGCGCTCGCATCCGACACCGCCGCGGCTGCGATGTCGGCGAGGTCGACGTCGTCCAGCTGCAGATCGTCCTCCTCGTCCAGGCGGGCGAGGAGAAGGAGGTTGTCGACCAGCCGCGCCATCCGTGCGGCCTCGGACTCGATGCGGCTGAGGGAGTACTCCGTCGTGGGCGGCAGGGCCGCGCTGTCCTGCCGGGTGAGCTCGGCGTAGCCGCGGATCGAGGCCAGCGGCGTTCTCAGCTCGTGGCTGGCGTCGGTGAGGAACTGGCGCATCCGCCGGTCGACGGCCACACGGTACTGGATCGCGTCGTCGACGTTGTCGAGCAGCAGGTCGAAGGCGCGCCCGACCTCTCCGACCTCGCTCCGATCGCGGAGGTCCCGGTCGTCGAGCGGGCGCGGCACCCGGGTGTCGTCGTCACGCAGGGGGCTTCGCGCCACCACCTTCGCGGCCGTGGCGACCCGGGTGAGCGGGCGCAGCATGAGCCGGACGAGGATCGTCGCCCCGACCGCGAGCGCCACCATCGCCACTGCGGCGACGCCGGCGTTGACGGCGGTCTGCAGGCCGATCGCCGCATCCACCGCGCTCGTGGAGACGGCGGTGACGAGCACCCGCCCCTGGGCCTCGTCGACGGTCGCGCGGAAGGACCCGAGGCCGGGAAGGGCGAGATCCTGGGTCCTCCCGCGATCGGCGGACTCCGCGAACGCACCCACCGTGGCGAGCGCCTCGGCGGGGACGGGGCCGCCGCCGTCCTCGGTGAACCGTGCCGCATCGACCACCCGGTCATCAGCGGTGAGGAGCACGATCACCGATCCCGGGCCCTGCCCGATGAACTCGGACAGAGGCTTGTGCGGCGAGCCGTGGTTCTTGACGATCACCCGTTCGAAGGCCAGCTCGGACGCCGCGACCTGCTGGTCGACGATGGCGGTGGCGTTCGCCCGGAGCGCGATCCCGACCACCAGGCTCCCGAGGAGCATGGCCGCCGCGAACAGGATCAGCGTGCCGCCGACGATGCGTCCGACCAGGGAGGTCGGCCCCCAGCGCCGCGTCACGGCTGCGGCGCTCTCAGGATGTAGCCGACGCCGCGGACCGTCTGGATGAGGGTCGGTCCCGGCCGCGCGAGCTTCTTGCGCAGGTAGGAGATGTAGAGATCCACGATCGAGCGGCGTCCGGCGAAGTCGTAGTGCCAGACGTTGTCGAGGATCTGGCTTCGGCTGAGCACGAGATCGGGGTTGCGCATGAGGTAGCGCAGGAGCTCGAACTCGGTCGCCGTGAGGCTCACCGCGCGCCCGTCGAGGGTGACCTCGTGGGTGCGTTCGTCGAGCATCAGCGGCCCCACTTCGATCCGGATCTCCTCCTGCCCGGGGATCGACCGGCGCAGCAGCCCGCGCAGCCGCGCGACGAGCTCGGCGAGGCTGAAGGGCTTGGTGAGGTAGTCATCTCCTCCCGCGGTGAGGCCGAGCACGCGGTCGCCGACGGAGTCCCGGGCAGTGAGGAAGAGGACGGGGATCCCGGGCGCGAGCTCACGCATGCGCCGCAGCAGCGCGATGCCGTCGGTGTCGGGGAGCATGATGTCGAGCACGACGGCGTCCGGCCGCTCGGCGCGCAGGGCCGCCAGCGCCTCGGCGCCCGTGCCCGCGGCCTCCACCCGCCATCCTTCGTAGCCGAGGGCGAGGCCGACCAGGCGGGTCAGGACCTCCTCGTCGTCGACGAGCAGGATGCGGATGTCCCCGCCGTCACTGCGCCTGATCCGGGGAAGCTGGGCGAGCAGGGCGGGTCTCGGCTCCTCGTTCGAGACGGGGAGGAAGGATCCGGACTCCACCATCCAAGTATTTCCGCATGGCAGGCGTGCGCGCCCCGGATTCATAGAAGACGCACACGATCGCTTCGAGACCGCACGTGTTCGCTGACTACCGTCCGTCGCATGACAGCGACGACACCCCACGGCGCAGCCCCGCTCTCCTCGCCCCAACGCCCCGGGACGCCTCGGGCCGTCGGGATCCCGGCGCTCCGCGCAGCGATCCCCGTGCGCCGTCCCGACTTCCTCCGAGGGCCCCGCGTCCCGACGCCGCTGCACGCCCGACCGGTCCCCACCGCACGGCTCCTGCTGCGCCCGTACGCGATGAGCGACGCCGACGACTGGTTCCGCATCCAGTCCTCCCCCGAGATCCTGCGCTTCCTGCCCTGGCCGCGACGGTCCCGCCGCGCGTCCCGCACGCACCTGCGCCACCGGACGCGCCACACCCGCCTCTGCTACGACGGGGACTTCCTCGCCCTCGCCGTGACCCGGGACGACCGGGTGATCGGCGACGTGTCCCTGCACCTGCGGGGGACGGACCCGGCGACCTTCGGGGTGGAGATCGGCTGGCTGCTGCATCCGGCGCACACCGGGAACGGCTACGCGTTCGAAGCGGCGTCCGCGCTGCTGCGGCTCGCGGACGAGGCGCTCGGCGCGCACTGGGCGCTGGCCGAGATCCACGCCGAGAACACGGCGTCCCTCCGGCTCGCGGAACGCCTCGGCTTCACCCGCGTGAGCGAGACGCCCGCCGACATCCTCCGCCTGATCCGCCCGCGGCCCTGACCCGGCGCTCCGCGTGCGCGGCACGGACGCGGCTCGCTACCGCGCGTGCGCGCATGTTTGGGGATTCCTCCGCGCTCAGCGTCCCGCAGTCTGAACCCGTTGGTTCCGGATCACAATGGCTCGCCCTTGAGCGAGGGTCGCATCCAACATGGAGGGAACAAGGACGATACCCGCGATCCCTCGACGGGCGCGCAACTCGATCGTCAGCGGGGCGCCCGCCGGCAGCTCTCGCACGGGCCGGGCGACTTCGTGTTCGAGAAACACCTGTCGCTTGCCCGCATCCGGACCGACGAACGAAGCATCGCGCCCCCGATGGCCGACGACAACGACCTCGTCCTCTTCCGTTCCGTCATCGGGAGGCGATCCCTCGGCCCAGATCTCTCGGATCGGCGAGCTCGCAGGATCGAACCATGCGGAAGGAATGTAGATCTCCTGACGGGTCATCCTCAGCCACACGGCGAGATCGACCGAAGGTGCAGGAGGAAGACCGGTGTCACGACCACGCCGAGCGTCAAGGGTGGAAGGTTGTCGCTGTGCTTCACGAGAAGGCGACGCAAGGCGGGAAGAGTGACGATGACCTTGAGGCCGAGCAACCGGTTACGCTGACGCGTTCGCACTGATCGGTCTGATCCCGCAAGACGATCCCGAAGACCCGACGTGCACAGCCATGCGCCAGATGATGGGCGTCTTCGCTCAGCTCGACAAGGCCATGCTGATCAAGCGGATGCGAGACGGCAAAGCGAAGAAGCGTGCCCGTGGCGAGTTCGCGGGTGGCCGCAGGCCATTCGGGATGGGCGGGACGCCTGAACAGACCGAGCGGGAACAGCACGTCCTCGCCTACATCCGTGCCATGGCATCCGAAGGACTCCCGCTGTCCTCGATGATGACCCCCTCAACAACCGCGGCGCTGAATGGTACCCGAGCACCGGAAACGCGTGGACTCGTCAGAACCTCGCGAAAGTCATGCGCACGGCGGGTATCCGGCAACCACGGAGCTCTGAGGGCGGTGCGCCCAGCATGTCGCAAGGGCCTAGGCGTGCACGACGCCACTTTACCGGTCGCCGTTGTTATCTAGCCAGGACACTTCAAAATAGATGCCTCGCCGCCGCGCGCTTTTGGAAAGAAACCCCTTGAAATCGGCGTGACCTGAGAATTCTCCGGCAACGAAGGTCTCCGACAGGAACGTGAATCCCCCGGACCTATTGGTCACCTGAACATCACTAATCGCTCCGCAGGCTCTCGCGCTGGCCAAGGACAACCGCAATACACTCTTACTTGTCCTACTCGCTTCATGTATAACCCAATGCGGGGGCACGAGGCTTGTCCTGGCGCGTTCGCGGGCTACCTCTTCGAGCGCCATTTCCCGACCGCTTTGGTAGATAGCTTCGAGCTTACCAACTGTTGTGAGCGGCCACCACGCACGAGAAGAGCCCCACACGAGTCGACGCCATGGCGGATATATCGCCGTTACGATGAGAGCAACCAACAGCAAGCAGCCGAGGTACCACCAGAACGGAGCCGCCGCCTCAGCCAGGGTGGAGGAAACCCACCCTGGCTGACGGCGTGACGATGGCGACGATGATCCCGGCCACTACTTGCCCGCGCATGCTATCTGCGTGGTCCCTAGATTGTTCACCCACGAACGAAAGGTATCGCGGAGCACTGACTTATGGTGCCGCTGAGGCTGTCACTGGCCGCCGGAAGGCTCCTCGTCATCGTCATCGTCTTCCTCTTCTTCGTTGTTGCTGTGCAGCAGCTCGCTATCTAGGTTCGGAGAACCGACATACGCGCGAGCAGGACCCTCGTCAACGATGTCCCCATACTGCTTCCGCAAAGCCAAGCCTGAAGCGCGCGCCATAAGCTCCTGAATTTCCTGAATGTCGCGACTATGCAAGGCAAGGTTCCTTCTCACGTAATCCGTGAGCCGAAGGTTCTCAACCTCTCTCGCCCACAGCGCCAACGGAGAAGCCGCCGCAGATTCAGCCAATTCACTAAGCATTCGCCGAGTGGAATCAGTCAGCTGAATGTTCGGCGGGTCAACATTGAAAAGACCTGAAGCAGCGAGCCGATTCAGGTCGGCATCAATTGCGAACCTCTTGGCTTGCTTCGATATCTCGCGGACTTCTTCGACGGCCTCTTCACTGACACTTTCGCCACGTTCCTTTGCGAAGTGGAGAAAACTGCGCGACGTGTAGAAATGAGCCCGGTAGCCAGAAGCGTCGAAATACTCCTCAACCAGCTCCGGGCGCGGGCCAATCTTCTGCGAGCCGTGCTTCTGCCACCAATCATCTTTACCATCATCTGTGACGAACAATAGTGGCCTTTTGACTATTTCGGCGTGATCCAGAATTTGGCGCCAAAGTACAAGGTCGCCATACTTGCTGTCATCCTTCTTCGTGGCCGCGTCCCTGTAGCCGGGAGGAACTTGCTTGATGTAGCGCGCTTCTCCCTCCCTGAAGATCTCCTTCAACCGATCGTCGTCGTACCGCGGGCCAACGCGATCTTCGTAAAGCTCAGAGATCTTGTTAAACGTTGCAGCCTGTACCTGCTCGGACGTGACCGCGTCGGCGTGCTTCTTGCCTATGCGCCTTAGTTTCTTCTTCAACTTCTTCGCGTGCTCATCGAATGCTGCACCAAGTTCGTCGGCTTCCTGCCTCGCATGGCGACGCAATTCATTAAGCGCCGCGTCAATGCGACCAACTGAGCTGTCGAGCGCAACCTTTACATCATCGAACGCTTTCGTTAGCTGTCCAGGCATGCCGCGGCGGTTCCGGTGGAACTCGAGGCCGACTTGGTATGGAATCCAGACCTGTTCCTTCTTCTTGTTCAGCAGATCAAGAAGCTCGTCTCGTGTAGCGGCGGAGTACCGCAAGATGTTCAGCATTGCGTTGGTGTCAAGGACGATCACGCCCTCGTCCCAGATCTTCTCCAGCTCTTCATCGGACGGCGGGTAGTAACCCCGGAACGTATTTCTCACTGAACCCCTCCCCACTTCACGCGTACACCCTACAGGCCACCACCGACACATGAAGCTACTGGTCCGAGATGACAGGCTTGCGCGCGAACTCCGCACTGGGCAGCGCTCACGACGGACACCGACCGATATCCGACTTCGATGGAGCACCCAGCCTCGCTGAATGGGCTACGGCGTGCCGACGCATCATGATCTAAGAGCTTCAGAAGCCGGGCATGAGGGCACTTCAGTGCCCCGGTTGGGTCCGCTCAGATCCAAATCCACCTGCATTCGACGGGGCCGAGCGCCCAAGGGAGTCCACTACACGAGTTCGCTTACGCCGACGCCGAGAGCCTCGGCATGTCCGCCTCGGATCTCCCAGAGACCCGCCCCGCCGCCCGGCTCGACTATTCGACCGGGCTCACCCCAAGCCGTGCATCCCCTGAGAGCGAGAGCGATGGTGACCACAGCGCCGACGAGGACGTGCCTGATCACGGCACGACCGTTCGCACGTCGAGGATGCAATCCTCGACTCTGGGCTGAGCTGGCCCCACCCATCCGTCGCAAACGCGGCCCTCCTGCTCTCACTGCCCGCCACCGTGGGCCGCGTGCGAACCGGGGACGCGCCGAATGGCGGTCGTCCACTCAATCGCGAGCAACGAGAGAACAGCAGCCACCCCGCCACCTATCCCATAGAACGCCATGCTCGCCGGAAAATACCAGACCGTTATGAAGGACGCGAGTCCGACGATCAACGGACCGGTAACAACTCGAACCGTGTACGTGTCGCCCGCTCTCCCCATCCAGATGAATAGGCAACTCAGTAGTACGGATACTGAGCTTCATTCAGAGCAGGACCGCTCCCAGACCAGCCAAAACCGTCGACCAGGGACCGGAACACGAAGCAAACGCCTTTCCCGCGCGCTCGTCGTATCCGGCAAGAGCAACGACGGCCCTCATGCTCGCCCCGCATGGCCGCGCCATACGCTGGGTCGCGCGAGAAGAGCAAATCCGTAGCCAATTAGGCCCAACGGAAAATAGTACAGAAAGAGCATCCCCGGCAACCATAGGGAGAGGGTCAGAAAGAAGGCTCCGATCAAACCAATGATGTTCGAAAGAAGGACAGCGAGAAGTTGGACCCTCCAGGAATCTGGTCGATAGGTCGAGACCCCGAATGCGATCGCCAAGGGGAATAGCCCGAAGACGAGATTTAGCCAGAAGATGAGCGGTGGAAAGCTGGACACGGTACTGTCTTGGTAAACGCCGGACCTTGTCGTCGTGGAGAATATCGCCGCATGTGTTGCGGCAACAATTATGTTGGCGCCAATGAGCCTCACCAATGACCAAACTATCCAGTTAGCACGCGATACCCTCGTGTACAAGATCACCGCCCCCGTTGGTCAGCATCACCGCAACGCCGCCTCGCCTCGTAGTCGTAGAACATCGCGAGGGTCTGCAACTGCACCTGAACCTTGCAGGATGCAACCATCTGATGGACGTAGTGGACATCGACTCTTTACACCTGCCGCCTCAACCAGATCTGTCCGTACTGGTCAGCCGTGTCTGCATCGTCTGCGAGGATTATCTTGAGGTAGTATCCGCCGTCGTCATCCCGCCAGAAGTCAAAGTTCAGGATCACCGGACATTCGGGCCCGTCTGGGACAAGGGATCCAGCGTAGTCGAACCTACCTTGCCCCAGTTCAAGGTGTCCTTGAAAGGAAATCAATCCACTCGGATCAAACTCCCGCCAATCCCTGGGCGCGGTGCGTTGACACAGCTCAGCCGGCCAGGCGCTGGCCCGGAACTTCCCATCGGATTCGAAATCCAGCCGCATTTCTGAGGGTTGCCCGTTCGATGACCAGGTGCCGGAGATTTGCTCCATTGTAATACCGTGCGCGAAACCACGTGACGCACATGCGCCCAACCCGAGGGCAAAGAGTAGAATCCCAGCCGCTCGCAATGCGCGTTTTACTACCACGAAATCGCCTCGGTCCATGTAAAGTACGTAGAGGTTGATCGGAACGGGCCGGAGTCCCCAGGCAGCTGATTTGCAGCCTCCCTCACCGGCGAGAGGAGTGAGCCGAGCGTCATTTCGTTGTATGCGGTAAATTGGACCGTTGCACTATTCCCTTCGCGCTCGATAACCTTGGCGGAGTAGGTATGTGATCCAACAGTGAGAAGTGACCTGTCTACATTTGACGCTTGCTCCCACAATGCCAAAGTTCGCACATCTCTCACAACGTTCCCATTTTCTAGGTTGAAGTCACCTGCATCATAGTGCCAGGCAGAAATTTGTTGGTCGGCGAGAAGATAACCGCGAACCTTTCGTCTATACTCACTCGCCGCCTCACTCTCCCTGATCCCCTGAGTGATCTTCGAGCTCGCGTCGAATGTGATTGATCCGGGCAGGTATCCGTTCGCCCATGCGTAGATGAGCCATCCTTGTTCACTTGTAAACAGCTGACCCGCATTGTACTTTCCATATCCGTAATACCACGCTTGGTTTGCGTCCCCGGTCCTCAAGAACAGTTCCGACACGCTAAACGAATTTTCCCTCATTTCGGCGGCGCCCTCCCGGGTCAATCTTTGACCAATGTCGTTGGCCTCCCGACTGCCCGGCGCGGTAGTCACTTCCTTCGTGCAGCGTCGCCCCCATCCGCACCCTTCGTCCAACCGCAGGCCTGTCGGGTCGCTGAAGGTCGTCGGGTTGTTGCCGGAGTACGTGTATCCCGTGTTCTGCTGCGGAAGATTCGCGTCGATCACCGGATCCACCGCCGTGAACTTCCCCAACATCGGGTCATACGTCCGCGCCCCCACCGTCGTCAGCTTCGTCTTCGCCGACGCCGGCTTGTTCATGAACCCCGTACCATCCGCCCAGACACCGCTGTTCCCGCCGATCGGGACACCATACGGGTCACGGTAGGACCGGACCGTCGACCCGTTCGACGCATTCGTGTACGTATCCACCGTCCCGTCGAGAGTTGTGAACATCCACTGCAACGTCGTCCCCGCCGTCCCCGACTTCGCACTCCGCCGCGCGACCGGCTTCCCACCCGCCGCCGCATACGTCCGATACCCCGACACCACCGACGACCCCGCCGCCACCATCAACGTCGTATCCGGCAGGAACAGCGACGCCCCCTCCGTGTTCGACACCCGCAACAACAACGACCCATCAGGGTTGTAGATGCTCGTCTGCGTCGTGGACCCCGCCACGACCTTCGACACCTTCCCCACCTCGTTGTACGTCAAGGTCTGACCAGGACGCGACGTCTGATTCCCCGCCGCGTCATACCCATACGACCCCGACCCCAGATCCACCGGTCCAGCCACCGTCCCCACAGCATGCGGACGCGCCGCACCCGCCGCCGGATACGCATACGTCACCGTCGAGGCCACACCCGTGCTCGACCGATACGTCAGCTTCGTCCGGTTCCCCGTCTTCGTGTCGTACACGTAGTCGTTCCACATCGGGAACAAGCCGCCCATCGCGCCCGCCGACGGCGTCGTCGCACACGTCGACGACGCATTCGGCGTCCACGCCCGCGTCAACTGACGCAAACCGTCATAGGCGTAACAGGTCTTCTGCGTACCCGCAGTGGGCAGCACCGAGTTCACCGTCGAGGAGGTCACGTTGCCCGCCTGGTCCCTCGTGAAGGTCCGATCCGCGACGTAATGGCCCGCATTGTTGAAGACGGCATTGTCTTTGATGGCCAGCACCTCCCCCGTCGCAGGGTCATACCCATACGTCGAGTATCCGCTGTTCGCGCCGTTGAAGCGATTGAATTGCGACAACTGTCCGATGGGCGAGTACACCGTGTTGGCGAGCACCATGCTCTGCCCGTCCATCCCGGACAGGCGCCCCCAGGAGTCATAGGTGTATCGCAGTGTCTCCGCGGGCAGGCCGCCCATCGCGGGATAGACCTTCGCCGTGACCTGCGAGTCCGCGGCGTAGTAGTACGTCGTCTTGTAGCTCGTCCCCGCGAACGCCGGCGCCCCGGCGGGGATCGACACCGTCACGTCGAGCGGGTTGCCCGCAGCGTCGTACGACCCCACGGTCGTGGCGTACGCCTTCCCCGGAGTGCCGGGGATCCCGAGCGCACCGGACCCCGAATCCGTATAGGTCGTCGAGGTGGTGACGAGTCCCTTCTTCACCGTGTCGTACGTCCAGGATGCGAGCAACGGCCCCAGGGCGTCGCCGGAGAACATCTTCGTCTTGCGGTTCAGCTCGTCGTACGTGGTCGTGATGAGCTGTCCGCGCGCGTCCTTGGTCGACGTCATGTTGCCCACAAGGTCGTACGTCGCGGAGGACGTCCCGGAATCCGGATCCTTCTGGCCGATGCGGTTGCCGAACAGGTCGTACGTCCACGTCCACGTGTTGTTCGACGGGTCGTTCATCGTCGTCATCCGCCCGGCGTCGTCGTATCCGTAGGTCGTGGCCTGACCCGTTCCGCTGATCGCGCCGGTCAGGTACTGCACGAGCTTCGTCTTCTGCCCCAACGAGTTGGTGAAGGTCGAGGTCGCCGTCCCGCCGGTCGGCGGCACGCTGTCCACCCGATCGGCACCGAGGTAGGTGTTTGTGGTCTTGGACTTCAGCGTCCCCGCCCCGTTGAGCGAGACCGTTCGCGGGCGACCGACGGCGTCGTACGCCGTGATCACCTGAGAGGGGATGTTGTTCTCCGTCGTCGGGGTGAAGAACGCCGTTCCGGGGTTCACCGACGTCGTCCAGTACTCGTTGTCGACGAAATAGGTGCGCCCCTGATCGTCGTAGTTCGTCGTCTTCACGACCGTCCCGCCCCCGACCGCGGGAGACTGCGTCTGGACGGCTCGCCCCAGACCGTCGAAGAGATCGAACGTCGTCACGACGCCACCCGCCGTGAGCTTGTCGGTCTTCACCGCGTTCGGCCCGGTCTGCGACAGCGTGTACGAGTAGGCCATCGAAGGCCCTGAGGGGTTCGCCGCCTTCGGCCGCAACGGAAGCCACACCTTCGTCGTCCGGCCGAAGGCGTCGATGTCCACATCCGTCCTCGCCCCGTTCGGATCGACGACGGACCGGACGGCCCCCGTCGACGGATCGTGGGTCGTGACGGTCTTCCAGGAGAACGGAGCGGAGTTCGTCACGGAGGAGGTCGTCATCGGCAGCTTGGCCGCCGGCGCATATGCGTTCGTGGTCGAACGGCCGAGCGCATCCTTGTGCACGAGCTGGCGACCGAGCGCGTCGAACGTCGAGCGCCCCGTCTCGACCCAGTGTGGCGTCGTGCCGTCGTGTCGGTCGACGGCCTGCGTCGACGTCGGCAGACCCCGAGTCGGCGCGGCTCCCCACGCAGCGCCGTCGTACAGCGTCTTCGTGTCACTCACCAGATCCGCAGGGGTGGCGCTGCCCGCCTGCCCACACGTCACCCCGAGCGTCCGGACCTCGCTGGGAAGCCCGATGAGCCACGACGAGGTGTTCGGCGCCGCGTATGTCGTCGTCGTGCAGGTGTCCGCGGCATCCGAGGTGTCCTTCGACACCGTCAGTGGGTAGCCGTACGTGTTGTCGTAGGTCGTGCTGGTGGTGACGGTACGACTCCCGCCGGTTGACAGCGGCTCCGTGACCACCGTGGTCGACACCCCGGTGAGTCGCGCCTTCCGCGTCCCGTCGTCCGCCGTCACCGACGACGCCCACGGCGTGTTGACCTGTTCGTTGACGACGCCTCCGCCGACACCGTTGAGGGTCGCCTGCCGGCGCACCTGCCCGGCGAACCACCGTTCGTCCGGGATCGACGTGCCTGCGACGTTCACGCTCTTGGTCCCTCCGCCGGCGTTCGCGCGGTCCCCGTTCATGCCCTGGTAGTAGGTGTACGAACTGACCTTCTGAGCGGCCGGAGCCGCCGGATCGCCCTCACGCACCTCGACGGTGTCGACGCCGGCGAAGACGTTCCAAGTCCGGGTGTTGGCGATCGTCAACGGAGAGTCGTTGTACCGCCACCGTGGCGTCCCATACAGGTACTGGGTCTGCTGCACCTTCCCGAGCGGGCCATCGGTGCGGGCATCCACCTGGATCGACGAGACCGGGTACTTGTGGAACAGGTCCTGGCGACCGCCCACGGGGATCGTGGCCTGCGGAACCCACCATTCGGGAAAGCACCACTTCGTGTTGGCCTCGGGCGCGGCGAGGATGGCCGACGCCTCCTCCGGGGTGCACTGCTGCCCCTGATAGTTGACGCTGATCACTGCTCCGAGACTCGTCTTGATCGACGACAGCCGCCACTTGTCGAGCGGTCCCGTTCCGTCGATCTCCCAGACACGGTTCTGCAGGGTCACTCCGGAGAAGACCGTCGGCGGCTCCGCCACCGCGGCCAGTCCCGCCGCCGTTCCGGTGCGCTGGACCTTCGTGAGCCAGAGCGCCGGGGACGCCCCGTCGCCGGGGTCCGGGAAGGAGTGCGACAGCGCCCAGGAGTTGACCGTCGAGTACGTCGTACCCACCAACGCCTGTGCGCCGACGGTGATCAGCGACGCGTTCGTGAAGAACGACGGCACGATCTGCGAGGCGGAGCAGGACGTTCCTGTGCACAGCTGGTCGAACGGCACGTCGGGATAGGCCGACGGGTTCGCCGGCATCGTGGAGGTACCCAGCGAGCCGGTGGTGCACTTCGCGCCGGTGGCGTCGCTGCATCGTCCCCGGGGATCGTAGGTGAAGGTCACCCGGTACGCGGCCGCGGTCGCGCTGTAGATGTCGCTCGAGCGCAGACCGTAGTCGATCCGGCTCAGCACGCCGCCGCGGTGATACGCGGTCGCCCCGCTGCCGTTCTTGGCGTACTTGTTGGTCTCGGCCGTGTAGTAGAAGGCCTCGGCGTTCCCGTGCACGTCCACCACGTAGTCGAGGTTCCAACGCCAGGCCTGGTTGCAGGACGACGCTGCGAACGTGCTCGCTTTGCACGGCTCACCGGGGTCGTTGCCGAAGACCGGCACCGTCCAGGTCGAGTTCGTCGTCGGCTTCCCGTCCGACCAGCCCGGGAGCCGGTTCAATCCGAAGTAGTACTGGGTGCCATCGGTGGTCGTCATGCGCCAGCAGTCGGTGCTCGCGGTGCCGTTGGGCGCGCACCCCTGGCCCGTTCCGGTGAGGTGTTCGAAGCGTGTCCCGTCGTCACGCTCCAGTCGCCACGCGCCGGACGCCGAATCCCGGATCAGCGGGCCGGAGTGACCGGCGAAGGACACGGTCGCGTTGTCCGTCCGCCAGCACAGGTCGCCGGAGGTCGTGACCGGCCCGGAGGGCCCGTCGTCCTTGGCGCAGGGCACATAGCTGCGCTCGATGAAGCCGCCGCCCGACAGTTCCCAGCCCTCACCGACGGCCGAGGGCTGGTTGTTGGTGGATCCGGTGAGGCCGTCCACGGACTGGGAGTTGTAGGAGAGGCCGAGCTTGGGCACCGGGCCGACACCGGGATCCGTGACCGCCATGTCGTACATCCAGGTGAAGGCTCCGGTCTGCTCCGCCACGTCCCAGGAGGAGGAGGACTTCAGCGGTGTCGCACCGTAGGAGCCGGACCCGTCCGTGGATGTCGGCCCGGAGACCGCCGCGAGCAGAGTCGGCTTCTCCGCCACGACGGGCGTGAGCACGACGGCGTCCTCGGTCTCCGCGGAGGCGACGGGCACCGGTTCCGCGGCTGCGGCCCTCGCCGACGGCTCAGACACCTGCACCCACTGGATCCGCGACGCGTAGTCCGCCCCGAAGCGGTCGGCGAGCAGTTGCTCCGGCACGGACACCGCGACAGGTGCCGCCCCTTCCGCCTGGCTTCGCGCGAGCGAGATGACGACCCCGTCGAAGCCCGCTCCCTTGGCGCGCTCGGCACCGAAGACCCCCGCGTCGACCACCGCGGCCTGTTCGGTCCCCGGCTCCTCGGGCACCGTGGGCTCAGGGCTGGGCTCCGGCGTCGTGGGCTCAGGGCTGGACTCAGGGCTGGGCTCGGGGCTCGGCTCGGGGCTCGGCTCGGGTGTCGTGGGTTCGGGAGACGGCTCCGGCGCGGGAACCGTAGGCTCGGGGCTCGGCTCCGGCGCCGTGGGCCCGGGAGACGGCTCCGTCGGATCCGGCTCCGGCTGCGGATCCGGTTCGTCGCTCGGACCCGGAGCAGGGGTGGGCGCCGGCTCGGGATCGTCGGGAGGCGTCGTCGGGGTCGCGTCCGGCGTCGGTTGCGGGCGCGGTGGAGGCGTGACCACCGGGGCCGGACCGGGGGTGAACTCCGGTTTCGGAGTGGGGTGCGGCTCCGCGGACCCGCGGTCCTTCTGGCCGTCGTTCGTCGACCTCCTGCCGTCCGATGCCGCGGCGATCTTGATCCCGGACCCGCCGACGTCCCGCCACTCGCCGATGACCGTCGCGGGCGTTGCGCCTTCGCCTCCCTGGGTCGTGACGCCCGGCTCCTCGGCGAGCGGGACCTCCACCGGGGCGACGGGCGCCTCCGGCACCGTCGGCGTCTCCGGAACGGGAGCGTCGGTGGAGGACTCCCCCTCTCCCGGATCCGGAACCTCGGCCTCGGGCGCTCCCGGGATGGGATCGTCGAACACCGGGACCTCGACGGTGGGCGCCGGCGCGTCCTCGGCGTTCGCCACCTCCGGGAATCCCGTGACGAGGCCGACGGTCAAGGAGGCGACGGCGACCATCGCGACGGCCCACGTCGGGCGGAGGGGGCGAGGCGCCCGCCAAGACATCATCGTCTTCACGGCAGTCACGGTCCTTACTGGGAGAACGGAAGTTGGAGAACGGCGAGCAAAGCCAGTTGGTTATGGTCGATCACGCCCGGCGCGATCATGGGATTCGCGATCAGGCCTGCGTAACGCGTCTTGTCGCCCGCCGGTGCGAGCCGCAGCGGGCCGTTGGCCGACCAGTCCCCGGAGCCGACGACGTGACCGATCGAAGCGACCGGAGTGATCGAGTTGCCGACGAGGAGCCGCAACTGCTTGTTGGCCGCATCCCAGATCCCGGTCACCATTTGCCAGGAGTTGAGCGACACCGATCCCCCCGTGGCGCAGTTGCTGACGGGCCGGCCGTTGTCGTCGGCGGCGGGAGCACCCCCGATACAGAACGCGTACCTCCCCGACTTCGTGATGCGAAGCTGGACCCAGCCCCGCCCAGGACCGTACTGAGTAGCGACGATCTGATAATCCGTTGCAGGGAGGGTGGCGGGCTTCACCCACATGCTGAGCGTGAAGCTGTTCGTCGCATTCAGCGGGGCCTTGTTCGTGACGAGCGTTTCGGCCGCGTTCGCGGGATTCGCTCCCCGCAGCACCGGCATCGACAACGGCGGGCTCCGCAGATCCGAGGCGGTGGTCCAGAGCCCGGCGGGCGCAGAGAGCGTGACCGCGTTCGCCCCGATCCACGGATTGTCGTCAGCGACCGTCGCGGGCGGAGGAGTCGTGGCGCTGGTCACGCGCCATTCGTGACCGGCATCGAGGTTCGCCGACGCCGCCGGTGCACCGCCGCTCGGCGGGTAGAGCGCCATCCCCCTGGCCAGGGATTGGTTGCCCGCGCGATCATAGGCGGAGACCCAGAGGGTCGACAGGGAATCCACGGGGGCCACCTTGACCGTCACCGGGGTCGCACCGTTGCCGCACGCCCATCGCACCGAGGCGGAGACGATCCCGTCGCACGGCGGAAGCCCGGCCGTGGTCGTCGTCGTCCCGTCGACGGGGACGCTCGGCGCCGGAGAAACGATCTGTCCCGGTGTCACCCAGTACACGTATCCGGCGACGCCCGCCGCGCCCTTGAGCACGACATCGACGGCCGTCCCGACCTGGAAGGAGGTCGCCGAGGTGGTCACCGTGGGCACCGGGGGCTTGGTCGTATCGACCGTGAAATAACACAAGGGCGAGAACCCGACGCCGTCGTTGATCCAGTCGCTTCCGCGCGCGTTCCAGACGTAGGTCGTCCCGTTGGTCAGCCCTGTGAAGGTGACCCGTTTGGGGCCCTGGGCGCCGAGGCCCGGATGGAGGTCCTGGACCTTGTTGTGCAGGTCGCTCGCCTTGTACAGATGCACGTTGACGTCGACGTTCCCGCCGTCCGGATCCGTCTGGTTCACCTGCACCGTGACGTCCGTGGCTCCCACCACCGCAGGGTCACCCGCCGTTCCGCAGGTGCGCGGAGGCGAGATGATCACGGGATCCGTGGGGACGTCCGGCGGCGTGTTGTAGTTCACCACGAGCAGCGCGTCACGGCTGTAGTGACGGCGCGAGTATTCGCTGCCGTTGGTGAAGGTGAAAGCGAGTTGCACGTCGGGGTTGCCCGCAGCGGACCGGACAGGATCGACGACGGACCAGCTGACCTGCTGCGGCGCGGATCCGCAGCCCGGCCCTCCCCATTGCTGAATCGGCGCCGACCACCCCAGGTTCCAGCTCTGCTCCTGATTCCAGGTGAACCCGGGCGGGTGGGAGATCACGTGATGGCTCTGGATATTGCCGGGGTTGCAGGCGACCACGGCGAGCTGAGTGGTGAACAGCACCGCGTTGAGCACGTTCTTTCCGCCCATCGCGCTCAACGGGAACTGGAAGAACATGTCCGACATGAACTCCTGGTAGACGCCGACCCGCAACACGTCGGACGCACCGGCCGACAGATACGACGTGTCGGGGAACGCACGGTCCGTGTACCACGACGCCGCCTGCCCCGTGCTCCAGTCCGGGTCGACGAAGATCGGATAGACGATCTCCTCCAGGGGCTCGCGCTTCTCCTCGATCGCGACCGACTCGGCGACGTCCATCGACAGGCCGTCCCCGATCACGTCGTGCGCCACAGGCAGCGGAGGCGCCTCGCCTCCCGGCTCTCGGTAGGTGCCGCCGTTCGACGAGTCCCACCACAGTGGTTGTCCGCTGAGGAGCTCCGTCCCGTCCGGAGCATCGGCGTCGATCGTGCCCTCGGGGTTCCTGGACAGCACGGCGCCCTCGACCCTGGTCCGGAGGTCCGCGAGCTCCATGGACTTCGCGGCCGTCTCGTCTTTGACGACGTAGATGGAGGCAAGACCCGTCTTGGTCGCCACGAGCTTGAGGTCCACCCCCGGCTTCACCTCGGGGTACGTCGCGGTGTCACCGTCGACGACAGGAGCGGGGAGTACCCCGCCCGTCCAGCGTTCGGAGACCCACTCCCCCGACTCGGTGCGGATCTGGGAGATCACGTCGGTCCCCCCGCTCGAGAACCGCACGGGAACCGCCGTCGCCGACGGCTCCAGCCATCCGTCGACGGGGACGAGCGTCAGATCCACGGGGACCCACGAGTCGTCCTTGAGCGCGCGGACCGGGCGGGTGGCGATCTCCCGGCTCAGGGTGCCGTCCGGCATCGCGGAGGTGAGCTCGGTCGGGGTCGTGAGCTCGTCGACGACGACGGGTTCGCCTGTCGCCATCGCGGTCTGCAGCGCCGATGACGTCGCCACCTCGGACGAGACAAGCGGGGGCGCGGAACCGGCGGCCACAGGGCTGCCGACCGACGTTACCGCCGTGGCGGGAACGAGCAGCCCCGAGACCAGAAGCCCCGCGGAGACGACAAAAGACACACCGGTACGCATGGCGACCCCTCCACCCGCGTCATTGCGGGATCTCACCTGCGGCCGGGCGACTCGCGGGGCCGTGCGCACACCATATTCCTCAGGAAGTTCTCAGGGGAAGAGGAATGTGGAAAGTACGTACGCATGAAGACGTACGGCGTAAAAGCGTGATCTGTCAGCGCAGGTCGAGGATCATGCCGTCCGCGGGTGCGGTCGGCAGGCGGCGGAGGCTGATGCGCAGGTCCTGTTCCGGGACGCGATGCTCCGTCCGGGCGAGGACTTCCACCGCGGCCGCGATGAGGTCGGTCGTCGCGTCCTCGCCAGGACAGTGGTGAGCGGTGAGCGGATCGCCGACGCCCTGGGCGACGACCGGATGCGGACGCTCATCGGCGAAGCGCTGCGGATCGAACACGGACGGATCCGGCCAGATGCCGGGATCGTGGTCGGTGCCGTACAGGTCGAGCAGCATCCACTGGCCGCGCCCGAACCGCTCTCCGCCGAGGTCGAAGGGCTCGTCGGCGATCCCGCCGATCAGGGGGAAGAAGGGGTAGAAGCGCCGGACCTCCTCCGCGAACCAGCGCGCGACCCCGTCCTCGCTCCGGATGCGCTGCCCCCACGCCGGGTGCCGGACGAGTGCGTGCGCGGCGAAAGCGAGGAAGCGCCCGACGGCCACGACAGGACGGACGAGGTTGAGCAGCTCGACGGCGGCGACGGGGAGCGGGAGAGGCATCCCCATCTCCTCGTGGTGCGCGATGCGCCCGACCGGGCTCTCCCGATCCCCGCGCTCCCGCGCACGGATGACCTGATCGGTCGCCCACCGCTCCGCCCGACGTCGTCGGACGCGCGCCGCCCAGTTGACCGGGCCGATGCTCGCCGCACGATCGATCATCGCGCGCACGTCGGCCAGGAGCCGCGGATCGTCGCGTCCGGCGTCCGCGCCGACCCAGTCGAGGGCGGCGCGGAACAGCACCGCCGAGCCCAGTTCGAGCACGGCGACACGCGATCCCCGACGGGCGCGCAGAGCCTCCTCGACCTCGTCGCGGAACAGGACCACGAGGCGGGCGCGGTCGTGTCGCGCCATCGCCAGCATCAGAGCCTTCCGCCCCCGGTGCGCACGACCTTCGAGGGCCTGGACGCTGCCCTCGTCCTGGAGCAGCCGCATGGTCGACCGCGGCAGCGCTCCGGGACGGCGGAACCGGGTCGCGCCGAAGACGTGGGCAGCCTCCGCGCCGCGGGCAACGACCACACGTCGGCCGAGGAGCCGGGTGCGGAAGGCATCGGCTCCGGCGTCACGGTACCCGCGGATGCCGAAGAGATAGCCGTCCCGCACGAACCGCAGCCCCGATTCCCCCCGCAGCCGCGGGACGCCCGTCGGCGAGACGGCGGCCGGCGGGGCGCCCGCGCGCGTCGCCGAAGCCCCTGACGTCATGTCCCCTCCGTCCGTCGTCCAGGTCGGATGCCCATCACACCTCGGGGACGCGGATCACGACAGGGGGTTCCGTCCGGCGGCGACAACGGGCACAATCGCCGCCGCCGGACGTGCGCGTCGCGTCAGCGCAGGGCACGGCGCCGACGGCGCCCCGCCTCCTCCACGGCCTTCTTGATCTTCTTCGCCGCCCGCTTCCGCGACTTCTGCGCCTCGGGGCTGGTCCACAGCCGCTCGATCTGGTGGCGCAGGTCCTCGTAGTCCTTGCCGCGGGAGCGGCCCGCCTCCACCCCGACGATGTACGCCGCGACGACGACGATGGCGATGATCAGGACGTTCTTGCCCATGGCTCTTCCTTCCCGTGAACTGTCGTGGGACGCGCCGGGCGCCTTCCGCCCGCGACCGCGTCACACTTCCGAGACGGATGCCGGAGGTCGATCGTCACACACTCACACCCTTCTCGGAGCCTGTCCAGGACAGTCCGGTTCCCGGGCGAACGCGAGGGGGTTGCGCCCGGCCTCCTCCGGGACCCCGACGCCGCCCGGCCGGAAGGCCCGGCCGGGCGACGGTGGCATCAGCCGTGGGCGACGGCGAGCTCGTTCGGCGTGTGGTCGAGCTCGACGCTCGCGACCTTCTTCCCCGTGGTGAGGTCGACGGCGTGCACGGTGTTCGCGGCGGGCTCGGTGACGTACGCGATGTCGCCGCGCACACGGATCGCGGGGTGGGCGTCCTGCCATTGCGCCGGCCCCTGCCACGGATCGATCACGGGGTAGGCGTCGGTGATCTCCCCCGTCTCCGGGTCGAGCACGTGGATCTTCCCGTCCGTGCTGAGGATGTAGGCCTGGTCCTCCGGGCCGCGGGCGACATCGCGGAAGGTGTACTGCACCTCGTCCGGGAGGTCCACGACGCGGGACGTGCCCGCTGCCGTGTCGATGAGGGTCACCGCGTTCAGGAGGTATCCCTCGGCATCCGGATCGCTCTTGTAGTCGCCGACGACGATCGGGCTCGTCTCGGAGACGAACGCGTTGCCCATCCGGCCGTACGGATCGGGCGCGCTCAGCTTGCGGAAGGTCCCGTCTCGGTACAGCAGCGCGCCGTCCTCGCATCCGAACACCACGGCCTCGCCCATCGCCGTCCCTTCGCCGTGGATGCCCGGGCACTCGGCGTTGACGGAGATCTGTTCCCAGCCTCCGTCCTTCCCGGCGAGCGCCATCGCGCCGGTCCGTCCGGTGTCGTCTCCCACGGTGGTGAGGAGCGTGCCGTCGGACAGGACGATCGAGACGCCGTGGTGGGGCGCCGCAGCCGTGTAGGTCTCTCCCTCGGGGAGCGACCTGTACCCGTCCGCGAAGATCTCGGTGTCGAGGATCGTCGTCCTCCCGGTCCCGTCGTCGAAGAGCACGGTCCGGCCGTCGTGGACGACGACATGCCCCGGAGTGGTCGCGTCGAACACGAGGTCGGTCAGCGCCGGCTGGGCGGTGTCCAGCATCTGGAAGCCCTTCGAGGTCGTCACCGCGATCGTCCGGCCGTCGCCGAAGTCGTTGAGCCGGGTGAAGATCTCGGAATCCAGCTCCGCGACGATCTCCAGGGTGGTCGGGTCGAGCACCGCGATGCCGTTCTCGTACGAGACGGCGACGCGACCGGTGGTCGATCCGGGATCCGTCGCGACCGTGCCGCGGTCGGACGCGGGCGTACCGTCCGCGGCGGCGGGCGCGCAGCCGGTCGCGGCCAGCGCGAGCCCGGCGAGCCCGGCGGCCGTCGTCCATCGGATGTGTTTCTTCATCTTCTCTCTTTCTGGGTGGGGGTCTCAGCGACGGAGACCCTGGGCGATGCGCTCCGTGTTGGTGCGCATCATGGTGAGATAGGTGTCCGCGCCCTCGCCGGGCCCGGTCAGCGACTCGGTGAACAGCTCGACGACGTCCACCCGGATCCCGGCCTCCCGGGCGAGCACCTGGACGAGCCGGTCCGGCTGCGAGGACTCCGCGAAGATCGTGGGCACCCCGGCCTCCTCGATCGCGGCGGCGAGGTCGCGGAGGTCCGCCGCGCTCGGTGCGGCGAGCGTCGTGCCGCCCGGGATGACGGCGCCGACGATCCGGAAGCCGAATCGGTCGGCCAGGTAGCCGAAGACGTGGTGGTTCGTGACGAGGGCGCGATGGTCCTCGGGGATCGCAGAGAATGCCGTCGTCATCTCGGCGTCGAGATCCGCCAGCTCGGCGCGATAGGCGTCGGCGTGCGCGCGGATCGCCCCCTCGTCGATGCCGTCGATCCCCGCCAGCGCGTCCTCGAGCGCGTCGACCACGTCGACCATGCGCTGCGGGTCGGTCCAGAAGTGCGGATCCGGAGCGCCGTCATTCTCGGGACCGTACGCGAGGACCTCGATGGCGTTCCCCGCGACGACCATGTCGACGCCGGATTCCGCGGCGCGGTCGAGATGCTGCTGCAGCCCCTCCTCCAGCCCGAGCCCGTTCGACACCGCGAGGTCGGCCGTCCCGAGGAGCGCGGCCTCCTGCGCCGAGATCTCGAACGAGTGCGGGTCGGCGTTCGGCTTCATGAGCGTCGTCACGTCGGCCTGATCGCCCGCCACGGCGCGCACGACGTCCCCGAGGATGTTCGTGGTCACGACGATCTGGGGCCGGGTCCCGGACGACGACGGAGCCGCACATCCGGCGAGCGCGAGCACCAGGCCCAGCAGGAGCGCCGCCCACCGTCTCATCGCCCGACCTCCGTGAACAGCGCCGGTGCGACGGCGGGTTCCAGGGTCCGGGCGACGCGCGCGCCGTCCGCGTAGGCGATCTCGTGCACCACGCCGCCGAGCGGGTCGTTCAGGTAGGCGCGCTGGGCGTCGACGACGAGCGCCGCCGCCTCCGCGGGACCGGAGACCAGCGGTTCCGTCACCGCAACCTCCACACCGTCCACGAACACGCGGACCCGCCCCTCGGCGTCGAGCGCGACGACATGGCCGTCGGCGTCGTCGACGGCCACGACGCGCACCAGGTCCGCGTCGACGCGGACGAGCTCCCAGGCTCGCGCCCGCGTGTCGAGCAGCCAATACCCGGCACCGGGGGCGACACCGGCGACGGTGGGCCGGCCCTTCCGTCCGTCCAGCGCCGCGGGCGCCGGAGCGCCGCCGGGGATCGGGATCCGTTCCACCGCGTCGCTCTCGCCCAGCAGCAGTGCGCCGTCGGCGCACCCCACGACCAGCCCCGCGCGGGTGGTGATCGCACCGCTCGCATCCGGGCAGGGCGCCGGTGCCCCCGTCTCCTCGCCCTCCTCGTCGAGCAGGCGGACCTCACCGCCCGAGACGAGCGCGGCACCGTCCGCTCTGGGGGCGAGCAGCCCCGGCGCCGCCGCGTCGATCCGGAGGCGCTCGACGATCTCGCCGCGCGAGAGCGCCGCGTTGTCCAGCAGGACGGCCTCCCCGCTGCCCCCGAAGAAGAGTCCCGTCGTCCCCGCCGTCGACAGCGGCCCGGTGGCCACGACGACGGGGCCGGAACCGGGGACGGTCCCGATCACCCGCGGCTCCGCGCGGTAGTAGTGGTAGTGGTCCCCGTGGTCCCAGGTCCACACGCCGCTGTCGATGACCTCCGCTCCCTCCTCGGTCGTGACGAACGCGTACCGTCCGTCGGAGGCGAGGGCGGTCGGGCTGCCGACCGGATCCAGCGTCGTCGCGGCTCCGTCGAGGAGGTCGAGGATCCCGACGGCTCCGTGCGCGTCGACGGAGAGGATCTGCAGCGGCGGCTCGGCGACCTCCTCCGCCCCGGACACCGCGCCGTGACCCTCGCCCGCCGGAGCGGAGGAGGCGGACGGGGGTGCGGACGGCCCGGACGCGCTCGCGCATCCGGTGAGGGCCAGTGCGAGGGCGAGGAGCGCGACCTCGCTGCGACGTGGGAGGACGGACATGTGTTCCTTTCGACGGATCATCGCGACGCTCCGGCCGCGAGAGGGGTGAGGGTCGGCGCGCCGTCCGCCGCAGCCCTCTCGCGGAGCGTTCGGCTCCGGCCCGCGGCGCGTCCACGGACGCTTGCCCGGAGTCCTGCGGAGGCGGCGGCGAGGGCCACCGCGGAGAAGGCGATGGACGCCCCGGCCGCGGTCCCCGCGTGCCAGGACACGACGAGACCCCCGAGGACGGCCAGCACGCCGACCCCCGAGGCCAGCGCCATCGTCGCCGGGATCCGACGCGTCCACAGGCGAGCGGCGACGGCGGGCGCGAGGAGCAGTCCGACGACGAGCAGCGATCCCACCGCCTGGAACGAGGCGACGACCGCCAGCGTGACGAGCCCCACGAGGGCCACGTGCGCCCGCTGCGGGTGCAGCCCCTGGGCGAGGGCGATGCGTCGGTCGAAGGCTGCCGCGACGAACGAGCGATGGAAGACCACCGCGACCACGACCGTGACGGCGAGGGCCAGTGCGAGCGCCCCGATGTCGGCCGAGCCGATCGCGAGCACGTCGCCGAAGAGCAGGGCCGTCGCGTCGGTGGCGAAGCTGCGCGAGTGGGAGACGACGATGACGCCCAGCGAGAGCATGCCCACGAACAGCAGGCCGATGCTCGTGTCGTAGGACAGTCGCCCTCTCCGCTGGAGGAGCCCGACCGCGGTGCTCATCACCACGGCCGAGACCGCCGCACCGAGCAGCACCGGTGCGCCGACGACCGTGGCGATCGCCACGCCGGGCAGCATGCCGTGCCCGATCGCCTCACCGAGGAACGCCATCCCTCGGATCACGACCCAGGTCCCGACGATCCCGCACACGAGGGCGACGAGAGCGCCGCCGATCAGAGCGTTCAGGACGAACGGTGTCCCGAGGGGATCGAGGAGCCAGGACAGCATGCGGATCGTTCCTCTTTCCGAAGTTGATAATGAGAATCGTTCTCAACGGTAGCATGGCGGTCATGAGCTCCCGAACCACCGCCCCCTCGCTGCGATCCGTCCGCGCCGGCTACGACGGGCCCGATGTCCTGCACGATCTGTCCCTCCGCTTCACCCCCGGCGAGATCACGGCGGTCACCGGACCGAACGGATCCGGGAAGTCCACCCTCCTCGAGCTCCTCGCCGGCGGCATCCGGCCCCGCGCGGGGACAGTGAGCCGCACCGGCACCATCGGGCTGGTCGTGCAGCGACTCGCCGCCGCCGACGCCTTGCCGCTGACGGCAGAGGACGTCGTCCGCATCGGCACCTGGGGCGCGGCCGGTCGGCAGATGACCCGTGGGCGACGACGGCTCGCCGTGTCCGAGGCGATCGCGCGCGTCGCCCTCAGCGGCCTGGAGCGCAGGCCCTTCGGGGAGCTCTCCGGCGGTCAGCGGCAGCGGGCGCTCCTCGCCCAGGGGATCGTGTGCCGCCCGGACGTCCTGCTCCTCGACGAGCCGACCGCCGGGCTCGATGCTGCGAGCACGGAGCGCACCCGCGTGATCCTGGCCGAGGAGTCCGCCCGGGGCGCGGCGGTGGTCTGCGTCACCCACGACGAGGACGCGCTCGGCGCCGGACGGGTCGTCCACCTGGAAGCCGGCCGGGTCACGGCCGACCGGTCGCGATCCGGCCGGGACGCCGCGGAGGAGTGCCGGCGGAGTTCCCGTCAGTGAAACGTCGTCGCGTCGTCGAAGTCGAAGGAGGACAGAGGCCGGACGCCCGTCTCCGCGATGTGGTCCCGCAGCGCAGCGGTGAAGCCCTCGCCATCTCCGGACCGCAGCAGGCCGGTGAGCGCCTCGTGCTCGGAGATGATCTCCTCGCAGCGCCGCAGGAGGCGGTCCCCCGCCTGGAAGAGGACGAAACGCTGACGGTCGGCGAGGCGATCGTAGAGCTCCAAGAGCACCCCGTTGCCTCCCGCCTCGACGAACCCTCGGTGGAATCGCAGCGTGAGTTCGATGAACTCGCGGATGTCCCCGTCCGCGAACGCGGCGCGCTGATCGGCGAGGGAGGACTCCATCCGGTCCGCCAGGCGGCAGCGGAGCGCCTCCGGAGCGCGGGCCACGGAGGTCGACTCCAGGGCGAGCCGCGCGTCGCCGAGCTCCGCGACCGCGCGTTCGGAGAGCCCCTGCACGACCGCGCCGCGCTTGGGGTAGATGACGATCCAGCCCTCGTCCTGAAGGCGCGCGAGCGCGGCACGGACCGGCGTGCGGCTCAGCCCCATCGACGACGCCAGCGATGCCTCGCCGAGCATCTCCCCGGGAGCGTGGGTGCCGTCGAGGATGTGATCGCGGATGACGATGTACGCGCGCGACGACGCGCTCAGGTCGTTCTCCGTCACGGGCGGTCCTCCAGGAAGGTTAGTCCAGGGTACAGCCGGGGCGTACGCCGGATCGGACTCTTGAATGCCAGTTGTATCCTAGATCCATGAGCGAATCCCCGCGCCCGGACCCGACCGAGCTGACCTCGAAGCTCACCTTTTACCGGCGGCTGACGGCGGCGCTCGCCATCGTCGTCGTCTTCCTGGGGATCGTCGTCGTCGCCCAGTTGACCATGAACACGGGCTCCGCCGCCCCCGCGGCCCAGCCGACGACGAGCTCCTCCCCGGAGGTCCCCGAACTCGCCCGCCGCGATCCGGACGACCCCATGGCGCTCGGGAAGGTCGACGCCCCCGTCGCGCTCGTGCAGTGGACCGACCTGCGCTGCCCGTTCTGCGCCGCGGTGCACCGCGACACCATCCCGACGATCATCGAGGAGTACGTCGACAAGGGCCTCGTGCGGCTCGAGGTCCGCGACGTGGCCTTCTTCGGCGAGCAGTCCGAGGACGCGGCCGTCGCAGCCCGCGCGGCCGGGGAGCAGGGACGCTTCTTCGAGTACCTCGACGCCGTCTACGCGGCCGCCCCGGACAGCGGTCACCCGGACCTCCCCCGCGAGAAGCTCATCGCCTTCGCGAAGGAGGCCGGGATCCCGGATCTGGACCGATTCACCGCCCACCTCGACGACCCCGCCGTGCGCGCGGCGGCACAGGCGAGCACCGCCGAGGCCCAGCGCCTGGGCGTGAGCGCCGTCCCCTTCTTCGTCGCCAACGACACCGCCCTGTCGGGCGCGCAGCCGGTCGCCGTCTTCCGTGACTTCCTGGACCGGGCGATCGCACAGAAGGGCTGAGATGGACATCGGCCTCCTCGGAGCGCTGGTGGGCGGCGTCCTGACGCTGCTGAGCCCGTGCTCGGTCATGCTCCTTCCCGCGTTCTTCTCGTACGCGTTCACGAACCCCGCGAAGCTCGTCGCCCGGACCGGGATCTTCTACCTGGGCCTCATCACGACCCTGGTGCCGCTCGGCGTCCTGGCCGGAACGCTCGGCGCCTTCGTCACCCAGCATCGCCTGGTCTTCGTCAGCGCGGCCTCCGTCGTCGTGATCCTCCTCGGCCTCCTCATGGTGCTGAACGTCCCGGTTCCGTTCCTGCGCGGGGGCAAGGGCGTCGAGAGCACGACGCCCGCGTCGGTCTACGCGCTCGGCACCGTATACGGGCTAGCGGGCGTCTGCGCCGGCCCGCTGCTCGGAGCGGTGCTCACGGTCGCCGCGCTGAGCGGGAACGCACTCCACGGCGGCATCGTGCTCCTCTTCTTCGCCGCGGGGATGACCTTGCCCCTCCTGGTCCTCGCGCTCCTGTGGAGCCGGCTGCCGTTCGTGCGGCGGCTCGTCCGCCCCCGGGAGGTGCGTCTCGGGCGGTGGCGGAACACGTGGACCGGCCTCGTCGGCGGTCTGCTGACCATCGCCCTGGGCGTGTTCCTCCTCGTCACCGCGGGCACGTCGTCGCTCGGAGGGGTCCTCTCCGCCTCCGACCAGGTCCGGATCGAGGGCTGGGCCTACGAGGCCACCCGCGGCGTGCCGGACATCCTCGTCCTCCTCATCGTCGTGTTCGTGGCCGCGGGCGTCGCCGGGCTGATGGCCCTCCGTGCCCGCCGAACGGCGGCGCCGAGCAGCGCACTCGCAGCGGACGAGGACTGAGCCGAACCCTTCGGGCGACAGGGGTGCGGACGGTGCGGCGGCGGGGCCGGCCCCGGAGGACCCCCTCCCCGACGCGCCCTGTCAAGGCCCTGTCCGTGCGGATCCGCTCCCGGCATGCTCGACGCGAGCGCGACCGAAGGAGGAGCCATGACCATCGGCACCGGAATCGTCCTGTTCGTGATCGGCGCGATCCTGACATTCGCGATCGACATCGACGTCCAGGGCGTGGATCTCGACATGATCGGATACATCCTGATGGGCGCCGGTGCGGTGGCGTTCCTCATCGGGCTGATCCTGCTCCTCGTGCGCCGCGGTCGGCCGCGGGCCGAAGCGATCGACGACGACGTGGTCTGAGCACCGACCCGGCCCGGTCACGCCAGGACGGCGGCGGCGAGACCCAGGCGACCTCGCACCTGCAGCTTCCGATAGATGTTGCCGAGATGCACCTCGACGGTGCGGTCGGAGATGTCCAACGCCGCACCGATCTCGCGATTGGTCCGACCAGCTGCCACGAGCTGAGCGATCTGCTGCTCCCGGTCCGTCAGCTGCTCCGGCAGTCGCGGGAGTGCGGCGGCGGGGATCGGGTGCGTCTTCCGGGTGACGGCGGACGATCGTCGGCCCGCGGCGGCGGCCGTCGTGTGGGCGGCCTGGTCCCCCGGCCCCGGCGCCGGGAGCATCGCCCCCGTCGCCTCACTCAGCTCCGGAAGCACGCCCTTGAGCTGCCGCAGCAGGCCGCCGAGCGCACCGCCGGCCATGCCGGCGAGGGGCAGCCGCGGGAGGGCGCTCCGAAGCACCGCTCCCGCGCCGTCGACATCCCCGACATGAGCGAGGAACCCGACCTGGTGCAGTCGTACGGCCGCCTCCACCGCCGGGGACACGGCCCCGTCGCGAAGCTGCCACGGCCACTCGGGCACCGCGCGCCCCAGCGCGAGGAACATCCGCGCCTGCAGACGGTCCGCTTCGCGCGGATCCTCGCTCCGGGCGTCGGCGATCTCGGCGAGCTCAGCCAGGTGCAGCGCATCGGCCGCCGTCGCCGCCGCCGGCGCGAGGGCGAGCTGCTGCCTCGCCAGCCGCTCGCCGAGATTCGCTCCG
This sequence comes from Microbacterium resistens, assembly GCF_021172025.1. NCBI lineage: Bacteria > Bacillati > Actinomycetota > Actinomycetes > Micrococcales > Microbacteriaceae > Microbacterium > Microbacterium resistens. The sequence goes on from NZ_CP082781.1 coordinate 2,055,946, forward strand.
TCACGGTCGCCGAACCCGCGGGCAGCGCGGAGCAGCACGGCGGCACGCTCGCGTGCGACCGGATCGCGGTTCTCCGTCAGGACGCCGAGCACCCGGATGGCGGAGAGATCGGCCCCGCTCATCAGCGCCGCCTGCGCCCGGAGCAGCTCCACGCGGGCCCGCGCCTCCGCGGATGTGCGCAGCGCCACGTCCGTGGCGACGTAGTAGGCGGCCGAGCTCGCCCCGGACTTCAGCAGACGCGAGGCGAGGTGCATCAGCGAGCGGACGAGATCGCCGTCCACCGACATGCCGGATTTCGCCAGGTGCCACGTGGCGAGTGCGAAGTCCCGGGCATCCATGGCCTTCGCCAGCGACCGATGGATCGCGATCCGCGCCTCGGGATCAGCGCCCTTCCGCAGCGCGAGGCGCAGGCGCGGATCGGAGAAGCGGAACGTGCCGTCCGCGGCGAACCGCAGCGCACCGTCGGCGGGGCCCGAGACGACGTCGTCCAGCTCCGTGGCCGCGGCGGCGAGGACGACGTCGATGGAGTCCACGACGCTGAACGCGGCCGTCATCAGCAGACGTCGCCCCGCGGCCGACAGGCCGTCCAGCCCCTCGAACGCACGGTCGAGGAGGACAGGGCCCACGGGCAGGGTCTTCGGAAGCATCTCTCGGCCCGCGAGCTGATCGGCGGTCAGCTGAGCGGCCATCTCGCGGAGCACGTCCGCGTCCCGGAGGGTCTCGGAGGCGAGGCGACCGGCGATGTGCGCGGCGACGGGGACGCCGAGGACCGCCAGGTTCTCGCTGGCCCACTCGACATCGCTCAACGAAACCGGTTCCATCCTCTCGCGATGCTAGAGCACCCGGCGATGCGCGATCCCTCTCGTACGGGCTTACCCGTATACCGGAAAGCACCACGGCTCTCCGTCAAGACTCCGCGGCGTCAGCCGGCCGCGACCACGGGCGGACGCCCGGTGGATCCGCGCACCACGAGGGACGTGGGCAGGGTGAGATCGGGCCGCCGCTCCCCCCGCAGAAGCGCCAGCAGCGTCGTCGCGGCGGCGGTGCCCTTCGCGTCCACGTCCTGCCGGACCGTCGTCAGCGGCGGCGACACCCGCGCGGCGAGCGGGCTGTCGTCGAAGCCGACGACGGAGAGGTCCTCGGGGACGCGGAGCCCGCGATCGCGGGCCTGACCGATGACCTCGAGCGCAGCCAGGTCCGAGAACGCGAGAACGGCGGTCGGCGGGTCGTCCAGCATCGCCGCGATGCGCTCGCGCAGCACGTCGTCGACGTCGAAGCCCGGTGTCCCGACGATCCGCGGCACGACCCCAGCACCGGTGAGGACGCTCGCCCATCCGTCCAGGCGTCGGCCGATCGTCCCCGACGCACGGCCACGATGAGCGGGGTCGAGAGGCTCGTCCGCGGCGTCGACCGAGGTCACGACGACGGCGATGTCGCGATGGCCCTGCTCGAGCAGGTGCGCGGCCGCCTGCCCGCTGCCCGCCGCGTCGTCGAGAAGGATGCGAGGCTCGTCTCCGAGCGGCGCGGACTCGACCGTGACCACCGGGAGCCGACGCTCGCGCAGCGCCGTGACCTCGCGGGCACGGGGCGCGCAGGAGTACACGATGGCGCCGTCCATCGCGATGTCGCGAACCGGGTCGACATCGCTGCGCTCGGACGAGTGCAGCAGCACCAGCGAGTACCCCTCGTCGGCGAGCGTCGCCGCGACCGCGCGGAGGAATCCGACCGCGACCTCGTCCGCGAAGGCATCCCGCGGCGAGTTGGTCAGGACGACGCCGATCACACCGGTGCGCCCCCGGGCCAGCGCCCGCCCGGCAGGGTCCGGGCCGGAGTACCCGAGGCGCGCGGCGGCGTCGAGGATCTGCGCCCGGAGCGCCGCGGAGAGCTGATCCGGACGGGAGAACGCGTTCGAGACGGTCATGCGGCTCACGCCGACCTCGTCGGCGATCGTCTGCAGCGTCACGCGCGCCATCTCGCTCCCTCGTTCCCCTCCATTCTGGCCCAGGCCAGGGAGAGGAACGCCGTCGACGATCGCGGTCGCCGCATCCGCCGGGCGCGGAGGGATCCCCGCGGCGCCCGCGTACGTCACACCGGGATGCGCTCGGCAGCGGCACCGGGGCAGGGATCGATGACGGCGGCGAACCGACGGAGGAGCCGGGCGAGTCCGGCGCGGATCCGCGCCCGGGCCGCTCGATGCCGCCGTGCGCGAGCGCGCCGCTCCCGGGCGTACACGTTCTCGCGGCGGCGGTCCTGTTCCTGGCCCCGCCGCATCGTCTGCGCATCCGCCTCGACCAACGCGCCGATCATCGCCCGTTCCATGGCGACCCCCGTTCTGTATCGGTACAGAGACGACGATACTGTACCGGTACAGAGTCGTCAAGGCCGCGTGAGGAGCGCGCCAACACTCGCACGGCCTCTCGATAATTGACAGGTCCCTGTCGATCGGGAGAGGATGACGTCATGACCCCCTCCGCGACGCTGCAGCGCCTCATCCTCTCCGTGTCGGACCTCGACCGGGCGATCGCCTTCTACGCCGGTGCGCTCGGCCTGCAGGAGACCGAGCGGACCGACGGGCTCGCGTGGCTGCGGACCGGCGACGGCGTGGAGGTCATGCTGCACGAGCGCCGACCCGAGCCGTCGGACACCGCCGTGGCCGCCGGCTTCGCGACGGTCGGTCTCGAGGACGCCGTCGACCGATGCGTCGGCGCCAGGGGCGTCGTCGTGGACGAGGTGGAGACGAGGCCGTGGGGCGAGCGGATGGCGGTGCTCCGGGACCCGGACGGCCACCTCCTGTGCGTGAGCGAGGGGCGTTGACCTCCGCGGGGGCACTGACGGCGCTCGTCGACGAGACCTTCCGCCTCGCGGACGCCTTCTCGCGCGCCGGGGACGCCCTCGTCGCCGAGGAGGGGCTGACCGCCGCACGGTGGCTGACACTGGGAGCGGTCGCGCACGGCCCGCTGAGCGTCGCGGGGATCGCCCGGCGCCGCGGCATGCGCCGGCAGTCCGCCAACGAGTCCGTCGCCCAGCTGGAGAGGGCGGGACTGGTCGTCCGGCGCCCCGATCCGGCCGATGCGCGCGCGCCGCTGGTCCATCTCACCGACGAGGGACGCCGCGCGCTCGACCGGATCCGGCCACGGCGTCTGGCGTGGGCGGCGGACGCCGCGGCCGGCGCGTCGGAGGCGGACCTGATCGCGGCCGTCGACCTGCTCCGGCGGATCCGCACGACGCTCGAGACGGGAGCCCGCGATGAGTGACCAGACGCCGCATCTCGGCGGCCGCCGCGCGGCGGACGGCAGCGCGGGCGACGCCGACTACGGGGCGGTCGGCGGCTCCTATGCCGCCTTCCGCCGTGCCGACCCCCGGATCGCCCGCCGGATCTCGGACGCGCTCGGGGATGCCGCCTCCGTGCTCAACGTCGGAGCCGGGGCGGGAAGCTACGAGCCCACGGACCGGAGCGTGACCGCGGTCGAGCCCTCCGAGACGATGCGACGGCACCGCCGCGCACCGCTCCCGCCCGCGGTCGACGCCGTCGCCGAGGCCCTTCCGTTCCCGGACGACGCCTTCGACGCGTCCATGACGACCTTCTCCGTCCACCAGTGGAGCGACCTGGAAGCGGGCCTCGCCGAGATGCGGCGGGTCACCCGCGGGCCGGTCGTGATCCTCACCTGCGACCCCGACCTCCTGGACCGGTTCTGGCTCGGCCGGTACGCACCCGGGGTCATCGCCACCGAGCGCCGGCGGTATCCGTCCACGACACGACTCCGGGCGGCGCTGGGCGGGAGCGTGACGGTCGAGCCGGTCCCGATCCCGCAGGACTGCACCGACGGCTTCAACGAGGCCTATTACGGGCGACCGGAGCGCCTCCTCTCCGCCTCGGCGCGGGCGGCGTGCTCCGCATGGAGCTTCATCGACCCCGCAGTCGCCGCGGCCTACACCCGAGACCTCGGGCGCGCTCTGGACACCGGCCAGTGGGATGCCGACTACGGCCACCTCCGCACGCAACCCTTCTTCGAGGGGTCGTTGGTCCTCGTCCGCGCCGTCCCGTCCTGACCGGGTGCCGCATCCCCCTACCGCTCCCCCACGATCCGACCTCAGGAGGTCTCCCATGTTCGAACCGATCGGCGGCTTCAGCGGCTTCTCCGTGCGCAGCGCTCGCGCGACCCGTCAGTTCTATCGAGACGTGCTCGGCCTGGACGTGCGCCCCCATGGCTATGGGACGTTCGTCACCCTCCCCGGCGGGAACACCGTCTTCTTCTACCCCAAGGGCGCCCGCCACCGACCAGCCGACTTCACGATCCTGAACCTCGTCGTGCCCGACATCGACGCGGCCGTCGACGCCCTCGCCTCCCGAGGCGTGGAGTTCCAGCATTACCCGCACACCGATGCGAAGGGCATCCAGCGCGGCCTCGCGAGCGGTCGCGGGCCGGACCAGTCCTGGTTCACGGACCCCTCCGGGAACATCCTCTCCGTCCTCGTGGACGATGCCGGAGGCGACGGCACTCGGTGACGCGTCGAGCCCCGCACACCTGATCGGCGCCCTTTCGTCACGGTAGGCGCGCTGTGGGTGCGCTCCAGGCCGCTCGTCACATGTACGTGTCGAACTCCTTGCTCTTCTCGGACGCGATGATCGTCCGCTCGGCGACGCCTTCGGGAGGCGCGGGCCAGATGTCGACGAGGTACCGGTCGGGCGCGGTGATGTCGAGGTCGTCGGGCTGGGGAAGGTCTCGTCCGCGGCCGAGGACGCGGACGCGGACGCCATACGTTCCGGGGCCGGGGAGGAGGTTCGGCGGGATCCTGATCGCATCCGAGCTCTGGGGGACCAGGTCGCCGCTCGGGGAGTCGATGGTGGTCATCGCCATGTCCTCCCACTCCGTCATGTCCGCCTCTGGTGGCTCCCTGTCGAAGACACGGGTATGGACGCCGCAACGCGCGCCCGTCTCGCCGAGGAGTCCCTGTCCATCCACCGCCGGATCATCATCGACGCCCCCTGCCTCGGTCCGGCCGTTCTCCCGCCGTTCCTGCCCCGAAGGGACTAGTTCCCCATGGACATCACCCTGCCCGCCATCCCCGCCGGCGTGCTCGTGCTCCTTGGCCTGATCGCACCGCACCTGATCGGCTTCCTCAACGGCATCCTGTCGTTCATCGAGAAGCCGTGGCAGAAGCGGACGCTGTCCGTCGTCGTCCCGGTCGTGCTCGCCGCCCTAGTGCTGGCGTTTACCTCGTCTACACCGGCGACGCCGTGCCCGAGTGGCCCCAGCTCGTGCCGCTCACCGTTGTGGTCGTCCAGGCCAGCTACGCGCTCATCACGAAACCCACGGCCACCGCCATCGAGCGCCGGTAGACGCTCGGCTCCTCGCTTCGCCGCGACCGTCGCTGACCAGGGCCCGCCGAACCGTTCCGCTCTCTTCGGAGAGCGGGACTTCACGGTGGACGATCAGCTGGACAGCAGCTTGGACAGCAGGCTGGACAATATTGGGGCTGATTAGTTAGGTTGAGCTTGTGGCGACCCAAACGAGGCAGTACGAGACCTCACACCCATGGCTGACTTTCAACTTCAAGACCCAAGATCTCGGCAACATCGTCTGGGCTCATCTGGGTGAGTCCTACTCGAAGTGCCAGCACCTCATTGGTGCGCCGCTTCAGCCGCGAGTCGCTTGGGACTTGGCCCGGGTGTACATGCGCAGAGGTGCTCTCGCCTCCGCAGCGATCGAGGGCAACACCCTCAGTGAAGACGAAGTCAACGAGATTCTCGATCAGAAGAAGTCTCTCCCTGAGTCTCAGCAATACCTTGAGCAGGAAGTGCGAAACGTGATGGACGCTTTGCGCAGTGTCCGGCGCGAGGTGTACGAGCTGGACGGGAGCTTTCGCTTGTCCGCAGGCTGGATACTCGGCAAGCACAAGGAGCTTCTGAAGGATCTGGACGTACCGGAGCATGTCACTCCGGGTGAGTACCGCGACATACCGATCGTTGTGGGCCAGTATCGCGGAGCCCCCGCAGAGGATGTGTCCCACCTGATGGACCGGCTGTGCGACTGGATCAACACGATCCTCGATGACGTGAATGCGAAGCGCGATCATTCGCCCGACCAGGCGTTCTTCCTAGCGTTCTTCGCAGCGACGCTGTCCCACTTGTACCTCGCATGGATCCATCCATTCGGCGACGGCAACGGACGGACGGCACGGTTGATCGAATGCGCGGTGCTTGCGCACTGTGGTCTCGTGCCGTGGGTCAGTACGAACTTGCTATCGGACTACTACAACCGAACGCGCTCCAAGTACTACGAGAAGCTCGCGGACGCCTCACGGCGCGACGATGTCGCTGGCTTCATTGGCTACAGCGCGCTCGGATACCGTGACCAGCTCAGAGAACAGATCAGAACGGTCCAGGCTCATCAACGGATGGTCGCATGGGTCAACTACGTGCATGAGCGCTTCCAGTCCGAGCCGTCAACGGACATCGCCCGCAGGCGCCGGACCGTCGTCCTCGCCATGCCAGACGGCGTTGATCTGACGCGGAGGGAGATCCGGTACCTGACACCCTTGATCGCTTCCCTCTACGACGGCACGAGCGACCGTCTCCTACGTAGGGACATCGGCAAGCTCCTTGAGCTAGAACTCATCGATGAGGTCAGCCCGGGCAAGTACCGTTCGGGAATCTGGCGTATGGATGCGTTCACGCCTCGTCCCGAGCTCGGTGCGTTCGCTCCTGTGCTGGAACACGTCGATGACTAACTCCGCGACGATGGAGCAGAAAACCGCCCCATCCTCCTTCGGGAGGATGGGGCGGTCTCGTCGTTTGGCTTATGAGCGCGGCGGGGAGCTTACCCTAGCGGCTCGATAGGACTTCATCATGAGGAGGTACCAGCCCAATATAACGATCACCGCGACGGCATAGAACCATACGCGGAACTCGTCGAAGACGTACCCCATCCAGATGCCTCCCACGAAAACCACCAATGCGGCGATGGTGGCGAGGAGGTGACTTGTTGGGTGGGTGATGGTCCGGAACCAACCGTTCGACGGACCTGCTGATTGTCCAGTCATGATCGTATTTACCCTCCGATGTCTATCGGCACGGACCCTCGAGGTAGGTGTCGACCCACCAGACCGGGGGCACGGCGGGCGCCGTAGTCAGCGTAACCTGGACGCACCTCTTCGGATTCGAGTTCTCTGCAACACCAGCGTTGTAAGCCAAAACCACACCGGCCGCGATGCATACCGCGGCCATGGGGCCGCACACCGCTCCACCGAGCGAGGCGATGCCGAGATCGGCGATCGTCTTAGTCTCTGCCCGGTCGAATCGCACGCGAGACTGGAACGGAAGCGGCGCATCGAAGGTCGGGTCCGCCACAACGGGGTAGGCGACATCGACGTCGGAATGCTTGACGACCTGAGTCAACGTGCTCCCATCCACGACGTACTCGGTAGCGACGTCGTTGCCATTAGCATCTACGGCCCACGGCGCTTGCACCTGTGCGACTGCAGTTTCGACGAGCGCGACGCCTTCTCCCTCGCCATTGGCACGGTAGACAGTGGCGCTTCCGTCAGCGGCGACTTCGATGCTGGCCCCTGGCCCAAAGTCGTATGAGAACTGCTCGGGCTGTTCCGGCGACGCGATGACCGTGCTCACTCGAACTTGGTCTTCAGAGGCAAGCACATTCACCGCAGGGGTGCTTGTGTTTCCTGAATAGGTCACTGACCCGTCAGCAGCGAGGGTCGCGGGTCCGAGGGCCGTCGCGTTCGGGACCAACACGCGCGCCCCCAGAGCCCCATCGTTCCGAGACAGCTCGATGGGGCGTGTTGCCTCATTCGGCAACACGACACTGACCCCTTCCGCGAGTTCAGCGCGCAAGACATCGTCCTCTTGGCTGAGAGAAGTGGCGGCGAGCGAGACGGGGGCAGCCTGGGCGACGGCGAAGGCTACGTCGTTCGCTTGGTCGTCCTGCGTGGCGTAGGCGGGCGTCATGCTGCCTGCTACGAGCGCCAGGGACACCCCGGCGGTGAACACTGCGTTCCGAACTCTCATAGTTACGTTCCGTTCTGTCATCCGTTGTAGATGGAATCTCGCGGTTCGAGGCTACGGGGATGTCCCACGCACCGATGTAGGGATTTTGGGGGACTGACATTTCACATCCCGGCGCCTATACTAAGGCGCTCTCCACGGCTGGTGACGGGCACTCAAGTCGTTGTCGGTACTGCCCCGTGATCGCGGTCACCCACCGGGCACGCTGCTCCCGCGCGCCCTCCTGCTCCTCGGATGCCACCGGGGCGGGGTCTCTCTCGGCATGCAGGGAGCGTACGCCCATCCGCTGACGTTGGTCAGCCGCCCGTGAATCCGGCACGCGCGAGTGCCACGATTGCAGGCGGGACAACTCCCAAGTCGTCTACGTAGAGGACGGCGGCAAGCGAAAGGACTCCGTGATGCCCAGCGTGAACGTACCGCCCGCCCCGGACCCCGCCCCGCAAACCGTCTACGAGGTGAAGGCCGCCAACGGCCAGAAGATCACGGTCAGGTTCAGCGGCGAGCCATCGGACGCCGCGTGGCGACGATTCGCCGAAGTCGGCGTGCGGATCCTCGAGAACCTCGCCGACCGTGACGCTCGGGCAGAAGCCGAACGAGCCGCTAACGCAGAGCGTGAAGAGGAAGCGACGCGCCAGCAGCCCCGACCATAAGGTGCAGAATACGGTGCAGACGAACGAGGGGTCCTGACCAGTCTCTGGTCAGGACCCCTCGTTATCCGCGTAGTTCCGCGGTGGTGGCAAGTGAGGGATTCGAACCCCCGAAGCATTACGCGGCTGATTTACAGTCAGCTCCCTTTGGCCGCTCGGGCAACTTGCCAGTGCACACCCGTCCCACTTTTTCAGCCGACCGGGGGCGCGAAGATCCATCATACCCGTCCCGGCCGGGCACCGGAAATCGGCCCCTGGGGGCGGCTCAGGTGGCGATGCGGGCGAGCGCGCGGGCGAGCCGTTCGTCCGCGTCCGGGCCGCCCACGGCGTCCTTGCGCACCGTGCGCACCGCGTCGGCGATGCGGTCGGCGCGATCCGGGTCCGTCCCGGCGCGCAGGACCCGCGGGTCGGCCTCCGATGCGTCCACGACCCCGACGGGCGCCTCGCGGAGCGGCTCGACCAGCTCCGCCTCCGTCACCACCACGATCGGATCCGCGCCGAGGTCCGCGCGCGCCCCCGCGTGCAGCCGCCCGGCGACGGCACCGCCGAGCCCCGTGAAGGGCACGGTGCCCTGCCCGTGCTCCTGCACGCGTCCGGCCCCGATCACGACCCGGCGTCTCCCGGTGCCGGCCGGCGCGTCCAGCGGCAGCACACGCACGCGATGATCCTCCATCACGACACGGATCCGCCGCCCGTCCTCGTCGTCCGCGAGCGGCGTGAGCAGCACGACCCCGTGGCCTCGTCGCGCGAGCCGACGAGCCAGATCCGCGCCGGCCCCCGCCACCGTCTCCCGGGCACCGTGCTCGTCGCGCACCTCGTCGATCCGGGCCTCCCCCACCACGACGATCCGCTCGCTCATGCGCTCCTCCTCGGGCCAGCGTAGCCCGCGTGCGGTCACGCCCGCCTGCGGCCCCGGGAGAACAGAAGAGGCAGGGACGACGAAGGCCCCGGATCCGAGGATCCGGGGCCTTCGATCACCCGAGCTCACGGCCGCGACGCGGCCCTGGGCTCACCCGATCAGTTGTAGGTGCCGGGGGTGATGTCGTCGGTCGAGAACGCGTCGAAGTCGACGTAGCCGAAGTCGCCGTCGGCGTACGCCCCGTCGGATGCGAAGATCCGGTTCGGGTAACGCTCGCTCTTGGCCTCCTCGGTCGCCTCCACCGTGATGTCGCGGTAGCGGCGCAGGCCCGTCCCGGCGGGGATGAGCTTACCGATGATGACGTTCTCCTTGAGGCCGACCAGCGGGTCGCTCTTGCCCTCCATGGCGGCCTGCGTGAGCACGCGGGTCGTCTCCTGGAAGGACGCGGCCGACAGCCACGACTCGGTCGCGAGCGACGCCTTCGTGATACCCATCAGCTCGGGACGGCCGGACGCGGGGCGCTTGCCCTCGGCGACCGTCTCGCGGTTGATGCCCTGGTACTTCTTGAAGTCCACCATCTCGCCCGGCAGCAGCGTCGTGTCACCGTGGTCGACGACCGTGACCTTCCGCAGCATCTGGCGCACGATGACCTCGATGTGCTTGTCGTGGATCGGCACACCCTGCGAGCGGTACACGCCCTGCACCCCGTCGACGAGGTACTTCTGGGCGGCACGCGCACCCTGGACGCGCATGACCTCCTTGGGGTCGAGCGTGCCGACCTGCAGGGGCTGGCCCACGACCACGTGCTGGCCGTCCTCGACGAGGAGCGTCGCACGCTTCAGGACCGGGTAGACCACCTCTTCGTCGCCGTTGTCGGGCGTCAGGATGACCTTCTTGGACTTGTCGGTCTCCTCGATGGTGATCCGGCCGTCCGCCTCGGCGATCGGCGACGCGCCCTTCGGGGTGCGCGCCTCGAACAGCTCGGTGACGCGCGGCAGACCCTGGGTGATGTCGTCGGCCGACGCCGAACCACCCGTGTGGAAGGTACGCATCGTCAGCTGCGTACCGGGCTCACCGATCGACTGGGCCGCGATGATGCCGACGGCCTCGCCGATGTCCACCGTCTTGCCGGTGGCGAGCGAACGGCCGTAGCACTTCGCGCACACGCCGACGGCGGAGTCGCAGGTCAGCACCGAACGGACCTTGATCGAGGTGACGCCCGAGTCGATCAGCTTGTCGATGAGCACGTCGCCGACGTCCTCGCCCGCCGTGGCGAGCACCGTGCCGGCCTCGTCCACGACGTCGACCGCGAGCGTGCGGGCGAACACGGAGTTCTCCACGTTCGCGTCGCGCACCAGCGTGCCGGTCGAGTCGACCGCGGCGATCGGGAGCTCGAGGCCCTTCGACGTGCCGCAGTCGTCCTCGCGGATGATGACATCCTGCGAGACGTCCACCAGACGACGGGTCAGGTAGCCCGAGTCCGCCGTACGGAGAGCCGTGTCGGCCAGACCCTTTCGGGTACCGTGCGTCGCGATGAAGTACTCCGCCACCGACAGCCCCTCGCGGTACGAGGAGATGATCGGACGTGGGATGATCTCACCCTTCGGGTTGTTCACCAGGCCTCGCATACCCGCGATGTTGCGGATCTGCAGCCAGTTACCACGGGCGCCGGAGGACACCATGCGGTTGATGGTGTTGTCCTGCGGGAAGTGGGCGCGCATCGCGGCCTGGACCTCGTCGGTCGCCTCGGTCCAGATCTTGATGAGCTCCTGACGACGCTCGGCGTCGGTGGTGAGGCCCTTCTCGTACTGCGACTGGACCTTCGCGGCCTGCTTCTCGTAGCCCGCGACGATCTCCGCCTTGTTCGGCGGGGTGAGGATGTCGCTCAGCGCGACCGTCACACCCGAGCGCGTGGCCCAGTAGAAGCCCGCGTCCTTGATCCGGTCCAGCGTGGCCGCCGTCTCGACCTTCGGGTACTCCTCGGCCAGCTTGTTGACGATCTGCGACAGCTTGCCCTTGTCGGCGACCTCGCGCACGAACGGGTAGCCCTTCGGCAGGGCGTCGTTGAAGATCGCCTGGCCGAGCGAGGCGTCCACGAGACCGTGGCGCTCGTAGCCCTCGGGGGCCTCGCCCTCGAGGAAGGTCAGACCCGGGATGCGGATGCGGACCTTCGCCTGCAGGTCGAGCGTGCCCTCGTCCTTGGCGAGGATCGCCTCGGACACCGAGCCGAACGCACGGCCCTCGCCGACCGCCCCCTCCTTGACCGTGGTCAGGTGGTGGAGGCCGATGATCATGTCCTGCGAGGGCAGGGTGACCGGACGGCCGTCGGACGGCTTCAGGATGTTGTTCGACGCGAGCATCAGCACGCGGGCCTCGGCCTGGGCCTCGACCGACAGCGGCAGGTGCACGGCCATCTGGTCACCGTCGAAGTCCGCGTTGAAGGCGGCGCAGACGAGCGGGTGCAGCTGGATGGCCTTGCCCTCGACGAGCTGCGGCTCGAAGGCCTGGATGCCCAGGCGGTGCAGGGTGGGGGCGCGGTTCAGCAGCACCGGACGCTCGCGGATGATCTCCTCGAGCACGTCCCACACCTCGGGGCGCGTGCGCTCCACGGCGCGCTTGGCGGCCTTGATGTTCTGCGAGTGACCGAGGTCGATCAGGCGCTTGATCACGAACGGCTTGAACAGCTCCAGCGCCATCTGCTTGGGCAGACCGCACTGGTGCAGCTTCAGCTGCGGGCCGACCACGATGACCGAACGGCCGGAGTAGTCGACGCGCTTGCCGAGCAGGTTCTGGCGGAAGCGACCCTGCTTGCCCTTCAGCATGTCGCTGAGGGACTTCAGGGCGCGGTTGCCGGTGCCGGTGACGGGACGACCGCGGCGGCCGTTGTCGAACAGCGCGTCGACGGCCTCCTGCAGCATCCGCTTCTCGTTGTTGACGATGATCTCGGGGGCACCGAGGTCGATCAGGCGACGGAGGCGGTTGTTGCGGTTGATCACGCGACGGTACAGGTCGTTGAGGTCGGACGTCGCGAAGCGGCCACCGTCCAGCTGCACCATCGGGCGCAGCTCCGGCGGGATCACCGGAACGACGTCCAGCACCATCGAGGCCGGGCTCATGCCGGTCTCGAGGAACGAGTTCACGACCTTCAGGCGCTTGATCGCGCGGATCTTGCGCTGGCCCTTGCCCTCGGCGATCTGCAGGCGCAGGTTCTCCGCCTCGCCGGCCAGGTCGAAGCTCTCCAGGCGCTTCTGGATCGCCTCGGCGCCCATGTGGGCCTCGAAGTACTGGCCGAAGCGGTCCTGCAGCTCGTGGAAGACGTCGTCCTCCGGGCGCAGCGCGCCGACCTCGAGCGTGCGGAAGTCCTCCCACACGCGCTCGAGCTTGGCGATCGCCTCGTCGGCGCCCTTGCGGATCTGGGACATCTCCTTCTCGGCGGCGTCCTTGACCTTCTTCTTGGCGTCGGCCTTGGCGCCCTCCGCCTCGAGAGCGGCGAGCTCCTCCTCCAGCTTGGCCAGGCGCTCCGCGATCTTGGCGTCGCGGCGGTCGCCGAGCGTCTTCAGCTCGAGACGGATGTTGTTCTCCTGCGTGGCGAGGTCGCGGTGACGCGCGTCCTCGTCCACGGAGATCACCATGTACGCGGCGAAGTAGATGACCTTCTCGAGGTCCTTCGGCGCCATGTCGAGCAGGTACCCGAGGCGCGAGGGCACGCCCTTGAAGTACCAGATGTGGGTGACGGGCGCAGCGAGCTCGATGTGGCCCATGCGCTCGCGGCGGACGGAGCTCTTGGTGACCTCCACGCCGCATCGCTCGCACACGATGCCCTTGAAGCGGACGCGCTTGTACTTGCCGCAGGCGCACTCCCAGTCGCGGGAGGGGCCGAAGATCTGCTCGCCGAAGAGGCCGTCCTTCTCCGGCTTCAGCGTGCGGTAGTTGATCGTCTCGGGCTTCTTGACCTCGCCGTAGGACCAACGACGGATGTCGTCGGCGGTGGCCAGACCGATGCGAAGCTCATCGAAAGTTGTTGCGTCGAGCACTAGTTCTCCTGTGTCGAAATTCTCTGAAGAAGTGGGTCTGGCTGAGATCAGATCTCGTCGATCGAGGCGGACTCGAAGCGGCTGGAGATGTTGATCCCCAGCTCCTCCGCAGCCCGGAACGCCTCGTCGTCGGTGTCACGGAGGTTGACCGCCGTGCCGTCGGCCGAGAGCACCTCGACGTTCAGGCAGAGCGACTGCATCTCCTTCATGAGCACCTTGAACGACTCGGGGATGCCCGGCTCCTGGATGTTCTCGCCCTTGACGATCGCCTCGTAGACCTTGACGCGGCCGAGGATGTCGTCGGACTTGATCGTGAGGAGCTCCTGCAGGGCGTACGCGGCACCGTAGGCCTCGAGCGCCCACACCTCCATCTCACCGAAGCGCTGGCCGCCGAACTGGGCCTTACCGCCGAGCGGCTGCTGGGTGATCATCGAGTAGGGACCCGTCGACCGCGCGTGGATCTTGTCGTCCACGAGGTGGTGCAGCTTCAGGATGTACATGTAGCCCACCGAGATCTGGCCCGGGAACGGCTCGCCCGACCGACCGTCGAACAGGGTCGTCTTCCCGGTCGAGTCGATGAGGCGGTCGCCGTCGCGCGTCGGGATCGTCGAGTCGAGCAGACCCGAGATCTCCTCCTCGCTGGCGCCGTCGAACACCGGGGTCGCGACCTTGGTACCCGGGGCGACGTCGAACGCCTGCTCCGGCAGACGCGCGGCCCACTCCGGGGTGCCCTCGATCTTCCAGCCCTGCTTCGCGATCCACCCGAGGTGGGTCTCCAGCACCTGGCCGAAGTTCATGCGGCCCGGGATGCCGAGCGGGTTCAGGATCACGTCGACCGGCGTGCCGTCCGCGAGGAACGGCATGTCCTCGACGGGGAGGATCTTCGCGATGACGCCCTTGTTGCCGTGACGGCCCGCGAGCTTGTCGCCCTCGGTGATCTTGCGCTTCTGGGCGATGAAGACCACGACGCGGCGGTTGACGCCCGAGCCCAGCTCGTCGTCGCCGTCCTCGGCGTTGAACTCCTTGACCGCGATGACGGTCCCCTGCTCGCCGTGGGGCACCTTCAGCGACGTGTCGCGGACCTCGCGGCTCTTCTCGTTGAAGATCGCGCGGAGCAGGCGCTCCTCGGCGCTGAGCTCGGTCTCGCCCTTCGGCGTGACCTTGCCGACGAGGATGTCGCCGGGGCGGACCTCGGCGCCGATGCGGATGATGCCGCGCTCGTCCAGGTCCTTCAGCAGCTCCGGGCTGACGTTGGGGAGGTCACGGGTGATCTCCTCCTTGCCGAGCTTCGTGTCGCGCGCGTCGACCTCGTACTCCTCGATGTGGATCGAGGAGAGGGTGTCGTCCTTCACCAGGTCCTGGCTGAGGATGATCGCGTCCTCGAAGTTGTGACCCTCCCAGGTCATGAACGCCACGAGGAGGTTCTTGCCCAGCGCGAGCTCGCCGTTCTCGGTGGCGGGTCCGTCGGCGATGACCTCGCCGACCTCCACGCGCTCACCCGCGGACACGACGACCCGCTGGTTGTAGCTCGTGCCGTGGTTGGAGCGGTCGAACTTGCGCAGGTAGTACTCCTGCGTGCCGCCCTCGTCGAGCATGACCACGACGCGGTCCGCGGAGACCTCGCTGACGACGCCCGCCTTGGTCGCGGTGATCACGTCACCGGCGTCGATGGCGGCGTAGCCCTCCATACCGGTGCCGACCAGCGGCGACTCGCTGCGCAGCAGCGGCACGGCCTGACGCTGCATGTTCGCGCCCATGAGCGCGCGCTGGGCGTCGTCGTGCTCCAGGAACGGCACGAGCGAGGTCGCGACCGACACCATCTGGCGCGGCGAGACGTCGATGTAGCCGATCTCCTCGGGGAGGAACAGGTCGACCTCACCGCTGCCGCCCTTGGGGCGCGCGAGCACGTGGCTCTCGGTGAAGCGGCCGTTCTTGTCGAGCGGGGCGTTCGCCTGGGCGATGTTGTAGTCGATCTCCTCGGCCGCCGACAGGTAGTCGATCTGGTCGGTGACGGTGCCGTTCTCGACCCGGCGGTACGGGGTCTCGATGAACCCGAAGGAGTTGATGCGCGCGAAGGTGGCCAGCGAGCCGATCAGGCCGATGTTCGGGCCTTCCGGGGTCTCGATGGGGCACATGCGGCCGTAGTGCGAGGGGTGCACGTCGCGCACCTCGACGCCGGCGCGGTCACGGCTCAGACCACCGGGGCCCAGCGCCGACAGGCGGCGCTTGTGGGTCAGGCCCGCGAGCGGGTTGTTCTGATCCATGAACTGCGACAGCTGCGAGGTGCCGAAGAACTCCTTGATCGCGGCGACGACGGGGCGCACGTTGATCAGGGTCTGCGGGGTGATCGCCTCGATGTCCTGCGTGGTCATGCGCTCGCGGACGACGCGCTCCATGCGGGACAGACCGGTGCGGACCTGGTTCTGGATGAGCTCGCCGACGGCGCGGATACGACGGTTGCCGAAGTTGTCGATGTCGTCGGTGGCGAGGCGGATCTCGGTCGTCTTGCCGCCGCGGATGCCCTCGAAGGTCTCCACGCCGGCGTGCAGGCGCACCAGGTACTTGATCGTCTCGACGATGTCCTTGACGGTCAGGACCGAGTCGCTCAGCGGCTGGTCCAGGCCCAGCTTCTGGTTGATCTTGTACCGGCCGACCTTGGCCAGGTCGTAGCGCTTCGGGTTGAAGTAGAAGTTGTCCAGCAGCGCGCGGGCGGCCTCGGCGGCGACCTGCTCGCCCGGGCGGAGCTTGCGGTAGATGTCGCGGAGCGCGTCCTCCTTGGTGAGGATCGTGTCCTTCGCGAGCGTCTCCTCGATCGAGGGGAAGCCGGCGAACTCGGCGAGGATCTCCTCGCTGCTCATCCCCAGCGCCTTCAGGAAGACGGTGACGGACTGCTTGCGCTTGCGGTCGATGCGCACGCCGACCTGGTCGCGCTTGTCGATCTCGAACTCGAGCCACGCACCACGGCTCGGGATGACGCGCGCAGAGACGATGTCCTTGTCGGAGGTCTTGTCCGGGGTCTTGTCGAAGTAGACGCCGGGCGAGCGCACGAGCTGCGAGACGACCACGCGCTCGGTGCCGTTGATGATGAACGTGCCCTTGTCGGTCTGCAGCGGGAAGTCGCCCATGAAGACCGTCTGGGTCTTGATCTCACCGGTCTGGTGGTTCATGAACTCGGCCTCGACGTACAGCGGGGCCGCGTAGGTCTTGCCGCGCTCCTTGCACTCCTCGATGGAGTACTTCTCCGGCTCGAGGTACGGGTTCGTGAACGACAGCTGCATCGTCTCGCTGAGGTCCTCGATCGGGGAGATCTCCTCGAAGATCTCCTCCAGTCCGCTGACCTCGGCGACGTCCTTGCGCCCGGCGGCCCTGGCCTCGGCGACGCGGTTGCGCCACGCCTCGTTGCCGACGAGCCAGTCGAACGACTCGGTCTGCAGGGCCAGCAGGTCGGGGACCGTCAGCGTGTCGGAGATCTTGGCGAACGAGAGGCGGGATGCACCGCGTCCGTTCTTGTTGGTGGTGGGAGTGGATGCGTTGCGAGCAGCAGCCAAGGGAATAACCTCCGTGAGCCCCGAGGGGGCGTCTCGATTCCTCTGTCGTCAGGTGGAGTGCGCCGCGTCGCTCGGACCCGCACGGAAGTCACCGCGTGAGCAGGCGGGACGTGCGGGGTTTCTGCCGACCACCATATGAGGGCAGGGAGGAGTGAGGCGCAACGATCAACTATACGACGGATTTCACGACATGTCCAGCGTGATTCTTGACCTCCGCGCGCCGGTGGGGTATATCTGCGCGATCGACCGGCCCTCAGGACATGAATACCGGTATCCGGTATCGTCTGCCTCGTGCCCGACACCCCTCTGGTCGCCTGCTTCGGCGAAGGCCTGGTGGCCCTCGTGCCGACCACGGCCGGCCCTTTGGAGAACAGCCGCTCGTTCCACCGGTCGCTGGCCGGGGCCGAGTGGAACGTCGCGATCGCGCTGGCCTCCGCGGGCGGGCGCGCCGCGGTGATCTCCCGCGTGGGCGACGACGGCTTCGGGCGCTTCCTCCTGGCGGAGCTCGCCGAGCACGGCGTGGACGCCACCGCGGTCGAGGTCGACCCGGAGGCACCCACCGGACTGTACGTGAAGGAGCTCGCCGCTCGACCCGACGGCTCGGTCGACGGTGTGATGCACTACTACCGCGCCGGATCCGCCGCGAGCCGCCTCTCGCCCGCCGTCCTGCGCGCCCCTGCCGCTTCTCGGATTCTCGATGAAGCGGCCCTCGTGCACACGACCGGGATCACCCCCGCCCTCTCCCCCGGCGCCCGCGCCGCACAGGACGAGCTGTTCGCCGGTCGCGGCGAGCGCCTGGTGAGCTTCGATCTGAATTGGCGACCGGCTCTCTGGCGGGGCCGCGAGGACGAGGGGCGGGAGATCCTGCGCGCCTACATGTCGGCCGCGGACATCGTGCAGTGCAGCGAGACGGACGCCGCCGCGGTGCTCGGCACGGGCGACGCCGCACAGCTGCGACGCATGATCCCGGAGCCGAGGCACCTCGTCGTGACCCGGACGGACGGGGCGGTGGCCTTCGACGGCGCGGAGAGCGTGGAGGCGCCGGCGCTGGCCGCCCCCGTGGTCGAGACGATCGGCGCAGGCGATGCGTTCGCCGCCGGCTTCCTCGGCGGGGTGCTCGCGGGGCTGTCGCTCGGCGGCTGCGTCTCCCGTGCCCACCGCATCGCGACCCGCGCGCTCGGCAGCACCCGCGACCACGTCGCCTGACCCGCCCCGTCCGGTCCGCCCCGTTTCGTCTCGTCCGGCCCGTTTCGTCTCGTCGCTGCGCTCCTCGCTCAACGACCGGGGATCACCCACGGATCGGGGTCCATTCCGGGGGAATCCGGCCCCACCGCCGACCCCAGAACCCCAACGCGCGCCCCAACCGACCGCGACCGAACCCCGATGCGCGCCGCACACCTGGCCACGACCGGACCCCGATGCGGGCCCCGAACCCGGGACGACCCGGGGTCAGGTGCCGCGGACGGCGCGGCGCGTCGCGCGCAGCGGCTCGTTCACGCCCTCCCCGCGATGCTGGACGACGCGGACGAAGAGGACGTCGAGCAGCGCGAGCTGGGCGATGCGGCTCGACATCGCGGCCATGCGCAGCGGCGCCTCCTTCGCGCGGGTGAGCAGCGCGACGTCCGCGACCCGGATCAGCGGAGAGTCCGGCGCATTCGTCAGCGCCACGACCAGCGCACCGGCCTCCCCGGCCACCTCGGCGGCCCGGATCGTCTCGGCGGTCTCGCCGCCGTGCGAGATCGCCAGGGCCACGTCGCCGGCACCCAGCAGCGCCGCCGCGGCGAGGGCGATGTGCGGATCCGGCGAGTGGGTCGCCGCGCACCCGATCCGAGCGAGCTTGAACCGCATGTCCTGCGCGGTGAGCGAGGACGCCGCCTGCCCGAACAGCTCGACGCGGGACGCCTGCGCGATCGCGGCGGCGGCGCGGTCCACCGCGGCGAAGTCGACGCTGAGCACGGTCTGCTCGATCGCGCCCACCTCGCGCGCGGCGATCTTCGCCGCGACCGTCTCGATCCCGTCGTCCAGGTCGATCACGGAGTCGTCGAGCCCGAAGCGCTCCCGCTCGGCCTGCTCCACGGCCACCGCACGGGCGAACGCCACCCGCAGCTCGCGATAGCCGCTGAACCCGATCGTCTGGGCGAACCGCGCCACCGTCGACAGCGACGTCCCGCACAGGCGGGCGAGGTCGTTGATGGCCAGGTCCACGACGAGGGTCGGATCCGCCAGCACCTGCTCGGCGACCCGCGCCTCCGCGGCGCTCAGGCGCCCCAGGGCTCCGCGGACCACCGCGATGACGTCGGCGCTGCGTCCGTCGGCGTGGCCGTCGGTCGCACCCCCGCTCATCGTCCCGCCCCGACCAGCCTCTCGCGCGCGAGCGCCGATCCGATCCTGCTGGCGGCACGGACGTCGATCACCGGCAGGGTTACGGCGTGTGCTCCGGCCGGAAGGCCCACGTTCACCACGGCGGCCGTGGGCGCGGCCTCGGCGACCTCGGCGACGAGCGCTCGCTGCGCCGGATCCGTGTCGATCCGGTCCACGAGGACGACCACGCGGAAGCCGCTCGCGTCCGCCGCGGCGACGGCCTCCGCGATGGCGCGGCGGCGCTCGTCCGCGTCCGTCGCGGCCGTGTCGAGACGCATCCGCCACCCGTCCTCGGCCAACGCCGCGGAGACGTAGCCCCCGGCGCTGTCCACCGCCAGGGTCGAGCGGCGCCGGGCGTCGATGACGGCGAGCCCGGGAACGGGGGCGAGGGCGGGGTCCTCGGACGCGCCGAGGCTCCGTCGCACGATGCCGGCGGCGTCGAACCGGTCCGCCGCGTCGCCGGCGCTCTCCGCCGAGCGGGCGGCGGAGAGCTTCTCCGCCAGCCGCGCGACCCGGGCCGCGGCCTCGGCCACACGCTCGCGCGAGAGGGAACCGTCCTCCAGCGCCGCGACGATCGCGTCGCGGGCGGCGCGGTAGTCGCGCTCGTCCTGGTCGATGGCGGCCGCCGGCCCCGGGTTCGTCGGATTGCCGATGCAGAGCAGATCCGCACCGGCCTGCAGGGCCCGCACGGCGCCTCCGCCGAGACCGAAGTTCTCACGCACGGCCGCCATGTCCAGCGCATCGGTGATGATGACGCCGTCGAAGCCGCTCCCGCCGTCGAAGCCGCCGTCGCGCAGCATCCCCAGCACGGCCGGGTTCAGCGTCGCGGGCAGCTCGCCCCACTCCGGGACGACGATGTGCGCCGTCATCACCGCGTCCGCGCCGGCGTCGATCGCCGCGCGGAACGGCGGCAGGTGGTCCCGGCGGATCACGTCGGTGTCGAGCTCGATGCGGGGCAGGTCGTGATGCGAGTCCAGATGGGTGTCCCCATGGCCGGGGTAGTGCTTGACGCACGCCGCGACCCCGGCGGACTGGATCCCGTCGACCTCGGCCGCCACGTGGCGCGAGACGAGCGCGGTGTCGGCTCCGAACGAGCGCACGCCGATGACCGGATTGCGCGGATCGGTGTTCACGTCCGCCACCGGGCCGAGCAGGACGTCGGCTCCGATCGCCCGCACCCGGCGGGCGAGCTCCGCGCCGGTCGCCCGCGTGGCCTCGACGTCGTCCACGGCGCCGAGCTGCGCCGCCCCGGGGACGGTCGAGCCGGTCGCGGCCTCGAGGCGGGTGACGCTCCCGCCCTCCTCGTCGATGCCGATGAGCGCCGTCGGGTTGGCGGAGCGGATCTCGTCGCTCAGCGCGGCGAGGCCCGGTCCGGTGTTCTGCGCGAAGTACACGACGCCGGCCATGCCGCGAGCGAGTTCCGTGCGCAGCCACGCGGGCGCGGTGGTTCCGAAGAACCCCGGCCAGAGGACGCCGTTCGCCAGGCGTTCGAGCTCGTCGCTCATCCCTTCACCGCCCCCGCGACCATGCCGGAGGACAGCCGGCGCTGCACGATCACGAAGAAGATCATGACCGGGATGGTGATGATGGTCGAGGCGGCCATGATGCTGCCCCAGTCGTTCGAGTGCAGGCCGAAGAAGGACTTCAGACCGATCGACACGGTGTACTGGTCGGTCGCCCCGCCCAGGATCGTCATGGCGAAGATGAACTCGTTCCACGCGGTGATGAAGCTGAAGATGCTCGTGGCGACGAGGCCCGGCATCACGAGCGGGAGCAGGATGGAGCGGAACATCCGCCACCAGCTGGCGCCGTCGATGTACGCGGCCTCCTCGAGCTCCACCGGCACGGCCTGGACGAACCCGCGGAGCATCCAGATCCCGAACGCCAGCGACAGCGCCACGTAGACGACCATCAGGCCGAGGATGCTATTGAGCAGGCCCAGGCTCTTGACCTGGAGGAACAGCGGGATGACGAGGGCCTCGAGCGGCACCATCTGCACCACGAGGATCATCATCAGGATCGTCGTGCGGAACTTGAAGCGGAACCGCGCCACCGCGACCGCGGCGAGCAGGCACACCAGGGCGCTGACGAGGACCGTCACGAGGGCGACGATCGCCGAGTTGCGCAGGTACGTGCCGAACCCGCCGTCGGTGAGGACGAAGGCGAAGTTGTCGAGCGTGAACTCCTGCGGCAGCAGGGACTGCCCGCCGCTGGAGGCCTTCTTGTCGAGCGCGCTGGAGACCATCCAGTACACGGGGAACAGCGTGAAGATCAGGACGGCGGCGACGCCGATGCCGACGCCGACGCGCGACATCACGGACGGGCGCGGGTTCACAGCTCGTCCTCCTTCATGAGCGAGCGGATGTACACGATCGTGATGCCGATGAGCACGAGGGTCAGCAGGACGGCGAGCGCCGAGCCGAAGCCGTACCGGTTCTGGCCGAAGGACTCGACGTAGCTCCACACGCCCAGGTTGAGCACGGAGCGGTTGCCGCCGTTCCCGCCGGGCATGAGATAGACCTGCGCGAACACCTTGAAGTCCCAGATCGTCGACAGGATGATGACGACGGAGAAGACCGGCTTGAGGGTCGGGAAGATGATCTTCCAGAAGCGGCGCCACGCGCCGGCGCCGTCCAGGGCCGCGGCCTCGAGCATCTCCTTCGAGACGCCGAGGAGCCCGGCGAGCACGGTGACCGCCACGAAGGGGAACCCGTGGTGGACGACGTTGAGCAGCACGATCGCGTAGAACGACCACTGGTTCGTGAACCAGTTGACCGAGCCGTCGATGAGGCCCAGGTCCTTGAGCACGGTGTTGAAGATGCCGCGGTCGGCGTCGAAGATGAACGTCCAGACGTACGTGCCGGTCACCGCGGGCATGGCCCAGGCGACCATGATGCAGCTGGAGACGATGGTGCGCCACACGGTCCCGAGACGCGCGAGCAGGAGGGCCACGAGCGTGCCGAGGGCGACCGTGGTGAAGACCGCGACGGCGGCGAAGCCGACGGTGTTCGGGAGGACGACGGTCCACAGTGTCGGGTTGGTGAGCGCCTCGCCGTAGTTCTCGAGGCCGATGAAGTTGGTCTTGCCGGTGTTGATCTCGCGCAGGCCGTAGTCCTGCAGGGAGTACAGGAACACCTGCACGAGCGGCCACAGCATGAGGACCGCGAGGATGATCAGGCCCGGGGCGAGCAGGAGCCAGGGCCGGGCCGTGACCCAGTTCAGCTTCCGCTTGCGCGACGGGCCGCCGGCCGCGGATCCGGAGCGTCGCTCCGTCTCCGCGGCCGGCAGGGGTGCGTGCACCGTCGTCATGGAGTGTCAGACCCTCACTGGTTGAGCAGGTCGGTCATCTCCTTGGCGGCGTCCTTCGTCGCGGTCGCGACGTCCTTCTGCCCGCTGAGGATGGCCTGCATCATCGAGTTGGTGGTCTTCTTGGCCTGGACGGCGCCGAAGTTCGGCGTCACCGGGACGGACCCGCCGCCCTCGACCATCTGCTGCGCGAAGGGCGCGACGAGCGGGTCGGTCGACTTCAGCGCCTCCGCCATGGCGGACTGGACGCCGGGGAAGTAGCCGGTCTCGTCCGCCCACTTCTCGGCGAACTCGCCCGTGGTCATGAGCTTGACGAACTCCCAGGCGAGGTCCGGCTCCTTCGTGGTGTTGAAGATCGACAGGTGCGAGCCGCCGAGCACGGAGGGCGCGATGCCGCCGTCCTTGCCGGGGATGACCGCGGCGCCGATCTTGCCCTCGAGCTCCGGGTTGGCCTCGAGGATCTTGTTCGGAGTCCAGGAGCCCGACAGCATCATGGCCACGTTGCCTTGGTTAAAGGCGTCGAGGAGATCCGTCTCCTTCCACGTCGTCGCACCGGCGGAGCTGAAGCCGTGCTTCACCGCCAGGTCGGTGTAGAACTGGATGCCCTCCTGGGACTCCTTGCTGTCCATCTCGCTCGTCCAGGTGTCGCCCTTCTTCGTGGCGATCTCGCCGCCGGCGCCCCAGACCCAGGGGTAGACCTGGAACTCGGCGTCGCCGGGGACCGGGAAGGGGAGCATGTCGGGCTTGGCGGCCTTGATCGCCTCGCCGGCCTTGACGATGTCGTCCCAGCTCTCCGGCGCCTTCAGCCCCAGCTCCTCGAACACGTCGGTGCGGTAGACGATCGAGCGCACGCCCGCGTACCAGGGCATGCCGTAGAGCGCCTCGTCGTAGGTGCCGGCCACGGCCAGGCCCTCGACCAGGTCGTCCTTGAGGCCCTTCTCGGCGCCGACGTAGTCGTCGAGCTCCAGGAGCGCGCCGGCGTCGGCGAACTCGGCGGTCCAGGTGGTGCCCGTCTCGGCGATGTCCGGGGTCGTCCCGCCCGCGATGGAGGTCACGAAGCGGTCATGGGCGTCGGCCCACTGCACCTCCTCGATGGTGACCTCGGCGCCGGTCTCCTTCGTGAACTCCTCCGACACGGCGTCGTAGAACGCGGACGCGTCGGGGTTGGTGCCCTTCATGATCCAGACGGTCAGGGTCTTGCCCTTGCCGTCCACCGGGCCGCCGTCGCCACCGGCCGAGGGGGTGCTGCCACCGGAGCAGGCGGCCAGGCCCAGGGTGGCCGCGGCGCCGAGCGCCACGAGGGGAAGAATGCGCTTCTTCATTCGGGGAATCTCCTCTTTGAAACTGCCTGGGCGTCGTCGGATGCGACCGCCAGTAGGAAAAAGTATCCACGATGAACAAATTCCCTGCAAGTTGCTTCCAGAGTCGTGATCGAGCCGTGATGTGGCGGCCCGTCCGCGCCGGTCGGCGCCCGGATCCCGCAGCGCCGCCGTAGGCTCGGAGAGTGGGCCGCGCACGGGACAGGGACAGGGAGCCGCCCTCCGCGCGCCTGGGCTCGGGAGGGATCGCGCGGATCGTCCCGGCCGAGTTCGGCGGCGGATACGAGGTGCTCATCGACGACACCCCGCAGTCCCACGTAGACCTGGAAGACCCGACGCACCTGCACTTCGAGTACGTCGTGCGGATGGGGGCGGTGATCGACCAGCTCGGCGAACCCGGCTCGCCGCTGTCCGCGGTGCACCTCGGCGCCGGCGGCCTCACGCTCCCCCGCTACATCGCCGCCACTCGTCCCGGATCCCGCCAGCAGGTCGTCGAGCTGGAGGCCCCGCTCGTGGACCTCGTCCGCGAGCACCTGCCGCTGCCCCGCGGCGCCGCGATCCGGATGCGGATCGGGGACGCGCGGGAGGCGGTGCGGCGCCTGCCTCCGGCGCTGACCGGGCACGTCGACCTGATCGTCGCGGACGTGTACTCCGGCGCGCAGACGCCCGCCCACCTCACGAGCGCGGAGTTCTACCGGGAGCTGGCCGCCCTGCTCGCCCCGAGCGGCGTGGTCCTCGTGAACGTCGCGGACGGACCCGGC
This sequence comes from Microbacterium resistens, assembly GCF_021172025.1. Taxonomy (NCBI): domain Bacteria; kingdom Bacillati; phylum Actinomycetota; class Actinomycetes; order Micrococcales; family Microbacteriaceae; genus Microbacterium; species Microbacterium resistens. The sequence continues at coordinate 2,080,804 of NZ_CP082781.1, forward strand.
CTCGCCTTCGCCCGCCGCCAGGTCGCGACGCTCGCCGCGGCGCTCGGCGAGGTCGCGATCCTCGCGGACGCGCAGATCCTCAAAGGGAGGCGCTTCGGGAACCTCGTGCTCGCGGCCTCGCGGGACCCCCTCCCCTCCGACGCGCTTCCGCGGATCCTCGCCGCCGGCCCCCATCCCGCGAAGCTCGCGCAGGGCGCCGAGGTCGCGGCGTTCGCGAAGGACGCGCCGATCGTCACCGACGCCACCGCCGTGGCCTCCCCCCGACCCGACGCCTCGATCTTCCTGCGCTGAGCGGGCGTGGCACGGCGCCTCGCTCAGGTTCAGGAGGCAGACTGGATCGAGACGATCGGAACGGAGAGGGCGCAGACGTGGGTTTCATCAAGGGATACGACACCGAGACCCTGCGTGAGCTGGTGGACCCGACCGAGTGCGAGCAGCGCCTCACCGAGATCGAGCAGCAGCGGAGCCTGCCCGCGCTCCTCGAGCGCGTGTGGCTGCTGAAGGTGCTCGGACGCCTGGACGAGGCGCTCGCCCTCGCCGACGAGACCGTGCGGCAGGCCCGCATGGCCGGCACCCGCAAGGACCTCGTGCGCGCCCGCGTCCTGCACGCGACGGTCCTGCAGTACCGCGGCGCGTACGCCGCCGCGGACCAGGAGCTCGCGACCTGCGTCGCCGAGGCGGAGGGGCAGGGATGGATCGCCATCGCCGCCTTCGCGCATCAGCACCACGGCAAGGTCGCGCTCGAGGCCGGAGAGCTGGAGCAGGCCAGGGAGAGCTTCAAGCGCGCGCTGTTCCTGCGCCGCGAAGCCGGTGCCGACGACGCCGCCCTGGAGACCGTGCTCCTCGCGATCGAGGCGGTCGAGCGCCGGCGCGACCCCGTGAGCGCCGTCGGCTGACCCCTCTCGCTCCCCTCTCCCCCGCTCCTCTCCCCCGCTCCTCCTGACGAGTGGTCACTTATTGTGGGTTGAGCGGCGCCGAACCCACGAAAACTGACCACTCGACAGATGTGCGGTGGGGCGACGGACGCGCCACGCGGCCCGGTGTCGCCGGGGTGGCCTAGCCTTGCCCTATGGCCGATCTGGACCGTGTGCGCATCTGGGGCGAGGCGCTCATCCGGCTGCATCTCGACGACTCCTGGGTCTTCGGGTTCGACAACGCCAAGCGCCGGGCGGGTCTGTGCAACTACCGGGACAAGCGGATCACCGTCTCGCGCTACCTCGCCGCGCGATTCGACGACGACGAGATCCATCAGGTGCTGCTGCACGAGGTGGCGCACGCGCTGGCCGGGCACGACGCCGCGCACGGACCGGCGTGGAAGCGCGTGGCTCAGGGCCTCGGGTACGTCGGGGGCACGACGCATCACGGCGAGACGGCCGTGGAGCTCGCGCCCTGGGTGGGATCCTGCCCCGCGGGCCACGTGACCTACCGGCACCGCCGGCCGAACCGCCCGACCTCGTGCGCCCGATGCTCCCGACAGTTCGACGAGCGTTACGCGTTCACGTGGACGCGGCGCGAGATCACCCGGGCCGACCGGCTCGCCGCTCTCGCGCCGCGCTGATCGACAGCCGGATCGACGCGGACCCGCCCCGGTGTTTGGATGGGGGCATGAGGATCCTGCTGAAGTTCACGATCGACACGGACGCGGACGCCGCCTGGCGGGCCCTGCACTCGCCGACGGTCCTCGCCGAGATCTACGGCCCCTTCCTGACCGTGGAACCGCTGGATCCTGCCGAGGCGGAGGTCGTCGCCGTGGACCCGGATCCTCGTCGTTCCGCCGCCGTGCAGCTGGGCCTCCTCGGACGCGTCCCGCTCGGCCGCCAGCTCATCTCGGTGTCCGATCGCACGCGGACGCTCGGCGGGCAGACGGTACGGATCCTCCGCGACAGCGGGATCCCGCTCACCGGCCCCCTCGCGAGCCTGGACGTGTGGGACCACCAGATGGCGGTCTCCCCGGACCCCGACGACCCCACCCGCACGCTGTGGCGCGACCGGCTCGTCATCGGCGGGCCGACCGCAGCCCTGCTGTGGCCGTCCCTCTGGCTCACCTGGCAGTGGCGCGCCTGCCGGATCCGCCGGCTCGCGCGCTCCTGGGCGCACGACCCGGAGCTCCTGGACCCCGCCGTCTGACGCGACGGTGAGGCCCCGCGATCCGCAGGGATCGCGGGGCCTCGTCCGCGCGGCGTCGGCACCGAAGCAGCCTCGCGGGGCCTCGCCGGATCGGCACCGGACCCGGATGTGCCCGCGGATCAGTCCGCGGCGAGCGCCTCCACCGGCACGACCCGCGTCGCGAGCCGCGTCGGAGCCACCGAGGCCACCAGGGTGAGCACCGCGGTCGCGGCGACGATGATCGCGATCGGCACCCACGGCACCGCCGGCGCCACGAGTCCGGCCGGGGCGAAGTCCGGCAGCACCGGGACGGAGCCCAGGAGCGACTGCGCCGCGATCCAGCCGTACGCCACGCCCAGCACGATGCCGGTGAGGGTGGCGGCGACCGTGATGTGCACCGCCTCCAGGAGCACCATCCGCCGGATCTGGCGCCCGGTGAGACCGATCGCCCGGAGCAGGCCCAGCTCGCGCCTGCGCTGCACGACGCCGATGGTGAGCAGGTTGATCATCCCGACGGCGGCGATGACGGCGGAGATGGCGACGAGCACCATCATCACCGACGCGAACGCGTCGACGGGGGCGAAGAACGCCTCCGCGACCTCCCCCTCGGTCTGGCGCACTAGCAGTGCCTTGACCGACTCCAGCGCGACGGCGAACATCGTCACCAGCGTCACACCCATCACCACGCCGATCGCCATCCGGCTGGAGCGCTCGGGGTGACGCAGCGCGTTCTCCGCCGCGAGCCGCGCCGTCGCCCCCGTCCCGAACAGACGCCCCACCAGCCGCAGCACGGGAGGCATGACCAGCGCGGCCCCGATCGAGAGGCCGGTGAAGGACAGGATCCCGCCGAAGAACGCGATGACCACCCCGAGCGGCGAGACCAGCCCGGCGACGACGCCGCCGGCGAGCAGTGCACCGCCGAGGATCAGGAGGATCAGCGCGACGACGTGGCGACCGGGACGGGTGGCGACCTCCTCGTGGGTGCGCTCCGCGGAGCCGCCCAGCGCCTGGAGGGGGGTCACCGTGAGCACGCGCCGGGATCCGACCCACGCCGCGATCCACGTCGTCAGCGCCACGCCGACGACCGGGAGCACGACGCCCGGCTGCAGCAGCGTGAAGTCCTGCGGCGCGCGCTCGAGCAGCTGCCCGCCCAGGGCCTGCCCCGCCGCGGAGACGCCGATGCCCACGGCGAGCCCGATGAGCGCGCCGATGATCCCGACGACCAGGCCCTGCCCGGCGACCTCGGCCCGTTGCGCCCGCGCCGACGCTCCGATCAGGCGGAGCAGCGCGATGCGCCGGGTCCGGCCGGCGATGATCGTCGTGAACGTGTTGGCCGTGACGATCGCGGCGACGTACATCGCGACGCCCGTGAGAAGGACAGACAGGATCACCACCACGAGCGCGAGCATCTCGCTGTCGCCGATGAACGGGTCCGCCTTCAGCAGCGCGCCGATGTAGACCGTCACCTCCACGAGGAACACGCCGAACGCGGAGGCGAGCGCGGCGACGAGGACGCTGGCGCCCATCCCGCGGTCACGCAGCCACGCCAGCCGAGAGGCGGGCAGCGGCGTCTCCAGCAGCGTGCCGGAGACGGTCGCGGCCGTCACGCCGCCACCTCCGCCGCGAGCATGTAGGCGGCGATCTGCTCCGCCGTCTGGCGCGGGTGGTCGGCGACGATCCGGCCGTCGCCGAGGTACAGCACCCGGTCGGCGTGGCTGGCGGCGATCGCGTCGTGGGTCACCATGGCGATGGACTGGCCGTGCTCCCGGCTGGCCGTGCCGAGCAGCTGCAGCACCTCCCGGCCCGTCGCCGAGTCGAGGTTCCCGGTCGGCTCGTCGGCGAACACGAGGTCGGGGGCGGTGGCGAGGGCGCGCGCGATGGCGACGCGCTGCTGCTGCCCCCCGGACAGCTGGTGCGGGCGGTGGCGCAGCCGCGCCCCGAGGCCGAGCGTCTCGATGAGCCCGTCGATGCGCGCGCGCTCGACCGCGCTGGGACGGCGGCCGTCCAGTTCGAACGGCAGCAGGATGTTGCCGATGGCGTCGAGGGTCGGGACGAGGTTGAAGGCCTGGAAGATGAATCCCACCCGGCGCCGGCGCAGCACCGTCATGTCGAGGTCGCCGAGACCGGTGATCTCGGTGTCCCCGATCCACGCGCGCCCCTCGGTGGGGGCGTCGAGGCCGGCCATGATGTGCATGAGCGTCGACTTGCCCGAGCCCGACGGGCCCATGATCGCGGTGAACTGGCCACGGCGGATTCCGACGCTGACGTCGTCGAGGGCGCGCACGGCGCCCTCGCCCGCGCCGTACGTCTTGGTCAGGTGCTGGACGCGGGCGGCGAGGCCCAGGTCGCTGGTCGTGATCTCCATGCCTTCGACGCTAGGGATCCGCCCGGTGCGCCCGCGTCGGCCCCGGGACGCATCCCCGTACATCCCGAGGATGATCCCGCCCGTGCCGGAGGCCCCGGAGAGCTCAGGCGAGGCCGTGCTCGAAGGCGAAGACGACGAGCTGGACCCGGTCGCGGAGGTCCAGCTTCGTGAGGATGCGGCTGATGTGCGTCTTGACGGTCGCCTCGGACAGGAACTCCCGGGCGGCGATCTCGGCGTTCGACAGCCCCCGCGCGGCCAGCGCGAAGATCTCCCGCTCCCGATCCGTCAGGGACTCGAAGCTCGCCGGGACGGGCTGAGGCTGCGGGCTGGAGAAGTGCGCGAACAGGTCGCGGGTGGCCGAGGCCGCGATGACGCTGGAGCCCGCGTGGACGGTGCGGATCGCCGCCAGCAGGAACTCCGGCTCGGCGTCCTTGAGGAGGAAGCCGCTCGCCCCCTGTCGGATCGCCTGCGCGGCGGCCTCGTCGAGATCGAACGTGGTGAGCATGACGACGCGCGGCGGGTCGGGCTCCGTGAGCAGCTGTGCCGTCGCCGTGAGCCCGTCCATGACCGGCATCCGGATGTCCATCATGACGACGTCGGGACGGGTGGCCCGGACGACCTCGATCGCCTCCCGCCCGTCGCCGGCCTCGCCGACCACCTCGAGGTCGGGCTGCGACGAGACGAGCATGCGGACCCCCGCACGAAACAGCGCCTGATCGTCCACGAGAACGACCCGGATCATCCTTCTCCTCCCCGCACGCGCGGACGCGTCATGCCTCGGTCCCCGTCGGAGGACCGATCGGGAGGGCGGCGTCGACGACGAACCGGTCGTGATCGCGCCCGGCGGACAGCGTACCGCCCACGAGCTGGGCACGCTCGCGCATGCCGATGATCCCGTGGCCGCCGCCGGTCCCCGCCGAGGCGGAGGCGTCCCCGGTCACGGCGTTCTCGACCCGGATCCGCACCCGGTCCGCCTCCCAGGCCAGGTGCACGTCGACGTCCCCGCCTCCGTGGCGCAGGGCGTTGGTGAGCGCCTCCTGGAGGATCCGGTAGACGGCGAGCTGGATGGCCGCGGGCGGTTCTCCGGGCGGCATCGGATCGACCGTCACCCGCGGCTCGATCCCCGCAGCCCTCACCTGGCCGTAGAGCGTCTCCAGGTCCGCGAGGGTCGGCTGCGGCCCCTGACCCTGCCGGTGCCGCAGCTGCGCGAGGAGCAGCCGGACATCGGCGAGCGCCGCCCGCGCGGTCTGCCCGATCGTCGTCAACGCGGCGGTGGCCTGGGCCGGGTCCGCGACGGCGGCGTAGCGGGCGCCGTCCGACTGCGCGATGACCACGGCGAGCGAGTGGGCCACGACGTCGTGCATGTCCCGGGCGATCCGGACGCGTTCCTGCTCCGCGGCGGCCACGGCCTCGGCGGCGATCTGCGCCTCCCTCGTGCGCCGGCCGTTCAGGACCACGCGCCACAGCAGGCCCGCGCCCCAGGAGATGACGAGGGAGAACAGCACCGAGGAGCCCATGAGCACGCCGAGGGCCAGCCGGCGAAGCGCCGCCTGCTCGTCCTGGATCATCCCGGAATCGAACAGGACCGCGAGGTACACCCCGGCGATGACGCCGCCGGCGAGCGTGGAGCCGCCGCCCATCCACAGCACCGTGCGCGTCCCCCACGCGGCGGTCGCGAACAGCACGACGAACACCGCCGTGTCGTACAGCGCGGGGCTGAGCCCGGCGGCCATCTGCACGATCGCGGCGCCCCAGGCGATCATGAGCGCGGGAAGCGGCGCGAGCCGCGCGATCGCCGCCGCGGCCCACATCGCGAGGGACACGAGGATCGTGAGCGAGATCGAGAGCGGACCGGTGCCGAGCCAGCTGCTGAGCTGCTCGACGATCATGACGAAGGAGAGCGGGGTCGTCACGAGGAACGCGAACGCGGCGCCCACGATGTCCAGGACGAGCCACAGACGCGGGACGGATCGGATCACCCCCTCACGCTACGCGAGCGTGCCGGCGCCCGGCATCCGCCTCCCGATGTATCCGCCCCCCCGGGTCACCGCGTTTCGACTCGCGGAGACCCGCACTGAGCGAGCGAAGCGAGTCGAAGTGTCGCTCAACGACCGAACACCCACCCGGTCGTTGAGCGAGGAGCGCAGCGACGAGACGAAACGGTGCCAGCCGCGGATACGCTGGGCGGATGGATGCGCTGCGGGTGGCCGGGGCTCCCGGGGCGGGCAAATCGGCCGCGGCGTGGGCCATCGCGCAGCGCTTCGCCGCCGACGGCCATGCCATGGCCTACGTCGACATCGACCAGCTCGGCATGTGCTATCCGGCGCCGGCCCACGACCCGGACCGCTGGGCGCTCAAGGAGGAGGCGCTGGCGCGCGTCGCCGGCGCCTTCCGCTACCTCGGAGCGGATCGACTCGTCGTCTCCGGCGTCGCGCGTCCCGACGCCTCTCCGCCGACGCTTCCCGGTGCCCGGGCGAGCGCCGTCTGGCTGGACGCCGACGCCGACACCCGGCGCGCACGGCTCGCCCCGCGCGGGTGGCCCGCCAACCAGGTGGAGGCCACGGTCGCGGCGGGCACCGCCGCGGCGTCCCGCCTCGATCCCGCGTGGCGGCGGATCCCCACCGACGCCCACACCCTCGACGAGACCGTGTCGGCCGTCCTCGCGGTGACCGACGACGCATCCGGGCGCCCGCCGACGGTCGTTGAGCGAGGAGCGCAGCAACGAGACGAGACGCCGCCCACCCCCGATCCGGTCGATCCCCCGCCGCTCCTCCCCGTCCGATGGATCACCGGCCCGCGCGGCGCCGGAGCGTCCCGGATCGGCTGGGAGCTGGCGTCATCCGCATGGCGCGAGGGGCGCCCCACCGGGTTCGTGGACCTCGCCCAGCTGTCGTTCGCCGCGAACCTCGGCCGCCCCGTCGGGCTGCGCACGCTGCTCGCCGTGCGCGACGTGTTCGCCGGCGCGGGCGCGCACGAGCTCGTGGTCGTCGCCCCGTTCGCGATCACGCCGCAGCAGGTGCACGCGGCGCTCGGCGCACAGGCCCGGGTCGCCCGGCTGGACGCCCCCGCTCCGGTGCTGCGCGCACGCATCCGCGACCGCGTCCGCGGCGCCGGTCCGCTCCTCGCCGGCGACGATCTGCGCGAGGCCGACGAGGCGACCGTGCAGGCGGTCGCCGCGACGGCGGAGCGACAGCGCGCCGTTCCGCCGCGCGCCGGGGAGCAGCTGATCGACGCCGCCGCCGAGCCCGCGGTCGTCGCCGACCGCGTCCGCGCCGCCCTGCGCTGACCTCGGGTCGTCCGCCTCTCGACCCGCACCGGGGGCGCGCCGGCGTCAGTCCCCGAGGAGCCCGCGGATGCGGAGGCGGTCCGGCTTGCCGGAAGGCAGCAGGGGAAGCGCCGGGAGGACGACGATGCGAGCGGGACGGGCGTGCGGACCGATCCCCGCCGCGACGAGAGCACGCACCTGCGCGAGGGCGGCGTCGACGTCGGCGGGCGCCTGGTCCGTCACGACGCACGAGGCCTCCCCCCAGCGGTCGTCGGCGACGGCCACCACGACGGCGGACTCCAGTCCCGCGACGCCGCGCACGATCCGCTCGACCCGGTCGAGGGAGACGTTGATCCCGCCGGAGATCAGGACGTTGTCGAGGCGCCCGGTGACGCGCACCTCGCCGTCGACCACCTCGCCGGCGTCGCCCGTGCGGTACCAGCGCGTGCCCTCCTCGTCCGTGACGAATCCCGCGGCCGTCCGCTCCGCGTCGCCGAGGTACCCGGTCGCGAGCATGGGCCCGGCGATCCGCAGCTCCCCGTCCCGCGCCTCGACGCGCACGCCGTCCAGCGGCGCCCCGTCGTACACGCAGCCGCCGCTCGTCTCGCTCGAGCCGTAGGTCCGGACGACCCGGACGCCCCCGTCCTCCGCGCGCTCGCGCACCGGCGCGGGAAGGGACTGCCCGCCGACGAGAACGGCGTCGTACGCGGCGAGCGCCGCCCGCACATCCTGACGCTCCTCCGCCGCCTGCAGAAGGGTGATCAGCTGGGCCGGGACGAGCGAGGTGTGACGCCGTGCCCCGGACCCGAGCGCGGAGGTCGCCTGGACGAAGGCGTCGGGCGTGAAGCGGCCGTCGATCATGACGGGTCTCGTCCCGGCGAGGGCGGAGCGCACGAGCACCTGAAGCCCGGCGACGTACCCGGCCGGCAGGGCGAGCATCCACTGCCCGGCCCCGATCCGTGCCTCGGTCGCGGCGGCGCTCGCCCGGAGCGCGGCCGCCCCGATGACGACCCGTTTCGGGATGCCGGACGATCCCGAGGTCGCGATCACCACGGCGGTGCCGTCGGGCGCCTCGTCCTCGGGCCCGGGGGCGAAGCCGAGGGCGAGAGGACGCGACCCGTCGAGCACGGCGGGCAGCGCCGCCTCGATCTCGCGCGGATCCGCCGGCGCGGCGTGCAGCCTCATCCGATCAGCCTCCCGCGCGTCGAGCGAGCGCCCTGGGCCGGTCCCCGGCGCGATCCGTCCCGCATCCCGTCCTCGACCGTCTCAGAAGTGCCAGGGGTAGGGCGACCAGTCGGGATCCCGCTTCTCCAGGAACGCGTCGCGGCCCTCGACGGCCTCGTCCGTCCCGTAGGCGAGCCGCGTGGCCTCGCCGGCGAAGACCTGCTGACCCACCATCCCGTCGTCGACGGCGTTGAACGCGAACTTGAGCATGCGGATCGCGGTCGGCGACTTCGTGAGGATCGTCCGCGCCATCGCGATCGCCTCGCGCTCCAGTTCGTCGTGCGCCACGACGCGGTTCACGGCTCCGGCCTCGTAGGCGCGCTGCGCCGAGTACTCCTCGGCGAGGAAGAACACCTCGCGGGCGAACTTCTGACCCGTCTGGCGGGCCATGTACGCGGATCCGTATCCGGCGTCGAACGACCCGACGTCCGCGTCGGTCTGCTTGAACCGGCCGTGCTCGGCGCTGGCGATGGACAGGTCGCACACGACGTGCAGGGAGTGGCCGCCGCCGGCCGCCCATCCCGGGATCACCGCGATGACGACCTTCGGCATGAAGCGGATGAGCCGCTGCACCTCCAGGATGTGCAGACGCCCGGCCCGGGCCTGCTGCGCGGCGGGGACCGCCGACTCGTCGTCGGAGTACTTGTAGCCGTCCCGCCCGCGGATGCGCTGATCGCCGCCGGAGCAGAACGCCCACCCGCCGTCCTTGGGGCTCGGGCCGTTGCCGGTCAGCAGCACGACGCCGATCCGCGGGTCCTGCCGGGCGGCGTCGAGCGCCCGGTACAGCTCGTCGACCGTGTGCGGGCGGAAGGCGTTGCGGACCTCGGGCCGGTCGAACGCGATGCGCGCGATGCGGCCGTCGCGCGACACGTGCGCCGTGATGTCGGTGTAGACGTCCGCCCCGGGGGCGAGGGTCCATTCGGCCGGGTCGAACAGGGCGGAAACGGGGCTGTCGGTCACGGGCTCCAGCCTATTCCCGCTGTCTCGCCCCCTCGCTCGCGCGGTGCCCCGATTCCCCGAGCCCCCGATACCCCGATACCCTCCATGCCCGATCTGCACACCTCGTCCCGATCTGCACACCTCGTCCCGATCTGCACAGGGATCCCGGCCAGGGGTGTGCAGATCGGGTTCGGGTGTGCAGATCGGGACGAGGATCGGACGGGGAGTCGGGACGGGCGGATCGGGACGGGTCAGCGGGAGGCGCGGAGCTTGCGGAACCCGTCGGCGGCGGAGGCGAACAGCACCCCGACGAACACGACCGTGAGGATCACGTTCAGGATCGTCATGACCGTCCCCTGCGCGCTGCCGAACAGGGCGGAGAAGCCGGGGGCGAGGAAACGGCCCTGCCAGACCAGGACGAACGCGGCGATCGCGGTGACCGCGCCGAGCAGAGCGTTCACGACGGCGAGTGCGACGTTCCAGCCTCCGCGAGCGAACACGAGGACGGCCACGAGGATCGTCAGCGCCATGATCACGAGGAACCCGATGCCGTATCCCGGCCACAGGTCGGGCGAGAGCACGTGCACGGCGTCGCGTCCCCAGCCGAGGAAGCGATCCCACAGCACGCTGCCGGCGAGGAGCACGCACATCACGATCGTCGCGACGAGGTCGGTGAGCGCCGCCCCCGTCCCCTCCGCGGAGGGCAGCTGATCCGGATCCCAGTCGAGGACGGTCTTCCCCACCGATCCGGTCCGCTCCAGCACGAAGAAGACGAGCGTCGTCCAGAAGGCGATGTGCACCACGGACTGGAGGATCGCGGGCACGATGGCGCCGATCACCTGACCGATCCCGCCGCCCTGCAGCAGCGTCGCCAGCGCGACGGCGACCGCCACGCACGGCGGGACGATCCAGAGGAGCAGCTTCAGCAGCCGCAGCCATGCCGCGTAGTACCGGGGGCCGACGAGGTGCAGAGGACGGTCTGTCAGCGAGGCGGCGTAGGCCAGCGGCTCGCCGAGACCGGCGACGACGGCGCGCTCGGCCGCGTCGGGCGCCTCGCCCGCGGCGATGCGCGGCTCGACCTGTTCGGCGATCGCGGCCTCCAGCTCGGCGACGACCTCGTCGCGCACGGCGACGGGGACCGAGCGCCCGACCGCGGCGACGTAGCGGGCGGCGTAGGCGGGATGGGCGGTGGTGGTGGGCATGTCAGTGCTCCGTTCCGGAGAGGGCGGCGGTGGCGGCGGCGATGGCCGCGACCTCCTGGATGAGGGTGTCGGCGAGACGGATCCCCGCCGCCGAGGTGCGGTAGAACTTCCGCGGACGGGCCTCGTCCGTGTTCCACTCGCTGTCGAGGAAGCCCTGCTTCTCCAGACGGCGGAGCAGGGGGTAGAGCGTGTTCGCGTCGGTGGGGAACCCGGCCGACGCGAGCTGCTCCAGCAGGCCGTAGCCGTAGCCGGGCTCGCGCAGCAGCTGCAGACTGGCGAGCACGATCGTGCCGCGACGCAGCTCCTGGAGGTGTCCCTCGAACTCGTCTTGACTCATGTCCATCACCATATTGTGTGACACACACCATTGTCAAGGACACGACATCGTGCGTGCCCGGACTTCGAGCCGCGCGCCCCGCCGACGTCGTCGAGCGGGTCCGGGCAGGATGGAGGCATGCCCGCACGGATCGAGATCGCCCGCATCGACCCCTTCGACGACGAGGCCGTGGACGCGTGGTGGGACGTGTACGCCGCCGCTCGACACGCCGACCGCGGCGAGCGCGCCGTGCTGTGGTCGCGGGAGGAGATCCGCCGGGAGCTGCAGCAGGAGTCCGACGTGACGGACCGGCGCGCGTATCTGGCCCGCCAGGCCGGCGCCGTGGTGGGTGCGGCGAGCCTCGCCCTCCCCCTCAAGGACAACACGCACCGGGCCGAGGTCGCCGTGTACGTCGGTCCCGCCGATCGCCGTCGGGGGATCGGATCCGCGCTTCTGGCCGCCGTCGAGGACGAGGCCCGCGCCGCAGCCCGCCGCACGCTCACCGGCGCGACCCAGTGGTCCGCCGACGGGCCGCGCGACGGGGCGGGGCATCCCGGGCCGGAGTTCGCCCGAACGCACGGGTACGACATCGCCCTGGGCGACCTCGAGAGCACGCTCGCGCTCCCCGTCGCCGCCCGGACGCTCGACACCCTCCTGGCGGACGCGCCGCGGGACGACTACGCCGTCCGCAGCTGGATCGGCCCCGTCCCGGAGGACGTCGTCGCCGGATGGGCGGAGCTGGACAGCACGCTCGACACCGAGGCGCCCACCGGTGACCTCGACATAGAGCGCGCCGCCCCCGATGTCGCCGGCATCCGTGAGAACGAGGACCTCATCGCCGCACAGGGCCGGACCTCCTTCGGCGCCGTGGCCCTCGCCCCGGACGGGGCGGTGGCGGCGTACACGCAGCTCGTGGTCTCCGGCGACGACGGCAACGCGTACCAGTGGGGCACGCTCGTGCGCCGCGCCGATCGCGGTCACCGGCTGGGTCTGCGCCTCAAGGTCGAGAACCTGCGCCGGCTCCAGCAGCACATGCCCGAGGTGCCGCGCGTCATCACCTTCAACGCCGAGTCCAACGCCCCGATGCTCGCGGTGAACGAGGCGCTGGGCTTCGTGCCGACCGGACGCCTGGCGGAGCTGCAGAAGCGACTCGACCCGGATCCGCCGGCGGCCGGGCCGGATCGCCGTGCCGAGGGCATGATGGACGCATGATCCCGCCGCTGACCGACGTCCTCTCCACCGCGCGCGTCGTGGCCCTTCCGCTGCACACCCGCTTCCGCGGCGTGGACGTCCGCGAGGCGGTGCTGTTCGAGGGGCCGCAGGGATGGGCCGAGTTCGCCCCGTTCACCGAGTACGACGATGCCGAGGCCTCGGCGTGGCTCGCCGCGGCCCTCGCCGACGCGTGGGAGCCCCGTCCCGCACCGGTGCGGGACGTCGTCCGCGTCAACGCGACCGTCCCCGCGGTCGCGGCGGGACGGGTCGGAGCCGTGCTCGCGCGGTTCGAGGGATGCCGGACCGCGAAGGTGAAGGTCGCCGAGCCCGGCCAGACCCTGGCGGACGACATCGCGCGCGTCCGCGCCGTGCGGGAGGCGATGGGACCCGAGGGGCGGATCCGCGTCGATGCGAACGGGGGCTGGAACGTGGACGAGGCCGAGCGCGCGATCCACGCCCTCGCCGTGTACGACCTGGAGTATGCCGAGCAGCCGTGCCCGCGCGTCGAGGACCTCGCGGAGCTGCGTCAGCGCATCCGGTACATGGGGATCCCGGTCGCGGCGGACGAGAGCGTGCGCAAGGCCGCAGACCCCCTCGCGGTCGCGCGCGCCGGCGCCGCGGACCTCCTCGTCGTCAAGGCCGCGCCGCTGGGCGGCATTCGGCGGGCGCTGGGCATCGTCGCCGAGGCGGGGCTGCCGGTCGTCGTCTCCAGCGCCCTGGACACCGCCGTCGGGCTCTCCCAGGGCGCCGCCCTCGCCGCCGCGCTCCCGGAGCTCGACCACGACTGCGGTCTGGGGACCGCGTCCCTGTTCGCCGACGACGTCGCCGAGGCGCGACCCCGCGACGGTGCCGTGGGCATCGGCCGGGTGATCCCCGATCCCGCGGCCCTGTCACGCCTGGCCGCACCGGCCGAGCGCCGCGACTGGTGGATCGACCGGCTCACGCGCTGCCACGGCTTGCTGGCCGCCGGCGACGACCGGGCCTGACCCCGCGCGCCCGCCCCGGCCGTTGAGCGAGGTCACCACGTTTCGACTCGTCGCTGCGCTCCTCGCTCAACGACCGGAAGAGGTGCCGGTCGTTGAGCGAGCGCAGCGAGACGAAACAGGGCCGGGTCGCCGCGTTTCGACTCGTCGCTACGCTCCTCGCTCAACGACCGGAAGAGGTGTCGGTCGTTGAGCAACACTTCGACTCGCTGCGCTCGCTCAGTGCAGGTCTCCGCGAGACGACACGCCCCCAGCCCCGGGGTCACCAGTCGTGGACGGTGCCGTCGGTCAGCCGGTTCACCGGCAGGTAGGCGGCGGTGTAGGCGAACGAGGCGGCCGCCTCCTCGTCCAGCTCGACGCCCAGACCGGGCGTCTCGCCGGGGTGCAGGAACCCGCGGTCGAAGGTGTACGACGTCCGGAACACGTCGAGCGTCGTGGCGCTGTGGGGCATGTACTCCTGGATTCCGAAATTGTGGATCGCCAGGTCCAGGTGCAGGGCGGCCGCCATGCCCACCGGCGAGATGTCGGTCGGGCCGTGGATCCCGGAGCGGATGCCGTAGATCGCCGCGAAGTCGAGCAGCTTCCTCATCGCCGTGATCCCGCCGGTATGGGTCACCGCCGAGCGGACGAAGTCGATCAGGCGCTCGGTGATGAGCGTCTGATAGTCGTACACCGTGTTGAACACCTCGCCGATCGCGAGCGGCGTCGTCGAGTGCTGGCGGACGAGGCGCAACGCGCTCTGGTCCTCTCCGGGCGTGCAGTCCTCCAGCCAGAACAGCCGGTACGGCTCGATGTCCTTGGCGAAGCCGGCGGCCTCGATCGGGGACAGCCGGTGGTGTCCGTCGTGCAGGATGCGCAGCTCCGCGCCGAAGTCGTGGCGGATGCTCTCGAACACGCCCGGCATGTGCGCGCGGTACTTGGCCGTGTCCCAGACCTCCTCGACCGGGGCGGTCGCCGCTCCCCCGTCCGCCGCGCGCTTCGCGGGCTCGTAGTCGTAGCGCGCCCCCGGCGCGTTCGACGCCACGCCGTAGATCTGGCCGAGACCGGGAACGCCCGTCTGCACCCGCACCGCGGTGAAGCCCTGCTCGACGTATCCGGTGATCGCGTCCCTCAGCGCCGCGTAATCCGTGCCCGAGGCATGGCAGTAGGCGCGGATCCCGTCGCGGCTCGCTCCGCCGAGGAGCTGGTACAGCGGCACCCCGGCCTTCTTCGCCTTGATGTCCCACAGCGCCATGTCCACGGCGGCGATCGCCGCCATCGTGACCGGCCCCCGGCGCCAGTACGGACCGCGGTAGAGGTACTGCCAGGTGTCCTCGATCCGGTCCTCATCACGACCGATGAGCGTGGAGGCGACGTGATCGCGGAGGTAGGACGCGACGGACAGCTCCCGGCCGTTGAGGGTCGCGTCGCCCCAGCCCACGACGCCGTCGGAGGTGACGATCTTCAGGGTGACGAAGTTGCGTCCGGGGCTGGTGACGCTGACGTCGGCGAGCTCGATGGTCATGCGGATCCTTCGGGAAGAGGGGTGGGTGGGGCGAGGAGGGGCGCGCTGTGCGCCCCTCCGGCGGTCACATCGCGGGGCGCGGATCGGTGAGGTCGCGCCCGGTCCACTCGCGACCCCAGATCGAGGCGACGAGCGTGCAAGCGGTGAAGACCGCGAGCAGGACGATGATCGGCACGACGCTGCCGGTCGCGGCGGCCACCCAGGCCGCGGCGACCACCGGGCCGACGCCAGTGGCGATGATGGCGGCGACCTCGCGGACGATCGCGGTCAGCGTGTAGCGGTTGCGCGCGCCGAAGATCTCCGGGATGGAGATGTTCTCCAGCGACGCCAGGCCCAGCACCGACACGTTGTGGATCACGATGTAGCCGACGAACACCGCGCCGATCTCCTTCGAGGTGATCGCGAGCATCGTCGGCACGACCAGTGCCAGGGAGAGCGCGGACATCACGATGTACATGCGGCGCCGGCCGAACCGGTCACCCAGGAAGCCGACGAGCGGGATCGTGAGGAAGCCGACGAGGGACGAGACGATGACGACCTCCGCGCCGATCCCCTTCTGCAGCGCCAGGTTCACCGTGATGAACGAGATCAGGTAGGTCTGGATCATGCCGGAGTTGCCGGCCTGGCCGAACCGCAGGAAGAACGACACGATCGTCGCCTTGACCGGCTTGCGCCCGAGGGACTCGAGGGTGCGGATGTCGTTGGTCTCCGTCGCCAGGCGCACCATCTCGTCGCGGGAGAGCGCCTTGCCGTCGACGACGTCGGCGCGCTCCTCGAAGACCGGGCTCTCCTTGAGACGGAAGCGCACCCACAGGGCGAACAGCATGATGACGGCGCTGGCGACGAACGGGATCCGCCAGCCCCAGGCGACGACGTCGCTCTCGACCATGACGGCGAGCAGGATCGCCCAGATCGCCGAAGCGAAGAGCGTGCCGCAGTTCGTGCCGAGCGCGACGAGGGAGGCGACGATCCCGCGCCGGTTCGTCGGCGCGTACTCGCTGAGCATCACGCCGGCCCCCGAGATCTCCGCGCCTGCGCCGAAGCCCTGCATGAGGCGGAGGATCACGAGGAGGATCGGTGCGAGGATCCCGACCTGCTCGTAGGTCGGGAGCACGCCGATGAGGGTGGTCGCGGCGCCCATCAGCAGGATCGTGTAGAACAGCACGTTCTTGCGGCCGACCCGGTCGCCGATCCGCGCGAAGAACACCGCGCCGATCGGGCGGGCGACGTAGCCGACGCCGTAGGTCGCCATGGCGAGGACGACGGCCATCCCGGCGTCCTCCCCGGCGAAGAAGAGCTGGTTGAAGACGAGGGCGGCGGCCAGCGAGTAGAGCTGGAAGTCCATGAACTCCAGCGCGGTGCCGAGCCAGCCGGAGACGGCGGCGCGGACCAGGTCGCCCAGGCTGCGCTGCGCGGGCGCCGTGGTCGCGGCTCCCGGGGCGGATGAGGTGCTCATCGATACTCCTTCGTATGTGGCGGTCGTGCGGATCGGCTCCGCCGCGCTCCGGTCGTCGAGCGAGCGGAGCGAGACGAAACGGACAGCCCCGCCCCAGTCGTCGAGCGAGCGGAGCGAGACGAAACGGACAGCCCCGCCCCGGTCGTTGAGCGAGCGGAGCGAGACGAAACGGACATGGGGGCGGTGGGATCAGAGGGCGAGCAGGACCTTGGCGGAGGCCGAGGAGTCGCGCGCCGTGTCGAAGGCGGTCGTCGCCTCCGACACGGGCAGGACGTGGGTCACCACCGCGGCGAGTCGGTCGGACCCCGCGAGGATCCGGACCGCCTCGTCGATCTCGTCGACGAAGCGGAACGCGCCGCGGAGGACCACTTCCTTGCTCGGCAGCGGCGCAAGGTTCACGCCCGCCTCGGCGTCCGGCAGCATCCCGACCTGGACCACGGTGCCCGCCCTGCGGACCGCGCGCACCGCCTGCGTGAGCGACGCGGGGTGACCCGCGCACTCGAACACCACGTCGTAGGACTCCGCCGGGATCTCCTCCTCGCCGACGCGGTGCTGCGCGGCGGCGCCGAGCTCCGCGGCGCGGGCGAGAGGCTCCGGGCGCAGATCGGCGGCGCCCACGGCTCCGGCGCCCGCATGCAGGGCGGTCGCCACGACCAGGAGCCCAATGGGTCCGGCGCCGATGACGAGGACGCGGCGCCCCGTGAGGTCACCGGCGAGGGAGACGGCGTGGAGCGCGACGGCGAGCGGCTCCGCGAGGGCGGCGCGCTCCAGAGGCAGGCCCTCGGGCAGGACCCGGACCATGTGCTCCTCGACGATCAGGTATTCGGCGGCACCGCCCTGACGATGCGGGAATCCGGCCGCGCTGCCCAGGTAGTCGCCGCCGGGCCGCAGGTGCGGGTGCTCCTCGAGCCCCGCGACGGGGGCCCCGTAGCGGGCGGGGTGCACGGTCACCGGCGTCCCCGCGGCCAGGCGCCCGGACGGGTCGAGGTCGACCACGCCGGACAGCTCATGACCCGGGGTCAGCGGCTCCCGGATCGTGAACTCCCCGTTCGCGCCGTGGAAGTAATAGTGCAGGTCGGATCCGCAGATCCCGACGAATCGCACCCGCAGACGGATCTCGCCGTCTCCGGGCTCCGGGATCGGGGCGTCCTCCCAGCGGACGTCCTCCTTGCCATGGATCGCCAGTCGCTTCATCGGGACTCCTCGTCGTGGGCGGGATGGGTTCGTCCGGTGTGGTCCATCGTCGCGGACACCGGCTCGGTCGCGTCCACCGCGTCGCGGATCGCCGCCTCGACGCCGTGACGGGTGATGGTCTCGATCAGCTCCCCCACGCGATCGGCGAAGGCCGGCCGTTCGCCGAGCTCCTGCCCGAAGAGGCGGAGGCCGGAGAGGACCCGGTGAGCGAGCTCTCGCGGGTCGCGGGACGCCGCGGCCTGCTCGGCGAGCCGCGGGCGCGCCGCATCGGACATCGCGCGGGCGTGCGCACCGGGGTCGAACCCCGGAAGGGGCGCCATGCAGGCGAGGTAGCCGGCGACGGAGAGCGCGATGAGGTGGGGCATCCGCCCGTCGCGCAGCAGCCGCAGCGCCGGCTCGGGGATGCGCTGGCGGAGCTTGACGGACCCGTCCGTGCCCACCTGCGAGGTCCGGTGCGCCAGGGCGTCGTTGGCCCACCGGGCGAAGAGCTGGCGCTCGTACTCCTCCAGGTCGACCTGCGAGGGGACCTCGATCGACGGGACGTACTCACGGGCGAGGATGGCCCGGGCGGCGCGCTCGATGGCGGGGCGGGCGATCGCTCCGGCGATCAGCTCGTCGCCTCCGAGCGCCCCCAGGTACGCGATGAGGGAGTGGGTGCCGTTGAGGAGGCGGACCTTCATCTGCTCGTAGCGCCCGACCTCGTCGGTGAACACGGCACCCCCCGCTTCCCACGCCGGTCGACCGGCGGCGAAGCGGTCCTCGATCGCCCACATCGTGAAGGGCTCGGCGGGGACCGGGGCCTCGTCCCTGACCCCCAGGCTCCGGGCGACGTCCGCGCGGAGGACGTCCGTCGTGGCGGGGACGATCCGGTCCACCATGCTGGACGGGAACGTGACGGCCGCGTCCAGGAAGGCCAGCGTCTCCGCCCCCTCGGCTCCGGGGAGCTCCTGGAGGAACTCCCGGACCCGGTGCCCGGTGTGCTCGCCGTTGGCCGCGAGGTTGTCGCAGCTGAGGATGGTGATCGGCTCGCCGCCGGCGGCCGCCCGGCGCTGGAGGCCGCGGGCCAGCTGGCCGATCGTGCTGCGCGGGGACCCGCCGGCGAGATCGGCGACGATCTCGGGAGCGCCGGTGTCGAGGAGCCCCGTGGCCGGCGAGGAGCTGTAGCCGTTCTCGGTCACGGTGAGGGTGACGATGCGGATCGCCGGGTCGGCGATGCTCGCCACGACCCGCTCGGCGTCGTCCGCGGCGACGAACGCGTCGGTGTGCGCGGCGGGGATGCTCAGCCCCATGCCCTCCGGCGAGATCTCGGCGACCGTGTAGAGCAGGTCCTGCCGGTGCAGGGCGTCGACGACGGACCGCGAGCGCGAGGCCACTCCGACGATCCCCCAGTCCCCGCCCTCCGCCGCGAACGCAGCCGCCGTGAACACGGCCTGGTGCGCACGGTGGAAGCTGCCGAGGCCGAGGTGCACGATGCCGGCGCCTGCGGGACGCGGAGGGACGCGGAGCCCTCCGGAGGCGGAACGCCGGAGACCCGGGGTGGCGCTCATCGCACGACCGCCTCGGTGACGACGCCTGCGGGATCCTCCGTGATCAGCATGAGAGCAAGCATGATTGACTTGTACAAGCTTGTCAAGTGCTTGCACAAACCGTGATGCAGCATGATGATGAGGACACCGATCCGCCAGAGGAACACCGTGACCGTCACCCTGACCGACATCGCCCGACACGCCGGAGTCTCGCTGGCGACCGCCTCCCGCGCCTTCGGCGAGCCGGAGCGGCTCGCCCCCGCGACGCTGCGTCGCGTGCACGAGGCCGCGGCGGAGCTCGGTTACGAATCGACGCAGACGCCCTCGGGCGAGAAGACCATCGCGATCGTCTTCCCCGACGTCGCGAGCCCCGTCTACGCGGCACAGCTGAAGGGGATCCAGTCCCAGGCCTGGCAGGGACGACACGCGACCGTCGTGTTCGACTCCGACGAGGACCTGCGCCGCGAGCGCGAGCAGATCGAGCGCGCCCGCGCCTTCGACGGGATGCTGCTGTGCTCGCCGCGCCTGCCCGCGGACGAGGTCGTCGCCCTCGCGGGAACCACGCCGTTCGTCGTGCTCAACCGCATCATCGAGGACGCGCACTGCGTCGTGATGGACACCGAGCAGGGACCGCGGCAGGCGGTGGAGCACCTCGTCGCGCTGGGACACCGCCACATCGCGTATGCCTCCGGCCCCGCCCACTCCTGGGCCGACATCCGGCGCGGCGGGACGATCGCCCGCGCGTGCGAGGACCTGGGCGTGCGCATGACGCGCCTGAGCCATCAGGCGGCGTCGATCCAGGGCGGCCGGGCGGCGGCCGCGACGGTGGTCGCCAGCGGAGCCACCGCGGTGATCGCCTACAACGACCTCATCGCGCTCGGCATCGAAGCCGGCGTGGCGGACCTCGGGCTCCGCTGCCCCGATGACCTCAGCATCATCGGCAACGACGACATCGACCTCGCCTCGGTCACGCGGCCGGGGCTCACCACGGTGCGCCTCGCGATCGGACGCTGCGGAGCGCTCGGGGTCGAGCTGCTGACCCGGGCCATGGCGGGCGCCCGCCCGGACGGCGTCGTCGATCTGGACTCGCAGCTCATCGTGCGCGGCTCCACCGCCCCGCCCCGCACTCCCGGTCACTGAGCGACACTTCGACTCGCTGCGCTCGCTCAACGATCGGAAGAAGTGTCGGTCGTTGAGCGAGCGAAGCGAGACGAAACGAAGCAGGGTCGGGTCGCCGCGTTTCGTCTCGTCGCTGTGCTCCTCGCTCAACGACCGGAAGGTGGCCGGAAAGGGGCGACCGGGAGCTGAGCGGAGCGATGGCCTCGTCCGACGCGCCGGCATCGGGCCTGGCGGGAGCCGACCGAAGGACGGCGGGGGACCGCGCGACGGACGAGGCCATCGCGCAGCGGACCGACCCCACACCGCGGACCGGGTGAGCGCGTTTCGACTCGTCGCTACGCTCCCCGCTCAACGACCAGCAGGGGGCGAGCCGGGAGCCGAGCGGAGCGATGGCCTCGTCCGACGCGCTGGCATCGGGCCTGGCGGGAGCCGACCGAAGGACGGCGGGGGACTGCGCGACGGACGAGGCCATCGCGCAGCGGACCGACCCCACACCGCGGACCGGGCGACCGCGTTTCGACTCGTCGCTGCGCTCCTCGCTCAACGACCGGGCACACCCGCCTCAGCGGTCGGCAGCAGGGCAGTCGTCGCCGAGCAGGAGCTCCACCACCGCGCCCAGCTCGGTGCTCGCGCCTCGGCGCAGGCGCTCGGCGTCCAGTCCCGCCATCGCACCGCGGACGGTCCACCCCTCCCACGCGATCATGAGCATCCGCGCGGCGTCGCCCGGGGACACCCGGAGCGTCATGGTGCCCGACTCGACGATGTCGGAGATGATCCGGGCGATCCCGTCCACCATCTCCTGCTCCTGCTGCAGGTACGCCCGCCCGAACGCCTCGTCCCGCAGCGCGTGGATGCGGATCTCGCTGAGCAGCATGACCCCGAGACGGTCGTCGTTGCCGGTGTCCATGACCTGCTGGACGAGCTGGGTGACGTCGCAGCCCTCGTCCAGTACCCCGGACGCCGTCATCTCCGCCACGCGATCCCGCACCGCACGGAGCCGTTCGTTGCCGACGGTCCCCGCGAGCATGAGGAACAGCTCGTCCTTCGACTCGAAGTTGGAGTAGAACGCGCCGCGGGTGAAGCCCGCCCGCTCGCAGACGGCCTCGACGGTCGCACCGTCGAGCCCGGACTCGGCGAACACCTGCGCGGCGGCGTCGAGCAGGCGCGCTCGTGTGTTCTCCCTGCTGCGCGTCGACGTCGTCGACATCTTCCACCTCCTGATCGGCCGGCCCCGTCGCCGCCGATCTCTCGTCGATCCTCGCATGAGGAGCGGGACGGATTCACACCCCGCGCACAGAATGCGAGAGGGCCACCGGATTACGATACATTGACGTATCGGATACACGACTGTATCGAACTTTCCCGGGAGGAACCCCCGTGTCCACACTGCTGTCCTCACTCGGACGCTGGTCGTTCCGCCACCCGTGGCGCGTGCTCATGTCGTGGCTGATCGTCCTCGGGATCGCCGGCGCCGGGGCGCTGACGCTCGGCTCGGGAACGGACAACACCTTCTCGATCCCCGGCACCGAGTCCCAGGCCGGTCTGGAGCAGCTGGAGCGCACCTTCCCGCAGGTCAGCGGGACGAGCGCGCAGTTCATCGTCGTCGCCGCCGACGGCCACCGGGTGACCGACGACGCCTATCGCTCCCCCATCGAGGACGCCGTGGACGAGCTCGCGGACCTGGACGGGGTGCTCGCGGCGACCTCGCCGTTCGACGAGAACATCGCCGGGATGGTGAGCGAGGACGACACCGCCGCGATCGTCCGGCTGCAGTTCGAGGGCCAGGCCACCGACGTGACCCCCGCGACGGAGGACGCCCTGCGCGGCGTGGTCGCCGAGCTCCAGGACCAGCTGCCCTCGGGGACGGAGACCGTGCTCGGCGGGGACCTGTTCGCCATGTCGATCCCGGCGGTCACGATCACCGAGGCCGTCGGCCTCCTCATCGCCCTGCTCGTGCTGATCGTGACGTTCCGCTCGTTCGTCGTCGCGGGTCTTCCGCTCCTCACGGCGGTGCTGGGCGTGGGGATCTCGATGGCGGCCATCTTCGCCGCGACCGCCTTCGCCACGGTGTCGTCCACCACTCCCCTGCTCGCCCTGATGCTGGGCCTCGCGGTGGGGATCGACTACGCCCTCTTCATCGTCGCCCGCCATCAGGACCAGGTCCGCGCCGGGGTGGATCCGGAGGAGTCCGCGGCCCGCGCCACCGGCACGGCGGGCTCCGCCGTCGTCTTCGCCGGGGTGACCGTCCTCATCGCCCTCATCGGCCTCGGCTTCGCGGGCATCCCGTTCCTGACCACGATGGGCATCGCCGCGTCGGTGGCGGTGGCGATCGCCGTGCTCATCGCCGTCACCCTGACGCCCGCGATGCTCGGTTTCGTCAAGGGTCGCGTCGCCGGCCGGGCCAAGAGGCCCTCGCGACGCGCCCGCAAGGCCGGCGCGAAGACGGGCGCCGAGGACACGGCTGACGCCGAGACGGCGCACGACGCCCCCGCCCGCGAACCCGCCGCCCGTCCCTCGTTCTCCGAGCGCTGGGTCGCCGGGGTCACGCGGCGGCCCATCCTGGTCGCGCTCGCTGTCGTCCTCGGTCTCGGGATCGTCGCGGTGCCGGCGGCGAACCTCGCCCTCGCCCTTCCGAACGCCGGGGTCCTCCCGCAGGGGTCGGAGGCCCGGGAGAACTACGACCTCACCGCCGAGCACTTCGGTCCCGGCTTCAACGGACCGCTGATCCTCACCGGCACGATCGTCACCTCCACGGACCCGCTGGGTCTGATGGAGGATCTGGGCGAGGCCGTGGAGAAGGTGCCCGGCGTCGCCGAGGTGGCCCTCGCCACCCCGAACGAGACCGCCGACACCGGCATCGTGCAGATCATCCCGACGACCGCCCCGGACGCGCCGGAGACGGCGGACCTCGTCCGCGAACTGCGCTCCCACCACGACGAGTGGCTGGACGAGTTCGGGGTGGACCTGAAGGTCACCGGCTTCACCGCCGTGGCGATCGACATCTCGGATCAGCTGGGCGCCGCGCTCCTGCCGTTCGGGATCTTCGTGATCGGCCTGTCTCTCGTCCTCCTCACGATCGTGTTCCGCTCGATCTGGGTGCCGATCACCGCCGCACTCGGCTACCTGCTGTCGATCGTCGCCGCCTTCGGGGTCGTCTCGGCCGTGTTCGAATGGGGCTGGTTCGCGGACCTCCTGCACGTCGCCCGCGTCGGCCCGATCATCAGCTTCATGCCGATCGTCCTCATGGGGGTGCTGTTCGGCCTGGCCATGGACTACCAGGTGTTCCTCGTGTCGCGGATGCGGGAGGACTACGTGCACGACCCCGACGCGAAGCACCCCGACCGTGCCACGCGCCGCGCCGCCGCGGTCCGGGCGACGCGCACCGGGTTCGCCGGATCCGCCCGCGTCGTCACGGCGGCCGCGCTCATCATGTTCGCCGTGTTCGTGGCCTTCGTCCCGGAGGGCGACTCGTCCCTCAAGCCGATCGCGCTCGGGCTCGCCGCGGGTATCGCGATCGACGCGTTCCTCGTGCGGATGACGTTGATCCCCGCCCTCATGGCGATCCTCGGCGACCGCGCCTGGCGGATCCCGGCGTGGCTGGAGCGGATCCTGCCCCACGTCGACATCGAGGGTGAGGCCGTGGAACGGGAGCGGAGCCTGCGGTCCTGGCCCGGTGACGACGCTGTCGTCGCCGCGGACGACCTCGCGATCGGCGACCGCCATCCTGCCCTGCGGAGCGTCTCGCTGCGACTCGCTCCGGGTGCCGCGCTCGTGATCACCGGCGCCGACCCCGTCGCCCGTCGGACGCTGGCCCTCACGCTCGCCGGACGCGTCCCCGCGTCCGGAGGCCGCCTCCGCGTCGCCGGCCATCTTCTTCCCGGCCGCGCGGCCTGGGTCCGCGCCCACGTCGGCTGCGTCGTCGCCGAGACCTCCGGGGATCCGCTCGCCGACCTGCGCGATGCCCTGCGCGGCCGTACCTCGCTCGTCGTCCTCGACGGCTGGGACGCCCTCTCCCCCGCGGACCGCGATCAGGCCGCCGCGCTCCTCCGGGACGCCTCCGCCCGGCTGTCGCGCGCGGCCCGCGATCCGCTCGCCGTCGTCGTCACCGCCGCCACGGCATCGGACGCGGCCGCCGCGCTGACCGACGCCGGGTGGCGAACGGTCGCCACGCACGACCTCGCCCTTCCCGCGCCGCTCGCGCGCCGGTCCTCCTCCGTGGATGAGCCCGACGAGGCGTCGAGCTTCGCCGTGCTCGGCCTCCCCGGTCCCGACGAACCGGACGACGGCCGCTCCGATTCCCACCGCACCGATCCCTCCGGCCGCGCCGAGGCAACCGCTTGGGCCGCACCGAGCGAGCAGAGTGAGACGAAATGACCACGCGCTTGTCCTCCCTCATCGAACGGGCGCGCTCGCGCCGCCCCGTCACCTGGCTGACCCTGCTCGGCGTGCTGCTGCTGCCGGGTCTTCTCGGGGGCGTCCTCGTCGCCGCTCTGCAGAATCCCACCGAGAGGCTCGAGGAGATGACCGCCGCGATCGTCAACCTCGATGAGCCGGTGGAGATCGACGGACAGCTCGCCCCGCTCGGCCGACAGCTCGCCTCCGGGCTCGTCGAGGGCTCGGACGACGCGGACTCGAACCTGACGTGGGTCATCTCGAACGAGGACGACGCGGCATCCGGGCTCGCCAACGGCACCTATCAGGCGGTCGTCACGATCCCCGAGGACTTCTCCTCCGCCGCGACCAGCGGCGGGCGCGCGATCAACGACACCGACGTGACCGCCGAGAAGGCCAGGATCTCCGTGAGCACCGCTCCGGAGGCCCGGGTCGCGGACGGGCTGATCGCGGACCAGATCGCGCAGACCGCGGCGACGACGATGGGCACCGCGCTGTCCGAGACCACCCTGGAGAACGTGCTCCTGGGCTTCACCACGCTGGGCGACCAGATCGGCGAGGCCGCGAACGGCGCCGACACGCTCGCCGGGGGCACCCGGGACGCCGCGACCGGCGCCGCGAAGCTCCCCGACGGGGCGACCCAGCTCGCGTCCGGCGCGGGCGAGCTCGCCACCGGCGCGGACGGGCTCGCGACCGGTGCCGCGCAGCTCGGCGACGGCGCGGGGCAGCTCGCCGGCGGCGCCGGGCAGCTCGCCGGAGGGGCCGATCAGCTCGCCGGCGGCCTGGACACCATCGCCGCGGGAACCCGGGACGCGCAGTCCGGCGCGGCACAGCTCGGCGCGGGCCTCACCGGCGGAGCCGACCAGCTCGAGGCGCAGGGCATCGTCCCGCAGGAGCTCCTCGCCGCGGCGGACGGCGCCGCGCAGGCGACCTCCGGGGTCGCGCAGGGCGTGGCCCAGCTCTCCCAGGGGCTCGACGGCCTCAACGCCGCGTGCGCGCTCCAGGCGACGCCGGAGTTCTGCGCGCAGCTCGCCGCCGTGTCCCAGGGCGCGGCCGAGCTCCAGGACCCCGCCGCCCAGGCCGCGCAGGCCGCCGGCGGCACGTCCCAGGGGCTCGCCCAGCTCGCCCAGCAGGCTCCGGCGCAGATCGCCGGGCAGATGCGGACCGCCGGGTCCGCCGCCTCCGAGCTCGCCGCGGGCCTCGGTCAGCTCGCCGACGGCACGGACCAGAGCGCGAGCGGCGCCCGGAACCTGTCGCTCGGCGCGACCGGCCTGCAGAACGGCGCCACCGGGATCGCCGACGGCGCTCACCGCCTCGGCGACGGGGCGACGCAGCTCGGCGACGGGGCACGACAGCTCGGCGACGGAGCGACCCAGCTCGCCGACGGCGCGACGGCGCTGAGCGGCGGGATCGGTCAGCTCGCCGGCGGCACGAGCGACCTCGCCGCGGGCCTGCACCAGGCCGCCACCGCCCTGCCCTCGTACTCCGACACCGAGGCCTCCTCGCTCGCCTCCGTCGTGTCCTCGCCGGTGGATGCGGAGGCCGAGGATGCGCTCTTCGGGCCGACCGCGATCCCGCTGCTGGCGGCGGTGGTCCTGTGGTTCGGCGGACTGGCGTCCTTCGTCGTGATGCGCGCGGTGACCGCGCGCGCCCTGACCTCCCGTCGCTCCTCGGCGTCGTTGGCCGTGCGCGCGCTCGCCCCCGCGGCGGCGCTCGGCGCGGGCCAGGGTCTCCTCGTGGCGCTGATCGTGCAGACAGTCGCGCGGTACGACGCGGGCCACTGGTGGGCGTTCGCGGGGATCGCGATGCTCGTCGGGGTGGCGTTCGCCGCGGTGAACCAGGCGCTCGTCGCGGTGCTCGGCGGCGCGGGGCGCTGGCTCGCCGCGATCGCCGGGGTGGCCGCGATCGCCGCCGGGATCATCTCGACCCTTCCGGGCTGGCTCGCCGGGGCCGCGGGCTTCCTGCCGACCACCCCGGCCGCCACGGCGCTCCTCGTCGGCGACGGCGCGGGGGCGGCGATCACGGGCGTCGTGGTCTGGGGCGTGCTGTCGTTCGTCGCGACGATCCTCGCCGTCGTCCGCCGCCGCACCACGAGCGCGGAGGCCCTGGCCGCCGCCCCCGCCGCGGCCTGACTCGTCCTCCGCCCCGGCTCCGCGGCCCGGCCCCGCCACGCCGCGTGCCCCGCCCCGTGCCGCCCTGCCGCGTGCCCAGGGGCCCGGATCCCTCTCGCCACAACGTCGAAACCCCCTCTCCCCGTCGAGACCCCCTCAGAGATACGCGCGTAGGAGGGGGTTTCGGCGGCGAGAGGGGGTTTCGACGCATCCGCGGCGCCGGGCTCGCGGAACGGACGCGGCGCCGGGGTCGCGGAACGGACGCGGCGCCGGGGTCGCGGAACGGGCCGGGGCGGGGCTCGGAGGACGGTCAGTTCAGGCCGGAGTAGGCGTGCAGTCCCTTGAAGAACATGTTCACGATCGTGAAGTTGAACAGCACCGCGGTGAAGCCTACGATCGACAGCCACGCCGACCGGTTCCCGCGCCAGCCGCGCGTCGCACGGGCGTGGATGTAGCCGGCGTAGAGCACCCAGATGATGAACGTCCAGGTCTCCTTGACGTCGAAGCCCCAGTACCGGCCCCAGGCGTCCTGCGCCCAGATCGCGCCGGCGATGAGCGTGAAGGTCCAGAAGATGAACCCGACGGTGGCGAAGCGGTAGGCCAGGCTCTCCAGCCGCTCCGCCGTCGGGAGCGTCGCGAGGAAGCCGGGGCCCGTCTTCGGCTGGTCGCCGAGGATCCGCAGCTCGCGGCGGGTCTGCATGAGCTGCAAGACGGAGAGGGCGAACGCGAGCGCCAGGAACGCCGTGCCGAGCGAGGCCACGAAGACGTGGATCACGAGCCACACGCTCTTGAGCGGATCCATCAGCGGCGTGACCTCGACGTAGAAGCTCGTCGTCGCCCCGCCGAGCAGAACCACGATCAGGCCCACGATGAAGGTGCCGAGGTACTTCAGGTCCATGCGGATATTGACCGCGAGATAGACGGCGACGATGAGGAGCGTGCCGGTCATCGCGAATTCGTACATGTTCGACCACGGCACGCGCTCGGCGGCGATGCCGCGAAGGATCGTCCCGGCGAGGTGGAACAGGAAGCCCAGAGCGGTCAGCGACGTTCCGATACGGCCCATCACGTAGCGCGGCGCGGGTGCGGCCGCCGTGTCGGTCGGGACCGGCGTCGCTCCCCCGCCCTTGCCGGCACCGGTGCTCGCGGCGCCGGCGGACACGCCGACGAGCTCCTGCACCGCCGGAGCGGCGAGCTTCCGGTCCGCGGCACGCTGCGAGCGGTGCGCCAGGTCGAACGCGTAGCACACGAACGCCGCGGCGTACACGGCGATCGCCGTCCAGATCAGCAGCACCGACAGGGAGTCGAGGTCCATGGTCACAGCCTACTTTCGGGGGTTCTCGGACGCATCGGGGGCGGACGCCGCGGTCGTGCCGCCGTCGGCGTCGAGGAGCCGCTCGTGCCCCTCGGCCAGGTCCTTCACGGCGGCCGCGAGGGTCGGGTCCTCTCCGCGTGCCAGCGCCGCGTACTCCAGGTGGACGGCGCCGTCGACGACGACGGCCTTGACCCACATCCGCCGGCGCGGGACGAACAGGGCGAGGAGGAGGCCGACGACCGCGAGCACGGCGAAGACGAGGACCCAGACGGCGGAGGCGTCGTGATGCACCTGCAGGGACACGTAACGCCGCACGGACTGCGACGCGTCGGTCGCGCCCTCGGGCGACTCGTCCTCGAAGGTGACGGATCCGAGGCCGCCGGGCAGCTCCTGCGTCTGCCCGGGGGTGAGCTCGATCGAGTCGACGCCCGTGTCTCCGCCGGTGAGCTGGGTCATGTCGGTCGGGTCGAGGACGTACACGGACCGCGGGGTGCCGTCGTCGATCCCCAGGTCGCCGGAGTAGACGTTGAGCGTCAGGGTCGGGTTCACCAGCGCCGGGTACACCGAGGTGAGCGCACCCGTCTCCAGCGCGGCGGCGGTCGGGTAGAAGAAGCCGACCATGCCCAGCTGCTCGGGCATCCCGTCGGTGATCTTCACGACGCCCAGCGACGTCATGGTGGCGTTGTTCTGCGGGAGGAACGGCACCGGCCCGTGGAAGGCGACCTCTCCCTCGGCGTTGCGGACGGTGATCGTCGGCGCGTAGCCGTTGCCGAGCAGGTAGACCTTGTCGCCGCGCACGTCGAGCGGGTGGTTCACGCGCACGGACTCCTGACGGGGCTCCCCGCCGGGCTCTCGGACCGTGACGTTGGCGGAGAAGTCTCCGGCCTGGCCCTGCGCCGACTCCCCCCAGGGGACGTAGGTCACGTCGAACGAGTCGAGGGTCATCGCGTAGGGGGCCAGGGCGCCGTCGGCCACGTATCGGCCCTTGTTCATCGACGAGTAGTCGAGCAGCGTGTTGACGAAGGTCTCCCCCTCCGTCATGACGCGCTGCCCGGTGTAGGCGAAGCCGCCGCCGACGCCGACCGTGACGAGCACGCCCAGGAGAGCGAGGTGGAACAGCAGGTTGCCGGTCTCGCGGGCGTAGCCGCGCTCGGCCGACACCGAGAAGCCGCGCTTGTCGTCGTAGCGCTCGACCCGGTAGCGGAGGGCGCGCAGCTGCGACTGCGCGATGTCCACGGCCTTCTCGGCGGCTGCGGCGGCGTCCGCGCCCTCCGGGACGGACCGGACGGCCTCGCGGTGGTCGTCGAGGCGCTTGAGCCGGATCGGCGTCCGCGGCGGGCGGGAGCGCAGCGCCGTCGCGTGGTGCTTGATCCGCGGGATCACGCACCCGATCAGGGACAGGAACAGCAGCAGGTAGACGGCCGAGAACCACGCCGAGAGATAGACGTCGAACATCTGGAGCGCGTCGAGGATCGGGAAGAGGTCCGGGTTGTCGGCCTTCCACTGCGTGACGCCGTTGGGGTCCGCCATCCGCTGCGGGAAGATCGACCCGGGGATCGCGGCGATCGCGAGGATCAGCAGCAGCACGAGCGCGGTGCGCATCGACGTGAGCTGACGCCAGCCCCAGCGCAGCCAGCCCACGAATCCGAGCGCGGGCGAGGTCACCCGGTCGTCGCCGTCGATGTGGTCGGACGGACGCAGCGGATCCGAGCTGCGCGTTCCCTTCTCGGACATCTTCACGGGCGTCTCCTCGTCACGGGGCGATCCGGGATCGGAGGACTCAGAGCGGGACGGTGACACTGCCCATCACCGCCCCGAGTCGCGACATGACGTCGGTCCAGACGCCGGTGACCATCAGCACGCCGAGGAGGATCAGCAGGACGCCGCCGATGATGTTGACGGTGCGGACGTGCCGACGGAGGAACCCGATCGAGCGCGCCGCCCAGCCGAACCCGAGCGCGGCGAGCAGGAACGGGATCCCGAGCCCGAGCGAGTAGGCCACGCCCAGCAGCGCGGCCCGCCACGGGTCGCCGAGGTTGAGCGCGACGGCCATGATCGCCGACAGCGTCGGCCCCATGCAGGGCGTCCATCCGAGCCCGAGCGCGACGCCCAGCAGCGGAGCCCCGACCAGGCCCGCACGGCCGCTGAGGTTCACCCGCATCGTGCGCTGCGCGAAGCCGAAGAGACCGATGAACACGAGCCCCATGAGGATGATCACGGCGCCGAGGACGCGGGTGATGAGGTCCCCCCACTGCAGCAGGAACATCCCCGCCGCGCCGCCCACGACGGCGAACGCCACGAAGACGGCCGTGAAGCCGGCGATGAAGAGGAGGACGCCGAGCACCAGCCGTGCCCGCGTCGGCGCCGCCGGAGCGTCGGCGCCGGGGCGCGGGGCGCCGGAGGACGGCGCCACGGCTCCCCCCAGGAAGCCGAGGTACCCCGGCACCAGCGGCAGCACGCACGGTGACAGGAAGGAGACGAGGCCCGCGAGCATCGCGACGGGGATCGCGAGCCAGAGTGCGCCGAATCCGACGAGGGCGTCGACGTTCACGCCTTCTCCGCGAGGGCGTCCTTGACGAGGGTCGAGAGGATCGACGCTTCCTCCAGCTGCCCGACGATCCGCGCTGCGACGCGCCCCTGGCGGTCGAGCACCAGGGTGGTCGGCGTCGCCTGGATGGTCGTGGCCTGCGCGAAGGCGAGCTTGGCCTCGCCGGTGTTCACGTCGATGAGGCTGGGGTAGGTCACGCCGTACTGCTCCGCGAAGGCGCGCGCGGTGTCGGCCTGATCGTAGGTGTTGACGCCGATGAACGACACGTCCTGGTCCTGGTACTCCTGCCAGACCGCCTCGAGGTCCTTCGCCTCGACGCGGCAGGGACCGCAGGCGGCGTACCAGAAGTTCACCACCACGACGTCCCCGGCGACGTCCTCGCTGGAGAAGGAGGAGCCGTCCTCGAGCGTGCCGCCGTACTCCACCGGCTCCGTGCGCTGGTCGGCCGGGATCTCGTCCACGCGGAGACCCGCGGCGCCGATGTACCCCTTGTTGTCCCCGGCGAGGTACTGCTCGGTCGCCGGGTCCTGCGCGCAGGCCGACAGGCCGACGGCGAGGGCGACGCCGAGCGCGGCCGCGGCGGAGCGGAGGAGGCGGGTTCGGACGACGCTGCGATTCGGGCGCAGGGAGGGTGACACGCTGGGAATCCTACGTCCGATCCCTATGCGTGAGCGGAGAGGGAGCCGCTCCCGAAGCCCGCGATGATGTCGTCCACACCGGCCCGGAACCTCGGGCAGGCCATGATGTCGTGCGCCTCGCAGCGCAGCGCGTGCTCGGTCATCGCGCGCGAGCGGCGCATGTCCTCCATCCGCCGATCGAGGTCCGCGAGATGGGCGTGCAGCACCTCGTGGCGCCCGGACGAGCCGTTGTCCAGCAGGTGCGCGATCTGGTCCAGGCTCATCCCGGAGGCCTTGCTCCGGACGATCACGGCGATCCGCGCCACCTCCTCCTCGCCGTAGCGGCGCCGCCCTCCCGCATCGCGATCCGGGCTCAGCAGGCCCACCGACTCCCAGTGGCGCAGCACGTTCGTGGGCAGGTCGAACCGGGCCGCCACCTCTCCCACTGACCAGGGACGATCCTCGCTTGACTTCATGTTGACATGAAGTCACACACTGGTCCGGAACGCAACCGAGGAGGAGAGATCCATGGACGACGCCATCGTGATCGGAGCGGGGCCGGCAGGCCTCCAGGCCGCGCTGACCCTGGGCCGGATGCACCGCAGCGCCCTGGTGCTGGATTCCGGCGAGTACCGCAACGGCCCCGTCGCGCACATGCACAACGTGATCGCCAACGACGGCACGCCGCCCGCGGACTTCCGCCGCACGGCGCGCGGTCAGCTGGAGGAGTACGGCACGGTCCGCATCGAACAGCGCACCGCCGTCGCCGTCGCCGCGGAGGACGACGGCTTCCGGGTCGAGCTCGCCGGCGGCCCGGCGGTCCGCGGCCGGCGCCTGGTCCTCGCCACCGGCCTGGTCGACGAGCTTCCCGAGGTGGCGGGGCTCGCGCCGCTGTGGGGCCGGCGGGCGTTCTCCTGCCCGTTCTGCGACGGGCACGAGTTCGCCGGGCGCCGGATCGCCGTGATCGGGACCGCCGCGCCGCACGTGCTGGGGATGCTGCACCCCCTCGGCGTCGACGCGACCGTGTTCACGGTCGGCGCCGGTCCGACCGACGAGTTCCGCACAGCGGTCGAGAGCCTCGGCGCGGCGATCTCCTCGGCTCCGGCGAGCGCCGTGACCGAGTCCGGCGGCGACGTCGTCGTGCACGCCGGGGAGACCGCGACCCCGGTCGACGGGATCTTCGTCGCCGGCACCGCGCCGCGCCAGCGCGCGCCGTTCGCCGAGCAGCTCGGACTGCGGATGCTGCCCTCGGGCGCCGTCGAGATCGACGATTTCGGCCGCACCTCGGTGCCCGGCGTCTTCGCCGCGGGGGACAACGCCCACCGCGCGACGCTGCCGGGCGTCGTCGCCTCCGTGGTGATGGCCGCGGCGGCGGGCCAGATGGCCGCGGCGGCGATCGTCCAGGAGCTCGCCGCGGGGCACTGAGGCCAGGGCGCCGGGGCCGGGGCGCCGACGTCGGGGCGCCGTGCGGACGGCGGGCTCAGACCGCCGGACGCGCGGCGTCCTGCTCCACCCCTGCCGGGATCCCGGACCGCCGCGACAGCCGGTCCTCGACCAGGATCATCGCCCCCACGATCGCCGCGCCGGCCAGCGCGAGCAGGACCGGCGTCAGCATGTCCCCTCCGGGCGGAAGGAGGACGCCGACGCCGTCAGCGTCCCCGGAGGGCGAGGTCTGCCACGGCCACAGCGCACGCAGCGAACCCACGAGCAGCCCCGTCATCGCCACGAGAGTGGCTCGCCGGTGACGCCGCAGGAGCCAGCTCATGCCGCGCACGATCGTGACGAGGCCCACGAGCGCGCCGGCCGCGAAGACCGCGATGTAGCCGAGATCGCGGGACGAGAGCGCCTGCAGCGTCGTCGAGTACAGCCCGATCGCGAGCAGGAAGAAGGACCCGGACACGCCGGGGATCACCAGGGCGCAGACCGCGATCGCGGCCGCGGCGAAGACGAGCCACATCGGCGGCTCCGCCAGGGTCTCGCCCTCCGCGAGTCCGATCAGCAGGAACGCGCCCACCGCCGAGAGGACGAAGAGGACGACGTCCGTGAGGCGCACCGGGCCCCGGTCGCGCGGATCGGCGGAGTCCGGAGCCGAGGCCCATGCCATGCGCAGCGGCACGATCAGGCTCGCGGCGACCAGCCCGAAGAACAGCCCTCGGGACGCGACCGGGTTCGCGGACACCAGCCCTTCGACGACGCCGGCCAGCGTCAGGACCATGGCGGCCATCCCGACGAGCACCGGTCCGACGAGCCACCAGTCCGTGCGCCGGAGCTCGGCCCGGACGCCCGCGGCACGATCGGGGCCGCGCACCAGCCGCGTCATGGCGGACATCAGATGCGACACCGAGGCGATCAGCCGCTCGTACACCCCGGTGATGAGGGCGACCGTCCCGCCGGAGATGCCGGGGACGAGCTCGGCGGCGCCGATCAGCGCCCCTCGGACGAGGTTGAGGATCACCTGCGGCGCGGTGGCGGAGCGCAGGGACGGAGTCGGCGGCTCGGGAGTCGTCGGCATGCCGGTCACGCTACCGGCGCCACCTCGGGATCTCCTGCGGACGGCCCTCAGCGCTCCCGCGCGGCGCCGGGCTCGGGATCCGGCTCCCACGCGAGGAGGTCGCCCGGCTGGCAGCCGAGCACGCGACAGATCGCGTCCAGCGTGGTGAAGCGCACCGCCTTGGCCCGTCCGCTCTTGAGCACGAACAGATTGGCCGGCGTGATCCCGACCTCCTCGGCGAGCTGCGTGACGCTCATCTTCCGCTTGGCGAGCTCCACGTCGAGATTCAGCACGATCGCCATCAGACCACCTCGGCCATCTCGCCCTCGAGCCGGGTGGCCTTCACGAGCAGCCCGCGCATCACGACGACGAGGAGCATGGCGGCCAGCGAGCCGAAGATCGCGACGGACAGCACGAGGACCAGGCCCGGCGCGAGGATCCCGACGGTGCCGGACAGCACGAACGCCACCGCGCTGAGCAGGGCGAACACACCCAGGCTGACGATCACCGCGTCCACCCAGCGGAACGACGCCGCCTGGAAGACCCGATCGGCGGCGGCCATGCTGAGCAGCCGCCACAGGCACACGAGCACGACCTGGGCGCAGAGCACCATGACGACCGCGCCGACGATGCCGACGATCTCCAGGTGCGCGGTCCCGGGGAAGTGCGTCGCGACCTCGCGGGCGAGCGAGGGAATGGCCCAGACCTGCGCCATCAGGCAGACAGCGAAGAAGAGCACCAGGAGCGCCTTGAGCACCCACACGACCGGCTTGGACATCTCGATCCTCTCGTTTTTCGATACTTTACTATCGAAAAACGATACTTACCTGCGAAGTCGCCGTGTCCTCAGACCGCCCCGAGGTCAACTCCGGCCACGGCCGGCTCGGCGTAGTCGATCTCCCGCCAGATCCCGCCGTCGCGTTCGAAGGTGGTCACGCTGGACAGCGCGCATCGGCGCGTCCGCGGGTCGTGCCGGAGCGGGTGCCCGGCCACGGCGAGGTGGGTGATCCAGATCGGGGCCTGGTGCGAGACGAACACGATGTCCCCGTCCGGGGCGTCCGGCACGGACGCCTGCTCCCACGCCTCATCCATCGCGGCGCGCATGCGGGCGACGATCGAGACGTACGGCTCGCCCCAGCTCGGGACGGCGGGCCGGCGCAGATGCCGCCAGTTCGCGGGGTTGCGCAGCGCGCGGCGCATCTGCGTTCCCTCGAACACGTTGGTCGGCTCGATGAGACGCTCGTCCAGCGCGGGGGCCAGCCCGAAGGCCTCCGCGAACGGCGCCGCGGACTCCTGGGTGCGCTCCAGCGGCGAGCAGCGGAGCGTGAGGACGGGGCGACCGAGCCCGGCGACGTGGTCGGCGGCCGCCTGCGCCATCCGGTGACCGGCCTCGCTCAGGAGATAGCCGGGAAGACGGCCGTAGAGCACGCGCGCCGGATTGTGCACCTCGCCGTGGCGGACGAGGTGCAGGCGCTCGGCGGGCACGCGGTCAGGCCCTCTGGTAGCGGGCGCTGCCGAAGCCGATGATGAAGTACCCGATGAAGGGGATCAGCCAGAGCAGGAAGAAGGAGAACACCCCGCCCTTGCCGAAGTTCGCGCCGAGCTTCACGGCCACGACGATCGCGAAGACGATGTTGACCAGCGGGATGAGGTACAGCAGCGCCCACCACCCCGACATCCCGGCGATCTTCACGAGGAAGACGAGGTTCACGATCGGGATCAGCGCGAGGATTCCGGGATAGCCCGCCTTCGTGAATACCCGCCACATCGCGATGACGACGAGCACGTAGTAGGCGAGGGCGAGCAGAGACGTCGTGCCGGAGAACAGCCCCGCGTAGACATCGGAGATCAGGTCTGCGCCGCCGTCGGCGAGCGGGACGATGGTGGACAGCATGAGGACCTCCCGTGACGCCGCGGCCGTCGCGCGGATGCTCCGATCCTAGCGACGCCCCTTCCTGCACGAGGGAGGACGCGAGCACCCACGGGACGAGCAGGCGTCCGGACGGCGCCGGCGGACCCGGCCCGTAGAATGGCGGGGTTCATCTTTTCCCCGGATCAGGAGGAATCCTCCGTGCTGCGCACCCACCCGGCCGGCTCGCTGCGAGCCGAGCACATCGGTCAGACCGTCACCCTCACCGGCTGGGTCGATCGTCGTCGCGATCACGGCGGCGTCGCCTTCATCGATCTGCGGGACGCGTCCGGCATCGCCCAGGTCGTGATCCGCGACGAGTCCGTCGCCCATCCTCTGCGCAGCGAGTTCGTGCTGAAGATCACCGGCGAGGTCTCCGAGCGCCCGGAGGGCAACGCCAACCCGAACCTGCCCACCGGCGACATCGAGGTCATCGCCGCCGAGGTCGAGGTCCTCAACGAGTCGGCCCCGCTGCCCTTCCAGGTCTCCACGGCCCTGGAGGGCACCGAGACGGTCGGCGAGGAGGCGCGCCTCAAGCACCGCTATCTGGACCTCCGCCGCCCGTCCGCCGCGGCCGCGATCCGGCTGCGCTCGAAGGCCAACGCCGCCGCCCGCGAGGTGCTCGCCGGCCACGACTTCGTCGAGATCGAGACGCCCACCCTCACCCGTTCGACCCCCGAGGGCGCCCGCGACTTCCTCGTCCCCGCGCGCCTCAACCCGGGCAGCTGGTACGCGCTGCCGCAGTCGCCGCAGCTGTTCAAGCAGCTCCTCATGGTGGCGGGCATGGAGCGGTACTACCAGCTCGCGCGGAGCTACCGGGACGAGGACTTCCGCGCCGACCGCCAGCCGGAGTTCACGCAGCTCGACATCGAGATGAGCTTCGTGGACCAGGAGGACGTGATCGCGCTGGGCGAGGAGATCGTCCAGCGGCTGTGGCGCCTCATCGACGTCGAGATCCCCACGCCCATCGATCGGATCACGTTCGCCGACGCGATGCGCCTGTACGGATCCGACAAGCCGGACCTGCGCTTCGGCAACCCGATCGTCGAGCTGGCCGGCTACTTCGCCGACACCACGTTCCGCGTGTTCCAGCAGGAGTACGTCGGCGCGGTCGTCCACCCGGGCGGGGCATCCCTCCCCCGTCGGCAGTTCGACGCCTGGCAGGACTGGGCGAAGTCGCGCGGCGCCAAGGGGCTCGCCTACGTCACCTTCGGCGAGGACGGGACGCTGGGCGGCCCGGTCGCGAAGAACCTGTCCGACGCCGAGCGCGACGGCCTCGCCGCCGCCACGGGCGCGCAGCCGGGCGACGCGGTGTTCTTCGCCGCGGGTCCGACCCGCGAGGCCCAGGCGCTGCTGGGTGCCGCCCGCGTCGAGATCGCGCACCGCACCGGCCAGATCGACCCCGACGCCTGGGCGTTCGTGTGGGTCGTCGACGCACCCCTGTTCAAGCCGACCGGCGAGGACCCCGAGGACGTCGACCTCGGCCACTCCGCCTGGACCGCCGTCCACCACGCATTCACCTCTCCCAAGGAGGAGTGGCTGGATCGCTTCGACACGGAGCCCGGCGAGGCGCTGGCGTACGCGTACGACATCGTCTGCAACGGCAACGAGATCGGCGGCGGATCGATCCGCATCCATCGCCGGGACGTGCAGGAGCGCGTGTTCGACGTGATGGGGATCGGCGCCGAGGAGGCGCAGGAGAAGTTCGGCTTCCTCCTGGACGCGTTCCAGTTCGGCGCCCCGCCGCACGGCGGCATCGCCTTCGGCTGGGACCGCACGGTCTCCCTGCTCGCGGGCGCCCCGTCGATCCGCGACGTCATCGCGTTCCCCAAGACGGGCAACGGCTTCGACCCGCTGACGGCCGCGCCGGCGCCGATCACCCCGGAGCAGCGCGCCGAGGCCGGAGTCGACCACGACCCGGACGCCGACGAGGACTGACGCGAGACCCCCTCTCCCCGCCGAGACCCCCTCCTGCGCACGCGCGCCGGAGGGGGTCTCGACGTGAAAGGGGGGTTTCGGCGGCCCAGGGGACGAAGCGACGGCGCCGGTGCCCTGCGATGATCGGATCATGCTGTCCGCCCTTTCCCTCCCGACGGTCCTCGACTCCCGATCCGGCGACGTCGTGCTGCGACGCGCGATCCGCGCCGATGCGCCCGCGCTCGTCGCCCTGCTCGCCGACGACCCGATCAGCGCCGCCCGCGGCGACGTCGGCGCGCCGGACGATCACGACCTCTACGAACGGGCGCTGGTCGCCGTCCTCGAGGAGCCCGGCAACGACCTGCTCGTCGCCGAGTCCGGCGGCGAGGTCGTGGGCACGTTCCAGCTCACGCGGATCCCCGGCATGTCACGGCGCGGAGCGACGCGCCTGCTCGTGGAGGCGGTCCGCGTGCGCTCGGACCAGCGCTCCGGCGGCGTCGGCTCGGCGATGATGCGCTGGGTCGGCGACGTGGCGGCGCCGCAGCTGGGCGCCGCGATGGTGCAGCTCACGTCGGACGCCGCCCGCGTCGACGCGCACCGCTTCTACGAGCGGCTCGGCTACGTCGGCTCGCACCGGGGCTTCAAGCTGGCCGTGCCCTCGACCCCCTGACCGCGCCCCCGACCTCCTGACCGGCGTCGACCCCCTGACGTCGTCCCCGACCTCCTGACCGGCGTCGACCCCTGACGTCGTCCGACGCCGAAACCCCCTTTCTCCGTCGAAACCCCCTCCGGCACACGCTCGTGGGAGGGGGTCTCGACGGGGAAAGGGGGTTTCGCGATCCCCAGGACGGGGACGGGACCGGGACGGGGACGGGACGGGACGGGGCCCGGGTCAGTGCGAGGTGTCCTGCGTGAGCGTCTTCGCCAGGGCCAGGTACTCCTTCGGCGAGACCTCGGGCAGATAGGCCTTCCCGATCGCCAGGCCGATCGTCGGGAGCTGGGCCGGATCCGCGTACGCCATGTAGATCGTGTGGTACTCGGGGTTGAACTTGCTCTTGAACCGGAAGAGGGACGTGAACCCGTACGCCGGCTCCAGGACCTTGCCGAGCCACGCGAGCAGGCGCGTCATCACCGTCGGCTCGGGCGCTTCCTCCCCCGGTGCGAGCGGCTTCTCCGCCAGCGGCGCGCCCGAGAGGCTGAACACCTCCACCCCGTCCTCCTTCATCCGGAAGGCGGCGGACGCGATGACGAACTCCATGATCCCGGACATCGACTCGTCCCCGCGGCGCATGAAGTCGATCGTCCAGCCGGTGAGCCGGCCGTCCCGCCAGCTCGGCAGCCAGCTCGTGATCGCCTGCAGACCGCCGTCCTTGCCGAACGCCAGGTACAGCGCGACCTCCGGATCCTTGAGCTCCTCCACCCCGCCGAGGGTGAAGCCCATCTCCGGCAGCTCCTTCTCGGACAGCCACTGCTCGCTGAGGGCCGTGATCTCCGCGGCCACGGCGGCGGGCAGATCGTCCCACGTCGACCACAGCGTGGTGATCCCTTCCCGCTCGCCCTTATTGTACGCCTGTCGGACCTTCGCCCAGGGCTTGCCCGTGAGCTCGAACCCGGCGAGGGG
Source organism: Microbacterium resistens (assembly GCF_021172025.1). NCBI lineage: Bacteria > Bacillati > Actinomycetota > Actinomycetes > Micrococcales > Microbacteriaceae > Microbacterium > Microbacterium resistens. The sequence continues at coordinate 2,120,136 of NZ_CP082781.1, forward strand.
GACGACGGTCTCCTCTCCGACGGACATGTACTGCCATCCGAAGCTCTGGAACACCGGCAGATGCTTCTCGTGGAAGCTGTAGAACACCGGCGTCCAGCCCTGGCGGTCGCAGTGGTCCACGAACCCGCGGATGGTCGCCTCGGCGTGCTCGTCGGAGGCCACGGGATCCGACATGGTCAGGGCGACGCCGTTGATGACCCGGTAGGCGACGGCGCCCGTCCCGTCGGGGGTGAACCAGTAGTCGTTGCCGGGCCAGGTGCCCATGAACCCGAGCGTCCCGCCGCCCCCGCTCTTCAGCAGCTCCCGGAACCGCGCCTCGCCGTCCGCGTCGCGGTGCGCGGCGGTGGCGCGATAGAGCATCAGGACGGCGCCGATGAAGACGATCCAGAACAGCACGCCCACCCACTGGTGCACGATCAGCGGGAAGCCCTCCAGCGGTGCGACCGGAGTCGGCACCGGCTGCAGCAGACCCGCGGGGAGGAAGCGGCGCACGGCGTCCACGATGACGTCGCCGGGCGCGACCGGGATCATGAACGCGTCGTCGGGAAGCGCCAGCATGACGGTGACGTAGCCGCCGGCGAGGATCACGAACGCGCCCCCGACCAGCGCGGCGAAGCGCCGCACGGCCGACCTCGGCGCGCGCACCGCGAACCGGTGACGGGTGATGAGCAGCAGCACGATCACGGCGATCGGGATCAGGATGGCCAGCACCGACCACACGACGTCCTCGACGCCGAGCACGGCCCGGGTCTTCTCGTCGAGCAGCTGACCGGCCCCCAGTCCCACCGCGGTCACGACGGCGATCACCGCATTGACCGCGATCGCGAGCATCCAGGCGGCACGGCGGCCCAGGCGCAGTCCCCACGCGGCCAGGAGGCTGAGCAGCAGCGGCATGAGGCTGAGCAGGAAGGCGCCAGGGCCGTCGGTCAGCGCGCGCGCCACGTCGGTGTCGCAGGCGGCGGTGTAGGTCGTCGCGCAGCGCTCGAAGATCTCATCGCCGTCGACGCCCTGGAAGCCGGCCACGGTGCTCGCGAGCGGACCGCTCTGCACACCCGAGAGCAGCACGATGAGCGGGCCGAGACCGGTCACCGCCACGATCGACGCGATGATCGTGCGCGTCTCGCCGTAAGAGCTGCGGTGCCAGGCGGACTGCGGGCGGTCCCGGGCCAGGAGGACGCCGCACAGCACCCCGAGCGCCGCCGACGCGAGCCGGTACACGCTGTCCGCGTCTCCGGCGTAGAGGGCGTACATGAACAGCACGGCGAACCCGATCACGCGGATCCGGCGGCGGAACAGCGCGGGCGCGAAGGCGCTGGCCGCCATGATCACGCCCACGACGCCCACCGCGGGGTCCAGGACGAACCCGGCCTCGAGCTCCAGCCCCCACAGCAGGTCGCCCTGGCCCAGCAGGAGCTCGAACCCGATGCCGGCGATGACGCCGAGCACGCCCGTGACGAAGAACAGGACCACCGCGCGCATGCTGCCCAGCAGCCGCTCCGCGTACGCCATCACCGTGAGGATCAGGGCGATCGTGAGCACCGCCTCGACGGCCGAGTCCGGGATGAGCAGGCTCGTCACCGGGGTCCACCACAGCCCGTCGAGCGTGGTGAGCGGGCTCGCCGCCATCTCCACCGGCGCCTGGCCCCAGAGCGTGCCGAACACGATTCCCGTCGCCAGCAGCACCACGCTCAGGGCGACGGCGAACGGGTGGATGAGCAGGTAACGCACGACCCCGGAGGGACGCTTCGCGGCGGCGGGGGCGGCGGACGCGGAGTCCGTGCTCGACATGGTGTGCCTTTCTCGGCGGGGCGGGAGGGGACGAACCGGCGGGACCGGGATCAGCCGGCCGGCGACGGCGGGATCAGCCCGGCGGAGCCAGACCGATGTGCGGGAAGAGGGCGCCGTAGGCCAGGGGCATGCCCAGCCGGAGGCCCTTCTGGACGTGGTCGGCGCCCGGGACCTCGAACAGCGTCGTGTCGAAGCCTGCGGCCTTCGCTGTGGCGGCGGCCTCCCGCACGTGGGGGATGTAGTCGGGGTCCTCGGTGCCGACGGTGAAGATCGCCGCGTGGCCGGCGAACCTCCCCGCGTTCCTCGCCATCACCGCGGCCGGCTTCGCCGCCTCGTAGGCCGCCTTGTCGCCGCCGAACACCTGGGCGAGCACCTGGTCCACCTCCTCGGACCCCTGGAACTCCTCGCCGGAGATGCTGACGATGTTGCCCCAGATCTCGGGATGCTCCGCACCCCACACCTGCGCGCACGCTCCCCCGTTCGAGTAACCGCTGATGGTCCAGTAGGCGGGATCCTGGAGGATGTTGAGGTTCGCCTTGGCGTACTCGACGATGTCCTTGTTGAAGTAGGTGTCCACCCCGCCGTAGGTCTTCGAGTCGGCGCACGCAGGGTTCTGGTTCGGGTCGCCGAGCTGATCGGCGACGATCACGATCGGGGCGAGACCCTTGTTCTTCGCCGCCAGCTCGTCCATCGCGTCTTTGATGAACGTCGGATTGGGATCGCCCGGCTTTCCCATCATGTGGACCATGAACGGCAGCGCCGGCATGTCCTCCCGCGCGACCCGGGCGGCCGGCGGCAGATAGATCGAGGCCGGACGAGGCGTGAAGCCCGCCGTCGACGGGATGGCGCGATCCCCGGACAATTCGAGGACCTGCCCCGTGGTCGGCATGTCCGCCGGCGGGGTCCAGCTCTCGTACAGCGGGACGGCCGGGCTCACGACGGGCTCGGGCCCCGGGCCGGGGAGGTGGTCGGCCCTGTCGAGGGTGGAGATGCCCAGGACGTCCCCGAGGGTGCGGTCCACGCCGAACGCCGCGTTCACGCCGATGGCCGTGGACAGCAGCACCAGCAGCACCGCGACGACGGCGACGATGCGCCGCCAGGCGGGACGGAAGAAGATCGAGACGATGACGAGCCCCAGCGCGGCGAGTCCTCCGATCGCCCAGCCCACGACGGCCGGGAGCGGATCCGGCAGGATCCCGCTCGCGCGGAGCACGAGGAGCGCGGCGGTGGCGAGGATCGCGCCGGTGAGGGCTCCGATGACCGTGGCCAGCGCCCAGCTCTTCGTCGGACGACGCGCGACCAGGACGACCACGACCAGCGCGGTGATCCCCCACACGGTCCAGGGCACGACGCCGTCGACGACGTCGAGCGTCAGAAGCCACGGGGGCATGGCACCTCGCTTCCGGTCCCGGGGCGGGACTCGTCGTCATGGTATCGGCCGTGCCCGACCCACCGATATGCCGGTTCAGCGCGGCGCACGATCCCGCCGGGCCGACGGCGCGGGGGCACGGTCTCCCCGGCGCTCTTCCCCTCCGTGCCGGCGGCTGGATAACGTGAGCCCAGAGTCGGGGATCCGCCCGACCGAGATCCGATCCGAGAGGACGCACGATGGCGGGCAAGTTCGAGCTGTACCAGAGCAGCAACGGCGAGTGGCGGTTCCGGCTGAAGGCGGGGAACGGCGAGGTGATCGCCACCGGCGAGGGCTACGCCTCCAAGTCCGGTGCGGTGAACGGCATCGACTCGGTGCGCCGCAACGCCGCGGACGCGGAGGTCGTCGAGGTCGACGGCTGACCCCTCGGCGCCACGAAGGGGGTACGGGACATCCCGTACCCCCTTCGTCGTCCGGGCTCAGAGCACGCGCGAGAGGAAGTCCTTCGTGCGCTGGTTCCGCGGGTTGGCCATCACTTCGCGGGGATCGCCCTCCTCGACGATGTTCCCGTCGGCCATGAAGATGAGCCGGGATCCGACCTCGCGGGCGAACCCCATCTCGTGCGTCACCACCAGCATGGTCATCCCCTCGTCGGCGAGGGTGCGCATGACCTGCAGCACCTCGCCCACCAGTTCGGGGTCCAGTGCCGACGTCGGCTCGTCGAACAGCATCATGTCCGGGTTCATGCACAGCGCCCGGGCGATCGCCACGCGCTGCTGCTGACCGCCGGAGAGATGGCCCGGGTAGGCGGCCGCCTTCTCCTCCAGGCCGACGCGCCCGAGCATCTCGTGCGCGACCCGTTCCGCCTCGGCCTTCGGCCGCTTCTTCACCCGGCGCTGGGCGATGGTCAGGTTGTCCAGGACCGTCATGTGCGGGAACAGGTTGAAGCTCTGGAACACCATCCCGATCCGGGTGCGCACCCGGTCGATGTCCGTCTCCGGATCGGTGATGTCGATCCCCTCGATGAAGATCCTGCCCGCCGTCGGCTCCTCCAGCAGGTTCACCGAGCGAAGGAGCGTCGACTTCCCGGATCCGGAGGGCCCGATCACGCAGACGACCTCCCCCGCGGTGACCGTGAGGTCGATGCCCTTCAGCACCTCGTTGTCGCCGAAGCTCTTCACCAGGCCGCGCACATCGATCGCGGGCGCCTGGACGTCGATCAGGTCCGTGCTCATCGTTCCCTCGCCAGTCGTCGTTCCAGCCATGCCGTGTACCGCGTGAGCGGGATCGTGACGACGAGGTACAGCAGCGCGCCGACGATCAGAGGCGTCGCGTTGGCGTTGGCGGTGTTCGCATCGCGCACGAGCGTGGTGAGCTCCTTCGACCAGATGAAGGTTCCCGCGATGAAGACGAGGGACGTGTCCTTCAGCAGCAGCACCAGCTCGTTCGTCATCGGCGGGATGATGATCCGGAAGCCCTGCGGGAGGATGATCCAGAACATCGTCTTCAGCGGCGACATGCCCAGGGAGCGCGCCGCCTCGGTCTGCCCCTTCGGCACCGCCTGGATGCCGGCGCGGATCACCTCGGCGATGTACGCCGAGGCCACCAGCATGAGGCCCAGCAGTCCGGCCCCGACCGGCCCTCCTGGCACCTTCCAGCCGAACACCACCGGCACGATGAACGCGACCGAGAAGATCGTGAGCAGCGCGGGAAGCCCGCGGAACAACTCGATCCACGCCGTGGCGAACCAGCGGAACAGCCCGATGCTGGACAGCTTCATCAGCGCGAAGAGGATGCCCAGCAGCAGTCCGCCGGTGAACGCGATGATGGTGAACAGGATCGTGTTGCGCAGCCCCACCGTGATGATCCCGGGGAAGAGCTTCGCCGCGACCTCCAGGTTGAAGAACTGGGGGATGGCCTTCCCCCAGTTGATCGAGAGCGCGATGCCCGCGATCGCCGCGAAGAAGATCACGTACATCACGAGGCGGTACAGCCGCGCTCTGGTGGTCCGTTTCAACGCCATCGTCAAAGACCCTCGTCCGTCTCGACCCGGCCGCTCACTCCGCCGTGAAGTACGAGTCGTAGATGGTCTGGTACTCGCCGCTGTCGCGCAGCTCCTTGAGCGCCCCGTTGACGGCGGTCAGCAGCGCTTCCTTCTCCCCCTTCGCGAAGGCGAAGCCGTACTGCTCGTCGGTGTTGTAGGTCTCGACGATCTTGTACGACTTGTCGGCCTTCTCGTGCTCGAGGTTGACGGGCTGGTCCTGGAGGATGGCGTCGATCTGCCCCGCCTGGATGGCCGGCCAGAGCTCGCCGTCCGAGGGGTACTGCACGAGCTGGGCGCCCGGCGCGTTCTCGGTCGCGTAGGACTCGCCGGTCGTGCCCTGCTGGACGCCGACGTTCTTCCCGTCGAGGTCCTTGATGCTCTTGATCCCGGAGTCGGTGCGCACGAGGAGCGACTGGAGCGAGTCGTAGTACGGGTCGGAGAAGTCGATGTTCGCCTTGCGCTCGTCGGTGATGGTCATGGCGGAGGCGCCGACGTCGCAGGTGCCGGAGACCAGGGTCACCCCGGACTGCAGGGCGTCGAAGCCGACGTCCTGCACGGAGAGCTTCAGGCCCAGCTTCTCGGCGATGGCGCCGAGGAGATCGATGTCGAAGCCGGAGTATCCCGTCTCGGCACTGGGGTCCTCGACCTCGAAGGGCGGGTACGGCACGTCCGAGCACACCGTGAGCGTCCCGGCCGTGACCAGGCCGTAGTCGTCGCCGGCCGCGGGGGTGCCGCCGGGGACCTCGGAGGGGGCGTCGCCGGAGCCCGCGCAGCCGGCGAGGGTGAGGGACGCGGCCGCGGCGAAGGCGAGACCGAGCAGAAGAGGGGTTCGACGAGACATTTTCGACTCCTATGTCGAGGGACGGGATCGCCGCCCGTGCGGGTGGGGTGCATGCCATCTTGACACGGAGGATCCGTGTCCACGAACCCCGGTCCCAGCCGGGCGGGTCACGATCGTGTTGCGGAACGGTCGCGACCCGGCCGGGCGCTCAGAGGGCGATGTCGACGGCGGCGCGCGCGCCGACCACGGAACGGATGTACGCGACGACCTCCTGGTGCGCGGGGTGCACCTGGTAGCGCTCCAGGGCGGCCTGGTCGGCGAAGTCCGCCACGAGCACCAGGTCCCAGTTCTCCTCCGGATAGGCCGCGTTCGGTCCGGCGGAGAGGGACTGGATCTCCGGGATCACACCTTCCAGGGCGGCGAGCAGGCGCGCGCCCTCCGCGGCGTGCTCGGCGCGCTGCCGCGGGTCCTCGGCGGCCATCCGCCACATCACGACGTGCCGCAGGGTCATGAGGCCGCCTCCTCGGCGCGCAGGGTCAGGGCGTCCCGAAGCCGGTCCGGCGACACACGCCAGTGCGCGTGCAGCTCGCCGTCGATGAGCACGACCGGGATCTTCTCCCACCACTCGTCGTACAGGGCCTTGTCGTCGAGGATCGAGCGCTCGGTGATCTCGATGCTCTCGGCCAGAGCGTCGGGGAGGTCCGCGACGACGACGTCGATCACGTCCGAGGCGACCTCGCAGAGATGGCAGTCCGGCTTGCCGATCAGGTCGACGCGGATCATGCGGTCGGGTGCTCCAGCTCGCGCCCCTCCGCGACCCACTGCTGGGTGCCGCCCTCGACATTGGTCATGTCGTAGCCCTCGGCCTCGAGCGCCTGGACGACGCGTGCCGAGCGCCCGCCCGCGAGGCAGACCACGTTCATGGCGCCGTCGGGGAGCTCGTGCTGACGGTCCCGCAGCTCGGACATCGGGATGTTGACCGCCCCGGGGATGTGCCCCTGGGCGAACTCGTCGCGTTCGCGGACGTCGATGAGCGGCTCCTGGAGCCGGTCGGCGAGCTCGGCCGTCGTGATCGTCTTCATGCTGCGATTCTCGCAGACCCGTGCGCGGCCGGCTCCGACGCCCCCGGACACACGAAGCGCCCCGGCGAACGGCGGAGCCGTCGGGGGCGCTCAGTGGCGGTATCGCTACCTGTGTGCCGCTTACTTCTTGTTGCGGCGCTGGTGGCGAGTCTTGCGAAGCAGCTTGCGGTGCTTCTTCTTCGCCATGCGCTTGCGGCGCTTCTTGATGACAGAACCCACGGAAACCTCACTATGTCAGGGGCTGGGCGTCGATGCGGACGACACCCGGGATCGGGCACGGAAAAATGCCTCGGACCATCCTAGCCTATGCGGCGACGAGCGCCGGCGCGGGGACGGTCCGGCGGCTCAGCCCGCGTCGGCGATCGGGCGCTGGAGCGCGGCGGTCACCGCCGACTCGGGCACGCGGTAGCTGCGGCCGAAGCGCACGGCGGGAAGCTCACCCGCGTGGACGAGACGGTAGACCGTCATCTTCGACACGCGCATGATCTCGGCGACCTCGGCCACCGTCAGGAACCGCACGTCCTGCAGTTCGGGCATCCCCCGTACCCCCTTCTTCCGGTAGCCCACACTCTAGGGGCTGTCCGCGACGGGTGTAAACCCGAGTGACTGCTGTGATCGCGGACGGGCGCGGCCTCGGATCACGTCGCGCGCGCCCGCCCGAGCCGCTCCTCGGCCTCCCGGCGGGCCTGCCCCTGCGCCTTCCGGGCCGCCCGGAGCGCCTTCTCCGCGTCGCGGAGCGCCTTCTCGGCCTCCCGCACGGTCTTCTCCGCCGCCTTGTACCGCTTGTCGGCGAGGAGCTCCGGCGGGACCGCGGCGGAATCCAGCGCCGGAAGCCCCCTCCGCGCGACCTCGCCCCCGCTCGCCGACGCCTCGCGCCGGCGGCGCATCGCCTCCTCGATGCCGTCGAGCTGGCACTCCAGCCCGAAGGCGAACGGATCCGCCGTCGACTGCATGACGCCGGCGTCGAGCGCCGCGCGCAGGGCCGGATACGCCTCGGCGTCGACCACCGCGGAGAAGATCGCCGCCTCGCGGGCATCCACCTCCTCGACCGTGATCCCCTGGTCCCGCGCGGCCTCCGTGTACCCGGCCGTGACGATCCCGTACCAGCGGGCGTGGCCGAGGATCGCGAGCATGGTCGCGTGCCGCTCGTCCGCGGTCAGGGGGGTGTCGGCGAGCGCCGTGAGGTAGGCGTCCATCCACGCGGCGTTGTTCGGCGTCACCGGGGAACCGTGGATCGGCAGGCTCAGCAGCCACGTGTGGCGCAGGTACACCCCGACCTGCGCCCGGTGCAGCGCCTCGATCTTCGCGCGCCAGCCGTCGGCGTCGGCGTGATCCGACGGGGGCAGACCCGTCGCCTCCTCCTGCATCAGGAGCAGGAGGTCGTCCTTCGCGGTGACGTAGCGGTAGAGCGACATCGGCGTGAAGCCGAGCTCCTTGGCGACGGCGGCCATGGAGACCGCCCCGAGCCCGTCCCGGTCAGCCAGCGCGACCGCGGTCTCCACGATCCGCTCCACGCTCATCTCCCGCTTGGGTCCGCGTTGGGGGTTCGACGCGATGCCCCAGGCGAGCGCGATCCCGCGCGGCAGCTCGGGCGGATCGGAGGGGACGGCGTCGGACTCGCTGGACATGCCCTCAGTCTAGGCCTGTGTATTGCATAAACAGTGTGTTACGCTCATAAACAGTTTCATCCATACACAGAAGGGAGACGCGATGCGTCCCGCCATCCATGTGCAGGGCCTGCGCAAGCGGTTCGGCACTCTCACCGTCCTCGACGGCATCGACCTCACCGTGCGACGCGGCGAGATCTTCGCGCTGCTCGGCGCGAACGGCGCCGGGAAGACCACCACCATCAACATCCTCACGACGCTCGTCCACCCGGACGGGGGCTCGGCCGAGGTCGCCGCGCACGACGTCGTCGCGCAGCCCGTGGAGGTGCAGCGGCGGATCAGCCTCACCGGCCAGGCCGCCGCCGTCGACGACGCCCTCACCGCCGCCGAGAACGTCGTGCTCTTCGCTCGCCTGGCCGGCCTCGGGCGCGGCGATGCCCGCCAGCGCGCGGCCGAGCTCCTGGGTCGCTTCGGTCTCCAGGACGCGGCGACCCGCCGGGTCGGCACGTTCTCCGGGGGGATGCGCCGCCGGCTCGACCTCGCGCTCAGCTTCGTCACGACCCCGGAGGTGCTCTTCCTCGACGAGCCGACCACCGGGTTGGACACCCGCAGCCGCCGCGAGCTCTGGGACGTCATCCGCGCCGTGGCCGCCGCGGGCACCACCGTGTTCCTGACCACCCAGTATCTGGAGGAGGCCGACGAGCTCGCCGACCGCATCGCGGTCATCGACCAGGGGCGCATCGCGGCCCTCGGCACCGCCGCCGAGCTGAAGGAGCGCGTCGGCGCGGAGTCGGTCCAGGTGCACGGCCCCGACGGCACGCTCCTGCGCGAGCTCGCCACCGACGGCTCGATCGAGGGCCTTCGCCGGGCGCTGGACGAGCTCGCCGCCCATCAGGTCGACGGCATCGTCTCCCTCCGGCGTCCCACGCTCGACGACGTCTTCCTCGCCCTCACCACCGTCCCTGGCGCCCGCCCCGCGGCCGCCGGGCCCAGCCTCCTGAAGGAGTCCGCATGAGCACCGCCGCCCTCACCCCCGACACCCCGCTCGTCCCCTCCTCCGCGCCGCGGCCGCGGTTGCGCGGTGCCACGCCCGAAGCGGTGTTCGTCGGCCGGAGCCTTCGCCACTCGCTCCGCGACGGAGAGTCCGTCCTCATGGCGATCCTGCTGCCGGTGATGCTCATGCTGATGTTCACGTGGGTCTTCGGCGGCGAGATCGACCCGGGCGGCCAGTACGTCAACTACGTGGTCCCCGGGATCATCCTCACCTGCGCGGGCTTCGGCGCCGCCACGACCGCCGTCTCCGTCGCGGCGGACATGAAGAACGGCATCATCGATCGCTTCCGCACCATGCCGTTGAGAGCGAGCGCGGTGCTGACCGGGCACGTGATCGGGAGCCTCGTGCGCAACCTCGTCGCGACCGCCGTCGTCATCGGCGTCGGCCTGCTCGTGGGCTTCCGTCCGCATGCGGACCTGGGCGCCTGGATCGCCGTCGCCGGGCTGCTGGCGCTGTACATCCTCGCCCTGACCTACCTGTTCGCCGCGATCGGACTGGCCGCCCGCAGCCCCGAGGGCGCCAACGGATACGGCTTCGTGCTCCTGTTCCTGCCCTACCTGTCGAGCGGATTCGTGCACGTCGAGTCGATGCCCTCCTGGCTGCAGCCGGTCGCGGCGCACCAGCCGCTCACGCCGATCATCGACACCGTCCGCGCACTCCTGCTCGGGACCCCTCTCGAGGGACAGCAGTGGTGGGCCATCGGCTGGTGCGTGGTGATCCTCGCCGTCGCCGCCGCCTGGGGGTCCTGGCTCTACCGGCGCAAGGCCGGACGCCGCTGACCGATCACCCGCCGGCCGTGTGTGCAGGAACGGCCGCGCTCAGGCGCCCAGGCGCTTGAGCGCGGTCTGCACGACGTGCTTGGCGGACGCCGCCGCGCGGCCGACGGCCTCCGCCGCCTGGGCGGCCCCGCCCGGCAGGGGCGGGACGACTCCGGAGAGGTCGGGAGCGGAATCCCCGTACGCGTCGACGAGGAACGGGACGAGCCAGTCGTCGACCTCCTCGAGGGGGCCGACCGACAGGCTGTAGAAGCGGCGCTGACCGTCCTCGCGCACCGTGACGAGCTCGCTGTCACGAAGGACCTTGAGGTGCTTCGACACGGTGGGCTGGCTGATCCCCAGCTCGCTGACGATCTGGGTCACGCTGGTGCCGGCATCCCCTTCGGCGGAGCGTCGGAGCAGGAGCTGGAGGATGTCCCGCCGCGTGCCGTCCGAGATCACGTCGAAGATGTCGGTCATGACATCAGGGTAGCCGCGACACGGGCGGAGTACCATGACGAGGGCTCCGCGGGGAGTCACCGGAAGGACGGGGGGACATGGCGCGCAGCGGACAGCCGCGATCGCTCGGCGCGAACCTGCGCGACGTGGTCCGCGTGGGCAAGGACCTCACGACGTCCTCTCCCTCGCGCTTCGCGATCGTCGTCTTCTCCTCCCTCATCCTGCTGTTCACCGGGCTCCTGTCGCTGCCGATCGCGAGCGCGGACCGGACGGTCACCCCGCTCGCCGACGCCCTGTTCACCGCCGTCTCCACGATCTGCGTGACGGGCCTGTCGACCGTGGACATGGCCACCCACTGGTCCCCGTTCGGCCACGCCGTCGTGTTCGTCGGCGTCAACATCGGCGGACTGGGCGTGCTGACCCTCGCCTCCGTCATGGGCCTGGTGATCTCGAAGCGCCTGGGCCTGCGCGCCAAGCTCATCGCGGCCGGAGACACGAACCCGATGCGCGCGCACGGCGGCCCGGTCAACGAGAGCCAGACCGTCCGGCTCGGCGAGGTCGGCCAGCTGCTGCGCACGGTCGCGATCTCGGCGCTCGTCATCGAGGCCGGGCTCATGGTGCTGCTGTACCCGTCGCTGCTCATGGCCGGCGTCGATCCGATCTCGGCGCTGTGGGAGGCCCCGTTCTACGCCGCCATGGCGTTCACCAACACCGGGTTCACCCCGAACCCGGGCGGGCTCGCGCCCTTCGCCGACGACTACCTCGTCCTGAGCCTGCTCATGGTCGGCGTGTTCCTGGGGAGCATCGGGTTCCCGGTGATCTACACCCTGACCCGGCACCTCTGGCACGTGAAGAAGTGGTCGCTGCACACCAAGCTGACCCTGATCACGACGGTCCTGCTCTTCATCATCGGGGCGGGCGTGTTCCTCCTCCTGGAGTACGACAACCCGCGGACCTTCGGATCCATGGACGCCGCGGACACGACGTTCCAGGCCTTCTTCCAGTCGGCGATGACCCGGTCGGGCGGCTTCTCCGTGATCGACCAGGCCGACCTCAACGGCTCCTCCCTGCTCGCCGCGTCCATGCTGATGTTCGTCGGAGGAGGATCGGCGTCCACGGCCGGCGGCATCAAGGTCACCACCCTCGCCGTGCTCGCCCTCGCCGTGTGGTCGGAGGCGAAGGGACGCCCGTCCGTCGAGGCGTTCGGCCGGCGGATCCCGAGCGACGTCCAGCGCGTGGCGCTGAGCGTCGTGGCGTGGGGGGCGACGATCGTCGCCGTCTCCACGATCGCCATCGCGCAGATCACCAAGGAGCCGGTCGTCGAGGTGCTCTTCGACGTGATCTCGGCGTTCGGCACGGTCGGGCTGTCGACCGGGGTGACCGCGAGCCTTCCGGACGGCGCGAGCTACATCATGGCGGCCACGATCTTCATGGGACGCGTCGGCACGGTCACCCTCGCGGCGGCCGTCGCCGCGACGAGCCGTTCGCAGCTCTACTCCCTCCCCGTCGAGCGCCCGATCGTCGGCTGATCCCGCGTCGCTCCCCCGAAACCCCCTCTCCCCGCCGAGACCCCCTCGTATCCGCGCGCGCCAGAGGGGGTGTCGACGGCCGGAGGGGGTCTCGGCGGGGGAAACGACGGCGTTAGAGTAATCGGCATGGTTGAAGTGCTGCGCACCGATGCACCCGTGCTCGTCATCGGCCTGGGCCGGTTCGGAGCAGCGTGCGCCGGGGAGCTGGACCGCCTGGACCGCGAGGTGCTCGCGATCGACGACAGCCTGGAGCTGGTGCAGAAGTGGTCGGAGCGCGTCACCCACACCGTGCAGGCCGATGCGCGCAACATCGACGCGCTGCGGCAGATCGGCGCCCAGGACTTCCAGGTCGCCGTGGTCGCCGTCGGATCGCTGATCGAGGCGTCCGTCCTCATCACCGCCAACCTCGTGGACCTCAAGGTCCCGCAGATCTGGGCGAAGGCCGTGTCCCAGTCCCACGGCAAGATCCTCGCCCGCGTCGGCGCGAACCATGTCATCTACCCGGAGCGCGAGGCCGGCGAGCGCGTCGCGCACCTCGTGAGCGGCCGGATGCTGGACTTCATCCGCTTCGACGACGACTTCGTCCTGGCCAAGATGTACCCGCCGAAGTTCATCCGCGGCGTGGGGCTGAACCAGTCCGGGGTGCGCTCCAAGTACAACGTCACCGTCGTGGGCGTGAAGAGCCCGGGCAAGCCCTTCCGCTACGCGGAGGCCGACACGGTCGTCACCAACCACGACCTCATCATCGTGTCCGGCACGAACAGCGACATCGAGCGCTTCGCCGCCCTCGACCGCTGATCCGGGTCCCGCACCTCCGCACAGCGCTGCGCCGGCGCGACCCGCTCCTCGCTCAACGACCGGGGCCGCCCCGCGCCACCGCGCGATGCCGCGTGCGCGCGCGTAGAGTCGGAAGCAGCGCGGAACCGCCACGGATCCGCGACGGAAGGAGGCACCGATGCCCGATCCCGACGCCCTCCTCGAGGGCATCTCCGCGCGCCTGATCGACGCGCCCCACCGCCGGGTCGGCGTCCTGGAGCGATCCGGCGACGCCGCCTCCGCCGACCCCGATGCGACGATCGTCTTCGTCCACGGCGACGTCGCCCCGGCCCTCCTCTGGCAGGAGATGATGCTGGACCTGCCCTCGGACCTTCGCGTGATCGCGGTGGATCTGCGCGGGGCGGCCGACCGCGCGCGTGCGACGGACGGGTCCGACGCCGGCGCCGTGCTTGACGTGTCCGCCGCCGTCGAGGACGTGCGCGCGGTGCTCGACGCCCTCGGGATCGCCACCGCGCACCTCGTGGGCTGGTCGACCGGCGGCGCCGTCGCGGTCCAGTACGCGTCGGAGTCCCCCGTGCTGAGCCTCACGCTCCAGGCTCCGCGCTCGGAGGACGTGGACACCGCCGGCCTCGCCGACTCGGACCACACCCCGCCGGTGCTCTGGATCCACGGCGACGACGACCGCGCGGCCGCGTCTCCCATGCGCGAGGCCCTCGCCGCGTACACCCGCGCCGGCGGGGACGTGACCGAGGTCGCGCTTGAGGGCGTGGACGGCGTGCCGCACCAGGAACGGCCGAGCGCCTTCCGCCGCGCGCTCCTGGAGCGCACCGGCTATCTCGGGCACCACCAGGACCCCGCTCCGCCGACCGAGGCGATCATCATCCCGTCCTCGAACTGAGCCCGGGGCGCACCGCCTCCGAGGATCCGTCTGGAGGCGGATGTCCGGGGCGGGGCGCGCATGGTGGGATGGAGGCATGACCGACCCCACGGCACCGCCCCCGGTGCTCGCCCTCCGTGCCCTCCGCAAGCAGTTCGGGGAGAAGGTGGCCGTCGCCGACCTCTCCCTCGACGTCCCCGCGGGATCCATGCTCGGGCTCCTCGGGCCCAACGGCGCCGGGAAGACGACGACGCTCGCGATGACGACGGGACTGCTGCGTCCCGACGCCGGATCCGCCTGGGTGCTGGGCGCCGACGTGTGGCAGGACCCGGCCGCAGCGAAGGCCCGGATGGGCGTCCTCCCGGACGGCGTCCGCATGCTGGACCGCCTCACCGGCGCAGAGCTGCTGCGCTACACCGGGCTGCTGCGCGGCATGCCCGAGACGGACGTCGTGACCCGCTCCGGCGAGCTGCTCGAGGCGCTCGGCCTCGCCGACGCCGGCGACACGCTCGTCGTGGACTACTCGGCCGGGATGCGCAAGAAGATCGGCCTCGCGTGCGCGCTCATCCATGCACCGCGCCTGCTCATCCTCGACGAGCCGCTCGAGGCCGTCGATCCCGTCTCCGGTGAGACGATCCGCCAGATCCTCCGCGCGTACGTCGCCGGCGGCGGCACCGTCGTGCTGTCCAGTCACGTCATGGAGCTCGTGGAGTCCCTGTGCGACCGGGTCGCGATCGTCGCGGAGGGCCGGCTGCTCGCCCACGGCACGCTCGAAGAGGTGCGCGACGGCATGAGCCTGCAGCAGCGCTTCCTGACCCTCGTCGGCGCCCATGACCTCGGATCGGAGACCCTGGCGTGGTTGCGCTCCTCGTAGGCCTGCGCTGGCGGCAGCTCGGCCACCAGCTGGGCCGGAACCCCTGGCTCATCGTCACGCTCGTCGTCACCGGGCTGATGGCCGCGGGGATGCTGGCGCTCCTAGCCGGAGGCCTCGCCGCGCTGCGCGTCGCCGCGCCCGAGGCGGCGGTGACGGCCATGGTGCTCGTGGGCGCCGTGATCGTGGCCGGCTGGTGGGTCGGATCGATCATCGTCAGCGCCGATGACGCTCTCGCCCCGGAGCGCTTCGCGCTGCTCCCGGTGACCGCGGGGGCGCTGCTGCCGGGCATGGTCGTCGCGGGGGCCACCACGATCGGCGGACTCGGCACGGCGCTGGCGCTCCTGCTGATGCTCGTCGGGTGGTCCGTGAGCATCCCGGCGATGATCGCCGCCGTCCTGCTGCTCCCCGTCGCCCTCGTGACGTGCGTCCTGGGCGCCCGGGTCGTCAGCGGTCTGCTCGCCCGATGGCTGGCCAACCGGCGCATGCGGGATCTCGTGCTCACCGTCGGGGTCCTCCTGCTGGCCAGCTCGGGCCTGCTCGTGAACATCGTGATCAGTGCGGTCAGCGCCGCGAAGGACGTCGCGACGGTCCTGACCGCCATCGCCGGCGTCGTGGCCTGGACCCCCCTCGGCGCCGCGTTCGGCGTCCCCGCGGCGCTCGTCGACGGCGATCTCACCGCGGCGGGGCTGCGCCTCCTCATCGCCCTGGCGACGGTGGCCGCCCTCTGGTTCGCCGCCCGCGGGCTGCTGGCCGCTCGCCTCGTCGCTCCGGTCGAGCTGCGCGGCGGAGGGCGGGTCCGCTCCGGGCGGATGCTCGACCGCCTGCTCCCGGCGACCCCGGCGGGAGCGGTGGCCGCCCGCACCCTCCGCTACTTCCGCCGTGACCCGCGACAGGTCATCAACGTGGTGATGATGCTGCTCCTTCCCGCGCTGCTCGTGGGGCTCGCGGTGATGAACGGACTGCGCGGGGACGCCTCGCAGCTCTCCCCGGCCACCGTGCTGATCCCCTCCGTCAACGCCCTGCTCATCGGGACGATCATCCAGATGGGGATCGCCTACGACAACGACGCGATCGCGCTGCACATCCACGCCGGGGTGCGCGGGACCGCCGACCGCGCGGGCCGGCTCCTCGGCTTCGGCATCATCGCCGTTCCGGTGACGATCGTCCTCTGCCTCGCCGCGTGCCTGCTCGTCGGACGGATCGACCTGCTCCCGGCGAGCCTCGGGGCGGCGATCGGCCTCGGCGCGGGCGCCGCCGGCGCCGGTGCCTGGGTGGGCGCCTTCCTCCCGGGACGCGCTCCGGCACCCGAGGCCAGCCCGTTCGGGCGCGGCTCCTCCGGCGGCGTGCAGTCCATGCTGGCGATGCTCATCATCACCCCGGTGGCCCTCGTGGTCGGCGCGCCGGCGTTCGGGTTCGCGATCGCGGCGATCTGGACCCCGTGGCTGGGCGGCGTCAGCCTCATCCTGGGCGTGGCGCTGGGCGGCGCCGCGGTGTGGGGCGGCGCGGTCCTCGGCGGGCGGATCCTGGACCGGCGGTGGCCCGAGATGCTCGCCGAGGTGTCCAGCGAGTCCTGACGCGGTGCCGCCCCGACTCGTCGGGGCGGCACCACGCGGACCGACGCAGGATCAGCCCTCGGCGGCCAGCTCCCGGGCCCGGGCGAGGGCCGCGTCGGTGGCGCGGGCGAACACGTCGTCCAGACGGGCCTCCTGGAGCACGGCGATGGCGCGCTCGGTCGTGCCCTTCGGGCTGGTGACGCCGCGGCGGAGCTCGGCCGGGTCCTCGCCCGACGCCTCCAGCAGCGCCGTGGCGCCGATGAACGTCTGCTCCGCGAGCAGACGCGCGTCCGCCTCGGAGAACCCCTTGCCGACGGCCGCCCGGGTGAACTCCTCGATGAGCAGGTACACGTAGGCGGGTCCCGATCCGGAGATCGTGGACAGGGCGTCGATCTGGTCCTCGGGGACCTCGACCACGGACCCCACGGTCTCGAACAGCGCCCGGACGAGCGCGACGTCCTCCGCGCGAACGTCCTCCGCGGCCGCGAGTCCCGTGACCGCCCGTCCCACCGTCGCCGGGGTGTTCGGCATCGCCCGCAGCGCGCTGACCCCCTCGCCGAGGATCCGACGGAAGGTCGCCAGGGTGACCCCCGCCGCGATGCTCACGACGAGCGCATCGGGACGAAGCCGGGGGGCGATCTCCGCGAGCAAGTCGGGGACCATGGCCGGCTTGACGCCGACGATGACGATGCGCGCCGATCCCGCGGCCTCCCGGTTGCCGTCCGGCTGCTCCTCGAGGGCGATGCTGCGCACGCCCGCGAGCCCGGCCAGCGGCAGCGCCCTGGCGGCCGTGCGGTTGGTCACCGTGATGCCGCCGTCGACGGGGATGCCCGAGGCGACGACGCCGCGGAGGATCGCTCCCCCCATCGAACCGGCGCCGAGGAAAGCGAGAGAGGGAAGCTGATCGACCATGCCGCCCATCCTAGGATCGGCCCCTGTGCGTCGGCTCGCCCGCAGACCCGTCCTCCGCGCGCGATCTAGACTCGGTCCATGAGTGCGACCGGCGGCGGCAAGGCGGTTCTCGCGGCGTTCCTGGCGAACATGGGGATCGCCCTGGCCAAGCTCGTGGCGTGGCTGCTGTCCGGCTCCGCATCGATGCTCGCCGAGGCGATCCACTCCGTCGCGGACTCCGGCAACCAGCTCCTGCTCATGCTCGGCGGGCGCAAGGCCCGCCGCCACGCGGACCGCGCGCATCCGTTCGGCTACGGCCGGGAGCGGTACGTCTCCGCGTTCGTGGTCTCGATCATCCTGTTCTCCCTCGGCGGCCTGTTCGCGATCTACGAGGGCGTGGAGAAGCTCACCCACCCGCACGCCCTGGACCCGGTCTGGTGGTGGCTGCCGCTCGTCGTGCTCGTGATCGCCATCGGGCTGGAGTCCTTCTCGCTCAGGACGGCGGTGAAGGAGAGCAACCGGGTGCGGGAGCAGGGGCAGTCCTGGAGCTCGTTCATCCGCCGGGCCAAGGCGCCCGAGCTGCCGGTCGTCCTGCTCGAGGACGTCGGCGCCCTCACCGGCCTGACCTTCGCCCTCCTCGGCGTGGGCCTGACCGTCCTCACCGGGAACTCGGTCTTCGACGCCCTCGGCACGCTCATGATCGGCGTGCTTCTGGTGCTGATCGCGATCGTCCTGGGGATCGAGACGAAGAGCCTGCTGGTGGGCGAGGGCGCGACCGAGGCCGATCACCGCCGCATCGTCGACGCCATCGAGTCCGGGCCCGACGTCGAGCGGCTCATCCACATCAAGACGCTGTACCTCGGCCCGGACGAGCTGCTGGTCGCCGCGAAGGTCGCTTTCCCCGCGGACCGGACCGTCCGCGAGGCCGCGAGCGACATCGACGCGATCGAGGAGCGGATCCGCGCCGCGGTGCCGATCGCGCGGGTCATCTATCTGGAGCCCGACGTCTACCGACCGTCCCGCGACCCGCAGCCCCCGACCGACGCCTTCGTGCTGAAGTCCGAGGACTGAGACCGGGCCGCACGCCATGACGGACCCGCTCGCCGACGCGCTCGCGCGCCCCGATCTCGCCGAGCACGCCCGGCACAAGCTGCAGAACGTGCGCGACGTGCTGCACGAGGACTCCCAGGCCCGTCTGCTGCAGCTCTTCTTCCTCGGTGACGAGCCGTACGCGACCATCGCGTTCGGCGACGTCGCCACCGCTGACCTCGTCGTGGTGGTGATGCACGGCATCGCGACCGACCTGTCCGAGCTGCCCAGCTGGGCGGACACGATCCGCCGTCTGTGCGCCGATGTGATCCGGGCCGTCACCGTGCGCGGCGGGTCGGCCCGCGTCGCGACGATCGCCTGGTTCGGGTACGACTCGGGCACGCACGCCACGGCGCTGGCCACCGCGCACGCGACGATCGGGGCGGCCCGGCTCGGCGCGGACCTGGATCGGATCCGCGCGGCGAACCCCACGGCGGCGATCGCCGTCGTCGGGTACTCGTACTCGTCGACGCTGTTCGGCGAGCTCGTCGTGCTGGGCGCGTCGTCCGAGGTGGACGCGGCCTTCTCGATCGGATCCGCGGGGCTCACACGGATGGCTGCGGGAGCGATCGAGGATGCGATCGCCGCGGGCCAGCTGATCTACTACGCGACCGAGGCGTCGGCCGACGCGGTCGCGCCGCTCGGGCGCTTCGGCCAGCATCCGGTCGATCCCCGCGACATCGAGGGCGCCGTCGTCTACGACGCGGACGGCGGCCCGGTCGCGGGCTCGGACGGAACCCGGGGGCTGGCGACGACCGGGCACGCCTCCCGCACGAGCGTCGACGAGCAGGGACGGACCGATCGCGGCTACTTCGACCCGCACGCCCAGGCGTACCTCTTCCTCGTCGAGCGCCTGGCCGACCTCGCCCTCCCCACGTGACGAGTGGTCAGTTTCTGCGGGTTCGAGCGCCGCGAACCCGCAGAAACTGACCACTCGGCGAACGGAGGGGGCGGGCTAGCGGCGGGACTCGAAGAAGGCGCGCAGCAGTGCGGCGGACTCCGCCTCGGCCACCCCTCCGACGACCTCGGCGCGGTACGGCAGACGGCGGTCGCGGAGCAGGTCGTACATCGATCCCGCGGCCCCGGCCTTGTCGTCCCACGCGCCGAACACGACCCGCGGGACGCGTGCCTGGAGGATCGCCCCCGCGCACATCGCACACGGCTCCAGCGTCACGACGAGGGTGCAGCCGTCGAGGTTCCAGGAGCCGCGCGCGGCCGCCGCGGTCCGGAGCGCGACGATCTCCGCGTGCCCGGTCGGATCCCCGGACTCCTCCCGGTCGTTGCGTCCTTCGCCGACGATCCGGTCCTCCGGGTCCAGGACGACGGCGCCCACCGGGATCTCCCCCGCGCGGGCGGCCTCGGACGCGAGCGTGAGGGCGCGGGACATCGCGTCGGCGTATCGCTGCATCCCGACCGTCACCATCGCCCTCCCGAGCCCGAGCGTCCTGGGTCCCGAGCCTACTGCCGCGCGCCGCGCGCCGGACCGGGGCGGCGGACCGACCCGCGGCGCACTAGCCTGTATCTATGCGAGTGCACGTCGCCGACCACCCCCTCATCACCCACAAGCTGTCGGTGCTGCGCGACGAGCGCACTCCGTCACCGGTGTTCCGCCAGCTGACCGAGGAGCTCGTGACGCTGCTCGCCTACGAGGCGACCCGCAACGTCCGGGTCAGCCCGATCGAGATCACCACGCCCGTCACCACGACCACGGGCGTCAAGATCTCCGAACCCCGGCCGATCGTGGTCCCGATCCTGCGCGCCGGGCTCGGCATGCTGGAGGGGCTCGTCAAGCTCCTCCCGACCGCGGAGGTCGGGTTCCTCGGAATGGTCCGCGACGAGGAGACCTTCGAGCCGACCACCTACGCCGAGCGCCTCCCCGACGACCTCAGCGATCGCCAGTGCTTCGCGATCGACCCCATGCTCGCCACCGGCGGATCCCTCGCCGCCGCCATCCAATTCCTCTTCGACCGCGGTGCGGAGGACGTCACGGCGATCTGCCTCCTGGGCACCCCCGAGGGCGTGGCGACCATCGAGAAGCTCGTCGGCGATCGCAACGTCACCCTCGTCCTCGGCGCCCTCGACGAGCGTCTGAACGAGAAGGGCTACATCGTCCCCGGTCTCGGCGACGCCGGAGACCGGCTCTACGGCACCGTCTGATCCCTGGCGCTGCCCGCGCCGCCGCGCGCTGGTTCCCTGATCCCGCGCCCGCCTCGTCCCCGACGATGCCGCGGACGGCGACCGGTGGCGGCGTTCAGAGCCGGATCGAGTAGGACCGCTCCTCGCCGAAGCGCCGGAACCCGGCACGCGCGAGGATCGGGGCGGGGGTCCCGACCCTGCCCTTCACGAGCGCGGTGTCCGCCCCCTCCTGTGAGCGATGGATGGACAAGGTCGTGGTCACGGAGTGCCGTCGACGAAGCCTGCCACCGCAAGTGGAACGGTCAGGGCGCGTACATGCGCCTCACGAACCGTGCCGACGACCTGGTGATGACGGACGGGATTCGTGTCCAGGACCGCCATCATGGCGAGGTTGTGTCCCCCAAAAGACCGACATCGTTGGTGAAGGATCGCGGGTAAGCTGGCGAGCTCATCTATCGAAGGAGATGGTATGAGTAAGTCACATATCCGGCTCGGCGCTGCGATCGGGGCGACGCTGTTCGCGGCTTCGCTGTTGGCGCCGGCTGCAGCATACGCGTCGTCAGATGCCCCGACCCCGCCGCCGGACGAGGCGCAGGTGACGTTGCGCGCGGCGACTCCGGCGGACACCCCGGTGATTCCGGACCCAGGTGAAACCATCGTGCTCACGGACGAGGACGGGACCGTCACGACGGTCACCTCCCTGAGCGCAGCGTGCACGGTCACGATGAGCGCCGAGAAGCCGGAGCTCCAAAGCGCGCCCCGACGCGTGGTCGCGACTGTTTCCATGGCGGTGGAGAGCGGATGCACAGACGACAAGGCTTTCGTGGGGAAGATCGAAGCTCGCAGTGACATGGGCGGATGGTACGAGAAGAGCAACACCGTCGGACCGACCGTCTCTCCCGGCGGGTACGGCAGCATCAACGTCTACTACGACTGTCCGGGGACGGGCTACCAGCAGCTCCGGGCTGCGGCGTTCAACACGCCATCTGGAGTCGGAAGCCCCACCGCGTACAGCAGGGACGGCGCATACCCTTGCGGATGAGGTACCGAACATGACTCTCAAAGCAGGAGACCGCACGTCGTCCAAAGGAGGTACGGGCTCGCTCATCGTAGGCATCGTTCTCGGCGTCATCGGGGCGGGCATCGCCGCCTACGTCTCGGGTCTACTGGTGCTCGCTGGCATCGCCGGCGAGACCAGCAGCCCCGGCACAAGGCTGCTCAGCGCGCTAGGAGTCATTGTGCTGGTGGCCCTTCTCGTTCTCGCCGGGACCCGGGTGCGAGCATTCGCACTAACCAGCGGAATCGTCCTGCTGGCCCTTTCGGTCGTGCTCTTGAGCATGGCAACACCGTCCCTCGGAACCGACAGTTCGTTGCCTGGAGCGCTCACCGCCGGGTGCCAGGTAATGCTCACCCCAGCGCTAGGCGCATCACTGCTTATTCTTGGCCTCGTCGGACGAAAGCGACGTCCGTAGGACGCAAAGTGTTAAACCATCGCTCGCGCGCCCGCTCCATGGCGGCGGCACCGTCTGGCGTTCAGAGCCGGATCGAGTAGGACCGCTCCTCGCCGAAGCGCCGGAACCCGGCGCGCGCGAGGATCGGGGCGGAGGTCTCGATCCTGCCCTTCACGAGCGCGGTGTCCGCCCCCTGGGCGGCTCCCCACCGCAGCCGTTCCGCCAGGACGGCCCGGTAGGCGCCACGACCACGCACCTCGGGCAGTGTCGCCGCGCCCCACAGCCGCAGGAACCCGTCGACGACGGTGCAGCCTCCGGTGCCGACCGGTCGCCCGTCGATCCGGGACAGCACCCGGCAGCCCTCTCCGGACTCGAGCGCGGTCGTCACCTCCGTGTGCTCCGCGCGCAGTCCCTCGGCGTCGAGCGGAGCCTGCTCCCAGACGGGGACGTTCACGGCGTCCACGTCCCGCACCTGATCCATCGTCCGCACGATCTCGACGGTGACGTCGTCCGGCACCGGGATCGGATCCCCGGGAAGCGGACGGGCGAACACGGTGACCGTGTCGTCGTGCACGGCGCCGATGCGCCGGAGCTCGTCCTCGACGTCCGGCCGGTCCGCCGCGCCCGCCCAGACGACGAGACGGTTCTCGCCCCAGGCACGGGTCCGGTCGATCGCGAGCGACACGACCTCCGCCGCATCCAGGTCCGTGTCGATCCGCGACGCCCGGACGCCGCCGCCGAAGCGCGCGGGGTAGCGCACGAGGTGCAGGTGCTGGTCGTCATGCTCACTGTCCCGCGGGTGCCACACCCAGGAGGCCGACGCCCGCGCGATGTCGTCAGGCGACCGCATGGGCACCGCCTTCACGGTCCGCACCCACCAGGCGGGCGAACGCGCTGAGCCGTGCCACGCCCTCCGGCGTCCACGGCAGATCGTCGAGCAGGGCCGGCGAATGCACGAGGTATGCCACGGCCTTGGCCCGCGACACGGCGACGTTGAGGCGGTTCTGGAGGAGCAGGAAGTCCGGTCCGCGTGGTGCATCGCGTCCGCTGGACGCGGCGAGCGAGGTGATCGAGACGACCGCTTCCTTGCCCTGGAAGTTGTCGACGGTTCCGACCTCGACGTCGCCGAAGCCGGCCGCCGACAGCTCCTCGTGGATCAGCTGCTTCTGCGCGTTGTACGGGGCGACCACGATGATGTCCGACGTCCGCAGGATCCGCGCCGGTGCGTCGGGATCCTCCATCGCGTCGCGGTACGGGCGCCCGACAAGATCGGCCACGATCCGGACGACCTCCGCCGCCTCCTCGGGCGACTGCGTCGCGTTGCCCCGATGCCGTACGGCGCGGACGTGGAGCCCGGGCTCGACCCCCTCGATGATCCGCCGCTCGGCGCCCGGCGCGGAGGCGAGGCGCCCCGCGTACGACAGCCGCGAGACGGGGGCCGCCACCGCGGGATGCATCCGCCAGGAGCGCGCGAGGAACGTGCCGTGCCCGGGGTCGATGACCGCGCGCCCCGCCATCACCCACCCCAGCGCCGAGGTGTCGACCGGCTCGGGGTGCGCTCCCTGGCTCACCTGCGGCAGCTGCTGCGGATCGCCGAGGAGGAGCAGCCGCTGCGCCGCCGCGGCGACGGCGATGGTCGAGGCGACGGAGAACTGCCCCGCCTCGTCGATCACGAGGAGGTCCAGCGCCTTGCGCTCCACGCGGCGGGTGTTGGCGAAGTCCCAGGCCGTTCCCCCGACGACGACGCCGCGGCCGGCGTTCTCGCCGAGGAACGCGGCCATGCCGTCCTTGCGGATCACCGTGTACGCCGGTTCGTCGCCGTCGCCGCCGTTCTTCGGGGCCTTCGCGACCTGAGCGGCGGGGACCCCGGCCGCGACCACGCGGTCGAGCAGGTTCTCCACGATCGCGTGCGACTGGGCGACGACGCCGACGCGGAAGCCGTGCTCACGGACGAGCCGGGCGATCACCTGGGACCCGGTGTAGGTCTTGCCCGTGCCCGGAGGTCCCTGCACGGCGAGGTAGCTGCGATCCAGGTCGAGGATCCCGCGCACGATCGCTTCGGCGGCCCCGCCGTCCTCCGCGATCGGCAGCGGTGCGCCCGAGATCGTCCGCGGCGGGATGCGCCGCAGCACGTCGGTGGCCGCGTCCTCCGGGAACCCGGGCGCGGCCGCGTGGACGGCGCCCGCCCACTCCTCGATCGCGCCCTGCTGCGCGCCGACGTGCGGGGGCGCGGCCGGACTGAGGGCCACCGGGAGCTCTTCCCACGTCTGGCCCTGCACCGCGCGCTCGCAGACGACCAGCGCGTCCTCGCCGACCTCCACGACCTCGACCTCGTGCGGCACGTGGATCACCCGCGACGGGAACTCGCCGTCGAACGGCGCCGGCACGGCGTACAGGGCGAACGGGCGGGCGCCGACCCCGATCGTGCTGCCGGGGGCCAGCTCGCCGCGCAGCGCGATGGTCCGCGTCAGCACCCGCTTGCCGTCCTCGATCTCCCAGTCGCCGACCGCCGCGGACCGTTCGGGATCCACCCGCAGCACGTCGCGCGTCGACTCCCAGAGGGACACGGGCTCGCGCAGCCGCTGGAAATGCGCGACCCAGAAGTTCTTCGCCTCCCTGGGGTAGTAGTCGATCGCGGCGGCCGCGACGCGATAGATCTCGCCGTCCCGCTCCTCCTCGTCGGCGCGCTGCGCCTCCGACTGCAGGGCGACCGACAGCGGCGACGGCTCGTAGGCCCTGGTCTCCGGGTCGTCCGGCGGCGCGGGCAGCACGCGCTCCTGGCGCGCGAGATCCACGAGCCAGTTCCGCAGTCGTCTCGTCGAGACGCAGTCGTAGCGGTTGTAGTCGGCGAGGTCCTCGAGGATCGCGTCCGCCTCCGTGGTCCGCCCCTCCGCCGCGAGCGCGCGTGCCTGAACGTACTGCACGATCGAGTCGTCCCCCTTCTGGACGTCGCTGGTACGGACCTCCGCGCCCATGTACAGCGGCTCCAGCTTCTTGATCGAGTAGGACCGCGAGCCGACCCGCACCGCTCGGAGCACCAGGGGATAGAGGTCGACGAAGACGCCCTCCCGCAGCAGCCGGTCGACATCCGCCTCCCCCACGCCGTGCCGGGCCGCCATGGCCGCCAGGTGCGAGGTCTCGTACGGGGCGTAGTGATAGATGTGCAGATCGGGGTGGGTCTGCCGGCGCAGCTTCACGAAGGCGAGGAAGTCGAGCAGCGCCTTCTTCTCGTCGGCGAAGGTGTGCGCCCACAGCGCCGAGTACTGCTCGGCGTCGTCCACCCAGCCGAACAGGTAGTCCAGCCCCCACGGCGCATCCGGTGCCGCCTCGGTGTAGAGCGGGTCGCCTTCGAAGTCGAAGAACAGGTCGCCGCGGCTCGGGCGGGGGAGCATCCCGATCGCGTTCGCGGACACGAGCTCGAACGTCGGCGCCTCGCCGGGCTCCGTCGGCGCCGCGACCTGCAGGCGGGCCTGAGACCGCAGGGCCGTGAACGTCTCGGTGCTCATCCCCTCGGGCGCCTCGGCGGCCGCGGCGAGGGCGTCGATCGTCGTGATCCCGGCGGCCCGCAGACGCTGACGCTGGACCGGCCGCATGCGTGCGACGAGCAGCAGGTCGCGGTGGGCCTCCACCTGCTCGTCGCACGTCGCGCACCGGCCGCACGCGACGATCTGGAGATCGCCGCGGTCGTCGCCCCAGGCGAGCGGCGCGCCGGCCTCGGCCTCCTCGATACGTCGGTCCGCGATGATGCGCCGCAGTCGGGCTCGCCGGACGTGGAACAGCGGGAGCAGGTCGTCGACGGCGTGGGTGCTGACCGAGCGGTCCCCGAGGATCAGGTCGACCTCGTCGGCGCGCGGGATGCCGAGACGGTCGAGCTGATCGACGTATGCGGCGAGCTGCATGAGCGCGGTCACCCGCGCGTGCCGGGCCAGCTTCGAGTCCTGCACCCGCCAACGGCCCTCATCGTCGCGTCGCAGGAAATCCGCGAACCCGACGAACTCCGGCGTCGAGAACGCGGCCTGGAAGACCACGTCGGCGTCCGACCGCAGCGCGCGCTCCGTCTCCGCGACGACCGCGGCCAGGGCGTCCGGGTCGGCGGCGGAGACCTTGGGCAGCTCCACGACGCCCGGACCGCCGCCGGAGGCCGTCCCGAACCGCGCGACGTAGTCGCCGAGCACCGCGAGCTCGTGCGCGTCGCCGAGCTCGGCGGCCCGGCGCAGCGTGGCGTCCTCGGGATCCTCGACCGCGGGCACACGACCGAGCTTCGCGTCCAGCGCCCTCGCCCAGGCGAACTCGCATTCCGCGGCGAGCTTGAGGTCCGTCGCGCTCCAGACCACCCGCGTCGTCCCGCCGGAGGAAGCGGGATCGGATGCGGGGATGACGCGCACAGGGACTCCTTGCCTCGGGTGGCGCGGCCTCGTCCGGCCGCTCCTGAAACCCTAGACCGCCCCGCGGACATCCCCGCCGACGGGGCTCAGGAGCTCAGCGCCACCAGGCGTCGTCCGGCGTCACCGGAAGGTGACGCTTGTGCGCCGTCGCGAGGTACTTGCCCTCGAGACGCTGCGCGGCGTCGGCGGAGATCTCCCGTCCCTCCAGGTAGTCGTCGATCTGCTCGTACGTGAGGCCGAGCTCGTCCTCGTCGGAACGGCCCGGGTTGCCGTCCAGCAGGTCCGCGGTCGGCACCTTGAACGCCAGTCGGTCCGGTGCGCCGAGCTCCTGCAGCAGCGCCCTGCCCTGTCTCTTCGTCAGTCCCGCCAGCGGGGTGAGGTCGGCGGCGCCGTCGCCGAACTTGGTGAAGAAGCCGGTGACGGCCTCCGCGGCGTGGTCGGTCCCGATCACGAGCATGCCGCGGTGCCCGGCGATCGCGTACTGCGTCACCATCCGCAGCCGCGCCTTGATGTTCCCGCGCTGGAAATCGCTGATCTCGCCGACGCCTGCGGCCTCCAGGTCCGTCTCCAGCCCGTCCACGCCGTGTTCGATGTTCACCTCGACGCGCTCGTCGGGGGCGATGAAGTCCAGGGCCGCCGCGGCGTCGTCGGCGTCGTGCTGCACCCGGTAGGGGAGCCGCACGGCGATGAACGCCGCCTCCCCGCCCTGCCCCCGGACGCGCTCGACGGCGAGCTGCGCGAGACGCCCGGCGAGCGTCGAGTCCTGACCGCCGGAGATGCCCAGGACGTAGCCGCGGGCGCCGGTGCGCGCGAGGTAGTCGGCGAGGAACGCCACGCGGCGTTCGATCTCGGCGTGCGGATCGATGTCGGCGCGCACGCCGAGGGCGTCGATGATGTCCTGCTGCAGGGTCACGGCAACTCCGTTCGTCCGGTCCAGTATCCGCCTCGTCACGTTACGACGGTATGAACGACGCCGGGGTGGGATGCCCGGGAGTGGCAGGATGATCCGGTGAGACTTCTCGTCGCCGCCCTCGCCTCCGAACTGTCCGCGTTCCCGGCCGAAGAGGGCTTCAGCGATGCGCTTCCCGGTTTCGAGCGCCTCGTCACCGGCCCCGGCAAGCTCCAGGCCACGTACGCGCTGACCATGGCGCTGTCCCGGCGCACGTACGAGGAGGTCGTCGTCGTGGGGACCGCGGGGGCGATCGATCCGGATCTCGACGCGGACGTGCACGAGGTCGGCACGGCGATCCAGCACGACGTCACCGACATCGACGGCATCGTCGGGCAGCACGTGTCCCTGCCCGCGCGCGTCTCCACCGGACGGGACGGCGTGGTCATCGCCACCGGCGACCACTTCGTCGACGACGCCGAGGCGACGGCGACCATCCGGCCCCTCGGCGCCGTGCTCGTCGACATGGAGACCTACGCGTACATCTGGGTGGCGCAGCGCTTCGGGGTGCCGATCCGCGTGCTGCGCGCCGTCTCGGACCGTGCGGAGGACGGTGCGCTCACCGACTGGAAGGCGGCGCTGGACCGCTGCAGCCGTCAGCTGCGCGAGCGCATCCGCACCGACTACGGCGTCTGACCCGCGCCTTCCCCGGCGCCCGGCCCGACCGACCGGGGAGCGTCGATCACGCTCGGCCCGTCCGGCGTGGCTCGCACCGTCAGCTGCGCGGGGATCTGCTCCTGCATGGCCTCGACGTGGCTGATGACGCCGACGGTCCGGCCTCCCTGGCGCAGCTCGTCCAGGGTGCGCATGGCCACCTCCAGGGTGTCGGCGTCGAGCGATCCGAAGCCCTCGTCGATGAAGAGCGTGTCCAGCCGGATCCCCCCGGCCCGCGCCGTCACGACCTCGGCGAGCCCCAGGGCGAGGGCGAGAGAGCCGAGGAACGTCTCGCCGCCGGAGAGGGATCGGGCCGGCCTCGTCTGACCGGTGAAGGCGTCGAACACGACGATCCCGAGCCCGGAGGCGGCGCCGCGCGCGGCCAGCGCGTCGGAGTGGCGCAACTGGTAGCGCCCGGAGGACATGTCCTGCAGCCGGAGCGTGGCCGCGGCCACGATCTCCTCCAGCTCCGCGGCGAGCACGAACGTCTCGAGGTTCATCTTCCGGGTGTTCTCGCCGCGTCCGGCCAGGGTGTCCGCGAGCCCGCGCAGCACGTCGAACTCCGCCTGCTCCTCGGCTGAGACGGCGTGCTCCGCCTCGGCATCGTCGACGAGTCCCCGCAGCCGCGCCGCGGTCTCCTCCGCCCGCGCCGCGTCCCCCACGGCGAGCTTCCACGCCTCGCGGGCGTCCGCGGCGGCGCGCGTCACCGGATCCAGGTCGATGGGCTCCTCCGGGAGCATCCGCAGCTCGAGGTGCAGAAGGGTGTCGCGCTCCTTCTCGCGCTGCACCGCGTGGGCGGTGAGACGGCTCTCCAGCGCGGCGAGCTCCGTCGGCGCGAGCAGGGCCGCCTCGGCCGCCTCCGCATCGGCGAACGGCGAGTCCTCCAGGGCGCGCCTCTGCGCGGAGAACGCCTCCTCGGCCGCCGCGGTGCGTGACGCCCGCTCCTCGCTCGCCGCGGCCGCGTCGACCGCCGCAGCGATGGCGCGGCGCAGGTCATCGAGGCGCTCCGCGACGCTTTCGTGCTCCCCGCGCGCCCGGGCGATCTCCGCGTCGGCCTCGGCAGCGCGCTGCTCGCATCGAGCGAGCCTTTCCCGAGCCTCCGCCAGTGTCCGGACCGCCTCATCGTGACGCGCCCCGTTCTCTTCCCGGCGACGGTGGGCCGCGGTCAGCGCGCGCTCGTGCTCCTCGGCGCGCGCGGCCGCGGCCTGCGCGGCCTCCCACGCCTCCCGGGCACGGTCGCGCTCGTCCTCCGCCTGGGCGACCGTACGGCCCCCCGCCCGTTCGGTCACCGCCGCCAGCTCCGCCCGGACGGAGGCCTCGCGCTGGACCGCCTCGCGCTCCGCCGACGCCGCCGCGTCCCGGACCGCCTCGGCCTGCGCGACATCCTCGGCCGAGACGGGGTCCGCGTGCTCCGCCGGGGCGGGATGCTCGGTCGAACCGCAGACGGCGCAGGGCTCTCCGGGGACGAGAGCCGACGCCAGCTCCCCCGCGAAGCCGTCCAGACGACGCTGCCGGAGAGCGGCGACGACGCCCTGCGCCCGGGCGCTCTCGCCCGCCGCGGCGGCGCTGCGGCGCTCGGCCTCGGTGCGCTGCTCGTCCAGCCGCTGCACCTCGGACGCGGCGCGGAGGCGCGCGGCCGACTCCTCCTCGGCGCGACGGAGGTCGTCGACCCGGTCGCCCTCACGGCGAGCGGCGTCACGGAGGACCGTCAGCTCGAGGATCTGCGCCGGCAGCTCCTCGCTCTCACGCTCCACAGCGGCCAGCTCCTCCGCGGCCTCCGTCGCCTCCCGCCGTGCCTCGGCGAGCTCACGTTCGCGTTCCGGGTGGCGCTGTTCGAGGTCCGCGGCCCTCTGCCAGGCGCCGCTCTCCCTCGTCCGCTCGGAGGCCCAGGCACGAAGGGCGGCGGCCTCCGCGTCGGGACCGACGGTCTCGTCCGCATACCGCTCCCATGCCGCTCGGGCCGCGTCCTCCGCCTGGACCGCCGCCTTCTCGGCCGCCTGCGCGCGCGAGGCCGCCATGAGCACGGCCCGCAGCGCCTCGGCCGACCGCGCTCGGTCCCGCCGCTCGCGGTCCTCGGCGACGCGCTCCGCCTCGGCGTCCAGCGCGGCGAGCGCCGCGCGCGCACGGTCCCGTTCGGTCTGCGCCTGACGTTCCTCCTTCGCGGTCGCAAGACGCTCATCCGCGGCGGCGAGCGCCGACTCGGCGGCGTCTCGCTCCGCGCGCAGCCTCTCGACGCGGTAGTCGGCGCGCGCGAGCGCCCGCCGCAGCGCGGCGATCCGTTCGGGCGTGCTCCGTGCGCCGACACCGGTCGGGGCAGCCTCGCCTGTCCCCTCGTCCGAATCGGATCGCCGCGGCTCTCCGGCGGGCGTCGGATCTCCGACATCGGCGCCGTCCTCGTCCCCTGCGGCGGTACGACCGTGCAGACCGGCGCCGTCCACGATCCGCTCGGCCTCCGCCAGCCGCGCCTCGACCGTCGCCCGGCGACCGCCCAGCGCCGCCTCCGCGGCACGGCGTCGGTCCTCGAACCGGGTCTGGTAGTCCTCGAACCGCTCGGTGCCGAACAGGCGGCGAAGCAGGGCGAGCCGATCGCGGCTGTCGGAGAGCAGGAAGTCGGCGAACCGGTTCTGCGCGAGAAGGATGACCTGCAGGAACTGCTCCTGGGTGAGTTGAAGGATGTCGGCGAGCTCGTTCGCCACGTCGACCGCCCGAGCGGCGCGGCCGACCCACCCGGCATCGGTGTGCTCCTCCAGGGCGACCGCGGCCGCCTGCTTGGTCAGACCGCCGCCGCGTTTGGCCGGTCGGAGGTACTCCGGCGAGCGCGTGACCCGGAAGCGCCCCGCGACCGTGCTGAACTCGACGACGACCTCCGTCGGGTCCTCCGGCTCGCAATGATCGCTGCGCAGCCGCTTCTCGCCGCCGTCGTACCGCGGGACCCCGCCGTACAGACCGAAGCAGACGGCATCGAGAATGCTCGATTTCCCGGCCCCGGTGCGTCCGGCGATGAGGAAGATGCCGTCGTCCGAGAAGGCGTCGAAGTCGATGACCTGACGGCGCAGGAACGGCCCGAAGCCTTCGATCTCCAGACGATGCAGTCGCACTAGACGAGTGCCTCTGCCCGGACCCGGTCGTCCACGACCTCCTGGATCAGGAGCCGTTCCGCCTCGCTGGGCCCGACGCCCGCGCGCACGTGGGAGAGGAACGCGTCGATCCGGTCCGTGTCGGTGAGGGCGGCCCGCAGCCGCTGCGCGTACGAGCGCTCGTCGCGGGCGTCCGCGCCGGCCGGCTGGTGCTGGACCAGTGCGCAGAAGGGGAAGCGCTCGCGCAGGCGCCGCATCGGCTCGTGCTGAGGCACGGCGTCCGTGTAGACCGCGCAGACCCAGTCGTCCGCGTGCGCCGCCGCGTTCTCCTCGGAGAGGATCTCGTCCAGCGGTCCGGTCAGGGTCACGAGCCGCCGCGGCACCGGCAGGGCGAGCCACGTGACGTCCGCGAGCCCGTCGGCGTCGAGCTCGACCAGCCAGGAACCGCGCTCCTTGTGCTGCTCGCCGAAGCTGTAGTGCAGCGGCGCGCCCGCGTAACGGACGCCTTCGCTCAGCGTCTGCCGCCCGTGGATGTGCCCCAGCGCCACGTAGTCCGCGCCGTCGAACACGGACAGCGGCACCATGTCGATCCCGCCCTGTCGGATCTCCCGCTCCAGCCCGACGGTCGCGTCCACTCCGGCGGCGAAGCAGTGCGCGACGACGACCGATCGCCCGGGGTGCGCGTCCTGCCCCGTCCGCACGAGCGACATCGCGTGCGCCAGGGTCTGCGCCTGCGTGCGCAGCGGGGGCGCCTCGGCGTCCTCGGCCCAGTGCTGACGGACGATCGCCGGCTCGAGGTAGGGCAGCCCGAAGAACCGCACGGGGCCGTGCTCGTCCTCGATCGTGATCGGCGTGGCGATCCCCCGCGGGTCCGTGACGACGTGGATGCCCTCGCGCAGCAGCCGGGACTGGAAGCCGAGCCGGGCGGCGGAGTCGTGGTTGCCGCTGGTCACGATGATCTGCGCTCCGGCGTCGTGCACTGCGGCGAGGGTGTCCGTGAGCAGCGTGTAGGCCGGCGCGGCCGGGGTCGCCGAGTCGAAGACGTCCCCCGCGAGGAGGACGACGTCCACATCGTGCTCCCGCACCTGCGCGACCAGCGCGCCCAGCACCTCGGCCAGCGCCGCGAGCGTCGAGTGCCCGTGGAACGTGCGGCCGATGTGCCAGTCGGAGGTGTGCAGGATCCTCATGCCACCCACGGTACGGAGAGGGTCCGACATCGCCGCTGAGGCGTGCCGCGAACCCGTCCGCCGCCCCGCGGGTCGGGGACGCGGCGCCGCGCCCGCTCCGGGGAACCGGACGGAAGATCCCCTGACCCGCCCTCGTCCGAGGACCGGCACACGGTGGTGCGACCTGCGCGGTGCGCGATCACCTGTGCGGGGTGCGGGGCTGCGCTGTGCGAGACAGGGGCTGCCCTCCGCCCGACAGGGCCGGATTGACCCTCCGGCAGGGTTCGTGCCCGCTTCCTCGGACTACCGACTTCCGTCCGCTCGACCTCACTCCCTCAGATCGTTGGTCCAGTTGGCCTGCTGGATCCGCGTGTCGAGCTCGCGCAGCTCGCGCGCGACATCGTCGGCCCGGGCGCGCAGCTCGGCGACGGGCAGCGCGGGGAACTGGCGCAGCTCGGAGCGCATCTGCCGCATCAGCCCGTTGGAGCCGGACGCGGCGGCGGCCGCCTCCGTGAGAAGGGCGTGCCGCAGGCGCAGCACGTCGCGCGCCGCGAGCGCGTCGGTCATGGTGCCGTCGGCGCCGAGATCGAGGCCTGCATTGGTGGCGTTGATCCGTCGGATGAGGTCGCGGAGGCGTTCCAGCGCCTCCTCCGCCTCCGCCAGCAGCGCGCCGGCGTCCTCCGCGGGCTCCTCCCCCTCCTGGAACCGCGCGTTCGTCGCGATCCGGGATCGGAGCTGCTCGATGCGGCGCTGCAGGTCCGCGCGCGCCGCCAGGGCCTCGGCGAGTCTCATGCCGTCATCCTCGCATCCCGTGGCGCCGCCTGTCTCGGCCGTGCCCCGGCCGGGCGCGCGGCGATCATGACGCTGTGTTACGCACCCCGCCTCGGCCGTGTCCCCGCCGCGCGGCCGTCAGCGGACACGCAGGAGGGAGGCGTGCTCGGGGTGCGCGGCGAACCAGTCCGCGACGTACCAGCACACGGCGTCGACCTTCCGGTCCCCGCGCGCGGCGATGTCCGCCACCGCGCCCGCCACGACCCGTGCCGCATGCCCGGAGCCGCGGAACGTCGGGATGGTGAAGGCGCGGGTGAGCGCGATGGTGCGCCCGTCGTCGCGGAAGTCCAGGACGCTCAGCAGCTCCCCGCCGCGGGTGAGGGTGTACCGCGACGCGTCGTCCTCCTTGGTCACCAGGTACTCGGTGTCATCCGTCTTCGTCACGCCGCCACGCTACGCCCCGCCGCCGGGGTCGGGGGCCGGTTCGCCTCGTATGTGCTCATCTCCGCGGAGAGCCCGTTTTGACACATGCGGACACCGTCGGTAATAATCGGCCCCATGACCACCAACGCACGCCCCATGTCCGCCCAGGAGGCGAACGGGACGACCGGCATGATGATGGCCGGCCGCGTTGGCATGTGTTGCCGAATGTGCTGCTGAACGATTCAGCCACCCGCCCGACTCGCTCTGTCGTGATCTTCGCGAGCTGAGTCACCGAGCACCCACCCGCGTGCTCGCCCCGGCCCTACCGGTCACTTCCGCAACACATCAGACCCGTCAGCGACGCGTCGTCCTCACTCGAACCATCGACGACCGACGTCGCCGGGTCCGTTCCCAAGGACTCATCATCATGTCGAACACCGCCCTCCTCGAGCGTCCCGCCACCGCCCCGACCCGTCTCCACGTCGTGCCGAACACTCAGATCGACGCCCCCGCCGAATCCTCGGCCGCCCAGCTTCCCACCACCCGTGCCCCGCGCGGTTTCGCCCTCTACGTCGGCATCGACGAGCTGAAGGCGGCGACCGCGGGGGTCAGCCTGCCCCTCCTCGTCGACGCCCTGCGCCGCACCCTCGCAGAGCTCGCGCCCGAGGCCGAGACGCACGCCACCGTCGCCCTCGCCCCGCAGACCGCCGGCGGCCGGGATCTCGACGTCGTCCGTCTCGCCCTGCACGAGCCCGGCGCCATCGCGCGCTCCAAGGCCGCCGCCGAGGAGCGCGACGAGGACGAGGGCGGCGTCGTGGTCGACATCTCCCGCAAGCGCGTCCTCATCGACGGAGGGTCCGCCTCTTTCACCTACAAGGAGTTCGAGCTGCTGCAGTACCTGGTTCTCCGCGAGGGCAGCACGATCGAGCGCAGCGAGCTCGTGTCCGCCCTGTGGCAGGCCCCCGAGGACGAGACCCCGGGCGAGCGCACCATCGACGTCCACGTGCGCCGTCTGCGGGCCAAGCTCGGCCGGTACGAGGACATCGTGCGCACGGTGCGCGGGGTCGGATACCGTTTCGACCGTCACGCCGACGTCGTCATCCGCTACGGCCACGGCACCCCTTCGCCCGACCGCTTCTGACCCGCCGGGCCGCTTCTGATCCGCCGGGCCGCGGCGTCCGCGCCGGGTTCCGTGCGATCGCAGTGGTCCCGGCACCGCGCATGGGAGTCGTGCCGGATCGACGGCATGTCGGCTCCCGGACGGCCGACCGCGCCTCGTCCGTGATGCCGGCGAGCCGGCCGAGCGGACGATGTCGCCGCGCCGACGTAGGGTGATCGCATGACGATCGTCCGCACCGCGCGCACCGGGCCCCTCCCGACGCCGCGGCACACGGAGCGTCCGAGCGAGACGGTGTATCGCTCGCGCCACCCGCTCGATCTGCATGCGACGGTGGCGGTGCTCCGTCGCGGCGGGACGGACCCGACGATGGCGGTCGACGGACCGGTGATCTGGCGGGCGTCCCGCACCCCCGCCGGTGTGGCGACCCTGGCGCTGCGCGCCGTCTCGGGCGAGGTGAGGGCGACCGCGTGGGGGCCGGGCGCCGGGCACGCACTCGACCAGGTGCCACGGCTGTGCGGCGCCGCGGACGACGCCGCGGGCTTCGACGCCTCCGCGCACCCGCTCGTCGCTGAGGCGGCCCGACGGAACCCGGGCCTCCGCCTCGCTCGCACGGACCAGGTATTCGACGCCCTGGCGAGCTCCATCCTGGAGCAGAAGGTGACGGCCATGCAGGCCTTCGGCGCCTGGCGCGCCCTGGTGTCCCGCTTCGGCGAGCGCGCCCCTGGCCCCACGCCGCGCCCCCTGTCCGCGCCGCCCGATCCGGCCGGATGGCGGCGCATCCCCTCGTGGGCCTGGCACCGCGCAGGCGTCCAGCCGCCGCAGTCGCGGACCATCGTGCGTGCGGCGGAACGCGGCGAGCGCATCGCCTCCGCCGTGCTGCAGGCGGCGGGCGGCGCCGCGCGGGACGCGGTCCTCACGAGCCTTCCCGGGATCGGCGCCTGGACCTCGGCCGAGACGCGGATCCGCGCGCTCGGCGATCCGGACGCCGTCAGCGTCGGCGACTACCACCTCGCGCACGAGATCGGCTACGCCCTCACCGGCAGCAGGACGGACGACGAGGGGATGATCGCCCTCCTCGCCCCGTGGGCGGGTCAGCGCCAGCGCGCGATCCGGATGATCCTCGCCAGCGGCGTCGTCGAGCCCCGGCGGGGTCCGCGCCTGGCCCCCGAGGACCACCGCGATCGCTGACCGCCGCTTCACCCGAAACCCCCTCTCCTCGCCGACACCCCCGCGTAGATACGCGTTTCAGCGGGGGTCTCGGCGGGCAGAGGGCGTTTCGGCGCCGGACGAGGGTTCGGGCTGGCCGAGGGGGCAGCGGGCAGAGGGGGTTTCGGCGCCGGACGAGGGTTCGGGCTGGCCGAGGGGGCAGCGGGCAGAGGGGGTTTCGGCGCCGGACGAGGCCGTGACGGCGACGCCTAGACTGGCGGGATGCAGACTCCGCGGCGCACCGGCCTCCGGATCCTCGTGACGCTCGGCTTCCTCGTGCTGGGGATCGTCGTGGGACTCATCCTGCAGAACGTCGTCCTCGCGCTCGTCCTCGCCGCCTTCATCTGGACGATCTGGTTCCTCGGATTCGAGACCCGCCGCGGGCGCAACACCGGTGTGAACGACGAGGACAACGGCATCCAGCTCTAGCCGCCCCCTCCCCCGTCGCCGCCCTCCCCGCCGAGTGGTCAGTTTCTGCGGGTTCGCGGGCCGGGAACCCACAGAAACTGACCACTCGACCACCGCGTCGATGCGGACGTCCCGGGTCAGCCGTCGCGGGTCAGTAGTAGACCGCGAGGGGGCCGTGCGGGCCGTCGACGACCCGGACGGGAGTGTCGAAGACCCGCGTCAGCACCTCGTCGGTCATGATCTGCGCGGGCGGGCCGAACTCCACCACGCGCCCGTCCTTCATCGCGCAGATGTGATCGGCGTAGTGCCCGGCGAAGTTGATGTCGTGCAGCACCACCACGATCGTGCGGTCGAGCTCCTCCGCCGCTCGGCGCAGGTGCTTCATCATCTGCACGGCGTGGCGGAGGTCCAGGTTGTTCAGCGGCTCGTCGAGCAGCACCGCCTCGGTCTCCTGGGCGAACACCATCGCCACGTACGCGCGCTGACGCTGGCCCCCGGAGAGCTCGTCGAGGTAGCGCGACTCGAGCGGGCCGAGCTCCAGGAAGTCGATCGCGCGGCTGATGATCTCCTCGTCGACGCGCGTCAGCCGCCCCTTCGAGTACGGGAACCGGCCGAAGCCCACGAGCTGGCGCACGGTCAGCCGGGTGACGAAGTGGTTCTCCTGCCGGAGGATCGAGACGATCTTCGCCAGATCCTTGGACGGCGTGCGCGCCACGTCCATCCCGGCGATCTCGATCGCCCCCGCGTCCATCCCCATCAGCCGGCCGGCCATGGTCAGCAGCGTCGACTTGCCCGCGCCGTTGGGACCGATGAGCGCCGTGACCCCGCCCCGCGGGATCCGCAGGTCGACGGGTCCGATCCCGACCTCGGTGCTGTACTGGCGGCGAACGCCCTCGAGCGTGATCACAGACGCCCCTTTCTGAGGATGACGATGAGGAAGACGAGACCGCCGACGAACTCGATGATGATCGACACCACGCCCTGCGCGGAGAAGACGTTGCGCATCACGAAGTAGGCCCCGGTGAGGATCGTGAACGCGGTCAGCACCGCGATAGGGAAGACCAGGCGGTGGTCATAGGTGTCGGCCAGCTGATAGGCGAGCGTGGCGACGAGGAACCCGAGGAAGGTCATCGGCCCGACCAGCGCCGTCGACGTCGCCATCAGCACCGCGACGAGGAACAGCACCACCATGAGCTCCCGCCGGTGGTTCAGCCCCAGGGACGTCGCGGTGTCCGCCCCCAGCGCCATGACGTTCAGCCGGCGAGCGCGTGCCCACAGCAGCGCCGCCGCCCCCACGCACAGCGGGATGGCGAGGGGCAGGTACGCGGGATCCGCGTTGGAGACGTTCCCGAAGAGCCGCGCCGCCAGCACGTCGAACTCGCTGGGCGTGAGCAGGCGCTGCATGAACGTGGCGACAGCCCCGAGACCGCCGCCGATGACGATCCCGACGAGCAGCATGATCTGCAGGTTCGCGTAGCGACCCGTGAGGAGCCACCCGTAGAGCAGCATCGCCAGCCCGACCATGATCGCGATCTGGAGGGTGAACTGCCACAGCCCCTGGATCGCGACGAGCCCCGCGATCCCGAACAGGTAGACCGAGGTCGTCTGCACCGCGCGGTAGAGCGACTCGAACCCCATGATCGACGGGGTGATGATGCGGTTCGTGGTGACGGTCTGGAACGCGACGGTCGCGACCGCCTGGCAGACGGCGACGATCGCGATGACGATCACGTTGTTCCATCGCCGGTTCGCGATCCGCCAGAACCCCTCCGAGCCGACGGGCATCGGGTTCCCCCACGCCAGCATCCCGAAGGCGAAGCCGAGCGCGAGCACCGCGAGGACCGACACCACGATCACGAAGCGCCGCCGGGTGTGCCGCGCCGGCAGCGCACCGGACGACCGCGCGGGCGCCGGGAGCGCGCGGGTCCGCATCGCCTCAGCCACGGCGACGCTGCCTCAGCAGGAGCAGGACGAAGACGACCGCGCCCACGATCCCGAGCACGAGGGACACCGGGACCTCGAACGGCATGATGATCGTCCGTCCGATCAGATCGCACAGGGTCACCAC
Organism: Microbacterium resistens; assembly: GCF_021172025.1. Taxonomy (NCBI): domain Bacteria; kingdom Bacillati; phylum Actinomycetota; class Actinomycetes; order Micrococcales; family Microbacteriaceae; genus Microbacterium; species Microbacterium resistens. The sequence continues at coordinate 2,158,479 of NZ_CP082781.1, forward strand.
GCCGATCCCGAGCAGGCAGACCCACGGCAGGTTGCTGCGCAGGTCGTCGCCGCGGATCATCGAGACGAGGTTCGGCACGATGAGGCCCAGGAACGGGAGGTTTCCGACCACGACGGTCACCACGCCGGTGACCACCGCGATCAGGACGGTGCCGAGCAGGATCATCCGGTCGTAGTTCACGCCGACGTTCGTGGCGATCTCCTCGCCGAGCCCGGCCACGGTGAGCCGGTCGGCGACGACGAACACGATGACGCCCACGATCGCGACGATCCACAGCATCTCGTACTGTCCGCGCAGGACGGAGGTGAAGCTGCCGGCGAACCAGACCCCGAGGCTCTGCAGCGTGTCGGTCGAGAGCGCGACGTAGGTGGAGACGGAGCCGATGACGGCGCCCAGCATGATCCCGACGATCGGGACGATGAGGGAGGAGCGGAGCGTCACCCGACGCAGGAACAGGAAGAAGACCATGGTCCCGACGAACGCGGCGAGGATCGCCCCCGCCATCCGCAGCGGGAGCGGGGCGTTGGGCACGAGGATCATCACGGCGAGGAGCCCGAGCCCTGCCCACTCGGTCGTGCCGGTCGTCGTGGGCTCGACGAAGCGGTTCTGGGTGAGCATCTGCATCACGAGCCCGGCCATCGCCATGGAGGCGCCGGCGAGGACGAGCGCGATCGTGCGCGGGATGCGGGTGATCTGGAACATCTCGGCGCCGTCCGAGGAGCCGGCGATGTCGTAGACGCCGACGGCGAGGGAGGCGGCGAGCAGGACGGCGACGACGAGGACGCCGATGAGCAGCCGGACGTCGAAGAGCCGGCCGCGGGAGCGCGTGGGGGAAGCGGTGGCGGAGGTCATGGGGGCGAGTCGGCGGCGGCGTCCGGAGCGGTCCGGACGCCGCCGCCTCAGGCGTTCTTTCGTCCTTACTTCTTCGCGGCCTTCTCGAGCGCGTCCGCGAAGTCGTTGAGGAAGGTCGTGTAGGTCTGGATGCCCTCGTTCAGGTAGGTGTCGGTGGGCATGTAGATGATGTGCCCCTCCTTGACCGCGGTGACGTTCTTCAGCGCCTCCGAGCTCTCCAGGATCTGCGCGGCCTGCTTGTAGTCCGGCTGGTCGGCGGCGAACACGGCGTCGCGGTCCATCACCAGGATCCAGCTCGGGTTCGACTCGGCGATCGCCTCGACCGAGATGTCGTCGCCCTGGTGGTCGGTCGACGAGTCGGCGACCTCGAGGGCCGGGGTCAGGTCGAGGAAGTCGAACACGGGGCCGAGCGTGCGGCCGACGGTCGGGGCGACGTAGCCGATCTCGCCGCCGGAGGTGATGACTCCCATGACGCTCTGGGACGAGTCGTACGCCTTCTTGGCCCGCTCGACGGCCTTGTCGAAGTCCTTGACGAGCGCGTCGGCCTCCTTCTGCTTGCCGAAGACCTCGCCGAGCACGGTGACCTGGCGCTTGAGCTCCTCGTCGAAGGGCTCGCCCTCGCGCGGGTCGAGCTCGAGCACGGTCGCGTCCGGCACGAGCTGGGCGAAGTCGTCGTGGTACTGGCTGAAGCGCTGACCGTTGATGATCAGGTCCGGCTCGACGGCCACGACCGCCTCCAGGTCGGGCTCGTTGTGCGTTCCCAGGTCGATGATCTTGTCGTCCTTGGTGTACGGGTTACCGTCCGACATCAACGAGACCGCGGCGGCGGAGAGCTCGATGCCCCAGTCGTTGAGCGTCTGGAACGTGCGGTTGTCCGTGGCGACGACCGACGAGGGCGGGGTGGCGATGGTGTGCTCGCCGTTGTTGTCCTCGACGGTGACGGTGCTCGACGCGCTGCTCGGGACGGTCGTCGGCTCCGCGGCGGGTGCGGCCGAGCATCCGGCGATCGCGAGGAGGGAGACGAGGCCGACACCGGCGGCGGTGAGCGTTCTGGGCACGGACATGGAAGGACTCCTGTTCTGCTGCTGTGCGAGGGTCGTCGGCAGGCGGCACCGATATGTAGGTAAGCCAACCCTAACCTGACGGATTCAGGCTAACCTACGGATATGACTTCGTCGAACCCGACCCCCTCGTTCACGATCGAGCGGCGCCCGCTCGACCTCCGCTTCCGCACCGTCGCGCTCGCCGAGCGCGAGTGGGTGACCCCGGAGTACGTGCGGGTGCGCCTCCAGGGCGCGGACCTGGCCGGCTTCGACTCCCCCGGTGCCGACGACCACATGCGACTCTTCTTCCCGGACACGATCCCCGACACCGTGGAGGAGCTGCGGGCGTCGCCGAGCCGGGAGTACACGCCGCTCGCCTGGGGCGAGGACTGGCTGGACGTCGAGTTCGCCGTGCACGGCGACGAGGGCGTGGCCGCGCCCTGGGCCGCGACCGCGCCCCTCGGCGCGCGGATCGGCGTGGGCGGACCCCGGGGTTCGGCGGTCCTGACCGGCTCGCCCGAGGGGTGGTTCCTCGCCGGGGACGAGACGGCGATCCCGGCGATCCGCCGCTTCGCCGCGCTCATCCCGGCCTCCGCCCCGGCCCGCATCGTGATCGAGACCCGATCCGCCGAGACCGAACTGGCCGTCGACGCCCCCGTGGCGGTCGAGTGGCTGCACCGCGGCGATGCCCCCGCGGGAACCGCCCTGATCCGGTACCTCGACGGGTTGGCCGAGGACGACGCGGTCGCGGCGGACCCGTTCTGCTTCATCGCCGCCGAGCAGGCCGTCGTCAAGCCCGGCCGTGCGCTGCTGGAGCGCTGGGGCGTCGACACCTCGCGCGCGGTCGTGAAGGGGTACTGGAAGCGCGGCGAGGCCGAGTACCACGCCCCGCACTGAGTCGCCGGCCGCGATCGGCACCCCTGGTCCCGTTCCGCACACGGATTCCGCGGATCGCTGTGGTGATCGGGACGCAGTGTGCAGATCGGGCACGGATCCGCCAGACTGGCGCCCATGCCCGTCTTCGACCACCTCGGCGTCAGCGTCGAGGATCTCGCCCGAGGGATCGCGCAGTTCGATCCCGTTATGACCGCACTGGGGTTCGAGCGCAGCGACATCGAAGGGTCGTCCGCCTGGTGGAAGGAAGGCGAGACGGAGTTCATCGTCTTCGCCGCCCGCGAGCCCGGAAGCGGCCCGCACCGCCACGGCCGCGTCGGCTGGCAGCATCTCGCCTTCGCCGTCGACTCCCGCGAGGAGGTGGACCGTCTGCACGCGATCGCCGTGGAGGCGGGGTGGAACGTCGTCCGCGAACCGAAGCTCTATCCGCGCTTCTCGGACCGGTACTACGCCTCCTTCCTGGAGGACGACAACGGGATCCGGATCGAGTTCATGCACAACCCTCCGCGCGAGACGGTCGACACGGCCGTGCCATGACCGGGCGGTACGTGCAGGACGAGGATCGCGTCGACGCGCGCCCGGCGAGGCCCAACGGCACGGCGGTCCTGATCGTCGCCGGCTCCAGCGGTCGGATGGAGACCGCGCGGGCCGAGCTCCTCGCGAGCCAGGGGGTGCACGCCAGGACCATCCGCTGGTTCGGCGGCGCGGCGCAGCGCCCCGCCCCGCACGAGGTGCCGTTGGAGATCTTCGCGGCAGAGGCCGAGTCCCTGCGCCACCATCACGACCGCGTCGTCCTGATGGGGACGTCGTTCGGCTCCGAGGCGGTGCTCCTGACCGCGTCCGCCGAGCCCGTGGACGCCGTGATCGCCATCGCGCCCAGCTCCGTCGTCTGGCCCGGTCTCCTCGACGGCGGCTGGTCCTCGCACTGGACCCGCGGCGGGCGGGCCCTCGCAGCCGTGCCGTTCGACGGCGACTGGACCCCGGAGACCGACCCTCCCGCCTTCCGCTCGCTGTACGAGCGGAGCCTCGCCGCCCACGAACGGGCCGCCGCCGGTGCGGAGAGCCCGGAGATCCCGGTGGAGAGGATCGACGGCGAGGTGCTCCTCGTCCACGGAGGGGACGACCGGGTGTGGCCGAGCGATGCCTTCGCCCAGCGTATCGTCCGCCGCCGTCGTGCCGCGGGGCTCGACACCGCCGTGATCGCCCACCCGGATGCCGGGCATCGGCTCGTCCTCCCCGGAGAGCGACCGCCCGCCGGCGGGACCCGGATGCAGCGGGGAGGGAACGAGGCCGCGGACCGGGCGCTCGGGCTGCTCGCGTGGCCCCGGATCCGCGACCTGCTGCGCATCCGCGCGCTCTGACGCCCTCCACGACGGCCGTCCGCGGTCGATGCCCGCGGACGCGGCGCACGACGACGGGCGCCGGGACCAGACGTCGTCCGCGCCGCCTGTGCCCGCGCGGTCGCGGCCCGGCGCAGGCATCGCGTACACTCGACGCCATGGGAACTCTGTGCAGCGCTCACGTCGGTGTGCGCTTCTACGGCTACCGCGACCGCCGCGCCTGACGGCGCGTTGACGCTTCGCTAGCCCAGCCTCTCGCGCCGACGCCGGTCGACCTGCACCCGCACGGTCTCACCGGTCCGCGTGCCTCCGCGCGTCCTCTCTGAGACGCCGCACGCCGTCGTCCCGGTGACCCTTCCGGGTGCTCCCCTCAACCCTGGAGAGCGCCATGCGTCGTCATCCCCCGTCCTCTCGTCCCCCTCGCCCGACCCCTTCCCGTCACCGCAGCGGATCGACCCGCGTCCGACCTCCGGCGCCGCCCGAGGTGCCGTCGTCCGACGAGCCGCGCTCCCGTCACGGCGGACGCCACGAGCTCGGGCAGAACTTCCTCGCGCACCCGCCCACGGCCCGGTCGATCGCCGACCTGGTCGCCGCGACCCGTGGCCCGATCCTCGAGATCGGTCCGGGAGACGGCGCGCTCACCGCCCACCTGCTGCGTCTGGGACGCCCCGTCACCGCCGTGGAGATCGACGAGCACCGCGTCCGTCGACTCCGGGAGCGGTTCGCCGGCGCGCCCCTGGCGGTGCATCACGGCGACGCCCTGCGGGCGCGCCTGGACGCGCCGGTGCTCGTGGGCAACATCCCGTTCCACCTGACCACGCCGCTGCTGCGTCGCATCCTCACCTCCGGGCAGTGGCGGCACGCCGTCCTCCTCACCCAGTGGGAGGTCGCCCGCAAGCGCGCGGGCGTGGGAGGGGCGACGATGCTCACGGCGCAGGCGGCACCGTGGTTCACCTTCGCCCTCCACGGACGCGTGCCGCGCGGGCGGTTCCGTCCGGTGCCCTCGGTCGACGGAGGGATCCTCGGGATCGCCCGCCGGCCCGACCCTCTCCTGCCACGCCGGGAGCAGCACGGGTACGAGCGCTTCGTGCGTGCCGCGTTCACCGCACCCGGCCGGGGCCTCGACCGCATCGTCGCGCACGCCGCGGGGCGCCCGCTCGCCGACGCCCGGGGCGCGCTGGGCCGCGCGGGGGTGGGATCGCGCGCTCTGCCGCGCGACCTCGCCGCGGAGGACTGGGCCGTGCTCTGGCAGGCGCTGAGGGCGGGACGGTGAGGCGGAGTCCGCGATGCCGTCCGAGCCTCAGGACTCGTCGACGACGGCGGCCACCGCCTCGATCTCCACGAGCTGGTCGTCGTACCCCAGCACGGTGACGCCCATCAGCGTGCTGGGGACGTCGTGAGCGCCGAACGCGTCGCGCACGACCTCCCAGGCCGCGACGAGGTCGGCCTGGGAGGACGAGGCGACGAGGACGCGTGTGCTGATGACGTCGGTCATCGATGCGCCGGCGTCGGCGAGCGCGCGCCGCAGGGTCTCGACGCATCGCGCCGCCTGCCCCGCATAGTCGCCGACGGCGGCGGTGGAGCCGTCGTCCTCGAGCGGGCAGGCGCCGGCGAGGAAGATCAGCCGCGCGTCCTTCGGCGCGGTGGCGGCGTAGGCGTACTCGGCGACGTCGGAGAGGGTGGCGGAACGGATGAGGGTCACGGCGGTCATGTCCCCACTCTGCCAGGCGCATCGGCCCCGGCGGACCGGCGCTGGCCATGTGCGGACAGCCCATTGCGGTTACCCGGGCCCGGGCGGAGACTGAGCGTGCGCGACGACCGTCGCGTCTGTCGAAGGAGCATCATGGCGAACCTCAACCCGTATCTCTCGTTCCGCGACAACGCCCGCGAGGCGATGGAGTTCTATCAGGGCGCGCTCGGCGGCGAGCTCGACATCTCGACCTTCGAGTCCTTCCCCGACATGGTCCAGGGCCCCGACGAGGCGTCGCTGGTCATGCACGCGCAGCTCACCACGCCGGACGGACTGGTCCTCATGGCCTCCGACACTCCGAGCGCCATGCCGTACGCCGCGCCGCAGGGGGTCGCCGTCTCGTTGAGCGGCCCCGATGCGGACGAGCTGCGCGCCGCGTGGGACCGGCTCACCGACGGCGCCTCGATCACCATGCCGTTCGCCCCGGCGCCCTGGGGCGGCCTGTTCGGGATGTTCACGGACCGGTTCGGGATCGACTGGATGGTCGCGACCACCGAGGACTGACGCGCCGACCGCACGGCCGCGTCCGCGGTCCGTGGGAGACTGCCCCGTATGGCCCGCATCGACCACCTCGGGATCACCGTCGACCACGTCCCTTCCGCGTCCGCACAGTTCGACCCCGTCCTCGCCGCGCTCGGCTACCGCCGCACCCACGACGCGGAGGACCTCGCGTTCTGGACCGGCGTCGTCCCCGAGATCCTGCTCTATCCCGCGCGCGAGGAGGGGACCGCGCCGCACCGGCACGGCCGCGTCGGATGGCAGCACCTCGCCTACCGCGTCGAGTCGCGCGCCGAGGTCGACCGGATCCACGGCGTCGCGCTGTCGGCCGGCTGGTCCGCCGTCCGCGAGCCCAAGGAGTATCCGCGCTTCACTCCGGAGTACTACGCGTCGTTCGTCGAGGACGACAACGGCATCCGCCTCGAGGTCTTCCACGACCCGCAGGGCTGGGAGCATCCGTCGCCCGATGCGGAGGACGCAGACGGCGGCGCTCGATGACACCGCCGGTCACGGTGCGCCGCGTGCCCGCCGACCGATCCGAACAGCTGCGCGCCGTCTGGCGCATCCTGGATGCGGCGTACCGCGAAGGCCGTTCCGACGCGGTGCCCGAACCGGAGCACGCCCTGCTCGCCCGGGCACAGTCCCCGTCGCCGTACGCCGAGCGCCGGTGGTTCCTGGCGGAGATGGGGGGGGTGAGCCGGTGGGGGCGGCCGAGCTCGCCTTCTCCCTCGCCGACAATCCGCACCTGGCGACGCTCGCGCTGGGCGTTCTCCCGCCGGTCTGGCGACGCGGCATCGGCCGCGCGCTCCACGAGCGTCTCGTCGCGGAGTGCCGGGAGGCGGGGCGCCGCACGATCCTGACCGAGGTCTCCCGACCGATGGATGCGAGCGGCACCCGCGCCGTGTTCGCCGAGGCCCTCGGCTACCGGGTGGTCCACACGGAGCACGTGCTGCGTCTCGACGTCCCCGGGGCGGACGGTCCCGCGGCATCGACCGCCCCGTCCCGCCCCGATGGGGCCTACGAGATCCTCGGCTGGACCGACCGCTGCCCCGAGGAGTTCCTCCCGGCGTACCTGGCGATGCGCAACCAGATGAACGCCGACGTCCCCCTGGGCGAGATCAACATCGATCCGATCGTCCTCGACGAGGAGCGCCTGCGGGTCTCCGAGGAGCGCACATCCGCGAGCTGGCGCTCGTTCGTGGCGGCGGCCCGCTCCCGCTCGACCGGCGAGTTCGCGGGGTACTCCGTCCTCATGACCCCGAGGGATGACGCGCGCGTGGCACGTCAGGACGACACGCTCGTGATGCCCGCCCACCGCGGACACGGACTCGGCGGGGCGCTCAAGCGGGACACGCTCGCGCGGCTGCGGAAAGAGGCGCCCGAGTGCCGTGTCGTCTACACCTGGACCGACCCTGCCAACACCGCGATGTACCGCACGAACGAGGCGTTCGGCTACCGTCCCGTCGAGGTCATGCACGAGGTCGAGCTCACGGGGTTCTGATCCCTCCGTCAGGCGCGACGGGGAGGGAACCGACGGGTTCCGCGAGATCGTGGCGGTCCTCGCGCGGGACCAGGGGCAGCGCGACCGCGGGCGCCGCCGCCAGCAGGGCGAAGGCCACCGGCGCCCCCACCAGTCCGATCAGCGCGCCGACCGCCGGACCCACCGCGGATGCGACGAGGAACTGACCGGTGTTCTGCACGCCGAGCGCCCGCCCCGCCCACGACGTGCCCGCCGCCTCGGCCACCGAGGTGAACGCCAAACCGTTGTCGGCCACGCTGACCACCGTCGCCAGGACGAAGACGACGGCGGCCGCCGCGTCGATGCGCAGCGCGCCGGCGGCGCCGACCGCCAGCATCACCGCGACCCCCGCGATCGCCACCCACCGCAACACCCGGACCCGGCTGCCCACGCGGTCGCTGACGCCCCCGATGAGGATCCGGCCCAGTGCGCCGACGAACTGCGCGACGGAGATGAGCAGCCCGGCCATCGTGGCGTCCCACCGCAGATCGGTCACGAGCCAGACGACGCCGAAGATCGACAGGGCGAACTGGGGCACGACGAGCAGCGCCGACACGAGGTGGATGCGCCACAGGAACGACCCGGCGCGGTACGGGTTGGCCGGACGGGCGAGCACGGCCTCCGTCCGCGGGGCCCTGGGCGGGTTGCGGATGCCGATGGCGCACAGCACCGCGAGCGCACCGGTGAGCACGGCGGACAGGAGGAGGGCGGCGCCCACGCCGGCGCCTCCCACGAACGCGGGCACGAGCACGGCGGCGACCGACACGCCTAACGGCTGCGAGATCTGGCGGACCCCCATCGCCAGCCCTCGGCGCTCGCGCGGGAACCACCCGATCACCACGCGTCCGCTCGCCGCGTTCACGCTCGCCGAGGCCGCGCCACCGACGAGCAGCAGCAGCCCCAACAGCGCGCGATCCTCGGCCAGGGCCGCCGCGCCGAGGGCCGCCACCGCGGTGAGCGCGGATCCGCCGGCGATCACGATCCGTTCCCCGTGCCGGTCCGCCAGGGCACCCCAGAGCACCATCGTCAGGACGAGCCCCACCGTCGGCGCGGCGGCGAGGAGCCCTCCCTCGGCGAGCGACATGCCCTGCTCGGCATGCAGATGCGGAATCAGGAAGGCCGGGGTGCTCACGAACACAGTCCCCGCCGCTTGGGCGGCGACGCCGAGGGAGAGCATCATCCACGCTCGACGCGGCGTCGCAGAAGCCATCGCGATCTCCTTCAGGTCGTCCAAGAGGGGTATCGTTACGGTACACCCGATTGGTATCCCACATATTCCGCGCTGAGGAAGAAGGTCGTCGATGAGGAGCACGATGAGCACTGCGCACCGATCCGGGCTCCCGCGGGACACCTCGGTCTACGGCCGCCTGCGACACGGGATCCTCACCCTGGACCACCTGCCGGGTGAGAAGCTCACCGAACGCGGGCTCGAGGATCGCCTCGGCTCGTCGCGCACCCCGATCCGCGCCGCCCTCCTGCGCCTCGAGGCCGATGGCCTCGTCCGCCGCGACGGCCGGGGCTGGACCGTCGCCCCGATCGACCTGGCCGAGATCCGAGCCCTGGCCGAGTACCGCGAGGCGATCGAGGTCGCCGCCGTCCGGATGGCCGCCGACCGCGCCTCGGACGACGACCTCGCCGCGCTCGCCGACGCGATCGCGACGGACGACGACGACCTGCTCCGCCCCGGCGCGGGCTTCCACGAGATCATCGGCCGGCTCTCCGGTAACGTCTTCCTGGCCGAAGGGCTGGCGGGCACGATGACGCGGCTCCTGCGGCCGCGGTGGCTCGAGGTGCGCACGGACGAGGCCAGAGACCGCGCCAGGGACGAGCACCGGGAGATCGCGGACGCCCTCATGGCCCGGGACGCGGAACGAGCCGCGGGGCTCGTCCGCGCGCACGTCCGCAGCGGAGCGCAACGGACGGTCGAGACGCTCGCGCATGAGCGGCGCCGACTCCGCGGGCACGGGCTCGCCGTCGTGGACGAGGGCTGATTAGGCTGGCGTCATGACGACGAGGGACGAGGCCGGGCACGCGGTCATCAGCGGCGGCGGCACGGGGATCGGTCGGGCCACGGCCCTCCGGCTCGCCCGCGACGGTTTCGACGTGACGATCATCGGCCGCCGCCCCGCCGTCCTGGACGAGGCCGCCGAGCAGATCCGCCGGGCCGCCCCCGAGCGCCGGGTGCACATCGTGACGGCGGACCTCGAGGACCCCGCGCAGGTGGAGCGCGCGGCCGCCGAGATCGCGGCGGCCGGGGCGGTCGACGTGCTCGTGAACAATGCGGGCGGGAACCTCCTCGACCGCGGCGAGGGCCTGAGCGGACTGGCGGACTATTACGAGGCCAACTTCCGCCGCAACGTCCTCACGGCCGTGCTCCTCACCGAGGCGCTGCTTCCCCATGTGCGACGACCGGGACGCATCGTGTCGATCAGCTCCATCGCCGGGCTCCGTGGCGCGGACGCCTACGGTGCGGCCAAGGCCGCGATCCACGGATGGAGCATGGGCCTGGCCCTCCAGCTCGCCGACGAGGGTGTGACGGTGAACGCCGTGGCCCCCGGATACGTGCCCGACACCGAGTTCTGGGACGGCCGGCGCACCCCCGAGATCGCCGCCTCGCGCCTCGCCGGGGTCCCGATGAACCGCCCGGGCACGCCCGACGAGGTGGCCGGTGCGGTGTCGTATCTGGCCGGGCCGTCCGCCGCCTGGACAACCGGTCAGATCATCCAGGTCAACGGCGGGGCCCTCCTCGGCCGAGGCTGACGCGTCGATCGACCGCCGACTGTCACACTTCCGGCGTCCGCTCCGACACCATCCATGAGGCCGGTGCACGCCTCCGGCGAGATCCGCCGGAGCGAGCCGGCGGAACGGATGCATCCGCGATGCGAATCGACATGTCCCGGACCAACAAGCTCGGCTACGCCGCCGTGATCGGATTGGAGGCGTACTCCCGGAAGTCCGTCGACACCACCCTGTACGAGCTCCTGAAGCTTCGCGCGTCGATCCTCAACGGCTGCGGGTTCTGCGTCGACATGCACGCCACCGACGGCGCGAAGCACGGCATCCCGCAACGCAAGCTCCACGCCGTGGCGGCCTGGCAGCACTCCCGGAGCCTGTTCGACGAGCGGGAGCTCGCGGTCCTCGCGCTGACCGACGCCGTGACGGAGCTTGGGCCCACGACCGTCACGGACGAGATCTGGAACGCCGCCGCGCAGCACTTCGACGAGGGAGAGCTCGGGGCCCTCGTGCTCGCGATCGCGACGATCAACGTGTGGAACCGGATCGCCATCGCGACCGAGATGGAGCCGCCGGTGGACGACAAGCATCCGGTCGAGTGAACGGATCCCCGGCCCACCCGCCGCACGGGCTAGCGTGGAGGCCATGACCGCCTCCTCCCCCGCCGCGCAGGCGTGGGAGCGGGAACGCGGCCGGCTGCTCGGGATCGCCTATCGCATGCTGGGCGATCTCGGGCACGCCGAGGACGTGGTGTCGGAGGTCGCGATCGACGCCCTGCGCGAGGAGCGGGCCGGGACGCGCGAGGTGCGGTCCTGGCCGGCCCTGCTCACGACCATGTGCGTGCGACGCTCCATCGACCGGCTGCGGGCCGAGATCGCGGTCCGGGAGGACTACGTCGGGCACTGGCTTCCGGAACCGGTGGCGACCGGGCGTCTGCCCGAGGACGCGATCGCGGACCGCGAGCTGCTCTCCCACGCGCTGCTGCACCTCGCCGAGCAGCTCGCCCCCGAGGCCCGCGCCGCGGTGGTGCTGCATCGCGCGTTCGGCATGCCGACGCGGGAGATCGCGGAGATCCTGGAGAAGAGCCCGGCGGCGGTGCGCCAGCTCCTCTCGCGGGCCGAGCGGCGGCTGCGGATCGACGCGACGTCGACGCCGCCGCGCTCCGCGGACCGGGAGGCCCTCGCCCGTCTGGTCGCCGCGATCGAGGAAGGCGAGATCGACGCCGTGGTGACCCTCCTGGAAGACGACGCGATCCTGTGGGCGGACGGCGGGGGCCGGGTCCGCAGCGCGCTCAACCCGGTGTTCGGCGCGGAGAAGGTCGCGCGCTTCCTGCGGGGGATCGTGGAACGCGCCCGCGCGCACGACGCCGTCCATCCGCTCCGGGGCGGTCTGGTGGAGGTCAACGGCGAGACGGCCCTCCTGCTGCACTACTCGGGGCACGACGCGGTCGTGACGATCGAGCTCGGCGATTCGGGTCGGATCCGTGCACTGCGGCAGGTCGCGAACCCGGAGAAGCTCCGCCACGCACGCGCGGCGTGACACCACGCGCCCGGCTCGCCGCGTCGGGCGCGCGCTCCGGGCCGAACTACGATCGATGCATGCGCACCTCCTCCCGTCCCCTGGCCCCCCGTTCCCTGGCCCGCCGTTCCCTGCTCGCGGTGTCGGCCGCGGCCATGCTCGCCCTCGCCGGATGCTCCACGACTCCCGCGGCGCCGACGGACGCCGGATCCGGTGCGCCCAGCGACGCCAGCGCCAGCGCGGAACCGACCACGCCCGCGGGCACCTGCGTCTACGGTGCGGCGGGACCGGCGGCCAAGGACGTGACCACGCCGCCCGCGGAGCCGACCGCGTCGGGCACGGTCCCGGCGACGATCCGCACCAGTGCGGGCGATCTGGCCGTGTCCCTCGACGCGGACGCCGCGCCGTGCACCGTCAACAGCTTCCTGTCGCTCGCGCAACAGGGCTACTTCGACGAGACCCCCTGCCACCGTCTCACCACGTCCGGCATCTTCGTGCTGCAGTGCGGCGACCCCACCGGCACGGGCACCGGCGGGCCGGGGTACGAGTTCCCCGACGAGCTGACCGGTTCGGAGACCTACCCGGCCGGGACCCTCGCGATGGCCAACGCCGGCCCCGACACGAACGGCTCGCAGTTCTTCGTGGTCTACGCCGACACCCAGCTCGCCCCGAGCTACACGGTCTTCGGATCCCTGGACGCGGCGAGCGTCGAGGTCGTCAAGGCCATCGCGGCAAAGGGCACCGACACCGGGGCGGGCGACGGCAAGCCCAAAGAGCCCGTGACGATCGCCGGCGTCACCGCCGGCTGAGCCCCGCGCCCGCCGGCGACGTCCTCACTCCGGCAGGGAGGGGTGCCGTTCGCGTGCGGGCTTCGTCGGGATGATCAGGGCGAGCACGAACGCGACGGCCGCGGCGCCGATGCCGAGCAGGAACGCCAGCTGGAATCCGTCCTCGGTGGGCTGCCCCATCGGGCTCTGGGCGCTGGACGCCGCGAGGACGGCGCCCATCACGGCCGCCGCGGCGCTCGTGCCGAGAGACCGGCACAGCGCGTTGAGCCCATTGGACGCGCCGGTCTCGCTCTGCGGCACGGAGCGCATGATGAGCATCGGCATCGAGGCGTAGCCGAAGCCGATCCCTACGCCGATCAGGAGGTTCGCGACGAGGACGTGCCAGACCTCGCTGTGCAGGAGGATGGTGATCGCGTACGCGGCGATCAGGGCGGCGGCGCCGCCCAGCAGCAGCACCTTGGGGCCGATCGCGTGAGCCACGCGCCCGGCGACCGGGGACAGCAGCATCATCAGGACGCCCGACGGCATCACGACCAGGCTGGCGGCGATCAGGGGCAGACCGAAGCCCACACCGGACTCGGGCGGCAGCTCCAGCAGCTGCGGGTACACCACGTTCGAGGCGAAGAGGGCGAAGCCCATCGCGACCGAGGCCAGGTTCGTGAGGAGCACGGGCCGGCGGGCCGCGACCCGCAGATCCAGGAGCGGCTCCTTCGCCCGCAGCTGATACCAGCCCCACAGCACGAGGAGTGCGAGTCCCCCGAACCCGCTCAGCAGCGTCGCCGGTGACGACCAGCCCCATTGATCGCCGCGCGACACGGCGAGCAGCACGCCGATCAGCGCGATGCTGAGACCCGCGGCGCCGAGGTAGTCGAATCGCCCTTCGGTGCGCAGGACGCTGACCGGCACCACCCAGAGCACGAGCACGAACGCGGCCGCGCACAGCACGGTGGTCACCCAGAACAGCAGATGCCAGTCGGCGTACTCCGTGATGAGAGCGCTGATGGGAAGGCCCAGCGCACCGCCCACGCCGAGCGTCGAGCTCATCATGGCCACGGCGCCGTCCACGCGCTCGGTCGGGAGCACGTCGCGCATGACCGCGATGCCCAGCGGGATCACTCCCGCCATCGCGCCCTGCAGCGTCCTGCCGATGACGACGCCCTGGATCTGCGACGACAGGGCGACGACCACGGACCCGATGAGGGTGATCACCAGCAGCGACAGGATGATGCGGCGCTTGCCGTACATGTCGCCGAGACGTCCCGCGATCGGGGTGACCACCGCCGACGCCAGCAAGGTGGCCGTGACCACCCAGGCGGTGTCCTCGCGGGCGGCGCCGAGCAGATCCGGCAGCTTCGACTGGATCGGGACGACGAGCGTGAACAGGAACGACGCGCAGAGCCCCGTGGCCAGCAGCACCGCGACGATCGCGCGATGCGGTGCCGGCCGCGACAGTCGACGGCGCTCCTCTTCGACTCCCATCAGACGACCCACCCGTTTCGCGACATCGCCTCCGAGTCTAGGGGGAGAACCGAGGGTCGGTCTCCGGATCGCCGCCGCGGCTGGCCCCGGCCGCCCACGGCACGTCAGTCGAGCAGGTGGCGGAGGTAGCGGGACGGATCCCCCAGGAACGAGCGCCAGTGGGCGACGAGCTCCAGCTCATCCCACCCGACGCGACGCAGCCCGTGGTCGCCGACCTCGAGGATCGTCGCTCCCGGGAGGGCGGCGAGCACCGGCGAGTGCGTGGCGCAGAGCACCTGCCCGCCCTCGTCGGCGATGCGGCGCAGCACGGCGATGAGCGAGAGCGTCGAGCCGAAGGACAGCGCTGCCTCCGGCTCGTCGAGACAGTAGAAGCCGGGGTCGTCGAAGCGCGCGTCGAGCAGCGCGAGGAAGGACTCGCCGTGGCTCATCTCGTGGAAGGCCGGCTCCGGACCGGTCCCCGGGTTCTCCTCGAGGTAGGTGTAGAAGGAGTGCATCGTCTCGGCGCGCAGGAAGAACCCCCACCGGTCGGCCCCGACTCCGCGTCGGATCCGCAGCCAGTCCGACAGCGGCGACTCCGTGGCCCGGGTGCGGTGGTTCGCCTGGCGGGATCCCCCCTCCGGGGAGAGTCCGTACGCGATGGCGATCCCCTCCACGAGCGTGGACTTCCCGCTGCCGTTCTCGCCGACGAGGAAGGTCACCCCAGGATCGAGATCCAGCCCGTCCCGCAGCACCTGAGCGACCGCCGGGATGCTCACCGGCCATCGCGGGGAGGCCGGGTCCGGCGCGTCGTCGTTGGCGCTCACCGCGACGACCGGCTGCTGGCGGGTGCGGCGACTGCGCGGATCCCAGAACGACTCCATGCTCCCCCTCCGCTGGTCCGACCGTGCGCCCCATTGTGCCGGGAGCTGCCGACAGTGCGTCCATCCGACCCACAGAGGACGGACATCCGGCGGACAGGATCATCAGATACGTTCCTGGAGTCCGGCGCTCCTGCCGCACCCGACCGGAGGACCCATGACCCAGACGCTTCCTGCGGCCGTGCACGCCCCGCCGCCCCCGCCTCGCGCGCGACCGGTGCGCCGAGGGCGCGCCCTGGCGGCGGCGAGCGTGCTGCTCGCCGTGTGGGTGCTCCTCGGGATGCTCCCGGGGCAGGTCGGCGCGCTGGTCGCCGCGACGCTGCCGTGGGTGGGCGCCGCGATCGCGGTGGCCGTCGTGCTGACGGCGCTCCTCGCGCGGCGGGCCGTCCTCGTCCCGCTCGCCGCGGGCGTCGTCTGGTCTCTCGCGATGATCCCGGCGCTGCCCGCACTCCCCGGGTCCGGCACCGGCGCCCTCACCGTCGCCAGCCAGAACGTGCAGGCGAACTCGGGAGGGGTCGCCGCCTCCGCTCGCACGCTGATGGACACCGGCGCGCAGATCGTGACGCTCACCGAGCTCGACGGCGAGAGCGGCGCGGTGGCGGACGAGCTCCTCGGGCAGCGGTTCGCGTACTCGTACCGGATCGGGACCGTCGGCGTCTGGAGCGCCTACCCGCTGGTCGACACGGAGCCGCTCGATCTCGGGCTCGGCTGGAACCGCGCCCTGCGCGTCGTCGCGGACACGCCGGCAGGCCCCCTGAGCGTCTACCTGATCCATGCCGCCTCCCTGCGGCCGGGCGAGCAGCACGCACGGGACACGATGCTCTCCGCGCTGTCGGACGAGATCGCCGCGGACGACGCCGACCGGGTCCTCGCGGTCGGCGACTTCAACGCGACGCCCACCGACCCGGCCCTGGGACCGCTGCGAGCGAGCGCCGACTGGGTGCGCCCGACGGAGGCGGGCCTCGGCCTGACGTGGCCCGCGGCCTTCCCGCTCGCGCGGATCGACCAGGTCTTCGAGCGCGGCCTGTCCGTCGTCTCCTCGACCGTCGTCCGCGCCGGAGCCAGCGATCACCTCGCCACGCTCACGACCGTGGACTTCTGACGAACGGCGCCCGTGCCCCGGGATGCCGGGAGGATGGGATGACCGGATCTCACAAGGAGGACGCATGCCCGACGAGGCCATCGACTGGGTGGAGATCCCCGCAGGGACGCTCCTGCGCGGCACGCCCGCGGACGACCTCCCCGACATCGCCGAGCGGTTCTCGGACACCGGCGTCCCCATGGCCTGGTACGTGAAGGAGGTCCCGCGCACGCGGATCCGCGTGCCGGCGTTCCGGATCGCGCGGACTCCCGTCACGGTCGGGCAGTGGGAGCCCTTCGCCGCCGAGACCGGTCGCTCGCTGCCGGACGGCCCGGCGGACCACCCGGTGTTCGGCGTCTCCTGGGATGCGGCGGTCGCCTTCTGCGCGTGGACGGCGCGCCGCACCGGCATGGATGTGCGCCTGCCGACCGAGGACGAGTGGGAGCGGGCCGCCCGAGGCGACGACGCGCGCGAGTTCCCCTGGGGCGACGAGTACCGTCGCGGGCTGGCGAACCTCGTGGATCTGGGACTCGGCACGACCACTCCGGTGGGCTCGTTCCCGGGCGGCGCGAGCCCGTTCGGCGTCCTCGACATGGCCGGGAACGTGGATGAGTGGACGTCCACGCTCTACGCTCCCTATCCGGGCGCGCCGCCTGAGCTCGCCGCGACGGAGTCCTGGGCGTTCGACCCGCACATCACGCGCGGCGGCGCGTTCCGCCACGACCGCGATCTCGCCCGGTGCGCACGTCGGCACGGCGCGTACGAGGAGGATCTGCGCGCGATCGGCGTCGGCTTCCGGCTGGCGGCCTCGGCGGCGTGACGCAACCCCGGTCAGGCCGCGTCGCGTCCTGATCCGGCCCGCGAAGCCGCCGGCACGCCGGGCCGAGTCGTCTCGCCGGGTGCGACGGCGACGGCACCGACCGCCTCGAGCACGGTGTCGAGTGTCACGTCCGCCTCGAGGATCCGGGTGTGCCCGAGTCCGGTGCTCTCGGTCACATTCACCCGGCCCGGATGCCGCTCGGCGAGGCGCCGGCTCTCTCCCACCTCGGACCGCCCGTCCCCGGCATCGTGGACGATCTGGATCCGGAGGTCCGCGGGGAGCTCCCGGGCGAGCAGGTCGTAGGACGCCGCGTCGACGCCGTCGCGCCGCAGCCGCCGTGTGAACCATCCCTCCTGCCGGATCCTCGCCTTCTCGCCGAGTCCGGCTCCCCGCGCGAACGCCTCGCTGAGGGCCGAGTACCGGACCACCGGTGCGATCGCGACCATGCGCCGCGAGATCCCCCCGTCGGCGACGGCGGTGAGCGCGGCCAGCGCTCCGGCCGAGTGCGCCACGACCGCGTGGAAGCTCCCGCCGTCCTCCTCCTGCGCCAGGGCGTCGATGATCCGGCGGTACTCGCCGACGTGGGTGCGTCGCCCCGGCGAGTCCCCGGAGGCGGGCGCGTCGAAGGCGACGACGCGGTAGCCCGCGAAGAGCAGCTCACGGATGATCGCTCCGAACTGCGAGGCCCGCCCGCGCCAGCCGTGCACGATGAGCACGGCGCGGGGTCCGGTCCCCCACTCGTACACGATGACGCGGTGCCCGCCGAGGTCGCGGAGCCGACGCCGGGCGTCGTCGTGGGTCGCCCGGTCGCGCGGGCGCACCGGCAGCCGACGGCCGGCGCTGATGTACCCGGGATAGGTCGCTGCGGCGGCCAGGACGGGCGAGAGACGGTCGAGCGAGCGGACGAGGGACCGGACATCCATGGCGACTCCAAACAATACGGACGATCGTTCATATATCTATACGCACGATCGTACTGATACCTTGGGGCGATGACAACAGCGATCGACGGACGCCGGGCGCGGGGAGACCGCTCCCGCCGAGCCGTCTTGTCGGTCGCGACCCAGCTCGCGTCGACGGACGGCCTCACCGGGGTCTCGATCGCCCGGCTCGCGGCCGAGACCGATGCCAGCAAGAGCGGTGTCGCGGCCCTGTTCGGATCCAAGGAGCAGCTCCAGCTCGCCGTCGTCGCCGAGGCTCGCCGCGTGTTCATCGAGGTGGTGGTCGAGCCCGCGCGCGCATACCCGCGGGGCCTTCCGCGCCTGTGCGCCCTGGTGCGCGCCTGGATCGACTACTCGTCCGGGCGCACGTTCACCGGCGGCTGCTTCTTCCTCGCCGTCGCCGCGGAGTACGCGGCGCGCCCGGGCGCCGTGCGCGACGCCGTCTCCGAGGCGATGGAGCTCTGGCGCTCGTACCTGGAGATCTCGATCTCCCGAGCGATGGCAGACGGGGATCTCCCCGGGCTCGACGACGCACGGCAGCTCGTCTTCGAGCTCGAGGCCCTGCTCGCGCATGCGAACGCCGAGTCGGTGCTCCGCGGCGGCGACGCCCCGTACCGCCGTGCCGAGCGCGCTCTCGTCGAGCGCCTGCACGCGCTCGGTGCCGCGGACGCGACGCTCGACGCTCCGCGCGTCTCCCCGCGAGGCCCTCAGAGCGCCGACCTGTGACCGACTCGTCGGCGTCGCGGATCGGCTCCGACCCCTCTCCGGGACCGTACGGGGAACCACATAAGCGACGGCGGCACCGAATGCGCGCTCTTGCAAACTGCTCGTGAGAAGTGCTCAGTCCCTTACGGGTCTGACCCGAGCATCCGCAAAGCCAGGAAGGAAGGAGAGAGCCGTGTCTACGATGACGCCCCCTGTGAAGAGAGCCACCACCTGGATCTGCGTGGTGATGGCGGTGATCTCGGCAGCCGGGGCCGCCATATACCTCCTTGAGATTGTCCTCAAGCCGACTCAGGCCCTGGTCGGGTGGGCCGGCGGGGTCGGCATCGCCGCCGTTCTGGTCCTCATCGGGATCGCCCTGTTCCCGAAGAATCGTGTGCCGTGGCGGTTCCGGTGGCTCTCGATCGGGTTCGGAGCGTTCTTCGCGACGACCGTTGCGGGCCTGAATCCGTGGCAGTCATCCGTGACCGCCCCGTTCGGGGAAGAACTGACGAAACTCGCGATCACCGCGACCCTGCTGTGGATGATCCGGGGCGAGCTGCGGGGCCCGCTCGACGGACTGATCGTCGGGTACTTCACGGGTCTCGGGTTCGAGGCCTTCGAAGACACCACCTACGTCATCAACCTCGACGATGCCAGTCAAGCGTGGACGGTGCTCGCCGAACGCGCTCTGATCGGGTTCGGGCTGCACAACGTGTTCGCCGGCCTCGCGGGGATGGGGATGGCACTCCTGCTGGTCCGTGGGCGCAAGGCCTGGGGAACCCTGCTCGGGTTTCTCGCCGCCGCGATCGCCCTCCATTTCGTATGGGACAACGTTCAACCCGACCTCGGCGTCATTCCGACGCCCCTCGGCTTCGACCTGCCTATCGGGGTTCTGTTGGTCTATCTGCTGTTCCTCGGTGTCTTCGCCGTCGCGCTGATCTGGGCGCGCCGTCATGACGACCCCGCCCAGCGAGGCACGCCCGCCAACGAATCCGGTCCGGCCGTCTCGTCGTCCGCAACCTCGCAGTCCCTGACGCGCCGCGACGACCGGGATTCGGAGGCGTAGGCTGCCAAGGTCCGGCGCTGCGTCTCGGTCAGCGCTTGCGCCGAGCGCGGCACGGTCACCCTCGTTCCGCGCGACGCCGCGTACGGGCGCGAGCGGCGTCATGCGCCTCCTTCAGGAGAGCCAGGACCGTGCCCGTCGTCGCCGCCCCAGGGTTCACGACCGACACCCACCCGGCGTCTCCGTACACGGGGTGCCGGGCGATGACGTCAACGCCCGCCGCGTCCGCGACCGGGTCGGCCACCTCCGCGAGCCGCGTCCGCCCGACGTGGATGTTCACGCGGAAGCGCCCCGCCGAGAGCCTGGAGGTCTCATCCTCGGGATAGTCCTTGGTGATGATCGTCCCGTAGGGCTGGGTCCGTTCCGGCATGACGCCGTCGGGTGCGTAGTAGAAGAAGGCGTCGCCCCACGCGAGTTCCGGGAACGGCGCCGAGTGGGGTTCCATGACAAGGACGCCGTCGAACCCGCGGACGGCGTCGAGGATCTGCTGCATCGTCATGCTTCCATAGTCCGCTTCATGTGCTTATGTGGACTTTGCGACGACAGCGAGCGGATCTCCATGGAAAAGTCTCAAGAGCGGATCTTCACCACCGCGCAGATCGGCCGGATGGTCTCCTACTCGACCCAGCAGGTGCGTGATCTGGAGAGGCTGGGCGTGATCCCGCCCGCGGCACGCGGACCCAACGGGTATCGCCGCTACCGGCAGGAGCATCTCCTCGCGCTCCGCGCCTACCGCGCCCTCGCCGCGGCGGTCGGTCCCGTCCCGGCCCGTCGGCTCCTGCCCGCCCTCCGCACCGCGCCCCTCGATGCGGCGGCCGAGATGCTCGACGACCTCCATGCCGGGATCGCCGAGGAGCGCCGTCGCGTGCGGGAGGCGCTCCGGTCCCTCGACGCGATCCTCCGGGACGACGACGCGCCGTTCGACGACAGGGACGCGATGGGCATCGGCGAGCTCGCCGATGCCCTCGGCGTCCGCACCTCGGCCCTGCGCCACTGGGAGGATCAGGGGCTCGTCCGCCCCGCGCGTGCGGAGCGGACCCGGGTCCGTCGCTTCGCCGCGGACGCGATCCACTCCGCGCGCATCGTCGCGGCGCTCCGTGCCGGAGGCTACCCGATCCCCCCGATCGGGCAGGTGCTCGAGGACCTGCGATCCCACGGGCGTGGACTCCCCGCCCGTGCCCTCCTCGAGCAGCGCCTGGCCGACCTCTCCCGCCGCAGCGTCGCGCTCCT
Organism: Microbacterium resistens; assembly: GCF_021172025.1. NCBI lineage: Bacteria > Bacillati > Actinomycetota > Actinomycetes > Micrococcales > Microbacteriaceae > Microbacterium > Microbacterium resistens. The sequence goes on from NZ_CP082781.1 coordinate 2,179,590, forward strand.
CGCGGCGGCGGGCGACCTCCACCGCCTCCTCGACCGCTGATGCGCGGGCGGCGGGACAGCCGTCGTCCTCCGTCGCGCCAGCCGCCCGGCGGTCAGATCCAGCCGCGCTCCTCGGCGAGGAGCACCGCCTGCTGGCGGGTGGCGGCCCCGAGCTTGGCGAGCACGGCGGAGATGTGGTTGCGCACCGTCCCCGGCGCCAGCGAGAGCGTCCGCGCGATCTGCCCGGTGGTCTCGCCGCGGCGCCCCGCACGCAGCACGTCGAGCTCGCGGTCGGTCAGCGGCGAGCGCTCGTCGCTCAGCGCGTCGGCGGCGACCTCGGGATCGACGTATCGCGAGCCTGCGGCGACCCGGCGGATGACCGCAGCCACTTCGTCGGCTCCTCGGGACTTCGGCAGGAAACCGGCGACGCCGGACGAGAGGGCGCGGCGCAGCACGCCCGGGCGCGCGTGCCTGGTCACCACCACGCAGCGGGTCGCGATCGACCGGCCCAGCTGCGCCGCGACCTCGACGCCGTCTCGGCCCGGCATCTCCAGGTCGAGCAGGCACACGTCTGGCTTCAGACGCAGCGCCTCCGCCAGCGCCTCGTCGCCGTCCGCGCACTCGGCGACGACGTCGATGTCGTCCTCCAGCCGGAGCAGGGCCGCGAGCGCGGAGCGGATCATCCCCTCGTCGTCGGCGAGCAGGACCCGGATCATCGGACGCCCCCGTCCGGCACGAGCACCGAGAGCGCGAACTCGTCCGCCCCGCGGCGCACCCGGATCGTGCCTCCGGCCTCGGTGATCCGCCGCTCGATGCCCTCCAGACCGGATCCGTCCGCGTCTGCGGGGCGGTCCGACGGCGCGTCGTTGACGATCTCGTAGCGCCAGCCGCTCGGCTCGCGACGCAGGGTGAGACGTGCGCGCCGCCCGCCCCCGTGCCGCAGCACGTTGGTCGTCGTCTCTCGGATGACCGGCCCGAGGGCCGCCGTCGGGGCCTCGTCCGCGTCGGCGGCGATGTCGGCCTCCACGGTCAGCCCCGCGGCGGCGAGCAGGTCCCGGGCGTTGGCGAGCTCGTCGCCGAGGGGCACGGACCGGAACCGCAGCGCGAGGTCCCGCGTGCCCTGACGCGCCTCGTCCACGCTGGCGCGGGCCGCGCGGAGCTGTTCCAGCGCCGCGTCCTGGTCCCTCCCCATCAGGCGTTCGGCGAGCTCGAGCTGAAGCGCGATCACCTGCAGGTGGTGCCCCTGCAGGTCGTGGACGTCCGTGGCCACGCGCAGCCGCTCCTGAGTCGCCGCCAGCCGCGCCTCCGACAGTCGCGCCCTGTCCAGGGCGACGAGCACGTCCCACCACCACAGCGACGTCACGCTCATCGACGGCAGCGTCACCGCGAAGAACACCGGAACCCAGCCGACCGGCATCAACCACGCCATGCCCCGCGCCCCGTCGATCACGGCGAGCATGAGGAGGAGGCCGGTGAGCCCGACGACCACCCGGAGCCGGACGCCCTTCGGCCAGTTCCACAGCGTCGCGCACTGCGCCACGGGGGTCGCGAGGACCACCCAGCTCCCCGTGAGGTACCCGGCGAGGACGCCGAACACCACGGCGATCAGGACCGGCACGAGAAGGCGCCACCATGACCGCGGGCGGTCGGCGTCGCCGCGGTGGCGGTAATCCCACAGGAGCAACAGCGTCGATGCCACCCAGAGCGATCCGCCCAAGCCCATCGTCAGAGGGACGGCGGGGCCGGTGCCGTCGGCGGCGACCACGACGGCCCAGAGGAAGAGCACGGCGACCTCGAACCCGATCACGGCGGACACCGTGTACCACCAGGTCGCCGTGATCCCCCTCGCCAGCTGGCGCGCTCCCGGGGACGGATCGGCGGCCGGCACAGGACGGACGGACGCGGTGCTCACCCGCCCCACGATAGGGCCATGACACTTGTCAGGGTCTGCCGACGCGAACCGCACGACCATCGATGACGCGCCGGCACTGCCGCCGCACGACCGGCTCCGGTGGACTGGTCTCTGCCGGCGCACCCGCCCCGGCGGACCGACAGGAGCATCGACATGAACCTCATCGACACCTTCCAGGACCTCGTCGCGAAGGTGCCCGAGATCGTCCAGCCCCTCATCGTCGCGCTGGCCGGTGCCGTGCCCTTCATCGAGGGCGAGGGCGCGGCGGCGATCGGCATCGTCGGCGGCATCGCTCCCGTCGTCGCCGCGATCGCGGGGATCGTCGGCAACTTCCTCTGCGTGACGATCCTGGTGATGCTGAGCTCCGGTGCGCGCAGCGCGATCACCAACCGGCGGCGGTCACGCACGGCGGTCGCTGCGGGCAGCGCGGCGTCGTCTCTGGAGGACGCCCCCGCGGAGCCCGGCAGCGAGCGTCGCGGTGCGCGATGGGAGAAGTTCCAGCGGGCGTTCGAGCGCTACGGGGTCCCCGGCGTGAGCCTGCTGGGCCCGCTGCTGCTCCCGACCCACTTCACCGCGACGATGCTCGCGGCGTCGGGCATCGGCAAGGCGCGCATCCTGTTCTGGCAGGGCGTCGCGATCGTGGGGTGGACGACGGTCGTCACGCTGCTGATCACCGGCGCGATCACCGCGCTGCGCTGAGCCGGCGGCAGCGGCCCGTATCGGGCACCGTCGGACAGGCCTCGTCGGATCGGGCGCCCTCCGCCTCAGACGAATTCGACGAGGCCGACGCGTGCGGCCGTCACGAGGACCTGCACGCGGTCGCGCACCTGCCACTTCGCCATGATGCTGCCGAGGTGCGCCTTCACCGTCCCCTCCGACACGTGGATCGCCACGGCGATCTCGGAGTTCGACATCCCCTCCGCGAGGCGCTGGAGCACCTCCTTCTCCCGATCGGTGAGCGGTTCCAGGCCGTAGGCGCCCGAGGCCTGCTTCGTGTCGCGGACGTGCTGGACGAGCATCGCGGCGATCCTCGGCGAGAGCGAGCTCTCCCCCTGGTACGCCTGCTTGAGCGCACTGACGATCTCGTCGGCGCTCGAGTCCTTGAGCATGTACCCCGAGGCCCCGGCGCTCAGCATCGGGAGCACGGTCTCCCGGGTGTCCAGCGTCGTGACGGCGACCACGCACGCCTCCGGCCAGCGCGACACGATCTCCTCGGTCGCCTCGATCCCGCCCATCCCGGGCATCTGGATGTCCATCATCACGACATCCGGATGGAGCCGCTCGAAGGCCTCGATCGCCTCTGCGCCGTCGGTCGCCTCTCCCACGACGGTGATCTCCGGCGCCCGCGAGACGAAATGCGTCAACGCCACGCGCACCAACGGATCGTCGTCCGTGATGAGTACTCGGATCTCCCCCGTACCGCCCTCTTCCATGGGCCGATCCTACGTCCGTCCGGTCGTTCCGGATACAAACACCCCCTGTCGGGTCTGCCCCGATCTACGACTTTCGGCTATCGAAACCCTGCCTAACAGTCAGATGTGCGCGCCTCTGCTGACCGGAAAGATCAGAGAGGAATCGACTATTAGCCAGTGAGGAGGTGCGAAGATCATGACTTTCTGGGACTACGTTGCTCGACTCATCACGGGCCGATGACACCGAATGGAGCAGACTGTTGACATGTCTGACGATCAGCTCGAGAAGGAAGGTGCGCCGGCCGGCGAGCTTCCTCGCGGAGAGAGCCCTCGTCGCGCTCTGAATCGGTTCCGATTGGAGCATGCCGAGGGCCTCCATCGCGCGGAGCGGGTCGCGCTGATCGCACTGGTATCGGGCAGTGCACTCATCGATCTGGCTCTCTACTTTGCTGCGCCATCCCCCGATCTATTGCGCACAGCGCTCAGCATCGCCACGACTCTGACGTTCTTGCTCCACCTTTGGTCGCCGACCGCCGCCACCATCGCGCTCGGGGCGACGGTCACTGCCTCGATGCTGCTCGTCCGCGGTGACGGCGAGCTCTTCGCCGCCGCCATCGGGGCGCTCCTGGTGACACGCTTGGCGACACCGATCGTGCTCTTCGCCTATATCGCCGGATTCCTCGTTCTCATTGCCCTGTCGTTCTTCGCACAGGGCCGCGACACCGACTCCGTCATCGTGGCCGTCGCCCTCATCATCGCGGTCGCGGCCGGAGCGCTCGGTCTCGGGATCCGCGCCGCGTACGCGCGTCGGCAGCGCCTCGAGCATGAACTGGCCGCGAGCGCGGAGAAGGAGCGTGAGGCCGTGCTCGCCGAGCGGTCCTGGATCGCCGGCGAACTCCACGACAGCATCGCCCACCATCTGACGATCGTCGCCATGCACGCGCAGCTCCTGGACGACGAGGCCACCCGGCCGACTTCGCAAGACGCCATCCGCTCCGCGGCCCGCAAGGCACTCAGCGATCTGCACTTCGTCATCGAGCTCGCCAAGGACGCTCCGCGCGGCACCGAGGTGGGATCCGGCGATCTGTCCGCCGCCGTCGCCGAGGCCCGCGAGGAGTTCGAGGCGGCCGGGCACCCCGTCACGATCGTCGGCGACCCGGCCGACGAGCGCATCCCTCGCGGAGCCGAGATCATCCTCGCGCGCGTGGTGCGGGAGTCCGCCACCAATGTGCTCAAGTACGCGGCGCCGGGCGACGTCCGGCTCGCTATCGTCGTCGGCCAAGACGACGTGCGGATGAGCATCCGCAGCCCGCGTCCGGCCACCCCCCGCCGAGACCTCCCGTCCACCGGGACCGGCCTGAACCGGATGGCCGAGCGCGTTCTCGGCGTGAGCGGCGAGTTCCACGCGGGAGAGGACGGCGAGGACTGGCTGGTCTCCATCCGCCTCCCGCTGGCGGGGACCGCCGTGGCCGCGCCCGCCGAGTGAACGGATGATGGTCGACCAAAGCCTGGCCAAAGGTCCACTAGCCTTTCGACCTTCGTCCCTCTGACGGACGGCGAATCTGCCCTAATCTCGACAGTGGGTCCCCAGCCCACACGTGGAACCCCAGTCCACGACCAGTCAGAGCCTCCCCAGTCTCTGACGCCGCGGGTCTTGCCTGAGGCACATCTTCTGCCGTTCTCAGGCAAGACCGGCGGCCCTCTTCATTGGCCGTACGGCACGTGCCGTCTGAGGCGCCGGGGCGGCTGTCCCGCACGGCGGCCCTCGTCAACCCCGTTCCGCAGAGAGCGGGTCCGCGCCATCCTGGGCGGGCCGACGACGCATCCCGTCGGGTCGAGGAGAGACCGATGCGAGGAGAACCCGCCATGAGCACACCAGCCGACGACACCACCGACACGACCGGCTCCGCCGAGCCGACCGATTCGGATACGGCCAACTCGCCCGACGCGGACGCGACCAACTCCGCCGATGCGGACGCCCAGCGCAACCAGGACGAGATGCCCTCGGACGAGGACCTGCAGGAGCCGAGCGTCGCCAAGGAGCCCGGGGAGGAGCCCAAGGCCGACAAGCCCCTCGACCCCGAACCTGACCACGAGGCCGTCGGCATCGGCGTGATCCCCACGCCGGACGACGAGCAGTAGTCAGGGCCGGGAGCTTCGGTCCGAGGGATCCGCTGAGTTCGTGACCAAACCGTTGCTTTCGTTACCTCGCCGTTATACAGTGTCTGCACGGTGAATGTTTGCTGTGGCATCCACCGCATGTGATTGCAGGAACTCTTGGTGCAAGGGACAAGGGCCGGTCGGGAGCCTCTCCGACCGGCCCTTACTCATGTCCCGCGGACGGGGCCGACGCCGCCCTGATCCCCGGCCCGGCGCGCGTCGGCGGGCGAGGGCAGGCCCCGGAGGGCGCGGCGTCCGAGCTTCGCTATACCCTGAGGGGATGAGCGATCGGAAGCTGGCCGTCGAGGCATGGGAAAGCCTCTTCCGTGCCCAGCACGAGCTCTTCGTCGAGATGTCCGCGGACTTCGAGGGTGCGGGTCTCAGCGCCGCCGAGTACGACGTGCTCCTGACGGTCACGCGCTGCCCCGGCAAGACCGTCCGGCTGCGCGAGCTGACCGCGCGGATGCTCATCAGCCAGCCCAGCGTCTCTCGCCTCGTGGACCGGATGGTCGGGCGCGGACTGGTCACCAAGGAGATCGACCCGCAGGACGGGCGCGGCGCCCTCATCCGCGCGACGGAGGAGGGCAGCCGCGCGTTCCACCGCATCGCCCTCGTGCATGCGCGCACCATCGCGTCGAAGATGTCCGCGCTCACCCCCGAGGAGCAGCGCACGCTGCGCGACCTGACGGCCAAGCTCCGCGGCGACCGCTGACCCGGGCCACGGCCCGCCTGCGCTCCGCCCGGCCCGCCGTCCACGGACCCGAGCCCTGGCATCTGGCAGAGTGAGGGGACGCGCCCGCGCATCCGGCGCCGGTGCCATCGGCTCTCCGACCGGAGAGCCCCGGAGGGGAGGAACACCATGGACCCCGCGTCTCTGATCGGGATCTTGGTCATCGCCGGCATCGCCGTCGTCGGCATCGTCATCGTCCTGCTGATCGCGCTGCTGTTCGCGCGCAGCTGGATCAAGGTCGCTCGCGCCGACGAGGCGCTCGTCATCTCGGGCCGGCGACAGAAGGTGCAGCGGGCCGTGATCGCGGCGGACGGGTCCAGCCAGACCCAGATGGGCGAATCGCCCGTCACCGTGATCGTCAACGGCAAGTCGCTGGTCAACCCGATCACCCAGCGTCACGAGATCATCTCGCTGCGTTCCCGTCAGGTGTCGCTCAACGCCGAGGCCCAGTCCCTGGACAGCGTGACGCTCAACGTCGACGGCGTGGCGATCGTGAAGATCGGATCCGACCCGCTGTACGTGCGTCGGGCCGCCGAGCGCTTCGCCTCGCAGGACAAGGCGATCGAGCAGTTCACCACCGAGCAGCTCGAGGGCGCGCTGCGCGGCATCGTGGCCACGCTGTCGGTCGTCGAGCTCATGCGCGAGCGCAAGAAGTTCTCCGACCAGATCGCCGCGGACGTGTCGCAGGAGCTGGCCGAACAGGGACTCATCCTCGACTCCTTCCAGATCAAGGGCATCACCGACAAGGTCGGGTACATCCAGTCCCTCGGAGCCCCGGAGATCCAGGCCAAACGCCAGGCCGCGGAGATCGCACAGACCAACGCGGACCGTGCGATCAACCAGAAGAACATCGCCAACCAGGAAGCCAACCTGATCGAGCAGACCGCGCTCGACACGAACACCGCCAACGCCGACGCCGGCATCGGCCGGGCGCGTGCCGAGGCCGAGCAGGCCGAGCAGCTCGCCCGCGCGCAGGCGGAGCAGGCCGTTCTCCAGCAGCAGGCGGAGAACAAGCAGGCGCAGCTGGATGCGGACGTCAAGCGCGTCGCCGATGCCCAGCGCTACGAGGCGGAGACGCGGGCGCAGGCGGAGCTCTACACGCGCGAGCGCGCCGCCGAGGCGGCGGCCATCGAACAGGTCAAGCAGGCCGAGGCCCGCACCCGGATCGCCGAGCAGCAGGCACAGGCGGACAAGGCCCGCGCGGACGGTGAAGCCGCCGCCGCCGAAGCCAAGGCCGCCGGTGAGGCGAGCGCGCTCCGTGCCCTCGCCGAGGCCGAGGCGGAGGCGCGCCGCCTCCGGGCGAACGCCGAGGCGGACGCGATCCGCGCCGAGGGTGAGGCGCGCGCCGCCGCGGTGGAGGCGGAGGCCAAGGCCATCGCGTCGAACCAGGAGGCCTTCCTGTCCCAGCGTGTGCTGGAAGTGCTCCCCGCGATCATGGCGGAGTTCGCCAAGGGCTACGCCGCGATCGGGAACGTCTCGATCATCGGCGGATCGGGCGAGGACGGCGCCTCGGACGTCGTCGGCGGCGACAGCGCGAAGGCGATGCGTTCGGTGTTCGACAGCGTCAGCGCCGCGACCGGCCTCGACCTCGCCGCGATCATCCAGGGCCAGGCCATCGGTCGCGGATTCGGCGCCGGTGTGGCCGAGGCGCAGGACACGCCTCGTGCCGCGGCGCCGGCCACGGCGGCCTCGGGATCCGCATCGTCCGTGCGGGAGGCCGCCCCGGAGACGACCGAGTAACACCGTTCCAGGCGCCGACCGAAGGGCCGGAGGGGCATCCGCCGACGATCGTCGCGGACGACGCCGCTCCGGCCCTTCGCCATCCCCGGCGATGTCGGCCGGCTACGGAGTCCGACGACGCAGCGTGAGCGGCGCGAGCACGAGGAACCCGAGGGCGAACGCGGCGACGATCAGCACGGGTCGCCACAGATCCGATCCCTCATCTCCGGCGGCGACGGCCTGGATCGCGTCGATCGCGTGGCTGAGCGGCAGCCAGTCGGAGATCGCGGACAGCACATCCGGCATCTGATCGCGCGGCATGAACAGCCCGCCCAGGATGATCTGCGGGAACACCAGCACGGGCATGAACTGCACCGCCTGGAACTCGGTCTGTGCGAAGGCGCTCGCCAGCAGGCCGAGTGAGGTCCCTAGCAGCGCGTCCACGACCGCCACGACACCGAGCTGCCACAGGGGTCCGTCCACCTCCAGGCCGCACACCCCGACGGCGAACGCGACGGTGATGACCGCCTGGAGGACCGCCATCAGGCCGAACGCGAGCGCGTACCCGAGGATGAAGTCCGCTTTGCCGAGCGGGGTGGTCATGAGCCTCTCGAGCGTGCCGGACCGGCGCTCGCGAAGCGTCGTGATCGAGGTCAGCAGGAACATCAGGATGAAGGGGAACAGAGCGAGGATCGCGCCGCCGAACCGGTCGAACACCCCCTCCTGATCCGCGAACAGCCACGCGAACAGCCCGACGAGCAGGCTCGGAGCCACGAGCATGAGGGCGATGGACCGCGGATCGTGGCGGAGCTGATGCAGCACCCGCCCGGCGGTCGCGAACAGACGTCGGCCGTTCATCTCCCGCCCTCCGTTCCGTTCGGCGCACCCGGAGACGGAGCCTGCTCCGGATCCCCGCCGTGCGGCCCTGCGCCGGGCGGTCGCGAACGGTCCGAGCCGGGTCCCTTCCGCGACGCCCGCTCGCGACCGGGCCGGTGCTCCCGTCGCAGATTCGCGTGGGAGGCCTCGTCCCGAGCGATGAGGGCGAGGAACGCCGCCTCCGCGTCCGTCTCGCCGGTGTCGGCGAGCAGAGCGTCGGGCGTGGTGTCGGCGACGATGCGTCCGGTGCGCATGAGGAGCAGGCGGTCGCAGCGTAGCGCCTCGTCCATGACGTGGCTCGACACGATCACCGTCGTGCCGGAATCGGCGATCCGGCGGAACAGCGTCCACAGTTCGGCGCGCAGGACGGGATCCAGTCCCACCGTGGGCTCGTCCAGCACGATCAGCTCGGGTCCGCCCAGCAGCGCCATGCCGAGGGACACGCGCCCGAGCTGTCCGCCGCTGAGGGATCCGGCGACCTGCCGCGCCTGGTCGGCGAGCCCGACGTCCGCGATCACGCGATCCACCTCGGCGCGGTCGACCCCGAGGAGGGACGCGATGTACTGCAGGTTCTGCCGCACGGTGAGATCCGTGTACACGGCCGCGCCCTGCGTACCGTACGACACGCGACGCCGCAGCCGCGCGGACCCGGCGAGCTCCCCGAGCACCGTCACCGTGCCGCTGCGGATCCGCTGCACTCCGACGATGGATCGCATGAGGGTCGTCTTGCCGCATCCCGACGGTCCGAGCAGCCCCGTGACCTCCCCACGGGGGATGCGGACCGAGAGGCCGTCGAAGACCTCGGTCCGGCCCCGCCGGACCCGCAGGTCGTCGACGTCCACCGCGACGTTATTCATCATGCGATGAATTATCCGCCCGGCGTTCTCGCCCCGTCAAGAACCCCCGCTCCCCTGCCCTGCCCCCGCGGCTGCTCTCCCCGGCACACGGAGACGGCACATAGCGGCGGAGGTTTCACGGTGGAGGATCCGCCGGAGCGCGCGAACTCCGCCGGAGCGCGCGAACTCCGCGGGCGCGGGGAATCCGTGGCGGCTATGCGAAGAGGTAGCGCTGGACCGTCGGGCCGACCCATGCCACGAGGTCGTCGACCGACGCCTCGGCCAGCGGCGCGAGGCGGAGCACGTACCGGCCCATCAGCATCCCCGCCATCTGGGAGGCGACGAGCCCGGCACGAAGCTCGGCGTCGGGCACGTCGAGCTCCGTCGCGACCCGGCCGATCAGCTCGCGGGAGAGGAAGCCCGCCACGAGCGGGGTCATCGCCTTGCTGCCGATCGCCGTCCGCAGCAGCATCACCCCGCGCTTGCGCACCTCCGGACGCTCGAAGGCCTCCAGCACATACCGGACGAGACGCTCGCCGACCCCGTCCCGCGGACCGCGAAGGATCCCCGGGACGTCGTGGTCGGGCCGGACCGGCATCCCGACCGCCTCCGCGAACAGATCGGCCTTGGTGCCGAAGTAGTGGTGCACGAGAGCGGAGTCGACCTCCGCACGTCCGGCGATCGCGCGGATCGTCGCCGCCTCGTATCCGTGCTCGCCGAACTCCTCCACGGCGGCGGACAGGATGCGCTCCCGCGACCCGGATTCCCCGCGCGGCCGTCCGCGGCGGCGAGCACTGACCATGCCCCCACCCTATTCCGCGCAGCCCTGCCGACGCGGGGGACTCCTCCCGCCCGCGCCCACGCCCGCCGCACGCACCCACCCCCACACCCACGTCGCCCTGCGCCCGCTCCTGCGCCTCACCCGTGGTGGGCGGTCTCCTCCGCGGCGAGCGCGCGGGCGGTCGGGGTGTCGCGGATCCCCGGCACCAGGCCTTCGTACAGCACTCGGCCGCCATGGCGCCCCGCGCCGGGTCCGAGGTCGATGAGCCAGTCCGCCCGGCGGATGACGGCGAGGTTGTGCTCGATCACCACCACCGTGTGGCCCCGGTCGCGCAGCGCCGACAGCAGCTCGACGAGGGTCCCGACGTCCGAGGCGTGCAGGCCGGTGGTGGGCTCGTCGAGCACGTACACGGCGGGCTCCTCGGCGTCGCGCAGCTCCGCCGCGATCTTCACACGCTGGCTCTCCCCACCGGACAGCGTGCTCAGAGGCTGGCCGAGCCGGAGGTAGCCGAGCCCGATGCGGGCGAGGTGCGACAGCGCGTCCCGGATCCGCTTCGACGGCAGGCGGGTGACGGCCTCGGCGATCGTCAGCTCGTCCACGTCGGCGATGCTGAGCCCGTCCACCGTGAGCGCGAGCACCTCCGGCCGGAACCGGCGGCCGCCGCACGTCTCGCACGGCGTCTCCTTCCCCTCCATGAAGGCGAGGTCCGTGTAGCGCACGCCCAGGCCGCCGCACGCGGGGCACCCGCCTTCGGAGTTCGCGCTGAACAGCCCCTGCGAGACCCCGTGCGCATCGGCGAAGACCCGACGGATCTGGGTCGCGATGCCCGTGTAGGTGACGGGCGTCGATCGCCGGTTCGCGGCGATCGGTCGCTGGTCGATTACGATCGCCCCGTGCTGTGCGACGAGCTCGGCCGCGAGACTGGACTTGCCGGAGCCCGCCACACCGGTGAGGACGGTGAGCACCCCGCGCGGGATCCCCACCGACACGTCCTGGAGGTTGTTGCGCGTCGCGTGCCGGATCTCCACGACACCGTCCCCCGTCCGCGGCGGACCGGGTTCGGGGAGGGGAGCACGCAGCGCACGCCCGGTCGCGGTGTCCGCGCGCCGCAGGTCCTCGAACGATCCCTGGAACACGAGGCGACCACCGCCCTCTCCCGCGGCCGGCCCGATCTCCACGATCTGGTCGGCGGCGGCCATCACCGCCGGATCGTGCTCGACGACCAGCACGGTGTTGCCCTTGTCGCGCAGATCCCGCAGCAGCGCGATCATCGCGTCGACGTCCTCCGGGTGGAGGCCGACGGTCGGCTCGTCGAAGACGTACAGCATCTCCGTGAGGCTCGATCCCAGATGCCGGACCGTCTTGATGCGCTGGGACTCCCCGCCCGAGAGGGTCGGCGTCGCGCGCCCCAGGCTCAGGTACCCGAGCCCGATGCCGTCGAGCGCCTCCAGCCGCTGCACAAGCGCGGCCAGGACCGGGGCGGTGTCGGCGTCCCGGATCCCCCGCACGAACGGCAGGAGCTCGGCCACCTCCATCCGGGCGAGCTCGACGATCGTCCGCCCGTGCACCGTCGCCGTGCGGGCCGCCTCGTTCAGCCGGTCTCCGCCGCAGTCCGGGCACGTCTCGGACCTCGTGAAGTCGCGGATGACCGCGGCCTTGCGCTCCGAGACGTGGTCGGACGTGTGCAGGTGGATGCGCTCGAAGCGCGGGACGATCCCCTCGTAGTCCTTCGGCGGGCGGCGTCCGAGGCGCGCAGCGGCCTCTCCGCCGTAGAGCAGCGCCTGTCGCTCGTCGGCGGTCCAGTCCTTCAACGGGGTGTCGACGGCGAAGCTGCCGATGTCGGCGTACTGGCGATAGAAGTAGCCGCCGTGCCCGAACCCGGGAACGCGGATCGCACCGTCCTCGAGCGATCTGTCGAGGTCGAGGAACCGCTCGACGGCGCTGGTGACGACCTCGCCGAGCCCCGCGCAGGTCGGGCACATCCCGGACGGGTCGTTGAACGAGAAGGCCGTGGACTCACCGACGTGCGGCTCGCTCAGCCGCGAGTACAGGAGGCGGAGATATGTCCACGTGTCGGTGATGGTCCCGACCGTGGAGCGCGCGTTGCCGCCCAGCCGCCGCTGGTCGATGACGACGACCGGCGAGACGCCGGAGATGGCGTCGACCTCCGGGCGGGTCCACTTCGGCATGCGGTTGCGGGCGAACGGCGGGAACGTCTCGGTGAGCTGATACCCCGCCTCCGCGGCGATCGTGTCGAAGACGAGCGAGGACTTCCCCGCACCGGACAGGCCCGCGAACACGACGAGTCGGCCGCGCGGGATGTCGATGTCGAGGGACCGGAGGTTGTGAGCGCGGGCGCCGCGGATGCGGATCACGGGGGTGGACATGGCGCCCACCGTACGCGCAGATCCGGCCGAATCCTGGCCGGGATTTCCTTTATCCTCGGAGCATGGCCGATGTCACCCGGCGGATGCTGGAACTGCTGTCGGCGCTGCAGACGGGACGGGAGTACGCCGGAGCCGAGCTCGCCGCGCAGGTCGGCGTGAGCGAGCGGACGCTGCGGCGGGACGTCGAGCGTCTGCGCGGGTACGGCTATCCCGTCCGGACCCGCCCCGGCCCCGGCGGTGGATACCGGCTCGTCTCGGGGCGGTCCCTGCCACCGTTGCTGCTCGAGGACGACGAGGCCGTGGCCACCCAGGTCGCCCTGTCCGTGCTCGGCGCCATGGCCGGCGACTCTCCGGGATCGCTCACGGACGCGTCGGCGCGGGTCCAGGGAAAGCTCGACCAGTTCCTGCCGGATCACCTGCGGCCCCGCGCCGCGGCTCTCCGCGAGGGCCTGGACGTGTCCTGGCCGGACTCCCCCGCCGTCGATCCGCGCCTGCTCGCCGACCTCGGCGACGCGATCCGGCGCCGCCTCATCGTCCGGTTCGCCTATCCCGGCGACCGGGAGGAGAGGCGCGCGGAGCCGCACCGCCTGCTGCACCGGCATCTGCGGTGGTACCTCTTGGCCTGGGATCGGGACCGGGAGGACTGGCGGACGTTCCGCCTCGACCGGATGACCGCCGCCGCGGTCTCGACGTTCGGGTTCGCGGCGCGCCCGCTTCCGGAGGACGCCGCCGACGCTCACCTCGCCGCGGGCCTGCGCCGGGATCGGACGCGCGTCGTGCTCGACGTCGACGCCGACGGCGATGCGGTGCGGGACGCGCTGCCCTGGGAGGAGTTGGAGATCGAGGCGCTGCCGGAGGGACGCACCCGCGTGGCGCTGCACCTGGCGGGCTGGCCGTGGCTCGCCCACGCCCTGGCGGTGCTTCCCCCGGCCGTGGTGGTGGAACCGCGGGAGTACGCGCAGGAGCTGCGGGGGTTCGCCGCGCGCCTGCTCAGAGACCGGTGACGACCGCCACGCTCAGCACTCGATGACGTTGACGGCGAGGCCGCCCTCGCTCGTCTCCTTGTACTTCGTCGACATGTCGAGGCCGGTCTGCCGCATGGTCTCCACGACGGCGTCCAGCGAGACGTAGTGCGTGCCGTCGCCGCGCAGCGCGAGCCGGGCCGCGGTGACCGCGGTGGACGCGGCGATCGCGTTTCGCTCGATGCAGGGGATCTGGACGAGCCCGCCGATCGGGTCGCAGGTGAGGCCGAGATGGTGCTCCATCGCGATCTCGGCGGCGTTCTCGATCTGCCGGTTCGTCCCGCCCATCACCGCTGTCAGTCCGCCGGCGGCCATGGCGCACGCGGACCCGACCTCGGCCTGGCAGCCGCCCTCGGCACCGGAGATCGACGCGTTCGCCTTGAACAGCGAGCCCAGTGCGGTCGCGGTGAGGAGGAAGCGCCGGATACCCCGGCGACGGTTCGCCTCGGCGAGCTCATCGGGGTCGTCGATCGCACCGACGGCGACGAGCGAGCGTTCCGGACCGAAACCGAGCAGGGCGCTGCCGACGAGCTCGCCGTAGGGGGTGACCGCGTTGCCCGCGCCGAGCCCAGAGTCCGCGAGGAACCGCCACCAGTACATGGCGACCGCGGGGAGGATTCCCGCGGCCCCGTTGGTCGGGGCGGTCACGACCCGGCCGCCCGCGGCGTTCTCCTCGTTCACCGCCAAGGCGAACGCCCCCAGCCACTCGCCGGGCACCTCGCGATGACCCTCCGCCTCGGTCGCCTCGAGCTGTGCGCGGATCGTCGACGCGCGCCGCTTGACCTTGAGGATCCCGGGCAGCGTGCCCTCGGCGTGCAGCCCTGCCTCGACGCAGCTCGCCATGGCGTCCCAGATCGCGTCGAGGCCCGCGGCGACCTCCTCCTCGCTGCGCACCGCGGTCTCGTTGCGCCGCGCCAGTTCGGCGATCGTCAGCCCGTGCTCGTCGCACAGCTCCAGCAGGGTCGCGGCATCCCCGTAGGAGAAGGGCGTCTCCGGCGTGGAGCCGGATGCGTCCGCGAGCGCCGCGTCCTCTCCATCCCGGCGGATGAACCCGCCACCGATCGAGTAGTACGTCTCCTCCGAGAGGAGCGCGCCGTCCGCGTCGAGCGCGCGGAGGGTCATGGCGTTGGGGTGTCCGGGCAGACGCGTGCGCGGTTCGAACGTCACGTCGTCGCGGTCGAAACGGATCCCGTGCGTGCCGTCCAGGCGCAGCTCTGCGCCGTCCTGCCAGTCCGACCAGGCGCGTCGCACGTCGTCAGGGTCACAGGACTCGGGGGCGAGTCCTTGCAGCCCCGCGACCACGGCATCCGGGGTGCCGTGTCCGAGGCCGGTCGCCCCCAGGGAGCCGTAGAGCGCGCAGGTCACCCGCGCCGTGTCCTCCAGCCGGCCGCTCGCGGTCAGGCGCCGGGCGAAGTCGTACCCCGCACGCATCGGCCCGACGGTGTGCGAGCTCGAGGGTCCCACACCGATGGAGAACAGGTCGAAAGCCGAGACGTACGCAGTCACCCCTCCAGGCTACGCCGCCGCGGACCGCTTGGATGCGAGGGGGAAAGCGACACCCGTGAGCGTCTCGGACACCCGCCAGACCCTCTCCGCGTCCTCGGCCCGACGAAGAGGCCGGTAGAGCCTCTGCCCCGCCGGTCGGCCACCGAGGCGCCCGAGTCCGCGCGGCCCGAACAGGTTCCCCGGGGCCGCCGGATCGGTCGCCGCGAGAAGCGCGGGCTCCGCCGCGCTCTCGGGCGTCCCGAACAGGATCCCTCGACGCGACAGGGCCCCGATGATCCGTCGCCCCGCCGTCTGCTCGGACCGCCCCAGGTCCGGACGGGCCGCCAGCAGGTTGGTCGGGGCAACCCCCGGATGCGACAACGTGCTCGTGATACCCCACTCACCGGCACGACTGCGCCGATCCAGTTCCAGGCCGAACAGTCCGAGGGCGATCTTCGACTGTCGGTACGCCGCCATCGGGTCGTACCGGTGCTCGCTCTGCAGATCCTCCCATGCGATGGAGCCCCGCGCCGCGGCGACGCTGACCTGCGAGACCACCCGTCCTCGTCCGCTCCGCAGGAGAGGAAGGAGGTGGGCCACCAGCGCGACGTGGCCGAGATGATTGGCGCCGAGCTGAAGCTCGAACCCGTCCGCGGTCGTCTGCCGCGCGGGGGGCGTCATGACGCCGGCGTTGTTCACGAGGAGGTGTATCGGATGCCCTTCTGCTCGGAGGACCCGGCCCAGCTCCGCGACGGCGTCGAGCGAGGACAGGTCCAGATCCCGCAGCGTGATCCGGGCCGCCGGGGCGGTGCGACGGATGCGCTCGAGCGCCGCCTCCCCCTTGGACCGGTTGCGCACGGGCAGCACGACCTCGGCTCCCGCCGCAGCGAGGCGGGTCGCGATGCGAAGGCCCACCCCATCGCTGCCGCCGGTGATGACCGCTCGGCGTCCGGAGAGGTCGGAAAGGGAAGGGAGTTGTACGCGCAAGGGGACCTCCTCGGTGATCGGCACCGGAATCGGTGCTCGTTCCCACCGTGACCCGCCGGCCGGAGCGCATCCAGGGACCACTGATCCGTGGATGCGCGCGGTGGTCCGTGATTGTCTCGACGTACACCGTTCGCGACAGGACCGGAGGAACGCATGGACATCGATCGGACGGGCTTGGCGGACTTCCTCCGTCGACGACGGACCGCCCTGCAACCCGAGGATGTCGGCCTCCCCCGGGGAGCGCGCCGGCGCATCGACGGCCTCCGCCGCGAGGAGGTCGCCGCGCTCTGTCACCTCTCGACCGACTACTACACGAGGATCGAGCAGGAACGAGGACCCCGCCCGTCTGCGCAGATGATCGCGTCGATCGCGCAGGGCCTGCATCTGTCGGCGGACGAGCGCGACCATCTGTTCCGTCTCGCCGGTCATCCACCGCCGGCGCGAGGTCAGACGGATCACATCGCGCCGGGCATGCTGCGCATCTTCGACCGACTCCAGGACACGCCCGCCGAGATCGTCACCGAGCTCGGCGAGACGTTGCGGCAGACGCCGTCGAGCGTCGCGCTCGCCGGGAACCTGACAGGGTTCGCCGGACCGGCCCGCAGTATCGGCTATCGGTGGTTTACGGATCCGGAGACACGTGCGCGATACGACCCGGACGAGCATCCCTTCCTCACCCGAATGTTCGCGTCGGGTCTGCGGGATGTGAAGACGCGGCGTGGGCCGCGCTCCCGCGCCGCCGATCTCGCCCGGTTGCTCCTCGAGGAGAGCGAAGAGTTCCGTCGAGTGTGGGACCGGCACGAGATCGGCCTGCGCCCTCGAGACGTCAAGCGGTTCCGGCATCCGGAGGTCGGGGCGCTCGAGCTGACCTGCCAGACCCTGGTGGACCCTTCGACGTCCCACTCATTGCTCGTCTATACGGCGGCCCCCGGCTCGGAGAGCCACGAGCGGCTGCGGCTGCTGTCCGCCCTGGCGGACCACGGAGCGATCTGGGCGGGGAGCGCGGAGGCGGCTGCCCCCTGACGCCGATCCCGGCTTGTTTTCGGTGCACCGAAAACATAGGGTTTCGGTATGCCTAAACCTTGCCTCCGACTGCTCGCCGCGACCGTGCTCGCGTCGCCCCTGGTCCTCTCCGCCTGCGCGGGCCCGAACGCCGCGCCCGCCGACGACCGCCCGCGGGTCCTGACGACGTTCACCGTGCTGGCGGACATCGCCCGCAACGTCGCGGGCGACCATCTCGCCGTGGAGTCGATCACCAAGGCGGGAGCCGAGATCCACGGCTACGAGCCCACCCCCGGCGACATCCGCAGGGCCGCCGACGCCGACCTGATCCTCGACAACGGGCTGAACCTCGAGCTGTGGTTCGCCCAGTTCGTGGAGGAGCTCGACGTGCCGCACGTCGTCGTCTCCGACGGCGTCGAGGTGATGGACATCACCGCCGATGCGTATGCGGGCACACCCAACCCGCACGCGTGGATGAGCCCGCTGAACGTCCAGCTCTACGTGGACAACATGGTGGACGCCTTCCGCGAGCTGGACCCGTCACACGGCGACGACTACGCGGCGAACGGCGAGGCCTACAAGGCGGAGCTCCAGACCGTGCAGGATGAGCTCGTCGCCGAGCTGAGCACCCTGCCGGAGAGCCAGCGCGCGCTCGTCACGTGCGAGGGGGCGTTCTCGTACCTCGCCCGCGACGCCGGTCTGGCCGAGCGCTACATCTGGCCGGTGAACGCCGAACAGCAGGCGACCCCGCAGCAGATCGCGGCGACGATCGAGTTCGTCCAGGCCCACGACGTGCCCGCGGTGTTCTGCGAGTCCACCGTCTCGGATCGACCGATGAAACAGGTGGTGGAGGCGACCGGCGCCGTCTTCGGCGGGACCCTGTACGTCGACTCCCTCTCCGAGGCGGACGGTCCCGTGCCGACCTATCTCGACCTCATCCGCCACGATGCCGACACCATCGCCCGCGCACTGACGGGGCGCGCCCGATGACCGCCGCGATCGACGTCCAGGGCGTCACGGTCCACTACGGCGAGGTGCTCGCGCTCGACGCCGTGACCGCCCGCATCGGTTCCGGCCGCGTGTGCGGTCTGATCGGCATGAACGGATCCGGCAAGTCCACGCTCTTCAAGACGATCATGGGCATGGTCCGCCCCGACCGGGGACGGGTCCTCATCGACGGCGTCGAACCCTCCGCAGCCCGCAAGCGCGGACTCATCGGATACGTGCCGCAGAGCGAGGACGTGGACTGGGCCTTCCCCGTCTCCGTGCGCGACGTCGTGATGATGGGCCGGTACGGACGGCAGGGACTCACCCGGCGAGCGCGGCCCGCCGACCGCGCCGCCGTGGCCGAGGCCCTGGAGCGGGTGGAGCTCACCGAGTACGCCGACCGGCAGATCGGCCAGCTCTCCGGCGGGCAGAAGAAGCGCACGTTCGTCGCCCGCGGGATCGCCCAGGGGGCGCAGATCCTGCTCCTGGACGAGCCGTTCGCCGGCGTCGACAAGCGCTCCGAGGCGACCATCGTGCGCCTGCTGCGCGAGCTGTCCGCCGACGGGAAGACGGTGCTCGTCTCCACGCACGATCTCCAGGCGCTCCCGGAGCTCGCCGACGAGGCGATCCTGCTGATGCGCCGGGTGCTCCTGCACGCGGGGGTCGAGGAGGTGCTCCGCCCGGAACACCTCGCGATGGCCTTCGGGCTCGACGTCCTCGGCCGGGACCGGGGGGACGCGGCATGACCCCGTGGGATCTGATCCTCGAGCCGCTCGCGTACGACTTCATGGTGCGCGCGCTGGTCACGACCGCCATCGCGGCGATCGTCTGCGCTCTCCTGTCGTGCTGGCTGGTGCTGGTCGGCTGGTCGCTCATGGGCGACGCCGTGTCGCACGCGGTGCTCCCCGGCGTCGTCATCGCCTACGTGCTCGGCGCCCCGTTCGCCCTCGGGGCACTGGTCTTCGGGTTCCTCGCCGTCATCCTGATCGGGCTCGTCCGCGGCACCAGTCGTGTGAAGGAGGACGCCGCCATCGGGATCGTGTTCACGACGCTGTTCGCACTCGGGCTGGTCCTGATCTCGGTGACGCCGAGTCAGACCGACCTCAACCACATCATCTTCGGGAACATCCTCGGCGTCTCGACCGGCGACCTGATCCAGATCGGCGTGCTCGGCGCGATCGCTTTCCTCGCCCTCGTCCTGAAACGGCGCGACCTGACGCTCTACGCCTTCGACCCCACACACGCCCACGCGATCGGCTTGAGCCCCCGCCTCCTCGGCGCCCTTCTGCTGGGCCTGCTCGCGCTCACCGCGGTGGTGGCGTTGCAGGTCGTCGGCGTGATCCTCGTCGTCGCGATGCTGATCATCCCGGGTGCCACCGCGTACCTGCTCACCGACCGCTTCGGCCGGATGCTGGTGATCGCGCCGGTGCTGTCCGTGACCTGCTCGGTCCTCGGCATCTACCTGAGCTACTGGCTCGACACGGCCTCCGGCGGCATGGTGGTGCTCGCCCAGGGGGCGGTGTTCGCGGTCGTGTACCTGTTCAGCCCGCGCCATGGACTGCTGCGCCGTCAGCTCGGCCGCGCTCGTCGGCGACGCCTCCTGGCACGCACGGAGGGCTGACCCGGAGGAGGATCCGAGGAACAGCGGTCGGAGACGAGGAAGGCCCCGCCGAAGCGGGGCCTTCCTCTTACTGTCTCAACACAGTGCGCGCCTCGAGGGACTCGAACCCCCAACCTTCTGATCCGTAGTCAGATGCTCTATCCATTGAGCTAGAGGCGCATTCCGGCTTGTTCCGCTCTCGCGGGCCTCGTCAACAATACCTCACGGCGTCGCGCAACGCGAATCGAGCCGGAGCGCCCGTCCGCCGGCCCCGAAAGGTCCCGGATGAGCGCCCCCTCACCCGTTGTGGCGAGCCTTGCGCTCTTCCCGCGCGGCCTCCTTGGCTGCGGCCTTCTCGGCCTTCTCGCGCCGTCTGCGGCGCGCGCGCTGCTCCGACGACAGCGCCTGCAGATCGACGAGGCGCAGCGCCTGCATGCGCGCCTCGCGCATCACCGCGTAGTCGGGGTCCTGGTCCGGCCGCATGGCCTCGACCTGGAACCGGCGCTGCAGGTTGCTGGCCACGTCGCCCCACGCCGCGCGCCGGGCCTGCTCCACCAGCTCACGCAGCGCCTCGTGGTCCTCCGCCATGGCCTCCAGACGCTGGGCCACGCCCGCCGCCTGCTTGGCGCGGCGCTTCAGATTGCGCACGTCGCGGTCGCGGTAGTCGTGGGTGCCGACGGGGTCGGAGTGGCGCCCGTGCGCGCGCTTGCGCAGCCGTGTGGCGAGATCAGCCGCCTCGGCGGACTCGGCGGCGAGACCCCGCAGCGCATCCCGGGCGTCCTGGACGTAGCGCTCCACGTCGAAGGATCCGCCCTGCCCGATCGTCCCGACCAGGATGTGGTTCTTCACGACGAGGCGCGCGGCCGACGTCGCGATGGCGACGCCTTCGGCGATGGCATCCGCAGTCCGTCCCACCGCTACCTCCTCAGGCTTCGAGCGTACCCGCTCCCGGCGACACGGACGGGGCGGATCCGCCCGTCGAGGCGAGGGCGCCCGACGGCGCGGTCATCGCTCGACGGGGAGGGCCTGGAGGCGACGCATCGCCTGCACGCGCCCGCGGCGCAGATGATCGGTGATCCGCTCGCGGACGAGTGCCTCGTCCCTCGCGGCGATCGCCTCGTACAGCGCCTCATGCTCGTCGACCATGCCGCCGAGGTCGTCGTGCTGACCGAAGACCCACCGCAGACGGGTCAGGGTGCCGGAGACGATCTCGTCGAACGCGGAGTTGTTCGCGAGACGGGTGACTGCGAGGTGGAACTCCGCCGCCGCGTCCTGCGCGCCGGCGTGGTCGCCGCGCAGGGCCGCAGCGCGCTCGGCCTCGATGACCGCGCGCAGACGCGCGAGTCCGGGCTCGTCGTGGCGGCGGGCCGCGAGCACGAACAGGAAGCCCTCGAGGGCGTCACGCACCTCTCCGAGCTCCTCGATGTCCCGCTCGGTGAAGATCCGGACCGTCGCCCACGAGCGCGGACGCGAGACGACGATCCCCTCGGCGCCGAGCTTGCGGATCGCTTCGCGCACGGGAAGACGGCTCACCCCCAGCGCCGCGGCGATGTCCCGCTCGATCAGGCGGGACCCCGGCGCCCGGTCGCCGTGCAGGATCTCCTCGCGCAGCACGCGCGCCACGCGTGCCGACTCGAGCTCCTCACCGCCCCCGCCCGCCATGCGCCCATTGTGGCACCGGGGCGTGCGGACGGGGAGTCGGGCGAAGCGCCCCGGCGACGCCGCTGCGCGGCCCCGGCACGCTCGCACCGGGCCCCCGGGGGTCACTCCCCCTGCTGACGCGGGAGCACGGTGAGCACGCGTTCGATGTGCTCGCGGAACTCGGCCATGTAGGCCCTCAGGAACTCCTCCGTGTCGGGCTTCGTGATCGTCCCGTCCTCGAGGAACACTTCGGGGCTGAAGTGGATGTACGCCTCCGGCGCCGTCATCTGCCGGGCGTTGCAGAACGACAGGACGCTGCGCAGCGACTGCTGCGCCAAGGCCGTGCCGATGGCGCCGATCGAGGCGCCGATCACCGCCGCCGGGATGTGATCGAACGAGTTCTGGCCCCAGGGACGGGAGGCCCAGTCGATCGCGTTCTTCAGGGCGCCCGGGATCGAGCGGTTGTACTCCGGCGTCACGAACAGCACGGCATCGCTGGACTCGATCGCCGCCTTGAGCTCGCGACCCTCCGCCGGGTAGTCGGCATCGAAGTCCGAGCTGTACAGCGGCAGGCCGCCGATCCCGATCTCGTGGAACTCCAGGTCGTCCGGCGCCAGCCGGATCAGCGCCCGGGACAGCACGCGGTTGATGGATGTGGAGGACAGGCTCCCCACGAAGTATCCGACTCGGTACGTCATCACAGCTCCTTCGGCTCGGCCGGATCCCCCCGGCATCACCGACAGTGTGCTCCTGCCGCCGCATGCACGCCAGATCAGCGAGCCGACATTTCGGCGGTGTCCTTCCAGGGAAAGCTCAGCGTCCCTCGCGCTGCGGATGAGAGCATCGGAGCTTCCCCCGCGGAGCGGTGGCGCGGGCCTGTCGAGGATCCGCGCCCCGTGCGACGATCACCGACGAACGGCCTGCCGATGAGACGCCCCTCCCTGCCCCAGCCCGCTGCCCCCTCCCCCTCGCCCGAACCCGAGCGGCCGCGGGCATCGCACCGCGATGAGCGTCGTGTGCGTCGGCGTCGTCGTCGGGTGTTGTTGGTCGCGGTGCCGTTGGTGGTGGCGCTGGTCGCGGTGGGTGGTTTTGCGGTGGCGACGGTGCTGCGAGTGTCGGGCAACATCGCGGCGAACGTGGTGGCGCGTCCGGGGGGTGAGGGTGTGGTGGTCCCGGATTGGGAGGGGCCGATCGATCTGCTCATCATCGGGTCGGACGGGCGGGACGGGTTGACGAGCGGGTCGTATGGGGATGACGACATCGCGGGGGATCGGTCGGACACGCTGATGCTGTTGCACGTGAACGCGGCGCATACGGATGCGACGTTGGTGAGTCTGCCGCGGGACACGATGGTGCCGTTTCCGGAGTGCACTACGGCGGATGGGGACGTGGAGCCGGCGGTGGAGGTCGCGCAGATCAATAGTGCGTTCGATACCGGCCCGTATTGCACGTTGGAGGTGGTGCGGGAGTTGACGGGGATCGATGTGGATCATTTCGTGGTGGTGAACTTCGACGGGTTCATCGATATCACCAACGCGGTCGGCGGGGTGGAGGTGTGTCTGGCGGAGGATGTGGATGATCCGGACTCGCAGTTGCATTTGGCGGCGGGGTCGCACACGATCCAGGGGGAGCAGGCGTTGGCGTTCGTGCGGACCCGGTACGGGATCGGTGACGGCAGCGATCTGGGTCGTATCCATACGCAGCAGACGTATTTGTCGGCGTTGGCGCGGAAGGTGAAGAGTGCGCAGACGTTGACGAATCCGGTGGCGTTGTTCTCTCTTGCTGATGCGGCGAGCCGGTCGTTGCGGGTCGATGAGGCGCTCGCGGATCCGGGGGTCCTCGCCGGGCTCGCCGGGGCCCTGTCCGGGGTGGATCTGTCCCGGATGGTGCTCGTGCAGCTTCCCGTGCAGGAATACCCCGATGACCCGAACCGGGTCGAGCCCGTGCCCGACCAGACCGAGGCCCTCTTCGCAGCCCTCCGCGACGACCTGCCCATCACCCTCGCCGGAACCGACGAGATCGCCGCGGTCGACACCGACACCGACACCGAAACCGGCGAGGACACACCCGCCGACGCCGAGCACACCACCGCGGTACCCGTCGACGCCCACGGCCAGACCGCCGCCGACACCACCTGCGCCGGACGATGAGCGCCCTGCCCGTCTAGGGCGCCCGCCGGTGCATCGACAGCACCTGCCGGCTGCGACGGACGTCGTCGACCGCCTGGGCGACGAGCTGGTCCGCGCCCTCGAACTGGAGCGTCGGGCGGAGGAACGCGACGAGGTCCACGACGAGGCGCCGACCGTACAGATCCAGGTCCGCGTCGTGCAGATGGACCTCCAGCCGGCGTCGGCGAGCCCCCGCGAAGGTGGGGTTCGTCCCGACGCTGGCGGTCGCCTCCCACCGCAGGCCCCGCTCGGGCTCGGTGACCCACGCCGCGTAGATCCCGTCCGCCGGGATGACCGCGTCCTCGCAGCAGAGGTTCGCCGTGGGGAACCCCAGGAGTCGACCCCGCCCGTCACCCGGGACGACGACGCCGACGATGGCGGGCGCGGCCTCGGTCACGGGCGGGGCGCGTCGCCGACGATGCTGCGGTAGCGGCTCTGGTGGAAGACGAGCGGCTCGACGTCGTCGAACACCGTCACGTCGACGATCTCGTAGAGCGCGATCTCATGGTCGCCGCCGTCGAATCGGGAGTGCGGACGGCAGGTGAGCCACAGAGCGGCCTCCTCGATGAGCACGGCGCCGCCCTCGGTCTCGCGCAGGGCCTGATCCCCGAACCGGTCGCCCTCACGCGCGGACAGCCGCCGGCTGAACGCCTCCTGATGGGCGGCGAGGACGCTCATGCCGAGCGCGGCGGCGTCCCGCAGCAGCGGCCAGGTCTTGGACGTGCGGGCCGCGCTGATCGCCACGAGCGCCGGGTCGAGCGAGACCGACGTGAACGAGTTCACCGCCATGCCGGTGAGCCGCCCCTCGATGCGGGCTCCCAGGGCGACGACGCCCGTGGGGTAGAGGGAGAAGGCCCGGCGCAGGGCGCGGTCCTGCGAGAGGGTTTCGTGCGCGACGGTCGTCATCTCGACATCCTTTCTTCGTCAAGTTTGACTATACAAGAAGGCGATGTTCTTGACCATACAAAGCTGAACGGATTCGCACCGCCCCGGATAGCATGAGTCCATGTCCACCACGCGCCTCGTCGTCCTCGGAGCGGTCAAGCAGTTCCAGCCGGTGCACGGCTACTTCCTGCGCCGCGAGCTGATGACGTGGCACATCGACGAGTGGGCGCACATCCAGCCCGGATCGATCTACAACGCCCTGCGCGCGCTGGAGGTGGATGGTTACATCGCCGAGAACGACACCGTCGCCGACGGCAAGCGCCCGGCCCGGACCACATATCGGATCACGCCGACCGGTGAGGTGGAGCTCCAGCGGATGCTCCGCGAGAACCTCTGGAACGTCGCCCCGTTCGACACGGAGGCGATCATGACGGTCGCCTCCTTCATGTTCGTGCTCAGCCGGCAGGAGGTGATCGCGGGGCTCGAGAACCGTCTCAGCAAGAGCGACGCGCTCATCACCGCCAACGGCTTCCACGTCCAGGACACGCTGCGGTCGGAGACCACGCCGAAGTACGTCCGCGAGATCTTCGACCTGTCGACCGCGCGCCTCACGGCCGAGAAGGAGTGGGCGCTGGCCCTGCTCGACCGCCTGCGCGCGGGCGAGTACGTCTTCGCCGGCGAGACGCCGGCCGAGGCCTCCCCCGCCCGCTGACCCCGGGTCAGCGCGTTTCGACTCGTCGCTCCGCTCCTCGCTCAACGACCGGAAGGAGAGGCCCCGGTCGTTGAGCGAGCGCAGCGAGACGAAACGCCCCACCCCCGGCCCACCACGTTTCGACTCGTCGCTCCGCTCCTCGCTCAACGACCGGAAGGAGAGGCCCCGGCCGTTGAGCGAGCGCAGCGAGACGAAACGCCCCCTGCCCCGCCTCAGCGCGTTTCGACTCGTCGCTGCGCTCCTCGCTCAACGCCCGGAAGGAGAGGTGCCGGTCGTTGAGCGACACTTCGACTCGCTGCGCTCGCTCAGTGCAGGTCTCCGCGAGACGAAACGCGTGTCAGGCCTCGGACAGGGCGGGGCTCCGGCGATACGAGGAGCCGACGTGCGAGTCCGCCAGCGCGGGCGTGGGCGTGCCGATCAGCCGCTCGCGCAGCGTCTGCCGCTCGTCTCCCGGCTCGGCGATCGCGCCCCGTTCCTTGAGGATCGGCAGGACGTGCTCGATGAAGTCCGCGGTGGAGGACGGCGGGATGACCGGCGAGAAGAGGTACCCGTCGAGGTCCGCCCCCTCGGCCAGCTCGATCATCCGGTCCGCAATCTGCTCCGGGGTGCCGACGATCGGGCGTGCGCCCACGCCGTGCGCGTGCCAGTCCGCGAGAACGTCGCCCACCGTCTTCCCGGCGAACCGCGCGACCTGGGTCTGCGAGAGCTCCGTGCGGAGGTCCGTCATGGGCGTCTCCGGCGCGTAGGCGGAGAGGTCCAGACCCGTGAACCATGCGTAGGAGGCGACGGTCACGTCCGGGTTCTGCGCGTCCGCGACCTCCGCGTACCGGCGTCGCGCCTCCTCTTCGGTGCTGCCGACGACGGCGGAGAACGCGGACATGATCTTCACGTCGTCCGCGGCCCGGCCGTTCTTCACCGCCTCCTCCCGAATCGCGGTCGAGTGCGCCCGGAGCTGCTCCACGGAGCCGCTGCCGACGAAGATGGCCTCGCCGTGCTTGCCGCCGAAGGCGCGCCCCGCCGGAGAGGCCCCCGCCTGGAAGAGCACGGGCGTCCCCTGCGGCGAGCGCGACGTGTTGCCGTATCCGTGCGAGCGGAAGTACGGGCCGTCGTGGGAGATGCGGTGCACCTTGGACGGATCGGCGAAGCGCCCGGACTTGTCGCGCTCCAGTGCACCCTCCTCCCACGCCTGCTCCCAGAGCTTGTAGACGACCTGCATGAAGTCGTCGGCCATGGCGTACCGCTCGTCGTGACCGACCATCGGCACGCCGAAGCCCTGCACGGCGGTGTCCGCGGTGCCGGTGGTCACGATGTTCCAGCCGATGCGTCCGCCGGAGAGGATGTCGAGGGTCGCCATCCGGCGGGCGAAGGCGTAGGGCGGCTCGAGCAGCGTCGAGCCGGTGGCGACCAGGCCCAGGCGCGTGGTCTCCGGGATGAGCGCACCGAGCACGATCGCCGGGTCCAGCCGGGGGAGGTCGAGCCCCTCCACGGAGCAGATGTCGGGGCGTTCGCCGGCGACGTCCGCCCACCCCCAGGCGTCGGCGAGGAACAGGAAGTCGAATCCGGCGTCCTCGACCATGCGGGCGGTGTCCCGCCAGTAGTCGAGTCGGTCGAAGAGGTAGCGGCCGTTGTCGGGGTGGCGCCAGGTGGCGGTCCCGGAGTCGTTCGCCTGCGCGTTCTCGAAGAGTCCGAGCTTGAGCTGCGTGGCCATGGTCGTGCCTTTCTGTGTTGTTCGGCCCCGTCGGGGGCATGTGCGGGGCACGCCGGACGGACCCGGGGACGGGCGTCCCCGGATCGGCATCCGGACGGCGAGGTCAGCCCTTGGCGGTGACCTCTCCTTCGCTCCACCACAGGACGCGCTTGCGCACCAGGGCGAGGAGGACGATGAGGAGGACGCCCAGCACGCACAGCAGGGCGATGCTGGCCCAGGTGACGGGCAGGTTGGCCTGCGCCGCCGAGGTGGTCACGAGCGATCCGAGCCCGGCCTGCTGGCCGGCCGCGACGAACTCCGCGACGGCGGCGCCGACCACCGCGAGCGGCAGGGCGATGCGCAGCCCCGCGAACACGTAGGGCATGCTGCCGGGGAAGCGGAGCTCGCGGAAGATCTCCCAGCGGCTGGCGTGCAGCGTCTTGAAGACGTCCAGGGCGCGCTGGTCGACGTCACGGAGGCCGGCGAGCGAGTTCACGAGCATGGGGAAGAACACGACGAGCCCCGTCACGATGAACTTCGGCACCATGCCGAAACCGAACGCGACCACGAGCGCAGGCGCGATGGCGACGATCGGCGTCACCATGACGATGATGACCAGCGGCATCACGGCGCGCTCGATGATCTGGAACTCGGCCATCACCACGGCGAGGAGGAAGCCAGCGATGATCCCGGCCGACGCCCCGACGACGACCTCCAGGAGCGTCACGAGGAAGTTCGACCCGTACATCGGGGCGTCCTCGACGAGCGTGGCCCCGATGTCGCCGAGGCTCGGGAGCACGTAGGGGTTCGTCGCCGCGACGATCTGCCACAGCAGCGCCGCGATCGCGAACGTGATGAGGGTGGGCACCCACGCGCCCCAGCGCAGCCACGGCGGGACGCCCCGGCGCGGTCCCCTCCCGCGGGCCTCGGCCGTGGCGAGCGTCGCCGTCGTGTCTCGGATGGTCATCTCAGACATGCGCCTTCTCCGTCTGCGCGCGCAGCGCACCGCGCACGGTCTTCTCCAGGTCGCGGAACGCATCCGTCGCGTATGCGTCCTCGGTGCGCGGCCGTGGCAGGTCCACGTCGATGATCTCGGCGATCCGGCCCGGGTGGGCCGCCATGACGACGATGCGATCGGACAGCATGATCGCCTCGGGCACCGAGTGGGTGACGAACATCACGGCCTTGCGGTTGGACTGCCAGAACTCCAGCAGGGCGATCCGCTGCAGGTCACGGTTCATCTCGTCGAGGGCCGAGAACGGCTCGTCCATCAGCATGATCGCGGGATCGAAGACGAAGGCCCGTGCGATCGCCGCCCGCTGCTGCATGCCTCCGGAGAGCTGTCCCGGGTACTTCTTCATCGCGTGGCCGAGGCCGAACGTGGACAACAGGGTCTCGGCGTTGCCGAGCGTCCGCGACCCGCCGCCGCCCGCCCCGTTCCCCCGGCGGTTCACGGTCAGCGGAAGCTGGACGTTCTCCAGCACCGTCTTCCAGGGAAGCAGCGCCGGGGACTGCGGCACCAGCCCGATCTTCTTGTCCCTCGAGGCCGCCGTGACGCTCTCTCCGTCGATCGTGACGCTGCCGGAGTCGGCGTCGAGGAGGCCCGCGACCACTTTCAGGAGGGTCGACTTGCCGCAGCCGCTCGGTCCGATGACGGAGACGAACTCCCCCATCCCGATCGTGAGGCTGACGTCGTCGAGCACCGTGACCCGGCGCCCGTCGACCCCGAAGGACTTGGTGACGCCGCGGACCTCGACGCCCGCGCCCTGCCCGGTCACTTGCCGGCCTCCGGCCAGATCAGCGCGTCGCCGTCGTAGAGGTCGGCGACGAGGTCGGCGTCCATCATCTCGGCGATCTCGGGGACCGACTTCACGTTCCCGTACTTCTCGACCAGCGCGTACTCCGGCTCCCACATGGCCTCGGTCTGCACGCCGGGGTTCCCGCCCTTGCTGTTGCGCACCCATTCCGACTCCACGGCCCACGTGCGGGCGAGCTGGTCGCGCGGGAAGGCGGCGCCCTGGTTGTTGTCCTCGGCGAGCTTCGCGAGGGTGTCGATGCAGGCGTCGGACTCGTCGAGGCAGTACTGCAGGGCCTTGAGGGATGCGCGCATGAAGTCGGCGGCGACCTCGCGGTGCTCGGCGAGGAACCGGGAGTTGACCTCCATGACGTTGTAGGTGCCCTCCACGCCCTCGTCCTCGGGGAGGAACTCGCTGAACGGGAGCCCCTGTGCCTTGAGGGACTGCGGCTGGTTCGAGGCGTAGCCGACGATGGCGTCGACCTGCTCGCGCACCACGACGGTCGGATCGTAGTTGGTCATCTTGATCATCTCGACCTTCGACGCGTCGACGCCGGCGTTGTCCAGCATGGCCGAGGCGATCGGGGTGAGGTTGATGAAGTAGCCGAGCGATCCGCCCTCGAGGTCCTTCAGGCTCGTGAGCTTCTCGTTGCCGAAGATCGAGAACGGCGGGGTCGTCCCGTAGGTCGCGACGGCCGTGAGGTTCTTGCTGTTCGCCGCCGCGAGCATGACGTCGGAGGCGGAGCCGAGGGCGGTGAACTGCGCCTGCCCGGAGGCGACGAGCTGCTGACCGTTGGCGCCCGAGGCGTTGATCTCCACGTCCAGGCACAGCTCGTCGAAGTAGCCGAGCTCCTGCGCGAGGAAGACGTCGAGCTGCCCGGCGCTGGCGGAGTAGCCGTATCCGGAGATGTAGGTGATCGTGCCCGCATCCTGATTCCTCGTGCAGGCGT
This sequence comes from Microbacterium resistens, assembly GCF_021172025.1. NCBI lineage: Bacteria > Bacillati > Actinomycetota > Actinomycetes > Micrococcales > Microbacteriaceae > Microbacterium > Microbacterium resistens. The sequence goes on from NZ_CP082781.1 coordinate 2,209,303, forward strand.
CGGCGTCGACGGCTGCGTTCGGAGGCTGGGTTCCGCCGGTGCTGGGCTGGGCCGACGAGCAGGCGCCCAGCGTCAGGGTGGCAGCGAGAACACACGTCAGGGTGGCGGCAGTGCGGAATCGGGTCCTGTCCGCAGGGGAGAGTGCCATGGTGGTCCCTTCTCGGCCGTTCATCGTTGATGGCTAGATCAAGCTAACATAGTCAAGGTTGACTAGACAAGATTGAACGTCGATGTGAGCGCCCCACCTTCGCACGAGCTCAGGGCGTGCGACGAGTTCCCTCCCCAGTGGAACGATCTTTGTCTTATTGCACACCAGTTGCTTGGTGCCGAGCCCGGTGTCTTCATACAATCGGTTCAGGCGTTCGCCGTCGGCACTTGTCGGACGTCGTCTTTGCATTCCAAGGCCGGATCGCGACGCACCTCTCTGCTGCGGTCCGGCCACGCAGAGAGGATTCCCGGCGGCGGACGCCTCCCGCGCCCGTCGACCGCCTGTGGAGCCGGGGACCGCCCGCGCGAGGAGCCGCCTCCGAGTCAGAGGGTGACGGCGAGCAGGCGCGACGCCATGGCGCGCAGGATCTCCCGGTGCTCCTCGACACGGTCCTGGAACCCGATCAGGGCCCACAGATCGAAGCCGTCCTCGAGAGCCACGAGCGTCGACGCGATCCGGCGATGCGCCAGCCCCGGACGGAACACGCCCGTGGCGACGCCGAGGTCGATCGTCGCCTCGTACAGATCGATCTGCCGCTCCACCACGGCGCGGTGCAGGGACGCGCGTTCCGGATGGGTGCGCGCGTGGTCGATGTGCTCATAGATGAACCGCAGGGCTCCGTCGACCTTCTCGGGCACACCGGTGTCAATGAGCAGCCGCAACCGCTCCACCGGATCCGTGACCGTCATGATCGCCTGGCGCCGGAGGTCCACGTACTGCTCGATCACGCTCACGAGCGCTGCGCTGACGAGCGAGTCCATGTCCCCGTAGTGATAGATGACGGAGCCCGGGCTCACCCCGGCCTCCTCCGCGACCGCGCGGGCGCTCAGCGAGGACGCGTCACCGCGGGACACCACCCGGATGGCGGCTTCCAGCAGCTCCCGCCGTCGTCGCTCACTCGACACGGTCAACAACGATAGTCGTCGTCCCGATGTCCTGAGCCAGCCCGTCGAAGCGCGCAGGGTCGGTGCGACGCCAGCGGTTCGCCAGCAGGATGCCGGCGACGAAGAGGATCGGGGTCGGCAGGATCAGGGCGATGTTCTGCCAGGCCCCCTCCAGCCCGCTGATGATGGAGAAGTTCGCCACGATCGCGATCCAGGCGACCGTGAGGCCGAACGCGCCGATCGCCGGGGCGATCAGCACCCGCCACGGACTGTGTCCGCGGCGGTCCTTCGCGAAGTAGGCGACGACGGCGAGCGCCGCGACGGCCTGGGCGAAGATGATCGCCGCCACCCCGATCGCGTAGGCGATGAGACCGAAGACGAGGAACACGTCGGCGCCGGTGACCGCGACGACGATCAACGGCACCGCGGCGATGCAGGAGACCGTCAAGCTGGCCTTCGACGGCGATCCGTGGCGAGGGTGGACCTCGCCGAGGTACGCGGGAAGGACGCGATCGCGCCCGAGCGAGAAGATGTACCGCGCCGAGGAGTTGTGGAACGCGAGCACGCAGGCCAGGAAGCTCGTGACGACGAGGACCGCGATCACCTTCGCCGCCCAGTCGCCGAGATACGTGGTGGAGGCGATGAAGATCATGTCCTGGAAGTCGTCCTCCTGCGCCGCGAGGAGCACGCCGTCGACGCCGAACGCGACCGTGTAGATCCAGAACACGAACGAGTAGAAGGCGCCGAGGAACCCCACCGCGATGTAGGTCGCCAGCGGGACGGTCCGCTTCGGGCGCTTGGCCTCCTCGGCGTAGATCGCGGTCCCCTCGAACCCGACGAACGCCCCGAACCCGAGGACGAAGAGCGCCGCGGCGCCGGGGACGAACAGGAGCCCCGGCTGGTAGGAGCCGAGGGACATCGGCTCGGGGCCCCCGTTGACGAGCGCGGCGACGGACAGGATGACGAGGATCCCGACCTCGCCCGTGAGGATGACCGCGAGGACCCGCGCCCCCGCTTCGGCGCTGCGATGCCCGAGGAACGTGACCACGCCCCAGGCGAGCGCCGAGCCCACGAACCAGTGCACCTCGATCCCGAAGATCGTGCGCATGCCGATGGCCGTGAAGAAGCCGATGAAGCCGTAGAAGCTGCAGGTGAGGACGACGTAGGCGAAAGTCGTCACCGCGGCGACGCCGAGCCCGGCGGGCCGCCCGAACCCCTTGCCGACGTACGCGTAGAACGCCGCGGAGTTGGTGACGTGGCCGCTCATCGCCGTGAAGCCGAACGAGAAGCAGATCAGCACGACGGCGCACACGAGCATCGCCAGGGGGCCGCCGAGCCCGCCGAGGCGGTAGGACGTGGCGCCCGCGCTGGCGGCGACGGTGAGGGGAGCGGCGGCGGAGACCACCAGGCAGACGACGGCGAAGACGCCGAGCCTTCCACCGGGAAGCCTCTGCACCCCAGGGCGTGCGGTCTCAGGCTGGAGCTCGGTCATCGGAGGCCCTCTCGTTCCACGTCGGACGAATTTGAACACTCATTTAAATGAGTCGGAGAGCCGGTGTCAATGGTTTCCTGCGGGCGTCTGGCACATGCTGCACTTGCGTTCAATATCCATGCACGCCAAGAATGGACGCATGCAGCCAGCCCCTCCCTCCCCCCGCGCCCGCGACCTCGGTCTCCCGTTCGACGGACGCCCCGGCCCCGTCAACGCGATCACCGACGTGTCCGGCGTCGAGGTCGGCCACGTCACGCTCATCTCGGGGGACGGTCCCCTGCGCCGCGGCGAGGGACCGGTGCGCACGGGTGTCACGGCGGTGCTTCCCCGCGGGAAGGCGGCGCTGGACGCACCGTGCGCCGCAGGGACGGCGGTGCTCAACGGCAACGGCGAGCTCACCGGGCGCGCCTGGATCGACGAGTCGGGCCTGCTGGAGACGCCGATCATCACCACGTCCTCCCACGCGGTCGGCGCCTGCCACAGCGGCATGGACTCCTGGCTGGCCGATCATGCGCCGCGGCTCGCCAACCGGTGGATGCTGCCGGTCGTCGGAGAGACCTGGGACGGGTACCTGCACGACATCAACGGCGGGCACGTCCGCCCGGAGCACGCCCGGCGAGCGCTCGACGTCGCCGTCGGCGGGCGGGTCGGCGAGGGGAACGTCGGCGGCGGGACCGGGATGAACTGCTACGGGTTCAAGGGCGGGATCGGCACGGCCTCGCGCGTCGTGGACGTGCTCGGCGCGCCGCGCACCGTGGGGGTGCTGCTCCAGGCGAACTTCGGCGCCCGTCACGAGCTGCGGCTGCGCGGCATGGACCTCGGGCGAGGTTCGGCCGCGCCGTGCCCGATGGCGGCGGAGCCCTGGCTGGACGCCGATGACGCCCGCGTCGCCGCGGCGCCCGGTGCGGGCAGCGTCATCGCCGTGGTGGCCACGGATGCCCCGCTCCTCCCGTCGCAGTGCGCGGCGTTGGCCCGACGCGTTCCGCTGGGCCTGGCCAGGACCGGGACGACGGGCGGGCACTTCTCCGGCGACATCTTCCTGGCCTTCTCGACCGCGGACGCCGACGGGCTCCGCTCGTCGATGGGCGAGACACGCCCGGTGACGACCATCGCCGCGACGCCGTGGGGGGCGATCGACCCGCTGTACGCGGCCGTGGTCGAGGCGACGGAGGAGGCCGTGATGAATGCGCTGGTGGCGGCACGGGACATGGTCGGCCGTGACGGCCACGCGAGCTTCGCGCTCCCGCACGACGAGATCCGTGCCGCCGTGGCGGCCGCGCGGCCGGCCGACTGAAGCCGCACGCGCCGAACCGCGCGCGGCGGCTCAGAAGGAGGCGGCGACGGAGTTGCGGTGATAGTCGAAGATGATGCTCGTCCGGGTCGAGGCGACGCTGCTCTGCGCCGAGAGGTGATCGACGACGAACGCGCGCATCTGCTCGGAATCGGCGACCGCGATGTGGAGCAGGAAGTCGTCGTGACCCCCGAGGAAGAACATCTGGATCACTTGCGGCAGCGCACGGACGCGATCCTCGAAGGTGACGATGCTCTCGCGGCGGGCGCCGGGACGCAGCGTCACCCCGATGATCGCCTGAAGTCCGGCTCCCAGCAGCTTCTCGTCCACGCTGGCGTGGAAGCCGGTGATCACGCCCCGCTCCGTGAGCGACCGGAGTCGCGCGTGCGCGGTCGACGGCGCGATGCCCAGCCGCGCGGCGAGCTCGGCGTTCGTGATCCTCCCGTTCGTCGACACGAGGTCCACGATCCGCGCATCGACGGCATCCAGCGCGGGCGCCCGAAGAGGGTTCGGCGTCATTTCCCCAGAAGAGTCATCCATGCGAATGATTCTTCCGGATACGCTGCGTATGTCGAAGGTTCTGCGGAGAATGTGTACTCGTGCGCGTTTTCTTGCGATGCTATGCGACGACAAAATCGCCGTCAGGAGGATCGATGAGGATCGCTGTCCCCACCGAGGTCAAGAACAACGAGAACCGGGTCGCGCTCACGCCGGCCGGAGCCGACCGGCTCGTCCACGAGGGGCACCGGGTGCTGGTGCAGTCCGGGGCGGGACGGGGGTCGGGCATCGCCGACGACGCGTACCGTGCCGCCGGAGCCGAGATCGTCGACACCGCCGAGGAGGCGTGGGGCGCGGCCGACCTGCTGCTCAAGGTGAAGGAGCCGATCGCGCAGGAGTACGGCTTCCTGCGCTCCGACCTCACCCTGTTCACCTACCTCCACCTGGCCGCCGACCGCGCGCTCACCACTGCCCTCGTCGAGGCGGGCACGACGGCCGTCGCGTACGAGACCGTGCAGCTGCCCGATCGCAGCCTGCCCCTGCTCGTGCCGATGAGCGAGATCGCCGGCCGCCTGTCGGTGACGATGGGCTCCTATTCGCTGCTGCGCTCGAACGGCGGCCGCGGCATGCTGCTCGGCGGCATCGCCGGCACCCCGCGCGCCAAGACGGTCGTGATCGGGGGCGGCGTCGCCGGCGAGCACGCCGCGGCGAACGCGCTCGGCCTGGGCTCGCAGGTGACCGTGATCGACATCTCGCTCCCTCGCCTGCGCGAGCTCGAGCACCGTTACGGCGGGGCGCTGCAGACGCGCGCCTCGAGCCGCTACGCCATCGCCGAGGAGCTCGCCACCGCCGATCTCGTGATCGGCTCGGTGCTGATCCCCGGCGCCGCGGCGCCCAAGCTCGTCACCGACGAGATGGTCGCGGGCATGAAGCCCGGCTCGGTGCTCGTGGACATCGCGATCGACCAGGGCGGTTGCTTCGAGGGGTCGCGCCCCACCACCCACGACGACCCCACCTTCGCCGTGCACGACTCGATCTACTACTGCGTCGCGAACATGCCGGGGGCGGTGCCGGAGACGGCGACGCGCGCACTCACCAACGCCACGCTCCCCTACGTCTCGGCGATCGCGGGCAAGGGCTGGGACCGTGCCGCCGAGGACGACGCCGCGCTCGCGAAGGGTCTCAACGTCCGCGACGGTCGCATCACGGTGCCCGCCGTCGCCGAGGCGCACGGCCTGACAGCCTGAACCGGGCCGAGGACGTTTTCGTCTCGCTGCGCTCGCTCAGCGCCCGGTGGATCAGGTCAAGGGCGAACAGCAGGAGCACCGTCCCCGCGGCGAGCAGGCCGTCCGAACGAACACGAATCCCTTCCGGCGGCGACGCACGTCACCGACCGACAGGAGTGCATACCGATCCCGTCGAACCAGCGCGTACGCCCGGAGGAGTGCGCTCACGCCCCTGTGCTCCGCGGACGATTCCACGGAGCACAGGGGCGCGCTCAGCGGCGAAGATGCCGGTACGACGACACGGCGAGCGGCAGGAAGACCGCGATGATCAGCAGCGGCCAGACGATCGCGAGCAGCGGAGCGTTGTCGACGAGCCACCCCTCCCCTCCGACCACAGGGGCACCGAGGAGCCCGCGGACCGTCGTGGCGGTGGCCGAAAGCGGGTTCGCCTCCGCGATCAGGCCGAGCCACCGCGGCATCGTGGAGGTGTCGACGAACACGCTGGAGAAGAACAGGATCGGCCAGACCAGGAGATTCACCGGCATGAGCGCCTCCGGGGTCGACGCCTTGAGTCCCACGAAGATCCCGACCCAGAGCATCGCGACGCGCAGCAGGAGGAGAAGCCCGCCGACGGCGAGCGCCTGCGGCACGGTGGTGTCGGGCCGCCAGCCGAACAGCAGGCCTCCGGCGACCACGACCCCCAGGGTGATCAATGAGTCCAGGAGATCCGCGACGCATCTGCCGCCGACCACTGCGATCCCGCTCATCGGCAAGGACCGGAAACGGTCCGTGATCCCGCGTGAGGCGTCTTGACTGACGGCGGCCATCGTGCCCTCCAGACCGAGGAAGACGGTCATCGCCAGGACACCGGGCATGACGAAGTCGATGTAGCGTCCGCCGACCTCGCCGCTCAGGGCTCCGCCGATCAGCCCGAGGAACAGAGCCATGAGGATGATCGGCCACAGCCATCCGAACACGCGCGCGCCGAGAAGATGGCGCCAGTGCTGGAGGTCCCGGCGCGTGATGGTCCAGGTGTCGGCGACGGCTCGGGCGAAGGACGACTCCGAGGCGTCCGGCAGAACGGGGGCGGGGGCGGGGGCGGGGGCGCTCATCGGGCTCCCTCCTGGGCGAGCGGCGCGGTTTCCTCGTCGTCGACGACGGCCTCCAAGACGGGTTCGCCCCCGGGCCTCCGATCGGAGCGACCGGTGACCTGAAGGAAGACCTCGTCCAGGGTCGGCGTGCGCACGGCGATGTCCCGGATGCCGAGACCGGCGTCGCGCAGCGCGGCCGACGCGCCGATCAGCGACGTCGCCCGGTCGACGAGCGGCACGCGGACGATGCCGTCCTCCTCGGTGATCTCGCCGGAAGACCACGCGTCCAGGACGACCCGCAACGCACCGATGTCGGCGGGGGAGGCGGGGGCGACCTCCAGCCAGTCGTCGCCGACGCGCGCCTTGAGCTGCGCAGGACTGCCCTCCGCGACCACACGCCCACCTCCGAGCATCGAGATCCGGGTCGCGAGCTGATCCGCCTCCTCCAGGTACTGGGTGGTCAGCAGAACAGTGGTGCCGCCCCGGACGAGGTCCCTGATCGCGCTCCACACCTCCTGGCGGACACCCGGGTCGAGCCCCGTCGTCGGCTCGTCCACGAACAGCACTTCCGGAGCCGTGAGGAGGCCGGCGGCGAGATCCACCCGTCGCCGCATGCCGCCGGAATACGTCTTCACCTGACGGCCGGCGGCCTCCTCAAGCCCGAATCGCTCCAGCAGCTCGTCGGCGCGCCGCGCGGCGGTCCTCGGCCGGTAGCGGTTGAGCCGAGCGAACATCACGAGGTTCTGCCTCCCGGTCAGCGCCTCGTCGACCGCCGCGTGCTGTCCTACCAGACCGATTCGCGCGCGGACCCGGGCGGCCTGGCGCACGGCGTCCGCCCCGACGACGCGCACACTCCCGGCATCCGGGCTCAGCAGCGTCGTCATGATGCGGACCGCCGTCGTCTTACCCGCCCCGTTGGGACCGAGGAGCCCGTGCACATCCCCGCGTGCGACCTGAAGGTCAAGTCCGTCCAGCACAGGACCCGCCTTCGATCCCCGGAAGGTCTTGCGGACCCCCTCCAGCAGGATCGCCGTGTCGTTCGACATCCTCACCCCTTTCCGTGCACCGTTATGTACGGCGCACAGAAGAGGGTAGCACGAAAACGTACGGTGTACGTTATCCCGTGGGATAGCGTGATCCTGTCGACGTGACAGAGGGATCGCGAAGCAGGAAGGAGCAGCGTGACGACGGAGCGGAAGTCCGAGCCCGACCTCGTGCGCAGCCTCTATCTGCTGTGGGGGCACCATCCTCGTCCGGGACGATCCGGGATCACGGTGGAGCGCATCGTGCGAGCAGGGATCGAACTGGCCGACCAGGAGGGCATCGGGGCGACGTCGATGCGCAACGTCGCCGAGCGCCTCGGCGTGAGCACGATGGCGCTCTACAACCATGTGCCGGGCAAGGACGACCTGACCGCCCTCATGATCGACGCCGTCTACGCCGAGCTGTACGCGGAGGACGACCCGCGCGCGGCCGGGGACTGGCGCGCCGGACTCCGCGTCATCGCGGAACACACGTGGGGCCTCTACGCCCGACACCCCTGGCTGCTCGACGTCCAGGACACGCGGATCGGGCTCGGACCCCACGCGGCACGCAAGTACGAGGCCGAGATCCGCGTCCTCGACGGCATCGGACTGTCCGACCTCGACATGGAGGCGTCGCTGACGACGCTGCTCAACATTGTCGCCGGCGCCGCCCGGGCGAGTCGGAGCGACGTGGAGGTGCAGCGCCGTTCCGGCATGGCCGACGCCGAGTGGTGGGCGATCGTCGCCCCGGTGCTGGATCGCCTGATGACCGACGCGGACTACCCCGTCTCGGGGCGCGTGGGCACCACGGTGGGCCAGACCTTCGACGCCGCGCACAGCCCCCGGTACACGCTCGACACCGGCGTCGCGATCCTGATCGCCGGTATCGACCGCCTCGTCGAGGACGCGTCACCCGCCGACGGATGAGACGGCCGCGGGGCCCGGGGCCTCAACGGCGACGGGCGCGCACGACCAGGTCCCGTAACCGGAGCGTCTGCGCCCCGCGGGCCACCTCCCGGTCGTGCTCCTCGCTCAAGTCGACGACCCATTCGTCGGACGGAAGGACCCCCGCGACGCCCTCGGCGCTCGCCAGCGCCTCCACCGGGTGATGCCCGTGCCCGCCGCCGGCCGCGTGCGCGATGACGAGCAGGCTGCCGCCGGGCGCCACCCACGACGCGAGACGCCGGTAGAACGCGAGCTGCCCAGAGTCCGGATGCGCATAGTTCGTGACGACGAGGTCCCACGTGCGTTCGGGCTCCCACCGTGTCAGATCCGCGTCGACCCACTCGATCCGCGCCGCCGCGTCCTCTGTCCTCGCGCGTGCCGTCGAGAGGGCTGCCGGGGAGATGTCCGCCCCGGTCACCTTCCAGCCGCGTTCGGCCAGCGCGATGGCCTCAGCCCCGACGCCGCAGCCGGCGTCCAGCGCCGAGCCCGGCGGGAGATCCGCCGTCGCCGAGACGACGTAGGGGTTGGCCGGGGCGGGCGCGCGTCGTCCCGCACGGGCCCAGTGATCCTCCCAGTAGCGCTTTCCGAACGGGGGCGGCTCGGGATCGGCATGACCGTGCCTCGTGGGCACGCCATGCACGGAGGAGGCGTCGCCAGAGTGCTCGTTCATGCCACCCCCTCGGCGTCCGTCCGCTCCAGCAGGTCGGCGCCGAGAACGCTCACGACCGTGCGCATCCCGCCGGACAGGGACGCCGAATCCATCCCTGCCTGGGTCAGCACCCGGTGCGCGATGTGCGAGCGGACCCCGGAGCCGCACAGCACGCGGACCGGCCGTCCGTCCGCGGCCTCGCGCACCTCGTCGAGCCGTCCGCGGAGCTCGGTGTGCGGGATCAGGAGAGCTCCGGGGAGGTGCCCCGCACGGTACTCCTCCGGGGAGCGCACGTCGAGGATCAACGCCGTCTCCCGCAGCGTCCCCCACTCCTGCGCGTACCAGAGGGCGAGCGTGCCGTCGAGCACGTTCGCGCCCACCATCCCGACCAGGTTGACCGGGTCCTTCGCGCTGCCGTGGACCGGGGAGTACGCGAGGTCCAGGTCGATGAGATCGCCGACCGCGAGCCCGGCACGAATCGCCGTGGCGACGACGTCGATGCGCTTGTCGACGCCGTCGCCACCCACGATCTGGGCGCCCAGGATCCGACCGTCCCCCTCGCGGATCCGCACCGCCATGGACAGCGGCGACGCACCGGGGAAGTACCCGGCGTGCTGCGTCGGATGCAGGTGCAGGGTGTGCGCGGCGATCCCCGCGCGGGCCAGGTCGGCAGCGCCGGCGCCGGTCGTGGCCGCCGTGAGGCGTCCGACCCGCACGATCGCCGTGCCGACCGGGGCAGGCAGGGGCCGTGCGGCATCCGGACGCATGATGTGGTCGGCGATCTGCCGTCCCGCCCTGTTGGCCGGGCCCGCAAGTGCGACGGGACGACGGACGCCGGTCACGGCGTCGATGACCGCCGTGGCGTCGCCTGCCGCGTACACTCCGGGCAGGTTCGTGCGCCCGTGCTCGTCCACGACGATCGCGCCGCGCTCGCACGCCACTCCTGCCGCCTCGAACACCGCGGTGTCCGGACGCACTCCCGCCGAGAGGACGACGAGGTCCGCGGTGACGCGGCTGCCGTCCGAGAGGACGACGACGTCGTACTCCTCGCCCTGCTCGATCCTATTCGCCTCGACGCCGGCGTGCACCGTGATCCCGAGCCGCTCCAGTTCGACGGCAACAGGATGCGCGATCTCGGCGTCGAGCATCGGCAGCACGTGCGGCGCCCGCTCCACGACATCGACGGCCAGGCCCCGAGCGCGGAGGTTCTCGGCCGCCTCGATGCCGATGAAGCCGCCGCCGAGCACGACGGCGCGTCGCGCGCCCGCCTCGACGGCGTCCCGAAGCGCGACGGCGTCCCCCACGGTGCGCAGCGTCGACACGCGGGGTGATCCCAGCCCGGGAATCGGCGGGCGGATCGCCAGCGCGCCGGGCGCCAGGATCAGGGCGTCATAGGCGATCTCCTCCGTGCGCCCGTCGGCCGCTCCCGGCGTCCGCACCGCGACGGTGCGTGCCGCGGCGTCCAGTCCGACGACCTCCTGCCGCACGCGCACGTCCAGGTCCAGCGCCGCGCGCAGGGAGGCGGGCGTGTGCAGCAGCAGGTCGTCCTCCTCGGAGATCTCACCGCCGACGTAGTAGGGCAGGCCGCAGTTGGCGAAGGAGACGTGGTCGCCGCGCTCGAGCACCACGATCTCGGCTTCCTCGTCCAGACGGCGTGCCCGCGCGGCCGCGCTCATCCCGGCGGCGACTCCCCCGACGATGACGATCCTCATGTCCACTGTCCTCTCTCGCGTGCGGCCCTGGCCGCCGCCGACCGACTCATCGACCGAAGATCCGGGCGAGGAGGCCGGCGGGGCGTTCCGGGTCGCGGATCTCCGCCGGCGCGTGCTTCCCGTTGCACCACTGTGCGGCCGGAACGGATGCCTTCACGCTCGCGACGTGCTGACCGCATCCGGTCCAGGTCGTCTTCCCGCAGGTCCGGCAGCGGACGGCTCGACACATGGGACTTCCTTTCTTCTGGATACCCCCCCGGGTATGTAGGGAGACCACGCCCACTATACCCCCAGGGGTATAGTGGGCGTGATCGGATGCCGAAAGGACCTCGCATGAGCACCGAGACACAGCGCGAACCCCAGGTCTTCGCCCACGATCCCGAGGCGAAGCGGCGGGTCGTCAACCGGCTGAAGCGCGCGCAAGGGCAGCTCACCGCCGTGCTGCAAGCGGTCGAGGACGATGCTCCCTGTCGAGACGTGGTGCAGCAGCTCGCCGCTGTGTCGAAGGCGCTGGACCGCGCCGGCTTCCTCGTCATCTCATCCGCCCTCAAGGAGTGCCTGACCGCGCCGGAAGACGAGGCGGCCTTGCGGCAGGAGGAACTGGAGAAGCTCTTCCTCTCGCTCGCCTGAGGACGCTGGATTACTCCCTCGGCCACTGCGCTTGCCTGCGCTGTCGCGCCGAGCGCTCTGGCCGACGGAACGCGCAAGAACGAGAAGCGGTGACCCCGAAGGGCCACCGCTTCCGTTCCGGCCCCGCCGGACGATCGCTGCAAGGCGGCTACAGCGTCTGGCGACGGCGGATCAGGTAGGCGCCTCCCCCCAGCGCCAGCAGGGCGAGCCCCGCCAGTCCCGCGATCCCGACCTCCGCACCGAGGCCGGTGACCGGGAGCGAGCCCCCGGGCCGATCCACGAAGCAGATCGAGATCGTCGCGCCGGTCTGGTTCCCGTTGACGTCGGTCACGCGGTACGCGACCGGCGTCGGGCATTGGGGGGCGCCCGGGGCGGGGATGAACCTGACGGTGCCGTCCGGGTTCACGATCCACACGCCCTCGCCGGGAACGGTCAGTTCCTTGGTGCCCGTGCCGTCGGGACCGACGAGCTCCAGGCTCGGGACGTCGAACTCGCCCTCGTCGTTCTCCAGCGGGCTGACGATGACCGGACCCCACGGGTTGTCCCGCGACACGTCGTCGTGGGCCCGCGGAGGCTCCGGCGCCTCCGGGTCGTGGACGTAGGTGATGACCACCTCGGCGCCGACCTCGTTGCCGAACGGGTCCTTCACGGTGTACCGGATCGGGGTCGGGTTGCCGGAGAAGCCCTCTTCCGGCGTGAAGGTGATCGACCCGTCGGGGTTGACCGCCCACGTGCCCTCGCCGGGGACGACGAGCTCCTTCACCGGATTCCCGTCCGGGTCGGTGATGTTCACCGTCGACGGGTCCACGTTGTCGGAGTCGTTGCCGAGCACGTCCACCGTCACCGGGCCGCAGGTCGTCGCTCCCGCCGCCTGCGCGACCAGCGTACCGTCCGCCGCGGTCGTCGCAGCCCGGCAGGGATTGTTCAGCGACGCGTCGTCGTACGCCTCCGGCAGGTAGGTCACGGTGACCTTCCCCCCGGTCTCCCGACCGTCCTGGTCCTCCACCGTGTACTGGATCGGGGTCGGGTTGCCGGTGTATCCGGGCTCCGGGGTGAACGTGATCGAGCCGTTGTCGTTCACGGTCCACGTTCCCTCACCGGGGACGACCAGCTCCTTCACCGGCTTCCCGTCCGGGTCGGTGATGTTCAGCGTCGAGGGGTCGAGCGCCCCGTCGTCGTTGCCCAGCACCGGCACGGTGACCGGCTGCCCGATACGGTTGCCGTCGGACCGGTCGTCGCGCCCGCGCGGGTCGGCGTCGGGATCCAGGTAGGTGACGATGACCTCGGCACCGACCTGGTTGCCGTCCGCGTCCTCGACCGTGTAGGCGATCGGGGTCGGATCGCCCTCGAACCCGGGCTCCGGGGTGAAGGTGATCGATCCGTCCTCGTTCACCGTCCAGGTGCCCTCACCCGGGACCACCAGTTCCTTCACCGGGTTCCCGTCCGGGTCGGTGATGTTCACCGTCGACGGGTCCACGTTGTCGGAGTCGTTGTCCAGGACCGGCACCGTGACCGCTTCACCGCGGGGGTTGTTCCGCGACTCGTCGTCCGCCGCCTCGGGAAGGTAGGTGACCACGAGCGTCGCCCCGGTGGGGTTGCCCTCGGTGTCCTCGACCGTGTAGCCGATCGGGGTCGGGTTGCCGCTGAACCCGGGCTCCGGGGTGAAGGTGATCGAGCCGTCCTCGTTCACCGTCCAGGTACCCTCGCCCGGCACCACCAGCTCCTTCACGGGGTTCCCGTCCGGGTCGGTGATGTTCAGCGTGGACGGATCCAGCGCGCCGCCGTCGTTGTCCAGGACGGGGACCGTCACCGGCTGACCCGGCGTGTTCCCCTTGGACTCGTCGTTCTGCGCCACGGGGTCCACGTAGGTGACGATGACCTGCGCGTCGACCGTGTTGCCGTCCCGGTCCTGCACCGAGTATCGGATCGGCGTCGGGTCGCCCGCGAAGCCCTCCTCCGGCGTGAAGGTGATCGACCCGTCCTCGTTCACGGTCCAGACGCCCTCGCCGGGGACCGCCAACTCCTTCACCGGCTCGCCGGTGCTCGGATCGGTGATGTTCACCGTCGACGGGTCGAGGTTGTCGGAGTCGTTGTCCAGCACCGGCACCGTGACCGTGGCGCCGCGGGCGTTGTCCCGCGACTCGTCGTCCGCGGCCTCGGGGACATAGGTGACGATCACCTCGGCGCCGACCTCGTTGCCCTCCTCGTCCTCGACCGTATACGCGATCGGGGTCGGATTGCCCGTGAAGCCGTCCTCCGGCGCGAAGGTGATCGTGCCGTCGTCGTTGACCGTCCACACGCCCTCGCCCGGAACGACGAGCTCCTTCACCGGCTTCCCGTCGGGGTCGGTGATGTTCACCGTCGACGGGTCCACGTTGTCGGAGTCGTTGTCCAGCACGGGCACCGTCACGGTCGAACCCTGCGGGTTGTTCCGCGACGCGTCGTCGACGGCCTCCGGAAGGTACGTGACGATCACGTTCGCGCCCGTCTCGTTGCCCTCGGTGTCCTCGACCGTGTAGGCGATCGGCGTCGGGTCACCGGAGAAGCCCTCCTCCGGCGTGAATGTGACCGTCCCGTCGTCGTTGACCGTCCACACGCCCTCGCCCGGGACCTCGAGCCGCGTGGTCGGCTCACCCGTGGTCGGGTCGGTGATGTTCAGCGTCGACGGATCCAGGTCGCCCTCGTCGTTCTCCAGGATGGGGATCGTCACCGGCTGGCCGGGCTCGTTGCCCTTCGACTCGTCGTCCTTGGCCTCCGGGTCCACGTAGGTGACGATCACCTGTGCGTCGACCTGGTTGCCCGAGGCGTCCTCCGCCGTGTAGGTGATCGGCGTCGGGTCACCCGCGAAGCCGTCCTCCGGGGTGAAGGTGATCGAGCCGTCGTCGTTCACCGTCCAGACGCCTTCCCCGGGGACCTCCAGGGCCTTGACCGGGTTGCCGTCGGGGTCGGTGATGTTCACCGTCGACGGGTCGAGGTTGTCGGAGTCGTTGTCCAGCACCGGCACGGTCACCGTGGCGCCGCGCGGGTTGTTCAACGACTCGTCGTCGGCCGCCTCCGGCAGGTAGGTCACCACGACGTTCGCGCCGACCTCGTTGCCGTCGTTGTCCTCGACCGTGTAGGCGATCGGGGTCGGATTGCCCGTGAAGCCGTCCTCCGGGGTGAAGGTGATCGTGCCGTCCGCGTTCACGACCCACACACCCTCACCCGGGACCACCAGGCGCTTCGTCGGCTCACCCGTCGCCGGGTTGGTGATGTTCACGGTCGACGGATCCAGGTTGTCCGAGTCGTTCGCGAGCACATCCACCGTCACCGGCGTCCCCGGTTCGTTGTCCAGGTCCTCATCGTCCTGCGCCGCGGGCAGGTACGTGACCACGACGTCCGCCCCGGTCTCGTTGCCGTCCGCGTCCTCGACCGTGTATCCGATGGGGGTCGGGTCGCCGACGAAGCCGTCCTCCGGAGTGAACGTGATCGTGCCGTCGTCGTTCACCGTCCAGACGCCCTCGCCGGGGACCGCGAGCCGCTTGGTCGGCTGACCGGTCGCCGGGTCCGTGATGTTCAGCGTCGACGGATCCAGGTCCTCCGAGTCGTTCTCCAGGACGTTCACCGTCACCGGGGTGCCCGGCTCGTTGCCGCGCGACTCGTCGTCGTTCGCCACCGGCAGGTACGTGACCACGACGTTCGCCCCGGTCTCGTTGCCGTCCGTGTCGCTCACCGTGTACGCGATCCGCGTCGGGTCTCCGGGGAACCCCTCCTCCGGCGTGAAGGTGATCGAGCCGTCGTCGTTCACGACCCACACCCCCTCACCCGGAACCACCAGACGCTTCGTCGGCTCACCCGTGTTCGGGTCGGTGATGTTCACGGTCGACGGATCCAGGTCGTCCGTGTCGTTGCCCAGCACCGCCAGGGTGACCGGAGTGCCCGGCTCGTTGTCCAGGTCCTCGTCGTCCTCCGCGGCGGGCAGGTATCCGACGCGGACGTTCGCCCCGGTCTCGTTGCCGTCCGCGTCCCCCACCGTGTACGCGATCGGCGTCGGCTCACCGTCGAAGCCCTCTTCGGGCGTGAACGTGATCGTGCCGTCGTCGTTGACCGTCCAGACGCCCTCGCCGGGGACCGCGAGCCGCTTGGTCGGCTGACCGGTCGCCGGGTCCGTGATGTTCAGCGTCGAGGGGTCGAGATCGGGCGAGTCGTTCTCCAGCACGTCCAGGGTGACCGGCGTGCCCGGCTCGTTGTCCAGCGACTCGTCGTCGTTCGCCACCGGCAGGTAGGTCACCACGACGTTCGCGCCGACCTCGTTGCCGTCCGTGTCGCTCACCGTGTAGTCGATCGGCGTCGGGTTGCCGGGGAAGCCCTCCTCCGGCGTGAACGTGATCGAGCCGTCGTCGTTCACGACCCACACCCCCTCACCCGGAACCACCAGCTCCTTGGTCGGCTCGCCCGTGTTCGGGTCGGTGATGTTCACCGTGGACGGATCCAGATTGTCCGAGTCGTTCGCCAGCACGTCCACCGTCACGGGCATCCCCGGCGGGTTGTCCAGGTCCTCGTCGTCCTGCGCCTCGGGCACGTACGTCACGATGATGTTCGCGCCGGTCTGCTCCCCGTACTCGTCCTCCACCGTGTACGCGATCGACGTCGGGTTGCCCGTGAAGCCGTCCTCCGGCGTGAAGGTGATCGTGCCGTCGTCGTTCACGACCCACACGCCCTCACCCGGGACCTCCAGGCGCTTCGTCGGCTCACCCGTCGCCGGGTCCGTGATGTTCACCGTCGACGGATCCAGCGCCCCGGCATCGTTCGCCCGGGGGTTCACCGTGACCGGCTCACCCTGCGGGTTGCCCCGCGACTCGTCGTCCGTCGCCGCCGGCGCCTCGTCCTCGACCGTCAACGTGCTGTCACCCGGAGGGTTCAGACCGTTCTGGGTCACATTCCCCGGACCGTTCGAGTACGTCTTGGACCTCTCAGCCTGATCCTGTGCGATCACGTCGACCGTGATCGTGCACGACTCCGCCATGAAGTCGAGGACCCCGTCGGCGATGACGATCTCGCTGCTGCCCGGCGCCGCATTCACGTCGGCCTGACAGGTCCCGCCGATGTTCGGCTCGTCCGCGACCACCAGCCCCTCGTCGAGGGCGTCCGTGAAGCTCCACCCGTTCTTCTCCGCCAAGTCGCTGGAGTTCGTCACGGTGAACGTGAGCGTCGCCGGCTCACCCGGCTTCACCGTCTCCGGCGAGAAGGACTTGTCCAGCTGCGGCGTCGCGTCGAGCAGGATCAGGTTGTCGATCGCGAAGTCGTTGCCGCTGGCCGCACCGATGCGGTTCTTCACCTGCACCTGCACGTTCTGGAAGTCCTCCGGCGAGAGCAGCACCGCAGAGTCGGAGTAGAACCGGCCCGCAGCGACATAGGCACCACCGGAATCCCATCCGCCCGGAAGATCGGGCGAGGTGTAGTACGCGACATCGGGGTCGGTGCACGCCCGGATCGGCTCCTTGTTCATAGCGATCACCGAGCCGTCGCCATAGTGCAGGAACGCGTCCAGGCGCGAGTTGTTCTGACCCCCCTGATAGTCGCAGGAGACCTCGGCGACGTCGATCGAGATGGAGTAGTAGCGCTGACCCTGCGCGACCGGCAGGGTGAACGGGTCGGAAAGCAGGACCGTCTCATTCGGGTTGCCGTTCTCCCAGAAGGTCCACTCCGCGACCGCGCTGTTCTGACGAGTCTCCGCGGTGGAGCCGTTCACCGGTGTGTTCCGGTCCTGGCTCCCCTGCACACCCGCACCCACCTGACCCAGCACATCCGCCAGGCGACGCACGTTCACCTGGGTGACCCGGTCGCGGTTGCGGTCGCTGAACCCCTGGCAGAACCCGGACGGGAACTGTGTGTTCTCGTACTGCAGGATCACCCCGTTGCACTGACTCTGGCGGCCCCAGAACTCGTCCGTCGAATAGCCCGCGCCGCCCGCGTTCACATAGTCCGCGATCCGCGTCGCCGTCGCGCCCGTTCCGTTCTCGAAGTCCTCATGCCCGATCACGTAGGGGTCGGACGGGACTCCGGGGCTTCCCGGAGCGGCGAGAGCGAGCTGGGGGGTGAGCGCCAGGCCGCCGACGGCGAGCAGGACGGTCCCTGCGATGGCGATCGGCCGACGCACCGCCTGCTTCCTCCGGGCGGCCGCCGCCCGCCGGAGTTCTCTGCGGGTGGTCGCGCGCTGCGGGACTGGCGAGCTCCTCGCAAGGTCCGGCCGCGGCGATGATCGGTCGGGTTCTTCGTGCCGGGCGGAGGACGAGAATCCCCTGGCCGCACGAATGCGATTCCACAGGCCAGCGACACTCCACTCACCCGATGACGACAAACCGAACATGAATCAACCCCCTCGGCCGACTACACGACGGGCACGCCGAAGAGCGCGTCACCGCGTCGTGTCTGATGCTCCGGAACCTTCCGGTCCCCCCTGTTCGGGTCAACATACTCAGGGTTTTTTCAGGCGTCCAGGAAACGGGAACCGAAATACCTGTGTTTCTGTTTTTCGCTGGTCACCGAGACAATCGACGGTCGCGAATGACCCTCGGAACCGCGGGCAGCCGAAGGCGCCGGAACGCGACAGGTCTCGCGACCGGCCTGACCTCGCTCAGCTCACCGCCGGATCGAGCCCCACCTTCGGCCGGGCCCAGGAGCGTCCTCGGGTGTCCTTCAGGATCGTGTACTCCACGTCCACGTGCGGCTCGATCGCACTGTACTTGTCGTTCGGCGCGCCGATCACCAGCTGGAAGCCGAGCCCGCGCCACGCGCCGATCGCGCGCTTGGTGAAGTGCGCGTCCGCCTTGATCAGCGCCTCGTCCATGAACACCGGCGCGTAGCGCGGACGCGGGGCTCCCGCGTCGCCGAGCTGGTAGCGCAGCGCGGACCCGACGATGAACGCCACGAGCTCCTGCGACTCCCCGCCCGACTTCTCCCCGATGTGGTCGTAGAGGGCGACGTGCTCCCCGGTGGCGGCGTGGATCCGCTCCGCGCTCACCCGCACATGGTTGCGCACGTCGATGAGCTCGGCGAAGTCCGGAGCGGTCCGCCGCATCTTGCCGATCAGGCGGCTCATCCGGTTGTACGCGTGCTGACGCTGCTCGTCCGTCGACGCCGCTTCGATGAGGCCGCGCACCTCGCGCAGCTCCCTGCGGAAGCGTCGTCGCGCCTCGGACTGGTTCTCCCGCGGGACGATCTGGAGCCGGTGATCGTCGTCGTAGAAGGGCAGCTCCTGCATGATCCGGTTGATCGGGTCGATCCGGTCCTTGATCTCCCGCAGCGAGCGGCTGAGCGTGGAGTCGAGACTCGTCAGGTCGTTGCCGGACAGGCGCAGCAGGCTGTCGCGCCACTCGGCCTCCAGCTCGTGCAATCCGCTCGTGCGGAGGGATTCGAGGATCCCCTCGAACTCCGCGACCGACGTGTCGGGATCCGGCAGCACGTTGAGATCCGGCCACCGCTCCAGGAACCCCGTCATCAGCCGCCGGAGGGCCTCGCGCTGCTCCTGATGCGCATCCGCCGCCGCGCGTCGGTCCTCCGCGAGGCGCTGGGCGGCCGAGCGCAGGGCGAGGTCAAGACGTGCCAGCCGCTCCGACGGGGCCGCCTTGTCCGCCTCCTCGGCGAGCAGGAAACGCGCGTCGAGGAACGCCGACTGCGCGGGATCGAGGGCGCGCTCCTCCGCCTCGGCGGCGTCGACGATGACCTGGCAGGCGTCGACGTCGTCGGTGACCTCTCCCCACTCCGCGTGCGTCCGGTCGAGGTCCGCGCGCAACCGCGCCATCTCGGCCCGCAGGCCGGCCTCACGGGCCTTGAGCTCCTCGGCCCTGGCCTTCAGACGCGCGATCTCCGGGTTGCCGTCGGTCACCTCGGACTCCACGGCGAGCCAGCGGTCGCGCTCGGCGACGACGGCGTCGACGTCGATCTGCTCCCAGGTCACGTCCTGGACCTTCGCGTAGGACTGGAGGCGCCCGACGGCGTCGTCCAGGGCGGACTCGGCCTCGCGCGCCGCGGTCTCGGCGCTCCGGTATCGGGTGTCCAGCTCGGCGAGACGCTCGTCGAGATCACGAAGCCGGCGCTCGTTCGAGAAGCCCAGCACGTTGTCCCGGCCATGACCCCCGTGGGCGCCCCGCTGCCCGCGGGAGACCTGCCCGGTGATCGTCAGCGCCTTCGGGTGCTCCGCGAGCTGCGCCGACGAGTCCACGCACACGAAGTCGAAGCGCTCCCGAAGATGCTGCTGCACCCAGCCGGTGAAGGGCGTGTCGCGGTAGTCGAGGCGCCCGGGCAGCGTCGTCGGGTCGGCGGAGACCTGCGTGCCGATCCCGACGTGCACGCCCTCGTAGTTCAACCGATCCGGGATCCGCACGGACTCGATCGCCGCGCGGAACCGCGGCAGGTTCTCGACGTCGATGAGCAGCGTGCGCGCGAATCCGCCGAGGGCGAGGTTGAAGGCGTCCCGCCACGGCTCGTACTCGGTGCGCACCTCGACGAGCTCGCCCACGAAGGGCAGGTCGTCCGGAGTGAGTCCCGCCGCCTCGGCGAGCGCGGCGCGCGCCTCGTCCAGCCGCATGGGGATGCTGCCCGCGCTGCGTGCGCTCCGGTCCCGCTCGTCCCGCAGGCGCGCACGTTCCCGGTCGATCGCGCGTCGCTCCGCCTCGGCCTCCGCGAAGGCGGCGCGGGCGGACCGGCCCGTGTCGCCGCCCGTCGACGCGGTCCGTGCGCGGGCGAGCAGCGCGTCGAACGCGTCGGCCGTGGTCACCTCCTCGCCGAGCTCGCGCAGGACCGCGCCCACGCGGTCGCGCTCGCGCCGGACTTCCTCCAGCCGCCGTTGGACGCCGCGCAGCTCACGCTGGGCGGTCTCCAGCCGGTCGCCGCCGGACTGGCGCAGGACCTCCAGAAGCCCCTCGCGCTCCGCCTCCGCGGCGTCGGCGAGGGCCTGCTTCTCCCGCAGCGCGAGCTCCAGCGCGTGGGTGCGGTCGCGCAGCTCGGTCTCCACTTCGCGCAGCAGGTCCAGGCGACGCTCGGCCCGCCACAGCGCGGCGCTCGACGCCGCCTCGGTGAACGAGCCGAGCTCGTCGATGAGGCGGACGCGTTCGCTCGACGCCGTCATCCGGTCGCGGATGCCGCGGATCGGCTCGAGAGCGCTCACCTGCTGGCGAGCGGTCAGCATGCTGATCCGCGTGCTCTCCAGCTCGTCGAAGTGGGCGACCACGGCGTCCGCCGTCGCCATCGTCTCCGGCTCCTCCAGGACGAGCCTCTTGTACAGGTCGTCGACGGTCGTGATCTGCTGTCCGGCCTGGATGCGTGCGAGCAGGCTGACGGCCTTCGCGCCCGCCCCCGCCGTCCCGATGCCCAGCACGGCGTGCAGGCGTGCGGAGAACTCCCGGTCGGTCCCGAGCGTCTCCAGTCCCGTCGCGCGCACCGCCGCGTCGGAGAGCCGCTGTGCCGCCGCGGCCTCGAGGCGCCCGAGGTCGAAAGCGGCGTCGACCGTCGCCCGGACCCGCACGGTGTCCTCCAGCACCCGCGCGCCCGCCGGGATGTACCAGGCGCGCACGGCCGTGAACCGGGATCCGTCGTGGTCGAGCCAGGTCATCGCGACCGCGCTCCAGGTGTCCTCGCCGTCGCCGCGCAGGACCCGGAGCTTGGTGCCCTCGTCGGTGCGGGATTCGTCGATCTTGCCGCGGCCGTAGGAGAGGATGTTCCGCTGCTCGTCGCCGCGCGGGCGCCCGGTGACGCCGCCGTTCGACGCGCCGTTGAACGGCGTCGTGTGGGGCATCATGAGCGCGATGTACGCGTCCATGAGCGTCGACTTCCCCGAACCGGACCCGCCGCACAGCAGGGTCGCGTCCGGCGAGAACCGCACCACGTGCGGTCCGGCGTCGTAGCCTCCCCAGTTGATCAGCTGCAGGTCCTCGGCCACCCACTGCTGGCCGCGGGACCCGGCCGGGATGAGCCCGAAGAGCGTCTCCACCATCGTCACGGTACGGGCACCTCCGCCGCGTCGTCCTCTCGGACCGCGGCCTCCTCGCGGACTGCGGCCCCCTGTTCGGGCCGGTCCTCCTCGTCATCCGATCCGGCGTCGCCGTCGGCGCGGTCGTGCGGCGCCTGCTGCGCGCGCAGCCAGTCCCGCAGCTCCCTCAGGGTCTCGGCGCTGAGGACGACCTCGACGAGGGAGCTGATCCGGTAGCGTCCGTCCGTCTCCTCGTCGATGATCCCCTCGCGGTCGAGGCGGTCCATGGCGCTGCGGATCGCCTTCTGCTGGCGCGCGGTGCTGCCGTCCACGTCGGCGAAGTAGCTGAGCACCGTCTGCTCGACGTCCTCGATGTCGATGCGGGGCGCGGCCTCCCCGAGCGCCGATTCGCGCTGGTAGACGGTGCGCAGATGCACGAGCACCAGGGTCTCGGCACGGGAGTAGGGGGCGTCCTTCAGCAGGACCGGCATGTCGATCTCGTCGGAGCGCAGCTGCTGCTTGTACGCGTACCCGCGGCCGTGGTCGATCACGAGCCGGAGGTAGAGGTCGTTCAGGCGGGACTCGATGACCTGCTGGTGATCGAGCAGCAACGTCCAGTCGCGGCGGTTGCGATCCGCGGCCACGAACCGCCGCTGCAGGAGATGGACGAGCACTCGCCGGACCTCCGGATCCAGGGTTCCCCGATCGCCGGGGAACAGCTCGTCCGCGTCGTCCTCCATCGCGACGGGGGCGATGAACGGATCGTCCTGAGGCGCAGCGGTCTCGGGCACGTCGTCAGTCAATCGCGTCTTCCTTCTCTTGTGCTCTGGTCGTCCTCGCCGTGATGGCGCCGAACGCGAACCGCCGCGTGGTGCCGTCGGGCCGCCGCGCCTCGACCGTGGAGATCCGATCCGCCTCGGTCATGCCGTTGCGGTGGGCGATCTCGAGCAGGCCGACGAGGTCGACCGGGCGCCGGGTCTCGTCCGCGGCTCCCGCGAACGCCTCGCCGAGGTCGAACTCCGGACCGAGACCGGCCAGATACGCCTCCAGCTCGTCGTAGCGCGGTCCGCCCCAGGCGCGGGTGTCGTTGTCGACGAACTCGACGTCGTCCGCGCCCACCAGCGGGGCCGGCGTGCCGGCCGGGCGGATGTCGCTGACCGTCTGACGCAGATGGCCGAGGTCGACGAGCGGCATGCTGCGCACCGGGTCCACGCTGGCGTTGACCGCGGCGGTGCCGCCCGTCTCGTCGGTCCAGGCGTGCAGGCCGGAGAGCACGTCCCGGAGCAGGTCGTCGATCTGCCGGTCGCGCAGCGGATCGTGGGTCTTCACCTGACCGGTGATGACGTGAGACGCCCGCCGCTGGGCGGCGAGCACCTCCTCCACGCCGACCTCGACCCGCCGGCCGATGGCGTCGAGCTCGGCGCGCTGCGTGCCGTCCAGCATCCGCGCGAAGGGCTGGCGGAGCACGGAGTGCAGCTGCTCGGTGAGCGCATCGATCCGGTCCGGATCCCCGATCAGGCGCAGGGCGCCGGCGAAGGCGCGTCCCTCCGGGGTCGACTGCATCACGTCCTGCGCACGCTGAAGGTACTCGCGCAGGACCTCGCCGGTCGGCCGCTCGTCCCGGCGGAGATGCGCGACCACGTCGCGCTGCATGGCCTTGAGTGACTCCGCCACCCGTGTGAAGTCGGCCGGCAGCTCCCGTGCCAGGTGCAGCACGTTCTCCGCCTCTTCCAGCAGCTCCTCGTCGTCGAACGGGTCGATCTCGCCGTCGCGGGCGCGCGCGATCTCCGCGTCGAGCAGGTCCCGCTCCTCGAGCAGCCGGGCGAGGCGTCGGGCCGGATCGGCCTCCGCGTTGTCGGCGAGGTGCTCGACGGCCTCCAACAGGGTGCGGACGCGGGAGTTCGAGACGCGCGTGCGTCCCCCGCCGGTGCGTCCGGCGATCTCCAGCGCCTCCACCGCGTGCGCGGAGAGGCGATAGACCTCGACGTCGTCGTCGATCTGGCGGACGAGCCAACCCACGCGCGTCCAGGTGCGGCAGACCTCGCGTCCGCTGCCGCCGGGGAGCCGCCGGTCGTCGTCGTCATAGCCGGCCGCGCGCAGCTCGTCCAGGATCTCGGCGACCTCGGCGTGGGCGTCGGCGACGGCCACCGCGGGTCGATCGGCGGTGAAGAGCACCGACAGCGCCGCCACGACGAACGGGGCGAACCGGCCGTGCAGCAGATCCAGCGTGGGGGTGCGGAACGCGGCGAGAGAGCGGAGGTAGGCCGCTTCGGCACGCGTGTTCGTCACACGTTCGAGCCTACCGAGGACGCGCACCCCTTCCCGACGCGCGCGGGGCGGGGCCGCGCCTCGCGGGTGGGGGCGACGCAGCCTGGTGCGCGCGGTCCCGCGGGGAGTAGGGTGACGCCGTGCCGTCGATCGAAGCCCTCCTCGCCTTCGCGGTCGCGTCGCTGATCCTCATCGCGATCCCGGGTCCGAGCGTCCTGTTCGTGATCGGGCGCTCCCTCTCGCTCGGTCGCCGTGGCGGTCTGTGGAGCGTGGTGGGAAACGAGCTCGGCGGCCTGATCCCCATCGCCGCCGTCGCCTTCGGCGTGGGCTCGATCGTCGCCCAGTCGGTGGCCCTGTTCACGGTCGTGAAGATCGCCGGCGCGGCGTACCTCGCATACCTCGGAGTGCAGGCGATCCGGCACCGGAAGGACGGGATGGCGGCGACCGCCGCGGAGGCTCCGCGGCGCGCATCGACGACCACCGTGCTCCGTCAGGGATTCATCGTCGGCGCGTCCAACCCGAAGACGATCGTGTTCTTCGTCGCCGCTCTCCCCCAGTTCGTCGATTTCTCCGCAGGCGCGGTGCCCGTCCAGATGCTGGTCCTCGGCCTGGTCTTCACCGTCATCGCGTTCGTGTGCGACGGGGCCTGGGCCCTCGCCGCCGGGACCGCGCGGGCGTGGTTCGCCCGGTCGCCGCGCCGCCTCGCAGCCGTGCGTGCGACCGGGGGCGGCATGATGATCGGCCTCGGCGGCACGTTGCTCCTCGCGGACAACAAGGCCTGAGCGCAACCGCGATCGGCGCGGATCACGCCGTCCGACGGCACGGCCACGGGTCGGCGGAGGGGTCGCGCTCTGACGGCGGGTTGCCCACAGACCCTTGGCGGGTTTCGAACATATGTACTAGGCTGGGGTCATGTCGGGAGTCCAGGACGCATACCTCCTCCGGAGCCGGGAGATCGTGGAGCGGTGCCGTGCGCTGGATGCGGAGATCGCGGTCCGGGAGGCGGAGAAGGCGGTACTGCTGGGCGAGCGCGTCGAGTTGCTGCTGCGCGAGGTGCCGGCGGGGAGTGCCGGGTTCGAGCAGGCGGAACGGTCGATGTTCGCGGAGATCTCCGCCGCGCTGCACCTGTCCCGGACGGCGGCGGCGAAGGCACTCGGCACCGGGTGGGCGCTTCGGGACCGGTTTCCCGCGACGATGTCCGCTCTCGCCCAGGGCCGGATCAGCGCCCGGCACGCGTCCGCGATCGTGCAGGCCGCACAGGCCCTGGACCTCCACGACCACGCCGCGCACGCCGCTTACGAGGAACAGGTCATCCCGTACGCCGCCGCGGAGACACCGGCACGCACCGAGGCGTTCGCCCGCTCCGTCGCCGCATCCGTGTCGCCCCGGACGATCACCGAACGCCTCACCCGCGCCCGCGCCGGGCGACGCGTCACCGTCACGGACGCCGACGACGGCATGAGCTGGCTCTCCCTACTCCTCCCCTCCCCGATCGCGCACGCCGTGCACGACCGCCTCACCGGCATCGGGCGACAGATCCGCATGCTCCGCGCCGCCGAAGACTGCGGAGCCTTCGACAGTCTCCCAGGCCCCGACAGCCCCCAGGGTACTGACGGCGCCCAGGGCCCCGACGGGACCACGCCGCCGACGCCCGCGGAATGGGAAGAGCTCACCGGATTCGAACACCTCGTCGCCGACCTCGACGAACCCCTCACCGACGACCGCACGCTCGACCAGATCCGCGCCGACATCGCCGCCGACCTCCTCCTCGCCGCCACCACCGACACCCTCACCGAGACCGGCACCCAGGCGATCCGCGGAACCGTCCAGGTCACCATCGCCGCGACCACCCTCCACGGCGACGACGACCGGCCCGCCGAACACGACGGTCACGGCCCCGCCGACCCCGCCCTCGTCCGCACGCTGGCCGCCGACGCCGAGCGATGGGACCGCCTCTTCCTCGACCCGACCGGGATGCTCACCCGCACCGACTCCTACACCCCCACCGAACGCATGCGACGCCACCTCCGCGCCCGCGACCAACACTGCCGATTTCCCGGATGCCGCATGCCCGCCCGCCGCACACAGACCGACCACACCCACGACCACGCCCGCGGCGGGCCCACAGACATCACCAACCTCGCCTGCCTCTGCGCCGGGCACCACGCCCTCAAACACCCCCACCACGACGACCGGTGGAGATGGTCCGCGACACAGAGCCCCGACGGCACCCTCATCTGGACCGACCCCACCGGACGAACCCACACCGACCACCCCACACCCCGCGTCCAGTTCGTCTGACCGCCGCGGATGACGGGGCCTTCACTCCGCGCTGCGCAACGCGTCGAGCGTCGGCCAGGGCGCCCCCGACCGAAGCACGTCCATGAGTTCCTGCCTGACCTGCGGACCGTTCGGGAACCGGTCACCCCTCTCCCAGCGCCACGCCGCCACCATCGCCAGGACGAGCTCCCGGCAATCATCACGCAGGCTGCGGTCGAGGCCGGGGTAGAGCTCGGCGACCTCCGCCGGGACGTGCGCGACATCGAACTCGACCGGACCCCGGCAGACGGTCTCGAGATCGATGAACCGGGCTCCCGCGGCGGTGGCGATCACGTTCCCCGGGTGCGGCTCGCCGTGAAGCAGCTGCTCGGTGCCGCGATCGTGGATCGCTCGTCCGAGGTGGATCAGGCGACCGCGCAGGAACTCCCGATCCCCGTCGCCGAGCTCCGGCGACAGGGCCGGGCTCCCGACGACGTCGAGGGCGGCGGCGACCCGCGCGGTGAACCGCGGGACCGATGTCGCGACGGTCCGCATGCCCGCGTGGAGCCGCACGAGGGCGTCCGCGTACTCGCGTGCCGTCGCCGCCGATGCCACCCGGTCCAGAGGCTCCCACAACGTCACGGCGAACCCGTCCTGCACGTAGACGCGCGGGTCCGCGCGGGGGTCCACGCGCCCCACCGGGCACCCGGCGTCGGCCAGCGCCTGCGCGAGCTCGACTTCGAGACGGGCGGCAGCATGCTCGCCCCGTCCGACCCGGGCGACGATGTCGGCCGGGCGCAGCCGCAGCGTGAGCCGGTTCGCCTCCTGCAGGATCAACACCTGCGCGACCGGCAGACCCAGGCCCGCGCAGACGGCCTTGGCGGCGTCGAGCGCACGGATCGACTCGGACACGACGACGGGCCTCCCTCCTGAGCGCGGCCCTTGCCACGCAGCCCGAGGTTACCAAGAGTAAGCTACGAATGGTAAGTTACGTGCGACCGTCACGTCTCGCCCCGAACGGAGGAGCAGTGTCCCCACACGAGACGCCGCCTCTCCCGCGGCGGCTGCCGAAGGCGCAGCGTCGCGCCCAGCTGCTCGCCGCGGCGCGCGATCTGATCCGCGAGGAGGGGACGGACCGGCTCACGCTCGGCCGTCTCGCCGAGCGGGCGGGGGTCGCCAAGCCCCTCGTCTACGACCACTTCGGGGACCGCTCGGGGGTGCTGGCCGAGCTGTACCGGGAGTTCGACGCCCGTCAGCATGCCGCCCTCGATGCGGCACTCGCCCAGGTCGAGCCGGACCTGGACGCCGTCGCGGATCTCATGGCCGGCGCGTACCTCGACTGCGCAAGAGCCGAGGGGCGTGAACTGGCCGACGTCCTCTCCGCCCTCACCGGCTCGCCCACCCTTGAGCGGCTCCGCCGGGACGCCACCGACGCGTATCTCGCCAAGTGCCGCTCAGCGCTGGCGCCGGTCGCCCGGACGCCCGTCGACAGCGCGGGGCTTCACGCCGTGGCCGGGGCCGCGGACGCACTCTCCCGCGCCTCGCTCGCCGGCGAGCTGGATGAGGGTCGCGCTCGGCGAGCCCTGGCGCGGATCATCGTCACCGTCGCCGGCGGCTGAACGCAGGGCGCGGACCCGGCCCGCAACAGACCACTCGCGGCCCACAGAACCCGACAGACAGAACCCCACAGACGGAACACCGATCGAGAGGACTCCCATGACGATCCACCACCCTCCGCGCCCGGGACACGCGCTCTGGGTTCTCGCGCACCCTCGGGGCACGTCGTTCAATCGCCGACTGTTCGACGCCGGCACCGAGGCCCTCTCCCACCGCTACGAGGTCGCGACCTCCGACCTGTACGCGCAGGGATTCGACCCCGTCCTCTCCGATCGCGACCTCGCCGTCGAGGACGGGCGCCCGGGCAACGTCGTCGAGCTGCAGGGCCTGGCGTACGCGAAGGGTCTGCTCCCGGCGGACGTGCAGGCCGAGCAGGCCAAGCTCGCCGCCGCCGAGCTGCTCGTGCTGCAGTTCCCGCTCTGGTGGTACGGCGTTCCGGCGATCATGAAGGGCTGGCTCGACCGCGTCCTCGCCAACGGCTTCGCGTACGGCGACGCCGATCCGGAGCTCGGCATCCCCCGCCGCTACGGTGACGGCGGCCTGGCCGGGCGACGCGCCCTCATCATCGTGACCGCGGGCGAGGACGAGCGCTCGATCGGACCGCGCGGCATCAGCGGCGACCTGGACTCTCTGCTGTTCCCGCTGACGCACGGCGCGCTCTGGTACGTGGGGGTCGAGTCGCTCGCACTGCACGTCGTGCACGACGCCGACAGACTCGGCACCGACGGACTCGAGCGGGAGATCCGCCGTCTCACCGACCGGTTGCAGCACCTCGACGACGAGCCCGGACGCCCCTTCCGGCGGCTCCGCGACGGCGAGTACCGGGGGACGCGAGCGCTGCGAGACGACATCCACCCCGGCCGGACCGACCTCGGCATCCACCTCGCCGATCCCGAGGGCCGGTCCGCGTGAGTCACGACCCGGCCTGGACCGGAGCGCGGCAGACGGGGCTGCTCCGGCCCTCATCCGTGAGCGGGCGCTCCATCCCCCTCACCAGGCGGGCAACCGCACGAGACGCGGCGGACGAGGGAGGGCACGAAGAGCCGGCGCCGGGGCTCTTCGCCGCTCAGGAGCGCGTCCACAGCGGCGCTCCCCATCGCGGCGAGAGGTTGCGCGATGGTTGCCAGCGGCGGCCAGCTGTACGCGGAGTCGGGCACGTTGTCGAAGGACACAATCGCGATGTCCTCCGGCACGCGAATCCCGTGCTCGTGGAATGCGCGCAGCATCCCTAGCGCCATCTGGTCGGAGGCGACGAAGAAGGCAGAGGGAAGGGCGCCGTCCTCGATGAGACGTTGCGCAGCCAGGTAACCCCCTGCCGCGCTGAACCTTTCGCGAGCCACAGGACCGCGCTGCAGACCGTGCTCCGAGACCGCCTCGACCCATCCGGTCTCTCGCGCGTCGGGATCCCCCTCGGAGGTCTCGCCGGCGAGGAGGCCGATTCGGCGGTGCCCATGGTCGGCGAGGTGCTCGACGGCGAGCTTGGCCCCGAGGAGGAGATCGACGCCGACCGTATGGACCCCGTGGACCCGCTCATACTGATTGAGGAGGAGGAGCGGCCTCGACCCGAACGCCTTGACATCCGGGAAGGCCACCGAGCTGCACAGGATCAGCCCGTCCACCCCGCGCGCCGCCAACCGGTCCAGCCGCGCCGCTTCTCCCGCCCTGGTCCCATCGGAGTTGACCACCAGGAGACCATGACCGCGATCCGCAGCCGCGAGCTCGACTGCCTGGCTGAGCATCATGAAGAACGCGTTCGAGGTGTCGGGCAGCACGATGCCCAACGTCTCCGAGGATCCCAGCCGGAGGGATCGCGCCGCCCTGTTCGGCCGGTAGCCGAGTTTGGCGATCGCATCGTTGACCCTCGCCGTGGTCTCCGGCGTCAAACGCTTGGTCCCGTTCACCACGTAGCTGACGACCGCGGGGCTGACCCCGGCAAGCCGAGCCACGTCATCCCGTGTCACCGTGGACGCGACGGGCTTCGCCCTCTCTCCCATCCGCTCATCCTACGCTCCTCGCCCACCGACAGCAGTGGTGACACCAGTTACCGACATACCGGATGGTGATGGCACAGCAAGGAAATCTCTTGCTATTTAATCGGTGACACGAGTAACTTGCTCTCCAAGCACCGAGAAAGGGAGCGAGATGACCACCACGACGCTCGTCGTCGGAGAGGCAGCCGCGAGGTCGGACGGCGGCCCTCCTCGCCATCGGGGACGCAGTGATCTCCGGGTCGCTCTGGTCTTCCTCCTGCCGGCAGCGATCGGCATGGCTCTGTTCTTCCTCCTCCCCACCGCCCGAGGGCTCTATCTGAGCTTCACCGAGTACAGCGTCCTCGGCGATGCGACCTGGGTGGGAACGCGGAACTACGAGGTGCTCGCGCGCGACCCGCTCTTCTGGAACGCCGTCGTTGTGACGATCCAGTACGTCGCCATCAACATCGTCGTGCAGACTGCCATCGCCCTCGGCCTCGCCGTCCTCATGCACAAGGTCGCCACGTCGACATTCGTCCGGGGGCTGCTCCTGATGCCCTACCTCATGGCGAACGTCATCGCGGCGCTGCTGTGGTTCTGGCTCCTCGACTACAACATCGGATTCGTCAATCAGATCATCGACGGACTGGGCCTACCCCGTGTGGCGTTCTTCGGCAGCCAAGAGTGGGCGATCCCGACGCAGGCGCTCATCAACACCTGGCGGCACGTGGGGTACGTCTCCCTGTTGATCTTCGCCGGTCTGCAGGCGATACCCGACGATGTGTACGAAGCCGCTCGCATCGACGGGGCCGGACCGGTCCGGATCTTCTTCAGGATCATGCTCCCGCTGCTTCGCCCGGTCCTCGCACTCGTCCTCGTGCTGACCGTCACCGGATCGTTCCAGGTCTTCGACACGGTGGCCGTCACCACGGCAGGCGGCCCGATCAACGCGACGCGGGTCTTGCAGTACTACATCTACGAACACGCTTTCGCCCAGCAGGAATTCGGTTTCGCCTCCGCGGCCGCCGTCGTCCTGTTCGCTCTCCTCGCCCTCTCCGCCTTCATCCAGATGAAGCTCCTGAGGGCGAACGAATCGGACCTGGCCTGAGGAGCGGGAATGACCAACACGGCGACCATCACCTCGACCCGTAAAGGGCGACGTTTCCGCTGGAGCCTCGTGCCTCCGTGGATCCTGCTCGTCCTCGCCATCGGAGTCAGCATCCTTCCCTTCTTCTGGGTGCTGCGAACCGCTCTGTCCACCAATGGCGCGCTCGCGTCACACGCCGCCGATCCGCTGCCCGCCGGCTTCTCGCTCGGAGCGTTCGCGCGGGTCTTCGGGCTTCAGTCTCCGGAGCAGGCGCTCGCAGAAGGAGGCTCCGGGGCGTCGATCAGCTTCTGGAACTACCTCGTCAACTCGGCAGTCTTCGCGACGGTGACCACCGCATCCACTGTTTTCTTCAGCGCGATGGCCGCGTACGCCTTCGCTCGGCTGCGATGGAAGCTGCGCGACGCGGTCTTCGCTGTCTTCCTCGGCAGCGTCCTCGTCCCGCCGATCTTCACCGCACTGCCCAACTTCCTACTGGTGCGCAACCTCGGACTGCTGAACACCATGCTCGGACTCGTCCTGCCCTACCTTTTCATGACGCCGTTCGCCCTCTTCTTCCTCCGGCAGTTCTTCTTGAGCATGCCGCGAGAGGTCGAGGAAGCGGCGATGATCGACGGTGCAGGACACGTTCGCGTCTTCTTCCAGATCATCCTCCCGAACGCTGCCGCCCCGCTCGCCACGCTTGCCTTGCTCACCTTCATGAGTCAGTGGAACGAGTACTTCTGGCCGTTGCTGGTCTCCGGTGAGGAGACCCGTGTACTCACCGTCGGGCTGGGCGTGTTCAAGTCCCAGACCCCGCAGGGCGCTCCGGACTGGTCCGGCCTGATGGCAGCCACGCTGGTATCCGCGCTACCCGTCATCGTTCTGTTCGCCGTCTTCGGCAGACGCATCGTGAACTCCATCCGGTTCACCGGTACCAAGTAGCCCTATACGAAAGGAACCACAATGAAAGCCACAGCACTCGGCGCCATGGTCGTCGCCGCCGGCGCAGCTCTCGTGCTCTCCGGATGCGGAGCGGACGCTTCCGGTTCGGGAGGAGATCGCACGAACGGGAAGGTGGAGATCAACTACTGGCTCTGGGACGCCAACCAACTCCCCGCTTATCAGCAATGTGCAGACGAGTTCCAATCCGAGAACCCGGACATCACCGTGACCATCACGCAGTCAGGGTGGGATGACTACTGGACGACCCTGACCAATGGCATGGCTGCGGGAAACGCACCGGACGTGTTCACGGACCACCTCGCGAAGTACCCGGACTTCATCAAGACCAAGCAGCTCCTCCCCCTCGACGATCTGGATGCCGATCTGTCCATCTATAACAAGGGCCTGGCTGACCTCTGGGTTGGCCAGGACGACAAGCGCTACGGTCTGCCAAAGGACTGGGACACCGTCGCCCTCTTCTACAACAAGGATTTGACCGCGAAGGCAGGGATCTCCGACGAACAGATGTCGGCGCTGACTTGGAACCCCGATGACGGCGGGACCTACGAGGACGTCATCGCCCACCTCACGGTGGACGAGAACGGCGTCCGAGGCGACGAAGCCGGATTCGACAAAGGAAACGTCGCCGTCTACGGACTGGGTCTCGCCGGATCTGGTGGCGGGATGGGCCAGACCGAATGGTCCTATCTGACCGGGACGACCGGCTGGACGCACACCGATACGAACCCGTGGGGCACCAGTTACAACTATGACGACCCGAAGTTCCAGGACACGATCGCATGGTGGGCCGGGCTGGTGGACAAGGGCTACATGCCGGCTCTCGAGACCACGGTCGGAACCGCCGTCGCAGACACCTTCGCCGCGGGCAAGGCGGCGATCAACTCGCACGGGTCGTGGATGATCGGTCAATACAGCGGGTATGACGGCCTCGACCTCGGCATCGCACCCACCCCAGTCGGTCCCGACGGCGAGCGCGCGTCCATGTTCAACGGTCTCGCGGACTCGATCTGGTCGGGGACGAAGCATCCGGACGAGGCGAAGGCGTGGGTCTCGTACCTCGCGTCGTCAGCCTGTCAGGATGTCGTGGCAGACGCCGCAGTCGTTTTCCCGGCGATCACGACGTCGACGCAGAAGGCCGAGGCGTCGTTCGCCGAAAAGGGAATCGACATCTCGGCCTTCACGACGCACGTGACCGACGGGACCACCTTCCTCTTCCCGATCACGGAGAACGCCGCGAAGATCGACGCGATCATGCTCCCCGCGATGGATGCCGTACTCGCCGGAGAAGCGGACGTCGACAGTCTCACCGCGGCGAACGATCACGTCAACGCGATCTTCCCGTAGCTCGGTCCGACCTGAGCGCTCGACGGGCGGGAACGACGCTCCGTTCCCGCCCCTCCTCACCGACAAGGAACACCATGCACCCTCCCGTCCATCTGCGATCGCGTGGCGTCAGCCTGCTCCTCGGCTTCGAGTCCGGGGAGGCGGAGATCATCCACTGGGGCGCGGATCTCGGTGATGAGCTCCCCGCACTCGACGCGCTGAGGCCGCCCGTCCCCGGGTCGGCCCAGGACACCCCCGTCGTCGTCGGGCTGATCCCGCAGGCCTCCTCCGGTTGGCTGGGACGGGGCGGACTACGCGGAAGCCGTCGCGGGCTCGCCTTCTCTCCGGCCCTCCGGGCCCAGGACGTGACCCCCGGAGCCGACCGCGTCCGAGTGACGCAGACCGATCCGCGCGCGGGGATCGAGGTGCACACCGACATCCTCCTCGACGAGCACGGCATGCTGCGCGTGACCCACGAGCTGTGCAATACCGGCACGGACGAGTACACCCTCGACCAGCTCGGCCTCGCGCTGCCGCTTCCGCCCGAGGCGACGGAGATCCTCGACTTGTCCGGCCGCTGGTGCCGGGAGACCCAGCCACGACGCCACGCTCTGCGGGACGGAGCCTGGGTCCGGTCCGGCCGTCACGGACGCACCGGGCACGACGCGCCACTCCTTTTCGCCGTCGGCACGTCTGCCTTCACGAACCGCGCGGGACGGGTGTGGGCCGCGCACCTCGCTTGGTCCGGCAATCGGGAGCATGTCGTGGAAGCGGTGAGCAACACGCGGACGATCGGCGCCGCGGAGCTCCTCGGCGCGTCGGAGCTCGTCCTCCGGCCCGGAGAGTCCTACCGGACGCCGCCCCTCTACGCCGCCTTCTCGGAGACAGGGGTGGACGGGATCACGTCGGTCTTCCACCGCTGGTTTCGCGGACGCCCTGAGCACCCCCGTCGTATCCGCCCGGTGACACTGAACACCTGGGAGGCGGTGTACTTCGACCATCGTCTCGGCCCACTTCGGGATCTCGCCCGGCTCGCCGCCGATATCGGCGTGGAACGCTTCGTGCTCGACGACGGATGGTTCCGCGGACGCCGCGACGACCGCGGCGGGCTCGGCGACTGGGAGGTGGACCCTGACGTCTGGCCGGACGGTCTCACCCCGCTCATCGACGCCGTCCACCAGCACGGCATGGAGTTCGGACTCTGGGTCGAACCCGAGATGATCAGCCTCGATTCCGACCTGGCCCGCGCCCACCCGGAGTGGATAGCGCGACCGACACCGGAGACGCTCGGAGCCGGCGGACGGCTCCCCGCGCCGTGGCGGCATCAGCAGGTTCTGGACCTGGTCCAGCCCGCCGCCTGGCAACATGTCTTCGACCGTCTCGACGGGCTGCTTTCCCAATACGACATCGCCTACCTGAAGTGGGATCAGAACCGTGATGCGGGCGAGCTCGGCTCTGCGGGCAGGCCATCCTCCCACGAGCAGACTCTTGCGGCGTATCGGCTGATCGACGCTCTCCGGGAGGCCCACCCGGGGGTCGAGATCGAGTCCTGTTCCTCCGGCGGCGGGCGCATCGACCTCGGCATCCTCGCCCGGACCGATCGCGTGTGGCCGTCCGACACGAACGATGCCCTGGAACGGCAGACGATCCAACGGTGGGTCCAGTCGATCGTGCCGCCCGAGCTCGTCGGCACTCACGTGGGCCCGACCCGCTCCCATTCCACGGGCAGGCACCACGACATCACCTTCCGAGCCATCACCGCCCTCTTCGGGCACTTCGGCGTCGAATGGGACCTTCGGGGAGCGACGACGCGGGACCTCGCCGTCCTCCGCCGAGCGATCGCGCTGTACCGGCAGCACCGGGACCTGCTGCACACGGGTCAGATCGTGAACGCCGACACGCACGATGAGAACCTGGCCGTCCACGGCGTGGTTGCGACGGATGGTTCCGCGGCGCTGTTCTCGGCAGCAGCCCTCGGCTCACTGGTCGCCGAGTCCCCCGGAAGAATCCCCTTCCCCGGCCTGGACCCGGAACGCCGGTACCGGGTCGACGCGGTCATGCCATCGACCGAGGACCTTCCCGAGGACGTGGACGAGCCCTTCGCGCAAGCGGTCCCGCCGGCGTGGTGGCCACGGACCGCCATGACCGGCCGGTTCCTGGCCGAGATCGGCCTTCCCCTCCCGGTGCTCCGTCCTGAGCAAGCGCTGCTGCTCCGCGCCACTGCGGAGAATTGAACACCCAATCCTGCCCTCAGACTCCACGAAAGCGACGACCCATGCACCGCCCGATGCGACACCTCCGTCATGACGACGCCACCCTGACCTGGGTCGGCGCGAACTTCTGGTCCCGCTCCGGCGGCCCGCGGATGTGGGTGCGCTACGACGCCGCCCTCGTCCGGGACGAACTGCGCGTCCTCGCCGACCACGGCGTCCGCATGACGCGCTCGTTCTTCTATTGGCCCGACTTCCACCCGACCCCGTACGCCCTCGACGAGGAGTGCCTCGCACGCTTCGCGGACTTCCTCGATGCGCATGTCGAACTCGACATGAACACCGTGCCGACGTTCATCGTCGGGCACATGTCCGGCGAGAACTGGGACCCCGCGTGGCGTGAAGGACGGGACCTCTACCGAGACAGCTGGTTCCTGGGCCGCCAGGCGTGGTACGTTCGCGAACTGGCCTCACGGTTTCACACCCACTCGGCGGTCTCGGGATGGCTCCTCAGCAACGAGGTCCCGATCTACGGCGGGGAAGCCCCGCGAGAGATCGTGCATGCCTGGGCCGACATCCTCATCGACGCACTCCGAGCGGCGGGCGCCACACAACCGGTCTCCGTCGGCGATGGCGCATGGGGGATCCAGACCACGGGACACGACAACGGCTTCGCACTCGCCGACCTCGCCGACCGCAGCGATTTCGTCGGGCCCCACGTCTACCGGATGGAGGACGACCAGATCCGGCAGAACCTCAAGGCCGCCTACGCGACCGAGCTCTGCCACGTCGGCGCCCGCCCGGTCGTCCTCGAGGAGTTCGGCGTCACCACCGACTACGTCTCGCCGGACGGCGCCGGCCACTACTACCGCCAACAGCTCTACAACACGCTCCTCGCCGGAGCAACCGGCTGGATCGCGTGGAACAACACCGACTACGACGATCTCGTGGCCCAGCGACCCTATTCCCATCATCCGTTCGAGATGCACTTCGGGATCACCGACTCACGCGGGAAGCCCAAGCCGCCGCTGCGAGAGCTGCAGCGCTTCGCCGCCGATCTCGCGGCGATGGACGTCGCCGGACTCCGCCGCGACGACGTCGACGCCGCGATCGTGCTCCCGTCCCACCTGGCCGCCGACTACCCCTTCACCTATGTCGGGGAACGGGAGACCATCGTGTTGGTCGGCGAGCAGGCGTACGTTGCCGCTCATGCCGCACACGTCCCGGTCGCCGTGATCCGCGAAGCCGAGGACGGCGGGATCGCACACGGCGCCCTGCTGTACCTGATCCCCTCCGTGAAGCAGCTCTGCGGTCCGACATGGCGACAGCTCGGCGACCTCGCAGACCGAGGCGCGACCGTCTACGCGTCCTACTGCGTCGGCGAGGTCGGTGAACAGCGCGGCCCCTGGTGGGCGTACACCGAGGAGCTGTTCGGCGTGCAACGGCAGAGCGCATACGGTCTGGTGGAGCCCATCGACGACGACATCGTGGTGATCCGATTCATCGAGGCGTTCGGCCCGATCGCTGCCGGCTCCGAGTTGCGCTTCCGGCCCCGGCGGCAACGCGCACGCACGCTCGTACCTCCCCGTCACGACGACCACCGGCACGGTCATCGCGGTCGACGCCCATGGGCGTCCGGCACTCGTCGTCCAGGAGCGCGGGGAAGGACGCCTGGTGCTCGGCACCTATCCACTCGAATACCTCGCGGCAGTGAACGCCCGGGTGAACCCCGAAGACACGGCCCGGCTCTACGACGCCTTGGCCGTCGTCGCCGGGGTACGAAGGCCGATCGCCGTCAACGATCCGAAGGTCTTCGTGGATACGCTCACACACACGGACGGCTCTCGGTACGCCGTGTTCGTCAGCCAACATGCCGAGCACGCGCGCGTCGTCCCCAGACTGAACGGAACCCTCAGGTCGCTGGACGGCGACGTGATCACCACCGTCGCACTCGCACCGTACGGAACCGCAGTCCTGCGCGTGACGTGACCGCGACGCAGACTGTCAACGAGATTCGTTCCCGTTTCAACGAGGCCGCTTGCGAGCCCTACTCCCGACTGGCGGAGACGGAGGGATTTGAACCCTCGGTCCCCGTGAGGGGACTCCACCTTAGCAGGGTGGTGCACTAGGCCTGACTATGCGACGTCTCCGTGCGCCCGCTCCGAGGAACGGACACGCCTGACCATCCTAACGGCTCCGAGGCGAGGTCGCGAACCGTCCGCGGACGCGCACGGCCCGACCGACGCGCGAGAGGGTCCGCGACGCTCGGCGTCACGGACCCTCTCCTCACCCGTGCGATCCTCACCCGTGCGATCGGATGACCCGCCCGTGCGATCGGATGACCCGCCCGTCCGGACGGGGGACCGCCCGGGCGGTCAGGCGACGTAGTCGCCGATCAGCGCGCGGTCGTGGGTGTACGGGGCGTCGAGCGCGTGCGCGTCGATCCCCAGCCCCTCCGCCGCCTCGCGGATGCGGTCGCCGAGCTCGGCGGCGATGCGCACCGCCTCCGCGTTCTCCCGCAGCCGCTCGGGACGCGTCGCGCCGAACAGCAGCGACGCCACCTGCGGGTTCGTCAGGCACCAGGCGAGCGAGAACTGCGCGGGCGTGATCCCGAGGCCCTCCGCCGCCTCGACGATGGCCGGCACGGTCGCCTTGATCTGGGCCCGGATGTCGCCCACGTCGATCCCGATGTGGCGCTCCGGCTCCAGGATCCCCGCGAGGATGCCGCCCTCCATGGTGTCGGACGCGTGGATGCTCATCCCCGTGCGCGCGACCACCTCGCGGTACTGGTCCTCCACCACGTTGCGACGGACGATCGAGTACTTCAGCTGGGCGAGCTGCGGCCCGGGCTTGCCGATCGAGGCGGCGTGCTCGTGCGCGGCGAGCAGGTCCTCCGGCACCCAGTTCAGCGCGCCCCAGCACCGGGCGCGTCCGCTGTCGACGACCTCGGTGACCTCGTCGACGAGCTTCTCCACGCTCATCCCGGGACGGGGGTGCTCGATGATGAGGACGTCCGCATACTCCTCGTCCACCCGGCGCAGCATGCGGTCGGTCTGGTCGCTGAGGGACTCCGACGGATAGTTGAAGTACCAAAGCTTCTCGGCGAGCTGGTAGTCCTCACGGCGCGCGCCCGCCTC
This sequence comes from Microbacterium resistens, assembly GCF_021172025.1. NCBI lineage: Bacteria > Bacillati > Actinomycetota > Actinomycetes > Micrococcales > Microbacteriaceae > Microbacterium > Microbacterium resistens. The sequence continues at coordinate 2,247,737 of NZ_CP082781.1, forward strand.
GCGGATCAGCCGGCTGAAGATCATCTCGGTGTGCGGGGAGTTGCGGTAGTACGCCACGTCGAAGAACGTGATCCCGAGATCCAGGGCGCTGCGGACCAGGTCCACCCCGGCCTCGAAGCTCAGCCGCGAGTAGGTGTACCAGGAGCCCAGCGAGAGCCGGGAGACCTCGATGTCCGTCGTGCCGATGGTTGCCGTGTTCATGCGTTCTCCTTGTCGGTTGCCTGCTGTGCGGCGATGAGCTTCGCGACGAACCGCCGGGTGCGGTCCGAGCGCGGTGCGGCGAAGACCTGGTCGGGTGGACCGGTCTCCACGATCTGTCCGGCGTCCATCACCACAACGACGTCGGAGATCTCGCGGGCGAGCTCCATCTCGTGCGTGACGACCACCATGGTCATGCCCTCCGCGGCGAGGCCTCGGATGACGTCGAGGACCTCGCCGACGAGCTCGGGGTCGAGGGCGCTGGTCGGCTCGTCGAAGAGCATGATCTCCGGGCGCATCGCCAGCGCCCGGGCGATCGCGACCCGCTGCTGCTGGCCGCCGGAGAGCTCCGTCGGGTAATGCCCGGCGTGCCCCGACAGCCCCACTCGGGCGAGCTCCTCCCTCGCGGCGGACTCGGCCTGGGCACGGGGCACCTTGAGCACCTGCACCGGTCCCTCCGAGACGTTCGCGAGAGCGGTCATGTGCGGGAAGAGGTTGAAGTGCTGGAACACCATCCCGAACGGGCGGCGCTGGCGCACCACGTCCCGCTCCCGGACCCGCATGAGGCGCCCCCGGACGGTCTCGATGCCGAGCCGCTCGCCGCGCAGACGGATCTCTCCGCCGTCCGTCTCCTCCAACTGGTTGAGGCACCGCAGCAGGGTGGACTTCCCGGACCCCGAAGGCCCGATGATGCTGACCACCTGTCCCCGCGCGAGGTCCAGGTCCACGCCGCGGAGCACCGCCGTGCCGTGGAACTCCTTGACGAGGCCGCGCACGGTGAGGATCGTCTCGGTCATGCCGGCACCTCCGGGGCCTTGAGCTTGGATCGACGGACGAATCCCCGCGAGTAGTGGCGTTCGAGCGCGCTCTGGCCGACCATCGCGATGCTCGTGAGCACGAGATACCAGAGGCAGGCGACGAGCAGCATGGGGATCGTCTGGTAGGTCCGCCCGTAGACGAGCTGGACCGAGGTCAGCAGCTCGGTGAAGCCGATCACCGACACCAGCGACGTGCTCTTGAACAGCGTGATCAGCTCGTTGCTCAGCGGCGGGATGATGACCCGGATCGCCTGCGGCATGATGATCCGCCGCATGGCGCGCGCCTTCGTCATCCCGATCACCCCGGCCGCCTCGTACTGCGCCTTCGGCACGGAGAGGATCCCGGCCCGGTAGATCTCCCCCACGTAGGCGGCCTGGATCAGGGTCAGCCCGATCAGCGCGGCGGTGAACTTGTTGATCACGTCGTTCGTCTTGACCGAGAAGAACACGATGTCCGTGAAGGGGATGCCGATGGTCAGCTGCGGGACGAGCGCGCCCAGGAAGAAGATGAACAGCAGGACGACGAGCGCCGGGATCGCCCGCATCAGCCAGATGAACACGGTCCCTGCGGCCTTCAGCGCCGGGTTCTCCGACATCCGCAGGTAGGCGACGACGCCTCCGGCGAGAAGTCCGGTCACCGCGGACAGCAGGGTCAGCCAGATCGTGTTCATGACCCCGCGGAGGATCTCCTCCTTGAAGAGGTACTCCCCGACGAGGTTCCACTGCCACCCGGGCGTGGTCACCATGAAGTGCACGACACCGACCAGGACGAACGCTCCGACCAGGCCCCAGATCCACCAGGACAGACGCCGGCGGCCGATGTGCGGCGTGGCCAGCACCGGCTCCGGAGGGCCCGTCCGCGTCTTCTCCGCGACGGTGGTCATCAGAACTCGGATCCGTTGATCTCGATCTCGTCCATCGCCAGGCTCTCGCTGCCCCAGCGCTCGAGGATCTCGGCGTAGGTGCCGTCCTCGAGCATGCTCTGCAGGGCGGCGCGGACGGCCTCCGCCATGTCGGCGCGGTCGGCGGCGATCGCGACCCCGTACGGGGCGTACCACATCAGGTCGCCCACGAGCTCGAACTGCCCGGGCGTCTCGGCGAGGATCACGTTGATCGGCGAGATGTCGGACCACGCCACCTCCGCCTGCTGCGACTGCACGGCGAGGACCGCGGCCTGCACGGAGTCGTACGCCTGGATGTCGATCGGGTCCTTGCCGGCGTCCGTGCAGGCCTTGTTCTCCTCGTCGGCACGCGTCTGCTGGATCGAGCTGATGGTGACGGCGAGCGAGTGGCCGCAGAGGTCCTCGACGCCGCTGATGTCGGCCGGCGCGAGCGCGCTGCCGAGCAGCGCGGTGCCGCCCTTGAGGATGTCGACGAAGCTGACGGTCGTCCGCCGCTCCGCGAAGTCGCCCGCGGCGAGCGCGGCGTCGTACCGCCCGGACTCGACGCCCGGCATCGTGCCGCCGCCGGAGACCTGCTCGATCTTCAGCTCCAGGCCGAGGCGGTGCGCGTACTCGGCGGTGAGGTCGGCGACGATGCCGATGATCGAGTCCCCGCCCTCGGGGACGTACTGCAGCGGTGCGACCTGCCCGGAGCCGGCGGCGATCCAGACGCCGTCCTCGTCGGCGGGGACGAGATCGGCGAACTGTCCCTTCTCGCCGGTCGGGGTCCGGATGTCCGTCGGCAGCGCGAACGCGGGCGCCGTCTCGTCGCCGGCGTCGTCGGCGTCGGCTCCGCCCGCGCCGCCCGCGGCACAGCCGGTGAGCGCCAGCGCGACCAGGGACAGGACGGCCAGGGTTCTCGTCGTACGGGGGAATTGCATGGGTTCTCCTCCTTCGCAGCCCATGAGTGGCTTCGCCCTCAGTATCGACACGGGTCCGCAATTTAGTCAAGACTTTGTTTTGTTTAGTTATGCTCGATACCGAGGCTGTGTCAGCATGGGCACCGAGACAGGGAGGTCCGTTGGAAGACGGCGAAGCCACGAGCGGCGTCCATTGGACAGATGAGAACGGCGAGCCGCGACACGATCCGGTCCTCGCGGACTGGTGGTTCACCCACTACGCCTACCGCGTCCTCGGCGAGCACTTCCCCGGCGTCGACGCCGACGCGTCCCGCCTCGTGATGCGGCTGCGGCGGGCCACAGGCACCCTCAGCGAGCTCGCGAGATCCGGCCTCGCCGACCATCGCGCCCCCTCCACGGCGGGTCAGCGCATCCTGCTGACGCTGATGCTCGCCGGCCCTCTCACACAGGCGCAGATCGCCGACTACTCGGGGATGAGCAGGGCCGCGGTCTCCTCGGCGGTGCGCACCCTGATCGTGGACGGGATGATCTCGCGCACGCCCTCCCCGAAGGACGGCCGGGCGGTGCTCCACGCCGTCACGCCGCACGGCGAGGAGGTCTATCGGGAGGCGTTCCTCGCGCGCAACGCCAAGGAGTCGGAGCTGCTCCACGCCCTCACGGCGAAGGAGTACGCGCAGCTCATGCAGATCCTCGAGAAGCTGATGTCCTACGCGGCGTCGCATGCCCCGGACGCACGGCTCCTCGAGGCCGAGGAACCGTCGGACGACGCGCGCTGAGCGACATCCGCGCCCGGATCGCCGGGCTCAGCGCCCGGTGGTGGATGCGCGGACGACCAGCTCCGGCCGGTACCGGACCGGCTCCGCCAGCCCCTCCCCCTCGCCGAGCAGGAGGTCGACGGCCGTCGCGCCGATGAGCGACGCGGGCTGGCGCACCGAGGAGAGCGGGATCACGGCGGCCGCCGCGAAGTCGATGTCGTCGTAGCCGATGAGGGCGAGGTCCTCCGGAACGCGAGCGCCCCCGGTCATCACCATGCTCTGCAGGATCCCCAGCGCGACGAGGTCGTTCGCCGCGAAGACGCCGTCCGGCCGCTCCGCGGGCGCGCGCTGCAGCAGGAGCTCCCCCGCACGACGCCCCTCCTCCACGGTCAGCGCACGGGTGGCGAGGAACTCGATCGCCGCCCCCGCCTCGGCCGCGGCGGACTGCGCACCGCTGAGACGGTCCGAGACCTGCGGCAGCGTCAGCGGTCCGCCCACGAAGGCCAGTCGTCGGCGACCGAGGGACAGCAGGTGCGCGGCCGCGATGCGCCCGCCCTCTCCGTCGTCCACCGACACCGAGGCGAAGCGCGGGTCGCTCGAGCGCCGGTCCACCAGGACCGACGGAATGCCGCGCTGATGCATCCGGCCGAGCAGCGGCGTCGCGTCTCCCACCGGCGTGATGAGCACGCCCGACACCCGCTGCTCCTCGAACAGCGCGAGGTGGGTCGCCTCGCGCTCCGCCTTCTCGTCGCTGTTGGCGACCAGCACGCTGCGCCCGTGCTCCTCGGCGCGCCCCTCCGCGCCGCGGACGACCTCGGCGAAGAACGGGTTGCGGATGTCGAGCACGACGAGTCCGATCGTGCGGCTGCGGCCGGCGCGCAGCTGCCGCGCGGCGTCGTTGCGGACGTAGCCGAGCCGCTCGATCGCCGCGTGGACACGCGCGACCGTGTCCGCCGAGACCCGCTCGGGGCGGTTGAGCACGTTCGACACCGTCCCGACCGACACCCCGGCGTCCTCGGCGACCTCACGCACGCTCACCGCCATCGCGCCCCCTTCTCGCACAGCGAGCCTAGGGCATGGGCGCCGGACCGTACGGTCCGCCCAGCGCCCGCCGGACTCGCGGCGCGACGCAGGTCAGGCCGTGAAACGGTGTTCCCCGCCGACCACCTCATGCGTCGTGCCGTCGGGCAGCACGATGTCCGCGGGGACGCCGTCCGGGATCACGGCGTCGAGCACGAACCGATCCCCGTCCGTCCGCCAGGACACCTCGATGTCGCCGACCCGCGAGGCGTACCGCGTCCGCGCCCAGGTCAGCCCCGGACCCGGCACCGGCTCGATCCGGATCCGGGCGTATCCCGGCTCGGCCGGACGGATGCCTCCCACGACCTGGAAGATCCAGTCGGCGACGGCCCCGAGCGCGTAGTGGTTGAAGCTCGTCATCTCCCCCGGGTTGATCGACCCGTCCGGGAGCATCGAGTCCCACCGCTCCCAGATCGTCGTCGCCCCCATCGTCACCGGGTACAGCCACGACGGGCACTCCCGCTCCAGCAGCAGCCGATAGGCGTCTGCGATGTGCCCGGTCTCGGACAGCGCCCAAGTCACGAACGGCGTGCCCGCGAACCCGGTGGTCACCCGATAGCCGCCCTGTCGGACCAGCTCCGCGAGCCGGTCCCCGGCCCGCACCCGGTCCTCCTCCTCCAGGAGCCCGAAGCAGATGGCGAGCGCGTAGACGGTGGTGCAGTCCGAGCGGATCCGCCCGCCGTCGACGTAGTTCTCGCGGAAGGCGGTCCGCGTCCGCTCGGCGAGGTCCGCCCATCGCTCGGCGTCCTCCGCCCGCCCGAGGACCGCCGCCGCCTCCGCCGCGAACGACGCCGAGCGGTACAGGCACGCGGTCGCCACGACGTGCGGATCGGCCTTCGCCGCCGCGGGGTTCTCCGGCGGCGCATCGGGGTCGAGCCAGTCGCCGAACTGGAACCCCCGGTCCCAGAGCCCGTCGGGCGACAGCATCCGCTGCACCGACTCGAGATGCAGGACCATCGCCGGATAGTGCGCGGCGAGCCGGTCCCGATCCCCGTACGCGTGCCACAGCGCCTGCGGCACCCACACCGCCGCGTCGCCCCAGACGGCCGTCGGCCCCATCTCGGGGAACGCGAAGTCCTCGCCGAAGTGCGCGTACTTCAACGCGTCGGGGACGACGATCGGGACGAACCGATCGGGAGCGTTCTCGGTCTCCGCCCGCAGATCGCGCAACCAGTCGTCCAGGAAGTCCGCGACGTCGTAGACGAAGGCCGCCGACGCCGCGAACGCCGCGATGTCGCCCGTCCACCCCAGGCGCTCGTCGCGCTGAGGGCAGTCCGTCGGCACGCTCAGGAAGTTGCCCCGCTGCCCCTGCACGACGTTCTCGACCAGGCGGTCGACGAGCGGGTCGGAGCAGGAGAAGGAGCCGGTGCGGCGCATCTCCGAGTGCACCACGACGGCCTCGAGATCGTCCGCCGTCAGCTCGCCCGGCCAGCCCTCGACCTCGGCATAGCGGAAGCCGTGGAACGTGAAGGTCGGCTCGAAGACGTCGTCCCCGCCCGACAGCACGAACACGTCCGTGGCCTCGGCGGCGCGGAGCGGTCGCGTGCCGAGCTCGCCGTGCTCGAGGACCTCCGCGTGCCGGATCGTGACCTCCGTGCCCCGCGGGCCGCGCACGCGCGCCCGGATCCATCCGACGAGGTTCTGCCCGAAGTCGACGAGAAGGCGTCCCGACGGCGACCGGTCGATGCTCACCGGGCGGATCGCCTCGTGCCGGACCACGGGCGGACCGCTCTGCGGGACCAGTCGCGCGCGGTCCACCGCCAGCGCCTCCACGGGCAGCGCCTCCCCAGGCAGGGTCTCTCCGGGCAGGGTCTCCCCGGCCTCGCCGCCTCCGCCGCCCCGGAGCCGGGCGTCGATGGTCTGCCCGTTGTAGAGGGAGTTGCGGGTCGTCTCGGACCCCTGGGCCGCCCAGCCGCCCTCCGAGGTCTCGACGCTCTGCACGGAGCCGTCCGCGAACGTGAGGCGGAGGGCCGCGCAGACGGCGATCCGGTCGCCGTAGTCGATGTCCGCGCCCTCGAAGCCCAGCTTCCCGCGGTACCAGCCGTTGCCGAGGTGCAGGCCGAGCCGGATCGGCCCGCTGCCGTCGCGCACGAGGTCGGTGACGTCCCAGGTCTGGTACGGCAGCCGCCACTCGTACGCGCTCCACCCCGGATCGAGGACCGACGACGAGACGGCACGGCCATCGATGCTCGCCTCGTACACGCCCAGTGCGGTGGCGACGAGCTCGGCCTTGCGGACCTCGGCCCGAGGGCGAGCCGGTTCGACGTCCCGCGTGAACCGGATGGCCCGGTCGCGCGGGGCGGGCGCGGTGAGGAAGGCGGCGGCGTCGAGGGGGGTCGTCATGCGGGGATCTCCTTGTTCGGGGCGACGGGCGGGCGCGGTCAGGGCTGAGGGGTCGGCACGGCGGCGGTCGCCGCTTCCGGATCGCGCCGTGCCTCCTCCTCGAACTGGTTGCGGCGCTGGCCGCGGAAGGCCAGCAGGGCGACGACGAGCCCGATCGCGACCACCGCGCTCAGGACGCCGTAGAGCCCCTGCGGGCTGACCGCGACCAGCGAGGGCGTCACGAACGCGAGCAGGGCGGCGACCACGCGCGCCACGGCGATGATGCTCCCCTGCGCGGTGGTGCGCAGCAGCGTCGGGAACGACTCCTGCGTCCACACCTTCATCATCCCCTCGAAGGCGAACGCCCCGCCGATTCCCATGAAGACGTTCATCGCGACGATCGTGGGCAGCGAGAACCCGAGGAGGGCCGGGGTGAGGTAGCCCAGCAGGAGGATCACGGCTCCGATCGTGAAGTAGGTCATGCGGTGTGCGCCGTCGACGATGCGCATGAACCAGAGGCCGCAGAGCAGGCCGATCGGGAACGTCAGGAGGCCCAGCGCGGAGTTGGTCTCGACGGAGATCCCGGCGACGTTCACCGCGAGGTAGGTGCCGAACTGGCCGCCCGTGTTCGCGCCGACGTTGGTGAGCGTGTAGAAGACCAGCAGGGCGACGAACGGGGCCAGGTACGGCGGGCGCAGCAGATCCCGCACCGAGGCGCGGTCCGCGCGGATCGTCGCGACGCCCCGGCGGCGCTCGTCCCGCGCCGCGAGCCACGACGGGGACTCGGGGATGGTCAGGCGCGCGAGGAAGATGAGGACGGCGATGACGCCGACCTGCGCGAACAGCAGCTGACCGCCCAGACGCCCCCATCCGCCGGCGATCGTCGAGATGATCACGGTTCCGAGGATGCCGACGACCCACAGGATGTTGGAGAGCCCGATGATGGCGCCGCGGTTCTTCTCCGTCGCCGCCTCGGCGATGGTGGACAGGGACACCGGGAGGTCCGCCCCGGTCCCGACCCCGGCGAGGATGACGCCGGCCAGCAGCAGCGGGAAGCTGTCGCCGAAGACGAGCAGGGCGATGCCGATGATGACGAGGACCATCGTGGCGAGGAACACCCGGCGCCGGCCCAGCAGGTCGCCGAGGCGGCCGCCGAACACCGCTCCGGCGGCGATGCCGAGGGTCAGGACTCCGGACAGGATGCCGATCTGCTCGGGCGTGATCCCGATCGTGTGCTGGTAGATGACGAGGGCGATGCCGGTCGCGACGATCGTCGCCGCGTCGATATACGACGCCATGCCGCAGACGATGCCGACCCACCACGGGTTGGGGCGGCGGACGGCGGGAGCTTCGACGGCCATGGTTCTCCTTTGAACGTGAGCGTGTGAATAAACGTGAGCGTGTGAACGCGAGCGGCCCGGTCGGTGACGCCGGATGGGGTTCCGGCGCCGGGCGAATCGGGAGGGTGACTGCACGCTAGCAGGGAATGAATCGATTCACAACCAGTCTCGAGGAAGAGGTTTGACGCCTCGCGCTCACGCCACTCTGACCGACTTGACCCCCTTCGACCTTCCGCATTACATTCATCTCAGGCTTGAATCGATTCAGAGCAAAGGAGCCGTCGATGCCTCTCCTCCTCACCGACCTGCGGGCCGATCACCTCGTGCGCCCGCTGGCCCTGCGCCGTACGAGCCCGCGGCTCACCTGGCGCCTCTCGGCCGAGGGGACCCGGATCCTGCCGCGCGCGCATCGGATCCGCGTCACCCGCGCCCGGGACGGAGAGACCGTCCACGACACCGACTGGCTCGACTCCGCCGAGTCCGCCGCGGAGCTGGCCGGGTTCAGCGGTGAGCCCGGCGCCGAGTACCGCTGGGACCTCTCCGTGCGCGGCGACGACGGCACGGTCGCCACCGCCTCGAGCACCTTCGGGATCGGTCTCGCCGACTGGGACGCCGCCTGGGTCGAGCCCCCGCAGCAGCCGGTCCTCGTCGAAGGCCCGTTGGAGCTGGGGCCGGAGGTCTTCGCCGCCGCCGACACGGCCACGCCGCCCGGGGACCGCCTGCACCCGCCCCGGTACCTCCGGCAGAGCTTCGACCTGCCGTCCGCGCCGGTGTCCGCTCGACTGCGCATCACGAGCCAGGGCGTGCACCATCCGTCCGTGAACGGCCGCCCCGCCGGCGACGGTCTGCTGGCCCCCGGCTACGAGAGCTACCAGCACGAGATCTCCGTGATGACCCACGACGTCACCGCGCTCCTGCGTCCCGGCCGAAACGTGCTCGGGGTGATCCTGGGCGACGGATGGTACGCCGGGCGGATCTCGATCCTCGGGCGCAGCGCGCAGTACGGCGACGTCCTGCGCGCGACCTGGCGGCTGGAGATCGACCTCGCCGACGGATCGCAGCATGTGATCCGCCCGGACGAGGGCGTGCGCAGTGTCCGCGGCCCCATCGACTGGTCCGACATCTTCATCGGCGAACGCCACGACGCCCGCGCGGAGATCGACGGGTGGGACACGCCGGACGGCGACGACGCGTTCGCCGACGGGGCGCCGTGCGCGCTCGTTCCCGTCGAGGTGCCCCTCGTCCCGTTCGTCGGAGAGCCGATCCGCCGCGTCCGCGAGCTTCCCGCACAGGCCGTGCTCACGACCCCCTCCGGCGAGACCGTCGTCGACTTCGGCCAGGTGCTGGCCGGGCGCGTACGCATGAGGGTCCGCGGCGAGCGCGGCACCGTCGTCCGTCTGGAGCACGCGGAGGTCGTGGACGCGGAGGGGAACTTCCTGGACAACATCCTCGGCGTCAACAAGGACCAGGCGGACGAGTACGTGCTGGCCGGGCGCTCGGAGGGCGAGGAGTGGGAGCCGCTGTTCACCTTCCACGGCTTCCGATACGTCAAGCTCATCGGCTACCCGGGGACCCCGGATCCCGCGAACTTCACGGCGGTCGTCATCGCCAACGACCTGGAGGCCACCGCGTCCTTCACGTCCTCCCATCCGCGGCTCGACCGCCTCGTGGAGAACACGGTGTGGTCGCAGCGGTCCAACTTCCTCGCCGTCCCGACCGACTGCCCGCAGCGCGAGCGCGCCGGCTGGACGGGCGACCTGCAGATCTTCGTGCCGACGGCCGCCACGCTGATGGGCGTCGCGGCGTTCCTGGAGCGCTGGCTGCGCAACGTCCGGGTGGACCAGGCCGCCCACGACGGCGTGGTGCCGATCATCGTCCCGATGCCGCCGGCGATGGACGACCCGACGCGCCCGAACGCGGGGCTCGGCGGCATCCATGCCGCCGCCGGGTGGGCGGACGCGATCACCATCGCACCCTGGGAGCTGTACCGCCACTACGGCGACCCGCGGTTCCTGCGCGACAACCTGGACGCGATGCGGGCGTGGGTCGAGTACCAGACCGCGGACGCGGCGGCGACCCATCCCTCCCGGATCGATCCCGACACCGCGTCAGAGGAGGTGCTCGCCCGCCACCGCCTGCTGTGGAACGGCCAGCCGAACTTCGGGGACTGGCTCGCGCCGTCGACGCTGGACGGCTCGCGCCCCGAGGCGGCGGGGCTCGACGAGTTCTCTGCCATCATGCTCGCTCCGCAGCTCACCGCGGAGCTGACCGGCCCGCTGTTCCAGATCCGCTCGCTCGACCTGTACGCGGCCAGCGCCGCCGCGCTGGGCGAGCACGACACCGCCGCGCGGGCCCGGGAGCAGGCGGCCGCGGTCCGCGCCGCCTTCGCCGCCGAGTACGTGGGCGAGGACGGGCGCATCGGACCGGACATGCAGGGGATCGCGGTCCTCGCGCTGGCCTTCGACGCCGTCCCGGCCGAGATCCGCCCGCGCGTCGTGGAGCGCCTGGTCGAGCTCGTCCACGCCGCCGGCGACCACCTCGACACGGGGTTCGTCTCCGTGCCCTTCCTGCTGGACGTGCTGTGGGACAACGGCCACCGCGACCTCGCCCGGACGCTCCTCACGCAGGACACCGCGCCGTCCTGGCTGTACGAGGTCGACCACGGCGCGACCACCATCTGGGAGTCCTGGCACGCCGTGCACGAGGACGGCACCGTCGAGCGCATGTCGATGAACCACTACGCCTTCGGCTGCGTCGTCGACTGGATCATGCGGAGACAGGCCGGGATCGAGGCGATCGAGCCCGGCTACCGGGTCACGCGGATCTCGCCCGACCTCGACGGCCCCCTCGACCACTGCCGCGCCCACGTGGACGCGCCGGCCGGGCGCATCGCGGTGGACTGGCGCCGCCGCGACGCCGACGCGGATCTGACCGTCGAGATCCCGATCGGCGTGCGCGCCCGCCTGGACGCCGGCCCGGGCTGGCGGGTCGACGTCGACGACGACCTCGGCCCCGGAACCCACACCGTCCGCCTCCTCCGCAGCGAAGAAAGCACCGCATCATGACCGCACTCCCTTCCGACGTCCTCAGCGCCCTGGAGAAGCAGGCGATCGAGCTCCCCTCGTGGGCGTTCGGGAACTCCGGGACCCGTTTCAAGGTCTTCGGCAGCCCCGGCACGCCGCGGGACCCGTACGAGAAGATCGCCGACGCCGCCCAGGTGCACGCGTACACCGGCCTCGCCCCGACCGTCGCGCTGCACATCCCGTGGGACACGGTGGACTCGTTCGCCGACCTCCGCCGGCACGCGGAGGATCACGGCGTCGCCCTCGGGACGGTCAACTCCAACACGTTCCAGGACGACGACTACCGGCTCGGCGCCCTCACCCACGAGGACGAGCGGGTCCGCCGGAAGGCGATCGACCACCACCTGGCTTGCATCGACGTGATGGACCAGACCGGCGGCCGGGACCTCAAGATCTGGCTCGCGGAGGGATCCAACTACCCCGGGCAGGCCGACATGCGCAGCCGGCAGGACCGCCTGCACGACTCTCTTCAGGAGATCTACGACCGCCTCGGGAACGACCAGCGACTCGTGCTCGAGTACAAGTTCTTCGAGCCGGCGTTCTATCACACGGATGTGCCGGACTGGGGGACGAGCTACGCCCAGGTCGTCGCGCTCGGCGAGAAGGCGATGGTGTGCCTGGACACCGGCCACCACGCCCCCGGGACGAACATCGAGTTCATCGTCATGCAGCTGCTGCGCCTCGGCCGCCTCGGATCGTTCGACTTCAACAGCCGCTTCTACGCGGACGACGATCTGATCGTCGGCGCGGCGGATCCGTTCCAGCTGTTCCGCATCCTGGTCGAGGTGATCCGCGGCGGCGCGCTCAACAACGCCGACGTGGCCTTCATGCTCGACCAGTGCCACAACATCGAGGACAAGATCCCCGGGCAGATCCGCTCGGTGCTCAACGTCCAGGAGATGACGGCGCGCGCGCTGCTGCTGGACCGCGAGGCGCTCGCGGCCGCGCAGCGGGCGGGGGACGTCCTCGGCGCGAACGCCGTCTTCATGGACGCCTTCGCCACGGACGTGCGCCCCGCTCTCGCCGAATGGCGCCAGTCCCGCGGCCTCCCCGCCGACCCCATGGCCGCCTATGCCGCCTCCGGCTACGCCGAGCGGATCGCCGCCGAGCGCGTCGGCGGCGCCCAGGCCGGCTGGGGCGCCTGAGCCCGGGGACCGAAGCCCCTCGATCCCCGACGATGCGAAACCCGACACCCACAACGAGGACACCACACTCATGACCAACCCCACCGCCGCCGCCCTTCTCGCCCGGTCCCACCGCCTGGGCGCGGACCCGAGGAACACCAACTACGCCGGCGGGAACACCTCCGCCAAGGGCTCCGACACCGATCCCGTGACGGGCGCGCCCGTCGAGCTGCTGTGGGTCAAGGGCTCGGGCGGCGACCTCGGCACGCTGACCGAGCAGGGTCTCGCCGTCCTGCGCATGGATCGCCTGCGGGCGCTCGTCGACGTCTACCCGGGCGTGGATCGCGAGGACGAGATGGTCGCCGCGTTCGACTACTGCCTGCACGGCAAAGGCGGCGCAGCGCCGTCCATCGACACCGCGATGCACGCGCTCGTGGACGCCGCCCACGTCGACCATCTGCACCCCGACTCCGGGATCGCGATCGCCACGGCCGCCGACGGCGAGGAGCTGACTGCGAAGATCTTCGGGGACGAGGTCGTGTGGGTCCCGTGGCGCCGCCCGGGCTTCCAGCTGGGCCTGGACATCGCGGCGATCAAGGAGCAGAACCCGCGGGCGATCGGGTGCATCCTCGGCGGACACGGCATCACCGCCTGGGGAGCGTCCTCCGAGGAGGCCGAGGCGAACTCGCTGCGGATCATCGAGACGGCGACCGCCTACATCGCCGAGCACGGCGCACCGCAGCCGTTCGGCGCCGTGCGCCCCGGCTTCGAGGCCCTCGCCCCCGCCGAGCGCCGTGCCCGGGCCGCCGCGCTCGCACCGACCATCCGCGGCATCGCGTCCACCGACCGCCCGATGCTCGGGCACTTCACCGACGCCGATGTCGTCCTCGACTTCCTCGCCTCCGAGAAGGCCCCCGCGCTCGCCGCGCTCGGCACGTCCTGCCCCGACCACTTCCTGCGCACCAAGGTCAAGCCGCTCATCCTCGATCTCCCGGCCACGGCGTCCGCCGACGAGCAGATCGCGCGCCTGCACGAGCTGCACGCCGAGTACCGTGCCGACTACCAGGCGTACTACGACGCGCACGCGACCGCCGAGTCCCCGGCGATCCGCGGGGCCGACCCGCTCATCGTCCTCGTGCCCGGGGTCGGGATGTTCTCCTACGGCGCCAACAAGCAGACCGCGAGGGTGGCCGGCGAGTTCTACGTCAACGCGATCAACGTGATGCGCGGCGCCGAGGCGCTGTCGACGTACGCTCCGATCTCGGATGCCGAGAAGTTCCGCATCGAGTACTGGGCGCTCGAGGAGGCCAAGCTCCAGCGGATGCCGAAGCCGAAGACGCACCAGGGGCGCGTCGCGTTCGTGACGGGCGCGGCCTCGGGGATCGGCAAGGCCATCGCCACACGGCTGGCCGCCGAGGGCGCCTGCGTGATCGTCGCCGACCTGGACCTCGACAAGGCGCGCGCAGCCGCCGCCGAGCTCGGGAACGCGGACGTCGCGATCGGCGTCGCCGCGAACGTCGCCGACGCAGAGGCCGTCCAGGCCGCGCTGGACGAGGCGGTGCTCGCGTTCGGCGGCGTGGACCTCGTGGTCAACAACGCCGGCCTCTCGCTCTCCAAGCCGCTGCTCGAGACGACCGAGAAGGACTGGGACCTGCAGCACGACGTGATGGCGAAGGGCTCCTTCCTCGTCTCCCAGGCGGCCGCACGCATCCTCATCGACCAGAGGCTGGGCGGGGACATCATCTACATCTCGTCCAAGAACTCCGTCTTCGCCGGCCCGAACAACATCGCGTACTCGGCCACGAAGGCCGACCAGGCGCACCAGGTGCGGCTGCTGGCGGTCGAGCTGGGCGAGCACGGCATCCGCGTGAACGGCATCAACCCGGACGGCGTGGTGCGCGGCTCCGGCATCTTCGCGTCCGGCTGGGGCGCCAACCGCGCCGCCACCTACGGCGTCAAGGAGGAGGACCTGGGCCAGTTCTACGCCGACCGCACGATCCTCAAGCGCGAGGTCGTCCCTGAGAACGTCGCGGACGCCGTGTACGTCCTCACGGGGCCGGAGCTGAGCCGCACCACGGGTCTGCACATCCCGGTCGACTCGGGCGTCGCCGCGGCTTTCCTGCGATGACGATGCGGACGGTGGCGGCGGTCGACCTGGGCGCCACGAGCGGGCGGGTGATGATCGGCCGTGTCGGGCCGGGCGTCCTCGAGCTGGAGCCGGTCGCCCGCTTCCCCAACGGGGCCGTCGCACGCGAGGACGGCCTGCACTGGGACATCGAGGCGCTCTTCGCCCATGTGCTGGACGGGCTCGCCGAGGCCGTGCGACGCGCGCCGGAGATCGAGAGCATCGGCATCGACTCCTGGGCGGTCGATTACGGACTGCTCCGCGACGACGAGCTGCTCGCCGAGCCGTTCCATTATCGGGACGCCCGCACCGCGCGCGGCGTCGAGGCGGTGCACGCCCGGGTGCCGTTCCCGGACCTGTATGCACGCAACGGCCTGCAGTTCCTGCCGTTCACGACGCTCTACCAGTACCGCGCCGACGAGCGCCTCCCCGAGGCCGACACCGCCCTGCTCATCCCCGATCTCCTCGCCCACCGGCTCACCGGGGCGAGCGCCGCGGAGCGCACCAACGCCTCCACGACCGGCCTGCTCGACGTGCGGACGAGGGAGTGGGACCACGACCTCGCCGAGCGGCTCGGAATCCCCCGTCGCGTGCTCCCGCCGCTCGTGGACGCGGGAACGGTGCTCGGCCGGCTCCGCCCGGAGATCGCGGCGCGGATCGGCGCCGCCGAGCTCCCCGTGATCGCCGTCGGATCCCACGACACCGCCTCGGCCGTCGTGGCCGCCCCGCTCGCATCACCGGCGTCCGCGTACATCTCCTGCGGCACGTGGGGCCTGGTCGGGGTGGAGATCGAGGCGCCGATCCTCACCGAGGCCGCGCGCACGGAGAACATGACGCACGAGCTGGGTGTGGACGGACGGATCCGCTTCCTGCACAACGTCACCGGGCTCTGGCTGCTGAGCGAGACGGTCCGCGCGTGGGAGCAGGAGGACGACGCCGCGCTCGACCTGTCGTCGCTGCTGAGCGAGGCGGCGGCGGTCACCGCGCCCGTCCCCCTCTTCGACGCGAACGACCCGTCGCTCGGCGCGCCCGGCGACATGCCGGCGCGGATCACGGCCCTGCTGCGGAGCTGCGGTGCGGAGCCGCCCGCCGAGCGCGGCGCCTTCGTGCGCAGCATCGTCGAGAGCATCGCCGAGGCGTTCGCGCGGACCCTCCGGGTCGTCGCCGAGCTCACCGGCCGCCGGATCGACACGGTGAACCTCGTCGGCGGCGGCGCCCTCAACGCGCTGCTGTGCCAGGCGACGGCGGACCGCTCGAGGACGACGGTGCTCGCGGGTCCGGTCGAGGCGACGGCGCTCGGGAACGTCCTCGTGCAGGCACGTGCGCTCGACGGGTCCGCCTCTTCGCTGGAGGAGCTGCGCGCCCGCGTGGCCGCCGCCGCGAGGCCGGTCCGCTACCTGCCGCGCTGATCGGCGCGGGTCACTCCCCCGCGTAGCCGACGCCGTTGGAGCAGGTCTGGTCGGCCGCGGACTGGCCCACGACCCCCTGCGGCAGGGTGACGACGCCGGGCGTGGTCGGAGGGGCGGTCTCGCCGATCTCCTCGCCGTCACCCGGGGTGGTGTCGCCGTCCGTGGGCGGGATCTCACCGGTCCCCTCGGTCGGCGGCGCTTCGCCCGTGGTCCCGTCGGCGTTGACGACGCCGTCGTTCGTCCCGGTCACGACGATCTGCTCGTTCGCCTCGAGGGCCGCCATGAGCGTGTCCGCCGTCTCCTCGTCCGGCACGACCTTGTTCGGGTCGTCCGGATCCGTGAACACCGGGTACTGCACGAAGTTGATGTCCTCGAAGGGCACGTTCTTCACGGCGAGAGCGATCTGCACGAGCAGCATCGGGTTCGTCAGCGACTCGCTCGGCGTCACGTTGGCGAGGGCGGTGTGGGCGAGCTTCAGCAGCGTCGCCGGGTTCGACAGCACCTCGTCGCTGACGAGCTTGCGGGCCAGCGACGACATGTACACCTGCTGGTTCGAGATGCGGCCCAGGTCGCTCCCGTCGCCCACGCCGTAGCGGGTGCGCAGGAACTGCAGCGCCTCGTACCCCTGCAGGGTGTTGATCCCCGGAGGCAGGTTCAGATTCGTGTACTCGTCGGTCAGCCCGTTCGCGATGCAGACGTCCACGCCGCCGATGGCGTTGGTGATCTCGATCACGCCGCCCCACGTGACCTTGGCGGCGAACGGGATGTCCAGGCCGGTCAGCTCGGAGACCGTCTTGACGACGCAGTTGAGCCCGCCCGTCTCGAAGGTCGAGTTCAGCGGCTGCTTCCACATCGCCGACGTCGTGTTGCCCTCGGGATCCGTGCACTCCGGCACCGGGACCATGAGGTCGCGCGGGAGCGTGATGACCGTGACGCGCCGCGGGTTGTCGGAGATGTGCAGGAGCATGTTGACGTCGTTGCGCTCCCCGCCGTCGTCCTCCTCGCAGCGGAGGCCGAAGAGACCGGAGAAGGACTCCTCACAGGCGTCCGTGCCCACGACGAGCATGTTGATGCCGCCCTTGAGCTCGCCGATGTCCGGCGGGACCGACTCCTGCCCGTCCAGCGCGACGGCGTTCGAGGAGAGGGTGGACTGCAGGTCGTAGAGGACGTACGCGGCGACGCCGAAGCCGCTGACGAGCACGACCGCCATGGCCACGCCGACGATCTTCAGCAGCTGGGACAAAGCGGTGGGTCGGCGAAGCTGGCCGTGCCGGGCGACGGGTCGCCGCGATCGGGAGGTCGCGCTCACTCAGTGCCTTTCGATCCTGCGGAGGGTGTGGGAGCTGGTGACCCGCCTGCGGCGGTTCTCCTCTCGAATCCCGCTCAGCCATCGTGCGTCTGAACAGCCACCCTCCGGGCGGCCGTTCAGACCCAGCGGAGGGTGTGGGATTCGAACCCACGAGACATCTCTGCCCACTGGTTTTCAAGACCAGCTCCATCGGCCGCTCGGACAACCCTCCTCGACTGCGGGAATCCCCACAACCGATCGGCGTCGAGTCTAGTCGACGCGCGGAAGGCGGTCTGGACCGATCCTCTTATGATGGCGGGCTCACCTGGGGGAGCCCTGGACGCGCTCCGCGGTCACGCCGTGATCTCAGCCCCGGGTCGCCGCGGCGGCGTCGACCAGCGAGGACAGCGCGCGGGCCAGGCCGCCCTGCACGACGTCGTCCGTGACCTCGCCGGCGGCGGCCTTGACCTCCTCGGGCGCCTGCCCCATCGCCACGGCGCGTCCGCCGAGGTCGCGGGCCCAGCCGAACATCCCGATGTCGTTGCGGCCGTCCCCGGCCACGAACACCCGGTCGCCGTCGATGCCGCGTCGTGCCCGTACGCGCTCCATGGCGGTCCCCTTGTCGACCCCCTGCGGCGCGATGTCGAGCCACGCGGTCCAGCCGATCGCGTAGGAGACCTCGTTCAGCCCGGCCTCCTCCACGATCCGCTGGAAGTACGCCTCGTCCTGGCCGGGCGAGACCACGACGACGCGCGACACCGGCTCCGCGGACAGGTCGGCGAACGCGACCTCGCGGCCGCCGTCGAGCGTCCAGTCGTCGAGGTGCTCGGTGAACAGGCGCTGCCCGGAGCCGAGCTCGACCATGTACCGCGCGTCCGGCAGGCGCTCGCCCAGCAGCGCCAGGACCTTGGACGGGTCGAACGTCTCGACGTGCCAACGCTCCCAGCCGTCCCCCGTGCGGCGCATCGTGACCGCCCCGTTGGAGCACACCACGAACTCGGGAGTGATCGCCAGCTCGTCGAGGTATCGGTGGGTCGCCATCCAGCTGCGCCCGGTGGCCAGGGTGACCTCGTTGCCGGCGTCGCGCACCCGGGCCACCGCGTCGACGACGCCCGGGCTGAGGGTCTCGTCCTCGAGGAGGATCGTGCCGTCGATGTCGAGGCCGATGAGCCAGGGCCGGGTCATGCGGTCTCCCCCGCACCGTCGTCCGCACCCTCGGGACGAAGGACCTCGAGGCCTCCGAGATAGGGGCGGAGGACCTCCGGCACGAGGACGGAGCCGTCCGCCTGCTGGTGCGTCTCCAGGATCGCGACGATCCAGCGCGTGGTCGCCAGCGTCCCGTTGAGCGTCGCGACGGGCTGCGTCTTCCCGGGCTTGCCGTCGGCGTCCAGGGTGCGGTGGCGCACGTCGAGCCGGCGCGCCTGATAGGTCGTGCAGTTCGACGTCGACGTCAGCTCGCGGTACGTGCCCTGCGTCGGGACCCAGGCCTCCACGTCGTACTTGCGCGCGGCGCTGGAGCCGAGGTCGCCCGCCGCGGTGTCGATCACCCGATAGGCGAGGCCGAGTCCGGTCAGCATGTCCTCCTGCATCGCCAGCAGGCGCTCGTGCTCGGCCTGCGCCTCCTCCGGCGTCGTGTAGACGAACATCTCCAGCTTGTTGAACTGGTGGACGCGGATGATGCCGCGGGTGTCCTTGCCGTACGAGCCGGCCTCGCTGCGGTAACAGGTCGACCAGCCGGCGTAGCGGAGGGGCCCGCGGGACAGATCGACGATCTCGTCCTTGTGGTAGCCGGCGAGGGGGACCTCGCTCGTGCCGACGAGGTACATGTCCTGCGCTTCGAGGCGGTACACCTCGTCGGCGTGCTCCCCGAGGAAGCCGGTGCCCTGCATGATCTCCGGACGCACCAGGGTCGGGACGATCATGGGCGTGAAACCGTGCTGCAGGGCCTTGTCCAGGGCCATGTTCATCAGCGCGATCTCGAGCCGGGCGCCGACCCCGCGGAGGAAGTAGAACCGCGCGCCGGAGACCTTGGCGCCGCGCTCCATGTCGATCGCGTTCAGCAGCTCGCCGAGCTCCAGGTGATCCCGCGGCTCGAAGTCGAACGTCGGGATGTCGCCGACGCGGCGCAGCTCCACGAAGTCGTCCTCGCCACCGGCGGGGACGCCGTCCAGGACGATGTTCTCGATGTGCGAGAGCGCCTCGGCGGCCGTCGCCGCCGCCTCGTTCGCCGCGTGCTGGGCCTGCTTCACGCGCTCCGCGAGGTCCTTCGCCTGCGCGACCAGCGCAGCCTTCTCCTCCTTGGGCGCGGCGGCCACCTGCTTGCCGAAGGCGTTCTGCTCGGCGCGCAGCTCCTCGAACGCCGCCAGCGCCTGGCGGCGGGATCGATCCGCCTCGATCGCCGCATCGACGGTCTCCGGCGCGTTTCCGCGCGCGGCCTGGGACTGACGGACGAGCTCCGGCTCGTCGCGGAGAAGCGCGAGATCGATCACCCCTCAAGTCTAGGACGCCCGATCGGGCCGCCCGCCCCGCCGCCCCGCCCCGCCGCCCCGCGACGTATGCTGGCGCTGTGACCACCGACGACCGCCCGCGCTCCCACGCCGCGCTCGTCGTGAACCCCGTCAAAGCGGACGCGCCGCGCCTGCGCACGATGCTCCAGTCGATGTCCGCGTCCATGGGCTGGGCGCCGCCGGCGATCCTCGAGACGAGCGTCGAGGACCCCGGCCAGGAGGCCACCCGCACGGCGCTCGCCGGCGGGGCGTCGGCCGTGCTGGTCGCGGGCGGCGACGGGACGGTCCGCGCCGTCTCCGAGGCCATGGCGGGGACCGGCGTGCCCCTGGCGATCATCCCGAGCGGCACCGGCAACCTCCTCGCGCGGAACCTCGCCCTCCCGCTCGACGATCCGCTCGGCATGATCCGGGCCGTGTTCCGCGGCGACGTCCACCCGGTCGATATCGGGTGGGCCGAGATCACCCGCCCGGACACCACGACCAGCGAGCACGCGTTCGTCGTGCTGGCCGGGATCGGTCTGGACGCCGACATGATCGCCAACACGCGCCCCGATCTCAAGAAGTCAGTCGGCTGGGTGGCCTACGTCGACGGTGCGGCGCGCTCGCTCGCCGGGGCGAAGCCGTTCCGGGTGGTCTACGCGGTGGACGACGCCAAGCTGCACTCGGTCAAGGTGCACAGCATGCTGTTCGCCAACTGCGGCACGCTCCCCGCCGGCATCTCGCTGATCCCGGACGCGTCGATCGCCGACGGGGGTCTGGACGTCGCCGTCATCCAGCCCAGCGGCCCCTTCGGGTGGCTGGCCGTCTGGCGCACGGTCTGGTGGCAGAACTCGGTGCTGCGCCGCACGCAGGCAGGGCGCCGGATGATCGAGCTGGCCGGGCAGAGCCGGTCGATCCGGTACCTGAGCGGCAAGGCGGCCGAGGCCGCCGCGCAGGAGCCCGCGCCGATCGAGCTGGACGGTGACGAGTTCGGCGCGGCCGTGCGCATCCGATGCCGCATCGATCCCGGAGCGCTCCTGGTGGTGCTGCCCGCGGGCCACGACGTCAGCGCTCTCTGAAACGCAGCCCTTCTCCGGCGCGATGCCGGGCCGGGCGGGCGTGGACGGGGGTCAGCGTCCGGGGAGAGCCCCGCCGACCGTGACCTCGCCGTCGAGCCCGCCTCCGGTCAGGGTCAGGACGTAGCCCTCCTGCGTGAGGGCCGTGCCGCCCAGGCCCACCACGGTCGCCCGCGGCTGCATGTCCATCGTGCACGGACGGTCGAGGTCCCGGAACGTCAGGGTCGCGCCGGTCTCGCCGATCTGCGCCCGCTCGATCTCGGGGACGCAGGAGGACGAGCCCCAGGTGAGCAGCACGGCGCCGGCGTCCGAATACCACCCGGCGCTGGGCCGGTAGTCCGTCGGAGTGCCGGCCGCGGTCATGGCGGGATCGCCGGCGAGCGCGACCTGTCCGGCGGCCTCGTCCCCCGTGATCGAGATCACGACGTCCTTCGTCGGATCGACGCCGTCGGGGACCGCGACCGCCACGGCTCGGGGGCTGTAGTCCGCGGTGCACACGGCATCGGCCGGAGTCGTCGGCACCAGCTCGACCGTCAGCTGCTGCCCCTCGGCGCTGACGTCGCCGACCTGCGGCACGCAGCTGGAGGAGCCGAAGGTGACGAGTCCGACGAGCCGGCCGCCGTCCAGCCACGTCGCCGCGGTCTCCAGGTCGGGGCCCGGCCGCGCGGTCGAGGACTCGGTGGGGACCGTCGTCGGCGCCGCCGTCCCCCCGGGACCGCCGGAGCAGGCGGCGAGGACGACCGCCGCCGCCGCGAGGGACACTGCTGCAAGAGCCGATCGAATCCTCATGGGGCCCATGCTAGACGCGAGACCCTCGCGTCACCCGGACCCGCACTGGGAGGGTGCTGAGGATGGGCGCGCTCCCCGCCGCACCGCTGCCGTCGAGGCCGCCGTCACTGCAGCGCGGAGGTCAGTCGCGCGAGGTTGTCCAGGACCGTCGAGCGCAGCGGCTGCTGCATCCACTCCTCCAGCGTCAGCTCGCGGCTCAGCTCGCGGTAGCGGTCCTCGACGCGGCGCACGTCCTCCACGAACTCCTCTCCCCGCACCAGCATGGAGATCTCCAGGTTGAGGCCGAACGAGCGCATGTCCATGTTGCTCGACCCGATGACGGCGATGTCGTCGTCGATGGTGAGGCTCTTGGTGTGCAGGATGTACGGCTTGCGGTACATCCAGATCCGCACCCCTGCCCGCAGCAGCGCTTCGTAGTAGCTGCGCTGCGCGTGGTAGACGATCGCCTGGTCGCCCTCCTCCGAGACGAACAGCTCCACCTGGATCCCGCGGTCGCACGCCGCGGTCACGGCGAGCAGCAGCGCCTCGTCCGGGACGAAGTACGGGCTGACGATCATGATCTTGTGCTTGGCCGCATAGAGCAGGCTGAGGAACAGACGCAGGTTGTTCTCGACCTCGAACCCGGGACCGGACGGCACGATCTGACAGTCCAGGTCGCCGCTGCCCGCCTCGGCGCGCAGGAAGTCCAGGTCGTCCGGCACGTGCCCGGTCTCGCTGTACCAGTCCGACAGGAACACCGCGTTGACGCTCGCGACGACCGGGCCGTCGAGGCGGACCATCAGGTCGACCCAGTGCAGGCCGCGCTTGATGTTCTTCGGGAGGTTGTAGCTGGAGTCGGTCACGTTCTGCGAGCCGAGGAAGGCGACGTCGCCGTCGACGACGAGGAGCTTGCGGTGATTGCGCAGATCCGGGCGCTGGGTCTTCCCCCGCAGCGGCTGCACGGGGAGCATGAGCTGCCAGTGGGCGCCCATCGCGTCCAGCCGGGCGATCGTCTGGCGGTAGCGCGGCTTCCAGCGGTTGGCCCAGTGGTCCAGCAGCACGCGCACGGTCACCCCCCGCGCGGCCACCTCCTCCAGGGCGCGGAAGAAGTCGTCGGTCGCCGCATCCGCCTGCAGGATGTAGAACTCGACGTGCACGTAGTCCTTCGCCCGGCGGACGGCGGCGGCCATCGCGTCCAGGGACTCCTGGTAATCGGAGATCAGCTCCGCGCCGTTGTCCCCGGTGAGCGGCAGCGCGCCGAGGCGCTTGTTCATGCGCACGAGGGCGTCGAACCACTCCGGGGCGTTCGGGCGGAGGCTGCCGACGGCCAGGCTCGCGCTCATGTCCGCGATGTACTCGTTGATCTGCTCCTGCTTGCGGCGCCGCGCCCGGGGCAGCCGCGGGTTCCCGATGAGGAGGAACAGGAAGACCCCGACGATGGGGATGAAGTAGATGGCCAGCAGCCACGCCATCGCCGCCGTGGGGCGTCGGTTCCGCGGCACGACGATGATCGCGGTCACGCGGATGGTGATGTCCACCACCAGCGCGATCGCCACCACCCACCAGGGCCACGCATCGATGGTCATCGCTCTCCCGTACGCAGGCCGCACGGCGGCGGCTTCGTCTCACAGTAGCGGGCCGCGCGGACACGCCTCGGGCGCTGCGCTGTGTGTCCTCGGCGGACCGGGCCCGCGCGCCTCGGGCTCAGGGGTTCCGGCGGCTCAGGAACGCGGGGGAAGACCGCGGGCGGCTCGCTCCTCGGCCTCGATGCGCGCGTGCGTACGGCGCTCGGTGCGGTCGAAGCGGAGGATGCCCCGAAGGACCACGAAGAAGACGACGAGCACCGCGAGGGTCGGAATGATCGACCACGCCGCCGCAGCCCAGAAATCGTCCATGACCCCATCGTACGCGCCGCGCCTCGGCTCCGGCTGCGAGTGACCGCGCCCTGCCCTGCCTGCCCTGCCCGCTGCCCTCCTGCCCGTCGCAGTCCAATCGAGCGCTCCTCGTCCTCCACACCCGAGGGACGGCACGCGGTTGCCCACCGATCGCGGGATCGGGCCGCTCCGTGATCCCGCGGTCGCGGAGGATCCTGACATGACCACGATCCTGAAGGCGTCCGGAGCCGCGGAGCTCCTCGCGCTCGTCCCCGTCCTGTCCGGCTTCACCCCGCGCCGCAGCGCCGTCCTGCTCCCGTTCGCCGGCCGGCGCACCGCCGGGGCCATCCGCTTCGACCTGCCCGAGGGAGACTCCGGCTCCGAGCGCGGCTCCGAGCCCGGCTCGGTCCCGGGCCCGAGCGCAGGCGAGGATCCCGTCGCGACGGAGGCGCGGGAACGGTTCGCCGCCACGGCGGTGGGGCTGGCCTGCCGGGTGCCCGACACCGACGCACTCGCGGTCGTGCTGTACCGGGACGAGCCGCTCACCGCCGGGGAGGACGCGTCGCCCTCCCCCTTTCCCGGCGCAGCGCTCATGGACGACCTCCTCCTGCGCGCCACGGCCTGCGGACTGCGCATCGTCGAGGCGCTCTGCGTGGGGCCCGACGCCTGGGGCGACTATCTCGACCCCGACCGCGTCCGCCACGATCTCGGGGACCTCCCGGCGGCTCCGGCCGTCCCGGGTCTCGCGCCGGCCACCGGCGACCAGACGACGGGTGGCCAACTGCCGCCCGCCGATCTCGCGGAGAAGGAACGGATCGGACGCGCGTGGGAGGACGTGGAGGAGGCGTTGTCGTCCGGGTACCCGCGATGCGCCTCCGCGCGCGTGGACCCTCGCGCCTTCGCGGCGACGCTCGCGCTCGACGACCTGCCGGCGTTCCTCGAGGACCTCCTGGACGCACCGCAGAACCTGCCGCCCTTCACCGTCGCCGCGCTGATCGCCGTCCTCGCCCGGCCGGCGTTGCGCGACGTCGCACTGATCCAGTGGGCCCGCGGGAAGGCGCACGGCGAGCGCGCGCTGGAGGCGCAGATCGCGTTCGACCTCGATCCGGGCTCGTTCCCGGCCGACATCGGGGAGGTGATGCTCGGACGCGGTGCCCGACCGGACCCGGACCGGCTGGGACTGGCGCTCTCGCTCGCGCGGAGCGCCGCGGCCGTCGCGCCGCGCCGAGCCCGCCCCGGGGCGCTGGCCGCCGCCGCATGGCTCTCCTGGGCGCTGGGGCGCTCGACGCCCGCCGCGCACCACCTGGACCAGGCTCTGCTGATCGACCCGGAGCACTCGTTCGCGGGTCTCCTCCGGCGCCTGCTGAACGCATCGCCGCTGCCGGACTGGGCCTTCGCCCGGGCGGGGGCATGACCACGGCGAAGCGGCCGCCGGATGCGGAGTGCCCGTCCGCCGGGACGCTACTTAACGAGCGGGAAGAGGATCGTCTCGCGGATGCCGAGACCGGTCACGGCCATGAGCAGACGGTCGATCCCCATGCCCATCCCGCCCGTCGGCGGCATGCCGTGCTCGAGCGCGCGCAGGAACTCCTCGTCCACGCGCATCGCCTCGACGTCGCCCCGCGCCGCCAGTCGCGCCTGCTCCTCGAAGCGCTCGCGCTGGATCACCGGGTCGACCAGCTCGGAGTACCCGGTGGCCAGCTCGAAGCCGCGCACGTACAGGTCCCACTTCTCCACGACGCCCGGGATCGACCGGTGCTCACGGACGAGGGGCGAGGTGTCGACGGGGAAGTCCATCACGAACGTCGGCCGCTCCAGACCGCCCTTGACGAAGTGCTCCCAGAGCTCCTCGATGAGCTTGCCGTGCGTGGCCTGCGGCGGGACCTCCACGCCGTGGGCCTGCGCGAAGGCCACGAGCTCGTCCAGCGGGTCGGCCGGAGAGAACGTGCGTCCTGCCGCGGCGGAGAGCGAGTCGTACATCGAGATGCGATCCCACTCGCCGCCGAGGTCGTACTCGGTGCCGTCCGCCCAGGTGACCGTGGTGGATCCCGCCACCGCGATCGCGGCGTTCTGCACCAGTTCCTGCGTCAGGTCCGCGATGCCGTTGTAGTCGCTGTAGGCCTGGTACGCCTCCAGCATCGCGAACTCGGGACTGTGCGTGGAGTCCGCGCCCTCGTTGCGGAAGTTCCGGTTGATCTCGTAGACGCGATCGATGCCCCCGACGACGGCGCGCTTCAGGTACAGCTCCGGCGCGATCCGGAGGTACAGCTCGGTGTCGAAGGCGTTCGAGTGGGTGATGAACGGGCGCGCCGAGGCGCCGCCGTGCTGCACCTGGAGCATCGGCGTCTCGACCTCGAGGAAGCCGTGCGCGGTGAAGGTCTGCCGGAGGCTCGCGTTCACCGCGGCCCGGGCGCGGACCGTCGTCCGCGCCTGATCGCGGATGATCAGGTCGAGGAAGCGGCTGCGCACGCGGCTCTCCTCGCTCAGCTCCCCGTACACGTTCGGCAGCGGCAGCACGGCCTTGGAAGCGATCATCCAGTCGTCGGCCATGACCGACAGCTCGCCACGGCGGCTGGAGATCACCTCGCCGTGCACGAACACGTGATCGCCGAGGTCCACCAGCTCCTTCCACCGCTGCAGCGACTCCTCGCCGACGTTGGCCAGCGAGATCATCGCCTGGATGCGGGATCCGTCACCGGCCTGCAGCGTCGCGAAGCAGAGCTTGCCGGTGTTGCGGCTGAACACCACGCGACCGGCGATGCCCACGACGGCGCCGGTCTCCGCGCCGGCCTCCAGCTCGCCGTACTCCGCCCGCAGCTGCGGGATCGTGTGCGTCACCGGGACGGCCACGGGGAAGGCGCCCCCCGCCGCGTCCGTGCGCTCGGCGATCAGCCGCTCGCGCTTGGCCAGACGCACCGCCCGCTGCTCGAAGGTGTCCTCGGCCGACTCGGCGGCGTCGGTGCCGGACGACGGGTCGACGGCGGGGGTCTGCGCGGGCGCGTCAGTCATGGGTGGGGCTCCTCGGAAGTCGCCGTCCAGTCTACCGGCGCCCTCCGCCGCTCTCCGCGGGGTGCCCTCGCCGCGCTCGTCGCGGCGAGGACCACTGCGTCAGCCCACGGCCGGCGGCTCCAGCGGGTCGGAGGCGTCGCGGAGAGCCTGCTCGACCGCCGAGGAGACGAGGGCCGAGAGGTAGCCGCCGGGGTTCTCCACGCCGATCCCGCGGAGGATGCCCGTGGCCTGACCCACGATGGCGCGCGAGAAGGTCGACGCGGTGCTGATCGCCTCCGCGTACGCGGCCCGGTCCTGTTCCTCGATCACGACCGGCTCGCATCCGAGCTCCACCGCGAGGGCCTGGGCGATGGGCAGAACCATCGGCGGCGCCGTCACCGCGGCGTAGGACGCCTGAAGCTGGCGAAGATCCAGCGTCGTCCCCGTGAAGGTGATCGCGGGATGGACCGCGAGCGGGATCGCCCCGCGCTGCACCGCAGGCTCGAGCACCTCGGTCCCGAAGGCCGGGTCGGTGTGGAGCACGAGCTGCCCCGGCTGCCAGGCCCCGACCTCGGCCAGCCCCGCGACCAGCCCGGGCAGCTGCTCGCCGGGCACCGCGAGCACCACGAGCTGGCTGTCCCGCACCAGCGCGTCGGCCTCCCGCACCTCCAAGCCCGGCAGGATCGCCGCCACCCGGTCGGGGTCGGAGCCCGCGGTGATCCCGACGAGACGATGCCCGGCACCGGCCAGCGCGGCGCCCAGGACCGGCCCGACGCGCCCCGCGCCGACGATCCCGACGGCGAGGCGCCCGTCACGGCTCACGGCGTCGCGGGTCCGGCGGCGTCGGCGACGAGCGGCGTCCCCGCGCCGGACTCCGCCCATCGGTGTCCGCGGTCCTCGGCCGCGGCGCGCGCCGCCGCTCGGCTGACGGCGTCGAGCAGCTCGACCATGACATCCCGCTCGATGCCGGAGACATCGCCGGTGACGGGCCCGGTGACGGAGTGCGGTCGGCCGCTGGCCACGCGCTGCGCACGGTCGATCGGCCCCTGCTCGACCGAGAAGCCCTGGAGGCGCGCGAGCGGGAACAGCGCGAGCTTGCGCCAGATGCGCCCGCGGCGGATGAGCAGCGCGAAGTCGGTCAGCGCGATGCCGTGCCGCCGCCAGGAGAACGGCCGCCGCCACCAGGCTCGCGCCGGGATGGTGCGGTACGGGTCGCCCGCCACGGGGCCGAGCACGCCGTGCTCCCAGATCAGGGGCACGACCTCGTGCGGGGCGTCCGGGAGGATGAGGCCGAGAACGCGCTCGACGTCCGCGCGGGCACCGACCGGGAGCACCACGTTGAACTGCTGCGCCGTGCTGGACTGCTGGGCCGACGCGCTCTTGCCGGACATCCGGTTGATCTTGACGGTCCACCACCCGAACGGGCGCCACAGCAGCGGCTGCGACACCTCGACGGCGAAGATGCGTCCCGGCGGAATGGTCTCGGTGACGGTGGTGAGCAGGCCGAAGGTGATCCGCACGCCGTCCGGCGTGGGCGCGATCGAGTACCGCAGCGACTTCGCGATCTGCGCCCACGTGATCGCGACCGCTGCGAACAGCATCGGCAGGCCCGTCACGAGCGCGACGCCGAGGAGGATCGCAGCGCCCGCCGGGCCCTCGTTCGCGACGATCGGGGGGAACACGAACGCCATGACGACGGCGAACAGCACCGCGAAGAAGACCAGCCACATGACGGCCGACAGCAGCTGCGAGCCGACGAGGCGGCCGGTCGGGATCCGAAGGATGCTCTCCGGCGCGACATCGTCCATGTCGACGCCCGCGATGATCCCGGTGACCCCCTGGTTCACGCCTTCGACGAGCTGCGCCCTGGCCGAACGGGCGTCCTGCGCGTTCCCGGCGACGGCGGGATCGCCGCCGCGCGCGATCTCGCGGGCGCGACGTGCGCCGGAGGCCAGGCGGAGGATGTCCATCCGGACGGCCTCCGCCTTCGGCGTGGACAGATACTCCAGAGCGACGTTCGCGTCGGTTCCGGCACCGACCACCTCCAGCTTCGCCATCCCGATCAGGCGGGCGGGGAAGGGCCGCGTGAGATTCACCCCCTGCACCCGGTCGAGCGGAGCGCGCCGCTGCGAGCGGAAGACGATGCCCTTGCGCACCTCGACGTGCTCACCCGTGATGCGGAACTGCTGGAAGCGCCACACCATCCAGAAGATGAGGATCAGGACGACGAGCACGACGAAGACCCCGAGCAGCGCCACCAGCGCGAGGTTGTTCGACAGCACCCAGTCCACCGGGTCCCCGCCCACCTCCACGCGCGACGCCTCGGGCGAGAAGAGCCCGATGACCCAGTGGACGACCTTGTCCCGGAGGTTCGCGACGACGAGACCCAGGATGACGATCAGCGCCAGCCCGCCCTTGAACAGCGGGGTCAGCGGATGCATCCGGTGCCATTCGCCGTCCGCGAGCTCGGAGGACCCGCCCGACGGAAGGGTCCCGTCCGCGGTGGTCACGGGTGCGGAGGGCTCGCCGCCCGCGGGCGGGGACGACGGAGGAAGCACGCTCACAGCCCGGTCCGGCGGGTCTCGGCGACTTCGATCAGCGTGTCACGCAGGGCCTCGGCCGCCGCCTGGTTCATGCCGGGGATCTCCACCCCGGTGGTCGCCGCGGCGGTCACCATCTTCAGCTTCGCGATGCCGAACGCACGATCGAGGGGGCCGTGGGTGATGTCGACGAGCTGCATGCGGCCGTAGGGCACAGCGATCATGCGCTGCCAGAGGATGCCCCGCCGGAAGACGATGTCGTCCGCGCGCAGCATGTACCCGATCGCCCGGGCCTGCCGGGGCAGGATCGCCAGCGTCACGACGGTGATCACGGCGAGGATCCCTCCGGGGATCCAGGCCCAGGGCTGGTCCAGCACGAAGACCAGGACGAGCGCCGCGACGACGACCACGGCGAGGAAGAGCACGTTCTGCAGCAGCTGCGAGGTCACGTACCGCGGCGAGATCTGATGCCACACGCCGTCCAGCGCGAGCGCACCGGGCGACTTCGGCTGACGCAGGGTCGTGAACACGTCCTGGTCGAGCACGGCGGCGGCCCGCGGAGCCTCCCCGGCCCCGGCGGCGGTCGCGGAGCCAGGGACTGCCGTCGTCTCGGCGGGGACGGCGGCCGCCGCAGCGGCGGCCTCTCGCCGCGTCGCCGGCGCGGGCGTCGCGGCCGGCGCGGGGGCAGGCGCGGGTGCCGCTGTGGCGGGAGCCGCCGGCGCGGGCGTCGCGGGGGCAGGCGCGGGCGTCGCGGGCGCGACCGGCGGCGGGGGAACGGCGGGACCGTCCGGCGCGGCGGGGGCGGGCGTCGCGGGCGCGACCGGCGGCGGGGGAACGGCGGGACCGTCCGGCGCGGACGACGGCGCGGCGGGGGCGGGCGATGCGGGAGCCGGCGGTGCGGGCGCCGGAGCCGGCGGAGGCGCGACCGGCAGGGTCGGCGGCGTCAGGCCGTCACCGTCCTGCGACGGGTGCGGATCCGGGGTGTTCGTCATCGTCTTCCTCCATCCCGGCTCCCCGGGGGGAGGCGGGGTCGTGCGGCCCAGAGTCGGTGGGGAGCGTGCAGAAGTGCTCCGCGATCAGCGCCGCGACCACGAGCACGATCGCGCCCCCGGCCGTGGCGATGACAGCCGTGATCGAGCCTACCGGCGGAGGCACCGGCCGCGTGAGGAGGTAGGCGGCCAGCCCCGCCGCGAAGCCCGCGACCGCCGCCCCGAGCAGGCTCGACGCCCGCGCGAGCATCGCGATCCGGAACGCGCGGAACGGGTCCACCCGTGCCGCGCGCACGCCGGTGTCCGCCGCGGCGATCTGCGCCCGGGTGCTGCGTCGGATCGGCCAGGCCACGACGAGCACGCCGATCCCGAGCAGGACGAGCAGGATCGGCAGCCCCACCGCGGGGGTGAACGTCGCCCTGCCGGCCGTCGTCAGGGCGTGGTCCACGAGGAAGCCGACCGCTCCCCCGGCGAGGGCGACGATCAGCAGGACGACGACCGAGGTGCGCTTCATCCGGCGCCCCCGGCGCTCCGCAGCGCGGCGGCGAGGTCGGCGACGCGACCGCGGCCGGGAAGGACCGCGTCGGGGTCGACGTCGAGCCACGGCTCGAGCACGAACAGGCGCTCCGCGGCCCGCGGATGCGGCACCTGCAGCCGCTCGTCGTCGCTGCGGAGGTCTCCGTACGCGATGAGATCCAGATCCAGGGTGCGGTCGCCCCACCGCTCGGTCCGGACACGCCCGTGCTGCTCCTCGATCGCGTGCAGCATGCCCAGGAGCACGGACGGTCCGAGGCGGGTCGTGACCAGGGCGACGGCGTTCACGTATCCCGGGGCGTCCGGGTCCGGGCCGTCCGGGCGGAGCGCCACCGTCTCGAACGGCGCGGACACCGTGACGTCCTGCACCAGCGGGAGGCGGCGGATCGCCGCGACGGCGTCGTCGATCGTGGCCGCGCGGTCCCCGAGGTTGGACCCCAGCGCGACGACCGCGCGCACCGGCTCCCGCGAAGGGCGCGGGTCCGGTGCGGGCATCGGCGGGAAGCGGCGGGTCATTCCGGCCTCCCCCGGGTGATCGTCACGGCCACGTCCTGGAAGCTCAGCGGGATGGGGGCGTGCGGCTTGTGGACGGTGACCTGCGCGCTGCGGACCCGCAGGTCCGCGAGCGCGACGTCCGCGATGCGGGCGGCGAGGGTCTCGATGAGATCCACCGGCTCCCCTGCCACGACGGCCGCGACCCGCTCGGCGAGCTCGCCGTAGTGCACGGTGTCGGCGACGTCGTCGGACGCGGCGGCCTCCCGCAGGGACAGCCTCAGGCGCAGGTCGATCGTGAACTCCTGGCCGTCCGCGCGCTCGTGGTCGTACACGCCGTGACGGCCGAACACCGTCAGACCGGTGAGCACGATCTCGTCGAGGGGTTCCATACCCCCAGCCTACGGCGACGGATCCGCGCGGCGCGGGGTTCGCGCCGTCAGCGAACGCAGGAGCGGGACGGCGAGGGAGCGTGCGGACTCAGCCGTCCCAGGCGGCGACGACGGCCAGCGCGTCCCGGGTGGCGGCGACGTCGTGCACCCGCACGGCCCATGCGCCCGCACGCGCGGCCAGCGCGCTGGTGACCGCGGTCGCGAGATCCCGACGCGCCTCGTCGGCGTCATCGCCCAGCGCCGAGGCGAGGAAACGCTTCCGGGACGTCCCGACGAGGACCCGCGCGCCGAGGGCGACCACGTCGGAGAGGTCCCGCAGCAGCTCCCAGTTCTGCTCGCCGGTCTTCGCGAAGCCGACGCCGGGGTCGACGATCACGCGCGAGGGGGCGATCCCCGCCGCCGCGGCCGCCTCGATCCGGCCCCGCAGCTCGGCGGCGACCTCGCGCCCCACGCGTCCGTACTCCGCCCGGGCGTACATGTCCGACGACGGCCCGCGCCAGTGCCCGAGCGCGATGTCCGCGCCGGTCTCCGCCACCGCGACGAGCATGTCCGGGTCGGCGAGCCCGCCGGAGACATCGTTGACGATCCGCGCCCCGGCCGCCACCGCGGCGACCGCGGTGGTCGCGTTGAGCGTGTCGACGCTGACGGCGATCCCCTCGGCCGCGAGGCGTTCGATCACCGGCAGCACCCGGCGCTGCTCCTCGGCGGGATCCACGCGCTCGGCGCCGGGCCGCGTCGACTCCCCGCCGACGTCGAGCACCGCGGCCCCCTGCGCACGCAGCAGCCGTCCCCGCGCCAGCGCCGCGTCGGGATCCAGGTAGCGCCCGCCGTCGCTGAACGAGTCGGGGGTGACGTTGACGATGCCCCAGATCGCGGTCATCGCGCGTCCCCGGCGGGACCAGACGCGCCCACCGCCGTGGACGGGCCCATGAGCGCGATGAGCTCGGCGCGCGCCACCGGGTCGGCGTACGCCCCGCGGGCCGCGATGGTCAGGGTGGACGCCTCGGGCTGCTTGCCGCCGCGCATCGTGACGCACCCGTGCGCGGCGTCCAGCACGACGAGCACCCCGCGCGCGTCGAGGTGCGCCGCGATCGTGTCGGCGATCTGCTCTCCCAGCCGCTCCTGCACCTGCGGGCGGGACGCGAGGACCTCGACCACCTTCACCAGCGCGCCGAGGCCGACGACCTGCTCGCCCGGGAGGTACGCGATGTGGGCGTGCCCGGCGAAGGGCAGCAGGTGGTGCTCGCACACCGAGCGGAACCGGATGTCGCGCAGCAGCACGGCGCCGGACGGCACGGTCTCCGGCGCCGGTCCGTGCGACACGCTGATCGTGTGGGCCAGCGGCGCCCCCGGGTCCTCGCCGACACCCGCGAAGAACTCCGCGTACAGGTCCGCCATCCGTGCGGGCGTCTGCTTCAGTCCCGGACGCTCCGGGTCCTCCCCGATCGCCTCCAGCAGTTCGCGGGTGAGGGCGGCGACGCGCTCCCGGTCGACGGACACGGTCAGGCCGTCGCGGGGCGGGCGTGCCCTCCGCCGGCGGTGCCGGGCTTGCGCTCGGACGCGGACGACGGGGATGCCTCGGTCGACGCCGCCGCGCCCGCCTCGACGCCGCGGACCGGCATCTCGATCGGCGGGAGCAGGGACACCGGGCGGTCCTCGCTGCTCAGCCACTGGGGCCGCTCGGGGAGCTTCTTCACGTCCTGGAAGATCTCCGCGATCTGGTTGTGGTCGAGCGTCTCCTTCTCGAGCAGCTCACGGGCGAGCCGGTCCAGGACGTCGCGGTTGGCGCTCAGCACCTCGTAGGCCTCGTTGTGGGCCTGTTCGATGAGCGCACGCACCTGGGCGTCCACCGTCTCGGCGATCGACTCGGAGTAGTCGCGTCCGCGGTTCATGTCGCGGGCGACGAACATCTCCCCGGAGCCGGAACCCAGCTTCACCGGGCCGACCTGCGTGGTCATGCCGTACTCGGTGACCATCTTGCGGGCAATGTCGGTGGCCTTCTCGATGTCGTTCGAGGCCCCGGTCGTCGGGTCGTGGAACACGATCTCCTCGGCCACGCGGCCGCCCATGGCGTACGTGAGCTGGTCCTGGAGCTCGTTGCGGGTCACCGAGAACTTGTCGTCCACGGGCAGCACCATCGTGTAGCCGAGGGCCTTCCCGCGCGGGAGGATAGTGATCTTGGTCACCGGGTCGGAGTAGTTCATCGCCGCCGCCGCGAGCGCGTGGCCGCCCTCGTGGTACGCCGTGATGAGCTTCTCCTTGTCCTTCATCACGCGGGTGCGCCGCTGCGGGCCGGCGATGACGCGGTCGATCGCCTCGTCGAGGGCGCGGTTGTCGATGAGCTGCGCGTTGGAGCGGGCCGTGAGCAGCGCCGCCTCGTTCAGCACGTTCGCGAGGTCGGCTCCGGTGAAGCCCGGCGTCTTGCGGGCGACGACCTCGAGGTCGACGCCGTTCGCCAGCGGCTTGCCCTTCGCGTGCACCTCGAGGATCCGCTGTCGGCCCTTGAGGTCAGGGGCGTCCACCCCGATCTGGCGGTCGAAGCGGCCGGGCCGCAGCAGCGCCGGGTCGAGGATGTCGGGACGGTTGGTCGCCGCGATCACGATGACGTTCGCGTTCGGGTCGAAGCCGTCCATCTCGACGAGCATCTGGTTCAGCGTCTGCTCGCGCTCGTCGTTGCCGCCGCCGAGGCCGGCACCGCGGTGACGGCCGACCGCGTCGATCTCGTCGATGAAGATGATCGCCGGGGAGTTCTCCTTGGCCTGGGTGAACAGGTCACGCACGCGCGAGGCGCCGACGCCGACGAACATCTCGACGAAGTCGGATCCCGAGATCGAGTAGAAGGGGGCGCCGGCCTCTCCGGCCACGGCGCGGGCGAGCAGCGTCTTTCCGGTTCCGGGAGGGCCGTACAGCAGCACGCCCTTCGGGATCCGGGCACCGATCGCCTGGAACTTGGCCGGGTCCTGCAGGAACTCCTTGATCTCGTGGAGCTCCTCGATCGCCTCGTCGGCCCCGGCGACGTCGGCGAAGGTGACCGTCGGGGTCTCCTTGCTCACGAGCTTCGCCCGGGACTTGCCGAACTGCATGATCTTGCCGCCGCCGCCCTGGGCCGAGGAGAGCAGCCACCAGAACAGGAGGCCGAGCAGCAGCATCGGCAGCAGCAGCGACAGGAACCCGTCGAACCACGTCGGCTGCGGGACGGCGTCGTTGAAGCCGTCCTTCGGGTCGGCGCTGTTGATCGCGTCGATGACCTCGCCGGCGCGCTCGGACACGTAGTAGAACTGGACGGACTCGGCGCCCTCGAAGGGCTTGGAGAGCTTCATGTCGACGCGCTGGTCCCCGTCGGTCATCACGACCTCGGTGACCGTGCCCTTGCCGAGCAGCTCCAGCCCCTCCTTGGTGCTGACCTGCTTGGCGGCGCCGAGGCTCGAGATCAGCATGAATCCGCCGATCAGCAGCACGCCGATCAGCACCACGTAGATCAGCGGATTGCGGGTGAGCTTCTTCACGTCCATGATCCGTTCAGCGTATCGCGGTGCGGCTTTGCCATCGCTGGGGATTCGCCCACGGCGTACGGGGCTGCGGCGATGCCGCGGAGCACCGCGCGCGGGGTCAGGGGCGCGGTGCGTCAGGAGTAGCGGTGCGTCAGGAGTAGACGTGCGGGGCGAGCACCGCGACGTCGCGCAGGTTGCGGTAGCGCTCGGCGTAGTCCAGGCCGTAGCCGACGACGAACTCGTTCGGGATGTCGAAGCCGACGTACTTGCAGTCGATGTGGACCTTGGCCGCATCGGGCTTGCGCAGCAGCGCCAGCACCTCCAGGGACTCCGCCCCGCGGGACTCGAAGTTCTCCAGCAGCCAGCTCAGCGTGAGGCCGGAGTCGATGACGTCCTCCACGATGAGCACGTGGCGCCCGTGCAGGTCCGTGTCGAGGTCCTTGCGGATCTGCACCACGCCGCTGGACTTCGTGCTCGCGCCGTAGCTGGAGACCGCCATCCAGTCCATCGGGGCGTGGAACGGCAGCTCCCGTGCGAAGTCGGCCATGACCATCACCGCGCCCTTCAGCACGCCCACGAGCAGGAGGTCCTTGCCCTCGTAGTCCGCGGCCACGAGCTGCGCGAGCTCGGCGAGCTTCTCGCGGATCTGCTCCTCGGTGACGAGGATCTCGGATAGGTCGTCCTGGATGTCCGCAGCGCGCATGGATCGATTTTATGCGACGGGCTGGGCCGCCCTCGGACATACCGGAATCACGATAAGGGATCTCGTCACGGCCTCGGTTTCCGCACTACGGTGAGCACAGAGACGGGCGGTCGCCTGTCTTCCGGAAGACTCCCGATGACCCGGGGGAAGGGAAGAACATGGACCTCGACGAGATCCTCAAGCAGGTGCCGATCGACGACATCGCCGAGAAGTTCGGCGTGAGCCAGGACGTGGCCCGCCAGGCGGTCAAGGAGGGCAGCGCCGTCCTCGTGGGCGGCCTGGCCAAGAACGCCGAGACCAGCGAGGGGTCCGCTGCGATCGAGGCCGCGCTCAGCAAGCACGGCGGGTTCTCCGGCGCCGCGAAGGTCGACGACGTCGACCAGACCGACGGCGAGAAGATCGTGAACCACGTGTTCGGCGACAGCAAGAAGCAGGTCGCGGAGACCCTCACGAACGAACCGAAGACCGCGGGGATCGACTTCGGCAAGCTCCTGCCGATCCTCGCGCCCATCGTGATGGGTCTGATCGCCAACGCGGGCAAGGGCAAGGCGCCGGCCGGCGGCACTGCGGCCGAGGGCGCCTCGACGGGCGGCGGCATCGGCGACGTGCTCGGGGGTCTCCTCGGCGGCGGTTCCGGGTCCTCCGGCTCTGGCGGCGGCGGGCTCGGCGACATCCTCGGCGGCCTCGGCGGGATGCTCGGCGGGGGGTCGTCGGGCGGCTCCGGCGGCGGCATCGACATCGGGGGCCTCCTCGGCGGCCTCTTCGGCGGCAAGAAGTAGCCTCACCCCCTCCGGTCGTCGAGCGAGCGGAGCGAGACGAGACGCGCCACGCCCGACGCCGGGTCACCGCGTTTCGTCTCGTCGCTGCGCTCCTCGCTCAACGACCGGAGGAAGTACCGGCCGTTGAGCGAGCGCAGCGAGACGAAACGCGCCCACCCCACCGGTCGTTGAGCGAGCGCAGCGAGACGAAACGGTCAGGCGCGGGCAGCGAACACGATCCGCCCGCCGACGCGGGCCGCGGTGCAGGCGGGCAGGTCGATCGGCCCCTGACCCGACCACTCGGTCACCAGCCGAGCCACTTCGAGGGTCTGCCGGCGGGTGAGCGCGACGCCGAACTCGCTGTCGACGACCAGCCGGATGATGCGGTTGCGCAGCGCCGCGGGGTTGGCGGCGAGCGCCGCGGCGCTCACGGAGATCCCTGCTTCGGCGTGCTCGACGATGTCCTCGATCGTCTCGTGGATCATCTCGTCGAACGCCTCGGCGTCCTCCCGCAGCTGCTCCGCGGTCCGCGCGAGCGCCTCGGCGATCCCCGGCCCCAGCTCCTCCTCCATCACGGGAAGGACGCGCTCGCGCGCCCGGACGCGGGAGAACCGCGGATCCGCGTTCTGGGGGTCCTCCCACGGGGAGAGGCCCTCCGCGGAACAGGCGGCTCGGGTCGTCTCCCGCCGGACCCCGAGCAGCGGACGGAGCCATCGCACGCCGTCCTCGTCGGTGCGCACGGGCGCCATGCCCTGCAGGCTCGCGGCGCCGGATCCCCGCGCCAGGCCCAGCAGCACGGTCTCGGCCTGGTCGTCCAGGGTGTGCCCGAGGAGCACCGCGGCACCCTCTCTCGCCGCCGCCGCACGCAGCGCGGCGTACCTCGCCGTGCGCGCCGCCGCCTCCGGCCCGTCTCCGTCGGCGGCGACCGTCACCCGCTCGACGTGCGCTTCCAGCCCGAGCGCCGTGGCCGCCGCGGCTGCCCGTCGTGCGGCGTCGGCCGATCCGTCCTGGAGCCCGTGGTCGACGGTGACGCTCAGCGTCCGGACACCGCGGCGACGTGCTTCGAACGCGGTGGCCGCGGCGAGAGCCAGGGAGTCCGCGCCGCCGGAGAGGGCGACCACCACGGCGGAGGGCTCGGGGTCGAGGGCGGCCAGGGCCGTCCGAACTGCGAGGCGGATCTCGGCGACGGCGGGGGCGAGGGGGCGGTCGGGCACGACTCCGATCGTAGTTCTCGAGAAGCCCCTGTCGAGAAGGGGGCGAGAAGGACTCGAGAGGTACGCGAGTAGGCTTGTCGCGGCATCCAACCGTCTTATCAAGGAGCACACGTATGGGCGCACACGACGCCGTCATCGAGATCCCGCGCGGCAGCCGCGTGAAGTACGAGGTCGACCACGAGACCGGGCGAGTCCACCTCGACCGCGTCCTGTACACGACCTTCGGCTACCCGGCCGACTACGGATACTTCGACAACACGCTGGGCGAGGACGGCGATCCGCTCGACGTGCTCGTGCTGCTGGATCACGCGATCTTCCCGGGCGTCGTGGTGAACGTGCGTCCCGTCGCGGTGCTGAAGATGAGCGACGAGGCCGGCGGCGACGACAAGCTCGTCGCGGTGCTCTCGAAGGACCCGCGCTGGGCGCACATCCAGGACATCGGCGACCTCCCCGAGTACACGAAGAAGGAGATCGAGCACTTCTTCGAGCACTACAAGGACCTGGAGCCCAACAAGTGGGTCAAGGTCGACGCGTGGGGCGACGCCGCCGAGGCGCAGCGCATCCTCGACGAGGCGATCGAGCGTTTCGGCGCCGAGGGGCACTGACCCGCGGATCCCGCAGACGCAGAAGACCCCCGGTCCGCTTCGGCGGCCGGGGGTCTTCACGTCGGTGGACGCGGCATCCGGGCTCAGCCCATGTAGACGCCGCGCTCCTCCATGAAGTAGATCGGGTTGATCGCGTCGCCCCACTGGTACACCTCGAAGTGGAGGTGGCAGCCGAAGGATCCGCCGGTGTTCCCCGCGTAGGCGATGACCTGGCCGGCCGACACCCACTGCCCGCCGCTGACCGCGAAGCCGCCGTCGACGATGTGCGCGTAGCCGGTGGCGATGCCGTCGCCGTGGTCGATCTTGATGTAGTTGCCGTAACCGCCGTTCCAGAACGCGCCCTCGACCCAGCCATCGTGCGCGGCGTAGATGGGCGCGCCGCAGCCGTTGGCGAGGTCGACACCGCGGTGGAAGCTCGACGAGCAGCCCCAGGCGTCGCAGTCCGGGATCCGGGGACCGTACCCGGAGGACTGGAACCCGCCGTGCGGACGCACCCAGCCGTTGCCGGGGCCGACGCCTCCGCCGCCTCCCCCGCCGCCGCCGTCTCCGGACGGGGCAGGAGGCGGCGGGTTGTTGGCCTGCTCCTCCTCGCGGCGCCGACGGTCCTCTTCCTCGCGCTGGCGGCGCTCCTCCTCCTCACGACGGCGCCGCTCCTCCTCCTGGCGGCGGCGCTCCTCCTCGCCCTTCTGGTAGTCGGCGAGGGTCTTGGAGGTGGTGTCCTTGAGCGCGGCGAGCTGGGCCTCGAGCTGGATCATGTGATCCTGCTGGTCCTTCAGCGCGGCGGCAGCGGCGTCGGCCGCGGCCTGCGCCTTGCGCATCTTGTCTTCCGCGATCTTCTGCAGGCGGTCGCGCTCGTCCCGGGCGGCGGAGGCCTGGTCGCTGAGGCTCTGGGCGGAGTTGCGGGCGGCGACGGCCTTGTCGTAGACGGCCTGGTTGCGCGTGAGCAGACGATCCATCTGCCCGAGCTTCTGCAGCAGTTCGTCGGCGCTCGCTGCGGATCCGGCGAAGAACAGCTCCAGCGAGGTGTTGTCGCCGCCGTTGCGGTACAGCTGGGCTGCGACCTTCCCGGCCTCGCGGGCGGTCTCGGTGGCCAGCTGCTCCT
Organism: Microbacterium resistens; assembly: GCF_021172025.1. Lineage (NCBI taxonomy): Bacteria > Bacillati > Actinomycetota > Actinomycetes > Micrococcales > Microbacteriaceae > Microbacterium > Microbacterium resistens. The sequence continues at coordinate 2,287,092 of NZ_CP082781.1, forward strand.
GCGCGTCGGCCTGCGTCTGGAGGTCCCGCGCACGCTGAGCCGCGTCGAAGAAGGCCTGCTGCGCCTCGTAGAACTCGTTGCCCGCGGCCTCCGCGGCCGCCTTGGTCTCCGCGACGCGCTGCGTGAGCGCGGCGATGAGGCCCTGGATCCGCTCGATCTCGGCGGCCTTCGCGGCCTCGTTGTTCATGGCGTTCTGGACGTCGTCCCACGAGGGGTAGTCCTGGGCCCAAGCCGCGGACGCGCTGCCGAACCCGGCGCCGATGGCTCCGATGGTGGCGATACCGAGTGCACCGATCCCCAGGGCGCTGCGCCGAGAGACGCGCAGGGAAGAGGGCCAGAAGGCACTCTTCTCGGCGGCCGTGGGGGCACAGCCGCAGGCGACGTCGTCGACGTTCGGGTCGCTGGCGACGTTCTTCGGGTCGCTCACACGGCCTCCTTTCGCCGTTTTCACAGAAGTCACAGTAACAACATCCATCACATTCGCAACAGGTGTAGAGGGAGCGGAGTGAGGATGTCCGGCGCGGCGTGCGTGCCGATCCGGAGCCCGGTGGACCCACGCCGTCGCTGGCCATCCTCCCCTGGACACGCCCGGGATCCGGGCCGACGCGCCCTCGATTCGCGTTTTGGCGGACGAGTCGTTTATGCTTGAGCGTCGGCAAGTGAGCCCTCGGGATCGCCTGCGGCCCCATCGTTTAGCGGCCTAGGACGCCGCCCTTTCACGGCGGTAGCACGGGTTCGAATCCCGTTGGGGTCACTCATCCGATACAATTTCATAGTTCTGGCCCTGTAGCGCAGTTGGTTAGCGTGCCGCCCTGTCACGGCGGAGGTCGCGGGTTCAAGTCCCGTCAGGGTCGCTCCGAGCGATGAGCCTTCTTTCGAGGAGGCTCTTCGTCTAGGACGCGACAGGTTCGCCGGTCGCGCGGCTCTGTAGCTCAGTTGGTAGAGCGTTCGACTGAAAATCGAAAGGTCACCGGATCGATGCCGGTCGGAGCCACAAGGGTGATCGTTACAATCACCCCAGGAACCCTCGCGTAGCTTCTACATCGCGGGGGTTTCGTCTTGTCCGGGTGCGGGGCGGTTTCTGAGGCGCTCGTTCCGATCGGTCTCAGAGCCCCGCAGTGACCTCGTTCTGTCCCTTGCGCGCTTCGGGATTGGCGTCGATGACGCGAACCTGCCAGAGCGGGTGTCCCGTGTTCCTCGGGGTCCTGCCCCCGATGCTGGCCGTCCGGCCACTTCACGACCGCTTCGACCTCGCCAACCATGAAGGCTCCACGCGGGAAGTACGCCTCGAAGCTGACCGGGATGCCTGACTGAAGTGCCATCGCTGGCTTCTCTCAACTAGAGATGGTTGCCTTACGTTTGCCACAGTACTTTGCACAAGTACTTTGCGGCACGGGATCCCGCAGTCTCATCGCATGGGCAAGAATCTGAATCAGTTACAGATACCGGCGTCGGTCGCCGGGCTGCTTGCCAACCTCGCGAACGTGCAGACCAACCCCGCGGCAGACGTCGAGCGCTCAGCCCCGCCGCGCTGGACGCCCACGGCGACCAATCCACCCGATGACGGCACGGAAGAGTGGCTCCAGCGCATCGCGGGGGTTAGCACCGAACTGGCGGATCGCTCGGCGGAAATTCGTGCCCTTCTGATCGCGTATGGCCAGGCTGTCGCCGATCCGCGCCCTGAGCTCTCGGCACTCGCCAAATGGCAGCGCGTCTCACCGAGCGCGCTTCGCCACCGCTACGACGAGCAGCATGTGCAGGCCGTTCGAGAGCTGCTCAAGGCGGATCCTCTAGTCGACGTCGTGCTCGAGCCGTTCCTTTCCGTTGTCGACAGCGACCTCAAGGGGATCAGCCCTGCCCTCGATAAGCAACTGAAGTTGCGCGAGCGGATGCGCACCATCGTCTCTGAAGAGTTCCCGGCGCTGTTCGGCGAGAACGCACCAAAACAGCTCGGCTTCGTTCGTAATCCCGCCGATGAGCGGATCACCCGGCCGATCGACGATCTTTCGTCGTTCATGACCACGGCGCTGAAGCGCCGCGACGCAGAGCTGCTGGAGGTGTTCAACGAGTGGCACCGGCGGTTCGAGGCCCGTGAGGTCAAGTCCGAGGACGTCAAGGCGACGGCCACCCGCGTTCGGCGGTCTGCGAAGTGACTGGGACCTGTGAGAACCTTCTTTGCTCATTCAAGGCCAGCCTCCGGCCGGCTGTTCGCGGACCGTTGCGGTCCGTCCGGTCCTCGCTTCGCTGCGGTCCGGACTGTCCTCACGGCCGACGACCACGTTCGGAGCTTTCGATGTCCGACCAGAATGTGAGACTGTGAAGGACCGGCGAAAGGGATCTCGTGTCTGAGCAGGCCACAACTTCACGCAACCAGGTCTTCCGCATTCAGGAACTCGCTGCGCTCGTCCGATCAGGCCAGATCCGCATCCCAGAGTTCCAACGCTCATTCCGATGGACGGCAAGCGACGTCCTGGCGCTCTTCGACAGCATTCTGCGCGGCTACCCGTTTGGGGGTCTGCTCCTTTGGCGTCGAGACGCGCCCAAGGGCCGACTCACGATCGGTGCGCTGGAGGTCGATGCAGGCGCTCGCGCGGACGCGCTGTGGGTCATCGACGGCCAGCAGAGGATCACGAGCCTTGTCAACGCCGTCGACCCCGCCGCATCTCAAGACGAACGATTTGCGGTTTCCTACGTGCTTGCCAAGCGACGATTCACCCTGACGCGTGACGTCAAGGACGAACTCGCGATCCCGTTGCCTGAGCTATTCGATCTGGGGCGCGCATTTGCTTGGCTTCAGGCAAATCCGGATGCCGCTGAGCATGCTGCGGAAATTCAGCGGCTGACGGGCCTTCTTCGCGACGTGCAAGTTTCTGCTTCCATCATCGAGGAAGGAGACGAAGCGCTCCTGCGTGATATCTTCGACCGTATTAATTCGGCCGGGAAACGCCTACGTGGCTCAGAAATCTTCGACGCCATCCACGGAACCGGCGGCAAGTCTTCCGATCAGCTTTCCATGTCTGCGATTGCCGATCGCCTCGACACCCGTACTGAGTTTGGCCGCCTCCCGGACCAAACGATCTACCAAGCCATCCTCGTTGTTCGACACCCGGACCTCACTCGCAACGTGCGATCCGAGTTCAGCGGTGACCGTGATGCGGCAGTCAACTTCTCCACCGACTCGCAGGCGGACGCGTACCATCGAGGCGAAGATGCGCTTTACCGCGTTGTGCGCTTCCTTCAGACAGATGCAGGAATTCCCCATAGCACGTTTGTTCCATTCCGCTTCCATTTGCTTGTGCTCGCGAGATTCTTCGCGCACTTTCCAGCACCTGCGGCGAGGAATCTTGAACTTCTCTCCCGGTGGGTATGGAGATCAACGACTCTGTCGGAGCCGCTGGGATACACAGGCTCGACAGCGAATATTCGCTCGCTCGCGAATCTTGTCCAACCTGATGACGAAACCGGCAGCGTACAACGACTCCTCGAAGCCACACATACCGATCGCGGTCCGGCTGTCCCGAGCGTGACTGCATTTCGTACCAACAAGTCCTCAGGGAAACTCATCTTGGGGGCTCTCTGGGCTCTCAATCCGGTTAACCCTGCCACGGGAGTGCCGCTCACACACAGCGATCTCGCCGTCGCTCTCGAATCCGAAACGTCACCACGAGACGTGGCGCTTGAGCTCATTGCGCGCACGCCAGCCACGAACGCTGCCAACCGGGTGCTGGCGGTAAGCGATAGAACTTCCTTCCTCGAAGGTCTCTCTGAGAACGCCCTCTCGTCGCATCTCCTCACAACCGATCTCATCGGGCATCTTGCTCATGGGCGGACCGAGAAGTTCCTTACCGAGCGCGCAATTCTGTTGAGCAACCATCTGACACGGTTCGTGGCCGAGAAGACGGGGACCGGCCTTGAAATGACCCCTCCACTCGAGTCGTTTGACTTTGACAACATCGATGACGAGCCCGCTGACGAAGAACTGTTCACCGTCGCTGAGCCCTCCACCCCAGCATGATCGTCGCCGCTCACTCCGTTGCCCTAGCCGGCAAGCGCGTCGGAACGCTTCTACAACGAGGCGACGTCGCACGTTTCGTCTTTGAGTCTGACTACTGGGAAGATCCGGAGCGCACCGTACTGGGCCTCTGGTTTGAGAACAATCCCCGCCAGTCTCCTCAGGCAGCATTACGACTTCCAACCTGGTTTTCGAATCTTCTACCGGAGGGACCTCTTCGAAACTGGATCGCCCACGATCGGGGTGTCAACGTTGACCGAGAGCTTCAGCTGCTCCTCCAAATCGGCCATGATCTTCCTGGTGCTGTTGTGGTCTCACCCCTCGACGAAGTTCCCGATGCCGATGAAATTGGCTTGCCCATCGAACGTTCTCTCTCGACGAGAACGCCACAGTCGCCGTGGAAGTTCTCGCTCGCGGGCGTTGGGCTCAAGTTCTCCATGCTGAGAAGTGGCGACCGTTTGAGCATCCCCGCCGCCAATGAGCTCGGCGACTGGATCGTGAAGTTCCCCGACGCCGTCTACCGTGATGTTCCGTCTAACGAATACGCGTCCATGAGCCTTGCCAGGGAAGTCGGGATCGATTGCCCTGCGATTGAGCTCATCCATCGCGATGAGCTCCCGCCCGTACCCGATGTAATGTGGCCAGGTCAGGAGGATCTTGCCTATTCGATCGCTCGCTTCGACCGGACGCCTGAGGGCGGTCGAATCCACATCGAGGATCTGGCACAGGTTCGCGGGCTTTACCCTAATCAGAAATATGAAGGATCCTTTGAAACCGTCGGCGGTCTGTTCTACCGCGGGCACGATCACAAGTCACTCCGCGAGTTCGTTCGACGTCTGGCGTTCAACCTGCTGATCGGCAATGGAGATGCACATCTGAAGAACTGGTCTCTGATCTACTCGGACGGCCGTCGCCCCGAGATATCTCCGGCGTACGACATCGTCTCCACCGGCGGCTACTACGACGCCGCTACGCCAGACGACCTCGGTTTGAAGCTCGGTGGAAGCAAGCTGCCAGGCCGCGCATCGCGCTCAGATTTCGAGCGGCTCCAGAGATTGCTACACGTCGGGACTGAAGACATTCTGGATATCGTCGACGAGACCGTCGAGCGGTTCCGGTCTGCATGGCTCGGCCCAACTCGCGAACTGTTCCCGGAGACCGCCCGGACCTGGATCGATCGGAACGCGGCGCCCATGGCTGACCGTCTCCGCAGGCGCACGACCCCATGAGCGACCCCATCGTGCCGGTCGCTCGGCTGAAACCACCCTCAACCAGCCGCGACCAACCATGACCATTTCCGCGGAGTCACGCGGCAAACGGCGAGCCACGAGCACCCACTACCCCGCCGGATCCAACTGAAAATCGAATGGTCACCGGATCGATGCCGGTCGGAGCCACAAGGGTGATAGTTATAATCACCCCAGGAACCCTCGCGTAGCTTCTACATCGCGGGGGTTTCGTCTTGCCCGGGTCCCGGTCGTTGAGCGAGCGAAGCGAGACGAAACGGGCCGCCGACGGGCGCCACGTCCTCCCGGTCGTTGAGCGAGCGAAGCGAGACGAAACGCCCGCCACGGCACTGTAGCCCCCTCCCCCGACACATCTGCTCCTCGGTTTAGCTCGCTAACCGGCGGCGAGGCGAGTGCCTAGGCTGGGCGCATGTCCCTGCCGCCGAGTGCTCCTGGCCCCACGGGGGACGCCGCCGCGCAGGAGTCGCCCGTCCTGGGGCGCGTCGCGCTCGGGCTGGGCATCGCGACGCTCGTGTGCGGGCTGCTCGCCGTCCTGGACATGATCACGTTCATCCCCTGGCTCGGCGCGAGCCAGCTGGTCGGAGTCGCGCTCGGCATCGCGACGATCGTCGTGGCGGTCATCGCGATCGTCCGACGCCGTGGACGGCGGCACGGGATCGTCGGGCTGATCCTCGCCCTCGCCAGCGCTCCGCTCGCCTGGGCCCTGTCGATCGTCTACTTCGCGGTCTCCATGCTCCTGTATTACGGGATCTGAGCCGGCGCGGGGCGGGAGAACAGGGAGGACGCCGGACGGCGTTTCTTCCCGAGGACGGCCTTTCCTGCGCCTCAAGCGGTTCGCGATCCCCGTCACGGGAGCATCGTCTCGCCGACGCCGGCGGAGTGAGACCGCGGCCCTGGGATCCCGTGGCTCACCGCGAGCCCGTGTGTTTGACATTTGATCAAATATCGCACTACGCTGAGGCAACCCGACCCACGGAGTGCGAGGAGGCACCATGGGAAGCGCTGGAGCTCCGCACCCCGCGACCGACGTGCACACGCACCTCGCACCGCTCCTGGACGCGGCGGCGCAGCGGGAATCCAGGGTGGTGACGGACGACGACGGGCGCCTCGTCCTCGACGGGCGGGCGATCGGGCCCGACGCGCTGTACTCCCCCGACCGCCTCCTGCGGTACCTCGACGAGCACGCGCTCGACGCCGCCTTCGTCTCGGTCCCGCCGCCCTTCTTCCGCCAGGACCTGCCCGCCGAGCGCACCCAGGAGTGGGTCGAGGCGATCAACGACGGGATCCTCACCGCCTGCGCCACGGACGACCGCCTGAAGCCGCTGGCCTACCTGCCGCTCGAGAACCCCGCGGCCGCCGCCCGCACCGTCCGCACGCACCTCGCGACCGATGCCTTCGTCGGCTGGGTGGGCGCGGCCGGCGGACGCTCCGTGGCGCTCGACTCCCCCGAGCTCGCCGAGGCCTGGCATCTGCTGGCCGCCGACGGGCGACCGGTCCTGCTGCACCCCGCGGAGTCCCCCGACGAGCGGCTCGCCGCGCACTACCTGCACAACCTGCTCGGCAACCCGGTGGAGACCGGCGTCGCGACCGCCGAGCTCGTGCTCGGCGGTGTGCTCGCCGCCAACCCCCACCTGCGGATCGTGCTGGTGCACTGCGGCGGGGTCGTGCCCTCCGTCGCCGCCCGCTGGCAGCGCGGCCTCGACACCGCCCGCCCCGGACTGGACACGTCATCGCCGCCGGTCACGACGATGCTGCACGGTCTCTACGCCGACTGCCTCACCCACGACGGCGCCAACGTCGACCTCGCCCGCCACGTCTTCGGCGACGATCGCCTGCTGCTGGGCAGCGACTGGCCGTTCCCGATGGGGCTCGAGGACCCGCGGGAGCCGATCGCCCACCTCGACCCGGCGCTTCAGGACCGGATCGCCCGGATCAACCCGAGCCGCCTCACGTCCGCCCACCACCCCCTCTCGCTCGGCATCCGCTGATCGAGTCCCGCCCTGCGTTCCACCGTTCGAAGATGAAAGGTCAGCAATCATGAGGAAGCCCTTCCGCTCCGCCCTCGTGGCGGGACTCGCCGTTCTCGCCCTGACGGTCGCCGGATGCTCCAGCCAGGCCCCCGCCGCGGCCGACGGCACGGCCGGCACCGACGCCCCCGAGGGGCTGACCCCGGTCACGTACCTCACCTCCTTCAACACCTTCGGCCGCGACGCCTACGCGTACGTGGCGCTGGAGAAGGGCTTCTTCGAGGACGCCGGGTTCGAGGTCGAGATCCAGCCGGGATCCGGGACCGTCGACGTGCTCAAGCTCGTCGCCTCAGGAAAAGCCGACTTCGGCGTGGGCGATTTCCAGGCGGCGGCTCTGACCATCGCGAACGAGCAGATCCCCGCCCGGATCGTCAGCGCGATCCAGGACAAGTCGCTCGCGGCCATCGCCACCGCGGAGGGCTACGGCATCAGTGAGCCGAAGGACCTGGAGGGCAAGAAGATCGCCGACCAGCCGGGCTCGGTGAACGAGGTGCTCTTCCCCGTCTACGCGGAGGCGGCCGGCATCGACGCGAGCACCGTGACCTTCGTGCCCGCCCAGCCCTCCGCACTGCCGCAGCTCCTGGCGAGCAAGCAGGTCGACGCGATCGGGCAGTTCGTCGTCGCCGACGGCCTGATCCGGGGCGCGACCGGTGAGGCCGGTGTCTTCCTGCCGTTCAGCGACTACCTCGAAGATCTCTACGGCAACGCGCTGTTCGCCTCGGAGAAGCGGGTCGCCGACGATCCCGAGAGCATCACGCGGTTCAACGAGGCCCTGCACCGAGGCCTGGCGTACGCGATCGAGAACCCCGAGGAGACCGGCGAGATCCTCGCCAAGTACCAGCCGACGCAGAAGCCGGACGTCGCCGCGGGCGAGGTCGAGGCGATGACGCCCTACGTCGGCGACCCCACCGGCAACGGCCTGCTCGATCCGGCCCGGGTCGACGCGATCCTCGCGCTGCTGGTCGAGGGCGGGGCGATCACGTCCGAGCCCGACGCGTCCGCCATCGTCGCGCCGGTCGAGTAGGACCGTCGGAGGATCGTGATGATCGACATCGAAGCCGTCGACCAGGAGTTCGTGACTCCGCGGGGCCGCATCCACGCCCTGTCGGACGTGAACGTGACCATCGACGAGAACGAGTTCGTGACGCTCGTGGGGCGCAGCGGGTGCGGCAAGTCGACCCTGCTGCGGATCATCGCCGGACTGCAGAAGCCGACCGGCGGCGTGGTCCGCATCGCGGGCGACCCGGTGATCGCCCCGCGCCGGGAGGTGGCGATGATGTTCCAGCGGCCGGCCCTGCTGCCCTGGCGCACCGTGATGCAGAACATCATGCTCCCCGCGGAGGTGCTCGGCCTGGACCGGAAGCGCGCGAAGTCCCGGGCCCACGAGCTGCTCGCCCTCACCGGCCTCGACCCCTTCGCGGGGAAGCTGCCGCACGAGCTCTCCGGCGGCATGCAGCAGCGCGTGTCGCTGTGCCGGTCGCTGGTGCAGGAGCCGTCGATCCTCCTGATGGACGAGCCGTTCTCGGCCCTGGACGCCCTCACGCGCGAGGAGCTGTCGGTCGAGCTGCAGCGCATCGTCATGGAGCAGAACACGACCATCGTGTTCGTCACGCACTCCATCGAGGAGGCGGTGCTCCTCGCCGACCGCGTGGTCGTGATGAGGCCGCGCCCCGGCCGGATCCGCGAGATCGTCCCCGTGCCGATCCCCCGTCCCCGCTCCCTGGGCGGCTCGGCGCACGCCGACGAGGTCACCCGGGTGAGCGGACGACTGCACGATCTCCTGCACGAGACGCACGAGGAGGTCCCGGCATGACCACCCCGACCCTGCTGAACAAGGCGATCACCGGATCGGTGGACACCGGCCTGCGCCGGGCGCGCCGCACGACTACCCTGCGCGCCGTCCTGTTGCCGCTCGCCGGCCTGCTGCTCGTCGTGCTCGTCTGGTGGCTGTCCGTCGTCGGGTTCCGGATCGACAGGTTCCTGCTGCCGTCGCCCGCCGACGTGTGGAACGCGTTCATGGCGAACCCCGGCTTCCTGCTGACGCAGACCTGGGTGACCTTCGTCGAGACGGTTCAGGGCTTCCTGCTCGCCATCGTGATCGGCGTGCCGATCGCCATGGTCATCGCCTCGTCCAAGCTCATCGAGCAGATGATCTACCCGCTGCTGCTGGCGATCAACGCGGCGCCGAAGGTCGCCATCGCACCGCTGCTGGTCGTGTGGATGGGCTTCGGCCAGGCGCCGAAGGTCGTGATGGTGGTCCTGCTGTGCTTCTTCCCGATCGTCCTGTCCACCACCGCCGGCCTGCGCTCCACGCCGAGCGAGTTCATCGAGCTGGCCAAGTCGCTCAACGCCAAGCCGCTGCAGACGTTCGTGAAGTTCCGCGCGCCGTTCGCGCTGGAGCAGATCTTCGTCGGCCTGAAGACCGCGATCTCGCTCGCCGTGATCGGCGCGGTCATCGCCGAGTTCGTCGGCGCCAGCGAGGGCCTGGGCTACCTGATCGTGCAGTCCGGCTCGAACGCGAACACGGCGCTGGCCTTCGTCGCGATCGTGCTGCTCGCGCTGATGAGCATCGTCCTCTTCTACGTCCTGGTCTTCATCGAGCGTCTGCTCATCCCGTGGGCCGAGAGTCAGCGGGCCGCGTCGTGAGCGCCGGTCTCGTCTTCGCCCCGGAGGACCTCATCGCACGGGCAACGCGGATGCTGGTCGCGGCGGGCGCCGACGAACGCTCGGCGCACCTCGTCGCCGACGGCCTCGTCGAGGCGGATGCACGCGGTCTGCCGTCGCACGGCCTCCTGCTGCTGCCGATGTATCTCGACCGGATCCGCTCCGGTTCGGTGGACCCCGCCGCCCGCAATCGCATCCTGGCCGACCTCGGCGCGCTGCTCACGGTCGACGCCGGGAACGGTCTCGGCCAGGCGAGCGCGCAGGACGCCATGGATCTCGCGATCGCACGGGCGCGCGAACACGGCATCGCCGCGGTCGCGTGCCGCAACGCCTTCCACTTCGGCGGCGCCTATCGATACGCCGCGATGGCCGCGGACGCCGGGATGATCGGCGTCGCCGCGGCCAACACCCGCCCGCTCATGCCCGCGCCCGGCGGCGCCCGGGCCGTGGTGGGGAACAACCCGATCGCCGTCGCCGTGCCGCGCACGGACCGGGATCCGATCGTCGTCGATCTGGCTCTCTCCGAGGCCGCCATGGGCAAGATCCGCCTGGCCGCGTCGGAGGGACGACCGATCCCCGACACCTGGGCGACGGATGCCGAGGGCCGGCCGACCACGGACCCGGCCGCCGCGATCGCCGGGTTCCTGCTCCCGGCCGGCGGCGCGAAGGGTTTCGCCCTGGCACTGATCGTCGACGTCCTCACCGGCGTGCTGTCCGGCGGCGGCTTCGGCGCGGGCGTGCGGGGCCTGTACGCGGACGCGACGATGCCGTACAACTCCAGCACGTTCTTCCTCGCCCTCGACGCCAGCGCGCTCGACCCGGGATTCGCCGATCGGGCCGCGGAGCTCGCCGCCCAGGTGCTGGCGGCTCCGATGATGTCCTCGGAGACGGCGGCGCGGATCCCCGGCGAGCGCAGCGCGCAGAACCGCCGCCGTTCGATGCGCGAGGGCATCCGTCTCCCCGGCAGCGTCGTGGAGCAGATCGAACAGTGGGAACAGCAGCTCGGGCTGCGCGGACGAGAAGAGGTCACGAGATGAGAACGCAGTTCGACGCCACCGGCGAGGTGCTGGTCGTCACCGGCGGCACGAGCGGCATCGGCCTGGCGGTGGCCACCGCCTACGCCCGGGCGGGCGGGTCCGCGCACGTGTTCGGCACACGAGCGGACCCGGAGCTGCCCGACGGCGTCACGGGGCACCGGGTCGACGTCGCCGACCGTGAGGAGGTCTTCGCCGCGGTCGGACGGATCGTCGCGCAGGAGGGCCGCATCGACGGGCTGGTGGCCGGCGCGGCGGTGCAGCCGCGCACTCCCGTCGCCGAGACGGACCCGGCGGAGTGGCAGCGCACGCTCGACGTGAACCTCACCGGCGTCGTCTGGGCGACACAGGCGGTCCTGCCCACGATGATGGCGGCCCGCCGGGGCACGATCCTCGCGTTCTCGTCCGGGCTCGCCAACGTCGGCCACGCGAACGCCTCCGCGTACGCCGCCACCAAGGGCGCGCTCGTCCCGTGGATCAAGTCGCTCGCGGCGGAGGTGGCCGAGTACCGCATCCGTGCGAACGTCGTGTTCCCGGGCGTGATCGACACGCCCCAGTTCCGGAAGGCGAACCCCGCCGGCGGCGAGCTGGAGCATTGGAAGACCTCGACCGGCGTGGGGTCCGCCGAGGACGTCGTCGGCCCCCTGATGTTCCTGCTCAGCGACGCGGCGAGCATGAGCGGATCCGTCCTCACCCGGGATCGCGCCTTCGGAGTCGAGGATGACTGAGCGCAACACCGCGGACAAGCCCGTCATCATCTCCGGCGGCGGGCCCATCGGGCTCGTCACGGCGCTGGGGCTCGCGCACCACGGCGTCCCCTTCCTCGTGCTGGAGGAGGACTCCGAACTGTCCCTCGACACGAAGGCCGGCACGATCCTCACCCGCACCCTCGAGGTGCTCGACCGGTACGGCGTCGTCGAGCCGGTGCTGCGCGCCTCGGTGCGCATCGACGAGATCGGCGAGACGGATCGCTCGTCCAACGTGTCGCAGCAGTCGATCCTGACCTCATACCTCGCCGACGAGACGCGATTCCCCTTCGTGGTGAACATCCCGCAGCACCACCTCGAACCGGTGCTGCGCGACGCGCTCGCGGCGGTCGCCCCGGGCGCGCTCCGGATGAACCACCGCCTCACCGGGTTCACGCAGACCGACGACGGCGTCACCGTGCACGTGCAGACGCCCGACGGCCCGCAGACGTTCGAGGGCGCGTTCCTGCTCGGCTGCGACGGCGGCCGCTCGCTGGTGCGGGAGCTGCTCGGCGCGCGCGTGGACGGGAAAACCCTCGAGGAGCGCTACATGCTCATCGACCTCGAGGCCGACCTCGACATCGCCTCGCCGCGCGACTACCCCTACCTGTCGTACTTCGGCGACAGCGCGGAGTGGATGATCCTGGTGCGGCAGCCACACTGCTGGCGGTTCCTCTTCCCCCTCAAGCCGGGCGCGCAGGAGCCGTCGGCCGAGGAGCTGCAGCAGAAGGTGCACCGCTTCATCGGCGACGTCGACACGACCGTGATCGGCACCAACATCTACAGCGTGCACCACCGGGTCGCCTCGCAGTGGCAGGACGGGCGCGTCTTCCTGATGGGCGACGCGGCGCACCTGATCACCCCGATGTGGGCGCTGGGCCTGAACACCGGCGTGCTCGACGCGTCGAACCTCCCCTGGCGACTCGCCTGGGTGACGCGCGGCTGGGCGGATCCGGGTCTGCTGGAGGGGTACGCCTCCGAGCAGGCGCCGATCGCACGGGACGGATCCGGAGAGCTCGCGGAGGCCGCCCGCAGGCGCATGGCCCGCGCCGAGGGCGCCGACGACGTCATCTCCTCCGGGAACGGGTGGGCGGCGGCGATGACCCGCACCCTGCTGGGCGTCACCCTCGACGTCGACGGCTCGGGGCGCGGCGGCATCATCCGGACCGGCGAGCGCGCGCAGCCCGTGCGGCTCGGCTCCCGCGTGCCGGACCTGCCCCTGTTCGGCGAGAGCGCGCGGCACCATCTGCACGAGCTGTGTCGCGACGCGTTCCTCGCGCTCTACTTCACCGACGCCCGTCGCCGCCCGCTCATCCCGGTCGACGACGACACCCCCGGGCTGAGGCACTTCGTCGTGAGCCGCTGGGACGCCCCCGAGAACACCGGGCTGCGCCCGTACGCGCTCTTCGACCCGGGCGATGCCGTGGCCCGCCGATTCGGCGTGCCGGACGACACGCTCGTGCTCGTCCGCCCCGACGGCCACGTCGCGGCCATCGAGCCGTGGGACCCCCGTGACCCGCTGCGCAGCCGCGCTGCCGTCGACGCGTACCGCGCGATCGTACGACCCTCGCAGAAGGAGTAGGAATCTTGGCCAAAGGCGACATCATCACCCTGCCGGACGGAGGCGAGGTCATCCTCGGCGACGTCGGGCAGGAGGTCATCCTGGAGAACGAGCACACCCGGGTGTGGCACATCAGCCTGGAGCCGGGCGAGTCACAGCCCTGGCACCTGCACCACAACCCGTATCTCGTCATCGCCATCGAGGCGGCGGACAACCGCATCACGTACCTCGACGGCACCTCCCGCGACGTGCACGAGTTCGTGGGGCGCACCATCGAGATGCTGCCCAGCCCCGTGCACATGCTGACCAACGTCGGCCGCACCCGCTATGTGAGCCGGCTGATCGAGTTCAAGGACCAGGGCGAGAACCTGCCGGGAGGGTGGCGTGATGGAGCCGCGTGAGCAGGAACAGCTGATCCCCCGTCCGCCGCGCCCCGACGGGGTGGACGCGGAGGAATGGGCGAGCAACCTCTCCGACCCCGCCCGCTACGGAGGCATCGCCGCCGACGGCTCCCGCGAGGAGGCCGTCGCCGGCGACGGCGAGAGCGAGGCGATGTACCGGTTCCGCGAGATCCTCGTGCAGTCGAAGGACCACGAATGGCTCGACAAGACCCTCGACGGGCTGTCGCACAAGCCGCTGTGGCGCGACGAGGAGACCGGCGCGTCCATCGCGCTGGTGCGGTTCCGAGCCGGTTCCGGCATCCCGCTGCGTCACTCGCACGCCTCGAACCAGTTCATGTTCTGCCTGTCCGGTCGGTATCGCTACGTGCCCACGGGGCTCGTCCTCGAGGAGGGCTCCTTCTACTGGAACCCGAAGGGGTGCCTGCACGGCCCGACCCACGCCGAGGAGGACACCGTCCTGCTCGAGGTGTACGACGGCCCCCACTACCCGACGCAGCCCGAGTGGTACACGAGCGCTGCCGACACCCTCTGACCCACCCCACCGAAGGAGAGACCCATGCCCAAGACCCAGATCACCTCGGATCTTCTCGCCGTGCCGAACGGCCACTTCGCCCAGGCGACCCAGGCGCGCCTCGACGGCCGGATGGTCTTCATCTCGGGGATGACGGCCCGCAACGCCCAGGGCGGCGTCACCGGCGTCGGCGACGTGAGCGCCCAGACCCACCAGGTGTGCCAGAACCTGCAGGCGGCGGTCGAGGCGGCCGGCGGCACGCTGGACGACATCGCCCGAGTCGACGTCTACGTGCGCAACATGGAGGACTTCGCGGCGATCCACGAGGTGCGCCAGCAGTACTTCACCGGCGTCGCCCCGGCGTCGACGATGGTCGAGGTGTCGAAGTTCGTCAACAAGGACTACCTGATCGAGATCAACGCCATCGCCGTGATCCACGACGGGGAGAGCTGATGCGGTACTGCGCGATCCGCCACAACGACGGCTGGCGGGTGGGCGTGCTGTCCGACTCCGGGGAGACCGTGCACGTCCACCCGGCCGCGGCCGGCCTCGTCGACGATGTGATCACCGCGGGCGGGCTGGACCCGGCGTCCCGCCCCGTCGCCGAGGTGCCCCTCGCCGAGGCCGTGCTCGGCGCGCCGATCCAGCGCTGGCGACGCAACGTCCTCTGCGTCGGCTGGAACTACTGGGACCACTTCGAGGAGTCGAGGGGCAAGCGCGAGGGGCAGGATCCCGACGGGCGTCCCGAGCATCCGACGTTCTTCACGAAGTCGCCGCGAACGGTGATCGCACCCGCCGAGGACATCGAGTGCGACTTCGCGCTGAGCGACCAGTGGGACTACGAGGCCGAGATCGCGATCGTGATCGGCACCGCGGGCAAGGACATCCCCCGCGCGGACGCCATGGACCACGTCTTCGGGTACACCCTGGCCAACGACGTCTCGGTGCGGGACGTGCAGCGCGCGCACGGCGGGCAGTGGTTCAAGGGCAAGAGCATCGACCGCACCATGCCGCTCGGTCCGTGGATCACGACCCGGGACGAGATCGACGATCTCGACCGGGTGCGGATCGAGTGCGAGCTGAACGGCGAGGTGATGCAGGACGCGGTGGTCGGCCAGATGGCGTTCGACATCCCGCAGCTCATCGAGGAGCTCAGCCGCGGCATGACGCTCGACGCCGGCGACGTGATCCTCACCGGCACCCCCAGCGGCATCGGCAACGCGCGCGAGCCGAAGGTGTTCCTCCGCCCCGGAGACACGCTCGTCACGCGGGCCACGGGGCTGGGCGCGCTGACGAACCGCATACGCTAGGGGCGATCATGTTGCGTGGAACGGGAGGAGCTCGCGCCCGGATGGACAGGTACCGTACGGCGCCGCCGCGATCGAGCGTCGACTTCGTCGCGACCGAGCTCTACATGCGCATCCTCGAGGGCGCGTACCCGCCCGGCTCCTTCATCCGCCTCAACGAGGTGGCGACCGACCTCGGGGTCTCGATGATGCCGGTCCGCGAAGCGATCCGCGAGCTGGCCTCGCTCGGCATCGTGGAGATGCTCCCCAATCGCGGCGCGCAGGTGCGGGAGCTCAGCATCGACGACCTGGTCGAGACGTACCGGAGCCGGCTGTACCTGGAGACGCTCGCGCTCCGGCTGGGCGCCCCGAACTTCACCGCCGAGGACGCGGCGGCCGCCCTCGCGGCGAACGAGGAGCGCCGGGCCGCGGTCGCGAAGGAGGACGCCTACGCCATGATCAGCGCGCACGAGCGTTTCCACTTCCTCCTCTACGAGACCTGCCAGAACTCCTGGCTGGTGCGGGCGCTGGTGCCCGGCTGGCGGAACACCGCCCGGTACCGCGACATCTCCTTCGCCAGCTCGCCGATCCGCCGCGAGCACGACGAGCAGCACGCGCAGATGGTCGAGGCGATGTCGGATCACGACGGCGACAGGGCGGTGGCGATCCTCCACGCGCACCTCACCAGTGCGGCCGAGGAGGTCGCGCAGGAGATCGCCGGCATCTCGGTGCTGGATCGTCTGCCGCCGGTGGACGAGCTGCTCTGCCGGTAGCCCCGCGCGGTGCCCTGCCGCCTCGGGTTCGGCGCGCTTGTGCGGCTACGGAGGCGTCGATACAGTGAAAGCTGTCTAGCAGATTGACAGATGTGCCGCGGGCGCGCGTCGGTTTCGGACGCAGGGACGACGCCGCCCGGCCGAACAGGGAGGAGATCCTGCATGCCCGATCCGCAGCAGGTCGCGAAGAACCACTGGTACCGCAACGACGACATCCCCGGGGTGCCCGGCCCCGACCGCGAGATCCTCGGGTACGGCGAGAAGCCCCCGGTGATCCGCTGGGAGGGCGGCGCGAAGGTGGCGATCAACATCGTCATCAACTACGAAGAGGGCTCGGAGCTGACGTTCGCGATGGGCGACGGCCGCAACGACGGGATGTACGAGCTGCCGTTCGACGTCGAGGGCCAGCGCGACCTCGCCAAGGAGTCGATGTACGAGTACGGCTCCCGCGCGGGGATCTGGCGGCTCTTCCGCATCTTCGACCGCCACGAGATCCCGATCACGGTCTTCGGCGCCGCCGTGGCCCTGGAGCGCAACCCCCGGGTGGCCGAGAAGATCCTGGCGCGCGGAGACGAGCTCGTCGGCCACGGCTATCGCTGGATCGATCACTACGAGTACTCCCGCGAGGAGGAGAAGGAGATCATCGGCCTCGCGATGGACTCCTTCGCTCGCATGGGCCTGACCCCGCAGGGCTGGTACTGCCGCGAGATGTCGGTGAACACCCGGGAGCTCCTCGTCGAGGACGGCCGGTTCCTCTACGACTCCGACTACTACGGCGACGACCTGCCCTACTGGACCTTCGTCGGGGAGAGGTCGCACCTCGTCGTGCCGTACTCCCTCGCCGTCAACGACTGCCGGTACATCATGGGGACGGGATTCGGATCCCCCTCGGACTTCGTCGACGTCGCCCGGCGCACCGTGCTGCAGCTCCTCGACGACGGCGACGACTGCGGACGCATGATGTCGATCGGCCTGCACCCGCGGATCACGGGCAACCCCGCCCGCGCACACGGCCTGGCGGAGTTCATCGCCTGGGCGAAGGAGCAGGAGGGCGTCACGTTCCTGCGCCGGATCGACATCGCGGAGCAGTTCATGGACCAGGTGCCCCGGCCCGCCACCGCCGCGGACCGCGTCAACGGCTGAGCCGGCCCGGACGCATCGATCCCCCGTGCCGTCGCGGCACGGGGGATCGATGCGGTTCCGGGTCAGCGCATCCCGGCGTCCGCGGACTCCACGATCCGCTGCTCGGGCCGCCCCGCCATCACCTTCGAGAGCACGAGGTGCAGCGCGAACGTGATGATGAGCGCGCCGAGCCCGGCGGGGAAGTCCCCGGGAAGCGGCATCCAGTACTGGAAGACGATGCCGAGCACGGCTCCGATGAGGAACGAGATGATCCCGGGAAGACGCACGGCGGGCAGCTCGTCCACGTTCGCGGACGTGTACTCGCGGCGACGGACCACGAAGAAGTCCGCCAGGATCGGGCCCGCGAGCGGGACGAACGCGGCGCCGAGGACCGTGATGAAATCGGCGAAGAAGAACGAGTAGAACCCGAACGCGCCGAGGATGCTGCCGATGATCCCGACGGTGATGACGATCTTCGGCCGGGCGATCCGGATGCCCATCGCGTTGGCCGCGGGACCGACGTACAGGGCGTTGCAGTACAGCTCGGACATGTTCGTCGTCCAGAGGGCGACGACCCACAGGATGACGCCGAGGATCGCGAAGAAGACGCCCTTGGTCACCATCCACGAGATGAAGTTCGCGTCCCCGGTCGCGATGCTGCCGGTGTAGCCGATGAAGTTCAGCAGGGGGTTGGTGAGGATGAAGCACGCCCCGGCCCCGATGAACACGTGTGCTGCCGTCTTGGCGAACCGGAAGATGTCGACACCCATGATGACCCCGGCGATCCAGGCGCCGATGATCACCGTGATCCCGGTCCCGATGGAGGTCCCGGAGCGGTTCGCGCCCTCGGCGAGGACGTTGCCGAACCCGCCGAACTCGGAGATCATCATGACCGCCGCGACGATCGCGACGATGAGGACGAACGGCGCGGCGGGCGCGGAGATCCGCTCCAGGGCGACGATCCCCTTCCACGCCGACCAGGTGAAGATCGCGCCCCAGATCAGCGAGAAGATCACGAACTCCAGGCTGAGGCCGTTGAAGATGGTGATCCCGGTGAAGCTGCCGAACGCCGCGTTGAAGATGTCGCCGACCATGCCGACGATGGAGGCGAACCAGCCGAGGGTGAGCAGCCCCATGACGAGCATGGGCAGGATCATCCCCTTCCGGCCGTACGAGAAGCGGGAGATGAGCGACAGGTTGAGCCCCGTCTTCATCGCGGCGAACCCCAGGGCGAAGGTCAGCAGCAGCAGCACGCCCTGGCCCAGCACGATGGTGAGCACGGCGTCGCCGAACGGCATGCCTCCGCCCTCGGCGGTGCCGGCGAGCTGGCCGCCGACGATGAGGCCGGTGGGCACATAGCCGAAACCGACCCAGATGACGAACTGGGACCACCAGGAGCGGCGCGCCTTCTGCGGCACCCGCTCGAGCATGAACTCTTCGTTGGTCTCGTCGACCGCGGGCCTCGTCTGCACGCCGGGTTCCGTTGCGGCACTCATGAGCGCGTTTCCTCTCCATCGGGGGAACTGGACACGTCGAGCGACCGGGGATCGCGAGGCGGGAAGGGAGGTAGGGTGCTCTCGACGCATCTGCGATCCGGGTCGTTCGTGGCCCAGGCTAGCGATTCTGCGCAAACCTGTCTAGCAGATTGACAACCTGACATCATTTCGAGGAGGACCTTGGCCGTGGCCGCGAACCGGACGCCGACCATCGAGGACGAGCTGCTCGTCGTGTACACCGGGGGAACGTTCGGGATGCGCGACGAGGGGCACGGGCTGGAGGCGGCCGCGGACCGGGAGTCCACGCTCGCCGCCCTCGTCCGCGCGGCGGACCCCTCCGCCCGGCCGTGGCGGTACCTGCCGATCCCGCGGATCATCGACAGCGCGGACGCCGACCTCACCCACGCCCTCTCCATCGCGGCGACGATCCGCGACCACGTGACGGGCGCTCGCGGGGTCCTCGTCGTGCACGGCACGGACACCCTCGCCTACACGGCCGCCGTCGCCGCGTTCGCGCTGGCCGACGTCCCGATCCCCATCGTCTTCACCGGCGCGCAGCGACCGGTCGACGAGCCGGGCTCCGACGCCCCCGCGAACTTCGCCCTCGCCTACCGGCACGCCGACGACGGCGCGCCGGGGGTGCGGATCGCGTTCGGCGGATCCGTGCTCCCCGCCGTCCGCGCCGTGAAGCGCTCCGCCGACGAGGACGAGGCCTTCGCAGCCTTCCGTCCGCTCGCCGCCGATGCCGCGGGAACCGCCGTGCTGCGCTCGCGACTGGCGGCGCTGGATCCGCGGCAGCGCGGCGGGCGCCCCCTGCCGGCCGTCGGGCTCCTCCGGGTGTTCCCTGGACTCGACGCCCGCCTGGTCCGCGCCGCGGCCGACCTCTACCCCGACGGCCTGATCCTGGAGTGCTACGGCGCCGGAACGGCGCCGACGAGCGACACCGCGCTGCGGCAGACGATCGAGGACGCCACGCGCGCCGGGACGCCGGTCGTCGCGATCACCCAGTGCCAGACCGGGACGGTGCAGCTCCGGCGGTACGCGGTCGGCGCGGCGCTGCACCGAGCGGGCGCGTGGGACGGATACGACCTGACCGCCGACGCCGCCCTCGCGAAGCTCGGGGTCCTCACCGCGCTCGGGCTGGACGCCGACGAGCGGCGGGCGCTCTTCGCGATCAACCTCGTGGGCGAGCAGAGTACCGGCTGATGCCGGACGGCGGCGGGGCGCTCAGCCCTCGTCGATCATCGGACGGACGACGGCCTCCACGTAGTCCAGGTGCTCCTGCATGGCGCGGGCGGCACCGTCGGCATCGCCTCGGATGATCGCCTCGGCGATGCCCCGGTGCTCGCGGTTCGAGGGCTCGCGGCGGTGGGCGACGAGGTTGATGATCTCGGACTGCTGCGACAGCGCCTCGCGCGTGTCGGCCACGACGGAGGAGAACACGGCGTTGCCGGAGGCGGCGGCGATGCTGGCGTGGAAGAGCGAGTCGAGCCGGACCCACTCGCGCGCCTGCCGCTCCTCCTCCATCCGGGTGCAGATGTCGAGCAGAGCCGCCGCCTGCTCGTCGCTGCGGCGGAGGGCGGCCAGCCGGGCGGCGGGCACCTCGATCGCCGGGCGCGACTCGACGAGGTCGCGGGTCGAGTACTCGCCGAACCGCTGCGAGGGCCGCGGCGTCTCCGAGATCACGTACGTGCCGCTGCCGGTCCGGGTCTGGGTGAGCCCGAGCGCCTGGGCCGAGCGCAGCGCCTCCCGGACGACCGGTCTGCTCACACCGTAGTGGCGCGCGAGGTCCTGTTCCGAGGGGAGCCGGGCCCCGACCTCGAGGCTCTTGCTGCGGATGCCTTCTCTGAGATCGTCGAGAATCGACTCGGCAGCGCTGGAGCGGGGCAGCTCCCGATGTGACGCGAACCACCCCTGTTGAGTGACCATCGCTCCACTATGTCACCACCGGCTCGCTAGAGGCCGAGGATCCTCTTCGCGTTCCCGGAGTAGAGGGCGGGGAGCAGGCGCCGCGGCACGTTCGCGGCCGAGATCGTCCACCGCCCCTGCGGCGGCACGGGCGACCCCGCGGCGTAGTCGAAGCCCTCGTCGTCGGTCTCGAGGAAGCGGAAGTGCGTGAGCAGGTCCTCCCGATCGAGCGGGAAGGCGTCCGTCCCGAACAGGACCCGATCCGGGTACCGCTCCACGAGGCGCAGGAAGCGGCGCGGCTGACGACCCAGCTCACCGAGGCGCCCGGCGATGTCGACCGTGAGGTTCTCGGCCGCGTCGAGGAGGCGCTCGACCCGGTCCAGGTCCTCGGCGACGCATCCCATGTGCGCGCCGATGTAGCGGGTTCCCGGCGTGGCGAGCAGCAGCCGCTCCAGGGCGTCGATCAGCTCGTCGAAGGACGGGAAGCGCGACCGGTCCGCGAAGGACCACTGCGGTTGCTGTCCCAGCTCGTCGATCCGCTCGTTGAACCGGTCGAGGGGATCGAAGAACGCCTTCGGATCCGCGACGTGGATGAGCACCGGGAGCCCGAGCTCCCCCGCGACTCCGAGCACGTCGACGACCTCCGGCGCGTCGGGGCGCACCAGCGTTCCGTCCCGCCCGCGCACGGACAGGCCCAGGTTCTTCCACACCTTCACCCCGCGCGCGCCGCGGTCCGCCGACTCCCGGAGCCGACGCTGCAGCGCCGGGACTCCGCCGGGCTCCGCCAGCCGCTCCCAGTCCACGTGACAGAAGGTGAGGAAGCGGTCGGGGTGCGCTCTGTCGTACCGGTCGAGGTTGGCGTCCAGCTCCTCGTCCCATCGGCCGTCCAGGTTGACCATCGCGGCGATGTTCGTCTCGTCCATCAGGTCGAGCAGCGCGGGCACGTCCGGCGCGCACCAGTCGCCGGTGAGCCACCGGCCAAGGTGGTTGTGGACGTCGATGGCGGGCACCGCGGCCCGGGGGACGTGCGTGACGGGGAGCGAGACCTGCGCTCGCGGCGCCCACTCCGACAGGAGCAGACCCGGGCCGGTCTCGCCGGCGGCGTGCCCGCCGATGAGGGGATCGGGCATGGCGTCAGCAGCTCTCGTACACGTAGCCGGCCCCGCCCGCGGCGACGAGGTCGAGATCCCGGAGGATCGTCAGCGGCGCCCTGTCCTCTCGCGCGCACACCTCGGCGAAGGTCATGCCCGCCTCCTCCAGCGCCCCGGGATACTCGATCTGGAGCACGTGATCCCCGTACACGTCGGTGTACGCCGCGCATTCCTCCCAGACGCCGCATTCCTCGGTGACCGCGAAGTCGAAGCCGAGCTCCTCGTGCGCGAACGCCGTGATCTCTGCCGCGTTCTTCTGCGCGATCGCCATTCCGGCCCCGTGCGCGCGATCCACGTACGCGGAGGCGAGCGCGTGCGCGCCGGCCTCGTCGATCTCGGCGAAGCGCGTCCACGTGTCGAGGTTGTCGATCTCGACCGCGTCGAACCCGCTCTGGCCGCAGCCGTCGATGACCGGGCCGAGGATCGCCAGGATGCCGTCGCGCTGATCCTCCGTGCTCGGGTCGAGGATGTACTCGTCCGGCCAGTCCGGGTCGGTCACCAGCGTCCCCGCGGCGTCGTGCAGGAGCAGGTCCTCGTGCCCGAGCCAGAACTCCGCCTCCCCGGGCTGCGTCTGGAAGCCGTTCACGTAGCAGACGCTGTAGGCGCCGGCGAGCGGCGTCGCAGTGGCGTCCCGCACGACGACGTCGATGGCCACGGGCCCCGTTCCGGCGTCCACCTCGTCGTACGCGCCGCCGAGCTGATAGTCGAAGACGCCGCTCGTCGGCGGGAGGGCCACGGCGGCCTTCCCGGCCGACTCCCCCGTCGTCGACGAGGCCGCCGGGGTCGTGCCCGCGCACGCCGTCAGCACCGCCGCCGTCGCCAGCACCCCGGTCAGGGTCGTCGCCATGCTCATCGATCTCTCCTTCATGCGTGTCGTCGCTTCCTGGCTCCAGCTGTCCTCCGCCCCGGTCCTGCGGCGACCGGGGGCACCGCTCTCAGCGGGCTGCGACCCCGGCACCGGCGCTCGCGCGCAGCGCCTCGGGCAGCAGGTCCCCATGGGCCTCGGTCAGTTCGTCGCACACCTGCCAGATCTGCTCCGGCGTGAGCGTCGACTGGGCGTTCGGGTCCATCAGGACGGCCTGGCGCACGAGGATCGGGTCTCCGGTCCGCGCGGCCTCGACGGCCAGCCGCCCCACCGAGATGTACGGCATGTTGACCGCGGCGAGCGGAGCGGGCAGAGACCCCATCGGCCGCGGGACCAGTCCGCCCGCCCCGACGGCCGCGGGCACCTCCACGACCGCGTCGGCGGGGAGATTGTCGATGAGGCCGCGGTTGGGCACGTTGACGTGCACCTCGCGCTCCGTGCCGGTGACGAGCGAGTGGATGATCTGCGGCGCATACTCGCTGGCCCCCTCGGGAAGATCCAGGTCGCGTCCGGCCGCCAGCGCGTCCCGGGTCGCCTCGAACTCGGCGACGTTCTCGCGGCTGATGTCGACGTACTCCAGCGGCTTCAGCCGGAACCGCTCGATCTGCTCGTCGGAGCGCAGGAACCAGGACAGGTACTCCGACGAGTGCTCGCTCGTCTCCGTCGGGTACCGGCCCAGCCGGCGGAACATCTCGACGCGGACACGACGGGCGAGCTCCTCATCGCCCTCGATGCGCTCGCGCAGGAGCGGGTAGAGATCCTGCCCGTCGCGCGTCCACTCCAGCAGCCACGCCTGGTGGTTGACGCCCGCGGCGCGGAAGCGCGTCTCCTCGAAGGGCACCCCGATGAGCTCGGCGAGGTCGTGAGCGGTCCAGAAGACGCTGTGGCACAGCCCGACCGCCTTGATGTCCGGGGCCACCACGGAGAGCCACCAGACGTTCATCGCCATCGGGTTCGTGTAGTTGAGCAGCCACGCGTCCGGGCAGACGGCGCGCATGTCCTCGGCGAGCGCGGTCAGCACCGGGAAGGTCCGGAGGGCGCGGAACACGCCGCCGATCCCGGTGGTGTCGCCGATGGTCTGGCGCAGACCGTGCCGCGCGGGGATCTCGAGGTCGGCGATCGTGGCCTCGATGCCGCCGACCTGGATCATGTTGATGACGAAGTCGGCGCCGTCGAGCGCGTCCCGCCTGTCCGGCGCGGCCACGATCTCCGCTCGGGCACCGAGCCGCTCGTTCACGTGCGACGCGGTGGCCTCCGCGACCGCGAGCCGGTCCGCGTCGATGTCGTGCAGCACCAGGCGGGCGTCGGACAGCTCCGGGTAGCGGAGGATGTCGGCCACGAGCTGACGAGTGAAGACGACGCTGCCTGCGCCGATGAAGACGATGTTGACCATGTCTTGATGATTGCCGACTGCGCGGATTCCGCGCAATAATTGCCGCACAGTTTGCTTGTTTCGCTCACTATGAGTGATCGAATATATCGCCCTGATGCTTCGGACAAGAACGAAGGGAACCCGATGCCCATCACACCCGGGGCCACTCCGCAGGCGACGTCACGGCGCCGCACGGAGCGCATGTCCCTCATCCTCAGCTACGTCAACGAGCGGGGAACCGCACGGCTCACCGAGATCGCCGACGATCTCGGGGTCTCGACCGCGACGATGCGGCGCGACCTCGCCGAGATGGACGAGCAGGGCCTGCTGATCCGCTCGCACGGCGGCGCGCGGGCGCTCGACCCGACCACGGAGGTCCCCGTCCAGCTCCGGGACTCGCGCTTCCGCGACGCGAAGCTCCGGATCGCGGAGCATGCGGCGCGGCTGCTCCCCGAGGGGCAGTACTCCGTCGCGATCAGCGGCGGGACGACGGCCACGGCCGTCGCCCGCGCTCTGGCGTCCCGGGACGACCTGTCGGTCGCGACGAACGCCCTCACGACAGCGGTGGAGCTGGCGACGCGGAGCCGGCTGAACGTCATCATGACGGGAGGGTTCATCCGCTCCAGCTCCCTGGAGGCGGTCGGGGTCCTCGCCGAGAAGACCTTCGGCGCGATCAACGTCGGCACCGCGTTCCTCGGCACCGACGGCATCAGCGTCCGCGGCGGGGCGACGACCCACAACGAGACCGAGGCGCGGACGAACCACGCGATGGTCACCCAGGCCGACCGCGTCGTCGTCGTGGCCGACGGGTCGAAGATCGGCCGGGCGACCCTGGCGAAGGTCGCCGATCTGTCGGAGATCGACATCCTCGTCACCGATTCCAGCGCCGATCCCGCCGAGCTCGCCGCGATCGCCGCGGCCGGGGTCGACGTGCAGATCGCGGCGGACGACGAGACCCCGCGGGGCTGAGACGCCCGGCGGGCGGCGGGCCGATCAGCCGGTCAGCGCGGCGAGGAGCTCGCCTCGCGTCGCCTGCCCCGCCGTGCCGCCGGATCGCGTCGTGGAGAGAGAGCCCGCGACCGCGGCCCAGCGCAGCCGTTCCCGCTCCGCCCCCACCCCGTGCGCGAGCGCGGCGAGGTAGCCCGCGTCGAAGCTGTCCCCCGCACCGGTGGTGTCGACGACGTCGACGCGGCGTCCGGGCCCGCGCTCGACCGCGTCCTCCCCGCGGACCGACCAGCCTCCGCGGGCACCGTCCTTGACGACCACGCGCGGGCCGCGGCGGGACAGGGCGCGGGCCAGCTCCTCGTCCGGGGCGTCCGTGACGCCCAGCGCGCCGGCGATCGCCCGCAGCTCGCTCCGGTTCGGAAGGAGGAGGTCGAGATGGGGCAGCGCCTCGGCGAGGCCGAGCCAGCGTTCCGCGGGGTCCCAGTTCGTGTCGAGCGACGTCGTCCACCCCCGCTCCCGCGCCTCCGCGAGGACGGCGGGGAGGCCGGCGGCCAGCGCCGGCTGCAGGAAGTAGCTGGCGACGTGGAGGATCCCCGCGGTTCCGCGCCATCGGCGGATCCGCTCGATCGCGTCCTCCGCGGAGAGATCGGGGATCGTGCCGAGCGCGGTGAGGATCGACCGGTCCTCGGGGGCCGACAGGATCACCGAGAGCCCGGTCGCCGCTTCCGCGCGCACGCGCACGTCCGCGGTGTCGACGCCGCGCTCGCGCAGGGCGTCCAGGACGAACGCCCCGAACGCGTCGTCCCCGACCCGGGCCAGCAGCGACGTCGGCACGTCCAGGCGCGCGGCGCCGCAGGCCACGATGCTCGCGGAGCCCCCGAGGACGAGGTCGGCGGCGTCCAGGATCTGCTCGGCCTGGCCGAACCGGGGGACGACGTCCCCGCGGAGCACGAGGTCCGCGTTGGCGTCCCCGATCACGAGCAGCCGGCGCACCGCTCCCGTCCCGGCGCTCACCCCTTCACTCCCGAGAACGTCATCGTCGCGATGAACTGCCGCTGCGCGAAGACGAAGAACACGATGAGCGGGAGGGTCGCGATCACGTTCGACGCCATCAGCAGGGACCAGTCCGTCCGACGCGCGCCCTGGAAGTTCGTGATCCCCAGCTGCACGGTGAACGCGTTCGGGTCGTTGATCGCGATCAGCGGCCAGACCAGGTCGTTCCAGGAGCCGAGCAGGGTGAAGATCGCGAGCGTGGCCAGCGCGGGACGGGCGAGCGGGAAGATGATCCGCCAGAACGTGCCGAAGCGGGAACAGCCGTCCAGCATCGCCGCCTCCTCCAGCTCGGCGGGCAGGGACAGGAAGAACTGGCGCATGAGGAAGATGCCGAACACGCTCGCCAGCCACGGCACGATCGCCGCCATGAGGGTGTCGATGATCCCCACGGTGGCGAACATCACGTAGGTCGGGACCATCAGCAGCTGCGTGGGGATCATGATCGTCGCGATGATCATGAGGAAGCTCACGTTGCGGCCGGCGAAGCGCAGACGCGCGAACCCGTACCCGGCGAGGGAGCACAGGACGATGTGCGCGACGATGCCGACCGCCGAGACGATCACGGAGTTGCCCAGCCACCGCAGGATGTCGGACTGCTCGAAGAGCTTCACGTAGCCGTCGAGCGTCAGCTCCGAGGGGATGAAGCTCGGAGGGAAACGGTTGATCTCCGACTCGGGCGTGAGCGAGGTGAGGAACATCTGCAGGAACGGCACCGAGAACAGCAGCGCCACGGGCACGAGCAGGAGGTGGACCCAGGACCGCCGCCGCCGGGGGCGCTTCGCCACGGTGATCGTGCGGGTCGTCGCCGGCGCCTCCGGCGCCTCGGGCGCGGGCCGGTCGAGGAAGGTCGTCATACGGTGATCCCCTTCGCAGTGCGCCGCTGCCACAGGACGACGGCGATCGTGACGATGAGCGTGACGGCGAACAGCCCGTAGGCGACCGCCGAGGCATATCCGAATTCGAGCTCGCGGAAGGCGGCGTTCCACAGGTAGTAGACGATCGTCTCCGTCGCGCCGAGGGGACCGCCCCTCGTCGTCGTGTAGACGACGTCGAACAGCTGGATCGCCTGGATGGCCTGCCAGATCGTGACGAACACGGTGACCGGGGCGAGCTGGGGGAAGATCACGTGCCAGAACGTCTGCCAGCGGTTCGCCCCGTCGACGCGAGCGGCCTCGGACAGCTCCGCGGGGATGTCCTGGAGCGCCGCGAGGTAGATCACCGTCGTCAGGGCGGCCTGCCCCCACACGGACATGATCGCGATGACGAGCATCGCCTGGGAGGGGTCCTCCAGCCAGCCCTGCTGGGGAAGCCCCAGGATCCGCAGGGCGTTGTTCACGAGCCCGAACTGCGGGTTGAACAGGTACGTGGTCAGGATTCCGGTCGCCGCGGCGGACACGACGAACGGCAGGAAGATCAGGGTGCGGTACACGCCGATCAGGACGATGCGCCGGTTCAGCGCCACCGCCAGCCCCAGTCCCAGGAGCACCGAGGCCGGCACGAACATGGCCGTGTACACGAGCGTGTGAAGCACGGCCGCGCCGAGGTCGGCGTCCGTGATCATCTCGGAGTAGTTGCGGGTGCCGACCCACTCCGGCGTCGCGAACCCGTTCCACTTCTGGAGCGAGAGCAGGAAGGCCCAGACCGCGGGGAAGAGCGACAGCCCGAGGACGATGAGCGTCGCCGGGCCGACGAACCCCCAGCCCGTCAGGCTCTCCCGCGCCCGGCGCCGCAGGGCGCCGGGGCGCGTGGCCGCTGCCCCTCGACTCACTGGTCCTCCAGCGCGGCGGTCGCCTCCTCAGCGGCCTCCTTCAGGGCCGCCTCGGGCTCCGCCTGCCCCTGCAGGACCTGGGAGATCGCGGTCCCCACGGCCTCGGAGAGCTTCACATAGCCGGGAACGGTCGGACGCGGGATCGTCGCGTTCGCGCTGTTGGCGGCCATGATCTCGATCCCCGGCATCTCCGCCACCTGCTTCTGGAACTCGGGCGAGTCCACCTCGCTCTCGCGCAGCGGCAGGTTCCCGTAGACGACGTTCCAGCGCACATCCTGCTCGGGGGCCGTCAGCCACTTCATGAACTCGTACGACCAGTGCTCGCGGTTCGGATCCTTGTGGTCGAAGAGCACCCAGATGTCGGCGCCGGAGATCGTCGTGTGGTCGCCGTCCGTTCCCGGCAGCGGCACCACCCCGTACTTCGTCCCGGCCTTCTGCAGGTCATAGAGCATCCACGGACCGGAGGTGATCATCCCGATCTGGTCGCTCGCGAAGAACTGGCCGAACTTCGTGTCCGTCTGGTCGAGGTAGACCGAGGCGTCGTCGACCGCCATCGACTGGAGGAACGTGAGCGCCTCGACACCCTCAGCGGAGTCGAACGTGGCCTTGTCCCCGTCGAGGATCTCCCCGCCCCGCTGCCACAGGTGCGGCCAGAACTGCCAGGTGGTCTCCTCGGATCCGGAGACCGAGTAGCCGTAGCCGTAGGTCTTCGTGTCGGGGTTCGTGAGCGCGGCCGCGGCGGTGCGGAAGTCCTCCCACGTCCAGTCCTCGGTCGGATAGTCCACGCCCGCCGCGTCGAACACGGTCTTGTTGTAGATGAGCGAGATGTTGTCGACCACGGCCGGGAACCCGATCGTGGCCCCGCCCTCCGGCTGCGCCGTCGCCCGCGCCGCCCCCGAGAACCCCTCCCAGTCCAGGTCGGCGTCACCCTCGACCCTGTCGGTGATGTCCAGGGTGCGGCCGGAACCGGCCAGCTCGCTCGCCCAGGACCCGAACGCGTAGGAGATGTCCGGGTAGGTGTTGCCCGCGAAGGACGAGGACAGCTTCTGCAGGAGGTCCTCCGTCGAGGGCGCTCCGGAGGACATCTCGATCGTGACGTTCGGGTGCTCCTTCTCGAACTCCTCCGCCAGGCCCTTGAGGATCGTCTGCGCCTGGTCCGCCTGTCCGGTCCACCAGGTGATCGTCACGTCGGCGTCGGGGTCGAGCTTCGTGGCGGGCGCCGGGCCCGTCGAGCACGCGCTGAGGGTCACGCCGAGCGCGAGGGCGAGCGTTCCCGCGGCGACGCGGCCGAGGACCCGGCCGCGGGAGGACATCCGGTGCTTTCCAGGGTTCATGCTGTCTGCCCCCTTGCAGAATGATGGGTCGGGGAGAGACGACCGCGATCACACAGGCCTCGGAGCGCGGTGCACCCGGGGGGGACACCGCGCACGCTGAGGATGCCGCGGCACGTCTCAGTGGTCGGTCATGGGACATCGCTCGTCCGGCCGACGTTCCCCCATTGCCGACGTCGGATTCCGCGAATATCCCCATACTGCACAATTAGCGCAAAGGTGTCACCAGTACTGCGTAAATCGCTCACTTCTCTGAGTGTTTCAACCGTCGCGAGGCGAGGTCAGCGAGCGAGCATCGTCGCGACGGCGTCGCCGAAGGCCGGCGGCCGCCGCAGCCGGTTCCCCGTGACCGTGATCGCCTCGACCACGCCGGCGGCGTCCCGGTGCAGCAGGACCGGCTCTCCCGCACCGCCGAACCCGTCCTCGGCCTCGGCCCGGAGCACGCCGTCCCGCTCCCGGAGGACGACGGCCTGGCCCGCAGGATCCGCCGCGGCATCGTCGAGCTGCAGCACGACGCCGGGAAGGCAGACGAGGTTCGTGTCGCCCCAGAGCGACAGGTAACGCCCCGCGGCGTCCGGGAACGGGACGGCCGCGTCCGCGTCCGCGACCTCGGCGGCGGCTTTGTCGAGCAGCGCGATGATCCCCGCGGCGATGCCGGACGCGGGCCCGTCGATGCGGTTCGTGAGCACGCTCACGGTGAGGCCGGTCTTCGGATCCGTCCACGTCTGCGTGATGTGGCCGGGAAAGCCGCCCGAGTGGCCGATGACACGGCGCGTCCCGATCTTCCGGATCATGACGCCCAGCCCGTACCACCGCGTGGACCCGCCGGTCGCGATGCACGACTCCTCCCGCTGCATGAGCCGCTTCGCGTCGTCGTCGAGGAAGCGCCCGGAGCCGAGCGCGTGTCCCGCCATCCACGCGGAGATCGTCTCCGCGTTGGACCAGAACCCGGTGGCCGCCGCCTCCGCCCGGGCGGAGGCGGGCGGGATCACGGGCACGACGGCGGATCCCGGCAGTCCGCGCTCGGTCATCGGGATCCCGTGCCCGGACGCGATCGGCGCCTCCTCGCCGTTCCCGAGGTCCGGACCGATCCGCACCGGCTCGGCCATGGCGTCGCCCAGCTCCGCGATCAGCGTGCGCATCGCCTCCGCGTACGGACGTTCCTCGACCGCCTCGATGACGAGCCCCAGCAGCGAATAGCCGAGGTTCGAGTAGTGGAAGTGCACGTTCGCCGGGAAGACGCCATCCCTGCCCAGCTCGGCGAGGAGCTCGTCGCGGTCGGGGAACTCCCGCTCGCGCTGCCAGAACCCCGCCTCCCTCCCGTCCCTGGCGGCGCCGGCCTGGTGGCCGAGCAGACTCCGCAGCGTCGTCGCGCCGATCGGCGCCTCGGCGAGCTCCGGGACGTGCTGCGCCACCGGATCGTCCAGGCGGAGCCGCCCGTCCCGGAGCAGCCGCAGGACGGCCGTGGCCGTGAAGGTCTTCGAATGCGAGGCGATCCGGAAGGCGTGCGCCGTCGTCAGCGGCTCCTCCGTCTCCGCGTCGGCGAGCCCGACGGCGCGCGAGAACAGCAGCTCCTCCCCCTGCCGGACCGCCACCTGGATTCCGGGGACGCCGTGCGAGCGACGCTGCTGGTCGATCCAGTCGACGAGGAACCCCTCCAGGTACGGGACGAGCGCGGGGACGTCGGAGGGCGCGAGCGGCATTCCCCCATTCTGCCGCCCGTCACACCGAGACCCCCTCTCCCCGCCGAAACCCCCTCGGAAACACGTATCTGAGAGGGGGTTTCGGCGGGGAAGGGGGGTTTCAAGCGCCGCAGGGGTCAGGACTCACCGGTGACCTCGACCACGGCGTCGATCTCGATGTCGAACCCGCGCAGCGCCGCCTCGATCGTCGTGCGCGCCGGGTAGGGCTCGGACAGGTACTCCGCGGCGATGACGTTGAACTCCGCGAAGTCGTCGAGACTCCGCAGGTACACACCGATCCGCACCGCTCGGTGCAGCGACGATCCGGCGGCTCGAGCGACCGTCTCGAGGTTCTCGAACGTCTGTCGCACCTGATCCGCGAACGTCTCCCCGGTCCGGCGCCCCTGATCGTCGAACGGGCCCTGTCCCGCGAGGAACGCCAGGCCTCCGGCGATCGTTCCCTGCGAGTACGGGCCCGCGGGCGGCGGGGCCTGGTCGGTGCTGACCTTCTGCATGATGCTCTCTCCTGTCGTTCTCTTCTGTTGCTGCCGTTCTCCTGCACGGCGGCAGCGCTCCTGCGTGCCCTCGGTGCGCCCGGGATCAGTGCCGCGCGCGGATCCGCCAGACCTCTTCGACGACGCCGTCGGCGACCACCGCCGCCTCGGCGTGCATGTTCATCAGACCGCACGCATGATTCGGGCGGATGTGGACGACATCACCGACACGGGGGTTCGCCGCGCCCCGGAGGAAGCCGTGCTCCTCGTGGCCGGTGACGACGACGCCCCCTCCCTCGGAGACCACGGTGCCGATACGCCCGTCGCCGTGCGTGCTGCCGTCGCTGCTCATCGCCTTGATGCCCGCGTCGATGATCGCCCACTCCGACGGCTGGGTGCTGAGGACGCGGCTGCGCACCGACACGGCCACGTCTGCGGGATCGACGGTGCCGATCCGGACCTGGTTCTCGTCCCCGAGGACGTAGGTGCCGGGACGCGCCTCGGTGACGCCGGGAACAGTCGGCGCCGATCGTGCGCCCGGCGTCGAACCCACCGAGACGCTGCGGACCTCGATCCCGTCGGCCCGGATCGCCTCGGCCGTCTCGACGAGCAGTCGTCCCGCGGCGAGCCCGGTCAACCGGCGCCGCTGCGCATCCGCGCCGACGCCCTGGACATGGCCCTCGTGCGTCCACACCCCCTCGACATCGACCCCCGGGAGCGCCGCCAGCGCGCGGGCGGCGTCCACGGCGCCCTCGGGGGCGACGCCGGTGCGGTGCAGCCCGGTATCCACGTCCAGACGCACCGGGATGCGGAACCCGGCTCGGTGCGCACGGTCTGCGAGCTCACGGACGGCCTCCACGGAGTCCGTCCCGACGATGACCTCCGTGCTCCGGCAGGCCGACAGCACGGCGTCGACCCGTTCCCGTCCGACCGGCGGATAGGCCCAGAACACGGAGGGGCTCACGCCGTCCGCGAGGGCGAGCATCTCGGCTGCCGTGGCTGTCGTGAGGCCGACGGCTCCCGCGTCGAGCTGGCGCCGAGCGGCCTCGACCGCCTTCGTCGTCTTCCAGTGCGGCCGGAGGGAGACCCCGCACGCGCGCGCATGCGCGGCCATGGCCGCGATGTTCCGGTCCAGGATCGACCGATCGATCACGACGACGGGCGTGGGCAGGTCGGCGACATCCATCCCCACCGCGATCCGCCCGGTCATGCGGGGGCCTCGATGCGCGCGGCCGGCCCTGCCAGCACGTCGAGCGGATGGAAGCATGCGACGGACCGAGAGCCGTCACCGACCGGTGTCAGCTCCGGGCGGCGTTCGGCGCACAGCGCATCAGCCCGCCAGCAGCGGGTCCGGAAGCGACAGCCCGACGGCGGGCTCAGAGGCGAGGGGACGTCGCCGCTGAGCACGATGCGCTCACGGCGCTCGTCCGGCCCGGCGGGCGGGGTCGCCGACGCCAGGGCAGCGGTGTACGGATGCGCGGGCGCGGTCAGGACCTCCGAGGTCACGCCCTCCTCCACGACGACGCCGAGGTACATGACGGCCACCCGGTCCGTCACATGCCGGATCACCTCCAGGTCGTGGGAGATCATCATGAAGCCCAGCGACCGCTCCGCGCGCAGATCCATCAGCAGGTTCAGGATCTGCGCCTGGATCGAGACGTCCAACGCGGAGACCGGCTCGTCCAGGATCAGCAGGTCCGGATCGAGCGCCAGACCGCGGGCGATCCCGACGCGCTGACGTTGACCTCCCGAGAACTCGTGCGGGTAGCGGTGCAGTGCCCCGGCACCGAGGCCGACCTGCTCGAGGAGCGCCACGACACGGTCGCGCGAACGCGACCCCCGCCACTCGCCGAAGGCGCGCAGGGGCTCGGCCACGATCTCCTGGATCGTCATACGCGGGTTGAGCGATGACTGCGGATCCTGGAAGACGAACTGGATGCGCCGCCGAAGCTGCCTGCGCCGGGACCGCGAGGCGGTGACCAGGTCCTCACCCCGGAACAGCACGCGTCCGGACGTCGGTCTGCCCAGCTGCGCGATGGTCTTCCCCGTGGTGGTCTTCCCGCATCCGGACTCCCCGATCACCCCCAATGCCTCGTCCTCACCCACACGGAGGGAGACGCCGTCCACGGCCCGGACGACCCGCCCTCGCCCGACGGGGAAGCGGACGACGAGATCCTGCACGTCGAGGATCGAAGAAACGCCGATCGGATCGCTCATCGTCCCTCCTCCTTCCGGTCGCGGTAGTGACAGGCGCTGAGACGTCCGTCGGCGCTGGGCGCCAGCGCGGTGGGCTCGTCCCGACAGCGGTCCGATTTGAAGGGCGCGGTGCACCGCGGAGCGAACGGGCACCCGGTCGGCAGGGCGTCGAGAGAGGGCGGCTGCCCCGGGATCGCCGCCAGCCGACGCCCGGGCTCCACCAGGCCGGGTCTGCTCCGGATGAGAGCACGGGCGTAGGGGTGTCGGCTGTCGTGGAACAGCTCCGCGGTCGTGGCCGACTCCATCATCTGGCCGGCGTACATCACGAGCACCCGATCGGCGTACTGCGCGATGACGCCGAGATCGTGGGTGATGAGCATGATCGCGACCCCGAGCTCGGAGCGCGCCCGGGCCAGGACCTCGAGCACCTGCGCCTGGATCGTCGCATCCAGGGCGGTCGTCGGCTCGTCCGCGATCAGCAGCTCGGGATCGTTCACGAGGGCCATCGCGATGACGGCCCGCTGTCGCATGCCGCCGGACCACTGGTGCGGGTACTGGTCCATCCTGCGACGCACGTCGGGCACGCCCACCAGGTCGAGCACCTCGGCGGCGCGCGTCCGTGCCTCGGAACGGCGCGCCCGCGGATGGTGGATCCGGTACGCCTCCTCGATCTGCCGCCCCACCCGCACCACGGGGTCGAGGGTCGTCATCGGGTCCTGGAAGACCATCCCGATCCTCCGGCCCCGCACGCGGCGCAGGACCCGGTCGGGGGCCGAGGCGAGATCCTCGCCGCCGAAGGACACGGTTCCCGCCGTGATCCGCACAGACGGCGGCAGAAGCCCGAGAATCGACAGCGCGGTCATGCTCTTGCCGGATCCGCTCTCGCCCACCACCCCGACCATCTCGCCGGGGCGGATGGAGAGGGCGACGTCACGCAGGATGCTCTGCACCTCGCCGCGGCGCGGGATCCCCGCGTACAGGCCATCGATCTCGAGGAGCGGTGCCGTGGTCTTCTGGGTCATCGGTTCCTCCGCGGGTCGATGGCGTCACGGATGCCGTCGCCGACTGCCATGGCGGACAGGACGGTGAGCGCGATCATGATGCCCGGCGGCAGCCACAGCCAGGGCATCCCGGCGAGCACCGCGAGGGACTGCGCCTCGGTGAGCATGTTTCCCCAGCTCGCCTGGGGCGGGCGGACCCCGGCCCCGAGGAAGGACAGGGCCGACTCGAGCAGCACCGCCTCCGACACGAGCAGGGTCGCCGCGACGGTGACCGGCGGCAACACCGCGGGGAGCAGATGGCGGAGCATGATGAAGCCGTTGCCCGAACCGGACACTCGCGCCGCCTGGACGAACTCCTGCTCCTTCACGCTCAGGACGACGCCGCGCGCGATGCGCGCCGACGACGGCCACGAGAGCCCGGCGATCACGGCGACGAGCATCGGCACGCTCGGCCCGATGATCCCGGCGACCACGATGACCACCAGGACCGGGGGGACCGACAGCATGATGTCCACGACGCGGCTGATGACGGCGTCGGCCACGCCGCCGAACCATCCCGCCACGACCCCGGCGAGCGCCCCGACGCACACCGCGATCGCGGCCGAGAGGAAGCCGACCATCAGCGAGACCTGACCGCCGGCGAGGAGACGGGCGAGAACGTCGCGCCCGGTCGAATCCGTGCCGAGCGGGTGCGCGCCGCCCGGTGCGGAGCGCACCCCGGCGAGGTCGATGGCATCCGGGTCCACGGGATACAGCAATGGCGCGGCGAGGGTGCCGACCACGATCACCGCCAGCACGGCGGCACCGGTGAGGGCCACGGGGTTCCGGAGGTAGCGTCGGAGGGCGAGGCGCCCGGGCGAGCGCTCCGGCTTGGGCAGGAGCACGGCGACGGTGTCGGTCATCGCGACGTCCTCACTCTCGGGTCGACGACCGAGTACAGCAGGTCGGCGACGAAGTTGCACAGCAGCACCAGCACGGCGACGTAGAGGCCGAAGCCGATCACGACCGGATAGTCGCGGGTGGTGAGGGCGGTCACCGCGAGCTGCCCCATCCCCGGCCAGGAGAAGACCTGTTCCAGCACGACGGCGCCGGCGAGGAACACGGGGATGTACAGCGCGAGGACCGTGACGAGCGAGACGAGGCTGTTGCGGAACGCGTGCACCAGGGTGCGCGCGGGACCGGCGCCCTTGGCGACGACGGCGCGGACGTAGTCCTTGCCGAGCTCCTCGAGCATCCCGCTTCGCACATAGCGGATGAACGGCGCTGCGACGGCCAGGGACAGCAGCCCGACGGGGAGGACCATGTGCAACAGGAGGTCCGGCAGATCCGTCCTCCCCGAGGCGTGCATGCCCGACGACGGCAGGACCCGCAACTGCACCGAGAACACGTAGATCGCCAGCATCGCGAGGAAGAAGCTCGGGATCGCGATCGCGAGAACGCTCACGCCGGTGATGCCGTAGTCGGCGACGGTGTCGCGGCGGACCGCGGCCAGGATGCCGAGGGGGACGGCGATGAGCAGACCCACGACCAGCGCCGTCCCGGTCAGCAGGAGCGTCGGGCCGAGCCGGCCGAGCAGCAGCTGCCCGACCGGCTGGCCGTTCGCGTAGGAGTACCCGAGGTCGCCCCGCAACAGGGCGCCGAACCAGGCGACGAACTGCACCGGCAGCGGCTGGTCCAGGCCGAGGCGCTCGCGCATGGCCTCGATGAACGCCTCCCGATCGGCGCCGCCCGCGTCCGGCGGGATCATCATGTCGACCGGATCGCCCGGGGCCAGCCTCACCAGGAGGAAGAGCCCGATCGCGATCAGGATGAAGACCAGAACGCTGGACGAGAGCCGGACCAGGAGGGTCCTCAGCATCGTGCACTCCTCATATCGCTATCCCGAGACGGTCCAGTCGGCGGCGTTCCAGAACCCGTTGGTGAAGTCGCCGTGGGGCTCGAAGCCCTTCAGCCGCTCGCTGGTGGCCCAGATCGTGTTGGGCACGTTGATCCACACGTACGGGACGAGCTCGTTGTCGCGCCGCGCGGCGTCCCGGTAGATGTCGGCACGCGCGTCCTGATCCGCCACACGCTGACCGGCGGCCATCTGCGCGTCCAGCTCCGCATCGCAGAACAAGGCCGTGTTGGCCCCGACCGGGAAACGCTGTTCGCACGCGACGATCGGGAAGCTGCTGGCCGGGTCGGGGGTGTAGACGCCACCGCCGAACAGCGCCAGGTCGTAGCTGCCGTCCGTGTAGCTGGCGGTGAGCGCGCCCGCGTCCACCTGGTTGGCGACCGCCTTGATCCCGACCGCCTTGAGGTTCTCGATGATGACGTTCACCATCTGATCCCGATCGCGCTGTCCGGGCACCCACGAGATCTTCACCTCCTGGGACAGGTCGAAGCCCGCCTCCGCCAGGAGCCGCTTCGCCGTGTCGGGCTCGTAGGCGTATTCCTCCAGGTCGTCCGGCAGGGCCCACGGCGTCATGATGTCGCTGTTGATCAGCGTCGCCTCGCCGCCCAGGACGCCGTCGACGATGCCCTGCCGGTCGATCGCGTGCACGAGCGCCTGTCGCACCCGGGCGTCGGCGAACTGCGGCTTGCTGAAGTTCACCGCCATCCGCGTGAACCCGGCCGAGGGCTTGGACGTCACGGTGACGCCGGGGAGGGCCTTGACCGCGTCCAGGTCGAGCGCGGACACCTGGACGAGATCGATCTCCCCGGTGCCCAGCTGCGCCGTGGCCACGTCGCTGGTCAGCATCTTGAGGTAGAGATGGTCGATCCCGACCTCGCTGCGATAGTTCTCGTTCGCGTCCAGCTCGATGTCCTGGTCGACGTTGAACGCCTTCATGACGTAGGGCCCCATGCCGACGGTCGGCTGCGTGAACCAGGGATCCTCCAGGAGCGTGGCCGGGTCCTTCTCTCCGAGGACGTGCTCGGGGAGGATGAACATCACCGACCCGTACCCGATCAGGGAGAGGAACCCCGCATTGGGCTCCGTCAGCTGGAACACGACGGTGTTCTCATCGGGCGCGGTCAGCCCGGACAGCGTCTGCGCCGAGCCGTCCTGCATCGCGCCGTAGCCCTCGACCCCGGACAGCCGTGCACCCCAGGCGCCTCCGGCCTTCGGGTTCGCGGCGAGGTTGTAGGTGAACAGGACGTCCTCCGCGGTGAATGGCTCGCCGTCGCTCCAGGTCAGGCCGGTACGCAGATGGAACGTGAAGGTCTTCGCGTCCTCGGACACGTCCCAGCTCTCGGCCAGGCGAGGCTCGAACGAGAAGTCGGGATCGGTGGTGAAGAGGTTGTCGAAGATGAGGGACATCGTCAGCTGCTCGGCGCCCTGGGCGGGCTTGAGCGGGTTGAAGCTGACGGGCTTCTGGTAGAGGTAGACGTTCGCGGAGGTCTCGGCGTCGCCTCCCCCTCCCCCCTCCTCGGGCGCGGTCGCCGTGCAGCCGGCGAGCATCGCCCCGGCCAGGCAGAGCGCCGCCAGGCCGGAGAGCAACTTCTTGCGCATGAGAACTCCCTTGTTCGCTTGTTGGTTCGTTCGGGTGTGTCGTGATGTCGTGGCGGCCTCGGGTCGCCGTGCGTCAGCGATCCTCGCTGCTCGGGGCGACGATGCGTGTCGTCAGCGCCCCGAGGCCCTGGATCTCGGCGACCACGACGTCGCCGGGATGCAGGAACGTCCCGGTGGTGGCCCCGACACCGGCAGGCGTCCCGGTGAGGATGACGTCTCCGGGGCGGAGCGTCATCAGCCGCGAC
The DNA here is from genome assembly GCF_021172025.1 of Microbacterium resistens. NCBI lineage: Bacteria > Bacillati > Actinomycetota > Actinomycetes > Micrococcales > Microbacteriaceae > Microbacterium > Microbacterium resistens. The sequence goes on from NZ_CP082781.1 coordinate 2,325,476, forward strand.
GAGAACGCGACGAGCTCCGCCACGGAATGGATCATGTCGGCGGTGGTTCCCGACTGCCGGACCTGGCCGTTGACCGTCAGTCCGACCGTCAGCCGCTGCGGGTCCGGGACCTCGTCGGCGGTGACGAGATAGGGTCCGAGCGGGGCCGAGCCGTCCAGCCACTTGCCCTCGAGCCAGTCGAAGAACCCGGTCCACGCCTCGCCGTCACGCGGGCCCTCCAGCGCGAGACTCCGGGCCGAGAGGTCGTTGCTCGTCGCGTACCCGAAGACGTGGCCGAGCGCGTCCTCCTCGCGGACCTCTCGAGCCGTGCGGCCGATCACGACGGCGAGCTCCGCCTCCCAGTCGAGCTCCGTCGTGATCGAGGGCAGGACCACCTCGGCCCCGTCTCCCACGACGCTGGTGTCCGGTTTCAGGAACAGGCGCGGAGACGCCGTGCGGACATCGCGCGGCCGGGCGCCGCTCTCTGTCACGTGCTCCTGGTAGTTCGCCGCCACGGCGATGACCTTGCCGGGCGACCGCAGCGGGGGCAGGATCCTCACGTCCTGCAGCGCGACGCGCCGACCGTTCGGCGTCGTCGGATCCCCCGCGACGATCCCGGCGAGGTCGCCGGTCCCGATCAGGGCGATCTCCTCGCCGTCCACGACGCCGTGCACCACGACGCCCTCGTACTCACAGGTGATCAGTCTCATCGTTCTCTCCTCACGTCCTCGGCGCCGGCGACCACCGCTTCCCGGCGCTCGGCGGAAGCCGCCACGGCATCGAGGGTCTGCGCCAGCGCGAGCCATGACGCCGGGCTCTCTCCCGGTCGCCGTCCCATCGCCATCTCACGGAGCTGGCACAGACGCGCCGTGACGGAGTCCGCGCCGTAGCCGACGGCCCGGGTCCCCTCCGCCGTGCGCAGAGTCAGGGCGGGACCCGTCAGATCCACATCCAGGTGCCCGTGGCTGCCCACGATCCGCGTCCGGGCGAGGAGCGTCCCCGCCCCCGAGGACGTGCGCGAGACGTGGACCGAGACGACGACGTCTCGATCCGTCTGACCGAGGAACGTCACGCGGTCGTCGGCGAGGTCCGCGGTGCCGATCCGGATCGTCGTCGGACCGGTGAGGCGCTGGACGAGGTCCACGGCGTGGACGCCGATGTTTCGCAGGTCGCCCTCCGGGCTCGCCCCGTCGCCGGCGGCGACGACCAGGTCGACCATGACGGCACGAAGCAGCCCCGGCTCACCGTCCCGGACGGCCGCGGCGACACGTGTGAACGACGGATGGGCGGCGAAGTGGTGGCCGGACAGCAGCAGTGCGCCGGTTCCGTCGAGCTGGTGCTCGAGATCCGCGGTCGGATCCAGCGTCGGCTTGTCGACGAGGACAGCGGTGCCGCTCGAGACCTCGGCGAGGAGCTGTGCCCGACGCCGCCCGCGCAGGCAGGCGACGACCGCCTGGGCGGCGCCCACGGGCGCTGACTCCTCTCGGGAAAGCGGAACGTCCAGCGAGCGGGCCAGGCGCTCGGCGGCGTCCGCCGCGGGGGCGCTCTGATCCGGCGGCGACCAGACGGCCGTTGGCACGAGACCCGCAGCGGCCAGGCGCGGCGCCCACATCGCGGACTGATGATCCTGAAGGCCGGCGCCCGTCGTCCCCGCCATCAGTACGGTGGTACCGCTCATCGACGCACCTCCTCTCGGCGGACGAGCCGCCCTGTCTTCAGCGATTCCTCGGCCGCGGCGGCGACGCGCACGGCGTCCACCGCGTCCGCGACCGCCGGCACCGCGGGCGCCTCCCCGCGGATCGCCGCCGCGAAGGCGTCGATCTCAGCGACGAAGACATCCCCCGCGGCACCGTCGGGGGCCCACATCGCCAATCCCTCCTCGAGCCAGGCGCGGATCCCGTCCGCGTCCCAGGTACGGCGCAGGACGCCGTCGGTCCCCACCACGGTGAACTCCAGATAGGCCGCACGACGCGGTCGCTCGGCCCGGCTGACCTCGCACACCGCCGCTGCCCCGCCCGGGAACCCGAGCTCGATCACGAGGTAGTCGGAGATGTCGAGGGCACGGCTGGTGACCGCCTGTCCCGTCGCGAAGACGGTGTCCGGGCGCTCGCCGATCCACCACGACGCGAGATCCGTGAGGTGGACGCCGTTGTGCAGCGAATGCCCGCCGGACACGGCGGGGTCCAGCACCCACGCCTGCCAGCCGGGCCAGATCCAGCCTCCGTTCATCACGATCCGGACGAAGCGGGGCACCCCGACGGCTCCGGAGGCGACCGCCTCGTGCACGGCCCTCCCCTGCGCGGAGAACCGGTGGCTGTGGCCGACGGCGAGCACGAGACCGCGCTCCTCGGCCGTGCGGCCGAGCTCGTCCGCGCCCTCCGCCGTCATCGCCAACGGCTTCTCCATGAGGAGGTGGCGTCCCGCCCGGAGCACGGCGAGGCCGATGTCCTCGTGGGTGAGATTCGGGGTGCACACGATCACGGCCTCGACATCGTCCCGAGCCAGGACGGCGTCCAGCGTGTCCTCGACGGCGCAGTCCTCCTGCAGCGCGACCTGCCGGGCTCGTGCCCGGTCCATGTCCTGGACGCATGCGAGGCGCGCGCGGTCGGTCGCACGCAGCGCCGCCATGTGCGACGCCGCGATCCCGCCGACGCCGACGATCGCGATCCCGAGCACCGGCGTCTCGCTCATGAGGCCGTCTCCCTTCTGCGCACCCGACCGGGTCGCGCGGATGTGATCCCGTCCTCGTCCAGGACCGGGACGCCGTTCACCAGGACGCGACGCACGCCGACGGCCGCGCGCGCGGGCTCGGCGAACGTCGCCGAGGAGTCCAGCCCGTCCTCGGCGAAGACGACGACGTCGGCGGGCAGACCGGGCCTCAGCCCGCTGGGCACGCCCACCCGTTCCGCGGACGCGACGGACATGCGGCGCACCGCGGCGGAGAGCGGGACGCCCAGAGCCCGCATCCGCCGGAACGCCGCGGGGAAGGTGCCCCAGGAGCGCGGGTGCGCCGCCGACGAGGCGTGCGCGGCGGACAGCGCCGTGCCGTCGGAGCCGATCGTGACCCAGTCGGTGGTGAGCGCCAGGTCGACGTCGGGCCACGAGCCGCTCTCCACGGCGACGTCCACGAGTCCGCCGTCGGCGACGAGGAGCTCGGCGAGCCACTCCCACGGACGGGCCTGCTCCGCGGGTGTCCGCCCGACCGCCTCCGGGGTCGCGGCTGCCTTCATGACGAGGATCTGTCCCGGGTCCCATCCGGAGTCCCGGAGTCCCTCGGCGAGCGCCGGCGCACCGAGGGCGAGGACCGCGCGGGGGCCGGCGGCGCGGATGCGCGAGGGAAGGAGCTGCAGCAGCGTCGTGTGACCGGCGATGTAGGGGTAGCAGTCGGCGGACGCGTCCTGCACGTCGCGAAGCCGCTCCACCGCGGCGATCGCCTCTGCGAAGCGCCCGTCCGGGTGGGTCGCGCGCAGGTGCGAGATCTGCAGGCGGGCGCCGTCCGCCACGTCCGCGGCCTCGGCGAGGGACTCGGTGAGGGCCCGGGCGTCGTAGTCGCGGAGGTGGGCCGCCACGAGGCCGTCCGCGTCCGCGACGGCCTGCGCGACGGCCCGGAGCTCGTCACGTCCCGCGGACTCGCCCGGCGCGTACATGAGCCCCAGGCTCGCTCCGACGCACCCCGCCTCCAGCGCCCGGGTCACCTCCGCCGCGACGGCGACGATCTCGGCTTCTGACAGCTCTCCGACGCGCCCGGGGGCGGCGGCATGACGCGCGGATCCGTGACCCACGAGCGCGGCGACGTTCGTCGACGACGGCGCCTCGTCGAGCGCGTCCAGCCATTCCGCGACCGTCGACCAGGGACGCGGCGTCCCCGGTGTCACGTCGATCGTCGCGATGAGCGCAGCCAGACCCGCCGCGTCGCCGCCCGTGGGTGCGGCCGACATCCCGCAGTTGCCGACGACCTCCGTCGTGATGCCCTGGGTGACGCGGCTCTCGCCTCCGGGATAGGCGAGGCGGGTGAGGTCGGAGTGGCAGTGGATGTCGACGAAGCCCGGCGCCACCACAAGCCCCTCGGCATCGATGACGTCCGCGTCATACCCGTCGTGGGGGCGCGCCGCCAGCGGGACGACGGCGTCGATCCTCGTCCCTGCGATCAGCACGTCTCCGAGGAAGGGCTCGTCGCCCGATCCGTCCACGACGAGTCCCGAGAGGATCGCCGTCCTGGCCGAGGGGGTCATCTAGTCGCGACCTCCGCGTCCGAACTCGCCGTCGTGCTTCATCCCGGCCAGCACCTGCTCCGCCGCCTCCAGGGTGCGATCGATGTCGTCTTCCGAGTGGGCGAGGGAGATGTGGTTCCGTTTGAGCGCCATCGGGTACATCAGGAACCCCGCGTCCGTCATCCGGCGGTGGAACGTCGCGTACGCGTGATCGTCGTTGCGCATGAGATCCCGGTATCCGCGGACCTCCCCTTCCAGGAAGTACGTGACGAACACCGAGCCGATGCCGGTCACCACCGCGGGGATCCCGAGATCCGCGGTGATCGTGCGCATCCCGGACCGCATGCGGTCGCCGAGCGCGCGGACGTGATCGTAGAAGCCGACCTCCGGGTCCTTCAGAGTCTCGATCGTGGCGATCGCCGCCGCCATGGACGCGGCGTTGCCGTTGAAGGTGCCGGCGAGCATGACGGATCCGCCCGCCGGGGTGAAGTTGCCCATCGCCTCTCGCGAGCCGGCCATGCCGGCGACCGCGAAGCCGTTGCCCATCGCCTTGCCGAAGGTGGTGAGATCCGGGGTGATCCCGCACAGCTCCTGATACCCGCCCAGTGCATGCCGGAACCCGGTGATGACCTCGTCGAAGATCAGCAGGGCCCCGTTGTCGCGCGTGATCGCGCGCAGGCCCTCCAGGAACGACTGATCGGGGAGCAGGGCGCCGACGTTGTGCGGTACCGGTTCCAGGATCACCGCGGCGATCTGCTCCCCATGGAGGGCGAACAGCTCCCGCACCGAGTCCAGATCGTTGAACTCCGCGACGAGCGTGTGACTCAGTGCGTCGTCGAGGATGCCCGACGAGTTCGGGTCCCATCCGTACGCGCGCGAGGGCGCGGAGATCACGTTCCGCGCCACGGCGTCGAACGAGCCGTGGAAGCAGCCCTGGAACTTCACGATGTACGGGCGCCCGGTCGCGCCGCGCGCGAGACGGACGGCCTGGAGCACGGATTCGGATCCGCTCATCGTGGTGATCGTCATCTCCGCGGAGGGGATCGCGTCCACCACGAGCTCCGCCAGACGCAGTTCCAGCTCCGTGATGCCGAGCCCGACGAGACCGAGCCCCCGAGACGCCTCCGCGACGGCGGAGGCCACACGCTCGTCGCCGTGGCCGAGCAGGATGGCGCCGAACGCGGCGTGGTAGTCGACGTAGTCCTTGCCCTGCGCGTCGGTCACGGTGGCCCCGTGCGCGGAGGTGAAGACCCAGGGCGCGCCGATGGCTCTGGTCGCGGAGTTCACCCCTCCCGGGATGATCTGCTCCGCCCGCGCGGCCAGCGCCCTCGCGTCCGTGATCGTCGTCATCGTCGTCACCGGTCCTTCACCGTCAGTCCGAGCAGCGCGAGCGTGTCGCGATGCAGAATCGAGTCGATCGTGTCCTCATGCACGTGCGGCAGGTCCCCGGCGCGCATCGCGGCGACCGCGTTCAGCCGCTCGATGGCGTCTGCCGGCGTCCAGAGGGGGTAGTCGGAGCCGAAGAGCAGCTTGTCCACGGTCCCCCACTCCTGCGCGTGCACCAGGGCGAGGAACGCGTCCATCGGGCGCGACGGGACTCCCGACACGTCCGCGAACACCCTCTCGTTCTTGCGCAGCACCACGTTCGTGTCCCGCTGCCACGGATGGCCCATGTGCGCCATGACCTGGACGAGGTCCGGATGCCGGCGGGCCACCTCGTCCACGACGAGGGGCTGGCTCACGGCGAGGCTGCCGATCGGGCTCGGGGTGGCGCCCATGTGCCAGAGGACGACCATCCCGTGGCGGGTCATGCGCCGGTAGAAGTCGTCGAACTCGGGCGAGAGCGGGTCGAACAGCGCGAGGACCGGGTAGAGCTTCACGCCCTGGAGGCCGAGTTCGACCGCCTCGTCGAGCTGCTCGCGCCAGTCCGCGTCGGACGGGTCGATCGCCGCGAACCCGATGGTCGGCGTCCGCACCCGTGTGAGGAAGTCCGCGACGAACGAGCTCGGCGTCCGCACGCCTGCGCGACTGGCCGCCATCCCGAAGGTGACCGCCACGTCGACGCCCGTCATCGCCGCGTCGAACGACTCCGGCGTCACCACCGGGTAGGGCTCACCGTACGCCCCCTCCCAGTGGTCCTCGTGCTCGCTTCCCCAGTGCTCGGGGAGGTGGCAATGGGTGTGGATGTCGATGATCATTCGATCGCCAATCTGGTTCGGACGTTCTGCAGCGCCGCGCCGATCCGCGGCAGCCCCGCGATCTCCGCCGCAGCGTCGGTGAGCGCGGCACGGATGTGGTCCTCGTCCCGCTCCGTCAGCTCTCCGGCCGGGCCGGAGACGCTGAGCGAGACGGTGAGGTCATGCTCGGCGGGCACCAGTACGGCCATGCAGCGCACGCCGCGATTGCGCTCCTGGTCGTCGATGCTGACGCCGCGCTCCCGGATCCTGGCCAGCTCCTCGTCGAGCTGCGCGCGCGTCGTGATCGTCTGATCCGTGAAGCTCTCGAACGGCTCGCGGGTGGGGATGTGGTCGGCCACGCGATCGTCCTCGAGGACGGACAGCAGCATCTTCCCGAGGCCGGTGCAGTACGTGTGGTCGAGGAATCCGCCCGCGGCGATGCGGAGGGCGCGCGCGGGCTCCTCCACACCGAGATGGAGCACGGATCGCCCCTGGAGGACGCCGAGGTTCGAGGTGAACCCGAGCCCGTCGGCGAGCGCCTTCATCGTCGGAGCCGTGAGCTCGGACAGCTCGACCGCCGCGAGAGACTCAGTCAGGGCGTACACGCTGGGGCCGAGCGTGTACGCCGGAGGCTGGCCGGTCCGAGCGATGAAGCCCTCGCGCTCCATGACCGTGAGCAGTCTCAGCAGGGTCGGCTTCGGCAGGCCCGCGGCACGGGCGAGCTCGGCCAGCGGCAGAGGCTGCCCCTCCGCCCCGAGCACCCGCAGCACGGTCAGTCCCCGAGCGAGGCCCTGCGAGTGATAGGACGTGGAATTCTGTTCCATGTGGCGAGAATGACGTGGACCACCGTTCCATGTCAAGCACTTTTGTCCGGAGGTCTCCCCGCACGGCGCGACGCGACCCCGGGCTGCACCCGGGGCCGCGTCGTCCGGTGCGCGGTCAGTCCGCGTAGTGGGATCGTTCGGTGAAGACCGCCGAGAGCGTCCGCGCAGCGACGTCGTAGCTCATCGTGAGGAACTCCCCCGGACCGATCTCGACGTTCGACGGGTTGGCCTGGTCCCCGTTACCGGCGTCGTAGACCAGGATCGAGCGCGCCGCGCGCCCGTCCCACGGACCCGACGGGTCATCGATCACGATCCCCTCCGTCGGGCGCCCGGGACGAGCCGGATTGCCGTAGGTCAGCAGCACGCTTCCGTCGGCGAGCACGGTCTGCGAGTGCGACTCCGCCGGGATATCGGTGGCGACCGCCGGTGTCCAGGTGTGGCCGTCGTCGAAGGAACGGGACAGATAGGCCCGTACCGGGCTGGACGTCGTGCGGATCAGCGCCACGATCTCACCGCTCGGGAGGACCGACAGGTTCGGCTCCTGGAACGAGATGGAGCCGACCGCGAGCAGCGCCTCGCTCGCGGCGTCCCAGGTGATGCCGCCGTCCGTGCTCCGGACCACGGTCGCGCGCTGTCGTCCGTCGCCGGGGAGCGTGCCGTAGAGCGGGATCAGGAGATCCCCGTTCGCCGCCTCGACGATGGGGCCGTGGTTCGCCGCCCAGCCGAGCGGGTAGCCTCCGCTCACCGGCCCGCACGCGCAGCTCATCTGCGTCGAGACCTGCGTCGGGGCCGACCAGGTGACGCCGCCGTCGGTGGAACGCATCACGAACGTCCCATGCAGGATGCTCGGCGACGCCCACTGCGTGTAGAAGTAGGTCAGCAGCACGGTGCCGTCACTGAGCACGGCGAGCTTCGGGTCGCGCGGATCGTATGCAGGATCCGTGACGAGGGCCGGCGCCGACCACGTGGCGCCGTCGTCGGTGCTGCGCACGAGCTTGATCACGCCGTTGCTCCCGGCATGCGTCGGCGCCTCGTAGTACGACGCGAGGATGGTGCCGTCGCCGAGCCTCTCGGCCCCGGGGAAACGGATCGCCGTCCCCGCCGCCGCGGTGGCGGCGACGACCTCCCGGAACTCCGGGACGGACGGAGCCATGCCCATGTCGTCCACCAGGAGCGACAGCCCGGACGGCGCCGTGCCCTCCGAGGCGACCTGGAGCGCGCCGATGCTCGCCCCGGCCCCGGCCTTCACGGTCGTGGGGAAGCGGACGCGGTCGACCTCGATCGTGGCCTTGCTCGCCGTGGCGTCCAGTCGTACCTCGATCCACCGGGTCAGGGGGTCCACTCCGGGCGCAGTGCCCAGGGTCACCCAACTCGACCCGTTGTAGGCCTTGACCACGACGTCTCCGCCCGAGCGGGAGAGGAAGAAGCGCCAGACGCCGAGGGCGTCCGCAGACGACGCGCCGAGCGAGACGATCACGCCGGTGTCCATCTGGGTCGCCAGGAGGCGCATCGTCGCCGACTTCTCCGGCGAGGCCGGATCGGTGCAGACGATCCGCGTATGCACGGTCGCGCTCGCATCGACGAGGCGCACCGCGCGGTTCTGCGCCGGCGCGCCCGCGAGGGCGGCGGGTTGCACGCTCACGTCCCCGACGGTCGAGCAGCCGGTCGGCGCAGACCCGACCGGCTCGGCGTCGAAGGATCTCGTCACCCCTTCGAACGGCGCCGCCGCCGCCGGCGACGCGACGCTGAGACCCAGCGTCAGGGCGGCCGCCGCGAGCAGCGCCGCCGCGGAAAGCCGGGAACCTCGGTTCGGCATCATTGCCTCCTCCTCGAAGACCGGCCCGACGCCGGTCGGTGTTCGGACGCTAGGAAGCCGGCCCGTTCCATGTCAATTCATGGAACGGGTCCGTGGTCCGCCCGCGAAACCCCCTCGACGCGCCGAGACCCCCTCCCAGATACGTATCTGGGAGGGGGTCTCGGCGGGGGAAGGGGGTCTCGCGCCCGGCAGCGCGCCCGGCGTCAGCGGACGCGGATCGCGGCGGGCTGCACGGTGATCGCGATGCGCGTCACCTCGCCGATGTCGTCGCCGTCGATCTCGAACACGCGCGGCTCGTCCAGTTCCACGACCGCCGAGGTGAGCCGGCGGTGCACCATGCTGTCGCTGCTGGCCGCACGCTCCTCTCCCCCGGACAGCAGGCGCTTGAGCCCGTTGTCCCACACCATGGTGCGCAGCGTGTCCATCCACCCGGCGATGCCGTCGGCGTTCAGCGCCAGGAGGTCGAGCTGCCCGTCGGAGGGGTCTGCGTCGGGCAGGAGGGTGATGCCGCCCTGCAGGGTCCCGCAGTTGCCGACGATGAACGTGTGGGCCTTCTCCTCCACCGGATCCGCGTCGTCCATCGCCACGCGGAGATCGATGACCTCGCTCGCGGCCACCGCACGGCCGAGCGACTCCACGTACGCGAGCCAGCCGGCCTTGTCCTTGAGGTCGTCGTCGGTCTCCGTGATCATGTGCGCGTCGATCCCGAATCCGGCCATGACGGCGAAGGCGTAACGCCCCGACTCGCCCTCCGGCTCGGGGTCCTCCTCGGGCACCTCGCCCGGGGCGAAGACGACCTCGGCCCAGCCGACGTCGATCGCCTGCGCGTCGCCCGTCAGCGCACGGCCGAACGCGCCCGGCAGGTCGTTCAGGGGGACGCCGAGGTTGCGCGCGAGCAGGTTCCCGGTGCCGAGGGGGATCACGGCGAGGTCCGCCTCGGTCTCCGCGTCCGCCAGCTGCTCGGCCACCGCGCGCACCGTGCCGTCGCCGCCGGCCGCCGCCACCACGTCGGCTCCGGCGTCGAGCGCCGCTTGGGCCGCCGCGCGGCCGGGGTCGTCCTCCGCGGTCTCGTGCCAGCTGACCGAGACGCCCTCCGCACCGCCGAGTGCGGTCTCGAGGGCCGATTCCAGCGTCTCGCGATCGGTCTTCGACGGGTTCCAGACGATGCCGATGTGCTTCGTGGTCATGTGCGCGCCTCTCCTCGGAACGGGACGGTTCACCTCCCGCCCGCCCATTCTGCCCCGCCGTCCGCTCGGATCGCTCGCGGGAGCACGAGATATACCGGACGACCGCGGCGGTATGTACCGGACGACCGCGGCGGTATGTACCGGACGACGCGGCCGTGCGCCCGCTCAGCCCTCGAAGCGGTCCGGGTGCGGGCCCGTGCGTCCGTCGCGCTCGAGAGCGTCGATCGCCGCGAGCTCCTCGGCCGACAGGTCCCCGTCGAGCACGTCGAGGTTCTCCACGATGCGTGCGGGGGTGACCGACTTCGGGATCACCACGCGGCCCTGCTGAAGGTGCCACCGCAGCACCACCTGCGCCGGCGTCTTGCCGTGGCGTTCGGCGATCTCGACGATCGCGCGCTCACGGAGCACCGCCCCCTGGGCCAGCGGGCTCCACGCCTCCGTCACGATCCCGCGCGCCGTGTTCGCCGCGACGACCGCCCGGTTCTGCAGAGCGGGGTGCAGCTCGACCTGGTTCACGGCCGGCACGATCCCCGTCTCCGTGGCGATCCGGTCCAGGTGCGCGGGCTCGAAGTTCGACACGCCGATGGCACGCACCCGCCCGTCCGCGTACAGCCGCTCCAGCGCCCGCCACGTCTCCGGGTAGGTCCCCCGCGCCGGGGCCGGCCAGTGGATGAGGAACAGGTCGAGCCGGTCCAGCCCGAGACGATCGAGCGCCGCATCGTAGGCGCGGAGCGTCGCGTCGTAGCCGTGGTCGCTGATCCACACCTTGGAGGTGACGAACAGCTCGTCGCGGGGCAGCCCGGACGCGGCGAGCGCGCGGCCCACGCCGGCCTCGTTGCCGTAGACCGCGGCCGTGTCGATGCTGCGGTACCCGGCGGCGAGCGCGGTCTCGACCGCGGCGGCGGTCTCGTCGTCCGGCACCTGGAACACGCCGAATCCGAGCTGCGGCATCTCGACGCCGTTGTTCAGCGTGACGGTGGGAATGGTGAGGGTGGTCATGACGGTCTCCTTGTGAGAGTTCGGGGGGACGGGAGGATCAGTGCGCGGCCGCGGGGAGCGGACCGGTGGCGGCGGGGGCGACGACGCGGCGCGCCAGGACGGCGGCGATCGACATCAGGACGAGCGAGGACGCCGTGATGGCGGCGCCGATCCAGATCGGGGAGGTGTAGCCGAGACCGGCCGCGATGCCGACGCCGCCGGCCCAGGCGCCGAGGGCGTTCCCGACGTTGAAGGCGCCGATGTTCGCCCCGGAGGCGAGCGTGGGGGCGCCGCCGGCGTAGGTCATGATCCGGCTCTGCAGACCGGGGACGGTGCCGAAGCCGAACCCGCCCATGAGCACGAGGATCACGATGGTCGCCGGCTGCGAGCCGGCGAGGGCGCCGAACGCCGCGAGGACGACCACGAGGAGCGCGATGAACGCCAGGAGCGTGCCGTCGATCGACCGGTCGGCGAGGCGTCCGCCCACGGCGTTGCCCACGACCAGGCCGAGCCCGAACAGCACGAGCAGCCACGGAACGGCGGCGCTCGCGAATCCGGAGACCTCGGTCAGCGTGTACGCGATGTACGTGAAGGCGCCGAACATGCCGCCGTAGGCGAGGACGGTCACCCCGAGCGACAGCCAGACCTGCGCCGACCGGAAGGCCCTCAGCTCGCCGCGCAGGCTCACGGGCGCGGCCGGCTCGCGCGGCGCGGGCACGAGCAGCGCGATGCCGAGGAACGCGACGACGCCGATGGCGGCGATCGCCCAGAACGTGGAGCGCCACCCGAGCTGCTGGCCGAGGAACGTGCCGAACGGCACGCCCAGGACGTTGGCGGCGGTCAGCCCGGTGAACATGAGGGCGATCGCGCGCCCCTTCCTGGCCGGCTCGACGAGATCGGCCGCGACGACCGCGCCGATCCCGAAGAAGGCCCCGTGGCAGAGGGCCGCGATGATGCGCCCCGCCATCGCCAGACCGTAGTCCGGGGCGACGGCGGTGAGCGCGTTGCCGACGATGAACAGCACGACGAGCCCCAGGAGGACGGGCTTGCGCGGCAGCCGCGTCGTGGCGGCGGTGAGTCCCAGCGCACCGACCACGACGCTCAGCGCGTATCCCGAGATGAGCCAGCCCGCCGTCGCCTCGCTGACCGCGAAGTCGCGGGCGACGTCGGGCAGCAGCCCCATGATGACGAACTCCGTGAGTCCGATGCCGAACGCTCCGATGGCGAGCGCGACGAGTCCGAGTGGCATGTGATCGCTCCTGTGGACCCTGCGGAGGGGCCCTGCTAAAGTAGTTGCAGACGCGGGATATTGCGTCCGAGGAGCAATGATTGCACACGCAATTAATCGGCGCAAGCAACGACTTTTGACGGATCCCGCGGGCGGCCACGCCGAGGAGCACAGGAGGAGCCATGGGCATCGCAGACGACGCGGTCGAGATCCGCGCCCGGGGCTGGCGCACCCTCGCCGCGCTCCACAACCTCATCGACGCCGAACTGGAGCGCGCGCTGTCCGCCGTCTCCCTCTCGGTCGTCGAGTACACGGTGCTGGACGCGCTCAGCCGCCAGGACGGCTGGCACATGCGCATGCAGCAGCTCGCCCGGGCCGCCGCGCTGAGCCCGAGCGCGACCACCCGCCTCGTCACCCGGCTCGAGGATCGCGGCCTCCTCACCCGCATCCTCTGCGCGGACGACCGCCGCGGGATCTACACGGAGCTCACCCCGGCAGGACGAGCGCTCTACGACCGGGCACACCCGATCCACGACGACGCGCTCGAGCGCGTCCTCGGCGACGCGATCGAGCAGCCCGAGCTCGCCCCGGTCGTCCACGCGCTCCAGGCCGCCCCCGTCTCGGTCTGAGTCGGCCGGGCGGGAGCCGCCCGGCCGCCGCGCTCAGGCGATGCGTCCTGGCAGGCGGTCGAGCACGTCGTTCCAGCCGCGGACGTGGTCGTCGACGACCGGGCGACCCGGGGCGACGTGGACCACGGTCACCTCCGTGCGACTCGGCTCGACGACGTGCTCCGGGTCGTCCTCCGCATGGGCGCGGTCGTCGCTGAAGAGCACCAGGACGCGGTCCGGACGCTCGGCGCCGTCCCATTCCCAGGTGAACCCGAGTGAAGCGCCCGGAACCACTTCGGTGTAACGACCGGAGATCCCGGCCCCCGCGGACGGGGATCGGATCTCCCACGCGCGATCCGGGCGTGCGTCCAGACGGTAGACGGTGTCCGGCCACTGGGGCCACCACCACGTGCGCATCCGCGCCGGGACGATCCAGTCCGCGAACGCGGCGTCACGGTCCATCGCGACGACCCGGGAGACGACGAAGGAGGACATGCCTCCACCCTCTCCCCCGGTCCGGCCGACCGCAAGCGCCCCGGATGTCAGGCGGGACGGGAGAGGACGCGTCGACGGCGACCCCTCCGCCGCGGACGCGGCGCGGCGTCGCCGGCCAACGCCGCGCGGGCGGCGGCGAGCGTCGGGTAGGAGCCGATCCGGCGGCTGTGACGGTTGTGGACGATGTGCGCGTGCACGTCGACGGTGATGAAGCCGGCGAACTCGCCGGCGCGGGTCGCGACGAAGACGTCGTCGGCGGCCTGCTTCCAGGTCAGGGGCGCATCGGGGCTCGTCGGCTCCGGGCGCGCGTGGGCAGGGGTGATGGTCATGGTGAATGCTCTGTCGTTCGTCGGGCGCAGGTGTGCGCCCGGGATGGGGGGCCGGGGCTGACGAACGCGCATCGGTGCGGTTCATGCGTAAGCCGTGTCTCGGCCGTGTCCGCGCGGCGCCGAAGAGGGCGACGATCACGCGGAACACATCATTCTAGCAGACCCACCGCCCGACGAGCGAGCGTGGCGGGCCGGCGCCCGCGTCACGTCGTGGCGCGGACCACCAGCGACGGCGCCAGATCGACGCGCGAGATGCTCGCCCCCTCCCCGGCGATCGCGGCCAGGAGCAGGTCGATCGCGGCGCGCCCGGACTCCTCGAACGGCTGGCGGACGGTCGTCAGCCCCAGCCCCGCGGCCAGGTCTCCGTCGTCGTACCCGGCGAGGGCGACGTCCTCGGGGATGCGCCGACCCGACGCCCGGAGGACTCCATGCACCCGGACGGCGAGAGCGTCGTGATTGGCGACGACGGCCGTGGCGCCCGATGTCTCCACGGCGCGCACCACGCGCTCGAGACCGTCGTCCGGCGCGACCGCCACCTCGTCCAGCGCGAGGGACTCCGCGACGCCCTCGGCGCGGAGCATCCCGGCCGAGACGTAGTCCCGGGACAGCTGCGGCTCGTGGACGAAAAGCACGCGGTCGTGCCCCCGCTCGCGCAGGTGCTCGCCCAGCAGGCGTCCGCCCAGCAGGTCGTCCACGAGCACCCCGGGGAGGTCTCCGCCGCGCGGGCGCGCGCTGCGGACGTCGACGAGCACCACCGGCAGGCCCGCGGCGCGGCTCGCCCGCACGGCGGCCGGACTCAGCGGCACGCCCATCACGATCACCCCGTCCACGCCCGGGCGCGCCGGGAGGGCGTCCAGGAGCGGGGAGTCCGCAGCGGCGGCGGAGTCGAGGTCGTGGACCATGAGGTCGATCGTCGTGTCCCGCGCGCGGGCGAGCATGCCGGTGAGGCGGCGGTAGTACGACGGGTAGCTGGAGAACGGCGCCGCCACGGCGACCCGGAGCTGACCGGACTCGGAGCGGTGATCCGCGCGGCGGCGGTACCCGAGCTCGGCCGCCGCCGCGACCACCCGCTCCCGCGTGGCCGGGCTCACCCGGTGCGGAGCGTTCATCACGAGCGACACCGTGGAGATGCTCACCCCCGCCCTCTCGGCGACGGAGTAGATCGTCACGGCTCCCATGCGCGGTTTCATCCCGACTCCTGAAGTTCTTTCTCGAAGTTCTTCGATCCCGCACAATGCTCGCAGGACGAAGGAGCCCCCACAAGATGAGAACAGCACGACCCGTCGTCGATCCGTTCGTGACCGCCGTCGAGCGCCGGCTCGCGCCGCTGCGCCGCCCCGAGCCCAAGGATCCCGCCCGCCGGCGCCGGCAGGCCGCCGCCGAGGACATCGCGGCCAGCCGCGAGCTCGGGATCGCCCCGATCCCCGCCTACACGGAGGAGCACACCCTCCCGGTCGCCGGGCACCCGGACGTGCGCGTGCGGGTGTACTGGCCCTCCCCGGAGCGCGCCGAGGCCGTGACGGGACGGGGCACGGGGCTGCCGATCCTCGTGTACTGCTACGGCGGCGGGTTCACGATCGCCGGCATCGACTGGGTCGGCTGGGACGCGGGCTTCCGGCGGCGCGCCCGGGAGGCCGGCATCATCATCGTCGCCGTGGACTACGCCCACGCACCCGAGACCCGCTTCCCCGCACAGCCGGAGCAGTGCTGGACGGCGCTCGAGTGGGCGCACGCGCAGGCGAGCGACCTCGGCGGCGACCCCGCACGGATCGCGATCGGCGGAGCGTCCTCGGGCGGAAACCTCGCCGCGGCGGTGACCCTGATGAACCGCGACCGCGCGAACCGCCCGATCCGCCTCCAGCTCCTCGAGGCGCCGGCGCTCGACCTGACCATGGGCCACGCGGACATCCGCGGCCTGGACGCGAAGGTCCCGGGGATCATCGTCCGCAAGGTCGGCGCCCGTCTGGTGCGGCAGTACCTGGGCCGCTCCCGGAACGCCCCGCTCGATCCGTACGCCTCTCCACTGCGGGCGGCGTCGCACGCGGGGCTGCCGCCCGCCGTGATCTACACCTCGGAGCTGGATCCGCTCCGCGGCGACGGCGAGGCCTACGCACGCGCCCTGACCGCCGCCGGCGTGCCCGCCACGGCGGTCCGGTACATCGGCCAGACGCACACCTCGGGGGGCCTGCTGCGCCACGTCCCCGCGGCCGATCACCTGCACCGCGACATCATCACGACGCTGCGGACCCTGCACGACGATCCGGTCGCCTACCCGGATCCGAGGACGGGAGCGGGGAGGTCCCGATGACCGCCGTGCACGACCTGGACCTGCATCCGGCGATCCGCGCGTGGGGCGAACGCATCGCCGAGCACTCCTCGGCGTTCCCGGAGCTCGCCGGCCGAGCGGCAGCGCCCCGACGGGCGGCGGCCCTGCGGGTGTCCGACCTCGTCGCGGCCGAGTTCACCCTGCCCGCGCCGGACGACGTGGCGATCGACGAGGCCGCGATCGACGGGCCGGACGGGACGCTGCGCCTGCGCCGGTTCCGCCCGGCCGGGATCGCCGACCCCGCGCCGACCCAGCTCTTCCTCCACGGGGGCGGCTTCTTCGGCGGCACCGTCGACGAGATCCTCAACGACCGCCTCTGCGCGCGCCGGGCGCGCGACGCGCGCATCCAGATCGCCTCGCTGGAGTACCGGCTCGCCCCCGAGCACCGCTACCCCGCCGCGGCGGAGGACGCGATGGCGGCGCTCGCCGCGCTCGCCTTCGATCCGGCGCTCGGGGCGGACCCGGCGCGCCTCGGCGTCGGCGGCAACTCCGCCGGCGCCGCCATCGCGGCGAGCGCGGTCATCCTCCTCCGCGATCGGGCCCGGCGCGGCGAGACCGTCCCGCCCGTCCTGCACCAGGACCTCGAAGTGCTGCCCGCCGCCCTGCGCCTGGTCGGCTCTTCGGGAGAGCGATACGCCGACGGCTTCGGGCTCGACGACGCCGCCGAGCTCGTGGAGGTCTACGTCGGGCCCGGCGAGCCGCCGTACGCCGCCGCACCCCTGGACGTGCCGGACCTCACCGGTCTCCCGCCCGCGCTCCTCATGGTCGCGGAGTTCGATCCGCTCCGCGACAGCGGGATCCGCTACGGCGAGCGCCTCCGCGCCGCCGGGGTCCCCGCGACGGTCATCGTCGGCGAGGGCCACCTGCACGGGACGCCGGGCATCACCGCCGCGCTCCCGGCCGCGCGGGACTGGCAGGATCGCCACTCCCGTGCGCTGGCCGCCGCCTACGGGACCGCGCCGCACGAGGATTCCGAGCCCGCCGCCCCCGCCGGCTGAGCGCCTTCCGCGCCCGCCGGACCCGTACGCCGTCCGCCGCTCGCCCGTTCCCTACCCGCCCGTTCCGCACCCGCCTGTTCCCCCGTCCGCCCGTTCCGACACCCGCCCATTCCGACACCCGCCCGAAGGAGACGACGATGTCCCTCACCCCCGAGACCGCCCCGCCCACGCCGCCGCTCGCCGTGCAGCCCCGGGACCGCGACATCCCCGGCGGTCCTCAGCCCCGAGGCTTCCTCGCCCTGTTCGTCCTGGCCTGGTTCGGCATCAACCTGGCCCTCGGGACCATCTCGGGCGCGTCGATCCCCAAGTTCTTCGCGTTCCTGGACGACGGGACGAAGGGACTGAACCTGTCCGTCACGGCCGCGATCGGCGGCGTCGTGGTGATCCTCGCCACGCCCCTGTTCGGGCGCCTGAGCGACCGCACGATGTCCCGCCTCGGCAAGCGACGGCCGTGGATCCTCGGCGGCGCGGTCGCCGGAGCCGCCGGGTGCCTGGTCCTCGCCGCCTCCACCTCGCTGTGGACGATCGTCGCGGGCTGGGTCGTGGTCCAGGCCGGCTTCGGCGCCGCGAACGCCGCGGTGCACGCCCTTCTCGCCGACCAGATCCCCGCCCGCGTCCGAGCGCGCGTCGCGGCGGCGGCGAGCGCGTCCGGAGCCCTCGCCCTCATCCTCGGCGCCCTCGTGATCGCGGCGCTGCCCAACGACCGGCAGTGGACCTGGTTCCTCGTCCCGGGCCTGATCGGGGCCGTGCTGTGCGCGGGACTGTTCCTGGGGCTTCGCGACCTCGTCCGCACCGAGCGGCCCGCACCGTGGAGCTGGGCGGACCTCGTCTCCACCTACTGGCTCGACCCGCGCCGCCACCCTGACTTCTTCTGGGCCTGGGCCTGCCGGCTGCTGGTGACGATGTCGATCGTCTCCGTCTCGACGTACATGCTCTTCTTCATCATCGACCACCTCGGCATCCCCAAGGAGGAGGCCTCCGGGGTGCAGGCGGCGACGCTGATGATGTTCACCGTCGGGAACGTCCTGATGACGATCCTGTTCGGCTGGATCTCGGACCGCACGGGGCGACGCAAGCCCATCGTGTGGATCTCGTCCCTGCTGTCGGCGGTGGGCCTGGTCGTGGCGATCCTGGCACCGGACGTGACGATGTTCTACGTCGGGATCGTGATCGTCGGCGCCGCGCAGGGGGCCTACGTCTCGGTGGACATCGCCCTGATGACGGAGGTGCTGCCGACCTTCGACGACGCGGGCAAGGACCTCGGGATCGTGTCGCTGTCCTATCAGGTGCCGCAGCTGCTCGTGCCGATCGTGGCCGTCCCGCTGCTGGCGATCGGCGGCGGCGAGAACTACACCGCCCTCTTCATCGCCGCCATCGTGTTCGGCGTCCTGGGCGGTCTGGCGGTGCTGCCGATCCGCGGCGTCCGCTGAGCGCGCCGCGCACCGGTGCGGCTACGCGCGGGGCGTCGTCACTCCCAGGAACGGGAGCGCTTGGTGGCGCCGCCGCGCTCGCGCATCATCCAGGCCAGCGCGAGGCTCACGAGGAGGATGCCGCCGATGAAGGCGAGGCTCTCGAAGCCGGGGAAGTTCTGCGCGTTGCCGAGCAGCGCGAAGCCGCCGAGGAACAGCACGCCGAAGATGATGAAACTGCCGATCACGGGGGCACCTCCTGTTACCCCTCGATCCTAGCCGGTTCGCGCCGCCGGAATGTCCCGGCGGGTCATCGGCGGCCCGGTTCACCAGGGCATCGGACGGTCGGGACCGCGCTCGCTGTCGTCGGGGAACTCCGGCAGCTCCTCGCCGCCCGCACGGATGCAGAGCCAGCGCAGCTCACCGTCGCCGTCGGGGGCGCAGCGCCAGGTGCGCCAGACCCCCTGACCGACGCGGACGACCGTACCCGGGCCGACGTCCACGACCTCGTCGTCCAGACCCATCTGCCCGCGCCCCTGGAGGAAGACGTAGACCTCTTCAACGCGGTGGTGGACGTGCCAGTAGCCGGCCTCCTCGCCCGGTGCGAGCGCGTTGGCGGTCATGCCGATGTACTGCATGGTCAGCTCGTGATCGACGACCCGTCGGCCCTCGCGCGAGCTGTCGGGGCGGAAGCCGCCGAAGTGCTCACGCCACTGGTCGAGTCCGCCCATCTCCAGCACCTCGTACGCCGCCATGGCACCACGCTAGCAACCCGGTCGGCTCGCGTCGCGGTCAGCGGCTGAGCAGACGCGGGGCGGGGCCCTCGAGCCTCGCCACGGCGATCTTCACCTCGGTCATCTCGGTGCGCAGGCCCGTCAGGACCGTACCGATGATCTCCGGCGACACGAGCATCCCCCCCCCATCCTGCTCCGCTGCCGCGGCGCTCGCCACCCGCCGTAGAGAGATGCCGACGCCTCTCGGGTCGGGACGACGGCCTCGGCGGAGAACCGCGGGGATCGAGCATCGGTGCAGGACGAGGGGGGAGGGAGGGAAAACCCGTGGCCTCCCCGGGGCTCCCTACCGGCACGCCGTAATATCAGCGGCATGGCAGCGCCCGTTCCCCCGACCCGTCACTCCTCCCGGCGCCCGTCGCCGGCCGTGCTGAAACGGCGCCGGATCCTCGCCGCGGTCATCGCGCTGCTGGCCGTCGGCCTGGTCGTGGTGCTCGTCGTCACCGTCGTGCACGCGCTCTCCGGCCCGGGCGGGACCGCAGACCCGAAGCCGCAGGCCTCCGGCGGGGCGACGCCCGCGCCGACACCGGAATCGCCCGTGGAGGCGCTCCTGGCCACCACGGACGATCCGAACGCGTGCGCCGTCTCGTTCGAGGGCGACGGCATCGCGATCGACCCGATGCTGCAGACCCAGGGCGTGCTGTACACCGGCCTGCCGATCCCCACCCGCGAGGGCCTGGTCTTCGCCGGATGGTACGCCACCGCGGAGGACGCGGCCGCGTACACCCCGACGGCGCGCATCAACGGCTCCGAGCTCGCGGCGTGCACCGACCGGCGCCTCACCCTGCACGGTTCGTGGATGACGCCGGAGCAGAACGCCGAAGCGGCCACCGAGGTCCCGATCCTGATGTACCACCAGTTCACGACCCGCCCCGAGGGCGAGGACAACGCGCTGCGCGGGAACTACGCCTACATCGGCGACTTCGAGGCCCACATGGCCTACATCGCCGAGCAGCAGTTCTACCTGCCCACCTGGGACGAGCTGAACGCGTTCATCGACGGGACCGTCTACCTGCCGCCGAAGTCGGTCATCATCACCGATGACGACGCCGACCAGACGTGGCTGGACCTCGCGGTGCCCGTCGTGACCCAGCACCAGCTCCTCACCACCTCGTTCGTGATCACGGAGTACCGCACCGAGGGGTCGCCCTCCCCGTACGTGATCCAGCGCTCGCACACCCACGACATGCACGAGGCCGGCGACAACGGCGAAGGGCGGATGGTGAACTGGTCCGCCGATCAGATCGCCGCCGACCTGGAGCAGTCCGCCGCGATCCTCGGTGCCAAGGAGGTCGTCGCCTACCCGTTCGGCCACTACAACGACACGACGAAGCAGGGCGTGGCGCAGGCCGGCTTCCTCCTCGGCCGGACGATCGAGTGGGGGTACGTGACACCCGGCACGGACAAGCTCGCGCTGCCGGTGATCCGCATCAACTACGGAGACACGCTGGAGTCGCTCATCTCCGACATCGGCTGATCCCCTGTTTGCTCAATTCGGTGGAGAATCTTGTCATGATGCTTCCGGGAGCGACGATTTCGCGCTAATGTGAGCACAGCATCCGCACGTCCGACGGCGATGCGGGCACCGATGTGGGATCGGTGCCGACCACTCCCCCGATGTGGGATCGGGGGGAAAGCCGACGGACAGCCCGAGGGGTCGGGAGTGGGTGCGCATCCGCGAGCGCATTCGCCCGCGGTCTGGGGATAACTGGGGAAATCATGGCGCACTGGGGATTCTTGCGTTCATCAACGGCTCACGGAGCCTCGACATGACGTCGGTCGAGGACGCCGTGAGTCTGGTCGGTGTGGGGACACCGCCCGTCCGCCCCATGGCGGCGCCGTCCGTTCCGTCGACGCGCGCGAGGGCGGTCTCGCCCCGTGCCACGCCGACGCTCGAACGGCGCCGCCAATGGGAGCGGCTCTATCGTGTCCGGCTGCGTCTCACCGACGCCGCCGTGATCCTGGCCGCGGTGAGCGCGTCCGCGGCGGTCTCGCTGGGCGCCGTCCCGATCGTGCCGGCGGCGAGCACCGGCCGCGGCCTCACGGTCGCGATCGGCGCCGCGCTGGCCGGGCTCTGGTTCCTGATGCTCGCCGCCGCACGCACCCGCGCGGCGACGATCTTCGGTTCCGGGGCCACCGAGTACAAGCGGGTCGTGCACGCGGGCGCCATCGCGTTCGGCGTGCTCGCCACCGGCGCCGTGTTCGCCGATCCCGCCGTGCTGCGCGTGCCGCTGCTGGTCGCGATGCCCCTCGGCACCATCGGGCTCCTCGCGGGCCGATGGGGCTGGCGGCGCTGGCTCTCGGCGCAGCGCCGCCACGGCCGCTACGCCTCGCGCACCCTCGTGGTCGGCGACCGCGCCGAGGTCGAGTACGTCGTGCACACGCTCCAGACCGGCGCGGTGACCGGGTACAACGTCGTCGGCGCCACGCTGCTGGACGGCAACGCCCGCGCGATCACCGTCGGCGACGTGTCCCGCCCGGTCCTCGGCAACGTGACCTCCGTCGCCCAGGTCGCCCAGCAGCTCGGCGCCGACACGATCCTCGTCGCCAGCCGCCCGGAGGGCGACCCGGAGTTCATCAAGAGGCTGAGCTGGCAGCTGGAGGGCACCGCCGCGGAGCTCGTGCTCTCCAGTCGGCTGACGGACGTCGCCGGCCCTCGGATCTCCTTCGCCCCGGTCGAGGGCCTGCCGTTGATCCAGGTGCGCATCCCGAGCTACGAGGGCGGACAGCACCTCGCCAAGCGTGCGCTCGACGTCGTCGTCGCCGCGCTCGCGCTCATCCCGATCGCGATCGTGACGCCGCTGCTCGCGCTGCTCATCCGCCTGGACTCCCCGGGCCCGGTGTTCTTCCGGCAGGAGCGGGTCGGTCGCGACGGCCGGACGTTCCGGATGGTGAAGTTCCGCTCGATGAGCGTCGACGCCGAGGACCGGCTGGCCGACCTCCAGGCGCAGAACGAGGGCTCCGGCCTCCTCTTCAAGATCCGCGCCGACCCGCGGGTCACCCGCGTCGGCAAGTGGCTGCGCAAGCTCTCGCTGGACGAGCTGCCGCAGTTCTGGAACGTCCTGGTCGGCGACATGAGCGTCGTCGGGCCCCGCCCGCCGCTGCCGAGCGAGGTCACCGCCTACGACGGCACGGTCTCGCGCCGGCTGTACATCAAGCCCGGGATCACCGGCCTGTGGCAGGTCAGCGGACGCAGCGATCTGACGTGGGACGAGAGCGTGCGGCTGGACCTCCGCTATGTGGAGAACTGGTCGATCATGAACGATCTGCAGATCATGTGGCGCACCGCCCGAGTGATGCTGCAGCCGCACGGGGCGTACTAGCCGACACAACGGGCGACGTATCGATCTGGGGAGGTCAAGATGCGCAGGAACCTGAACATCGCGATGGTGGGGACGAGGGGCGTTCCGGCCGCCTACGGCGGCTTCGAGACGGCGGTCGAGGAGGTCGGCCGCCGGCTCGTCGAGCGCGGGCACCGCGTGTCCGTGTACACGCGCGGGTCGTCGACGCGGGAGCGGGAGCACCTCGGCATGCGGGTGATCCACCTTCCGGCCGTGCCGCAGAAGCAGTTGGAGACGCTCAGCCACACGGGGCTCTCCGCCGTGCACCTGGTGACGCGGCGCCGTCCCGACGCCGCATTCGTCTTCAACGCCGCCAACTCGCCGTTCCTGCCCCTGCTGCGGATGCGCGGCGTGCCCGCCGCGCTGCACATGGACGGGCTGGAATGGCGCCGGTCGAAGTGGGGCGCTCGGGGACGGGCGTACTACCGGTGGGCGGAGCAGTTCGGTGTCCGCACGGCGGACGCGCTCATCGCCGACGCCCCCGGGATCGCCGAGTACTACCGCGACCAGTTCGACGTCGACACCGCGCTCATCCGCTACGGAGCGCCGATCCTCGACGCACCGCCCGCGCGCGGCGTCGCGGAACTCGGGCTCGCCCCCGCCGGCTACCACCTGGTCGTGGCGCGCTTCGAGCCGGAGAACCACGTCCTCGAGATCGTCGACGGGTACCGGCGAAGCAGCGCGACGCTGCCCCTCGTGGTGGTCGGCTCGGCACCGTACAGCGCCGAGTACACGCAGCGGATCCAGGACATCGCCGACGCGGATCCGCGGATCCGGCTGCTCGGCGGCGTCTACGACCAGGAGCTGCTCGACGCCCTGTACGCCCACGCCCGCACCTACGCGCACGGTCATTCCGTCGGCGGGACCAACCCGTCGCTGCTGCGGGCGATGGGCGCGGGCACCGCGGTGATCGCCTACGACGTGGGCTTCAACCGCGAGGTGCTCGACGATGAGGGCTGGTTCTTCCGCACTCCGGCCGAGGCCGCCACCGCATTCGACGACGCCGAGGGGGACGACGCCCGCGTCGCCGCCTCGGCCGCGCGCGTGCAGCGTCGCGCCGCGACCGCCTTCCGCTGGGACGACGTCGCCGACGCCTACGAGGAGCTCGCCGCGCGGCTCGCCGCCGGAGAGTCGGTGCACCCCGCCGCCCGCCGTGCCCGCCGGCGCGCCGACGAGGCGGACGGCGACGCCTCCGCGCCGTCGCGTCCGACCGGCACCGGACGCGCCGCCGGCCCGGAGACGGTGGCGGCGTGAGCGCGCACCCGGCATCGGCGGGGGCGTCCGCCCCGCTCGTCCTGGTCGTGCATCCCGGCGCCGAGCTGTTCGGGTCCGACCGCATGCTCCTCGAGAGCGTCATCGGGCTGCGCGAACGGGGTTCGCGCACCGTCGTCGCTCTCCCGGAGAGCGGGCCGCTCGTCGACGAGCTGCGCGCGGCCGGCGCCGAGGTCGTGCTGATCCCCATGCTCGTGCTGCGCAAGGCTCTGCTGCGCCCCCGGAACTGGCCGACCCTCGCCCGCGACACGCTGCGCGGATGGGCGGCGGGATGGCGGCTGCTGCGCCGGCTGCGCCCGGAGGCCGTGTACGTCTCCACGCTCACCCTGCCGCAGTGGCCCCTGCTGTCGCGCCTGCGTCGGGCGCGGACCATCAGCCACATCCACGAGGCGGAGGCGTCGGCGAACCGGCTGGTGAACCGGGCGCTCTACGCGCCGCACCTGGTCTCCGATCGCGCGCTGGTCAACAGCCGCTTCGCGTGGGACACGATCGCCGCCTCGCTGGCGCCCCTCGCCCGCCGCGCGGCCGTGGTCTACAACGGCGTCGCCTCGCCCGCCGAACCGGCACCGCCGCGGGCGCGGCTCGACGGACCTCTGCGCGTCCTGTACGTCGGCCGACTCTCGCCGCGGAAGGGCCCGGACCTCCTGATCTCTGCGGCCGCGCAGCTCTCCGAAGCCGGTCGCGCCGTGGATGTGACCCTCCTCGGATCGGTGTTCACCGGGTACGAGTGGTTCGATCGGGAGCTGCGGGACCAGGCCTCGGCCGAGGCCGTCCCCGTGGACTTCGCCGGGTTCCATCCGGATGTCTGGCCGTTCCTGGCCGCCGCCGACGTGCTCGTCGTCCCTTCGCGGACGGACGAGCCCTTCGGCAACACGGCGGTCGAGGGCATCCTGGCTCTGCGCCCGGTCATCGCCAGTGACGGCAGCGGCTTGCGCGAGGCCGCAGGCGGGTACGACACCGCCCGGCTCGTGGAGCCGGACGACGCGACGGCGATCGCCGAGGCGCTGACGGAGATCGCCGAGGACTGGCCCTCCGTCGTGGCGGGCACCGCCGACAGCCGTGCCGAGGCGCTCCGACGCCATGCTCCCGAGTCGTATCGCCGGGCGGTCGCGGCGGCCGTCCTCGGCGACGTCGCCGCCCTCTCGCCGGCCACCGCCCGAGGAGGCCGGCCATGAGCGCCACCCGGCTCGTGGTCGCCTACAACGGTGCGGACGCCGGGCTCGGCAACCGACTGCGGGTGACCCTCGGTGCCGCGCGCTACGCGCGGTTCCTCGACGCCCGCTTCGGCTACGTCTGGCCGCGCGGCCCGCTGTTCGAGCCCGCCTTCACCGACCTCTGGGAGTGGCGCGAGGGGATGCGCGTCTCGCGCGCGGCCTCCCGCGCCGTGGGCCTGCTCAGCGGTTACGTGGGCAACCGCCTGACGGAGGCGCCGCGTCGCGCCGTGCTCCAGATCCGGACCGGTGCAGAGCTGGTCCTCCCGCCCGAGGCCGGATCGTGGACCGACGACCTGCGAGCGCTGCGTCCCGTCGACGAGATCGCGCGGACCGTGCACCGGCTGCACGGCGGACTCGCGTCCGCCCCCTACGTGGGCGTGCAGCTGCGCGTGCACCGGGTGTCCCACCGGGAGACGACCCAGACGTCGCCGGTCTCCTGGTTCACCGAGCGCATGCACGCGATCCTCGCCGAGCGACCCGGCACCCGCTTCTACCTCTCCTGCGACGTCCCGGAGGTGAAGAGGACGCTCCTGCAGCAGTTCCCCACCGCCGTGGCTCACGAGGTCGACGCGCCGTACAACTCCACCGCCGCGGTGCGCGCCGCGATCGTGGACCTCTACCTGCTGGCGGCCTCGTCGCGCCTGCTCGGCCCGCACCACTCGAGCTTCATCGAGATGGCGCAGTTCCTGGGCGATCTGAGAGTGCCGACCGACAAGCCGACGGAGCCGGCGGCGGACACCCGCGCCTGGTGGACGCTGCCGCCCGCGACGGATCCGTTGCGGCCCGCCGACCGGGCACCGCGCGCCGCGTGAGCCGCCGCGGCACACCCGCGATCATGCGGCCGACGCCCCCGGCCGGCGGCGCGAGCCGCTCAGTCCGTGTAGTAGCTCTGGCGTCCGCGTTCGAGGCGAACCTTGTTCAGCACCACCCCGACGATGCGCGCGCCCGCCGCCTCGAGCGAGCGCAGCGTCGCCGCGAGCTGTGCCCGGCGGGTCCGCGACGCGTCGACCACGACGATGACGCCGTCCGCGAGCGGGGCCAGGAGGTTGGTGTCCGCGACGGTCAGGACCGGCGGAGAATCGATGATGACGACATCGTGCTCGGCGGCGGCGTCCGAGAGCATCGTCTCGAAGGCGCGCGAGGTGAGGATGGTCGCCGCGTTGGGCGGGACGTCGCCCGACAGCAGCAGGTCCGGACGGGACTCGTCGCCCTCGACCACCGCTTCCTCGAGGGTGAGGGTTCCGCGGACCACATCCGTGAGCCCGGCCGCGGACTCGAGACCGAAGATCTCCGCCGCGCGGGGTCGGCGCAGGTCCGCGTCGACCAGCAGCGCATCCTCGCCGAGCTCGGCGAGCGTCGCGGCCAGGTTGGCCGAGAACGTCGACTTGCCCTCGCCGGGCGTCGCGGAGGTGACGAGGAGACGACGGGTGCCGCCGTCCAGGCTCGCGAAGGCGAGCGCCGACTGCACACGCCGGAAGTCCTCGGCGACATGGCCCTTCGGCTCGCGGACGACGATGAGTCCCGTCTCGCCGCCCCGGACGCGGGTGACCGTGCCCAGCAGCGGCGCGTCGGTCACGGCGGCGAGCGAGCGCTCGTTGCGCACCCGCGTGTCCGCGACGGCGACCGCGAAGGCCGCCAGGATGCCGACGACCAGCCCGAGAACGGCCGCGAGGACGGTGTCACGCGGCTTGTTCGGCGAGGACTGGAAGGCGGGCACGACGGCCTCGTCGATGATCGATGCGGTGATCGTCGGGGCACCCTCCGGGCCCTTCGGCGCCACGTCCCGCACCACGTCGGACAGCTCCTGCGACACGGCGTTGGCGACCTCGGCGGCCTCCTTCGGATCCGGCGACGACGCCTTCACCTCGAGGATGGCGGTGTCCTGCGGGATGGTGATCGCGAGCGTCCGTGCGAGCTCGCGCGGCGTCGCATCCAGCCCGAGGTCGTCGATGACGGCGCCGAGGACGCGGGACGAGCTCGCGATCTGCGCGAAGGACAGCATCTGCCCCTGGGTGTAGGTGGAGCCCTGGTTCAGGTCCGACGCGCTGTTGCCCTGGTTCAGGGCGAAGAAGAGCGTCGCGCGGGACTCGAACTGCGGCGTCGTCGTCGCGGACACCGCGAACCCGGCGACACCGCCGAGGATCGTCAGCCCGACGATCAGATACCAGAACTTGGTCAGCGCACCGACGACGCTCCCCAGCGTCCAGGCCGAGTTCTCCGACTTCACCGAAAGCCTCCGTTGCCGTCAGTCTCTCCCCCGGAGGAGCTGTGCTCCCCGCGCCCCCATGACGCGCTGACGGACCTCCGCACGATTCTACCGTCTGACCCGGCGATAGAATGTCCTTCGGCGTCGGATCGGGCGCCGGATGCCGTGGGGCGCGGCCTGTGGGGAGGGTCGTGAACGCACTCTGGTCGACAGCAGCGCGCGTGGTCACCCTGGTGGTCTCGCTGATCTGCGGCGTGCTCTCGGCCCGCCTCGTCATCACCGAGGCGGGGGTGGAGCACTACGCCTTCCTCTCCCTGCTCGTCGCGATCCCCGGGCTCATCACCTTCAGCGACCTGGGCACCGGCGCGGCGATCGTCAACGCGCTCGCGGAGAGCGACGATCCCCGCTCCGACGAGCTGCTGCGACGGAAGACCCGCAGCGTGATGCGGATCATGGCGGGAACCGCGGGAGTGCTGGCCACGCTGAACCTCGTGCTCCTGCTCACCGACGGATGGAGCGTCCTGCTCGGGGGAGGCGCCGAGGGGATCGAGAACGCCAGCCTGGCGGCCTTCTGCTGCACGGCGGTGCTCTGCCTGACGATCTGCCTGGGGATCTGGCAGCGCGTGCTCCTGGGGCTCGGGCGCAACCCGATCATCATCCTCCTCCAGGGGTTGATCTCCCCGGTCTCGCTCCTCATCGTGTGGCTGCTCCTGGGCACGGGGTTCGACGGGGTGCGGCCGTTCCTCGCGATCGGGTCCTTCGCGGCGACACTGCTCGTGGCGGTCCTCGGGTTCCTCGTCGCCGTCCGGCTGACCGGGCCCCTCCTGCCGGAGTCCCTGCGCGCCCTCCCGTTCCCCCGCCGCCACCCCGGGGCGAGGGTGATGGACGTCGGCTGGCCGATGCTCGCGCAGATGCTCACCGGTCCTCTCGCGATGACCGCGCCCCGGTACATCCTCGCCTTCTCCGCGTCCTCGCTCGCGATCGCCCAGTACGGCGTCGCGGGGCAGGTGTTCTTCGCGCTGCAGTCGCTGGTCTCCGCGACGGGGGTCGCCCTCTGGCCGCGTTTCGCCGCGCAGCGCAGGGCGGGACGCATCCGCGGCGGACCCTTCCTGTTCGGGGCGGTCTTCGGCGCGCTGCTCGCGATCGCGACCCTGATGATCCTCCTCGTCGGCCCCTGGCTGTTCGGGCTCATCGCCGACGACCACGTGCCGATCACGGCCGGGATCATCCTGTCCTTCGGCACCATGGTGACGCTGCAGGCGGTGCTCTATCCGCTCGGGATGTTCATGATGGACGCACCGGGCCTCCGCTTCCAGGTGCTCCCGTCGCTGCTCATGGCGGTCAGCACGGTGGGACTCACCTTCGCCCTCGTGCCGCTCCTGAGCGTGTGCGCCCCGCCGCTCGCCAACGCGGCGAGCGTGCTGCTGTTCCAGATCATCCCGTACGGGGTCTACATCCGCCGGCACCGCGCGCGGCTCTACGGGGCTCCCGCGGCGTGACCCGCCCGCCGGCGGCGGATCCTGCGGGGCTCAGCGCGCGGAACGGGTGAGCAGGGGCGCGTCGAGCGCACCACGCTCCCGGCCGAACAGGTCCGCCCCGTCGCCGCCGGATGCGCGCAGGTCGCGCCACGCGACCGCGAGGCCGACGAGGAACCACAGGTACATCCCGAACTGCGTGATCAGTGCCACGGCGAACATGGTCGGCAGCTGCGCCGCCACGGCGACCGCCGCGGGGGTCGCCGTCCGGCGCCGGAGCACCATGACGGCGACGAGCACCAGGGCCGCCATGAGGGCGAGCGAGGGCAGCCAGCCGAACCGCAGGGCGAAGACGAGGAAGGCGTTGTCCACCGAGTTGGCGTAGCTGCCGAGATAGTCGCCGCCGACGGTGAGCCCCGTCCAATCCCCGGCCGTCCCCAGCAGCTGCACCTGCGAGATGAGCGCGAACAGGCCGCCCCGGTAGTCCGCGCTGCCCCCGGCCTCGTCCCCGGCGTCGAGGAACACGCTGCCGATGAACGGGACGACGGCGACCGCGGCCGCGAGGCCGCCGCCGATCACCCACCACCGCAGCCGCGCGGGGATCCCCGGCAGGAGCACGAGGCCGAGCGCCACGGTCAGCACCAGGGTGATGATCCCGATCCGGCTGAACGTCATCACCGTGGCGCTCGCCACGGCGGCCAGCGCGAGCAGGCGCACGACGACCGGCCAGGGCACGACGAGGAGGAAGGCGGAGGTCATCGCCATGGCCGCCCCGAAGGCGATCGAGTGCCCCCATGCCCCCTCCACGCGCAGCAGGCCGCCGCGGATCTGCAGGGGGCCCCACTCGGCGTACAGCGACTCGCTGAGCGGCGGGAGCTCCGAGAACACGTTGGTCCCGGTCGCGAACTCGATCACCGCCAGGACCGCGGCGACCGTCGCGGCCGCCGCAAGGACCCGCACGACGAAGTCCGCGGACACGCGGGCGAGGACCAGCCGGCCCCAGACATACGGCAGGACCCATTCGAGCAGGGCGATGACGGTGGCGGAGAGCGTCGCGCCCTTCATGGCGAACAGCGCGACGATCAGGGTGACGAACACGGCCATCACCGCGTCCACGGGGTGCAGCCGGATGTCACTGAGCCCCGCGACCACCGCGAGGAGCGTGATCGCCGTGACCACGGACCAGAAGAAGCCCACGTTCGCGCCGACCCAGACCGGGAGGAAGAACAGCGCCAGGGCCCAGGCGATCACCGTCGCCCGGGGGGCGGCGCGGAACAGCAGGAGCGCGAGCACGGCGGAGCAGGCGCCGACGGCGGCCAGGACGAGATTCCCGCCCATCACCCCGCGGCCCCCTCTGCATGCTCCGGCACCCTGGCGTGCTCCAGCCCCGTGCGCTCCGACATCAGCCCGAGCCTATCCGCCGCACGGCCGACGGGCCGCGGCGGCGGCGAGGCTCACCCGAGATCCGTGACCCGGAGGTTGTCCACCGTGATCAGCGAGGGGGTCGTGGCCGCTCCGGAGCGGTTGGTGTGCACGCCGACGGTCCCGGCGGCGTCCAGGCCTGCGGCGTCCGTCGCGGTGGCCTGCCAGCCCGCCGGCTCCTCCATGCCTGCTCGCCAGACCTTGGCGGAGACGGTGGTCGAGGCGCCACCGGTCACCTGCACCTTGAGCGAGAACACGTCGCCGGCGGCGCGGGTCAGCCCAGGGACGCGCTGGGCGGTCAGCACCGTGGATCCCCTCTGGACGACGACCCACACGCTGGCGTCAGTGTGCAGCCACAGGCGGACCGTGTAGTTGTCCGTGGCGCTGGCGCGGGCGACGAGCCCGGCGTATCCGGAGCCGGTGCCCGGCGCCGCGTCGCTGCCGATGTCCGCCGTCAGCTCCACGTCGTGCAGAGAGACGCCGTTCAGCATGAGGTTGCGCGTGTCGCCGGGGGCGAGGGAGACCTTTCCGACGCCGTCCGCCACCGAGGCCGCGGCGGCGGAGCCGTAGAGCACGCTCCAGGCGCCGCCCAGGTCGGCGGTCCCCCACCCGGTCGGCGTCGTCCGGCCGAAGTCGTCGGACGCGATCGGGCTCCCCGCCGGGTCCGGGTCGTCGCCGGAGACCGTGACCTCCTGCGTCGTGGTCCCCGTCGCTCCCTTGTCGTCGGTCACCGTCAGCGTCACCGTGTAGGTGCCCGCCGCCGCGTAGGCGTGCGTCGCCGTCGCTCCGGCATCCGCGGGGGTGCCGTCGCCCCAGTCCCAGGCGTACGCGGCGACGGTGCCGTCCGCGTCGGTGGACCCGGAGCCGTCGACGGTCGCCGTGAGCCCCGCCGCCGTCGCCGTGAAGGCCGCGACGGGCGGCTGGTTGCCCGGCGGCTCCTCGGCCGCGGCGACCGTGACGGCCTGGGCGGCCGTGGCGGTCGCGCCCTTGTCGTCCGTGACCGTCAGCGTGACCGTGTAGGTCCCCGCCGCCGCGTAGTCGTGCGTGGCGGAAGCGCCGGAGCCGTCCGGGGATCCGTCGCCCCAGTTCCAGGCGAAGGACGCGATCGACCCGTCGGGATCGGTGGATCCCGAACCGTCCGCCGCCACCGTGAGCCCCGTCGCGGTCGCCGTCATCGCGGCGACGGGCGGCTGGTTCGGCGCCGGCGTGGTGTCGACCACGCGGAGCCCGTCAAAGGAGAACGCGCCGGTCGTCGTGGCGGCGCCACCGCGGGACGCGTGCAGGCTGATCCACCCGGCCTGCTGCAGCGCCGCGGTGGAGTCGGTCGCGGTGATCTGCCATGATCCCGGCTCCGCCGCGCCGTCCTTCCAGGTCTTCGCCGAGATCGTCGTCGGCGAAGTCCCGGAGACCTCCACCCGGAGGCGGAAGACGTCCCCCGCGGCCCACGGGGTGCCGAGCGCCTTCGTGGCGAGGATCGTGCCGCTGCGCTGGATCACCAGCCACAGCGTGCCGTCGGAGCGCTGCCAGACCCGCGTCAGGTAGTCGGCGTTCGCGGACTGGCGAGCGGCCACCCCGACGTACGATCCGCCCGTGGAGGGCGCCTGGTCGAGCGAGTAGGACACGTCGATCACGGCGTTGGTGAGCGGCGTCGACGCCAGCGCCATGTTGCGCGTCTGCCCCGCAGGCAGGGTCAGCACGCCGCGTCCGCCCGAGACCGAGCCGTTCGCCGCCGACCCGTACATGGCCGAGTACGTCCCGCCCACCTCGGCGGCTCCCCATCCCGAGGGGACCGAGCGCTCGAAGTCGTCGCGGACGGCGAAGACGCGATCCTCGACCGTGACGTCCCGTGTCTTCGTCGCCGAGGCGCCGATCGAGTCCGTGACGGTCAGCGTCACGGTGTACGCACCGGGTGCGGCGTAGGCATGCTGGGCGGTGACGCCCTCGGACGTCTCCCCGTCGCCCCAGTCCCACGCGAACTCGAGCGTCGCGCCGTCCGAGGCGGAGGAGCCGGAGGCGTCCGCGGACACGGTCAGCGCCTCCGCGGCGAGCGCGAACGAGGCGACCGGATCGGCGTGCGTCACGGTGACCGGGACGGCCTTCGTGGCCACCCCGCCGCGGTCGTCCGTGACGGTCAGGGTGACGGTGTAGTCGCCCGGCGCCGCGTAGGCGTGCGTCGCCGTCGCGCCGGTGCCGTGCGCGGTGCCGTCGCCCCAGTCCCAGTCGTAGCCGGCGATCTGGCCGTCGGTGTCGGTCGATCCGGTCCCGTCGGCGGCGACGGTGAGCCCCGTGGCGGACACGGTCGCCGACGCGGTCGGCGGCACGTTCGGCGCCTTGGCGACGACCTTCTGCGACACCGTCCCGGTGAGCCCGCGCTGGTCCGTGACCGTGAGCGTCACGGTGTACTCCCCCGGCGCGGCGTACGTGTGCGTCGCCGTGGCGCCGGTGCCGTTCGCCGTGCCGTCGCCCCACGTCCACGAGTAGGAGGTGATCGGCGAGCCGTCCCCGGGCTGCGACGCCGACGCGTCGACGCTCAGCCCGAGATCCTGTGCCGTGGGCGTGAAGGCCGCCGTCGGCGCCGTCATGGCGAGCCCGGTCGCCCGGTGGGTCGAGACCTGCGAGGCGGTCAGGGCGGTGGCGTACACCGCGACCTCGTCGACGGTGCCGGCGAAGTACGCCGAGCTCGGGGCATTCGGCCAGCTCGACAGGGTGTCGCCCCCGATCCGCCAGTACCCCGAGTACACGTCACCGGTGGTCACCGCGGCGTTCTGTGCGACGAGCTGACCGTCCACGTAGAGCGCCATACCCGCCGCGCTCTGTGAGGCCACGAGGTGATGCCATGCGTTGTCGTTGTAGGACGCGGTCGAGCTGATGGTCGCCGTGCTGCCCGGGTAGACGCCGAACGTGAGGCGGCCGTTGTTCTGCATGTACACGTGGCGGTCGTACTGGGAGGACGAGGACGTCCGGGAGTTGCCGAACCCGATGAGCTTGCCGCCCCGGGTCGTGTTCGTCTTGAACCACAGCTCCACGGAGAAGTCGTTGTCCGCGGTCCGCGCGTTCGTGCTGCTGACACGGCCGCTGGAGGTCCCGCTCAGCTTGGTCGCGCGCTCGCCGGTGACACCCGCCACCGCGCCGGGCGAGGTGCTCGTCGCACCCGTGCCGAACAGCGGCGGGTTCGTCCCCGCCCAGTCCTTGGTGTCGTTCCCGAGCGGGTAGTACAGCTCGGCGCCGTCGTTGAGGACCATGTCCGCGTAGGGCGACGAGACGCCGGCCCCCGCCGCCGCGGTGGTGCTCGAGCTGGTGACCGCGTTGCCGTCCCCGTCGACCGCGCGCACGGTGTAGGTGTAGCTCGCCCCGGCCGTGAGGCCGGCGTCGTCGAGCGACACGCTCCCGGTCATCCACCACCCCGACGGCACGGTCTTGCGCGCCACCGGCTCGGCGACGCCCTCACGCAGGAGCTCGTAGGTGAGGTCCCGGTCATCGCGGTCCCAGTTCAGCGGGACGGTCACCCGGGTGCGTCCCGGGCCGCTGGTCGCTCCGGTCGCGGTCCACGAGGAGCCCGACAGCCGCGGGCCCTGCTTCGCGCCGGTCGCCGGCTTCGTGGAGAAGCGCACGATGCCCTGGAAGCGCTGGTTGTTCACACTCGTGAACTCGCCCGCGACCGAGATGTAGTCCCCGGAACCGGTGATCGACAGGCCGGCCTGGCCGAGCCCCGACGCGGTGCCCACGGTGAAGTCGGGGTACCAGGCGTAGGCCGACGGCGACGGGGTCCCGCTCCAGTCGGCGTAGGTGCTTCCCGCCGTCGCGCTGCGGGTCAGCGTGCCGCGCGCGTCGGTCGTGTAGGCCTCGATGTAGCGGTAGGCGCGGGGGTTCTGCTCCGGCCACAGGTTCACCGTCTCGCACGCGTGCGTGTGCGAGGTGGCGTAGACGGTCTTTCCCGTCGAGTACACGCCGTAGTGGTCGCCGTGGCAGTCCGAGACCCACCGGACCGACCCGGTGCCCGCGTTGGCGGCGAAGACGCCCTCGAGGTTCCCGACGTCCGCGCTCGCGTACACCCAGCCGGTGCCGTAGACGGCGCTGTCGTCCGTGGCCAGCGTGAAGATCCCGGCCTTGCCGGCGGACGTCCCCGAGGAGACGCCGTTCTTCACCGTCTTCGGCGCCAGCCAGCCGGTGTCGATGCCTCCGGTCGTCGGGTCCAGCGCGACGAGTCCGCGCTGGGTCACGCCGTTGACGGTGCCGAAGCGCCCGGCGGCGACGATGTGCGCCCCGCCCGGCTCGACGACGATCGCATCGGCCTGGAGATCGGTGGTGGGCGCCCAGGACCGCAGAGCCCCGTTCG
Source organism: Microbacterium resistens (assembly GCF_021172025.1). Lineage (NCBI taxonomy): Bacteria > Bacillati > Actinomycetota > Actinomycetes > Micrococcales > Microbacteriaceae > Microbacterium > Microbacterium resistens. The sequence continues at coordinate 2,360,098 of NZ_CP082781.1, forward strand.
AGGAGGCGAACGCGGCGAGGTTCTTGCGGGCCACGCCGTTGGCCTGGGTGAAGGATCCCGCGACGTAGACCGAGTCCGCCGTGACCGCGATGCCGAAGACGCCGGTGCCGCCGACGGCGGGCGAGAAGCCGGGCACGAGCTCGCCGGTGCGGGCGTCGAGCGCCGCCAGCCCCCAGCGCGCCTGTCCGTTGACCTGGTTGAAGGAGCCCCCGATGTAGATCCGGCTCCCGTCCGGCGATGCCGCGACCGCCTTCACCACCCCGTTGACCTGCGGCGCGAAGGGCAGCAGGTCGCCGGTGGTGATGTCGTACGCGAGGACGTTGGCCCGCGGGGTCAGCTGCGTGCCGGGGTCCGCCTGGGGCGCCCGCGCGTTCGAGAAGCTGCCCACCGCGTAGACCATGTTCCCGATCGTCGCCTGCGCCCAGACGTAGCCGGAGTCGATCTGCACGGTCGGCTGCGGATCGGCCGTCGCCACGTCGCCGTTGCGCTGCTCGAACGGCGCCTTGGTCGTCGGGACGGGCTCGATCGCGGAGGCGGCCGTCGGTGCGGAGGCCAGGGCGCCCAGCGCGAGGGCGGCGGCCACGAGGCCGCCGAGGGCGGTGCGGAGGCCGGGACGGCGGGTGTTCGCCATGTCAGGAGACCTTTCCGGTGAAGACGGCGACCGGTTCACCGGCGGCGTAGTTGACGGAGACGACGACGTCGCGACCCGCGGCGTCGTCGAGCATGAACACGTACGAGGCGGTCTTGGCGTCGCCCGGCGCGATGGCGCCGGCGAACGGATCGGGCTCGCCCGCCGAGGTGCCGATCCCGAGCGCGCCGTCCGCGGCGACGACGGAGACGACGGCGGACTCGACGTTCTGGTCCTCGGTGGAGTCGTTGGTGGCGGTGACGGTGACCCGCACCGCCGATCCGGAGACCTCGCCGGGCGTCTCGGCCGTGACCTCGATGGCCTCGACCGTGTCGATGCGCAGGGTGACCCCGGTGTCGAACGCGATCGGCTGGTCCAGCGGAGCCTCCTGCGTCGGCAGCGGCGCCGGCTCCAGCGGCCCGTCCGTCGGCGTCGGATCCGCGCCCGGCGGAAGGATGGACGAGGCGCTCGGCGACGGTTCGGCCGAGGCCGACGGCGTCGCGCCGGCGCCCGAGACGGGCGCCGCGAAGCAGCCCGCGAGCGCGGGCACGGCGAGCGCGGTGATGATGATGGCGATCGACGCCGACGACGAGCGCACGGCTCGACGCGTGCACCTTTGACGGTCCACGAGAGTCCCCAGTTTTCTGTTCCCCAGTAAGCGGCCCCCACGACCGCTGTCCGGAGCTTACCGCACGAAAGCCCTTAAGGCGATACCGATATGTCGATCAGGAGCCCGGCGATCCGGCCGGAAGTCTCGACGACGTCCTGGACGGTCTGCTCGTGCGCCGTCCCGCCGAGGACATGTCCGTCCCGGATGTCGAGAGGATCCGTGTCGCGACGACGCAGGAAGGAGCGGCGCGCTCCCGGCAGGGGACGCAGTCCGCGGCGCGCATCGAGGGCCTCGGCGAGCGCCGCCACGGCATCCCTGCCCTCTCCCCGCGGGAGGGTCATCCCGTCGGCGAGCCACAGCGCCTCGCGCACGGTGAACACCCGTCGGCGCGCGGCGGGCGACAGGGACACCGCGCCCGCCCGCACGGCGCGGGACGCCGTCAGCACCAGGGCGGCGGCATCGAGGTCGGCCGCGTCCACGGGACGGGAGCGGTGGGCCGAAGTCCGGTCGGCCCAGTCCTGGTCGGTCTCGACGCGGCGCACGCGGCCGCACACGGCGTGCCCGCCCTCCGCGCGGACCCCCGCGCTGGCGACCTCGACGTCGGCGAGCGCCTCGTGCGCGCCGAGGCGACGGGCGATCACGAGCTCCGCGAGCGGCGAACGGCACACGTTCGCCTCACACAGCAGGAGGAGATCCGCCCGCCCCGTCACGCCGGCGCCTTCCGCGCCGGGGGCGGAGTGCGCAGCAGACGCCGGCCGTCCCGGACGCCGCGCAGCAGGGCGCGCCACGGCGCGACCGACGTCACGAGCTGCCGGCGTCCGCCCTGGAGCAGCACCCCGTAGCCGACCCGCATCGCCGAGCGCCGCCAGCGCGCTCCGGTCGCGGCGTCCAGATGCTTGCGGGCGTAGAGCAGGCGGTTGCGGATGTTGAAGTAGTAGTACGTCGACGACTTCGCGCGACCGCGACGCTCCTCGTCATGGGTGCCGCCCTCGTCGTGGACGACCTCGGCACCGGACATCCGCAGCTCGCCGCCCGCGTCGAGGACGCGGTGCGAGAGGTCGATGTCCTCCCAGTAGAGGAAGTACTCCTCGTCGAAGCCGCCGACACGGCGCCACAGCTCCGCCGCGATGGCGAAGCACGCCCCCGTCGCCCAGGGTCGCGACGGCCGCCCGGCGTTCACCGCCCGCGCGCGTGCGCCCGCCGTCGTGCCGTCGTCGAGATACAGGTCCGCCCCGTCGAACCAGCTGCGACCCGAGCTCGTGCGGATGCGGGGGGAGACCAGCGCCTCCGTCCCGGCCGCCTCCCGCACCAGCCGTTCGAGGTCCTCCCGGGCGATGCGGGCGTCGGGGTTGAGCGGCACGAGGACTTCGGCACCGGCGGCGAGCGCGTGGGCGGCGCCGGCGTTGGTCCCGCCGCCGTAGCCGCGGTTCTCGTCCAGCGGGACGACGTCGGCGCCGAGCCGTCGCGCGGCCTCCTCGACGCGTCGTCTCTCCTCGGCCGAGCTGAAGCAGTCGACGATCACCAGGCGGCCCTCCGGAGGGAGATCCAGCGCGGCGGCGTTGGCCTCGAGGAGGGCGGCGGAGGCGAAGTTCACGGTCACGACCGCGAATCGCGGCAGCGCGCTCATGCCCGGACCGCCCGTCGCCCGGCGACCGCGTACGCGTCGGCCAGAGCGGTCGCCGCGGCATCCCACCCGAGCCGGTCGCGATCCTCCAGGCACGCCGCGCGCATCCGGGCCCGCAGTGCCGGATCGCGATGCAGGAGGTCGAGCTGCGCCGTGAGCGTCGCCGCGTCGCCCGCCTCGTGCAGCAGCGCGTGCACGCCGTCGGTCGCGAACGCCCCGGCCTGCCGCGACACGAGCGGGATGCAGCCGGCGGCCTGCGCCTCGTAGGTCACGATGGCGCTGCCCTCCTCCACGGACGGCAGCAGCAGCACGTCGGCGTCGGCGAGGAGCGCCGACGGGTCCTCGACGAACCCCGCCTCCACGACGCCCCTGGCCGCTCGCAGGTCCGCCAGCCGCTCGCGATAGCCGTCCATCCACCGGCCGGCGATCGCGAGGGTCCCGTCCTCGGACGCGGCGCTGTCGGCCCAGGCGCGCAGCGCGTGATGCACGCCCTTTCGCGGCTCGACCGCCCCGAGGAAGACCGCCCGCAACGGACGGTCCTCCCGATCGCGGGGCGGGACGGGTCCGGGATCGCACCCGTAGCGGTGACGCACGACCCGGTCGGGCGCGAACCCGCGGTCGAGGAAGGACTCGGCGACGGCGTCCGACGGGGCGAGGATCGCGTCCGCCAGCTCCCATTCGCGCTCCTCGGCGGCGAGATGCGCGGGGTCGCGGCGGTGCGAGTTCCCGGCCGGGATCTCGAGACCGAGCCGCCGGGCCTCCTGCTCGACGACGTCGTAGGCGTGACCGGTGTGCGTGTTCGGAGCCTCCCGCACGACGGTCGTCCCGCGCTCCCGCGCCGCCTGCATGGTCCGGATGCCGGACAGCGGCCACGCGTGCAGCACGTCGAGCGGGGCGTCCCGGTGCAGGCGCCCGAGCCAGCGCGCGGCGCGCCGATCGTGGATCGCGGCGCGCGCCCCCGTCGCCCGGAGGAGCCGCGCGGGGATCCGCCGTCCCGCGAGACGGAGGGTCTCGTGGACCGTCACCCGGGGGTCGAGCCCCGCCCCCGCCGCGACGAGGGGAGCGGCGACGAACACCTCGTGGCCGAGCGCGGCCAGCCCCTCGGCCTGGCGCTGCGCCGTGCGGCCGACCCCGACGCGGCCGAGCGCGTAGGGGAAGGAGAGGAGGACGCGCACGTCAGGCCCCGTCGCCGTCGAGCGCGCGGATCTCCCGGAACCACCGCACGGCGGCGAGCATGAGGAACGCGCCGGAGGCCGCCGCGAGCGCCGTGTAGGCGACGAGGAAGCCCGTCGTCCACCCCCACAGCACGAAGACCAGGCAGACGACCCCGAAGTCGGTGGGCAGGAGCAGCATCGACCGGCCGAGCGTCCCGCCGCCGCGCCGATGCGTGGACGCGACGCCCTTCTTGCCCTTGAGCAGATCGTTCAGCAGCATGCCGAAGAACGTCACGACGGCGATCACGCTGTAGGCCAGCGGGACCAGCGCCCACGGCGTGCCGCCGACGGGCGTGCGCAGCCAGAGGGCCACGAGGACCACCAGATGCAGGGCGGCGATCTTCACCGCGTCGACGAAGTGGTCCAGCCATTCGCCGGACAGCGATCCGCCGCCGCGGAGACGCGCGAGCTGCCCGTCGGCGGAGTCCCACGCATAGCCGAGCACGAGCAGGACGGCGACGAGGAGCCCGGTCCACACCGTCGCCGGAAGCGCGATGAGCAGGACCAGCGCGGCAGCGGTGTTCAGCGCGCTGATGCCGGTGACGGCGTTCGGCGTCCAGCCCGCCCGGAACGCGAACGCGGCGAGCGCCCGCCCCAGGCGGCGGTTGACGTACACGGAGTACGCCGGTGCCCCGCGCGCGTGCCCCTTCTGCGCGGAGGCGAGTCGTCGATAGGCGACGGCAAGCGAATCGGTCATCGTGGCTCCCCAGTCCAGATCCCTGCGCACCGCTCCCCAGTGGCGCGCTCTGTGCAGATCCTAGGGCTTCGGGGCCCGGACCGCGAGTCCGGGTGCCGCCTCGTCGTCGCGCGGAGCCCCGCGTGCTGGCAGACTGTCCGGTTATGGGGAACGGTTCTGGGGATTCCGCGCGCCCGATTCGCGCCATGCAGTCGTTCGGCGCGCCGCGGCCGACGAGCAACCCGTACATCCACATGCTGGATGCGGCGCTGGCGCGCACGCCGGGCGTGGAGCATCTGCGCTTCGACCGCCGGCGCGCCCTCCTCGGCCGGATCGACGTGCTCCAGTTCCACTGGCCGGAGACGCTGTTCGGGACGGCGACGGGCGTGAAGCGCCTCGCCCGCCGCGCATACGCCGCCGCCCTCGGCGCACGCCTCGCGCTCGGCCGGGTCGCGGTCGTGCGCACCGTCCACAACGTGGAGCTCCCGCAGGACGTGTCCGGGTGGGAGCGGCGGTACCTGGAGTGGATCGAGCGGCGCACGGACCACCGCATCGTGCTCAACGAGCAGACGGCTCTCCCGGACGATCTGCCGCGCACCCTCATCCCGCACGGCCACTACCGCGACTGGTTCGCCGACGTGGCGCCGGTCGAGCCCGCGCCGCGCACGCTGGGCTTCGTCGGGCTCGTGCGGCGCTACAAGGGGGTGGAGACCCTCATCGACGCGTTCTCCGCGACCGCGGAGGAGGCACCCGACCTCCGGCTGAGCGTGGCCGGAAACCCGTCCAGCCCCGAGTTGGCGGCGGAGGTGCGGCGGCGGGCGGAGGCGGATCCGCGCATCCGCCTGGATCTGCGCTACCTCACCGAGCCCGACTTCGCCCGCGCCGTCATGGCCAGCGCGGGGATCGTGCTGCCCTACCGGTTCATGCACAATTCCGGCACGGTGCTGGCGGCGCTGTCCCTGGGCCGACCGGTGCTGGTGCCGCGGACCGAGGTCAACCTCGCGCTGTCGGCGGAGGTCGGCCCGGGATGGATCACCGTCTTCGACGACGAGCTGACGGCGGACGACCTCCTGGCCTTCGCGGACCGGGTCCGCACGCCGCCCGCCGAGGCGCCCGACCTCGGCGCCCGCGGCTGGGAGGCGGCCGGGGCCGCGCATCGGGAGGCGTTCCAGCGCGCCGTCCGCGCCCGCGGCGTGCGCGGACGTCGCGCCCCGCGGAGGACCCGATGACGAATCCGCCGCCGATCCTCCTGGCGATCCCGACGTACCGACGGACGGAGCTCCTGCCTCCGCTGATCGAGGTCCTGCGCGCCGAGGGCGGGACCGTGGCGCACCCCACGAGGATCCTCGTGGTCGACAACGACCCGGACCGCTCCGCGGAGCCCGCCGCCGAGGCGGCCGGCGTCGCGTACCTCGCCGAGGCCCGCCCGGGCATCGCCGCCGCCCGGCAGGCGGCCCTCGACGCCGCGGCGGCGGACGAGCTGGTCGTGATGATCGACGACGACGTGATGCCCGAGCCGGGATGGCTCGCCGGGCTGGTCGACGTGTGGACCACGGTCCGCCCCACCGCCGTGGTCGGCTTCGTCCGTTACGTGTGGCCGGAGGGCACCGATCCGTGGATCGCCGCCGGCGGGTTCCTGCGCCGGAACCGTCCGCCCAGCGGGACGCTCCTGTCGTCGCTGTCGACGGGGAGCGTGCTGTTCGACGCGGCGGAGATGCGTCGCCTCGGCGTCGCGTTCGACCGCGCCCTGGGCCTCGTCGGCGGCGAGGACATGCTGCTCGGGCGCGATCTGCTCGCCCGCGGGGGTACGATCGCCGCCGCCTCCGACTCCGTCGCGCGCGACGAGATCCCGGAGAACCGGGCGACCCGGGCCTTCGTCCGCCGCCGGACGATCTCCCAGGGCCAGGCGCGCACGGCGATCCTCACGCGGGACGGCTCGGTCCTGCGCCGGCTCGCCGCCCGGACGCTGGCGCTCGGCGGCGGTGTCGTGCGGCTGGCGGCGTTCGGCACCGGCGCCGCGGTCGCGGCTCTGCGCCGGGACGTCGCCGCGAACGCGGTCCTGCGCCGCCGCACCTGGTTCGCCCAGGGGCGCATCCTCGGCGCCGTCGGCCGCATCACCCCCGAGTACGCGCGGCCCGTCCCGGCCGCGCGCGACCCCCGAGAGGAGGCGTAGCCATGTCGCTGAAGAGCGTGATGTTCGATCTCAAGGCCGCCACCGTCCGCCGCCGCGTCGGGCGGTTCCAGCGCGAGCTCCTGGCCCACGAGCGCATGGGCGTCGAGGAGCTCGCCGCCCTCCAGGACCAGCGCGCCGCCCGGCTGGCGGCGTTCGCGATGGACGCCTCTCCGTTCTACCGGCGCGTCTACGGCGAGCGCGGCGTGGACCCGCGGGCACTCGTCGACCGCGAGGCGTGGCAGGAGCTCCCGATCCTCGATCGCGCGACCGTGAAGGAGCATGGCGCCGAGTTCCCGACGCCGGAGGCCGTCGGCGCGAACGTGCGCCCCGCGGTGACCGGAGGGAGCACGGGCGAGCCGCTGCGGACGATGCACGACGCCCGGGTCCCCTCGCTGGCGCTGAGCTGGCGGATGTACTCGTGGTGGGGCATCCGGCCGTACGACGACCTCGCACGGATCGGGCGATGGAGCTTCGGCCGCCTCGACACCCTCAAGAACGACGTGTCCTGGTGGCCGACCCGTCAGCGCTACCTCGACGCGGGCCTGATCTCCGCCGAGACGATGACGGCCTTCCACCGCGAGCTCACCCGCGTGCGCCCCCGCCTGTTCGAGGGCTACGTGGGCGCCATGCTGGAGTTCGCCGACTTCCTGGAGAGCCGGGGGCTGACGATCCCTCCCCCCGTCGCGATCGCGACGACCGCCGCGCCCCTCACCGCCCCGGTGCGCGCGCGCCTCGAGTCGGTGTTCGGCGCGCCCGTGTACGACGAGTACCGCGGCTCGGAGTTCGGCTGGATGGCCGGCGAGTGCGAACGGCGCGACGGCCTGCACGTCTTCAGCGACGTCCGGCGGATCGAGGTCGTCGACGCGGACGGTCGCCCGGCCGCGCCGGGCGAGCTCGGGGACCTCGTCATCACGGACCTCGCCAACCGGGTCTTCCCGATGATCCGCTACCGCACCGGGGACCGCGGCATCCTCCGCGCCGAGCCGTGCGCGTGCGGCCGGGCCCTGCCGCTCATGGAGCAGCCGCAGGGCAGGACGACCGACCTCATCCGCCTGCCCAGCGGCGCGGTGCTCGCGCACCGGCTGATGGGGATGTTCGGCGAGCACCCCGAGGCGGTGCGGCTGTTCCAGATCCACCAGCAGGCCGACTACTCGATCGTCGTCCGCGTCGTCCTGGGCGACGGGGCCGACGCCCGGTCGCAGGTGGAGTCGGCGGTCGCCGCGCTCCGCGACAGGATCGCGGACGAGGTGCCGGTCCGGACCGAGGTCGTGGATGCGCTCCCCTACACCGGGGGCAAGACGAAGTACGTCATCAGCGACGTCCCGAGCTGATCCCTCCGCCCGTCCCCGTCGTCGATCCCCGTCTCCGCGCGGATGTCCGTGGCCGGTGGCACGCTGGCGGCATGAGCGACGGCGACCGCTATCAGTGGCAGGGGATCGACGACCCCGACCGGACCGATCTCGCCCACGTCCGCTTCTCCGGCGACGCGATGCGGGCGCACGGGACGTCGATCACCCGCGCGTACGCGACCTCGTGGTCGCTGGACGTCGGGCCGGGTTGGATCACCCGGTCCCTGGAGGTCGATGCCCACGGCGCCGGCTGGAGACGGTCGCTGCGTCTGACCCGCGACGCCGATGGCGCGTGGTCCGCGGAGGCGGACGCGCGGGGAGAGGCCGACCTCGCACCGCCCGGTCTCGCCGACCCGGAAGCCGTCCGGGGAGCGGTGGACTGCGACCTGGGCCTGTGCCCGCTGACCAACACCATGCCGATCCGGCGGCTGGACCTGCTCCACCGGTCCGCCGAGGACGCACCGCTCGTGATGGCGTGGGTGGAGGTGCCGTCCCTCCGGGTGATCCGCAGCGAGCAGCTCTACGGCTCCTTCGGGGACGGCAGGATCCGCTACGCGAGCGCCAACCGGGACTTCGCGGCGGAGCTGACGGCGGATCGGGACGCGGTGGTCGTCGACTACCCGCAGCTCGCCCGCCGCGTTGCTCCGCGCTGACCGGCCGGAGCGCCGGACGCGCTACAGCTCGCCCGGCCGCATCGCCTCCGCGTCGATCGCGCGGATGATGCGCTGCGCCGCGGTGTCGACGGGCGGCTCCTCGGCGCCCTTCCCGCGGCGCCCCCCGCGCAGGCGGCGAGGGGCGTAGACCACGAGCGAGTGGAACAGGAACCGGGCGAAGAAGGCCACGCCGAGCGAGATCGCCGCGGCGAGGATGCTCGAGAGGTGCCAGGTCTCCACCATGAACGCCAGCACGGGTATCCGGAGGGCCGCCTCGACGTTGTTGAACGCGAACGACTGGGCGAAGCGGACCGGCAGCCGGGAGGCGTCGTCGCGCATGTCGGCGAACACGAAGCGCTCCTGCAGCACGAAGTTGCCGATGATGGTCGCCTCGGCGGCGATGATCGCCGCCCAGACGTACTCCATGCCGAGCGAGGTCAGCGCCCACATGATGGCGAGGTTCGCGACCGCGCCGAGGGCGCCGATCAGCGCGAACAGGGACATCTTCCCGAAGCGCAGCCGGGTCAGGTGGGCGAGGAAGGTCGTCCCCTGGCGGAAGGTCGCCTTGGAGGTGCCGTTGACCCGCTCGCCGAACGCCATCGGCACCTCGGCGACGCGCACCTCCGAGCGCACGAGGATCTCCAGCAGGATCTTGAAGCCGTTCGGGCGCAGCGCCGCGGGATCGATCCGCCGGCGGTCCACCAGGAAGAACCCGGTCATCGGATCCGAGCTGCGTGCGAGGCGGATCGGGAACATCGCCTTCGTGAGGAGCGTCGCGGCGCGCGAGGTGGCGTAGCGCATCGTCGTGCCGAGTCCGGCGTGGTCGCCGCCCCCGATGTAGCGGGAGGCCGCGACGACGTCGGCGCCTCCGTCGAGGTGCCGCGCGAGCAGGTCGGGGATCAGCTCCGGCGGATGCTGCAGGTCCCCGTCCATGACCACGCAGAGGTCGTGCTCGGCGGCGCGGATCCCCTCGACGACGGCCCCGCCGAGTCCTCCGGCGGCCCGCTCCCGATGGATCACCCGGACCGGGATCGGCGCGGTCACCGACACGGCGCGGATCACCTCCGGGGTGTCGTCGGTGCTGTCGTCGACGAAGAGGATCTCGCCGTCCTGTCCGTCCAGGGCGTCTGCGACACGGGAGACCAGCGCGGCGACGTTGTCGCGCTCGTTGAAGGTGGGGACGACGACGGTGACGGCCGTCGGCGACGTGTCGTCCATGCCTGTCCCCCTCCCCAGCGCCGACTTCCATCGTCGCACGTCGAGCGGCCCCCTGCCTGCGTGCCCGCCCAGCCGCCGCTCGTGGAGTTCCGGCGACGGACGCGCTAGGATCGGCGGATACGGCTGTGGGAGCCGTCGGGCGGATGGGGATCCGCCCTTACTGGGGAGTCCTTTCGAGGACGCGACATCTGGGGACGTCATGGGGACGCGTATCGGCTATGCCGCGGGAGCATTCGACCTGTTCCACGTGGGCCATCTCAACCTGCTCCGCCACGCGAGGCAGCAGTGCGACCGACTCGTCGCGGGGGTGGTGAGCGACGAGATGCTGCGGCAGGTCAAGGGGATCGAACCGGTGATCCCGACGGCAGAGCGGGCGGAGATCGTCCGCCACATCTCCTTCGTGGATGACGTCTATGTGGAGACGGCCCCGGACAAGATGGACGCCTGGCGGGACGTGCGCTTCACGCACTTCTTCAAGGGCGACGACTGGCGGGGCACGGAGAAGGGCCTGACGCTGGAGCGGGAGTTCGCCGAGGTGGGCGTCGAGGTCGTGTACTTCCCGTACACCGCGCACACCTCCAGCACCGCGCTGCGGCGTGCACTGGACGCCATCACCTCCGGCGCGATGGCCGCCGCCCGCTGACCCGCCCGCCGCGGAGCCGCCTCCGGATTTCGGCCGTACGCTGGGTGATATGAGCACTCCTGCCTCCGACACCATCACCATGTTCGGCGCCGAGTGGTGCGGCGACTGCCGCCGCACCAAGAAGCAGCTCGACGAGCTGGGCGTCGCCTACACCTACGTCGACCTGGAGGCGGACCCCGCCGCCGCGGACGTGGCCAAGGAGATCTCCGGCCGCACGAACATCCCGGTCGTGGTGTACCCGGACGCCAGCCACCACGTCGAGCCGTCCAACGCCGACGTCGAGGCGAAGCTGCGCGAGCTCTCCCTCATCTGAGACCCGGGACCTTCCGCCGGGCCCGGACCCCTGAGGCGGATCGGTGACGGAACCGACGCGACCGGACCGTCCTCCGGTCACGACGGTCGTAGGGTGGAGACACCGCGCCGAAGGAGGCTCCGATGCCCGCATCCCCCGCCCTCGCCGAAGACCGGCGTGCGCCGATCGACGCGGCCGTCGCCGCCCTCGCCGACGGCGCCCGCGCCTGGGCCGCCCTGACGGTCGGCCAGCGCGCGACCGTCCTCCGCGGCGTCCGCCGTACGGTGGCGGACACCGCGCGGACTTGGGCGCAGACGGCGGCCGCCTCCAAGCAGCTGCCGCCCGGGCATCCCCTCCGCGGCGAGGAGTGGCTGAGCGGCCCCTACGGCGTGCTCGGCGCCCTCGACGCCTACCTGTCGACCCTGGAGCGGATCGCCGACGGGCGCAACCCGCTCGACGGCGTCCGGATCGATCGCGGACCCGGCGGACGGACCCGCGTGCACGCGTTCCCGCTGACCGGGATCGACCGCTTCCTCCTGTCCGGCTTCTCCGGCGAGGTCTGGCTCACCCCGGGCACCACCCCCGGCGACGCCCGCGCGCGGGCCGGTCTCGCCCAGCGCGCCGCCGCCGAGGGCGACGGGGGCGTCGGGCTGGTGCTCGGCGCCGGGAACATCACCTCGATCCCCGTCCTCGACGTGCTGTACGAGCTGCTCGCACACAACCGGACCGTGCTGCTCAAGGTCAACCCCACCCAGGACGCGCTCGTGCCCGTGTTCGAGCGGGCCCTCGCCCCGCTCATCGCGCCCGGCTTCCTCCGCATCGTCCGCGGCGGCGCGGACGTCGGGACCTACCTCACGGCCCACGCCGGCTTCGCGCACGTCCACATCACCGGGTCCGCGCCGACCTTCGACGCGATCGTGTGGGGCCCCTCGTCCGGTCAGGGCGCCGCCGCGACCAAGCGCCGCCGCACGCAGGACAAGCCGCGGCTCACGACGCCGATCACGGCCGAGCTGGGCGGGGTCTCCCCGATCATCGTCGTCCCCGGGTCCTGGAGCGCCGATGACCTCCGCTTCCACGCGGAGCACATCGCCACGATGCGCCTGCAGAACGCCGGGCACAACTGCATCGCCGGGCAGGTCGTGATCCTGTCCTCCGACTGGTCCCAGGCCGATCAGTTCCGCGCCGAGCTGCGCCGCGCCTACGCCAATGCCCCCGAGCGCCCGATCTGGTATCCCCGCTCGGAAGAGCGGATGCAGCAGGCCGCCGACGCGTATCCCGACGCGCTCGTGCTGGCCGACCGCGTGCTCGTCGAGCTCGGCCCGGAGGACGATGCGGCCGCGCTGGAGCAGACCGAGTACTTCGCCCCGGTCCTCGGCGTCGTCTCGATCCCCGGCACCGGACAGGAGTTCCTGGACGCGGCGGTCGCCCACGCGAACGAACGGCTCCAGGGGACGCTCGGCGCGAACGTGCTCATCGACCCGGCCTCCGAGCAGGCGCTCGGGGCGGGCTTCGAACGCGCGATCGCCGACCTCCGCTACGGCGACATCGCGATCAACGCCTGGACGGCGTTCGCCTTCCTCACCCCCACCATGACCTGGGGCGCGTACCCGGGCGGCACGATCCAGGACGTCGGCAGCGGCATCGGGGTGGTGCACAACGCGCTGCTCCTCGCGGACGTGGAGCGCTCCGTCGTGCGCGGACCGTTCCGCCCGTTCCCGCGCTCGGCGTCCGTCGTGACGGACGGCGGACGGTTCAGCATCCTCCCGAAGCCCCCGTGGTTCGTGTCGTCCCGCACCGGCGCGGAGGTCAGCGAGGGACTCACCCGCTTCCGCGCCCGCGGCGGGGTGCTGGCGCTGCTGCGCACGCTCGTCCAGGCGATGCGCGCCTGAGCGCCCCGCTCGCCCGCTCGACGGGCGGGGCGGCGCTCACGCGTACGCCCCCGCGAACTCCGGGGCGGGCTCGATCGGCTGGATGACGTCGACGAGCACCCCGTCGGGCGCGATGACGATGAAGTGGCGCTGGCCGAAGGCCTCGTCCCGCAGCGGCAGCGCCACGTCGCATCCCCTCTCTCCCACGAGTCGCGCGTGCACGGCGTCCACATCGTCGACCTCGACGTTCACCAGCACGCCCTGCACGGCGGCGCGGAAGGAGGCCGGGATCGTCTCGTGCGCGCGGTCGAGGATCGCCAGCTCGAACACGGCGCCATCCCTCCCCGGCACACGCAGGCTCACGTACCAGTCGCTCTCGAAGGAGACCTCGAAGCCGAGCTCGTCGCGGTAGAACCGGGCGGCCACGGCGACGTCCGAGGACATGAGCACGGGGTACAGGCTGGTGACGGACACGTCTGCTCCTTTACGTACACTGAGTATGTATCACGCTCGAGTTTACATACACGCTGTACGTAAAGGAACCCCCATGCCCCGCGCCTCCGCCGACGACGCCGCACGCACGGCGCAGCAGATCCTGGACGCCGCCCGCGCGCTGTTCGCCGCGGACGGGTACGCCGCCGTCGCCGTGGAAGACGTCGCACGGCGGGTCGGAGCCACGCGCGGAGCCGTCTACCACCACTACGGGAACAAGGCCGGGCTGTTCGAGGCGGTCGCCGCTCGGCAGCAGGAGCTCGTGGCGGCGGCGGTGGTGGCGGCCGCCGACGCGGCCGGGGACGACCCCTCGGCGCAGCTCCGCGCCGGCAGCCACGCCTTCCTCGACGCGATCACCGACGACGCTGCGGTGCGCGTGCTTCTGATCGAAGCGCCGGCGGTGCTGGGGTGGCAGCGGTGGCGGCAGCTCGACGCGCAGCACTCGGGGGCCCATCTCGCGGAGGCGCTGGCCGCGGCGGGCGTGGAGCCCGCCCTCCGCGAGGCGATGACGGCGATGCTGTCCGGCGCGATGAACGAGGCGGCGCTGGGACTGGCCGCACGGCCCGGCGACGCCGCCGCGCGCACCGCCGCGCACGCCGCCTTGGACCGGCTCCTGGACGCCGCGCTCGGGTGAGGACTAGAGGTTCGCGTCGGGGACCGCGAAGGTGTCGCAGACCGCGAAGACGTCGCCGGCGGCGTTCTTGTAGCCCTGGGCGAACCATCCCTGGCGCTGCGCGCTGGATCCATGCGTCCAGCTCTCCGGGTTGGAGAAGCCCGACTGCTCCTGGATGTGGTCGTCGCCCACGGTGAACGCCGCATTCAGCGCGTCGTTGATCTGGGCGTCCGTGGGCTTCTCCAGGAACGGCACTCCGTTCTCGTCCGTCTGCTGCGTGATCGCGCCCAGCCAGGCGCCCGCGTAGCAGTCCGCCTGCAGCTCGATCCGCACGCCGTTGCTGTACGGACCGGTGCCGTTGTTCGGGTGCTCGGACATGACGCCCGTGATGTTCTGGATGTGGTGTCCCCACTCGTGGCCCACGATGTAGAGCTGAGCCAGCTCGCCGGCCGAGGCCCCGAACTGCTGACGCATCAGCTGGAAGAAGGTGGGGTCCAGGTAGACGCCCTCCTCGGGCGGGCAGTAGAACGGCCCCACCGCGTTCGACGCGGTGCCGCACTGCGTCGCGGTCTGGCCGTCCACGACGGTCATCTGCGGCGGCCGGTAGCCGTCGAGCTTCGCCGTCCAGTAGTCGTCCAGCACGACCTGCGCCCCCGCCATGCGGCAGTCGTCGTTCGTGTTCGCGTCCTGCCCGGTGTTGCACTCGTCCAGCAGCGCCCCCTCGGAGGACGACGGAGCCGTCCCGCCCGCCGGCGCCCCGGCCCCGCCGCCCAGCAGCCCGCTGAGATCCACCCCGGTGAACATGCTGATCAGCATCACGGCGAGCGCGCCGACGCCGACCACGCCGCCGCCCGCGATCGCAGCGGTGCGCCCGCGTCGTCGCGTCGTGTTGCCGCTGATGTCCGCATCGGGATTGAACGTCATGGCACGAGGGTACTCCGCGGATCGGTCGTCGTCCCGCGGTCGTAGGCTCGAGTCATGACGACGACGATCACGATCACCGGTGCCGGCGGACAGATCGGCTACGCCCTGCTGTTCCGCATCGCGGCCGGCGACATGCTCGGCCCGGACGAGCACGTGCGCCTGCGCCTCCTGGAGATCCCCGCGGGCCTCGGCGCCGCGGAGGGGGCGGCGCTGGAGCTCCAGGACGGCGCGTTCCCGCTGCTGGACGACGTGGAGGTCACCGACGACCCGGCGGTCGGCTTCGCGGGCGCCGACCACGCGCTGCTCGTCGGCGCCCGCCCTCGCGGCCCCGGGATGGAGCGCGCGGACCTGCTCGCCGCGAACGGCGGGATCTTCGGCCCGCAGGGAACGGCGATCGCCGCGAACGCCGCCGCCGGCGTCCGCGTCACCGTGGTCGGCAACCCCGCGAACACCAACGCGCTCATCGCCGCCGCCCACGCCGACGGGGTGCCCGCCGAGCGGTTCAGCGCGCTGACCCGCCTCGACGAGAACCGGGCGCGCGCGCAGCTCGCCGCGACCCTCGACGCGCCGGTCGCCGACGTCCGGCATGTGCCGATCTGGGGCAACCACTCCGCCACGCAGTTCCCGGACGTCTCCCGCGCCACCGTCGGCGGGCGCCCGGTCACGCAGGCCCTGGCCGAGCGGGTGGGCGACGTGCGCGCCTGGCTGGAGTCGACGTTCATCCCCCGCGTCGCCCGGCGCGGCGCCGAGATCATCGAGGTGCGCGGATCGTCTTCCGTCGCCTCCGCCGCGAGCGCGACGATCGACCACGTCCGCAGCTGGGCGCTGGGGACCGGGACGACCGACGCGGACGTGACCAGCGCCGGGGTCGTCTCCCGGGGCGAGTACGGCGTCCCCGAGGGACTGGTCAGCTCGTTCCCGGTGCACGCCGTGGACGGCGAATGGCGCGTCGTCGAGGGGATCGAGCTCGACGAGTGGGCACGATCGCGCGTCGACGCCTCCGTCGCGGAGCTCGCCGACGAGCGCGAGGCGGTGCGGGCGCTCGGCCTGCTCTGACCGCCGGGCGCCCCGCCCCGGAGAGGCGCACGCCCAGGCCGGAGCGGACACGGACGGCGTTCAGGCGGGAGACTTAGACTGATCCGGCCATGACGCCGGATGCCCTCCCTGCCGCCCCTCGCGCAGCGCGACGAGGAGGACGATGATGGCCCCGCACGAGCCGCGCATCCCCGAGGCGCACGGCGCCGAGGGGCAGGACGCGCCCACCGCGCCCATCGAGATGCGCGCCGACGGCCGCCCGGCGATCGACGACGCCGCCCGCTCGGACGCGCCCGCGCCGCGCCGCGAGGACGAGACGCCGACGCTGGAGATCCCGGTTCAGGCCCCGGCGCAGACCTCGCCGCCGACCCGCTCGCAGCAGTACGTCGTGGAAGGCGGGGGCGCGCTGTTCGCGCCGGAGCAGACTCCCGTCTCCGATCCCGGGGCCGGTGCGCCGGTCCCCGTCCCGCGTCGACGGCGTCGCCGGGGTCCCGTCATCGCCGCCGCCTCGCTCCTCCTGCTCGCGGGCCTGGCCGCCGGCGGCTGGTTCTTCGGCGAGAGCTGGGCGGAGGGAGAGGTCGTCCGCACCGCGCAGCAGGAGGCGCGGGCGGCGCTCGGCCTCCCGGACGACCATCCGGTCGACGTCGAGGTCCCGACGCCAGTCCTTCCCCAATACCTCGCCGGCGCGCTCTCCGCCCTCGACATCGCCGTCGCCGACGTTCCGGTCGGGGGCGTCCGCGGCGACCTCACCATGCATGCGGAGAACGTCGCCGTCCGCGGCGAGACCACGATGGGGGATGCCCGCGCAGAGGTCTCGCTCTCGCCGGATGCGGCGCGGCAGCTGCTGGCCACCAGCTCCGGACTCCCCACGGTGGGCCTGGAGCTGACGCCGCCGGGCGTGCGGGTCTCGCTGGATCCCGGGCTCTTCGACTCCGGCGTGGACGTCGACGTCGACCTGTCGCCCTCCGTCGGCTCCGGGGAGCTGCTGCTGAGCCCGCAGGCGTTCTCGGTCGGGGGCGCGGACATGTCGGCCGACCTGGTGCGCGACCGCTTCGGCGACTACGCCGAGCCCATGCTCTCGCCGCGCTCGGTGTGCCTGGCCGCCGCGCTGCCCCGGGCGTTCACGCTCACCGCCGTGGCCGTCGACGACGCCGGGCTGACCGCCCGCTTCGACGTGGACGGGGCGATCGCCGAGAACGAGGCGCTCCGGGCTCCCGGAGCCTGCTGACCGGTCCGGGCAGGATGTCCGTGGGCGGGGAGAGAATGGGCGGAACGGTCCTCGACAGGGCAGAATGATGGTGGACGGAGGTGCACGGATGAACGGCGCGCAGCAGGATCAGGTCTCGACGGCAGGGCCCGGCGAGGATGCGCTGACGAGCCCCCTGCACCTGCCCCATGCGGCGGCGGAGTGCCCCAAGTGCTTCACCGAGCTGCAGCAGAACCGCGACTGGTGGTCCGCGCGGCCGGACGGCTCGCGGCTCGTCGGCCTCGTGGTGGCCCGTGAGGGGATGCCCTCCGTGGTGCAGCAGCGCGAGGACCTGACCCGCTTCGGCGTTCCCATCGAGGGCTTCCGCCACCCGGCGCCGGACATCCTGGAGAGCTGGGGCGACCGCATCGCCCGCCTGATCGACACCCTCGGCCCCGGCGACGTGCTGGTCGTGGCCAACATCCACGCGCTCGGCCGGGACATCGACGAGGAGTCGCGGACGGTGGCGGAGCTGCGTCGGCGCGGAGTGATGGTCAAGGTGCTCAGCCACCACGCACGGCACCTCGCTGACGCGGGACGCTGATCCGGCGGGAGTCCGTCGGCGGCGGGCGTCAGTCGGCGCCGTTGTCCTCGCCCTGAGGCGCGTCCAGCAGCGCCAGGTCCTCCTTCGTCACGAGACGTGACGAGATCACGTGCTCCACGAGACGGGCGCGGCGGTTGGTCGCGAACGAGCGCGCGCCTCCGCGCATCCCGGGGACGCCGATCCGGTCGAACTTGTCGCACACGTTGTCGAGCTTGCGGTTGAACCGCGTGACGGTCCATCCCAGGCGCTCGGCCGCGGCCGCGCTGGTCGGGATCGCGCTCATCCCGGTGCCGTCGCGACGCAGCAGCGGCTCGGCGAGCGCGACGAGCAGCAGCTTCTGGCTCTCCGTGAGCGGCACCTCGCCGATGGTCGACACCCCGTCGCCGGCCAGATCGCGACGGGTCGCGTGGAACGTCGGGTTGGTCGCGTGGATCGTGAACTCGTAGGTGGTCGGGCCCGCCGAGAACACCACCGTCGTGATCTGGAACACGAGCGGCAGGCGTGCGCCCGGAGCCAGCCACGCCTGGACGCCCCCGGACACGTCCGTCACTGTGGCGGTGAGGCGCGAGCCGATGTTGGCCAGCCACCACAGTCCGTTCTCCTGCGCGATCTCCAGGAAGTGACGGTGCAGGAACAGGTTGTCGTCGATCGCGAGCTCGCCCTCCCGCCCGACCACGAACCGGCCGCCCTCGGCCACCGGGAAGTACTCCCCCGCGAACTCGACCGTGACCGTGCCGGTCGGCGCGGGAGCCGGCTCCTGCGCCCCCTCGCTCGCGGCGGGCTCCGCGTCATCCACCGCCGAGGAGTCGCCCGCGTCCGCCGGATCGCTCGGTTCCGCCCCTGCCGCCTCGCCGTCCCCGATCATCAGGTCGGCGACGCGGATCCGGCGGGCGGCGTCCTCGGGGTCGGGAGCCTGGCTCATCAGGTCGGCGATCCGCGCCGCCTGGTCCGGGAGCGCGTCGGCCGGAGTCTCGTCGGCCGGGGAGGACCGGCGCTCCCCGCTCACGGGGTGCACCCCCGTACCGCCTCGGAGGTGCGCCCGTCGGCGCGCCGCAGCATCACGTCGATGCAGGTCTGCGTGCCGGAGAACGGCACGGCGACCGTGGTCTCCGTCGTCATCGACAGCTCCTCCTCCCCCGACAGCGTGACGATGTTCCACACATAGCCGTCCCCCTCCTCCGGTGCGCGGTTGGTCCAGGTGAACGTCGCCTGATCGCCCGCGACGGTCGCGGACAGGTCCGCCACCCGGGGGACCGCTCCGCTGATGACGTCCTGCGGCACGACGTCCGCGCTCTCGCTCGGCGACGGCACGGGCGGCGCGGCGTTGAGCAGGTTCACGGCCACCACCGCTCCGGCCGCGAGCGCGATCACGGCGACGACAGCGAGCACGATCCACAGCGCGCGGCGTCCGCGGGGCCTCTCGTCCGGCGACGTCGGCGCGGGCTCCGCGACGACGGCGGACGGCGCGGACGACGCAGCGGTCCCCTCCGGCGCCACCACGCGCGGCGGGCTGACGACGGTGGCGTCGTCCTCGGGCACCGGCCGGGGCGTGCGGATCACGGTGTCGTCGGCGACCGGGACCCCGCCGGGGTCGAAGCGCGGACCGGGGGCGGCGGACGGCTCCGCGGTGACGGGACGCGTCTTCGCCGAGGGCCGGGTCGCTCCGGTGCCTCCCGGGCCGTCCTGCGCGATCGTGACGACCTGCCGGACCCGGGTGAGGCCGTCGTCGTCGTTCTCGGGCTCGTCGTCGACCGGGTGCTCGTCCACGATGTCGATGGGCGTCACCGAGTGCGCGAGCTCGATCTGCACTTTCTGCAGGGCGCGCGCGAACGAGACGGCGCTCGGGTAGCGCTGCGCCGGGTCCTTCGCCATGGCGCGCTCGAGCACGCCGCGCAGGCTCTCCGGCGCATCCGGACGGCCGAGCGGGGGCAGGGGCTCGCGCTCGATCCGCGCGATCAGGTCCGCGCCCCGGTTGCGCTCGCCCGTCTTCTCGAACGGCGAGCGCCCGGTCAGCAGCGTGTACACGGTCGCGCCGAGGGCGTACACGTCGGAGCGCACCCCGCTCGTGGGCGGGTCCGCGAACGACTCCGGCGGCGACCACGGGATCGACATGCCCGAGGCCTCGGAGACGGCCCCCGTCGTGGACGCGATCCCGAAGTCCGTCAGCGCGGGACGGTTGTACTCGGTCACGAGGATGTTGGCCGGCTTGATGTCCCGGTGCAGCACCCCGGCACGGTGGGCGGTCTCCACCGCCCCGGCCACCTGCACGCCGACGCGCAGCGCCTCGGCGACCGTGAAGGGCTCCTTGCGCGCGCGCTGCTGCAGATTCGGCCGCGGGCAGTACTCCATGACGAGGTACGGACGCCCGTCCTCGGCGACGCCGGCCTGGTGGATGGTGACGATGGCGGGGTGCGTGGAGAGCATCGCCATGACGTTGGCCTCGTCGGAGAACTCCTGCGCCGCGCCGCTGGCCAGCCGGTCAGCGAGCAGCACCTTCACCGCGACGCGGCGCCGCGGCAGCTCCTGCTCGTACAGGAACACGTCCGCGAACCCGCCCGTCCCGAGCGGCTCGACGTACGTGAACCCCGCGAGCCGCGGCGGCGGCGAGGGCGGTCTGCTCACGGAAGATCCTCGAAGCGGACCGTCACTCCGTCTCCGAGGTCGATCACGTCGCCGCTGACGACCACCGTCGGCTCCCCGGGATGCAGCCGCACCGGCTCGACGCCGGGCCGAAGCAGCGTCGAGCCGTTGGTGGCGTGCAGATCGACCACCACCACCGCGTCGGGCTCGGGACGCACCTCCAGGTGGCTGCGGGAGATGTCGTGCTGAGGGCTCTCGACGGCGATCAGGTGGGGCAGGGTCGCCCCGGTCGCCCGCGGCGAGCGCGGCCGTCGCCCGATCACAGCGGGGCGGTCCAGCGTCACGATCTGGCCGGTCGAGAGGACCAGGCGGGGCCCGGTCGCGGAGGTCGGGATGGCCTCCGTCGCCGCGTCCGACGGGGCCACCGGCGAGGACGGGGACGCGGTCCTCGGGTCGGGCAGCACCGCGGGGCTGAACGAGAAGACCGGGGCCGGGGCGGACACGACCGGGGCCGGCACCGCCGGGGCGGGCGGAACGGGCGCCTCCGCGCCCCGCAGCTCCCGCGCCTGCGCCACCGAGATGGTCGCGCCGTCGTGGTCTCCGGCCGGCTCCGGGTCGGCGGGCGGCGAGGACCCTTCCGGGTCGGCGACCGTCTCGGGATCGGCGACGGCGATCGTGTCGATCGGTGCGGACTCGACGCTCGAGAAGCCGCCGTGGGCCGTGTCGGTCGGCCCGTCCGCCGAGGCCACCGGTTCCCGGGGCTCGTCCTCCGGAACCGCGACCGGCTCGGGGAGCTCGTCCGCGGGGTCATCCGCCGGATCCACGGGCTCATCCGCCGGATCCACGGGCTCGTCCGCGGGCTCATCCGCCGGATCCGCGGGCTCGTCCACCGGATCCGCCGGCTCATCCGCCGGCTCGAACGCCGCAGTCGCAGAAGGCTCGGACCCAGGGACCTCCTCGTCCGCCGAGGCTCCGCCCGACGCACGGCCCTCCGCCATCGGCTCGGCCTCCGGCCCGGACTCCGGCTCCGGCTCCGGCTCCGGCTCCGGCTCCGGCTCCGGCTCCGGCTCCGGCTCCGGCTCCGGCTCCGGCTCCGGCTCGTCGAGCGGAGCCGGGTCCTGGGCGTCGATCGACCCGTCGGCCGGCACCGCGGCGTCGGCGTCGTCGGGTCGGGCGATCTCGCCGTGGCGGAACAGCGCGCCGCGCACGACACCGGCGACGATCGGCAGCGCCTCGTCCTCCGCTCCGGGCTCCTCGGCGGTGCGCAGCTCGAACCCGTGCACGCCGCCGGCCACCCGTTCGCTCCAGGTCGTCACCTCGGCGCCGCTCGCCTCCTGCTCGCCGTCGGCGTCGGCGAAGCGCACCGAGACCCGCCCCCGCACCGCGATGCGGATCGTCGCGTCCGTCCCCTCCAGGACGACGGCCCCGAACGGCGGGATCGCGGCGAAGGACCCGCCTCCGGCGGCGGTGAGCGCGTCCACGATGTCGGCGAAAGCGGCCTCCTCGCCCGAGGCGCGACGCCAGACCTCGGCGACGAGGCCCGCGTCCGCGTCCGGGGGAAGCGCGACGACGGCGCGCGGTCCGACGAGCAGGTACCAGGTCCCGGAGTGGTAAGCGGTGATGGGCATCAGCGGACTCCTCCCGTCGCTCCGGCACGCGGACGCGTGTCGGAATCGATGTCCGATTCGTCGTCGGCGGCGCCCAGGGCGCGCGCCGAGACATGGACGGCGTCGATCACGATCGCCGTGACGTTGTCGCGCCCGCCGCGCTCCAGCGCGAGGGCGATGAGCCGGTCGGCCGCGGCCTGCGCGTCCTCGGAGCGGCGCAGGACGTCGTGGATCAGGGCGTCGGGCACCTCGGAGCTCAGGCCGTCCGAGCAGACGAGCAGCCGATCCCCGGCCTCGGCGGGGATCATCCAATAGTCGGCCTCGCCGTCGCTGCCGGCGCCGAGGGCGCGGGTGATGATGTTGCGCCGTCGATCCCGCTGCGCGTCGTCGGAGAGCAGCTCGCCGGCGTCGATCAGCTCCTGCACGACCGAATGGTCCACCGAGATCTGCTCCAGCCGACCCTCCGCGAGACGATAGGTGCGCGAGTCCCCGATGTTGACCGCCAGCCAGTAGCCGACGCCGTCCACGGCGGTGATGGCCACGCCGCTCAGCGTCGTCCCGGCGCGCGAGGCGCCGTCCCCGGCGATCGCCTCGACGGCGCTCCGTGCCCGCGCGACCGCGAAGCCCACGTCGTCCACCGTCAGCACCGCACGGCCCGCCAGCGGACGGAAGACGTCGATCACCGCCGCGCTGGCGACGTCGCCCGCCTGGTGCCCGCCCATCCCGTCCGCGACGAGGAACAGCGGCGCCTGTGCGAGGAAGGAGTCCTCGTTGAGCCGTCGCCGCAGTCCGGTGTGCGTCGCCGCGCCCACCGAGACCACGACCGGCGCGATCATGCGTAGCCTCCGACGGTGACGATCCGCTCGCCGATCTGGATCGCATCCCCCAGCCGGATACGGACCCGCTCGCCGGGCGGGCACGCGATGCGTACGCCGTCGCGGACGATCGTCAGCCCGTTGGTCGAGTGCCGGTCGAGCACCCAGCCGCCGACGGCCTCCGCCGCCGCCTCGAAGTGCGTCTTCGACAGCGACAGCGTCTCGTCGCGCACCGCGACGAGCGTCGCCCCGTCGTCCTCGGCGGGGTTGCGGCCGAACACGGTGCGGCCGGAGACGAGCGAGCGGGTGCCGTCGTCCCACACGAAGACGAGCCGGTGACCGGGCACGCTCAGCCGCGTGTCCTCCAGGTCGTCCTCCTCGCCGGGGATCTGCGGCGCGGGAGCGGGCGGCGCCTCGTCGGACGGCGCGTCGTCGGTCGGCGGGATCGACGGCACGACGGGCGCGGGGGCGGGGATCGCCTCCGGTCCCGTCACCGGCGGCTCGGGGCGCGGGGCCACGGCCGGGCTGATCCCGGGGACCGTCGTGATCATGACGTCGGCCTCTGCCGGCGCGGCCGCCGCGGCGGCTCGGCCCGCATCGTCAGGAGCCGCAGGAACAGGAGCCGCAGGAACGGGAGTCGCAGGAACAGGATCGGCGGACTCGGCGACGGCGGGACCCGAGACGACCGTCTCGTCCGGGAACTCCGGATCCTCCGCCGGAACCGGCAGGGGCGGCCGCGGCGGCACGGGCGGCAGGCCCGGGATCGCCACGGTCTCCGTTCCCGGGGCTTCCGCGGGCACGACCGACGCGGCCTCCCCCGCCGCCGGTGTCGCCGCGGCGACGGCGGGGGATCGCAGCGAACGGACGTCGAGCATGAGCGCCCGTCCCGCCCGGTCGTGCCACCCCTGGAACCGCCCGCTGCCGTCGAACAGCGGCGTGAAGTAGCCGACGACGATCGCCGCCGTCACGGCGAACAGGAGGTTGCGCACCAGCGCCCGCCCGAAGCCGAGAGGCTCCGCGGGCGCCTCCTCCCGCACCAGCCGCAGTCCCAGCAGGCGCATGCCGACCGACCCGCCGGAGGAGCCCTGCAGGGCGGTGCAGACGAGGAACCAGGCCAGCAGCGCGAGACCGACGATGCCGAGCCCGAGGCTCATCGTCGCCAGCAGAGCCGTGAGGTCGGTCGCGCCGAGCACGGATGCCAGCGTGATCCCGTAGCCGACGCCGCCGATCACGGCGCCGATCCCGGCGTCGACGAGGTACGCGAGCGCCCGGCGGGACGGGGCGGCGACCGGCACCGCCGTCGCGGCGCCGGTCGGGGCGGCCGGGTTCGTCATGATGTCTCGCTCTCGCTGTCGCCGTCATCGCGGGCGGCGTCACCGGGTCGGGCGGCGGCGCCTCCCCCGATCGTGCCAGGTCTGCGGCGCACGCGCTCGGTCGCCGCGGCGCGCAGCGCGCCGACGCCCCGCGACAGCCGGGAGCCGCCCAGCAGCGAACGCAGGCTCAGCCGGGCGGCGAGTCTGCGCCGCAGGCCGGCCTGCCTCCCCATGCCGCCGACGATCTCGTCGACCTCGCCCCAGAACGCGTCGATGTCCTCGGGCGTCGGGTCCGTCGGACCGAACACGCTCGCATCGGCCCGGTCGGCGAGGACGGTGGCCGCAGGCAGCGTGAGCGACTGCGCCACGTGCTCCGCCTCCTCCGCCCTGGTCGCTCCGGCGGGGATCCGCGCTCCGTAGTCGACCGCGCGATCGGCCAGCTCGTCCCAGCCTCCGCTGATCCGGTCGGCGGCCGCCTCCGCCGTGCGCCGCTTGCGCCGACGGGCGGCCTTCCACGCCCCGATGACGATGAACGGCGCGAGCAGGATCGCAAGCAGCAGCAGGACGCCGCCGGCGACGGCCAGGATGATCCCGATGATGCCCAGGATCTCGGAGCTGCCGTCCTCGCCCTCGCGCTGGTCCGGAAGCGTCGGCGGGAGGTCCACCGGCTCCTGGGGCGGGGGCGGCGGCTGCAGGACCTGCGGCTTCGGGTTCACCTTCGGCTTGGTGGTCTGCTCGTTCGGGACCTGATCCTCCGGCGGCGTCGGATCGAACACGACCCATCCCGCACGATCGAAGTTCACCTCGACCCACGCGTGCACGTCGTCGCCCGTCGCGGCGAACGTGCCGCTCTCCTTGCCCTCCTCGGGGTAGAACCCCATGACGACGCGGGCCGGCATGCCGAGCTCGCGCGCGAACAGCGCCATCAGCGCGGCGTACTGCTCGTCGTCGCCGATCATCTGGTCCCCGGCGAGGAGAGTGCTCAGCCGCTCCGCGGTGTGCCCGGCGCGCGAGAGCACCTCGCCGTCGAGGCCGTGGCTGAAGAAGCCGCCCTCGTGGAAGTAGGTCTCCAGCGCCCTGACCTGCTCGATCGGCGTCTTCGCGTTCTCCACCGCCTCCGACGCGAGGGTCGCGACGTCGTCGGGGACGCCGCTCTGCTTCGGCATCACGACGTGGCCGAACCCCTGATCCGCCAGCTCCTCGTCGGAGAACTCGCGCGGCAGGATCGTCTCCACGGTGTAGGAGTCGCCCTCGCCGAGGCGAGCCGTCGTGACGGCGGTCCCGGTGGCGTCGTTGTAGTAGGTGCTGCGGCGAAGCTCCTCGCCGCGGGTGCCGCCATAGGCGATCTCGCGCACCGCGCCCGCGTCCGGGACCCAGACCCCGCGGTAGTCCTGGACCGAGAACCGCAGGGTCACCGGCGTCCCCTCGGCGTCGGCGGACATGTTGCCGCGCAGCGGGGTGAACCCGCCCGAGGAGCCGATGCCCCGATCCGAGACGTCGTAGACGACGCCGGTGTACTGGTCCATGGTGCCCAGGCGCACACGCGCACCTTCGGGCAGCCCCTCGACGGTGAAGAGCGTGTCCTCGCGATGGTCCTTCACGTAGCCGCGGAAGCCCTGCAGCGGGCTCGGGTACTGGTGCACGTCGAACGGCGGGATGACGACGTCGCGGAACACGTGTCGCGGCTCGGTCGGCGCCGCGACCGCCGCGGTGGCCGCGCCGACGCCGCCGGCCAGTGCCAGCACCGCCGCGCCCGCGATCAGGCGGCGACGACGGAGTGCGGAGCCGAGGACCCCTCGGCCCGGCTCGTCGGTGTCCGCAGCCGACGCGATCGGCACGGCCGCGCCCTCCCCGGAGGGGGCCTGACGCAGCGCGAGCCAGGTGATCGCCGTGATCGCGAACACCCCGCCCTGCACCACCGGGGCGGCCGGCTCCGGCGTGCCGAGAGCGAGGACCAGGAGGAGGTGCGCGCCGGCGGGGATCAGCGCCCAGCCCGCACGACGGCGGCGCAGCGCCAGGGATCCGGCCAGCACCGCCGCGACGAGCGCGAGCAGGAACGGCACGAGCAGGTGCCCGTCGGCCCCGGAGAGCGGCGCGACGGTCGTGAGCAGGCGCTTCCAGGCCGTGACCACGCCGACCACGAGCTCCTGGACCGTCCGCAGCGTCGGCACGACGCCGGCGATCATCGTCTGCGGCAGGGCGAGGGGGCCGCCGAGGACGAGGTAGGCGGCCGCCGTGAGTCCTGCCGCCGGAAGGACGCCCCACCGGCGCCACGCGCAGACGACCGCGATCGCGAGGCCGAGCACGGCGCCGCCGATCGCCGCGGGGAGGAACGCGGGGCCGCCGAAGGAGGGCCACCACCCGGCGATCCCGACGCCGAGCAGCAGGCCGACGGCGACGAGGTCGAGCACCAGGCGGCGGGTCGGCGGAAGCGCGCCGCGTCCGCGCGCGCCCCGGGCTCCGGCACGCGTCGTCGCTCCCGCGCCGCTCACGAGAGCACCTTCCCGAGCGCCAGCGGGAGCTCCTCGAGGGCCCCCACGGTCACCACGTCCGCGTCCGCGATCCGCCGCAGGGACGGCGCGGCGCCCGCGTCGGCCACGAGGACGAGCACGCGCGAGCCGTACGGCAGCCGCGCGCACGCCGCGCGCAGGTCCTCCGGATCCACGCGCCCGCCGCACACGAGCACGACGACGCTGGCGAGCGGCATGTTCGCCGCCACGACGCCGGCGAGCGTCGCGATGCCGCCCTCGCGCGGGCGGGACGACTCGACTCCGGCCAGGGAGTCCAGCAGCTGCTTGCCGGTGCCGGCGGGGAGGGCTCGCCCCTGCACCCGCAATTCGACGTGCTGGGAGTCGCGGATCGCGCGGAGCCCGACCGACCCGGCCAGCGACACGGCGAGCTCGAACTCGTCGGGGTCGGCGTAGTCGCCGGCGGACCGGCTCAGCCCGATGACGAAGTGCGACCGCCGGGTCTCCTCGTACTGGCGGACCATCAACGTGCCCGTGCGCGCCGTCGAGCGCCAGTGCACGCGACGGAGGTCGTCGCCGGGCTGGTACTCGTTGAGCGCGTGGAACGACACGTCGTCGCGCGAGAGGTCGGCGGCGGGGAGGCCGTCGAGATCCCGGAGGAAGCCGAGGGACTGGCCGTCGAAGAGGATGGTCCGCGGGTGCACGTACAGGTCCCGCGGCTCGTCGCGGCGATGCGCCCGCTCGAACAGGCCCAGCGGATCGCCGCGGACGATGCTGACCGGTCCGACCTGCACCACGCCGCGGCGCTGGGTCGGGATCGCGAACAGCTCCTCGGCCTCCTCCCCGGGCGCGAGCCGCTTGATGCCGAACTCGCCGCGACCGGCGCCGACGGGCAGCACCACGCGGGACGGCAGGATCGCGCGCGTCCCCGGATTGGACAGCAGGAGTCCGCCGTAGGCGCGCTCCCCGACCACGACACGCGTGCGGGCGAGGTCCAGGCGGATGTCGTACGTCGTCCGACCGATGAGGAACAGCGCGCACAGCGCGAGAGCGGCAGCGATCACCACGGCGGCGACGGTGAGCTCCGACCATCCGAGCACGCGGCCGAGGATCCAGAGCCCCAGCGCGAGGCCGACCAGCACCCAGGCGAGCGGCCGGAACACCGCCGTCACGGCACGCAGACGCGCGCCGACGCGCGCGAGGACGAGGGCGGCGACGTCGCGCCAGCCCGCCTCGCGTTCGGGGGCGGCGGTCTCGATGCTCACGGGGCTCCGTTCGGGGACTCGGGGACGGCCGGCGGTCAGGCCGCGGTGCGGGCCTGCGGCGCGGGGACCGCGTCGACGACCCGCGCGATCACGGTCTCGGCCGTGGTGCCGGAGAACTCCGCCTCCGCGTCCAGCAGGAGCCGGTGCATCCAGACCGGGCGGGCGAGCGCCTTGACGTCGTCGGGGAGGACGTAGTGACGCCCGTGCGCCGCCGCCCAGACCTTCGCGATCCGGGCCATCGCGAGCGCGCCTCGGACGGACACGCCCAGCCGGATCGCCCCGTCGGCGCGTGTGGCCTCGACGAGCTCGGCGATGTAGCGCAGCACCGCCGGCTCGACGTGCACGGAGGCGGCCAGGTCGGCCATGTCCGCGACGGCGTTCGTCGTGATGATCGGCGTCAGGTGCGCCGACGGGTTCCGGTCGGCGGAGCCGGCGAGGATCGCCGCGGTCACGTCGAGGTCGGGGTAGCCGATCGAGGTCTTGATGAGGAAACGGTCCAGCTGCGCCTCGGGCAGCTTGTAGGTGCCCGCCTGCTCGATGGGGTTCTGCGTCGCGATCACGAGGAACGGGCGCCCCGTCTCGTGGGCCGTGCCGTCCACGGTCACCCGGGACTCCTCCATGACCTCCAGCAGCGCCGACTGCGTCTTCGGCGAGGCGCGGTTGATCTCGTCCGCCAGCACGATCGAGGCGAACACCGGCCCGCGGTGGAAGGTGAAGGTGTGCGACTGCTGGTCGTAGATCGTCACGCCGGTCACGTCGGAGGGCAGCAGGTCCGGCGTGAATTGGATGCGCGTGCTCGTTCCCTGCACGGTGGCGGCGAGCGCCTTGGCGAGGCTCGTCTTGCCGGTGCCCGGCGCGTCCTCGAGCAGCACGTGGCCCTCGGCGAGCATCGAGGCCAGCACGAGGCTCACCACGTCGCGCTTGCCCTGGAGCGCGCGGTCGACGTTGTCGACGAGGCGCTGGAACGTGCCCTGGAACCAGGCGGCCTGTTCGGGGGTCATGGTCATCAGGAGGGGATTCCTCTCGTGTGCGTGGTGAAGCGCGTGGGCGTGGGGGAAGGAAGGCGCGGCGTCCGCGCGTCGCCGGGCGGGATCACGCCCATGGGACGTTCTTCCATTTGACGGGAGTGGTCTCGCCCCAGCCGTCGATCTTCACCGAGGCCATGGACTCGGGGAACCCCTGGTAGCAGGTGAGGTTGACCTTGCCGTCCGACGGGACGTACACCACGTCCGGCCGGTATCCGCCGCCCATCATCGCGCCGTCGATCATGCAGGTGACCAGGTAGTTGCCCGCGGGGAAGTTCTTCGTGTTCACGACGTAGAGGCCGCAGGAGGAGTTCCCGCAGTTCGGGGTGTCCCCCTTCCGACGGGTCAGCCAGGCCTCGGCGGGCGGAGGCGGAGGCGGAGGATCGTTCGTGACCGCGGACGCCGAGATCTCCCTGGACCACTGTCCCTCGGTGTCCATGGCCTTCACCGCGATCGTGTGGCGCTGCTGGTACCCGTTGCCGACGTCGCGGGAGCCGTCGCGCCCCACGTTCTCCCATGCGCCCCCGTCGATGCTGATCTGCATGACCTGGATGGTGCGGCCGTTGTCCGGCGGTGCCGACCAGGTCAGCCGGACCGACGTGCCGAGGTTCGTCGCCGTGGCGCCGGGGTCCTTCACCGGGCCGAACGGCCGGAGCGGCCCCGCCGCCGCGGACGGCTCCCCGGGCTGCGACTCCTGGCCGCCGACGGCGGAGTACGCGCGCACCTGCACGTAGTACTCGCCGTTGTTGGCGGCCGCGATGCGCGTGCCGTCCCAGTCCCGGCTCCACCCGTTTCCCAGGCTGTACTCGTAGTGGACCTCGCCTGGGTTCGCCCCGTTCGTGTTCTCCAGCGCGTACTGCACCTCCACGTACCCGTCGCGCTCCGCCGTCGCCGTGATCGTCGGCTGCCCCGGCGTGCCGAACGCGCGCTGCGGGTTCGAGGCGCCGGACAGCGCGCCCCACCCCGCCTTGTTGTGCGCGCGGACGCGGAAGGTGTAGTCGGTCGTCGAGGTGTCAACGGTCACCGTCTGCTGGAGGCCGGTGACGCGCGGCACGGTCTGCACGACGGTGCCGCCGCGGACCACCTGGACCTCGTACGAGTCGACGGCGTCGCCGTTGGCGAAGGCCGCCTCCCAGCTCACGGTCATCTGCGCCTGGGCGCCGACGGAGGGCGCGCTCTTCGCGGTCGGGGTGCCCGGCGCGCCCGGAGGGCCCGCGGGGATCTCGTCCGCCGACCACGCGCTCCAACTCGACGGCTCGGGGGCGCGGTTGTGGGCCCGCACGCGCACCTGGTAGGAAGCGCCGTTCTCCAGGCCCTCCCACGTGTAGGAGTTGCCCGTGATCCCCGTCTTCGTCGCGACGCCGTTCGGCGGCGCGGGAGAGATCTCCAGCGTGTAGGACGAGACCGGCGAGCCCGGGGTGGACGGCGTCGCCCACGAGATGCCGAGGGACTTGTCGCCGAACTTCAGCGCGGGCGGGTTCGGCGTGTCCGGCCGCGCGTCCGGACGCGCCACCTCGGACGGGCGCGAGGGCTCGCTGTCGCCCACGCGGTTCGTGGCGACGACCTGGAACGTGTACTCGACGTTGTTGGTCAGCCCGTCCAGCGTGCACGTCGTCGAGCCGCACGCCTTGGTGTAGTTCCCGGCGAGCGAGGTGACCGTGTAGCCGGTGATCTCGGCACCGTTGTTCGCCGGCGGGGACCAGGACAGCACGGCGGTGCGGTCCTGCACGCTCGTGACGCGCGGGGTGCTCGGGGCGTCGGGCACGCCCTGCACGGTGATCACGATGCGCCCGTCGACCTCGCGGTCTGGGTCCTTCGTGGCGTCCTGGATCCGGTAGCGCACGATCAGCGGCCCCACGTAGGTCGCTGCCGGCTGGACGACGATGTTGTCGCCGTCTCGCCGCACGGTGCCGCTGCCCGTCTCGGCGTTCGCCGCGGTGATCACCAGCGGTGTCTCCGGGAACGGGTTGACGTCGTTCGCGAGGACCGGGATCGAGATCTCCTTGCCCTGGTCCGCCTGGGGCACGGTGTCCTCGTTCGCCACCGGCAACGGCCGGGTCGAGGCCGAGACCGTGACCGAGATCGAGCCCTCGATCGGGTCGGTCGTGCCGTCGTCGACCCGGATGCGGACGGTCCCCGTCGTGCCCTTCGGCACGCTGGAGCCGGCCTCCACGGACAGCGTGGAGCCCTCGACGCGCGCGGTGATGCCGCCGCGGGGCTGACCGACCAGGGTGTACGCCATGCCCTTCATGTCGTCCGGGTCGGGGTCCTCGGTGAGGGCGGCCAGGTCCACCGTCACCGGCTGCTCGCCGGGGGCGACGGTGGCCTCGCCGTTGGTGAACGTCGGCGGCTGGTTGTCGGGCGGGAGGACCGAGATCGGGATCGTCAGCGTCGCCTTGCGTCCCTCCGGGTCGTCCGGCCCGGTGCCGTCGGTGACCTCGAAGGTCAGCGCGTCCCTGCCGAAATAGCGGTTCTTGGACGCGTACGTCAGGGTCGTCTCGTCCTTGATGAGCGACGAGCCGTCGGAGTTCACCGCGCTCACCTTGGCCGCCTCGGTGATCCGCGCGGTCCCGCCGCCGGCGACCGTGACGTACTCCGACAGCGGCAGGTCGACGCGCTCCCCGCTCTTGACCTCGACGGGCTTCGTCGAGGTCAGCGTCGGGCGCAGCTCGTCGCGGGCCGGGACGAAGATGAACGCCGAGGCCTGCTGGTCGTCGAGATCGGTCACGGTGTAGCGGATGAGCTGGCGCTCCTCGCCCACGGTGACCCGGATGGACCGGTCGCCCCGGATGACCCCTCCGTCCTCGACCTCGAGCTCGAGGTCGTCCACGACGCCGTCCGGGTCCTCGTCGTTGTCGAGGACCGCGACGTCGACGGTCAGGTCGTCGGTGACGTCCTCCACGAGCACGCGGTCGTCGCGGGCGATGGGCGCGACGAGCGGCACGTCCTCGGCCACGGTGATCTGCAGCGGCGCCGTGGCCGTCGCACCGCGCTCGTCCGCGATCGTGTACTGCACCGACGTCTCCATCGGGGAGTCGGGCGCGGTGACGAGCAGGCGGTCGCCGGAGACCTCGGCGGACAGCCCCGCCACGTCGGGCACCTCGACGCCGTCCGTCACGAGGCCGATCGGGTCGCCCTCGGGGTCGGAGTCGTTGGCCAGCACCGGCACCGCGACCGTGCGCCCCGGCCGGGTGACGATCGAGTCCTTGACGGCGTACGGCGCCTGGTTCGTGTCGGTCCCCGGGGCGATCCCCACGCGGATCGACGCCGTGCCCTCCTTGCCGAGCCGGTCCCGGACGCGGTAGGTGAACGTGTCCGCGCCCGCGGAGTCCGCGAACGCCTCGTAGACGAGGTAGTTGGTCCCGACCTCGGAGACCTCGCCCTTCTTCGGCGCCGACGCGAGGCCCAACAGCTCCACCGAGTCGCCGTCGGCGTCCAGCCCGTCCAGCGGCACCGCGACGCGGACGCTGGAGCCGCTCAGCGCACGGACCGTGATGTCCTTCGGGCGCGGGGCCGTGTTCTCCTCCGCGTCCAGGGGCAGGATCTGGATGGTCACGTACCCGGCGTCCTTCTGCCCCGTCGTGTCGATCGCCTCGTAGGTGGCGTAGACGGTCTTCGCCTCGGGCCCGGCCCGGAAGCGGAGCAGGTCCTGGGAGACGAACGCCTCGCCGTCCGCGGGGTCGACGAAGGGCTCCACGAGGTCCGGCGCGAGGTGCAGCGCGTCCCCGTTCGGGTGCGTGTCGTTGTCCAGCACGGGGATGTTGACGACGTCACCGGCGCGGACGACCACCTGGTCGTCGTTCGCGACCGGGGGCAGGAGCTTCTCCGGGGCCGGGATGGGGATGACGATCACGTCGCCCTCGGCCGTCTTCGAGCCGTTGGAGATGCGGTAGCTGATCCGCACCTGGTCCTCGAGGGCCCCCTGGTCGGTGATCCGCAGCGTCTCGTGGTTCAGCACGGACACGCTGATGCCGCTCTGCGGGGGCACGGTGACGGACTGCACCACGAGGATCCCGCCGGACGGCTCGGTGTCGTTGTTCAGCACGCCCACGAGCACGTCACCGCCGGTCGGCAGCAGCGCCACGTCGCGGACCGCCACGGGCGGCAGATCCTCCTGGGACTTGTCCAGCACGTCGACGCGGACCAGGCCCGGCACCGCGTTCGGGCCCGCGCTGACGAGGTACTGCGCGTAGTACACCCCGGGGGCGTCCGCCTGGAACGTGAACGTCTTGTTCGGGAAGTCCGGTGTGATCGTCGCGCCGGGGACCTCGTCGATCCGGGCGAGGCGCAGCGCCTCCCGGCCGGAGCTGGTGTCGTTGGTCAGCGGGGCCACCGTGACGGACTCCCCCGCACGCGTGACGACGTGGTCCGCGTTCGTCTTGGGCATGGTGGAGCCCGCGGGCCGGACGTCCAGGCGGAGCACGCCCACGGCCGACTCGTTCTGCCCGTCCGCGACGACGATCTCGATGTCCTTGCGCCCCTGCAGGCTCGCCACCGCGCGGTAGGTGATCTGCCCGTCCGTGGTGAAGTCCACCTCGTCGCCCTCGGCCGCGGTCACCGCCTTGAGGTAGACGTCGTCGCCGTCCGGGTCGATCCAGTCCGGCAGGACGTTGTACGAGACCGTGCCGCCCGTCTCGACCGCCAGGGACGTGGTCCGCTTCGGAGTGGGGGCGGCGTTGACACTCCAGTCGTGCACGGAGAGCTGGACGTTCGCCTGCGCCGTGCCCCCGCGCCCGTCGTCGATGCCGTAGCGGAAGGACCCGCCGCCCGTGGCGTCCTCGGGGACGGCGATCTGGAGGGCGCCGCCGTTGTTGATCGGCTCCACGCGGCCCAGGCCCGGCTGATCCCCCTCCAGGGCGGCGACGAGGACGTCCCCGTCCGCGTCGGTGTCATTGTCGAGCACCGGCAGGAGCGTGGTCCGGCCCGGGCGCACGCCGAACTCGTCGTCCGTCGCGATCGGCGGGGTGTTCTGCTCGCTGCGCTCGGGGAGCGTCGTCTCGACCGTCTCCTCCGAGGTCTCCTGGTTGTCCTCCGACTCGCCCTCGGGCGGAGTGATGACCTCCCAGTTGTCGACGCGCTGCAGGCTGTCGGCGGCGAGCCAGGCCGCGCCGCCGATGATGTCGTTGAGCACGACGACGTCGCGGTTCACGCGGAACGTGAGGGAGGTGCTGCCCTCGGCGCCCTCGATGGCCGCCTCGAGATCGGCGTCACCTCCTGCGCAGTCGCGGACGAACCGGGCGGAGCCGGCCCACGCACCGTAGGCGCAGCCCTTCACCACCGCGGGAACCGCCGGCGCCCCTTCGCCGCCGGCCTCCCGGACCACCGGCTCCGCGCCGTCGAAGGGCACCGTCACGAGACTCTTCGGGGTCGCGATCGTGACGCCCGGCGCGTCCGCGGACGGCCACTGCAGCACGGCGCCGTCGGCGTCCTCGATCTCCGCCTCGATCCCCGGGCCGCGCAGCGCGCCGGACGCGGCGTCCAGCACCACGGGACGGGTGCCGACCACGGTGATGCGCGGCTCGGCGTCCTTCGGGAGCTCGATCGGAGTGGAGGACGGCTTCTCCGCCTCGCCCTGCGGGCTCATGGCCACGGTCACGACCGTGCCGTCCTCGGCGGACACGCCGTACACGGTGCCGTCCTGCCCCACGGCCACGTCGGCGCCCTTGCCGAGGGTCGCGACCGGATCGCTGCCCGCCGCCTTGAAGGCGCCGAGGCCGCCGGCCTGCACCGCCCAGAGCTTGCCCTCCTTGGGCTCCAGGATCGCCACGGTCGTCCCGCCGAGCGCGATCTTCGCGCCGCCGGGGACCGGGACGGAGTCGTTCATCGCGACGCGCGCCGGGTCCACGGCGGTCAGCGTCGAGGCGCTCGTGTCCGAGACGAGGACCGTCCCGCCGTCCTGCAGCACGTCGTACTGGTCGCCGGCCGCGCGCAGACCGCCGTCGAGCACGCGGGACTCGTTGTTGAAGTGGCCCACGAGCATGCTGGAGCTCTTCGTGATCCAGACGCCGCCGTCGTGCAGATCGACCTCGGCGGTGGGGTTTCCCTCGTACGCGAGCGCCATGCCGGTGACCGCGACGGCGGCCACGGTGACGCCCGCGATCGACGCGATCGTCTTCGGGCGTGCACGGCCCCATCGCAACGACTTCACGACGCAATCCCCCTGCGCTCTGCTGATCTCCGGTCGGCATGGCGAGACCGCGCGATCGCTCCGCCGAGGATGGCGGAGGACGCGAGGACCCGGAGGACATCCTAACCGCCGCCTTAAGGGATGCCGATGGGGAGCTCTCCCCATCGGCATCCCTCATCGGGCGACGGCGCCCGCGCGGGAGCCTGCTCAGCCGTACTGCGGAGGCACCCAGAGCATCTGCGCGGCGATCACGCCGCGGTCCCGGCTGACGATCTGCGCGCGGCCCGGGATCGCCGGCACCGGCTTCACCTTGCCGATGAGCTGGCCCTCCTCGGGATTCCCGCTGAGGAGGATGCCGGTGGCGCCGAGATCGGTCATCCGCTGGATGATCGGATCGTACGCCGCGCGGCTCGCCCCGCCCGTGCGCCGGGTGAGGATGACGTGCAGGCCGAGGTCCCCCGCCTGCGCCAGCAGCGGCGCGAGGACCGCGATCGGGTTGCCCTGCGACGTGGCGACGAGGTCGTAGTCGTCCACGAGCACGAACCCCTCCGCCCCCGTCCACCACGACCGGCTGCGCAGCTGCTCGGGCGTGACGTCCGGCCCGGGCATGCGGCTGCGGAAGAACGCCGCCAGCTCGCCCATGCCGCCCTCGGCGAGCTCGTGCGAGGTGAGATAGGCCCCCAGGTAGTCCTCGGGGATCTCGCCGAGCAGCGCGCGCCGGTAGTCGACGACGAAGATCTTCGCCTCCTTCGGCCCGTACAGCCGCATGATCTCGTGGACGACGCCGCGCAGCATCGACGACTTCCCGGAGTCCGCGTCGCCGTACAGGTACAGCAGGGGCTCGGCGATCGGGTCGATCGAGACCGGGGCGAGATCGGCCTCGTCGATGCCCAGGAGCATCTCCCGCGGCTCCACGCCTCCGCCGCGCTCCGCGGCGAGAGCCCGCAGCTCGGCATGGGTGATGCGCTCCGGAAGCAGTCGCAGCTTGGGTCCCGCCGCGCCCGGCCATGCCGCGCCGACCCGCTCGACGAGCTGCGCGATGCCGTCGGCCAGGGTCGAGGCGTCCTCGACCCCGTCGACGCGGGGGATCGCGGTGAGCATCTGGAGCCCGCGGGCGTCGAGTCCCCGTCCGGGGAGGCTGGTGACGTTCGCCGCCGCCTTGCGGTCGACCTCGGAGTCGCTCGGGTCCCCCAGCCGGAGCTCGATGCGGGTGCCGATCAGGTCCTTGATGTTGGCGCGCACCTCCATCCACCGGGCGGCGGTGAGGATCACGTGCACGCCGTAGGTGAGGCCGCGGGCGGCGATGGCCTGGATCTGCGGCTCCAGCAGCTCGAACTCGGAGCGCAGGGTCCCCCACCCGTCCACGACGAGGAAGATGTCGCCGTAGCCGTCGTCGACGAGGCCCTGCGCCCGCCGCTGGC
Organism: Microbacterium resistens; assembly: GCF_021172025.1. Taxonomy (NCBI): domain Bacteria; kingdom Bacillati; phylum Actinomycetota; class Actinomycetes; order Micrococcales; family Microbacteriaceae; genus Microbacterium; species Microbacterium resistens. The sequence goes on from NZ_CP082781.1 coordinate 2,396,521, forward strand.
GGTAGGTGTCGATCGAGTCGATGCCGTTCTGCCGGAAGTACACCTCGCGCCGGTTGAGCAGGCCGGTGATCTCCGACACCGTCCGGCGCACCACATCGGGCTCGGACCGCGTCGCCAGGCCGCTCAGATGCGCGAAACGCTGCATGCCGGCGAAGCTGCCGCCGCCGAAGTCGATGACGAAGAACTGCACCTCCCGCGGCGTGTGGGTCAGCGCGAGGGCGGCGACGGTGGTGCGCGCCAGGGTGCTCTTGCCGCTCAACGGCGCCCCGACGATCGCCATGTGCCCGGCCGCGCCGCCCAGGGAGACGACGAGGTTCTCGCGGCGCTGCTCGAGCGGCACGTCGACGATGCCGAGCGGCACGGTGAGCCCGCCGACGGCGCGCCAGCGCGGCGAGACGAGCCCGAGCTGCGGGTCCTCGACGAGGTCGCCGAACAGCGCGTCCAGGGTGGTGGGCGTCTCCAGCGGGGGGAGCCACACCTGGTGCGCGGCCGGGCCGCGGCCGCTCATCCGCTCCACGGCGAGCTCGAACGTGCTGCGCTGGCTCTCGGGCTCGGCGGCGGGTGCCGGCTCCTCCGGCTGCGGGGCGGGGGTCTGCGGGACGCGCACGGGCGCGGCGGTGAACAGCTCGACGGCGGCGGCCTGCGCCCCGCGGCGGCTTCCCGGAGTCGCGCGGCGGCGCCGTGGCGGCGGGCCGGAGACGTAGGCCGCGCGGAACCGGGTCATCGACTCGGTGTCGGACTTGAGGAATCCCACGCCGGGCTGGGGCGGCAGGTGATAGGCGTCGGGGACGCCGAGGACGGCACGGGACTCGGAGGCGGAGAACGTGCGCAGGCCGATCCGGTACGACAGGTGCGAGTCGAGACCGCGGAGCTTGCCCTCCTCCAGACGCTGCGAGCTCAGGAGCAGGTGCACCTGCAACGACCGGCCCAGGCGTCCGATGTTCACGAACGTCTCCACGAACTCCGGCTTCGCGGCCAGGAGCTCCGAGAACTCGTCCGCGACGATGAGCAGCGCCGGCAGCGGCGCGAGATCCGTGCGCCCCGCACGGCGCGCCTTCTCGTAGTCGGCCACGTTCGCGAAGGGACCGGTGGCGCGCAGGAGCTCCTGGCGGCGGACCATCTCGCCCTGCAGGGCGTCCTGCATGCGATCGACCAGCGAGATCTCCTCGCCGAGGTTGGTGATGATCGCCGACACGTGCGGCATGCCCGCCATGCCCGCGAAGGTCGCCCCGCCCTTGAAGTCGACGAGCACGAAGTTCAGCTGCTCCGGCGAGTGGGTCAGCGCCAGTGCCAGCACGAGAGTCCGCAGGACCTCGGACTTGCCGGATCCCGTGGCGCCGATGATGAGGCCGTGCGGCCCCATGCCCTGCTGGGCGGACTCCTTGATGTCGAGGATCAGCGGCGTGCCGTCGTCGGCCTGGCCGATCGGGACGCGCAGGCGGTCGCGCTCCAGGCGGCCCGCCCACGCGGCGTCGAAGTCGATGTCCCGGACGTCGGGGAGACCGAGCAGGTCGACCAGCTCCGCCTGTCCCCGCGGGGTCGCCGACGCCTCCGCCGGGGAGTCCGAGGCGGCCTGCTGCACGGAGATGAGCCGGCGCGCTGTCGCCTCGGCCTCCACGATGCTGATCGCATCCGGCACGAACTCCCGCGCGGGCACCTGCCTGCTGACGAGCTCGGCGGCGCCGCCGGCGCCGGCGGCGAGCGCGACGCGCAGCGTGTTGTCGTCGTCCAGCTCGTCCCAGCTGTGGGGCAGATCGATGACGGTCACCCCGGTGACGCCGTCCGGGCTCAGCAGCGCGCCGGTCGCCGGCACGCCGTCCGTGAGGACGATGACGTGCGGCAGGGCCGGGGCGCCGGCGCTGCGCGTGAAGCGGGAGCGCTCACGGACCTCCGGGGAGAGCATCGCCTCCAGCTCCGCCAGGTCCGACCCGATCATCCGCGCCGCGCCCAGGGCGTCGCGGACCGTGCGCGAGTGCGTCTGCGGCAGCCACTTCGCCCACTCCCACTGCGGCAGGACCCCCGGCTCGGCGGCGATGACGATCTGCAGGTTCTCGGGGTCGTGGAGGGTGGCGGCGTGCAGGAGCATCGCCCGCGCGAGGCCCCGCGCCTCCTCCTCGTCGCCGGTGATCTCGACGCGCGCGTAGTCGCCGAGCGTGACGCCGAGCGGCAGCTGCTTCTGAGTCTCGTGCGTCAGCATGAACCGGTGCGCGGCGGAGGCGGCGACCGGATCGAGCTGCGCGAGCGGGGGCAGCTCCGGCGCCTCCAGCGTGATGCACAGCGGCTGATCGCTGATCCCCACGCGCACCGAGAGGAAGTCGGGATCGGTCGGGGCGCGCTCGCCCACGCGGGTGCGCTCCTCGGCGATGTACGGCAGGGCCGAGGGTGCGGGAAGCTGCCAGTTCGCGCCCCGGCGCTGCTGGTGGGCCGCCACCCGGATCGAGGTGCGGAGCTCGGTGAGATAGGCCAGATACTCCCGCCGCGCGGCGAGCGTCGCCGCCTGTCGCTGCGCCCGCTGCCGCCAACCGTTGACCACGACGAAGCCCAGGGACGAGACGAGCACCATGCCGCCGATGAGGAACCCGGTGGGCCCGGCGTTGGACATGCTGACCATCACGACGGCGCCGACGCTGCCGAGCATCGGCAGCATCGAGGCGAGCATGTTCGAGCCGCCCTCGCTGGGCTGCAGCTCGGGCGGCGCCTGGACGGTGAGCCGCCCCGAGGGGACGCGCGGCGGCGCGAGCCGTGGTCCGGTCATGGCTGTGCGCCCCTCTCCCGGTCGGCGGCGCGACCGCGTCGTGCGCCGCGCAGCGGCTGGTCCGCCGCGCCCTCCGCCTCGGGCATCAGCAGGTTGATCGTGAAGACCCGGTCGCCCACGCGCACCCGGTCGCCGTCGTCGAGCACGAGGCGCGTGCCCGCGGGGAGCTCGGTCCGGCCGCCCTGATCGGCGAGGATGTCGGATCCGTTGGTCGAGCCGAGGTCGGTCACCCAGGTGCGACCGCGCGAGTGCTCCAGGCGGAGGTGGCTCTTGGAGACCGTGCTGTCCGGGTCGTCGATCACGACGAGCACGTCGCCGGGCTCCGTCGGCGCCGGTCGGCGTCCGAGCGTGACGGCGGCGGGAAGGTCGATGCGCACCCGCTGCCCGGTGTCGAACACGAGGAGCAGGGCGCCCCGCGCCGGATCCGGGGATGCGGCGGGCGTCGCCGCGACGGGCGCGGACACAGCCGGCGAGGACATGGCGGGCGAGGACACGACGGGAGCCGGAGCGGCCGGGACGCCGGACGGCGCGGCGCGCAGCGGCGCGGGCTCGTCGTCCTCCTCCTCGTCCACCGCCGGGCGAGCCGACATGCTGATGAGCTGCGGCGGGGCCAGCGTCGCCCCGCCGCCCACGGCGGCCGGGGCGGAGGCGCCGCCGCGACGGGGCGCCGCGACGACCACGGTGTCTGCGGCGCGGTCCGCCCAGGAGCGGCGTCGCCCGAGCGGATCCCAGGCGCTGGAGGCGACGACGATCCAGGACCCGACGCCGACGACGAAGCCCGCCCCGGTGATGAGCGCGCGGACGAACGCGCGCCCTGCCCCCGGGGAGAAGGGCCCGTCACTGCGTGCGGCGCGCAGGCGCAGCAGCAGGTTGCCCGGGGTGGCGCCGGTGCGGGCGAGGGCGACCGCGAGCCCGACGGCGACCTGCAGGGCGACCACGACGGCGAGGGTCGGGCTGCGCGTCGCCCAGAGCACGCCGCCGGCGAGCAGGGCGACGAGCACGACGTCGATCGTGAAGGCCGCCAGCCGGGCACCGGTCGCCGCGGGGACGCCGGCGAACGCGGGTCCGAGGGCGCTCTCGCTCGCGGTGGGGCGGGGGCGGGGCACAGGCGCCGTTCCGCGGCGCCGGCGGGACCGCGCAGCACCGGGCGACGAGGCAGGCGGAGCGTCGGGGATGATCACGGAGACGGGTTCGGGGATCCCGGCTCCCCGGGCGCGGCCCCCCGGGGGCGTTCCGATTCCGCTCACGCTGCCATCATTCCACGCAGGAGAGTGAGTACATCCGCGTGCAGCAGGGCGGCGGGCAGGGCCAGCGCGACGGCGATCGCCTCGAACGCATCGCCCACCCGGGACCAGGCGAGCGAGCGAGCGCCGCGGGACACCGGCCGGATCACGAGGACGGCGAGGAGGGCGAGGAGGAACAGGCCGCTCGCGACGATCAGCAGCAGCGTCGGCGGGGGAACGGCGCCGGCCCCCGACCAGGGTCCTGTCCCGGCGGCGACGGCCGCCGCCGCGAGGACGAGCACGCCGACCGCCGACGCCCGCGGCGCCCAGCGCAGCAGGCGCGAGCCGGTGTGCCGCGGCACGAGCAGGAGGGACAGCACCAGGCAGACCAGCAGCGCGATGCCGCCGCCGACGACGAACGGGTCCGAACCCCAGGGCCGCAGCAGGACGACGGGAGCCAGCGCCAGGGCGACGAGGCTGAGCACGACCGTGCCCGACCCCAGCCGCGCCCAGGAGTCGGCCACCACCTCGCGTACGCCCAGGGCATCCACCGTCGTCGGGGACTCGGGGATCGCGCCGCGCACGGTCCAGCGGTTGCTCATGAAGTGCCGATAGTCGATGAACGCCCCGTCGGGGAGGTTCACCAGGGCGCTGGGGAGCGCGCGCAGCAGCAGGGGCACGAGGCCCAGGCAGATCGCGGCCGCGTCGGGCGGGGCCCAGCGCAGCAGCAGCGCGATCCCCCACACCGCGCCGAACACGACCAGCAGGATCGCCACGGTCCCCGCGGCCGCGCGGATCGCGCGCGTCCCGGTGAGCAGGGCGACGAGCGCCGTCCCGACGGCGGCGGCGAGGAAGCCGGAGGCGACCGACAGGTGCGCCGCTGCCTCGAGCGACGCCGGGATCAGCAGTGCTCCCGCGGCGAAGGACAACGCCGCCGGGGCGACCACGCCCCGCAGCGCCAGAGCGTCGGTGTCCGTGTCCGCAGTGCGGCCGGTCCAGGCCACCGCGGACACGAAGGCGCCCGCCGCGGCCACCAGACCGGCGATCAGGCGCAGCAGGGGGTCGATCGCGCTCGCTGCGCCGGCGGCCACGAGCAGCACCGCCGCGACCGCCAGCAGCACCCAGCGGGCGCCATGGTCCGCGCGCCCTTCGTCGGCCCGTCCCCGTGCGACGTCCGCATCGCCCGCGACCGCGTCGGGGTCGACCAGGGTGTACAGCCCGCCCTCGACGAGATCCTCGCCGAGGGTGTCCGCATCGATCTCGTACCCGTCCGGACCGAGCACCGTGGGACGGGCCGATCCGGCGAGACCGCTGACCCGCAGGGCCTGCGCCAGGCTCTCGTCGACGGGCAGCGCGAGGTCGGCGCGTCCCCGCCCGCCCGCCAGCGCGATGCGCCGCCGCTCGATCACTCCCCCGGACACAGCAGTACCCTACTCGTCCGGTGCGCGCCGACCGGCGGGCACGGCTCACTCCCGGTCGTCGCGTGAGCCCGCACGGGAGCCCTTCGACCGCGGCAGCGGCTCCTCGTCGTCCTCGATGCGCGGCGCGATCGGGCCCCCCAGCCCGGCGCGCGGACGCTTCTTCTCGTCCGATCCCGTCCCGCCGGCTCCCATGATCATCCCGCCGCGGGCGCCCGCTCCGGCTCCGGATCCCGTACCGGCAGCGCCGTTCGATCCGGTTCCGCCGAGGCCGAGCAGCCCGCCGGTCTTCGCACCGGCCAGGCCGCCGACACCGCCCACGCCACCGAGCTTCGCGCCGGCGCCGAGCGCGAGCGCTCCCGCACCGCCACCGCCGATCGCCCCGGGCAGCGCGCCGCCGCCGATGCCGCCGCCCCCGCCGGGGGCGTGACCGCCCGGCACGGATCCTCCGGGTCCCGTGCCTCCGGGTCGCAGACCGCCCGGCCCCTCGGGACCGCCGGGGACGCGTCCGGTCGGGTTCGGGTCGTCGACCGAAGGATCGTCGGGGACGTCGGGACCGTCCGGATAGTCCGGGTAGTCCGGATCCCGGGGGCCGTCCGGCTCGTCCGGGTAATCCGGGTAGTCAGGATCCTGCGGCCCGTCCGGGTCATCCGGGTGATCCGGGTCGCTCGGGCCGTCCGGCTCGTCCGGGAAGTCGGGGACATCCGGATCCCGGGGGCCGTCCGGGTAGTCCGGGACCGAGGGCGGCGGGACCCCGGGACCGCCGGTCCCTCCGGGGCCGCCGGTCCCACCGGGGCCGCCGGTCGGTCCGACGGGGACGCCGCCGGTGCCGCCCTCGTTCTCGGTGGTGCCGCCAGGGGGCGGCGGGGGCGGGGTCTTCCCCCCGCTCGAGCTGAAGTCGATCTGCGCGAGCCGGGCCCGGGCCTCGACGACCTTGCGCCGCGGCTCCTCGATCGCGGTCTCGACGCTCTTCACCGCCGCACGCGCCTGCTCCTCGCGCTGACCGCCGAGGAAGTCGCCGATGAGGTCGAGCGCCTTGTCCGCGGCCAGCGGGCCGAGGATGGGGTGCACCACGACCGACGCCCCCTTCACCGCGTTCGCCCAGAACGGGTCGACCTCCGCGCTCGGGAGCTCCGCCGACACCGCCGTCCGGCGCGCGGTGTTCGCCGCCTCGATGGACGAGGCGATCGTCGACACGAGTCCGTCGACCTCCGTGAACTTCGCCCGCAGCTGGGTCACCCGTGCCCGTACTGCCGCCCCCGACTCGCCCTCCCAGGCGCCCTCCGCCTCGGTGAGCGTCTTCAGCACGGCGTCCAGCGACTGCAACGACAGCCGCAACGCGCCCGCCTTGGGGATGCGCCAGTCCTCGATCGCGCGGATCCGGTTCAGTTCGTCCTCTGCCTCGCTCATCGCTTCCCTCCGTCGTGTCCTGCTCCGGCGTAGCCCCCCGGCACACCGTGGCTGTTCTCGTCCGCCGCCGTCGCGGCCGTCGGCGTCGGCGGCGTCGTGGCGGCCGCGGCCCGGCGGCGCCGCGACGCGCCGAGCCCCAGGACCAGCGCGAACGCGCCGCCCACGACCACGAGCGCGCCGCCCGCGACCGCCCACATCCCCCACGGCGCCGGCGCCGCCGTCTCGGCCGGCGCGGTCGTCGAGGCCGTCTCCGGTGCTGTGGCGGGTGCTTCTGCGCCCGCCGCCGCGACCTCGTCCGCCGTCGGCCCGTACGCCATGGCGAGCTCGAACTGCGGATTGTCGAAGAGCGGGTTGACGTCCGGATAGGACAGCGGGTCGTCCGCCAGCATGCCCGTGAGCGAGATCGGCCCGTAGCCGACGTCGTCCCGCCATGCCGGCTCGTGCCGGGATCCGCCGGTGGTGCCCAGCATCGTCTGGATCAGCTGGTTGCCGCTCGCCTCGGGGAACCTGCTCTTGAGCACCGCCAGGGAGCCGGCGACGATCGGCGTCGCCAGGGACGTGCCGTCCACCAGCGCCTGTGCCGTCCAGCCCTCGCCGGCGTCCGGCACCAGGATCCCGATGCCCGGCGCGGCGACGACGACCGACTCGCTCGTGTTCGGGGTGAGCGGCGCACCCTCGATGCCCTTGTCCCCGGCCATGATCTGCCCGGCCTCGTCGAGCGCCTGGACCGTGACGACGCCGTTGCGGCCCGCGGGGAAGGTCACCGCGCCCGTGTCGTTCGGCATCGCCGCCAGCACGACGACCCCCTCGGCGTGTGCGCGCGCGATCGCGTCCTGGAGGACGCCGGAGATCGGGCCGCTGAGCGAGATCGAGACGATGTCGGCTCCGGCGTCCAGCGCCGCCTCGAACGCGTGCCCGGCCCCGTCCAGACGGATGTTCGTCCCCTGGTCGTCGAGGCACTCCAGGCTCGCGGCGTCCGCATCCGCGGTCCTCCCGGTCATCCCGGCGTAGTACAGGACCGTCGCCTCCGGTGCGACCCCCCGCACCGGCCACTGTCCCTCCCCTGCGGCGCCGGTGCCGAGGATGGTCGACACGACCTGCGTGCCGTGATCGGCGACCTGGCCGTCGGTGGACACGGCCGGGATCTCAGCACCGCCGGCGCCGCGGCAGAACGCCGGCTCGGTCACCCGCAGGTCCGCGCCGCGCAGGGCGGGCACGTCGGGGTTGATCTGCGAGTCGATGACCGCGATCGTCACGCCCTGACCGCGAAAGCCCGCGGCGTGGGCCTCGGGCACGCCCCCCTGGTCGATGTACCACCCGCCGGGGACCGGCTGGTCCGCGGCGTGCGCGGGCGCGACGACCCCGACCGCGAGCACGGCGGCGACCGCCGCCAGACCCGCGGCCGTGCGACGCGCACGCGCGGAGGTCACGGACGGCTCCCCCCGCCCTGTTCGGCGGACTCCAGCAGCGCCAGCAGGCGGCGCCCCTCGTCGGCGAACTCGGCATCGGTCTCCATGAGCCTCTTCACGGCGGCACGGATCTCGTCCTGGGTCTCGTTCACGACCGTGATGATCTTCGCGGTGACATCGCTCATCTCCTGTGCGGCGTACCGGACCTCGTCGCGGAACGGCTTGGTGACCGTGCTCGTCCCGCCCTCGGAGATCGCCACCTCGACCGCGGCGGGGAACTCCTCCATCGCCTGGAGGATCTTGGTCAGGGCGCCGGTGACGCCCTCGACGAGGATGCTGATCGTCATGTCCGTGTCCGCCTCTCACTCATGTCCGTCGACTCGTGTCCGCTGCACGCCCCGGGGCCTCGCTCTGGCCGGGGCGTGCACCGGACACGCCACGGGTGCGGATCCCGAAGAGCCGCACCCGTGGACGTCGTCACCCTACGCGAAGCGACCCGCCGACGAGCGGTCGCGGGAGACGTACTCCTCGCTCATGCCCTGGGTCTTCGTCGCGATCTGCTCCAGCAGCTGCTGCAGCTCGGTGAGCTTGGCGTTCCACTCCCGCTGCGCCCGGTCATAGGCGGTCTGCGCCTCACCGTTCCAGGCGGCACGGAGCTTGCCGACCTCGCTCTCCAGGGTGTCCAGCTGCGAGCGGATGCCGTTCGCACCGCCGCGGATCTGATTCGCCAGAGCAGTGACCTGCTCCGGACGCACCGACATCGACTGCATCGTGATCTCCCTCGTTGTCTTTCGCTCAGGCGCCCGACATCATCGAGCCGAGGCCCGAGATGGTGGCACGGTGCTGCTCTTCGGTCGCGGCCTGGTCGCGCTCGGTGCCCGCCAGGGCCTCCTCGAGCGTCACCAGCACCTCGTTGAGCTGGCGGGTCTTCTGGTCCCACTGGTTCATCAGGCCCTGGAACGAGTCCGAGGCGCCGCCGGTCCAGTAGCCACGGACCTGCTCGATCTCGCCCCGGACCTTCTTGACCTGCTGGTCGATGCCCGCCTTGGCGGTGTTGACGGCCTGTGCGCCCTTCCTGAGCGCGCCTTCCTCTGCAGAGATGACCTCAGCCATTACTCACTCTCCTCCGGTTGGGTGCGGAAAGAGGACTCGAGGCCAGGTGTCCGAAGCGCCCGGTGATGTCCCCACGGAAGACAGTAGGCGCTGCCACGGACGGAATCCATGGGGAGAACTCCCCATGGATCCCCTCCGGCCTCCGGGCGTGCTCCTTATAGAGTTGTCGCTGTCCCCGGCGCGGTTTCCGCCGGGGCACAACGACCGCGTGGGGGAACCGGATCCAATGGACCAGGGCAGCAGCGCTGCGGGTGCCGTGCTGAGGCTGTCGATCGTCAGCGACGACCGGCGCCTCGACGCGGGCGTGCCCGCGCAGGTGCCGCTCGTCGAGATCATCCCGGGCTTCGCGCGGAGCCTCGGCGTCCTCGACCCCTCCCTCGCGCACGGCGGCTACGCCCTGCACCGCGCCGACGGGACGCCGCTGAACCCCGCTCTCGGCGCCTCCGCGCAGGGCGTGCACGACGGCGAGCTGCTCACCCTCGTGCGCGGCGGCCTCGTCTCCGAGCCTCGGGTGTACGACGACGTCGTCGAGGCCGTGATCGACGCGACCGCCGCGCAGCACGGGAGCTGGACGCCCAAGGACAGCGCCCGCACCGCGCTGGCGATCAGCCTCACGTTCCTGGCGCTGTGCGGCCTGCTGCTCGTGGCCAGCGGCGCCGGGCTCGTGCCGGCGATCGTCGCCGGCGCCGGAGCGGTCGTGCTCCTCGTCGTCGCCACGGTGCTCCTGCGCCTCGACCAGCCGGAGGCGGGCCATGCCCTCGGGCTCGCCGCCGCCGCGTACGGCGGGCTGGCCGGCTATCTCGCCGCCCCCGCGACGACCCTCTGGGGCTGGCCGCTGGCAGCCGCCGGGCTGGGTCTGCTCGTCGTGGGCGGAGTGAGCCTCGCTCTCGCGAAGGACAGACCCGAGATCCATCTCATCCCGATCGTGCTGGGCACCGTCATCGGGATCACCGCGGCGTCCGCCGCGCTGTTCGGCAGCGTCATCGCCCCCTATGCGCTGATGCTCGCCGTGAGCGCCACGCTGGCCAACGGGATCCCGTGGCTCGCCCTCGGCTCCACCCGCATCCGGGTCATCTCGCCGCAGAGCGACGCGGACGTCTTCAGCGTCCCCGAGCCGATCGACGGCGAGGACGTCAAGCGGCGCGCCGCGGCCGGGACGCGCACCCTCATCTCCCTGCGCGCCGCGCTCGGACTCGCCGCGCTCGCGGCCACGCCGCTGGTGGCCGCCGAGGGCTTGGCTGGTGCGCTGCTGTGCCTGCTCGCGTTCGTCGGGATGATGTTCCAGTCCCGTCAGATGCACGCGCGGCTCGGGGTGCTCGCGCTGATGATCCTCGGCGCGCTCGGGCTCGCCGCCGCCGGGCTCACCGTCGCGCTCACGCAGCCCGGGCTCCGCCTGGGCCTGCTGGTCGTGCTCATCGCCGCCACCGTGGTGCTCGTCGGCCTCACCCTGCTGAGCCCGCGCGCGCGGCTGCGGCTGGCCCGCCTCGCCGACACGGTCGAGATCCTCGCGATGGCGCTCGTGCTGCCGCTCGGCGTCGTGACGGCGGGACTGCTGTAGCCGATGGCGACGAAGAAGGAGCTCATCGAGGCGCAGGGCTTCAGCCGCCGCCGCCTGCTGTCGGCGTTCACCGGAGGGGCGCCCGGAGGCAAGGAGCTCGAGCCGGCCAAGCCGCTGCGGGCCGTCGCTGCCGGCATCGCCCTGACCGCGATGCTCCTGCTGGGCGGCCTGTTCTTCGGGATGCTCCGCCCGGGGCTCCCGCAGGGATGGGAGAACAACCGCCTGATCATCGCCACCGACACCGGCGCGCGCTACGTCTCCGTCGAGGGCGTGCTGCATCCGGTGATCAACACCGCCAGCGCGCGCCTGCTCATCCCGGCGAAAGAGTTCTCGGTGGTCAGCACGGACAAGGGCACGCTGGAGGGCATCGAGGTCGGGGCCCCGATCGGCATCCTCGGCGCCCCGGACGACCTTCCCGCGCCCGGCTCTCTGCACAACACCGGGTGGACCGCGTGCGTGGACCAGGACGCCGGCGCCGCGGTGTCCGTCGCCGCCTCGCCCATCGCGACCGCGCAGCCGGGCGCCGGCGTCGTCGTCCGCCGCGACGGCGACCTGTTCGTCATCGCCGGCGGACTGCGGTACGCCGTTCCCGCCGACGAGGCGGACGCCGTCCTGCGCGCCGCAGGGCTCGGCACCGCCGGGATCACGCGCGTGGACGGCCGCTGGCTGAATCTCTTCCCTCCCGGCAGGAACCTCTCCCCCATCGTCCTGCGGGACGTGGGGACGCGCATCCCGGACAGCGACCTCGTCGCGGGCGAGATCGTGCACGTGCAGGGACGGCCGGCGGACGAGCGCTACGTCATCACCAGCCGGGGCGAGGCCGCGCCCCTCACGCCGCTCGCGTTCCAGCTGTACCTGCTCGGGAGCGGGGCGACGGCGGGTCCCGAGCGCGAGGTGACCCCGGCGGAGCTGGCGGCACTGCCCACGGGCTCGCCCGCCGGCGGAGACGACTGGCCCGCGGAGCCGCTGACCGCGCTCGCGGAGCCGCTGGCCGCCTGCGCCCTCCTGGACGACGAGGGCCGCACCGTGCTCGCCGCGACCGGCGCCGAACTGCCGGCGGATCGGGCCCGGCCGGCGGTGGCGATCGGCTCGGGAGCCCTGGTCCGGGTGGGCGACGGCGAGGCGGCGGCGCATGTGCTGGTCGACGAGTCGGGGACCGCCTACGCGATCCCGGACGGCGCGGAGGCCGTCGACCGTCTCGGGTACACGACCGACCAGGCCGGCCCGGTCCCGGAGTCGTGGCTGGCGTACTTCGCGGGCGGCCCGGCCCTCGCCATCGACGCCGCAGGACGCACGCCCGCGAGCGACGGATGAGACGCTCGCCCGGCACGTTCGTCGCCGCGCTCCTCGCCGCCGGAGCGATCGTCGTCGGATCCGTTCCCGCCTCGGCATCGGCCGCGTCGCCGGTGCGGTCGGCGGCCCCCGTGACGGCCGCGGGCGACGCCTGCCGGCCCGGCGAGGTCGTGCTCACCCCGCAGACGCCGCCCGCGCTCCTCGCGCTGGAGGCCGAGCGGGTGGCGGAGCGGGCGACCGGCCGTGGCGTGACCGTCGCCGTCGTGGACTCCGGGATCGACGTGGCCAATCCGCATCTCGCGGACGCGGTCGCCGGCGGCGTGAACCTCGTCGGCGACGGCGAGCGCCCCGACGGTCTGAGCGACCCGCACGGGCACGGCACCGCGATCGCGGGCGAGATCGCCGCCCGGCGGATCGCCGGTTCCGGCGTGGTGGGTCTGGCCCCCGACGCCGTGCTGCTGTCGGTGCGCGTGTTCCGCAGCGACAGCGAGGAGGACCGGGACAAGGGGTTCGGCCCCACGCCCGAGCGCATCGCGGCCGGCATCCGCTGGGCCGCGGACAACGGCGCACGGGTGATCAACGTGTCCATGAGCATGCAGCAGGACGCCCCGGAGCTCCGCGCCGCCGTGGAGTATGCGGACGCCGTCGGCGCGCTGGTCGTCGCCAGCGCCGGGAACCGCGCTGCGACGCCGGACGCCCCCGACGATGTGCGCTACCCCGCGGGTTACCCGCAGGCGCTCGGGGTCACCGCCGCCGCCGCGAACGGCCGCGCCACCGACGATTCGGTGCACGGCCCGCAGGTGGACGTCTCGGCCCCCGGGTCCCACGTGCTGAGCACCGCGACCGGCGCGGGGGACTGCCAGTTCAGCGACGACGCGCCCTCCGCCAGCTTCGCGACCGGCTACGCGAGCGCCGCGGCGGCCCTCGTGGCACAGGCGCATCCGTCCGAGCCGCCCTCGGCGTGGGCGTACCGCCTCGCCGCCACCGCGGTGCGCACGGATCCCGACCGGCGCGACGATCGCGACGGGTGGGGATTCATCCGTCCGCTCGCCGCGATCGATCTCCTCCCCGACGCCAGCACGCGGGGGCCGGCGAGCCCGTTCTTCGACACCGGCGACAGCGCGGTCCGCCCGGAGCCGGCGGAGATCGGATCCGCCCCCACGGCGACGCCCTTCGCTCTCACCCGGGAGGCCGCGCTCCTCGTCGGCGTCGCCACGGCGGCGCTGCTCGCCGTCCTGGCCGCGCTCCTGCTGCTCCGCCGTCGCCCGAACACCTCCCGCCCCGCCACCGGGCCGGACGCCGCCGGACATCCCGCCGCCGGGCCGGACGGCGCCGGGCCGGAGCGCGCCGGCTACACGGGCGGCCTGCTCGAGCGCCCTCCCGTGTCCCCGTTCTGACGCCCTCCCGCGGATTCCACACCCTCCCCCGGAGGATGAGCAATCGATCGTCCGCACGAGCACGTGTTCTCCGCCCCCGCAGCCTCCACCGACGCGGACATCGTGCATTCCGGCGGAGACCACGCCCTCCCGGGGACAACGCACCCTCATGCGGACAACGCGCGCTCCTGCGGACAACGCACACTCGCGCGGAGGGTGGCCACCTCACACGTCCGCAGGAACAGGCATCGTCCGCCGCAACGGCGTCCGGGCATCGACCTCCGTGGGCCCGGTGGGCTCAGGCGCGAGGACCCGCGTTGCGTGCACGACGGACGTCGCGGTGGTTGGCGCGGACGTACACCGCGAGCTGGATCCCCAGGACGAGCATCAGGGCGGCGAGCACGAGCCCGAGCGTCAGCCGGGTGCCGTCGAGGAGGCAGAGCACCGCGCCCACGCCGGCGACCGCTCCGCCCAGGAGGCCGGCGAGGAGGTTGGGGCCGCTGATCGACGCGACGTCCGGATACCGGCGGCCGATGGTCCGCGCGAGCCCCGCCACGATCAGCGTGAGCACGCCGATGACCGCGCTCACGAGCGCGGTCGCGCGGATGGCGATGCCTCCGGGCCACCCGGCGAACGCGACGGCGGCGACGCCCAGGACGAGCACGCCGACGACGAATCCGCCCGCCGCGCGCCGCCGCGCGCCGCTCGCGACCCCGGCCGGATCGTCGGCGGGGTCGCGAGCGCCTCCGGCAGCGGTCATGCCGACGCGAACTTCGGCCAGGTCTGGATTCCGGACGAGGTCCCCTTCAGCGTGCTCCGCGCCGAGGCGGCCTTGCTGTACATGACGGCCAGCGCAGCGCCGAGCGCCCCCAGCGCGATGGCGATCGCACCGAGCGCCGTCGGCGGAGCCAGCGGGATCCCGACGACCGTGACGGCCTCCCCGGTCGCGGTGGTGAAGCCGACGATGACGGAGATGATCGCCGCCACGACGCCCGCCCAGAACGCGACGATCGCGACCTGCAGGTCGTCCATCATCGACGCGATCTTCTGCGCGTAATCGGTGTCGAGGGACTTCATCGCGGCCTGCTGGAGCGGGACGCGCTGGCGGTACTGCTCGGCCCCGAACTCCTGCCAGCGGTCGTCGGCGGCGAGCATGCCGCGGTCGACGTTGCGGCTGGCCTCGGTCGCCGGGCCCCCGACGCTCTCCTTCCATCCGTTGGCCGCCCCGCTCAGCATGAAGGGGTTGCCGACGTAGGAGAGCTTGTCGACGAACCAGTCCCAGAACTCCTGGACGCGCTCGACGAGCCAGTTCCAGCCCTCGATCACGCGGTCCACGACCCACTGGAAGACGCCGGGCACGTGCGACAGGGTGTCGTTGATGACGCGACGCAGCTCTTCGAACTGTCGCTGGAGCTGTTCGAGCAGTCTTCTCGCCTCGGCTGCGGGATCCATGTCCTTGTTCCTCTCTCCTGATGACGGTCGGGCGCTACTGCACCGGCGCCCACATGCCGCCGAACTCGTTGATCGCGGCGTTCTCGTCGGCCTCCAGGTCCGTGCGGATGCGGCGCAGCGCGGTGGCGGCGCCCGCCGTCTCGCCGGCGCCCTCACGAAGGAGGCGCAGCACGTGATCACGGACCTGCACGTACTCGTCGAAGACGTCCATCGCGGCGAACGAGAACGCCCCGCGGTACACGTCGATGCCGTTGAGCGCCGTCTCGATCGCGCCGAGCTGTTGCGCAGCCCCGTCCCATTTCGACGCGTCCTCCGTCAAGGCGTTGAACTCGACCAGTCCCATGTCCTGTCCTCCCTCTCCCTGCTGCCGATCTCGTGCTTCGTGCTTCGTGCCTGCGGGTGCCGCCGTGGTCCTGCTACCGTCCGAGCAGTCTCTTCACGAGTGCGTCCGGATCCTCCGCGAGCGCGGCGAACTCCGCCAGCGGCGTGCCCTCGAGCGCGCCCGCCGCCGTCGCCGGCGGGATCTGCTCGACCGCCGCGTCGATCGCGGCGTTGATCTCCGTCGCGATGCCGCTCGCCCTGGTCCGCCCGAGCCACTGCGGGCTCAGGACGAGCCGGACGAGGTGCCCGGCTCCATTGACGGTGGCGGTCACGTGCCCCCCGTAGGTGGATCCGTCGTACTCGGCCGTCGCCCGGTGCCCCACGGCCTCGGCGGCCTCGGCGAAGCCGGCGCTGAGCTGCTGCAGGATCTCGGTGACGTTGTGCATGACGGCGTGGATGTCAGGACGCTCCGCCCCGGCGGCGAACGCGTCCTCCACCCGGGAGGCGACCGAGGATCCGAGCGGCGGGAGCGGGGTCGCGCGCGTGGGCTCCGGCGCCTCGGCCACGCTCTCGCCCCAGGCGCCGAGCGCCGCGTACGCGATCTGCGCATAGGTCGCCACGATGGCGGCGCCGAGAGCCTCCGGCTCGTGCGCGTCCTCCCAGCGGTCGCCGAGGTGGACGCGGATGTGGTTCTCCGAGCGCCGGGCGACGACACGGATCGCACCGGACGGATCGCTGGCCTCGCCCTCGTCCTCCGGAGGCGTTCCCTGTGCGAACCGCTGCCTGCCGAGATCGATCTCGTCCCGGAGGTCGTACAGCCTGTCGATGTCGTCGGTCACGTGCGCCGCTCCCCTTCTCGCTGCCTCTGGCCGATCCTCTCCCGAGGACCGACGCCGCGTCGATGGGGCGAATTCCCCATCCGCGGCGTCGTCGCCGTGCGCAGCCGAGGGGAGGGGCGGTCACGCGCTCCGGATGAGTCGCAGGGTCAGGTCGCCGAGCCGGAACGCTCCGTCCACGACGACGCGTTCGCCCGCGCTCAGCGCCTGCCAACCGCCGGAGGCATCCTGGACGCCCGAGCCGTTCGTCGAGCTCAGGTCGGTGAGGTGCCAGCGCGTGCCGTCGTGCTCCAGGCGGGCGTGCGTCTTCGACACCGTCCGCGTGGCGTCGGGGACCGCCAGCGGCTGATCGCCCGCCGCGCCCGCCGGTGCGCGACCGAGCACGATCCGGGGCCCGGGGAGGGGCAGCCGGGTGCCGTCGTCGAGGACGAGGTGCCAGGACACCGGCGCGGGGTCCGGGACGACGGGAGCGCGGGCGGGGTCCGGGACAGCAGGAGCGGGCGCGGGGCCCGGGGCGGCAGGAGCGGGCGCGGGGTCCGGGTCCGGGGCCTGCTCCGGCGCGGCGGGCACGGAGGCGGACGCTCCGGGACGCTCGATCGGCACGTCGTCGATCAGCGTCGGCTCGAGCGGGGCGGGGATCGGGATCGCGTACCCGGAGGCGTCGCGGGCGAGCGTGGTCCGTCGCGGGTCCGGGAGCGTGCGGATCCCGCCCGTCCGCGGCTTCGCCGGGTCGTGGGGCGGCGCGGTCTCGGCGTCGGGAGCCTCCGCCCGGGCCAGCAGCGTCGCCCACAGCGGCGGGAGGAGCACGCCCAGGACCGTGAACCCCGCGCCCCGGCGAAAGCGCACCGTGATCCGGTGGACCGCGACGATCCTCAGGTACAGCCCGTAGAACTGCACCAGCGGGATGAAGAAGAACACCACCGACCAGGCCGGCACGCCGCCGCGGGCGAGGATCTCCGCCTCGTTGAGGACGGGGACCCATCCCTTCCATCCCTCGCCGCCCAAGCGCGGGAAGAGCCGGGAGAGCGCGACCGCGTACCAGACGAACAGCGCGGCGGCGACGAGGACGCCGACGGCCGCACCGGCGACGAGGGCGACCGGTGGGAGGCCGAGGTCAGGCATCCGGTCCCCGGCGCACGAGGACGCCGCCGACCGAGCCGGCGACGTTCGCCAGGAGGAGGGACATCAGCATCAGGGCGCCGGCGGAGAGCATGCCGATGACGCTGCCGCGCAGCCCCGCCAGCAGCAGCGCGACGCCGCCGCCGCCGATCCCGACGCCGAGCACGACGACCGTGAGGATCCGCACGGCGCGGCGCGTGGCCAGGGCCGCCGGGCGCAGACGCGGCAGCGGCACAGCGATCGCGCCGAGCAGGAACATCAGCACGGCCAGCACGCAGGACACGACGGCAGCGCCCAGGAACGCCGCATCCACCGTCACGCCCCAGAAGAACAGCGCGGCGACGATCGCCAGCGTGACCGTGCACACGAAGCAGGTCGCCCCCGTCGTCCGCGCCCGCGCCGCCAGGGACGACGACGCCGTCTCGCTCTCCTGCGACATCCGATCCCCTCCGTCGTCCTCCGCGTCGCCTCGACCCTAGCGAGGCCCGCGCCGCTCGCGCCGATGCCCCGCCGTGTCACGACGGCGAGGCGTCGCGGCGCTCAGCCGAGGGTGGCGGCGTCGATCACGAACCGAAAGCGCACGTCCGAGGCGAGGACGCGCTCATAGGCGTCGTTGACGTCGTCCGCGGCGATGAGCTCGATCTCGGCGGCGATGCCGTGCTCGGCGCAGAAGTCCAGCATCTCCTGGGTCTCGGCGATCCCGCCGATGTTCGAGCCGGCGAGCGAACGGCGCCCGGAGATGAGGTGGGACACGTCGAAGCTCATCGGCTCCGGCGGGGCGCCGACGCACACGAGCGTGCCGTTCGTGTCGAGCAGCCGCAGGTACGCGTCGATGTCGAGCGGCGCGCTGACCGTGTTGAGGATGACGTCGAACGAGCGGCGCAGGCCGCGGAAGGTCTCGGGATCGCTCGTGGCGAGGTAGCGGTCCGCGCCCAGGCGCAGCCCGTCGTCCTTCTTGCCGAGCGACTGGGACAGCACCGTGACCTCGGCGCCCAGCGCGTGCGCGATCTGCACGCCCATGTGGCCCAGTCCGCCCAGGCCGATCACGGCGACGCGGCTGCCGGGCCCGACGCGCCAGTGCCGCAGCGGCGAGTAGGTCGTGATGCCGGCGCACAGCAGCGGCGCGGCCCGATCGAGCGGGATCGCGTCCGGGATCCGGAGGACGAACGCCTCGGTCACGACGACCGACGTGGAGTACCCGCCCTGCGTGACGGTCCCGTCGCGGTCGATCGCGCCGTACGTGCCGACCGCGCCGCGGCGGCAGTTCTGCTCCTCGCCGCGCAGGCACCCGTCGCACTCGCCGCACGAGTTCACCAGGCAGCCCACGCCGACGCGGTCGCCCACGGCGAAGCGCGTCACGTCCGATCCCACGGCCGACACGACGCCCGCGATCTCGTGGCCGGGAGCGAGGGGGTACTGCTGGTCGCCCCAGTCGCCGCGGACGGTGTGGATGTCGGAGTGGCAGATGCCGGCGAAGGCGATCTCGATGACGACATCGAGCGGACCCGGTTCGCGGCGTTCGATCGTCGTGCGTTCCAGCGGAGCGCCCTCACGGGGCGCGGCGAATGCGGTGACCTGGGGCATGGCTCCACGTTAGCGGGCACGGCGCGCTCGGGACCCGGCGCGGCCGCGATTCAGTCCGCGGCGCGCCAGCAGCCCTCCAGATGGTCGTCCACCATCCCGGCGGACTGCATCAGGGCGTACATCGTCGTGGGCCCCACGAAGCGGAACCCCCGCGCGCGCAGGGCCTTGCTCATGGCCTCGGACTCGGGCGTCACCGCGGGCACGTCCGCCATCGTCCTCGGGCGCGCACGGGGCCCGGGGGCGAAGGACCACATGAGCGCGTCGAGCTCGCCGTCGGCCATGTCCCGGACGAGCGCGGCGTTCGCGATCGTCGCCTCGATCTTCGCGCGGTTGCGGATGATCCCGGGATCGGCCATCAGCCGCTCCACGTCGTCGGGGCCGAAGGACGCCACCGCCTCCGGTTCGAACCCGGCGAACACCTCGCGGAAACGAGGACGCTTGCGCAGGATCGTGATCCAGGAGAGTCCCGCCTGGAAGCCCTCCAGCGCCATCTTCTCGAACAGCGCGCGGTCGCCGCGCAGCGGCCGCCCCCACTCCTCGTCGTGGTAGCGGCGGTACTCGGGGTCGTCCCCGGCCCAGGCACAGCGCGGGCGGTCGTCGATCGGTGCGGTCACTGCTCCAGCGTAGGGGCCGGCGCCGACACCGCCGGCGGGCGCCGGGGGTCGCGGATCACTGGGTCGTCTGCACGACCGACAGCACCCCGGCCCGCCCGGAGACGATGCACTTGGCCAGGTAGAGGGGCGCGCCCGCCACGGTGGCCGTCTGCGTGAGGATGAGGACGGGGTCGCCGGCCTTCAGGCCGAGCAGCTCGCCGCGCGAGCGGCCGACGACGTTCACGGTGATCTCGCACCGGCCCGATCCGAAGACCACGCCGCGGGCCAGGAGCGCGGCCATCAGGCTGGACGGGTCATCCGCCGCCTCCGGCACCGCTGCGGCCACCTGCGGGCTCGCATCGCTCAGATAGCGTCCGGCGGGCAGGTGCTCCTGGAGGATGGCGATGGGCTCGCCGGCGCGTTCGACCACGCTCTCGCGGAACCACGTGTTGGCCTCGGCGTCGAGCCCGAGGTGACCGGAAACGTAGTCGGTCGTCGGCTGGACCACGAACTCGAGCGGGCGCACCGTGATGTCCTCGCCGCCCTCGGCGAGCGCGGCCTCCAGCGGGCGCAGCTCCTCCAGGCCGACGGTCGGCAGGTCGTCGGCGACGAACCGGCCCACACCGCGCCGGGTGACGATCAGGCCGTCCTCCTCCAGGAGCATCAACGCCTCGCGGACGACGGTGCGCGACACCCCGAGCGCGACGCCGAGCTCGGTCTCCCTCGGCAGCATGGAGGCGAGCGGGAAGACCCCGCTGCGGATGCCCTCCGCCAGCCGGGAGTAGACCGCGACCCGGAGCGGCTGGCCGACCGGTGCGGTCAGCGGGCGGTCCAGGAACGGTGCGACATCCGTCATCGGTCCTCCTCCCGAGCGTCCTCCCGGCGTCCGGCATGGCTCCGGGGCCGGCGGTGGTCTCGCGGTTCATCCAATCACAGTCCTACCCGATTGCAGATGTTGTACCCGAGAGGTATAACATCATACCCATTGGCGGGGATCGTCCCGCCGGGCCGCAGCGCACGCGGCCCTCCCCGACGAAGGAGTCACCGTGCCGACCTCCCCCGAGACCCTCGCCCCCGCATCCACCGGCGGACTGCGCGGCGGGCGCGCGTTCGCGCTCGTGGCGACGCTCATCCTGACCGTGGTCGCCTTCCAGCTGAACTCGAGCATGATCACCCCCGCGCTCCCGGACATCGCCGCACAGCTGTCCGCACCGATGGACGCCGTCTCGCAGGTGTCGTCGCTGTTCTTCCTCGCCGGGGCGGTGGGCGGCGTGGTCCTCGCCCGGTGGAGCGACTTCATCGGCCGCAAGCGCGCGCTGCTCATCGTGCTCGTCCTCATCGCGCTCGGCACGGTGCTGTGCATCGCCGCGCCGAACCTCCCCCTCCTCCTCGTCGGCCGCGTGCTCCAGGGCGCCTCCAGCGCCGCCTTCCAGATCGCGTACGTGATCCTCGCCGAGACGCTCCCGGCCGCGGTCTTCCCCACGGTGCTCGGGGTCCTCACCGCCATCAACGGCGGCGTCGGTGGCGTCGACGGCTGGATCGGCGGGCTCCTCGCCGACGCGTTCGGCTTCCGCTCGCTGTTCGTCGTGATCCTGGTCGTCGCCGTCGTCGCGATCGGATGCGTCGTGCTCGCCGTGCCCCGGGACGGCGAGCCGTCCTCCCGGGGCCGGATGGACTGGTGGGGCGCTGCGGCGCTGTCGGCGGGGCTCATCTGCATCACGTACTTCGTGTCCCAGGGATCCGCGCGCGGGTGGCTGAACATGGTCACGCTGCTGTTCCTCGCCGGGGCGATCGCCGCGTTCGCGGTCTTCGTGGTCATCGAGCGCCGCCGCCGCACGCCGCTCATCGCCGTGCACCACCTGCGCTCCCGCCAGGTCTGGCCCGTGCTCGCCACGACCGTGCTGACCCTGTCGAGCGTCTTCACGGTCATCAACTTCACGATCGTCGTGCTCAGCCAGGACGCCGAGGCCGGGTACGGTCTGCCCGCCTCGACCTCGGCCCTCCTCTACCTCGCGCCTCCGGCCCTGATCGGGCTGGCCGCCGCGCCGCTGTCCGGCTGGCTCGCCGGGCGCATCGGGTGGATCCCCGTGCTGCGGGTCGGCCTCGTCGCCTGCGTCGTGATCCTCGCTCTCGTCGCGCTGTTCCCGCACAGCCTCTGGACCGTGTTCGCGCTGTTCGCCCTGCTCGGCGTGACCTACAACGGCGTCGTGCTCACCACCACGAACGGCCTCGGCGTGCTGCAGTCCCCGGACGACGCGCCGGCGATCCTGCCGAGCATGAACAGCACCGCCTTCGGCTTCGGCGCGAGCCTCGGGATCGCGATCGTCGCGCCGTTCGTCGCCTCCGGCGGCTACGGCCTGGCACTGTGGATCTCTGTCGGCATCAGCGCGCTGGCGCTGGTCGCGAGCCTGTTCCTGCAGCCCAAGTCGGCCTGACCCTCCCCACCCGAGCTCCGAAGGAGAACCGATGACCTCGTCCGCCCGCCCCCTCTACTTCGACTGCGACACGGGGATCGACGACTCCCTGGCGCTGGCGTACCTGCTGGCGTCGCCGGAGATCGCGCTCGCGGGGATCGGCACCGTCAGCGGGAACACCAGCGCCGCTCAGGCCGCCCGGAACACGCTGGGCCTGCTGGCGCTCGCGGAGCGGACCGACATCCCCGTCGCCGTCGGTCGTCATGACTTCCTCGCGCACGCCTATGACGGGGGCGCGCCGCACGTGCACGGCGACGACGGCGTGGGCCACGTGGCCCTGCCGGCGCCGGTGCAGGAGGTCGACGCGGCCAGCGCCGCCGAGCTGCTCATCCGCCTCTCGCACGAGCACGCCGGCGCGCTGGAGGTCGTCGCCGTGGGTCCGCTGACCAACCTCGCCACGGCGCTGAGCCTGGACCCGACGCTGCCCGAGCGCGTCGCCTCCGTCACGCTGATGGGGGGTGCCGCACTCGTCCCCGGCAACATCTCGCCCGTCGCCGAGGCGAACATCGGCAACGACCCGGAGGCGGCCGCCGCCGTGTTCGCCGCCTCCTGGCCGGTGACCGTGGTGCCGCTGGACGTCACGATGGAGAACGTGTTCGAGGACGCCCACCGCGAGCGCCTCCTGGCCTCCGACTCGGCGCTGGCGCGGACCGTGGGGGCGATGCTCGACTTCTACATGGACTTCTACGTCTCCGCCTACGGCCGCCGCTGCAGCGCGCTGCACGACCCGCTGGCCGCCGCGATCGCCGTCGGGACCGTCACGGCGACCCGCGCGCCCGCCGTCCCCGCCCTCGTCGACCACTCCGACGGCCCCGGGCGCGGCCAGACGATCTTCGATCTGCGGTCGCAGCGGGCGGGTGCGCTCGACCACGAGGGAGCGAACGTCCGCGTGGTGCTGGCCACCGACCGCCCGTTGCCGGACCACCTGGCCGACCGCGTCGCCGGCTGAGCGTCCCGCCTCCCGCAGAGCATCCCGTCTCCCGCAGAGCGTCCCGTCTCCCGCACGCGAGACCCCCTCGCATCGCCGAAACCCCTCCGCAGATACGTATCTGCGGAGGGGTTTCGACGCGTGGAGGGGGTCTCGGCGGCCCCGAGGGAGGGATCCCGCCGGGGCTACTTCCGCTTCGCAGCCTTCTTCAGCGCCTTCTCCGAGATCGGCGCCTCGCCGGACGCGGCGAGCGCCGCGTAGTGCGCACGCGCCTCGTCCTGGCGCTGCTGCTCGATGCCGGACGCGATCGGAGCCCGCACGTGCTCCGGCTCATAGCCGAAGGCGTTCACGAGATCCAGCGCGTGCGGCCGCAGACGCGTGCAGAGACGGTCGATGTAGCGCGACACCGCGGCGGCGCGCTGGGCGGAGAGACGCCCGTTGATGAGGTACCAGGCGAGGTGCTTCTCGATGAGCTGGAGCCCGAACAGGTCCCGCAGCCACGTGAGCACCGCCTTCGTCTCGGCGTCCTGGATCCGGTGCACCGCGTCGGTGAACGCCTCCCATTGGAGCAGCTCGCCATGCGCGCGGGCGGCCTCGATCAGCTCGGCCTGGTTCTCGTTGAACAGCTTCTCGCCGAGGACCTTGTCCTTGCCGGCGGGGCGCAGCCGCCCGGCGATGTCGGCGATCATCTGCTGCACACGGTCGGCGAGCAGCTCGTGCTGCTGCTCCTCGCGAAGCCCGTTCTCCACCGACCGCGCCGTGGAGCCGAAGTCCGCGACCGCCTGCCCGAAGGCCCGCAGGCCCGCACCGTGGAAGACCTTGCCCGCCGTCTGGCCGACCGCGAACTTGGCCAGCGCGGCCGCGTCCTTGCCCTGGAACTGCTTCGCGTAGTCGGTGAGCAGGCGCTTGCCGACCAACTGCAGGAGGACGTTGTTGTCCCCTTCGAAGGTGACGTAGACGTCCAGATCCTGACGGAGCCCGACGAAGCGGTTCTCGAACATGAACCCTGCGCCGCCGCAGGCCTCGCGGCACTCCTGCAGGGTGTCGAGGGCGTGCCACGTCGACAGCGGCTTCAGGGCCGCCGCGAGAGTCTCCAGGTCCTCCCGGTCGTCCGGGGTGTCCGTCGCGCCGGAGAAGACCCCGTCGAACTTCTGCAGGAACTCGTCGTGCGCGAACAGCTGCGCGTAGGTGGTGGCCAGCCGCGGGAGCAGGCGGCGCTGGTGCTTGCCGTAGTCGAGCAGGACCGTCTCCTGCCCGTCCGCCCCGTCGAACTGACGGCGCTGCGTGGCGTAGGTGATCGCGATGTACAGCCCGAGCGCCGAGGCCCAGGACGCGGCGCCGTCCAGCGACACCCGCCCCTGGACGAGGGTGCCGAGCATCGTGAAGAAGCGTCGTCCGGGGCTGTCGATGGCGCTGGAGTACGTGCCGTCGGGGGCGACGTCGCCGTAACGGTTCAGCAGGTTGGTCCGGGGGATGCGCACGTGGTCGAACGACAGCCGCCCGTTGTCGATGCCGTTGAGCCCGCCCTTGAGGCCGTCGTCCTCGCGGCCGATGCCGGGCAGATCCACACCGTCCTCGCCGCGCAGCGGCACGTAGAAGCAGTGCACGCCGTGGTTGACGCCGTTCGTGATGAGCTGCGCGAAGACGGTCGCGGCCACGCCGTGCAGCGCGGCGTTACCCAGGTACTCCTTCGTCGCGCCGCGGAACGGCGTGTGGATGACGAACTCCTCGGTCTCCGGGTCGTAGGTCGCCGTCGTGCCGACCGCCGCGACGTCCGAGCCGTGACCGATCTCGGTCATCGCGAACGCGCCGGGGATCGACAGATCCATGACCCCGGGGAGCCAGCGGTCGTGGTGCTCGGTCGTCCCGAGCTGCAGGATCGCGGAGCCGAACAGCCCCCACTGCACCCCCGACTTGATCTGCAGGCTGGGATCCGCCGCGACGAGCTCCTCGAAGCCCGCGATGTTCGCACCGTTGTTCTCCTCGCCCCCGAAGCGCTTCGGGAACGCGCGGTGCACGGCGCGGTTCTGCACGAGCAGGTGGAGCTGGCTGAGCACGCGCTCGCGGTGCTCGTCCTTGGCCAGGGAGTCGTCGCGCCAGAACGCGGGATCCTTGATCATCTCGCGGGCCTGACGGCGGGTGTCCGCCCAGGTCCCCAGGAGCAGGTCGCCGACCGCCTCGACATCGATACGGTGCGCGTCGGCGTCTCCGGCGGCGGGGGTGGAAGCGTTCATTCGGACGGCTGCGTCGACCATGAGCATCCTCTCAAGACACGGGTGGGAGATGATTCCACGGTAGGACTCCGACAACACCGACCGAAGTCGGCTGTGGCTTTCGTCCAACCGCCCCCGGCCGCACGCGCCCCCGCGATTGTGCCGTGTCCACAGGAGCCGCTACGCCGCGGCGGGCGGGGGCGCGGCCGGGGCCTTCCCCGCCGCGCGCCAGCGACGCACCCGCTTGACGCGCGCAGACACCGAGAGCAACGCATTCCTTCCATTTAGGTCATCTATTCTCTACCCTGAGAGTAGACAAACGATAACTCAAGGGCGAACTATGACTGATCTCGAGCTCCTCATGTCGATCGCCCGCGCACCGATGCGCACCGCGACGCTCCGCGACGTCTCCCGCGAGGGCGAGAACACCTGGCGAGCGCTCGAACGCCTGGTCGATCGCGGAGCTCTGGTCAGGCTGGCGAGGGGGATCTACACGGCCCCTCCGGACTCCGCCGACGGTCGCTCCTGGATCCCTCCCCTGGAGGCGGCGGCCGCCGCGGTCGCAACCGCGCGGTTCGGCGAACGGACCATCGCCCTCACCGGCGTCTCCGCCGCGCGGCATTGGGCCGCGATCCCCCGGGCGATCGGCGTGGCCACCGTCGCCGTCCCCCGGAGGGGCTATGCCCCCGTTGTCCTGTCCCACGGAGGCTCGGTCCGTTTCGTCCCCCGAAGAAAGTGGGATCTCGACCTCGTCGTCGAGCCCACGGTGCTGGGCGAGGTGCTCGTCACCTCCCCGGAACAGACCCTGTTCGACCTGATCCGGAGCGTCGCGCCGGAGGGCCTGGAGGCGGATGCCCGCGACGCTCTGGCGAGCCTCGCCGCCCGCTCGTCGCCCGACGTCTTCGACGAGATCGTGCATGCGGCACGCCGCGTGCCGCCGGCGGCACGAGAGATGGCGAGCGCGCTCCGGAGGGCACATGGATGATCCGGTAGCCGGTGTCCTGTCCGACGAAGACCGGGAGAGCGTACAACTCGCCTTCGGCGTCGACTCGGCGCAGGTCGTCCGTGACCACATCATCTCGCACGCGCTCGCCGCCATCGCCGCGCTCGGGTCCGAGGACCTGATCTTCTTCGGCGGGACCGCGCTTGCGCGCACGCTCCTGCCGGCTCTGCGGTTGTCCGAAGACATCGATCTCATCGCCGTCCGGCACCGCGACGAGGCCGCGGAACGCATCGAACGATCGATCACGAGGAGCTTTCGGCGGACGCTCGGCGCGGCGACATTCACTCCGTCGCTTCGCGAGACGAGAGGCTCGGTGCCCTCGATTCTGGAAGCACGCGCGACCCGGGTGCAGATCCAGCTGCTCTCCGCCACCGGTCGTGCCCCATGGCCGACCGAGGTCGTCTCCATCGAGCAGAGATATCGCGACGCTCCGGCTGCCGCGCTCCGCGTCCTGACCCCTCCCGCCTTCGTCGCCGCGAAGCTCTCCGCGTGGGCGGACCGCGCCGCACCACGAGACCTCTACGATCTCTGGGCGCTGGCCGAGGCCGGACTGTTCACCGAAGAGGCGGCTCACCTCTTCGCACGGCATGGCCCGTACTCGGACATCCGGAGAGTCCCCTTCAGCCATCTGCCCACCCCGGTGCAGTGGGAGCGGGCGCTCGGCCATCAGGGACGACTTCGAACGACGCTGCAGAATGCCGCCGCCGTCGTGGCGTCTGCGCTCGCCGCGCTCACCCGGTGAGCGGACCCACCCTGCGCCGCCGCTATGCCGTGGCGGGCGGGGATGCGGCCGGGGCCTTCCCCGCCGCGCGCCAGCGACGCACGACGCCGTCGTGCAGACGCTCCCAGCTGCGGTCGCGGATGAAGATCGAGTCGATCGCGATCATCGTCAGCGAGAACCACGGCAGGCCCATCAGCACCGCGATCCCGATGTGGAACGACAGGATGCCGACGAGCGCCACCAGACGTGTGGGACGCAGCAGCAGCGCCAGCGGGAAGGCGACCTGCAGGATGATGGATCCCCAGGTCATCATCGTCACCGCCGGCCCCCACGCGGTCACCAGGTCGCTGAGGACCGGCCACGTGCCGAAGCGCATGGTGTGCAGCGGGTTGTAGACCGCGTACCCCTCCGACCAGGGGGAGCCCGCAGCCTTGAACAGGGCGCCGGAGGCGTACACGAAGCAGACCTGCGCGGTGAGCGCGACGAGCGCGAGGTTGTGGAACACCGTGCCGAGGATCGCCGGCTGGCTGCCGGGCTCGAACCACTCGCCCTTCCTCGCGCGACGCCGGGCGTCGAGCGACCAGCGCGCCGCAGGATCCGCGAAGAACAGCAGCAGCAGCGCGATCCGGAACATGTTGTCGCCCTGGTCGCCCACCATGTCGTTCGCCTCGATGAAGCCGACCCACAGGCAGAAGAACACCGGAAGCACGATGCGGAACCGCCACCCGAGCACGAACAGCACCGCGAGGACGCCCAGCAGCAGATACATCAGCGTGTAGAGGACATCATTGCCCATGACGGCGTGGAAGGTGCTGAAGATCCAGATCTTCGGGAAGTCGCTCACCGGCTCGGCCATCTCGCCGTTCCAGGCGGAGCCCGACCCGAACGTGTACAGGCGGGTGCCGAAGTTGGCCGCGAGCAGGCCGAGGGCGGTGACGCCGAACAGGATGCGGGTCACCGCGAGCCCGTACAGCGCCTTCTTCTCGCCGTAGAGCCAGGTCTCGATCCAGGCGAAGATCGCCGCGAGCCCGGTCACGACCATGTTCCACAGGCCCGCGATCATGCTGCCGGCGAAGGTCAGCACGCGAGTGGTCGCGGTGACCTCCGCGGCCGCGCCCGCGCGCTCGATCCCCGGAGCGGGTGTGCCCGCGCCGGGGGTCTCGGTCGGCGTCGGGGTGGCCGGTTCGGTCTCGGCGGGGACCTCGGCGGGGCGCACCGGGGCGGCCGTGGTCGCTCCGGTCGCGGCAGCGTCGGCGGTCTCCGCGGCCTTCGTCTTCCTCGCCGCCTTCGCGTTCTTCGCGTCGGACGCGGGGGCGTTCGCGGTCGTGCGGGCATCGGAGGTTCCGCTGGGCCGGCTCATCGCTGCGTCCTCTCGAACTGGGCACGGAACACGTCGCCGAAGGCGGAGCGACTCTGCCCCTGCTCCTCGATGGGCAGTCGCCATCCGCTCGGGGAGAACGACGGGTCGGGCCGCTGGGCACCAGGCGTGTTGCGCTCGGCAAAGGGGACGACGTTCTGCCGGCTGACGCGATACTGCACCTTCCGGACGTCATCGCCCCAGATGGCGTATGCGACCTGGGTGGCGTAGGTCGTCGCCAGGTGCTCCTTCTTCATGTAGGCCTCGGCCAGAGCGGCGTTCTGGTCGCCCTCGAGCTTCTCGAAGGCCCGGCGCATCCAGGCCTCGCCGTCGTCCTTGTCGAAGTCGAGCGCGACCACGGCCTTCTGCTCGTCGGAGAGCTTGTTGAAGGCCGACATCTGCCCGCTCGCGACCTCGCTGGACTGGATGCCCGCCCGCGGAGGGAAGAGGTTGTACCGGATCATCGACAGCTCGACATCGGTCGCGCTGACCCATCCGGTGGTGATCTCCTCGCCGTCCTTCTCGATGACGGCGCGGACGTTGAAGTGGTAGTCGCCGTTGATCGGCTCCGGGGCGAACACGCTCCAGGACTGCCCGAACATCGGGAGCATGTAGGCAGAGAGGACCTGCTGCGTCGGGATCTCCCGCAGCGGCGACGGGGGCGCGATCCAGAGGAACGATGCGAAGACGTGCCAGGCGGTGAACGCGCATGCCCCGAAGGCGATCAGGCGCACCCACCAGGTGGGCTTCGGCCGGGCGGGAGCGGAGCGCGCAGGGGCGCTCGTGGTGTCCTCGGTCATCCGGGTTCCCCTCGTGGATCGGGAAGGTGTGTCAAGAAAAGGTCGGGGTCGCCACCAAGGACGACCCCGACCCTTGCTACCGAATCGTCACTCGACGTCGGCGGTCGCCCGGCGCTTGGCGACGCCGAGAACGGCGGCTCCGATGCCGAGCATAACCAGCAGACCGCCCAGGGCCAGCAGGCCCAGCGGCACGTCCGCACCCGTCGGAGGAAGCGGCTTGCCGTTGGCGGTGGCGGTTCCGTTCGCCGAGGCGGATGCGCTCGACGTGGCCGAGGCCGTGGCGCTCGACGTGGCCGAGGCCGTGGCCGCCGACGTGGCCGAGGCCGTGGCGTCCGCCGTCGCGGTGGCGCTCGAGGTGGCCGAAGCGGTGGACGAGGCGTCCGCCGTCCCGTCCGGAGCCCCGCGCGCCGACGAGTCCGCCGCCGCAGCCGACGAGGCGTCCGCCGAGGCCGTGGCGATCGCCGCCGCGTCCGCTGCCGCCGCCGTGTTCGCGGTGGCCGCGGCCGAGGCCTCAGCCGCCGTGTTGGCGGTGTTGTCGGCGTTGGCCGCCGCCTGCGCCGCCGCCGTGGCCGAGGCCGTCGCGTCGGTCGTGGCGTCCGTCGAGGCGTTCGTCGACGCCGAGGCCGTGGCCGCCGCCTGAGCCGCCGCCGAGGCCGTCGCGTCCGCCGCAGCCGAAGCCGTGGAGGTCGCGTCCGCCAGAGCCGCCGCCTGAGCAGCAACCTGCGCCGCCGGGTTCGCGTTCGCGTCCGCGGTGGCCGACGCGGATGCCGAAGCCGCCGCGTTGGTGTTCACGTCCGCGGTCGCCGTCGCCGAAGCGTCCGGATCCGCCGTCGCCGTCGCGTCCGCCGTCGCCGCGGCCTGCGCCGAGGCGTCGTTCGACGAGGTCGCGGTCGCCGCGACCTGCGCCGCCGCCGCCGTGTCCGCCGTCGCCGCCGACGACGCGTCCGCGTTCGTCGCCGAGGTCGCGTCCGCCAGAGCAGCCGCCTGAGCCGCCGCCGTGGCCGAGGCCGTGGCGTCGGTCGTGGCGTCCGTCGAGGCGTTCGTCGACGCCGTCGCCGTGGCCGCCGCCTGAGCCGCCGCCGAGGCCGTCGCGTCCGCCGCAGCCGAAGCCGTGGAGGTCGCGTCCGCCAGAGCCGCCGCCTGAGCAGCAACCTGCGCCGCCGGGTTCGCGTTCGCGTCCGCGGTGGCCGACGCGGATGCCGAAGCCGCCGCGTTGGTGTTCACGTCCGCGGTCGCCGTCGCCGAAGCGTCCGGATCCGCCGTCGCCGTCGCGTCCGCCGTCGCCGCGGCCTGCGCCGAGGCGTCGTTCGACGAGGTCGCGGTCGCCGCGACCTGCGCCGCCGCCGCCGTGTCCGCCGTCGCCGCCGACGACGCGTCCGCGTTCGTCGCCGAGGTCGCGTCCGCCAGAGCAGCCGCCTGAGCCGCCGCCGTGGCCGAGGCCGTGGCGTCGGTCGTGGCGTCCGTCGAGGCGTTCGTCGACGCCGTCGCCGTGGCCGCCGCCTGAGCCGCCGCCGAGGCCGTCGCGTCCGCCGCAGCCGAAGCCGTGGAGGTCGCGTCCGCCAGAGCCGCCGCCTGAGCAGCAACCTGCGCCGCCGGGTTCGCGTCCGAGTCCGCATCCGCCGACGCCGCCGCCGACGCAGAGGCGTTGGTGTTCACGTCACCGGGGTCGCCCGCGGTCACGGTGACCGTGTCCTGAGCGGTGACGGTCGGGTCGTCGACCTGCGTGCCCACGAGCGTGTAGTCGCCGGGGACCGCGTCGGCCGGGACGGGGTACGCCGTGCCCGCAGGCAGGGATCCGTCCGGCTCCACCGTGACGGTGACCGGCGTGCCGACCACAGCGCCGGTGCCGTCGCGCAGCTCGATGGTGACCTGGGTGCCCGGAGCCCATCCGTCGCCCGCGACCGGGAGGCTGGTGCCGGCCTGGACCGGGTCCGTTCCCGTGATGGTCGGGGTGAGCGCGGCGAGCGCCTTG
This sequence comes from Microbacterium resistens, assembly GCF_021172025.1. Taxonomy (NCBI): domain Bacteria; kingdom Bacillati; phylum Actinomycetota; class Actinomycetes; order Micrococcales; family Microbacteriaceae; genus Microbacterium; species Microbacterium resistens. Next base: position 2,427,449 of record NZ_CP082781.1, read on the forward strand.
ACCGTGGACGAGCCGAGGTCCAGCTTGATGGCGTTGATCGCCGGCAGCAGCTCCACGCTCAGCGCGCGAACGGTGAAGCTGTCGCCCGGCAGGTCGCCGGTGCCGTTGATCGGGGCCTCGGTGGGCTGCTCGTTGATCGTGATCGCGACGATGCTGTTCAGCACCGGCTCGATCGCGTTGTCGAGCAGACCGGTCACGATCGGCTGCACGACGCCCATGAGGGTCGGCTGCAGCTGGTCGATGACGTTCGTCACGACCGGCTCCAGAGCACCGCCGATGTCGGTGACGAGGCCGGACAGGGCGTCGATGATCGGCTGCAGGACCGTGCCGACGGGGATCCCCGCGACGTTGATCTGGCTGGTGTCGATCACGGGGGCGGCGAAGCCGTCCATGCCGAGGAACCCGCCGATGCTGCCGATGACCGTCACCGGGGCGTTCACCAGCGGACCCACGATGGGGAGGCTGATGTCGGCCTGGATGTCGACCGTGAGCTCGACGTTGTAGAGCCCCTGGGTCACCACGTCGACGACCTTGGAGATCAGCGAGTTCTCACCCGCGCCCGTGACGGCGTCGGTGATGCCGTCGAGGATGCCGTTGACCACCGCGTCGTCGAGCACCGGGGTGTTCGGGTCGAGGCTGTTCAGGCTGGTCGCGCCGGTGCGGTCCACCACGAGCTCCGCCAGGTCGACGTGGATCGTCCCGGTCGAGAGGTCGATGACGAGGCTGCCGTCGGTGTTGGACAGCGGCTCGTTCAGCAGGACGTCGCGCACCTCGTCGGTGAGCGGCTGCGTGTCCAGCGACAGCGCGTTCAGCTCGGCGTTGGTGAGCGGGAGCGCGTCGATGACGCTCAGCACGCCGTCGACGAGCTGCTCGATCTGTCCGTCGGGGCCGATGAGGGCCTCGATCGGCAGGAGCGCCGTGCCGACCGCCGTGTCCACGACGTCCGTCAGGCCCGCCACCGTCGGGCTGTGCAGGTCGAGGCCGAGGCCCGCGATCGCGTACTCCGAGGTGAGCGTCCCGGCATCCGACGAGGCCGTCGAGGCGAGGGCCCCGACGCTGAGCGACGCCTGGTCCAGCAGCTGGTCCGTGAGCGTGTCGATGCCGAGCTGGCCGAACAGGTCGGTCAGATCGATGTGGGCCGGGTCGACGCTCGACCCAATCCCGCCGACGTCGATGCCGCCGTCCTCGGTGATGAGGCCCGACGCGGCGAGCGACGAGGTGACGCTCGGCGACTCGCTGTAGCTCTGGGCCGCACCCAGATCGCCGAGGTTCAGCAGGCCGGGCGTCGTGCCGTCCGTCAGCAGCGGGATGTTGATCCCGTCGCCGAGGTCGATGGTCAGCGCGCCGCCGAGCACGCCGAGATCGAGCGCACCGTTGTCGGCGCCCGGACCACCGGGGTTGCTGGTGAGCGTGTGGCCCAGCGCGGCGACGTCGATGCTGCTGCCGAGCAGGCCGATGGGCAACTGCAGGATCTGCCCCTGCGCGGCCGATGGATCGTTCGGATCGGCGCCCGGCGCGGTCGCGGCGGCAGGCGCGGCGAATGCGATCGCGCCTCCGAATGCCACGGCCCCTGCCAGGCCCAATGCCGCTGGGCGCCGCAGACGCGACCACCCACTTCTGTTCGTTGTCACGAACCCCTCCCTGATGTCTGGATCGCTCCGGAGCAACAAGGCCTCCCCAGGACCGACGGGTGTCGGCAGGCGCAAGTAGCGCCAGTATGCCGGTAGTTCACAGCGAATGTCCAGCATTCCGAAAGGACCGGGATATCAATCGACATTCGGGGATTCGGCTCGTTTTCCCGTACCAACGGGGAGTCGGAACCGGGGACGACGGACGCATAACGATCTGGTGACGACGACCACGACGTCGGGCGGCGCGGAGACGACGAGAAGGCGTGCGATGCCCGTGCGAGAGCACGCACGAGCACCTTCCCCGAGGGGCGTACGACTCCGCGTCAGGCGCCGACGGCGGCGATGACCTCGAGCAGCGCGGCGCCGTAGGCTTCGCGTTTGCGTTCTCCGATGCCGCTGATCCCGATCAGGTCCTCGCCACGGGTGGGCCGGTGCTCCGCGAGCGCGCGCAGCGTGGCGTCGCCGAACACGACGTAGGCGGGGACCCCCTGCTCCTTCGCCGTCCGCGCGCGCCAGGCGCGGAGCTCCTCGAACAGCGCGCGATCGGCCTCGGACAGGTCCGCCGCCGCCGAGCGCTTGGCGCCGCGGCCCTTGCCCGCCGCCCCCGCACGGCTGACCACATCGTGGCGGAGCTGCACCGGTGTCGTGCCGTTGAGGACGCCCGCGCTCGCGTCGCTGAGGGCCAGGGTGCCGTAGTCGCCCTGGGCCTGCATGAGCCCCTGGGCCAGGAGCTGGCGGATCACGGAGCGCCACTGCGCGTCCGAGAGGTCCGCCCCGATGCCGTACGTGGCCAGCTCGTCGTGCCGCATCGAGCGGATCCGCTCCGTCGACGCCCCGCGCAGGATGTCGATGAGGTGACCCGCCCCGAACGACTGCCGCCGCTCGCGCTGGAGACGCACGATGGTGGACAGCAGCTTCTGCGCCGGGATCAGCCCGTCCCAGCTCTCCGGAGGCGTGAGGCACGTGTCGCAGTTGCCACACGGCGCCGAGTCCTGCCCGAAGTAGCCGAGCAGGTTCTGCCGCCGGCACGAGACCGTCTCGCACAGGGCGAGCATCGCGTCCAGATGCTGGTTCTGGCGCTGCTTGATCGCGCGGTCGCCCGCGGACTGCTGGATGAAGCGGCGCTGCTGGACGACGTCGCCCAGCCCGTACGCCATCCACGCGACGGACGGTTCGCCGTCGCGCCCCGCGCGACCGGTCTCCTGGTAGTACCCCTCGACGGACTTGGGGAGGTCGATGTGCGCCACGAAGCGCACGTCCGGCTTGTCGATCCCCATGCCGAACGCGATCGTCGCGACGACGACCACGCCCTCGTCCCGCAGGAACCGCGCCTGGTTGGCGGCGCGGACCTCCGCGTCGAGCCCCGCGTGATAAGGGATCGCGTCGATCCCCTGGTCCTGGAGGAACGCGGCGGTCTGCTCCACGGACGAGCGGCTGAGCGCGTACACGATTCCGGCGGACTCCGACCCCATCGTGTCGCGGACGGAGCGGATGAACGACACCAGCTGTCGTCGGACGTCGGTCTTCGGGTCGATCCGGTACTGGATGTTCGGGCGGTCGAAGCTCGCCACGAAGTGCCTCGCGGACGGCAGGCGCAGCCGCTCGGTGATCTCGCGGTGCGTCTCCCGGGTGGCGGTCGCCGTGAGGGCGATCCGGGGGACGCCGGGGAACCGCTCGCCCAGATCCGACAGGGCGAGGTAGTCGGGACGGAAATCGTGCCCCCACTGCGACACGCAGTGCGCCTCGTCGATAGCGATCACGCTGAGCGCGCCCCTCTGCAGGAGCGCGGTGGTCTGCGCGCCGGACAGCCGCTCCGGCGCGACGTAGAGGAGGTCCAGCGAGCCGGAGAGGTAGGCCCGCTCCACCTCCGCCCGCTCCGCGGGGGACTGCGTCGAGTTGAGATAGGCCGCGTTCACGCCGTTGGCGCGCAGCGCGTCGACCTGGTCGTGCATGAGGGCGATCAGGGGGCTCACGACGAGCCCCGTGCCCTCCCGAACGAGCGCGGGGATCTGGTAGCAGACGCTCTTTCCGCCGCCGGTCGGCATGAGCACCACGGCGTCGCCGCCCGCCACGACCTGGTCGATGATCGCCGCCTGGTCGCCGCGGAAGGCGTCGTACCCGTACACCGTGCGCAGCGCCTCTGCCGCGGTCGCGAAGCGGGAAGGCGCGGGCACCGAGGGTGCGTGGGGCGCGGGGAAGCTGCCGCGCGGAGCGCTCCCCGGCATCCCGGCCCAGTCCTCCTCGACGGGCGGAGGGGCGTCGTCCCAGGGCACGTCGGCGTAGGGATCGCCGTAGGGATCGCCCGGCGGAGGCTCGGACGGCGGCAGGTCGGCATACGGGTCGTACGGATCCTGCGCGGGCATGTCCCCAGCGTAACGAGAAGCGGCGACATCCGGCCGCTTCCCTCCCCAGCTCCCGTTTCGGGGTCCATTCCGGTCGTTCGGGGTCGGTCCCGGGGTCACTTCTCCCCACGACGGACCCCGAGACTCCACGTCGGAGCTCACCGCGTCGGACGGGCGTAGGTTGGGTCCAGGACCGAGGAGGACGCATGGCCGACATCACCGTCACCCGAGACGACGACGCTTCCCGCTACGAGCTGCGCCGCGACGGAGTCCTCGCGGGCTTCGCCGAGTTCGACCGGCGGCCGGGCGAGATCCGATTCACCCACACGGAGGTCGATCCGGCGTTCCAGGGGCAGGGACTGGCCGGGATCCTCGCCGCCGAGGCGCTGGCGGACGCCGCCGCCTCCGGCGACGAGATCGTGCCCTACTGCCCCTACATCGCCCGGTATCTGCAGACGCATGAGGTCGCGGACGCCCGCATCCGCTGGCCGAGGGTGCCCGGCGCGGAGACGACCGAGGGATGAGCGCCTACGGCCCGCGCTCGGTCGCGCTCTCGCCGCGCGAGGTCCCGCTCGGCGGCGTCCGCGCGATGAACGTCCGTCGCACGCTGCCGAGCAAGGAGCTGCCGACAATCGGGGCGTGGTGCTTCCTCGACCGCTTCGGCCCCGACGAGGTGCGCATGCGCGTCGAGCCGCATCCGCACATCGGCCTCCAGACCGTCACCTGGCCGCTGGTCGGCGAGGTCCGTCACCGGGACGCGGTGGGCAGCGACGCGGTCCTGCGGCGGGGCCAGCTCAACCTGATGACCGCGGGCAGGGGCATCGCGCACTCCGAGTACTCGGTGGGCGACGACGCCGTGCCGCTCGACGCCCTCCAGCTCTGGGTCGTGCTGCCGGACGGCGCGGCGACCGGAGCCCCGGGATTCGAGCAGCACACGGAGCTGCCCGCGCTGTCGATCGATGCGGAGGAGGGCGACGACGCCCGGGCGACGGTCGTGCTCGGCGAGCTCGCCGGCGTCCGCTCCCCCGCCTCCGCCCACACGCCGATCGTGGGCGCCGAGATCCGGCTCGCCCCCGGCTCCCGGGTGAACCTGCCGCTGCGCGAGGACTGGGAGCACGGCGTGCTGGTCGTCGAGGGGGACGCGCGGGTCGCGGCCGTCGACGTCCCGCGCGGGGATCTGCTGTTCCTCGGCGACTCGCGCGACGAGGTGGAGATCAGGACGCAGGACGGCGCGCTCCTCTTCCTGCTCGGCGGCGAGCCGTTCGAACAGGACCTCGTGATGTGGTGGAACTTCGCCGGCCGCACGCACGAGGAGATCGTCGAGGCGCGGACGGCCTGGGAGGCCGAGGGCGAGGGTCCGCAGGAGGACCCGCGTTTCGGGCCGGTCGTCGGGCACGGCGGCGAGCGGATCCCCGCCCCGCCGATCCCTCCGGTGCGGCTCATGCCGCGTCGCCGCAGGATCTGACGCCTTCACCGTGACGAGGACGCGAGAAGGGCGGGCGCCCGAGGACGCCCGCCCTTCCGTCGCCGCCGTTACCGCGCGTCGACCGTGACGACCGTGCGGACGGCCGAGTCGCCGTACTGCACCAGGCCGAGGTAGCGGTTCGACGCCAGCCCCGTCCAGGAGAGGTCGTACGACGTCGGCACGCCCCGCGTCGCCGCGAGCGGGTTCGGCGTGGCCGTGAACGATCCCTCGCCGCCCTCGAGCACCGTTGCGTAGGTCATGTCCCACGTCATCGGAGCCGACGTCGAGTAGATGTTCGCGACCACGACGTACGTGCCGGCCGTCGGCGTCGGGATGGTGACCTGCTCGTCCGCCGAACCGGTCGCCGACTGCCAGCGCTGGTAGTAGCGCAGGTCCGACGGGCTCACGACGTGGTAGACGGACAGATCGAGGTCGCTGCCGGCGTCGTCCGACGAGTCGAGGTCGAAGCGGGACAGCTGGGCGCCCTCGGGCACCTCGATGACCCACGCGACGTCCTTGTTCTCGTCGCCCGACTGCTCGTTTCCGGAGTGCCCCTCGACCGGGTTGTCCGGATCGGCCAGCATCGTGAACGGCGTCAGCCCGGCGAGGTTCAGCGGCAGCTCGCCGTCGATGCCCGGCGTGACCTCGACGGTGGCGGATCCCGCCGCCCCCGAGGCCGTGACCTCGGACGGGGCCGCGGCCGTCACCGGGAACACGGCCAGCGGCGAGCGCACGACGTGCTCGTCGCTGCGCCAGGTGAGCGCTCCGGTCGCCCACGTCTCCACGGGCGCGTCGTCGTTGTCGAACGTCACCGTGAAGCTCGCGGTCTCGCCCGCCGCCCCGAACGTCAGCGTCGAGGGCTCGACCGAGACCTCCACGCCCGGGAGGTCGACGGAGGCCGTGTACGTGCCGGGGCCGGTCGCGGTGACCGTGCGCGTGACGCTCTGCTCCGCCGCCAGCGTGCCGATCCCGATCGAGGCGAGGTTGAGGTCGCTGCCGTCGATCGGCTCGACCTCGTCGAACTCTGCCAGCCCCGTGCCCTCGATGTACGCCGCCCAGTCGCTCGGGCCGTTGAGGTACAGCAGTCCCGGGTCGAAGTATTTCCCCGGGTCGACCTGTCCCGCGCCCTGGGCGAACGGATCGGGCGTGGGCTCCCCGTCGGCGCCGACGGTGTCGTAGGCCGTCGTCATGAGCGCCGACTTGATCTCCGCCGGCGCGGCGTCGGGCCTCTCGCCCAGGTACAGCGCGCCGAGACCGGCCACGTGCGGAGACGCCATCGACGTCCCGGAGAGGATGCCGAAGGTCGGCTCCGCCTTGCGCGCGTTGTTCGTCGCCGCGAGGATCGCGACGCCGGGCGCCGCGACGTCGGGCTTGATCACGTCCGCCCCGTTGGCGTTCATCGGGCCGCGGCTGGAGAAGCCCGCCACCTGGGGCACCGGGGTCTCCACGCCCGTCACGTTCTCGCCGATCAGCGTGACGGGACGATCCGCCCCGCCGCGCACGTACGCGAGCACGGCGTCGTGGTGCGCCGCGGCCAGGTGGACGGTCGGCACGGCGTGGAAGTCGTTGTCGAGCGAGTCGGCGCCGCCCGGGACGTTCACGAGGATCATCCCCATGCCCCCGGCGTCCTTCACGACCTGCGACTTCTCCGCACGGGCGTTCTCGCCCCGCTCGCAGACGACGATGCGTCCGGACACCTTCGCCGCGTCGAGGCTTCCCGGCAGGCACAGCGCCGCCCCGTCGGCGGCAGCGGCGTCCCCGGCGAAGACGGACGGCCCGGTCACCTCGGTGCCGAACGGCACGCTGACGGTGGCGCCGGCCGCCTCGAAGCCCTCGAACCGCACCGTGCCCTCCCACGTCGGGATGGTCGAGGCGGCGACGGTGGTGTACCAGGGCGACGCGTGGTCGGCCGTGACCGGGTCGGGCCCGTTGTTGCCGGCGCTGACCGACACGAAGACCCCGGCCGCCGCCGCGTTCAGGAACGCGATGTCGTCCGGCTCCAGCACGCTCGGGGCGGATCCGCCGCCGATGGAGTAGTTGATGACGTCGACGCCGTCGGCGACGGCCTGGTCGATCGCGGCGACGAGGTCGCTGAGCGCGCAGATGTCGTCGTCCGTCACGGCCGGGTCCGGGCCCTCGTAGCAGGCCTTGTACGCGGCGACCTTCGCGGCCGGGGCGACCCCGGAGACGGTGCCGAAGTCGACACCGTTCACCTGGGCGGGGACGCCGAAGTTGCCCGCCGCGGTGCTCGCGGTGTGCGATCCGTGCCCGGCGCCGTCGCGCGGGGAGAGGTAGTCGTACTGGAAGTCGAAGCCCGCGGCCTCCGCACCGGCGGAGAAGTACTGGGCGCCGACGAGCTTCGTCGAGTAGTCGTGCTTGTTCCAGTCCTGGCCCTGCACGATCGTGCTGCGGAACTGGCCGCCGTCGGATTTGTCGAAGATCACCGAGGTGCCGTCCGTGTACGGCTCGGAGCCGCTGTGCTTCTGCTTGCGCAGCTTCTCCCCGGCGAACGACGGGTTCTCCGGGGCGATCCCCGTGTCGACGACGCCGACGACCACGCCCTCCCCCGCCGTGCCGACGCCGCCGGTCGCCTCCCAGACGCCGCCGGCGCCGGTGGCGTCGTCCCCGAGGCCGAGGAAGTCGGTCGAGGACTGCGCGTCGGGGTGCCGGATCTCGTCCGGATACACGCCGAGGACGTCCTTCGACGCGCGCAGCGCGTCGACCTGGCTGCCGCTGAGCTGCGCGCTGAAGCCGTTGAGCGTGATCCGGTACTGCGCCTCGGGGGCGGCGCCGACCTGCTGGGCGAGGGTGCGCTGCGCGTCCTCGAGATGCGCGATGTACTTGCGCGAGTTGTCGGAGTGCGCGTCGAGCTGTCGGCCGCGGTCCGGCTTGGTCCGCGGCAGGCCGGCGGTGTCGCCTTCGTACGTGGCCAGGGGCGCGTCCTTCATCACGACGATGTAGTGCCCGGGTGTGCCCGTCACGGGTGTGGGCGGTGTCACCCCCTCTCCGCTCGCGTGCGCTGCCGTGGCGAAGGTCCCGGTGATCAGGGCGGTCAGGGTGACGACCGCGGCTGCCGACCGGAGGGGTGTTCGGCCCATGGGTTCTCCGATGCTCATCCGGCGCGGCCTCGTCGCCGCACCGCCGATCAAGGTAGCGCGATGGCTCCGGACACGCCAGAGGCCGCGCCCGGTATATCACGGTCGCCCTCACCGCCGGCGCCCGACCGGGGCCAGTACGCTGGACGGGTGCCCACCCGATCCGCTCTCCCCACCCGGGTGCTGCTCGTCTGCGCCGCGATCGGCGTGGCCACCGGCCTCGTCGGGGGGATCGCCGGCTGGATGACCCTCGTGGTGCTGCCGCTGGCGCCCTGGGCGTACGGACTCGTGCTGGGCTCGCACGTGCTCCCCGGGATCGTGGCGCAGGAGGTGCTGCGCCGCCCGCTCGTGGCCCTGCTGTCCCATGTGCTCGCCGCGCTCGTCGCGAGCGCGTTCAACCCGGTGTGGTTCCCGCGGTTCCTCGGCACCGCGCTGCTGTTCGGACTGATCCAGGAGGGCGTCGCCGCCCTCACCCGGTACCGCGCGTGGGGCCCCTGGCGTTTCTTCATCTCCGCGGTGGTGATCGGCGGGGTGATCGCGGTGGTCGTCTTCTTCGCGGTCGATCTCGGGTCGATGATGCCGTGGGCGCAGATCGCCTACCTCACGATCGCCGTCGCCGGACCGGTCGCCTGGACCGCGGTGGGTCTCGGCGTCGGCACGGCGTTGCGTCGCGCCGGCGTCGCCCAGCGCTGAGCCGTCCGCCGCCTGCCCGTCCGGGGCTTTCCGCCGACTGCTGTTCGCGAATCAAATTAGGACAGGCTAACCTAGGATCACCCGCAAGATCGAGGTGACCCGTGCCGTCGTCCGCTCCCCTGATCCGCGTGCGCGAGCTCTCCCTCACCCACGCGGGCGAGAACGACCCGTCGCCGCACGACCTGACCGCCGACATCCGGCCCGGCGAGGTCGTCCTCCTGCTCGGCCCGAGCGGTTCGGGCAAGTCGACGTTCACTCTGGCCCTCAACGGCCTGATCCCGCACTCCGTCCCGGCCGCCGTCGACGGCACGGTCGAGATCGCCGGGCACGACACCGCGACGACCCCGGTCGCCGTGCTCAGCACGCGCGTGTCCATGGTCTTCCAGGACCCGGACGCGCAGCTGGTGACCGGATCCGTCCTCGACGAGGTCGCGTTCGCGCTGGAGAACCTGCGGCTCCCCGTCGACCAGGTGCTCAGCCGATCCGAGCGCGCGCTGCGGCGCCTCGGGCTGTGGGAGCGCCGTGCCGAGAACCCGGACCGGCTGTCCGGCGGAGGACGCCAGCGTCTCGCGATCGCGGCGGCGGTCGCGATGCAGTCGCCGATCTGCGTGCTCGACGAGCCGACCGCCAACCTGGACCCCGCGGGCGCCGCGGAGGTCTACGCGGCCCTGCGCGATCTCGCCGCGGACGGGGACCGGGCGATCGTCCTGGTGGAGCACGACCTCGACGCCGCCATCGACCTCGCCACGCGCGTCATCGTCCTGGACCAGTCGGGCCGCCCGGTGTTCGACGGCCCGCCCGCGGAGATCCTGCGCGCGCACGCGGACGAGCTCGCCGAGCTGGGCGTGTGGCTCCCGACGGCGACGCTCCTCGCCCGGCGCCTGCGCGCCCGCGGCGTCGTCCTCGATCCGCTCCCCCTGACGGCCGACGACCTGCGCACGGCCCTCGCTTCCTCCCCTTCCCCCTCCGTGCCCCCGTCCCCCTCCCCGTCCGTGCCCCCGTCCCCCTCCCCGTCCGTCGAGTGGTCAGTTTCTGTGGGTTCCGAGGCGGGGAACCCGCAGAAACTGACCACTCGACAGGGGGCGCAGGAGGACGCGCTCATCCGGGTGCGCGGACTCGATGTCGTGCGCGGCCGCACACCCGTGCTGCGCGGCGTGGACCTCGACGTCGCGAGCGGGTCGATCACCGCCGTGGTCGGTCCCAACGGATCGGGCAAGACCACGCTCGTGCAGGCGATCGCCGGGGTCGTCCCGCCCCCGCGCGGGCGGATCCGGGTCGCCGACCTCGACCCGGCGACGGCGACGCCCCGGGACCTGACCGACCGGATCGGGTTCGTCTTCCAGAACCCCGAGCACCAGTTCGTCGCGGCGTCCGTGTTCGACGAGCTCGCACACGGGCTCCGGGTGCGGCGGGTCCCCGCCGACGAGATCCGCGCGCGGGTGACCGCGATGCTCGCCCGCTTCGGGCTGGAGCGGAAGGCGCAGGTGCACCCCTTCCTCCTCTCCGGCGGAGAGAAGCGACGCCTGTCCGTCGGCACCGCCCTGATCACCCGGCCCCGGGTGCTCGTGCTCGACGAGCCCACCTTCGGTCAGGATCGGGCCCGGGCCGCGCAGCTGCTCGCCCTTCTGCACGAGCTGCGCGACGAGGGGACGACGATCCTGCTCGTGACGCACGATCACGCGCTCGTCGCGGAGCACGCCACGCACGTGGTCGTCATGGACGGCGGTCGAGTCCGAGCCGCCGGGACCACGGCGGAGCTCCTGCAGGCCGGCCCGGAGAGCGGCTTCGCCCTGCCCGCCGCCCTCGCCGCCGTCCCCGCCGCGCTGCATCCCCTCCTCGAGTGGTCAGTTTCTGCGGGTTCGACGGCGCTCAACCCACAGAAACTGACCACTCGACGCTCCGGTACCGCGTCGACGGAGGGCGCCGGATGAGCGCCGACACCGCGCCGGTCGCGATCCCCCGCGCCCCGTCGTCCGCGGATCCGTACGCCGAGCCCGCGCCGGCGCCGCGCCGCGCCTTCCTGCACGCCCTGAACCCGCTCGCGAAGCTCGGCGCGGCGGTGCCGGCCATGATCGTGCTCGCGTTCGTCCGCGACCTCGCGACGCCGGCCGCGTTCCTCGCCCTCGCCTACGCCCTCATCCTGACCGGGGCTCGGCTCACGCGGCGCGCGCTCCTCCTGCTGCTCGTGGGCCTGCCCGTCGGGATGCTCCTGCTCGCCGCGACGTTCGCGGTCTGGGTCGACGCGTCCCTCGTCGACGACACCGCCGCCGTGCTGACCGTGGGCCCGTGGACCCTGTTCGCCGGCGCGCTGCAGATCGGCGCGGCCACCGCCCTGCGCCTCGGCGCGATCCTCGCCCTCGCGCTGATCGGCGGCCTCACCACGACCGGTCCCGACCTGGTCCGCGCCGGGGTCCAGCAGCTGCGCATCCCGTACCGCGTCGGCTACGCGGCGCTGGCCGCCTACCGCTTCGTCCCGCGGTTCGGCACGGAACTCTCCGTGATCCGCGCCGCCCACCGGGTGCGCGGGTACGGCGCCGGGGGCGGACGGGGTCCGTTCGCCCGCATCGCCCGGGGGTGGGGGTACATCGTGCCCCTGCTGGCCGGAGCGATCCGTCACGCCGAACGCGTCGCCCTGGCGATGGACGCGCGCGCCTTCGGGGCGTACCCCACCCGCACCGAGCGCCACCTCGTGCCCTTCCGGACGCGGGACGCCGTCTTCCTCGTCCTCATGATCGCCGCCTCGGCGGTGATCTTCACCGTCTTCTTCCCCTGGCAGCTCCCCTGAGCGCCGCGAAAGGAACGCCATGGCATACAGCAAGCAGGTCAAGCCCGCCTCGACCGACCTCATCCCGCTCACCGTGCTGCGGACCGAACGGTTGTCCCCGCACTGGATGCGGGTCACGCTGGGCGGCGGAGGGATCGATCGGTTCCGCCCCCTCGGCTACGACCAGTGGTTCCGCCTGTTCCTGCCGCTCGGGGGCGAGGAGGGGCTGGCGCGCGTGCCCGCGAAGGCGAACAGCGTGCTCGGATACCTGAAGTTCCTGCGGATCCCGGACGGCGAGCGGCCCGTGATGCGCAACTACACCGTGCGGGCGTTCCGGCCCGCGACGGCCGGCCGCCCCGCCGAGCTCGACGTCGACTTCGTGCTGCACGGATCGGCGGCGGACGGCACCTCGGGCCCGGCCGCGCGGTGGGCGGAGACCTGCACCCCCGGGGAGAACGTCCTCATCATCGACGAGGGGCTGTGGTTCAACCCCGAGCGCGGTCAGGAACGCGTCCTGCTCGTCGGCGACGAGACCGCGCTGCCGGCGATCGCCTCGATCTGCGCCTCCCTGCCCGACACGGCCGCCGGCGTCGCGCTCATCGAGGTCCCCTCCGCCGAGGACGCCCTCGACTTCCCGCATCCGCCCGGGGTCACGGTGGAGTGGATCGTGCGCGGCCACGACGAGGCACCCGGCCGGCCCGCCCTGGAACGGCTGCGGGCGCGTGAGCTCCCGCCCCAGCCCTTCCACGCCTATGCCGCCGGGGAGCAGTCACTCGCGTCGGGCGTGCGCAAGCTGCTCGTCGGGGAGAGGGGCGTCGACAAGCACCAGGTCAGCTTCTGCGGCTACTGGCGGATCGGCGCCGCCTCTCCCTCGTCGAAGGCCGCCCGCGAGGCGGCGGCCGAGCCGCTCGCCTGACCGGTCCGACGCCCCCCCGACCGGTGCCGAGTCGGCGGTCTCGGCCGTCCGGGCGGGCAGCGGTCAGCGCGACGCCGAAGCGCCCTCGGATCCGCGGATCCGAGGGCGCTTCGTCGGCGATATCGCCCGGCCGTCAGCGCTTGCCGGCGATCTGGCGTCCGACCAGCTCGCGCATGATCTCGTTCGTGCCGCCGTAGATGCGGTGGACGCGCGCGTCGAGGAACGCCTTCGCGATGGGGTACTCGGTGATGTAGCCGTAGCCGCCGTGGAGCTGCACGCCCGTGTCGAGCACCTCCCACTCGCGCTCGGTCGCCCAGAACTTGAGCTGAGCGGCCTCCTCCGCGCTGAGCCTCTCCGCCGCGTAGAGCTTCAGCCCCCGGTCGACGTACGCCCACAGCGCGTCGACCGCGGTCGCCATGTCCGCGATCTTGAACCGGGTGTTCTGGAAGTCGATGATCCGCTCGCCGAAGGCTTCGCGGTCGCGGGTGTAGTCGACCGTCCAGGTCAGCGCGGCCTGCGCGGCGGCGGCCGCGGAGACGGCGATGGAGAGGCGTTCCAGCGGCAGGTTCATCATGAGCTGGATGAACCCCTGTCCCTCCTTGCCGCTGATGAGGTTCTCCTCCGGGACGAAGACGTCGGTGAACGACAGCTCGGCCGTGTCCCAGCCGTGGAAGCCCATCTTGCTGAGCTTCTTGCCGTGCTCGAAGCCCTCCATGCCGTTCTCGACGATCAGCAGGCTGAACGCGTCGGGGCGATTGCCCTCGCCGGTCTTCACGAACGTCACCACGATGTCCGCGGTCTTGCCCGAGGAGATGAAGGTCTTCGCGCCGTTGAGGATGTAGCCGCCGTCGACCTTCTTGGCGTTGGTCTTGATCCCGCGCAGGTCGCTGCCCGCACCGGGGTCGGTCATGGCCAAGGCGCCGAGGACCTCGCCGGTCGCCATCCGGGGCAGCCACTTCTCCTTCTGCTCCTGTGTGCCCATGTGCACGAGGTACGGCACCGCGAGGTCGTCCTGGATGCCGAGGGCTCCGGCGAGCGAACCGGCCCCCGCCCCGATGACCTCCTCGTTCACGATGGCGCGGAAGCGGTAGTCCTGCAGCATCCCGGCTCCGCCGAACTCCTCGGGCACCGAGAGCCCCAGGATGCCGGCCTCGCCGGCGGCGAGCATGGTGGCGCGATCGATCTCCCCGTCGGCCTCCCACTTCTCGATGGTCTCGTTCGAGACGTGGCGCTTCACGAAGTCCTTGACGAGGTCGCGGAAGGCCTCGTGGTCGTCGTCGTAGATGTCGCGTTCCATGCGCGCTCCTCCAAGTCGATCCGGTGCGTCGTTGCTCCCGTGATTCTAAGCGGGAGGCACGGTCCGGACGGAGCACATTGTGGGAATGCGTTCCGCGAAATGTGACACTGGGTATCGCGGTTGTGGGAAGCCGCCAGACGCGCCGTCGCGCACCGGCGACGGGCGCGGGCGGCGCCGGGCGCCGACCGCCTCAGCCGACGTAGTCGGGAGCCGGGGGGAGGCCGAAGAACTCCTCCAGCGAGGTGTATCCGGCCTCGTGGTACGCCCGCGCGATCTGCGGTCCGACGTACCGGAGGTGCCACGGCTCGGGGGCGTAGCCGGTCGCGTAGGTCTGGCCCTCGATGTAGCGCACGATGAAGCCGTGTTCCCAGCTGTGCTCCGCGACCCAGGCCCCCGCTGCGGTCTCCCCGAAGCCGTTGATCCCGGTGCACTCGCCCCAGATGCACTCCTCGACGTCGGCGGCGAGCCCTGTCTGATGCTCGCTGAAGCCGGGGCGCGCCGAGAGCGCGTCCGCGTCGTTCTGGCCGTACATCTGGACCTGACCCGAATACGTGGCGACCTGCATGTCGTACGACCGGTAGCCGCTGCCGAGCCCGAGGGCGCCGACGCCCGCCTCCTGGGACGCGGCGGACATCGCGTCCAGAGCGGTCGTCACGTCCGCGCGCAGCGGCCCGGCGAGGTCGTCCCCGATCAGGGCCGGCTCGCTCAGGGTCGACGGGGCGTACTGCACCGGGTTCAGCGGGCGGGTCTTGTTGACGACGACCCACAGCCGAGCCGGATCGGACAGGTCGATGCACGGGGCCGCACCGCTCACGACGGCGGCGCGGAAGGCCGCTCCGCCGCCGAACGCGGCGACCGCCGTGTCGTCGTCGCCCGCGGCCAGCGCCTGCTGCACCGCCGGATCCGCACACGGATCTGCCGGCGCCACCACCGTGAACTGCACCGCCGGGAGCTCCTCGACGACGGCCGGTCTCGGCGGATCCATCGACGCGACCGCGGCGACCGAGGCCTCCGGCCGCGCGCCCGCCGCGGATCCGTCGGCCAGCGACCAGATGACGCCGAGCACGGTCACCGCGAGGCCCAGCGGGACGAAGACGCGCAGCTTCGCCGAGCCCGCCAGGGCATGGCGAGCCACGGGTCGGTGCGGGGAGGTCACGCCCCCATTCTGGTACGGCTGCCTGCGATCTCGCCGAGATCGAAGATGATCACGACGACTTCTTGACTCAGTTTCGTTCTTATGTTCGAATGAGGGCATGCGCTGGCAGGGACAACGGATCGACGACACGGACGAGACGGCCCTGCCCGGGTTCGAGAACCGATCCGGGTTCCTGCGCAGCGTGACGACGCCCGAGTTCGACGGGATGACGTTCCACGAGGTGCTGGCGAAGTCGGCGCTCAACCACGTGCCCGGCCCCTCCAAGATGCCGTTCTCCTGGACGATCAACCCGTACCGAGGCTGCAGTCACGCATGCGTCTATTGCGTCGATCCACGCACACTCATTCTGTGCGCGGACGGTACGCAGCGTCGGTTGAGCGACCTCTCCGTCGGGGACGAGATCATCGGCACCCGGATCGAGGGCTCCTACCGGCGATACACCAGGACACGGATCAAGGCGAAGTGGCATACCCGCAAGAAGGCCTATCGCGTGACGCTCGCCGATGGAACCGAACTCGAAGCCAGCGGCGACCACCGTTTTCTCACCGACCGCGGGTGGAAGCACGTCGCGGATGCCGAGCGGGGACAGCGTCCGCACTTGACTCTGAGCAATCGGCTCCTCGGGTTCGGAATCGGCGGTCTGCGCGAAGCCGTGGCCACGGAGCATGCCATCGACGACGACCGCGACTACCGCCTCGGCTACCTCAGCGGGATGATCCACGGCGACGGGATGATCTTCCATGGTGTCTACCCCGGGGAACGACGCACTCGCCGAATCAATCTCTTCCGACTGGCGCTCAAGGATGAGGAAGCCCTTGAGCGAACCCGACGGTATCTGGAGGCCGAG
The DNA here is from genome assembly GCF_021172025.1 of Microbacterium resistens. NCBI lineage: Bacteria > Bacillati > Actinomycetota > Actinomycetes > Micrococcales > Microbacteriaceae > Microbacterium > Microbacterium resistens. The sequence continues at coordinate 2,443,655 of NZ_CP082781.1, forward strand.
TCGGTGCCGACGAGGACTCGCCCCTTCTCGGTGGCGACACCGACAAGGGCCGCGATGACAGCGATCCACTCCGGAGCCGTGGCACAGGTGGCCCGGATCGAGGAAATCATCCGCTTTCCCGAGTCGCCGTCGAGGACCTGGCGAATCGGATACCTGGCTGGAATCTTCGATGCCGAAGGCAGTTGTTCACGAGGAGTGCTGCGAATCTCCAACACTGATCCGCGCCTGCTCGAGATGGTGTGTTCATCACTCAGGTGTCTCGAGCTTCCCCACGTTCTGGAACCGCCACGGCCCAACGGCGTCCGAAGCGTACGGCTGACGGGCGGCCTTCCCACGCGCATGGCGTTCTTCGCGGAGACCAGGCCCGCGATCACGCGCAAGCTCAGTGTCGAGGGCCTGGCGGTGAAGACAGCGGCTGACCTTCGGGTCGTCAGCATTGATCCGCTGCCCGGTGAACGCGACCTCGTCGACATCACGACGGGAACAGGCGACTTCATCGCCAACGGTGTGATCAGTCACAATTGCTTCGCCCGGGGGACGCACACCTATCTGGATCTGGACGCGGGGCGGGACTTCGACACCCAGATCGTGGTGAAGGTGAACGTCGCCGAGGTGCTGGAGCGGGAGCTGCGACGCGGGTCGTGGCAGCACGAGACCGTGGCTCTCGGCACCAACACCGACCCGTACCAGCGCGCCGAGGGCCGGTACCGCCTGATGCCCGGGATCCTGCGCACGCTGGCGGAGTCCGGGACGCCGTTCTCGGTGCTGACCAAGGGCACGTTGATCCGCCGGGACATCCCCGAGCTCGTCCGTGCGTCCGCGGACGTGCCGGTCGACGTGCAGATGTCGATCGCGATGTTCGACGAGGGGTTGCGTCGGGCGATCGAGCCGGGCGCTCCCACGACGCAGGCGCGCCTGGACACGGTGCGGGCGCTGTCGGACGCCGGGTTCCGAGTGGGCGTGTTCCTCATGCCCATCATGCCGCACCTGACCGACTCCGTCGCCGCGATCGACGACGCCCTCAGGCGCATCGCCGCCGCGGGTGCCGACCACGTGATCCACGGCGCGCTGCATCTGCGCCCCGGCGTGAAGCCCTGGTTCTTCCAGTGGCTGTCGCAGCATCGTCCCGATCTGCTCTCCTCCTACCGCGCGCTGTACCCGGGAATGGCCGCGGAGGCGCCCAAGGCCTACCGGCAGTGGCTGGCGAAGCGGGTGCGACCGCTGGTCCGTGTGCACGGGCTGACGGCGCAGCACAGCGACGACCGCCCCCGGCGCCGTTCCTTCGCCGAGCCGCCGAGACACGACGCGTCGACGACCACACCGCCGAAACCCGCGACCCCGGCGGCGCCGATGCTGTTCTGAGCCGTGCCGGGAGCATCGTCGCCGCGGAAGGGCGCCCGTAAGCTGGCGGAATGGCTTCCCACGAAGACCTGCCGCTGTCGGAGTACGCCTTCCCCGGACCGCTGCGCGATCTCCTGGTCGGCGCGATCCTCGCCGGTGACAAGACGACCACGACGTTCCTGGTCCGCGAGATCGAGGTCGGCGTCGAGACGATGCCGACCGTCGGCGAGCGCTTCTCGGTGATCGACTCCGAGGGCAGGCACGTGGGGATCGAGACGATCGAGGAGGTGCGCGTCGCCCGGATCGCCGACATCGACCTGGAGCATGCGATCGGGGAGGGCGAGGGCTACACCACGGTCGCGGAGTGGCGCACGGCCCACGAGGGGTTCTGGCACGGCGAGCAGTACCGCGCGTTCATCGGGGACCCGGAGTTCCGCATCGACGACGACACGATGGCGGTGCTGGTGCGGTTCGGTTTCGAGCCCGCCGGAGCGATCGTCCCGGCGGGCCCGTCCCCGGTCAGCGGGTGAGGTCGGAGTCGGACGGCATCCGCCCCGCGATCTCCTCGATCACGTCGTCGCCGGGACGCGCCTCCTGGAACGGCGCATCGATCTCGGCGCGCTGCAGCAGCTCGCCCATCCGGCGCCGACGCTGACGCGTGATCAGCGTCACGACCCGACCCTCGCGCCCGGCACGCCCCGTGCGCCCCGCCCGGTGCAGGTAGGTCTTGTACTCGTCGGGGGCGTCCGCCTGGACGACGAGGTCGATGTCGTCGACGTGGATTCCGCGGGCGGCGACGTCCGTCGCCACGAGCACCTGGACCCGGCCGGACGTGAGCTTCTGCAGATTGCGCGTGCGCTTCGCCTGGTTGAGGTCGCCATGGAGCGAGACGGCGGGGATGCCGGCGTCCTCGAACTGCTCGGCGAGCATCTCCGCGTACGCCCGGGTCCGGGCGAAGACGAGGGTCTGGCCGTCGCGGTCGACCAGCGACGAGAGCACCTCCGCCTTGTCGCGGTGCTCGATGACGAGGACGCGGTGCTCGATGGTGCTGGTCTCCTGGCTCTCCCCGGCGACCTCGTACACGGCCGGGTCCACGAGGAACTCGTCGACCAGCGCCGCGACCTCACGGTCGAGCGTCGCGGAGAACAGCAGCTTCTGGCTGCGCTGGTCCCCGGGAAGCGCCGTCCCGGTCTTGCGCAGGATCCGCTGCACGGGCTCGACGAATCCCAGCTCGCACATGTGGTCCGCCTCGTCCAGCACCGCGATGCGCACCTCGGAGAGGTCGAGCTTGCCCTGTTCGATGAGGTCCTCGATGCGCCCCGGGGTGCCGATCACGATGTCGACGCCCTTCTTCAGCGCACCGACCTGTCGCGCCTGGGGCACGCCGCCGTAGATCTGGGTCGTGAACAGTCCCACGCTGCGAGCGATCGGCTGCACCGTGCGGTCGATCTGCAGCGCCAGCTCGCGCGTGGGGGCGAGGATGATCGCCCGCGGCGCGCGGCCGAACTCACGGCGCTTGCCCTTCTGGGACAGCAGGATGCTCTCCACGAGCGGCGCCCCGAAGGCGATCGTCTTGCCGGATCCGGTGCGTCCGCGTCCGAGCACGTCGCGCCCGTCCAGAATGGCCGGGATGGTGGCCGCCTGGATGGGGAACGGCGTCTCGGCGCCCATGCCGGTCAGGATCTCGGTGATGTTGGAGCCGAGACCGAGATCGGCGAAGCTGACGCCGTCGACCTCGGCCGCCACGACCGCCTGCGCCTGGAGCCGCTCGTGGACGACGTCCTCGATCGGCACGGCCGCGGCGGACGCGGGTGTGCGGGTCCAGTCATCGCGGCTCGGTCGGGTCTCCCGGGACGGCCGACGAGCGCCGCCCGCTGCGCGCGGACGCTCATCCCGACGCGGACGCTCATCCCGACGCGGACGCTCATCCCGACGCGGACGCTCATCCCGACGCGGACGCTCATCCCGCTCGAACCGCGGACGCTCATCCCGACGCGGGCGCTCGTCCCGACGCGGACGCTCGTCGAATCGGTCACGGTCGCCCCTGCGGTGCGGGGCGTCGATGCGTCCCGACTCCGCGCGGTTGCGGATCGTGCGCGCCTCGTCGCGTCCGCTCTTCTCCTGTGCCGTCCACCGCCGCTTCGGCGCCGAGGCGCTGTTCTCCTCCGCAGCGCGGTAGCCGCGATGCTTCGGCGACCGGCTCCCGGCGCGCGCGGAAGGCGTCCGCTCGGTCCGCTCGGTCCGCGTGTACCGCTCGTCCCGGTCCGGACGGTCGGCGGCGTACGCGTCCGCGCGACGATCGTCGCGCCCGGTCGCCGGGCGACCCTGGCGATGCCGGTCGTGGAAGCTCGTCTTCTTGGCGTAGCGCGGCTCGAAGTTGCGCGACGGGCGTCCGCCCTTGGGCTTGTGGTTCTTGGGCATGGGGTGTCCTTCTGGTTCTCGCACGAGAACAGCACCGCCGGCGCGCTCGTGGCGCGACCGCGGTTCACCCGGGCTGTCGTCGGCCGGGGGCCATTCCTGTGATGGTGGTCATGGCGCCGCATCTCTTCGACGACGCTCACCATCGGCCCCTGGGCTCACACTTCAGGAACAACGATCCCCGCGCCTCGACGTACGAGGGTGAGCGGGTGCCCGAAGCCGACCGCCCCAGTCTACCCGTCGGACCTGAGCGGCCGCTGGCGGTGCCGGCGACGCCTCGATCTGACCGGGCCGCGTGCACCAGGGGAGCGCGGTCGTACGATGACGGGATGACCTCTCCCACCGGCTTGCAGATCGACCTTCGCCGTGGCGACGTGACGGCGCGGGTCGCACAGGTCGGCGCCTCGCTGCGGCACCTGACGGTCGGCGGGACGACCGTCGTCCCGCCCTATCCGGACGACGAGCCGACGCCGCTGTGCTCCGGCGTGGTCCTGGCCCCGTGGCCCAACCGGATCCGCGACGGCGTCTGGCAGGACGGGGAGGTCACGCGAGCGCTGGCGATCACCGAGCCGAAGCTGCGCAACGCCAGCCACGGTCTCCTGCGCTTCGCGGCGTACGAGGTGGCCGAACAGGATGACGCCCGCGCCCTGCTCCGAGCGACGATCGTGCCGCAGACGGGATACCCGTACCTGGTCGAGACATCCGTGGAGTACGTCCTTGCCGAGGACGGGATCACCGCGACCCACGCGCTGACGAACCGTTCCGCCGCGGACGCGCCCGTCGCGCTGGGCACGCATCCGTTCGTCACCATCGGGGTCGCCGATCCGCGATCCCTCGTCCTGCGGATCCCGGCGGAGACGTACTTCGAGACCGACGAGCGACTGCTGCCGATCGGCGAGTCGCCGGTGACCGACGGCACGGATCTGCGACAGGGCCAGCGGCTCGGCGACGTCACGCTCGACACCGGGTTCGCCGCGCTGCGCCGAGACGCCGACGGCCGGGCCCGCAGCACGCTCGAGGCGCCCGACGGCCGCCGGGTGACGCTCTGGCAGGGCGAGGGATTCGACTTCGTCCAGGCGTTCACGACCGATCGCTATCCGGGCCAGGACCTCGCCGTCGCGATCGAGCCGATGACAGCTCCCGCCGAGGCGTTCAACTCCGGCCGGGGGCTGCGCCGCCTCGCCCCCGACGAGACCTGGACGCTGGAGTGGGGCATCGCCCTCACGTCCTGACCGCTCGCTCCCCTCCGCGCCCTCCCCGCCCGTCGAGTGGTCAGTTTTTGTGGGTTCAGGGCCGTTCAACCCACAGAAACTGACCACTCGATGAGGTGCTGGCGGGTCGGAGAGGGCGAGGCGGGCGGGGGCGGCGGTCGGCGACAGGAAGGGGCCGGTGGGGCTCGCCGCCGTGGGGGTCAGTCGAGATCGTTGGCGGCGGGGAGACCGCGCTCGCGGAGCTCTCGCCGCGTGAGCACCGGAGCCGAGCCTCCTTCGGCTGAACCGCCCGTGCCGCCTGCGTGCGGAGCGTCACCGCCCGCGGCGCGCGCACCCGCGACCGCGCCCTCTGCGCCGTCGCCGCCCGCGCCGCGTCCGTCCGGGGCGTCGCCGCGGCGCGCCCGGCGGCGCTCCCTCGCGCCCTCCACGAGGTTGTAGAGGGTCGGGAGGACGAGCAGGGTCAGCACGGTCGAGGACACGAGTCCGCCGATCACCACGATCGCGAGCGGCTGGGAGATGAACCCGCCGTGGCCGGTGATCCCGAGTGCCATCGGGGTCAGCGCGAAGATCGTCGCGAGCGCGGTCATGAGGATCGGGCGCAGTCGCCGCGATCCCCCCGCGATCGTCGCGTCGTGGGCGCTCATCCCCTTCTCGCGGTACTGGTTCACAAGGTCCACGAGCACGATCGCGTTCGTCACGACGATGCCGATGAGCATCAGCACGCCGATCAGCGACGCCACACCGAGGGGGACGCCCGTCACGATCTGCAGCAGGATCGCCCCGGTCGCAGCGAACGGCACCGACACCAGCAGCAGCAGCGGCTGACGGAGCGAGCGGAACGTCGCCACCATGACGATGTACACGATGAGGATCGCCGCGAGCATCGCGATCCCCAGCTGGACGAACGCGTCCTGCTGCTGAGTGAGCACCCCGCCCAGCTTCGCGTCTGCGCCGGAAGGCAGCTTCGCGTCGTCGATCGCGGCGGTCACGGTCGCGGACGCGGCGTTCAGGTCGTCGCCCTCGGGGGTGACGGTGATGGTCGCCGTGCGCTGCCCGCGCTGGGTGGTGATCGACGCGGGGCTCTCGCTCTCCTGCACCGCAGCGATCTGGTCCAGGCGCAGCATGCCGAACGGCGTCGGCACGGCGAGGGCCTTGAGCTCGTCGATCGTCGCAGGCGGGTTCGCCGACTGCAGGTAGACCGTCAGCGACGATCCGTCGATCTCGACCGTGCCGACCTGCTGCGGGCGCATCGCCTGGGAGACCATCCCGCCGACCGCGACCTCGCTCAGACCGTACGTCGCCGCCGCGGCCCGATCGACCTGCACGGCCACGAACGGCAGGGACGCGGACAGGTTGCTCGAGACCTGACGCACGCCGTCCGCATCGGTAAGCTCGGCGACGAGGGCGTCGGTCGCCGTCGCGAGCGTCTCGGAGTCCGGCGCGGACACGTCGATCTCCACGTCCGAGGACGCGAAGCCACCTCCGCCGGCGGCGACCGTGATCTCGCCGACGTCCGCCAGGTCCTTCACCGCTTCCTGGACGTCGGCGCGGACCGTCTCCTGGTCGGCGTCGGCATCGGTCGTGATGGAGTACGTGACGCCCGACCCTCCCCCGGAGAACGCGTCGCGCAGCGCCGAGCCGCTGGAGCCGATCGAGACCTGCACGGTCTCGATCCCGGGGACGTCCTTCAGCGCCTCCTCCACCTTCTGCGCGGCGGCGTCCTCCGCCTCCAGACTCGGCGCCTCCCCGAGCGACTGCGTCATCGTGAACGTGTTCTGCCCGGAGTCGCCGAGGAAGTTCACCTTCATCAGCGGCGCGGCGGCGATCGTCCCGACCAGCACGACGACGGCGAGGCCCAGGGTCGCCCAGGAGTGGCGGAGCGTCCATGCCAGGATCGGAATGTACGACTTCTGCAGCCGCGAGGGCGGCGCGTCCGGGTGCTCCGGATCGATCGCCCGGCCGTCCGCGTCGAGCAGCGGCTTGCCCGGTCGCAGGAACCAGTACGCCAGCACGGGCACGATCGTCAGCGCGACGAACAGGGACGCGGACATCGCGATGGTGACGGTGAGCGCGAACGGACGGAACAGCTCGCCGGTCATGTCGCCCACGAACGCGATCGGCAGGAACACAGCCACGGTGGTCAGGGTGGACGCGGTGATCGCCATCGCGACCTCGCGCACGGCGAGGAGGATGGACGCCTTCTTGTCGGCGTCGCCCACGTAGTGGCGTTTGATGTTCTCGATCACGACGATGGAGTCGTCCACGACCCGCCCGATCGCGATGGTGAGCGCGCCGAGCGTGAGGATGTTGAGGGAGTAGCCGAAGGCCTGGATCCCGATGAAGGTGATGAGCACGCTGGTCGGGATCGAGATCGCGGTGACGAGCGTCGAGCGCACCGACAGCAGGAACACGAGGATCACGACCACCGCGAAGACCAGGCCGAGCAGACCCTCCTGCGCGAGCGACTCGATCGACTGCTGGATGTACGGCGCCTGGTCGAAGACGGTCGTGAACGTCGCGCCGTCCAGGTCGTCCGCGAGGCTCGGGAGCAGCTCCGTCACGGCGCGCGAGACGTCGACCGTGTTCGCGGAGGGGAGCTTGGTGACGGCGATCGTCAGTGCCGGCTCCCCGTCCACCCGCGAGATCGACGTGACCGGGTCGTCCGCGAGCTCGACGCTCGCCACCGCGCCGAGAGTCGTGGTCGTCCCGACCAGCGGCAGCGCCTGGAGCTGCTCGACGGAGGTGAGCTTGTCCCCCGTCTGCACGGTGAGCGTCTCGTCGCCCTGCGTGATGGAGCCACCGGGGAAGAGCACGCCGTTCTGCTCGAGCGCGTCCCGGATCGCCTGCGGCGTCGTCCCGGCCTGGGCCAGCGCCGGCTGATCCGGCGTGATCGTGATGCGCTTGCCCTGACCGCCGACGAGCGACGCGGCGTTGACCCCGTCCAGGTCCTCGATCTTCGGGATGACCGTGTCGGTGATCCGCTGCTGCGCGGCGTCGGCGTCGTCGAAACCGGTCACGGCGAGCTGGATGACGGGGAAGTCGTCGATGCTCGCGGCGATCACCTGCGGATCGACGTCCTCGGGCAGCTGCGCCTTGATCCGGCCGATGGCCTGCGTGATCTTCTGCTCGGCGGTCGCGAGGTCCGTGCCGTACGCGAACGAGGCCTGGATGATCGAGGCGTTGGCGGTGCTCGTCGCGGTCGACGAATCCAGTCCGGGCACGCCCTGGATGGCCGTCTCGATCGGCGTCGACAGGTCGTTCTCGACGACCTCCGGAGAGGCGCCGGGGTACTGCGCGACGATCGCGAGCTGCGGGAACTCGATGGACGGGATGAGCTCCTGCTTCAACGTGGTCAGGGAGATCCCGCCGAAGACGGCGGCGACGATGGTGATGAGCGCGATGAGCGCGCGGTTGCGGAGACTGAGGACGGCGAGCTTGGACACGGATGCTCTCTCGGTTCAGGATGCGCGGGCGGGGATATCGGACGCGGAGGGGTCCGCGGCGCCGGGGGAACGTCCCGTCTCGCCGAGGATCGCGGCCAGGCCGGCCTCGATCGTCGGCTCGTCGGGGGGAGTGTCGCTGATCAGAGAATGCCACAGGACGCCGTCGATGAAGATCGCGGCGGTCTCGGCGCGACGCGGACCGTGCACCGGCTCGAGGAAGCCGGCCATGCGGGCCCACCAGCGCCGCGCGAGCTCACGCACGGACGGGTCGTGCACGGCGGCGGTCACCACCGCACGGTCGGCCTGGAGAGTGCGGGCGTCGGCGAGCGCGGCGACGAGAAGGCGCGTGATCGACCGTGCGCTCGCCCCCTGCTCCTCCAGCGCGACCCGGACGCCGTCGACGCGCGCGTCGATCTCCTCGGCGAGGTGCGCGAGGGCCGCCGCGCGCAGATCGTCGAGCGTGTCGAAGTACTGGGTGGTCGCGCCGAGCGGGACGCCGGCACGGGCGGCGACCATCCGGTGCGTCATGGCGTCCACGCCGACCTCGGTCACGAGCTCCGCGGCGGCGGTCACCATCGCGCGGCGGCGCGCCTCGGGATCGCGCCGTCGCCGCACCTGTCCCATTCCGCGCCTCCCCTGGTCTGTACGTTTGTACATTAGGCGCTTGTGCACGGGCTGAGAGCGGTCCCGCCCGCGGGGTCGAGGTCGGGTCGTCGATACGATGGAGACCATGCAGCTGAGCGCGGACGACCGACGGTTCCTGGATCTGGCGATCGAGCAGGCCCGGACCGGATGAGACGAGGGCGGCATCCCGATCGGCGCGGCGCTCGTGCACCGCGGCGAGGTGCTCGCGGTCGGCCGCAACCGCCGGGTGCAGATGGGCAGCGTCATCCGCCACGGGGAGACCGACTGCCTCGAGAACGCCGGGCGCCTGCCCGCGAGCGTCTATCGGGAGAGCGTCCTCTACACCACCCTCTCGCCGTGCTACATGTGCGCCGGGACCGCGACGCTCTACGAGATCCCCCGCATCGTGATCGGTGAGAACCGCTCCTTCCAGGAGTCGGAGCACTGGCTCCGCTCGAACGGCAAGGAGCTCGTCGTCGCCGACGACGAGACCTGCATCGCCCTCATGGACCGGATGATGACCGAGCGTCCCGAGCTCTGGGCCGAGGACATCGGCGTCGAGGCGAGCGACCTCGGCCCCCGCGCGTGAGCGCTCCCGGTCGGACCACCGGTCCCTCCGAGGAGGAGGCCGCCCCGCCCGCTCCCATGGATCCGGACTATCCGGTCACCCCCGTGCCGCGACACGCGCGCAAGGGGTTCTTCTCCCTCATGGTCGTGCTGCTGGGCTTCACGATCTTCACGCCGACGATGCTGGCGGGGGCGACGCTCGGCACGTCCTTCGGACTCAGCGACCTGCTGCTCATCATCCTGCTCGGGTCCCTCGTGCTGGGCGCCTATGTGGCCGTGCTGGGCTGGATCGGAGCCCGCACGGGGCTCACGACGGTGGTCATGGCGCGGTACGCGCTCGGCACCCGCGGCTCCAAGCTCGCCTCCGTCCTTCTGGGCGGGACGCAGATCGGCTGGTACGGGGTGGTGATCGGGACCATCGGCGACCTCACGGCGCAGGCGTTCGGGTGGGACTCGTATCCCGCCCGTGCCGCGATCATGGTCGCCGTCAGCGCGCTGATGTGCGCCACCGCCTGCTACGGGTACCGCGGCATGTACTGGGTGTCGCTCGTCTCCACGCCCCTCATCCTGATCCTCGCCTTCTGGGTGATGTTCCGCTCCCTCGACGAGGTGGGCGGCTGGGCCGGGCTCGCCGCGATCCACCCGACCGCGTCGATGTCCCTCGCCGCCGCCGTGACCACCGTGGTGGGCACCTTCGTCTCCGCGGGCACGCAGGCGCCGAACTGGACCCGGTTCGGGCGCACGGGCGGACAGGCCGTCGTCGCGTGCCTCGTCGGGTTCCTCATCGGCAACGGCCTCATGATCTTCTTCGGCGCGATCGGGGCGATCACGTTCGGCGAGGGCGACTTCGTGCTGGTGCTGTACCAGTTGGGGCTGGTCGGCTGGGGGCTGTTCCTGCTGTTCGGCAACCTCTGGAAGTCGAACGCGGACACCGCGTACGCGTTCGGGGTCGCGGGCGCGGAGCTCTTCGAGAAGCCGAGCAAGATCCCGTTCGTCATCGGCGGGTCGGTCATCGGCACGGTCCTGGCGCTCGTCGGCGTGCACGAGCACCTGCCGCAGTATCTGGGCCTGCTCGGCACCTTCATCCCGCCGCTCGGCGGCGTGATCGTCGGCGACTACCTGGCCCGCTGGCGGCGGACCCAGATGCCCGAGGGCGAGCCGCTCCCCCGGGTCAATCCGGTGAACCTCGCCGCCTACGCGCTCGCGTGCGCAGCCGCCTGGGTGTCCGGGCAGACTGGGTTCGGGATCCCGCCCGTGATCGGCATCCTCGTCGCGCTCGTGCTGTCGATGGCGCTGTCCCGCCTCTCGCCGCGTCGTCCGCGCTGACCCGCCCACCGGTCGCCGACCGAGGAGGGCAGCGAGTCCCGGTCGTTGAGCGAGGAGCGCGGCGACGAGACGAAACGCCCCGGCTCAGCACGTTTCGACTCGCTCCGCTCGCTCAACGACCGAGGGGATCACCGCACCGGTCGTTGAGCGAGGAGCGCAGCGACGAGACGCCCCGGCTCAGCGCAGCGCGGCGCCGGTCGCGAGTCCGGCGATGGCGGCGAGGATTCCGGCCACCAGCATGCCGGCGGAGTGGAACAGCGCCGCGCCGCGCTCCCCGTCGCGCCACAGCGCGACGACATCGAGCATCGCCGTGCTGAACGTCGTGTACCCGCCGAGGAATCCGGCGCCGAGGACGAAAGTCGCGTCCGACGGCAGCTGGGCGGTGATCCAGCCCAGGGCGAAGGATCCCGAGACGTTGATGAGGAAGACGCCCCACGGGAAGCGCGCGCCGACGAGGCGGGCGACACCCCGGTCGACGAGGTAGCGGACCACGGCCCCGGCTCCCCCGGCGAGCGCCGCGACGGCGAACAGCAGCGGCGTCATGCCCGCCCCCTCCGCGGCCGGGCGATGCGCAGGCCCGCGGCTGCGGCGGCGATCCCGAGGATCACGCTCCCGACCGCGTACGCAGCCGCGAGCCAGGGCGCCGTCTCGGCGAGCGTGATCGTCCCGACGGTGAAGGCACTGTAGGTCGTGAACCCGCCCAGCAGCCCGGTGCCGAGGAACAGCCGCATCCCCGACGAACCGGGAAGGCGCGCCGCGACGAGCCCGAGGCAGAAGGCACCGAGCAGGTTCGCCACGAGGATGGGGACGGGCAGGCCGTCGGACTCGGGGATCACGAGCCCCAGACCGAGTCGCGCGGCCGTCCCGATCGTGCCCCCGGCTGCGACGAGCAGCACGGGCGCGAGTCGGGAGCGGGTCACGCCCGCCACTCTATTCCCGCGGGCGGCACAGACCCGACCCGACCGACCCGGTCCGCAGAGGGAGGACCGGAGCGAACCGCGCCGATGTCCACGGCGCGGACGCACGAGGCGACGACGCAGGACGGGGCGTCGCAGGCTCTCGGCCCGCGGCGCCCGTCCTGCCACGCCGGTGCACGGCTATAGGTTCGCCTCCGCGTAGACGCGGAGCGCGTCGCGGACGAACTCGGCGCCGCGGGTGCTCCCGTCGGACGTCGCGTAGTTCGCGCCGAAGCGCGGGTCGGCGACGTACATCTCGCCGAGGCCGATCACGTACCCCTTCACGTCTCCGCCGGGAACGGCGGCGGGCGTCCCGGGGACCCCCGTGAGCCACTCCACGTGGCGGCGGGCGAGGCTCTGCGCCTCCTCGGAGGCCGGATCGATCCCGCTCTCCGCGGCCGCGATCCAGTCGCGACCGAGGTCGGAGACGCGCTGCTGCCACGCGGCGCGCTCCTCGTCGGACATCCCCCGCCACCAGCGGTCGCCGTCGGCGTACGCCTGGGTGCCCCAGCGCTGCTCGACCTCGTCCTTGTACTGCGTGTGGTCGAAGCCGTCGAACATGTTCTCTGCCATGAGGTTCTCACCTCCTCTCAATGCGGTGATGGTGTTCTCGACCGACGCGATCTGCCGCGTCAGCCGGTCCTGCTCCTCGCGCAGCCACGCGAGGTGCGTCTCGAGCGCGGAGGCCTCGGAGTCCGAGGCCCGGGACGCGCGCGACGGATCGAGCACGGTCGCGATCTGCGGCAGTCCGAGCCCGAGCTCGCGCAGCAGGAGGATCCGCTGCAGACGCACGAGCGCGCGCTCGTCGTAGTGCCGGTACCCGTTCGGGGCGATCCGCGTCGGCGGGAGCAGCCCGATGTCGTCGTAGTGACGCAGCGTCCTGCTCGTCGTGCCGGCGAGGCGCGCGATCTCCTGGATCGACCAGTCCCGACCTGCCATCTCGTCTCCTTCCCGTGTCGTTGTCTCCACGGTAAAAGTTGACGTTACGTCAATGTCAAGCCCGGCGCTGGTCTATCTTCGAGGCACTCGTGTGGCCGAGGATCATGCTCGGCGGGCGGCGCGGACTCGGGTCTCCACGGCCGCGATGTAGAGCGCGACGCACAAGGCGATGTATGCCGTGAACCACCCGTACCAGGCAACGGTTCCCATCACGATCGTCAGCACCGCCCCGGCCAGCAGGAGCAGGCTCACCACCACCCACGTGATGTACAGGCCCCGGGCTCCGCTGCGCGCGCGGCGGACGCCGATCACGACCGACACCAGCACGGGGACGCCGATGTATGCGAGAACGGTCATGGCGTCGGCCCAGCTCGACAGACCCAGGAGCACGGTGCCGAACATGACGAAGAGAGGTGCCAGGCTCACCACGAGCCAGACCGCCCCGCACACGCGCGCCATCGTCGTGATCCCGATGGCGGTCCGCCACCATCCCGGGCGCGCGCCCGCGAGCGATGTTCCCGGCGGCGGGGCATACGCGCCGTTCAGCGAACGCCGCGGCATACGCACCGCCGGCGGAGGCCCGGAAGCGGGAGACGGCACGACATAGCTCGGCGCCGGTCGGGGCGGCGGTGCGCTCCCTGGATGGCCCGAGGACGGCGCGGAAGGCTCGTCGTCCACGACTTCTCCCCAAAGCGGTGTCCCCTCTCCGTCGCGGGTGTCGGGCGCATCTCGCTCGTCGTCCACTGCCGTGCAGCACCGCGTCGTGACGGCGGCGGAGATCCGGATCGGACAACGTCGCGTAGGCCTCATGGATCGCGGCTGCGACGGATGGATCACCGCCGCGATCCGGATGGTGAACCTTCATCAGGCTGCGGTAGGCGGCGCGAATGACGTCATCGGACGCCGACCGGCTGATCTGCAGCATCTCGTAGTGATCGGGCGTTGCCCTGGCGCTCACTGTGTGATCTCCTGCCTGGCCTCGTCGAGAAGGTAGTCACGCTGCTCCACCTGCCATGCGGACGCGCCGCCCTGACGCGCCGCGATCAAGAGCACGGCGTGCGTCGGCGTGGACCGAAGGGCGACGGTACGAAAGAACTCGCTTCCATCGGCGCGCACGTGCCGCACAGTCTCGGCCTCTGTGTACCGCGCGTCGGCGAGCGCCCCGGCGAACCCTTCACGCACGACCCGGGGAAGATAGGCGAGCTCGGCCAGAGATCTGTCCTGAGCGCGCTCGGTCACCGAACGGCCGGAACGCTCCTTCGCCCCACCCCCGATCTCATCCGCCGGGACGTCGCCGCGACGCAGAACCGGCCGATCTCTCGCCTCGGCGAGGGATATCTCCGCGCGCCACGGCCCGTTCGGGGAGAATTTTCCGTCCGCGCGGGGCACGACGGGCTGACTCACGTCCACGAACTCGATCCGCCTCGGGTAGGCCCGCCACCCCACACGCCGCCGCCGGTACGAGCCACCTCGGCGAACGATCCCGTTGACGGCGCGGAGCATTTGAGCGAGAAGATCGTCCTCCGGCGGTGGCACGTGGTCGGACAGATCGAGGACGTCGCCGTTCCACTCGGTGTCCGCGACGGCCCGTGTCGGCCCCTGACCACGGTGCCGACGCGCCACGGAGGCGGACGGCATGCGCATCATCTCCGTCATCGCACCCTCACCCGAGGATCTCGCGGAGCTCGGAACCCGAGACCAGATGTGCCGGAAGGGGCACATCCATCGCCGCCACCCGGTCGCGCCAGCCCGGAGGCACCCAGGCACCGTTCACGAACTGCTCGTGATGCGGGTGACGGACCCGGCACCAGAACGTGAACACGAGTTCAGCCCAGTCGGTTGCAAGGATCCACGAGACCGGCCCGTTCACTGACTCACCCGAGAACCATAACGCCGCGGGACCGACAAGATGCGCGGCGCTGATCGCCCCGAACCCCCAGGAGAAGAACTGCCCCGTCGCGGTGAGAAACGAGAACCCGTGATCAGTGACCCAGACCTGCCCACGGTCGATCTCCCGCCACGACGGCTGTGCCGCCCGAATGGCGGCCCTCCGCCGCCGGGAGTTGCCGATCGCCCGTCCCGCGGCAAGTCCCGCCGTCAATGCCAGACCCACGCCACCGGTCGCGAAGAAGAACCCGCCATCGTGTGCATAGCTGCCGTCGCCGTCCGCCCCGAAGTCGTACAGCGAGAACGGACCGTTGGCGAAGACATGTTCATCCGGTGCGTGCACGGGAGCGAAACTCGTCCGCAATGCCGGCCAGGCGTCGCTCGCTCCCGCGTCGAGCAGCTCGTTGATCTGACAGGTATGCCAGATTGCGACGTCATGCGCGGTGGGATGACCGGCCTGATAGTGCGGCGGTTGTGGCAGTTCTGTGGTCATCTGGTCCCCCCGGACACGGTCGCAAACCGACATTGATCCTCACGATAGCTTGCCAGATCGACGCCGCCTCAAGCCCGGCTCCGCGCACCCTCTTGACAAGATCGAGATATATCGTGTTACGCTCATCGGACACGATATATCTCGATCACCACGACAGGAGAACCCCATGACCGAGAAATGGCTCATCGCCCCCGGTGAGGAGCGCGTCATCGACATCGAGAGCGCCGCCCGCCTGAAGATCGGCCTCGTCGGCGGCCAGATCGACGTCATCGCCCACGACGAGCCGGGCATCCGCATCGAGGTGCACGGCGTCACGACCAAGGACCTGCGGATCGAGTCCGACGGGTCGGAGGTGGAGATCGACCACCCCCAGCTGGGGTGGGACAACTTCCTCGAGGTGTTCCGCAACTTCGGCTCCGGCGGCCCCAAGGCGGAGGTCAGCGTGGCCGTCCCCCGCGGCATCGCCCTCACCCTCGGCGTCGTCAGCGCCGGCGCCCTCGTCTCGGGCATCGAGAAGGACGCGCGCCTGAACACCGTCTCCGGCGACATCATCGTCGACACCCACACGGGCGACCTCACGATCAACTCCGTCTCCGGCGACGTGCAGGTGCGCGGGCTGGCCGGCTCCGCCAACGCCAACAGTGTCTCCGGCGACATCGCGCTCACCGGCACGCTGCGCAAGGCCACCATCGACACGGTGTCCGGCGCGATGGTCATCGACGCGACCGGCCCCGTGAACACGGTGAACCTGAACAGCGTCTCCGGCAACGCGACCATCCGCCTCGACGAGGGTCTGGCCGCCAACTACGTCCTGCGCTCGATGAGCGGACGCCTGCTCGTGGACGGCGTGGATCGCGGATCCAGCGGCCCCACGAACTACGCGGGGCGCACCGGCGAGCTCGCAGGATCCTTCGTGGACCTGCGCACCAACACCGTCTCCGGCGACGTGACCGTGCTGCGCCGCAGCGCCGCCGAGGCCCCGGTCGCCTTCACCGCCGACGGGGAGGACCTGCTGTGAGCCCCGCGGTCTTCTCTCACGGCGACCTGCGCCTGTACCTGCTGTCGCTGCTCGCGGAGTCGCCGCAGCACGGCTATGGCATCATCCAGGCGCTCACGGATCGCACGGGCGGGACGTACACCCCGAGCGCCGGCACCATCTATCCCCGGCTCGCGAAACTGGAGGAGGAGGGGCTGGTGACGAAGACCGTCGACGGACGCACCTCGATCTACGCGATCACCGACGCCGGACGCGCCGAGCTCGCCTCCCGGGAGGACGACATCGCCGGGATCGAGGCGGGGCTGGCGGACTCTGTGCGCCTGATCGCCAACGAGGTGCGCCAGAGCGTGCAGGACGCCATGAAGAGCCTCCGGGCCGATCTCGCCTCCGCCGCCCACGACGGGCGCATCGCCTCGGCGTCGCGCCCGCGTCCGCGCTCCGCGTCCGACGACGCCCGGTTCACCAGCCGGGAGCAGCTCCACCGCGCCGACGCCGCGATCAACGCCTTCCGCGCACGGGTGCGCACCGATCTGCGGACGCATGTGGCCCGCGGCGGAGTGCTGTCCGAGTCGGTCGTCACCGATCTCGAGGAGGCGCTCGACGCCGCCGCCCGCGCGGTGACGATCGGCATCACGCCCCCGCCCGGTCGGTGAGCGAGCGCCAGCGAGACGAATCGCCGACCCGGCGCGCGCTACTCCGTCCAGATCTCCTTCTGGTCGTCCGGGACGGGGTCCTCCAGCGGCACGACGAGGATCGGGCGGGACTGACGATGCGAGAGCCGCGCGGCGACGGATCCGGTGAAGAACTCGCGGATCGACTCCCCGAGTCCGCGACGCCGCGTCCCGACCACGATGAGCTGCGCGTCGAGCTTGCCGGCGAGCTGCTTGATGGCCAGGGCGGGATCGCCCACGAGCTGACGGGCGGTCCAGGTGAGGCCGGTGCCGGCGAGCGCCTCCTCGGCGGCGGCGCGGACGCTCTCGAACTCCGCGACGCCCGCGTCGATGTTCATGTCGATGGGGGCGGAGTGGACGTAACCGTCGGGATCCTCGTAGGTCACGAACCGCGTGACGTCGACGTGCACGACGACCAGCGGGACGTCGAGGAGACGGGCGTAACGGATCCCCTCCGACAGCACGCGCGCCGGCTGATCGGGCTGCATCGCGACGATCACGGCGTGGTGCAGCCGGGGGTTCTGGAGGTCGTCCTCGTTGGGGGTGGGGGCGGTGTCGGACACGTCATCACTTCCCTTCGCTGGCGCGATCGAGGCCGGGGGCCCTGGCCTCCGTGCTATCCTGAATGCTACTCTTACCGGCCGCGAGCCGGTGCCGTGAATAAACATCGGGCCCCGTTCCGCCCGCTGCTTACAGTAAGGGGGTCTCGCGCATGGGCCGTGGCCGTCAGAAGGCAAAACACACGAAGATCGCCCGCGAACTCAAGGCGTACAGTCCGGACGTGAACTACGCCGCGTTGGAGCGCGAGCTCGGTCACCCGCAGAGCGACGAGGACGCCTACGTCGACAAGTGGGCCGACCAGTACGCGGACGAAGACGAGGACGAGCTCGAGCGGGCGTGACCTCCCTCGACCCGTCGCCCTGACCGGCGAGCCGCAGCGCTCACCGGTCAGGGCTTCCTCGTTGTCCGGGACAGAGCGCCCCTCGTCCTCGGCGCCGCCCGGCGCCTGGGAGGATGGACGACATGCCCCACCGCGCCACCGCTCGCGTCGTCGCCCTGTATCGCCATCCCGTCAAGAGCTTCACTCCGCAGTCGTGCGACTCCCTGACGGTCCAGGCCGACGGCCGGATCGCAGGCGACCGGGTTCTGGCGTTCCGCTTCGCGGACGCGACGCAGCCGGAGGACCGGGACGGCCTCGACCGGTGGGCGAAGTCCAAGGGCCTGGCGCTGCAGGAGTTCCCCTCCCTCGCCGCGCTCCGGCTCGACTACGACGACGAGGCGCTCCGCGTCCGCATCAGCCGGGACGACGCCGTGCTCGTCGACGCCGGGCTGGATGACGCCGGCCGCGCCGAGATCGAGTCCGCGGTCACCGACTACGTCCTGGCGTCACCGGAGGGCAGGCGCCTGCAGCGTCCCGGCCGCCTCCCGCTCTCCCTCCTCGGCGACGGCATCGCCTCGCGTTTCCAGGACCAGGCCCGTGGGTACGTGACGCTGCACAGCAGGGAGAGCGTCGCGGCGCTCGGCGGAGCGCTCGGCCAGGAGGTCGACGACCGGCGCTTCCGCTCGAACGTCGTGATCGAGGGCGTCGGCGCCTGGGACGAACTGGAGTGGCAGGGGCGCCTCCGGATCGGCGAGGTCACGTTCACGCTGGAGGGCACGCTCGCCCGATGCCTCGCGACCCACGCGAACCCCGACACGGGCATCCGGGACGCGAAGGTGCTGACGACCCTGACGACGGCGTTCGATCAGCCCGAGCCGACGCTCGGCCGCATGCTGCTCCCCGTCGGCGACAGCAGCGGCCGCGTCGGCGACGCCGGCAGCGCGGACTCCCCGGTCAGCGGCGTGATCCGCGTCGGCGACGAGGTCCTCCTCGCCTGACCCCGCCCCGAGCGCTCGCCCCGCTCCCCTCGCCCGCGCTCGCGACATCAGGCGATCACGCGACATCAGGCACACTCACCGCAGATCTGCCTGTTCTCGCGCGTCTGCCTGTTCTCGCGCGGGGGCCTCACCACTGGCGGGCGTGCCGGCGCTCCCAGTCGTCCTCCACCGTGCGGCGGCGGCTGACGTAGATGCCCGCGGGCACCGAGACGACGAGCATGGACGCCACGACGATCAGGGGCACCTGCCACCCGCCCGTGGTGTCGTGCAGCATGCCGATGAGAAGGGGGAAGATCGCCGCCAGCGTGTAGCCCGCGCTCTGCGCGAACCCGCTGAGCGCGACGGCGCTCGCGGGGGTCCTCGCCCGGATGCTGATGAGCACGAGCGCGAGGGGGAAGAGCATGCCGACCAGGCCGTACAGACCCACCCACAGCCACACGAGCGTCGGCGACGGCGCGAAC
Source organism: Microbacterium resistens (assembly GCF_021172025.1). Classification (NCBI taxonomy): domain Bacteria; kingdom Bacillati; phylum Actinomycetota; class Actinomycetes; order Micrococcales; family Microbacteriaceae; genus Microbacterium; species Microbacterium resistens. Next base: position 2,462,867 of record NZ_CP082781.1, read on the forward strand.
AGCAGCCCCATGAGCCCGACGAAGCCGCCGAGCACCCCGAACAGATACAGCGGCAGGGTGGCCTGCAGGCGGACGATCAGCACCGGCACGATCAGGGAGCCGGGAAGGCCGATGAACGCGAAGAACGACAGCAGCAGTCCCGCCGTCGCCGGGCTCACCCCGGCCTGGTCGATCACGATCGTCGGAAGCCACGCGAACGCGACGTACGCCATCGTCGACGACGTCCCGAACACGAGGGCGATCGCCCAGGACAGCGGCACGCCCGCGACCCGCGCGAAGATGCGTGAGCTCGCCGGGACCACGACGATCGGGCCGGTGCCCACCACCGCCGGGTCCAGCTCCGCCTGCTCGTCCTCGATCTCGGCGAGGAAGCGCTCGTCGTCCGCGCGCTTCGCCGGCGCCGGAGGGGCGGCGGCCTCGACCCGGCCGACCGCGCGCTCCCGGAGGATCAGCAGCAGCCACGGGATGAGCCCGGTGACCGCGAACGCCGCCCACAGCGCGAGGGAGAACCGCCAGCCCGCGGCATCCGCGACCGGCACGGCCACGAGCGGAGGAAGGAAGGTCGAGAACGCCATCGCCGTCGTGTAGACGGTCATCATGGCGCCCAGCCGGTCGGGGAAGTACTTCTTCACCAGGGGCGGCAGGAGGATGTTGCCCATGCCGACGCCGGCGAACACCAGGGCGGTGGCCAGCAGCAGCGTGATCGAGTCGACGGCGAAGCCGCGCAGGATCAGCCCCGCCGTGATGGCGATCAGCGCGATCACGGCCACCCGCTCCAGCCCGAGCCTGCGCTCGAACAGCGGGGTCAGCAGGCCGAAGACCGCGAAGCAGATCGGCGGCGCCGTGCCGATGAGGCCCACGACGGCCGAGGACAGGGGGAAGTCCACGGCGATGTGATCCACCACCGGCGACAGGGACGCCACGGCGGAGCGCAGCGAGAACGCGCACAGCACGATCCCGAGGAGCGCCAGCACGCGCCCCCCGCGCACCTGGGCGCCGCTCACCGAGCGCCCCTCACGAGGTCTGCGACCCCTCGAGCCAGGCGAGGTACTCCTCCGTCACCGTCCCGGTCACGTAGCGCCCATCGAAGGGGCTCATGTCCAGATCCTCGAGGTCGGAGCCCTCGATGATGGCGGCCTTGAGGTCCTCGACCTCCTGATAGACCATGCGGTCGGCGCCGAGCACCTCCGCGATCTCCGGGATCGTGCGCCCGTACGCGACGAGCTCGTGCTTGGAGGGCATGTTGATGCCGTACACGTGCGGGTGGCGGATCGGCGGAGCCGCCGAGGCGAAGATCACCGACTTCGCCCCCGCGTCCCTCGCCATCTGGATGATCTGCTGGCTGGTGGTGCCGCGCACGATCGAGTCGTCGATGAGCAGGACGTTCTTGCCGCGGAACTCCGTCGACATCGCGTTCAGCTTCTGCCGCACGCTCTTCTTGCGCACCGCCTGCCCCGGCATGATGAACGTCCGCCCGACGTAGCGGTTCTTGTAGAACCCCTCGCGGTACTCGATCCCGAGCTTGCGGGCCACCTCCATCGCGGCCGGCCGCGACGAGTCCGGGATCGGCATGACGACGTCGATCTGGTCCAGCGGCACGTGCTTGGCGATCGTGTCCGCCAGACGCTCTCCCATCCGCAGCCGCGACTCGTAGACCGAGACGCCGTTCATCACGGAGTCGGGACGGGCGAGGTAGACGTACTCGAACGCACAGGGGGTGAGCCGCGTCTCCCGGGCGCACTGGCGCGTGAACAGCTCGCCGTCGTTCGTGATGAACACGGCCTCGCCCGGGGCGACCTCGCGCACCACCTCGTAGTCGGCGTTCTCGAGGACCAGCGACTCGCTGGCGACCACCCACTCGTGCTCCGGGCTTCCCGCCTGCGCGTCGCCCGACGCGGGGCGACGGCCCAGGATCAGAGGCCGGATGCCGAACGGGTCGCGGAACGCGAGCAGGCCGTAGCCGGCGATGATCGCGATCACGGCATACGCGCCCTCGATCCGGTCATGCGTGCGGGACACCGCCTCGAAGATCCGCTCCGGATCCAGGTCCTCCGAGGAGGTCGTCGTCTGCAGCTCATTGGCGAGGACGTTGAGCAGCAGCTCCGTGTCGCTGGAGGAGTTGAGGTGGCGCCGGTCGCGTTGCTCCATGTCGGCGGTGAGCTCGCGCGTGTTGGTGAGGTTGCCGTTGTGGATGAGGATGATGCCGTACGGCGCGTTCACGTAGAACGGCTGGGCCTCCTCCTCACTGGAGGCCGTGCCCTTGGTGGCGTAGCGGACGTGGCCGAGGCCGACGCTTCCGAGCAGGGAGCGCATGTCCCTCGTGCGGAAGGCCTCCCGGACCATGCCGGACGCCTTGGCCATGTGCATGACGCCGCTCGGCTCCGCCGTGGCGATGCCGGTCGCATCCTGTCCTCGATGCTGGAGCAGCAGGAGCGCGTCGTAGATGTCCTGGTTGACCGGGCCGGACCCGACCATTCCGACGATGCCGCACATAGGGGTGGTTTCACTCGCCTTCTCGATAGGTGCCGACCAGGCGCACGGCTCCGCCGTCCACGCCTTTCGCCCCCTGTTCGAACTCGCCGTCCGGACGGGCGCCGGTGCGCACCGTCGCGACCTGCCAGGTGTCGATGCCGTCCGCCGTCAGCGCGGCGGCGATGTCGCCGGCGGCGGTCTGGTCGACCACCGCGAGGAACCCGATCCCCAGGTTCCAGGTGCCCTCGCTGGACTCCAGCGTCGTGCCGGCGATGTCGCCGAGCACCCGGAAGACCGGAGCAGGAGACCACGTGGAGCGATCCACCTCGGCCCAGCTGCCCTGCGGGAGGACGCGGGCGAGGTTCGCCGCGATGCCGCCGCCGGTGACGTGGCTGAGAGCGTGCAGCCGGTCGCCGTACGTCTCCGCGATGCCGAGCAGCGGCGTCGTGTACAGGCGCGTGGGGGTCAGCAGGGCCTCGCCCCACGTCGCGCCGAGGTCCGCGGCGTTGTCGCCGTACGAGATCCCCGCGTTCGCGATGATGTGGCGCACGAGCGAGTAGCCGTTGGAGTGCAGGCCGCTGGACGCCAGGGCCAGGACGGCGTCGCCGTCCTGGACGCGCTCGGCGCCGAGCAGGCGATCCGCCTCGACGACGCCCGTCGCCGCACCGGCCACGTCGTAGTCGTTGATCCCGAGAAGGCCCGGGTGCTCCGCCGTCTCGCCGCCCACGAGCGCCGTGCCGGTCAGCGTGCACGCCTCGGCGATGCCGCGGACGATGTCGGCGATCCGCTCGGGGAAGACCTTGCCGCAGGCGATGTAGTCGGTCATGAACAGGGGCTTCGCGCCGACGACCACGATGTCGTCGACCACCATGCCGACGAGGTCGTGGCCGATGGTGTCGTGCTTGTCGATGGCCTGCGCGATCGCCACCTTCGTGCCGACGCCGTCGGTGCTCGACGCGAGCAGCGGACGGGTGTAGCCGAGCAGCGCCGAGGCGTCGAACATGCCGGCGAATCCGCCGACGCCTCCGAGGACCTCGGGACCGTGCGTGGCACGGACGGCGGACTTCATGAGCTCGACGGCGCGATCGCCGGCGGCCGTGTCGACGCCGGCCGCGGCATAGGTGTGGGACGACACCCTGCAAGCCTACCGGCGCGGGCCGCGGGTGCGGTCCGCGAGACGTGGCCCGCAGGGCCCGACGATCCGTACGATGGGGCCATGAGCGACAAGCCGCAGTGGCTCGTGCGGGAAGACGCCGGCGTTCCGGTGCTGGTCGCGCTCGCCCTGCGTCAGGAGCTCGGGATCCGAGTGCCCGCCGACCTGCCGTCGCTGCGGGATCGCGCCGTCCGCCCGCCGGACGCCCCGGAGGCCGGCGCAGAGCTCGAACGGCAGTGGCTCGCCTACTGGGAGATGACCGTCGAGCCGCGGGCCCACCGGGCCTCCGTGCCGCTGGAGCTCGTCGACGGCTTCGACACGCTGGTCGCCCTGCCCGCGGAGGGCGCGGAGGAGCTGCGGGCGGCGATCGCGCCCCACGGCCCCTCCGTCGTCGCCTACGCGCGGGAGGCCCAGAGCCGGTACGCGCGCTCGATCAGCAGCGGCGGCGACGCCTACCGCGCCTATGCCGGGGCGATCGCCGAGTACGAGCGCGACACCGGCCGGCGGGCGCACTCGTTCGAGCTCAACGTGCACGTGCTGCCGTTCACGCAGCGCGGCATCTGGTGGATCGGCGCCCTCAGCGTCGCGGTGACCGACGGCCTGCGCCGGGACGTCGTGGCGTTCGACGACGCGATCCGTCCCGTGATCGCCGAGCTCGCCTGACCCCGCGTGCGCGACCCCGCGGGATCAGGCACCCGCCGCGCTCGCTCGCCCTCGTCGCGTTCGCTTCACACATCGCGACAACAGGCACACACGCGGGAACAGGCAACCCCGCGGCAGATCCGCCTGACCCCGTGCGATTGCCTGACCCGACGCGACTGCCTGATCCGACGCGAGGGGTACGACCCGACGCGAGAACAGGCGAACACACGAGAACAGGCGGTTACGCAGCAGACCCGCCTGATTCCGCGCGATTGCCTGACCCGGCGTGCGGGCGTGGGGCGGCGGCCGGGACGCGCGGCGCCGTCGCGGGGACGCCGGGGCGCAGCGAGCGAGCGAGCGGGCAGGGACCGCGGGGGATTACTCGGCGATGCGCTCGTGGTCGACGCGGACGACGCGCTCGGTGCGTCGCGCCAGCCGGTCCAGCAGCAGGGCGATCAGGCCGCCGACCGCGATGCCGATCGGCACCGTCCACAGCAGCGCGAAGCCGAACACCTGGCCGGGCGGGTACACGACGCCCAGGGCCTCGGACTCCTCGTAGCTGCCCACGGCGGTGAGGATCGCGGCAGCGATCACGCCGAGCACGACCCCGATCCCGAGGAAGACACCCCAGCGCGGCGCGCGGCGCACGCGGGCTTCGACGGTCTCACGGCTCTCGGAGGGGGACATGCCTCCATTCTCCCACCGATCCCGGTGTCCCGCCTCCGCGACCGCAGGCCGCCCCTGGCTCTCGCGCTCCGCATCCGGCCAGGCCGCCCCCACTACTTCATCCTTGACTTATATAAGCCAAGGATGAAACAGTGGATCCATGCACGCACTCGATGTCCTGGGCGATCCCGTCCGCCGGCGCCTGCTGGAGCTCCTGGGAGACGGCGAGCGCAGTGCGGGGGAGCTCGCCGGCGAGGTCCACGCCGAGTTCGGGATCTCCCAGCCCGCCGTCTCCCAGCACCTGAAGGTCCTGCGGGAGCACGGCTTCGCCTCCGTCCGCCCCGAGGGCACCCGGCGCCTGTACGCCCTCGATCCCGAGACCCTGCACGACGCCGCGACCTGGTTCGAGCCGTTCCGCCGCTTCTGGCAGCCGCGGCTCGACGCCCTCGGCACCGAGCTCGCCCGCGGACGACGCCGGCAGCGGCTCGACGACGCCCGCCCCGGATCCGCGGACGAGGCGCCCCGCTGACCGGAGGCCCCACGGACCGGCACGGCGCACCCGACGGACCCCGACCGACGCCGCCGGCCCGACCGAGACACCGAAGAGAGAACGAGACACCGAACAAGGAGGAGACCATGGTCGATGTGAACGCACAGGTGGACGCCGTGACGCGCGGCGTCCGCACCGAGGACGTGGACGGCGTGCTCTCGCGCGTACAGACGCTGTCGCAGGAGTATCCGAGCCCCATCGAGGACGTCTGGGACGCGGCGACGAGCGCCGATCGGATCCCGCGCTGGTTCCTGCCCGTCAGCGGCGACCTCCGACTCGGCGGCCGCTACCGGCTGGAGGGCAACGCCGAGGGGAAGATCTTGGAGTGCGCCCCGCCGGCCGACGGCGCGGCGGCCTACCGGGTGACCTGGGAGTACGGCGGAGGCGTCACCTGGGTCACGGTCCGGCTCACGGCGACCGGAGCGGCGAGCACGCGCTTCGAGCTCGAGCACGTCGCCCGTGTCGACGAGGTGCCGCCGGGCTTCTGGGAGCAGTTCGGTCCCGGGGCGACCGGCGTCGGATGGGACGGCGGGCTGCTCGGCCTCGCCCTCCACCTGACCGGCGGCGACGGGCCCTCGCCCGAGACCGCGGAGGCGTGGGCCGGGACCGACGAGGGCCGCGCCTTCTACCGCGCGGCGGCCGATGCCTGGGGAGCCGCGCACGAGGCCGCCGGGGCGGGTGCCGACCAGGCCCGAGCCGCCGCGGCTGCCACCTACGCCTTCTACACCGGGACGCCCGCCGAGGGCTGATCCCGCCCTCCCTCGCGCCGCCTGCCCGTGCGGGCGCGCACGGTCAGGGACGCAGCGGGAGCAGGTCCGTGAGGTCGGCGCGGGTGCCGGACGCGTGGATCCGCCCGTCCGCGGCCGCATCCGCCCACGCGCGGACGCCGGTCGCCACGTCGATCCATGTCTCCGGATCCATCTCCACCACGTTCGGCGGCGTCCCCCGGGTGTGCCGCGGCCCCTGCACCACCTGGACGGCGCCGAAGGGCGGGACGCGCACCTCGACGCTGTTGCCGGGGGCCTTCTCCTCGAGCAGCTGCAGGAGGTAGCGGACGGCGGCGGCGTAGGCGGTGCGCGGCGGCCGCTCCGCCGCCTCGCGGGCGACGCCCACCGCGGCCAGGGCCTCCCGCCCCGCCGCCGTGTCGATCTTCCGAGCCATATCCCCACCCTACGGTTCCCGACGAGGCCGACCCCGGGAGCGCGTCGCCCCCGTACGCTGGGGGGATGTCCGACCTGACCCAGGACTCGACCGCGTCGCGGCCCGCCACCGCCGCCGGCGCTCGGCGCGACCTGATCGAGGCCGCCCGCTCCGAGGCGTGGCGCACGCTGCTGCCCGACCTTCCGACGGCCTCCGAGCCGCGCGCCGCGGCGGTCCTGGTGCTGTTCGGGGTCCTCGACGACGTGCCCGCACCCCCCGACGCGGTGCTGGCGCGCGACCTGGACGTGCTGCTGGAGAAGCGCTCCCCCACGCTGTCGTCGCACCCCGGCCAGGTCTCCTTCCCCGGGGGCAAGGCCGAGCCGGAGGACGCGGACGTCGCCGCCACCGCCTTGCGCGAGGCGCAGGAGGAGACCGGCGTGGATCCCGCGGGAGTCGAGATCCTCGCGGTGCTGCCCGATCTCCCCCTGGTGGCGAGCAACCACCGCGTGACGCCGGTGCTGGGGTGGTGGCGGGAGCCGTCGTCGGTGGTGGCCGTGGACCACGCCGAGACGGTCGAGGTGTTCCGGATGCCGGTCGCGAAGCTCCTGGATCCGGCCAACCGGTACGTGTCCGTGCGCCATCACGGCGTGCACACCTTCCGCGCGCCCGCGTTCGAGGTGGACGGCACGGTCGTGTGGGGCTTCACGGCGATGGTGCTGGACGGGCTCTTCGAGGCGGCCGGCTGGACCGTGCCCTGGGACCGCTCGATCGAGCGCGAGGTCTGATCCGCCGCGGTCGCCGAAACCCCCCTTCCCCCGTCGACACCCCCTCGCAGCTGCGCGTCTGGGAGGGGGTCTGGGCGGGCAGAGGGGGTTTCGGCATGCGCTCGGTAGGCTGGCCGGGTGAAGATCCTCGTCCTCGGTTCCGGTGCCCGCGAGCACGCGATCATCCTCGCCCTGCGCGCCGAGGAGGACGCGCACGACATCCTCGCCGCGCCCGGCAACGCCGGCATCGCACAGGACGCGACGATCGTCGGCGTCGATCCGCTCGACGGCGCCGCCGTGACCGCGTTCGCCAACGAGCACGCCGTGGACCTCGTCGTCGTCGGCCCCGAGGCGCCGCTCGTCGCCGGCGTCGCCGACGCGCTCCGCGAACGCGGGATCCCGGTGTTCGGGCCGGGCCGGGCCGCGGCGCAGCTGGAGGGGTCGAAGGCCTTCGCGAAGCGGATCATGGAGTCCGCGTCCGTCCCCACGGGGCGCGCCGTGCACGCCGCGACGGCAGAGGAGGTCGAGGCCGCGTTCGACGAGCTCGGCTCCCCCTACGTCGTCAAGGCCGACGGCCTGGCCGCCGGCAAGGGCGTCATCGTGACGGAGGACCGCGCCGAAGCACGGGCCCATGCCGCCCAGTACCTGCCGACGGGGCCGGTGCTCGTGGAGGAGTTCCTGTCCGGCCCGGAGGTCTCCCTCTTCTTCCTCAGCGACGGCGACACCGTGCGCGCGCTGAGCCCGGCCCAGGACTTCAAGCGGGCCCTGGACGGAGACGAGGGCCCCAACACCGGCGGCATGGGCGCGTATTCGCCGCTGCCCTGGCTCGCCGAGCGGTTCGGATCCGAGGAGGCGTTCGTCCAGCAGGTCACCGACGAGATCGCTCTCCCCGTCATCCGTCAGCTCGACGCGGAGGGGACGCCGTTCATCGGCCTGCTGTACGCCGGCCTCATCCTCACCGACAAGGGCGTGCGGGTCATCGAGTTCAACGCGCGGTTCGGCGACCCGGAGACGCAGGTCGTGCTGCCGCGTCTGCGCACGCCGCTGTCCGCGCTGCTGCTCGCCGCCGCGTCGGGCACCCTCGAGGACCAGCCGCGTCCGGAGTTCTCCGACGACGTCGCGATCACGGTCGTCCTCGCCAGCGAGGGCTACCCCGAGGCACCGCGGACCGGTCGTCCCATCGAGGGCCTGGAGGACGCCGCCGCCGTCGAGGGCGTGCGGATCGTGCACGCCGCGACGGCCGGCCCGGATGCGCCGGGCGGATCGCTCATCGCGACGGGCGGCCGCGTGCTGAACGTGGTGGCCACCGGATCGGGCTTCCGCGACGCCCGCGCGCGCGCGTACGAGGCGATCGGTCGGATCCGCCTCGACGGAGCGCACCACCGCACCGACATCGCAGCCCGCGTCGCCGACTAGCCCCGGGCCACACGAGACCCCCTCGCCCCGCCGAGACCCCCTCGCCCCGCCGAGACCCCCTCTGCCACGCGCTTGTGGGAGGGGGTCTGGGCGGGGCGAGGGGGTCTCGCGGACGGGAACCGGGAACCGGGACCGAGGACCGGGAACCGGGGACCGGGAACCGGGGTCAGACGGGCTTCTCGACCAGGCCCCAGGGCGAGCCGTAGCCGGCGGGCGCCGGGGCCGACAGCAGGTCGAGGAAGGGGCGGGCGTCGAACGCCTCGGGACCGAGGACGCCCGCACCGGACCAGTCCCCGCGGGCGAGCAGCTCCAGCGCCACGACGGGGTTGATCGCGGTCTGCCACACCACGGCCTGCGAGCCGTACTCCGCCATCGTCCGCTCGTTGTCCGCGACGTGGTACAGGTACGTCGACCGGGGAGCGCCGTCCTTGCCCGTGCCCCGTACCCACACCCCCGCGCAGGTCTTCCCCGTCATCCGGTCCCCCAACGCGGCCGGATCCGGGAGCACCGCCGCGACCACGTCGCGGGGAGACACCTCGACGCCCTTCACCGTCACCGGATCCGTCCGGTCCAGCCCCAGCTTGTTGAGCACGGACAGGACCTGGATGAACTCGTCCCCCAGCCCGTACTTGAAGGTGACCCGCTTCGCGGTCGTCCAGCGCGGCATGAGGAGGACCTCCTCATGCTCGACGTTGACGCACTCGACCGGGCCGATCCCCTCCGGGAAGTCGAACACTTCGGGCTCGGAGAACGGCGCCGTCGTGAACCACCCGCGATCCGCCTCGTAGATCACCGGCGGGTTCAGGCATTCCTCGATCGTCGTCCAGATCGAGAAGGACGGAGCGAAGTCGTAGCCCTCGACGACCAGGTTCGCACCGTCGCGCACCCCGATCTCGTCGATCTCGTCGAACAGCTCGTCCTCCGCGTACCGCGCGAGCACGTCCGACAGCCCCGGCTCGACGCCGATGCCGACGAGCGCCAGCCGTCCGGCGGCCTCCCAGCGCTTGGCCAGCGCGAACTGCTCGTCCCCGAGCTTGACCCCGGTGAGCTCGTGGGGGCGCTCGGGGTGCGGGCGGGACAGGCTCATCGCCATGTCGAGGTATGTCGCCCCGGCGTCGAAGCAGCCCTCGAAGATGGGCATCACGAAGCGCGGATCCACGGCGTTGAGGACGTGCGTCGCCCCGTGCTCGCGGATGAGGGTCGCGACCGACGCGGCGGAGGAGGCGTCCACCCGCGCCGCGACCAGGCGGGGATCGGAGAGCTCCGCGACGAGCGCCTCGGGCCGAGCGGGGTCGTAGTCCGCCACGACCAGCGCCTCGACGAAGTCGCGGCGCACCGCGATCCGCACGGCTGCGGATCCGACGCCCCCGGCGCCGATGACGAGGATCCGCATCAGATCCCCCCGTCCACGGAGCGGATGAGATCGCCTGGCTCGTCCGGCACGAGCACGGGGGTGTCCCGGTTCAGGCTCTCGCCCCGGAAGAACCGCTTCGCCCGCGGGAACAGGAACCAGACGAGCATCAGCACCACGCCGATCAGCAGCGACCCGATGCCGACCACGAAGGTGCCTCCGATCCCGAAGAGCACCGTGTAGCCGTAGTCCACGTCCCACATGTCGATCGCCGACTGCACGAACGCGTACGTGAGCATGAGCGCTCCCAGCAGCGGCATGAGCCCCTTGACCAGGAAGGCGTTCACGGAGGTGAACAGCTCCCGGCGGAAGTACCACACGCACGCGTAGCCGGTGATGGCGTAGTAGAAGGCGATCGCGAGCCCGAGCGAGAGGATCGAGTCCTGCAGGATGTTGTCGCTGACCAGGGTCATCCCCACGTAGTAGGCCGAGGCGACGACGCCCATGACCAGCGTCGAGAACGACGGGGTGCGGTAGCGCGGGTGCACGTCCTTGAACTTGGCCGGGAGCGCCCGGTACACGCCCATGGCCAGGGTGCCGCGCGCGGTCGGGAGGATCGTGGTCTGCGTTGACGACACGGCCGAGATGAGGACCGCCACCACGAGGACCCAGCCGAACGGGCCGAGCAGGCCGTCACGGATCGCGAGGAAGAAGTCGTCCGCGTTCGCCTCGTTGCCCAGACCCGTGCCGTCCTCGCCGAGACCCGCGTACATCATGGCGGCCACGGTCACCCCGACGTAGGTCACCAGCAGGATCACGCAGGTCAGCAGCGCGGCCGCGCCGGGCGTGCGCTTCGGGTCCTTCGTCTCCTCGTTCAGCGCCAGGCACGTGTCCCATCCCCAGTAGATGAACAGGGCCAGGAGGACGGCCTGGGTGAACCCGCTCCACGAGGTGAACGCGAACGGGTTCATCCACTCGAGGTCGAACGGCGTGGGGTTCGGCGCGGTGCCGGCGAAGAACTGGACGAGGGCCGCCACGACGAACACCGCCAGCGCGATGTACTGGATCGCCAGGAGGAGGTTCTGGATCTTCTCGCCGATCTCGACTCCGCGCCAGCTCACCCAGGTCATCGCCGCGATGAACGCCACGGCGACGAGGATGACCCGCCAGTCGTTGTTCTCGAACGACAGCCCGAACAGCGCCCAGAAGTAGATGCTCGCGATCTGGGAGAGGTTCGCGAGCACCACCATGCCCGCGACCGCGACGCCCCAGCCGCCCATCCAGCCGACCCACGGACCGAACGCCTTCGTGCCCCAGGTGAAGGTCGTGCCGCAGTCCGGGATCTCGCGGTTGAGCTCCCGGTATGCGAACGCGATGAAGAGCATCGGCAGGAACGCGACGATGAACGCGATCGGCGCCTGGGCTCCGACCGCGAGCACGACCCAGCCGAGCGTCGCGACCAGCGAGTACACCGGGGCGGTCGAGGCCAGGCCGATCACCGTGGATCCCCAGAGCCCCAGGGTGCCCTGGGCGAGGCCCTTGCCGTCTCCCCGGGTGAGGTGAATGGGCGTCGTCGTCATCGAGGACCTTCCCTCCGGCGTCGACATCCGCACGCTCGATGCATCGGGGCGACGCCGGCCCGATGCGCGCTGTGGCGATGTCAGCCTAAGGCACGATCGGGAACGAATCCAGTCGTTTGTCTGGCGATGCCCTTCGGAATCCGTTTCAGGTCACCGACCTGGCCACCGTTTCCATCCTCACTGGGCAGGATCCTGGGGCTTGTGCCTGGTCAGGAAAAGCGCCGCGACGAGGGCGACCGCCAGGACCGCCGCCGGCAGCAGCATCGTCTGCGCCATGCCCGTCGAGAACGCCGCCCCCACCGCCTCCGGGAGTGCCCCGCCCCCGCCGATGCCGCCCGGCGCCTCGTCCATTCCGGGCAGGTTGGCCTCGAGACGCGCCTGCATGAAGGCCGCGATCGCCGACGAGCCGACGACGGATCCGATCGTGCGGGTCGTGTTGTAGATGCCCGCCCCGGCTCCCGCCTGCCGCGGCGGCAGGTTTCGGGTGGCCGTCGTGGCGAGCGGACCCCACATCCCCGCGTTCCCGATGCCGAGCAGCGCCGAGGGCAGCAGGAACATCCAGATCGGCGAGTCGAGGTTCATCAGCGCCGCGTTCCACAGCAGCCCCGCCCCGACGAAGAGGAGGCCGGGCACGAGGATGAACCGCGGGTCCACCCGGTCCAGCAGCGAGCCGGCCAGGGGCGCGAGGGCGCCCGAGATCACCGCCATCGGGATCATCAGCAGCGCCGCCTCGGTGGGGGTGAGTCCCCGGGCGAGCTGCAGGAAGAACATGAACGGCAGCGACATGCCGGTGACCGTGAACCCGACGGCAGCGATCGCGACGTTCGCGCCGGAGAAGTTGCGGTCGCGGAACAGCCCCAGCGGGACGAGCGGCTCGCTGCGGGTCCGAGCCTGCTGCAGGACGAACACCGCCAGCAGCACGACACCGGCGATGATCAGGCCCCAGACGGAGATCGGGCCCGCGATCACGCCCCAGTCGTACTTCTCGCCCTCCTGGAGCCCGAAGACGATGAGGAACAGGGCGGCGGCGCTGAGCACGACCCCGACGACGTCGAAGCGGTGCGGGTGCGTCTTCAGGCGCGGGACCAGGATCGCGGCCAGCACGAACCCGATGATCCCGACAGGCACGTTGATGAAGAAGATCCACTCCCAGCCGAGACCGTCGACGAGCAGGCCGCCGACGAGCGGCCCGACGAGCGTCGCGACGCCGGCGGTGGCGCCCCACAGCCCCATCGCCGCACCGCGACGACCGGCGGGGAAGGTGCGGGTGATGACCGCCATCGTCTGCGGCGTCATGAACGCCGCGCCCAGTCCCTGGACGGCGCGGGCCGCGATCAGCCCCTCGAGGGTCGTGGACAGGCCGCACCACAGCGACGCGCCGGTGAAGACGACGAGCCCGATCAGGTAGATGTTCTTCGGCCCGAACCGGTCGCCGAGGCGCCCCGTGATGAGCAGCGGCACCGCGTACGCGAGCAGGTAGGCGCTCGTGACCCACACGACGTTGTCGAGGTTGTTGGTCTGCGGATCCAGTGCGGCCTTGATCGCCGGGTTCGCCACCGAGACGATCGTGGTGTCCACCAGGATCATGAAGAAGCCGATGACGAGGGCCCAGAGGGCGGGCCACGGGCTGGTCGGCTTGTGGCCGATGGCATAGGTGCCGGTCGAGGTCGGGACCCCGGCCGGTGCGGTCGCCTGCTCGCCGCCGTTCGATTCGGTCATTCGTGCGCCTTTCGCTCTGCAAGACAGTGATCCGGGTCCGCGCCCCACGCGAACGCGGGGTCGCCCAGACGCGGGAGGAGTTGGTCGAGCCAGTCGAGGTCGGCCTGCAGCAGCATCCGCTGCCGGGTGATCTCGAGGATGTACTGCTCGGGGATCCGGCGCTCGGCGGCCGAGGCGATCCCCTCTTCGTGGTGCGCGAGGTCCTCCTGGACCAGGGCGCGGCGCTGCTCCAGCAACGCGATGACCTCGGCGCGGTCGAGGTTGTGCGCCTCCGCCACGGCCACGCGGAACCGTGCCGGGTGATCCAGGCGACCGAGCTCCCGGCGCACCCAGTCGCCGACCGCGTCGGCTCCGGCGGACGTGAGCGTGTAGGTGGTGCGCTCGGGGCGATTGCCCTCGCGATCCGTCCCCACCTCGGCCAGGAGTCCCTGCTCGTTGAGGCGCGAGACCGTGTGGTACAGCGTGCCGTTGGTGATCGAGATGAGCCGGTCGTCACGACGCTGACGCAGCAGGCGCGCCATCTCATAGGTGTGCATGTCGCGCTCGCGCAGCAGCGCGAGCACCATGACGCCGAGGGGCGTGAGCGCCGGGTCCTTCACGAGTCCTCCATTTCGATTAGTCCATATGGACTATCCGAAGAGGACTATACACGCCCTTGCCCCCGCCCGCTCGCCGCGTTCCGACCCGCCCTGTCGAGTGGTCAGTTTCTGTGGGTTGAACGGCGCTGAACCCACAGAAACTGACCACTCGATAGACGGCGGCGCGAGGATGCGGCGGCGGGGCGGGGTTACGCGGGCGCGGGGGCCTGGAAGGCGGTGAGGAGGTGGTCGAGCGCCTCGCGCGCCTCCGCCACGTCGAGAACCCCGGCGAGCCAGCGCTGGCTCAGCCCCTCGACCATCGCGGTGAGCATCGCGGCGAGACTCTCGGGCGCGAGGTCGCTGCGCATCGACCCCTCGGCGATGCAGCGCAGCACGCCGATCATCACCTGGTCGTTCCAGTCCTCCGTCACCGCGCGCAACTGAGCGTGGAGGGCGTCCTGGGCGTTGGGCAGCGCCGCGACCTCGTTCCACACGAGGTTCAGCTCGCGCACGGACGATCGCTCGTCGAACTCCGCCAGCAGGGCCGTGCGCAGCGTCTCCCGCGCCGCCACCCCGGGTGTCCGGTGCAGGAGGTTCGTCGACGGAGCGCGCCGCGCCGCATGCTCGAGGGCCGCGGTCAGCAGCGCCTGCTTGCTGGGGAAGTGGTACGCGAGCAGGTGCGGGGTCACGTCCGCGGTGGTGGCCACCTCCGACATCCGCAGCGCCTGCAGCCCCTTCTGTGCGATGAGCGACGAGGCGGCGGCGAGGATCCGGTCCCTCCTGCTGGCCGACTCGCTCACGGGCGCCCCGCCCCGGTCCGGGACGAGAGATCCAGATGATCCGCCGCCGCGGCCAGCAGGATCCGGGCCTCCTCCTCGGACATGAGGTCGGTCGCCACGCGCTGACGCAGTCCGTCGGCGAGGCTGCTGAGCACGCGGACGGTGCGCGCATCCGCGCCCGAACGCTCCGCCACGGCCGTCTCCCATCGGGTCGTCGCCGCATCCAGGGCTCGCCGCACCTCGGCGTCGAACACGGCCTCGCGCAGGGCATCGGCGCGCAGCCGGGCCCACGCGCCCGCCGTCATCGGGGCGCCGACGAGCGCGGCGGCGTCCTCCTCCGCCGGGAGGCCGTCGAGCGTGTCCAGCGCGCGGACCAGCGCCGCGCGCAGGAGGGCGAGCCGACCGCCGAAATGGTAGTTGAGCAGCCCCAGCGACACCCCGGCGGCCCGAGCGATGTCCTCCACCTTGGCGGCATGGATCCCGTCGCGAAGAAGCACCGACGCCGCCGCGTCGAGGATGCTGTCGCGCGCGTCGCCGGTCGGTGACGTGGGGGTCGGCACCGTTTCCACCCTCCTTGCGGGATCGGCACGGCACACCCGTACGAGCGGGTGGGAGTTCGGTGCCATCCTATGCTCCCACCCGCCCGGCCTCGCGGGTCAGATGCCGCCGTGCACCACCCGGCCGCCGACCATCGTGAGCAGCACCTCGGTGTCGACGATCCGACTCGGGTCGATCTCCGTGATGTTCTGGTCGATCACGATCAGATCGGCGTACTTGCCGGTCTCCAGGGATCCCGTCACGTCGTCGGCGAGCATGGCCGCAGCACCGTTGAGGGTCAGGACACGGATGGCCTCGGCCACGGTGAGCCCGCGCTCCTCGCCGAGCCTGCCGGTGTACGCCTCGCCGCCGTCCGGGTTCTCCCGGGTGACCGCGACCTGCATCGCGAGCCACTCGTCGAGACGGTCGACCGGCCAGTCGCTGCCGAGCGCGACGGCCGCACCGGCGTCCGTGAGGGATCCGATCGGCTCCGAGCGCGCGAACCGCTCCGGCCCGAGCCGGTCCTTCGTGCCCTCGATGGAGTCGAACGAGGGCTTGGCCCACTGCAGTCCCATGACCGGCTGCACGTTCAACTCGGCGAAGCGGGGCCAGTCCGCCGGATCCACGTTCTCGGCATGGCCGATGAGCAGCGGCAGGTCGCTGTCCACGTCCGCGCGCACCGCCTCGTAGGCGTCGAGGATCTCGCGGACGCCGCGGTCGCCGATCGCGTGGGGCTGCGCGGCGATCCCCTCCTTCAGCAGAGCGCCGGCGACGGCAGCGAACTGGTCGGCCGTGTAGTACGGCTCCGGTCCGGCGCTGGTCCCGGGCGCCCACGCCCCGTCGGGGCCCTCGACGAGATACGGCGCGAGCATGCTCGCCGTCTGCGCGGGCGCCTGCGTCACGCCGTCGATGAAGATCTCCCCCACGCTCGTCACGGAGATCCCCGGCGCCGCGCCCTCCTCGGCGCGCGTCCAGGTGTCGCGGTAGTCGACCACGTCCGCCACCGCGGCCTCCGGGTCGGTCGCGGCCGCAGCCATGTCGACATCCGGCGACAGGTGCACGCGCGCCGTCAGCTCGCCGTCCTCATGCAGGGAGGCGTACGCCTGCGCCGTGCCGGCACCGGCGATCTGGTCCATGAAGGCCACCACGCCCTGGGCGGCGAACGCCTCCAGCGCCGCGGCGGCGGAGGCACGGGTGTCCTCCTCGGTGGGCGCGGGCAGCAGCGTCCGCACCGCGTCGATCGCACCGTCCTCGAGGATTCCCGTGGGCTCGCCCGCGGCGTCCCGGGCGATGTGGCCGCCGTCCTGGTCCGGGGTGGCCGCGGTGATCCCCGCGGCGGCGAGCGCCACGCTGTTGACGACGGCGCTGTGCCCGTCCGTGGAGTTGACGATGATCGGCCGGTCCGCGCCCAACGCGTCCAGGACGCCGCGGTCGGCGTCGGTCCCCGCGGGCTGCATCGCCTGGCGATACCAGCCGCGGACGCTGAGAGCCACGTCGGACGGCTCGTCCGCCATGTCGTCGAGGCACTCCTGGATCCGCGCCTGGAACTCCGCGACCGTCAGCGGATCGTAGGTCAGCGAGCACCCCGCGAGGTTCCCGCCGCCGCCGATCGAGTGCGTGTGTCCGTCCTGGATGCCGGGCATGACCATCCGCCCGTCGAGCTCGACGACCTCGGTGCCCTCACCGATGTACGGCTCCGCTCCCTCGTCGTCGCCGACGTAGACGATGAGGCCGTCGCGGATAACGATCGCCTCCTGGACGCTGTCCTCCGCGTCCACGGTCCAGATGAAGCCGCCGCGGAGGACGGTGTCGGCGCGATCCATGGAGGGTCCTTCCTGTGCCGCGGTGCAGCCGGCCAGCAGCCCGGCGGCGACGAGCACGGCGGCAGCGCCGGCCGTCGCGCGAGAACGGGGTGTGAGACGCATGACGATCCTTTCATTGGGGGTGGTGAGAGGGGTGCACGAGGCACGGGAGCGCAGCGGCGCCCCCGGGGACAGGAAGGGGTGGAGGTGGACGGGCTCTCGGAGCCCGTCCCGACGATCAGCGGGTGAGGCCCGGCTCCGGTTCGCCCTGAGGATCGCGCTCGGCCTCCTCGATGCCGAGGGAGACGACCGGGCGGCGGAAGCCGCGCGTGAGCACGATCAGGTAGACGAGCCCGACCGCGGCCCAGACGACGCCCGCGATCATCGCGTCCGGACTGAGGTGGATCCACAGCAGGCCCGTCCCGATCGCCCCGATCACGGGGAGAACGAGGAAGCGGACGATGTCGGCCGGCGTCCGGCGCCGCCCCTGCCGGACGGCGTAGTGCGCGATGACCGAGAGGTTGACGAACGTGAACGCGACGAGGGCGCCGAAGCTGATCATCGACGACATCAGCTCCAGCGACATCCCGACCGCCAGGAGGATCACGGCACCGGAGATCACCGTCGCGTACAACGGGGTGCGGCGAGTCGGATGGATGACGCCGAACACCCTGCGGGGAAGGACGCCGTTGCGCCCCATGACGTAGAGCAGGCGCGAGACGCTCGCGTGCGAGGACAGCCCGGAGGCCACCGCCGCGGCGAACGCCACCGCCGTCGCCGAGTTCGAGCCGGTCACGATGGTCGTGGACCCGACCGAAAGCGCTCGTGCGCGCCGCATGCTCGGCGCCGAGATCGAGATCGTCGAGCGGACGGTCGACGACTTCTGGATGCGGGACGCGGGACCGACCTTCGTGCACGACGCCGACGGCGCCGTCGCCGCCGTGGACTGGATCTTCAACGGCTGGGGCGGACAGGAGTGGACCGACTGGACGCACGACGCCGGGCTCGCGCGGTTCGTGGCGGAAAGGGCGGGAGTCCCGGTCGTGTCGTCGCTCCTGGTGAACGAGGGCGGCGGCATCCACGTCGACGGCGCCGGGACGGTGCTCGTCACCGAGACGGTGCAGCTCGATCCGGGCCGCAACCCGCTGGCCGACAGGGCGCGCGTCGAGGCGGAGCTGCGCCGGACGCTGGGCGTCACGAACGTCGTCTGGCTCTCCCGCGGCCTCACCCGGGACTATGACGCGTTCGGCACGCGCGGCCACGTCGACATCGTCGCCACTCTGCCCGAGCCGGGCCGGATCCTCCTCCACGCGCAGCGCGACCCGGCGCATCCGGATCACGCGGTGACGCGCACGCTGCGCGAGGAGCTCGTCGGCGCGCGAGACGCCGCCGGGCGACCCTTCGAGATCGTCGACGTCCCCGCGCCCGCCACCCTGCGCGACGACGAGGGATACGTCGACTGGAGCTACATCAACCACCTCGTCGTCAACGGCGGCGTCATCGCCTGCGCCTTCGGCGACGAGCGCGCGGATGCCGAGGCCCGCGAGATCCTGTCGGCCGCCTATCCCGGACGCCGCGTCGTGTCCGTCGACGCACGGGAGCTCTTCGCGCGTGGGGGCGGCGTGCACTGCATCACCCAGCACCAGCCGACGGCGCGCTCGTGAACGTCGTCGAGGCGGGGATCGCCGAGCTGCGTGCAGCCCTGGAGTCGGGCCGGGTCACCAGCACGGCCCTCGTGGCCGCCTATCTGGAGCGGATCGCCCGGTACGACCGGCACGGCACCGCCCTCGGATCCGTGCCCGTGCTGAACCCGGAGATGTTCGCCGAGGCGCGCGCCTCCGACCGGCGGCGGCGGGAGGGGCGGGTCCGCGGCCCCCTCGACGGCATCCCCTACACGGCGAAGGACAGCTATGCCGTCGAGGGCCTGCCGGTCTCGGCGGGCTCCCCCGCGTTCGCGCGGCTGCGCGCCGGTCGCGACGCGTTCGCGATCTCGCGCCTGCGTGAGGCGGGGGCCGTGCTCGTCGGCCTCACCACCATGCCTCCGATGGCGAACGGCGGTATGCAGCGCGGGCTGCACGGCCGGGCGGAGTCCCCGTACAACGCCGACTACCTGCCCGCGGCCTTCGGCTCCGGGTCGTCCAACGGCTCGGGCGTGGCCACGGCGGCCAGCTTCGCGGCGTTCGGGCTCGGGGAGGAGACCTGGTCGAGCGGCCGCGCCCCCGCGTCCAACAACGCGCTGTGCGCCTACACGCCGAGCCGCGGGGTGATCTCCGTGCGCGGGAACTGGCCGCTCGTGCCGACCATGGACGTTGTCGTGCCGCACACCCGCACGATGGCCGATCTGCTGGAGGTCCTGGACGTGATCGTCGCGGACGACGAGGACGCGCGCGGCGACCTGTGGCGCAGCCAGCCGTGGATCCCGATCCCGTCCGCGTCGTCCGTGCGCCCCACCTCGTACCGCGCGCTGACCGACGAGGCCTCGCTGGCCGGCGTGCGCCTGGGCGTCCCGCGGATGTACATCAACGCCGACCCGGACGCGGGCACTGCGCCCTCCCCCGGGATCGGCGGGCCGACCGGGCAGCGGATCGTCGCCAGGGCCACCGTCATGGACCTGTGGCGAGACGCGCGCCGCGCGCTGGAGGCCGCGGGCGCCGAGGTGATCGAGGTCGACTTCCCGATGGTGTCGCGGTACGAGGGCGACCGACCGGGGATGCCCACGATCGCCACCAGGGGACTCGTCTCGCCGGAGTACCTGGCCCGGGAGATCCTGGACCTGTCCGCGTGGGCGTGGGACGACTTCCTCGCCGCCAACGGGGATCCCGCCTTCCCCGGTCTCGCCGGCGTGGACGGCGCACGGATCTTCCCGGCGCCGACCGGGGCGCTCCCCGACCGCTACGACGGCTTCGACGACGACATCGCCGACTATCCGGAGCAGGTGCGTCGCGAGCCGCGCCACAGCTTCCTCGAGATCCCGCACCTGGAGGACGGGATGCGCGGGCTGGAGGAGACCCGGCGCGTCGATCTGGAGCAGTGGATGGACGAGCGGGGTCTGGACGCCGTGGTGTTCCCGGCCGTCGCGGACGTGGGGCCGGCGGACATGGACGTGGACCCGGAGTCCGCCGATCTCGGCTGGCGCAACGGCGTGTGGGTGGCCAACGGCAACCTCGCGATCCGGCACCTGGGGGTCCCCACGGTGACCGTCCCCATGGGCACCACCACCGACATCGGAATGCCCGTCGGCCTGACCTTCGCGGGCCGCGCCTATGACGACTCCGCGCTGCTGGCGCTGGCCGCCGCCTTCGAGCGCACCGGCGAGCGGCGTACCGTCCCGCCCCGCACCCCCGCCCTGGATCCCGTGCCGGCGCCGGCCGCCCCGACCCCGGCGGACGACGCCGAGCTGGACCTCGAGGTCGAGTGTGTTCCGGCCGACGAGGACCACGACGTGTTGCGCATCGCGGTCCGCACGGCGGAGACGGGACTGCGTCTCACCGTCGACGGACGCGAGGTCGAGACGGCCCGGGACGGCGACGCCCACCGGGTCGCGGTCGTGGTCTCGCACGAGCAGCGCCGCCACAGCGAGTGGCAGCCGCCCTTCGGGCACCTCGTCGTGGCGGTCGCGGGCGGTCACGCCGGCGCCTTCCGCGTCGTGGGCGGCGCCTGACCCCGCCCCGCGGAGACCTCGCGCCCCTGCGGACGACGCACGTCCCTGCGGAGGACGCGAACCCGGGCGGATCGAGAACACGATTCCCTCCGTCGGAGCATGAGAACTCCGGGTTGACGGCGATCCGGGCGCGGGCGCGGAGCGCGCGGTCGGAGGACAGGGAGGGGCGTCAGGACAGGGCCGTGGCGAGCTGCGCGGGAGTCAGGGGACGATCCGCGTAGACGAGCCGCTGCACGAAGGGATCCGGATTGCCGACGTCCGGAGCACGGTGGACCAGGGTCAGGCCGACCTTCTCGGCCACCGCCGCCGAAGCGCGGTTGTGCTCGACGAGGAAGGCGATGACCGGCCGCTCCGGCGCGATCTCGGCGGCTCGGGCCAGAGCCGCACGCGACAGCTCCGTGGCGTATCCGCGCCCGTGATGGTCGGCCGAGAGGCGGTAGCCGAGGTTCCACACGGCGGCCGCTGCGCCCTCGCCCGGACGGATCGTGCAGCCGCCGTTGCCGATGACGGCACCGGATTCCGGCAGACGGACGACCCAGGACCCGAGCCCCGCATCGCGCCAGCTGCGCCGCCACGACTCCAGCAGGCGCGCGGTCTGCGCCCGGTCTGTGTGCCGCAGGCTCGGGAAGTGCGTCCACACGCGCTCATCCGCGTAGATGGCATGGACGGCGTCGAGATGCGACTCGTCCGGGGCGCTGAGGAGAAGTCGGTCGGTGCGGTGCTCGGCGTCCATCGTCCGGAACGATACGCCGCCCCACCGACACACGGCTCCCAGGAACGCGTCGACCCGGTTCCGCGGCGGGCGGCGCGGCCGGGATAATGGCCAGGTGAGCCTCCCCACCACCGCCCTGCACCTGCCCGGCTGGCGTCATGTCTATTCCGGCAAGGTCCGCGACCTGTACGCGTCCGAGGATCCGGCCGACACGCGCATGCTGGTCGTCGCCTCCGACCGGGTGAGCGCCTTCGACGCCGTGCTCGAACCCGGCATCCCGCAGAAGGGGGCGCTGCTCACCCGACTCAGCCGCTGGTGGTTCGACCGGCTGGCCGAGGGGGACGACCCGATCGCCCACCACCTCGCCGCGGGCGAGATCCCGGCCGCGGTCGCGGACCGCGCCATGCTCGCCCAGTCGCTGGAGATGCTCCCGATCGAGTGCGTCGTGCGCGGCTACCTCACGGGGTCCGGCTGGGCCGAGTACCAGGCCGAGGGAACGGTCTGCGGCATCCCGCTTCCGGAGGGCCTCACCAACGGCGACCGCCTGCCCGAGCCCCTCTTCACCCCCGCGTACAAGGCGCCGCTCGGCGAGCACGACGAGAACATCACGTTTGCACGGACCGAGGAGCTCGTCGGCGCCGACCGGGCCGCGCAGCTCCGCGCCCTCTCGCTCGAGATCTACCGCCGCGCCTCCGCGATCGCCGAGTCCAAGGGGCTGATCCTCGCCGACACCAAGTTCGAGTTCGGGATCGACGCCGACGGCGTGCTCCGCCTCGCCGACGAGGTGCTGACCAGCGACTCCTCCCGGTACTGGGACCGCGAGTCCTGGGAGAACAGCACGACGCCCGAGGAGCGGATGGCGAGCTTCGACAAGCAGATCGTCCGCGACTGGCTGGCGGCGAACTGGGACAAGCAGGGCGAGCCCCCGGTCCTGCCCGAGCGCATCGTCACCGAGACCGCCGCCCGCTACGCCGAGCTCATCGACCGCCTCACCGCGTAGCCACCGCGGCGTTCGGGGACTCTCCGGCGGCCCGAGCGCTGTCCCGCCCCGCGAGGCCGAGGACGACCGCGCCGCCACGGACGCGGAAATACTCCGCGACGCCCACGAGTTGGGACGCATATGACCCGCATCGGATCCAGTGACCTCGACGTCCTTCCCCTCTCGCTCGGCGGCAACGTGTTCGGCTGGACCGCCGACCGCGACGCCTCCTTCGCCGTCCTCGACGCCTTCGCGGCAGGGGGCGGCGATTTCATCGACACCGCGGACTCCTACAGCGCGTGGGTCCCGGGGAACGAGGGCGGTGAGAGCGAGACGATCATCGGCGAATGGCTCGCGTCGCGCCGGCCCGAAGGCGTGGTCGTGGCGACCAAGGTGAGCCAGCACCCGGCTTACAAGGGTCTCTCCGCGGCGAACGTGCGCCGCGCCGCCGAGGCGTCGCTGTCGCGGCTCGGCGTCGACACGATCGACCTGTACTACGCGCACTTCGACGACGAGTCGGTGCCGCTGGAGGAGACGGTCGGCGCCTTCGGACAGCTCGTGACCGACGGCCTCGTGCGCCACGTCGCCGTGTCCAACTACCGCGCCGACCGCATCCGGGAGTGGATCGACATTGCCCGCCGCACGGGCGCCGCGCTGCCGGTCGCCGTGCAGCCGCACTACAACCTCGTGCATCGCAACGAGGTCGAGGAGACGATCATCCCGGTCGCGGAGGAGTTCGGCCTTGGCCTCGTTCCGTACTACTCCCTCGCGAGCGGATTCCTCACCGGCAAGTACCGGTCGACGGATGCGGCGGGGCAGAGCTCCCCTCGCGCGGAGGGAGCGGCGAAGTACGCCACCCCGGCGGGACTGCGCATCATCGACGCCCTCGAGGAGATCGGATCGGCCCATGGCGCCTCGATCGCCGCGACCGCGCTCGCCTGGCTCCGCGCCCAGCCGACCGTCGTGGCGCCCCTCGCGAGCGCCTCGACGGTCGACCAGGTCCCGGACCTGCTCGCCGGCGCCCGCCTGGAGCTCACCGCCGAGGAGGTCGAGACGCTGAACAGCGTCTCCGCGTGGACTCCGGCGGGCCGCTGACGCGGGAGCGCTGGCGCGTATCGGGCGGGCCTCGTCCGACGCGCGCCAGCGAGACCCGGCCTCTCCGCCGGGATCGGTGCCACGGTAGGGTTTCCCCAGCCCTCCGCCCCTGATCCCGAGGAGTCCCCATGCCCCTGTGGACCCTGCACGGCAACGGCCGCACGGTCGAGCCCGGCGCCGTCGTCCGTCCCGAAGAGCGCCTGAACTGGCCGGCGACCATCGCGATCGGCGTGCAGCACGTGGTGGCGATGTTCGGAGCGACCTTCCTCGTGCCGATCCTGACCGGGTTCCCCGTCCCGACGACGCTCCTGTTCAGCGGCCTCGGCACGATCCTGTTCCTCCTGGTGACGCGGAACAAGCTGCCCAGCTACCTGGGCTCGTCGTTCGCGTTCATCGCGCCGGTCACCGCCGCGACCGCCGCCAATGCCACCGGGCAGAGCGACGGGATCGGCGCGGCCCTGGCGGGGATCGTCGCCGTCGGCGTGCTGCTGACGGTCATCGGCGTCGTGGTGCACACCGTCGGCGTGCGGTGGGTCGACCGGTTCCTGCCGCCCGTGCTCGCCGGCACCATCGTCGCCCTCATCGGGTTCAACCTCGCCGGCGCCGCCCACAACAACTTCGCGCAGTCGCCGGTCACGGCCACGTTCACGCTCGCGGTGACGATCCTCTTCGCCGTTCTGTTCCGCGGCTTCCTGGGGCGGATCTCGATCTTCCTCGGCGTGATCGCCGGATACGTCTTCGCCGGGATCCGGGGCGAGCTGGACTTCGAAAAGGTCGCCGCGGCGCCCTGGGTCGGGCTCCCCACCTTCCATCTGCCGGACTTCGCCTCGCCGGGCACCTGGTCCGTGATGGCGATGTTCCTGCCGGTGGTCCTCGTCCTCATCGCGGAGAACGTCGGGCACGTGCGCGGCGTGGCCACCATGGTGGAGGACCCCACGATCAACCGGCAGACCGGCAAGGCGCTCATCGCGGACGGCCTGTCGACCACCGTCGCGGGGTTCTTCGGCGGATCCGGAACCACCACCTACGGCGAGAACATCGGCGTGATGGCGTCGACGCGCGTGTACTCCACCGCGGCCTACTGGGTGGCGGGCATCGCGGCGATCCTGCTGAGCCTCTCGCCGAAGTTCGGGGCCGTCATCAACTCCGTGCCGCCGGGGGTGCTCGGCGGCATCACGACCGCCCTGTACGGGCTGATCGGGATCATCGGAGTGAAGATCTGGGTCGACAACCGGGTGGACTTCTCGCGGCCGGTCAACCAGTACACCGCAGCGGTCGGCCTGATCATCGCGGTCGGCGGGTTCATGATCAAGGACGAGGGATCCGGCTTCGAGCTGGGCGGCATCGTGATCGCGACGCTCGCGGCGATCGTGATCTACCACGGCGGGAACCTGATCGCGCGGCTGCGCAAGTCGGGCGCCGACGATCCGCGCCCGCTCGAGGCCGTCGGCCCCCTGGGCGGCGACCCCGCGTAGCCCGTCCCGACGCCGGGTCACCACGTTTCGTCTCGTCGCTGCGCTCCTCGCTCAACGACCGGAGGGTGACCGGAAAGGGGTGACCCGGAGCCGAGCGGAGCGATGGCCTCATCCGACGCGCCGGCATCGGGCCTGGCGGGAGCCGACCGAAGGACGGCGGGGGACCGCGCGACGGACGAGGCCATCGCGCAGCGGACCGCACCCGACATGACGGTGGGGCGGGTCAGGGGGCGGTTCGCGGGCGCGGCTCGTCCGCGGATCCGGATTCCGCTGACGCCGCATCCGACGCCGCCGCACCCGGAGCCGCTGCTTCCGACTCCGACGGCGGGATCGTCGCCGCGGAGACCCCGGCGCCCTCGCCGAGCGGAAGGAGCGCCAGCGGCAGCGGGCTCGTCGGCTCGGGCAGGCCGTACAGGCGGTGCACCCAGCCGCGCGCGGACTCGAGCGGATACGAGTCGCCGTACACGATGCACTTGCCGAGGATCCCCTCGAGGAGGCTCCGCAGCATGATCTCCTCCACCGCGGGGTCCGCGGCGCCGCGCTCCCGGAAGATCTCGCGCACGGCGTCCTCCGCGGCCGTGACCGCGTCGGCGTGACGCGCCTCGGACTCGGCGAACATCCGCCGGGTGGACGGCTGCTGCTGGATCGCGAGGACGACCCGCTGCAGCGGCAGGGCGACGGCGGTCATCGCGAGCGCCGAGTCGATCACGGCGGTCAGCCTCTCGTCGGCGGTGCCGCGCACCCGCGCGATCCCGACGAGAGCGTCGAACCACAGATCGATGACGGCGGCGACGAGCTGGTCCTTCCCGCCGAAGTAGTAGTTGACCAGGCCCTGCGCGACCCCGGCGCGACGGGTGATGTCGGAGATGGTGGCGCCGTCGACCCCGCGCTCGGCGAACACGTCGATCGCGGCCTCGATGATGCTCTGCCGCGAGCGCTCGCGGGCGCGGCGGTTGTGCTCGGCGGAACGTGCCATGCCGGTGCGCCTCCCTCCATCCGTTTCGGGATTGCGGACGTACCCGCTACGTTACTCACTGAATATTCGTTCAATCTAAGAGAGCCCCCAGCCTCGCTAGGAGTCCGCAGCGCCCGTTCGGGTTCGTGGAGCTGCCGCTGCCGTCGAAGGTGCCGCACATCGTGCTGCGCAACCGGCGTCGCAGCATCGTGCCGACGCTCGGTCTGCGCGGAGCGCGGATGGAGCTGGAGGGCGACTTCGCGAAGACGTTCCTCCTGCTGGTCCCCGAGGGCTATGAGCAGGACGCGCTGTACGTGTTCACCCCCGACCTCATGGCGCGCGTGCAGGATCTCGGTTCCGGCGCGGAGCTGGAGCTCGTCGAGGACCGCGCCTACGTGTACCTTCCGGGCGGCACCCGCTTCGACCGGCCGGAGGTCATGCGTCGGACGATCGAGATGGCCGAGGAGCTGCACCGGCGCCTCGCCGACCGCACCGCGCGCTACCGTGACGACGCGGCCGGGGCCCTGGCGGCCCGGGCGGGTGTCGCGGTCGGCCTCGGCGGGCAGCGTCTGGGCGGTCGGGGGATCTCCCTGATGGCGGTCGCGGCCACCACGGGCGTCGTGATCCTCTCCGCCGGCGTCACGGCCTTCGCCCTGTTCGGCGGAGACCTGCTGCGGTCCCTGGGGGGCTGACCGCGCAGGCAGGGCCGGGAGGGAGTGCCCCTCGGGGATCCCCTCCCGCGCCCTCGGACGTCAGTCGATGACGGCGACGGCCTCGTCCGCGCCGACCGCGTCCCCCTCCTGGAGCTCGCGACGCAGGACGCCGGCCCGGTGCGCCACGACCGTCGTCTCCATCTTCATCGCGTCCAGCACGGCGACCGCGTCCCCCTCGGCGACCTCCGCCCCGTCGGCCACGAGCCAGCGCACGAGCACGCCGGGCGCGGGGGCGGCCAGTCGCGCGGGGTCCGGTCCCGGCACCGGTCCGGGCTCCGCAGGATCCGCCGCCCCGGCGAGGCCCGCGAGCAGCGCCTCGGGGATCCCGACCCGGATCCGGCGGCCGTCCACCTCGACGGCGAACCGCCGCATCCCGCTCTCCTCGGCGGGCTCCGGACGCTGCTGCGCCTCCGACCGCGGGAGGAACTCCGCCTCGATCCACTGCGTGTGCACGCCGAATCCGTCGGTGGCGAACTCGGGGGCGTCGACGACGAGCCGGTCGAACGGGACCACGGTCGCCGGCCCCTCGATGTCCAGCTCCCGCAGGGCGCGGCGGGCCCGGACCAGAGCCGCGTCCCGCGAGGGCGCGTGCACGACGAGCTTGGCGATCAGGGAGTCGAAGGCGGCAGGGATCGTGTCCCCCGCCTCCACACCGGCGTCCCAGCGCACGCCGGGCCCGCCGGGCACCCGCAGCCGGTCGACCCGCGCGGGGCTCGGCAGGAAGCCGCGGCCGGGATCCTCGGCGTTGATCCGGAACTCGAAGGCGTGCCCCTCGGAGACCGGGGTCTCGGTGAACGAGGGCCCGTCGCCCGCGGCGATCCGGAACTGCTCGCGGACGAGATCGACGCCCGTCACGGCCTCCGTCACGGGGTGCTCGACCTGCAGGCGCGTGTTGACCTCCAGGAAGGAGATCGTCCCGTCCGCGGCGAGGAGGAACTCGACGGTCCCCGCGCCGCGATAGGCGACCTCCGCGCAGATCCGGCGTGCGGCCTCGTGGATCCGGTCCCGCTGCGCGTCGGACAGCCCCGGCGCCGGAGCCTCCTCGACGAGCTTCTGGTTGCGACGCTGCAGGGAGCAGTCGCGGTCGCCGACCACGACCACCGTCCCTCGACCGTCGCCGAGCACCTGCACCTCGATGTGGCGGGGCGATTCGAGGAAGCGCTCGACGAAGCACTCCCCGCGCCCGAAGGCGGCGACCGCCTCGCGCGTCGCCGCCTCGAACGCCTCCGCCACCTCCGCGGCGTCCCGGACCACCTTGAGCCCCCGGCCCCCGCCGCCGTACGCGGCCTTGATCGCGATGGGAAGGCCGTGCTCCTCGGCGAAGGCCACCGCCTCGGCCGGACCGCGCAACGGCCGGTCGGTCCCCGCCGCCAGCGGTGCCCCCACCCGCTCGGCGATGCGACGGGCGGTCATCTTGTCCCCCAGCGCGTCGATGCTCTCCGGCGTCGGGCCGATCCAGGTGAGCCCCGCGTCCTCGACCGCTCGTGCGAACGCGGCGCTCTCGGACAGGAAGCCGTACCCGGGGTGCACGGCGTCCGCGCCGGCGTCGGCCGCGGCCCTCAGCAGCGCCGGCACGGACAGGTACGTCTCCGCGGCGGAGGAGCCCCCCAGGCCCACCGCCTCGTCGGCGAGCCGCACGTGCATCGCATCGGCGTCCTGGTCGGCGTACACGGCGACCGAGGCGTACCCGGCCTCGGCGCAGGCGCGGACGACGCGCACGGCGATCTCGCCGCGGTTCGCGATCAGGATCTTCTTCATGACGGGTCCTCCTCGGACGATGCGCCGCGGCGCGGCGCCGCGCGGAAGCGGATGCGGGCGCCGGGCGGCAGCTGCCCGGCGAGATCGAGATCGCGGTCCACGACCGCCCCGATGATCGGGTAGCCGCCGGTGAGCGGGTGGTCCGGCAGGAACAGGACCGGCTGCCCGTCCGGGGGGACCTGGATCGCACCGGTCACCGCGCCCTCGCTCGGAAGCTCCCCCGGCACCGCGCGCTCGAGCGCGACCGCGCCCCGCAGCCGGATGCCGACGCGGTCCGACCGCGGCGTGACCTCCCACTCCTGCCCGAGGAGCGTGTCGAGCGCGTCGGGACGGAACCAGTCGTCACGGGGACCCCAGGTGATGCCCAGCTCGACGACCTCGCCGGCGGCGGGGAGCGCCCGGGGCACCGGCGCGGGATCCACGGCGTGCGGGGCGCGGCGGGGATCCCCGATCCGCACCGCATCCCCGGCGCGCAAGGGCGCCGGCCCCAGCCCGGCGAGGGTGTCGGCCGCACTGCTACCGAGGGCCGGCTCGGCCGCCACGCCGCCGCGGACGCCCACGACCTGACGGAGCCCCCGCACCGGGTGTCCGAGGTGCAGTTCGTCCCCGTCGTCGAGAGCGAAGGGGACTCCGTGGCGGAGAGTCGCCCTGCCGCCGTCGGCGGCGGTGCGGACGAGCTCCGACACGGCCCCCGTCACCGCGGCGACGGTCGCGGGCCCGCGGTAGCGCAGCTGCGCCGCCCCGACGATCTCCAGCGCCGCCGCGCCCGCGTCGTTCCCCACGGCGCGGTTGGCGTCCCGCAACCCCGTGCGGTCCGCGGCGCCCGACGCGGAGACCCCGAGCGCGGCGTGGCCCGGACGCCCCCCATCCTGCACGAGCGTCTGCAGCCCGGGCCGGACCACCTCCAGGACCCCGGACCCGTCGTGCATCCGTTCCCGGGTCGCGCGGCGGTCGCCCGATCCGGCGGCGGCCCCGGCCCCGGCCCCGGCCCCGGCGACAGTCCCGGCCCCGGCGGCAGCCCCGGCCCCGGCGGCCGCCTCCCGGTCCGCGCGCACGAACCGCACGAGCGTCCCCGGTGCGAGCAGCGCCGGCGGGTCCCGGTCGATGTCCCACATGACCGCGTCCGTGCGCCCGATGAGCTGCCAACCGCCGGGGCTCTCCCTCGGGTAGACCCCGGTGAAGTGCCCGGCGAGCGCGACGGACCCCGCCGGCACGCGCGTGCGCGGGGACGACCGTCGCGGCACGTCGAACAGCGGATCCGACCCCACCGCGTACCCGAAGCCGGGGGCGAAGCCGGAGAAGGCCACCTGCCACTGCGCCGCGAGGTGGCGCGCCACGACCTCCTCGGCCGAGACGGCCAGCAGGTCCGCCACGTCCGCCAGGTCCTCGCCGTCGTACCGGACCGGGATCGTCGCCTCCCCGACGTGCGGCACGTGCGCGGCGTCCACGGCCGTGTCGGCGAGCACCGCGGCGAGCGCGTCCGCCGTCGTGCGGGCCGGGTCGAACCGGACGAGGACGGTGCGCGCGCCCGGGACGAGCTCCGCGATCCCCGGGACCTCGGCCCAGGCGAGGTTCAGCCGCATCGCCTCGTCGAGGTCGGCGGCCTCGACGAGCAGGGCGCGGTCGGAGGCGGTGAGGATGCGCATCAGGAACCGCGCCTCATCCCCAGGCGGTCCGTGCCCGGGTGCTCTGTGCCGGCCATGTCAGGACGCGGATCCGGCGAAGGGCGCGATGGCGACGCCCGCCTGCTCCAGGAGACGACGGGTCTCCGCGGCCATGGCGACGGAGCCGGGGCTGTCGCCGTGGACGCAGATGGACTGCGCCTCGACGCGGACGTCCGTGCCGTCGACCGCCCGGATCACGCCCTCCTCCGCCAGCCGCACCATGCGTGCCGCGACCGCCGCCGGATCGTGCAGCACGGCGCCCTCCTGCGTGCGGGAGACGAGCTGCCCGTCTGGCTGGTAGGCCCGGTCGGCGAACGCCTCGGCCGCGACGCGGAGCCCCGCGCGCTCGGCGACCTCCAGCACGACTCCCCCCGCGAGGCCGAGCAGGACCAGATCCGGGTCGATCGCCCGGATCGCAGCCACGACGTCCTTCGCCTGGCGCTCGTCGCGCGCGATCGTGTTGTACAGCGCGCCGTGGGGCTTCACGTAGGCGACGGCGCCGCCCGCGCCGCGGGCGAGCCCGTCCAGCGCGCCGAGCTGGTACTCGACGTGCGCCTGCAGGGTCGCGGAGTCGATGTCCACCGCGGTGCGCCCGAAGTTCTCGTAGTCGCGATAGCCCGGGTGCGCGCCGATCGTCACGCCGTGCGCGACGGCCGCGACCAGCGTCTCCCGGATCCCCTCGGGGCTGCCGGCGTGGAAGCCGCACGAGACGTTCGCGCTCGTGACGATCGCGAGCATGCTCGCGTCGTCGCTGACGATCCGGTCCGGGACGTTCTCGCCGAGGTCCGAGTTGAGGTCGATCACGGGCATGTCAGGCTCCGATTCCGAGGAAGGCGAAGATGGGGCCGATCGAGACGGCGCCCATGTACCAGGTGAGGGCGGTCACGAGGGTACCGGCGACGAGCAGCCAGCGCGGGTAGCGCGTCACACCGAGCAGATCGGCACGGAACCACCCGATGTACATGAACACCGTCAGCCCGATGGGGAGGATCAGGCCGTTGAAGCCGCCCACGAAGACGAGGATCGCGGCCGGGGCGGTGCCGATGAGCAGGTACACGACGAGCGAGACCACGATGAAGACGACGGTCGCCCACTGCAGCGACCACCCGCCGAGGAAGCGCTGGTGGAAGGTGGACAGGAAGGTCGCCGACGTGTAGGCGGCGCCGATGACGGAACTGATCGCCGCGGCCCAGAAGATGGCGCCGAAGATCCGCAGCCCGGCCTCGCCGAGGACCGCGCCGAACGCCTGGCCGGCGGGGTTGGCGGCCTGGCTGGACAGATCCAGTGCCACGCCGCTGGCCACGACGCCCAGGATCGCCAGGAACAGGACGTACCGCATGATGCCGGTGACGAGGATCCCGTTCGCCGCGGCGCGCATGACGGGACCGGCCGCCTCCGGGCCGACGTGCCCCGACGCGAGGTAGCGGTGCGCCCCGGAGTAGGTGATGTAGCCGCCCACGGTGCCGCCGACGATCGTCGTGATCGTGGCGAAGTTGAGCTGGTCGGGCACGATCGTCTGCCGGAGCGCGTCGCCGATCGGCGGCTGGGCGATGATCGCGACGACGACGGTCATCACGATCATCCCGACGCCGAGGACGACGAGGACCACGTCCATGACACGGCCCGCCTTCTTGATGAGGAAGATCATGATGGCCAGCGCGCCGGTGATCAGCCCGCCGATCTTGGGGTCGATCCCGAGGAGGGCGTTCAGGCCCAGACCTCCGCCGGCGATGTTGCCGATGTTGAACGCGAGGCCGCCGATCACCACGAGCACGGCGATGACGTGACCCGAGAACGGGATGGCGCTGTTCGCGAGCTCCCCGGCGCGTCTGCCGGACGAGGTGATCATCCGCCAGATGTTGAGCTGGACGGCGATGTCCACGAGCACGGAGACGAGGATCGCGAACGCGAACGCGGCGCCCATCGTGGCGGTGAACGTCGCGGTCTGGGTGATGAAGCCCGGTCCGATGGCGCTCGTGGCCATGAGGAAGATGGCGCCGATGACGGCGCTGCGGCCGGCGCGCTTCTTCGCGGCGGCGGCGCGCGCGTGCTCCTCGGGAGCGAGGGAGGCGGCGGAGGTCTGCGGGGAGGAATCGGACATACGTGGTTCCCAACGTCGTCGGTGGGGCGGTTTCGTCCGAGTGTAGAACAGATGCGCCCAGATTGTTCAACAATATTAGGGGCAGATCCAACCGCCGTCCGACCGCTCGCCTAGCATGTGGGGGTGACGACGCATCAGGGCCCGCTCGCCGACGAGCTGCGGCGACGCATCATCGACGGCGAGTTCGCCCCGGGCTCCCGGCTGTCCGAGTCGGCGCTCGCCGAACGCCTGGGCGTCTCGCGCAACACGCTCCGCGAGGCGTTCCGGGTCCTGTCCGAGCAGGGCCTGATCGAGCATGTCCCGCACCGCGGCGCATCCGTGGCCTCCCCGTCCATCGCCGACGTCGTCGACATCTACCGCGCGCGCCGCGCGATCGAGTGCGCGGCGCTGCGCGCCTCCGAGCCCGAACACCCCGCGGTGCAGCGCATGTCCGATGCCGTCGCCGAGGCGGAGGCGAACATCGCGAGCGAGGACTGGCGAGCGGTCGGCAGCGCCAACATGGCGTTCCACGACGCGATCGTCGCGCTCGCCGACAGCCCCCGGCTCGCGCGCACGTATCGCGACGTCGCCGCGGAGCTGCGTCTGGCCTTCCTCGAGATCGACGACCCCCGGGCCCTGCACGAACCGTTCGTGCGGAAGAACCGCGCGGTGCTCACCGCGTTCCTCGCCGACGGCCCCGAGGCCGGCGTGCGCGAGCTGGAGAAGTACCTCCTCCAGTCGGAGCGGACGGTGCTGGGCGCCTTCGCGCGGATGGGGCGCTCCTGACGCGACGCGCTCAGGACGAGGATCGGACGACGAGCTCCGTCGGCAGGATGCTCACCCGGGGCGGCTCCCCGCCCGACAGCACGTCGAGCAGGATGCCCGCCATGATCTCCCCCTGTGCGTGCATGGGCTGGCGGACGGTGGACAGCGGCGGATCCGCGGCCGCCGCCGCGTGCGAGTCGTCGAACCCGATGAGCGCCACGTCCTCCGGCACCCGCAGCCCCGCGGCGCGGAGCACCGAGAGCGCCCCGCGCGCCATGAGGTCGCTCGCCGCGACGATCGCGTCCGGGCGGGGCCCCGGCGCGGCGAGGATGCGGCGGGCCGCCTCTGCGCCGCCCTCCTCGCTGAAGCCGCCGTCCTCCACCGCCGCCGGTGCGAGCCCGGCCGTCCCGAGGGCGTCCCGGAAGCCCTGGAGCCGGTCCTGCGCGGCGGGCATCGACAGCGGACCGGTGATCGTCGCGATGCGCCGCCGCCCGCGCTCGACGAGGTGCGCGGTGGCGTCGCGTCCGCCCGCGACGTTGTCCACGTCCACGACGTAGTCGGTCGGTCGCGCACGGCTCGGGCGGCCTCCGAAGACCACCGGCACGCTCTCCGCGATCCGGTCCACGAAGGTGTCGCTCGTGTGATGCGAGACGATGATCGCCCCGTCCACGCCGCCGTTGCGCACGAAGCTCGTCATCTTGTCGCCGGGGTCGTCGCTGGCGATGAGCAGGTTCAGGAGGTAGTCCGACTTCGCGATGCGCGCGCTGATCCCGGAGACGACCGCGGCGAAGAACGGGTCCCCGAAGAAGCGCGACGTGTCCTCCGGAACCACCAGCGCGATCGCGTGGGTCTGGCGGCTGGCCAGGGAGCGCGCCGCGCGGTTGGGCGTGTACTGCAGCCGGGCGATCGCGTCGGTCACCGCGGCGAGCGCGGACGGACTCACGGCGCTGGACCCGTTGACCACGCGCGACACGGTCGACCGCGACACTCCGGCCGCGGCCGCCACCTCCTCGATCGTCGCCCTCGACGCGCTCATGGCGTGCCCCTCATCCCTCCATTCTCGCGCACGCGGGCCCGGTCGCCGCCCCTCTGCCGAGTGGTCAGTTTCTGTGGGTTCACGGCCGCCATGGCCACAGTTTCTGACCACTCGGCGAGGGGTGGGGCCGCGCAGGGGATCAGATCGCGCGCGCGGCGATGATCCGGGCGTACTCGCGGCCGGAGTCCTTCACGATCCGCTCCTGGGTTTCGTAGTCGACGCGGACGATCCCGAACCGCTTCTCGTACCCCCACGCCCACTCGTAGTTGTCGAGCAGCGACCAGGCGAAGTAGCCGCGGACGTCGACGCCGGACTCGAGCGCGTCCCACGTCGCCGCGACGTGCGCGCGCAGGAACCGCGTCCGCTCCTCGTCGGGGACCCGCCTCACCCCCGCCGCACCTCCGGCGCCCGGCTCCTCCACCACGACGTCGTCGTACGCCGATCCGTTCTCCGTGACGTAGAGCGGCAGGCCGGGGGCCTCGTTCGCGACGCGCTGCAGGAGCCGGGTGAGCCCCTCGGGCTGCACCTCCCAGTCCATGCCGGTGCGCGGCAGCCCCCGCTCGACCCAGTGCACGCCCTCGGCGGCGGGGAACGGCGAGCCGGTCGGCCGCGTCACGCCGGCGCCCGGGTCGTGGACGTCCCGGTCGCCTCCGGGCTGCGGATGACCCGACAGCAGCTCGCCGTGGTAGTAGTTGATGCCCAGCACGTCCAGCGGCGTCGCGATCGTGGCCAGGTCGCCCGGCCGGACCGCCTCCTCGAACGCGGACACGGCGTCCGCGTCCGCCTCCCGGATGTCGGACACCACGTCGGCCGGATACGCGCCCCGCAGGATCGGGTCCAGGAACCAGCGGTTGAACTGGCCGTCGATCCGCCGGGCGGCGTCCAGATCGGCGGGATCGTCCGGGTCGGCGGGATCGGCCACCGTGAGGTTCAGGGTGAGGCCGAGACTGAGCGCGGGATCGCGTCGGCGCAGCTCCTGGAGCGCCCGGCCGTGGGCGAGCAGCAGGTGGTGGGAGGACAGCAGCCCGTCGCGGATGCTGCGGCGGCCCGGGGCGTGGACCCCGGCGGTGTAGGAGAGGAAGGACGAGCACCACGGCTCGTTCAGGGTGGTCCAGTGCGCGACCCGATCACCCAGGGCGTCGTGCATCGTCAGCGCATACTCGACGAAGCGGTCCACGGTGTCGCGCGCCGTCCATCCGCCCCGCTCCTCCAGCGCCTGGGGGAGGTCCCAGTGGTAGAGCGTCAGCCACGGCACGATCCCGTTCGCCAGCAGGCCGTCCACCAGCCGGTCGTAGAACGCGATCCCGGCGGGGTTCGGCGCGCCGCCGTCCGGACGCACCCGCGCCCAGGACGTGGAGAACCGGTACGACTGCAGGCCCAGCTCGCGCATCAGGGCGATGTCCTCGTCCGCCCGGTGGTAATGGCCACAGGCCACGTCGCCGGTGTCGCCGTTCGCGACCGCGCCCGGGACGCGGGCGAACGCGTCCCAGATCGAGGCCGTCCGGCCGTCCTCGAACGCCGCCCCCTCGATCTGGTAGGCGGCCGTGGCCGCTCCGAAGAGGAAGCCGGCGGGGAACGAGCGGGACATGCGGTCCTCCTTCATGGCCCGTGCGGGCGTCGCGCCGGGAGCCGATCGTTGAGAGCGCTCCCACGGTACCACCACGGCCCGACGCCGGGAGGTCCTGGCGGCCCTCGGCGACCGCGCGGTCCCGGGGACCCGGCCGGGCGCGGCCCACGGCCCGGGCGGCCGGACACCGGGCGGCCGACGCGACCCCCTACGCTGGATCGGTGACCTCCGCCGCACCCGCCCCCGACGCGCTCGCGCACGCCGAAGCCCTCATCCGCTCCATTCCGGACCATCCGGAGCCGGGCATCGTCTTCCGCGACATCACCCCGCTGCTCGCGGACGCGGAGGCGCTGCGGGCGACGACCGCCGCTCTCGTGGCACCGTTCGCCGGGCGCTTCGACGTCGTGGCCGGGGTCGAGGCGCGCGGGTTCATCCTCGCCGGGGCCGCCGCGATCACGGCGGGAACCGGCTTCGTCCCGATCCGCAAGGCGGGCAAGCTCCCGCAGCCGGCCGCGTCCGTCGACTACGCGCTGGAGTACGGCACCGCGACGATCGAGATGCACGACGACCTGCCCGCCGGATCCCGCATCCTCCTCATCGACGATGTGCTCGCGACGGGCGGCACGCTCGCCGCCGGTCGCCGCATCATCGAGGAGCTCGGACACCGGGTCGCCGGCGTCTCCGTGCTCTTCGAGATCGCGGACCTCGGCGGTCGCGACGTCATCGGCGACGTGCACACGGTGTTCCGCTCCTCCTGACCCGCGCTCCGCTCCGGCAGCCCCGCGCTGCCCGATCCGCACACTCCGTCCCGATCCGCACACGTCAGCCCGCCGTTCCTGTGCAGATCGGGTTCTCCTGTGCAGATCGGGCCGCGGAGGACGGCCGGAGGCGAGCGGGCGTCGCGCATCCCGCGCGATAGACTGGCCCCGCCCTCCCGCCCGCGACTTCCGGAGCCGTTCATGCCCACCATCGTCGTCGACGTCATGCCCAAGTCCGAACTGCTCGACCCGCAGGGGAAGGCCGTCAGCGGCGCCTTCGCCCGCCTGGGCGTGGACGCGTTCGCCGACGTCCGCATCGGCAAGCGCTTCGAGCTGACGGTCGAGGGCGAGGTGACCGAGGACGTGCTCGCCGAGGCGCGCCGCGTCGCCGCCGAGGTGCTGTCCAACTCCGTGATCGAGGACGTCGTGGGCGTCGAGGTCGTCGAATGAGCGTCCGGATCGGAGTCGTCACCTTCCCGGGCTCGCTGGACGACCGCGACGCGCAGCGCGCCGTGCGGATCGCCGGCGCCGAGCCGGTCGCGCTGTGGCACGGCTCGCACGACCTGGAGGGCGTCGACGCGCTCGTCCTCCCGGGCGGCTTCAGCTACGGCGACTACCTCCGCTCGGGCGCCATCGCCGCCCTGTCGCCGATCATGACCGAGGTCAAGGCGGCCGCCGCCGCCGGCATGCCGATCCTCGGGATCTGCAACGGCTTCCAGATGCTCGTCGAGGCGCACCTGCTGCCCGGCGGCCTGATCCGCAACGACCACCAGCACTTCGTCCGTCGCGACCAGAAGCTCATGGTCGAGAACGCCGACACGGCCTGGACGAGCGCTTTCGCCGCCGGCCAGGAGATCGTCATCCCGCTGAAGAACGGCGAGGGCGGCTACATCGCCGACGAGGAGACCCTGGATCGCTTGGAGGGCGAGGGACTCGTGGCGTTCCGCTACGCCGGGGTGAACCCGAACGGGTCGCTGCGCGACATCGCGGGCATCACCAACGCGGCGGGCAACGTCGTCGGCCTGATGCCGCACCCGGAGCACGCCACCGAGCCCGGCTTCGGCCCGGACACCGCCGCCGCCATGCGCAGCGGCGTCGACGGGCTGGGCTTCTTCACGAGCGCCATCGCCGCCGTCGCCCGCGTCGCCGCCTGACGCACCTCTGCACGCGCGGTCGATCGCCATCGCCTCCTCGGTCCCCGGTACGGCGGCTACGCTCGGGAGGGTGAGCCTCGTCGTGACCGTCCCCACCGAACGCCTCGCCGCGAACCTCCGCGCCCTGCCAGGCGCCGAGTGGCAGAGCGACGTGGACCTGCGGATCTGGGACTTCCGGGACGCCCCT
Organism: Microbacterium resistens; assembly: GCF_021172025.1. NCBI lineage: Bacteria > Bacillati > Actinomycetota > Actinomycetes > Micrococcales > Microbacteriaceae > Microbacterium > Microbacterium resistens. The sequence goes on from NZ_CP082781.1 coordinate 2,500,575, forward strand.
CCCGCCACCCGGATCGACATCGTCGTGCCGCCGTACATGGGCGGGCCGGGGGCGCTCGCCGCCCTCTCCGGGCTGTCGGTCGGGCTCGTCCAGGGCCAGTCGATCGGCTACGAGGGGGTCTCCGACCATCTGCCCGCCGGCGTCCCGTTCGCCAACGCCGCGAGCGTGCACGAGACCTCCACCGCCGAGCTCGCCGTCGCCCTGACCCTCGCCGCGCAGCGGCAGCTCCCGCGGTTCGTGCGTGCCCAGGAGCAGGGCGGCTGGTCGCCGGTCTTCGCGGAGAGCCTGGCCGACCGGCGCGTGCTCCTCGTCGGCTTCGGCGGCGTCGGCACGGCGATCGCCCGGCGCCTGGCCCCGTTCGAGGTCGAGCTGTCCGCCGTCGCGCGCACCGCCCGCCGGGAGGACGTCGACGGCCTGGGAGCGATCGACGTGCACGGGATCGACGAGCTCCCTGCGCTCCTGCCCGACGCGGACATCGTCATCCTCAGCCTCCCGGGCGGCGACGAGACACGGCATCTCTTCGACGCGGAGCTGCTCCGCCGTCTGGCGGACGGCGCGCTCCTCGTCAACGTGGGCCGCGGATCGATCGTGGACACCACGGCGCTGGGCGCCGAGCTCGAATCCGGACGACTCCGCGCCGCGCTCGACGTCTTCGAGCAGGAGCCGATCCCCGAAGGCGACCCGCTCTGGTCCGCGCCGAACCTCCTGATCAGCCCGCATGTCGGCGGAGCCTCCACGGCGATGAACCCCCGGATCGCCCGCCTCGTCAAGACCCAGATCGAGCGGATGCTCGCGGGCGAGCCGCCGATCAACGTCGTCCTCGGCGACTGACGTCCCGCCCGGGCGTCCCCTCCGGACTCCGGGTCCGGGACCCGATGTGCCGTGGTGCGGCATCGGCTCAGCGTCGGCCGGGATCGCCGCGCACTTCCGCTCGCGCGGAGAACCACCGCAACAGCGGAGCAACCCCGCCGCATCCTCCGCCGCAACGGCAGAACTCCGCAGGAATGAACCGCGGAACCTGCACGCCGCACGCCGGCCCGAACCGATTCGACGCGCCTGCTGGCGGGGGTGTAAGCGTTTGCACTAGCCTGGGCGCATGGCAGAGCTCGAGCAGAAATCCGCACCCGGTTCCGAGTGGTGGCGGTCCGCCGTCATCTACCAGATCTACCCCCGCTCCTTCGCGGACGCCTCCGGCGACGGGATCGGGGACCTCCCCGGCATCACGTCCCGCCTCGACGACCTGAAGGAGCTCGGGATCGATGCGATCTGGCTGAGCCCCTTCATGACCAGCCCGCAGCGCGACGCCGGCTACGACGTGGCCGACTACCGCGACGTCGATCCGCTCTTCGGCACGCTCGCCGACTTCGACGAGATGCTCGCGCAGGCCCACGCCCGCGGGATCCGCGTGATCGTCGACCTGGTGCCCAACCACTCCTCCGACCAGCACCCGTGGTTCCAGGCCGCACTGAAGGCGGGACCGGGAAGCCGCGAGCGCGCCCGCTACGTGTTCCGCGACGGCCGCGGCGAGAACGGGGAGCTCCCGCCCAACAACTGGGAGTCCGTCTTCGGCGGCGGAATGTGGGAGCGGATCACCGAGGCCGACGGCACGCCCGGTCAGTGGTACCTGCACATCTTCGACGCCACCCAGCCCGACTTCGACTGGACCAACGAGGAGGTGCGCGAGGAGTTCCGCTCCATCCTGCGCTTCTGGTTGGATCGGGGCGTCGACGGCTTCCGCGTGGACGTCGCGCACGGCATGGTCAAGGAGGCGGGCCTTCCGGACTACGCCCCCGTCGCCGACGCCGACTCGATGGGCGGCGGCGAGGAGAACGTGCCGTACTGGGGGCAGGACGAGGTCCACGACATCTACCGCGACTGGCACACGGTGCTCGCCGAGTACGACGGCGACCGCGCGCTGTGCGGCGAGGCGTGGCTGCCCACCCTCGCCAAGACGGCGCTGTGGGTGCGTCCGGACGAGATGCACCAGACCTTCAACTTCCCCTACCTGATGACCCCCTGGGGCGCGAGCGCGCTGCGGGACGTCATCCGCGAGTCGCTGGACGAGTTCGGCGCGGTCGGGGCGCCCAGCACGTGGGTCCTCTCCAACCACGACGTCGTCCGGCATGCCTCGCGCCTGGCGCTGACGGCGGACAACCCGCAGGGCGAGGGGATCGGCCCGAACTCGCCTGGGAAGCCGGATCGCGCGATCGGCCTGTCCCGCGGCCGGGCCGCGACCACGCTGATGCTGGCCCTGCCCGGATCCGCCTATCTGTACCAGGGCGAGGAGCTCGGCCTTCCCGAGGCGATGGAGATCCCGGACGAGTTCCGGCAGGACCCGACCTGGTTCCGCACCAACGGCGAGCGCTACGGCCGCGACGGCTGCCGCGTGCCGCTGCCCTGGGTCGCCGACGCCCCCGCCTACGGCTTCAACGACACCGGTGCCTCGTGGCTCCCCCAGCCGCCGGAGTGGGCCGAGTACGCGCGCGACGTCGAGCGGGGCGTCGAGGGATCGACCCTCTCGCTGTACCAGGAGCTGCTGCGGGTGCGCCGCGAGCGCGGCCTCGGCGCGGGAAGCCTCGTGTGGGAGGACCTGGACCCGAACGCCGTCGCGTTCCGCCGCGGGGACCTGCACGTGGCGGCGAACCTCGGCGACGACCCGATCGAGCTGCCCGCCGATGCGCGCTTCGTCGTGCAGAGCGAGCCGTTCTCCGGTACCGCACTGCCGCCGAACACCGCCGCCTGGTACGTGCGGGGCTGACCGCGTGAGCGCCGGACCGCACCGTCGTCCCGGGACCGCCGAACCGTCGCGCGGCCCCGGGGCACTCGTGCGGTCCGGCGTTCCTGACCCGGGGCGGCGCACCCGGAACGGGGTCCCGATCCGCGGACGTCGGCCCGATTCGCGGAGGTTCTTCACCGAAACCTGTGCAGATCGGGACCGAGTGTGCAGATCGGGACGGCACCGCCCGGGCGGGCAGCGGGGCGGTCGACACCGCACCGGGGGGCGGCGAGCGGACGGGGACCGGACGTGGTGAGCATCGACGAGGTCGCACGGCGGGCCGGCGTCTCCACCGCGACGGTGTCACGGGCGCTCAGCGGGCGCGGCCACGTCTCCGAGGCCGCACGCGCGAAAGTGCAGGAAGCGGCGGACGCGCTCGGCTACGTGGTGTCGTCGCGGGCCTCCAGCCTGGCGTCCGGGCGGACCCGCAACGTCGGCGTGATCGTGCCGTACCTCGACCGCTGGTTCTTCAGCACCGTGCTGTCGGGGGTGTCGAGCACGCTCATGAAGGCGGGCTACGACATCACGCTGTACAACATCACCGCGGACGCGGAGGTGCGCAGGGACGTCTTCTCGACGTTCCTGCGCCGGCAACGCGTGGACGCCCTCATCGCGGTCTCGATCGAGCTCGACGAGGAGGAGACCCAGAGACTGCGGGATCTCGCATTGCCGGTGATCGCGATCGGCGGGCCGAACCCGTCGCTGACGACGCTCACCGTCGACGACCTGGCCGTGGCCGAGCTGGCCACGGAGCACCTCCTCAGCCTGGGGCACCGCGACATCGCGCACATCGGCGCGAGCCCGGAGTTCGATCTGGACTTCCACATCCCCACGCAGCGCAGGCAGGGGTTCGAGAAGGCGCTGGAACGCGCCGGGATCACCCCGCGACCGACGTTCCTCGAGCCCGCCGACTTCACCGTCGAGGGAGGCTTCCGCGCGGCCAAGCAGCTCCTCGGACGCCCCGGGCGCCGACCGACCGCGATCTTCGCCGCGTCGGACGAGATGGCGATCGGCGCGATCCTCGCGGCCCGCGACCTCGGCTACCGCGTCCCGCAGGATCTGTCCGTCGTGGGGATCGACGGACACGAGCTGGGCGGGTTCTTCCAGCTCACCACGGTCGACCAGTTCCCGCTGCTCCAGGGCCGCCGCGCCGCCGAGGCGCTGCTGCGCACGCTCGCCGAGCCGGGCACCGCCGGTCCGACCGCGCTCCCCTTCGAGCTGGTGGTCCGCGGAACGACGACCCGCCGCTGAGCCTCCCCGGCGTGTCCGATCAGCAGCCGGCGGGCCCGGTCAGCGGCGTGCCCCGTCAGCAGCCGGCGGGCAGCAGTCGGCGTTCGCGCTCGTCCTCGCGCGCGGACCAGCGGACGCTGACGACGTGCAGCAGGAGCGTGACGGCCAGGATCCCGGCGGAGAACGGCAGCAGTCCGTCCGGCGGCACCCCCGTCGCAAGGGCCAGCCCGCCGCTCGCGCTGCCCAGGGCGCTGCCCAGCAGCATGCCGCTCGTGTTGAGCGCCAGCACGAACGCCGCGGACTCCGGCGCCATCGCCCCGAGCCGCGCCTGCAGCGCCACCCCGGACCCGCCGTTGAAGAACGCCGTGAAGAGGAACCAGAGCACGGCGGCCGCCGCACCGAGCATCCCCGGCAGCAGCAGGCCGAAGGACCCGAGGACCGCGACCGCCAGCACTCCGACGATGATCGTCGTGATCACGCGCACCGGGGTGGTGCGATCCGTCATCCACCCCGACACGAGGTTCCCGCCGAGGCTCACGATCCCGTATCCGAAGAGCACCGCGACCATCCCGAGCCCCGCGCCGATCCGCGGCTCGAAGATCAGTGCCGCGTAGGTGAAGCAGAAGTAGCTCGCGCACATCAGCCCGGCCGGGATCAGCAGCGCGAACAGGATCTTCGGCTCCGCGAGAGGACGCAGCGATGCACGCAGGCTCAGCGGCGGCAGGCGCAGGTGCGGGACCTTCAGCGCGATGCCGACGAGCGCCGCCGCGCCCACGACGACGACCATGTACAGCGGGATCCGCCATCCCGTCTGACCGACGACGAGCCCGATCGGCACGCCCAGCGCCGTCGCCGCGAGCCACCCGCCCTGGACGAGAGCCAGCGCGCGCCCGCGCCGCTCGGGCGGGGCCTTGGCGATCACGTAGGCGGCCACCATCGCGTTGAGCAGGCCGCCGCCGAGTGCGGACACGATGCGTCCGGCCATGGCCCACGCGTACGTCGGCCCGATCGCCACGATCAGGTTGCCCAGCACGAACACCGCGAGCGACACGAGGATCGTCCCCTTGCGCTCCCAGCGCCCGGTCAGTGCGCCCAGCACCGGGCCGGCGACGGCGCTGGTGAGCGCGAAGACCGACATGAGCTGCCCGGCCGCGGCCTCGGTGACGCCGAGATCCTCGGAGATCTGCGGCAGCAGACCCGCGAGCACATACCCGTCGATGCCCATCGAGAACGTGGCCACGGCGAGCCAGAGGAGAGCCCCGGTCCCGGCCGTCCGCGCCTCGGGTGTCTTCTGCACCCGCTCATCCAAGCAGAGACGTCGGACATCCGCAGGCGGATTCCCTCGCCGCTCGCCGCCCGCACCGCGCGATCCGCCGTCCTCGCCTCCCGCCGAGGGACGCCGGGACGGGCGACGGCACGCGAGCGCCGGACACCCCGGCGATAGGCTCGCGGCATGACGATCGATCTCGAAGCGCTGTTCATCGACCTGCACCGCCATCCCGAGCTGTCGTTCCAGGAGACGCGCACCGCATCGATCGCCGCCGGGCACCTGCGCGATCTGGGCCTCGACGTGACCGAGGGGATCGGCGTCACGGGCGTGATCGGGGTCCTGCGCAACGGCGACGGACCGGTCGTCTGGGCGCGCGCCGACATGGACGCCCTCCCCGTCACCGAGCTCACCGGGCTCCCCTACGCGAGCACGGCCACGGGGCTGGACGCCGAGGGGCACGCGGTCGGCGTCATGCACGCCTGCGGCCACGACATGCACGTCACGGCCATGATCGGCGCCGTCGAACAGCTCGTCGCTTCGAAGGACGAGTGGTCGGGCACCCTGGTCGTCGTGATCCAGCCCGCGGAGGAGTTCGGCGCGGGCGCCAGGGCCATGCTCGACGACGGCGTCCTCGACCGCTTCCCGCGACCGGACGTCGTGATCGGCCAGCACGTGACGCCCCTGCCCGCCGGGGTCATCGGCGTGCGCCCCGGTCCGCAGATGTCGGCGTCCGACGGGCTCACCGTGACCCTGCACGGTCGCGGCGGCCACGGCTCGCGGCCGCACTCCACGGTCGATCCGGTGGTGATGGCCGCCGCGACCGTGATGCGCCTGCAGACGGTCGTCTCCCGGGAGGTCGACCCGCACGACCTCGCCGTGGTGACCGTCGGATCCATCCACGCCGGGACGAAGAACAACATCATCCCCGCCGAGGCCACGCTGGAGCTGAGCCTGCGCTACCCCGACGAGGTCCTGCGCGAGAAGGTCCTCGCGAGCGTCGAGCGGATCGTGCGCGCGGAGGCGCTGGCCTCAGGCGCGACGGCGGAGCCCACCATCGAGACCCTGCACACCCTGCCCGCCACGATCAACGACGCCGACGCCGCGGAGCGCGCCATCGGCGCGTTCCGCTCCGCGTTCGGGGAGGACAACGTCATCGATCCCGGCCTGTTCACCGGCAGCGAGGACGTGTCGTGGTTCGCCCGCGACGCGGGGGTCCCGCTGGTGTTCTGGTTCTGGGGCGGCATCGATCCGGCGCGCTTCGCCGAGGCCGTCGCCAGCGGCACGCTGGACAGCGCCATCGCGACCAACCACTCGCCGTACTTCGCCGTCGAGATCCATCCGACGATCGAGGTCGGCGTGAAGGCGCTCACCGTCGCCGCGCGGGAGTTCCTCGGCTGATCCTGCGCCGCGCCGGAGCCCTCAGACCTGGACGATCCGGGTGCGGGGGGACGGCAGGGCTCCGACCGGCGTCCCGTGCGCCTCGTGGTGGAGCTGCTCCATGCGGGCGTCCAGCGCGCTGGCCGCCTCGGCGGCGGACGTGAGGCTGTCGACGAGGTGCGCGGGCACGGCCCCGGCGAACTTGTAGTGGATCTTGTGCTCCAGGCTCGCCCAGAAGTCCATCGCGATGGTGCGGAACTGCACCTCGACCGGCACCGTGATCGGCCCGGTGGAGAGGAAGACGGGGACCTCGAGGATCGCGTGCAGGCTCCGGTACCCGTTGGGCTTAGGCGTGGCGATGTAGTCCTTGACGATCCGCACCGACACGTCGTCCTGGGCGGTCAGGAGGTCGAAGAGGCGGTAGACGTCGGCTACGAAGCTGCAGGTCACGCGCACGCCCGCGATGTCGGTGATGTGCGTGCGGATCGAGTCGAAGTCCGGCTCGATCCCCCGCCGCGCCACCTTCTCCACGATGCTGTCCGGAGACTTCAGCCGGCTCTTCACGTGCTCGATCGGGTTGTACGAGTGATGGTGGGTGAACTCGTCGCGCAGGATGGAGATCTTCGTCTCGATCTCGCGCATCCCGAACTCGTACTCGTGGAGGAAACGCTGGAACTCGTCGCGGAGCTCCCGCGCCTCGTTCAAGGTCTCGTTCAGCGCATCGTCGACGGGGACCGTGCTCATGCGCTCGACGTTACGCACCCGTGATCTGATTCGGCTGTGCGTTCGTCCTGGGCGAACGAGCCGGCTCGCGGGCATCCGTCAGCTCCTGTCGGGACACGAGCCAGGGCAGTCCCCGCCCGCCGCGGGTGAACAGGGCGAGCACCACGGCGAGGGCCATCAGCGGCCACACCCATGCCTCCCCCGCCGCGCCGACGAGGGCGAGCGCGGAGATCCCGCCCACGCCGGCCGCCCAGCGCAGGACTCGCGCGAGCGCGGCCGGGAGCGGTCCGCCGCGATACCGCAGCTGCACCGCCGCGTCCCCCGGCGACTGGCCCGTGACGAGGATCCAGATCAGCCACACCAGACTGGTGCCGCCGGTGCCGATGAGCGTCGTGAGGCCGTCGTCGCCCTGCGCCGTCGACTCGCCGAGGATGTAGAGGCGGGCGAGCAGGATCACCACCCCGGCGCCGAACGCGACGATGCTGTAGCCGATCGCATCGCACAGCATCGCCAGCAGGCGCCTCCCCCGCGTCACGGGGCGCGGCCGATCCGCATCCGGCGACGCCGCGGAGCCCCGCAGCCGGGCGGGCACGACGAGGGACAGGAGCGATCCGAGCACGGCGCCGGCCGTGTTCGTCATGAGGTCGCCGACGTCGAAGAAGCGGTAGGCGCACGGGTAGATCGTCCAGACGCCCGTGAGCTGCGTCGTCTCGATGAACAGCGACAGCCCGAACCCGACGGCGAGCGCGGTGACGACGCCCCGTCCGCCGAGCACCCGCAGCAAGAACCCCAGGGGGAGGAACAGCAGCACGTTCAGCGCGAGCTGCAGGATCGCGGGGTCGGTGAGAGGGTTGGCCGAGCGGGCGAACGCCTTCTGCACGTCGTGCACGACCGACATCGGATCCAGGATCGCTCCCACGCAGCGGATGTCGTCCGGATCCGGCAAGGGAAGCAGAGTGTATGTCCAGATCGCCCAGAAATAGATCAGCGCCGCGAGCCAGAGCACCAGGCGCCCGACCGTCAGCCGCCCGCGGCGGCGGTAGCTGATCGCCACGAACGGCACGAAGAGGAGGACGCCGAAGACCAGGCCGATGGCCGTCGCGAGGAAGCCGAGAAGCACCTGATCCTGCACCCGTCGAGCCTACGCGGCCACGGCGGCCGCCCATGCTCACGGCCCGCACCGAGGCGGCACGCCGCGGGCCGTGAGCGGATCGTGAGGGAAACGTACGGATCCCGCATTGCACGCCGCCGCGCGCAGGCGTAATGTCGCCGCTCGTGGCAAATGAGAGCCGTGAGAGCGCGGACGCCCCGCAGCTGGCCAAGCGCATCCTCCTGGGGGATCCGCTCACCTCCGAGCAGGCCGACGAGCAGCTGCTCCCCAAGCGCATGGCGCTGCCGATCTTCGCGTCGGACGCGCTGAGCTCGGTGGCGTACGCGCCGCAGGAGCTGCTGATGATCCTGCTCGTGGGCGGCATGGCCTTCCTGTCGTTCACCCCGCTGGTCGCCGGAGCGGTGGTGCTCCTCCTCGTCGTCGTGGTGCTCAGCTACCGCCAGCTCATCAAGGCCTACCCGTCCGGCGGCGGCGACTACGAGGTGGCGTCGACGAACCTGGGCGAGATCCCCGGGGTGGTCGTCGCGGCGGCGCTGCTCGTCGACTACGTGCTCACGGTCGCCGTCTCCATCGCGTCGGGCGTGGACAACATCATCTCCGCCGTGCCGGAGCTCAACCCGTGGCGGGTCGAGCTCGCGGTCGGCTTCGTGATCCTCATCGTGATCGTGAACCTCCGCGGCGTGCGGGAGGCGTCCACCGTGTTCGCGATCCCCACCTACGTCTTCATCGGCTCGGTCGCCGTCATGATCGTGACGGGGCTGGTCCGCACGGTCCTGGGCGACGCACCGGTCGCCTCCAGCGCCGAGTTCGCGGTGCAGGCGGAGGACCTCAGCCAGGCCGCCGTCATCCTGCTCGTACTGCGCGCGTTCTCCAGCGGCTGCTCGGCACTGACCGGCGTCGAGGCCGTGTCCAACGGCGTGCCGGCCTTCCGGATGCCGAAGATCCGAAACGCCCAGACGACCCTCGCGATGATGGGCGCGATCGCCGCGCTGCTGTTCGCCGGCCTCACCGCCCTCGCGCTCATCTCGGGCGTGCACTACGCGGAGGACCCGTGCGCGCTCGTCGGGTTCGACTGCGCGAACCCGCAGCCCAGCCTCATGGCTCAGGTCGCCGCGGCGACCTTCGGCGGCGGGAGCATCCCCTTCTTCCTCATCCAGGCGGCCACCGCCTGCGTGCTGCTGCTCGCCGCCAACACCGCGTTCAACGGGTTCCCGCTCCTCGGGGCGGTGCTCGCCCGCGACGGCTATGCCCCCAAGGCGCTGAACACCCGCGGCGACCGGCTGGTCTTCTCCAACGGGATGATCGTCCTCGGCATCGCCGCGGTCACCGTGCTCGTGGTGTTCCAGGCGAACCTGACCACCCTGATCCAGCTCTACATCATCGGCGTCTTCGTCTCCTTCTCCCTCGGGCAGATCGGGATGGTGCGGCACTGGCGCCGCGTGCTGCGGGGCACGCGCGCCAAGACCGTGGCCGAGGCCGCGCCGCTGCGCCGCTCGGCCTACACCGGCCTCGTCATCAACTCCGCGGGCGCCACGCTCACCGTCCTCGTCCTGCTGATCGTGACGATCACGAAGTTCACGCACGGCGCGTGGATGGTGTTCTTCGCGATCCCCGTGCTCGCGGTCCTCATGGTCGGGGTGAAGCGCTACTACCGGGACGTGGAGCACGAGATCGCCGTCGACGACGCCACCCACTTCGGATCCGCGGGAGATGTGGCGATCGTCCTGGTGAACCGGCTGCAGAAGCCCGTCGTCAAGGCGCTCGACTACGCCATCGCGGCCAACCACGACAAGACCGTGGCCCTGCACGTCGCCCTCACGCCGGAGGACGGTACGCAGCTCCAGCGCGAGTGGCAGCGGCACCGGATCCCCGTGCCGCTCGTGATCGTCGACTCGCCCTACCGGACGTACGCCCAGCCGGTGGAGCACTTCATCCGCGAGTACCGGTCGAAGCACGGGCCGTCGGTGGTGACCGTCTACCTGCCGCAGTACATCGTCGGCCACTGGTGGGAGAGCCTGCTGCACAACCGCCGCGCGCGCCGCATGGCGAACCAGCTCATGCTCGTGCACGGCGTGACGATCACGCTCGTGCCGTGGCTGCTGGACTCGTCCGAGCTGATCTACGGGCGACGGTCCCGGCCCGTGCCCGGACAGGAGCGCGCCGGACGCCCGGTCGCCGTCTACGGCTCGTCGGGCCGGCGCGCCCAGCGCCCCGCGGGCCCGCCCGACGCCGGCTGACCGGGACCGTCTCCGGCGGGTCGACCCGCTCCGGGGAACCCGGCGGTCACTCCCACCGCGCGCGGGCCGGATCGATGCCGCGGGCGCGGGCGGACGCCTCGACCGCGGCGCGCAGCCACTCCCCGAGACCGGGAGCGTAACCGTCGTAGTGCGCCGCGTGCTCCCCGGAGAAGGTCTGCGCCATGATCACGTGCATCGACGGCGTGCAGTGGAAGTAGGCGCTCATCGCCTGCCGGTGCCGCTCCACGAGCGCGGCCGCGCGGCCGTCCTCGGGCCGGATTCCCGCAGCGAACGCCTCCGCGCAGGCCGTCAGCACCTCCTCCAGCTCGCCCACGACGGCCCGCCAGTCGTCGGCGTCCCGCTCGGCCGCCCGCTCGGCGTACTCGGCCCACTGCGGGGAATCCCCCCAGCGCTCGCGCGCCCCGGTCGTCCACGCCGGGTCCCAGTCCTCGCCGAACACCTCCGTCGCCTTGTCGGCGGGAAGGAGCGGTCCGGTGGCGTCGGCGGCGATGAGCCGGTCGACCGCCGCGGCGACCTCCTGCAGCCGGGCGATCCGCTCGTCCAGCTCCGCGCGGCGCCGCATGAGCTCCGCGCGGCGCTCGTCGGCCCCGGCGGACAGCAGGGTCCGGATGCCCGCGAGGGGCACGCCGAGCTCGCGGAGAAGCACGATGCGCCGCAGGAGCGCGACATCGGCCGGGTCGTACGCGCGGTATCCGCCGGACGTGCGCCGAGACGGCGAGGCGAGTCCGATGGCGTCCCAGTGGTGCAGGGTCCGCACCGTCACGCCGAGCGACGCCGCGACGGCGCCGACCGTGGCGAGCTCGTCGGGATCGGCGGCGGAGGGCATGCATCGAGACTGCCACGTCGGGACGCCCGCGTCTGTCCCTGCCGGTCGATAGCCTGGCGCCGTGACCTCATCGACCGCCGCCGAGCCCTGGCCCCTGCGCACCGAGCGCCTCGAGATCCGTCGCTGCGTCCCCGCCGACCTCGACGCCGTCTGGGCGTACCGCCGGCTCCCGGAGGTGAACCGGTGGCTGGGTCGCGCGCCGGCCACCCGCGCGGCGTTCCACGAGACGTACTCGGACCCCGAGCGCCTGGCGACGACGTTCGTCATCGTGCGCCGCGAGCCCGGGAAGGACCCCGTCATCGTCGGCGACCTGATGGTGCGCGTCGAGGACGGCTGGGCGCAGGCCGAGGTCGTCGACGCGGCGCGGGGCACGCAGGCGGAGCTCGGCTGGGTGCTGGATCCCGCCCACGCCGGGCGCGGCTACGCCACCGAGGCCGTCCGCGCGGTGATCGACGCCTGCTTCGGGCCCTTGGGGCTGCGCCGCGTGCACGCGGGGTGCTTCGCCGCGAACGAGCCGTCGTGGCGGCTCATGGAACGGATCGGGATGCGCCGCGAGGAGCACAGCCGGCGCACGGCGCTGCACCGGTCCGGCGAGTGGATGGACGGCATGGACTACGCCGTGCTCGCCGAGGACTGGCCCACCGCGCCCCCGCGCTGACCGCCCCTCGCACCGGTCCGCGGCTGCCGCGGGCGACGGGACCGGGTCCGCCGTCAGGGATCCGCATGGGTCCGCCCGGCCGCCGTAGGGATTCCGTGAGGATCGCCGTTCGCGGCCCGCCCGGGCAGTGAGATCGATCCGTGTTCGATCTCCTCTATCTGGCGCTGACGCTCGCGCTGTTCCTGCTCGTCGCGATGGCGGCGAGGGGCGCGGAGCGCATCGGCGCCCCCGCCCGCCGCCCCGCCCGTCGCGAAGCCGTGGACGGAGGCGAGCGCGGATGATCGTCCTGCAGATCCTCGCCGCCGTCCTGGCCGTCGCCGCCATCGGCTACCTCCTCGTCGCGCTCATCGCCCCGGAGCGGTTCTGATGGACGCGGCCGCCATCGGCTTCGGCATCCTGCAGGCGGGCGTGCTCCTCGTCGCCCTCGTCCTGCTCTACCGCCCGCTGGGCGACGCCATCGCCCGCATCTACACGGGGGCGAAGGACCTCCGCGTCGAACGCGGCATCTACCGGCTCATCGGCGTCGATCCGACGGCGGAGCAGACCTGGCGCTCCTACGCGCGGAGCCTGCTCGCGTTCTCGGTCGTCGGGCTGATCCTGCTCTACCTGCTCCAGCGCGCGCAGGCCGTGCTCCCCCTCTCGCTGGGCCTTCCGCCCGTGCCCGAGCCCATCGCGTTCAACACCGCCGCCTCGTTCGTCGCGAACACCAACTGGCAGTCGTACTCGCCGGAGCAGACCGTGGGGCACCTCGTGCAGCTCGCCGGCCTCACGGTGCAGAACTTCGTCTCCGCCGCCGTGGGGATCGCGGTGGCGGTCGCGCTGGTGCGCGGCTTCGCGCGGCGCGGCAGCGGCACGATCGGGAACTTCTGGGTCGACCTGATCCGGGGCCTGGTCCGGCTCCTGGTGCCGGTCGCGGTCCTCGGCGCCCTCGTGCTGCTCGCGGGCGGCGTCGCGCAGAACCTCGCCGGGTTCACCGAGGTGCAGACCCTCTCCGGAGGCACGCAGGCCCTGCCGGGCGGCCCGGTCGCCTCCCAGGAGGTCATCAAGCTCCTGGGCACGAACGGCGGCGGCTTCTACAACGCGAACTCCGCGCACCCGTTCGAGAACCCCGCGCCCTGGACGAACCTCGTCGAGATCCTGCTGATCCTCGCCATCCCGTTCTCCCTTCCCCGCGCGTTCGGCCGGATGATCGGCGACGATCGCCAGGGATACGCGATCGCCGGGGTGATGGCCGGGATCTTCCTCGTCTCGACCGCCGCGCTGACCGCGCTGGAGGCGGCGGGGAACGGCGCGGCCCCGGCGCTGGCCGGCGGCGCCATGGAGGGCAAGGAGCAGCGGTTCGGGATCTTCGGGTCCACGCTGTTCGGCAGTGCGTCCACGCTCACCTCGACCGGCGCCGTGAACTCGATGCACGACTCCTACACGGCACTCGGCGGCATGATACCGATGCTCAACATGATGCTCGGCGAGGTCGCCCCCGGCGGCGTCGGATCCGGACTCTACGGGATGCTCGTGCTCGCCGTGCTCGCCGTGTTCGTCGGCGGTCTGCTCGTCGGGCGGACCCCGGAGTACCTCGGCAAGCGCATCGGCCCGCGGGAGATCACGCTCGCGAGCCTCTACATCCTCGTCGTGCCGACCCTCGTGCTCGGCGGGACCGCCCTGAGCTTCGCCCTCCCCGGCATCCGCGAGGAGGTGGTGTCCACCAGCATCCTCAACCCGGGGCCGCACGGTCTCAGCGAGGTGCTCTACGCGTTCACCTCGGCCGCCAACAACAACGGCTCGGCCTTCGCGGGACTCACCGCCAGCACGCCGTGGCTCGCGACGGCGCTCGGTGTGGCGATGATCCTCGGCCGGTTCCTGCCGATCGTGTTCGTGCTCGCGCTGGCCGGCTCGCTCGCCGCGCAGGACCGGGTCCCGGAGACCGCGGGCACCCTGCCGACCCATCGCCCGCAGTTCGCCGGGCTCCTCGCCGCGGTGACCGTCATCGTCACCGCTCTCACCTACTTCCCCGTGCTCGCGCTCGGGCCCCTCGCAGAAGGACTCGTCTGACATGACCCTCACCGACACCGACCGCGCCCCGGTCCCCGACCCCACGTCCGTCGCAGACCCGTCCGCGCCGGACCATTCCTCCCGCACGCCGCGCGCGTTCGGGCCGCGGCAGCTCGTCGCCGCTCTCCCGGGCGCGCTGCGCCGCCTCAACCCCGCGCGGCTCCTGCGCACCCCCGTGATCCTGCTCGTCTGGGCGGGCGCGGCCCTCACCACCGTGCTCGCGATCGCCGAGCCGTTCCTCGGCTCGGACGCGTCCGGCGGAGCCGCGGTGCCCGCCGGCTTCACGGCCGCGATCGCCGGATGGCTGTGGGTCACGGTGCTGTTCGCGAACCTCGCGGAGTCCGTGGCGGAGGGCCGCGGCAAGGCGCAGGCCGCGACCCTGCGGAAGACCCGGACGAGCACGACCGCGCGCCGCGTCGTCCGCTACGACGAGGCCGCGGATCCGGACGCCGTGCACGCCGCGACCGAGGAGGTGTCGTCGGCGGCCCTGCGGCTCGGCGACGTGGTCGTCGTGACCGCGGGGGAGCCGATCCCCGGCGACGGCGACATCGTCTCCGGGATCGCCACGGTGGACGAGTCGGCGATCACGGGCGAGAGCGCCCCGGTCGTGCGCGAGTCCGGCGGCGACCGCAGCGCCGTGACCGGCGGGACGCGCGTGCTGTCGGACCGGATCGTCGTGCGCATCACGTCCCAGCCGGGGGAGACCTTCGTCGACCGCATGATCGCGCTCGTCGAGGGCGCCGACCGCCAGCGCACCCCCAACGAGATCGCGCTGAACATCCTGCTCGCGAGCCTGTCCATCGTGTTCCTGGTGGTCGTGCTCGCGCTCGGCCCCATCGCGGCGTACTCGGCCTCCCCCGTGGGGATCCCGGTCCTCGTGGCCCTCCTCGTCTGCCTCATCCCCACCACCATCGGCGCGCTGCTGTCGGCCATCGGCATCGCCGGCATGGACCGGCTCGTGCAGCGCAACGTCCTGGCCATGTCCGGGCGGGCGGTGGAGGCGGCCGGCGACGTCACGACCCTCCTGCTGGACAAGACCGGCACCATCACCTACGGAAACCGGCGGGCGACGGACGTGCGCCCCGTCGGCGACGTGCCCGCCGAGGAGCTGCTGCGGGCGGCCGCGTTGTCCTCCCTCGCAGACCCGACGCCCGAGGGAGCCTCCATTGTGGAGCTCGCCGCCGCGCGCGGGGTCGCCGTCCAGGCCCCCGAGGACGCGGTCGCCGTGCCGTTCACGGCGCAGACGCGGATGAGCGGCGTGGACCTGCCGGACGGCACGCGCATCCGCAAGGGCGCCGCCTCGGCGATCCGCGCCTGCCTGGCGGAGGAGGGCGGGGCGGAGGACGCGGCCGCCGCCGAGGCGGCCCGGTTCGCGGACGAGATCGCCGCCTCCGGCGGGACCCCGCTCGTCGTCGCCGTCGCAGCTCCGGTCGTCGAGCGAGCGGCGACCGGGGGCGTGCTGGGCGTGGTGCATCTCAAGGACGTCGTCAAGGAGGGGCTCGCCGAGCGCTTCGGCGAGCTGCGCCGGATGGGCATCCGCACGGTCATGATCACCGGGGACAATCCGCTGACGGCGAAGGCGATCGCCGCCGAGGCGGGCGTCGACGACTACCTCGCCGAGGCCACGCCCGAGGACAAGCTCGCACTGATCCGCCGGGAGCAGGAGGGCGGGCGCCTCGTCGCCATGACGGGGGACGGCACGAACGACGCGCCGGCGCTCGCCCAGGCCGACGTCGGCGTCGCCATGAACACCGGGACCTCCGCCGCCAAGGAGGCCGGGAACATGGTGGACCTCGACTCGGACCCCACCAAGCTCATCGACATCGTGCGGATCGGCAAGCAGCTGCTCATCACGCGGGGCGCGCTCACGACCTTCTCGCTCGCCAACGACATCGCGAAGTACTTCGCGATCATCCCCGCCATGTTCATGGGGGCCTTCCCCGGGCTCGGCGCGCTGAACATCATGGGCCTGCACTCGCCCGCCTCGGCCGTGGCCAGCGCGATCGTGTTCAACGCGATCGTGATCGTCTTCCTCATCCCGCTCGCCCTGCGCGGGGTGCGCTACCGGCCGGCCGGCGCCGCGCAGATCCTGCAGCGCAACCTCCTCGTGTACGGCATCGGCGGCGTCATCGTCCCCTTCGTGGGCATCAAGCTCATCGACCTCGTCGTGAGCCTCTTCCCCGGCTTCTGACCCCTCTCCGAAAGGCCTCCCATGAACCTCCGCACCTCCGTCCGCACCGGGGCCGTGGCCCTGCGGGCCATGCTCGTGCTCACGCTCCTGCTCGGCGTCGGGTACACGCTCGCCCTCACCGGCATCGGTCAGCTCGTCTTCCCGTGGCAGGCGAACGGCTCCCAGGTCGACGCCGCCGGGGAGCGCACCGGGGGCTGGCCCGGCGGGGAGGAGCCCGTCGGCAGCGCGCTGATCGGGCAGCTCCCCGCCGAGGACGACCTCTCGTCCTTCTTCCCCCGCCCCTCCGCCGCCGGCGACGGCTACGACCCGTCGTCGTCGAGCGGATCCAACCTGGGCCCGACGAATCCGGAGCTCGTCGAGGCGATCGCCGCGCGGCGCGCCGAGATCGCGGTCCGCGAGGGGGTCTCGGAGGACGCCGTCCCCGCCGACGCGGTCACGGCCTCCGGCTCCGGACTTGATCCGGACATCAGCCTCCCGTACGCGCTGCTGCAGGTCCCCCGCGTGGCCGAGGCGCGCGGGATCGCCGCCGACGACGTGCGCGCGCTCGTCGAGTCGCGGGTGCAGAATCGAGACCTGGGATTCCTCGGCGAACCACGGGTCAACGTCCTGGAGCTCAACACCGCGCTCGACGCGCAGGACCGGGAGGGCCGATGACCGACGCAGGCGGATCGCCGCCGCGCGGGCGCCCCGGCGGGCGGCCGCGCGGTCGCCTGCGCGTCCTGCTCGGCGCGGCCCCCGGCGTCGGCAAGACGTTCGAGATGCTCACGGAGGGACGGCGCCTGCGCGACAGCGGACAGGACGTGGTCGTCGCGGTCCTGGAGACCCACGGGCGCGCCGCGACGCGCGCGCAGGCCGAGGGGCTGGAGGAGGTCCCGCGGCGGACGGTCGCGCACCGCGGCGTCGTGCTCGAGGAGATGGACCTCGACGCCGTGCTCGCCCGGGCTCCGGAGCTCGCGCTGGTCGACGAGCTCGCGCACACGAACGCCCCCGGCTCCCGGCACGCCAAGCGCTGGGAGGACGTCCAGGACCTCCTCGACGCCGGGATCGACGTGGTGACGACCGTCAACGTGCAGCACATCGAGTCCCTGAACGCCGTCGTGGAGAAGATCACCGGCATCGCCCAGCAGGAGACGGTGCCCGACGAGGTGGTCCGGGCCGCCGACGGCATCGAGGTCGTCGACCTGGCGCCGGAGTCGCTGCGGGACCGCCTCTCCGCCGGTCTCGTCTATCCGGCCGAACGGATCGACGCCGCGCTGTCGAACTACTTCCGCCTCGGGAACCTCACGGCGCTGCGCGAGCTCGCCCTGCTGTGGCTGGCCGACGAGGTGGACAGCGCCCTGCGCTCGTACCGCAGCCAGCACGGGATCGACGGCGCGTGGCAGGCCAGGGAACGCGTGGTCGTCGCCCTCACCGGGGGCCCGGAGGGGGAGACGCTGCTGCGACGCGGAGCGCGGATCGCCGCCCGCGCCGCCGGCGGTGAGCTTCTCGCGGTGCACGTGTCCACGCAGGACGGCCTGCGCGCGGACGCGCCGGGCGCCCTGACGGCTCAGCGCGCCCTCGTCGAGTCCCTGGGCGGGACGATGCACCAGCTCGTCGGCGACGACGTGGCGCGGACCCTGGTGGAGTTCGCCCAGTCCGTGGACGCGACGCAGCTCGTGATCGGCGTGAGCCGCCGGGGCCGGTTCGCCGCGGCCCTCACCGGCCCGGGGATCGGGGCGGAGGTCATCCGCCTGGCCGGGGCGATCGACGTGCACATCGTGACGCATGCCGCGGCGGGCGGACACGGTCGGCTCCCGCGGGTCACCGGCGGCGCGCTGGGGTGGCGGAGGCAGATCCTCGGGTTCGCGATCGCCCTCGTCGGCGGGCCGCTGCTCTCCTGGCTCCTGTTCTCCCTGCGCTCGGAGGCGTCGATCACCTCGGACGTGCTCGCCTACCAGCTGCTCGTCGTCGTGGTGGCGCTGGTCGGCGGTCTGCGCCCCGCGCTGTTCGCCGCGGTCCTCTCCGGCCTGACCCTGGACTTCCTCTTCGTCGAGCCGCTGTTCACCGTCACGATCGCGGATCCGCTGCACGCCCTCGCGCTCGTCCTGTACGTCGTCATCGCGGTGCTCGTCAGCGTCGTCGTGGACCAGGCGGCACGCCGGGCGCGCGCGGCGCAGCGGGCCGCGGCGGAGGCGGAGCTGCTCGCCGGGGTCGCCGGGAACGTGCTGCGCGGCGACAGCGCGCCGACGGCGCTGGTGAGCCGGATGCGCGAGGCGTTCGGCCTGAGCGGCGTACGCCTCGTCGCGGCGGACGGGACGATCCTGGCCAGGGACGGCGAGCCCCTCCCGGACGGCCGGTCCACGTCCGTCCCGGTCGGGCGCACCGCGGACGGGCAGCCGCGGGCGACGCTGGAGCTGCACGGCGACCCGCTCGACGCCGCCGGCCGGCGGCTGCGCGACGCGATCGTCGCCCAGCTCGCGGCGGCCATCGAGCATTCGGAGCTGCGGGAGACCGCCCGCGAGGCGGAGGTGCTGGCCGAGACCGACCGCGTGCGCAGCGCGCTGCTGTCCGCGCTCAGTCACGACCTGCGGCGCCCCCTCGCCGCCGCGATGGCGGCCGTGGGCGGGCTGCGCGGAACGCACGGGCTGTCGCCCGAGGACCGTGCGGAGCTGTTGGCCACCGCGGACGAGAGCCTGGACACCCTCTCCCGGCTGGTGACGGACCTCCTCGACGTCAGCCGGGTCGAGGCCGGGGTGCTCGCCGTGTCCTGGGGACCGGTCGACGGCGCGGGGATCGTGGTCGCCGCCCTGGACGAGCTGTCGCTCGGTCCGGATGAGATCGAGCTCGCGCTCGACGCCGACCTCGCGCCGCTCTGGGCCGATCCGGTCCTGCTCCGCCGTGTCCTGGTGAACCTGCTCACCAACGCCGTCCGGCACGCCCCGGCGGGCACCCGGGTGCTCGTCTCGACGAGCAGCCTCGGCGCGCGGGCGGAGATCCGGGTCGTCGACCGCGGCGCGGGCATCCCCGAGGACCGTCGCGAGAGCGCGTTCCTCCCCTTCCAGCGCCACGGCGACACCGACAACGCCACGGGCCTCGGCCTGGGCCTGGCCCTGTCCCGCGGGTTCACCGAGGGCATGGGCGGCACGCTCACGGCGGAGGACACCCCCGGCGGCGGGCTGACGATGGTGGTCTCCCTGCCCCTGGCCACGGCTCGCGAGGATCAGACCGGGTCGTCCCCTCGCCCGACGGCCGGCGAGGACGGGGACGAGATCCTGGCCGCCGGCCCCGGCGCGTCGCGCCTCGGACCGCTACGGCCCCTGGACCACCGCGCATCCCCCGACCCCGAGGAGGGACGATGAAACTGCTCGTCGCCGACGACGACCCCCAGCTCGTGCGCGCGCTGCGGATCACCCTGGCCGCGCACGGGTACGACGTCGTGGGGGTGCCGGACGGCGCCGCGGCCGTGACCGCCACCGTGCAGTCGCGGCCGGACATCGTGCTGCTGGACCTGGGGATGCCGCGGCTGGACGGCATGGGCGTCATCCAGGCGATCCGCGGGTGGAGCGACGTGCCGATCCTGGTGGTCTCCGGACGGACCGGATCCGCCGACAAGGTCGAGGCCCTGGACGCCGGAGCCGACGACTACGTGACCAAGCCGTTCCAGATCGACGAGCTCCTGGCGCGGCTGCGCGCCCTCGCCCGGCGCCGGACGACGGCGCCCGCGGAGGCGGTCGTGTCGTTCGGGGACGTGGAGGTGGATCTGTCCGCCAAGACCGTGACGCGCGCCGGGGAGCGGGTGCACCTCACCCCCACCGAATGGCGGATCCTGGAGCACCTCGCCCGCCACCCGGGCTCCCTCGTCACGCGGCAGGAGCTGCTGCGGGAGATCTGGGGCACCGAGCAGGTGGCCGACACCGGCTATCTGCGGCTGTACCTCTCGCAGCTCCGCAAGAAGCTCGAGCGGGTGCCCGGGTCGCCCGTGCACCTGCTCACCGAGCAGGGCATGGGCTACCGGCTCGTCCTCGATCCGTCCTGACCGATCCGCCGCGGCCGAGCCGGCGCCCGCGACGCGTCAGACGTCGCGCGAGCGCCAGAGCAGCCAGACGAAGTACGGCGCGCCGAGCAGCGCCACGATCAGCCCCGCCGGCAGCTGCGCCGGCGCGATGACCGTCCGCCCGAGCACGTCGGCGGCCCCCACGAGCACCGCGCCCAGAAGGACGGCCACGGGGATCACCCGGGTGTGCCGCGCGCCCACGAGGGCGCGGGCGGCGTGCGGGGCGACGAGCCCCACGAACCCGATCACGCCGACCGCGACCACGCTCAGCGCCGCCAGCAGCGCCGCGACCACGAGCAGGAGGAGCCGGGAGCGCTCCAGGCCCACGCCGAGCAGGCGCGGGGTGTCCTCGTCCAGCGCGATCACGTCGAGGTCCCGACGCTGGGCGAAGACGAGCGGCAGCGCGATGAGCAGGGCGATCCCGAGCGGGATCACCTGCTCCCAGATCCGTCCGTAGGTGGTCCCGGACAGCCAGGTGTACACCTTCGGGGTGTTCCACGGATCGCTGCGCAGCAGCACGAACGTCGTCAGCGCCACGGCGGCGTAGGAGATCCCGATCCCGATGAGGATGAACCGGTCGGCGCTGATCCCGCCGCGCCAGGCGAGGAGGTACACGAGCACGAAGGCGGCGAGCGCGCCCACGACCGCGCCGACCAGCATGCCGAACGTGGAGGCGGCCGCACTGGTCACGACGAGCACCGCGCCGAGCCCGGCGCCCCCGGTGATCCCGAGCAGGCTCGGGTCGGCGAGCGGGTTGCGGCTGACCGCCTGGGTGAGCGCGCCGGCGAGGGCGAGGGCCGCGCCGGCGGTGACCGCGGCGATGACGCGGGGCGAGCGCTCGTCCAGCGCGAAGGCGATCTGCGGCGGGGCCTGACCCTGCAGCCACAGGGCGATGTCGCCGGTGAGCAGGGCCGTGCTCCCCAGCAGCAGCCCGGTGAGGATCACCGCCGCGAGCGCGACGACGCCGAGCACGAGCACGATGCGGAACCGGCCGGCGCTGCGCACGCCGGAGCGGATGCTCGGCGGCTGGCGGGTCGGCCCCGAGTCCCGCAGGCGCCGCGCCATGAGGACGAGGACGATCGCGCCGAGGACCGTGGTGGCCACACCGGTCGGCACCGCGAGGGCGCCCTCGGCGCCGATGAGGGCCCGCAGCACCGCGTCCGCGAGGATCACGACGACCGCGCCCAGCAGCCCCGCCGTCGGGATGAGCAGCATGTGCCTGCCGAGCGCCGGGACCAGCCGCGACAGCAGCCTCGCGAGCACCGGCGCGCACAGCCCGACGAAGCCGATAGGCCCCGCGAGGGTCACGGCCGTGGCGGTGAGCACCACCGACAGGAGGATCCCGATGATCCGGGTGGAGCGGACCGGGATGCCGAGGGAGGACGCGGTGTCGTCGCCGAGGGAGAGCACGTCGAGCCGCCGCGCGAGGACGAGGGCGAGCGCGATCGCGATGAGCACCACCGGCGCCGCCTGGAGGAACGCGTCGATGCCCAGCTGGGAGAGGCTGCCGCTTCCCCAGGCGAGCAGTCCCTTCGTCTCCTCCTGGAACAGGATCAGCAGCGTCGAGGTGCCGGCCTGGAACGCCAGCGCGAGCGCGGATCCGGCGAGCACGAGGCGCGTGGTCGAGGATCCCGCGCCGCCGGCGAGGCCGAGCACGAGCGCCGCCGCGCCGAGACCTCCGGCGAACGCGACCCCGCCCGAGGCCCACACCGGCACGGAGATCCCGAACGCGGCGACGGCCGTCACGGCGAGGTACGACCCCGCCGTCACCCCGAGGGTGTCCGGCGAGGCCAGGGCGTTGCGCGACAGGGACTGCATGAGCACCCCCGCCGCGCCCAGCGCGACGCCGACCGCGACCCCGGCCGCCAGCCGCGGCAGGCGGGAGCCGAGGAAGAGGTCCGCGTCCACGAGGGCCGCGCCGCTGGTGCCCTGCGTCAGGTGCCACGCGCCGACGAGGATCAGCACCGCGACCAGGCCCAGCAGCACGCCGACCCCGGCGAGCAGGGAGCCGGGCCGGGGGCCGGATGCCGCGGCGTCCGTGCCCTCCCCCGGTTCCCGGCCCTCCCCCGGCCCCTCCGGTCCCGCGGGAGCCGGGCGGCGTGGGGACAGGACCGCGCCCACGCTCACCGCGGCGGACTCGTCTGGCTGCGGCACGCGCGGGTCACTTCGTGATGACGTCGACGTACGCGTCGATGATCTGCTGCGCCGAGCGCGGCCCGCCGAACATCCAGATCCCCGACGGGAACGCGAGCACGCGGTCCTCCTTCACGGCCGGGATCGACGCCCAGGCGGGGTTCTTCGCCGCGGCGGTGAGGAAGTCGTCCTCGGCGCCGGCCTCCGTGCCGGTGTGCAGGATGGTGGCGTCGCCGATCGTGGTCATGCCCTCGATGTCGGTGGTGCCGAGGCCGTAAGCCGGGTCCGTCTCACCGGTCCACGCGTTGGTGAGACCGAGCCGGATGCCGATCGCGCCCACGAGGGATCCGTCGCCGTACGGGCGCAGGGCCACGTTGCCGCCGTCCACCCAGCCGTCGAGGAAGACGAACTCCGTCACCGCCGGGTCGGCGTCCGCGACCTTCGCCTCGGCGTCCTTCAGGTGCTTCTCGAACTCCTCGGTCACGACCTCGGCGCGCTCCTCGCGACCGGTGGCCTGCGCGATGGTGTCGAATGTGGACAGCATCTGCGCGATCGGGTCCTTCGCGTCCGCGCCGATCGTGGCGAGGACCGGGATCCCGTACTTCTCCAGCTGGCCGATGATCGCGTCGTCGCGCGTGTTCGCCTCGACGATGACGAGGTCCGGCTTCGCGCTGACCAGCGTGTCCAGGTTCGGCTCCTGCCGGGTGCCGACGTCGGTGACGCCCTCGGGGAGCTTCTCCGCCGTGTCCCAGGTGGCGAAGCCCTCGGCGTCGGCGACGGCGACCGGAGTCACGCACAGCGTCAGCGCGTCCTCGATCTGCTGCCACTCCAGCACGGCCACGCGCTCGGCGGGCTTGTCGAGCGAGACGGTGCGGCCGAAGGCGTCGGTCACCTCGACCGGGCCCGTCGAGGTCTTCGTCGTGTCGTCGGCGCAGCCGGCGGCCGTGGCCGCGGCCGGGGCGTCCGAATCCTGCGGGGCGACGGACGTCGTCCCGCATCCGGCGAGGGCGAGGGTCACGGCGCCGAGGACGGCGAGGAGGGCGAGGGGTTTGCGCATGAGGGCTCCAGCTCGGGGCATCCGCGGGTTCGGATGCGGTCGGGTGTCGGGAAGAGTCGGTCGGGTCAGGCGGGGACCGCGGCGCGCACGGGCCGCAGCCGTTCGTGGTGGCGTCCGCGCGGGATGACGCGCACCCGGCCGGTGTCCGCGTCGTGGACCGTGTCGATGGTCAGGCCGTAGGCGTGCGAGAGGTTCTCACCGGTGAGCACCTCCGCCGGCGTGCCGGCCGCGAGCACTCGCCCCTCGTGCATGAGCACGACGTGGTCCGCCACGGACGCCGCGTGATCCAGGTCGTGCAGCACCACGCCGAGGGCCGTGCCCCGGTCGGCGAGGTCGCGGACGAGATCCAGCGTCTCGATCTGGTAGCGCAGGTCGAGGTGGTTCGTGGGCTCGTCGAGCAGCAGGATCCCCGTGCTCTGCGCGAGAGAGGTCGCCAGCCAGACCCGCTGGAGCTCGCCGCCGGAGAGCTCGTCCACGGGGCGATGCGCCATCCGGGTGAGGCCGGTGAGCGCGAGGGCCCGCTCGATCGCGTCGCGGTCCGCGTCGGTCAGCCCGGAGAACCGCCCCCGGTGCGGGTGGCGGCCGTGTGCGACGACGTCGCGCACCTCGAGGCCGGACGGGTGCGGGCGCGACTGGGACAGCATGGCGACGGTGCGGGCGAAGGCGCGCGCCGACAGCGTCGAGGCGTCCTCGTCGCCGACGCGCACGCGGCCGGACTCGATCCGGTGCAGACGCGCGATCGCCCGCAGGACCGTGGACTTGCCGCTGCCGTTCGGGCCGATGAGCGCGGTGACGAGGCCCGGGCGGAGCCGGAGCGACACGTCGTGCACGACCGGGGTCCGTCCGTAGCGCAGCGCGAGCGCCTCCGCGCTGAGGTCGCCGGGGGCGGTCGGCCCGGCCTCGGCGAGCGGTGCCGGACGCCGGGGCGCCGCGGAGCCGACGCGGTGCGCGGGCTCGGGCGTCGAGGTCTGGATGTCGGTCACGTTAGGGAAGCCTAACCTATAGGTGCCTATAGTGGAACCGTGACCGTTCAGCCCTACCGCAGCTTCCGGACCACCGTCTCCCGTGTGACCGCGCTCAGCCCGCACTTCACCCGCGTGACGCTGACCGGCGAGGACCTCGTCCATTTCGGCACCGACGGCCTCGACCAGCGGATCAAGCTCATGATCCCGTTCGAGGACGGCACGGTCACCGACGTCGGCCAGTTCGACGAGACGGCACCGCTCGGTGAGTGGTACGCGCGCTGGCGGACGCTCCCGGACGCGCAGCGCAATCCCATCCGGACGTACACGGTGCGGGCGGTCCGGCCCGCACAGCGCGAGATCGACGTCGATTTCGTCCTCCACGGCACCGAGGGGCCGGCCTCCGCCTGGGCGTCCGCCGCGGCACCCGGGCAGCCTCTCGTCGTCGTCGGTCCCGACGCCCGCGCCGAGGAGCGCGGAGGATTCGAATGGCGCCCCGGCGACGCGGACACCGTCCTGATCGCGGGCGACGAGACCGCGGTCCCGGCGATCTGCGCGATCGTCGAGACGCTCCCCTCGCACGTGCGCGGCGACGTGCTGGTCGAGGTGCCGGCCGAGGCCGACGAGCTCCCGCTCAGCGCGCCGGACGGCGTGCGTGTGACCTGGCTCGCCCGCGGCAGCGCGGCGCACGGCGTCCGCCTCAGCGCCGCCGTCCACGCGTGGGGCCAGGAACGGGCCGAACGCCGCCGCGCCCGGGCGCTCGTCGGCGCCGGAGCGGCGGCGGCCGGGGTGGCCGGATCGGGGGCCGGTTCAGGGACCGGTGCGGTCGCGACGGCAGAGGCTCTGAGCGAGCCGGACCCGGACGACATCCTGTGGGAGGTGCCGGAGGAGAGCGCCGGCGGGGAGTACGCGTGGCTCGCGGGGGAGGCGGGCACGATCACCGCCCTCCGCCGCCATCTCGTCCGCGACCTCGGGATCGACCGCCGCTCGATCGCCTTCATGGGCTACTGGCGCCACGGCCGCGCGGAGAACTGACCGGCCCGGATCCCTCCCCCGCCCGCCACGTCGAAACCCCCTCTCCCCACCGAAACCCCCTCCCACATCGCGTTCTCAGAGGGGGTCTCGACGGGCCGAGGGGGTCTCGACGGAGTCACACACACGAACGGGCGACGGGCGACACAGGGACGGGATCCTTCGGGACGGGATCCTTCGGGACGGGATCCTTCGGGACGGGGTCCCTTCGGGGCGAGGCTCCCGCACCGTGGACGGGGCTCAGCGGGCGTCGGCGGTGAGTCTGGCGGCGGCGACCGCCGCCTCCGTCCGCGACGAGACGCCGAGCTTGCGCAGGATCGCCGAGACGTGGACGCTCGCCGTCTTCACGCTGATGAAGAGGCGCTCCCCGATCTGGCGGTTGCTGAGCCCCTCGGCGATCAGCTCGAGGACCTGCCGCTCGCGGGCCGTGAGCTCGGCGCCCCCGCCGGCCTCGCTCTCGCGACCGCCGGATCCCGCGCCGAGCAGGCCGGAGGCGACGCCGAGATCGGCGACCTCTCGAGCGAGGCCGACGTGTCCGAGGGCGTCGACGAAGTCCGCGGCTTCGCTCAGCACCGCCGCAGCCTCGGCTCGCTCGGGCCTGCCGCGCTCGGCGGCGAGGACGCGGGCGAGCTCGATCCGTGCGATCACACGATAGATCGCCGGGACCTCGCCCTCGTCCGCCGCGTGCACGGCCTCGCGGAGCCGGGCCGGGTCCGGGAACGCCAGGGCCAGGGACACGACCCGCGCGGTGCCGCACAGCTCTTCCGGCATGCGCTCCCACGCGGATCGCAGCTCTCCCGTCAGTTCCGCCGCCTGGTCGTCCTCGCAGTCACGAAGCTGTGCCACCGCCCAGGCCGCGTCCAACAGCGGTCGGCGTCGGTGTGCGTGAGACGGTCCTTCGTCCGCCACCACGAGACGGGCCGCTTCGACGGCACGCGCGAAATCGCCCCCGCCGATCGCGATCGCGAGCTCGATCGCACGGTGGGAGTACCAGGTCTGCGATTCCAGCCGGGAGATCGACTCGATCGTCGCGCGCCATTCGGCGAGCAGCGCCTCGGCATCGGCGATCCGTCCTCGCCAGGCGAGCAGCCGGATCCGGGACATGGTGGCGTAGACGCGGTTCAGGTGCAGGGTGCGGAAGGAGACGTCCTTCTCCTGGATCTCCTCCGCGCGCGCGATCTCGCCCAGGTCGATGAGGGGCTCGATCATGTTGTGCGCGAGCAGCGACCCCGTCGAGCGGCCGACCCCGAGGCTGCGCGCGTGCTCGACACCCGCCTCCGCGATCTCGACCGCCTCCCGGTAGCGCCCGAGCAGCGCGAGGATGTCGGAGTAGTTCACCCAGTACCGCAGGCGCGCGTCGCTGTCGACGGCGTGCTCCCACGAGGAGCGGAAGTCCGCCATCCCCTCGTCGACCCTGCCGATCTGCACGCGCATCGTCCCACGCAGGTTGAACGCCACCGACAGCGGGCCCTCGAGTCCGCAGCGCTCCGCCAGTGCGGCGGCCTCGTCCGCGCGCTCGAGGCCCTCGGTGACGCGGGCCGTGATCATCAGGCGCCCCGTGAGGTGGTTCAGCAGCGTGGCACGCAGACGGTCGTCGTCGACCCGGCCCTCCATCTCCTGCAGCGCCTGCGAGAACAGCTCGATCGGTCCGGGACGGCCGAGGTTCTGCAGATAGTGGGCCTTGTCGCGCAACAGCCGCACGTACACCGCGGGGTCGGTGGCGGACGGGTCCGCCTCGTCGAGCGCCAGGTTGACGACCGCCAGCGAACGCTCGCCGTCTCCCGCGTTGCGCAGGATCGACCCGAGGCGTGCGAGCAGGGTGATCCGCTCCAGCCCCACCGCCTCCGCGGCGTCGGGGACCTGCTCCCACAGCTCCAGGGCCAGCTCGCCGAACCGCGCCGCCGTGGAGAACGCATAGCTGGCCTTGGCCTGCATCATCGCCTCGACGGCGGCGATCAGAGCCCGCCGGGCGTCGTGCGCCTGATGCCAGTGGAACGCCAGGGCAGGCGCGAGCGAGACCGCGGTCTCGGCGGCGATCGCCTCCAGCGCCTCGCCGTAGGCCCGGTGGAGACGGGCCCGCTCCCCGGGCAGCAGATCGTCGTGCACGGCCTCTCGGAGCAGCGCGTGGCGGAATCCGTAACTGTCGTCGCCGCGTACGGCGAGCACGGCCGCGGTCGTCGCCTCGCGGACCGCCTCGTCCAGCCGCTCGTCGTCGAGGCCCGCCAGGCTCGCCAGCAGTGCGTGGGGTACCGCGCCGTCGGATCCCGACACCGTCCGGACCACGCGCTTGGCGTC
This sequence comes from Microbacterium resistens, assembly GCF_021172025.1. Taxonomy (NCBI): domain Bacteria; kingdom Bacillati; phylum Actinomycetota; class Actinomycetes; order Micrococcales; family Microbacteriaceae; genus Microbacterium; species Microbacterium resistens. Next base: position 2,528,556 of record NZ_CP082781.1, read on the forward strand.
GTCGGAGAGCAGATCGAAGCGGGCCAGCAGGAGGTCGCGGAGGGAGTCGGGGATAGGGCCCTGCGCGTTGCAGGCGAGCTCCTCGACGAAGAACGGCACGCCCTCGCTGCGTTCGAGCAGCCGCTGGAGCGCCGCCTCGTCGACCGGCCCGGACAACGCCTGCAGCAGCCGGCGCACCGCGGCACGGCCGAGGCGCTGCAGGGCGAGCCGGTCCAGAAGCCGGGCCCGCTCGGCCTCGACGAGGAACCGGCGCACGGCACCGCCGCGACGCACGTCGTCGATCCGGCAGGTCAGCACGAAGAGCACCGGTCGTCCCGCCAGGACGCGCAGAAGGAAGGAGAGCAGGGACAGGGTCGCCGCGTCCGCCCAGTGCAGATCCTCGATGAGCACGACCACGGGCGTCCGCGCGGCGGCCGCCTCGAACAGGTTCGCGATCGCCTCGCGCAGCCCCTCGGGCCCGGTGACCGTGCGGTCCACGGGCGCGCCGCCGAGCTCCGGGAGCAGCAGTCCCAGTGCATCGCGGCCCGGTCCGGCGGCATCCGCCGCCTCGGCGCCCAGCTCGGCGAGCAGGCCCCGGAGGATGGCGGGCACCGGACCGTAGGGCGCCGGCGTCGAGCCGTAGTCGAGGCACCACCCGGTGAGCACCGCGGCCTGATCGCCCACCGTGTCGCGGAACTCGCGGAGCAGCCGCGACTTCCCGATCCCCGCCTCGCCCGCCACGAGGACGGAGGCGCTCTCGCCCGCGCGAGCCCGCCCGAGGGCGGTGATCAGCCGCTCGAGCTCGGCATCGCGACCCACCATCTCGGCGGCGGGAGCGTTGAGGGACATGGAATCATCGTCCCACCAGCCACCGACATCGGGGCCGACTCCGCCGACAGCAGACCGATGGTCGTTCCCCGATGTCGTCACACGAAACCCCCTCCCCTCGCCGAAACCCCCTCCCACACCGCGATCTCAGAGGGGGTCTCGGCAGGCAAAGGGGGTCTCGAGAATTCTGGAGGGCTTGAGAACGGGGAGTGGGACGCCGTCCCGGGGCGGCTCAGGTCCAGACCGCCCCGGGACGACGACCGGGGTCGCATCCCGCGAGGGATGCGACCGGACGTGCCATCCCTGAGCACGTCGGTCTCGGAGTTCGTGTCGCGGATCGGGGTCACGCCGCTCCGACACCGCACGGCACACGCTCGGAGGACTCCGCGGAGGCTTCGGATCCGGCGGTGAACGCCCCGGATCCGGCGACGGCCGCGGCCGGCGCCGCGGCTCCGGCGGCGTGGGCGGACGTGCGGGCAGGCGTCGACCGGGAAGCCGCACGCGGGTCCGACGCGGGAGCGGCCGGACGCGCGGACGCCGAGGACGCCGCGCGGACCGCCGACGCCCGCGGCGACACCGACGCAGCCGGTGCGGCCTCCTGCGTGGCCGGGCGGCGCACGGCAGAATCCCGGCCGAGCCAGCGGCGCAGGCGGGTGCCGAACCGCTCCGTGGTGAGGGTCTGGTCGGCGTGCTCGGCGGCCATCCGGGCACGCTCGGCGCGACGGGCGGCCTCCTCGATCTCGAGGGTCGTCACGCGGTAGCTGAGGTAGGGGTGCACATCCACGGCCTTCTCCTTCTGCTTCTTCTCTTCTTCGACACCCCTACGCTCCTCGCTAAGGCCCCCGTGCGGGATCGGGCGGATGCCCTATCTTCGGCTCCGGGCGCCTCAGACGACCCGGCCCGCGGATGCGGGGACGGGCGCGGCCGGGGCCGGCGCACTAGCGTGGAGCCATGCGCATGACCGCGATCCGCAGCGCCCGCCGGGGCCCGCTGCTGCAGGTCGTCAAGTCGGCCGCGGCGACCATCGCGGCGTGGCTGCTGGCGGGCTGGGTCGTGCCGGGGCAGCTCCCGGTGTTCGCCGCCATCGCCGCGCTGCTGGTCGTCCAGCCGAGCGTGAATCAGTCCTTCGCGAAGGCGATGGAGCGCAGCTTCGGAGTGATCCTGGGCGTCGTCATCGCGATGGCCCTCAGCCTCGTGCTCGGGCGATGGAGCTGGATCGTCCTGCTGGCGGTCGTGGTCGCCATGATCGTCGCGTGGGCGTTCAAGGCGACGCCGGGAACCGCGAACCAGGTGGCGATCTCGGCGATGCTCGTGCTGGCACTCGGGTCGTCGAGTCCGGACTATGCCGTCGCCCGCATCGTGGAGACGCTCATCGGTGCCGCGGTCGGCCTCGTCGTGAACCTCCTCGTGGTGGCGCCCGTGCTCGTCGCACCGGCGCGCCGCGACCTGGCGCTCCTCGGCGGAGAGGTGGCGGCGAGCCTGGACCGCCTGGCGGAGGCGCTCCCGCAGACGACCAGCCCCGCCCGGCTCCAGGAGCTCATGCTGGAGGCGCGGCTGCTGCGCCCGATGAAGGCCGCCGCCGACGCCTCCCTCGCGGCGGGCGAGGAGTCGCTGGCCTTCAACCCGCGCGGATCCCGGCACCGCGACGAGCTCGCCGCCCTGCGCGCGCTCCTGGATCGGATCGGCCCCGTCGTGACCCAGGTGATCGGGATGACCCGCGCCTATCTCGACCACTACGACGACGCGCTGCCGGAGGAGCCGGCGGTCGCGGCCATCGCCGAACAGCTCCGCCGCGCCGGGCACGACGTGCGCCTGGCGGTGCAGCTCGCCGAGATCGCGCCCGAACCGGAGGCCCTGACCTCGACGATCCCCGCGCTCACCTCGCCCCTGTCGCTGCGGCCGCCGTCCTCCGCCCACTGGGTCCTCATCGGCTCTCTCACCGAGGACCTCCGCCGGATCAGGGCCGAGCTGCGCGACGAGGACTGATGCGGGTCACGGGCGCACCCCGCCGTACGCGAGATCGACGTAGCGCTGGGGCAGCTCGTCCCCCGCGAGCCGGGTGACACTGGTCGGCTCGTCGGAGTAGGAGTCCTCGCCCGCCACCCGTCCGCTCTCGTCGATGGGCCAGAGCAGGAGCTGCCGGGCGACGACGAGATAGTCCGCGTCGGGATCGTCTGCCGCGAAGCCGGCCGCGGCCGCCGCCGCCCCGCGGTAGATCATCTTGAGCGTGCCCTCCGTGACGAGGGTCTCGTCGTCGAGAACGAGGCGGTCGATGACGTACTCCAACACGTTCGACCGGCTGCCCACGAACGCGGCGTAGTAATCCCGTACCGCGTCGCGGCCCTTGGGCCCGACATCCGCGCCGCCCACCCAGAAGTGGTACTGCGGATCCGCGGACACGGTGGCCATGAGCGCCTCGAGGTCGCCGTCCGCCTCGGCCTTCATGTGCGCGATCACCACCTCGAGCATCGCGCGATGCCGGGCGTCCGAGGTTCTCGCGAGGCGCTCCTCGAGCGGTCGCCAGGTACGGGTGGGGTCGATCACGGCCATGGTCACTCCTCTGCCATCGTGCGGTCCGGTCGGATGCGGACGTGCCCCCATGCTCTCGGCGAGCCAGGCCGGAATCATCCGACGCACGTCGGATGATCGGCCGCTGTTCCGTCCGCGCGTCGGATCCTCCGCCCGAATCGGGCCGGATCCGCCGACCCGGCGTCACCGGCTCTGGACAGCGCCTCGTTCGTGCTGCCAGAGTCATCGCGGCCGATGGCCACAGCGTCAACCACCGAGAAACAGGACGCCACCGCCGAAGACAGAAGGAGCTCCGCCATGTCGACCGATCCGAACGTCATCGCCCGTCCCCCACGGCGTCTCGTCCGCCGCGCGGCCATGGCGGGGTTCCTCGGCACCGCCATCGAGTCGTACGACTTCTTCCTCTACGCATACCTCGTCGTCTACACCGCCCCGCTCTTCTTCCCGAGCGAGGACCCCCTGCTGGGCATTCTGAGCGCGCTGCTCGCCCTCGGCAGCGGCTTTCTGAGCCGACCGCTGGGAGGCCTGTTCTTCGGGCGGCTCGGCGACCGACGTGGCCGTCGTCTCGCCCTGATGACGACCATCATCGGCATGGGGGTGGTCACCACCGCGATGGGATCGCTGCCCACCTACGCGACGATCGGCGCCGCCGCCCCGGTGCTCCTCGTCCTCCTCCGGCTCCTGCAGGGGTTCTCCGCGGGCGGCGAGCTGGCCGGTTCCACCACGTTCGTCTCCGAGCACGCGCACCGGGGCAACCATGGGCTGCTCAGCACCGTGACGCCACTGGGCACCTCGTTCGGCGCCGTCCTCGCGCCGGGAGCCGTGGCCCTGACCACCCTTCTGCTCTCCGAGGAGGTGATGCGCACGTGGGGATGGCGGGTGCCGCTGCTGCTCTCGCTCCCGCTCACGCTCGTCTGCCTGGTGATGCGGATGCGGCTCGAGGACTCGCCGGAGTTCGAGCGCCTGGTGAGGAACGACCGCATCCCGCCCGCGCCCGTCCGCGAGCTCCTCACCCGTCATCCCGGCGCGCTCGCGAAGGTCGTCGTGCTGAGCGCCACGGTGCTGATGATCGGCTACCTCATGGCGACGTACGTCCCCCTCTTCCTCCAGGAGCAGGTCGGGTTCAGCGCCGGCGCGGCCGCCGGACTCGCCTCCTTCTATGCGCTGGCAGCCATCGGGCTGACGATCGGGGCGGGACTGGTCATAGACCGCGTCGGCCGCCGCAACACGATGGTGATCGTCATGGGTTCCCTCGCCGTCCTCTTCGTGCCCGTCCTGATGCTGGCGAAGGCCACCGGCGGCCATCTCCTCGTCACGGGGGTCGGATTCGCCGTGCTGAGCGGGCTCGGCGGCGCGGTCGGAGCGCCGATGTACGCGACGCTGACGGCGGTCTTCCCCGCCCGGGTGCGGTACACCGGCGCCGCGTTCGGCTTCGGTCTGGGCTCGGCTCTCGGCGGCGGTGTGGGGCCGTGGCTGGCCGCCCAGCTCTCCGCGAGCACCGACAATCCGTACGCGGGCGGCCTGCTCGCCTCGGGGGCCGCGGTGGTCGCCGTCGTCGTGGTCTTCACCCTTCCAGCCCGGGGCGTGACGACGGACGCCGTCACAGGCCCCCGCGCTGCCGCAGATCGGCCCGCGTCAGCGTCATCCGCCTCATCATGAGCGCGAGGGTCGCCATGAACCTGTCGACGGCGCTCGTCATGTCCCACCCCATCGCCCGGGAGACCCTCTCGACCCGCGACGCGACCGTGCTGTGGTGCAGGTGCAGATCCTCTGCCGTGCGTCGCAGTGAGCCGAACACGCAGAACGCTTCGAGCGTGTACACGTCGATCCGCCCGGACCGCGTCGCGGCGAGCTCGTTCAACCGCGCGATCACGGGGATCTCGTCCAGCCGGCCGACCGGGATCTCCGCGAGCGCGGCCACCGCGCCGAGGTTCCCGAAGGCGATCGCCCGCCACCCGTAGACCATGGAGGTGGTGAACGAGAGGGCGTGGCGGGCCTGCCGCCAGGACTCCGCCGCGGCTGACGCGGGTCCGGCCTCACCGATCCCGACCCAGGGCGGACGGGCGGGCCCGTCCGGTCGCTGCGCGGGATACGCCCTCGCGAGCGCATCATTCAGCTCGCGGGAGAGCCGACCGGATGCGCCGTCGTCCTGGATGACGAGTGACGTGACGTCATCGACCGCTCCCGATCGCCACAGACCGCCGGGCGAGCAGCGACCGAGGACGTCCGCGATGGCGTCGTCGACCGCGGTGACCGCGAGCACACGCACGGGTCGTCGCAGGTCCAGCCCGAGCAGCTGGGCCGCGCGCACGCGCGCCTCTCGCCCCTCGCGCGCGTCGAGCAGAACCTCCACGAGACCGGCCTCCCCGCGGCGCACCTGCCCGTGGACCCTGGCCGCGATCCTCAGGCAGTGCCGCAGTCGGCTGCGCACGACGGTGTCCGTGGGCGGCGCGTCACCGCGGCGCTCGATCACGATGTCCTCGCCCCGGGGATGGGCCGTGCCGCCGCCGAATCCCCCGTCCGGGTCGCACCGTCGAATCGCGCCGTCCTCGCCGCGCACCGAGACCGGACACCCGGTCAGACGCGCCGTGGCGCGGATGCACTCGTCGGAGTCGGCTCCGGCCTCGCTCAACGCGTCGAAGTATCGGATGACGTCCGCGACGGTCAGTGCCCGGTCCCGTTCCGGCATGCAAACCTCCTCCTTCCCCGCTCCGAGAGCGCCCGATCATGCGGACGCGACCAGGCGCCGCGCACTGCTCCTACCATGGGTGGGCACGCACGCCGGCCCCGAAAGGAACCCCATGCCACCGAACGCTCCCCGCACGGCGGAACGCATCCTCGACGTGGCGGCCGACCTGTTCGTCACCCGGGGGTACGGCGAGTCCCCGCTGAGCCTGATCGCGAAGGAGGTCGGCATCACGAAGGCGTCGCTCTACTACCACTACCCCAGCAAGGAGAGCATGCTGCAGGCGCTCGTGAGCCCGCTGCTGGACGACATCGACGCCCTCCTGGAGGAGACCCCCGAGCACTTCGACGATCCCGAGGAGCGCCGGCGCTTCCTCGCTGCCTACGTCGCGGTGCTGCGCGCGCACCCCCGCGCCGTGGCGGTGATCGCCAGTCGGCCCTGGGCACAGAACGCGCTCAGCGCGGACCCGCGGATTCGCCGCCACCGGGACCGCACCATCGACCTGGCGACGCCGCCCGACGCCACCGACGAGGAGCGGGTGCGAGCGCTCCTCGCGATGGACATCATCCATCGCGAGCTCGTGTTCACGGAGGAGCGCCTGGTGCTCGCCGACCTCCCCGTCGCCCGGCGACAGGCGCTGGCGCTGGAGGTCGCGCATCGGCTGCTGGACGGCCCGGCTCCGGTCTAGCCGCATCCGTCCTCCGCGCCGAGGACGAGTGCGCTGGTCGGCACCCCGGTCCCCGCGCTGACGAGGACGTTCCGCACATCCGGAACCCCGTTCACCGCGGTGCCGCGCACCTGTCGAACGCCCTCGGCGATCCCGTTCATGCCATGGATGTACGCCTCGCCGAGCTGGCCGCCGTGGGTGTTGAGCGGGAGCAGCCCGCCCGGGTCGATGTGGCCGTCGCGGACGAACTCCTTCGCCTCGCCCCGCGCGCAGAAGCCGAACTCCTCCAGCTGAGTGAGCACGAACGGCGTGAAGTGGTCGTAGAGCACCGCCGTGTCGATGTCCGCGGCCGTCAGCCCCGTGTCCGCCCACAGCCGCGCGGCGACGTTCCCCATCTCCGGCATGATGCGGTCGCCGTCGCCGCGGTAATAGCTCGTCATGAGGTGCTGGTCGTACCCGGCGCCCTGGTGGGCCGAACGGATCACGACCGCATCGCCGGCCAGGTCCCGCGCACGCTCGCGGGTGGTGACGATGAACGCCTGCCCGCCGTCGGACTCCTGGCAGCAGTCCAGCAGGTGCAGCGGCTCGGCGATCCACCGGGAGGCCTGATGCTCCTCCAGCGTGATCGGGCGCTCGAAGAACCAGGCTCGCGGGTTGGTCGCCGCGTACGCCCGCGAGGAGACCGCGACGCGGCCGAAGTCCTCGCTCGTCGCCCCGGACACGAAGGCGTACCGCTGCGCGAACATGGCGACCCAGGACGCGGGGGTGAGCAGTCCCGAGGGGAGGTACCAGGAGAAGTGGGCCGCACGCGCATCCGGATCGGCGCCGTCCTGCTTCACCGCCTGCCCGAAGCGGCGCCCCGAGCGTTCGTTGAACGCGCGGTAGCACAGCACGGTCGTCGCCTGCCCCGTCGCGACCGCCATGGCTGCGTGGGCGATGGTGCCCGCGGCCGCGCCCCCACCGAAGTCGACGAGGCTGAAGTAGTCCAGCCGCTCGCAACCGAGCCCGCGCGCCACCTCGATGACCGGCGAGGTGTCGAGGGAGTACGTCACCATGCCGTCGATCGATCTCGGTTCGACGCCGGCGTCGGCACAGGCGGCCAGGCTCGCCTCCAGGGCGAGCTGCAGCTCCGACCTTCCGGAGTCCTTCGAGAACTCCGTCGCCCCGATCCCGACGATCGCCGCCCGGTCCACGATGGCGCTCATGACCGCTCCTCTCCCTGTTCTCGGACTCTCGGCTCTCCGGTTCTCGGCTCTCCGTCGGAGAAGACCAGCTCGACGGCGCCCGTCACATGTGCGCCGCGGCCGTGGCGGCCCGCCACCGCGAGGCGGACGCGATCGCCGGAGCAGTCCGTCACCTCCCCGCTGAACACGAGGACGTCCCCCGGGAAGCACGGGGCTCCCAGCCGGATGTCGATGCGCGTGACCCGGCCGGACAGGCCCGCCCAGGCGCAGACGTACCGGTTCACCAGCGCGTTCGTGGTCAGGATGTTCATGAAGATGTCCGGCACGCCGCCCGCCGTCGCCGCGTCGCGGTCGTGATGGACGGTCTGGAAGTCGCGCGTGGCGATGGCGCCGGCGACCACGAGGGTCGCGGTCACCGGGACGGCCAGCTCCGGCAGCGCCGTCCCGACCGACAGGTCGGGACGGCTCGCCGAGAGGGACGGGGACGGGGTCATGACGTCTCCTTTCCCCGTGGTCGCGCCACCGGGAGGATCTGCTCGTCATCCACCCGCTCGGGGCGGACGAGCACCGGCAGCCCGATCCCGACCCGGTCGGATCCGATTCCCTCGAGGTTCATCACGATCCTCGGCCCCTCCTCGAGCTCGACGAGTGCCACCACGTAGCCCGGCTCGAACGGCGGGACGACCGGGTGGTGCATCACCACGTAGCTGAACACGCACCCGCGGCCGGACATCTGCTCGCCATGCCAGGCCAGGCTGTGGCACTGCGGGCACACGGGCACGGGCGGGTGACGCAGTTCTCCGCATCCGTCGCACTGCTGGACGACGAGCCGTCCTGCACGGAGCGCGTCGAAGTGGAACGCATTGTCCCGGTTCACCACGGGTCTCGGACGACGGATCGCCCCCATCATCGGTCCTCCGTCCTGTCCGCCTGCGGGACCGGTCGATACCACAGCGTGCGGAACCGCATGGTGCCCACCTGCTCGCCGTGCTGGTCGGTGTAACGGGTGACGGTCGTGAGGAAGAACCCCTCACCCAGCCCCGTGCGCTTCGGCCCGGCGACGGACTCGATCCGCTCATGCGCCGTGAGGAGATCCCCCGGCACGAGGGCACGGTCGTACTCCTGGTCGCAGTTCACGGCCACGACGGCGGAGTACCCGCCGTCGGCCAGTGCCGCGTACGCCGCCTCGACGGCGCTCGCCGTCCGCGCCTCGCCGGGGTTGGCCATGTTCCAGACCTGCAGCGAGGACGCCGGAGCGATCACGTCGGGGTAGCCGGCCGCGCGCGCGACCTCCCTGTCGAGGCAGCGCGGATCCCGGTCCCCGACCGCGTCGCACAGGTGATGGATCATGGGCACGTTCACGGCGTCGCGCGCGATGCTCACGCGTTCGCTCCGCCGCTCGATGAGCCCGCGGATGACGTTGAGGGGATCCGCGGTCATGACGCCGCCACCCGCACCGACCCGGTCGGCAGCAGATGCCGCCGCTCGCTCCGCGCGAACCGCTGCGCGATCGCCGCACGCAGGGCGTCGTCGAGAAGCACGTAGTCGAGGGCCGCCGCCGGCCGGTAGTAGACGGGATCCTCCACATCCCAGCCGTTCTTGCGCAGCCGTGGCTTGTCCACCTTGCCCGTCGCCGTGACGGGCACCTCGGTGACCAGTCGCACGTAGCGGGGAGCCCACTTCGTCCCGAGATCGGGCTGTTCGGACAGGAACAGGGCGAAGCGATCGGCGTCGAAGACGCACGGGTCGCGCATCTGCAGCGCCGCCATCACCTGGTCCCCGGTGCGCTCGTCGGCGACGGCGTAGACGAGGGCGAGATCGACCCCGTCGAACCGCCCGAGGATCCGTTCGACGGGTCCCGCGGAGAAGTTCTCGCTGTCGACGCGGAGGCGGTCGCTGCCGCGTCCGGCGAAGTAGAAGTACCCCGCCTCGTCCCGGTAGCCCAGGTCGCCGCTGAAGAAGATGTCGCCGTGCACGCGCTCGGCGAACGCCTCCGGGTTCTTGTAGTACCCCTCGAAGCTGCGGGCGCCCATGAGGTTCGCCAGCTCGCCGGTCGCCTCCTCCTCGTTGCGCGGAAGGCCGTGCTCGTCGAACACCACGCGCGGGCATTCGGTCAGCGTCTCCCGGTCCATCACCACCGCCGGCATGCCCGTAGGAGGAAGGCCCAGCGCCTCGGCGGGCGTGTCCGGCGTGCGCATGATCGCGAGCCCGCCCTCGCTGGAACCGTAGGACTCGGTCGGCCATACACCGAACCGACGGTGGAACTCGCGCCGGTCCGTCTCCGACGCCTCCGTGCCGAAGCAAGCGCGAAGGGCGGTGTGCCGCTCGTCCTCCCGTTCCGGTTGCGCCAGGATGTAGGCGAGCGCCCGGCCGACGTAGTTGAAGTACGTCACCCCGAACCTCCGCAGATCGTCGACGAACCGGGATGCGGAGAAGCGACGGGCCATGGCGAACGCCGCGCCGACGTTCACCGCCGGCGCCCAGCAGGCGAACAGGGCGTTGCCGTGGAACAGCGGCATGCAGTTGTACGGCACGTCGTCGCGCGTCACTCCCATGTGCCCGATCGCGATCGTGCGGGCCATCCGACCGGTCGAGCAGACGACCGCCTTGGGCGCCCCGGTCGAGCCCGAGGTGAACATCAGCAGCAGCTGCGTCGTCGGATCGCCCGCCGCGGGGACGTCCGGCCGCTCGTCCCCGTGCCCGGCGAGGAGCCCGGCATAGGACGCCTCGTCGACGAGGAGGATCCTCGACGGATCGATCCCCACGTCCACGCCGTCGAGATGGGCGAGGAGCGCGGAGGTCGTGACGAGGATCTCGACGTCGGTGAACCGGATGTCCCGGGCAAGCTCCTCGCCGCGCCGGGTGAGATTCACGCCCACGACGGTCGCCGCCGCGTAGGCCGCGGCGCCGATCATGAAGAGGTACTCGGGCTCGTTCTCCAGCATCACTCCGACGTGGAACGGCCGCCCCTCGTCATGCATGCTCCGCAGCAGGTGCGCGCGCCGGCGGCACTCCGCCACCACCTGAGCCCAGGTCCACGACCGGTCCTCGAACATCAGGCCGACGTGGTCGTCGTCCGCGCGGCGATCGAGGGCGTCGCGCGTCGTCAGGATGGTGTTCATCGTGTCTCCTCGGTGACGGATCGGTTCGGATCGGCGACGCGCGGCGGGGACGCCGGCCCGCGAGGGATGCGCGACACGACCAGGACGGTGAGCACGCAGGTGGCGACGCAGACGCCGACCACGAGGGTGAGACCGGTCCGGGAGACGAAGGAGCTGTCGCCGACGAGCACCGGAGCGGTCGTGAGCAGAATCGCCACGAGGGACGAGGAGACGGCCTGGAACGTGGTGCGGACGACGGCGTTCATCCCCGTGGCGGTCGAGGTCAGCTCGGCCGGCACGCACTCGACGATCACGGTCGGCATCCCGGAGTAGAGGAAGCCCGTCCCGAGCACGCTGATGACGAACCCGGTCACCACCACGGGCATCGAGGTGGGCGCGGAGACGATCACGAGCTGGCCGACGGTCGTCAGACCCGCCCCCGTCATCAGTCCGACCCGGGCGCCGAACCGCTCGCTGACACGACCGATGATCGGCGCCAGCCCGAAGGCGACACCGGAGGTCAGGAATCCCAGGACACCGGCCATCGTCGCACTGAGGCCGAGTCCGACCGGGAGCGCGATGTCCCCGTCGGGACCGGCGATCGTGTTCGGCGTGCGGTACAGCGTGAACGTCAGCACGGTGGACATCCCGATCGGGCCCAGGGCGATGAGCGCGGTGGCGAACATGCCCAGGGAGAACTTCTTGTCCTGGAACATCCGCACGTCGATCATCGGGGTGGCGACGCGACGCTCCCAGAGGTACCAGAGGACGACGGCGACGATCCCGAGCGCGACGAAGCCCAGCACGGACGGAGAGGACCATCCGGCCTCCTTGCTCCTGGTCGCGCCGTAGAGCGCCGCCGCGATCCCGCCGCCGAACAGCAGGCCGCCGAGCCAGTCGATCCGCGTGGACGAGGCGAGCGTGCTCCGCGGGTCGGGGTGGATCATGACGAGGACCAGCACCGAGGCCAGCGCCGCGAGGATGGCCGCAGACCAGAAGATCCAGTGCCAGCTGGCGTTGTCGAGGAGGAGGCCGCCGACAAGGCCACCGCCAGCGCCGGCGACCAGGGCCGAGGTGCTGACCACGGCGACGCCCAGTGCGACCTTCGGCGCCGGGAACCCCGCCCGCACGATGCCGATGCACAGCGGAAGCACAGCCCCGCTGACGCCCTGCAGCGCGCGGCCTGCGACGAGCACTCCCAGCGTGGGCGCGACGGCGCTGACGACCGAGCCGACGAGGGACAGCAGCAGGACGGCGATGAGCACGTTGCGACGGCCGAACTGATCGCCGAGGCGCCCGACGAACCCGGTGGCGAGCGCCGCCACGAGAGCGTAGGCGGTGACGATCCAGGCCAGGGCGGTGAGGTCCTTCGTGAAGAACTCTCCCGGGGCGTAGAGCAGCTGCACCGCCATGGTGGTCTCGAACGCCGCGACCACCTCGGCGATCACGAGCGCGACCAGGGTGCCGAAGATCCCTGCCTTCAACGCCGGTCCGGGACGATCGATCGCGGCGCTCACGAGACGCTCCCGTCCGCGACGACGCGCCCCAGCTCCTGCCGGATCTCCTCCGCCGCGACCCACAGCACGTCCAGCTCCCGCACCCAGGTGAAGAAGCGGTGGATCGGGTTGTCGAGGTCGGCGCCCATGCCGCCGTGGAGGTGCTGCGTGGCGTGGACGACCCGGACTCCCGCCTCCCTCGCCCACCATGCGGCGATCAGCGGCCCCTGAGCCACCCGGGCGTCGTTCCGGCCCTCGTCCAGGTGGAACGCGGCGTCGAGCATCGTGAGCTCCATCGCCTCGGCGTCGATGGACGCGTCCGCAGCGCGCATGGCCACCCCCTGGTTCGTGGACAGCGGCCGACCGAACTGCTCCCGCTCAGAGACATAGGCCGCCGTGCGGCGGACGGCCTCCTGGCACGCACCGGCTTGGAGCGCGGCAGCGGCGACGAGCAGCCTCGAACGGATCCAGGTCGCGGCATCCCCAGTTGGGCCGATGAGTTCGTCCTCGGCGACCCGGACGTCGGAGAAGCGGACCGCGGCGTGCCGCTGTCCGCTGATCCCGACCCAGTCGTCCCGGTCGACCCCGTCGCGGTCCGCCGGGACCATCGCCACGTTCGTCTTCCCCTCGCTGCGGAAGAAGACGAGGTGGTGCGTCGCGGAGGGGGCGAGATACCCGAGCTCGACGGCGCCGTCGAGGACGATCTCCGATCCGCGTCGTGTGGCCGCGATCGCCGATCGGGTCTCCGGCAGCAGCGCGGCGACCCTGACGGTGCCGTCCAGGATTCCGGCCAGCGCACCCGCCGGCCCTCCGAGAGCAGCGATCGCGAGCGCCGCGACCCCGGTCGTCGCCAGGGGGATCCGTCCGAGGCGCCTGCCCTGCTCGCGCAGGACGAGCGCGAGGCCGGTGATGCCCAGCCCGGCGCCTCCCGCGGCCTCCGGAAGCACGGCTTCGAGGATCCCGCTCTGTGCGACCGCCGCCCAGAGCCGCTCGTCGTGCGACGCGCCCGAGCGCTCGACCTCGACGAGCCGCTCGTCGGAGCTCTGGTCGGCGAAGAGCCGGGACGCGATCTCGACGAGCCCGGCCTCGTCCGCGGAGAGCCCGAAGTCCATGCACGGCGCCGTCGCCGTCGCCGTCGCGCTCATCGCGCGCTCCTCGCCATGCCGAGTCGCGTCCACGCGACGATCTCCCGCTGGATCTCGGCGACGCCGCCGCCGAAGGTGTTGATCTGCGCGGCGAGGTTCATCAGCGCGAGCCTCCCCGAGTCGAACCGCCACGGCCGGTCGGTGACCCGCAATCCGCGCGGCCCCATGATCTCGAGCAGTTGCCGGTAGACGGCGACCACGGTCTCCGTCGCGAACACCTTCGCCGCCGAGGCGTCGCCGGGGGTGATGGAGCCGTCGGAGGTCTTGCCGACCAGGCGCCAGTTCATGAGGTTCATGGCCCGCAGCCTCGCGGTCGCCTCGCCCAGCAGGGTGCGGACCCATCCCTGGTCCGCCAGCGCCTCGCCGTCCGAGGTGCGCTGGGCTCCGGCCCAGAGACGCACGTCCTCCAGCATCCCCTCGCAGATGCCGGAGAACGCGGCCAGCCCGACCCGCTCGTGGTTGAGCTGTGTCGTGATCATCCGCCAGCCTCCGTTCTCCTCGCCGACGAGCGACGACACCGGCACGCGGACGTCGTCGTAGAACGTGGAAGTCGTGATCTGTCCGCCGACGACGGGCAGCGGGGTCACGGAGAAGCCCGCGGACGTCGTCGGCACGAGGATCAGCGAGATGCCCTTGTGCTTCGGGGCATCCGGATCGGTCCGCGCCGCCAGCCAGATCCAGTCGGCGCCGTCTCCGCCGGAGGTGAAGATCTTGTTCCCGTTGATCACGTACTCGTCGCCGTCTCGCACCGCCCGCGTGCGCAACGATGCGAGGTCGGTGCCCGCAGACGGCTCGGTGTATCCGATCGCGAAGACCAGCTCGCCCGCCAGGATCCGGGGAAGGAAGTACTCCTTCTGCGCCGGGGTGCCGTGCGCGATGAGCGTCGGCCCCACCGTGGTCAGGGTGATCATCGGGATCGGCGCCTCGGCCCGGTAGGTCTCCGTGAAGAAGACGAACTGCGCGGCCTCCCCTCGCCCCTGACCGCCGTACTCGACCGGCCAGCCGAGGCCGAGCCAGCCGTCGGCGCCCATCCGGCGGCGGATCCGGTCGTGGACGGGTCCGCCGCCCTCGCCCTCGGCGCGCAGCCCCGCTCTCACCTCCGGGGTGAGCAGCTGCGCGAAGTACTCCCGTAGCCGTGTCTGGAGCTCCCCGAGCTCGTCGGACAGATGAAGGAACATCGCATCACGCCTTTCGTCGTCGTTGACAGAAACCGTCGTCTTTACCCGCGGGTTTATAACCTACCTACCGGGCGGCAGGTCGTCAACGGTCCGCAGGGAAGTCTCCGTCTCCGAGGAAGCGACCGGCTACGGTGGGCACATGCGGCAGGCACTGCGGACGTTCGGGCGGATCCTCGCCCGGCACGCACCGGCGCTCGTGGCGTGGTACCTCGGCGGCGAGGCCGTGCACCGGGTCCTCGTGCAGGTCGCGGGGTTCGTCGGGGGCCACACGACGCTCGGCGGGCTCCTGCTGCTCCCCCTGGCCGTCGCGGCCCGGCTCGTCTCGTACGTCGCGATGTACCTGACCGTGCGGTCGTCCCTCCCGAACAGCCTCGCGGAGGGCGCCGGCACGGGCTATCGGAGCTTCGGGCGCTCCGTGGTCGGCGCGATCCTCCCGTTCACGCTCTTCTATGCCGCCTGGGGCATGCTGGACGCCGACCTCAGGGCCTTCTTCGCCGTCGCCAGCTCGGTGGCCTTCGCGCAGACCGGCAACGGCGTGGACGAGGCGCTCGGCGACCGCGGAGGACTCATCTCCGCCGGGCCCCTGCCCGTCCTCGTGCTCGTGGCGGCGCTGGCGCTCCGACTCGTCCTGGACCGATTCCGCGACCGACTCCCCTCCTGGGCCCTCGTGCTCGCCGCGTACGCCGAGGTGCTGTGGACGTTCATGCTCTTCACCCTCGTCGGACAGTGGTGGTCCGGCGTGCGCGCATGGTTCTCCGGGCGCGCCGGCGCACAGTGGCTGGAGGGGATCGGCGCACAGATCGCCGCGGCCGTTCCCCCGTTGGGCGCGCTCTGGGAGGGCGGGGTGTGGCTCGTCGGCATCGTCGCCGCGGCCGTGATCGTGCCCGCCGCCTGGCTCGCCGTCGCCGGTGTGATCTTCGGCGCGGACCTGGACACCACCCCCTCCGTGCTGCACCGCCGGGCCGAAGCCCTGCGGGGAGCGGCGGGAGGGCTGTCCCGCACGCTGCTGCGACGTCTCGAGGATCTCTGGGCCGCGCTCGCGGCGATCTGGCGCGGCGGACCGCTCCTGTTCGGGCTCTTCGCCGCCGGCTACGCGATCTGGGCGGCCGCGGAACGGATCGGGACCCGTGCCCTGCTGCAGGCGGTCGGCGGGCACGAGTCGAACTTCTGGGCCGCGTTCTTCCCGCTCCTGCTGGTCGCCGTCGCCGCCATCGCCGAGCCTCTGCGCGTCGCCCTCGTGGCGACCGCCTTCGACGCGGTCGTCGGCAGGCGCCAGGCCGGCGTCGGCATTCGCACCGCGCCCGCGACCGACTCACGGATCGATGCGGAAGCGGGCGACCTCGTCCTCGACGGGGACGTCGAGCCAGAACGGCCCCCGGGCGTCGTCGGGTAGCAGGAACACGGTGAGGATGCGGTACCCGCCGTTCCCCTCCCGACACCCGGTCTCCGTGTCCTCGTCGTCGATGTCCACGTCCACGGCGGAGCCGGCGTCGAGCCAGAGCCGACTCCCTTCGCGCTCCGAGAGGCGGAAGGTCCCACAGGATTCGGCGCCCTCGTCGCTCCGGGCGTCGAGGACCACGGTCAGCGTCGTCGAGCCCTGCGGCGCATCGAACTCCCCCCAGCGGCTCGCGGCGACCGACAGGGTGTGGCCGTGCACCTCCGCGCGCTCGTCGACGACGATCGTCCGCACGGAGACCCTGGGGGCGGCGGGGATCACGTCCAGCCACACGTGCACGCCCACGACAGCGCCGATCGCGAGGAGCAGCCCGATGATCGCCCGTCGCTGACGCCGCCACCACGTCATGGCGCCCCCACCACCCGCGGCTCGGTCAGCTCGACGCGCGGCACCGCTGCGACCGCGTCGAGCGGGATCTCCAGCGCGATCACGTCATCGAGCTCCGGCGTCAGGTACTCGGTCGTCAGTCGCAGCTCGGCACGACCGCCACGCGCCCCCTCCGGAAGCTCGAACGCGAGGATGCCGACGGTGTCGGTCCCGACGCGCAGCGGCGTCCGCAACAGGGAGTCCTCAGGCCGTTCGCTGGCGTGGACGACCAGGCCGCCGACGTGCAGAGCGGCGAACGGGATCTCCGCATCCTCCTCGGTCGTCGGCGCTGATGCCGCCACCTCGACGACCAGCCAGTTGCCCGCGGCCGACCATTCGCCGTCCGCGGAGACGATCTCGTCCGCGAATGACGCCGCGAGGACGGATGCGGTCAACGTGCGCGAGGTGACCGTGTCGGTGGCGCCGCCGTGGCGGAGGAACGGTCCGTACAGGGAATCGACGGAGGGCGTCACCGCGGTCAGGAGACCGGCCCCGAGCACGAGCACCGCCCCCGCCGCCCACGCCGCGCCCCGCCTCACGGCACGACCTCCACGTCGATCCGGGCCGCCTGCCCGGTCCGCTGCCAGGTGATCGCGGACGCCGAGAGGATGAGCTGACCCGCCCGCTCGCGGGCGTCATAGACGTCCAGTCCGGCCTCCCCGTCGGCGAACGAGCCCTCCGGCACGGGCCACGCGATCTGCACCTCCGCCGGCACCCGGGGCTGCAGGACAGGGCTTCGCGTCGTGCCGTCCGTGCGCCAGGCGCGCGCCTCGCGCGTCGGGCTGACGCCCGTCGGTGTCAGCAGCGGCGACGACGAGCCGACCAGGCGCGACGTCACGCGGTCGACGAACTGCACGACCCCGGCCGGTCTCGACGTGAGGTTCTCCAGCCGGAGCGTCACGACGAAGAGCTCCTCTCCGGGGTCGGCCTCGAAGCCGGGCTCCTCGACCTCGTCCGTCAGCTCCGCGTCGAGGACGGTCACCGCGAACAGGGACGTGCGCACCTCGGTGTCCGCCGAGACGATCGCCGCCCGCGACGCCGCGGGCGCCAAGCCTCCGGCGAGGACGAACGCGGCGAGCGCGGCGAGGGCGACGAGACAGAGGATCCCGACCGGCAGCGTCGAGCGCGAGACCAGCGCGCGTAAGAGGTCACGGGCGATCGCCCTCCCCCTGCTGCGCACCGGTCCTCGCACGGGGCCAGCCTAGCCAGGCACGCGGCGGAGTCCGGGCGCCGGCCCGCGCCGCCTCAGGAGCCGATGAACTCCTCGGCCGGACCGAGCTCGGGCTCCTCCCGGATCTGCACGGTCGCGCCGAGACCGTCCGCATCCAGGACCCGCAGCTCGTTGCGGCCGGCGCGCCACAGCGGCTCGGGCGCGTAGAGCGTGACCTGCGGGCCGCGCGCGTCGTAGCGGCCGAGGAGGAAGCCGTTCAGCCACACCATGCCGCGGACGCCGCCGGGGAACGCGAGCCAGGCGTCGGCGATCTCGTCCTCGCCGCGGTCGAACACCGCGATCCCGACGCCGCCACGGTCAGCCACTACCGGGGCGGGAGCGGTTGCCGGGGCGGGAGCGACCTCCGGCGCGTCCTGCGGGAGGGTCCGGTGCGTCCAGCCGTGGACGAGCCGGCGGCCGATCCGCACGCCGCGCAGGATGCCCTTGCCCTCGCCCGTGCGGGAGCCGTAGTTGATCCGCCCGAGGCTCTCGACCAGGATCGTGAGCCGCCCGGTCCCGCCCTCGGCCGGCAGCGGGAGCGTCTCCTCACGGTCGCGGGCGAGCGTGCCGAGCCGGACGCCGTCGAGGAAGACGACCGCACGGTCGTGCAGCCCGTCGATCGCCAGGGATGCCTCCGCCGGGAACGACACGTCGGCCTCGTACGCGACGATCCCGTCCTCGGCGCCGAGCTCCTCGAACGTGCGCGGGATCGGCGACAGGAGCGCGGCCGGCAGGGCTTCGACGAGGTCGAGGACGGACCGCCGCCGCTCCAGCGGCGCCTCGCCGGCCGCCTGGCGGCGGGGCGGCTCCGGGATCGGCGGCAGCTCGCCCTCGTGGAACCGAGCGAGCGCCGCCCGCAGCGCGTGGAACTTGGCGTTCAGCGATCCGTCCTCGCTGATCGGGGCGTCCGAGTCGTAGCTCGTGACGGTCGGCTGGAGCACGCCGTCGTGGTTCGCCCCGTTCCACAGGCCGAAGTTCGTGCCGCCGTGGGCCATGTACAGGCTGAGCGAGCCGCCCGCCGCGAGGAGCGCGTCGACCGTGGGCATCATGCTCTCTGCGCTCCGCACGTGGTGCCGCTCGCCCCAGTGGTCGAACCATCCGCCCCACAGCTCGGCGCACAGCAGCGCCTCGCCGCCGCGGCGCAGCGCCACCGCCCTGTCCACCCCGGTGCCGAACGTGAAGGAACCCATCGCCCCGTCCACCCCGCCATGCGCGACCATGTCCGCAGTCGTGCCGTCCGCGGTCGTCAACAGCTCCACGATCCCCCGGGCGCGCAGTCCGTCGCGCAGATGCGCGAGGTAGGCGGCGTCGCTGCCGAAGGATCCATACTCGTTCTCGACCTGCACCGCGACGACGGGTCCGCCGTGGGCCGCCTGCAGCGGCGCGAGGCGCGGGATCAGCGCGTCGTACCAGGCGTCGACCGCGGCGAGGAACGCCGGGTCGCTCGTGCGCAGCGCCCTCGTCCGCCCGCTGAGCCAGAACGGGATGCCGCCGTTGGACCACTCGGCGCAGATGTACGGACTCGGGCGCAGGAAGACGTCCAGCCCGATCTCCCCGGCCAGGAGGACGAAGCGCTCGACGTCCCGCCACTGGGCGAAGTCGGGCTCCCCCTCGACGCGCTCGTGGAAGTTCCACGGCACGTAGGTGTCCACGGTGTTGGCGCCCATCGCCGCGAGCCGGCGCAGGCGATCCTCCCACTGCGCCGGATGGACGCGGAAGTAGTGGACGGAGCCGGCGAGCATCCGATGCGGTCGCCCGTCGCGGAGAAGCGTTCCGTCCCGCCAGGTCAGGACGGGCGTGTGCGGCGTGGTCATGGGCGGCTCTCCATCCGGGATGTTGACGTCACCATCCTTGCATCCGCGGACCATCTGCGCACGCGGAGGCCGCGACCGAATCCTGATCCCCTCCCGCGCGACCGGCGCCTCGCCCCCGTCGATCCGGTCGCGGGGACGGCACGCGCGCGACGTACGCTGGAGCCATGCCGGACCCCGCTCTCGCCACTCTGGACGCCGTCCTCGCCGAGCTGGCCGCGCTCGAGGACCCGAAGGCGCGCGCCGTCAACGAGCGGCACGGCGACGCCCACGGCGTGAACCTCACGAAGATGCGCGCACTGGCCAAGCGGATCGGCACGGACGACGCCCTGGGTCGCGAGCTGTGGGCGTCGGGCGACGTCGCCGGGCAGCTCCTGGGTCTCCTCCTCGTCAGGCCCCGCTCGTTCGGACCCGACGACCTCGACGCCATGGTCCGCGCGACGGACAGCGCCAAGGCGCACGACTGGTTCGTCAACTACATCGCGAAGAAGTCCCCGCACGCCGAGGAGATGCGTGAGCGGTGGATGACGGACGAGGATGCGGACGCCCGGGCCGCGGCCTGGTCCCTCACGACCGATCGCGTCGCGAAGAAGCCGGAGGGCCTGGATCTGGACGCCCTGCTGGACACGATCGAGGCGGAGCTCACGGAGGCACCGGCACGGCTGCAGTGGGCCATGAACGAGACCCTGGCGACGATCGGCATCCATCACCCTTCCCGGCGCGAGCGCGCGATCGCGATCGGGGAGCGCCTCCAGGTGCTGGCGGACTACCCGACCCCGCCGAACTGCACGTCTCCCTTCGCGCCGATCTGGATCGCGGAGATCGTCCGCCGCCGCGAGGGCTGACCTCCCCCTCCCCTCCCCTGCTGTTTCCCCTGCCTTCCCTGCCGTCGAAACCCCCTCGCCGCGCCGAAACCCCCTCCCAGAAGCGTGTTTCCGAGGGGGTCTCGGCGGCAGGAGGGGGTTTCGACAGTCAACTGCCGCTCAGACAGCGCGGCCGATGTGACTGCGCGCGTGGGCGACGGCCGTGCCGAGGTCCTCGAAGAGGTGGTTCTGATGCCGCAACGACGAGAGCACGCCGACGCGCTCGGCGAGCGGGAGATGCTGCGGCGGGATGCCCTTGACCAGCACCGTGATGCCGCGGCGTTCCAGCGAGACGATGAGCTCGCTGACCACCTGGGCGCCGGTGGCGTCGAGGATCTGCAGCTGCGACATCCGGATCACGACGACCTCGATGTCGCGCAACGCCGCCACGCGCTCGAGCATCCGCTCGGCGGCGCCGAAGAAGAGTGCACCCTCGAGGCGGAACACGGCGATGCGCTCGTCACCGGGCTGCGCGGCGCCGGGAAGCTCCTCGCGGTGCACGCCGCTGGTGCGGGCGAGCTGACGCAGGGCGAAGAAGCCCGCGGCGAGCAGGCCGATCAGCACGGCGTAGATGAGGTCGATGCTGACCGTGACCACGGCGGTGAGGCAGAACACGATCGCGTCCGCGCGCGTGGAGCGCAGAACGATGCGCACGGTGGAGGGCGCGATCATGCGGCCGGCCGTGACCATCAGCACGCCGGCGAGTGCCGCGAGCGGGATGTGCGCCACCACGGGCGCACCGACCAGGGCGATCACGAGCAACAGCACGCCGTGCGTCGTCGAGGCGAGTCGGGTGCGGGCGCCGGCGCGCACGTTCACGGCGGTGCGGGCGATCGCTCCGGTGGCCGGCATGCCGCCGAACAGGCCGGCGGCGAGCGAGGCGAGCCCCTGACCGACGAGCTCGCGGTCGGCGTCGTAGGGGCCGGTGTCGGCGAGGGTCGCGGCGACCCGAGCCGACAGCAGCGACTCGATCGCGGCAAGCGCGGCGACGGCGACCGCAGGGCCGGTGAGGGCGAGCAGGGTGGCCGGATCGACGGCGGGGAGGGCGGGAGCGGGGAGTCCCGCGGGCAGCTCGCCGATGGTGTCGACCGGCAGCCCGGCGATCCCGGCGACGAGCGACGCGACGACGATCGCGAGGAGCGACCCCGGGAACCGCGGATGCAGCCGCAGTGACACCAGCATGATCACGACGATCAGCCCGACCAGCAGCAGCGACCAGCCGATCTTCGGCCATGACGCGGACGCCAGCGACTGCACCGCCGCGACCACCGCGTTCGTGCTCTCCCCCGGTGCCGTACCGGTGGCGGTCGGGATCTGCTGCAGGAAGATGATCACCGCGATGCCGAGGGTGAATCCCTCGATCACCGGCCAGGGGATGTACCCGACGGCGCGGCCGAGGCGCAGCATCCCGGCGACGAGCACGATCGCTCCCGCGAACAGGCAGACGGCGGCGAGAGCGCCGGCGCCGTGAGTGGCGAGGATCGGCGCGAGGACGACGACCATGGCGCCGGTGGGTCCGGAGACCTGCACGTTCGAGCCGCCGAACACCGCGGCGACGATGCCGGCGACGATGGCCGTGATCAGCCCGCTCTCGGCTCCCGCTCCCGAACTCACCCCGAAGGCGAGGGCGAGGGGCAGCGCGACGATGCCGACCGTGACGCCCGCGAGCAGATCGCCCCGCCAGGCGCGTCGCAGGCCGCGGTAGTCGGAGGCGGACGGCAGCAGCGTCCGCAGGGACCAGGTGTTCATGCCCGGACCGGGATGTCCGGCAATCCGCCCTGCTCGACGAGCTGCTCCTGCGTGGTCCGCAGGATCTCGCCGAGCAGGGCGCGAGCGACCCGCAGCAGGTCGGCGACCTGCGGGTAGGCGAGTCGGTAGTAGACCAGACTGCCGCGGCGTTCGGAGACGACGAGACGGTTGCGTCGCAGCACGGCCAGGTGCTGCGAGACGTGCGAGGCCTCGAGATCGATCACGTCGAGCAGTTCGGAGACGGAGACTTCGGGAGCGGCTGAGAGAACCTCGAGGATGCGGATGCGGATCGGGTGCGCGAGCCCCTTGAAGAGCCCGGCCTTCACCTCGTAGAGCGGGCGGTTCGGGTCACTGAGCATTCGGACTCCCCCTCCGGCCGCGCTGGTCTGATGAATTCATCATATCGCGATACGATCGACGCATGTCCGACACGCTGCCCCTGTGCCCCGGGTGCTCCAGCGAGCACGCCTACGAGATGGGCGCGCTGCTCGTCTGCCCGATGTGCGGCCACGAGTGGTCGCCGTCCGACGCCGCATCCGACGACGCCCCGGTCGAGCGCGTCGTGAGGGATGCCGTCGGAAATGTGCTGGCCGACGGCGACACCGTCGTCGTGACCACCGGCATCAAGGTCAAAGGGTCTCCGCAAGGCATCAAACAGGGCGCCAAAGTACGCGGGATCCGCCTCATCGACCCGGTCAACGGCCACGACATCGACGGCAGGGTCGACGGCTTCGGCGCGATGCTGCTGAAATCCGGCCTGGTCAAGAAGGCCTGAGCCTCGACGTCGCGGCAGCAGGGACCGCGCGTGAAAGGATCGAGACATCATGTCTCTCGATCCCTCCCTGCTCGGTCCGGCGGACGGCACCGCGCCGGATCCGGACGCCGTGTACGCCGCCTTCGTGGAGTGGGCCGAGAGCACCGGCATCCGCCTCTACCCCGCGCAGGACGAGGCCGCCATCGAGATCGTCTCCGGGCAGAACCTCATCCTGTCCACCCCCACCGGGACGGGGAAGTCGCTCGTCGCGGTCGCCGCGCACTTCGCCGCGCTCGCCGACGGACGCCGGACCTACTACACCGCTCCGATCAAAGCGCTGGTGAGCGAGAAGTTCTTCGCCCTCGTCGACGTCTTCGGCGCGGAGAAGGTCGGGATGGTGACGGGAGACTCGGCGGTCAACGCCGACGCCCCGATCGTGTGCTGCACGGCCGAGATCCTCGCGAACCTGGCGCTGCGCGAGGGACCGCAGGCCGACGTCGGCCAGGTCGTGATGGACGAGTTCCACTTCTACGGCGACCCGGATCGCGGCTGGGCCTGGCAGGTCCCGCTCCTCACGCTCCCCCAGGCGCAGTTCGTGCTGATGTCCGCGACGCTCGGCGACGTCACAGCCCTCGCCGCCGATCTCACCCGCCGCACGGGACGCGAGACGGCCGTCGTCACCGGGGTCGAGCGGCCGGTCCCCCTGCACTTCTCCTACGAGACGACCCCGATCCACGAGACCATCGACGATCTGCTGCATACGGACCGCGCCCCTGTCTACGTCGTGCACTTCGCCCAGGCCGCCGCGATGGAGCGGGCCCAGGCCCTGGCCAGCGCAAAGATCGCCACCCGCGAGCAGCGCGACGAGATCGCGGACCTCATCGGCGGGTTCCGCTTCACGACGTCCTTCGGCAAGACGCTCTCGCGGCTGCTGCGGCTCGGGATCGGCGTGCACCACGCCGGCATGCTGCCGAAGTACCGCCGCCTCGTCGAGCAGCTCGCCCAGCGCGGGCTGCTGCGCGTCATCTGCGGCACCGACACGCTCGGCGTCGGCATCAACGTCCCCATCCGCACCGTGCTGCTCACGGCGCTGACGAAGTTCGACGGCACGCGGATGCGTCATCTGACCGCCCGCGAGTTCCACCAGATCGCCGGGCGCGCCGGACGGGCGGGCTTCGACACGGCGGGCACCGTGATCGCCCAGGCTCCCGAGCACGAGACCGAAAACCTGGCGGCGATCCGCAAGGCGGGCGACGATCCCAAGAAGAAGCGGAAGATCATCCGCAAGAAGGCACCCGACGGCTTCGTCTCCTGGGGCGAGCCCTCGTTCCAGAAGCTCATCGCCGCCGAGCCCGAGACGCTCACCTCGCACATGCAGATCACGAGCGCCATGATCCTCAACGTGATCGGCCGTGGGGGCGACGTGTTCGCCAATATGCGCACCCTGGTATACGACAACCATGAACCCCGCTCGCGGCAGCGGATCCTCGCCCTCCGCGCGATCGGGATCTACCGGACGCTTCGCGAATCCGGCGTCGTGGAGCAGGTCGTCGACGAGGAGACCGGGCGCACGAGCGTCCGGCTCACGGTGGACCTGCCGCCGAACTTCGCGCTGAACCAGCCGCTGTCGCCGTTCGCCCTGGCTGCCTTCGAGCTGCTGGATCCGGATGCGCCGTCGTTCGCCCTGGACATGATCTCCATCGTGGAGGCGACGCTCGACGACCCGCGCGCCGTGCTCAGTCAGCAGGAGTTCCTCGCCCGGGGAGAGGCCGTCGCTGCGATGAAGGCGGAGGGGATGGAGTACGACGAGCGCATGGAGGCGCTTGAGGAGATCACCTACCCGAAGCCGCTGGAGGAGCTGCTGGGAGCGGCCTTCGAGACGTTCAGCGCGGCGCAGCCATGGATCCGGGACTTCGCCCTGCGCCCGAAGTCCGTGGTGCGGGACATGTACGAACGGGCCATGTCGTTCGGGGAATATGTCGCCCAGTACAAGGTCGCCCGATCGGAGGGCGTGGTGCTGCGCTACCTGTCGGACGCATACCGTGCGGCGTCGCAGACGATCCCGGAGCACCTGAAGACCGAGGATCTGCGTGACCTGATCGAGTGGCTGGGCGAACTGGTCCGCCAGGTCGACTCGTCGCTGCTCGACGAGTGGGAGGAGCTCGTCGCGGGACACCCCGTCGATCACGAGGACGGGCCCGTCGTGCCGCCGGCGCCGAAGCGGGTGACCACGAATCTGCGGGCCTTCCGGATCCTCGTGCGCAACGAGCTGTTCCGCCGCGTCCAGCTCGCCGCGCGCGAGGACGTCGATGCCCTGGCGGCGCTGGACCCGGAGTTCGGAGCGGAGGCGTGGGACGCGGCGCTCGACGGCTACTTCGCCGAGCACGACGAGATCCTCACCGGTGCGGACGCCCGCAGTTCGACGCTGCTCCTCATCGACGAGACGGACGGCGGACGCCGGTGGCGCGTCCGCCAGATCCTGGACGATCCTGCGGGCGACCACGACTGGGGGATCGCCGCGGAGGTCGACCTGGACGCCTCGGACGAGGCGGGCGAGGCCGTCGTGACGCTGACGTCCGTCGACCGCCTCTAGGTCAGCGAACGGCCGGAGGACGGCGCCCACGCACGGCGCACGGTGCTGCAGGGATCTGTCGTTTCCGCGGAGTCCTCCCCCTCCCACGGAGATCTCACCCTCCCGCGGAGATCTCACCCTCCCGCGGACGCATCCCCGCGATCCCTCCGCCGCAAGCGCAGAACTCCGCGCGCACGGCGATCGCTGCGCACGGCGATCGCTGCGCACGGCGGGCGCTGCGACCGGCGAGCGCTGCGACGGATGGGCGCCCGGCGGACTCGGGATCAGGCGCGCAGGTGCGGGCGCGCCGAGACGCGAGAGGTCTCCGGGGCGAGGATCGCGAGCACCCGCACGATGGTCGTCATGCCGAGGAGCCCGAGACCCACGGCGATGCCCTCGAAGACGGTCGCGGTGGCGAAGCCGACGGGCCACCAGAGCAGGATCCCCGCGGTGAGGACCACGAGCAGCCCGCCCAGGGTGACGCCGAGGTACCGTGGGCGCCGCGGCAGGACCCGGACGGTCTGCACCGTTGCCGCGGCGAACAGCACGAGCGCGGCCAGGGCGAACGCGAGGTGCACGATCGTGCGGACGTCCGTCGCGCCCCCGACCGACGGCGGGTCCGCCGCCGACGCCGTCGCGATCTCGGCGGGCAGCGGCGTGATGCCGGTGCCCGCCAGTGCCGCGCCCGCCAGCGCCCACAGCACCACGGTGCGGCCGATCCGCCCGATGTCCGGGTCTCCGCAAAGGCGGTGCAGATCCCGGCCGATGTAGGAACCGACCGTGGCGACGAGGAGACCGGCGACCACCAGGGTTCCGTTGAACGCCCACCCGCCGGGTCCGATCCCCAGCTGGGAGAAGTTGCGCTCCCACCACCGTGGGTCCGACGCCGTCAACATCGCGAAGAGCGTCCCGATCGCGAGGAACGCGAACAGCAGCGCGGACAGGTCCCGCGTCCGAAGCCCGACGCCGGCGAGGAACCCCGCACGCCCGCCCGCGGCCGCGGCAGCTCCGACGAGCAGAGCCCCGCCGAGCGGCGAGAGCTCGAGCCCGCGGAATCCCGTCGCGAGCACGGCCCCGGCGAGGAGGACGGCGTAGCCCGTCACCGCGCCGATCGCGACGGCGAGGGCGACGGCGGACACGTTCGACACCGTCGCCTGCCAGCGCGGCATGGCGGCGGTCTCACCGCGGTGGTGACGCACGGCACTCACCGCGAAGGCGAGCGCGGCCGTCACCCCGGCGATGACGGCCGCGGGAGTGCTCAGCGACCCGTCTCCGCTGAGCGGACGAGGCGCGCCCTGAAGAACCGGCACCGCGACGATCGCCGCCGCGACGAAGGAGACGGCCGTCGCCACGATCGCCTGTCCCTCGCGTCGGAGCCTCGCCTGCACGTCCATGCGGCCATCGAAGCACGCACCGCCGACGCCGAACGCCCTCGACGCGGCGCGCCCGGGGGAGTCGGCCGTTGAGCGATCGACGCCGGGTCACCGCGTTTCGTCTCTTCGCTGCGCTCCTCGCGGTCGGTCGTTGAGCGAGCGAAGCGAGACGAAACGAAGCAGGGTTGGGTCACCACGTTTCGTCTCGTCGCTGCGCTCCTCGCTCAACGACCGGAGGGAGGGTTGTCGGTCGTTGAGCGAGCGCAGCGAGACGAAACGCCCCCACCCCGGGTCGCCACGTTTCGACTCGTCGCTCCGCTCCTCGCTCAACGACCGGAGGGAGGGGTGACCCGGAGCTGAGCGGAGCGATGGCCTCGTCCGACGCGCTGGCATCGGGCCTGGCGGGAGCCGACCGAAGGACGGCGGGGGACCGCGCGACGGACGAGGCCATCGCGCAGCGGCCGCACCCACGCCGCAGCCCCGGGTCGCCACGTTTCGTCTCGTCGCTGCGCTCCTCGCTCAACGACCGGGAGGCCGACGCGGGGGCGCGTCAGGGGAGGGCGACGCGGGCGTCGGCGAGGCCGCGGAGCACCGTGCCGTAGGCGCCGGCCCATCCGCCGAGCGCCGCGGGGACGATCGCGGGGATCCGGTGGAAGCTCGCCCGCGCCATCGCCGCGTCTCGGGCGAGGGAGACGAGATGGTGCGGCGCCGCCGCGAGTCCCCCGCCGACCACGATGCACCCCGGATCCACCAGGGCGCAGAGCGTCAGGATCGCCTCGGCCAGGCCCTCCGCCGCATGCTCGACGACGCTCGCGGCCTCGCGGCTCCCCTCGCCGTACGCGGCGAGCAACTGCTCCGGACCGCCGCTTCCTCCCGCCGCACGCCAGGCCTCGGCCAGGGCGGGAGCGCCGATCACGGTCTCCAGGCACCCACGCCGACCGCACGAGCAGACCCGCCCGCCGGGCTCGATCGTGATGTGCCCGAGCTCGCCGGCGGACCCGTGCGCCCCGGGGACGACCTCGCCGCGGACGACGTGCGCCCCGGCGATCCCGGTCCCGAGCGCCAGGACGAAGACGTCCTCGTGTCCCGCACCGGCGCCCCACGCGGCCTCGGAGATCGCTGCGGCGTGGCCGTCGTTGATGACCGTCACCGGGACGCCCGTGCGCGCGCCGAGCTCCTGCGCGAGCGGGGTGTCGTCCAGAGCGGGCACGTTCGTGGAGCGGATGACCGCGCCGCGCTCCTCGTCGACGATGCCGGGGATCGACACGACGATCCGCGCCGGCTCCGCGCCGGTCCCGCGCACCTCCTCGGCGATCGCGCGCAGGCCCTCGACCGGATCGTCCGCCGGGGTCTCCCTGCGGCCGCGGAGGATCGGCTCCGGGCGCTCCCGCACCGTCCCGTCCGCGAGCAGGAACTTGACGCTCGATCCGCCGACATCCAGACCGAGCACACCGCCCGAGCTCATCGGGCGGCCGCCCGCGCGGCGAGCCGCTCCTCCCGACGCCGCGCCTGCTGGTCCGGATCCGGCACGGGGACAGCGGCGAGCAGGCGCCGGCTGTACTCGTGCTGCGGGGCCAGCAGCACCTCGTCCGCGGAGCCGAGCTCGACGATCCGCCCCTGCAGCATCACCGCGACCCGATCCGAGATCTCGTGGACGACGGCGAGGTCGTGGCTGATGAACAGGCAGGCGAAGCCCATCCGCTCCTGGAGGGAGCGCAGCACCTCGAGGACCGCGGCCTGCACGGAGACGTCGAGCGCGGAGGTCGGCTCGTCCGCGATGATCAGCTCCGGCTCCAGGGCGATGGCCCGCGCGAGGCCGATCCGCTGCCGCTGTCCGCCGGAGAGCTCGTGCGGATACCGGTTCGCGTAGTCGCGCGGCAGCTCCACGGCCTCGAGCAGTTCGGCCACCCGCGCCCGGCGCTGCGCCGGCGTCGTGGCGTGACGACGCCGCTGCACGAGCATCGGCTCCGCGATCGCCTCGCCGATGGTCATCCGCGGGTCGAGGCTGGATCCGGGATCCTGGAAGATCGCGCCGGTGCGTCCGCGGAGCTCGCGTTCCCTCCGCCGCGACACCCCTCCGCGCCCGATCCGCTCGCCGAACAGCGTCATGCTCCCGCCGGACAGGGGAAGAAGTCCCAGCGCGGCCCGGCCGAGCGTGGACTTGCCGGATCCGGACTCGCCCACCAGCCCCAGGATCTCGCCGGGTGCGATCCGGATGTTCACGTCGCTGAGGGCCTGGAAGGACCGCCCGCCGCGACGGTAGGTGACGGCTGCGTCCGTCAGCTCCAGTACCGGCGCGGGGATCGATGCGGACTCGGGCTCCCGCTCGACGACGGAGGCGAGATCCGGCAGGGTCGGCACGGCGGCGAGGAGCCGCTTCGTGTAGTCCTCCTGCGGGTCGGTGAGCACGCGCCGCGTCTCGCCGACCTCCACCATGTCGCCCCGGTACATCACGGCCACGCGGTCGGCGATGTCCGCCACGACGCCCATGTTGTGGGTGACCAGCAGGAACGCCGTCCCGAGATCCGCGGCGAGGCGACGGATGAGGTCCAGGATCTCGGCCTGCACGGTCACGTCGAGCGCGGTGGTGGGCTCGTCCGCGATGATGAGCTGCGGCTCGCACGCGAGCGCGATCGCGATCACGACGCGCTGACGCTGACCGCCCGACAGCTCGTGCGGGTAGCTCTTCGCGCGCCGCGCCGGGTCGGGGATCCCCACGCGGCCCAGCAGCTCCACCGCGCGCTCCCACGCCTCCGTCTTGGAGGGGGAGCCGTGGTTGAGGATCGCCTCGGTGATCTGGTCGCCGATCCGCATGCTCGGGTTGAGGGCGGTCATCGGCTCCTGGAAGACCATCGAGATCTCGCCGCCGCGGACGCGGTTCATCTCCGCCTCGGGAAGACCCAGCAGCTCGCGTCCGCCGAGCGTCACGGATCCGGTCACCGTCGCGGTGCGCGGCAGGAGCTGCAGGACGGCCATGGCGGTGACGGACTTGCCGGATCCGGACTCGCCGACCAGCGCCAGCACCTCGCCAGGGCGCACGTCGAGGTCGATGCCCTTGACCGCGTGGACCGGTCCGTCCTCGGTGCGGAAGACGACCGACAGGCCGGAGAGGGAGAGGAGTGCGTCGCTCATGCGGTCCGCCCCTTCACGTCGAAGAAGTCGCGCAGGCCGTCGCCGATGCTGTTGAACGCGCAGACGGTCAGCACGATGCAGAAGCCGGCGGGGAAGATGAGCCACCATGCGCCGGCGTAGGTGTAGGTGATGCCGCTCGTGAGCATCGCGCCCCAGTCGGTCGCGGGCTTCTGCAGGCCCATGCCGAGGAAGGAGATGTAGGCGACGAGGAGGATGGCGTCCGCCACCTGGAACGTGGCGTTCACGACGATCGTGCCCACGGTGTTCGGCACGATGTGGCGGAGCACGGCCCGCGAGTGGGACCCGCCCATCGCCTTGAGCGCGAGCACGTACTCCCGGGACTTCAGCGAGATGGACTCGGCGCGCACCAGCCGCGCGGGGACGAGCCACGACACGAGCCCGATCACGCAGATCATCAGCGGGACGCTCGGGCGCAGGATCGCGGAGAGGATCAGCAGCAGGAAGGTCGCCGGGATCGCGATGCCCGCGTCGACCACGCGCATCATGACGGTGTCCACGACCCCGCCGACGTATCCGGCGATCGCGCCCCACAGCGTCCCGATCACGGTCGCGAGGATGCCCGCGGCCAGGCCGATGAGGATGGAGATCTGTCCGCCGACCATGAGGCGCCCGAGCACGTCGTAGCCGACGTCGTCCGTCCCGAGGGGGTGGCCCGCGGTCCCCGGGGGCAGCATCACGCTCTTGAGGTCGGTGTGCACCTGGTCCGTGGGGTGCACGAGGGGTCCCAGGAAGCAGAAGATGAGGAACAGGACGATCGTGACGATGCCGAAGACGGCGAGCTTGTTCTGCAGGAAGCGGCGCAGCGCGCGGCGGCGCGGGCCCATGGTCCGCGGGGCGGATGCGGCGGCGGTCGTGCTCACGAGAGCTCCTCTCGGGTGCGCGGGTCCAGGAGGGCCTGGATGATGTCGGCCAGGAGCGACCCGACGACCGTGGCGAGCGCGATCACGAGGATGCAGCCGAGCAGCACGGGGTAGTCGGAGGTCTGCGCCGAGGTCCAGAACAGCAGCCCCATGCCCGGGTAGTTGAAGAGCGACTCGACCACGATCATCCCGCCGAACATCACCGGCAGGTAGTAGCCGAGCATCGCGATCACCGGCGTGAGCGAGTTGCGCACGACGTGCCGCGTGATGACGACCGGCACCGGCGTGCCCTTCGCGCGGGCCGTGCGGACGTAGTCCTCGGAGAGGTTGTCGATCGTCGAGGAGCGCATGTACCGCGAGAAGGTCGCGATGATCGCGAGCGCGGCCGTGGCGACGGGCAGGACGAGAGCGGCCGGGTTCGCCAGCACGTCCCCGACCGTGTCCCCCTGCGGGGCCTGCGCGGGGAACCACGGCAGCCACTGGGAGAAGACGATCACGAGGATGAGGCCGAGGAAGAACGACGGCGTCGAGTAGACGATGAAGTTCCAGGTGGTGAGCGCGTAGTCGCTGGGCTTGCCCCGGCGCACGGCCTGGAAGATGCCCATCGGGATGGCGATGATGAGCGCCACGATCATCGAGATGAGGGCGAGCACCAGCGTCTTCGGCAGGCGCTGGCCGATCGCGTCGGCGACCGGGCGGTTCAGCTTGAACGAGTCCCCGAGGTCGCCGGTGGCGAGCTGCCCGAGGAAGTGGAAATACTGCTGCCAGACGGGCAGGTCGAAGCCGTTCTCCCGGTTGAAGGCGTCGATCTGCTCCTGCGTGGCCTGCATCCCGAGGACCCCGACCGCGGGGCCCTCGGGGAGGGCGAGGTGGAGCAACGCGAACACGATCAGCGTCACGATGAGGATGACGACGACCCCCTGGCCGATCCGCCTGAGCAGATACCACCAGAACCGGTTCCGGGTCCGCTGTTCCTTCGTCGCTCGGTCCGTCGTCGCTGTGCGCGTCGCTTCCACCCCGCTCATCCGTTCTCTCTCAGTCGGTCCAGGACCAGCGCTGCGGCAGGAACGACGCGCCCGGGTCCTGGTGGGCGATGTCGAGGCCCTCGCGCACGACGGACACCTGGTACACCGGGTTCGGCATCCACATCACCGGGAGGTCCGTGGCGAGGAACTCGGAGTACTTCTTGGCGATGTCGGGGTCGGTCGAGTAGGCCATCTCCTGGACGAGCTTCTCGGCCTCCGGGTTGTCGTACTGGCCCGCGTTCCACTTGGTGTCCTTCGCGAACACGCGCTCACCGGTGGCGTAGGGCGGGAAGTACCAGCTGCCTGCGGTGCCGAAGAAGACGAGCTCCCACGTGCAGGTCGATCCGGTCTTGCACTCCTGGGCCTGCGTGAGAACGCTGTCCAGGGGCTTCGAGTCGATCGTCATCTTCACGCCGATCTTGGCGAGGGACGACTGGATCTCGGCCATCATGTTGTCGGTCTCCTGCGAGCCGCTCTGGGTCGTGACGACGATCTCCGCCTTCGCGCCCGCCGCGATGCCCTCACCGCACTGGTCGGCGCCTGCTCCGGCGTTCACGCACTCGAGGGTGCCGTCCTTGCCCTTCTCCCAGCCGTGGTCGGTGAAGAGCTTCTCGGCCTTGTCCAGGTCGAACGGGTACGGGTTGTCCTTCTGCACGTCCGAGAGGCCGTCCGACTCCGCGGTCTGCGGGATCGGGCCGTAGTCCGGGGTGGCCGCGCCGTGCCAGATGACGTCCGAGATCGTCGGCTGGTCGACGGCGTGCTGCAGCGCCTGGCGGACGTAGAGCTGCTTGTAGAAGGCGCCCTTCTCCGGGTTGGCGAAGTTGTAGGGCATGTAGGTGATCGACCAGCCGGCCCACGGCTCGACGCGGTAGCCGAGGTCGGTGAACTGCTTCTCGTTCGTGAGCTGCGAGCTGGTGATGTAGCCGTAGTCCACATCGCCCGAGCGCACGACGTTCATCTCCGCGTCGGCCGAGGTGAACGGCAGGAACTTCACGTTCGGGATCTTCGGCTTGTCGACGCCCGTGTACTTCTCGTTGGCGGTGAGCTCCACGACGCCGGAGTCGGACCAGCTCTTGACCGTGTACGGCCCGGAGACGGTCTTCCACAGCGGGTTCGTGGCGTAGGTCTTCATGTCCTTCGCCTCGCTGAAGAGGTAGTCCAGGACCTGCGCGGCGCCGGCGGCGTCGCGGTCGTGGTCGCCGATCTCGCCGTCCGCGCTGGTCTTGTCCCACACGTGCTGCGGCATCGGGTACATCAGGCTGAGCTGGTTGCCGACGAGGAACTCCTCGTTGTACACCTTGTCCATCGTGAGCGAGAAGGTCTTCTCGTCGATGGTCGTGAACGCCGTGATGTTGTCGGGCATGAGGCCCGCGGAGTAGCCGCCGGTCTTCTCGCCGTTGAACCGGACGAGGTTGTACCAGAACTCCACGTCGCGCGAGGTGACGGGCTCGCCGTCGGACCAGTCGAGGTCGTTCAGCGTGATCGTGATGGTCTTGAGGTCCTCGGAGAACTCGTAGGACTTGGCCGCCGAGGCCGCCTCGTCCCAGCCCATCTCCCCGTCGACGCCGTTGTACTCGAACAGGCGCGGCCACATGGTGGCCTTGATGGCGCTGTTGTGCGTGGCCATCGTGTCCGGCGTCGAGATCGGCAGGATCCAGTTCGGCCCGGTCCCCACCTGGAGAGCGAAGCTGACGCTGTCCTTCTTCTCGCCGCCGCCCTGGCCGGCCTGGGCGGTGCCCTGGCAGGCGGTGAGGGCGAGCGTCGCGACCGCCAGCGCGCCCACCGGGGCGAGCAGCCGTCGTCGCAGCGACTGAGTACGCATGAAACCTCCTTGTTTGTGGACGCGGGACGCCGAACGAGATCGTCCTGCAATCAGCGTACTTAGAATCATTGCCGAAGTAAGTACGCCAAGAATAGCCAGATTGGTTACGTTTCCGTCACAAAGACGGAGGAAGCCGTTTCATCCCTGGGCCGGGAAGCACCGGTCGTTGAGCGAGGAGCGCAGCGACGAGTCGAAACATGGTGAGCGCGTTTCGTCTCGCTTCGCTCGCTCAACGACCGGAGGAGGAGATCGTTTCGTCTCGCGGAGACCTGCACGGAGCGAGCGCAGCGAGTCGACGTGTCGCTCAACGACCGAGGCGGCAAAGCACCGGTCGTTGAGCGAGCACCGACGAAGGAGGACCGAGACGAAACGCGCCGACCCGAGATCAGCGGACGATCTCGGCGGTGAGGTCGGGGTCGGACGGGAACGCGTCGAAGGGGTGCATGGGGCGCTGGATGCGGTGGTGCCCCAGGCGCTCGAGGTCCTGGTCCACCCCGCCGGGGGTGAGGGCGAGCGTCCACCCGCGCATGATCGCGTACAGCTCCGGCTCGAGGTATCCGATCTTCGTCACCACGATCTGCGCCGCCTCCGGGTCGAGCCCGATGGAGGTGAAGTCCGAGACGTCGTGATAGGCCTTGCGGAACTCCGTCACGATCACGTGGAGCCCGCCGACGCGGATGACGGCGATGCCGCCCGCGTCGGGGTCGCCCTCGTGCAGGCTGTGCAGGATCCCCTCGATGCGGACCGGCCCGTGCGGACCGTGGTCGACGCGTGCGCCGGCCTCGACCGAGACGGCGTCGCCGACGGCGTGCGTGCGCAGGATGTCGATCGCGCCCTTGTCGAAGACGGAGGCGCAGAGCACGACCGGGGCGTCGGGACCGGTGAGCTCCGGCTTCTGCAGCAGCTGCGCGAGCGTCCAGGTCACGTCGCCGGTCCCGCCGGCGCCCGGGTTGTCGCCCGAGTCGCTGATGAAGTACGGCGTGTCGGTGGCCGCGAGTCCCGCCGCGACCCCGTCATCCAGAGTCCCGGGAGGGCCCACGAACTCGAACTCGTCCCGGACGTCCCAGAACGCCCGGCCCAGCTCCTCGGCCGCCGCGGCGGTGACGGCCTCGTCGGTGCCGGTGACGACGACCGTCGCGTGGCAGCGCGGCTCGTCCGCCCAGGCGTAGCCGATCCAGATCGCCGCGTCGATGACGCCGTCGCGAGCCTCCACCTCGGGGATCCGCGCGTACAGGCCCTTCGCGGGCTCCACCCGGGTGCTCGTCTTCTCGCCGGGAAGGAGGATGGGCACGCGTACCCACGCCTTGTGGGTCTCCGCGTCCGTCTCCAGCGCCTCGACGAGGTTCCGGATCGCCCGGTCGCGGGTCTCCCAGGTGTCCTCGTGCGGAGCGAGCCGGTAGCAGGTGATGAGGTCGACGTTCTCGATGAGGGTCCGGGACACGTTCCCGTGCAGGTCCATGGACGCCGAGACGACGACGTCCTGGCCGATGACCTCGCGGA
Organism: Microbacterium resistens; assembly: GCF_021172025.1. Lineage (NCBI taxonomy): Bacteria > Bacillati > Actinomycetota > Actinomycetes > Micrococcales > Microbacteriaceae > Microbacterium > Microbacterium resistens. The sequence continues at coordinate 2,563,863 of NZ_CP082781.1, forward strand.
TCGCGGTGATCAGGTCGCCCTCGGCATCGTCCATCCCGACGACGCTCATCGCGCCGTGGATGTCGAAGAACAGACCGTCCAGGCCGCCCTCCTGGGCGACGAGCTCGGCGAGCCCCGCGCAGATCCGCGCCTTGATGGACGTGTAGACCTCCGGCAGCACCGCGCCGCCGGGGATGGACCGGGCGTAGTAGACGGGCAGCCACTCGGCGCGATCCGTGAGCTCGCCCCCGCGCAGCGCGTCGTAGCGCTGGACGAGGTCTTCGCCCTCGATCCGCTGGAAGTCGCGCTCACCGGCGCGGTGCGGCGAGAACGTGCTGGACTCGATCGCCATGCCGGCGATCGCGATTCGGGGAAGGGGAGCGCGATCGGTCACCCGGCCAGCTTAGTGCGATCATCGATCTTAGTTCGACTACTTTTGTCGATCCTGGCGCTGGCGGCGATGCCCGATCTGCACACCGGGGTCCGATCCGCGCACGGATCCGCGAGAAACCTGTGCAGATCGGGACGGGATGTGCAGATCGGGACAGGGGTCGACGAGGCAGGGACGGGCGGGAGCGGGTCAGGCGGAGGAGGCGTCGATGCGCGAGGGCTCCAGGAGCTGTTCCAGGAGGGACCACGCGACGCCGCGCGCCCCGGCCAGCACGCCGGCCCGGCTGGTCGAGATCTCCAGGAGGTCGGTGGACATCGGCAGGCAGAGGGTGAACAGCGCCTGGCGCACGCCCGCGACGAAGGCGTCCGCGGTCGGCAGCCGCCCGCCGAGCACCAGAGTCTGGGGATTGAAGAAGTTGATGATCGTGGCCAGGACCTCGCCGGCTCGGGTCCCGGCCTCGCGCAGCAGGGACGTCGCCTTCGGATGGGCGTCGCGCGCGAGCACGAGCACGTCGTCGAGGTCGGCGACCTCGACGCCCGCATCCCTCAGCGCGTCCACGATCGCCGCGCCGCTCGCGACGACGTCCAGGCACCCCACGCGCCCACAGGAGCAGATCACCGGGGGCGCGTTGTGCAGCGAGACGTGGCTGATGTCGCCGGCGACGCCGCGGAAGCCGCGGTAGACCGCGCCGTCCACCACGACGCCGCAGCCGATCCCGCTGCCGGCCTTGACGAAGACGAGCTGCTCGTCCGTGCCGCCGCGGGCGACGTACTCCCCCACGGCCATGGCGTTCGCGTCGTTCTCGACGAGGACCGGCAGCCCGGTCATCGCACGCAGGACCTCGCCGACGTCGACGCCGTTCCAGCCCGGCATGCGCGACGGCGCCAGCAGCCGCGACGTCCGGGAGTCCACCGGCCCGGGAACCGTCAGCGCGACCCCCTCGACGACCCGATCCCCGTGTGCGGCGGCGAGCTCGCGCGCCCGCTTCCACAGCAGCGCGACCACCGTCTCCACCCCGTCGAGCAGCGAGATCTCCTCGACCGCCGAGGAGACCACGTCCCCGCGGCGGTCCAGCAGCGCGAACGTCGCGTGGCGCTCGCCCAGGTCGATCCCGACGACGACGCCGCCGCCCGCCTTCACCGCCAGGACACGGGGACGCCGGCCGCCACGGGACTCGCCGTGGCCGGTCTCCTCCACGTAGTCCCGGGCGATCAGCTCCTCCACCCGCAGGGCGACCGTGGAGGCGGACAACCCGGTCAGCCGGGCGAGGTCCGCGCGCGACTGCGCCCTCCCCGTGCGGATGAGCTGAAAGAGGTCACCCGCGGAATGGGGGGTGTGTGCCGCCGCGTTCACGCTGCCTCCGCATGATCTTCGTCCTTGGATCACACAAAGATACTCGGATGGACGAGCGTCCCGACCTGTCCGCATGTCGGCGGCGCGGCGTATCGTCGGCACCGGGGAACGAGACCGGAGGCGACATGGACGGACGACACATCACCGGACCGGGCATCGTCCCGGGTTATCTGCTGGCGAGGCTCGCGGAGTCCGAACGCTTCCCCCAGGCCGCGCAGGCGGCGCGCCAGACGCTGACCGCGGGGCGCCCGCCGCTGCGGCGACAGCTCGAGCTGTCGATCGGCGAGGACGGCACGCTCGTCGCCGAGGTCTCGGCGGCTCCGGACCGCACGATCAGCGACGCGGGCGGGACGGAGGAGCTGCCGGGCATCGTGGTCCGCCGCGAGGACGATCCCCCGGTGGCCGATACCGCGGCCAACGAGGCGTTCGACGGCCTCGGCGCCACCTTCGACCTGCTGCTCGACGCGTTCGCCCGCGACTCCCTCGACGGCGCCGGCGCGCCGCTGCACGCGACCGTGCACTACGGCGTCGACTACGACAACGCGTTCTGGGACGGGGAGCGCATGGTGTTCGGGGACGGCGACGGAGAGGTGTTCCGCGGCTTCACCGGATCCGTGTCCGTCATCGGGCACGAGCTCGGGCACGGCGTGATCCAGGCGACGGCCGGGTTGGCGTACCAGGGCCAGTCCGGAGCCCTCAACGAGTCGATCGCCGACGTGATCGGCGTCCTCACCGAGCAGCATCTGCGCGGCCAGAGCGCAGAGGAGGCCACGTGGCTGGTGGGCGAGGGGATCTTCACGGAGGCGGTGCAGGGCCGGGCTCTGCGCTCGATGATCCAGCCCGGCACGGCCTACGACGACGATGAGCTGGGGCGGGATCCGCAACCCGCTCACATGCGCGACTTCGTGGACACGACGGAGGACAACGGCGGCGTGCACATCAACTCCGGCATCCCGAACCGCGCCTTCGCGCTGTTCGCACAGGCACTCGGGGGCAACGCCTGGGAGGCCGCCGGCGGTGTCTGGTACCGTGCGCTCACCGGCGGTCTCCCCGCGACCGCGACCTTCGCGACGTTCGCGCGGGCGACGCTCGACGCGGCCGCCGAGGCCGGGGAGAAGACGGTCGCGGCCCTGCGCGCCGCGTGGACCGACGTCGGCGTCCTGGAGGAGGACCACGATGCGCGAGCCGACACCGCCCGATGACCGGGTGAGTCCGGAGGATGCGGATGCGTCCGACGAGCGGCGCCCGGACCCCAGCCCCTGGCCCGACTCCAGCCCCGCGCCCGACTTGGGCGCAGGCCCCGCGCCGGGCCCCGAGGACGACGAGTCGGGGAGCGCCGGGCCGCGGCCGGGGAACGGGGCGGGGCCGGGGAACGAATCGGAGCCGGGGAACGGATCCGAGCCGGGGAACGCAACGGCCTCCGCGGTCGTGGTGATCGTCATCCGTACGGGCGGGATCGCCGGTATCCCGCGGCGGTGGCGGGCGATGCCCGCACCGGACGAGGAGGAGCGCTGGATCTCCCTGGTCGAGCGGTGCCCGTGGGACGCGCCGGACCGGGACGAGCCCGGCGCCGACCGGTTCCGCTGGCGCATCGAGGCGCGCACCCCGGCGGGCCGGCGCGAGCGCGAGCTGCCCGAGACGCAGCTCGACGGTCCCTGGCGCACCCTCGTCGACGCGGTCCGTCAGGCCGACCCGGCCTGACCGCCCCGACGTCGCCCGCCGGGCGCACAATGGAGGCATGGGACTGTTCACACCGCGACCGCAGCACGAACAGCAGGAGTGGGCGGGCCTGCCCTCGGAGCCGCTGGACACGCAGAGCGCGGCTGAGCGCCTGGATCCGGCACCGGCCGCGGACCCGACGGGCATCGGCCTCGCCGCCGGCTCGACGTCGATCGTCTTCCCCGTCGCCCCGCCTGCCCCGGAAGCCGCGGACGCCGCCACCGCCGCTCCGCCGGATCCCGCCGACGCCGACGGGTCTGCGGCCGCGAGCGCGAAAGACCACCCCGCGGACGAGGGCTGAGGGGCGCGCTCAGGCGGCCAGCGCGAGCAGCGCCGCACCGGTGAGCGTCGCCTCGACGCCCAGAGCGGCGGCCCGCACACGGGCCGCCCGCGGGCCCGGCATCGCCCGTTCGCGGTAGGCATCGGCCACCGCGGCGCGATAGCGGTCCCCGATCTCGGCGACGCCGCCGCCGACGACGATCGTGTCCGCGTCGATGAGTGCGTTGGCGCTGGCCAGCGCATGCCCCAGGAGACGCGCGCCCTCGGCGATCACGTCGAGAGCGACCGGGTCGCCGGCCACGGCGAGGGCGGCCACCTCCCGCAGGGGCCGTGGGGACCCGGATCTCTCCGCGAAGCGGCGCTCCAGCGCGGGCCCGGACGCCATCGCCTCCACGTGGCCCTCGACGCCGCAGGAGCACCGCCGCGTCGCCAGCCGCTCGGGGGCGAGGACGTCGACGTGCCCGAGGGATCCGGCCGTGCCGGTGGCCCCGCGGTGCAGCTCGCCGTCGATCACGACGGCGCCGCCGATCCCCGTGCCCACCGTGACGACGAGCAGCGTCCGCGCCCCGGCGCCCGCTCCGATCCGCGCCTCCGCCACGGCGGCTGCGTGCACGTCGTTCACGACCGTCGTCGGGACGCCGGTCCGCTCGGCCAGGAGCGCGCCGAGGGGGAAGCCGGTCCACTCCCGGATCGCGTCCGTCGCCGAGGCGACGGATCCGGCGGCGTCGATCACGCCGGCCGTGCCGACCCCGATCGCCGTCGGGGTCGAGGATCCGCACGCGGCACGGACGAGGTCGGTCACGGTCTCCAGGATCGCGGTGCCTCCGGCGAGCGCCGGCGTGCGCGCGGTGACGGTCGCCGTCGCTCGGCGCACGTGGTCGCCGTCACGGTCGAACCCGGCGACGGCAATCTTCGTGCCGCCGATGTCCACGCCGACGATCACCGCACCCCTCCGGCCGCCAGCGCGTCGCGGGCGCGGGGCGTGGCGGCGACGAACCGCGCGGTGATGGCGATCGGATCCGTGATCGCCCCGCCCACCACCACGGCGAGCGCGCCGGCGTCGAAGGCCCGCGCGACCTGGTCGACGGTCTGGTACCGCCCTTCGGCGATGGTGGGGATCCCCGCGGCGACGAGCTCCGCCACGAGCGCGAGGTCGGGCCCGTCGCCGCGCCCGGCGGACTGGGGCGTGTACCCGGACAGCGTGGTGCCCACCACCGCGGCGCCGTGCTCCCTGGCCCGGATCCCCTCGGCGAGGGTCGAGACGTCGGCCATCACGGGCACGCCGGTCTCCTCGACGATCGCCGCGAGGAGCCCGAAGTCGTCGCCGAGCGCCTCTTCCGTGGCGTCCACGGCGATGAGGTCGGCCCCGGCCCGGGCCAGGCCCCTGGCCAGCTCCAGGGTCGGCGTGATGATGTTGCGCACGCCGTTGTCGACCTTGTGCAGGCCGATGAGGGGCACATCGGTGCGCTCCCGCGCCCGCGCCACGTCCACCGGTCCGTTCAGCCGGAGCCCGCAGGCCCCGCCGAGGAGCGCCGCGCCGGCGAGCGCGGCGATCACGTCCGGGTCCCGGACCGGGCTCGCGTCGGTCGCCTGAACGGACGCGACGAGACCGCCGGCGAGCCGGTCGAGCGGGGAGAAGAGGGGTTGCGTCATTTGAGGGCTCCTGCGCTGGCACCGCCGATGAAGAACTTCTGGCCGATGAGGAAGATGATGACGGCGGGCAGCGTGAACATCGCGCACGCCGCCATCAGCGGACCCCAGGCCACGTCGTTCTCACCGAAGAAGGCGTACAGCCCGATGGACAGCGTGTAGGTCGATTCGTCGTTCAGATAGATGAGGGGATTGAGGAAGTCGGTCCAGGCCCAGACGAACTGGAAGATCGCCGCCGTGACGATCGCCGGTCGCGCCAGGGGCAGCACGATCGTCGCATAGGTGCGGAACTCGGACGCGCCGTCCAGCCGGGCCGCCTCGATCAGCTCGTCCGGCACGGCGAGGAGGAACTGGCGGATCATGAAGATGAAGAACGGCGTCCCGAGGAACGTGGGCACGATCAGCGGCAGGTAGGAGTTCGTCGCGTCCAGCCCGTTCCAGACCAGGAACAGCGGGATGAGCGTCACCTGCGGCGGCAGCATCATGGTCGCCAGGACCAGGATCAGCAGCGGACGGGCGCCCCGCCAGCGCACCTTCGCCAGGGCGTAGGCGACGAGGGGGCAGGACACGACCGTGCCGAGGATGCTCATCCCGGAGACGAACAGCGTGTTGGCGAGGTAGCGCCACACCGGGATCTGCTCGAACGCCTGGGCGAAGTTGTCGAGCGTCCATTCCCGCGGAAGCAGCGTCGGCGGGGAGGAGAACACGTCCGTGGGCGTCTTGAACGCGGTCGACAGCATCACCAGCAGCGGGAAGAGGAACAGCAGCGCGAGCAGCGCGACCGAGACCTGCTGCCGGATCCGCCGCCAGGTGCGACGGGAGCGAGGCCGACGCGCGACGGCGACGACGGGGGAGTCAGCGCGAGCCATCGTGCACCCACTTCCGGGAGGACGCGAGCACGATCAGGCTCACGACGAGCGTGACGAGGAACAGCGTCCAGGCCATCGCGGAGGCGTAGCCCATCTTCAGGAACACGAACGCGTTCTGGTAGAGGTACATCGCGTAGGAGAGCATCGACTGCCCCGGCCCCGATCCCGCCTGGTTCAGCCGTTCCTGGGACAGGATGTACGGCTGCGTGAAGATCTGCAGGAACCCGATGATGCTCACGATCACCTGGAACAGCGTCACCGGCGAGACGGTCGGCCAGGTGACGTTCGTGAAGCGACGCCAGATGCCGGCGCCGTCCAGCTCCGCCGCCTCGTAGAGCTCCTTGGGCACCTCCTGGAGAGCGGCGAGGTAGATGATCATGGTCCCGCCCACCGTCCACAGCGACATCAGGATGATCGCGGGCTTCGTCCAGTCCGGCTCCTGCAGCCAGGCGGGTCCGGTGATCCCGAACCAGGACAGGAAGTGGTTGATGAAGCCGTACTCGGCGTTCAGCAGCCAGCGCCACAGGTACCCGCCCACGACCACCGGCACGATGGAGGGCAGGTACACGAGGGCGCGGTACAGCGGCTGACCGCGCACCGGGGTGTTGAGCAGGTGCGCCCCGGCCAGGGCGATCCCGATCGCGAGCGGCACGCCGAAGACCGTGAGGATCGCGGTGTTGGCGAGCGACTTCCAGAAGACGCCGTCGCCGAACATCTGGACGTAGTTGTCGAGGCCCACCCATTCCGGGGCCTGGAAGAGGTTGAAGTCGGTGAAGCTGTAGAAGGCCGACGCCGCGATCGGGTAGGCGAACAGGAACAGGAACCCGACGATGAAGGGCGCGGCGAAGGCCAGGCCGATGAAGGTCGTCCTCCTGCTGCGCCGGGATCGCGCCCCGGCGTGCCCGCCCCGGGGCCGGGCGGACCCGGTGCCGGGGCGGGCGCGCTCCCGCGACAGTGCGCTGGTCATCGGGGACCGGTCACTTCGCGGAGTAGTTCGCCATGCGCGACTCGACCGTGGCGATCGCCTTCTCCGGCGTCGCGGTCAGCCGCACGACCTCGTCGAAGGCCGTCGCGAGGTCGGTCGCGTACTCGGCGCTGTAGGGCTTGCTGGCCAGCGAGCGCGCGTTGGGCGAGGACGCCGCGTCGGCCCACACGGAGAAGTCCTTGAGGTCGCTGTAGGCGTCGCTGCCGGCCACCGACGTGCGCGCGGGGAGGTTCCCGAGCGCGAGGCTGAACTTCTCCATCGGCTCCTCGCCGACCAGGTAGGCCAGGAACGTCGCGGCCTCCTCCTTGTGCTGCGAGTTCGCGGGGATGAACAGCGTGCTGGAGGTCACCTGCGTGCTGCCGGCGAGCGCCGGGGTCGCCGCGGGGATCGCCGTGACGCCCCAGTCGAGCTCCGGAGCGACCTTCGCCGCGCTGGCCGAGCGCCACTCGCCGTCGATGATCATGGCGACGCGTCCGCTGAAGAACGGGTCCTGGGCGGACAGGTACTCGCCCTGCCCCGAGACGAACGCGGCCATCTTGTCCGCGCCCACCGGCTCGACCACGTTCTGCTGGTACCACTCCAGCGCCTGGAGGTTGCCGGGCTCTGCGGGCGTGGGGCCGTCCGCGCCGTCCCAGCTGCCGCCGAAGGCGAACCCGAGGGTCGTGAGCGTGGTGCTGTCGTTGGCGGACCCGAGACCGAGCTGGGTGATCCGACCGCCCTCGACCTTGGTCAGCGCCTTCGCCGCCGCGGCGAGCTCGTCCATGGTGGTGGGGGGCGTGATGCCGGCCTCGTCCAGCAGCGTCTTGTTGTACAGGAGCTGGAAGCTGTGGATCGCGATCGGGAGGGCGTATGTCTTGCCCTCGTAGGTCATCTGCTCCATGGCGCTGGGCACGAAGTCGTCGACGTCGATCTTCTCGGCGGCGATGGCGTCGTCGAGCGGGGCGAGGATGCCCTTCGAGGCCCACGCGCCGACGGAGTTGCCGAAGTTGTCGGAGATGTCGAAGGACCCCTTCGACGACGACATGGACGTGAGCTGCTTCTGCGTGTCGGGGCTGGAGACGCCCTTGACGACGATCTCGTCCTGGCTCGCGTTGAAGTCGGCGATGATCTCCTCCAGCGCCTTGGCCTCCTCTCCGCCCCAGAGGTAGGAGAAGGTGATCTCCGTCTTGCCGTCCGCGCCGGCATCGCCGCCGGAGCAGCCCGCGAGCGCCGCGACGGTCGCGACGGTCACCGCGCCGGCCACGAGGCCGCGCCGCGTCTTGTTCAGGGTGTGGTGCATCGCTGATCTCCGCTCGTCCTTGAGGAACATGAGATTGGAATAGACCAATCACGGGGTGTTGGAGAACGACATTGACACAGCACAGACCTTGTCGTCAAGATTGGTTCGAACCAAAGGAGGATCTGTGGGCGCATCCGAAGCCGGGACGAAGCACGAGCGCGTACGTCGGCACCTGGAGGAGGTGATCGACCAGGGTCTGGCGCCCCACGAGCGCCTCCCCACCGAACGCGAGCTCGCCGAGGCCCTGGAGGTCAACCGGCAGACCGTCCGCCGCGCCCTGGACGAGCTGGAACGGGACGGCCTCGTGTACCGGCTGCAGGGCGCCGGCACCTTCGTCAGCGCCACCCGGATCAGCAAGACCTTCGAGCTCACCTCGTTCTCGGAGGACATGCGGATGCGCAACATGCGCCCCGGATCGCAGTCCGTCGACATCGCGCTCGCGACCGCCGGACAGACCGCCGGATACGCGCTGCAGCTCAGTCCCGGGGCGCCGGTGGTGCGGATCCGCCGCATCCGCACCGCGGACGACGTCCCCATCTGCCTGGAGGAATGCGCGCTCGCGGCGAGCGCGGTCCCGGGCCTGGAGGAGGGCATCCACGGCGACTCCCTCTACGACGACCTGCGCTCCCGCTACGGACTGACCGCCGTCCGCGCGGATCAGGAGATCCACGCCATCGTGCTCGACGAACAGCAGGCCGAGGCGTTGCAGACCCCCGCCTTCTCCCCCGCCTTCCTCGTCAAGCGCACGACCTACGACGCCCGCAGCCGACCGATCGAGTACGCCGAGTCCGTCTATCGCGGGGACCGCTACTCGTACCAGGTCTCGATCGCCCGCCCCTGACTCCCGGCCCCTGACTCCCGGCCACTGACCCCTCGCCCTCCGCCTCGCCCGCTCAGAAAGGCCCTCGTGTCCGCTTCCCCCGCCTCCGCCCGTCGCCCCCGGATCGCGCTGCTCCCCCTCGACGACCGGCCCGTCAACGTCCGCCTCCCCGCGGACGTCGCGGCGGTCGCCGGCGTCGCGCTGGACGTGCCACCGGCCTCGATCCTGCCCTCCTACCGCACGGCAGGAGACGCCGACGCGCTCGGCGCCTGGCTGCGCGAGCGCGCGCAGGATCCGGACACCGTCCACCTCGTGGTCTCGATCGACATGCTCGTGCACGGCGGGCTCATCGCGAGCCGCACCAGCCACGACTCCACCCGGACCGTGCTCGCCCGGCTCGACGTGCTGCGCGAGATCCGCCGGTCCCGACCGGACCTGCCGATCTCGGCCGTGTCGCTGGTGACCCGGGCGAGCAACTCCTACTCCGCCGCCGAGGAGCCGGAGTACTGGACCGCGCACGGCAAGGAGCTGCACGCCCTCGGCGGCGACGCGCACCGCCTGCTGGACGCGAACGATGTGCTCCCTTTGGAGGAGCTGACGCCGGTGCCCGCGCATGTCGTCAGCGACTACTCCCTGCGCCGCGTCCGCAACCACATCGTCAACCTCTCCGCGCTCACGCTCGCCGAGGACGGCACGGTGGGCTTCCTCGCCATCACCGCCGACGACACCGCGCCGTTCGCGGCCGGCAGCGCCGAGCAGGTCTGGCTGCGCCACTGGATGCGGATGCTGCCGTCCGGTCGCGGCGTCCTCATGTACCCGGGCGCGGACGAGGTCGGGGCCGTGCTCGTCGCGCGAGCGCTCGCGACGCTCGCGGGCGCCCGGGCGTCCTTCTCGGTCGCCTGCGCGGATCCGGAAGGGCTGGACCGCGTCCCGCCGTACGAGAACATGTCGCTGGCCGCGTCGGTGAGCCGGCAGATCCGCGCCGCGGGGGCCGACGAGGTCCCCGACGGTGCCGACGTGACCCTCGTCCTGCACGCGCCGGACCCCGATCGACACGACATGTTCCGCGGGCGGCCGGAGGCGATCGACGAGGACGCCGTCGCCGGTACCGTCGCACTCGTGCGCGAGCGGGTCGCGCGCGGCGAGCGGGTGGCCCTGGCCGACGTCCGCTATCCCAACGGCGCGGACGAGGCCCTCGTCCGCGCGCTGTCCGAGGCGGGCCTGCTCGACGCGCTGGAGGCCTTCGGCGGCTGGAACACCGCGGGCAACACCCTCGGCAGCGTGATCGCCGTCGCCGCCGCCGCGGTCATCGGCCGTCGCTCCGGCGGGTTCGATCCCGCCGCCGCCCGGGTCGCACTGCTGACGCGCCTCCTCGACGACTTCGCCTACCAGTCCGTCGTCCGCGTCGACGCCGGTCCGCGGCTGTTCCCGGATCATTACCCGATGGCCGACGACGCGCGGGTGGCCGAGGCGGAGCGCGTGGTGCACGAGGAGCTCACGCGGATCCTCGACGCCGACCTTCCCGCGGGAGGGGTGCGGATCGCCGCGCTCACGCTGCCGTGGCGGCGCTCCTTCGAGGTCGGGCTCGTCCTGGAGTGACGCCGTCCGTCGCCGGAGCGCGAGGACCCGCTCCGGTCACTCGGCGCGGGAGGCGCCCGGGGCCGTCCCCGCGACGGTCTCGGCGTTCGGCGCGGGGTGGGCCGCAGGGCGCACGCCCCGGACGACGAGCCCGGCGATCCCCATCACGACCGCGAGCGTGACGAGGGGGATGCCGACGGCGAGCGCCTGCACGAACACCTGGCCTCCGGCTGCGGCCATCTCCGTCAGATCGCCGTCGAGCACCCGCAGGCCCAGGGCGTAGCGCACCGCGGTCAGCAGAGCGGGGATCAGCAGCAGCCCGGCGAGGACGAGGAGCCAGGTCAGGACGCGCCCGAGAGGACGCAGCCCGCACCAGGCGAGGGCGGCGCCGGCGATCACGGCGGGCAGCCAGCGGAGCAGGAACAGCAGGAGCGGCGGGACGGCCGCGGGTCCGGCCAGCATCACCGCCCACAGCCCGGCCCACGACGCCAGCGGTGCCGCGACGAGCCCGAGGCCGAGGGCGGCGACGCCGACCGAACGGCGGGAGATCGTCCAGAACGCCGCCTGGGCGACGAGCGCGCTGGCGATCGTGCCGCCCAGCAGCCCGGCGAAGTACAGCGCGGCGCGGTCGTCCGCCGCCTCGGATCCGATCCTCAGGCCCCGTCCCACCACCGAGAAGCTCTGCGCGATGACCCCGGCGTGACCGACGAGCAGCCCCAGGGCCGCCGGCCACGCGGCCCACCCGCTGCGGCGGGCGAGGACGTGGATGCCGAGGCCCGCGAGCGCGCCGCCCGCCACCAGCATCGCGAAGATGGCGGTCGACTGGTACTGACTCACCGGCAGCACCGAGAAGGGCATCTCGCCGGGGCCGACGGCCTCCGGCCAGAGGTTCTGCAGGGGGAGCCGTCCGCCTCCGACGACCTGCGGGAGGACTCCGATCATCGCCCCGAGAACGCCGAGGCAGAAGGCCGCCACGCCCGAGCCGCCGGTCGTCGGATGCGGTGCGAACGACGACGGAGGCGGCACGGCGGTCATGTCCGGCATGCTTCCAGAGGATCCTGGGACGCGCCTGGCGGACCGGGGCTTTCGTCCGCGTCGGCGCCGCGCCGTACGGTGGAGGGATGACGATCACCGCCGCCGCAGACGGCTCCGCACTGGGCAACCCGGGCCCCAACGGGTGGGCCTGGTACATCGACGAGGACACCTGGGCCGCGGGCGGATCCGCGCACGGGACGAACAACCAGGGCGAGCTCCAGGCGGTGCTCGAGCTGCTGCGTGCGACGGCGGGGATCCAGGACGAGCTCGTCATCGAATGTGACAGCCGCTACGTGATCGACTCGGTGACCAAGTGGATGCCGGGCTGGAAGCGCCGGGGCTGGCGGAAGGCCGACGGCGGGCCCGTGCTCAACCGGGACCTGCTGGAGGGGATCGACGAGGCCATGCGCGGCCGCGAGGTGTCGTTCTCGTGGGTCAAGGGCCACGCCGGGCACCCGCGGAACGAGGCCGCCGACGCCCGTGCCAACGCGGCGGCGAAGGCCTATCAGAAGAAGGAGGAGCCGCAGCGCGGTCCGGGCTTCCGCCGCGTCGAGGCCCCAGTCGGTGCCCCCGGCTCCGGGGTGTCGGCTCCCGCTTCCGCCGCGACCGCCACGGGCGCGGCTGCTCCGGCTGTCGCGGCGACCCCGCTCTGGGCCGAGACCGCGGATCTGCTCGACGGGCTCGACGCCGCGGTCGTGCCGCCGATCGAACTGCGGGTCACCCTGTCCTCCGACGAGCACGCGCGTCTTCGCGATCGCGCCGACGCCCAGGGGATCCCCCTGGAGGAGGCGTTGCGCCGTCTGATCTGAATCGCGTCTCGCCTCGCGGAGACCCGCACTGAGCGAGCGAAGCGAGTCGAAGTGTCCCTCAACGACCGGTCAGGGTCACCACGTTTCGTCTCGCGGAGACCCGCACTGAGCGAGCGAAGCGAGTCGAAGTGTCGCTCAACGACCGACGCCGGGTCACCCCTGACGCGGAGAACCGCGCCTCCCGCGGAGGGAACCCACACCAGCGTCCGCCGCAACGCGCGAACTCCGCGTCCGGTCGTTGAGCGAGGAGCGCAGCGACGAGACGAAACGCGCCCACCCGCACTGCGCGACGACGGCGTCCGAGCGACACGCACGCGTGTCAGGGGGCGGGCGGGCGCTCCTCCTCCGCCGCACCAGGCTCCGCACCGGGCTCCGCCGCACCGGCCGCCGGGCCCGATCCGGTCTCGTCGGCCTGGACCTCCTCGGCGTCCACCGGGATGACGTCGATCGCCTCGGTCGCCGCCTGGTACACCTCGGCGAGGCTGTCGTCGACGTCCTCCTCGTCCACCCAGGCGATGTCGTCCGTCGAATGGTCGTACTCGACGGGGACGAGGGCGAAGTCGTCGCCGTACTCCTCCAAGCCCGAGCGGACGCTGTGCCGCACCGCGCGCACCGCGTACTTGTCGCGGAGGATGAGCGGATCACGCTGCAGGTCGCGGAGGAACGAGATCATCATGAACGCCATGATGATCGCGAAGGGCAGGGCCGCGATGATGGTCACGTTCTGCAGCGACTTCAGACCGCTGCCTTCCTCCCCCGAGACGAGCAGGACCGCGGCGATCACACCGACGAGCGTCCCCCAGGTCGCGGCCACCCAGCGGGCGGGCTCCGGACGGCCCTGCTGCGACAGCGTCCCCATCACGAGCGACGACGAGTCCGCGCCGGTGATGAAGAAGATCGCGATGAGCAGGATCAGGGCGACGCTCGTCACGAGCGGGAAGGGCAGGTTCTCGAGGACTCCGAAGAGGACCTCCTCCGGCGGGTTCGTCTTCAGCCCGGCGCCGTCGCGCTGCTGGTCGATCGCCGTGGTCCCGAAGATCGCGAACCAGATCAGCGAGATCACCGAGGGCACCAGGATCACGACGGACACGAACTGCCGCAGCGTCCGCCCCCGGGAGATCTTCGCGATGAACATGCCGACGAAGGGCGACCAGGAGATCCACCACGCCCAGTAGAAGATCGTCCAGCTGGACAGGAACGCCTGCGCCGCCTCGCCCTGGGATCCGGATCGTCCGATGAGCTGCGGAAGGTCCCCGATGAACTCCGCCGCCACCGCGGGGATGACGTTGAGGATCAGAAGCGTCGGCCCGACGAAGAAGACGAACAGGGCCAGGAGGATCGCGGCGACCGAGTTGATGTTCGACAGCGCCCGGATCCCCTTGGAGACGCCCGAGACCGCCGAGGCGATGAAGCACGCGGTGAGCACGGCGATCACCATGATCAGGATGCCGTTGCCGATCTCCCCGATCCCGGCCACGATCTCGATCCCGTGGCCGATCTGCAGTGCGCCGAGCCCGAGGGACGCCGCCGTGCCGAAGAGCGTGACGATGATGGAGAAGACATCGATCGTGCGGCCCACGGCGCCGGTCGTGCGGTCCTCGCCGAGCAGCGGCGCGAAGATCGACGAGATGAGCGGCGTGCGGCCCCGCCGGTAGGCGCCGTAGGCGATCGCGCCGCCTACGAGCGCGTAGAAGGCCCACGCCTGCGGGCCCCAGTGGTAAAGCACCTGCGCCTGGGCCTGGTGCATGGCCTCGAGCGTGTTCGCCTCGACGGTGCCCGGCGGCGGGCTCTCGTAGAAGGTGAGCGGCTCGGCGGCACCCCAGAACACCAGGCCGATGCCCATGCCCGCGGCGAACAGCATCGAGATCCAGGAGAACAGCGAGAACTCGGGCTGCTCGTCGTCGCGGCCCAGCGGGATCCGCCCGTAGCGGCTGAATCCCACGAACAGCATGAACACCAGCACGACGGTGGCGATCGTGGTGAAGAAGAACCCGAGGTGCTCCACCACCCAGTCCAGCACCGTCTTGGTGGTGCCGGAGAGGTTGTCGCCGGCGAAGACGCCCCAGGCGATGAACGCGAGGGTGAGCGTGACCGCGATGCCGAAGACCAGCGGATCCGTCCGGTAGGTGCGCCCGGTCTCCTCGACGGCGACGCCGGGGATCAGGGCCGGATGGACGCTTCGCGGCGGGACGGCGGACATGTCCCGGACGATCTTGCGTGCCGCTTCCGTGGCCTTGTTGGCGGGACGAGCTGGAGGAGCGGGCGAGCCCGGCGGGACGCTCGGCGGCGGGGCAGCGGATCCTCGGACCACCGGGGGCCGGGGGCCCGCCGGCGTGGCGTGAGCGTCGGAGCGCGTCGTTTCCTTCTCGTCCGGGGTGTCCATGGAAATCCATCCTGACACGCGGTCACCGCCGCTCCCAGCCCGGCCGCCGTGGCGGCGGACGGGTGCGGGTCGCGACGTTTCGTCTCGCTACGCTCGCTCAACGACCGGAAGCCCACACACCGTTTCGTCTCGCTCCGCTCGCTCAACGACCGGGAACCCACACCGGTCGTTGAGCGAGGAGCGCAGCGACGAGACGAAACGCGCGCACCGGCCCCGGATCAGGCCGGGGTCAGAACCGTGTCCTCCAGACGCGAGTACGACGCCTCCATGCCGTCGGCCATGCCGGTGGCGAGGATCATGTCGCGCGTCTCCTTGTCCGGGTACTCGATCAGGACGGTGATGAGGGTCGCCCCGTCCTCCTCGTACAGGTTGAGGTCGTTGACGGTCGTCGGTCCGTCCGTCCCCTGCATGCGCTCCGTCGTGACGGCCCGACGCGGGGCGTCCACGAGCAGCACCTCGCCCTCGAACCCGAACGCCTCGCCCTCGGTGCCCTCGACCGGGGCCCACGCGGTGCGGTGCGTCTCTCCCACGGTCGTGGCGGGGACGCACTCGGTCATGACCCAGCCGTCCGGACCGGTCATCCACTGCCGCACGAGGTCGGGCTCGATGTGCGCGCGCCACACCAGCTCGCGCGGCCCTTCCACGAGCCGGGTGATCCGCACGTGGGTGTCGTCGAGGAGTTCGACGCGCGTGCCCTTGCCCTGCGCGTACTCCCGGAGGTCCTGCAGGACGGCGTCGAGCTGGGCCATGGCCATCTTCGTCCCCTCGACGGCGCCCATCTCGACCACCTGGTCCAGCGCCTCGACCGAGTCGAAGTAGCTCGTCGTGACCATGCGCGTCCCGTCGCCGGCGGGCTCGAAGGTGAAGGTCATCCGCATCGCCGGGAATCCGTCGAGCGGCGCGCCCTCGTCGTCCACGAAGCTGTCCAGGACCTCGAACCGGTTCGGTGCCTCGATCGCGAGGAACTCCCAGGATCCGGACGACTTCTCCCCGCGCGGGCCGTTCATCGAGTAGACGGCCCGGCCGCCGACCCGGTGGTCCCAGGCGGTGAACGTGGCAGGCCACCCGGGAGGGCCCCAGAAGCGCTCGAGCTGACGCGGGTCGCTGTACGCGTTCCACACGCGCTCGACGGGTGCGGCGAAGTCAGCCGTGACGGTCATCGTCAGGGCTTCGGGATCGGTGGTGACGTCGATGACGGGCATGTCATTCTCCTCGGTGGGGTGATGCGGAATCGGATGAGGGGGAGGGCCCGCCGGTCGGGCCGGTGAAGCCCTCGGCGGCGAGCAGGTCGTCGAGGCGCGAGATGCGGGCGCGCCACAGCTCCTCGTACCGGGCGAGCAGAGCGCGGGCGCGGGCGATCATGTCCGGATTGGCGCGGACGAGCCGCGCGCGTCCCTCGGCGCGCTTGATGATGAGCCGCGCCTCTTCCAGGACGGCCACATGCTTCTGGACCGCGGCGAACGACATGTCGTAGTCACGGGCCAATGCGGAGACCGACTGCTCGCGGTCGATGGTCCGGCGCAGGATGTCGCGCCGGGTCGAGGCCGCCAGTGCGTGGAAGACACGGTCGATCTCCGTCTCGTCGAGTTCTCGTTGTGCAACCATTTGGTTGTACGTTATGCCCGCGACCTCCGGGTGTCAAGACCCTCGTCGGACCTGGCCGAGACGGCGGGGCCGGTCGGCGCACGGGAGAACAGCGCCGTCGGCATCGGGGCGGGTCCGTGACGACGTGTCGTGATTACCCCCCCTCGCGATACCGCCGACGGGCGAGGTGGAGAAGGGGATCCTCTCAGGTGCACGCCGCCCACGAGCGACGCGCCTCCGCCACGGCGGGGACGTGACGACGTGCGCGCGGTCACCTCGTTCGGCGACCTCGCTCACGCGCGTGGCCGGGACGGGCTCCGCGTCCGCGAACCCGCAACCCGCGGACGAGGCGTCAGAGTCGTGCGGAGATCACGCGAGCCGTCGCGGTCGGGTCGACCCGGTGCATGACCGACTCGGGCACGATGACGAGCTCCGCACCGGGGATCTGCCCAGCGGCCCAGTCCGACGCGGCGATCAGGAAGGGGAAGGTCTGCTCACCGCGCAGCACGGTGACGGGACGCTTCACGTCCAGCAGCTCGGCGCTCGGCTGGCGCATCCGATACACCAGTCGTGTGTCGTACACCGTGGACTGCGCGAGCGCCGTGAGGGCGGCGAGCATGCCGTTCGTGCGGCCGGCTTCGACCATCTCGCGAGGCAGCCCGACCGCTTCGATCTGGAAGGTCTCGATCGCGTCGCCGGGCCGCCCGTCGCTGACGAGCGCCTGCAGTCGCTCCGCGAGCTCCGGCGTTTGCGCACCGGAGCCGTCGAAATCGATCGGCGGCTCGGAGAGGAAGAGCGCGCCGGTCGGGACGCCCTGCGATGCGGCATAGAGCGCGAGCACGGCCCCGGAGGAATGGCCGAGGACGGCATCGGCCCCGCCGGCCGCCGTGATCACCGCCGCCAGGTCGGCCACCTCGTCGTCGGGTGTAGAGCCGGACCGGTCGCCGCTCCCGCCGCGGGCACGGCGATCCCAGGTGACCGCACGCAGACCGGCATCGGCGAGCGCCCGGGCGATCGGCGCGGCGTCCTCCGCCCTCGACAGGGCCCCGTTCACGATCACGACGGTTCGGCCGTCTCCGGTCGCCGAGAACTCGATGGGAGTGCCGTCTGCCGACGTTGCGATGCTCATGTCGTCATACAACCACGGGCGTCCGACATCGCCGCGTCGCCGCCCCCTCCGCCACCATCCCGAGGGGATCCCGCGTCCGCGGCCGCAGCGCGGCGTCAGACTGAGGGGATGGACGAGACCCTCGCCGAGCTGGCCGCCTCAGCCGATCACCGCGACGCCGAACGGGCGTTCCTCGACGCCGGGTGGACGCCGTGCGGGGCCGGGGACTGGGCGATCGCCCTGCGATCGCCGGACGGCGAGCTGGCGGTCCGGATCAGCCCGTTCGACCCCACCGGCCCGTACACCGCGGAGCTCTACCGCGCGGCTGCGCACACCCGCCAGGTGCCTCGGCTGCATGCGCACCGGCGGCTCGCCGGCGGCGGCGACCTCCAGGTGATGGAGTGGCTCGCCGCCGTGCCGGAGGAGGAGGCGTCGGCGTTCCATCGCGCCGTGGCGAGCGGTGCCGCACCGGCCGAGGAGCTCGCGGGCATCGTGCAGCGGATCCATGACCGGGCCCGCGCGGAACTGCCCTGGTGCGGCCCGCTCGACGACAACCCCGCGAACGTCATGCGCGGATCGGACGGGCGACTCGTCGTCACCGATCTCTTCTACGCCGACGGCCCCGCCCTGTACGCCCTCGCGGGCAGCGACCCCGACGCGTTCGTGCAACGGATCCCCGAGCCCGAGCGCCGCTTCCTGACCGAGATCCCGCTCGCCGCGTCGGGGCCGTGGTCGCGGGCCGACCGCGACGCGATGCGGGAGGGCGTCGCCGCCGCGGACCGGCGCAAGGACGGCGAGCCTCCCCTCCCCGACACGGAGCGACGGCGCTAGCGCGGCCCGCGGCCGGCGACGCCGGCGAACAGGGCGTGCAGCAGGGGCAGGACCGAGACGCCGACGAGGATCCAGCCGAGCACCGGCACCGGGCCGAGGAGCAGGGTCCCGCCGATGAGGAGCGCCGCGAACAGCACCGCGGAGACCGCCCGCCGCCCGATGCTCACCAGCCGGTCGAGCCGGCGCTCCAGCGGCGACGTGTCGAAGGTGAGGGTCCCGGCGTCGAACCGCGTGATCAGCGAGTCCACCCGCTGCGGCAGCCGCCACAGCACCCCCGCGTTCGCCAGGGCCTGCTTCCCGAGGTCCTGCGCCAGGTTTCCGCTCTCGTCGCGCAGGAGCCGGGTGGCGTAGGGCTCGACCGGATCCCAGAGGTTGAACTCCGGCTCGAGCGCGCTGCACAGGCCTGACGTCAGCGCCACGGCGCGCATGAGCAGCAGCAGCTTCTCCGGGAACTGCACCGGCAGGGCCCGCACGGTGTCGCCGAACTCCACCGCGAAGTCGCGGAACTCCCTCGGGTCCACGTGGCGGAGCTCGCTGAAGCCCATGCCGCCGAAGCGGGCGAACAGCGCGGTGAGCGCGCGCTCCAGCTCCACGGTGCTGGCCGACGGCAGGAGCACGCCGATCTCCTGCGCCGCCGCCACGAGTCCCCGGCTGTCCCGGGCGGCGATGGCGATGACGAGCGTGCGCAGGCCGTCCCGGATGCCGTCGGGGACCTCGGCCATCATCCCGAAGTCGACGAACGTGAGGCGCCAGGGCACCGAGCCGGCCGCATGGCCCGGCGCCGAGCCCGCCGCATCGCCCTGCGGCAGCGGCGTCACGAAGATGTTGCCCGGGTGCGGGTCGGCGTGCACGAACGAGTGCGTGAACACCTGGTCGAGCATCACGTCCGCGAACACGTCGGCGACGTCGGAGGGATCGATCCCCGCGGCGCGGAGGGCGACGGTGTCGTTGATCTTGATGGCGGTGACGTCCTCGAGCGTGAGCACCCGCCGCGTCGTGCGCTCCCACACGACCTGCGGGGCCGCCACGCGGGCGTCGGACGCCACGCACTCCGCGAACCGCTCCGCATTCGACGCCTCGTGCAGGTAGTCGATCTCCTCGCGGCAGGTGGCTGCGAACTCCTCGACGAGCGCCGGGGCGTCCACGCGGTCGGACACGATCCGCACCCGGCTCAGCCACCCGGCGACGCGGCGCAGCGCGGCGAGGTCGACGGCCACGACCGCATCGATGCCGGGCCGCTGCACCTTGACGACGACCGCCTCGAGCCCGGTGTCGGCGGCGTCCTCGGCGGACAGCACGGCCCGGTGCGCCTGCCCCAGCGACGCCGCGGCCACCGGTGTGGGATCGAACGCCGCGAAAGCACGGCTCAGCGGAACCCCGAGCTCCGCCTCGGCCAGCGCGCGGATGTCGTCGAAGGGGACCGCGGGGACCTCGTCCTGCAGATCGGCCAGCTCCGCCGTGATCTCCGGCGGGAGCACGTCCAGGCGCGAGGAGAGGAACTGCCCGACCTTGATCATCAGCCCGCCGAGCTCGACCGCGAGGTCGCGGAACCGCCGCGCGAGTCGCAGCATCCGCCCCTCGCGGGTGCGCTCCGCGACGGCGACCAGACCGAGTCGCGGAAGCACGAGCTCGAACCACCAGGTCTGGACGATGGCGCGCGCCGCGAAGAGCAGGATGCGCCGGTAGCGTGCCCGGTGCGGCCCGCGTGCGGCCTCCGGGACGCGATCGGCCATCAGGCGTCGGCCAGGATCGCGTACAGCTTGCGACGCGCATCCTCGAGCACGGTCACCGCCGCGTCCACCTGTGCGGCCGTGCCGGTGCGGGCGACCTGCGCGGCGGCGCCGGCGAGGTCCATGCCCGCCTTCGGCAGCGCGGTGTGCGAGCGTCCGCGCTCGCCCTCGCGTGTGCCGCCGCCGCTGCCCTCCCACGGCGCGGGCCGGTCGGCCGCCTCGTCGGCGACCTCGCGCCCGTCGTCGGTGAGGGAGTACGTCTTGCGGCCGCGGAGCTCCTCGGCCACGATCAGGCCCTCATCCGCGAGGAGTTGGAGCGTCGGGTACACCGATCCGGCGCTGGGCTTCCACGCCCCGCCGCTGCGCTCCTCGATCTCGTGGATGATCTGGTAGCCGTGCATGGGCTGCTCGGCCAGGAGCGCGAGCACCGCCGCACGCACGTCCCCGCGCGCCATGCGGGTGGGTGCACTGGGGCGCTGATCGAACGCGGATCGGAGCTGCTCCATCGCCTCCCAGATCGCCGCGCCGGGACCGCCCCGACCGCCCAGCCCGCCGAAACCGCCGAACCCCTCGGAACCGAATGCGCCGCTCATCATGACCTCCCGTGTCGGATCGTGAACGATACTCAACGATATGTCGTTAACTGTCGCCGGGGAAGGGGCGGAGCACCTGGCGCTGCCCCGTTCCACGCATCCCCCGAACGATATACCGGAGTGGCGGAAGCACGACGGACGCACGATGATGCCTCTATGACCGCTCCTTCCCCCGCACCGCCTTCGACACGTCGCCGGTGGTGGATCCTGCCGCTGTCCGCCCTCGGCGTGGTCGTCCTCGGCGGTCTCCTCGCGCGATGGGCACTGCCCGTTCTCATCGTCCTCTGCCTCACCCTGGCAGCCATCGCCGGCGTCGTCATCGTCCGAGGCGCAGCGCCGCGACTCGGGGTCCACGGACGCGGTGCCGGGTGGGCGGCGCTCGGCGCCGTGGTGCTGCTCGTCATCGGAGGCAGCACGGGAAACGCCGCGACCACGGGCCCGTCGACGGCGGATCGCCCGGCCTCCGTCACGCCGTCGGCGTCGGCGACACCGCAGGGCTTCGTCGCGGCTGCGCCGAGCACACCCAGCCCGGAGCCGACGACGTACGCCGACGTCGAGGTCCGCTCCGACATCGACTTCCAGCGGACGACCGTCGAGTCCGCCGACCTCGATGAGGGGACGACCGCGGTCATCACGGCAGGTCAGGTCGGGACGAGGCTCACCGTGTTCCGGATCGGCACCGTCGGCGGTGTCGAGGTCTCACGGGAGATCGTCGGAGAGACCGTTCTCGCCGAACCGGTTGCCGAAGTCACCGCCATTGGGACGCGCATCCCGCCCGCGGCCGAGCCTGTCCCCTTCGCCGCCCAGGAACCGACGGGGCCGGAATGCCACCCGAGCTACGCCGGGGTGTGCGTCCCGATCGACTCGGACGTCGACTGCCAGGGAGGAGGAGGAAACGGCCCGTCCTACGTCGCCGGACCGCTCTCCGTCGTCGGCCCGGACGAGTACGACCTCGACCGGGACGGAGACGGGATCGCATGTGACTGATCCACGGGGTCGGTACGGGGAATCCCGCACCCGGCGCCGCGGGGATCGGCGGCGAGGGAGCGCGGCGGGCGAGCGGGCGGGGGCGCGTCGGTAGACTCCGGCCGACGGAAGGGGACGATCCATGGCGTGGGTGGAGGTCGTCCCGCAGATCCTCGTCGCCCTCGCGATCCTGTTCCTCCCGGGGGCGGCGTGCGCCCTGCTGCTCGGCGTCCGCGGGGCGCTCGCGGCGGGCGCCGCCCCGGCCGCGTCCCTCGCCGTCGTGGCGGGATCCGCCGTCGTCGCCGAGCGGCTCGGCGTGCCGTTCGGGTACGGGCCGGTCGCCGCGGGGACCGGCGTCGCGCTCGCGGTCGCGGGCGGCATCGGCCTGCTCGTCCGCCGGATCGCGCCACCCGCCCCGCGCCCCGCACGGACCGGCCCGGCGGACGGCCACGCCTCCGCGGCGAACGCCCGAACCGGGCTCGGCCGCCTCGCGTTCGGCGGCGCGCTCGTGATCGCCGTCGGTCTGCTGACCTGGCGGGTGACCGAGGCGCTGATCGGCCCTCGGAACTTCTCGCAGCGCTTCGACATCGTCTTCCACCTCAACGGCGTGCGGCGCACGCTCGACACCGGCGACGGCTCGTCGCTGACCATGGGCGTGCTCATGGGCCACGCCGACGGCGTGCTGGCGTTCTACCCCGCGGGGTGGCACGATCTGGTCGCCCTCGTCGCACAGACCCTGCCGGCGGGCCCCTGGCAGATCCCGCTCGCGATCAGTGCCGCCAACGTCGCCCTCGCCGCGGTCGTCTGGTCCGTCGGCGTGCTCGCGCTCACCCGGGCGGCCGCAGGACCGCGCCCCCGCGTTCTCCTCTTCGCGGGCGTGTTCGCCGCCGCCTTCACGGTCTTCCCGCTGCGGCTGCTGGAGTGGGGCACCGTGCTGCCGTACTTTTGCGGCGTCGCGCTGGCCCCCGGGGTGCTCGCCCTCGTGCTGTCCGCTCTCCGCCTCGCCCGCGCCGACCGGTCCTCCTGGCTCGGCGCGCTCCTGCTCGGTGTGCTGGCCGCGGCCGGACTGGCGTTCTGCCATCCCAGCGTCGCCGTCGCCGTGATCGGCCTGTCGGTCCCGGCCGTCGGTGCCGCGATCGTCCGCTGGGCGCGGATCCGCCGCGCCGCCGGACGCGGACCGCTGCTCCCGGTCCTCGCAGCGGCGGGGACGGCGATGGCCGTGGTCGGCGTGTGGATCGTCACCCGGCCGCGCAACGGGTTCCCGGGATGGGAGACGCCGCACACGCTCGGCAAGGCCGTCCTCGGATTCCTGGCTTCCGCTCCGGTCGGCGGTCCGGTGGCCGTCGCCGCCGCGGGCTGCATCGCGGTGGCCGTCGTCGTCATCGCCGTGCGCCGGCGCGACCTGCTCTGGCTGGCGCTGTCCTACGCCGTCGCCGGGTTCCTGTACGTCGTCGTGACGGGGTTTCCGCGCTCGGCGTTCCGCACGGCGGTGACCGGCCCCTGGTACGAGGACTGGTTCCGGATCGCGGCTCTTCTCGCGATCCCGGCGGTGCCGCTGGCCGCCCTCGGCGCCGCGGCGATCGTCTCCGCCGCCACCGCGGCCGTCGGCCGCCTCCGCGGTGCGCCCCTGCCCGCGCTCGTGCCCGTCGTGACCGTCCTGGCGGTCGTCGCGCTGATCCCGCTCACGCAGGTCCGGGTGATCGACCACGAGGTGGGCATGACGCGGAACGCGTACGTGTTGACGGAGGACGCGGACCTCGTCGGCCCCGGGGAGATCGCGTTCATGCAGCGCGTCGCCGACGTCGTCCCCGACGGGGAGATCGTCGCGAACAACCCCTATGACGGCAGCGCCGAGCTCTACGCGTTCGCCGGCGTCCCCGTGCTCATCCCGCACCTCAACTACACCTACTCCGAGGACGACCTGCTGCTCATGGCGGACCTCGTCCACGCCCCCTCCCGTCCGGACGTGTGCGCCGCCCTGGAGCGCACCGGCGTGCGGTGGGTGATCCAGCTCGGCCGGGTGGTCGGCGGGTTCCCGGAGGCGGAACGCTACCCGGGGATCGGGACGGTGACCGGCGGCCCCGGATTCGAGGAGGTCCTCGCCGACGGCGAGCGACGCCTGTTCCGCATCACCGCCTGCGGCCTCGGCTGAGGCCCCGACGCGTCAGGGCATCACGCAGCTGCGCCCGGTGTCCCCGGTCCCCTCGCCGAGGCACGCGTACTCCTCGCCCGCGACCAGGTCGATCCCGGCGAACAGCTGAGGGACCGTGACGAACGTGTAGCCGCGCTCCCGGAGCGTGTCGATGAGCTCCTGCTGTCCGGCGATCGTGGACGGATGCACGTCGTGCATGAGCACGACGCCCCCGGGCTCGATCCGGTCCAACACGCGCGGCACGAACACGGCCGGATCCAGGCTCTCCCAGTCGAAGCTGTCGACGCTCCAGAAGATCAGCGGTTTGCCCGCGGCCTCCCGCGCGGCTCCGCCCTCGGAGCCGTAGGGGGCGCGCACCGACGTCGGCGCCGGGACCCCGGCCGCGACCACCGCCTCGTCCGTCGCCGAGAGCTGCTCGCGGACCGCCTCGGCGGGGATCAGCGCGAGGTCGGCGTGATCCCACGTGTGGTTCTCGATCGCATGACCGGCCGCGGCCGCGCGGCGCACGATCCCCGGGTGGGCGGCGGCGTCGCGCCCCTCGACGAAGAACGTCGCCGGGACCCGGGCCGCGTCGAGGAGATCGAGCAGCTGCGGCGTCGTGACGGGATCCGGCCCGTCGTCGTAGGTCAGCGCGACGCACGCGATCAGCGTGCAGGGCACGTGCGGCGCCGCGCCGTCCTCGGGACCGGCGAACGGCGCGGTGCCCTGGGCGGCGGCCTGGACCTCCCGCCCGGCGTCCGTGAGCATCGCCCGCGCCTCGTCCGCCGACAGACCCGCGGCAGATCCCTCGCCGAACACGATCCCGCCGTCCCGGTCGAACGAGAGGCCGTCCAGCGCCGCGGCGCCGACGCGCTCGGTCAGCGCGTCCCGCGCCTCCTCGGTCAGCAGGTCTCGCCCCTCCCAGGTCCCGCCGCGGGTGTTCGCGAACACGGTCCGCCAGGCGACGCCGTCCTCGCGCCGCGCGCTCAGGCGCACGCCGAGGACGGTCCCCCGGTCCTGGACGACCGTGCCGTCGATGCGCAGCGTGGCCTCGGCCAGCTCGCCCGCGGCGATCCCCCCGGCGTCCGGGAGCCGTGCGGCGAAGCCCGGATGGTCGGCCTCGATCTGCGCGCGGACGAAGCCGTCGACCCGGCGGTTGAACTCCTCCGCACCGTCGAGCACGATCCACCGACCCTGGAATCCGAGCTCCGCACTGGCATAGGCGACCTCCCGCGGCTGCGTGCCCGACGGGGCCGCCGTCGCGGTCGGCGACGGGGCGGGCGTCGGCGGGGCGCCCTGCGACGAGGGGACCGGACCGGAGCCCGCCGCGACGGGCGCGCACCCCACCAGGGCCGTCACGAGGAGGACGGCGACCAGCGCTCCCCCGCCGAGCGCCCGTCTCACGCTTCCTCCCGCGCCGGCGGCACGACGGCGACCTCGTCGAGGGGAGTCCGCGCCGACGCCTCGGGCGGCACCGGGACGGAGGCCCGCCCCGCCGTCCGCTCCCGCCGTGCTCGTGCCCGCAACACCGCCCCGACGCCGAGGGCGCCACCGGCCAGCGCGAGGTCGCCGACCGTGAACAGCAGCCGCGAGACGAGGGCCGCCGCCAGCGCCGCACCGGTCCCGACCGCGGGCGCGAGCACGGCGACGATCACCGCCTCCCGTGCCCCGAGGCCCGCGGGGAGGATGAAGAACACCAGACTGGCGATCATCGCCAGCCCCATCGACCCGATGCACAGCAGCAGCGCGGACCCGTCCGCCGCGTGGGGCGGCAGCAGCAGCCACAGGTGCAGCCCGAAGAGCCCGTAGCCCAGCGCGCTCCAGCCCGCGGCGCGCAGCAGCGGGGCGACGCGCAGGACCGCGTCGGGCGGCGTCACGCGGACCAGCCGCAGCGCGAGCAGCAGCAGCCGGTTGAAGACGGCGGGGATCAGCAGGACCACGATCACCGGCACGAACACGAACAGCCACAGGTAGGGGCGGTAGGCGGGCTGGCCGGAGAGCTCCGGGATCGTCAGGATCCCGACCGCGAGGCCCGAGACCGCGACCACCGCGACGTTCGCGAGCGTCGTCGCGAGCGTCTGGGTCCGGCGAATCCCCGCCCGGCGAGCGAGCGCGATCTGGAGGACGTAGGCCCACACGGATCCGGGCACGTACTTGCCGAGCATGCCGACGAAGTACAGCGGCGCCGCCCGGCGGAACCGGACGCGCGTGCCGAGACTGTCCAGCAGCGCATGCCAGCCGAGCGCCGAGCAGAGGATCCCGGCGAGCACGACCACGCCGGCAAGGGCGACGTGCACCGGTTCGTACGAGCCGAGAGCGGCGGTCACGGCGCGTCCGTTGGCGCGCACGGCGAAGCCGGCGGCGACGAAGACGGCGGCGACGGCGGTCCACGTGAGCACCATCCGCACGACGCGCATCGCGGTCCGCGGAGGACGGGCACCGCCGGGCCGCGCCCCCGGGGCCGCCACGGCGGGCGTCGCGTCGCCCATCCCCCGCTCCCCTCGCGTCGTCGTTCCCCTGCACCCTAGGTGGCCCGGCGTCCGCGCCGGACGGCGTGCGGGACGCCGACGACGGCTTCTCCGTGACATCCCCGTCATTCCGGGCGTCGCGGGCCGGCGCGGGCCCGGCTCCCGCTGCCCGGCATACGGGGAAGCCCGTAAGCCGCGGGACCGCATGCGGCGACGGCGTCCTTTGATAACGTTCCCTCAGCGGGCTGCGACGGGAGGGCAGGGCATGGGCGAACGAGCGCATCGTCCGACCGTCAAGGAGGTCGCCCAGCGCGCGGGCGTGAGTCCGATGACGGTCTCGCGCACGCTCTCGGGCGGCCGGAACGTCAAGCCCGAGGTCCAGGAGCGGGTGCTCGCCGCCGTCGCCGAGCTCGGCTACCACCGCAACGAGAACGCCCGGAGCATCCGCCCCGGGCACAGCAGCGGGCTCATCGGCGTCGCGATCACCAACATCGCCAACCCCTACTACGGCACGTTCGCGCTGGGCGTCGAGGAGGAGGCGGCCCTCGCCGGCCGCCGCATCCTCCTGGGCAACACCTCCGAGGACGCGTCCCGGGAGGCCGAACTGGTCGGCGACTTCCTGGGCCGCCGCGTCGACGGGCTGGTCGTCGTGCCCGCCGCGGCGTCCTCGGCCCACCTCGAGCACTCGCAGCGACAGGGGGTCCCGGTCGTGCTCGCCTCCCGGCGGATCGAGGGCCTGGAGGCGGACAGCGTGGTCCTCGCCGACGAGGACGGGGCCTTCCGGGGCACGATCGCACTGATCGACCGGGGTCACACGCGGATCGGGTACCTGGGCAACGCGCTGTCCATCTTCACGGGTGCGCGACGGCATACGGGCTACCTGAGGGCGCTGGCGTCACGCGGCCTCAGGGCGGACCCGCGGCTGGTGGCGACCGCCCAGCAGACGGTGGACCAGGCCAGGGAGGCCACGCGCGCCCTGCTCCGGGCGGAGAACCCGCCGACCGCGATCTTCTGCGCCAACAACCGCAACGCGATCGGGGCGCTCAAGGAGATCGGCGTCCAGCTCGCCACGGGGCTCCGCACCGCGGATGCGTTCCCGGAGATCGTGAGCTTCGACGACTTCGAGCTCGCCGAGCTGTCGCCGGTGCCACTCAGCGTCATCGACCACGATCCGCGCGAGCTCGGGCGCACCGCGGCACGCCTGCTGCTGGACCGCCTGGACGGCGGCGGCGGGGAGGCCGCGCCGCGCGAGATCGAGCTTCCGGTCTCCCTCCGCCTGGGCGTGCGCTGACCGGGGGCGCCCTCGGATCACGCCCCCCTCCCGAGGCGTCGACGGAGCCGGATCCGGTCGTTGACAGAGCCTCTTCCAGCTTGATAACGTTACCAATCACGCGAGAGGAGCACCGATGGAGCTGTGCATCGACTTCGGCGGCACCGGGATCAAGATCGCCGTCGCCGCCGACGACCGGATCCTCTCCTCCGCCCGCCTCGACGCGCGCCGCGACGCGGGCGACCTCGACGCCGCGGCGGCCTCGGCCCGCGCGCTCCTCGCGGAGGCAGGAGACGCTCCCGACGCGGTCGGCATCGCGGTCCCGGGGGTCGTGGATCCGGACTCCGGCCGGATGCTCCATGCGAACGCCAAGTACGACGCGTTCCGGGACCTCGACCTCCGGGCCTGGTCCGCGGCCGAGTTCGGCGCCCCGGCCGTCGTCGAGAACGACGCGCGCGCCGCCCTCGTCGGCGAGACCACGAGCGGCGTCGCCGCGGGCGAGCGCGACGCCGTCCTGGTGACCCTGGGCACCGGGATCGGCACCGCGGCCCAGATCGCCGGCGTCCCGCTCCGCGGTCGCCGCGGGCACGCGGGGATCCTCGGGGGCCACGTCACGATCGACCGCAACGGCCCGGTCTGCCCCTGCGGCAACGTCGGCTGCGGCGAGGCGCTGGCCAGCAGCGCCTCGCTCGCGCAGCAGTCCCTGACGGGCGCCGCCCTCACGCTCCGCGACCTCTTCGCCGACGACGCCCATGCCGGCATCCGCGACGCCTTCCTGCACGTGTGGGGCGCGACCGCCGTCACCCTGATCCACATGTACGACCCCGCCGTGGTCGTCCTCTCCGGCGGAGTCCTGCGCGCCGGAGACGCCGTGCGCGCGCCCCTCGAGTCGTACGCCCGCGCCCACCTCTGGCCGTCCGTGACGGCCCCGCGCTTCCTCGTCCCGCCGGAGCCCGAGCTCTCGGTCGCCCGCGGCCTGAGCGTCCTGGCCCGCACCGCCCTTTCCCGTCCGCAGGAGGATCAGTGACCACCCCCATCAACGACATGCACGACGGCCACACGGTCCGGGGGCGCTACGACACGCAGCCCACCGTCCCGCTGCCGCCGGGCGAGCGGATCCTGCGGGGCCCGGAGGGCTGGCGGGCCGCCGCGGCGATCGCCGAGGAGCGCGCCCGCGCGGCCGGGACCTTCCCCGTGCTCCTCGTCGACGCCTACCCCGGCGCCGACGTCGTCGCGGTGACCGCCCGGATCCGTGCCGCCCTCCCGGACTGGACCGTGCGCGACGTCGAGGAGGCGGCGCACCCCGTCGCCGACGTCGAGCGCCTGATCGCCCCGAACCTCACCGACGACCGCGTCTTCGGCGTGATGAGCCATTTCACCCTCGCCGACTTCTACGACGACGCCGCCCTGGCGGCCCTCGCCGCGGAACTGCGCGGTCCGACCGTCGTCGTCGGCTGGGGAGCGGGGCTGCTCGTCCCGCATCTCGCCGGCCCCTCCGCCCTCGTCCTCGTCGACATGGCGCGCTGGGAGATCCAGCTGCGCCAGCGCGCCGGCGCGACCAACTGGCGCGCGGACAACGCCGGCGAGGACAACCTGCGCAAGTACAAGCGCGGGTTCTTCGTGGAGTGGCGGGTCGCCGACCGGCACAAGCGGGACCTCTTCGGCATCGTCGACGTCGTCGTGGACGGCAACGCGATCGCCCCCGCCGAGCCGCACCCCGATGCGCCGGAGGCCGGGATGATCACCGGCGACGCCTTCCGCGGGGCCCTGCGGGACGCGGCGGCCCGACCGTTCCGCGTCGTGCCGTTCTTCGACCCCGGCGTCTGGGGCGGGCAGTGGATGAAGAACCTCATCGGGCTGGACCCGTCCAAGGACAACTACGCCTGGTGCTTCGACTGCGTCCCGGAGGAGAACTCGCTGCTGCTGCAGGGCGACGGCGGCGTGGTGGAGATCCCCGCCCTGGACCTGGTGTTCAGCCGGCCCGTGGAGCTCCTGGGCGCGAAGACGTTCGCCCGCTTCGGCGCCGAGTTCCCGATCCGCTTCGACTTCCTGGACACGATGGACGGCGGGAACCTCAGCCTCCAGGTGCACCCGCTCACCGACTACATCCAGAACACCTTCGGGATGCACTACACCCAGGACGAGAGCTACTACATGCTCGACGCCGGGGACGACGCCGTCGTGTACCTCGGCACCAAGGAGGGCGTGGATCGCGACGCCATGCTGCGCGACCTCGCCACGGCGCAGGACGGCGAGCACCCGTTCCCCGCGGACGAGTACATCAACGCCTTCCCGGCGCGCAAGCACGACCACTTCGCGATCCCGGCGGGCACGGTGCACTGCTCCGGGGCGAACTCGATGGTGCTGGAGATCTCCGCGACGCCGTTCATCTTCACGTTCAAGCTCTGGGACTGGGGGCGCGTGGGCCTGGACGGCGTGCCCCGCCCGGTCCACCTCGACCACGGCGCGCGCAACATCCAGTGGGACCGCGACACGGCCTGGGTGACGGAGAACCTCATCGACCGGGTCGAGACCGTCCGGTCGGACGACGACGTGGTGGAGGAGAGCACGGGCCTTCACGAACTGGAGTTCATCGAGGTGCGGCGGCACTGGTTCCGTCAGGGCGCCGACCACGACACGGAGGGCACCGTCAACGTGCTGAACCTCGTGGAGGGCGACGAGGTCCGCGTCGTCAGCCCGACCGGGGCGTTCGCGCCGTTCGTCGTCCACTACGCCGAGACCTTCATCGTCCCCGCCGCCGTGGGCCGCTACCGGATCGAGCGGACCGAGCACTCCCGCAGCGCGCGCTTCGCGACCGTCAAGGCGTTCGTCAGGGGGACGGCCATGACGGGGCCGGAGACGGCCCGCGCCGGCACGACCGACAACTGAACACCCCACAACCGAACACCGCACAACCGAACATCGAGGGGATCGCGGGGGCTTCGAGCCACTGCATCCCTTGCACCGCACCGATGCGGCTTGGTAGCGTGAGGCCAGGTTTCTGGTAACGATACCAAGCCGGATGACACCGAACAGCACCATGAACAAGGGAGTTCTGCATGATTTCGCGACGAAGGACCGCCGCCACGGCGGCGGGGCTGATCATCGCCGTCTCGGCGCTCGCCGGATGCTCCGGGGGAACCGGCGAGTCCGGATCCGGCGAGGTCACCGGCACGCTCGACTTCTACACGGACAAGGCCGCGTGGAAGCCCGACTTCGAGTCCCTGAACACCGCCAGCGGAGAGGCCGTCGGCATCACGCTCAAGACCACCGGCTACTCGGATGCGAACCAGTACGACGCGTTCGTCAAGCAGTCGTTCCGCACGAACAAGTCCCCGGGTCTGTTCACCTGGCACACCGGCGAGTCGCTCGCGCAGCTGGTCGAGGAGGGCCTGGTCGCGGAGACCACGGACATCTGGGAGAAGGCCATCGGCGAGGGCTGGGTGAGCGAGGACCTCGCCAAGGGGTACACGTTCGACGGCAAGCAGTACTGCGTGCCGATGAACATCGCCTACTGGGTCATGTTCTACAACAAGGCCCTCTTCGCCGAGAACGGCATCGAGGTCCCGATGAGCTGGGCGGAGCTGAACGCCGCGGCCGAGAAGCTCAAGGCCGCCGGGGTGACGCCTTACTACCAGACCAGCACCCTGTTCACCTTCCCGTGGTTCCAGCACCTCGTCGCCTCGACCGACCCGGACCTCTACGCCGGGCTCACCACGGGCGAGGTGAAGTACACCGACCCGGAGATCGTCGAGGTGATGGAGCTGTGGCTGGACGAGCAGAAGAAGGGCTGGTTCAGCGATCCCGGCAGCACGACGGATCCGGCCGTGGCGCTCAAGCAGGGCGATTTCGCGATGATCGACTTCGGGACGTTCTTCGCCGGCAACCTCGAAGGGGCGGGCATGACGCCCGACGACTTCGGGATGTTCGCGATCCCCGCGGTGAACGACGCGCTCGACACCACGCCGGTGGCGGTCGAGTCCGGTCCGATCTGCGTGGCGGAGAGCTCGACGCAGAAGGACCTCGGGCTCGCCTACTCCGAGTGGTGGATGTCCGCCGAGGCCCAGACCGCGTGGAACGACGCCCACGGCGACGTCGCCTTCAACCCGAAGGCCACGGTCTCCGACCCGGCCCTCGCCGAGCTCGGCGAGCAGATCGCCGGCGAGGGCTACTCCCTGTACGACCGGTTCTTCGAGGCGATGCCCACGGCGATCGTCACGACGGCGATCGAGCAGTTCGGCGCCTTCAACGCCAACCCCGGCGATCCGATGCCGTTCCTCGAGAAGATCCAGGCCACGGCCGACAAGTACTGGGCCGAGCAGGAGTAGACGGGCGGATGGCGCGTCAGACCTCGCCCTACCAGTGGTCCGCCCGGGGCTTCATCGCCCCGGGCGTGCTCCTGGTCGCCGTCCTGCTCTACCTTCCGCTGCTGTGGACAGTGTTCCTCAGCTTCACCCGCTACAACGGGCTCGGCAGCCCGAAATGGGTGGGCATCGACAACTACGTGGAGATGCTCACCGACGGCGACTTCGTCGGCTCCGCCGTGAACACCGTCCTCTGGGTGGTCGGCACCCTGATCATCCCGGTCGGCATCGGCCTGACGATCGCCCTGCTCACCTGGAACCTGCGCGGCGGGGTCTGGCTGCGCCTGCCCTTCCTCATCCCCTACGCCCTGTCCGGCATCGGCGTGGGGGTGGTGTGGTCGTTCATCCTCTCCTCCGGCGGCGCGCTCGACCAGGCGCTGGCGGCGTTCGGCATCACCGACCCGCCGCGGTGGCTCCTGGACGCGCCGCTGAACACGGTCGTGATGATCATCGCCTCGTCGTGGCAGGGCGTCGGCGTCAACGCCCTGCTGTTCACGATCGGCCTCCAAGCGATTCCGAAGGAGCCGCTGGAGGCAGCGCGCATCGACGGCGCGGGCGGGATCCGCCTCTTCGGCAGCATCCTGTGGCCCATGCTGCGTCCGCTGACGGCCGTGGTCGTCGGCCTCTCCATCGTCGCCAGCCTGAAGACCTTCGACATCGTCTGGGGCATGACCAAGGGCGGCCCCGGCACCGTCTCGGAGACGCTCGCGCTGACGATGTACAAGGAGACCTTCGTCAACAGCGACTACGGTCTCGGGTCGGCGATCGCGGTGTTCCTCACCGTGATCACCCTGATCGCCTCGGTGCTCTACCTCCGCCAGCAGCTGTCCCCGAAGAACGAGGTGTGACATGTCCCGCATCATCCGCACCGTCGTCCTCGTCCTCCTCGGGATCCTCTGGCTGCTGCCCGCCTACCTCCTCGTCGTGAACGCGATGAAGGACCCGGCGACGTTCACCTCCAAGGAGTCCTGGATCCCCACCGACTTCCACCTGTTCCAGAACTTCGCCGACGCCTTCGCGCTCTCCGGACTCGGCAACAGCATCGTCAGCACGCTGGTGTACTCGATCGTCTCCCCGACGATCGCCGTCCTCGTGGGCGCCGCCGCCGGGTTCGCCATCGTCGCGCTGCGGCTGAAGCGGGGGTTCCTCTGGTTCGTCGTCATCTTCGGCGGCACGGTGTTCCCCCTGCAGATGGTGCTTCTGCCGCTGTTCGACGCGTACTCCCGGATCGGCCTGTTCGACACCCGGATCGGGATGGTGATCATCTACACGGTGATCTCGGTGCCGTTCTCCGCGTTCGTCATGCGGAACTTCTTCACCGGCGTCGCCCACAACGTCTTCGAGGCGGCGGTGCTGGACGGCGCGACGACCTGGCGGATCTTCACGCGCATGTACCTGCCGATGGCGTCGAGCGCGCTCGTGGCGATCTTCATCCTTCAGGCCACGTTCGTCTGGAACGACCTGCTGCTCGGCCTGACCCTGAGCCAGTCCGACGACATCCGGCCGATCATCACGACGCTCTCCGGCATGCAGAGCACCTACGGCGGCGCCCAGATGTCCGTCGTGCTCGCCGCGGCCGTGCTCGTCTCCCTGCCGACGGTCGTCCTGTTCCTCTGCACCCAGCGCTTCTTCGCCAAGGGCCTCGCGCTCGGCCAGTACTGACCTCCCCCGGAAAGGCATCATGCTCCCGCTCATCCCCACCGTCGAGGATCTCGCCGCGGACCCCGTCACCCACCACGACGACGACATGATCGCGCCGTCCGGCCTGACGAACCTGCTCGGGACCGTGCGCGTCGATCACGATCTCACCGCGCTGAGCGCCGTGCAGTTCCCGCCGGTGTCGCAGGGACTGACGCAGACCGCGATGCTGTTCGTCGACGGGAGGCTGTTCCTCTCCCACGGCGTGCCGGTCACGCACGAGTGGCGCCCGGACCGGGTCCTCCGCCGCGCGACGCTCGGCACGCTGGAGCTCGAGACCACCACGGTCTGCGTCCCCGGGCGCACCGCCGTGACCGTCGACATCGTCGTCCGCAACACGGGGGAGGCGGACCGGGACGTGCGGATCGGCCTCTCCGCCGCCGCCCGGGCGACCCGGTCCGCCACGGCATGGCTGGATGCGGAGTCGCCGTCCGAGCAGGACGCGGTGGACACGGACGACGGGCGCCTCGTGTTCTCGTCGGCGGACGAACGCGCCTGGAGCGTGCAGGGGATCGTGGACGGCACGGCGCGGCTGAGCGGCGTCACCGGTGCCGCCACGGGCGGGGAGGACGCGTTCGGCCTGGGGATCGGCGGGAACGGCCGCGGAGGGGAGCTGGGGACGACCCTCCGCGTGCCGGCCGGCGGATCCGCGCGCGCGGGCTATGTGCAGGCGATCGGAACCACGCGGGCCTCGGCCGTCGAGACGTACGACGCCGTGGCGGCGTCCGTCCCCGCGGCCGTCGGTGCGGCCGAGGAGTTCTGGAACCGCCAGCTGCGGGCCGCGTTCGACCCGGACGACGACGAGTTCTCCGGTGCGCTGCCGGTCCTGGAGACCTCCTCCTCGGCGCTGCGGCGGCTGTACTGGTGGGCCGTCCTCGGCGTCGTCTGGTTCCGCCGGGACTATGCGGGAAACGTCCTGGGCCGCTCTTACGACACCCTCATGCCGAACTACTGGGGAACCACCACCTTCATCTGGGACTACAGCCTCAGCTCCGTCAGCCACGCCCTGCTCGACCCGGCCGAGATGCGCAACCAGGTGCGGCATTGGATCTCGCTGGACATCCACTCGCACTTCGGCACGTCCTCCCTCACCGGGGGCCCGGTCGGGCGCTGGTACTCGGTGAACGACTACGCGATGACCCGCCTGGTGCACGACTACGTCCGCTTCACCGGCGACGCCGGGTTCCTCGACGAGGTGGTCGGCGGCGCCACCGTCGCGGAGTCGGTCCGGCAGTGGGCGACCGCGTGGAAGGCGCTCCGCCGCGACTCCCCGCTCGCCGACTACGGCGAGATCGACAACCTGCTCGAGTGCGTGAGCTCGTACACGCACGAGGTCGCAGGGCTCAACGCCGCGAACGTGTGGAGCATGCGGACGGCGGCCGGCCTCGCCGATCTGCGCGGCGAGGAGGCCGAGGCCGCGGAGCTGCGTGCCGAGGCCGCGGCGCTGGTCCCCGCGGTCGTCGCGCGCTACGTCCCCGGCGAGGGGGTCTTCTCGGCGGGGCAGCCGGACGGGACGCTCCTGCCCGTCCGGCACTGCTACGACTTCAGCGTCGTCGGGACGACCATCGCCGGGGACCTCGCACCGGAGGTGCGCGACGAGATGGTGGCGTTCTTCCGCCGCGAGCTGCAGACGGAGAACTGGATGCGGGCGCTCTCCCCGTGGGACCCGGACGCCAGCTACAGCCCGCGGCCGGACCATCAGTGGAACGGCGCGTACCCGGCGTGGCCCGCCGATGCCGGCCGCGCCCTGGCGGCGCTGGGGGCGCCGGAGGTCCTGACGGCGTGGATCGAGGGGCTGTCGCGCACGGCGAACCAGGGGCCGATGGGGCAGGCGCACTTCGTCGAGGAAGCGGTCCCCGGCATCGGCGGCGGCGCTCGCAAGGCCCCGCCGCAGCTGCCCTACATCATCGACTGGGCGTGCTCGTCGTCCGGCGCGTGGATCGAGCTCGTGATCGAGGCGCTGTTCGGCGTCTCCGTCTCGGCCGACGGCACCGTGCGCGCGGCCGGGTGCGTCGCGGCGCTGGACCCGCATGCGAGGCTCCGCGGCCTCCGGGTCGCGGGCCGCGCGTACGACGTGGACGCCGCCGGCGCCGTGACCCCGGTCGGCTGAGCGGACGGAGGAGGACACGAGGATCGGATCCCGCGTTTCGTCTCGTCGCTGCGCTCCTCGCTCAACGACCGACGCCCGCCCCGCCCCCGGTCGTTGAGCGACACTTCGACTCGCAGGCTCGCTCAGTGCAGGTCTCCGCGAGACGAAACGCCCCGCCCACCCCCGCACCCCCGGTCGTTGAGCGAGCGAAGCGAGACGAAACGCAGTACCCCACCGAACACGAAGGAGTGATCGACATGAACAGACGATGGATCGCGGCGGCGGTCGCGACGGCCTCCCTCTGCGCCGGCGTCGCGGTGTCCGCCCCGGCGTCCGCGGCCTCCCCCGCCAGCCCCGGCGGCCGCGGCCCCGGGCAGTGCGCGCTCACCGACGGCACGCTCACGGCCACGACGACCGTCAACGAGGAGCTGACCGACCGCTTCCGCTCGTACGCGGAGACGGGCGGGGCATGGACCGGCGGCGACAGCACGTTCTCGCTGCCTCGGCCCGGCGGCACCACCGGGTGGTTCTTCTCGGACACCTTCCTCGGCACCGTGAACGCCGACGGCTCGCGCCCCGCGGACTCCCCGTTCGTGAACAACTCCGTGGTGCTCGAGGACCGCCGCGGCGGCATGACGACGGTGACCGGCGGAACGCCCGAGGCGCCCGCCGGCATCATCCCGCCCGAGCCCGACGGCCGCTGGTACTGGATCGGGGATCCGACGCCCGGCGCGCACGGCACGGTGCAGGTCCCGCTGCTGCAGTTCGAGCGGACGGGATCCGGGAGCTTCGACTTCCGCTGGACCGCCAACCGTCTGGCGATCCTCGACGGCGACAGCCTCCAGCTCGACACGATCGTCGACCGCCCCTCCGAGACGGGCATCAACTGGGGATCCTGGACGCTGGAGGAGGGTCCGACGACGTACATCTACGGGATCGCCGATCCCGGCGGCGTCCGCTCGGCCTATGTCGCCCGGGCGCAGGGACGGGACGGGATCGCGGGCGACTGGTCGTTCTGGGACGGATCCGGCTGGTCCGGCCAGGAGGCCGACGCCGTCCCGGTCGTCCCGTACGTCGCGAACGAGTTCAGCGTCGCGCGGTTCCGCGACGGGTACCTGCTCGTGACCCAGGACACCTCGGAGCTGTTCAGCACGCGCATCGTCGCCCGGACCTCCTGCTCTCCGACGGGGCCGTTCACCGACCCGGTCGAGCTGTACCGCACCCCGGAGACGGGGCTCGCCGGCAGCTACGGCGACGCGGACGTCTTCACGTACAACGCCCACGAGCACCCGAATCTGCGCACCGGGAACCGGATCCTCGTCACCTACAACGTCAACACCTTCGACAACGTCGGCGACGTGTACGACGACGCCTCGATCTACCGCCCGCGGTTCCTCGACGTGCGGCTGGACGTGCGCCGGTGAGCGAGGACCGCGCGCGGCTGGCGGATGCGCTCGCCGCCGGGACGCCGCTGACCTGGGTGCTGACCGGGGACTCGATCACGCACGGACTGATCCACACCCGCGGGGCGCGAAACTACGTCGATCACCTGCACGAGCTCATCCGCGGCGACCTCGGCCGTGTGCAGGACGTCGTGATCAACACCGCCGTCACCGGGTGGCGCGCGGATCTGATCCTCGACGACTTCGCCCGCCGGGTCGCGGACTGGCACCCGGACGTGGTCACGCTGATGATCGGGACGAACGACTGCACGACCACGTGGCTGGATCCGGTCATCGAGGCGGCGGACTTCGCCGCGTCGATCGGCGAGTTCGTCCGGCGGGTCCGCGGGATCGGCGCCGTGCCCGTGCTCCAGACGCCGCCCTCGATCGACCTGCGGCACGCGCCGGACCGGGAGCGGATCGGGGACTTCGCCCAGGCGATCCGCGACGTGGCGTCCGACGCGGAGGTGATCCTCGTCGACCAGCACGCCGCGTTCACGGAGTTCTCGGCGGGCACCGGGCCGGGCAACGAGGGGATGCCCTGGGGCCTTCTCGACGACGCCTTCCACCCGAGCGCGGCCGGGCACGCCCTCCTCGCCCTGGGGATCGCGCGCACGCTGGGTCTGGAGCCCCGCGATTCTGCGGTGCTCACGGACCTCGCCGCCCGCGTCGCCGTCGCCCGCCACCCGCAGTGGCCGCCCGCATGACGGCCGGCGGCCACCGCGTCGCGTTCAGGCCGCGGGTGCCGGCTCGACGTCGAGCACCCAGGTGACGCCGAACCGATCCGTGAGCATGCCGAATCCGGGGGACCAGGCCGACGCGGCGAACGGCTCCACGACCGTCGCCCCCTCGGCGAGGCCCTGCCAGTAGCGCTCGGCCTCGACGGCGGAATCGGCGCGCACCGAGAGGAAGAAGGGACGATCGGTGATCGTCACCCCGTTCTCGCGACGCGTCGTCCCCGTGTCCGCGACGCCGTGACCCGGGACGTCGTACGCCATCACGCGGAAGCCCTCCGGGCTCTCGACGACCCCGAAGACGATGTCGTCGGCACCGGGCGCCTCGGCGGACATCCCGAGATCGGCGTAGGTGGTGACGACGACGCGTCCGCCGAAGACGGCGCCGTAGAACTCGAGCGCCGCGCGGGCCGTGCCCGGGAGGTTCAGGTGAGTGGTGGTGCGGATCGCCATGGGGTGCTCCTGTCATCGTGTTCGCGCCGCACCGTGCGGCGCGGGATCAACCCTGCCGACCAAAGAGGACGAGATCTGTCCTCTTCTCGGGGAGAATAGGTCCATGGCCGGCAGCTCCGCGCGCATGCTCGCGCTCCTCTCCCTGCTGCAGGCCCCGCGCCGGTGGCCGGGAGCCGTCCTCGCCGACCGTCTGGGCGTGACCCCGCGCACGGTCCGGCGCGACGTGGATCGTCTGCGCGAGCTCGGCTACCGGATCGACGGCGACAAGGGACCCGACGGCGGCTATCGCCTTGCCGCCGGATCCGACCTTCCGCCGCTGCTGTTCGACGACGCCCAGGCGGTGGCGATCGCCGTCGCGCTGCGCCACGCTCCGGCAAGCGGCGTCGAGGTCGACGAAGGCGCGGCCCGCGCTCTGGCGACGGTGCGTCAGGTGATGCCGTCCCGTCTCCGTCATCGGGTGGACGGGATCCGCTTCGCCTCGTCGGGTGCGGACGTGCGCGTCGACCCGGCCGTGCTCGAGGCCGCGAGCGCGGCAGCGGCCGAACGGCGGGTGCTGCGGTTCGACTATTCCGGCGGGGATGAGACGCGACGGACGGAGCCCCACGCCGTCGTGGCACGCGGCGGCCGCTGGTATCTCGTGGCCTGGGACCTGGACAGGGACGATTGGCGGCTGTTCCGTCTCGACCGAATGCGTCCGCGCACGCCGACCGGCCCCGGCTTCACACCGCGCCGCCTCCCCGCGTCCGACGCCCAGACCTTCGTGGCGGCGCGGAACAAGGGGGCCATGACGGAGGACCGCTGGCCGTGCACCGGCGTGGTGGTGGTCGATCGCCCGGCCCGCGACCTCGCCGCGTGGGTCGAGGACGACGATCTGGAGCAGCTCGCGGACGGCACCTGCCGGATCAGGATCGGATCGTGGTCGTGGACGGGCGTGCTCGCCGCGGTGGCGCGCTTCGACGCCCCCTTCACGATCGTGGCGCCCGACGCTCTTCGCCGGGCGGCGACGACGCTGGCCGAGCGGCTCTCGTCCGCCGTCGGCTGACCGCTGCGCCGCGCGGAATGCTCCGCCGGACGCGGACGGCCGTCCGGAGCCCGGGGTTCTCGCGCATCTCCTCGGTCTCGCGCCGGCCCGCGGCGGGGATCGCGCGCGGCACCCGCCGGTAGACTGGACGGGCCCCGCCTCCCTCTTCTCCAGGAGCCCGCGTGACCACGTCCGAAGCCCCCGTCCACGTCCCCGACTCCGTCGAGAACGCCCGCGCGACCCCCGAGAAGGAGCAGCCGTACGCGGCGCTCGGCCTCAAGGACGACGAGTACGCCCGGATCCGCGAGATCCTGGGCCGCCGCCCCACCTCCGGCGAGCTGGCGATGTACTCCGTGATGTGGTCGGAGCACTGCTCCTACAAGTCGTCGAAGAACTACCTGCGCCGGTTCGGGCAGAAGGTGTCCGACGAGATGCGCGAGCGCCTCATGGTGGGCATGGGCCAGAACGCAGGCGTCATCGACGTGGGCGAGGGCTGGGCCGTCACGTTCAAGGCGGAGTCGCACAATCACCCGTCCTTCATCGAGCCCTTCCAGGGGGCGGCGACCGGCGTCGGCGGCATCGTCCGCGACATCATCTCCATGGGGGCCCGCCCGGTGGCCGTCATGGACGCGCTCCGCTTCGGCGCGATCGACCACCCCGACACGGCCCGCGTCGTCCACGGCGTGACCAGCGGGATCAGCTTCTACGGCAACTGCCTGGGCCTTCCGAACATCGGCGGGGAGACGGTCTTCGACGCCGTCTACCAGGCCAACCCGCTCGTCAACGCGCTCGCGGTGGGCGTCCTCCGTCACGAGGACCTGAAGCTCGCGAACGCGACCGGCGTCGGCAACAAGGTCGTCCTGTTCGGCGCCCGCACCGGCGGGGACGGCATCGGCGGCGCCTCGATCCTCGCCTCGGACTCCTTCGACGACGGCGGGCCCACCAAGCGTCCCGCCGTGCAGGTCGGCGACCCGTTCGCCGAGAAGGTGCTCATCGAGTGCTGCCTGGAGCTCTACCGCGACGAGCTCGTCGAGGCGATCCAGGACCTCGGCGCCGCCGGGATCTCCTGCGCCACGAGCGAGCTCGCCGCCAACGGCAACAGCGGCATGCACGTGTCGCTGGACAACGTGCTGCTGCGCGACCCCACGCTCACGGCCGAGGAGATCCTCATGTCGGAGTCGCAGGAGCGCATGATGGCGATCGTCGCGCCGGAGAAGCTCGACGCCTTCCTCGCCGTCACCGGCAAGTGGGACGTCGAGACCTCGGTGCTCGGCGAGGTGACCGGCGACGGGCGCCTCGTGATCGACTGGAAGGGCGAGCGGATCGTGGACGTCGACCCGTCCACCGTCGCCGTCGACGGTCCGGTGTACGACCGCCCCGTCGCCTACCCGACCTGGATCGACGCCCTGCAGGCGGACGCCGCCGAGCTCCTGCCGCGCTCGAACGACCCGGAGGTCCTGCGCGAGCAGTTCCTCGCCCTCGTCGCCTCCCCGAACCTCGCCGACACCCGGTGGATCACCAACCAGTACGACTACTACGTGCTCGGCAACACGGCGCTCGCCTTCCCGGACGACGCGGGCATGATCCGGGTGGACGAGGAGTCCGGCCTCGGATTCGCGATCGCCACCGACGCGAACGGCCGCTACTGCCAGCTCGATCCGTACGCCGGCGCGCAGCTCGCGCTCGCCGAGGCGTACCGCAACGTCGCGGTCACCGGTGCGGTGCCGACCGCGATCACCGACTGCCTGAACTTCGGCTCCCCGGAGAACCCCGAGGTCATGTGGCAGTTCGGCCAGACCGTCGACGGGCTCGCGGACGGCTGCTACGAGCTGGGCACGCCCGTCACCGGCGGCAACGTCTCGTTCTACAACCAGACGGGCGACGTCCCCATCCACCCGACTCCGCTGGTCGGCGTGCTCGGCATCATCGACGACGTCTCCCGCCGGATCCCCTCGGGCTGGCAGGACGCGGGCCAGAACATCTACCTGCTCGGCACCACCTCGACCGAGCTGTCCGGCTCCGCCTGGGCGGAGACCGTGCACGACCACCTCGGCGGCACGCCGCCGAAGGTCGACCTCGCCGCCGAGAAGCGCCTCGCGGGTCTGCTGTCCGCCGCGCGCGACGAGTGGCTGGTGTCCAGCGCGCACGATCTGTCCGAGGGCGGTCTCGCCCAGGCGCTGGCCGAGGGCGTCATGCGCTTCGGGGTCGGCGCCCGCGTC
This sequence comes from Microbacterium resistens, assembly GCF_021172025.1. NCBI lineage: Bacteria > Bacillati > Actinomycetota > Actinomycetes > Micrococcales > Microbacteriaceae > Microbacterium > Microbacterium resistens. Next base: position 2,605,693 of record NZ_CP082781.1, read on the forward strand.
TGGCTGACCGAGCTCATGGAGCGCGACGGGGTGGACGCCGCGACCGCGCTGTTCTCCGAATCGACCGGCCGCGTGATCGTGACCGTGCCGCGCGAGGACGACGTGAAGTTCCGCGGGCTCTGCGAGGGGCGCGGCTATCCGGTGCTCCGCATCGGCGTGACCGACACGGAGCCGACGCTCGAGGTGCAGGACGTGTTCACCGTCTCCTCCGAGGAGCTGCGCCGGGTCTCCCAGTCCACGCTCCCCGCCGCCTTCGGCCCCACCGTCTCGGAGCCCGCCCCGGCCTGACCCGCCCCCTTCGCCGCGGCGTCCGCGCCGCCGCGTCCGTTGTCGCGGCGTCCGTTGTCGCGGCGCCCGCTGTCTCGGCGTCCTCTGTCGCGGCGTCCGTTGTCGAGTGGTCAGTTTTTGTGGGTTGAGCGCCGCTCAACCCACAAAGACTGACCACTCGATGCGTGCGCCGGGTGCGCCGGGCGTGAGCGAAGGGTCAGAGGCGAAAGGTCGCGCGGGGGATCTCGTCGACGAGGCGACGGGCCAGCGCGAAAGCGTGCTCCTCGTCGAGGCGATGCTCGGCGACGAGGCTCGCCAGATAGCCGGCGTCCAGACGACGGGACATGTCATGCCGGGCGGGGATGGAGCAGAAGGCCCGGGTGTCGTCGATGAAGCCGCTGGTCTTGACGAAGCCCGCGCTGTCGGTGACCGCGCGGCGGAAGCGGGTGATCGCGTCCGGGGTGTCGAGGAACCACCAGGGCGCGCCCGCGTACACGCTCGGATAGAACCCGGCGAGCGGCCCGATCTCGCGACTGAAGGCGGTCTCGTCGACCGTGAACAGGACGAGGCGGAAGGTCTCGTGCACGCCGAAGTCCCGAAGGATCGGGGTCAGCGGACCGGTGAAGGACGCGACGGAGGGGAGGTCGTGGCCGGAGTCGGGACCGTAACGCTCCCGCGTCGGACGGTGATGGTTGCGGATGACGCCCGGGTGCAGCTGCATGACCAGTCCGTCCTCGGCGGACATCTCGGCGAGGCGGTACAGCAGATTGCGACGGTAGGCGGCGGCGTCCGCGGCGCCGACCTCGCCGCGCAGGCCCGCGGCATGGATCCGCTCCGCGTCCGCGTCGTTCAGCGGCTCCGACCCGGCGTCGACCACGCCCGTGTCGGTCGCGGTGCCCCCGGCCGCGCGGAAGGCCTCGCGCCGCCGGCGCAGCGCCTCCCGCAGCCCGGCGTAGGACCCGGCGTCGACGCCCGCGGCCTCGGAGAGCGCCGCGAGGGACGACGCCCAGCCGTCCACGGACGGATCCATGTACCGATCGGCGCGGAAGGTGGGCAGGACCCGGCCGCGGAACGTGGGATCCTCGCGCAGGCGGGCGTGCGCCTCGAGGTCCTCGGCCGGGTCGTCCGTGGTCGCCAGGACCTCGATACGGAACCGGTCGAACAGCGCGCGCGGACGGAACGCGTCCGCCTGCAGTTGGGCGTCGATGTGGGCGTACAGCTCGTCGGCGTTCTCGGCACAGGGCTGCTCCGTCACGCCGAACACCTCCGACAGCGAGGTCTCGAACCAGAACCGTACGGGGGTGCCGAGGAACACGTCCCAGTGCGTGCAGAACGCCCGCCACACCTCCTCGGGATCCGCCGGCGACGGACCCCGACCGAGCGCGTCGAGCGGGACCCCGACGGCGTGCAGCAGCCGCAGGACGTAGTGATCCGGCGTGATGAGCAGGGTCGCGGGGTCGGGGAAGGGCCGGTCGTCGGCGAGGAGCGCGGCGTCCACGTGCCCATGGGGAGAGAGGATCGGCGCGGCGGCGACCTCCTCGTACAGCCGGCGGGCGAGGCCCCGGACTCCGGGATCGATCGGCAGCAGCCGGTCCGGATGGGGACGAAGGGGGGCGGCTCTCATGATTCTCCTGATGCTGCCGAGGGCCGGGTGGCCGCGTGCGGACCGCGCCGGGACGGCGCGGGGCCGGTGGACTCCCGGACGGTGAGGTGGGTGGGGAGGGAGGCGATCTGACGTCGCGACAGCGCGCCGGATCCGACCCGGCCGCTCTGCAGCCGGTCCAGGAGCATCGACACGGACATCCTCGCCGCCTGCGCGATCGGGGCCGTGAGCGTGGTCAGCGGAGGGTGGCAGAAGTCCGCGCCGAAGATGTCGTCGCAGCCGACGATGCTCAGATCCTCCGGGACGCGCACCCCGCGTTCCTTCAGCCGGCCGAGCATCCCGATCGCGATGAGGTCGTTGAACGCGACGCACGCGGTCGCGCCGGTGTTCAGCGCGGCGTCCGCCGCGGCCGCGCCCGCCTTCGTGCGTGGCTGGTAGGGACCGACCCGCGAGTACTCGAGCCCCAGGCGCTCGCACGCGCCGATCACGGCCTGCCACCGGACGTTGTTCGCCCAGCTCGTCGGGGGTCCGGCGACGTAGCAGATGCGCCGGTGCCCGAGGGAGGCCAGGTGCTCGATCGCCTGATCGAAGCCGAGGCGGGTGTCGATGAAGACGGACGGGACGCCGGGGACCGCCCTGTTCAACGCCACGATGGGCAGCTCGCCGCTCAGCTCGGCGAGGCGCTCGTCCGACAGCCGCGACGCCGTCAGGATGGCCCCGTCGTAGGCCGTGCGCAGGTCCTCGAGCGTGCTCTCCTCCATCTCCGGCGACTCCTCGGTGTGCACGAGGATCTGCGAGTACCCGGCGACGCGCAACGCCTGCTGGGTGCCGCGGATGATGCCGAAGTAGAAGGGGTTCGTGACGTCGGAGACGAGCACCGCGACCAGGCGTGTGGGCACGGGCGGAGCGGGCCTGCGGGAGCCGGTGGGCGAGTATCCGAGCTCCTCGGCGATCCGCAGGATCCGCTCCCGCGTCTCCGGATTCCCTCGCCCGGGGGTCGCCAGCGCCCGCGACGCGGTCGAGGTGGCGACGCCGGCGGCGTCGGCGACGTCGGCCAGGGTCGCCCGGCGCGGAGGCTCGGCGGTCTCGGACATGGGGCATACGCAATCACATGTGGCAAATATTGGCAATCAATTGCAATGAATTGCCATTGTGCCTACTTTTGCCGCAGGCCCCGTCCCGCCGGCGCGGTCCATTGGCTCGAAGGAGAGTTTCGATGAAGTCACGACGCACCCTCGCCCTCGCCGCGACGACCGCGGCCGCCGCCCTGACCCTCGCCGGATGCGCGGGATCCGCCGACGCCGGCGCTGGAGCAGGCGCCGACGGCGAGGTCGACGGCACGGGGAAGACCCTGACCGTGATGGTCGCCGCGAACGGCCTCTATCCCGAAGAGCAGAAGGAGTGGTTCCAGAAGGTCTCCGACGCCTTCGAGGAGAAGACCGGTGCGACGGTCACGTTCGAGACCTTCGCCAGCGCCAACGACGAGCTGACGAAGATCCAGACCTCCGTGCTCTCCGGCCAGGGCCCCGACGTGTACGGGCTCGGGACGACCTTCACCCCGACGGCCTACGCCACCGGCGCCTTCGTGAAGCTCACCGACGCCGAATGGGACAAGGTCGGCGGGCGGGACCGCTTCGTCCCCTCGCTGCTGGGGATCTCCGGTCCCAGCGAGGAGGACGAGGTCGGCGTCCCGTTCGCGAGCCGCCCGTTCGTGATGGCGTACAACAAGGACCTGCTCGCCGCCGCCGGGATCAGCGAGGTGCCGACGACCTGGGACGAGCTGACCGAGGCCGCGAAGAAGACCACCGCGGGCGACGTGCACGGGCTCGCGCTCGGCTACGCGGACAACTACGACCCGTGGAAGTTCATCTGGGGGATGTCGGTGCAGGCCGGGAACCCCCTCGTCGACGTCGACGACAAGAAGGTGCGCCTGGAGGATCCGACCGTCACGGCTGCGTACGAGACGTACTTCGGCTGGTACCGCGACGGACTCGTCGACCCGGCCTCGATCGGGTGGAAGAACGCCCAGGCCGTGGCCGCGTTCGCCGAGGGCAAGGCCGCCTTCCTGCCCATGACCTCCGCGGTCTCGCGCGCCGCCTTCGCCGATTCGGCCGTCTCCGACTCCTACGCCTACGCCCTCCTGCCGACAGTGCCCCCCGGCACCGCCGAGCGCCCCTCCGGCGGGGAGGACGCGGCGAGCATCCTCTCCGGCGACAACCTCGTCGTGGCGCAGTACTCCCCGAACCAGGACCTCGCCTTCGCTCTCATCGAGATGATCACGAGCACCGAGTGGCAGGTGGAGTACTTCGACACGTTCGGCGAACTACCGACCGGCGTCGAGGCCGCGGCCGAGGTGCAGAAGGCGAATCCCGAGCTCGCGGCCAACGTGGACGCCGCGGCGAAGTCCGTCGCGACGCCTTTCACCGGCGCCTGGGGCGACACCCAGCTCGCGCTGACGAACGTCGTGGTGCAGTCCCTGCCCGCGCTGCAGAGCGGGGCTCTCACGGCCGCCGACATCGAGAAGGCGGTGGCCGTCGCCCAGTCGGCGGCGCAGTCCGCTCTCGACAAGTCGAAGTGAGCGGTCCCCGATGACGTCGACCATCACCGACGAGCGCACTGTTCCCGCCCGTGCGCGGCGCATGGGCGGGCGCCACCGCTCGGACGGCACCCCGCCGTCCGAGCGGCCCCGGCCGCTGTGGATGCTGGTCCCGGGCGGCGTGCTGATGACGCTGCTCATCCTCATCCCGCTCCTGCTGGCGTTCTGGATCTCGCTGCTCGACCTCGACCAGTACTCGATCCGTCAGTGGCTGCAGGCGCCGTTCGTCGGCCTGGGGAACGTGATCGAGGCGTTCTCCTCCTCCCCCCTGCTCCGTGGGATCTGGCTCAGCGTCAGCTACTCGCTGATCGTCTCGGTCGCTGCGATCCCGATCGGAGTGCTCGCCGCGCTCGCCACGCAGAACGCGTTCCGTGGCCGGGGGCTCATCCGCTCCGTCTATCTGATCCCGTACATCCTCCCGGCCTTCGTGGTCGCCACCGTGTTCCGCGCGATGTTCCAGCCGGAGGGCGTCGTCGACGAGGCGTTCGGGCTGTTCGGCATCACCCCTGGGCTCTGGCTGAACGGTCCGCAGAGCTACTGGACGCTCGTGATCGCGCAGCTGTGGGTGAGCTGGCCGTTCGTATACCTGCTGACGCTCGCCGGGCTCCAGGCCGTGGATCCCGAGGTGCACGAGGCCGCCGCGCTGGACGGGGCCGGCTGGGGGATCAAGCTGCGCCGGGTGATCCTGCCCTACCTGCGCGGATCCATCCTGCTCGCGTTCATCCTCACTTTCCTGCACAACATCAACGCCTTCACCATGCCGTTCGTCCTGTTCGGCATCCCGGCCCCCGCCGATGTGCAGGTGTTGCCGGTGCTCACCTACATCACGGCGTTCCAGAGCTTCCGGTTCGGCCTGTCGGCAGCGATGGCCGTGGCGTCGCTGGCGATCGTGGCCGTCCCGCTGTTCGTCTACCTGCGCGCCGTGCGCCTGGACACCGGAGAGGACGCGAGGCGATGAGCACGACGACCACGATCACACAGGTCAACCCGCGCCGCCGTCGCGCCGGCGGACACGCGCAGGTCGACCGGCTGCTCCCGCGCCCGCTGCTGATCGCGGCGAACGTGCTGCTGTGCCTGCTCGTCGCCGGACCGGTGTCGTACATGCTGTTCGCGTCCGTCAACTCCGACGTCGCCGTGGCGTCCGGCGCGTACTGGCCGACGGCTCTCCGCCTGGACAACTACCTCACGGTGTGGCGCAGCGTCGACCTCGCCGGGGGGCTGGTCAACAGCCTGCTGATCTGCGGCGCGGTCGCGATCGTCTGCGCGGCCGTGGCGGTCTCGATGGCGTGGGTGCTCGTGCGCTTCACCTTCGTCGGGCGGATCACGATCCTGCGGGGTCTGCTCGGCCTGCAGTCGGTGCCGGGAACCCTCATGCTGCTGCCCGTGTTCGTGATGTTCTCGACATTGTCGGCGGCCCTGCGCATCCCCACGATCGGCACCCACTGGTCCGTCTTCGTCACGTATCTGACCTTCGCGCTGCCATTCTCCACCTGGGTGATGGTCACCTACATCCGCGGACTCCCTCGCGAGCTGGAGGAGGCCGCCCGCATGGACGGCGCCTCGAACCTGCGAGTGCTGACACGGATCGTGCTGCCGCTGAGCTGGCCGGGGATCGTCGTCGCCGCGATCTTCGCGTTCCTCCAGGGATGGAACGACGTCCTCTTCGCCTCCGTGATGACCAACACGGAGAGCCGCACCGCCGCCGTGGCCCTGCAGATCTTCGGCGCCACCCAGGAGACCGGCGCCGTTCCGCTCTACGGCCAGATGATGTCCGCATCGCTGATCTGCGCCATCCCCGTCGTCGTGCTGTATCTCGTGTTCCAGCGCTATCTCGTCGGCGGACTCACCTCAGGAGGAGTGAAATGACCCGGTGGACCCTCTCCGGCTTCGGAGACGAGATCGATCCCGACCCCGTCGTGCAGGCCGCGGTGCTGCAGGCCCTCGGCGCCAACCGGATCGAGGTCCGAAGCGCGTGGGGCACGAACATCGTCGACCTCGACGACGCCCAGCTCGACCGCCTCGCCGGGGTCCTGCGCGACCGGGGCATGGGCGTCTCGGCCATCGCGTCGCCGATCGGGAAGGTGGACGTCGCCCTGCCCGTGGAGCACGAGGTGCGACGGCTGGAACGCGCGATCCGCGCCGCCGAGGTGCTCGAGGCGCCGTTCATCCGGATCTTCTCGTTCTTCCGCTCCGCGGAGCGCACGCCCGAGGACGTCCGCGACGAGGTGCTCGTTCGGATGGCCGCGCTCGCGCGCACGGCCGAGGCCGCCCGCGTCACCCTCGTGCACGAGAACGAGAAGGAGATCTACGGCGACACCCCCGACCGTGTGCTCGATGTGATCGAGTCCGTCGGCTCGGACCGCCTCCGGGCGGCCTGGGACAACGCCAACTTCGTGCAGGTCGGTGTGCGCCCGTTCACGGACGGCTATGCCCTGCTGCGGCCGCACATCGCGTACCTGCAGGTGAAGGACGCCATCGCCGCGACCGGCGAGGTCGTCCCCGCCGGAGAGGGCGACGGAGAGCTCCGGGAGACCCTCACCGCCCTGCGGGACGACGGCTACGACGGTTACGCGTCGCTGGAGCCGCACCTCACCGACTACTCCGCGCTCGGAGGCTTCTCGGGTTCGGCGGCCTTCGGCCGCGCCGGGAGAGCCCTGCGCGCCCTGACCGACGAGATCGGAGTCACCCTGTCATGACCGCCGACCCCCTGGACGTCGCCCTGATCGGCTGCGGCATCATCGGCGTCAACCACGCCCGCGCCATCGCCCGCACCCCCGGGCTGCGGATCACCGCACTCGTGGACGAGGTCCCCGCCGCGATCGAACAGGTCGGCAGCGTCCTTGCGAACGAGCTCGGGCTCGATCGCCCGTCTGCGTACCCGGACATCGCCTCGCTGCCGGACTCGATCGCCGTGGTGGTGATCTGCACGCCGAGCGGATCGCACGTCGAGCTGGCGGAGCAGGCGGTGGCCCGCGGCGCGCACGTGGTGCTGGAGAAGCCCCTGGACGTCGCGCTGGATCGGGGCCATCGACTCGCCCGCATCGCCGAGGAGGCCGCCGCGCAGGGGATCCGCGTGGCGGTGATCAGTCAGCACCGGTTCGATCCCGGTGCCGTCGCCGTCGCCGAGGCGGCGCACAACGGGCGCCTGGGGCGGGTCACCAGCGCCGTCGCCTCGGTGCCCTGGTGGCGCTCCCAGGAGTACTACGACTCGGGGGCCTGGCGCGGCACGTGGGCGCTCGACGGCGGCGGCGCGGTGATGAACCAGGGCGTGCACACGGTGGATCTGCTGCTGTGGTTCCTGGGCACGCCGGTCGAACTGTCCGCGATGACCGCCCTGCTCGCGCACGAGCGGGTGGAGGTGGAGGACGTCGCGGTGGCGACCATCCGTTTCGCGTCCGGGGCGCTGGCCGTGCTCCACGCGACGACGGCCGCCTTCCCGGATCAGCCGGTCCGCCTCGCGGTCTACGGGTCGCAGGGCACGGGGATCGTCGAGAACGACCAGCTCGCCGGGCTCTGGCTCGACGGGGATCCGACCGACCGCCGCGCGGAGGCCGTGCCGGAGGGGCACCGTCTCGGCGAGGATCCCGGACCGAATCCGTTCGTGGAGGGGCACGCCCGGCAGTACGCCGACATCGTGGACGCGATCCGCTCCGGCCGGGCGCCGCGCGTGGGGGTTCCCGAGGCGCTGCAGGCTCTCGCGGTGGTCCGCGGGATCTACGTGTCGGCGACCACCGGCGCACCGGTCCGCATCGCAGACCTCCTCGACGGCACCCTGTCCGACGACGACGTCCGCACGGGAGGTGCCGCATGAGGTTCTCCGTCTTCACGGCCGCCACCCCGGAGTGGGAGCCGGAGGAGGCCGCCCGGCGCATCGCCGCCCTCGGCTATGAGGGCATCGAGTGGCGCGTCACGGACCAGGACCCGGCGGATCCGCCCGGGTTCTGGGCCGGGAACCGGGCGACGTGGCCGCTCACCGGCCTCGAGAAGGCGGTCCCTGAGATCGCCCGGGTCACGCGAAAGGCGGGGCTCGAGTTCAGCGGGCTCGGCGGATACGTGCTGGCCGCTGACCGGGCCGACGTGCTTCGGATGCTGCAGGCCACGGCGAAGCTCGAAGCACGGCGCGTGCGGGTCCGCATGCCCTTCGCCGACACCGAGGACTACGGCACCGTGTTCCGCCGGACGCGGGCCGACGTGGAGTGGGCGGCAGAGGAGGCCGGCCGCCTCGGCGTCCAGGTGCTGGTGGAGCTCCATCACCGGACCATCACGTCGTCGGCTTCGGCCGCGCTCCGGCTCGTGGACGGCATCGATCCGGCGACGATCGGCGTGATCCACGACCTCGGGAACCTCGTGATCGAGGGACAGGAGGACACCCGGTCGGGCCTCCAGCTCCTCGGCGAGTACCTCGCCCACGTGCACGTGAAGAACGCCGTGTGGCGTCGGACCGGCGACACCGGTGTGGACGGCGACGTCGGGTGGGAGGCGGACTGGGCACCGCTGCGGGAGGGCATCGCGAGCGTCCCCGACTACTTCCGCGCGCTGGCCGAGGTCGGGTACGACGCCTGGGTCACGCTGGAGGACTTCTCCACGGCCCTGCCGCTGGAGGAGCGTCTCGCGGACGACCTCGCGCATCTGCGGGCGGCGGCGTCCGCGGCGACCGGGAGCGGGGCGGCGACGGGGAGCGGGGCGTGACGGGCGCCGGGGAACGACCGGGGGTGGGCGCGTCGCTGTCGCGCACGCGCCCCGCGGCGCCCGTCCGGGTCGCGCACCTGGGGCTGGGGGCCTTCCACCGTGCGCATCAGGCCTGGTACACCCAGCGCGCGAACGATGCGGCCCGCGACGAGGGATGGGGGATCGCCTCGTTCACCGGGCGCTCGTCCGCGGCCGCGGACCGGCTCCGGCTCACTGGCGGGGTCTACACCCTGCTGGGGCGCTCCGCGGAGGGCGACCGCGCGGAGCGGATCGAGTCGATCGTCCGGGCGGTCCCCGGCGCCGACGACCGCGCCTGGCAGGACACCGTCGCCGATCCGAACGTGGGCGTGCTGACCGTCACCGTCACGGAGGCGGGCTACGGGCCCGCCTCCGGGCCTCCCGCACGCATCGCCGCCGCGCTGCTCGCGAGAGCGGACCGCGGCGCGGATCCGATCGCCGTGGTCAGCTGCGACAACCTGCTCGGCAACGGGCGCGTGCTCCGACAGGCCGTGCGCGCCGCCGCAGCAGCGCACGCCGATCGTGTCGACGAGGCGGCGACGTTCGTCGACACGGTCGTGGACCGCATCACGCCCGCGGTCACCAACGCCGACCTCGCCGTCGTCCGCGAGCTGACCGGGCACGACGACCCGTCCGCCGTGGTGACCGAGCCCTTCGCCGAATGGGTCCTCGCCGGGGACTTCCCGAGCGGCCGGCCGGCGTGGGAGGCCGCCGGCGCGCGCATCGTCGCGGATGCCGCCCCGTACGAGGAGCGCAAGCTCTGGCTGCTCAACGCGGGGCACAGCGTGCTCGCCGCCGCCGGACGCCTCCGCGGGTACGAAACGGTGGCCGAGGCGTTCGAGGATCCCGAGTTGCGCGACGGCGTCGAGGCGCTCTGGGACGAGCAGCGCGAGGTCATCGACCTCCCCGCGCGCGAGGTGGACGACTGGCTCACGGCCCTACGGATCCGGTTCACCAACCCGCGCATCGCGCACCGTCTCGATCAGATCCGGCGAGACAGCACGGTGAAGATCCCGCTGCGTGTGCTCGCGCCGCTCCGGCGGCGGCGGGAGGCGGGCCTGCCGCCGGGCGACGCCCAGCTCGCGGCCCTCGACGCGTGGGTCCGATCCGTCGTCGAGCTTCCTCCGACCGACGACGCGACGTCCGCGCTGGCGTCCGAACTCGCGGCCGTGGAGCCGGCCGATCGGGTCCGCACGGTCGTGGACCGCCTCTCCCCGGGTCTCTGACCCGTCCCTCCTTCGCCGCAGCGTCCGCTGTCGAGTGGTCAGTTTCTGTGGGTTGAGCGCCGCTGAACCCACAGAAACTGACCACTCGACGCATCTCCGCGGGTTTGAGGGCGCCGGGGCGTCGCTAGATGAGCCACAGCGCCGGGATGGGAAGTGCCCACAACCGATCTCCCATCGATGCCCCCGCCTCTGCGGTGTTGAGAACGTAACCGCCGAGGAAACGCTCGCCCAGCTTGTCTCGCAACAATCGCAGGCCGGAGAGATGCTCCGCTTTGAGCGTGCTGGACGCTTTGACTTCGAAGCCGATAACGGACCCATCGGCGAGTTCCACGACGATGTCCACTTCTGCACCGTTCCGGTCTCGGAAATGGAACAGCTCGTACTCCTCGGAGCTCCACGTCCGCTGTTTCATCAGTTCGGCAACGACGAATCCTTCCAGCGCCGCCCCCAGGAAGGGGTTCCCGAGAGGTTCGAGCTGTCGCTCGGGCGTCCGAGTGAGACGAGCGGCAAGACCGGAGTCGCTGACGATCGTCTTGGGACGGGCCGCTTCCCGGCTCGTCAGGTTCGGGGTCCACGGCCGAAGCATGCTGGTCAAGTACATGGTCTGCAGCAGATCCACATACGCGGTGATCGATGTCTCCGGGACATCGACGTCTCGCGCGATTCTCGCCTTGACGAGTTCTCCCGACTGGTTGGCCGCCAGAAGTCTCAGCACGCTTCCGATCCGCCCGGAGTCCACTCGCGGTGCGATGTCCTTCACATCACGATCCAGCAAGCGCTCGACGTAGCCGTCGAACCAGACGTTGCGCATGCGCTCTGAGAGTCGTCGGGCTTCGGGATATCCGCCGCACGCGACCAGCCTGATGCTCTCCTGCCGTGCATTCGTGGTCGAGAAGTCCGCCGGATCTGCTCCGCGACGAAGACTGGAGATGATGTCATCACGACGCCCCTGTGCCTCACCCACGCTGAGCGGGCGCAATTCGACGGTCACCGCACGACCGGCGAGGCTGTCCGGTGTACGTGAGAGCTTGAGCAGGTTGCTCGACCCCGTGAGAACGAATCTTCCCGGCCGCCGATCCCGATCGATCGAGGCCTTGATGGCGAGCAGGAGCTCGGGGGCTCGCTGGAGCTCATCGATAACGAGGGTGCCCGCTCCGCCCTGCTCGACGAAGGCGACCGGCTCGGCCCTTGCGGCGAGGCGAGTGCTTTCATCATCGAGCGTCACGATGCGTGCCCGGGTGCCAGACACGAGTTGGGCGGCGAAGGTGCTCTTTCCCACCTGCCTCGCGCCCTGGATCACTGTTGCCGGGAAGGTCTCCATGACCTCCTTCGCAAAGGGCTCCGCATGCCGTGGAATCAGGTCTTCCATGGGGGCAGTCTAGGCGTGAAGCCGTAGGTTCGCTAGCACTAACTCGTGGTTTCGCTGTCATCGCTTCGTAGATACGCTGACTTCTGGTCGTAGTTTCGCTAGCCTCAACTCGTAGATTCGCTGACCCCTCGCCAGCCTGTCCCGGCCTGACCCGTCCCCATCCCTGTGCGGTGTCCGCGCCCACGCGTCCGTTGTCGCGCCGCCCGTTGTCGAGTGGTCAGTTTCTGTGGGTTCAGCGCCGCTCAACCCACAGAAACTGACCACTCGACCGGCTGAGCCGGCGCCGCTCGTCCGCGCGGAGAAGGTACGTCCGCGCGGAGAAGGTACGCCCGCGCGGAGAGAAAACCGGAATCGCTCCGCGCGAAGCGAGATCTCCGTGAGCGCGGCGACGGCCGAGGGGTGAGGCGGGGCGAGGCGGGGCGAGACGCGCCGACCGGATCGGGGCTAGGCGGGGGCGTGGGAGCCGGGGATCGCGGCGATGAGCTCGCGGGTGTAGTCGTGGGCGGGGGCGCCGAGCACCTGCGCCGCCGCGCCGGACTCGACGACCCGGCCCTTCTGCATCACGACGATCTCGTCGGAGATCTGCCGGACCACCCCGAGGTCGTGCGAGATGAACAGGTAGCTGAGGCCGAACTCGGCCTGCAGGTCCACGAGCAGCTGCAGGATCTGCTCCTGCACCGAGACGTCGAGCGCCGAGACCGGCTCGTCGAGGATCATCAACTCCGGGCCGATCGCGAGCGCCCGCGCGATCGCCACGCGCTGCCGCTGGCCGCCGGACAGCTCCGCCGGACGACGCGCGGCGAGCGCGGGATCCAGCCGCACGCGCTCCAGCAGCTCCCGGACGAGGGCCCGCTGCGAGCCGCGATCGCCGACCCGGAACGCCCGCAGCGGCTCGGCGACGATCCTCTCCACCGACATGCGCGGATCCAGGGACCCGAACGGGTTCTGGTACACGACCTGCATCCGGCGCCGGAGCTGGCGCAGGGCCTCGCCGCGGATGCCCGTGATGTCCTCGCCGTCCAGCAGGATCGTCCCGGCATCGGGCACGACGAGCCGCGCCGCGATCCGGGCGCTGGTGGTCTTGCCCGATCCGGATTCGCCGACGATCGAGAGGGTCCGTCCCCGGGGGACGACGAAGGAGACGTCGTCGGCGGCGAGGAAGGACCCGCCGCGGACGCCGTAGGTCTTGTGCAGGCCGCGCACCTCGAGGATCCCGGCGGTCGCATTCCCCGCGGACGCATCGGGATCGCCCGCGGGGTCAGCCGTGGGCACGCGCTCGCGGAACGACGCGAAGAGCGCCCCGTCCGCACGGCCGCCCGCGCGCGGGGTCAGCCGGCCCTCCCGCAGCCCCGGCGCCGCGGCGACGAGAGCGCGCGTGTACTCGTGCGTCGGGGCGCCCAGCACGTCGGCGGTCGCGCCGCGCTCCACGATCTCGCCGCGGTACATGACGATGATCTCGTCGGCGCGGTCGGCGGCGACGGCCAGGTCGTGCGTGATCAGCACCACCGCTGTCCCGTGCTCCTGCACGAGTGCGTCGAGCTGGTCCAGAACGTGACGCTGGACGGTCACGTCCAGCGCGCTGGTCGGCTCGTCGGCGATCACGAGCTGCGGCCCGCACGCCCAGGCGATCCCGATGAGGGCCCGCTGCCGGAGCCCCCCGGACAGCTCGTGCGGATACTGCGTCGCCCGCAGCGCCGGGTCGGGGATCCCCACCTCGTCGAGGATCTCCACCGCCCGTGCGGCCGCCGCGGCGCGGGGCATCCGCCGGTGGATCCGCAGCGACTCGGCGATCTGCTCGCCCACCCGCATCAGCGGGTTGAGGGAGGAGCCGGGATCCTGCGGGACGAATCCGATCTGCGCGCCCCGCATCCTCCGCAGGGCGCGCTCGGGGAGGCGGACGAGGTCGTGCCCGGCGAAGCGGACGGCGCCGCCGATGATCCGCCCGTTGTCCGGCAGGCGGCGGATGAGCGCCTGCGAGACGGTGGACTTCCCGGAGCCGGACTCGCCGACGAGGGCGACGACCTTCCCCGCCTCGACCGTGAAGGAGACGCCGTGCACGACCTCGGCCCAGCGGCCCCGCGTGCGGTACTCGACGCGGAGGTCCTCGACGCTCAGCAGCGGTGCGCTCATCGTTCGTCTCCGATTGCTCGTGCGATCCGGTTCACGGCCAGCACCACCGCGAGGATCACCAGACCCGGGATGATGCTCAGCCAGGGCTGGGTGGCGATGAAGTCGCGACCGGTCGAGGACAGGGCGCCCCACTCCGGCGCGGGCGGCGGCGCGCCGAAGCCCAGGAAGGTGAGCGCCGAGACGCCCAGGATCGCGGTGCCGAGCTCCAGCGCGGCGACGGCGATCACGGGACGGGCGGCGTTGGGCAGCACGTGCTGGAACACGACAGCGGGAAGCCGGGCGCCGAGGGTCCTCGCGGCTTCGACGTACTCCTCGTTGCGGACGCGGAGCACCTGGGCGCGCATCACGCGCGCGAAGCTGCCGGCGGCTCCCAGCCCGACGCCGAGCCCGATCGAGACCGGGCCGAAGCCGAGGGTCGCCACGACGATGAGGGCCAGGAGGATCCCCGGGATCGCGACGAGGACGTCCACGACCCGCATGACCGCGAAGTCGACGACGCCGCCGAGGAAGCCGGAGGCGAGTCCGACGAGTCCCCCGACCACCACGCCCACGGCGACCGCGAGCGCCGCGGACACGATCGACAGCGCCGCGCCGTGCACCACGCGCGAGTAGAGGTCGCGGCCGAGGTTGTCGGTGCCGAAGAGGTGCTCGGCGCTCGGCGGCAGCAGCCGCTCCTTGGGCACCGACAGGTACGGGTCGTGCGTCGCGAGCAGCGAGGGCGCGGCGATCGCGACCGCCACGACGAGCAGGACGAGAACGCTCAGCAGGAAGCCGGGCTGGCGGAGGAGCCTCATGCCGCCGCCTCCGCGGGGGCGGCCGGTCTGGCGGCGCCGCGCCCTCGGCCGGAACGCCGCGTCCGCGGGTCGATCACCCCGTACGCCAGGTCGACGACCAGGTTCACCGTCGCGTAGACCGCGGCGATGAGCAGCACGATCCCCTGGATCACCGTGATGTCCCTGGCCAGCACCGCGTTCACGGTCATCCGGCCGATCCCGTCACGGGAGAACACCGTCTCCACGACCGCCGTCCCCGCCGCGAGATACCCGATCGTGAGCCCGAGCATGGTGATCGACGGGAGCAGCGCGTTGCGCAGCAGATGGGCCGTGAAGATCCGGCGCGGCGGGACGCCCTTCGCGACCGCGGTGAACACGTGCTGTCCCGCCTGCGCCTCGATGACGGCCGCGGAGAACACCTGGAACAGGATCGCGCCCACGGGCAGAGCGAGCGTGATGGCCGGCAGGATCGCGCTGCCCGCCTGCCGGGTGCCGGAGGAGGGGAGCCATCCCAGGCCGAACGAGAACACGCTGATGAGCAGGAGCCCGGTCAGGAAGGCGGGGATCGCGACGCCGAACGGCGGGATCTGCAGCAGGACGTTGCGCAGCCACCGCGTCGGGGCGAGGAAGGCGAGGAACGTGACGAGTACGGCGAGCACGATCGCGATGACCAGCGCCAGGACCGCGATCTCCACCGAATGCGGCAGAGTCCGGGCGATCATCGTCGCGACCGGCTGCCCGGTCGCGAGCGAGATCCCCAGGTCGCCCTGGAGGAGCATCCCGAGCCGGTGCCAGTACTGCTCCCACGGCGTCCCGGCGAGGCCGTAGCGCTCGCGCAGCCGCTCCAGGGTCTCCGGGTCGACGACCGTGTCGCCGCCGCTCTTGCTCGCCAGCGCGGCGAGCACGGGGTCCCCGGGCAGGAAGGTGATGAGGAGGAACACGACCGTGTACGTCGCCAGCACGACGAAGACGAACTGAGCCACCCTGGGGAGGATGTAGCCCATGATGCGCCGGCCACGGCCGGGTGGGATCGTCCCTGTCATCGTCCTTCCCTCCTGCCCGGGGCGGTCAGCGCTCGACCGTCGCGTCGTACAGGACGATCCGCGAGGAGGAGTCGAAGGCGACGCCGGTGACGCCCTTCTGCGCCGCGTGCACCTGCGCGACCTGCAGCAGCGGCACGAGGTACGCCTGGTCGAGGATCCGCGTCTGCGCCTGCCCGAGCAGGTCCGCGCGAGCCGCAGGGTCGGAGGTCTCGGCCTGCGTCGCGAGCTCGGCGTCGAGCTCCAGGTCGGCGACGACGGCCCAGCGGGCGGCGGACTCCGCGGAGAACATGACGCGCAGCACGTCCGGATCGGTACGGGTCAGGCCCGCGCCGAGGAAGTCGTAGTCCCGCGACGAGACCGCGCCGAAGAAGTCGCCGGAGGTGACCATGGCGATCTGCAGATCGATCCCGGCCTTGGCGAGCTGGGCCTGTGCGGCCTCCAGCACGTCCTGGCCGTAGAACGCGGTGACGGTCATGCGCAGGGGCGTGCCGTCCTTCTCCCGGACCCCGTCGGCTCCGGCCTTCCAGCCGGCGTCGTCGAGGAGCTTCTTCGCCGCGTCGAGGTCCGTCTTCAGCGCGTCGGCCTGGTCGAGGAACGACGGCGTCGCGCTGCTGAGCACGCCGGTGGCCGGGTCGACGTGGCCGGATCCGGTGAGCTCGGAGATCTCCGCGCGGTCGGTCGCCAGGATCATCGCCCGGCGGACGGCCGGGTCGGACACGACGGGGCGCTCGGTGTTGGGGACCAGGGAGTGGGGGACGCCCGGATTGGCCCGCGCGAAGATCTGGAACTCCTCGGTGCCGAAGCGCGCCTCGTCGGCGGCGGGGAGGTCGAGGATCATGTCGAACTCGCCGGTCTGGAGGCCGCCGGTGCGCACGCCGGGCTCCGGCGTGACGGCGAACGTGACGGTCTTGACCGCGGCGTCGCCCTCGTGCTCGCGCAGCTCCGAGGCCCAGCCGTAGCCCTCCCGCGCCGTGAGCACCACGGAGTCGTTCGACGTGTAGGTGTCGAGCACGAACGGACCGGATCCCACGGGCGACTGACAGCGCTCCTCGGCGCTGAGCGCGGCCGACGCGTCCGAGAGCAGGCCGAGGGTGATCGTGCTCGCGCCCTGCAGGAACTGCGCGTTCGGCTCGGCGAACGTGACGCGCACGGTGGCGTCGTCGACGATCTCGGTGCCCTGGTAGCCGGCCAGGTACTGGGAGGCGAGCGCCGCGGTGGTGCCGAGCGCGGCGAGGGCGTCGAAGTTCGCCTTGACCGTCTCCGGGGTGAGCGCGGAGCCGTCGCTGAAGGTGACGTCGTCGCGGAGGGTGAACGTGAACGCGGTGAGCGTGTCGTCCGCCTCGTAGGACTCGGCCAGCCACGGCACGATCTCGCCGGTCTCGGGGTCCTGGTCCACGAGCGAGTCGACGAGCTGCCGGCCGATGTTGAGCGCGGTCGTGAGCGTCACCTGCTGCGGATCCAGGCAGACCGGATCGTCCTGCACGGCGATGTACAGCTCGTCCGAGGCCGAGCCGCCTCCTCCGCCTCCGCCGGCGGCGCACCCCGCGAGGAGTCCGGCGCCGACGACGGTGGCCCCGAGGGCCGCGGCCCAGCGCGAGGCGGTGAGTCTTCCTGAAGTGTTCACGTTTGTCCCTCTCGGAGTCGGGCGGGGCTCAGGCCGCGCCGGTCTGGACGCTGGTCGGAAGGGCGCCGTGCACGAGGCGGCCCCGTGACACGACGGCGACGATGTTCTCGACGCGGAGGTCCTCGATGTCCTCCCACGGCCGACCGCGGAGCACGACGAGGTCGGCCGCGCGGCCGGGGGCGAGCGAGCCGATCCGGTCCCCCATGCGGACCACGTCGGCGGCGTCGGAGGTCGCGGAGACGAGGGCGCGTTCGGCCGTCCAGCCGAACATCCGCGCCATCAGGCGCACCTCCTCCATCTGGTCGCCGAACTGCACGAACACGCCGTTCGCATCCGTGCCGAGGACGAAGCGGATCCCCGCGCGTCCCGCGTCGCCGAACAGCGAGTCGCGGTAGGCGACGACGTCCTTGGCCTTCGCCTGCGCCTCCTCGCCCACGTTCACGCGGCCGTCGGCGATGGCGTCGTTGATGAGCAGGGTGGGGGCGATGGAGACGTTCCGCTCGATGAGACGGTCCCACTGGTCCCGCTCCAGCCCCGTGCCGTGCTCGATCGAGTCCGCGCCGACGGCGAGGGCGATCTCGTTGCCCTCGGCGGAGTGGCTGTGTGCGGCGACCGGCATCCCCAGGGCGTGCGCCTCGTCGATCGTCGTCCGGATCTCGTCGAGGGTCTGGTTGCGCCAGCCCACCTTGTCGCCCATCGAGAGCACGCCGCCGCTCGTGAAGATCTTGATGCCGTCCGCGCCGAGGCGGGCGTATTCGCGGACGAGCTTGCGGCACTCGTCCGGGCTGTCGGCGACCCGGCCGCGGTGCGGGTAGTGCGGAGGGATGAAGAGGTCGCCGTGGCCGGCCGTCATGCCCACGGCTCCGTGGACGAGGATCCGCGGACCCGGCTGGATCCCCTCGTCGAACGCCCGCTTCACCGCGAGCTGCCGCTCGTCCCCGGACAGGTCCCGCAGCGTGGTGACGCCGCCGCGGGCCGCCTTCTGCGCATTGTGGGCGATGTGGAAGACCTGCTCCTCCCACGGCGTGATGAGGGGCCAGGACGACCAGTCCGCGTGACCGGTCCCGGAGTAGGCGCCCAGGTGCACGTGCGTGTCGATGAGTCCCGGGATGACGCACAGGTCGTCGTGCGCGGGCTCGTCGTCCGCGACCGTCTCGATGCGGTCGCCCGACCACTCGATGCGGCTGGCTCCGCGGAAGGCGACGCCGTCCCAGAGCGGGACGCCGCGGATGGACTCCTGAGTCGATGGCACTACTCACTCCTCTGTGCGGGTGGCCCGACGCTAGCAGATTCCGCGACACTTGTTGAGAGGTTCTGCTTGATTTGCCGGAACTTGTTGACTTGTTGTGACGAACACCGCCATCTAGGCTGTCCGAGCGGGGAAGGACGGCATGACCAAAGGCGCGATCGGTTCCTGGAGCGAGCGGAAGCCGCGCGCTCCCCTCAACGACGACGAGCGCATCCTCAGCGGCGTGCTCCGGCACGTGCGGGAGTCCGCCGAGGCGGATGCGCCCCTGCCGGGCGAGCACCGGCTCGCGGAGCTGCTGGGGTGCACCCGGCAGCAGATCCGGCACGCGCTGACCCAGCTGGAGAGCCAGGGGATCGTGATCCGCCGTCAGGGGGCGTCGACGATGGTCGATCCGCTCGCCCTGCGGCTCAGCGCCCGCTTCGACGCACGCGTCGAGTACGGAGACGTGCTCGCACGGATGGGATACACGCCGTCCGTCGAGGTCATCTCCGCGTCGTTCGAGCCCATGCCCGAGGACATCGCGCCTCTGCTGACCCCGGACGTCGAGCCGGTCACCGCGCGGATCGTGCTGCGCTGGTTCGCGGACGAGCGACCCGCGATGATCGGCACGTACACGGTCCCGTTCCCCGCCGGCACGGAGCGGCCGTTCATCGATCCGACCCGCTCGGTGTTCGAGATCGCCAACGACCTGTGGTCCGAGGCGATCGCCTGGGAGGTCGTGACCGCCGGCGTCACCGCGCTCTCGGAGGAGCAGGCCCCGCTGCTGGAGCAGCCCGTCGGCGGTGTGGCGAAGATGTGGCAGATCGTGGGGGTGACCCTCAGCGGCAAGCGGATCTATCACGCGCACGAGGTGCACCACCCCGACCTCGTGACCTATTCGTTCGTCCGCACGGTCAAGGAGCCCTGGAACGTCACCTGGCGCTGACCCCCTCCCTCACCCCGCGCTCCTTTCGTCGAGTGGTCAGTTTTTGTGGGTTGAGCGCCCCTGAACCCACAGAAACTGACCACTCGACCAGGGCGGGGGATGTGCATCGGGAGCGGGGATCACGTACGCTCGCGCTAGCGGATCCCGGGACGGACGGCGCGACCGTCGAGCCCGGGGAACGCACGGCGAAGGACGAGGACGGGAGCCCGGTGAGCGACATCGACGAGGAGTACGGCGACTTCGGCGAGCGCCGCAACCGCCGGATCCGGGTCGTCGCCTGGGTGACGATCGTGTCCCTCATCCTCGTCGGCGGCGGCGCCACCACCCTCGCGGTCCTCTTCGGCTGACGCGCTCGACCGGGGCCGGGCAAGCGAATGTCAGGGGGGCCTGTGCCGCGGGGGCGTCGGCGCGTAGCGTGGGCACAGACACCGTGACGGAGGCGCCATGACCATCCAGCCGATCGACGTCGCCCGTGACGCGAACCTCGAGGGGTTCGTGATCGGGTCGCCCGTGAGCATCATCCGGGAGTACGTCACCACGCCCGGCACGGGGCCGCGGCTGCACCGCCATCCCTATGCCGAGACCTTCGTCATCCATCGCGGCCGGGCGCTGTTCACCGTGGGCGACGAGCGCGTCGTCGGCGTCGGGGGCCAGATCCTGGTCGTCCCGGCCCTCGTCGCGCATCGCTTCGAGGTGCTCGACGGTGGGACCTACGAGGCCACCCACGTGCACGCGAACGACCGCTTCGTCACCGAGTGGCTCGAATAGGGGCGGCTGATCGCCTCTCGTCGGCGCCGGTGTCGGCGCCGGGGAGGATGCTGGACGGATGGAGAGTCAGGACCCCGACCGCGCACGGCTCACCCTGGAGGGGATCCGCGCGGAGGCCGCGAGCCGCGTGGCGGCGGCCGAGGCCGCGCTGGCGGCGCTCATGCACGACCGGGAGAGCGCGAACGACGACGACGAGCACGATCCCGACGGCGTCACGCTGTCCGCCGAGTGGTCACGCCTCTCCGGCCTCGCCGATGCGGCGCGCGCGGAGCTCCGCCAGGTCGACGACGCGCTGGCCCGCACGGCGGCGGGCGTCTACGGCGTGTGCGTCGACTGCGGACGCCCGATCCCGCCCGCACGCCTCGCGATCCGGCCGTTCGCGGAGCGGTGCGTGCCGTGCGCCGAGAAGCGCGGGCGCTGACCCTCCCGCCCGCCGGCCCGAAGCCCCGTGACGCCGCGCCGGCCCGGCGACACCCGTCGCCGGGCCGGCGCACCCGCGTCAGTGGTGTCCGCCGTGGCCGCCCGTACCGCCGGACGGGACGGCGCCGTCCGGGGCCCGCACCCGTGCCTCGTCTCCGCGCTCGATCACCACGAACTGCCCCATCATGCCCTCGTCCTCGTGCAGGAGCATGTGGCAGTGGTACATGTACGGCATCGCCGGGTCGGCGTAGTCCTCGAAGCGCAGCAGCAGCCGGTAGGTGGTGTTCGGGTTCAGGTAGATCGTGTCCTTGCGCCCCGCCAGCTCCGGGGGCGGCGCGTGCCCTCCGACGGAGAGCACACGGAACTGCACGTCGTGGATGTGGAAGCTGTGCGGGATCGGCTGCGTGCTCGTGACCTCCCAGATCTCCGTGTCGCCCACGTAGGCGACCTCGTCGATCCGGCTCATGTCCATCTCCTCGCCGTTGATCTCGCGCGTGTTGAGCACGAACGACCGGGTGGTCGCCGCATCCGCCTCGTGCAGCTCGTCCGCCCCCGCCTCCGCCGACTCCGGCCACGACGGTGCCGGGACCGGGGCGTGGGAGTCCGCCGCGCGGAACTCCATCACATCGAACGCGTCGTTGCCCCCGGACGTCGCGGGGACGACGATCCCGCCCAGGTCCGTCTTCTCCGATCGCAGCCGCACCCGTTCGCCCGGCTCGAACGCCACCACGACCTCGGCGCGCTCGCCCGGGGCGAGCCGCAGCCGGTCCCGCTCCACGGGCTCGTCCAGCAGGCCCCCGTCGCCGGCGACCATCGTCATCGGCCGGTCGGCGAACGCGAAGGTGTAGGTGCGCGCCGTCGAGCCGTTCAGCAGCCGCAGCCGCACGCGCTCGGTCGTCACGTCCTGATAGGCGCCGGGTGTGCCGTTCACCAGGATCGTGTTCCCGAGCATCCCGGGCTCGGATCCGTCGCGGTCGAGCACGAGCGCGCCCTCGTCGTCGAAGCGCTTGTCCTGCACGATGAGCGGCAGGTCGTCCACGCCGTACGCGGAGGGGAGGTCGGCGGCGAGGCTCGCGTCGTCGTCCAGCACGAACATGCCCGCCAGGCCCCGGTAGACGTGCTCCTCGGTCGCCCCGTGCGGATGGGGGTGGTACCAGAGCGTCGCCGCCGGCTGGTCGATCGTCCACGTCGGCCGCCAGTTCTCCCCCGGCGCCACCATCTGGTGCGGACCGCCGTCCATCGCCGCCGGCAGGTGCATGCCGTGCCAGTGCACGCTGGTCGGCTGGTCGAGCGCGTTGCCGACCTCCACGGCGACCCGTTCGCCCCTGCTGGCCCGGAGCGTCGGGCCGAGGAAGGACCCGTCGAACCCCCACGTCTCGGCCTCGCCGACCCCGGGGAACTCCGTGGTCCCGCGCTGCGCCGTCAGGTGGAAGGTGCGGACGCCCTCCTGGACCGTGGACGGCGCGAGCGGCGGGATGGCCAGGGGGTTCGCGAACTCCCGTTCCTCGACGGGCGAGGTGGACAGCGTGTCGCATCCGGCGAGCGCGGTCGCCGCGAGCACCGCCGCGAGCACCGCCGCGGACGCGCGCCACCGTCGCCGCGGCACCGCCCCGGTCATGCCCGCCTCCGCAGACGCTGGATCCCGAACGCGAGCAGACCCGCGATCATGCCCCAGAACGCGTCGAGGGCGAGCGCGACGAGCAGGGCCCAGATCGGGCCGTCCGCGGTCCCGAACACGGTCCCGATGAGCAGCGTGATCACGCCGTAGGCCGTGCCGGTCAGCGTCAGCGTGAGCACGGGCATCCGGACCGGGGCGAAGCCCACCACCCCGATCCAGGCGAGCGCGATCAGGCCCAGGAGCGTGAGGGCGCGGGCAGCGCCGTCGCCGAAGCCGAGGAGGGCGGTGAGCGGCCACAGCAGCGCCAGCGAGGCCAGGCCGAGGATCACCAGCCAGGGCGGGCCGGACGGCTGAGCGGGGCGACCGGCGGAGGGCGGGACAGGGGCGGGAAGAGGATCGATGTTCGTCATGCCTCCACGTTCCGCTGCAGCGCGCCGCGGGGCATCGGCCCGGGATCGTCGGTCCGCGTCGTCGCCGGAGGACGCCCGCGTCGCCCCGGATCGATCGGCCGATCGCCCCGGATCGATCGCGGTCGAGCGGCGCGGTTCCTACTCTGGACACATGACCGCACGCACCGGCATCGAGCCGCGTCTGGGCGACGCCGGCCTCGCGCTCGCCGTCGCGCTGGTGATCGCGGTCGTCATCGCGTCGGACCCGGAGCGTCGAGGCGGCGTCGGCGCCTACGTCTGCGCCGCGGCGTTCGGTGCCGTCCTGCTGCTGCGGCGTCGGCTCCCGCGCACGATCGTCGTGGTCACGGTCCTCGGCATCTTCGCGTTCTACTGGGCGGGATTCCCGCCGGTCGGCATGGTGCTCCCCGCCGTCGGCGCGCTGTACTCGGCCGCCGAGCAGCGGCGCACCGGCTGGGCGATCGGCAGCGGCGCCGTCCTCCTCGCCGTCGCGTCCTACTTCCGGCTGGACGGCTCGGAGCCCGAGGCCGCCTTGAACGGCTACACCTTCGTCACCGAGCTGGCGCTCGCCGCCGCGGCGATCGCGCTCGGGGTCGCGGTGCGCCTGACCCGGGAGGCGCGGGAGCGCACCGCCCTCATCGCGGAGCTCACCGCCGCCGAGGAGGCGCACGCCGCCGAGGCGCGCATGCAGGAGGAACGGATGGGCATGGCGCGCGACCTCCACGACACGATCGGGCACACCCTCTCGGTCGCGGCGCTGCACGCCGGGGTCGCTGCCGAGGCGACGGACTCCGGCGCCGCCCGGGCCGCGATCGCGCAGGCCCGTGCCGCGACCTCCGAGGCGCTTCAGGAGCTGCGCCGGACCGTGAAGGTGCTGCGCGCGGACCGGACGACGGATCCCGCGCCCGTCCTCGGCCTCGCGTCGGCCGACGAGCTGTTTGCCGCGGCGCGCGCCGCGGGCCTCCGGGTCGACGCGGACGTCGCGGTCCCCGCCGACGCGCTGAGTCCTGCCACGGATGCCACCGCCTACCGCATCGTGCAGGAGTCGCTGACGAACGTGCTCCGCCACGCGGCCGCCTCCCGTGCGGTCGTGACGGCGCGGGTCTCCGAGGGAGAGCTGACGCTGCGCGTCGCGGACGACGGCCGCGGCGCGGCGCCGACCTCGCTGCGCAGCGGGGCGGGGATCCGCGGGATGCAGGAGCGGGGCGCGCTGGTCGGCGGCACGGTCACGGCACGGCCGGCGCCGGGCGGTTTCGTGGTCGAGGCCCGCCTTCCGCTCGACCCGCGCGCACCCGGGTCCGGATCCGGACCCGAAGCCGACAGGGAGGGACGATGACCCGTCCGCCGATCCGCATCGTGCTCGTCGACGACCAGGAGCTCGTGCGCGCAGGGCTCCGGGCCCTCGCCGAGCGCGACGGCGACATCGCCGTCGTCGGCGAGGGCGCGGACGGCCGCGCCGGCCTCTCGCACGTCCGCGAACAGCGCCCCGACGTCGTGCTGATGGACATCCGCATGCCGGTGATGGACGGCCTTCAGGCGACCAGGGAGATCGTCCAGGACCCGGCGCTCGACGAGGTGCGGGTCCTCGTGCTCACCACGTTCGACGAGGACGAGCACGTGTTCGAGGCGATCCGGGCCGGCGCGTCCGGGTACCTCCTGAAGGATGTCTCCCCCGAGGACCTGCGCTCCGCGATCCGCGCCGTCGCGGCCGGCGACTCGCTCCTGTCCCCCTCCGTCACGGCGACCGTGATGCGGGCCGTCACCGCCGGATCCCGGACCGACGACACGCCGCTGCAGGGACTCAGCGGACGGGAGGTCGAGGTGCTCGCCCTCATCGGGCGCGGGCGCACGAACGACGAGATCGCCGCCGAGCTCTTCCTCAGCCCGGCGACGGCGCGCACCTACGTGAGCCGGCTGCTCGCACGGCTCGGCGCCAGGGACCGGGCCGCGCTCGTGGTGCTGGCGTACGAGACCGGACTGGTCACCCCCGGGAACGGCTGACGCCGTCCCGACGCGCAGGAGCGCCCGCCGCCCGATCCTCCGGGCGGCGGGCGCGAACGACGGCTCCGGTAGATGCAGGGCGACCGCTCCGGTGGTGAGGGGCAAGCTCTTTCCTGCTCGCTGTTTGGTGTGCTGTTGGTTCTAGTGCATGGAAGCGCGCCTATACTTTCGCCATGAGTCGGGCTCAGATTGGCGTGCAATCAAAACTCGTTCGACGAACCCACCGACCACTGACTGTTGTTGGCGTGCTAGGCGAACTCCTCTTAACAGCGGGTGTCATCGTACTGCTGTACGTGGCGTGGCAGATGTGGATCGGTGACGTGATCATCGGCGCGGTCGATAACGAGTCAGGCAACCAAACGAGTCAGGAGTGGGCGGCGAACCCGCCGCCGCCCCCACCGCCACTTGTCGCGAACCCCAGCGACCCGTCGCACGCTCCCGTGTACGAGCCTCCCGTGCTCGCGCCTCCGGAGGACGGAGTCGAATGGGCCCAGATGATAATTCCAAGGTTCGGCGCTGACTACAACCGCAAGATTGCAGGCGGCGTGAGCCGGCCCAACACTCTCGACAACGGGTGGATTGGCGTCTACCCAAATGCCAGCATGCCGGGCCAGATCGGCAACTTCTCAGTGGCTGGACATCGCACTACGTGGGGAGCCCCGCTTAACCAGATCGACAAACTCCGCCTCAATGATCCGATCGCCATCGAGACCGAACAGGGCTGGTACACATACCGATTCCGCACCCTTGAGTACGTGACGCCCGACAGGGTGGACGTGCTCGCGGACGTTCCTCAGCAACCAGGCACCCAGACCGGCGAGCGGTACATCACTCTAACCGCATGCTCGCCCCTCTATTCGCTGACGGAACGCATCATCGCCTATGGCGTCTTCGACAGCTTTCATCCTCGTGCGGACGGCGCCCCCTCCTACTTAGGTGAAGACAAATAGGTAGCCAATGGTCCAATTGCATGCCAGATGAGACGCTCGATAGCGTCCCAGCATGAAGAACTCAAAGAAGAAGCTCATCACTGCGAACCTCGTCAGTCTCACCATCGCAACGGCATCGGTCATCCTCACCGCACTACCAGCGAACGCGGTCACCGGAATCTCTCGACACTCGTCGGCTTCAGCCTGCGTCGCAGAAAATCGCCTCTACGTGCAGGAGGGATATCAGACGACCGCATACACCAAGACCTCTGACCTAAACCCCACGTGGTACTTCTACTACACCAACTCGAACTGGTCCTAGCCAACAGAATGCCCCCAGCACCTCGAGGCAGACCTCACCCACGAGCTTCACTTCGACGTGATTGCGTACCAGTTGTCGAAAAGTCTTCCCACACCGAGCTCGACTCTGGTCACCCCCGGGAACGGCTGACGTCATCCCGACGCGCAGGAGCGCCCGCCGCCCGATCCTCCGGGCGACGGGCGCTCCCGTCTCGTCACGCGGTGCGGCGACGCCTCACCATCAGGCCCCCGCCGACGGCCAGCAGAGCCGCGAGCGCCACGAGACCGGCGATCCCTCCACCGTCCATGCCCGTGGCCGGAAGACCCGATCCGCCGGGCCCGGGAGCCGGAGCACCCGGCGTCGGAGCGCCCGGGGTCGGCGCGGGCTCCGTCGGGGTCGGGGTCGGGGTCGGCGTCGGGGTCGGGGTCGGGGTCGGGTCCGCCACGACGGTCAGGGCCGCGTCCGCACGCCGGTCGCCCTGGACGAGGGAGACCTGGTGGACGCCCGGCGCGGCGCCCGGGACCGTCAGGGTGCGGTGCAGCTCGCCGTTCGCGTCCGCGGTCGCCTCCTGGGCGACCTCGCCGTCGAAGAGCACCTGCACGGTCTCACCCGCGACGAGATCGCGCCCGGTCAGACCGACGCCGTCCTTCGCCAGGGCGCCCACCGTGATCTCGCCGATCGACAGCTCCAGCGTCGGCGCGCCCGGGCGGGGATCCTCGGTCACGGTCAGGGTCGCGGTCGCCAGGACGTCGCCCACCGCCGCCGCCGGCAGCCCGGTCGCTCCCGAGCGAACCCGCTCGCCGGCCTGGATCAGCTCCACGGTGTGCGCTCCCGGCTCCGCGTCCGCGACGGTGAACGAGACCGAGCCCGCTCCGTCCGCGCCGCTGGTGAAGCGCGCGACCTCGACCCCGTCGAACGCAACGCGGACCGGCGTGCTCGCGGGGAGCCCCGCGGCGCTCAGCGCCACGCCGTCCGTGGCGAGCGCGCCGGCGGCGATCTCGTCCGGCGACAGGGTGACCTCGGCCGGCGTCGTCGGGTCGGCGGTCACGGTGACGTCCGCGGACGCCTCCTCCGCGCCGCTGCGCACGGTCACCGGGTAGGTGCCGGGGGCGACGCCGTCCCGCACGACGGTCGCGGCGACCGCGCCGTCCGCATCGGCCGTGACGGTGTCGACCACCTGGCCGTCGAACAGCACCTCGGCCTCGGCGTCGGCGGGGAAGCCCTCGCCGGTGACCCCGATCCCCGACGACGCGAGCGTCGACACGGTCAGCGTCGCCGGGTCCAGGGCCACCGTCGGGTCCTCGTCGACCGGGTCCGCGGTCACGGTGAACGAGGTCTCCGCGGCCCAGCGCCCGCTCGTGAGCGTCACCGCATGCACACCCGTGGCGGCGCCGGCGGCCTTGTGCGTGTAGGCCAGCGCGCCGTCGGCGGACGACCGGACCGTCGCCACGTCGGCGCCGTCCACCGCGATCACCACGTCCGCGTCCTCCGGGAAGCCCTCCCCGGTCAGTCCCACGCCCGTGGAGCCGAGTGCGGAGACCGTCAGGGAGGCCGGGGACGCCGAGGCGGTGGGGTCGTAGTCCACCGGGTCCGCCGTCACCGTGAAGGAGGCCTCCGCCGACCACTGCCCGCTCGTCAGGGCCACGGCGTGCCCGCCCGTCGCAGCGCCCGAGGCGGTGTGGACGTACGAGACGTCGCCGGCGGCGTCGGAGCGCACCGTCGTGGCGGTCGCGCCGTCGACGGCGATCGTGACGTCGGCGTTCTCCGGGAAGCCCTCGCCCGAGATCGTCACCCCGGAGGCGGCCAGCTCCGACACCGTGAGGGATTCCGGGGCGACCGACGCCGTGGGGTCGTAGGTCACCGGGTCCTCGGTCACCGTGAGCGTCGTCGCCGCGGACCACGTGCCACTGGTGAGACGGACCTCGTGGGAAGCGGGGAGGATCCCGGCACGCACGAAGTCGTGCTGCACCGCCCCGGTCGCGTCGGTCCGCAGCGTCGCCATCTCGGTGCCGCTGAGGGTGAGCACGACGTCGGCGTCCTCGGGGAAGCCCGTCCCGGATACCCGCACCCCCGTGGTGCCCAGTGCCGACCGTGTGACGGTGGCCGGATCGACGGTGACCGCCGGCTGGTACGGATCCTCGGTCACGGTCAGCTCCGCCGACACCGTGTGCGGTCCGCTGGTGAGCGTGACGGTGTGCGCGCCGGGGGCGACGTCGGCCCGCCGGAGGGAGTAGGTGAACCGCCCCTGGGCGTCCGCCGGCATCGACACGATGGCGCTGCCGTCGAAGGTCAGCGAGACGTTGTCGTCCGCCGGGAAGCCGGTGCCCGTGATCGTCACGCCGACTGCCGCCAGATCCGACGCCGAGATGATCGTCGGATCGAGGGCGATCTCCGGGTCCACGACGGGATCGGCCTGGATGACGAGAGTCGTCGTCGCGGACCTGCCGCTGCCGGCCATCCGCACCTCGTACTCGCCCGGGACCGCGTTCGCCACGGTGAGCCGCGAGGTCGCCGTGCCCGACGAGTCCGTCTGCATCGTCCCGAGCTCGTCGCCGTCGAAGGACACCGTCACGGTGGACTCCGGAGCGAAGCCCGTGCCGGTGAGCGTCAGGTCGCCGGCCAGCGCCTGCGACACCGTCGCCGGGTTCGGCGCGATCGACAGCTCCGCCGCCACCGGGTCGAGCTCGGCGGTGTAGGTGAACTGGGTCGCCGCGCACGGCAGGCCCGGCATCACGGCGTCCGCGGCGTTGGAGCCGCTGTTGACGATCACGCCGTCGTCGCTGACCACCCCGCCGAACCAGTACTCGAAGTACAGCTCGTCGTCCGGGTCCTCATCGTAGGTCCAGTGCGCCGAGAACGAGCCGTCCGCGGCGATGGGGGTCTCCGGGATCCCGATGAACTGCACCATCTGGGCGATGGGAGGAGCGGTGCCGCACCAGGTCCAGGACTGCGTGTCCACATCGGTGACGGCCCCGCCCTCGACCGTGACGGCGATATCGAAGCCGTCACTGGTCGTGCCGGTGTAGACGCCGTCCTGCGCGGCCGCCTGCGCGGGCAGGGCGAAGCCGAGGACGCTCAGGCCTGCGGCGAGCAGGCCGGTGAGGAGCATCGCCAGGCTGCGCGCCCAGCGGGGTCGTCGGGGGGTCGTGGGTCCGGTTCTCATCATCGGCGGCTTTCCTGTCGTCGGGGACGCACTCCCCCGACCGACGCGGATGGCCGCGACGCGGGGGCGCACCCGTAGTCTGTCGGCGGCGCTCCGTGAGACGGAGAAATCGGAACGAATCCGAACGGCGCCGACCCGCCGGCGGCACGCGAAGGAGCCGCCGCCCGAAGGCGACGGCTCCCCGGGTGCGGGTCAGGGCAGCGCCGGCCCACCCGGGCCGGCGCCCGGGACCGGGTAGTACACCGGGGGCTGGTCCTCCCACGCGGACGGCAGTGTGAGCAGGTCGTCGTAGTGGTGCATCGCGATGCCGCCGAAGGACGGCTCGTCGCCGAAGGCCGCGTAGACCTTGTCCAGCTCCGCCTCCAGATACGTCCGCCCCTCCTCGAAGAACGTCACGCTCTCGGGATCGCCGGTGCCGGAGAGGTCCTTGGTCTCGATGCCGATCACCACCGAGTCCGGCTTGCCGATCGCGTTCGCGTAGTCGATCTCGTGCTGGGCCTGGGCGATGATCCCGGCGCCGCCGTCCGCGGTGTCGCGGTAGTCCATGATCGAGATGTAGTCGGTCATGTCCTGGATGTGGTCGGACAGCGGCTTGGTCTCGCCGTTCCACGTGATCGCCGTGCAGCAGGACGACGTGTCCAGCCAGCGCGGGATCGCGGGGCCGACGAGCACCGGGAGCCCCGAGGCGTCGCGGCGCTCGATCAGCGTCTGCAGCACCTCCAGCCAGCGGTTCGGCAGGTCGTTGCCCGGCACCTTCCACTCGCCGAGGATGTACGGTTCGATGTCGACGTTGATGCCGTCGAAGCGGGCGTCCTCGGGCACGGCGAGGTTGTAGTCCAGCACCTTCTCGAACTCGTCCACGGCGAAGTGCTCGAACTGCTCCAGCGCACCGAAGTACGGCGGGCGCGTGCCTCCGGCGACCGTCGCCTGCACGTGGTATCCGCGCTCCTTCGCCCATCGCACGAACGCCGCGACCTCCTCCCGGGCGTCGCGGAGCATGTCGCGGTCGCCGTAGCGGTCGACGCCGAGGTAGATCGTGCGGATCGGATCGGATCCGAACGTCTCGGTGTCGTCCATGACGGCGCCGAGACGGTCGCGCGCAGCGGTCGAGAACACCGCCTCGTAGGAGGCCCGCTCCCAGATCCACATCGAGCGGTCCTGGTCGTAGACGACGGGATCCTGCGCCTGCGCGCCGCCGACCGAGACATAGGTCGTCGGCGACAGCGAGACGTGTCCCGCGACGTCCGTCGCCCGGGCCTCGATGCCGACGAACCCCGCCTCGCGGGCGGGGAAGACGGCGCGGTAGTCGCCGGTGTTCCCGGGGGCGGGCGTGGCACGACGCCATTCGCCGCCGTTGACGCGGACCTCGACGCTCTGCACCGCGTGCTCGGACGCGACCCGGACGACAGGCTTCAGCACTCGCCCGTCCTGCGGGCCCTCCTCCGGCGAGACGATCGTGACGACCGGCTTCGCGGCCGCGGGGTTGTCGACCTCGACCGCGACGAACGATGACCACGTCGTGTAGAGCGTGGTCAGGTCCCGGCCTCGGACGGCGAGGTCGAGGCGGCCGTCGACGTCGGCGATGTCGATCGACACCTGCCAGTCGCCGTCGTCCTCCACCTGCTCGATGGGCACGAGCTCCTGGCCGCCGACGGCCAGGACGAGCTCGGAGACGTTCGCCGACGTGCCGGTGACCGTCAGCGTCTCGCCCTGCACGGTCGCGCCGTCGTCCGGCGAGGTGATGGCGATCGCGGTGACGGGGTCCTCGGCGGCGGCCGGGGTCGCGGCGACGACCGTCAGCGCCCCGCCGAGGAGTCCCGCCACGGCCCACGCCGCGACTGCTCTCTTGGTTCTCATGTCCGTTCCTCTCCGACCGCGCCCCGATGCGCGGTGCGTCCGTTCAGCCCTTGACCGCTCCCGCCACCATCCCGGAGGCGAGCCGCCCCTGGACGATGAGGAAGAGGATCACCACGGGCACCGAGATCAGCGTGGCGCCGGCCATGATGCCGGCCCAGTCGGTCGCCGACATCTCGCTGCTGAAGGTCTGCAGCCACAGCGGGAGCGTGGCGTTGCCGGGCTTGGTCATGACGACGAGCGCGAGGGTGTACTCGTTCCAGGCCTGGAGGAAGGAGAACACCGACGCCGTGACGATCCCCGGCCCCAGCAGCGGGAGCGTGACCCGGAAGAAGGCCCCGAACCGGCTGCAGCCGTCCACCATCGCCGCCTCCTCCAGGTCGGCGGGGATGCCGTGGATGAAGCCGCGCAGGAGCCACACCGTGAACGGGACCACCGTGCCGACGTACAGCAGCGACAGACCGCCGACGGAGTTCAGCAGCCCCCAGCCGTCCAGCATCCGGAACTGCGAGATGAACAGCGCCTCGCTCGGGATCATCTGGATGATCAGCACCATGAGGATGATGAGCCCGCCCCCGCGGAACCGGAACCGGCTGACGGCCACCGCCGCGAGGAAGCCGAACAGCACGGCGACGACCACCACCACCGCGGTGACCGAGGCGCTCATGCCGAGGGCCGACCAGAAGCCCTTGTCGGCGAGGATCCCGGCGAAGCTCTCCGCGCTGAACGGGATCGGCAGGAACCGCGGCGTCTTGCTGAACAGGTCGTCGTTGTCGGAGAAGGCCGTGTTCACCATCCAGTAGACGGGGAAGACCAGCAGCGCGGCCGCGGCGATCGCCACCGCGTTCCATCCGCGGCGGTGGGTGTCGCGGCGGCTGCGCCGTCCGCGCGGCGCGACGGCGGGGAAGTCCGTCGTGCGCAGGTCGACCGGAGCGCTCATTCGCTCGCCTCCCTCTGCTGGGCGAACATCCTCGCGATGTACTTCCAGGTGAGCAGCAGCGTCAGCAGCAGCACGACCGTGGCCAGCGCCGAGGCGTCGCCGTACTCGCCCTGCCCGATGCCGACGCGGTAGATGTAGGTGCCGAGGAGGTTGGTCTCCTCCACCGAGACGCCCGCCTGCTGCAGGACGTAGATCTGGGTGAACACGCGCAGGTCCCACACGATCTGCAGGAGCCCGACGATCATGACCGCGGGGGTGATGATCGGCAGGGTCACCTCCCGGAACCGCTGGAACGGCCGCGCGCCGTCGAGCTCGGCGGCCTCCAGCACCTCCAGGGGCACCTGGGTCAGCGCCGAGTAGATCATGAAGATGATCAGCGGCAGGCTTCCCCAGATGACCGTGAGCGCCGCGATCGTGAACACGCCCATCGGGGTCGACGTCCACGGGAAGCCGGCCATGTCCCGGAACCCGATCGAGGCGAGCAGCCAGTTCACCAGTCCGTACCGGCCGTCGAAGAGCCACTGCCAGATGACCATGGTGACCAGGGCGGGCGTCGCCCAGACCAGCAGCAGGGCGACCTGGAGCACGATCCGCGCCCAGCTGCTGACCTTCGTCAGCAGCACCGCGACGAGGCAGCCGATCACCATCGACAGCGTGGCGCAGATCGCGCAGAAGACGATGGATCGGAGGAACACGAGCCACATCGTGGGGTCCGTGAGGACCGAGACGTAGTTGTCCAGGCCGACCCACTCGGGCTCCTCGCCGAACTGCTGGGCGAGACCGAACTTCTGCAGCGACATGATGAACTGCTGCAGCAGCGGCCATCCCAGCGCCACGGCCACCGCCGCGATGAGCGGCAGGACGAGGAGGTAGGGGAGGACGGCGCCCCGCGCGCGGCGACGCCGCCGCGCGCGGGGGACGGGCTCGGGCGCCGGGGGCGCCTTCTGTGGTTCGACGACGGTCGCGGTCATGTCAGTCGGCGTTGAGCGTCTCTTCGATCTTGGCCCCGGAGCGCTTCACCACGGCGTCGATGTCCTCGCCCTTGGCGATCGCGGAGAAGAGGTCGACCGGGATGTTGTTGCCCTCGACGATCGCCCAGGCGGGGGCGGTCGGGGTCAGGCGCGACGTCTCCGCGATCTGCTGCTGCAGCGAGGCGGGGACGAGACCGTCCGGGATGGCGTCCGCGTAGGCGGTGTTGCCGGGCACCCAGCCGGAGTCCTCGGCCAGTTGGCTCATGAAGTCCTCGCTCATGATGAGCTCCAGCGCCTTCTTCGCCAGCGGCTGGTTCGACGAGTTCGCCGAGACGGCGACGTTCGACCCGCCGAGGAACTGGTGGCTGTCGCCGCCCGCCTCCGCAGGCGGGAGCGCCATGACGCCGGTGACGTCCTTCAGCTCGTCCGAGATGCTCGCCTGCGCGAACACGCGGTACGAGAACATCGCCACCTCGCCGTCGTTGTACGGCACCCAGGGGCTTCCCGCGGTGTCCTTGCCGTCGAGCGCGCCGAGCGCGGACGTCGACCAGATCGTCTGCATCTGCGTCAGGGCCTTCTTGGCCTCCGGGGTGTCCAGGGCGCTGACCCACGCGTCGCCGTCCTTCTCGGCGTAGTTCGCGTCGTTGCTGAACAGCCAGCCCTCGAGGCCGTGCGTGTCGACGACCGGGAAGTAGATCCCCTTGAAGCCCTCGACCCCCTCGGGGTTCGCGGCCTGGATCCTCTGGGTCGCCGCGACGAGCTCGTCGAGCGTCTTCGGCACCTCGATGCCCGCGGCCTGGAAGAGGTCCGTCCGGTAGAAGAGGACGCTGGAACCGGCGTACAGGGGCAGCGCGTAGCGCTTGTCGTCGACGGTCGCGGCGTCGACGAAGCTGGGGATGAGCTCGTCCCCGCCGAGGTCCTCGTACACGTCGGTGAGGTCCGCGAGGGCGCCGACGCTGGCGAAGGTCACCGTCTTGGTGTTGCCGATCTCGACGATGTCCGGCGTCTCGGTCTTGCTCGCGAGAGAGGTCTGGAGACGGGAGACGATGTCCTCCCACGGCTGCATCTCGACCGTGAGGGTCGAGCCGGGGTTCTCCTTCGCGAACTCCTCCTCCAGCCACGCCACGGCGTCCTCGGACACCGAGTCCTGCATGAACCAGACCCGCAGGTCCCCGGTCTCGCCGTCGCCTCCGCCGGCCCCGGCGCCGCCGCCGGAGCAGGCCGTCATCGCGAGCGCCCCGGCCAGGGCCGCCGCCGCGATCATGGTGCGTCTTGCCATTGTCGTTCCTCCGTGGTCTTCCTTGACGAGCGCCGGACGGCGCCCGATGAACGGGCGGATCTCTGCTGGTGTCACGCTAGCGTGCAATCGGTTGCATTACAAGCGAAACGTCGATCGGGATCCGCGAATGGAGTTTTCATCCCAGGTCAGAGGGCCTTTCGATGCCGATCCCCTGATCTGGTTCCGCGCGCACCGCCACGTCCGACGTGCGCGCCGTGCGTCAGTGTGCAGGCACGCGGGCCGATGCGCCGAGCTCCTGCGCGACCGTCTCGAGAAGACGGATCGGCGCCCGCATCTGCGCGGCCGGGATCGGCGGCACACCGGTGGCGAGCATCTCCGCGAACGCGTCCACCCCGGGCTGCACGTAGTCCTCGCCCAGCCGGATCTCTCGGCTGAGCACGCCGTGCCTGCCGACGGCGGTGGCACGGAACGGCACCCGCCCGTCCTCGTCCGGCCGGATGAACTCCAGAGCGACCAGCGTGTCCGCGACCCGATACCGCGCGACGACGGCGTGCGGGGTGCGGCACACGTCGATCCCCTCCGGGTCGCCGGGCAGGAGCCGCTGAGCGGCATCGGCGATGTGGATGCCGTAGAAGAAGATGCCGCTGTATTCGCTGTCGGGGTCGGCGGGTCCGGTCAGCGTGAGGGTCTGCAGCTCCCCGACGCTGCCGAGGTCCCTCGCCAGATCCTGCGTGTCGGCGACCCAGCGCAGCGCCGAGGAGGACGTGAGCGGAGCACCGCCGCGCTCGGCGGCGGCGATGATCTCGTCCGCGTCGGCCACGCCGGCCGCGAGCGGCTTGTCCACCCACACCGGCACCCCCGCCTCCAGGAACGGCACGGCGAGGTCGCGGTGCAGCGCGCCGTCGCGCGAGGTCACGATCAGGGCGTCGACGCGGCCGCGCAGCTCAGCGGCGTCCTCGACCACCGTCTCGATGCCGCCCAGGCGCGCGAGCTCCGCCGTGCGCTCCGGCTCCCCCGCGACCAGGGCGGTCACACGGACGGGCACGTGCGAGGGGCGCAGGACGTTCAGGTAGTGGACGATCTCGGTGGCGTGGCTGTTCTCGATGCCGACGATCGCGACGCGCGGGGCGTTCATGCGTTCTCCTTCAGGGGCTCGGGGGTCGCGGCGCGCCGCGCGGCGGGGGCGTCGCCGGCGGCGTCGTGCTCCAGGGCGACGGGACGCCCGGTCCGCGCCGACTCGTACACGGCGAGCACGACCTGGAGCGCGCGACGGCCGTCGCGGGTGGTGATGGCGGGGGCGCGGCCCTGCGCGATGGCGTCCAGGACATCACGGTACTGGCGGAGGTGCGCCACGTCGACCGCGCTCCAGCCCTCCGGGACGCTCCGCTCTTCGACGTCGTCCGGGCCCGGCGCGAGTCCGGACGCCGCGGCGAACACGGAGAGCCGATCGTCCTCCATCACGCCCGTGCCGCGGTCGCCGTGCACCGCCAGGCGCACGGGGAGTCCGGGATACGCCGCCGTGCTCGCCAGCAGCACGCCGATCGCGCCGTTCGCGAAGGTGATCGTGGCGCCGGCGACGTCTTCGACCTCGATCCCCTCGTGGGCCACGCGCCCGGTCGCCGCCTGCACCGAGACGGGGGTGCCGAGCATCCAGAGGAGGAGGTCGAGCGCGTGGATCCCCTGGTTCATCAGAGCGCCGCCGCCGTCGATCGCCGCCGTGCCGCGCCAGTCGCCGGAGTCGTAGTAGGCCTGCGGCCGGAAGAACGCGGACTCCGCGACGCCCGAGGTGATCCGGCCGAGCTCGCCGTCCTCGATCGCACGGTGCAGGAACGCCGCGGCCGGCTGGAAGCGGCGCTGGCTGATGACGGACACCGTCCGCCCGCTCGCCCGTTCGGCGGCGATCACCCGGTCCGCGGCGTCGAGGGCGATGTCGATCGGCTTCTCCACGATGACGTCGAGGCCGGACTCGAGCGCCTCGACGGCGGCGTCCGCGTGGTAGGCGCTGGGCAGGCAGATCGCCACGACGTCGACGCCCGCCTCCGCCCGGGCCTGGGCGAGGGTCGTGAAGGCGGGGACCCGATACGGCTCGGCGAGGGCACGGGCGCGCGCGGGATCGACCTCGACGATCGCGGCGAGCACCCCCTCCGTCTCGGCGAGGGCGGACACCAGGCGGGCGTGCACGGCGCCGATCGCGCCGGCACCGAGGACGGCGATGCGCTGCGGGGCGGTCATGGGATCTCCTGTCTGCGGGTCTGAGCCGGGGGAAGGACGACGACGGTCAGCGCGACCAGGGACGCGGCAGCCCGTCCTGGTCCGCCGACTCCTGGGCGAGCAGGGCGAGACGGGTGGCGAGGAGCGAGGCGGCCGTGTCCACGGCGCCCGGGCCGGCCGCGACGCCACCGCCGGCGCCGGACGGAGCCGAGGCCAGGGCGTCGAGCGCGTCCTGCGCAGGGCGGCGCCCCTCGGGAAGATCGAGCAGTCGCGCACCGCGGCGCTGCGTCGTCACCTCGACCCGGTGACGCGCCCAGGACACCTCGGCGGTGCCCTCGGTGCCGACCAGCCGGAGGCGGTAGTCGCCGTGCACGTCCGACTCCGCGGGCGTCAGCCAGCTCACCTCGGCGGTGACCACCGCCGAGGACGTGCGCAGCGTCGCGACGCCGTAGCGGGCGAAGTCCGGGATGTCTTCGAGGGGCGCGGAGACCGCCCCCTGGACCACGCCCTCGTCCGCCGGGGCGAACAGCAGCGCGATGTCGAGGTCGTGCACCGCGAGGTCGGCGAGGACGCCTCCGTAGCGGGCACGGTCGAGGAACCACTCGGGCCGCCTCTCCCGCTGCAGCTTGTGCGGCGCCGAGGTGGTGACGCCGACGATCTCGCCCAGCTCCCCCGCGGCGACGACCTCGGCGACCGCCAGGGTCTCCGGATATCCGCGCTTCTCCAGGAGCAGCGACACCGTGCGATCCGCCGCCGCAGCGGCCTCCTCGATCGCGGCGAGCTCCGCCAGGCTCGTGCAGAGGGGCTTGTCCGCGATCACGTGGGCGCCGGCGCGGAGGGCGGCGACGACATCGCGTCCGCGGTCACCGTAGATCCCGGCCACCATGACCACGTCGGGCTGCTCGGACAGGAGCGCCTCGGCGTCGGTGACGCCCGGGACGCCGAACCGTTCGGCGTACGCGTCCGCGATCCGCCGGTCGGGATCCTGGACCCCGATCAGCGTGAAGCCACGCCGGTCCTCCCGCGCCAGCTCGTCGAGCAGGTACTCGACGTGCGGGTGGGCGGCACCGACGATGGCGATCCGGGTCATGGGCGCCAGTAAAGCATGCGACCGGTTGCATAGTCAACCGGTCGCATGCGGACGACGCCTCACTCGCGGGCCGCGGGCCGCGCGGCGTCCGTGGTCTCCCGGACCACGAGGTGCGTCGCGATCGCCACCCGCTCGGCGGGACGCTCGGCGTCGGCGAGACGGGCCAGCAGCAGCTCCGCGGCGGCCTCGCCCGCGGCGGCCGAGGCCGCCGAGATCGTCGTCAGCGCCGGGTTGGTCCCGGAGGCCAGCGTGTCGTCGCAGCCGATCACGCTGATGTCCCTCGGCACGGCGATGCCGCGGAGGGCGAGCCCCGCGAGCACCCCCTGGGCCACGACGTCGTCGAAGGCGATCACCGCCGTGGCGCCGGAGGCGAGGATCCCGCCGACGGCGTCGCGCCCGCCGGTCGAGCTGGGGCGGCCGAGCTCCTGCACCGCCACCTCGATGCCGACCCTCTCCGCCGCACGGTTCAGCGCCGCACGCCGTTGCTGGTCCGACCAGGACTCCCGCGGTCCGGACAGATAGACCACGCGGCGATGCCCGAGGCGGTGCAGGTGCGCCACCGCCTCGTCCAGCCCGCCGCTCGGGTCGATCAGCACCCGCGCGAGGCCCTCGATGTCCCGGTTCACCAGCACGACGGGCCGCTGGGCGTCGAGCTCGCGGATGCGCTGCTCGTCGAGCCGCGGCGCGGCCAGCACGAACCCCTCGACCTGGGCGCTCAGTCGCGAGGTCAGGTTCGCCTCGCGATCGGCGATCTCGTCCGAGTCCCCGAGGAACACCGCGTAGTCGGCCTGATCCGCGAGGGTCTGCACCCGGCGCACCAACGGGGGGAAGAACGGGTTGGCGATGTCCGGGACCACCACCGCGATGTTGCCGAAGCGCCCGGTGGACAGGGCGCGGGCGGCATGGTTGACGACGTATCCGAGCTGGTCGGCGGCGGCGCGCACGCGGTGCACGGTCTCGCCGCTGAGCATCTCCGGGCGACTGAACGCGCGGGAGACCGTGGAGCGGGACACGCCGGCCACCCGGGCGATGTCCCCGATCGTCACCGGGTTCGTGGCGCTTCTCCGTTTCCCTGTCACGACAGACACACTATGCCCGCGGACCGCGTGCGCGCCTCGGGCCACGGGGTCCGGCCGCGGGATCCTCGCAGCTCCGCACCCGATACGCATCAGTGCTTGACTTCGCAACCGGTTGCACTAGTGTGGCCAATCATGAGCACGCCCACGTTCGCCCTCCACGCCCACCCCGACCGGGACTCCCTGGGCGCCGCCGCCGCCCGCTCGGCCGCCCAGACGCTGCGCGCGGCCATCGCCGAACGGGGCGCCGCGCGGATGATCGCCGCCGCCGCTCCCAGCCAGCAGGACGTCTACCGCGCCCTCGTCCAGGAGCCGGGGCTCGACTGGAGCGCCGTCACCGTCCTGCACATGGACGACTACCTGGATCTCGACCCGGGGGCGCCGCAGCGCTTCGCCGCCTGGCTGCGCGTCCATCTCGTCGATCACGTCCGCCCCGGGCGCTTCCTCGCCATGCGCACGGAGCTCGGCGCGGAGGCCGCGGCGGCGGAGTACGAGGCGTACCTCGACGAGGGGCCGATCGATCTCGTCTGCCTCGGGATCGGCGTCAACGGGCACATCGCCTTCAACGACCCGCCCGACGCGCGCTTCGACGACCCCTCGCGCGTCCGCGCCGTCGCCCTGGACGAGGCGAGCCGCATCCAGCAGGTCGACGACGAGTGCTTCGATACCCTCGACGACGTGCCCACCCACGCGCTGACCCTCACCATCCCGACGCTGCTGTCGGGGTCGCACCTCGTCTGCGCGGTGCCGGGCGAGCGGAAGGCCGCCGCCGTGCGCGCCCTCGTGGACGAGCAGGTGGACGAGTCCTGGCCGTGCACGGTCCTGCGCCGCCATCCGCACTGCGAGGTGCACGTCGACCGCGACGCGGCATCGCTGCTGCCCGTGTCGGCGACGCTGTCCCTGTCCTCCGCCGCGGTGCCGGCGTCGTGAGCGCGACGGTCCTGCGCGGACGTGATGCGTTCGGAGGAGGCGGGATCGACGTCGTGGTGGACGACGGGATCATCACCGCCATGACCCTCCGGGAGCCGGTGGCGGACGAGCCGTGGATCGGGCCCGGCCTCGTGGACCTGCAGGTCAACGGGCACGGGGAGGGCGACGCGAACGCCGCCGATCCGCATCCGGACCGGATCGCGGAGATGGCGCTCAGCCTCGCCGCACGCGGTGTCACGCGCTTCCTGCCGACCGTCATCACCGCGTCCGCTCCCGAGATGCGGGCGCGCATCCGGGCCATCGCCGAGGCGCGGCGGGATCCGCACGTCGGGAGCATGATCGCCGGCGTCCACGTCGAGGGGCCCTGTCTGTCCCCCGAAGACGGGCCGCGCGGCGTGCACCCGCGGGAGCACATCCGCCCGCCCGATCCCGACGAGCTGCAGTCGTGGCTCGACGAGGCACCGGGGCTGATCCGGATCGTCACGCTCTCGCCGCACCACCCCGGCACGGAGGAGGCGATCCGCCTCCTCGTCTCGCAGGGCGTGCGCGTCGCCGTCGGGCATACGCACGCCGACGACGCGCAGATCCGCGCGGCCGCCGCCGCGGGCGCATCGTTGTCCACGCACCTCGGCAACGGCGCGCACGCCGTGCTGGCCCGGCATCCGAACTACCTGTGGTCGCAGCTCGCCGAGCCCCGGCTGGCGGCGGGCCTGATCGCCGACGGGCATCACCTGCCGGACGAGACCCTGTCGGCGATGCTCGCCGCCAAGCGCGAGCACGGCGCGTTCCTCGTGAGCGATGCGGTGGCGACCCCCGCGGAGCTGCGCGAGGGCGGCGTCTCTTCCGTCGGCGGCGGGGTCCGCATCGCGCCCGACGGTGCGCTGCGGCATGCCGCCACCGGCTTCCTCGCGGGGTCGATCCAGGCGCTCGACACGGGCGTCGCGACGGCCGCACGGGTCACCGGATCCCTCGCGGAGGCCGTGCGCCTCGCCGCCGTCGCCCCCGCCCGGATCCTCGACGGCGCCGAGCCGTGGCGGGTGGGGTCCCGCGCGGACGTGCTCCGGTTCCACTGGGCGCCGGGGGACGCGGCGATCCGCCCCGTCTCCGTCCACGTCCAGGGCCGAGCGCTCGTCGGCTGACCGCTATCCCGCTCCCGCGCTCTCCTGCCCCGGCCGCCCCGCCGCGCCGCCGCGCCGCCTCAGGCAAAAGCGCGAAATCAGGCAACAATCCCCAGCCCTCGCCTGAACTCGCGCGATTGCCTGAACTCGCGTGCTCACCACCGCACCGCCAGCAGACAGCGGATCCCGCATCCCTCAGCGCCGCTCAGGCAAACGCGCGAGATCAGGCAGTAAGCCCCATCCCTCGCCTGATCCCACGTGATCGCCTGATCCCACGCGACCGCGTGATCCCCCCTCCACGCTCAACGCGACATCAGGCAAACGCGCGGAATCAGGCGACAATCCCCACCGCCCGCCTGAACTCGCGTCATCGCCTGAGCCCGCGTGATCGCCGAACCTCGCGCGATCGCCTGATCCCACGGGATCGCCTGAACCTGCGTGGCGCCCCGCATCGAGACCGGGGCGCGGCGGCGTCAGCGGCGCTTCGGACGGCCGGTGCGAGTGGGGGCCGGTGGGCCGTCGAAGTGCTCCGGGTGACGTGCGCGCACGGCCTCCAGGTCGGCGAACACGAAGCGCAGGTGCTCGCGCAGCGCCGCGATCGCCCCCTCGACGTCGCCGGCGGCCAGGGCGTCGAGCACCCGCTCGTGGTCGTCGACGTAGTCCTGCACGCCGCGGGTGGCGCTCATCCCCACGTAGCGCGCCCGGTCGAGATGCCCCTTCGCGGCGGAGACCGCCGCCCAGGCGTTGGCGTGACCGGCCAGGCCCAGGAGCATCCGGTGGAACTCCTCGTCGAGCGGATAGAAGGCGTCGCGATCCGCCGCACGGCGCTGGGACGCGATGGCGGCGCGGAGGCGGGTCTCGTCGGCCGGATCCGGCGTCCGGCAGGAGGCGAGGGATGTGAGCTCGATCGCCTCGCGGATGAACTGGGCCTCGCGCACCCGGTCGGGATCGATCAGCGTGACGTAGGTGCCGCTCTGCGGACGGACCTCGACGAGCCCCTCCTGCGCGATGAGCAGCAGCGCCTCGCGGACCGGCTGCCTGCTCAGCCCGAGGGAGACGGCGAGGTCGTTCTCCGACAGCAGCGCGCCGGGCGCGTGCACCCCCTGGATGACGTCGTCACGGATCCGTGCATAGGCGACGGACCGGGCGGAAGGCATGCCGACACGATAGCTTGACGAAACTGGTATGGCAGTGATTCGATGGACGGACGATGACCTGACGGCGCCGGCGGGTCCCGGCTCCATCGGGCCGGACACCGGGCCGACGAACGAGGACCAGGAGCGCGCATGACCATCGACAAGGCCGAGGTGATCGTCACCAGCCCCGACCGGAACTTCGTGACCCTCAAGCTCACGACGGCGGACGGGATCACCGGCCTCGGCGACGCCACGCTCAACGGGCGCGAGCTCGCCGTCGTCGCCTACCTCTCCGAGCACGTCGTGCCGCTGCTCGTGGGCGCCGACGAGGGCCGGATCGAGGACACCTGGCAGTTCCTGTACCGCTCGGCCTACTGGCGGCGCGGACCCGTGACGATGGCCGCGATCGCCGCGGTCGACATGGCGCTGTGGGACATCAAGGGCAAGCGCGCCGGCATGCCCGTCTACCAGCTCCTCGGCGGCGCGAGCCGCACCGGCCTGCTCGCCTACGGGCACGCCTCCGGCAAGGAGCTGCCGGAGCTCTTCGACTCCGTCCGCGAGCATCTGGAGCAGGGCTACCGCGCCATCCGGATCCAGACGGGCGTCCCCGGCCTGAAGGCGATCTACGGCATCGCCTCCCAGGCCGCGGACACCTTCGGCGGCGAGGTGCGCTACGACCACGAGCCCGCCCGCCGCGGGGTGAAGCCGGTCGAGGAGGACTGGGACACCCGCTCCTACCTGCGCCACCTCCCCGGCGTCTTCGAGGCCGTCCGCAACGAGTTCGGTCCCGAACTGCCTCTCCTCCACGACGGACACCACCGCATGACGCCGATCCAGGCGGCCAAGCTCGGCAAGGAGCTCGAGCCCTACGACCTGTTCTGGCTGGAGGACTGCACGCCGGCGGAGAACCAGGAGGCCCTGCGCCTGGTCCGCCAGCACACGACGACCCCTCTCGCGATCGGCGAGATCTTCAACACCGTGTGGGACTTCAAGGACATCATCCGCGAGCAGCTCATCGACTACGTGCGCGGCGCCGTCACGCACATGGGGGGCATCAGCCCGCTGAAGAAGACCCTCGACTACGCCGCGATGTACCAGATCAAGTCCGGCATGCACGGGCCCACGGACATCTCACCGGTCGGCATGGCCGCAGCCATGCACCTCGGGCTGGCGATCCACAACTTCGGCATCCAGGAGTACATGCGCCACGGCGCGCGGACGGATCACGTCTTCCGCCAGTCCTTCACCTGGCGCGACGGCCTGCTCCACCCCGGCGACGCCCCCGGCCTCGGCGTCGAGCTGGACGTGGACGAGGCGGGCAAGTACCCGTACGAGCAGGCCTACCTCCCGTACAACCGTCTCGCCGACGGCACTGTCCACGACTGGTGAGCCCGCGCACGCATCCCCGGATCGAGGGCAGGAGGAGGATGGACGCATGAACGCTCTCCCGCCCGTGGTGGTGATGGGGGTCTCCGCCGTCGGCAAGACCTCGGTGGGGATCGAGATCGCCCGGCGGACCGGCGGCATGTTCACCGACGCCGACGACCTCCACGGCGAGGCGAACATCGCGAAGATGTCCGCGGGGATTCCGCTCGACGACGCGGACCGGTGGCCATGGCTGGACCGCGTCGGCGAGGCGCTGGTGCCCGGAGCGGTCGTGGCGTGCTCGGCGCTCAAGCGCGTCTATCGCGACGTCCTGCGACGCCACGCGCCGGCCGTCGCGTTCGTCCATCTGGACGCGGATCCGGATCGCCTCCTCGCGCAGGCCTCCGGCCGCAGCGCGCACTTCATGCCCGCCTCCCTCCTGCGCTCTCAGCTCGACGCCCTCGAACCCCTCGGCACGGACGAGAAGGGGATCGTGGTCACCGTGGACGCGGAGCCCGCCGCCCTCGCCGCCCGCGCGGTGGCGGCCCTGACGTCGTCCCCCGTCGACTCCGGCGCCTGATCCGGGGCGCGCTGGGGCGCTGCGACGCTCCGGCCATGGCATCCCCAGACGCGCCCGTTGCGATGAACGAACGTTCGCCGCAACGGGCGCGCGCGACTCAGATCCTCAAAAGGCAGAGTCTTTGAAGCTGCGAACCGCCTCCCGGCACGAACGGGGTACCGGTGGAGGCGCTTCGTCTCCAAGCCCCAACCACCGAATACCATCCCGATCGACCTTGGCGTTCTCCCATAGGGCCCCTGGAGGCTCGGCCAATGCCAGCGCACCGGCGATCGCAGCGCCTTCCCGAGTGCCGTCAGCGACGTGCGGCCCCCATGCGAAAACCCGACCCAAGACGTGATGTGTCGGGTCGGCCGGCTTCGAGTAGACGAAACAGGCACGGTCGTTCGTGTCGTCCCACTGCGCCAGAACGTGAACCGCACCCGTCCACGCGATCTCCAACTCCTGCCGGACAAGGTCGACGAAGCTCACCTCTGGCGTTCGCATGACCGCTATGCCGCCGGATACTCGTCCGGAAGCGGGTCGAAGGAAAAGAGCAACTGAACTTCTCCAGAATCGATTTGACGCTCAAGCTCCACGATCTCAGGGCTCGACATCATCTCCGCCTGCTCCTCTGCTTGTTCATCACTCAACAGGTACTGTTCGGCACGGAGCTTTTCCCCAACCGGAACATCAAGATCACCGTCGGTCACGAAACTGTTGTACGGATTATGCTTTCCTGGATTCAGAATCGAGTAAGTGACCCAGTTCGGACAGCGCCAGATGCCTTGCTGCTCGCAGAACATTGTCTGCATTCCCATAACCCCACCCACAGGCCAACCATGATACAGCTTATGGCTCTTGGGATCTACCACCGCCCGAATCTCGCGCCGATCCGTCACCCGACAGATTTGTGGATTGCCACTACAATAGGACTTCCCAGCATAGGCCTTAAGCAGGTAC
Source organism: Microbacterium resistens (assembly GCF_021172025.1). Lineage (NCBI taxonomy): Bacteria > Bacillati > Actinomycetota > Actinomycetes > Micrococcales > Microbacteriaceae > Microbacterium > Microbacterium resistens. The sequence continues at coordinate 2,650,262 of NZ_CP082781.1, forward strand.
TGCGTCCCCTGCGGAGTGATGTTCGACGAATGCAGAACCGCCTTCATGGCGGCCACGCTCCACAAATTATGCTTGTTCCACGCCTTGTCCATCCCCCAACCCTTGTCGATATCAGCATCCCAAAAGCCTCGGCGAATGGGGATATTCCCAATCTGGGCGTTACCTGCCGTGTCCATCTTCTCACTGGTTGGGTAGCCGGCCGGCGGCTGCCCTGCATTCGCTGGGCCGGCAACAGCAACGATACCCACGAGCGTCGCCAACGCGACCCCCAACGCGACAAACGCTCGGGCGATGGACATTCTAGAGTTTCTCCGCGCCAATCTATTTCCTTACTTCCAAACAGGCCACAGGAAGCCCAGACGACGAGTGCCGCCCAGATCAATCAGTGGATTTGCGGCGAGTTTACACACACGCAGGCCGCGAATCGACAACCCCGTAAGGGCTTCTCCATTAGAAGAAGGAATAGTTCTCTTCTCGGAGGAACCTGGAAGAAGACGGCAAACACCATGTTCCAACGAGGAGGCTCGCCGCCGACCAGTCTTATCGCCGAGCCGTTGGCGGCGAGAGATTCGCACTTCTCGGTCAGATCGGCGAGGCGCCGCCGCGTGGTCTCATTGATCATCCGCGCCTCCCCTCCCTCCCGGGGTTACCGTGAATGTCCTCATATATCAGCAGATCTTCACGGGCTCCTGACGTCGTCCCCCGGTCGGCTCCCGCGCCTGATCCGCGCGAGGGGCGCTGCTACGCTCCGGCCATGGCATCCCCCACCTCCTCCGCCCGGCCCCGGCGCCGCCTCGCCGTCGCCGCGCTCGTCCTCGGGGTCGTGACCGCGGCGGTCGCGGCCATCGGCTGGGCTCTGACGCTGTCCACGCCCGGCATGGGCTCGCTCTCGGTGATGATCCTGGCGGCCATCGCGGTGTGGGCGCTGGCCCTCGCGACCGCGATCGTCGCCGTGGTCGCCCTGATCCGGGCTCCCGCCAAGATCCTCGCCGTGATCGGCCTGGTGCTCGCCCTCGTCCCCGCGGTCATCGCCGTCGCCTGGGTGGTCCCGCTGCTGGCCGCGCTCTGACGCGATCGCTCCGCACCGGCCCCGGCCCGCGGGCGGAAGACTCCGTACGGGTCTCGCCCCGTGGGGCGGAAGAATGGATCCATGACCACCGCCGATCGTGATCGCCTGCACGCCCTGCTCACCGACGAACGCCCCGTGAACTGGGTGATCACCGGCGACTCGATCACCCACGGCCTGGTCCACACGCAGGGCGGGCGCAGCTACCCCGAGCACCTGCACGAGATCGTGCGCGGCGAGCTCGGGCGCACGCGCGACGCCATGATCACCACCGCGATCAGCGGTCACCGGATCGTGCAGATCCTCGACGACTTCGACCGGCGCGTCGCCTTCTGGGCGCCCCACGTCGTGACGCTGATGATCGGCACGAACGACTGCTCCACCGGCGGCGTGTTCCCGATCATCGAGCCGGACGAGTTCGGGGCCTCGCTCACGACGTTCGTGTCGCGCGTGCGGGACCTCGACGCGATCCCCGTCCTGCTCACGCCGCCGTCGGTCGACGCCGCCCACGCGCCCGAGCGCGCGCGGATCGGGGAGTTCGCCGAGGCCGTGCGCGAGGTCGCCCGCGCCGAAAGGACGATCCTCGTCGACATGCTGGCCGCGTTCACCCGGATCGGCAACGGCGGCGTCCCGTCGGCGCTGATGAACGACGCGTTCCATCCCAACGCCGCCGGGCACGCGGCTCTCGCCCTGGAGGTCGCCGCCGCCCTGGGCCTGGAGCCGGAACCGTCGCGCGCCCTGACGCTGCTGCGCGCCCGGGTCGCCGCCGCGACGTTCCTCCCGTGAACCGCCACCGTTCCGGTGCGCCGTCGCGGATCGTAGGCTGAGGGCATCATGGATGAGATCCTCAGGGCGCTCGGGGAGTTCGCCCGCGACTACTGGTGGCTCGTGTTCCCCTTCATGGGCGTGGCCGGCGGTGTCGCCAAGGCGTGGGAGCGGGGCGCCAAGCGCCGCCACCAGCGCCGCCTGGAGACCATCCGCGTCAAGGGCGAGATCAAGGCCGCTCAGCTCGCCGCGCGGGGCAAGGCCGTGCCGGCGCAGGTCGTCGCCGCCGACCCTCCCGTGTCGTCCACGGACCTGTTGGAGCGGCTCTTCGCCGAGCACGACGAGATCACGGCACGCTGGCTGGACTACGAGCTGGACGTCGCGAAGCTCATCGCCTTCCCCGCCATGAGCGACGGTCGTCAGCCGCTGACGGCCGCGTTCCTGCGGGCCAAGCGCACCGCCGACGCCCTGCGCCCGGCGACGGCCGACGCGAAGATCAGCGAGCAGCGCGTCGCGGAGTACCTCGACGCGGTGGGCGCGTACGCCGTGGCCTTCGAGGTCGCGGAGAAGGATGCGCGACGCCTGCGGGACTCGAGCTTCAGCGAGGCCGAGCGCAAGCGGCTGGAGCGCGCCCAGCACATGCTCACCGTCGCGCTCGACCAGTCGGCGACCGCGGCGGAACGCCAGACCGCGTACAAGCGGGTGCGGGAGGAGCTGGACGGCCTGCTGTCCCTGTCGGACGAGGCCGTGGAGAACCTCGAGAAGCGCGTGGCGCTGCAGCTCGAGGCGCCCACGGCGACCGGATCGGCGGGAGCGAGGAGCGCGGACGCCGCACCGGCGGCCGCGCCCGGGGTCACGGCGCCCGCCGCCGCGTCCGCTCCGTCCCGGCCGAACACGGCCCCCGCCGACGCGACGACAGGGATTCGCGACGGCGCGGAGCCCGTCGCCGACCCGGTCCCCGCCCCGGATCCGATCCCCGCCCCGGATCCGCTGCGAACCCCGGGACGCGACCGGCGGTGACGCCCGAGAACGTCACTGGCCCCGTCGCCCGCCACGCCGAGGCGCCCGTGTGGTGGGCGGGATGGGGCGGACTGCGCTGGGTCGACGGGGATGCCGGGGACCTCCTGACCCTCACGGACCGCGGCGTGCGGCGGCAGCACGTCGATGACCGCTACCTGGCCTTCGCGCGGCCGCGCCGGTCGGGCGGGTTCGCGGCGGTGGGCGCGCAGGATCTGTACCTCGCGGACGACCCGGATGGACCCGCGCACCCGGTCCTGCGCCTGCTCGACGGCACCGGCACCCGGATGAACGACGGCTGCTGCGATCCCCGCGGCCGCCTCCTCGCCGGCTCCATGGCGACCGACGACGCGTCGGGCACGGGCGTGCTGCGGCGGATCGATCCGGCGCCCGACGGAGCCACGGCGACGACGCTCCTGCGCGGGATCACGTGCTCCAACGGGGTCGGCTTCGCCCCGGACGCGCGCCGCGCCTACTACGTCGACACGGCGACGCGGCGGATCGACGTCCTCGACGTGCACGACGGCGAGCTCGGCGGGCGACGCACGTTCGCCGCGTTCCCCGAGGACGCCGGGTTCCCGGACGGCCTCACCGTCGCCGCGGACGGCAGCGTGTGGGTGGCGGGATGGGGCGGCGGCGCCGTGCTCGGCTTCGACACGGACGGCGCGCTGCAGGAGCGGATCGTCCTTCCGGTGCCGCAGGTGAGCGCGTGCACCTTCGGCGACGACGACCTCGGCACCCTGTACGTCACGACGTCGGCGCAGGGGCTGGATCCGGATCACGGGACCGCGGCCGGATCCGTGTTCGCCGTGCGCCCCGGCGTCCGCGGCCTCCCGGTGACGCCGTACGCCGGCTGACGCGCGCCCGCCCCGGGTCGTTGAGCGAGGAGCGCAGCACCGAGACGAAACGCGCCCACCCCCGGGTCACCACGTTTCGACTCGCTGCGCTCGCTCAACGACCGAGGCTCACCCCGGGGCCACCACGTTTCGACTCGCGGAGACCCGCACTGAGCGAGCGAAGCGAGTCGAAGTGTCGCTCAACGACCGAGTACGGGCACCCACCCGGCTGCGCTCGCTCAACGACTGACGGGCTGGGCCCGCGGCACGGTCGCACTCAGCGGGAAGGACCGTGCCGCGGGCGCAGCCCGCCGGCGGCGCCTCAGGCCACGACGGCGCGCCGCAGCCGCTGCCGCTGGCGCCCGAGTCCCTCGATCTCCACGGTCATCTCATCCCCGTCCCGGAGGTACGGGAAGCGGCCGGACAGCGCCACGCCCTGCGGCGTCCCGGTGTTGATGACGTCGCCCGGCTCCAGCACCATGAACTGGCTCAGGTGGTGCACGAGCTCCCACACCGGGAAGATCATGTCGGCGGTGGACGAGTCCTGACGCGGCTCGCCGTTGACCCAGGAGCGGAGCCGCAGCGCCTGCGGATCCACCTCCTCGGCGGGCACGAGCACCGGCCCCAGGGGGTTGAACGTCTCGGCGCACTTGCCCTTGGACCACTGGCCGCCGGAGACGTCGAGCTGGTAGGCGCGCTCCGACACGTCGTTCGACACGGCGTACCCCGCGATCACGTCCCTCGCCGCGGCGGGTCCGGACAGATAGCGGGCGGTGCGGCCGATGACCACCGCCAGCTCCACCTCCCAGTCCACCTTCTCCGCGCCCGGGGGCAGCAGCACGTCGTCGTCCGGGCCCACGACGGTGTTCGGGTGCTTGAAGAACACGATCGGCTCAACGGGCGGCGCGGATCCCGACTCCGCGGCGTGCGCGGCGTAGTTCTGCCCGACGCAGATGACGGCCGTCGGACGCGCGATCGGCGCCCCGGTGCGCCACTGCTCGACCGTCGGGTCCGCGACCGGCAGACGCCCTTCCCGCAGCGCCGCCCGTACGCGCCCGATCCCGTCGTCGGCGAGGAAGGCGCCGTCGATCTCCGCGGTGACGGACGACAGCTCGCGCAGCGTCCCCTCGTCGTCCCGCACGAACGGGCGCTCCCGGCCCGGCTCTCCTCGGCGCATCAGCTGCATGGTCTTCCTCTCGTTCGGGTCCGGGTGCGTGCGGATCAGCGCGAGGTCGGCGCGACGTCCGCGGAGGCTCCGCGCACGGCCCGGTCGGGGTTGACGATCGCGTCCACCCGCTCTCCGGCCAGGAAGCGGACGATGTTCTCGGCGGCGTGCACCGGCAGATCCTGCAGCGCCTCAGGCGAGTACCAGGCCGCGTGGGGCGTGAGCAGGACGTTCGGGGCGTCTCGGAGAGCGGCGCCGGCCGCCAGCGGCTCCTCCTCGAACACGTCCAGCGCCGCCGCGCCGATCCGCCCGTCGTGCAGCGCCGCGACCAGTGCGGTCTCGTCGATCAGCGGACCGCGACAGGTGTTCACGATCACCGCTCCCGGCTTCATCGCGGCGATCGCCGCCGCATCCACGAGGTGGCGGGTGTCGGCCGTCAGCGGCACGTGCAGGGTGAGGATGTCCGCCTCGGCGAGAGCCTCATCGATCGCGACCGGCTCGCAACCGGCCGCCCGCACCGCCTCGTCGGGGGCGTAGGGGTCGGCGACCAGGACGCGGAAGCCGAGACCCCGGCATCCCCGCGCGACGAGCGACCCGATCCGCCCGAACCCGAGCACGGAGATCGTCGTGCGGGATGGCCGCACGGCCATCGGCTGCGCGGCCACGGCGCGCCACTCGCCCCGGCGGACCGCACGGTCGTAGGCGAGGAGCCCGCGGGCCTGCGCCATGATCAGGGCGACCGTGTGGGCGGCGACCTCCTCGATGCAGTAGCTCGGGGTGTTGGCGACCGCGATCCCCCGCTCGGAGGCGGCGGCGACGTCGATCATGTCGTACCCGATGCCGAGCCGGCTGATCATGCGCAGTCGCGGCATCCGGTCCATGAGAGCCCCGTCGATCCGGTGCCACTGCACGATGAGACCTTCCGCCTCGGCGCCGAGCTCGGCGATCCGGTCGTCGGTCGCCTCGGGGGCGCGGACGGCGCGGAGCCCGGCGGCGCGGAGCGTCCGCTCGGCGGCATCGCCGGGCAGGTCGCAGTCGGTGAGGAGGATCAGGGACTCAGCCATGACACCAAATGCTATAGCATCTAGCAGCCGCGGGCGACCGCCGGGCCGACGAGCCATCCGGCCCGCCGGTCCGACGCTCATCCCGATCCGCTCATCCCTCCCGCGCGCCGCGGCGGCCCGCCAGCGCCCACGGCGACACGAGCGCCGCGCCGCCGACCGCCAGCGCCGCCGCCAGGAGCACCGCGGGCGCACCGCCGCGGTCCTGGGCCGCGCCGGCGACGGCCGGCCCGAGGGTCGCGCCGAGGTTCAGCGCCACCGTCGCGAAGGCCCCGCCGAGCACCGGAGCCCCGGCCGCTTCGCGGACGATCCGGCCGATGACCGCCGAGCCCACGGCGAAGCTGAGCGCGCCGCACACCGGCGTCAGCGCGAGCACGCCGACGGGACCGCCCGCGACGAGCGCGAACCCCGCCCACGCGCCGCCGAGCAGCCACAGGCCGGTCACGATCCACCGCCGCTCCCGGGGCGCGGCCCAGCGCCCGGTCGCGCTCACTCCCGCGAAGGCGCCGACGCCGAACGCGGCGAGCAGCACGGGGACGAGGGCGGGGACGATCCCCGCCGCCTCGGCCACGACGCCGAGGTACGTGAAGACCCCGAACGTCGCGGCATTGACGAGGACCCCGAGAAGGATCCCGCCGAGGACCGGCCGCCGGTGCAGCTCCGCGACCTCGCGCCGCAGAGTGAAGGACGCGCCGCCTCCGGGCGCGACCAGCGTGCGGTCGCGCGCGATCGCGACCAGCGCCGGCACGCACAGGGCCGCGACCGCCCAGAACGTCGATCGCCACCCCAGGACGGACGCGAGCGCCGCCCCGGCGGGGACGCCGACGATGGTCGCGAGCGTGGTCCCGGCCAACAGCACGCTGACGGCGCGGGTCGTCAGCGCGGCGGGCACGATCGCCCGGACGGCGCCGAGCGCCACCGCGAGGAAGCCCGCGTTCGAGACCGCGGCGACCAGACGGGTGAGCAGCAGCAGCTCGAATGTCGGCGCCAGGGCAGAGCAGACATGCGCGGCGAGGAACACGGCGAGGAGGACGAGGAGGGTGCGGCGGGGATGCCACCGCACGGCGAACAGGGCCATCGCCGGCGCGCCCACCACCATCCCCAGCGCGAAGGCCGAGGTGAGGAGGCCGGCCGTCGCCGGGGACACGCCGAGATCGGCGGAGATGTCGAGCAGGAGGCCGGCGAGCATGAACTCGCTCGTGCCCTGGGCGAAGACGGCCAGGGCGAGGACAGGGATCACGAAGGGCATGGTCATCCAGACACGCGGACGCCGCCTCCCGCACGGGAGGACGACGAGTCGAAAAGGGGTCGACGAGAGGCGGGGAGCGCACGACGTGCGCTCGCATCCGCGGTCTAGTGTCTGGACGCCTCGGGACTCATGGCCCCGATCCTACGCGAGATGCCCTGGCCTCCGTTTTGCTATAGCGTTTGGGACATGACTGTTCGCCGCGCCCTGCTCACCGGGGCGAGCTCCGGCATCGGAGCCGCCGCCGCCCTCGAACTCGCCGGGGAAGGCACCGCCCTCTGGCTGACCTATGCCGGACGGGAGGCCGAGGCCGGACGGATCGCCGACGAGTGCCGTGCCGCCGGATCGCCCGACGTGCGGGTGTCCCGCCTGGATCTGCGGGATCCCGCCTCCGTGTCCGCCCTGGTCGAGGAGGTGTCGGGCGCGTGGGGGGCGCTCCACGTGCTCGTGAACAACGGCGGTGTCTGCCCCTACGTCCCCTTCGACGAGATCGACATCGACGAGTGGGACCTCGTGATGGAGACCAACGCCCGGGGGACCTTCCTCCTCACCCGCGCCGCCCTTCCCCTCCTGCGGGCGGCGGACGGCGACCGCTCCGTGGTGAACATCTCCTCCATCGCGGGGCAGGTCGGCGCACTGCAGACCGGGATGCACTACGCCGCGAGCAAGGGGGCGATCCTCGCGATCACGCGCAGCTTCGCGCGGCTGCTGGCCGGCGAGGGGATCCGGGTCAACGCCGTGACCCCCGGCCCGGTCGCGAGCGCCATCACCGACCAGCTCCAGGGGGAGGGGCGCGACCGCCTGGCCGCGTCGATCCCGCTCGGCGCGTTCGGCGAGCCGCAGGACGTGGCCTGGGTGATCGCCTCGCTCGCCTCGGAGCGTGCGCGCTTCGTCACCGGAGCCACGTACGACGTCAACGGAGGAGTGCGCATTGACTGACACCGCCCGCAGCCCCCTGGACACCGTCCGGGCGCAGCTCGACGCGTTCAACGCGCACGACCTGGACGCGTTCGTGGCGACCTACGCGGACGACGCCGTGATCACAGGCGTGGCGCCCGAGCCGATCGCCGGATCGGACGCGATCCGCGCCTTCTACGAGCCGCGGCTGCAGAACCCCGACCTCTCCTGCGTGATCGAGACGACCGTGCTGTTCGGCGACCGCTGGGTCGTCGCGCAGGAGCAGGTCGTGAACGCCGGCGTCGCCACGGAGACGATCGCCACCTTCGACGTGGTGGACGGCCGGATCGCCCGCGCGTCGATGCTGAAGGCCTGATCCGCCCCCGGTCGCTGAGCGAGGAGCGCCCGGCCCGGGTCACCACGTTTCGACTCGCGGAGACCCGCACTGAGCGAGCGAAGCGAGTCGAAGTGTCGCTCAACGACCGAACACCGCCACCCCCGGTCATTGAGCGAGGAGCGCAGCGACGAGACGAAACGCGGCCACCCGGGATCAGCGGGTGAAGCGGCGGCGGAGCTCCGGATCCACGGACACGTCGCCGAAGGACGCCGACCAGCCGCCGTCCACCGCGATCGACTGGCCCGTCAGATACGGCGCCTCGTCGGAGAGCAGGAACGCCACGACGGCGGCGACCTCCTCCGCCCGGGCGATCCGCCCCATCGGCGGCCCCTCGGCGAGCGCCCGTTCCGCGGCCTCCGGATCCGGCGAGGCGGCGATCTGCGCGTCCAGGTGCGGCGTGCGCACCCCTCCGGGGGCCACCGTGTTCGCACGGATCCCGAGCCCGCCGTACGTGACGGCGACGCTGCGGGTCAGCGCGTCGATGCCGCCCTTGGTGAACTCGTAGGCGGCATGGTCGGGGTGGCTGAGCCGGCCGTGGATCGAGCCGACGTTGACGATCGCGCCAGCCACGCCCTGATCCACGAACGCCGACACGGCGGCGGCGCAGCCCCACACGTATCCGAACCCGTTGATGCCGACGAGCTCACGGACCGCGTCCTCATCCAGGGCGTGCAGGGGCGTGTGCCGGGTGATCCCGGCGTTGTTCACCCAGCCGGCGAGGGGCGCCCGCGCACGGGCCGCCGCGGCCGCACGCTCGTGCGCGCCGCGCTCGGACGCGTCGCCGAGGACGACCTCCGCACAGGCCCCGTCCTCCACGCTCCCGGATCCGGCCGTCCGTTCGAGGCCGACCACGATCCATCCGTCGGCGGTCAGACGCTCGGCGATCGCTCGCCCGATCCCCTTGCCGCTCCCGGTCACGACCGCGCTGCGCGTCACGGCTCCCCCGCTCACGGCGTCCTCCCGTCGAACGCGAACACGTCCGGGGCGAAGGTGAACCCGAGTCCCGGCTCGGACGAGGGCGTGACCCGCCCGGCGAACACCGGGCCGCCGCGGACGAGCGTGGGAGCCGGGTCGTACGGGTTGCCGTCCCGCGCGAAGGTCTCGACCTCGATGCCGAGATGCGCGGTCACCTCGGGGTACACGTGCCCGGACACCGGGACACCGCGCTCGGCCGCCCACGCGATGACCTCGCGCGCCGGGGTGATGCCGCCGATGGCGACGACGTCCAGGCGCAGCGCGTCCACCCCGCCGACCTCCACGAGGGCGCGCAGGACGGCGGGGTCGGTGACCTCGTCGCCGACGGCCACGGGCAGGCCGGTCTCACGGCGGATGCGCGCGACGCCCTCGGCGTCCTCGGGCAGCAGCGGATCCTCCACCCAGCGGAGGGCGGGCTCTCCCCACCGCCGGATCTCGGTGATCGCCTCGTCGGCGTCGCGCCAGCCGAACCCGACGTCGACGACGAGCCCGGTCTGCGCGGGCAGCTCCCGGCTCAGGATCCCGAGGAGCGCGCGCATGTAGTCCGGGTCGGGCAGACGCGAGATCTTCACCGCGGACCACCCGTCGGCCTGGGCGAGGACCTCGTCGGCGACCTGCCGAGGCGAGCGGGACGGGGAGGGGTACGCGGCGACGAGCATCCCCTCGCGCGGGTCGTCGCCCGTGTCGAGCAGTCGCCACAGCGGGATGCCGGATCTCCGCGCGGCGATGTCCCACAGGGCGATGTCCACGAGCCCGATGGCGCGGCGGACGAGCCCGGTGCGCCCGACGATCGCGCTGCCCCGGAGCATCCGGTCCCAGGTCCCGGCCGGGTCGTCGGCGTCGGCTCCGAGCGCGTGTGCGGCCACCAGCCGCTCGACGATCTCGGCCATCGGCGCCTCGCGCGTCAGCGCGTACGCGAGACCCGTCGTGCCGTCCTCCGCCTCCGCGCGCACGGCCGCGTACTCCCGCCGCGTGACCGTCATCGCGCCGAGCTCCAGCGGCGCGGGCAGGGCCAGCGCCGCGGTCGCGGCGTCGACGCGCGCGATCCCGGTCATTCGGGCTTCCTCGCGAGGGGCACGCCGTAGTCCACCATGAACCCGCCGTCGACGTACAGCGTCTGGCCGTTCATGTAGCGGGCGTCGTCGGACACGAGGAAGCCCACGGCGGCGGCGATCTCCGCGGCATCGGCCAGACGCCCGGCCGGGATGCGCGCGAGGATCGTGTCGAGGCTCAGCGTCCCCGCCTCCACGCCCTGGCGGAAGACGCCCGTGTCGACGTATCCGGGCGCGACGGCGTTCACCCGCACGCCCCGCGACGCCCATTCGGCGCCCGCGGTCGCGGTGAGGCCGATCACGGCGGCCTTGGTCGTGGCGTAGGGCGCCCGGCCGGCGGATCCGCGCGACGAGATGGACGAGATGTTGACGATCCGCCCCTCCCCGCGCGCCAGCATCCGGCGGCCCGCCGCCTGCAGGCAGGCGAAGACGCCGTTCAGGTTCACGTCCACGACGGCCGCCCACTCGTCCCAGGCGAGGTCCTCGATGGCGCGGTGGCGCTGGATCCCCGCGTTGTTCACGAGGACGCCGATCGGACCGATCTCGTCCTCGATCGCGGTGAACACGCGATCCACGGCCGCCGGGTCGGTGACGTCGAGCTCCCGCCAGAGCACGCCGGCGGGGTTGTCCTCCGCCGTGAGCCCCGGGACGCGGTCCGCGGCGACGACCGTGAGCCCGTCGGCGGCGAGCCGCTGGCCGATCTCCCAGCCGATGCCGGCGGCGCCGCCGGTGACGACGGCGACGGGTGCCTGAGCGGTCATGTGCTGTCCCTTCCCTCGCGGCCCGGGCCGGGCCGCAGTTTGCTATAGCAAGACTATCGGCGATGCGTGCGCCGACTCATCCGGCGAGTGCCCGGGCCACGAGGGCGCATGCGTGTTCCTCGAGCCGCTCCAGGGCGCCGGGGGCGAGCGGCGTCTGCCACGCCTGGTAAGCGCCCCGCGCATAGGCCTCGCGCGTGGGCAGGTACACGAACCCCGGGCCGTTCGTCAGGTTCATCACCACGATCGGGATACCGGGGAACCGGGCGCGCAGCGTCGTCTGCAGGCGTGAGTACGCCTCGCCCGGATGCCCGACGACCACCGCGTCGCCGAGTCGCCACACCCAGACCGGGTGACGCACGGTCGGTCCGTCGATGTAGCCCTCGCGCAGGTTCCGGGCCCGCCCCAGGCGCTCCGCACGCGAACGGGGATCGATGTCCTTCCACTCCTCGGCGAGCTCGTCCAGGGTGGGGAGATCGCGCAGCGGCAGCTCGACCGCCTCGTGCAGCGACGCGGCCGCATCGCCTCCCGCGGCCGGCCGAGGCGACCACACGGCCAGCGGCGCGCCGGACTCGACCACGTCGTCGAGCACCAGCTCCGATCCGGCGACCGGGAGGGCGTCCAGCGCGGCGAGCACCGCGTGGCCGAGCGAGCGCCCGTGCCGGTCCGCGACCGCCGTGTCGCCGGTGTACTGCTCCCGCGGGGCGAGCTCTCCGGACGCCCCCTGGACGAACAGGCACGGGGCGCCCGTCGCTGCCTCCACCACCTCCCGGGTGGCGCCGACGTAGTCCGGCGAGACCCCGCGGTGCTGCCATGCGAGCGTGGTGGGGTGGCAGGCGTAGTTCACGAGCGTCGCGACGGTCGCGCCGTCCGCGCTGACCCGGCCGATCATGACCGTGTCGTCGGCCGGCGCGGCCGCGGGGTTGAACCCCACCAGCGCCCGGCCGTCCAGGTCCAGCTCGCGCTCGGCGGCGAGCGCGCAGCGCCCGGTCGTCCATTCGATCAGCCCGGGCCGGGCGCCGGCGATCGCCTCCCGCCCGGCCTCGACCCCGGCCGCCGCGAGCGCGTCCAGATAGCCCGGGATCAGCTCGCCACCAGGCAGGTGCGCGTCCGCCGCGCACAGCACCGCACCCGCGTGCGTGTGCGACAGGGAGATCATCACCTGATCCGCGTCCAGCCCGAGCCCGTACCGCACCGCCTGGCGGACGCCGTGCTCATCGGCGACCCGTCGCCACCAGGTGCCGTCGACGGCCAGCAGCAGCCGCACCCGGTCGTCGCCGCCGATCACGGCGAGCGCGGTCAGCGCGAACGGGCGGTGCACGCGCTCGGAGCGCTCCCAGTCGGCAGGCCCCCAGTTCTTGGCCCGGATGCCGAGCGGCGGGGTGATGTCGCGGCGGGCGACGCCGACGGCCGCGCGCGTGCGGGGGACGCGGATCCGATCGCCCATCGCGGGGACTGCCTGGCTCATGGGTTCCATCCTTCTCCTTCCGCAGCCCGGCGCCGACCCTCGCGGATCGGCGCCGGTCCGTCGTGCGTCCGCGTGCGGGTCAGCGTTCCGCGGCGCCCACCGCGGCCGGCTCAGCGGACGGCGGGGCGGAGAACTCCGGCCGCCGGCTGAGCACGAACCCGATCACGGCGCCCATCAGCGTGAGGGCTGCGATGAGGAGCAGGCCCCAGATCGCCGAGCCGGTGCTCTGGCTGATCCATCCGATCGCGTACGGGCCCGCGAACCCGGCGAGGTTGCCGACCGAGTTGATGAACGCCAGGCCCGCCGCGGCGGCGGTGCCGGTGAGGATCATCGGCGGCAGGCTCCAGAACAGCGGCGTCGTGGAGAACAGCGCCGACATGCCGATGCAGAGGGCGACCAGCGCCAGCGCGGGGGTGCCCTGCGCGGCGACGGCGGCGATCAGGGAGAGCGCCGTGATCGTGAGCGTGATGCCGATCTGCAGGGGGATGTTGCCCTGCTTGCGGGCCGCGCGCTCCCACGGGAGCATCAGCAGCGCCGCGCAGATGTTGGGCAGCGCGACGAGCCATCCGGTCGTGCCGGTCGAGAAGTCGCCCATGTTCTTCACGATCGTGGGCAGCCACAGGCCCAGGCCGTACGCGCCGAACACGATGCCGAAGAACAGCAGGATGAGGGTCCACAGGCGACCGTTGCCGAAGACGGCGGCCAGCCGGATCCGTCCGTGCCGCTGCTCGGTCGCCGCGGTCTCGCGAGCGATGGTGTCGGCGATCCATCCCTGCTCGGCGGGCGTCAGCCAGGTCGCGTCCTGCGGGCGGTCGGGCAGCCAGAAGAAGACGACGAAGGCCAGCAGCACCGCCGGGATCCCCTCCAGGACGAAGACGAGCTGCCATCCCTCGAGGCCGAAGAGTCCGTGGAAGCCCATGATCCAGCCCGACAGCGGGGCGGCGACGGCGTTGGCGAGCGGGTTGGACAGCGCGAACACGGCCAGCACCTGGGTGCGGTACTGCCGGGGGAACCACAGCGTGAGGTACAGCAGCACGCCGGGGAAGAAGCCGGCCTCCGCGACGCCGAGGATGAAGCGGGCGATCGTGAACTGCAGCGAGTCCTGCACGAACGCGGTCAGCACCGCCACGATCCCCCAGGAGACCATGATCCGGGTGATCCACTTGCGCGCGCCGAACTTCTCCAGCAGCAGGTTGCTGGGCACCTCGAACAGCAGGTAGCCGATGAAGAAGATGCCCGCCGCCAGGCCGAAGGCGGCCTCGGTCATCTGCAGCGCCTCGGTCATCTCCAGCTTGGCGAAGCCGGCGTTGTTGCGGTCGATGTAGGCGACGAGGTACAGCAGGCCGAGGAACGGCCCGAGACGCCAGATCGCCTTCTTCATGGCGCTCGCGCCGAGATCGGCGTCGAGCGGGGCGGCGCCGCTGCGGGGCTGGGACATGACAACTCCTTCGTCATCCGGGATTGCGGCAATGCTATAGCATCTAGCAAAACCTGCAACCCCCTCCCCCTTCTCCCGAAACCCCCTTTTTCCGCCGAGACCCCTCCTGAGATACGGATCTACGGAGGGGTTTCGGCGGGGAGAGGGGGTTTCGCGCGCCACGGATGCCATAGCATCGGGGGAGCAGTCGGCCCCGCCGGGTCGGACGGAGCGGGGAGGAACGGCCATGCGGAGCGTGTCGGATCAGAACATCGCCGAGCAGGTCGCCGACGAGCTCCGATCCGCGATACACTCCGGCGAGCTCCTGCCCGGCGAGCGACTGGTCGAGCGCAAGCTCGCCGAGCGCCTCGGCGTCAGCCACATCCCGGTCCGTGAGGCGCTGACGCGACTCGCCCAGGAGCATCTCATCGTCCGCGAGCCGCGCCGCGGGGCCCGGGTCGCGGAGCTGACCCCGCGGGACCTGGAGGAGATCTCGAGCCTGCGGATCGTGCTCGAGCAGTTCATGGCCCTGCGCGTGCAGGAGCGATGGACCCGCGCCGCGCACAAGCGCCTGCAGGGGATCGTCGACGCCATGGACGCGGCGGCCGTCGGGGACATGGCCGAGGTGCTCGCGCAGGACAGGGCGTTCCACGAGGCCATCGCCGAGCTCTCCGACCACCGGTTCGTCATGGAGCTGAACGCGCAGCTGCGCGGGCGCATCGCCGGGTTCATCCAGGCGGCGAACGCGGCGCTGCCGCCGCAGGAACAGGCCGAGCACGTCCGCAGCCACCGCGTGATCCTCGATGCGATCGCGAGCGGGGACCCCGACGCGGTGCGCGCGGTGATCGCCGAGCACGTCACGCGCGCGGTGGAGCGGATCAGCCCGCTCGCGGCTCCGGCCCCGGACGAGACCTCCGCCTGACGCCCCGGGTCCCCGCCGCCACCCTCGGTCGTTGAGCGAGGAGCGAAGCACCGAGACGAAACGCGCCCAGCCCCGAGTCACCACGTTTCGACTCGCTCCGCTCGCTCAACGACCGAAACGCCCACCCCTGGTCGTTGAGCGAGGAGCGAAGCACCGAGACGAAACGCGCCCAGCCCCGAGTCACCGCGTTTCGACTCGCTGCGCTCGCTCAACGACCGGGCCGAAGCTCCGCACCACCGGTCGTTGAGCGAGGAGCGAAGCGACGAGACGAAACGGTGCGCCGGGCGGATCAGACGACGACGTTGCCGGACAGCACCACCGCGGGTCCCTCGGGCGGCATCGCGGTCCGCGCGACGCCGGCCTCGGTGTTCGCCGCGTGCAGCAGCGTCGACCCGCTGCCGAACGCGGCGGGGTCCAGGGAGAGGGATCCGCCCTCGAAGCGGTTCCCGATGATCCGCGCCTGGTTGGCGCCGGACCCCAGGTCGACATGCGCGCCGGATCCCGTGAAGGCGCTGCCGTCGACGCTCAGCCGCAGCTCCGCGTCGCCCGCCCGGGACAGGAACCCGCCCGCGCCGGCGTCGACCCGCACCCCCGAGAACGACAGGGACTGCGCGCCGTCGCCGGTCGCGCGCATGCGCGCACCGGTGAAGGCCGTGCCCTCGAACCGCACGGACCCCGCCGCGACCTGCACCGGATCCGCGTCCTCGGCCGCGGACCACGTCCCGCCGCGGACCGTGACGGGGCCGGAGCCCGCGATGCGGACGCCGCCGACCCCGGAGAGGTCCGTGTCCACGAGCGTGACCGGGGTCGTGACGGTGTCGTTCGTCAGGTCGCCCGGGGCGGCGAACGAGAAGCGCGAGTCCGCGATCACCGTGGGGCGGGCGGAGGCGTCGGAGGCCTGGGTGACGATGAGCGTGTGGGTCGCGCTGCATCCGCGCAGCTGCGCGCCGTCGGCGTTGATCCAGAGCATCCCGGATCCCTCCAGGGAGGGCTTGCCGATGACGTGGACGTCCTCCAGGGTGAGGTCCGTCACGCGCACCCGGGCGACGAACCACGAGCACACGTGGCCGCGCACCGTGATGCGCTTGGCGGCGGAGCCCCAGGGCGCCCCCGAGTTCGCGAAGGTCATCAGCCCGGAGTTGCCGACGTACGTCAGGTCGTGCTCGTACTGCCCGTGCGTCACGAACGGCCCCTGGTCGTCGCCATCGCCGTGGCAGTTCTCCACGAGGCAGTAGGCGCTGGCGGTGAAGTCGTTGAGGTGGCGCGCGTTCGAGGTGCGGCAGTTGGCGACGTAGCCGTAGAGGCAGGAGATCTGCTGCGTGAGGTACCCCGCGCCGCCGAGCGTCACCGAGACGGGGTTGGCGAGGGTGCAGTTCTCGGTCGTGTAGTGCGTGTTCCACCGGCGCATGATGAGCGGCCAGAACGTCCGCTCGCCCTCGATGCCGTCGACGTCGCACCGGATCGCGTACTCGAAGGCGAGCGGGTGGGATCCGGTGACGTCGTCGGAGCCCCCGCCGCGGAACCGGAGCCGCGAGACCCGGACGTCCTGCACCGGATCGATCCGCCGCCACGTCATCGTGCGATCGGCGCCCAGCGGCCAGCCGATCTTGTAGGCGATGCGGATGTGGCCGCCGTCGACGATGCCGGTCACCTGGACCAGCCGCTGGACCTCCCGCTCCCACCGCCCGGCGAGCGCATTCACCTCCACGGCGTACCACGCGCCGACCGCGAAGAACGACGAGTCCGCCACCGGCAGGACGTCGGCGAGGTCCGGCACGTCCTCGCCCAGCGTCGCCTCCTGGACCTCCTCGGTGACGACACCGCGGAAGAACATCACCGCCGAGAACGGGTCATTCGCCGTGGCGTTCTCGATGCCCTCCGTCGTCATCAGATGCCCACCGAAGTCCAGCTCCAGGAACGAGCGGGTGAGGACGTGCCGTCGGACGAAGTTGAGGTCGGTGTGCGCCTCGATCCGGCGCACGGAGGGATCCCCGACCATGGCGTCGAGCGCGTCATCGGCGGGGGTCTCCGGCCCGAAGACGCCGAACGCGCGGAAGTCGAGCGTCCCGTCGTGCAGCCGGACCCACACGGCACCGCCCTTGCCGGGAACGACGCGTCCGCCGTCGACGGCGGGGGCGTCCCGGGTGACGCAGCGGAACAGACCGCCTCCCCCGTCCCCGGCCGCGGCGTAGCCGGCGACCGCGACGACGTCGTCCTGCTTCCCCTTGCGCCCAGCCAGGTCGCCGACGGTCGCCGCGCCGTCCACGCCCCGCGCCAGGACCGGCGCGGTGGGTGTCGCCGCCTGGGCCGCGGCGGGGGCGGCGACGGCGGCCACACCGCCGAGCGCCGCGGCCCCGAGGCCCGCGAGCACGGTGCGCCGGGTCCGTGGCGCGCGGTCGGCCGCCGGATCGGTCGGGAAGTCGGGCAGGGTTCGATGCGTCATCGTCATCCTCTCCGCGCGGCGTCGGTGCCGCGCTGTCGTTTCCTTGGTCTTGGTGTGCGACGTTTCGACTCGCGGAGACCTGCACTGAGCGAGCGAAGCGAGTCGAAGTGTCGCTCAACGACCGGGGAGGGAAAACCGCCAGCACCGGTCGTTGAGCGAGGAGCGCAGCGACGAGACGAAACGCGCCCACCCGACGGGGCCGGCGTCAGCCCATCGTCGCGAGGTGCGCCCGCGTCACCGCATGGCCGAGCTCCCTCCCGGAGGCGAAGGCGTCGATCTCGTCCGCCACGATCCGCCCCTGCCGGAGGCGCCCCTCGCGCGTCCCCGCCGCGCGGTGCGGCGTGAGCAGCACGTTCGGCAGGGTGCGCCAGGGCGAGGCCGCCGCCAGCGGCTCCTCGTCGAACACGTCGATGGCCGCGCTGAGCCGCCCGGACGACACCTCCGCCTGAAGCGCCCGCTCGTCCACGAGCCACGACCGCGCGGTGTTCACCAGCCCCGCGCCGTCCGGCATCAGGGCGAGCTCGCGGGCGCCGATGAGGTGGTGCGTCTCGGGCAGGGTCGGCGCGTGCACGGCGACGATCCGCGCGCGCTGCAGCGCGGCGTCGAGCGGCAGCAGCTCGGCGCCCAGGGCGTCCGCCTCCGCAGCGTCGACGGTGGGGTCGACGAGGAGCGGCCGGGCGCCGAGCGCGCGGATCATCTCCAGGTACGCACGCCCGGTGCGGGACGCCCCGATCACGGCGATCGGGGCCTCGGCGATCTCGTGCTGGGTCCCCGCGGCCGGGTCGTACCAACCGCCGGTGCGCACGCCCTCGTGCAGGGCGGGGATCCGATGCAGCAGCGCCAGCGTGAAGGCGAGAGACACCTCGCCGACCGACCGCGCCATGCCCGCACCGGCCTGCGTCACGATCACCCCGCGGTCGAACAGCGCGTCCGTCGCGAAGGGCTTGACCGTCGCCCCGGTGTGCGCGACGAGCTCCAGCCGCGGGAACCGCGCGAGCACGTCCTCGTCGAGCGGACCGACGCCCCAGCTCGTGACGAGGACGCGGACGGCTCCGGGATCGGGGATGTCGGCGATCCGGTCGACGCGCAGGCACCCGGGCGCCGACTCCGGCGACGCGGAGGGCGGTCGCCGCGTTTCGTCTCGGTCCGCTCCGCGGTCCTCGCTCAACGACCGGGACGCGCGATCCAGCCGTGCGGCGTCCTCCGGGGAGAAGAACTCCGCGAACAGCTCCGCCGACACCACGGCGGCGACCGCCGCACCGGACCGCCGTCCCTCCTCGGTCATCGCAGCCACGCGTCCCGGTGCTCGGCGATGAAGGCGTCGTCGTTCAGGTCGGGATAGGCGCGGCGCACGCGGGCGATCTCCTCCGCCTGGCCCGGCGAGAGCCCCTCGTCCGGGTTGAGGCACCAGATCCCCTCCAGGAGCCCCTGCTGCCGGAGCATCTCGTGCACGCCGGCGATCACGCCGTGGAAGTCGTGGCCGGGGTCGAAGACCGCCTGGTTGACGTCGACGAGGTCGATCGCCTCCCGGCTGAGCTCCAGGGTCGCCTGCGCGTCTCCGGCGGCGGCGCGGTGGGCCCGCTCCAGGAGCGCGACGGCCGCGCGGGTCCCGACCGCCCACTGGCCGAGGAGGCCTCCGACGAAGCGCAGCGTCCGCGGCCCGTCCGGCGAGTCCACGTGGAACTCGGACAGGAGGTCGGCGACGATCGCGTCGTCGTTGCCGGTGTACAGCGCGATCTCGTCCGCGCGGCCCGACGCCGCCACGCCCCGGACGAGCTCGAGGGTCCGGTAGCGGTCGAAGGGCGCGGCCTTGACGGCGACGACCGAGGGGATGGAGGCGAACGCGCGCCAGAAGTCCCGGCTGAGCACGGGTCCGCCGATCGCGGTCTGCAGGTAGAAGCCCACGACCGGGAGCACCTCGCCGACGGCCCGGGCGCGGTCCAGCAGCACGCGCTCGTCGGCCCCCGCCACGCGCGGGCTCACCAGCACGGCGTCGTAGCCGAGGGAGCGGGCGAGCTCCGCCTCCGCCACGGCCTGGGCGGTGCCGCCGGCGACGCCCGCGATGCGCACCACGTCGGCGCCGGCACGCGCGTCCAGTTCCTCCGCGGCGAGCGCGAGGACGGGCTCGAACAGGGCGTGCTCGGCGTCGCGGATCTCGAACTGGGTGGTGTGCACCCCCACGGCGATCCCGCCGGCGCCCGCATCGAGGTAGTACCGGGTGAGCGCGCGCTGGCGGCGCTCGTCGAGGCGGCGGTCCGCCGTGAGGGCGAGCGGGTGCGCGGGGATCACCGCGCCGCGGGCGAGCGTGCGGGCGGCCTCGGGGCGAAGCACCGGGTGCACCGCGGGGACGGTCGCCATCAGAACCTCCCGTCGCGGACGGCCCACTTGGTGGGCTTGGCCGACAGGGGAAGACCGGACTCCAGCCACGCGGCCTGCCAGGCGATGAGCGTGTCGGCCGAGTACGGCGGATAGCCGAACAGCGCCATGCACCGGCGGGAGTCGCTGAGCAGGGCCGTGGGCTCGGGCTCGTCGACGATCTCGACGTCGCGTCCGAAGAGCTCGCCGAAGCGTCGGGCGACGGCGGCGACGCTCAGCGTCTCGGGCCCGGTGAGGTTCACGGTGAAGGCGTCGGTCGACGCGTGCCCGAGACTGCGCAGCACGACCTCGTTCGCATACCCCTGCCACACCACGTTCACGGCGGCGGTGGCGACGGACACGGGCTGACCGGCGTGCACGGCGCTGGCGATGTCCGCGAGGACGCCGTAGCGCAGGTCGACGGCGTAGTTGAGCCGGATGAGGGCCACGCGCGTGCCGCGCTGCTGGGCGGCGAACTCGAACACCCGCTCGCGACCCAGGCACGACTGCGCATACTCGCCGATCGGGGCGGGCGGGACGTCCTCCGTCGCGCCGCCCGACGAGGCGGGAAGGAACGGGTACACGTTGCCGGTGGACAGGACCGAGATCGCGCTGTCGCGGTAGCGGCGGGCGACCCGGTCGGGGAGCGCGGCGTTGACCTCCCACGCCCACGACGGGCTCGTCGCCGCCCCGAACTTCGCGCCGACCATGAAGACCACGTTCGGAGCGTCCGGGAGCGGGGCGAGGTCGTCGTTCTCGATGAGGTCGAACGGCACCACGCGCACCCCGCCGCGCTCCAGGCGCTCGCGCACGGCTTCCTCGCCGAACCGGGACACCGCGTGCACGGCGTCGCCGTCGCGGCCGGCCGCGTCCAGCGCGCGCCGCGCCAGGATCGCGAGGGTCGGGCCCATCTTGCCGCCGGCGCCGAGGATGACGAGGTCCCCGCTGCCGCGGGCGAGGTCGGCGACGAGGGCGTCGCTCGGGGTCGTCAGGGCCTGTTCGAGGTCGGCTTCGGAGGCGAATGCCTGGGTGGTCACGGAGGATCCTTTCTGATCGGGGACGGCGAGGCCGCGGGCGTGAGGGCGGGCGGCTCAGCCCTTGATGCCCGAGCCGGTCACGCCCTCCTGCACGTAGCGCTGGGCGACGAGGTAGGCGAGGAAGATGGGCAGCAGCGCCACGACGGACCCGGCGAGCATCGTGCTCAGCGGCACGTTCTGCTGCTGGAGGGAGGAGATGCCGACGGTGAGGGTGAACATCGCGTTGGACTTGGCGATGATCAGCGGCCACAGGAAGTCGTTCCAGTGCCACAGGAAGACGAAGATGCCGAGGGTCGCGAGGATCGGCTTGCACAGCGGCAGCACGATCCGCAGGAAGATCCGGAACTCCCCGGCCCCGTCGATCCTCGCCGCCTCGAACAGGTCGTCCGGCAGCCCCTGGATGAACTGGCGCATGAGGAACACCGCCTGCGCGTTGGCGAGGGTCGGGAGGATGAGCCCCCAGTACGTGTCGATCCCGCCGAGTCCCGCCATCATGATGAAGGTCGGGATCAGGGTGACGTGGAACGGGACCATGACCATCGCCAGGAACGACCAGAACATCACCTCCTTGCCCGCGAAGCGCTTCTTGGCGAAGGCGTATCCGGCGAGCGCCGACAGGAACAGCACCGCCACCACGGACACGAGCGAGTAGACGAGGGTGTTGCCGAGCCAGCCGATGAGGTTCTGCCCGCTGAGCACCTGCGTGTACGAGTCGAAGGACAGGTCCCAGGGCAGCAGCGAGCCCGGCAGCTCCACGACCTTCCCCGGCTTCAGGCTCAGCACGACCATGGCGTAGAACGGGAAGAAGCTGAGCACGGCCGCCAGCCCCAGCCAGATCCAGCGCAGGACCACGCCGATCCCGGTCGGCTCCAGGGCGCGGTAGGAGCGCGAGCGCACGGGCGCCGGACGGCGGCGCCCGCGGGGCGTCTCGGTGAGGATCTGCTCGGTCGCGGTGGTCATTTCTGCCTTCCGATCACCAGGCGCTGGATGAGCGCGACGACGAGGGTCATGACGAACAGCGCGACGCCGACGGCCGCGGCGTAGCCGTAGTCGAAGTACTTGAAGCCCTGGTCGTACAGGAGGTAGACGAGGGAGTAGCTGGCGTTGGCGGGGCCGCCCTGCGTCATCACGTAGATCACGTCGAAGACCTGGAAGGCGGCCGTGGTCTCGATCACGGCGAGGAAGAAGATCGTGGGCCGAAGGTACGGGAGGATGATCCACCGGAACCGCTGCCAGGCGTTCGCGCCGTCCATCAGCGCGGCCTCCTCCAGCTCCCGCGGGACGTCCTGCATCGCCGCGATCATGATCATCATCCCGTAGCCGAAGCGGGACCAGACGCCCACGACGACGATGGCCGGGAGGACGAGGACCGTGCTGCCGAGCCAGGATCCGCCGAGTCCGAGCGGGGTCATCAGCGCCGACCACGGGCCGTTCGCGGAGAAGATCCACACGAAGATCGATCCGGCCAGGACCAGCGAGGTGATGACGGGGAGGAAGAAGACCGAGCGGAAGAAGCGCGAGCCGCGGAAGCTGCGGCGCACGCCGAGCGCCATCACGGTGGAGAGCACGAGGGCGATCGGGACCGCGAAGACCGTGTAGAGGACGGTCGTGCTGAGCGCCCGCCAGAACAGGGGGTCCGCGACGAGGCGCTGGAAGTTCTCCAGCCCCTTCCACGCGATCTCCCCGGAGATGTCGTACTCGAACAGGCTCAGGGCCACGCCGACGATGGTGGGGCCGAAGCGGAACGCGAGGAACAGCAGGAAGGCCGGCAGCACGAACAGCAGCGCGATGCGCGCCTCGCGGCGGGCGAGCACGCGGGTCACCGCGCCGGCCGGGCGGTCCGTCGCGACGGGCTTCTTCGCGGTCGTCAGCGTCGTCATGGGCACCTCTTCGTCCGTGGTCCGTTCGGGAGGAGGGCGGGGGCGCACGGTCGCGCCCCCGCCCCGGTGACTACTTGATGAGGGGCGCCGCCGCCGCTGCGGCCGCCTTCAGGGCGTCCTCGGGGCTCTTCTGCCCGAGCAGCGCCGCCTGGATCTCCGGGGACAGCACGCCCATGAGCGCACGCGAGCTCGTCGCGAGCTGGCCGACCGTCGTGTCCGGCACGTACTTCTCCACCTCGCCGAGCAGCGGGTCGTCGGCGTAGATCGGGTCCGTCGTGCTGAGCGCCGAGAAGAAGCCGGACATCTTCAGGTACGGCTGGATCACCTCGGCGCCGGTCGCGTACTCCGCGAACGCGGCGGCGGCCTCGGGGGCCTTGGATCCCTTCAGCACCGAGAGCGAGCCGACGGTGCCGTAGGCGACCGGCTTCTCGTCCTTCAGCGGCGGGAGCACCTTCACGTTCTCGGCGCCCCAGAAGGGCTCGAGCTCCGTGACGGAGTTGTTGAAGGTGCACGCGACCTTGCCCTGGGCGACCGCGGTCTGCTCGAGCGGGACGGTGGTGGTCAGCGCCTCGGGGTCGAGCGCCTTCTGCTCGGCCAGGCCCGTGAGGAAGGTCAGCGCCTTCTCGCCCGCCGCGCTGTCGAAGCCGACCTGGCCGTCCTTGTCGTAGACCTCGCCGCCGGCCTGCCACAGCAGCGGGTAGAAGGTGAGGTTGAGGGTGTTCTCCGCCGAGGCGGGGTAGTTCATCAGGTACATCCCCTTCTCCGCGAAGACGGGGGCCAGCTTCTCCATGTCGTCCCAGGTCTCCGGGTACTCCGTGACGCCGGCCTGCTCGAAGACGGAGGCGTTGCACAGCAGCGTCATGGCGCTGGTGAGCAGCGGAGCGCCGAGGATGTCCCCGTCGATGGTGACGGACTCCTTGACGTTGGGCAGCAGGTCCTTCTGCCGCTCGGCGCTGAGCAGGTCGTTCAGCGGGGCGATGGACTTCTGGTAGGCGGCGAGCTGGTCCGGGATGAGGTAGACGAGGTCGGGGCCCTTGCCGGCGGCGATCGCCGTCTGGAGGGCCTCGTCGCGGTTCGCCCACGGGAAGATCTCGTAGTCGACCGTGATGTCCTCGTGCTCCTTCTCGAACGCCTCGATGGTGTCGTCCCAGAAGCTCTTGTTCGCGGCCTCATCGGCGACGACCGGGTACAGCCACAGGGTGACGTGCTTGTCTCCGCCGGCGGCCTGGCCGCCTCCCGCCGAACATCCGGCCAGGAGGGCCAGGGCGGCGACGCCCGCAGCCACTCCGGTGAACGTGCTGACGCGCATGGTGCTCCTTTGCTTGAACCGTGCAGGGTAGAGCCCATTATGACACCACGGTGTGATAATGAGTCAAGCCCCGGTTTCCAATGAACGTCAAGCACAGGTTCGGGATCCGCCCCATGGATCCCCTGTCGCTCGCGAATTACGTGAGGTTGCTGTGCTATTTTGAACGCCAACCGGCGACGGCGTCGAAAGGAGCGAAGATGCCCGAGAGGACACCCCCGCCGATCATCGCGCGCTGCGCCGTGCACCTGCGGGACGCGGGCGATGCCACGGTCAACGAGATCGCCCGCACGCTGGAGCTGTCCCGCACCTCCGTCGAGAACGCCGTCTCCGCGCTGACCGACGCGGGGGTCGTCGCCGAAGCGGCGGGCGGCGGTTCCGCCGGACGGGCCGGACGCCCGGCCCGTCGCTACGCCTTCGTCGCCGACGCCGGAGCCGTCGTGGGCGTCGACATCGGCGTGGCCAGCGTCCGGGTGCTCGTCGCCGACCTCACCGGCAGGGTGATCCGCCAGCACCGCTTCGAGGGCATCGCCCAGCAGCCCGACGGCGCCGCCAAGCTCGCAGTGGTGATCGCCGACATCCGTGCAGCGCTCGCCGAGGCCGCGGTCCCCGCCTCACGGGTCCGCGCCATCGGCGTCTCCCTCCCCGGCCTCGTCGAGGACTCGGGCCGGGTGATCGCCTCCGTGGTCATCCCCGACTGGTCCGGGGTCGACATCGGCGCGCAGCTGCACCAGGCGTTCGGATGCCCGGTGTCCGTCGACAACGGCGTCCGCCTGGCGGCCGTCGCCGAGCACCACCTGGGGGTCGCGCAGCTGGTCGACGACGTCGTCTACCTCTCCGTGGGCAACCGCATCGCCATGGGGCTGATCCTCGCCGGGCGACCGCGCCGGGGCGTCCACAACGCCGCCGGCGACATCGGCCGCCTCGCCTTCCGCGGCATCGACGCCGACACCGGGCAGATCCGCTGGCGCACCGCCGACACGGCGGCCGGCGTCTTCGCGCTCGCCCGCGAGGGGCACTCCGGCGCGCAGGAGGAGATCGCCGCGTTCGTCGACGAGCTGGCGCACGGCATCGCGACCCTCGTCATGACCATCGACCCGGCCATGGTCGTGATCGGCGGCGGCCTGTCCGGAGCGCACGGCGCCCTGCTGGATCCGTTGCGCGCCGCCCTGCCCCGCCACATCGGACTGCCCTTCGAGGTCCCGCTCGTGGAGGCGCGCCTCGGCGCCGACGCCGCCGCCCACGGCGCCCTCGTGCACGCCTTCCGCCGGCACGCCGACGCCGTGTACGGCATCGAGGGGATGCCGGTCCCGCCGGTGACGCCGCAGCGCCGCCCCGGCACGCCGTCCGCACCCGCCCCGACCACCGATCCCGTCCCCGTCGCAGAGGAGCATCCATGACCACGTTGACCGTCGGCCTGATCGGCGCGGGAGGGATCTCCCGCGTGCACGCGGACGCCTGGCGCGCCCTCGGTGCGACCGGGTACGTGACCTCCCTCCAGGGTGCGGAGGCGATCGCCGAGGAGTACGGCTTCACCGTGGTCGCCGACGTCGACGCGCTGATCGATCTCGTCGACATCGTGGACATCGTCACGCCCAGCAGCACCCACGCCGACCTGGCGCTGCGGGCGATCGCGCGGGGCCGCGACGTGGTGTGCGAGAAGCCACTGGCGGCGACGGCGGAGCAGGCGCAGCGGATCGCCCTGGCGGCGGAGCAGGCGGGGGTGCGACTCTTCCCGGCGCACGTCGTGCGGTACTTCGGCGAGTACGCGGCGATCAAGGCGGCGATCGATGCCGGACGCCTCGGGACGGTCGCCGTGCAGCGGTTCAGCCGCGCCGGGTCCGCGCCGCGGACCCCGTGGTTCTTCGCCGAGAGCACGGGCGGGGGCGTGATCCGCGACCTGATGATCCACGACATCGACCAGGCGATCTGGTTCGCCGGCCCGGTCGCGTCGGTGTACGCGGTGCAGAATCCGCCGACGGTGGACGACCGGGTGCCGACGCCGGTCACCGCGCACGTCGTGCTGACGCACCGCAGCGGCGTGGTCAGCCACCTGCACGCCAGCTGGGTCGCCGAGGGCATGCCGTTCCGGACCAGCGTCGAGGTCGCAGGATCCGAGGGGCGCATGCGCCATGACAGCGCCGAGGACGCCGCCGTGCGCACGGACGCCGTCCTCGCCGAGGGGAGCACGGACTATCTGCCTCCGATGTCGCCGCAGGAGAGCCCCTACTACGCCGAGATCGCCGACTTCGTCGCCGCGCGACGGGAGGGGCGCGACGCGCGGATCTCCCCCGCCGACGGGATCGAGGCCGTGGCCGTCGCCGAGGCGGCCTACGCCTCGATCGCTGCGGGCGCCCCGGTCGCGCTCGCATCCGCGCCGCCCCCCGCATCCGCCCGTGAGACCGAGGAGGTCGCCCGATGACCACCGCCCCCGCCCCGCTGCGCGTCGCCGTCCTGTCCTTCGCGCACACCCACGCGATCAGCTACGTGCACGCCCTGAAGGCGATGCCCGGCATCGAGCTGATCGCCGCCGACCCGGACGGCGCCGCGGCCCCGGACGACGCGCCCCGGGGTGCGGAGCTGGCCGCGCAGCTCGGCGTCGCCTACGTGGAGAGCTACGACGAGGCGTTCGCGTGGAAGCCGGACGCCGTGGTCGTCGCCTCCGAGAACTCCCGGCATCGCGCCCTCGTCGAGCGGGCGGCGGCCGCGGGCGCGCACGTGCTGTGCGAGAAGCCCCTCGCGACCACCCCCGCCGACGCCGCCGCGATGCAGGAGGCGTGCGAGCGGGCCGGGGTGATCCTCATGGTCGCCTATCCGGTGCGGTTCGCGCCCGCGTTCCGCGACGCGCTCGCCCAGCTCCGCGGCGGGCGGCTCGGCGCCGTCCTCGGGGTGACCGGGACGAACAACGGCAAGCTGCCGCAGGACCGGGCCTGGTTCACGGATCCGGAGCTCTCCGGCGGCGGCGCCCTCGTCGACCACGTCGTGCACTGCGCCGATCTGCTCGACGAGCTCCTCGGCGAGCGCGTGGCGACCGTGCGCGCGGTCTCGAACCGCATCCTGCACGGTCAGCGGGACCTGACCGTGGAGACCGGCGGGCTCGTCACGCTGCGGTATCCGAGCGGCGTCGTCGCGACGATCGACTGCTCCTGGAGCCAGCCGATGAGCGCCGCCACGTGGGGCGGGCTGACGCTGCAGATCATCGCCGAGCGCGGCACCGTCACGGTCGCGCCCTTCGCCAAGGGCGTGGCCGGGCACGACGCGCACGGCGAGACCTGGGACCCGGTCGGCGCGGATCTCGACGCGCTGCTGCTCGCGGAGTTCGTCGCCGCGGTGCGCGAGGGCCGCCGGCCGCAGCCCGACGCCGGAGTCGGCGTGCGCACGGTCGAGATCGTCGCCGCGGCCCAGGCCTCCGCCGCCCGCGGCGGCGAGGTCACCCCTCTCCCCTCCCCCTGACCCCCCGCTGCCCTCCCCGGCCCTCCTCTTCCCCGGTTTTGGGGTCCGAACCGGGACGATCCACCCCCGACCCGGACCCCGATCCACCGGAACCCGCCCCGAACCCGAGACCAGGAGCACACGATGACCGACCCCGCCGGCAGCGTCGCCGGACACCGCCCCGGCTGGCGCGAGCGCGCGCTCGCGGTGATGCCCGTGGGATCGAGCACGAACTCCAAGGCGCCGCAGCTGCTCCCCGAGGAGCCCGAGGTGATCGTGCGCGGCGAGGGCTGCCGGGTCTGGGACGACCGCGGGCGGGTGTTCATCGACTACCGGTGCGCCCTGGGCCCGGTGATCCTCGGCTACGCGGATCCGCGCGTGGACGACGCGATCCGGGCGCAGCTCGCCGACGGGATCCTCTTCGGCCATCCCCATCCGCTGGAGACGACGACGGCCGAGCTCCTGTGCTCGCTCGTCCCCGGCGCGGAGGCGGCGCGGTTCCTCAAGAGCGGCGGCGAGGCGCTGGCCGCCGTGATCCGGATCGCCCGCGCCGCGACCGGCCGCGACCGGGTCGTGCAGATCGGCTACAACGGGTGGCTGAACTCCCTCGCCCCCGGCGCGCGGATCCTCCCCGGCGCCTCGTCCGCCGCGGTCCCCGGCGTCCCGGCCGCGCTGGCCGCCCTGCACCACGCGGTCGAGTGGGAGGACCGCGACGCGCTCACCTCCCTGTTCGCGGAGCACGGGGACGAGATCGCGCTCGTCCTCGTCGCCGCCGACTACCCCGGGCTCCCGGACGCCGCCGGCTTCGCCGCCTTCCTCCGCGGGCTCGCGGACCGGCACGGGGCCCTCCTCGGCTACGACGAGATGGTGACCGGGTTCCGCGTCGCGCTCGGCGGCATGGCGGCGTACACCGGGGTCGTCCCTGATCTCGCCGTGTTCGGCAAGGCCGTGGCGAACGGCATGCCGCTGTCCGTCTACACCGGCCGCCGCGACGTGCTCGCCGTCCTCGACCGCGGCGAGGTGGTCGTCACGTCCACCTACGGCGGCGAGACCCTGTCGCTCGCCGCGGCCACCGCCACCATGACCGCCTTGCGCGACGACGACGTGCTCTCCCGCATCCACCGCCGCGGCGCGCACCTGCGGGACGGGATCGAGGCGATCCTCACGGGCGCCGGGCTCGACGCGCACCTGCGCGGACACCCGGCCTGTCCGCAGTTCGTCGGGGACGACGAGCATCTCCGCCCATTCCTGCGCGCGGCCTTCGCCCACGGCGTCTCCCTCTACCGAGTGGTGTACGTGAACGACGCCCACTCCGACGCCGACATCGACGAGACCCTCGCCCGCCTCGCCGACGCCGCCGCAGACGCCGCCCGCGCGCTGCGCATCCGGGACCACGCATGAGCACGCTCGCGGCGGAGCTTCCGGGGATCGACGCGCACACGCACCTGGACGGCGGCCGCTTCGATCCGGCCGTCCTGGAGCTGGGCGAGCGGCTCGGGATCGGACTGTTCCTGTGCAGCAACCTCGGCGCGTTCCAGCCCCACCCCGGGATGGACGAGGTGAGGGAGATGAACGGCGTCCTGGCCGGCGAGCTGCGCCGGCACCCGGAACGCCTGCGCGGCTACTGCTACGTCAATCCGCGCTTCGGGCGGGAGGCGCTCGACGACCTCCGCCGCAACGTCGAGGACCGGGGGATGATCGGCGTGAAGCTGTGGATCGCGACCCTCGCCGACGACCCGCTGACGGATCCGATCCTCGAGTACGCCGCGGCGCATCGCCTGATCGTGCTCGCCCATGCCTGGCGCAAGACCGTGCAGCGCTTCCCGTACGAGTCGACGGCCGTCCACATCGCCCGGGCGGCGGCCCGCCACCCTGAGGTGCGGTTCGTGATGGCGCACCTGGGCGGTCAGCCCGACACCGCGGCGGACGTGGTCCGTCCGCACGCCAACGTGGCCGTGGACACGTCCGGCACCATCATCGGCGCGGGGGAGGTGGCGCTGGCCGTCCGCCGGCTCGGCGCGGACCGCGTCGTCTTCGGATCCGACCTGCACCACATCGACCTCGCCGCGAACGTCGGGAAGGTGCTCGGCGCCGGGCTCGACGCCGAGCAGGAGGAGCGGGTGTTCGGCGGGAACCTGCGGCGCTGGCTCGCGGAGGTCGGGTCGTGACCGCCCGGAGTCGCGCGCTCCTCGCCTCCTTCGCGGCGCTCGGGGCCGTGGACACGACCTGCCACCTGGGTACCTGGCCGTCCCGGCTCGCCGCGTCCGCCGATCCGGACAGGCTCCGCGCGTACGCCGCCCGCCACGGGCTGCGCGCGCTGTGGGTCGGCCACCTCGCGTCCCTGTTCGGGTTCGACACCCGCTCCGGCAACGAGGCGCTGATCGACGCCTGCGGGGCCGATCCGCTGTTCGTCCCGTTCGCGGTGCTCGACGCGGGCTCGCCGACGTGGGCCGCCGAGCTGGACGGGGCGGTCGCGGCAGGCTTCCGGGGGATCCGCGTGGCCCCCGCGCACCACGGCACCCCGGTCGGCGCCCTGGTCCCGGTGCTGCAGGCGGCGCAGGAGCACGGGCTTCCCGTGCAGCTGCTCGTGCGACTCGACGACGCCCGCGTCCGTCATCCCCGCTCCCCGGTCACGGATCCCGAGCTGCACCACATCGCCGACCTCATCCGGGCGGCTCCCGTCGCGCCGCTCGTGCTGAGCGGCCTGAACCGCGGCGAGGAACGCGAGCTGCGCCGGCACTTCGGCGACGATCTTCCCGCGCACGTGCACCTGGACCTGTGGCACGTGAACGGACCCACCTTCGTCGCCGACGCCCTGGCGGAGGAACCCGGTCGCTGGGTGTTCGGCAGCGGCTTCCCGATCCAGACCCCGGAGGCGACGATGCTGCAGCTCGCCGCCGCGGCACTGCCCCCGGAGGACCTGCGCCGGATCACGTCCGGCACGGCGACCTCCCTCCTCCCCTGACGCGTTCGGGGCCCGGAACGGGGCGATTCCACCCCATCCCGGACCCCGAACGACCGGTTCCCGCCCCGAACGGCGGGAGCGCCGATCAGAGCGCGGTCAGCAGATCACGCATCTCCTGGATCTCGGCGGTCTGGGCGTCGACGATCGCCTGCGCGAGCGCGAGCGCCTCGGGACTCTCGCCCTTCGCGAGCTGGTCCTCGGCCATCGCGACCGCGCCTTCGTGATGCACGATCATCTGCTCCAGGAACAGCCGGTTCGCCTCGGAACCTGCGGCGGCCTCGAGCGCGGCCAGGTCGTCCTCGCTCATCATGCCGTCGCCGTGGTCCATCGGGCCGGAGGGCTCCGCCACGCCCCAGTCGGCGAGCCAGCCGCGCAGCTGCTCGATCTCCGGGGCCTGAGCGGCCTTGATCCGCGTCGCGAGGTCGACGACGCGCGGGTCGACGCCGTCCTTGCCGAGCACCAGGTCGCTCATCTCGATGGCCTGCTCGTGGTGGCCGATCATCATGCCGGCGAACATTGCGTCGGCGTCGTTCGCCTCCGTCCCGGACGCCCCAGGGCTCGCCGTGGTCGGCGCCTCGGACATCCCGGGCATGCCCTCGTGGGATCCCGCCTCGGGATCCGCCGCCGCGCAGCCGGCGAGGACGCCGACGGCGGCGAGCGAGAGGGCGCCGAGCGCCACGGTGCGGGGAAGCGTGCGAATGGTCATGATCTCTCCTTGGGTCGTGGATGACGCGTCCGACGGACGTCGGGCGCAAGCGTGCGGCGCGCTCACCGGCGATGCCCGGGGAACGGAGCGCGACGCGCGCGGGTCATCTGCGATCGATGCAGAGGAGGAGGAGATCGGGCGGGGCGGCCGGGGGCGCACCGGCCCGGGGTGGGTCGTCGCCGATCGCACGCGGCGCCGCGACGACCGCGGCCTCCGTCGGCGGGGCGGGCGAGGTCGGATGCGGCGCGGGTCCGAGCACGCAGGACTCCGGGGCGCCGTGCTCGGCGGCGTCGGCCGCGGCGGGCCCGGCGGTCGCGGTGGATCCGGCGGGATCGGCGGGTCCGGCCGGTGCGGCGGGTACGGCGGGATCGGCGGGTGCGGCGGATGTGTGGTCGGGAGCGGGCGCATGGGCGGCCGGCGCGGAGGCCGCGGTGGCGGGTCCGTGCGACCCCACGCCGTGGAGGCCGAGGACGTGCATCCCGAACAGGCCGAAGAGCAGGGAGAGGACGAGGACGATCGCCCCCGGCGTCCCGATCCGCGTGCGCATGAGTACCCTTCCCGGGTACAGGATACCGCCCCGGGTCACCGCGTTTCGACTCGCTCCGCTCGCTCAACGACCGAACAGGCACCCCCACCGGTCGTTGAGCGAGGAGCGCAGCGACGAGACGAAACGGACCCAGCCCGGGTCACCACGTTTCGACTCGCGGAGCCCCGCACTGAGCGAGCGCAGCGAGTCGAAGTGTCGCTCAACGACCGGGAACGGATCCACCCCCGGGTCACCGCGTTTCGACTCGCTCCGCTCGCTCAACGACCGGGAACGGGGCACCCCCACCGGTCGTTGAGCGAGGAGCGCAGCGACGAGACGAAACGCGCGGAGCCTACGCCTGGGGGAAGGCCGCGACGACGTCGATCTCGACGAGGATGTTCGCCAGCTGCGAGCCCACCGTGGTGCGCACGGGGTACGGCGCGGTGAAGAACTCCTCGTAGGCGGTGTTGAACTCGGCGAAGTCGGCGAGGTCCGCCAGGTGCACGGTCGACTTCACGACGTCATCCATGGTCAGGCCGTGCACGGCCAGCACGGTCTGGATGTTGCGGAGCACCTGCCGGGTCTGGTCGGCGACGTTGTCCGCGATCGCGTGGTCGTTGGCCGGGTCCTGCGGGCCGAAGCCGGCGGTGTACAGGAAGCCGTTCGCGACCACGCCGTGGCTGTACGGGCCGGCGGGCGTCGGGGCGCCCTCCGCGTAGTATCCGGTCTGAGGCATCTCTTTTTCCTTCCTATCGGTTGAGGTCATCGGAGGGGCGGTTCCCCTCGGGTCATCCGAGCGCGCGGGCGATCTCCGCCGCGGTCTCCCGCAGCATCGGCACCCGCGCCTCCAGCCGGGACAGCGGCTCGGTCGCGCGCAGCGCGGTGACCGACACCGCCCCGACCACGCCGGCGGGCACGACGATGGGCGCGGCGACGCACCCCACGAAGTCCTCGAACTCGGCGTCGTCCACGGCCCAGCCGCGGCGGGCGGCCTGGGCGAGGTCCTCGTCCAGCGCGGCCCGGGTGGTGAGCGTGTTCGCGGTGTGACGCCGCCACTCGACGCGCGCCAGAACCGCGTCGCGACGGTCGTCGGGGAGGGCGGCGAGCACCGCCTTGCCGAGCCCGCTGCAGTACGGCAGCACCGCCGCGCCCACGCGCGAGTACATCCGCACACCCGCGGCGTCCTCGACCTTGTCGACGTACACGATCTCGTCGCCGATCAGCGCGCCCACGTGCACGGTGTTGCCCACGGCCCGGTGCAGGCGCCGGACGTGCGGATACGCGGCCGCGCGCAGGTCGAGCTGCTCGAGCGCGGCGTTGCCGAGCACGGCGAGGCGCAACCCCAGTGCGTACCGGCCGTCGCCCTGCTTCCGCACGAAGCCGACCTCCTCGAGGCTCTGCAGCTCGCGGAACATGGTCGAGCGGTGCACGTCGAACCGCTCCGCCAGTTCGGCGACCGTCTGCGGATCCGCGGCGAGGGCCGAGAGGATCCGGGCGGCGCGCGTCACGCTCTGGGACACGATCAGCCCTCCCCCGCGGTGCGGCGCAGGCCACGGCCCGGTCGCGCGCCGGTCGGCGCGCCGTCGGCGAGCACGGGAACGCCGGCGACGAACACGTCGTCGATGCCGACGGCCATCGACGTCGGTTCCTCGTAGGTGGCGGTGTCGGCGACGGCCTCCGGATCCACGAGCACGAGATCCGCCAGAGCCCCGGGCGTGACGGCTCCGCGCCGCCCCAGACCGAAGCGGCGGACCGGAAGGGCGGAGAGGTGGTGCGCGGCGTCGGCCCAGCTCCACGTGCCGAGCTCGCGGACGTACTCCCGGAGGAAGCGCGCGAACGTGCCCGCCGCGCGCGGATGCGGGTGCGCGCCGATGAAGATGCCGTCCGAGCCGCCGATGTGGCCAGGATGGGCGAAGATGCGTGCGAGCTCGGTGCGCGGCCGCGGATGCCGGACCGCCATGACCGCGCTGCACTCCATCCGGGAGGCGGCGAGCACGTCGAGCGCGAGGTCCAGAGGATCGGTGCCCGCCTGCCGCGCCGCCGCGCGCAGGGTGAGCCCGAGCGCCCACCGCCACTCCGGGGCGGCGATGTGCGCGAGGGTGATCATGTCCGGCCAGTCCGGGCCGAGGCTCGGGCTGGAGGCGGCGCGGGCGGCGCCGATCGCCCGCAGCTGCGCGCGCCGGACCGGATCCCGCAGCACCGCGACGGCCTCGTCCGCGGGGAGCGCCGCGACCTCGGGCGGCAGCAGGGGCATGCCGAGCAGGGTGCATCCGCGCACGTAGGGATAGGCGTCGAAGGTCGCGTCCACGCCGGAGGCGGCGAGCGCGTCGAGCTGCGACAGCACGATGTCCGCGTCGGCGTGGAAGTGGGACACGTGCACGGGCAGCGGCGCGCCGACCTCGGCGCGGGTCCGGTCGGCGATCTCCGCCACCTCCGCGAGCCCCGCCGCCGTGCCCGCCTCGTAGCCGCCCCGCATGTGGGTCACATAGACCCCGCCCGCGCGGGCGACGGGAGCGCACAGTGCGGCGATCTCCTCCGCGTCCTGGAAGATCCCGGGGACGTAGTCGAGTCCGGTGGACAGGCCCAGCGCCCCCTCGGCCATGCCCTGGGCCACCGCGGCGGCCATCCGGCGCACGGCCTCGGGGCCCGCTGGCCCTGCCGCACGGCCGCAGGCCTCGAAGCGGACGGTGCCCGCCGGGATCAGGTAGCCGACGTTCACCGGCGACGACCCGTCCGCCTGCTCCAGGAACGCCCCGATCCCGCCGCCGCGGTACGAGGGATGTGCGCCGTTGATCGCGGCGAAGTAGGCCGTCGCGTAGGCGCCGTCGCCGGGCGCGTACGAGACGCCGTCCTGCCCGGCGATCACCGTCGTCACCCCCTGCCGCAGCAGCGCCGTGGTCACGTCCGGATCCTGCAGCCGCCCGTCGGCGTGCGAGTGCGCGTCCACGAAGCCCGGCAGCACGATCCGGCCCGAGGCGTCCAGGACCGCGTCGTCCTCCTCCGCGGGGACCTCGCCGACGGCCGCGATCTCCTCGCCGACCACGGCCACGTCGGCCCGTGTCACGCCCTCGGGTCCGACCACCGAGCCGCCGCGCAGCACCGTCCGTCTCGACATGGTCGTCCTCAGAAGTAGGTGCGGACGAGCCCGACGACGACGTCGGATCCGGCGGACTCGACGACGGGGACGAGCCGCCACTTGTCGAACGTCGTGCACGGGTGCGAGAGCCCGAAGCGGACGACCGACCCGATCGGCAGGGCGGCGCCGCGCACGTACGAGTGCTGGTCGTTCATCGCCGAGACCGTGGCCTCGACGGGGCTCCAGGGCCCGGCCAGCTCGGCGGCCGCGGCGCGGGGGATCGGCAGGCCCTCGTCGTAGGGGAGGTCGCGCTTGCCGGCGTCCACGAGCACGAGGTCCGCCTCCGGCGCGGACACCACACGCGCGATCCCGTGCATGGCGTTGCGGAAGCGCGGGCCGGCGTCGGCCGGGTCCGCGGCGCCCTCGTCGAACGGGGAGATGCCGCGGTAGAAGCCGTCGTCGTGCACGATGTACGCCCCCGAGCGCAGCACGAAACGCGTCCGTGCGTCCCGTTCGGCGCCCGCCCACACGTCGGCGACGAGGTCGAAGTACGCGCTGCCGCCCGCCGTGAGGTAGAGCTCCCCGTCGTCGTAGAGCGGGGCGAGGGCCCGGTGCAGGTCGAGCTGCGCCTCGAGGTAGCCGCGCACCGCCGCGAGCCCGGCTGCGGAGCGGTCGTGCGCGAGGCTGCCCTCGTAGCCGGCGACGCCGGCGAGGCGGAGGACGTCGGAGGCGGCGATCCGCTCGGCGATCCGCCGCGCCTCCTCGATCGAGCGTGCTCCCGTGCGCCCGCCGGCGGCGCCGAGCTCGACGCAGACGTCGACGGGACGCGGCGTGCCGGCCTCGCGCAGCGGCGCCTCCATGGCCTCGACGGTGGCGACCGAGTCCGCCCAGCAGACGAAGCGGAACCCGGGATCGGCGAGCTCGCCGGCGAGCCAGGCCAGCGACCGCGGGTCCACCGCGGCATTGGCGAGCATGATCGAATCCAGCCCGAGGCTGCGTCCGGTGCGGACCTGCCCCATGGTCGCGAGCGTGATCCCGAGCGCTCCCGCGTCGGTCTGGCGGGCCCACAGCTCGGGGGCCATGGTCGTCTTGCCGTGCGGCATCAGATCCAGACGGCGCTCGGCGCACCAGGCGGCCATCGTCTCGACGTTCGCGCGCATGGCGTCGTCGTCCAGGACGACCAGCGGCGTCCAGAACTCCTCCAGGCGGGGCCCGGTCGCGAGGAACTCCTCGACCGTCATGCCGATGGCCCGCGCCGGCAGCCCCTTGTCCTGTGCGGTCAGCCGCGCGTCATCCATCTCCGTCATCCTTCCGCCTTCTTCCTGGGTTGTGCATATGTCGCAACGGTCATTGCACCATACGCATCACGGGTCGCATCATGGGACCGGCGCCGGCGCGCCCTGTCCTGCCCGGACGGCGCCGGCCGGGCGCCGCCGAGAAGCCTCCGGAAGGACCAGGGACCATGACCGACAACACCGCATTCGACGACCTCTTCGGCAGCGTCCCGCTGATGGCGATCCTGCGCGGTATGGGCGTGGAGCGCACGCTCGCGACCGCCACGCGCGCGTGGGACCTCGGGATCACCGCCGTCGAGGTGCCGGTGCAGAGCCCCACCGACGTCGAGGCGCTGCGCGTGCTGGCCGCGGCCGCCCGCGAGCGCGGGCTCACGGTGGGAGCGGGCACGGTCGTCTCGGACGAGCACGTGCGCCAGGCCAAGGAGGCCGGCGCCGCGTTCACCGTCAGCCCGGGCCTGGACCTCGACGTCGTGCGCGCCTCCCACGACGCCGGGATGCCGTCGCTCCCCGGCGTGTCGACCGCCACGGAGGTGCAGCGGGCCCTGGGTGCGGGGCTCACCTGGCTCAAGGCCTTCCCCGCGTCGCTGCTCGGGGCCGACTGGTTCCCCGCGATGCGCGGGCCGTTCCCGCAGGCGCGGTTCGTCGCCACCGGCGGCATGGACGCGGGGAACGCCCGGGCCTTCCTGGACGCCGGGGTGCGGGTCGTGGCCGTCGGGTCCGCGCTGGACGACGAGAGCCAGCTCCCCGCGCTCGCGCGCCTGCTGGGCTGACCCCCGGTCCGCCCTCCGGGGCCCGATCCGAACGCGACCCGGGCCCCGATCCGTCCCGCCGCCGCCCGATCTGCACACCCTGTCCCGATCTGCACAGCCTGTCCCGATCTGCACAGGCGTCGAGTCCGTCGGTGTGCGGAACGGGACGACGTGTGCAGATCGGGACGACGCCACGGGCGGGCGCGCCACGGACGGAGCAGAGGGGGACGGAGCGGAGGGGGACACGGGTGCTCAGGAGGGGCGGGCCGGGGCGATCTCGTGCAGGCGCCCCGCGCCTTCCACGTCCGGACGGATGGAGGCGACGAGCGTCGCGATGACGCCGACGACGGCGATCACCGCGGCGTACGCCACCACGGGCCAGAACGCCCCTCCCGCCGCCGCGACCAGGGCGGTGCAGATGAGCGGGGCGAGCCCGCCGCCGAGCGTGTTCGACATCTGGTAGCCGATGTTCACCCCGGTCGTGCGTGCCTCCGGATCGAACATCTCGACCAGCATCGTCGACAGCGTGGCCTGCATGGCGACCCCGAAGACGACGAACCCGAGGATCTGTCCGAGCCAGATGAGCCACATGTTCCCCGTGCTGAACAGCATGAACGCGGGATAGACCATCGCCGCGAAACCGAGGCAGCCGATGATGTAGACCGTGCGCCGGCCGATCCGGTCCGAGATCGCGCCCCACAGCGGGGCGACCACGATCTGCAGCAGACCGACCATCATCGTCCCGGCGAAGCCCATCCATGCGGGGAGGTGCTTGTTGGAGACCATGAACGCCAGGCCGTAGGTCAGCACGACGTACCCGGCGATGGACTGCGGCAGGCCGATGAGGATCCCCATGATGGCGTTCTTCGGGTGACGGAAGACCTCGACGAGGGGGTTCGGCTTCTTGCCCGACGTCTCGATGTGCAGCGTCTGGGTCTGCACGAACTCGTCGGACTCCTCCAGGTGCCGCCGCAGGATGACGGCGACGATCGCGAGCACGATCGACAGCACGAAGGGGATGCGCCAGCCCCACTCCAGGAACCACGAGCCGGGGACCAGGCCCAGCGCGGCCATGAGTCCGCCGGAGAAGACGTTCGCGATCCCGGCGCCGCTGATGAGGAAGGCGCCGTAGAGCCCGTGCTTGCCGGTGGGCGCGTTCTCGACGACCATCGTGGCCGCCCCGCCCATCTCGCCGCCGACGAAGAAGCCCTGCAGCAGGCGGAAGAACAGCAGCAGGAGGGGAGCTGCGACGCCGATCGCCTGATCCGAGGGGATCAGTCCGATGCCGGCGGTCGCCACCCCCATGCCGATGACCGTGCTCAGCAGCACGACCTTGCGTCCGACGCGGTCACCGATGATGCCCCAGACGATCCCGCCGATCGGACGGAGGAAGAAGCCCACGGCGAACGTCGCGAACGAGGAGAGCTGGGCGATCACCGGGTCGTTCGCGGAGAAGAAGACCGCGGGGAACACCGCCGCGGACGCGAGGCCGTAGAGGTAATAGTCGTAGTACTCGATGAGGGTGCCGATGGCGCCACCGGCGACGTTTCGGCGCTGCACGCGGGACAGACCGCGCGTCGGGGCGAGGGTGGTCATGGCGAGCCTCCTTGCTCTGCGTGATCCGCCCGGCGGGCGGGAGGAGGGGATCCGGGTCCGATCCGGTCGGATCGGGGGGTGCGCATTCGGGATGGGCGGGGATAAGCTAACAGTCGGATAGACATTCTGTCCAGCACCCAGATTTTTTGTTCAACCGATGCGGGTTCGGGAGCGACGATGACGACGACACGCACAGCGCCGGAGGAGGCCGTGGCCGCCCTCGCCGGCGAACGACGCACGTACGAGAGCGCCGAGCAGGTCCTCGAGGTGTACCGGCCGGTGATGCGCGCCCTGGCCGCAGCGGCCGGCCCCTCCGTCGAGATCGTGCTGCACAACCTCGACGGCGCCGACGTCGACCTCGGGCACACCATCGTGGCGATCGAGAACGGCCACGTCACGGGGCGCGCGGTGGGCGGCCCGTCGACCTCGCTCGGCCTCGACGTGATGAAGGACCGGAAGAAGGATCACGACGCCTACGGATACACCGGCTTCACGTCGGACGGACGAGAGTTGCGCTGCTCCTCGGTGTACTTCCGCAACGATGCCGGCGACATCATCGCCTCGCTGTGCGTCAACGTGGACCTGAGCCCGCTGAAGAACGCCCGCCAGCTGCTGGACGCGCTGCTGCCCGCCGTCCCGGCCGACGAGAACGCGCCGCGAGAGCACTTCGGCACGGACCTCGTGTCGGTGATGGACTCGATGATCACGGACGCCATCGCCGAGGTCGGCCACCCCGTGGCGCAGATGTCGCGCGAGGACAAGATCGCCGTCCTGGAGCGGCTGGACCGGCGCGGCGCCACACAGATGCGCAAGTCGGTCGAGGCGATCGCGAAGCGCCTCGGCATCTCGCGCGTGACCGCGTACGCCTACCTGGAGGAGGCCCGCTCGCGCACCTGAACCCGCGCCGCCACCGGTCGTTGAGCGAGGAGCGCAGCACCGAGACGAAACGCGCCACCCCGGTCAGCGGCCGATCGGGCGGACCACGACCCGACGGCGGTCCCGCACCCAGACGTCGCCCGTGGCACGGTGCTCGGCCCGCGTCGTGAAGCGGTACCGGTACGACACGGCCCGCACCCACCGCGGCGGGCGCCCCTCGAACGGATCGCGGGCGAGCAGCCGCAGCGTCGCCGGGTCGGCCTCGAGCAGCCGCCCGAGGAACCGCCCGAACCACTCCTCCAGGGACCACCCCAGCGGCAGGAACCACATCAGCCAGTCCAGCCGCAGGTGGTACGGCGCGAACTGCCGGGGGATCCGCGCCACGTCCCCCGGCTTGCCGCGGAAGCCGTACTCCTCCCACCGCGCGCCCTCCGGATCCGGATCCTCGGTCCCTTCGACGACGATCTCGATCCGCACCTTCGTGACCGACCCGAAGGCGCCGTACGCGTTGGCGAGCTGCCAGCGGGTGAACGAGGCGTTCATCTGCTGGTCGCGTGAGGCGAGGTTGCGCAGCGCCGGCCATGACAGCACGAGGTACCCGGCCGCGACGATCCCCGTCACGACGAGCCAGGGCACGGGGATCCCCCCGAACGGTCCGGACCAGGCGCGCGCGTCGCCGGACCCGGGGATCCCGATCGCGGAGCAGGCGAGCACGATCGTCGCGGCGTTCAGCCACGCGAAGTTCCCCGTGAGCACCAGCCAGAGCTGGGTCGCGATGACGATCCCCGCGCCGACCATCCCGACCACGGCGCCGATGCTCGCGAGCGCCGGCGCCGCGTCGCGGAACAGTCCGAGGATCGGCGCGAACAGCAGCCACGGCGCCCCGAGCTGCGCGACGTGGTTCCCGACGACCTCGAGCCGGTGGAACCACGCGGGCAGCAGGTGCGCCTGGCGGCTGAGCGGCCCGGGCATCGGCTGGGTCTCGTGGTGGTACATCAGCGCCGTGAGATCGCGCCACTCCCGCCCGCCGCGGATCTTGATCATCCCCGCGCCGAACTCCAGCCGGAACACCAGCCACCAGAACAGCACGATCACGACGGTCGGCGGCGGCTGATCCCCCGACCCGAGGAACGCGGCGAGGAACCCGGCCTCCAGCAGGAGCATCTCCCACCCGAAGCCGTAGAAGGTCTGACCGATCGACGAGATCGACATGTACCCCAGCCACAAGGCGAGGAAGCAGAGCATGGGCGCCCAGGGCGGACCGAGCTGAGGGAGACCGGCGACGACCGCGGAGGAGACGACCATGCCCGCGACGCACAGGGCGACGAGGCGCCGGTCCGTGTACCGGACGTACCGGAACAGCGTCGGGCGCAGCAGTCGGGCGCGCTCCTTCCGCTCCCCGATCCACTCCAACAGCTCGGGGGCCGGCAACAGGCCCCGTTCGCCCAGGAGCGGGCGGAACTGGTTGAGCGTGGAGAGGAACGCGACGAGGTAGAGCGCGGCGATGCCGCGCTGGAGCACC
Source organism: Microbacterium resistens (assembly GCF_021172025.1). NCBI lineage: Bacteria > Bacillati > Actinomycetota > Actinomycetes > Micrococcales > Microbacteriaceae > Microbacterium > Microbacterium resistens. The sequence goes on from NZ_CP082781.1 coordinate 2,691,068, forward strand.
TCGCGCGCAAGGCCGAAGTCAACGGCCGCGAACCCGTCCATGGCGGAAGGCTACGCGCGCCGCGCCGGGGCGGGAACGGGGGTTGCGCTTCCGCCTCCGGAGCCCAGGCCCGAGGATGAGGGCATGACCGCCGACGCGCATCGCCCCCGCCAGCTCCGCCTCATCATCGAGACCGACGACTTCGATCAGGCGCTCCGCTTCTACCGCGACGTCCTCGGCATGCCCGAGCAGCTCGCGTTCGCCACCGAGGGAGACGACCGCGTCGCGATCCTGCACGCCGGGATCGCGACGATCGAGCTCGCGACGCCGACGCACGCGCGGAACGTGGACGAGGTCGAGGGGGCGCCGCATGCCCCAGGCACCCTGCGGATCGCGCTCGAGGTGGCTGACACCGAGCACGCCGTCGCAGTCACCCGCGAGGCCGGAGCCGACATCCTCGCCCCGCCGGTGCGGACGCCGTTCCGAAGCCTGAACGCCCGCGTGCAGGGTCCGGCCGGATGGCAGGTGACGTTCTTCCAGGAGCTGGAGTCGATCGAGGAGCGCGCCGCACGGCCGGGGTTCACGACCGATGAGGACCGCCCCCGCGGCACCTGACGTCGGCGGCGTCTCACGAGAGGCTCCGCCTTCACCACGTGTTCGAAGTGATGTTCTATCATGTTCTCCACAGGTCGACCGTCAGACCGGGCTATGTCGTAGCTTTGTTCTATGCTGAGGTGATGGTGCACAACTCGGATCTGTATCTCGCTCGCAGCGGCGAGATCGTCGAGCGGTGCCGGGAGCTGGATGCCCGGATCGCTCGGCTGGAGGCGGAGAAGGCGGAGCTGCTGGGGGAGCGCGTCCGGCTTCTCCTGGATGAGGTGCCGCCGGGGAGCGCGGGGTTCGAGGCCGCGGAACGGTCGATGTTCGCCGAGGTGTCGGCGGGACTGAAGGTGACGCGGTTTGCGGCGACGAAGGCGCTGGCCACGGGGTTCGCGCTGAGTGACCGGTTTCCCGCGACGGCGTCGGCGCTCCGGAACGGGGCGATCTCGCGGCGGCATGCAGAGGTGATCGTCGACGGCGCCGCTCCGCTCGGAGTAAGCGCGACGGACGCACACCGTGCGTACGAGGGGCAGGTGGTGCCGTACGCGTCCGCGGAGACGCCGGCGCGGACGCAGGCGTTCGCGCGGTCGGTGGTGGCCGCCGTGGCGCCCCGCACCGCCGTGGAGAGGCACGCACGGGCCCGTGACGATCGACGGGTGACGGTCCAGGATGTCGAGGACGGGATGAGCTGGCTCTCCATCCTGATGCCCTCCGTGCTCGCCCACGCGGTGCACGAGAGGGTGACGGGGATCAGCCGGGGCATCCGGGCGCTGCGCGCCGCAGGCGGCCGAGGCGCGTTCGGGCACGACGCCTTCGAGCACGACGCGTTCGACCACGACGAGTCCGGGCACGACGCGGTCCCGAACGGCGTGGACTCCGGCGGCGCGCCGGGAGCCGCCCGGGAGTCCGGGCGCCTTCCGCTCATGGGCGAGGAGGTGTCGACGGAGGACGAGGACGAGGTCTTCGCCTTCGAGCAGATCGTCGCCGGTCTCGGAGAACCCCGCGCCGCCGAGCGCACCCTCGACCGGATCCGTGCCGACGAGCGCACCCTCGACCAGATCCGCGCGGACGTCGTCACCGACCTCCTCCTCGCCGCCCGCACCGACACGCTCCACGCGACCGGGACGGCGGCGATCCGACCGACCGTGCAGGTGACGATCGCGGCGACCACCCTCGCCGGTGTCGATGACCGGCCGGCGGAGCTCGACGATCACGGTCCGGTCCACCCCGACCTGGTCCGGGCGCTCGCCGGCGGAGCGGAGCACTGGGAACGGCTGTTCCTCTCCCCGACGGGGATGATCACCCGCACCGACAGCTACGCCCCGACCGAGCGGATGCGGCGCCACCTCCGCGCGCGCGACCGGCACTGCCGATTCCCCGGCTGCCGGATCCCTGCGCGCGCCAGCCAGATCGACCACAACCACGACCACGCTCGCGGCGGCCCCACGACGATCGACAACCTCGCCCACCTCTGCCCCGCACACCACGCGCTCAAGCACCCCGACCAACCCGACCGCTGGCGATGGACCGCACGACAACGCGACGACGGATCCCTCGTCTGGACCGACCCCACCGGACACGTCCACACCGACACCGCCCCACCCCGCGTCCAGTTCACCTGAGACACCGCACCCCGGTCGTTGAGCGAGGAGCGAAGCACCGAGACGAAACGGCTCACAGCCCCGGGTCACCACGTTTCGACTCGCTCCGCTCGCTCAACGACCGAAGAGCCGCGCCGCCCCCGGTCGTTGAGCGAGAAGCGAAGCACCGAGACGAAACGGCTCACAGCCCCGGGTCACCACGTTTCGACTCGCTCCGCTCGCTCAACGACCGAAGAGCCGCGCCGCACCCCCGGTCGTTGAGCGAGGAGCGAAGCACCGAGACGAGACGCCTGCGCGCCTCAGGGGAAGGTGCTGTCCGCGATCTCCCGTGCGGCCGCGCGCATCAGCGGGACGGCCCGCGCGACGAACGACTCCCCCACGCGGCTGGACGGCCCGGCGACGCACACGGCGGCCGACAGATCCGAGCCCACGCTCACGCCGGCCGCAGGATCCCCGATGCGTCGCCGGGGCACGGGAACGGCGATGCAGCGCGCGCCCACCTCGGAGCCCCCGCCACGCACCGCGACGCCGTGGCGGCGGATCGCGGCAAGCTCCAGGAGCAGGCCGAGCTCGCCGCGCGGAGCCCCCGAGGCGCCCCGAGCCTCGTGCTCCGGAACCTCGTGCTCCGGAACCGCGCGCTCCGGAACCGCGTGCTCCGGCACCCCGCACCCCCGCGCCTCGTGCCGCAGGACCCCGTGCCGCAGCGCCTCGTGCCGCAGAGCCTCGTGCCGCAGGATTCGCGCGCACTGCTCACGGTCCAGGTGGGCGAGGATCACCAGTCCGGCGGCGCTTTCGCGCAGGTCGTGCCGGCGTCCGACCTCGGCGTCCATCCTCATGGGGTGCGGAGAAGACACCTGTAGGAGGTGGATCATCCGGTCGCCGTCCAGGACCGCGAGCGAGGCGCTCTCCTCGAGCTCGCTCACGAGGGTCCGCAACACGGATCGCGCCCGCCGGGCGAGGGATCCGTTCGCGGCGTCCCCGAGAACGGCGAGGCGCGCCCCCAGCGCATATCGGCGATGCGCGACCTGACGCACGCACCCGGCGTCGACGAGCGCCCGCAGGAGACGGTGTGCCGTGGCGAGCGGCAACCCGCTGACGTCGGCGATCTCACTGATCGCCAGCTCTCCGCCGGCGTCGGCCAGCCGTTCGAGGATCTCGAACGCGCGCTCCGCCGAGCGCATGCCGCGGACCGACGGCATGCGCTCGGCGACGCCGGCGGTCATCGGCTCACCCGACCAGCACCGCGCCCTCCGCTCGACAGGCGCTCAGTCCGGCGTCGAGGGCGGCACGGTCGAGGTTCCGCCCGATGAACACCAGGGTGCTGCGCTCCGGGTGGGGCAGGTCCACGGGGAGCACGTCGTAGAGCTGGTGGATCCCCTGCACCACGTGAGGCAGATCGGCACCGGCCACCCGCAGGATCCCCTTCAGCCGGTAGAGATCGTCCCCGTGCTCCGCGACATGGGCGTCCAGCCAGGCGCGCAGCGCATCGAGCCGGATCTCCCCGTCGACGGTGATCGACTCCGAGGACAGCGTGGGCTCGTGCGTGTGCGCGTCGTCGTGCAGCCAGTCCTGTTCTCCCACGGTGCGGGCGTTGCGGTTGAAGGCGGCGATGCCGAGGATCTTCTCGAGGTCCACACGTCCGTGCCGCGAGGTGAGGATCCCCGCGGTCTGGTTGATCGTCCGGAGCCGGGCCTCGATCCGCTCGATGTCCTCGGCCGTGACGAGGTCGATCTTGTTGATCACGATCCGGTCCGCGAAGGCGATCTGGTCGCTGGCCTGGTTGCCCACGCCGTCCGTGTGCACCTCGTCCAGGTGCTGCTCGATGTGCTTCGCGTCGACGAGGGTCACGATGGCGTCGAGACGGAAGTGCGCGGCGATGTCGTCGTCGACGAAGAAGGTCTGCGCCACGGGATTCGGATCGGCCATGCCGCTGGTCTCGATGACGATGCGATCGAACTGATCCGCACGATCCCGCAGGGTGTTCAGGATGTCGATGAGGTCGGTGCGCGCGGTGCAGCACAGGCAGCAGCCGTTGCTCATCTCGATGATCTTCTCGTCCCCGCCGATCACCAGCGCGTTGTCGATGGGCACATCGCCGAACTCGTTCTCGATGACCGCGATCCGCTGGCCGTGCTCGGCCGTGAGCACGTGGTTGACGAGGGTGGTCTTGCCCGATCCCAGGAATCCGGTGAGCACGGTGACGGGGATCCTCGCGTTCTCCGATCCGCCGCGCGGGACCTTCGGGATGCTCATGTCGATGTTCATGGTGTTCCTTTCTTCACGCTGTCGAGCAGGACGCTGGCGTCGGCGCGGGCGGCATCGGAGACGACGATGCGTTCGCCGTGGAAGTCCGGGCCGCGCGTCGCATCGAGCGCGAGTCGCGAGGTGGTGCCGTCGGCGCCGGACGACGGATCCAGCGGAGAGCCGGGCAGGCCGTCGACGAGGAAGAGGTCGCGGTGGGGCTGGAAATGGGTGGCGAGCGCCCACAGCACCTCGGAGTCATCCGTGACGTCCACGTCCGCGTCGACCGCCACCACCGTCTTCACGTACGGATCCCACCCGAGCAGGCCGAGCATCACCTGCCTGGCCGCACCGGGACGCTGCGGGCGCAACGCCACATAGCAATGGAAATGGGTGCCGGAGGTCGGGTAGTGCAACGCCACCACGTCCGGGAACCGTGCGATGAGCTTGTGCGCCATCTCGGCTTCGCGGGGGATGCGGGCGAGGTTGAGGTGCTCGGCGGTGTTACCGCCGACGACGTCGATGAGCATCGCGTCCCGGCGCCGGAGGATGGCGTCGACGTGCAGGACGTTGTTGGTCGAGCGGTTCGAGGAGTAGCCCGAGAACTCCCCGAACGGCCCTTCGTCCGCGTGCGCGTCGGCGGAGATGGTTCCCTCCAGCACGAGCTCCGCCCACGCGGGGACCTTGATGCCGTGCACCGGGGTGCGCACCACTTCGAGCGGCTCGCCCATCAGCCCGCCCGCGACATCGCGCTCGTCCTCGTCGTACCCGATCCGGGAGGACGCCGCCAGCATGAAGAGGGGATGGCCTCCGATCACCATGGCCACGGGCATGGCCTCACCGCGGTCGGCGTACCGGCGGAGCATCCGCCACAGATCTCCGCGGGAGTGCAGGCTCGTCGCGAGCTCGGTGCGGGAGTGCACCATCGAGCGGTGGTAGCTCATGTTCCCGACGCCGGTCTCCGGGTCCTCGGCGACGATGATGCCGCTGGTGATGTACGGGGCGCGATCCGAGGCGAAGTGGGTGAGCATCGGCACCGATGCGAGATCCACCTCCGCGCCGGACTCGACGATGTCGAGCACGGGACCCTCGTCCACGACGACCGGCGGGATCGGGCGGCTGGCCCGACGGTGGTACTCCTCGTGGAGCTGCGCGGGACCGACGCCGAGCATGCGCGCGATGCGCGCGCGGGAGGCGAAGACGTTGCTGACCACGGGGACGTCGAGGCCGGCGACGTTCCGGCACCGCAGCAACGGGTCGCGGCGCTCGGCGGCGAGCTGGTAGATGAGGCCGGTGACCCCCTCGGACGCGGACACCTCGGCGTCGAGGTCTATCACGTCCTCCGGATGGGCCGCACAGTAGGCGTCGAGGAATGCGTGCGCATCCTGCGCCCTCGAGGTCGCGCGGACGGCGGTGACGGTCATACGAGGGCTCCTTGTTCGGCGGAGGCGGGGCGTTCGGTGCTGGCGGGGCGTTCGGTGCTGGCGGGGACGCCCGCCCAGCGAGGGAAGAGGTCGTGCGCGATCCCGAACTGATCCAGGACCTTCCCGGTGAGGTGCGCGAGAATGTCCTCGATGCCTCGGGGCCGCTGATAGAAGGCCGGCATGGGCGGAAGGACGACGGCCCCCGCCTCCGTCACGGCCACCATGTTGCGCAGATGCACGAGGCTGAGCGGAGTCTCCCGTGCCACAAGGACGAGGGGGCGGCGTTCCTTGAGGACCACGTCCGCGGCGCGGGTGATCAGGTCGGAGGAGAAGCCGTGGGCGATGCCCGCGAGCGTCTTCATCGAGCAGGGCACCACGACCATGCCGAGCGTCGGGAACGATCCGGACGCGATCGTGGCGGCGATGTCCCCGCGTGAGTGCACGACGTCCGCGAGGGCGGCGACCTCGGCCGGACGACGCCCGGTCTCGATCTCGATGGTCCGGTGGGCGGCGGCGGAGATCACCAGGTGGGTCTCCACGGTCCCGAGGTCGCGCAACGCCTCCAGGAGGTGGATGCCCAGGTGGGGCGCGCTGGCGCCGGTCATGGCGACGATGAGACGTCGGGTCGACTGTGCCACGGCTTCTCCTCTCTCGGCGTTGAGTGCGGGACGTGTGACGAATATTGCATGTAATTCTTACCCGGTCAACCCCAAGTATTTCGGCGTCTTGAAGGCGCGACAAAGGCAGGCGGCGCCTCAGGCCGCCAGATTGCATGCAGATTGACTAGGGGGCGGACGTGCGCCGAAGGCGGATACCCAGCTTCACGATGTGATCCCGCGCCGCCTCCTCGGCCGCCGCGGGGTCTCCGGAACGGATCGCCGCCACGATCCGCCGGTGCTCGTCGAGGGCGATCCGCGCCTGCTCGTCACCGCCCCACAGGGTGTGCATCGCCGAATGCGACCGGTCGACGATGGACTCCAGGATCCCGCTGAGGTGATGGTTGCCCGCGAGGTCGCGGATCGCGCGGTGGAAGCGGGTGTCGAGCTCGATGTGACGCGCCCCCGTGTCGCCGCCGTCCTCCGCCTCGAACAGGCTCTCGTGCTCGGACAGGATGTCGGCGAGCGCGTCCAGCCCGGCCTGATCCGTGACCTCCGTCGCCAGCCGGGCCGCGAGCCCCTCCAGCATCTCGCGCACCACGTACAGGCTCCGCAGCTCCTCGCCGTCCATGCGACTCACGACCGCCCCGCTGTGGGTGACGGCGGTGGCGAGGTGCTCGTGGACCAGCCGCTGAACCGCCTCCCGGACGGGGCTGCGGCTCACCTCCAGCCGCCGAGCGAGCTCCGGGACGCTGAGCGGGGTCCCCGGGGGGAGGTCTCCGGAGAGCACGGCGGCCCGGATGGCCTCGTACGTGCGCTCCGTGAGGTGATCCCGCTCGACCAGCGGTCGCATCGTCGCCAGAGCTTCTCTCGACATGTGTCGTCCCTTCCCCTCGATGACGATACCGGCGGACTCGACCGCCGGCCACGAGGGGGCCCGCCCGGCGGGCACGGCCCCCTCGCCTTCCGGCCGGGCTACACCAGCGCCCCCGCGCGCGCCTCGATCTCCGCGGGGGACGAGTCGTCCGCCCAGGAGTCAGGCGTGTAGCCGCGGTAGTGGTCCGCGTGACGGTTGTCCGCGGACGCCTGGGGGACGTCACCGCGAAGGTAGGCCTCCGCCTCGGCGACGTCCTTGGGCGGGGGCGTCGGCTGGAGACCGAGCAGCTTCGCCATGTTGTTGCCCAGGTAGCCCTCGAGGTCGTCCTCCGAGGTGTTGAGCCCCTGCGGCGGCTGGTGGCACAGCACCTCCAGCTCGCGCGCCCACATGCCGGGCTCGTTGGGCGGGGAGTCCGTCCCGAACACGAGCCGGCTCTTCTTCATCTCCTTGGCGAACTCGACGATGCGCGACTGCAGCAGCCAGCCCGATTCCCCATAGACGTTCGGGGAGTCCTGGATCATCCAGAACGCCTCGAAGCAGTACACCCCGCCGGTCTGGACGCCGAAGTGGCCGATGATGAAGTTCACCTCGGGGAACTCCCGGATGATCGGGTAGAACTGCGTCGGGATCGAGTAGGGGCCGTCGCCGGTGTGGATCAGCACGGTCACTCCGAGCTCCGCGCACTTGCGCATGGCGGGCCGCAGCCAGTCCAGCGCCCGATCCGGGCGATACGAGTGCATGTTCGCGTGGAGCTTGAGCATCTTGTACCCGTACTCCTTCACGTGGAACTCGAGCTCGGCCGCGCCGTTCTCGGGACCGAATCGCGGGTTGTAGATGAACTGTCCGACGAAGCGGTCCGGGTACTGCTGGGTGAGCGAGGTCACGTAGGCCATGTACTCGCGGATCCCCTCGCGTCCGCTCTTGTTCCCCTCGCGCCACGCCGTGTTCCCCGGAGGGGGCATGATGCACGAGACGTCGACGCGACGCGGCTTGCCGTTGATGAGGAACGGGCCGTCCATCATCTCGATGGCGCGCTCACCGGTGAACGGTGTCCCGGTGTGGCGCCATGCCTCGTCGACCAGATTGGTCGGATGGACATGGGTGTCGATGATCATTGATGTCTCCTCGATCCGTCGTGCAATGGGTCGTCCCCGGCCGCGCGGCACGCACCTACGGGCCCGGCGGGTCTGCGCCACGACCTCGTGACGCTCGTCGCCGGTGCCAGGGAATCTATCCCCCCCGTTCCGAGGCGTCAAGGGTTTACATGTAATTCGCCTCCGGGAGTGCGGCCAATTGAAGCGGCATTCGCCCGGATGACCTCTTGACAACGCGCATCATGAGAGTAAGTTGCATGCAATGTGACACCGAGGTCACATCGCAAACCGAGGAGCCCTCCGTGACCGTGACGACCCCCTGTGATGTCCTGATCCGAGCCGGGTGGCTCGTGCCGGCCGACGCGGAGAGCCGCGTGATCTCCGACGCCGCGATCGCCGTGACCGCCGATCGCATCGTCGCCGTCGGCACCCGCGAAGAGCTCGCCCACTGGCGCGCCGCCCGGACGATCGATCTTCCGGACGCGGCACTGATGCCGGGATTCGTCGACGGGCACAACCACCTGTTCCAGGCCCTCGCCCGAGGACTCGGGGAGGGACAGTCGATCTGGCCGTGGCTGTGCGACTTCATGTGGCCGTATGCCATCGCGATGACCCCGTCCGACGCGCGGGCCGCCGCCCGGCTCGGTGCGCTGGAGGCGATCCGCTCCGGCATCACGACCGTCGTCGACAACCACTACGCCCCGACCGACCTGGACACGACGCTCGCGGTGGCCTCCGCCATCCACGATGCGGGGCTTCGCGGCGCCGTCGCCCGCGGCATCCTCGGGCGCCGAAGCGCGATCGGCGTCCGACGGGGGCAGCCCGAGCCCCTCTACCGTTACGACACGGCCGACGAGCTGGCCATCACGCGCGAGGCGGCCGCCGTGCATCCCGCCGGCTCCCGCGTGGAGGTGTGGCCGGGCCCGGTGAACCTCAGCTACCTGGACCAGGACCTCATGGCGGCGTCGGTCCAGCTCGCGCGCGATCTCGGCACCCGCTGGCACACGCACTGCTCCGAAGGCTCGAAGGACCCGGACTCCTACCTCGAGGAGTACGGCATCCGCCCGGTGCAATGGCTCGCGCGCGAGGGCCTGCTGGACGAACGCGCGACACTGGCGCATGCGATCTGGCTGGATGACGCCGAGCTCGACGCCATCGCGGCATCCGGCGCGTCCGTCGCCCACAATCCGACGTCGAACGCCTATCTCGCCTCCGGCTCCATCCGGCTGGGACAGATGCGCGAACGAGGCATCCCGGTCGCCCTCGGCACGGACGGACCGAGCTGCGGACATCGCCAGGATCCGTTCGAGTGCATGAAACAGGCCATCTTCATCCAGCGGCTGGCGACCCTCGATCCGACGGTCCTGCGCGCGCACGAGTCGTTCGCGCACGGGACTCGGTCCGGCGGGGCCTACACCGGCTACGAGGTCGGGGAGCTCGCCGTGGGCCTGCTCGCCGACGTCGTCGCGGTGGACCTCTCGGGAGCGCACCAGCAGCCTGTGCACGATCCGGTCTCCACCCTGGTGTACGCCTCGCGCGGCTCCGACGTCGTGCTCACGATGATCGGCGGCCAGGTCGTGTACTCCGACGGCGTCGTCCACACCATGGACGAGAAGCAGGTGATCGCCGAGGCCGGCGAAGCCGCTCGGCACCTGATCGAACGTCACCCGCAGCTCGCCGCGACCGCGCGCGACCGCGTCCCGGCGTGACGCCCAGCCTGCGCGCCGGCCCCTGAACCTTCCTTGTCCGCGGTCCTCCCCGCACCCGTGGGCGCACAACTGAATCGCACGACGACCCGGCTCCGGGTCACGCGCATCCGCGCTCGCTTTCGAATGACTCGATGTGGAGGAACCATGAGGAAGACCAAGATCGACGAGAAGAGCAGGACGAAGGGAAGAGGCAAGAAGAGGAAGACCGATGCGGTCGACGAGGTCCTGCCCGCCTCCCGCATGATCCCCTTCGCCCTGCAGCACGTGCTGATCTGCTACGGCGGTCTCATCACGACGCCGCTGGTGGTGGGGCTGGCCCTGGGGCTGACGAACGCCGAGCTCGCCACGCTCGTGGCCGCGAACCTCACCGTCGCCGGCCTGGCGACGATCCTGCAGACGGTCGGCGTGTGGAAGGTCGGCGTGCGGTATCCCCTGCTGATGGGCGCGTCGTTCACGGCGATCGGGCCGGGGATCATGATCGGGGAGGCCTACGGACTGCCGGCGCTGTACGGGGCGACGATGCTCGCGGGGCTGGTCACGATCGTCGTCGCCCCGTTCTTCGCCAAACTGCTGCGCTTCTTCCCGCCCGTCGTCACGGGAACCGTGATCGCGATCATCGGCATCTCGCTGATGCCGAAGTCCGCGGCGCTGATCACGGGGCAGCCGGACGACCCGGACTTCGGGTCCCCGACCGGCTACCTGCTCGGCATCATCGCCGTGGTCCTGGTGCTCGTGATCGACCGGGTCGGCCGGGGGCTGTGGAAGCAGCTGTCCATCCTCATCGCCCTCGTCCTCGGCACGATCATCGCCGCGCTCTTCGGACGGGTCGACTTCTCCGCGGTGGCCGAGGTCTCTCCGGTCCAGGTTCCGCAACCGCTCATGTTCGGGCCGCCGGAGTTCGTCATCGGCGCGATCATCCCGATCCTCATCGTCCAGTTCGTCTGCCTCGTCGAGTCGACCGGCGACGTCCTCGCCGTCGGACAGATCGTCGGCCGCAAGACCGGGCCGAAGCAGGTGTCGCGGGCGCTGCTCGCGGACGGCGTCGGCACCGCGGTCGGCGCGCTGCTCTCGCCGTTCTCCCTCACCGCGTTCGCCAACAACGTCGGCCTCGCGCAGGTGACGAAGGTGTACTCGCGCTGGGTCGTCGCGCTCGCCGGACTGTTCCTCATCCTGTTCGGATTCGTCGCGCCGCTCGGCCAGGTGGCCGCGGCTCTGCCGAAGCCCGTGCTCGGCGGCATCACCGTCGTCATGTTCGGCACCATCGCCGCGGTGGGCGTGAAGATCCTCGCCGCATCCGACCTGACGAACTCCCGGAACATGTTCATCGTCGGGATCTCCTTCGCGTTCGCGATGATCCCGGTCGGCGTCCCCGACTTCTACGCGAACTTCCCCGAGCTGATGCAGCCCGTCCTGTCCAGCAGCATCGCGGCCGGCGGCATCGCGGCCTTCGTGCTCAACCTGCTCCTCAACGAGCTGTGGGCCAGGAAGGAGCCGCTCACGTCGCCGACGCCGGTGTCCCACTGACCGACGGACGGACGAGGCCCCACGTTCCACAGGGAACGTGGGGCCTCATCTCACCCCGACGAGGGGCGGCGCGGATTACTCCGCGATCTCGGTCGGGAAGGCGTCCGGGTACTTCGACACCCACTCGGCCACGGCCTCGGCCTCCTGGCCCTCGTCGTACTGGTTGACCACGAGATCCTCCAGGGCGCCGTACTGCTCGTCGTCGAGCGTGATGCCCTCGATGAGCTCGGCGGCCTCGGGGAACTTCTCCGTGAAGCCCTTGGTGGCGAGGAAGTGCAGCGCCTCCGGGTCGCCCATGGCGCCCTTCGGGTCCTCGAGGTCCTTCACCGGGAAGGCGTCGTTCGCCCAGAACGGACGCCACAGCGTCACGACGATGTCCTTCTGCGCCTCGGTCGCCTTCTTCAGCTCCGTGAGCATGGCGGCGGTCGACGAGGTGACGAGCTCGTACTCGCCCTCCAGGCCGTACTCCGGGAGCATCGACTCCTGCGTCTGCTTGGTCAGGCCCGCGCCCGGCTCGATCCCGATGATCTTGCCGTCGAACTGCGCGGCCTTGCCCTTGAGGTCCTCGATCGAGGTCAGCTCCGAGTACTCCGGCACCGCGATCGTGAGCTTGGCGTTGTCGTAGTAGGCGCCGAGGTCCTCGATGTCCTTGCCGTACTTGTCCATGTAGGACTTGTGGGTCAGCTCGGGCCAGGCCGACGGGTAGATGTCGACGTCGCCCTGGGCGAGACCCGTGTAGAGCGGTCCGGCCTCGGTCAGGGTCTTCATCTCGACGGTGTAGCCGACCTTCTCGAGCTGGTCCTTCAGCAGGTACGCGGTGCTCAGGCCGTCCGTCCAGGAGGGCAGGAACCCGAGCGTGATCGTGCCCTTGTCCCCGCCGGGAGCGCCGTCGGTGTCGCCGCCTCCGCCGGTGCCGCCGGTTCCTCCGCTCGCGCAGCCCGCGAGGGCGAGGGCCGCTGCGGCGGCGAGAGCGGTCAGTGCGGTGAGGTGCCTCTTCTTAGCCATGATGACGTCCTTTTCGTATGTCGTTCACTCGGTTGCAGGGTCTTGGTGCGTCAGTACGTGATGGGTGGGGTATCGGTGCGTCAGAGGGTCGCGCCGCGGCGGGGGGAGGCCATCGCCTGCTCGGCGTCGGCCGCCGCCTCCGCCGAGCCGCGAGCGGCCTCCGCGTCGGCCGCCGCGCGGCGCTGCTCGGCCCGGCGCCGGGCGAGGACGCCCAGCAGGGACGAGCGGTTGCCGGCGGTCGTGCCCAGGGCCGCGGTGACCCGGTCGAGGAAGACGGCGATGAGCACGACGCCCAGGCCCGCCTCGACGCCGCGGGGGATGTTGATCGTGGAGATCGCCTCGACGACGAGCTTCCCGAGGCCGTCCGCGCCCGCCATCCCGGCGATGACCGCCATCGACAGCGCCAGCATGATGACCTGGTTCACGCCCGCCATGATCGTGGGCATCGCGAGCGGCAGCTGGATGCCGCCGAGGATCTGCCCCGGCTTCGCGCCGAACGCCTGGCCGGCCTCGACCGTCTCGCCGTCGACCCCGCGGATGCCGAGCTCCGTGAGCCGGACGCCCGGCGGCAGGGCGAAGATCACCGTGGCGACGAGCCCCGGCACCACGCCGATGCCGAAGAAGACGATCGCGGGGATGAGGTACACCATCGCCGGCATCGTCTGCATGAAGTCGAGGACCGGCTTCAGGATCGCGCGCACCGTGTCGCTGCGCGCGGACCAGATCCCGAGCGGGATCGAGATGACCACGGCCACCAGCGCCGCGACGAGCACGAGCGCCAGCGTCTGCATGGCCGGCACCCACACGCCCATCCCCACGATGAGGACGAACGACAGCAGCGTGCCGACGGCGAGCTGCCACGAGCGGACCAGCCACGCCAGGAGGGCCGCGATCACGATCACGACGGGGAACTGCACCGAGAGCAGGATCGCGGTGAGGCCGTCCACGAGGAAGGCGAAGACGAAGGAGATGACGTCGAGAACGGCGCCGAGGTTGACCTGGATCCAGTCCACGGCCGCCTCGACCCAGCTCCCGATCGGGATGCGGAAACCGTCCATCAGCGCACCCCCTCCGGCTCGGCGGCGCCGGCCGCGGGCGCATCACCCAGCACGGCGTCGATCTCGGCCTGCGGCATGGGCGGCAGCGGGATCGTGATCTCCTCGGTCGCGCCCGGGCCGGGGCCGAGCGCCGCGAGCAGCGTGACGCGCGGGATCACCCCGACGAGCCGGTCGTCGTCGTCCACCACGGCCAGCGGCAGCGGCGACTCCACCGCGGGGATGAAGAGGTTCATCAGCACCTCGGACTGGTTCACGCTCTGCGGCACCGGCTTGAGGATCGCGCGCAGGTCGCTCTCGCCCTTGCGCAGCTGCTTGACGGCGTCGCGGTCGGTGAGGATCCCGAGCAGGTGCCGGTCCCGGCTGACGACGTAGGTGGCGGACATGTACGCGTCGCGCATCTGGCGCAGCGCGGTGCGCGGTCCCGCGGTCTCGGAGACGACGGGGCGCGGCCGCTCCATGACGTTGCCGGCCGTCAGGACGCGCGCGCGGTCCACGTCCTGCACGAACTGCTCGACGTAGTCGTTCGCGGGGTCGGTGAGGATGTCCTCGGGGGTGCCGATCTGCACGATCCGGCCGTCGCGCATGACCGCGATCCGGTCGCCCAGCAGCATGGCCTCGTTGAGGTCGTGGGTGATGAAGACGATCGTCTTCTGCAGCTTCTCCTGGAGCTCCAGCAGCTGCTCCTGCATCTCGCGGCGGATCAGCGGGTCGAGGGCGCTGAAGGCCTCGTCCATGAGCAGGATGTCGGTGTCGGCCGCCAGCGCCCGGGCGATGCCCACGCGCTGCTGCATCCCGCCGGAGAGCTCGGACGGGAGCTTGTCGCCCCAGCCGCCGAGCCCCACGAGGGCCAGGATCTCCTCGGCCTTCGCGAGGCGCTCGGCCTTGTCCACGCCCTTGAGCTCCAGCGGGTACGCGACGTTCGCGGCGACCGTGCGGTGCGGCAGGAGCGCGAAGTGCTGGAACACCATCGAGACCCGGTCGCGGCGGACCTCGCGCAGACGCTTCGCCGGGATGCCGGTGATCGGATCGCCCGCGATGGTGACGGATCCGGCCGTCGCGTCGTGCAGGCCGTTGAGCATGCGGATGATGGTGGACTTGCCGGAGCCCGACAGACCCATGATGACGAAGATCTCGCCCCGGTTGACGGTGAAGCTGGCATCGATGACCGCGGCGGTCCCGACGTCGAGCACGTCGTCGCGGGTCTCCCCGGCCTTCAGACGCTTCACCGCCTGCTGCGGGTTCCGACCGAACACCTTGTAGAGATTGCGCGCTTCGAGAGCGGTTTCGGACACGTATCCCCCGTTGGCTCACCTGATGGGGTGAACCCACTTCGGTAACGCCCGGGTGGTGATCACGGGGCCGCTTCGACAACGCTGCACGGACGGCACGGGCGCTGGATTTCGGATCCGGCGCAAAGATCGCCTACCTTACGCCCACGCCTCTTCGTGCACAGCAGATTCGAAAGAAGGACGCGGCCGCGGACTGGTCTTCGGGCTCGCTGGCCCACATTCCAACGTAACGAAATGGCTGATCCGGAGCAAATCCGCCCCTCGGCGACCCCCGCGCTTTCCCCCGTTGAGGCATGGTTTCGCCCGGCGTGTCGGATCCCGGGACGTGGACCGATCTGCACATCCGACCCCGATGCGCACACCGCGATCACCAGAACCTGTGCAGATCGGGACAGAGTGTGCAGATCGGGCGGTATGGGCGGGGAGGGGGAGCCGGTCAGACCCGGACGGACCGGGTCACGGTGAACTTCGGCGTGCGGCGGACCTGCTCCGTCGGCCCGACCTCGGCGGCGAGCGCGCGACGGTGGTCGAGGTGCGAGTTGAAGACCGTCCACACCTCGCCGCCCGGGCGCACGAGCCGGCCCGCCGCGACGATCAGCCGCCGCCCGGCGCCCTCGTGCACTCCGGCGCCGAGGTGGAACGGCGGGTTGAGCAGGATCAGGTCCGCACTCGCGTCCGGGAGGTCCGATCCCGCGTCGTCGAGGGTCACCCGGACCCGCTCGGCCACTCCGTTCGCCGCCATGGTCGCCGCGGCGGAGCGGACGGCGGCCGCGGAGCGATCGGTCGCGATCACCTCCGCGGACCGGTGTCGGAGCGCATAGGAGGCGGCGAGCGCGCCCGTGCCGCAGCCGAGATCGATCACCCGGAACGGTGCGGCGGACTCGACGGGCGGCGAGGGGAGCCGGTCCGCCGCCTCCAGCAGCGCCCGGGTGCCGATGTCCAGCCGCTCGCCCGCGAAGGCCCCGCCGAACGCGCACAGGACGAACGACGCCGCCGGGCCGGGCGTCGGGTCGGCGTGGGTCGCGCGGACGGGGAACGGCGACTCGCCCGCCGGCCGGACCGGCTCGTGCGCGAGGACCAGCCGGGACTTCCGCTCGGCGCGCTGCGGCTGCACCCGGCGGAAGAAGCGGCCGAGCACCTCGTTCTGGGCGACGGTCATGTGCTTCACCCGCCCGCCCGCGACGAGGACCGCGTCCGGGGCGGCGTGGCGCGCGACGGCGTCGGCGATCTCGGTCAGCTCCGCGAGCGCCTTGGGCAGCTGCAGCAGGATCAGCCGCGCCCCGCGGAGGAGGTCGGCGCCGAGCTCGTGCGGGACGAACCCGTCGACCCCGAGCTCCGCGGCGTTGCGCACGAGGGCCCGCCGCCCGGTGACGAGATCCTGGTGCACGCGGATCCCGGCGAGCCCGTCCGCGACGAGCGGCAGGGTGAGGGCGCCGTACGCATCGCCGATGACGACGACCTCCACACCCCGGATCCCCGTCGGGGACAGCGCGATCTCGTCCCGTGCGCGAGCAACGAGCAGCTCGTCCGTCGCATCCCACGCGCGCAGCTCCGGCGCCTCGACGTCGGGGAGGCGACGCAGGCGCGCGTAGGGGAAGCCGGTCACCCGCCCAGGCTACGGCCTCGCCGGAGGACGCCGCCGCGAGCCGGGCCGGGCCGCGTGCCCCGCTCCGCCCGGGGCCGCGCGGGCCGCGCGGCGCGGACCCGATCCGCTCAGCCGCGATCCAGCTCGTCGAGGAGCTGCACCGCGGCGCGCGCGTACTCGCCGATCCAGCGGTCGTGGATCCGCTTGATCGGCAGGGGCGCGAGCGTCAGCCGCCGCTCCCGGCCCTGACGCTCCCCGACGACGAGCTCGGCGCGTTCCAGCACCCGCAGGTGCTGCAGCACCGTGGTGCGGTCGAGCTCGGGGAAGCGCGCGCACAGCTCACCGGTGGTGCACGGCGCGGCCTTGAGCACATCGAGCATGGCCCGGCGGACGGGCGCCGCGAGCGCCTTGAAGACGAGATCGTCGGCGCTTCCCTCCCTCTCAGACATGTTGTAATCTTACAACATGTCTGAGAACGAAACCACCGGCGCCGCCCCGCTCGGCGCCCTGTCCTTCACCGTCTCCGGCCGGATCGCGCGGCCGCGGGCGGAGGTCTACGAGGCCGTCGCCGATCCGGCGCAGCTCTCCCGCTACTTCACCACCGCCGGCGCCCGCGGACGCCTCGAGGCCGGCGCCGAGGTCTCCTGGGACTTCGCCGACTTCCCCGGCCGCTTCCCCGTCACCGTGGTCGAGGCCGTCGCCCCGGAGCGGATCGTGATCGAGTGGGAGGCGGCTGCCGGGTCGACCGAGGCCGGCACCACCCGCACCACCTTCACGTTCGCACCGATCGACGACGACACCCGCACGCTCGTCACGATCACCGAGGAGTCCTGGACGCCCACGGCCGACGGCGCGAAGAGCGCGTTCGGCAACTGCGAGGGCTGGACCGGCATGCTCGCGGCGATGAAGGCCTGGATCGAGCACGGGATCAACCTCCGCGAGGGCTTCTACGCCTGACCCCCGGGTCGGGGACGGCGGATCGATCCGGGATCGGGGCGAACAGACGCGCCGCCCCGAGACGGCAGAGCGCTGCATGCAGCAGCAGGCATGCGGCGATGAGCAGCCCGGTGAGCACGAGGGGCCAGGCGCCGACCGCCATCCAGGAAGCCGCGAGAGCGACGCCGCCCCCTGAGTCGGAGAGTGCGCGGACCGCCTCCGCGACCGGGCCGCGCAGGAGCACGTCCGCATATGCGAGCAGCGGCATGTGCAGCACGTAGATCGGCAGCGTGCGTCGTCCGAGCCATTGAGCGCCCGCCGCGAGACGGGGTGCGACCCGCGGAGCGAGGGCGGAGGCGGCCACGCCGAACGACACCGCGACGATCGACACCGCCGGGGCGACGCCGGGGACGAGGCGCAGATCGAGGACCGCGGAGACGACGAGCGCAGCCGCGTACCCACCCGCGAGCATCAGGGCGCCGGGGACCGTCACCCGCGCCGCGCCCTTCGCGACCGCCTCCCGGAGACGGAGCCCGGCCAGGAAGAAGAACAGGTTCTGGAAGACCTGCCAGAGGTTGTCCTCCCCCGGCGCGCCGGGCATCCCGACGACCCAGAGGACCGGCTCCACGATCTTCGCGCCGGCGATCGCGGACACGACCGCGGCGCCGAGCAGCAGCGGCGCCGTCGGGATGCGTCGGGTGAGGCGGGCCACCAGGAAGTACGCGGCCAGCGCGAAGAGGAACCAGAGGTTCGTCGGGCTGATCGTGAGCTGGGCGAGGAAGACGAGCGGGGAACGCGCATGCGCCGTGCCGAAGTCGTCGATCGGGAGCATCACGACCGTCTGGATCGTCAGCCAGACGGCGTACAGTGCCGCGAACCGGAGGATCCGCGTGCGCAGCAGGACCGGCCACGGACGGGCGACGGCGCCGACGGCGAACATCCCGGAGACGAGGAAGAACAGCGGCATGCGCAGCGGCAGCAGCTGCGCCCCGATCCGGCTCCACGCCTCGGCGACCGGCTGAGCGGCGCCGAGGTCCATCGGCAGGACGTGTTTGGCCGTGACGTGCCACAGCACGACGAGCACGATCGACGCGCCCTTCGCCGTGTCGGCCCAGGGCACGCGTCCCCGCATCCCCTCTCCCTGCACCGCTCCTCCCTGCCTCCCTTCCCGCCGCCCCGTGCCGCGGGCGATCAGCACCGGAGCGCCCCCTGGACGAGGCGGTGCACCAGCTCGTCGTACGCCACGCCCGCCGCCGCGAACATCCGCGGCGCCTGCGAGGCCGGGGTGAGCCCCGGCATGGTGTTGATCTCGTTGAACACCGGCCCCTCCTCGGTGAGGAAGAAGTCCACGCGGGCCAGGCCCCGGCAGCCGAACGCGTCGAAGGCGGCGAGGGCGGCGGCCTTCAGCGCCGCGGCCTCGCCGGCGCTGAGCGCGGCGGGCACGGTGAAGCGCGCCGATCCGTCGTACTTCGTCGCGGTGTCGAACAGCCCGGCGGCGTGGATCTCCAGCGCCGGCGCCGCCCACCGGGTCCCGTCGGCCTCCCGCAGGACCGCGACGTCGATCTCCCGCCCGCGGACCACGGGCTCGACCAGCGCCCGCCCCGGGCCGCTCCCGGCGTCCACGGCGCAGGCGAGGGCGACCGCCTCCACCAGCTGAGCCGCGTCGCGGACCAGGGAGACGCCGTGGCTGGACCCCGAGGACACCGGCTTCACCACCGCGGCCTCTCCCTCGAAGCCCAGCGCGTCGAGGTCGCGCACCGACACCACGCATCCCGGCGCCGTGCGGAGCCCCGCAGCGCGGGCGACCGTCTTGGAGAGCGCCTTGTCCATCGCCACCGCCCCGGCGAGCGTCCCGGAGCCGACCACCGGGACCCCCGTCAGCGCGCCCAGCGCCGCGATCACCCCGTCCTCCCCACGAGGTCCGTGCACGGCGGGGAACACCGCGTCCGCCGCCCCGATGACGGCGAGCGCGGCCGCCAGCGACGCCGTCGCCGAGGTGTGCGCGGTCTCGCCGGCCGCCGCCGGAGCCGGGTCCGGTCCCCGCCAGATCCCGTCGCGACCGATCGTGAGCCGGTCGACGGCGTATCCCCGCCGCTCCAGCGCATCCGCCACCCCCGCGGCGGACGCCGCCGACACCTCATGCTCGACGTTGGCGCCTCCGCCGATCACCGCGATCCTCGCGCTCATGCCCCTGCTCCCTCGCTGCCCGTTCCTCTGCTGCCGCTCTCGACGGCGCGGCCGTCCGCGGTCTCGTGCACCAGGGACCGGCGCACGCGGGGACCGATCCCGGTCACGATCTCGTGCGGGATGGTGTCCGCCCAGCGCGCCCAGTCCTGGATGCTCGGCGCCGCCCCTCCGCGCGGTCCCCAGATCGTCGCGAGGGTCCCCCGGGGGAATCTCCGGTCCCGGGTGTCGACCACGATCTGATCCATGGACACGCGACCGACGATGCGGAACCGTTCGCCCCCGATCGCGACCGCCGCCTCCGGGGCGAGGCCGCGGGGGATGCCGTCCGCGTATCCGACCCCGAGGACGGCGAGGTTCGTGGAGCCCGCGGTGGTGTGCCGCCCGCCGTAGCCGACGGGGGTTCCCGCCGGCACGGTCGCGGTGTGCGCGACGGGCGCGGTCAGCCAGGACGCTCCCCGGAGCGCGACGGGATGCGCGGCGTTCGCCTCGGCCGGATCGATCCCCACAAGCCCCGCCCCGATCCGCACGAGATCGTGGTGCGTGGCGGGGTCCGTCAGGGTCGCCGCGGTCGCGCCCAGGTGCACGCGCGCGGGCACGATGCCGGCCGTCCGCAGCATCCGCTCCGCCGCCGCGACGGCCCGGATCCCGTGGCGGTTGCGCTCCGGATCGGCCTGATCCGCGTCGGACAGGTGCCCCATGAGCCCACGGATCCGCACGAGCCCGCGCCCCTCGGCCGTCACCGCGAGCCGGGTCAGCGCAGGCCAATCCGCTCGCGGCGCCCCGCCTCTGGCCATGCCGGCGTCCACGTGCAGATGGACGGCGAGAGGACGCAGCGGCCCGCGCCGCCGTTGCCTCAGCCGCGCGGCGGCCGCAGCGACCTCGGCGAGCTCCTCGGAGGATGCGACCGCCAGGTCGATCCGGGAGCCCGCCGCGGCCTCCACGTCGATCCCCGCCGGGTGGAGCCACGCGAGCACCGGCGCACCGATCCCGGCGACCCGGAGCGCCGTCCCCTCCGCGACGTCCGTCACGCCGAGCCACGTCGCGCCCGCCGCGAGCGCGGCGCGCGCGACCGGCACCATGCCGTGTCCGAACCCGTCGGCCTTGACGACCGCCATGATCTCGGCGCCCGTGCCCGCCGCGGAGATCCGCCGGGCGATGGTCCGCACGTTCGCCGCGACGGCACCGACGTCGACCCGCAGCGTCGGACCGGGGCTGCGTGCGCCCGGCGCGCGCTCGACGCGGATCCCCGTGCCGGCGGCCGACACCGCCAGGGATGCCCGCAGAGGGGCCGCGCTCCCCGCCCTCATCGCTGCATCCTCGGGTCCTCGGCGGCGTCCGCGTACATCTGCGGACAGCCCTGGTCCACGGCCTCCGGGAACAGCTCGAAGTGCCACGTCTCGTTCTCGTAGGTGCGGCACAGCCCGAACGCGTCGCCCTTCCGGTCGAGCCAGTCGGAGGAGTCGAACGGGCCGATGTCGACGGCCTGCCCCTTCACGTGCAGCGAGGTCTCGGGAGTGCCCACCCAGCGCCCCGCCTCCTCGGCCGAGCCGTACTGCTGTACGGCTCGCTCCAGCAGCCACGACTGGTACCGCGGCGACCGCCACCCGCTCGCGACCCGGAGCTCCACGCCGTCGTCCGAGGCCGCCGCGGCGGCCGCCAGCAGCGCCTCGCGCAGTGCGGGGTCCAGCCCCGACACCGCGGGCGCGCCGTCGTACAGGGAGATCGTCTCCCCGTCCGCGATGTAGCCGTCGGACGCATCCGGCATCCCCCCGTCCGCCTGGCCGTCCGCCTCCGCAGCCGCCGGCCCCGTGCCCGCCGACCCCGTGCCCGCCGTCGGGCCCTGGACGAGGGCGTTCGCGGAGCCGGCCTGCTGCACCGCGGTGACGGCGAGGACTCCGGCCGCGGCGATCGCCGCGACGCCCACCACGACGGCCAGCGCACGTCGCTGTCGGACCGCCCGGGAAGGGCCGCGGCGGACGACCGCAGCCGGCGGGCGGTGTTCGGTGATCGTGTTCATGGGCACCAGCCCATCGCGACGCCTGTTGCCCCGCCGTATGCGGTTTTCGATACGCCCGCGATATGCGCGGGTGAATAGGCTTCCCCCATGCGCGTGCTGATCGTGGAGGACGAACCGGATCTCGCCGGGGCCGTCCGCGACGGCCTGCGGCTCGAGGCCATCGCCTCCGACGTCGCCGGCGACGGGGACGCGGCACTGGAGCTGCTCGGGCTGAACGCGTACGACGTGGCGGTGCTCGACCGCGACATCCCCGGCCCCTCCGGCGACGAGGTCGCGCAGGCCATCGTCGAGAGCGGCGCGGGCACGCCGATCCTCATGCTCACCGCCGCCGACCGCCTCGACGACAAGGCGACCGGGTTCGAGATCGGCGCCGACGACTACCTGACCAAGCCGTTCGAGATGCGCGAGCTCGTGCTGCGGATCCGTGCCCTCGCCCGCCGGGCGCCCCGGTCCGCGCCGCCCGTGCGCGAGCTCGCCGGGCTGCGGCTGGACGCCTTCCGGCGCGAGGTGTACCGCGACGGGCGCTACGTCGCCCTCACCCGCAAGCAGTTCGCCGTCCTGGAGGTCCTGATGGACGCCGGCGGCGGGGTGATCAGCGCCGAGGAGCTGCTCGAGCGCGCCTGGGACGAGAACGCCGACCCGTTCACGAACGCCGTCCGGATCACCGTATCGGCGCTGCGCAAGCGCCTGGGCGAGCCCTGGCTGATCCGGACCGTGCCGGGCGTCGGGTACCGGATCGCCGAGGGGGAGGACGCGGATGAGTGACGCCCGCCCGCCCGAGCACGGCGCGGCGCCGGGTCGCGAGGCCGCGGCGCCGCGGCGCGAAGGACTGTCGGTGCGGCTGAAACTGACGCTGAGCTATGCGCTGCTCGTGATCGGCGCGGGCACGGTCCTGCTCGCCGTCGTGGCGCTGTACGTGCTCCGCTACATCCCCGAGGGCAACATCTACGTCCAGGAGGACTCCGGCGGCCTCACCTGGACGGCCGGGCGCACCGACATCATCCGCGCCTTCGTTCCGCGCCTCACCCTGGCCTTCATCGTCCTGATCCTGATCGGCCTCGTCGGCGGGTGGTTCCTCGCGGGACGGATGCTGCGCCCGCTCACCCGGATCGGGGAAGCGGCCCGCCTGGCCGCGCAGGGGTCGCTCGACCACCGGATCCGGATGAGCGGGGCCGGGGACGAGTTCCGCCGGCTCGCCGACGTGTTCGACACGATGCTCGACCGGATCCAGTCCGACGTCGAGCGCGAACGCCGCTTCGCCGCCAACGCCTCGCACGAGCTGCGCACCCCGCTGTCCATCTCCCGCGCCCTGATCGAGGTCGCCGAGGAGGACCCGGACCGGGACGTGCCGCAGCTGCTCGCCCGGCTGCACGCCGCGAACGACCGCGCGATCGCGCTGACCGAGGCCCTGCTGCTGCTCGCCCGGATCGAGGCGCGCCCGCCCGCCCCGGCGGACGTCGACCTGTCCCTCGCCGCCGAGGAGGCCGTCGAGATCCTGCATCCCCTCGCCGACCGTCGCGGCGTGCTTCTCGAGATCAGCGCGGACCCCGCGACGGTGCGCGGCGACGCGGCCCTGCTGAACCAGCTCGCACTGAACCTCGTGCAGAACGCCGTGGTGCACAACGTCCCGGGCGGCACCGCGTGGGTGCGCACGCGAGTGGACGGCGGCGTCGGCGCGCTGATCGTCGAGAACACCGGCGCGGTGCTGGATCCGGCCGTGGTCGCCGTCCTCGCGGAGCCGTTCCAGCGCGGCGCGCAGCGCACGCACGGCGACGACGCAGGGGGCGCGCCCGGAGCGGAAGCGGGTGAGTCGAGCGCGACGGGGTCCAGCGGGACGGGGCTCGGCCTCGCGATCGCCTCGTCGATCGTCGACGCGCTCGGCGGATCGCTGCACCTTCGCGCGCGCCCGGAGGGCGGGCTGCTCGTGCGCGCCGCGTTCCCCCTCGCCGCGCCACGCTGACCGCCCCGGGTCACCGCGTTTCGTCTCGTCGCTGCGCTCCTCGCTCAACGACCGGGAGGGTGTCGGTCGTTGAGCGACACTTCGACTCGCTTCGCTCGCTCAGTGCAGGTCTCCGCGAGACGAAACGTGGTGACCCAGGGTTGACACCGCCCCGGTTCCATGGTTACTTAGTCGAGTAAGTAACCCAACAACCCCGGGAGTGCCAGTGATCGAAGACGGCCGCCCCCTCTTCCTCCAGATCGCGGAGGCCATCGAGGACTCGATCCTCGACGGCTCCCTCGCCGAGGAGTCCCAGGCGCCGTCCACGAACGAACTGGCTGCGTTCTACCGGATCAACCCCGCCACCGCCGCGAAGGGAGTCGCCATGCTCACCGACAAGGGCGTGCTGACCAAACGGCGCGGGATCGGCATGTTCGTCACCGCCGGCGCCCGCGACCTCCTCCTCGGCGAGCGCCGCACGGCGTTCGCCGAGCGCTTCATCGATCCACTCCTGGCCGAGGCCCGCACGCTCGGGCTCGGCCCCGACGACCTCGCCGCACTCCTGCGCGAACGCGCCGCGACATCCACCGAAGGGAACCCCGCATGACCGCCGTCATCGAGGTGAAGGACCTCGTCAAGACCTACCGCGACACGCTCGCGCTCGACCACGTGTCGCTCGCGATCGAGGAGAACACGATCTACGGCCTCCTCGGCCGCAACGGCGCCGGCAAGACCACGCTCATGTCGATCCTCACCGCCCAGAACTTCGCCACGTCCGGCACCGCGCACGTGTTCGGCGAGGAGCCGTACGAGAACGCGCACGTGCTGTCGCGCGTCTGCTTCGTGCGCGAGAGCCAGAAGTACCCCGACGACGCCACGGCCGACCACGCGCTGCGGATCTCCGCGATGTTCTTCCCGCGGTGGGACCAGCAGCTGGCGGACGAGCTCGTCGAGGCCTTCCAGCTCCCGCTGAAGCGGCGGATCAAGAAGCTCTCGCGCGGCCAGCTCTCCGCCGTCGGCGTGATCATCGGCCTCGCGTCCCGCGCCGAGATCACGTTCTTCGACGAGCCGTACCTGGGTCTCGACGCCGTAGCCCGCCAGATCTTCTACGACCGGCTGCTGGAGGACTACGCGGAGCACCCGCGGACGATCATCCTCTCCTCCCACCTGATCGACGAGGTGTCGAACCTGATCGAGCGCGTCATCGTGATCGACGGCGGCCGGATCCTCCTCGACGAGGACACCGACGCCGTGCGCGACCGCGCGGTCACCGTGGTCGGGGACGCGGCGGCGGTGGACGCCTGGGTGGGCGACCGCGAGGTCCTGCACCGGGAGTCGCTGGGCCGCGTCGCATCGGTGACGGTCCTCGGCCGTCTCTCCGCCGCGGAGCGCGCGGCGGTCGTGGAAGCGGGTCTGGACATCGCGCCGGTCTCGCTCCAGCAGCTCATCGTGCGGCTGACGCAGAACGCGTCCGGCGCCAAGGACGCGGCCGCGGCCGCAGAGAAGGAGGAGGTGCGCTGATGTCCCGCGTCCTCAACGTGGTCCGCCTGCAGCTCGTCAACAAGCAGACGTTCCTGTGGGTCCCGCTCATCGTCCTCGGCGCCTCCGCGGTCGTCTCCATCGTCATCTACGCGATGATCCCGACGGATGCGCCGAAGTACGGCGGAGGCGGCCAGGCGCCGCTGTGGGTCTTCTTCGCCGTCGGGCTGTCCGCCCTCACCATGACCTTCCCCTTCTCCCAGGCGATGAGCATCACCCGCCGCGACTTCTTCGCCGGGACGATGCTCACCGCGGTCCTCGGGTCGCTGGTGATGGCCGCCGTGTTCGTCGTCGGCGGGCTCATCGAGCAGGCCACCGGCGGGTGGGGCGTCAACGGCTACGTGTTCCATCTCCCCTGGGTGTGGGAGGCGGGCCCCGTCGCGGCAGGCCTCACCTATTTCACGCTCGCGCTGTTCTTCTTCGTCGTCGGGTTCACCGGGGCGACCGTGTACAAGCGCTGGGGGGCGACCATCACGACTATGGCGAGCCTCGTACCGGTGGTGATCCTGGTGGGCCTGGCGTTCCTCGTCACGCGGATGGAGCTGTGGGGGAACGTCTGGGAGGGGATCCTGCACCTCGGCGCACTGGGGCTGACCCTGTGGGGGCTCGCGGTGACGGTGCTGCTGTCCGGAGTGGCGTTCCTGGTGCTGCGCCGCGCCATCCCCTGATCCCGGATCCGCGCGTTTCGTCTCGTCGCTGCGCTCCTCGCTCAACGACCGGTGAGTCCCCTCCCGGCCGTTGAGCGAGCGCAGCGAGACGAAACGCCCCACCCCCGAACCGGCGGTCACCGTCCCGGTCGTTGAGCGAGCGCAGCGAGACGAAACGCCCCACCCCCGGATCAGCGGTCAGATCGTGTCGTCGGCGGCGATGACGTCGATCTGCCAGACCCGGGTGTCCTCGCCCCCGGCGTCGCCCCGCCCGTGCGCCGCGAGGATCTCGTCCTTCAGCTCGCCGATCCTCGTCATGAACGACTGGAACTCGGCCTCCGTCAGCCGCACGGTCATCTGCGCGAACTCCGCGTGGATCTCGGTCGTCTGTCCGGCCATGTAGGTCGGGGTCCACGCCGCCATCCTCCGGAGGATGTCGTTGTGGTCGTCGATCAGGGCCTGCAGGACGGCGCCGCCGAGGACCGGATCCTCGACCGGATGCTCCGGGCCGCCGATGTTCATCGCGCGCTTCTCTGCCCGCCACACGCGGTCACGGCGGTCGCGGGCCTGCTCGGGCGCCTCGACGAGGAGCCCCGCCTCCGCGAGCACACGCAGGTGGAAGCTCACCTTGTTGGCGGGCATGTCGAGCGCCTCGGCGACATCGGCGGCGCGGCGGAACTCGTGCTTGGCGAACTGCTTCAGGATCTGGCGACGGATCGGGTTCGCGTAGGCCTTGAGGACCGCCGTGGTGGCCGCCCTCGGGCCTCCGCCGTCCTCGGCACGCGCGGACGGCTGCGGCTCCTGTCCCTCGGTCGCCTCGGCCATGCCCCCATCCTACGCAGCACAATTTGCGCAATTTCACTTGCGCAACTTTACTTGCGGGTCTATGGTCGTCGACATGGACGAGACGCGGGCAGGGCTCTGGACCAATCGGCGCTACGTGGCCTGGCTGTTCAGCGACACCGCCAAGGGGCTGGGGACCTCGTTGGCCTCGTTCGCCGTCCCCCTGGTGGCGCTCATCGTGACGAACGACCCTGCGCAGGCCGGGATCATCGGCGGCGTCGGGATGACGGTGCGGCTGGCCCTGACGCTGTTCGGCGGCGTGCTGGCCGACCGCCACCACCGGGTGCGCATGATGCTCGTCGGCGCGGTGTTCGCGACCGTCCTGTCCGCCGGCTTCACGGCACTGGCGCTGAGCGGCGCGCTCAGCTTCGCCGCCCTTCTCGCGGTGCAGGCCCTGCTCGCCGTCCGCGCGGGGGCGTTCGAGCCGGCGAGCGAGAGCGCGGTCAAGGAGATCGTCCCCGACGAGGCGATGGGCAGGGCGCAGGCCGCCAACCAGGGACGCGACGCCGCCCTCCAGCTCACCGCGGGCCCGCTCGGCGGTCTCCTGCTGGGAGTCGGCGCCTGGCTCGTCGGCGTGGTGATGACCGCCTGCTACGCGCTCGCGGCGGCCTCCGCGTGGCTGCTCGGCCGTGCGGTCCGCGGTGACGCGGGAGCCGCCGTGCATCCGATCGACGCCGACGCCGCGCGCTCCCCCCGCGAGGGAGGCCCGACCGAGGGGGCCCCGACGGAGGGTGGCCCGAACGCGCTCCGAGAGATCCGCGAGGGGTTCGCCTGGCTGTTCTCTCGCCCGGACCTGAGCGGCGTGCTGTGGATCTCCACGACGGTCAACCTCGGCTTCAACGCGGCCCTGACGACGGTGATCTACGCGCTCCAGCAGGCCGGGGAGACGGAGCTGACGATCGGCATGGTCTCGGCCGTCCTCGGCGCGACCATGCTCGTCGGCGCGCTCGCGGCCCCGCTCCTCGTGCCGCGGATCGGGGCCGGGGTGCTGATGATCGCGGGTATCGGCGCGGCCAGCGTCGCGGTCGCCGCCCTGACGCTCGCGCACGAGACGGCGACGATCGCCCTCGTGCTCGTGTTCGCGGTCGTCCTCATCCCCACCCTCAACGCCGGGATGATGGGCTACTTCATGGTGGCGACGCCGTCGCGGCTCCTCGGCCGCGCGAACGCCGCGTCGGGGGTGCTCGGGATGGGAGCGATGCCGCTCGCGCCTCTCATCGCCGGCTTCGGCCTCACCTGGGCGGGGCGGGACGCCACGCTCCTCGTCTGCGCAGGCTTCTGCGTCGTCTCCCTGCTGCTCGCGGTGACCAACCGCGGGCTCCGCTCCCTCCCGGCCGAGGCGGGCTGGGCCGCCCATGCCCGGACGTTCGACGCCGATCCCGCCACCGCCGTGCGTGCGTGACTCGGACGGGGGCTTGACCCAGACACGGTGGAAGACGGGAGAACGGACACATGCTGTCCAGCGGAGCCTTCGCGCCGCCGCCTCCGGTCAGTCGCCGGGGGCGGACACCGGAGGAGAGGTCTCGCCGTGCCGCGTACGGACTCTGCGCTCCAGATCCGGCAAGTCCTCGTCGATCGTGGCCCGCACCGTGTCGAGGTCGATCCAGGCATATCCATGGGCGATCCTGTTGCGCATCCCCCAGATCACGGCCCACTCGTCTCCGAAGAGCTCCGTGGTCAACTCGGGCTCGCCCCGTTTCAGGGTCTCGATCAGAGCCGACAAGCGCAGGGCGACAGCGTCGGCGACCGTCTCGTCGTCCATGCTCCGCCTCGCGAGGTGCCGGTGGATGGCGTCCAGGTGGGTGACAGCCTCCCCGAGGAGCTCGTGCACCGCGCGGCTCACAGCGGGACCGCCTCAGCCAGCACCCGATCCCGCAGGTGAGGGGACAGTGCCGACGAGGGCACGAGATCCACCTTCGCGCCCAGGAGACGCGACAGATCCCGCTCCAGCCGCGCAAGAGTGAGCAGGCCGAGGGGCCGAGGGACGTCGATGAGGAGATCGATGTCGGACGCCGACGTCTCGGAACCCGTCGCGACGCTTCCGAACACCCGCACGCCTGCGACGCCCCGTGCCGTCAGGAGGCGGAGGACCTCACCCCTCTGCGCGGCGAGCCTGTGGGCCAGGGGCCGATTCCTCCGCTGCCGCGCCAATCGGGAGACCTCCGGCTGACTTCTTCCGACCGCCTGCGCGATCTCCCGCTGCGTCAGCCCGGCAGCCATCCCGCGCTGGACGGCGCCGACGAGCAGATCGCGGCTCTCGCGCTGCAGAGCATCCGCCCGTTCCGCGTCCCGACGGAGCCCTTCGACGACCACGTTTCCCATATAGCAAATGCTATCAGCGCCCGCGCCGGGACGGGCGAGAGCCGCACGGGGCCCGCGGGACGATTTCCGGGACGCGGGTATCAGGAAGCACTTGCCGTCCTCCTGAAGGGTGTGAGCACAATGGGCACCATGACCGACGCCTCACCCGAGGGCGCTGTCAGCGAGGGCCCGGAGCGGTGGGAGCGCGCGGCCGATCTCTTCGCCGACTGGCGCGCCGGCGATGCACGCGCCATGGACGACCTGGTGCGCCTGATGACCCCCGTGCTCTGGCACGTCGTCCGCGCGTACGGCCTCGAGCGCACGCTGGCGGAGGACGTCGTCCAATCCACCTGGATGGCGCTCGTCCGCCACGCCGACGCGATCGCCGACGACCGCGCCGTGTCCCGCTGGCTCACCGTCACGGCGCGGCGAGAGGCCTGGCGGACCACGCGCGTGCACGGCCGCGCGGACTCCACCGCCGACGAGCTGCTCGAACCCCTGCTGCCGCCGGAGCGGTCGACCGAGGCGGTCGTGGCGGCGTCCGACGAGGCGGCGCGGCTCTGGGCCGCCGTCGGCACCCTCACCGAACGCTGCCAGCGGCTGCTGCGCGTCGTCGCGTTCGACGACCGCCCCGACTACGCCCGCATCGCGGCGGATCTCGAGATGCCGATCGGGAGCATCGGCCCGACGCGGCAGCGCTGCCTGGCCAAGCTCCGGACGGCCTTGACGGCGCACGGCTTCGGCGACGACGCGAACGGGTCCCGGCAGCGACGGGGATCCGGGACCGGGAAGGACGCCCGCCATGACCGACGCTGACGACGCCCTGCTGCGCCGGATCCGAGCGGCGGCCGAGCGGTTCGACCCGCCGGCGCCGGATCTCGCCGAACGGATGATCGCCGCGATCGCGGTCGAGGACCTCTCCCGCGACTACGCCCTGCTCACGCTCGTCGAGAGCGGGCTCGGCGCCGTCCGCGGGGAGGCCGAGACGACGACGCTGCAGTTCAGCGACGGCCGGATCGGTCTGCTCCTGCACATCAGCCGCACGGCCCGCGACACCCGCCGCATCGACGGATGGGTCGACGCGCAGGTCCGCGAGGTCCGGCTGTCCCAGGGATCGCGGACGCGGAGCGTGCCGCCGGACGCGACGGGGCGGTTCGCCTTCGACGACGTTCCCGCCGGGCTCACCCGTGTGCGTCTGGTCGCCGACGAGGAGACCGGTGACCTGCTCACGCCCCGGTTCGAGGTGTGATCGGAGACGCGGCGGCGCCGCGGGAAGGACGAGCCATGGAACAGCCCCGGGGATGGAGCTGGCAGGACCGCGCTGAGGGGTCGATCCCCCGCGGGACGACACTGGATCCGGCGATCGATCCGGTCGACGGCGTCCGCGCCTATCCGACCGCCTACCTGCCGGACCGGATGCTGATCACGGAGAATCCGGACGATGTCGAAGGCGCCTACGACCGCGACGTCCGGATCCTGCGGGAGGTCGCCGCATCGTTCGGCTGGGAACTGGAGATCGGGCAGGACGACCTCGTCCGCACAGGTCTCGGCCCCGGGGTCTTGCCCGGGATCCCCGGAGTGCACCGGGCACGACTGACCACGTCCGCCGATCCGGGCCGCGGCGACTCGCCCGTGGCACCGGACGCGTGGCGCGTGCTCCAGCGGGCCCGGCGCGTCGCCGGCGGGCCGATGCCCCGCGCGGGGCTCGAGCACGTGCTGTCCGTGGATCCGGTCGGGCTCAACCCGTTCACGCGCACCAATCCCTTCACGCGCACCAACCCCTTCACCCGGACGAACCCCGCCCGCGGCGAGGGCGCCGGAGCGGGCAGCGACGACTACCTCGCGCCCGGGCGGGGCGGACGCCAGCCGGTCGCATGGATCGGCCCGGCTCCGCGCCGCGGTCCGGACCCCCGGCGAGGACGCCGGGTCGTCGTCGCCGTGCTGGACACCGGGTGCGGCGTGCACGCCTGGCTGCCGGACACCGTCGTGACCACCCGGGTGACGCTGGACGGCGTGCCGATCGGGCTCACCGGAGACGACGACCCCGAACGCTACCCCGACCTCTACGGACAGCTCGACGGCGAGATCGACGCGGTCGCCGGGCACGGCACGTTCATCGCGGGGATCATCCGGCAGACGGCACCGGACGCGGACATCCTCGCCATCCGTGTCGCGGGATCGCTCGGGGTGGTGGACGAGAGCACGTTCCTGCGCTCCCTCGCCGCGCTCGTGGAGCTGCAGCGGCGCCACGTGCACGGGATCGACGGCGGACGGCCGATCGACGTGCTCAGCCTGTCCCTCGGCTACTACCACGAGACACCCGTGGACGGGCAGTTCTCCCGGACGCTGTACGACCTGCTGCGCACCGCCAGGGAGCTCGGCACGGTCGTCGTGTGCTCGGCGGGCAACGACGCGATCGACCGTCCCGCGTTCCCCGCGTCCCTCTGGGCCTGGCCGGGCGCGGACAACGGCATCGAGCCGGACGAACTGCACCCGCTCGTCTCCGTCGGCGCGCTCAATCCGTCCGCCCGATCCGTCGCGCTGTTCTCGAACGTCGGCCCCTGGGTCCGCACATACGCACCGGGCGCCGCGGTGGTGAGCACCACTCCGGCCTTCACCGGCGGCGCCCAGGCCGCCACCCGGTGGGACGTCGGCGGCCTCGTGCGCGAGACGGTCGATCCGGACGACTACCGGGGCGGATTCGCCGCGTGGAGCGGCACCTCCTTCGCGGCCCCGTACGTGGCGGGGCGGATCGCGGCGGGGCTGGTCGGCGCGGTGGCCGCCGCGGACGTCGCCCCCGCCGCCACGGCGGCCGAGACCGTGACGGAGGTGCTGAAGGCCCTGCCCCCGGACGCGCCGCTCTCCTGATCCGGCCCGCCCCTGATCCGTCCTGCTCGCGAGACCCCCTCTCGTCGCCGAGACCCCTCCGCACACACGGTTCTGCGAGGGGGTTTCGGCGACGAGAGGGGGTTTCGGCGGTCGCGGCCGGAGCCCCGTCTCGCGCGGACCCCGCCGACACGGCATCCTGAGGGGATGGGGAGCCCGGGATCCGCGCCGGCGGCGGCACGCGCGCTGTACGAACGCGGCCTGGCCGCGACGAACGCGCAGCGGTACGTCGAGGGGCGCCGCCTGCTGGATCGCGCCGCGGCGCACCCCGGGGCCGACCCGGACCTGCGGGCCCGCATCGCCGGGACGACCGCCTACCTGCTCGCGCAGACCGGCGAGCCCGCCCGTGCCGAGGAGCTGTGCCGCGCGGCCCTCGACGCCGACGACGCCGGCCCGCACACCCGCGCCGTGCTCGCCGGCCAGCTCGGCGTCCTCTTCACGCGGGCCGGACGTCTCGACGAGGCGGACGACATGCTGGGCCGCGCGATCGCGGGCCTGGACGGCGTCGAGCTCGCGAACTGCCTGCTCAACCGCTCGCTCGTCCGCATGCAGCGCCGCACATTCGACGCCGCCGCGGAGGACCTGGAGCGGGCCGTCGCGCTCTACCGCGGCGCCGGCGACGAGACCGCCGCCGCGGAGGCCGCACACAACCTCGGGTACATCGCCCTCCTGCGCGGCGACCTCGTGCTGGCCCTGGAGCTCATGACCCGCTCGCGTCCGGCGATCGCCGCGGAGTCGGACCTGAGCGCGGCGATGAGCGACCTCGACCGCGCCGAGGTGCTGCGCGACGCCGGGCTGGCGGAGGAGGCCGAGCAGCTGCTGGAGAGCGTCTCGGGGACCTTCGGCCGCGCGCGCATGCGGCAGGCGCGGGCGGAGACGGAGTTCCACCTCGCCCGCTCCCTCCTCCGGCACGACCCGGTGCGTGCCGAGCGGGTCGCGCGCACCGCCGGACGCCGATTCCGCGCCCTCCGGAGCGGCAGCTGGGCCGCGCGCAGCGACGCCATCCGCCTCGACGCGGTCCTCGCGCAGGGCCGCAGTCCCGGACCCGAGGCCTTCCGCACCGCGGCCGAGGCGCTGGACGCGGCCGGCTTCCGCAGCGAGGCGGCGGCCGTGCGCTTCGGCGCGGCGCTCGACGAGGTGCGACGAGGCGGTCCGCGCGACGCCGGGGCGACCGTCCTTCCGCGTCTCCCGCGCGCCGCGCCGCTGCCCCTGCGCCTGCGGGCCGCCGAGGTCCGCGCCGAGCGCGCCGCCCGCGAGGGGCGCCGCAGCGACGCACGCCGGTACGCGGCGCGCGGCCTGGACCTGCTGTCGGGGTGGCAGAGCTCCTTCGGCGCGCTCGACCTCCAGGCCTCCACGGCCGTGCACGGCGAGCAGCTCGTGCGGCAGGGCCTCGCCGCGGCCGTCGCGGACGGGGATCCGCGGACCGTGTTCGACTGGTCCGAGCGCGCGCGGCACCTCAGCCAGCGGATCGCGCCCGTCCGGCCCCCGCACGACGCCGCGCTGGCCGCGGACCTCGGAGAGCTGCGGATGCTGCGCAGCGAGCTCGCGGGCGAGGAGTGGACGCGGGATCCGCGGGTGCGGGCGCTGCGGGATCGTGCCCGCGATCGGCAGTGGACGGCCACGGGGGCGGGGGACGCCCGTCCGCGCGCCCCGCTGGCGGAGCTGCGGCGCGCCCTCGATGCGGACACCGTCGCCCTCGCGTACGTGTTCACCGGCGACCGGCTCGTCTGTCTCGTGACGACGACCGCCGGCTCACGCCTGGTCCCCCTCCCCTGGGACGCTGTGCGGGAGGACCTGCGCGGCCTCCGCGCGGATCTCGACGTCTCGGCGGCGGTGCGCTCCGGTCCGCTCGCGGCCGTCGTCCGGCGGGCCCTCGACGACCGGCTCCGCCGGCTCGACGCGGCCCTGCTCGCACCGGTGATCGCGGGATCCGGCCCCCGCGTGCGGGCCCTGATCACGGCGCCCGGGGTCCTCGCCGGGGTTCCGTGGGGCATGCTCCCGGCGATGTCGGGGCGCCCCTTCACGCTCGCGACCTCGGCCTCCCGCTGGCTGCACGAACGGCGCACCGCCCCGGCACCCCTCGTACGCGCCGGGTTCGCCGCGGGGCCGCACGTGGTGCGCGCCGAGGAGGAGGTGACGACGGCGGCCGCCGCCTGGGACGCCCCCGTGGTCCTGACCGGCGCCGCGGCCGGCGTCGAGGCGGTCACCGCGCTGGCGGGCGGTTCGGACGTGCTCCACGTCGCCGCGCACGGCCGGCATACGGTGGACAACCCGCTGTTCTCGGGCCTCGAGCTCGCCGACGGGATCCTCTTCGGCTACGACGTGGACCTCGTCCCGCGTCCTCCCGCCGTGGTCCTGCTCTCGGCGTGCGAGCTCGGCCGCTCCTCGGTCCGCGGCGGCGAGGAGGCGCTGGGGATGACCCGGGTGTGGCTGCACGCGGGCACCCGCTGCGTCGTCTCCTCGCCCGTCGTGGTCCCCGACGACGTCGCCTGCGAGCTGCTCGGGGCCGTGCACGGGAGCCTGCGCGCCGGCCTCGATCCGGCGGCCGCGCTGTCCGCCGCGGCGGCGGACACGGGACACCGGACGCCGTTCCAGTGCCACGGCAGCGGTTTCTGACCGTCTCACTCCGAGTCCGGGCACGGCCGGAGAACTTTTCTCCATTCGATGTATCAGACCGGTGCCCCGGGGCTCCTGTTCGTCGGAAGGTGTCATGCGGGGAACTTCCGAGGGAGCCGGGAGCGTGAGGGGACGCGGTCGGAACTGGGGATGCGCGTGCTGGGGACGCGCCGACGGACACGATTCCACGGGGGTGTCGCGCGGGGACCGCGGCACCCCCTCCTCATGCTCCCCGAGGGCGGACGACCCCGGCCCGGGGCAGGACGGCCTCGGCGGCGCGGATCGCTCCGCTCAGTCCGCGAGGAGCACCTCGTAGCCGGCGTCCTGGAAGGCCGTGCGATACGCGGCCGACAGCCCGGTGTCGGTCAGCAGCGTCGGGAACAGGGACGCGTCCCCGACCGCGGCGAACGCGCTCGCACCGATCTTCCCGGAGTCCGCCACGACGATCGGCCGGCGCGCACGCTCGGCCATGATCCGGTTCACCGCCGCCTCGCGCTCGTCGTGCGTGCTCGCCCCGTCGACCGGATCCATGCCGTTCACCCCGATGAACGCGACGTCGAGCCGGATCCCGCGCAGCAGCTGCTCCACGAACGGGCCCACCAGCTCGTACGTCCGCGAGTGGATCACGCCACCGGTGACGACCACCTTGATGTCGGGCCGGGTGGCGAGCTGGGCGGCGATGTTCACCGCGTTCGTGACGATGGTGAGCGGCTGGTCGGCGAGATCGTCGCGGGCGGCGAGGGCGGCGGCGATCGCCGTGGTGGTCGTCCCCCCGGACAGACCCACGACGGAACCGGGCGCCACGAGCGCCGAGGCGGCGCGGCCGATCCGATCCTTCTCGTCCGCCCGCAGGTGGCTCTTATACCGGATGGGCAGCTCGTAGGCGACGGACTGAGCGACGGCTCCGCCGTGCGTCCGGGTCAGCAGGCGCTGCTCGGCGAGGCTGTCCAGATCCCGACGCGCGGTGGCCGGGGACGCCCCGAACCGGTCGACGAGCTCCTCGACCGTGATCTCGCCCTGGGCCGCGAGGAGGTCCAGGATGGCCGTCAGACGTGCCGTCCGCTTCATTCCGCCCGCCCGTGCTCCTGCGCGCCGGCGAACAGGCGCAGCAGCCGGCCCGCCTCCTCGGCGACCGCCTCGCGCCCCGGGGCGATGTACTTCCGCGAGTCGACGAGACGCTCGTCCGCCGCGAGCCGGGCCCGCACCGCGCGGGTGAAGAAGCCGTTCAGGTGGGTGGACACGTTGATCTTCGTCATCCCCGCGCGGATGGCGGCGACGAGCGCGTCCTCGGGGACCCCGGAGGACCCGTGGAGGACCAGCGGGACGTCCAGCGCCGCGCGCAGCCGAGCGATGAGGTCGAGGTCCAGTGCCGCGGTGCGGTCGGTCATCGCGTGGGAGGACCCGACGGCGACGGCCAGCGCGTCCACACCGGTCTCGGCCACGAACGCCCGCGCCTCGTCGGGATCCGTGCGCACCCCGGGCGCGTGCGCGCCGTCCTTGCCCCCGACCTCGCCGAGCTCTCCCTCGACGTGCACCCCGGCGGCGTGCGCGCGCTCGGTCACGCGGGCGGTGAGCGCGACGTTGTCCGCGTACTCGAGCGTCCCGCCGTCGAACATCACCGAGCCGAAGCCCAGCGCCACCGCCTCATCGACGAGCTCGGGGCGCTCGGCGTGGTCCAGGTGCACGGCGACCGGCGTCGCGGCGCGCCGGGCGACGGCCAGGGCGGCGAGCGCGATCGGCTCGAGGCCGCCGTGGTAGTCGGCGCAGTTCTGCGAGATCTGCAGGATGACCGGCAGCCCGGTGCGCTCGGAGGCGAGGGCGAGGGCCTCGGCGGTCTCCAGGTGGATGACGTTGAAGGCGCCGATGCCGACGCCGCGGGAGGCGGCGTCCTGGACGAGCTCGCGGGCGGAGACGAGGGTCATGGGGTGTCCTTCGGTTCGGGGGCGGTCGTGGCGCGCGGGTCGGACGCGTGCCCGGTGGGGCTGTCGATGAGCAGAGCGGCCTCGAGCTGAGGCCAGGAGGGGTGGATCTCGCCCGCCAGCGGCATGAGCACGGCGGCCGCGGACCACGCGGTGGCGCGGCGCAGCAGGGTCAGCGGGTCCCGCACGCCCTGGGCGAGGAGCACGGCGCACGCCG
Organism: Microbacterium resistens; assembly: GCF_021172025.1. Classification (NCBI taxonomy): domain Bacteria; kingdom Bacillati; phylum Actinomycetota; class Actinomycetes; order Micrococcales; family Microbacteriaceae; genus Microbacterium; species Microbacterium resistens. The sequence goes on from NZ_CP082781.1 coordinate 2,727,697, forward strand.
CCACGGCGGCGTCCCCGGCGCCGGTCGGGTTGCCGGCGAGGGGCTCGGCGAGCCGCGCGCGCAGGATCCGGATCCCTCCCTCCCCGGGTCCCCCTCCCTCCCCGGGTTCGGGGCGCATCTCGGGGTCTCGGGGCCCGCCCTGGGGCCCGCTGGCCCCATCCGGCGCCCCAAACCGGGGAGACACCACGGCCAGCATCCCGTCGGGACCCTGGGAGAGCAGGATCAGCTCCGCCCCGCGCCGGATCAGCTCCGCCGCTCCGGCGAGGGGATCCGCGTGCCCTGTCGCCTCCCGCAGCTCGGCGGCGTTGGGCTTGAGCACGTGCGCGCCGGCGTCGGCGGCCCGCAGGAGCGCCGGGCCGGACGTGTCGGCGATCACCGTCGCCCCCGCGGCCCGTCCCCACCGGACGAGGTCCTCGACGAGACCCTCGGGCGCTCCGGGCGGGATGCTCCCCGCCACCACGAGGACGGGCGACGCAGCGCGGCGCACGGCGTCGGCGACGGCGCGGCGCACAGTCGCCCATTCCTCGGCGGACGGCGCCGTGCCGCGCTCGTTCACGATCGTCGTGTCCCCGGCCGCCTCATCCACGAGCGCGACGCTGCGGCGGGTCGACGCCCGCACCGGGACCAGCGCATGCGGGACCCCGCTGCTGCGCAGCTCGGCGGCGAACTCCTCCCCGGTCGCCCCGCCCGCCGTGGCGACGGCGCAGACCTCCGCCGCCTCGGCGTGGGCGACGCGCGCGACGTTCAGCCCCTTGCCTCCGGCGCGGGAGCGTCCCGTGGGCGCCCGGTGGGTCCCGCCGGGGATGAGGCGCTCGACCTGCCAGGTGAGATCGAGCGCGGGGTTCGGGGTGACGGTGACGATCACGACGCCTCCCGGAGCGCGCGCGCCCGCAGGGCGGATCCGAGGATCCCGGCGTCCCCGCCGAGCTCGGCCGGCACCAGCTCGGGGAGGCGGTGGAAGCTCAGCCGATCCGCGAGACGGCGGCGCAGCTCGTCGAAGAGGGGCGCCCCGGCTCGGGAGAGCCCTCCGCCGATCACGACCGCCTGGGGAGCGAGCACGGCGGTGAGCTGCGCGAGGGACATCGCCAGCGCGTCGAGCGCCTCGTCCCACACCCGGGACGCGACGGCGTCTCCGGAGGCGGCGAGCGCCAGCACCTCGCGGGCGCCGTCCGCCGTCCGGCCGCTCTCGTCGCGGTAGCGCCGCGCGATGGCGCCCGCGGACGCGACCGCCTCCAGGCACCCCCGGGCCCCGCACGGACAGGGCCAGTCCCCCAGCGGGGAGTGGCCGATCTCGCCCGCGTAGCCGCCGCCGGCGTGCAGCCGGCCGTCGAGGATCAGCGTGCCGGCCACCCCCGTGCCGATGATCAGCACGACGGCGTCGTCGAAGGGCCGTGCCCCGCCGATCCGGTGCTCGGCCCAGCTCCCCGTCGCCACGTCGTGGTCGAAGGCGACGGGGAGCCCGAGCCGCGCGGTCGCGAGATCGCGGAGCGGGGCGTCGCGCCAGCCGAGGTTGCTGCTGAACACGGCGATCCCCGCCGGGGCGTCGACGATGCCGGGGACGACGAGCCCCGCCGCGTCCGGCTCGATCCCGGGGTGGTCTTCGCGCAGGTCGTCCGCCAGTCGCACGAGCAGGTCGAGGAGGCGCTGCGGGCTGTCCGCGCCGGGTGCCGGCGAGGAGGTGCGCCGCAGACCGCGCAGCGTGCCGGAGCGGTCGACCAGGGCGGATTTGACGTCCGTCCCTCCCACGTCGAACGCGAGGACGGCCGGTCCCGGGCCGAGCGATCGCGGCCCGGCGGGCGTCGGAGCGAGGGCGGCGGTCACGGACGGCTCAGGGCTCGAGGATGACCGAGCGGGTGAGGTTGCGCGGCTGGTCCGGGTCCAGCCCGCGGGCCAGCGCGCGGTCCAGGGCCACCCGGTGCAGCCGCGCGAGGTCGGCGAGCGGGTCGATCGGGTGCTGCACGAAGCGGGCTCCGGTCGCCTCGACCTGGCCGGCGAGGCCGTCCGGCGCCGTGCCGAACTGCCAGGTGATCCGCCCCGGCGCCGCGATCGCGATCGGGCCGTGCCGGTACTCCATCGCCGGGTAGGACTCCGTCCAGGTCTGCGAGGACTCCCGCATCTTCAGCGCCGCCTCGTGGGCGAGCCCGACGGTCCAGCCGCGGCCGAGGAAGCTGTACTGCTCGGCGTCGGAGAGGCTGGGGTCGACGTCGTCGAGCGCCGCGCGCGCGTCCGCCACGGCGTCGTCGAGCGACTCGCCGAGCGAGGCGCGGAAGAGGGCGAGCGCGGTCGTCGCGAAGCGGGTCTGCACGACGGAGCGCTCATCCGCGAACGGCAGCAGCAGCGCGTCGTCGACGAGGTCGACCAGGGGGGACGCCGGATCGCCGATCACGCCGATCAGCCGCGGACGATCCGCGCCGGCCGAGCGCACCCGCTCGACGAGCTCGAGCACCTCCGTGGTGGTGCCGGAGCGGGTGAGGGCGACGATGGCGTCGTAGCCGCGGCCGACGAAGGCCTCGGACGCGGCGAACGCATCCGTCTCCCCGCCGGCCTCGGCGGACTCCCGCAGCGCCGCGTAGGACTGCGCCATGAACCAGGAGGTGCCGCAGCCGACGACCGCGACGCGCTCGCCCGCCGCGGGGAGGCGGCGCTGCTCGTCGCGCATCGCCGCGGCACGGGCCCAGGTCTCGGGCTGGGAGTCCAGCTCCGCACGCATGTGGGCGCCCGGAGCGGTGGTCGTCTCGGTCATGGCGGTCTCCCGTCGTCGATCGCGTCGCCGTGAGCGGCTGCTCCGATCAACTGAAGGTTTGTGATCGTTTTGACGCTGAATCGATCGTAATACGCCAAGCGATCCCGGGCAAGGCGGCGACCGTCGCGCCCCACGGAGGCCCTGGCTCAGCCGCGCAGGACCTGGGCGGGATTCCACCGCACCCCGAGCACCGCCGTCAGGGCGAGCTGCGCCGCCCCGGCGTAGCGGGCGATCCGGGCGTCCGCGGCCCGCACCGGCACGGCGCTCGCGCCCCGGGGCACGTACGACAGCTCCGCGCGCACGCGATCGAGGAACCGGTCGCCGAGCAGCGCGACCGGCCCGCCGATCACGACCTCGACCGGATCCAGCATCGCCGTCAGCAGGATGATCACGCGCCCGAGCGCCAGGGCTCCGTGCGCGAGCGCCTCGTCGTCCGCGGTCGCCAGGAGCGGGGCGAGGTCCTCCGCGTCCCTCCCCTCCACGACGTCGTCTCCGAGCATGGCCGACAGCGACGCCGCCGACTCCAGGCATCCGGTCCCGCCGCAGCGACAGGGCCGCGCCTGCGCCCCCGTGACCACGCGCACGTGACCGATCTCGCCGACCCGTGCGCGGGGGCCGGCGGCGAGCTCGCGATCGACCGTGATCGCGCCGCCGATGCCGCTTCCGACGTGGAGGAACAGTCGGCGCCCCCGGGGCTCCTCGCCCGCGATCGCCTCGGCGACGGCCTCGGCATCCACGTCATTGACGAGGATCACCGGCGCCCCGACCTGCTCCTCCAGCTGCGCCGCGAGCGGGAGGTCGGTCCATCCCAGCTGCACGCTCTCCAGCACCACGCGCCCGTCGGTCGCACCCGGAAGCTGCACGCTGACCGCGAGAAGACGCCCGGAGAACCGCGCGGCCACCTCGCCGATCGCCCGGCGCAGGGACTCATCCCGATCCGCCGGCGCGTACGCGAGATGCTCCTCGTGCTCCGCCGAGCCGTCCAGCCGCACCAGCGACAGGCAGGCGTCCGCCGCGCGCAGGACGACGACCAGGACGAGGTGGTAACGGGCGTCCACGTCGAGCGTCGTCGCGCGCTTGCCGCCCGTGCTCGCGGCCGGCGCGCCCTCGCGGATGAGCCGGGTGTCGATGAGCTCCGCCACGAGCGAGGAGGCCGTGGCCGCCGTCAACCCCGTGCTCCGTGCGATCCCGGCGCGGGTCTGGACGCCCGGCCGGTCCATCACGAGCTGCAGGGCGCGTCGCAGGTTGACCCGGCGCAGGGCCGCCTGGCCGTCGAGCTCGTCGATGTTCTGCAGCATGGCCGCGGATCCTCCCGGGCACGGGGACGGTCGATGTTTGACAAACCGGCGGGGACGTCCTTACGCTCGCCCTACATACTTTAGTCACTGAACTAAGTTGCGTCGCCCGACGCTCGGATGGTCGCGAGGGGGCCCCTGTGCCGTATCCCCACCCTACGAGGTGCACCGCATGACGACGGCGCCCGCCCTCGCCGCCGGGCTCGCCGGCGCGCGCGCCGTCGCCCCGGTCCCCCTCGCGCAGTCGATCCGGCGCCACAACCGCGGCGTCGTCCTGCGCACTCTCCTGCGCGAGACGACGGCCAGCCGAGCGGATCTGTCGCGCCTCACCGGGCTCGCCCGCCCGACGATCTCCGAGGTCGTCCGCGACCTGCTGGCCGACGGAGTGATCCTCGAGACCGGTCACCGCTCCGCGTCGCGACCGGGAAAGCCCGCGGTGATGCTCGAGGTGGACCCGGACGCGGTGCAGGCCGTCGCGATCGATCTGTCCGACCCCGGCCGGATCCGGGCCGCGGTCTGCGCCCCCGACGGACGGATCCTGCACCGGACGGCGACGCCGCGCCGGGCCGGCGACACGGCAGCGGAGCTCGCGTCCGACCTCGGCGCCCTCGTCGCCGGGCTCGCCGCGCGCACGGCGCATCCCGTCCTCGGAGTGGGGATCGGCCTGCCCGTCGGCGACGCCGCGGCCGACGGGCTCTCCGCGGCGCTGCTGACGACCGACCTCGGCGGGCTTCCGGTCCACGTCGCCGCCGAGGCCGACCTCGCCGCGCGCGCCGAGCGGGACGCGGGCACCCACGGCACGGACTTCCTCCTCGTACGGATCGGAACGGGCGTGAGCACGGCCATCGTCGCCGAGTACGCCGGCGACGGCCTGGGCGTCACCGGCCCGGGCGCGAAGGAGCTCGCGCACATCGACGTCGGAGGGACGACGGGAGAGCCCTGCCGCTGCGGGAGCGAGGGATGCGTGCACGCCTGGGTGGGCGCCCCTGCTCTGGACCGGAGGATCGCGGCGGCGGGGGACGACCACGCTCGGCAGGCGGTGCGCGCCGAGGCGGGGCAGCGGCTGGGGTTGCCGCTCGCCGCGATCGTCTCGGCCCTCGACCTGCCGCGCGTGGTGCTCAGCGGCCCGGAGACCGTGGCGGACGAGACCTTCCGCACCGCCCTGGAGGACTCCCTCGCCGCGATCGCCCAGCTCCCCCACGCCCGTGTGGACGTGCACGGCGGGACCGTGGCGGACGCGGTGCTGCGCGGCGCCGCCGCGCACGTCGTCTCGGCCGAGCTCGTCTGAGCGCGCGCAGGCGCCTCAGCGGCCCGAGGCCGCCTCGGTGTGGTGGCGGATCACCTCGGCGACGACGAAGTTGAACCACTTCTCGGCGAACTCCGGGTCCAGGTGCGCCTCCTCGGCGAGCGCGCGCAGGCGGGCCACCTGCTGCTCCTCGCGTGTCGGGTCCGAGGCCGGCATCTCGTGCTCGGCCTTCAGCGCCCCCACCTGCTGCGTGCACCGGAAGCGCTCGGCGAGCATGAAGACGAGCGCGGCGTCGATGTTGTCGATGCTCGCGCGCAGGCGGAGCAGTTCGGCCCGGGGGTCGGTCGCGGCGGTCATCCCTCCACCCTAGAGGCGAGCCCGCCCGCGTCGGCGCGGCGATCCGCGCCCGGGCGCGTGTGCAGGCCTGGATAGTGTGGCCCCATGAGCGCTCAGGGGAAAGACACCGACGCGGCCGCGCACACGCCGGCGCGTGCGGAGGACGCGGTCGCCACGGACGCGGCGGATCCCGGGACGGACGCGCCGGCGCGCCGCGCCGATCCCGCCGGGCCCGTCGAGGCTCCCGGCTCCGACCCCGCCGCCGCCACCGCGGCCCCGGTCGCGGAGCCGGGCGTCCCGAGGGCGTCGTTCTGGACGCGGATCGACAAGCCGTTCAGCTTCGGCTTCCTCGTCGTCCTCGGCGGTCTGACCGCGATCCTCCTGGGCCTTGCGCTGTCGAACATCTCGACCGTCCTCATCTACATCGCCTTCGCGCTGTTCGCCGCACTCGGGCTGAACCCCGCCGTGCAATGGCTGGAGAAGCGGCGGATCCCCCGGGCGTGGGCGGTCGTCATCGTGATCGTCGGCTTCGCGGTCGTCCTCGCGGTCATCGTGATGTCGATCATCCCCACGGTGGTGAGCCAGATAGCGGCCTTCATCGAATCCATCCCGGGCACGATCGACCGTTTCCTGGCGAGCGACTTCTACGCGGGCCTCCAGCAGCAGTTCGGCGTGGGACTCACCGACGTCGTGGCGGAGATCGAGAAGTTCCTCAGCGACCCCGCCCGCCTGCTGCAGATCGGCGGCGGCGCGCTGCAGGTCGGCGGCGTGGCGCTTCAGGTCGGCGGAGCGATCGCGACAGGGCTGTCCGGCGCGCTCATCGTCATCGTGCTGACGCTCTACTTCCTCGCCACCCTCCCGTCCATGAAGAAGGGGCTCGTCCGTCTCGCCCCGGCGCGGGACCGTAGGCGCATCAGCGACATCAGCTCGCAGATCGCCGAGTCCGTCGGCGGGTACGTGATGGGCATGGTCGTGCTCGCGTTCATCAACGCGGTGCTCGTGTTCCTCCTCTACCTGTTCCTCGGCCTGCCCTTCCCGCCGCTGATGGCGACCGTGGCGTTCCTCATCACGCTCATCCCGCTCGTCGGATCCGTGCTGTTCTGGATCATCGGAACGGGGATCGCCCTGTTCTCGAGCCCGATCGCGGCCCTCGTGTTCGCGCTCGTGTACGTCGTGTACATGCAGGTCGAGGCCTACGTGATCACCCCGCGCGTGATGAACCGGGCGATCTCGATCCCCGGCTCCCTCGTCGTGATCGGAGCCCTCGTCGGCGGGACCCTCCTGGGCCTGCTCGGCGCGCTCGTGGCGGTGCCGGTCACCGCCTCGCTGCTCATCGTGATCAAGCAGGTGTGGATCCCCCGCCAGGACTCCCGCGTTTGACCGGTCCCCAGCCCGTCCCCAGCCCGACGAGATTCGGGGCGCGTCCCGGGGATCTCACACCCCGGAGCACGCCCCGAATCGCCGTGACGGACCCCGAAGGGCCTCGATCAGGATCAGCCCAGGTTGGCCTTGAGCCAGGCGGCGGCGATCTCCTTCGGCTCCTTCTTGTCGACCGTGCTCTGCACGTTGAGCTTCACGAGCTCCTCGGTCGTGAGCTTGGCGCTGACGGCGTTGATCGTGTCGGCGATCTCGCCCTCCACGTCCGCGCTGGCGATCGGCACGACGTTGGAGGACAGGATCATGTTCTCCGGGTCCTTGAGCGCCACGATGTCCTCGGTCTCGAAGGCCGGGTCCGCCGTGTAGACGTCCGCCACCTGGATCGTGCCGGCGAGCAGCGACTCGAGCGTCGTCGGTCCCGTCGCCGAGAAGGCGAGGTCGACCCCGTAGACCTCCTTCGCGGCGGCGGGGCCGTACGGCCGCTGCTCGAACTCCGGAGCCGCGCCGACGGTGATGGTCCCGCCGACCTTCGCCAGGTCGCCGATGGAGGTGAGACCGTGCTCCTCGGCGTAGGCCTTCGTCACCGTGTAGGTGTCCTGATCCGACGCCTCGGCGTAGTCGAGCGCGACCAGGCCGTCCGGCAGCGCCTCGGTGAGCGCCGCGTAGACGTCCTCCGGGCTCGTCGCGGTCGCCGAGTCGTCGAGGTACTCCAGGAGGTTCCCGGTGTACTCCGGGAACAGGTCGATCGCGCCGGACTCGACCTCGGGCATGTACGCGTCGCGCTGCCCGATGTTGAACTGGCGCTTCACGGTCTGCCCGTCGGCCTCCAGCGCCTGCGCGTAGATCTCGGCGATGATCTCGTTCGAGAAGTAGGCCTGGGATCCGATGACGATCGCGTCGCCCCCGCCGTTGTCGGACGGGGCGCTCGTCTCGCCGCCGAGGGACGACGAGGATCCGCACGCCGTGAGCGCGAGAGCGGCGGCCGTCAGGGCTCCGGCGGCGAGGAGGGTGCGGGACAGTCGAGCAGTGAACATGGTGGTTCCTCTCTCCGGTGGTCTGTGCTGTGGTCTGGGTCTGTGAACGGGGTCTGGACTGTGGTGCGGGTCTGGCGTCTGGGCGGGGGATCCGGCGCGTCAGGTGGTGCCGGCGCGGACCGCCCCGCGAGCGCGCGAGCGCCGTTCGGCGCGGGGACGCGGCGCCTCGCGGACGCCGAGCGGGACGACGGCCTTCTGCAGGAGTGCGAAGAGGAGGTCGGCGAGCAGGGCCAGGAGGGCGACGAGGAGCGCCCCGGCGAGGACCTGGTCGAACCTCCGCAGCGGCAGCCCCTGGATGATCGGCCACCCGAGCCCGCCCAGGTTCACCCAGGCGCCGATGGTGACGGTCGCGATGACCTGCAGCACCGCCGAGCGCAGTCCCCCCACCACGAGCGGCAGGCCGAGGGGCAGCTCGACCTTGACGAACACCTGCCACGGCGTCATCCCCATGGCCTTGGCGGCATCGCGCACCCGCGGGTCGATCGCCTCGATGCCGGTGTACGCCCCGGCGAGGATCGGCGGGATGGCGAGGAGCACGAAGGTCACGAACCCCGCGGTCGGCGTCTGCAGCACCCCGAACAGCAGCACGAGCAGGATGAGCAGACCGAAGGACGGCAGGGCGCGCGCCGCGCCCGAGATGGCGACGGCCACCTCGCGGCCGCGGCCGGTGTGCCCGATCGCCCAGCCCGCCGGCCCCGCGATCACGAACGCGATCGCCACGGACACGACCGTGAAGAACAGGTGCTGGCCGAGCAGGACCGGCAGGGCGTAGCTGCCCTGCCAGCGCTCCGGCGCGACCAGCCAGGCGAAGGCCTCGGCGAACAGGTTCATGCGGCCGCCCCCTCCGTCACGGGCGCGACCCGCCGCGGCCTGCGCCGGGCGCGCGGCCCCGTGACCCGCTCCCACGGCATCACGAGGCGGCCGAGGACCACGAGCAGCGCGTCGACGAGGAGCGCGAGGACGACCGTGGCCACCACGCCGGCGAACACCTCCTCGATCAGGCGCCGGTCCAGGCCCGTCGTGAAGAGGTACCCGAGGTTGGTGACGCCGATGAGGATGCCGACCGTGGCCAGCGAGATCGTGCTCACCGCCGCCACCCGCAGCCCCGCGAGGATGACCGGTCCCGCCAGCGGCAGGTCCACCGCCCAGAACCGTCGCGCGGATCCGTACCCCATCGCCGTGGCCGCCCGCCGCACGTCCGCGTCCACGGAGTCCAGCCCGTCCGCCACCGAGCGCACGAGGATCGCCACGGCGTAGATCGTGAGGGCGATGACGAGGTTCGTCTCGCTGATCGCCGAGTAGCCGAGCACGGACGGCATGAGGATCAGCAGCGCGAGCGACGGGATCGTGTAGAGCAGCCCCGTCAGCACGATCACCGGACCGCGCACGAGCCGGAAGCGCGCCGCGAACCAGCCCAGCGGCACGGCGATCACCAGCCCGAGCACGATGGCGATCAGGCTCTGCCGCAGGTGGACCAGCGCGAGCTCGAGGATGAGCCCGACGTTGTCCGCGATCCACTGCATGTCAGCCGCCGCTCGCGTCCGCGGTCGTTCCGTTCGGCGTCGCGGCGCCGCTGCCGTCGTCACGGAGCGCGCCCTGCATCCGGCCGTCGGCGTCGACGACGATCGTCCCCTGCGGCGTCGTCTTCAGGTGAAGCGCGCGCCGGCCGCGGTCGGCGCCGACGAAGGCGGAGACGAAGTCGTCGGCGGGGGCCTGCAGGATCTCCTCGGGCGTGCCCTGCTGGACGATCCGCGCGCCCACGTCGAGCAGTACGATCCGGTCGCCGAGAAGGAAGGCCTCGTCCACGTCGTGCGTGACGAACACCACGGTCTTGCCGAGCTCGCGCTGCAGACGCAGCATCTCCTCCTGGAGCTCGGTGCGCACGATGGGATCCACCGCGCCGAACGGCTCGTCCATCAGCAGGATGTTCGGGTCGGCGGCGAGCCCGCGCGCGACGCCCACGCGCTGCTGCTGGCCGCCCGAGAGCTGCGCCGGGTACCGGTCGGCCAGCGCGCGGTCCAGGCCCACGGTGTCGAGCATCTCGCGAGCGCGGTCGGCCGCCTCGGAACGACCGACGCCGTTCAGCCGCAGCACGGTGGCGACGTTGTCGAGCACGGTGAAGTGCGGCATGAGACCGCCGTTCTGCATCACGTACCCGATGCTGCGGCGCAGGGCCACCGGCTCGCGGTCGCCCACGCTCGTGCCGTCGATCTCGATCGTGCCCGAGGTCGGGTCGACCATGCGGTTGATCATCCGCAGCAGCGTGGTCTTGCCGCATCCGGAGGAGCCGAGCAGCACCGTGGTGCGCCGCGGCGGGATGACCAGGCTGAAGTCGTCGACGGCGCGCGTGCCGTCGGGGAACTGCTTGGTGACGGATCGGAACTCGATCATGATCCCTGCTCCGCGACCCTCACCCGGAGGAGCGCTCCACCTCCACTCCGGGGGCGAATGCGACGTAGCCGGAGAAGTCCCGGCCGACCCGTTCGATCCCGGAGGGGTAGGGCTCGGGGTAGGACCAGGCCAGATCGGCGTGCGTCTCTCCGTCGGCCACGACCGAGTAGTACTGGCACACGCCCTTCCACGGGCAGGTGTACGGCGTCGGGCTCTCCACCAGCACGCCCTCGCGCACCGCGGACGGCGGGAAGTAGTGGTTGCCCTCGATGAGGATCGTCTCGGCGTCGTCGGCCTCGGCGATCACGGTCCCTGCGAGTACAGCTCTCATGCTCGTTCCTCCTGGGTCGAATTCGAGCGTAGGGGACACCACCGACATGGGGGCGGAGATCGGCCGATCAGGCCGAATCCCGCCCGTACGCCTCCAGCAGCCGCAGCCACACCTCGCTCATCGTCGGATACGACGGGACGGCGTGCCAGAGCCGCGCGAGCGGGACCTCGCCGACCACGGCGATCGTCGCGGCGTGGATGAGCTCGGCGACGTCCGGCCCCGCCATGGTGACGCCGAGCAGCACCCCGCGGTCCTCGTCGACGATCATCCGCGCCCGCCCCCGGTAGCCGTCCTCGTGCAGGCCCGCACCGGCGACCGAGGAGAACTCCACGTCGACGGCCCGCACCCGTCGTCCCGCCTCGCGGGCGGCCGCTTCCGTCAGGCCCACCGCCGCGACCTCCGGCTCGGAGAACACCACCTGCGGCACCGCGGCCGCGTCGGCCGTCGCGACGTGGCGGCCCCAGGGCTGCTCGTCCACCGGCTCCCCGAGCGCGCGGGCGGCGATCGCGTCCCCGGCCGCGCGCGCCTGGTACTTGCCCTGGTGGGTCAGGAGCACCCGGCCGTTCACGTCCCCGACCGCGTACAGTCCGTCGACGCCGGGGACGCGCAGGGTGTCGTCGGTGCGGATCCACGCCCCCGGCTCCAGCCCGACGGCCTCCAGGCCCAGGTCCGCCGTGCGCGCACGTCGCCCCGTCGCGACGAGGACCTCGCTCGCGACGACCTCGCCCGCGTCCGTCGTCACGACGACGGCGTCCTCCCGCCGCTCGACCCGCTCGATCCCGGTGTCCGTGCGCACGTCCACGCCGAGCTCGCGCAGGCCCTCGGCCACCCGCTCTCCGGCGAACGCCTCCATCCCGCCGAGCAGGCCGTGCCGGGCGATGACCGTCACGACCGAGCCGAGCGCGGCGTACGCGGTGGCCATCTCGACGGCCACGACGCCCCCGCCGATCACGGCGAGCGACGCCGGCACCTCCTGGGCGCTCGTGGCCTCGCGGCTCGTCCAGGGACCTGCGTCGCGCAGACCCGGGATGTCGGGGACGTCCGCGTCCGAGCCCGTGCTGATCGCGACCGCGTGCCGGGCACGGAGCGTCCGCCGCTCCCCGTCCGCCGTGGCGACCTCGACCTCTCGCCGACCGACGAGACGCCCGTGGCCGCGGACGAGGTCGATCCCCGCGCTGCGCAGCCAGCCGACCTGGCCGTCGTCGGACCAGTCGGAGGCGAACCCGTTACGCCGGGCGAGGACCGCCCGCACGTCCAGGCCGCCGGTGACCGCCTCGGCGCTGCCCTGCACCCGCTTCGCGGACCGCAGCGCCTGGGCCGGGCGCAGCAGTGCCTTCGACGGCATGCACGCCCAGTACGAGCACTCGCCGCCGACGAGCTCGCTCTCCACGATGACGGCCGTGAGGCCCGCCTGCACGACGCGGTCGGCCACGTTCTCGCCCACCGGACCGCCGCCCAGCACGATCAGGTCGTACTCGTCCATCCGTCTGCCGCCTCTCCGTCATCGGGGTGTCTCCACCCTTGCAGAACCGCGGCCGGCACAGGGCGATTCCCGGCGGATCCCAGGTTCCGAAGCGCGGACGACGCGACTCAGCGGACGGGGAGGATCACCGTCGGGGTCGGCGCGGGGGCCCGGTGCAGGACCCGCCCGGGGGCTCCGGTGCGCTCGTCGAGATCGAGGATCGCCACCTCGTCGGACCGCTGCCCCGCGACCAGGAGCGCCCCCTCGTGCACGAGGTGGTGGCGGGGCCAGTCCACGCCGGACTCGGCGAGCGCCAGGGGCTCCACGGTGCCGCCGTCCCCGCGGACGCGCAGGGCCGCGATCGTGTTGCTCCCGCGCAGCGCGGTGTAGAGCGTCGCGCCGTCCCGGGACCGGGCGAGCTCGGCGGGGTAGTCGGATCCGATCTGCGCGAGCGGCGTCGCCGTGGTCGCCGCCGCGATCGACCACCGTCCGTCCGGTCCGGCGGCGAGGGTGAACACCTCGCACGAGTACTCGGTCACCACGTGCAGGTGGCCGCTCGGGTGGACGACCATGTGGCGCGGGCCGGTGCCGCGCGGCAGCACCACCTCGTGATCCGGGACGAGGCCCCCGTCCGCGCCGGGACGCCAGAACCGCACGAGATCGAAGCCGAGATCCGTCGTCGCGATCCGTCCGTCCGGGAGGAACGCGGCCGCGTGCGCGTGCGTGACGCGCGGGTCGCCGTTCGGGTCGAGGCGATCGGGGTCGGCCGCGTAGGGGTCCGCGGCCGGGTGCGGATCCGCCGGGCGGGCCGTGTCCGCGGACGCGTCGGGGCCCTCGCCGAGCAGCGCGGCGCGGACGGCGGCGGCGCGCTGAGCCCGGTCCGCCGCGGGCGCGATCAGCGCGCCGTCCGGGCCGAGCCCGAAGCGCACGACGCGCCCGTCGCCGTAGCAGCTCGCGACGAGCGCGTCGCCGCGCGGGGACACGGCGAGGTGGCACACGGCCGCCCCCGCCGCCAGCGGCTCGCCGAACGAGGACAACCCGGTGTCCCCGTTCCGCCGGAAGGCTCTGACCTCGCCCGCGCCCTCCAGCGCCGCGTACACGACGTCCAGGGAGGGATGGGCGGCCAGCCAGGACGGCGACGGCGCGGGCGCGACGGCGCCGCGGTAGCCCAGCGACCGGATCGGCGCGCGCTCCCGTCCCGGGTGGTCGTCGCCGCCCGCCAGCAGCCCGATGCCGTCGGCGGATCCCTCCATGTCGGCGCCGTAGCCGCCGAGCCAGAACCGCGTCATGTGCGCCCCTTCGTCTCTGTCCGCGATCGTCTCTCCGGGAAGAGGACGCGGGAGGACCCTCCCGGTCCCGTCGTTCCCGACCCGAACCGCCCGCCTCTCCCGCGTCGTGCGCGGCGTGTGCGGACCCGGTCAGTCGACGAGGTCGTGACGGACGACGACCTCGTCCCGCTCCGGCCCCACGCCGATCACGGAGATCCGGGTGTTGCTCATCTTCTCCAGCGCGAGCACGTAGTCCTGGGCGTTCTTCGGCAGGTCCTCGAACGTCCGCGCGGACGAGATGTCCTCGGTCCACCCCGGGAAGTACTCCAGGATCGGCTTGGCGTGGTGGAAGTCGGTCTGGTTGACCGGCACGTCGTCGAAGCGCTCCCCGTCCACGTCGTAGGCGACGCAGACCGGGATCCGCTCCAGGCCCGTGAGGATGTCCAGCTTCGTCAGCACGAGGTCCGTGATCCCGTTGATGCGGGTCGCGTACCGGGTGATCGGGGCGTCGTACCAGCCGACGCGACGGGGGCGACCGGTGGTCGTGCCGAACTCGAAGCCGCGGGCGCGCAGCCAGTCGCCCTGCTCGTCGAACAGCTCGGTCGGGAACGGCCCCGAGCCGACGCGGGTCGTGTAGGCCTTGACGATCCCGACGATGCGGTCGAGGCGCCCGGGGCCCACCCCCGATCCGGTCGAGGCGCCGCCCGCCGTGGCCGACGAGGAGGTGACGAACGGGTAGGTGCCGTGGTCGACGTCGAGCATGGTCGCCTGGCCGCCCTCGAACACGACGACCTCGCCGCGGATGAGCGCCTCGTCGAGCAGCGCGCTCGTGTCGGCGACCATGGGCCGCAGCCGCTCGGCGTAGGAGAGGAGGTCCTCCACGATCTCCTCGGCCGCGATCGCCCGGCGGTTGAAGACCTTGACGAGCAGGTGGTTCTTCTGGTCGAGGGCGCCGTCCACCTTCTGACGCAGGATGTTCTCGTCGAACAGGTCCTGCACGCGGATGCCGACGCGGTTGATCTTGTCGGCGTAGGCGGGGCCGATCCCGCGGCCCGTGGTGCCGATCATGCGCTTGCCGAGGAAGCGCTCGGTCACCTTGTCGAGCGTCCGGTGGTACTGCGTGATGATATGCGCGTTGGCGCTGATCTTCAGGCGCGAGACGTCGATCCCGCGCGAGCCGAGGGCCTCCAGCTCGCTGAAGAGGACCTCCAGGTCGATCACCACGCCGTTGCCGATCACCGGGGTCACGCCCGGGGAGAGGATGCCGGAGGGGAGCAGGTGCAGGGCGTACTTCTCGTCGCCGACGACGACGGTGTGCCCGGCGTTGTTGCCGCCGTTGAACTTGACGACCCAGTCCGTCCGCTCGCCGAGCAGATCCGTCGCCTTGCCCTTGCCCTCGTCGCCCCACTGGACGCCGACGATCACGATTCCTGGCATGGGTTACCCCCTTTGCGGGCCGCTCGCGCAGCCGCTGCTTCGCCGGGTTTGCACCGGCCGTGAGCTGGCCCGATCGGGCCACCCCATCCTATCCGGCCCCCTCCGACGCCCCGCCGCCGCCTCCCTTCACCCCGCACTCCCCGAGGCGGAGAACCCGCGCTCAGGCGGAGAACCCGCGCCCGGGCGGAGGTCGCATGCTCAGGCGGACGACACGCGCCCAGGCGGAGGATCAGCCCGGATGCCTCCGCACCAACAGGGGTTCTCCGCCGCGACGACCACCACGCCCGCGGGGGCTAGCGGTCGGTGAGGGAGCGCCGGGTCAGGCCCACGGCGGCGAGGGCCTCGGTCGCCCGGGTGCGCAGGAGCTCCAGCGATTCGCCGATGTCGACGGCGAGCCGCGGGTTGGAGCGCACGAGCGCGTCCACCGTCGCGAGGGGCACCGCGAGCACGGTCAGCACCTCGGCGGCGGTCACCACGGCCTGGGTCCGCTCGCGAGTGAGCGCCGTGTGGCCGACGACCTCACCCGGCTCGGCGGAGGCGAACTCGATCCACCCGCCGTCCACGTCCAGCGCCAGCGTCGCGCGCCCTTCGGCCACCAGCAGCACGCGGTCCGGGACGACGCCCGTCGGGATCACGACCTCGCCCGCCCCGTAGCGCTCGAGCCGCGACGACTCCCGCAGCAGCTCGCGATCGTGCTCGCGCAGATGCAGCCTCGGCCCGAGATCTTCCACTGCGGCCTCCAGGAGCGCGGGCTCGGCGAGCGGATCGCTCCCGTCGCCGTCCAGCGCGAACCCCCTGCGCCGTGCCGCGTACCAGAGCCACGAGAGATAGAGCGAGAGCGCGCGTCCGGCGTCGGCCGGCGAGGCGACCGGGATCGAGACGCTGAAGGCGCCCTTGCCCGCGTACTCCACGCCCACGCGCGCGTCGCGGATCCGATCCGGCAGCGCCTCGGCCACCTCCACCAGGAGGGCCATGACCTCGTGCGGCGGATCGTCCGTGGTGAAGGCGACCGACGCCGTCGCCTGGTACGGCCCGTCGGGCTCGCTCAGATTGGTGAACGACGCGCCCGACAGCGACGAGTTCGGTACGATCTGGATGCCGGACCCGGTGTCGATGTGCACGGCCCGCCAGTTCACCTCGACGACGCGCCCCTTCACCCCCGCCGCGTCCAGCCAGTCGCCGATCTTGAAGGGCTGCTCGAACAGCAGCAGCAGGCCCGAGATGACCCCGCCCACGGCGTTCTGCAGCGCGAGGCCGATGACGATCGACCCGACGCCGAGCGCGGCGAACAGACCGCCGACATCCGCGTCCCACACCCAGGAGAACAGGATCGCGAGCCCCACGACGACGAGGACGAGCCGGGCGATCTCGACGAAGATCGACGGGATCCGCTTGCGCCACGACCCCTCCGCCGCGTTGGAGAACAGCACGACGTTGAACGAGGACAGGACGAGGAGGATGAGGAGGAACCCGAACACCGTCGCCACGACCCGCACCCAGACCTGATCCGCCGGGGACCGGATCGCGAAGGCCAGCAGCGCGAACAGGGCCCCCGCCGGCAGCACGGCGTTGCGCAGCAGCGCCACGGGTCCGGCGAGAGCGTGCCGCCGGCGCCGCAGCACTCCGAGCAGCTCGGTGAGCCCGACCAGCAGCACCGGAACGCCGACCGCGAGCCCGATCACCCACCAGGCCCAGCCGTCCTGGAACGCCGCCGCCATCTCAGGCGACCTTCCAGACTGTCTCGGCCCCGCCGCGGACCTCCACGGTCCCGGCCTCCTCGTACGTGAACATCTCCTGGGTCCGGTCGCGCACCGCCTGGCTGACGTAGATGCCCGGCTCGCCGGTCACCGACCGCACGCGGTACGCGAGGTTCACGGCGTCGCCCCACAGGTCGTACGCGAGGCTCGTGCGCGCCACGAGACCGCTGGTGACGGTTCCCGTGTCCACGCCGACCCGCAGCGCGATCGCCGCCCCGTACTGCGCGTTGAACCGCTCGACGACCTCGACGAGGCTCCGGGCGAACTCCACGGCGCGGCGCACGTTGTCCACCCGAGGGACGATGAGGCCGGAGGATGCGAGGTAGCCGCCGCGGAGAGTGCGGACCTTCTCCACGCCGGCGCGCTCGGCGGCCTCGTCGAACCCGCGCATCAGCACGTTGAGCTCGGCGATCTCGTCGGTCGCGCTGAGCCCCTCCGCGTGCTCGTCGAAGCCGATCAGCTCCCCGAACACCACCGAGACGTTGTCGTGCGCCTCGGTGATCGCCTCGTCGCCCTGCTTGTACCGCTCGGCGACGCTCTCCGGCATCAGGGTGTGCAGCAGCTTCTCGTTCTCGATCCGCTGCTCGTCGATCAGGTCCTGTTTGATCCGCAGGCTCGAGGCCATGTCGTTGAACGCGCTGCCGAGATCGCCGAACTCGTCGCGGGAGCCCTGCGGGACCTGCACGTCGAGATCGCCCTCCGCGACCCGGTGCACGGCGCCGACGAGCCGGTGGATCGGGCGCGTGAACACCTGGGCGAGCAGCAGGGACAGCAGGGACACTCCGAGCAGGATCCCGAGCAGGGACAGCAGCACGTTCCTGGTGAACTCGGCCACCGGCGCGAACGCCTCGGCCTCGTCGATGCGCGCGATGACCACCCAGTCCAGCCCCTCGACGGGCAGCGGCGCGTACGCGGTGACGCTGTCCCCGCCGACGTAGTCGCGACCGGTGGTGGTGCCGCTGCGGCCGGCCTGCGCCTCGTCGACGGCGAAGGTGCGCACAGGCTGGAGCAGCACCGTCCCGCCGACCTCGGTCACCCGCCGGGCGATCGTCGGGGGCGTTCCGCCGTCGATGATCCGCTGCTCGTAGGTGTCCGGGTGCTCGATGAGCTTGCGGGAGTTGCTCCGCATCAGATCGTCGCGCCCGACGAGGTACACCTCGCCGGTGTCCCCGAGCCCCTGCGCCTTCCAGTCCTCGCCGCCGGTCATGACGTCGTTGATCGCGTCGAGGGAGACCTGGAACGCGATGGCCCCGGTGATGCGGCTCGCGTTGCCGACCGGGGACAGGACCCACATCGACGGCACGTTGAGCGAGGGGATCCACCGCTCGAAGTCCGTGAGCTCGACCGCGTCGACGGAGTTGGTCGCGATGACGGAGCGGTACGCCTCGGCGAAGGCGCTGTCGCGGTAGGGGCCGGTGTTGACGTTGGTGCCGAGGTCGACGCCCTTGTACGCGGAGAACACCACGTCGCCGTCGAGGTTCAGCAGCAGGGCGTCCTCGTAGCCGGCGTCGCGGATGAGACGGCCGAAGTAGTCGCCGTACCGGTCCGCGGCCTGCGAGTAGGCCGTGCCGTCCCCGCTGTCGTTGCTGTCGAGGAGCTCGTCGTAGTCGGCGTCGAAGTCCTCGTTGCGGACGGTGTACTGCAGCTGCAGGTACCGGCCCGCGGTCGATTCGGGGATGAAGGCCGACTCGCCGTACTCGTCTCCGGTGGCCTCCTCGAGCTGCGGGATGAACCGGTCCGCGTAGTAGTCGCGGAGCCGCTGCTCCTGCTCCGGTGCGATGGTCTGCTGCTGCAGCTGCGCGAACGCGTCGTTCAGCGCGGTCGACATGCTCTGCGCGCTGAGGTTGCGGGAGTCCATGGAGGCGCCGCTGCGGATCCCCTCGATCGCATTGGTCATCTCCGCCGCCCGCATCGAGCGGATCGTGATGAGCTGGTCGACCGCCGAGTCGTGCAGCGACTGCCGGCCGTTGACGAAGCCAATGGCGCCGACGATGAGGGAGGAGACGAGGCTCACCCCCAGCAGCATGACGAGGAGTTTGGACTGGATGCTGAGCCCGGGTCGCACCCGGCGGCGGCGCCCCTTCGGGGCGCGTTCGTGCTCGACTTCCGTGACCTGCTCCATCCGGTTCCCCCCGATGCGATGAACGTCCGTCTCTGCGAACGTAGCGGTATACCGGCATTCGGGGGAAGGGTCCGCGCCGGGAGCCGGCGGGCGGACACGCGTGGGGAGTGCTCCCCATCGCACATCCAGCGCATCCGGTTACGCTGGCACGGTGCCTCGGCGACCGGCGGCCGCACCCGCGGGCCGGACGCCCCGCGCACACGCCGACGACGAGGGGGGACCACCATCGTGGACCAGATGAACGACGTGCCGCCGTACGCGACCGGCGGCCCCGGACACACGCCCCCGCCGCCGCCCGCCCCGTCGGCGCCGCCGGTCCCTCCGGCCCCCGCCGCGGCCCCCGCGGCCTCTGTCGCACCCCCCGCGGCCCCCGCGGCCTCTGTCGCACCCCCCGCGGCCCCGCAGACGGCGCCGGCCACCGGACCGGAAGCCGCCGACCCGGGCACCGCCGACCCGGCCGGCGAGACCCGGCCCGCCCCGACCGACGCCGAGATGGCCCGCGCCCGCGAGATCCTGCGCACCGTCTCGGACGCGTACTCCGCCAAGATGGTCGGCCAGGAGCGTCTGCGCACGAGCCTCCTGCTCGCGCTCATGGCGGGCGGGCACATCCTCCTCGAGTCCGTCCCCGGACTTGCCAAGACCACGGCCGCCAGCACGCTGGCCGACACCGTGCAGGCCGATTTCAAGCGCATCCAGTGCACACCCGACCTGCTCCCCAGCGACATCACCGGCACACAGATCTACGACTCGGCCAGCGGCACCTTCCGCACCGTCCTCGGCCCGGTGCACGCGAACTTCGTCCTGCTCGACGAGATCAACCGCTCCAGCGCCAAGACGCAGAGCGCCATGCTGGAGGCGATGCAGGAGCGGCAGACCACGATCGGCGGGGAGATCCACCGGGTGCCGCGCCCCTTCCTCGTGATCGCGACGCAGAACCCGATCGAGCAGGAGGGCACCTACGAGCTGCCCGAGGCCCAGATGGACCGGTTCCTCCTCAAGGAGATCGTCGAGTACCCGAGCCCGGCCGAGGAGCTGGAGGTGCTGGCACGCATCGACTCCGGCGCGCTCGACCCCGAACGGCACGTCCACACGGCGATCTCCCTCGCCGACGTCGAGCTGCTGCAGGACGTCTCCCGGCGGATCTACGTCGACGCCGCCGTGCGCAACTACATCGTGTCCCTCGTCTACGTGACGCGGAACCCCGTGCCGTACATCGGCGAGCGCCTGGGCGGCTACATCAAGTACGGCGCGAGCCCCCGCGGCACGATCGCCTTCCTCCAGGCCGCCCGCGCCCTCGCGCTCCTCTCCGGCCGCAGCCACGTGATCCCCGAGGACATCCGGAACCTGCGCCACCTCGTGCTCCGCCACCGCGTGCTGCTCACGTTCGAGGCGGAGGCCGAGGGCGTGCGCAGCGAGGACGTCATCGACGCCGTGTTCGGCGCGGTGCCGACCCCGTAGCGCCGCCCGCGCCGATCCCGAGGCCCCGCTCATGCCCAGCCTGCTCACCCCGGTGAAGGGGAAGCTCTTCATCACCTCGTCGCGGAAGTCGACGCACGCGCTCGACGGCGCCTACGCGTCCCTGCTGCGCGGGCGGAGCCTGGACTTCGAGGACCTGCGCACCTACGAGTACGGCGACCAGATCCGCGACATCGACTGGAAGGCCACCGCCCGGCTGGGCGCGCCGATGATCAAGCGGATGCGGGCCACGCGGATGCACACCGTGCTCTTCGCCGTCGACACGGGCCTGGCGATGACCGCACTGGCCCACGACGAACGGCCCAAGCGCGAACTGGCGATCCTCACCGTCGGCGTCCTCGGGCTGCTGTCGCTGCGCCACGGTGACGACTTCACGCTCGTGCACGGCGACGCGCGGGGGTTCCGTCGGCGGGAGATCGGGCGCAGCGAGGCCGCGCTGGAGCACACCCTGCGGACGATGGACCAGGCGATCCGCTCGGCCGCGGCGCCCGGCGACCGCGACGGGCTGCTCTCGTACATCGCGCGCACCGTCACCCGGCGGATGATCGTCGTAGTGGTGACCGACGACGCCCCGCTCACCGCGGAGACGGAGCGCCTGCTGCGCCGGCTCCGCGTGCAGCACGAGGTGCTGTGGATCACCCTGCACGACGCCGACCCGGTGTTGCCGGCGCGGGCGCCGGGGACGGCTCCGCGGCGGGACGTCGGATCCTCCTGGCTCGTCCCCGACTTCGCCCACGGCGACGCGGCGATCGCGGCGGAGCTGGCGGCGCAGGACGCCGCCGCCCGAGGGCACCGGGACCGGACGCTGGACCGGCTGGAGATCACGCACGCCGCGCTCGGGAGCCAGGACGACGCGGTGTCGGACCTGCTGCGGATGCTGGATCGGAGATCGCATGTCCGGTCCTGAGGAGCTGTACCCGCCCGCCCAGTACGCCGCCGGGTGGATGCTGCTCGCCTTCGGCGTCCTCGCGGCGCTCGTCCTCGCGGCGTGGCTGGTGATCGCGCTCACCGCGCCGCGTCGGCGCCCCGCCCCGGTCGCCGCCCCGGCACCGCCCGCCCCGCTGTTCGTGGACGTGTCGGCGGTGCTCCGCCAGGAGTACCTCGGCGGCATCGCGCGGATCGAGCAGCGGTACCGCGACGGCGAGCTGGACGCGCGTCGGGCGAACCTCGAGCTGAGCCGGGCGGTGCGCGCGTTTGTCAACGAGTACAGCGGCCTGGAGGCGCCGGTGCTGGCGCTGGAGGACCTGGAGCGCGCGGGCGTCCACCCCGCCCTGCTGGAGGCCCTCCGCCAGCACTACTACCCCAGCGTGTTCCGGCGGGGACCCGCGCTGGACCCGATCGCCGGCGCCGAGGCGGCCCGTCGGGTGGTGACGACATGGCACTGAGCTCGCTGACCTGGCCGTGGATGCTGCTCGCCGTGGCGGCCGCGGTCGTCGTCGCCGTCGTCGTCGGGGTGCTCCTCGGATGGCGCCGGGGCCGCGACGACGCCTCCGCGGCGGGCGCCCCGGTGGCCCGCGCCGAGAGGGTGCGCGGCCTCGGCTCGTTCGCCCAGGCCGTCCGGCGGCGCCGGCTGGCGTTGTCCGGAGTGGTCGGGCTGGGGGTGCTCGCGGCCGTGCTGGCCGGAGTCGTCGCCGCCCGCCCCACCGAGGCGCGGACGATCCAGCCGGAGACCGCGAACCGGGACATCATGCTGTGCCTGGACGTGTCGGGCTCCATGACCGAGGTGGACCGGGAGGTCGTGACGATCTTCTCCGAGCTCGCCGAGGGCTTCGAGGGGGAGCGGATCGGGCTGACCATCTTCAACAGCTCCCCGGTCCAGGTCTTCCCGCTCACCGACGACTACGAGTTCGTCCGCACGCACCTCGACGACATGGCGCGGAGCTTCGACTACACCGACACGGTGCCCGAGCACTGGGTCGGCACGATGAACGGTCCCGGCGCCTCCCTCATCGGCGACGGGCTGGCCTCCTGCGCCCTGCGCTTCGACCACGGCGACGAGGAGCGCGCCCGCTCGATCATCCTCGCCACGGACAACGAGCTCAACGGATCGCCCATCGTCTCCCTGGCCGAGGCTGCGGCCTTCACCGCCTCCAAGGACATCCGCCTCTACACGATCAACCCGGTCGACGGGATCGACTCCGGCCTCAGCGACGAGCTGGCGGAAGCGGCCGCGGCGACCGGCGGGCGCGCGTTCAGCCTGCGCGACACGACCACGGTCGCGGAGATCATCGACGAGGTCCAGGAGCAGGAGGCCAAGACCCTCGTGGGCGAGGCGACCGTGGTGCGCGCCGACGCCCCGCAGCCCTGGATCGCCGCGCTCCTCGTCGTCGCGCTCGGCTTCGTCGTGCTGCTGTGGAGGGTGCGCCTGTGATCCTCCAGCCCGTCATCCCCGCCTTCCTCGTGGTGCTCCTCGTCGTGCCGATGCTCATCGGCACGGGATGGATGCTGTGGCGGCCGGCGACGGCCCCCGGTGCGGCGACGGCACCGGCGGCGAGCGCGCGCGGGGGCTCGCGCGCGCTATGGGCCCTGCGGCTCGTCCTCGTGCTGGCGTGCGGGCTGCTGCTCCTGCGTCCCGGCATCCCCGGCGGCGAGGTGCGGACGCTGGCGACGGACACGGACATCGTCGTGCTCGTCGACACGACGGCGAGCATGGTGGCCGAGGACGGCGAGGACGACGAGCCGCGGATGACCCAGGTGCGCGAGGACGTCCGCGCGATCGCCGCGGCCTACCCCGGCGCGCGGTTCGCCCTGATCACGTTCGACGCCGCCGCGCAGCTGCGTCTCCCGCTGACGACCGACACCTCCGCGCTCGTCTCCGCCGTGGACGTCCTGCAGCCCGAGGTCACCCGCCAGTCCCGCGGCAGCTCGGTCGGGATCGCGGCTCCCCTGCTCGCGGAGACGCTGCGCGGCGCGGCGAAGTCCGATCCGGAGCGCGCCCGGATGGTCTTCTACCTGGGCGACGGCGAGCAGACCGCCGCCACCGCCCCGGAGTCCTTCTCCGCCAGCGCGAAGGACGTGGTCGGGGGCGCCGTCCTCGGCTACGGCACCGCGGAGGGCGGCCCCATGCGCGAGACGACGGGGGCGTTCAGCGGCGAGGGCGACTACATCCTCTATCAGGGCGAGCCGGCGCTGTCCGTCATCGACGAGACGACGCTGCGGACGATCGCCGACGAGCTCGGCGTCGACTACCTGCCCCGCGCGGGGGCGCCCGCGCTCGACCTGCCCCCGGCGCCGTCCACGACGACGGCCTACCGCGAGGGCGGCACGACGGGGAACGTCACGGACCTCTCCTGGGTCCTCGCGCTCGTCATCGCCCTGCTGCTGTGCGTGGAGCTCGCCCGCGCCGCGATGCTGATCACCCGCATGCGGGGCCTCGCCGTCCGCGGGGGCACCGGCGGAGGAGGGGAGCCGCGATGACCGACCTGCAGAGCCCGCCCACGGCGGACCCCGCCGTCTCCTCCCCGCGCGACGCGCAGGACGCGGCCGCGGCGCTGATCGCCGCCAACCGGCGCCGTCGCACGGCGCGACGGTGGATCGCCGCGGGATCGGTGCCGGTGGTCCTCGCGGCGCTGCTGCTGGTGGGCAAGCTCCTCAGCATGTACGCGTTCGCCTACCAGTCCATCGCCTCGTACGTCGGCGGCGACAACGCCGGATCGGTGCGCGCCGCCCAGGGCCTGGATCCGCTCAACTGGTTCGAGCCGTACAAGGCGCCCTTCGACCAGGGGGTGGGCCTCGCCGCGGGCGGCGACCTGCCGGAGGGTCAGGCGAAGTTCGAGGAGGCACTCGGCCTCGCGCGCGGCCTCGAGGTCTGCGACATCCGCGTGAACCTCGCGCTCGTGCTGGAGTGGCGGGGGGACGCCGCGTCCCAGGCGGGGGACGCGGTCGGCGCCGCGGAGTTCTACGGCCGTGGCCTGACCGTCACCGCCGAGACACCCGAGGAGTGCCGGAGCCCTGAGGCCCAGCAGCAGTCGTCGGACCCGGAGCGCGACATGAGCGAGACGCTCGACGAGCTCTCGGACCGGCTTCAGGAGAAGCAGCAGCGCCAGCAGGAGCAGGAGCAGCAGGGGCAGCCGGATCAGCCGCAGGAGCAGGAGCCCGAGCAGCAGCAGCCGGATCAGTCCGATCTGGACGACCTCCAGGACCGGCTCGAGCAGGGCGAGCGCGAGCGGCAGCAGAACCAGCAGGACCAGGGCGACGACGGCGGCAGCGGCGGGACGGAGAAGCCATGGTAGACCGCGAGCCCCGCTACGTCTCCCGTTCCGAGGGCGCCCCTCCCGTCCCGCCGCCCGGCGGGTACCGCGGTGCGCGCCGGCTGACGACGCCGGGATCCCTGCCGCCCGGGGCACCCGTCCCCGCCGGCGCCGCGGACGCCGTTGCGGGCGCGGGGAGCCCCGGGCCGGCACCCGTCGAGGACCGGGCCCCGCGCACCGGCCCTCTGGGCTGGGTCGCGCTGGGCGCCGCCGTCCTGTTCGCCGTCGTGCTGCTGGCCCTGCTCGCCGCCGGGGCGGTCGACGCCTTCTACGGCACGACGATGCTCGTGCTCCAGCTGCTGGTCCTCGGAGTCGTCATCGCCGGCCTCACCGTCCGACGCGGCCGGCTCCTCTCCGCGATCGGCCTCGCCGTCGTGCTCCTGTTCAACCTGGGGACCGTGGGCGGGCTGGGCGCCGTGAGCGCGGACGCGGGCGGCGGCTACGAGGGGCGCAAGACCGAGGAGCAGAAGCTCTGGGAGGCGTATCCGGGGATCAAGGACGTGGATCCCCGGGCGACTCTGGCCCAGCCGTCCCTGGAGGAGGTCCGCGCCCAGGCCGAACAGACGCTCACGAGGGTGCGCGAGCGCCTGTCCGCGGAGTTCGGGTTCACGTGGGTGCCGGTGGGCGATGAGACGCTGCGCCCGGAGCGCAACGGCTACGGCGGCGAGTCGATGCTCGTGCAGTACACCTCGGCGTCCTGGGCGACGACCGAGCCGGTCACCGGATACCCGACGAAGCTCGAGGTCATGCGCACGGTCGAGGACGAGCTGATCCGCAGCGGCTTCAGCTCCATGCTGGCCTTCAACGACCCCGCGTCCGGAGTGGATCCCGGCGTGATCCGCAAGATGTACGGGGGCGACACGCCTCAGGATCAGGTGCTCTGGGAGTGGTACGCGAGCACCTACCCCGAGCCGACGCTGTTCTACGCGGACATCACGGACCTCGCCAACGACGTCAGCGGTGACTACCGCGCCTCACGCGAGGCCACGAGCGCCCGCACCGGCGAGCCCCTCGAAGGGCTGAGCCTCACCGTCGTCGCCCGCGAGGTGCTCAGCGCCGACGACGTCGAAGCCTTCGAACAGGCGTTGAAGAACTACCCCTGATCCCCCGATCCGCGGGATGACGCGGCGACCGAGCGCGCGTCCACGTGGGCCACGGTCAGCACCACGCGCACGGGGCCGGCGACCTCGCGGACCGCGCGATGGGCGTCCCTCGTCGTGCGCTTCGCCGACGACGAGGCGACGCCGATCGACACCTCCACGAGCGTGGCGCCGTCGGCGTCCGTCACCCGCACCCGCGGCGCGTCGGCCTCGCGGATGCCCATCGCCCGGGCGCCCAGGTCGACGGCGGTCGACAGCGCCCCACCGGGGCGGAGGACCTCCGCCACCCCCGGGACGCCCGCCAGCGCCCTCTCCACGCTCCCCGCGAGCGCGGTCCTCTCCTCGTCGTTCACTCGTGGCCCTCCCCCGGCTCCCAGCGGACGTCGTGCACCGTCACGTCGATGTCGGCGATGACGAGATCGGTGTGCTCCTCCAGTCTGCGCGCGATCTCCGCGCGCAGGAGCCCCGCCGTCGTCGTGATCGGGTGGCCGTAGCGCACGCTCACGTCCACGGCGACCCGGATCGGCTCCCCCGGCCGGGTGACGTCGCCCTCCAGCCGGCACCGGCCGATCAAAGCCGCCGGCACCGCGCGCTCCGCGTCGCGGATCAGCCCGCGCACCGCCCCCTCCGTGATCGCGAGGTCGGCGTCCTCCTCCGCGTCGAGCGGGATCCGGCGGCCGGCGCGGATCTCGCGCCCGATGCCGCTCATGACCTGCTGGATCCAGTTCTCGTCGACGGGCGGCTCCTGCGCCGTGTCCGCCTCGAGCAGATCCGCGCCGAGCGTGTGCAGCCGTTCGAGTGCGTCGAGGGCCAGCCGGCACCCGGCCGAGCTCTCGATGGCGTCGTCACGGGGGGTGCGCCCCGACTCGATGTAGTCGACCAGCTCCTCGAACGTGTGCCCGTCGAGGTCGGCCGGGTCCAGGGCGATGCCTCGGCGTCCGGATCGGTCGTCGTCGATGGTCATCTCCATCCCTCCATCCGAACGATGATGTCCTTGCGCGCGCGGGCCAGGAGGCCCCGCACGGTCGAGACGGGAACGTCGAGCTCCTCGGCGATCTCGTCATAGGAGAACCCGCCGAGCTCGCGCAGCGTCCAGCAGCGCCGCTGCGCCTCCGGCAGCTGTGCGAGCGCCGCCGTCAGCGCGTCCAGCTCCGCGCGGGTCTCGACGACACGGGCCGGGGAGTCGTGCGCCGGCGCGGGGGTCTCGATCCCGTCGATGTCGACGTGCGCGTGCGTCGCCCGCAGCCGGTCGATCGCCCGGCGGCTCACGATCCGCATCAGCCAGGACTTGACCGCCCCGGGATCGGTGAGCTCGTCCATGCGCTGCCACGCCGTGACGAACGCCTCCTGCACGATGTCGTCCACGTCCGCGGTGCTGCCCATCAGGCGCCTGGTGTACGCGCGCATGCGCGGCGCGAAGCGCCGCACGAGCACCGCGAAGGCCTCGGTGTCGCCGTCCGCCGCCCGGCCGGCGACCGTGCGGTCGTCGGCCTCGGACAGCGACAGGCGGTCATCGACCTCCGTCACTTCCCTCTCCCCCCGGCCGGAACCGGGGCGATGCGCCGTGCGCGCCGCCCCGGTCCCAGCGTGCACCCGCGTCCCCACGCGCGTGCACGCATATGTGCGATCCCCGTCATGCCTTGCTGCGGCGGCCCGTCAGCAGACCGTAGACGAGCAGCACGATCAGCGAGCCGCCGATCGCCAGCGCCCAGGTCGCCAGGCTGAAGAAGGACTGCAGGTCCACGTTGAAGATCAGCCCGCCCAGCCAACCGCCGAGCATCGCTCCGACGACGCCGAGCAGCAGCGTGGCGAACCATCCGCCCGCCTGCTTGCCCGGAAGGATCAGCTTGGCGATCGCGCCGGCGATGAGGCCGAGCAGCAGGAAGCTGAAGAAGCCCATGATTCTCCTCTCTCGCGGGCGGGACGGCCGACGCCGCCCCGCCCGTCCCGTCACTTCTTGAAGGCGTCCTTGACGTTGCGGGCGGCGTCCTCGACGCCGTCCTTCACGTCCTGGCCGGCGTCCTTGAGGTGGCCTTCGGCCTGGTCGGCCTTGCCGCGGGCCTCGAGGTCCTCGTTGCCCGTGGCCTTGCCGATCAGCTCCTCGGCCTTGCCCTTCACCTTGTCCGCGGCCGCTTCGAGCCTGTCCTTCGCACTCATGGGTCTTTCTCCTCTCTTTCGTGCCCCGGCCGTCCGGCCGGGCGTCGTGTCCGCGCCGCAGGGGCGCGTCGTCGTCCCGCGCGTCACCGCACGCGGACGGTCGATCTCCATCCGTCGGTCCAGGACCGGTCCGCCAGGTGCAGCAGCACCGGCATCGGCCGGGACGCCAGGGCGTCCCACTCCTGCGCAGCGCGCTCCGCCGCGCCGACGACCTCCGCCAGGTCCGCGCCGCGGCGCACCCGGACGGCGAGGCGGTATGCGGCCCCGCCGCGCACCCGGTGCACGCGGCCGTGCGCGTCCAGCACGTCCGCGCGCTCGGCGAGCGGCGCGGCGAGCACGCGGTCCGCCACGCGGCGATCCACCTCGGTCCGCCCGAGCGGGGTCCGGTCGGCCACCGCGGTGGCCGACCGGCCCGCGCCGCGGGTCGTCAGGAAGACGATCAGCAGCACGATCAGCACCACCGCGGCTCCCCCGACGATCACCCCCGCGGCCGGGATCCGCACCGTCCCCCCGAACGGTGCGTCCCAGACGGGCAGCGTGCGGAGCAGATCCTCCACGGTGCCCGTCGCCTGCGCCGTCGCCGCCGCGGCCCACGGCGGGCGGACGGTCCACAGGACGATCACGACGCCGGCGACCAGGAGCACGGCGCCGCCGAGCAGCAGCACCACACGGTTCGCGAACCGGTTCGTCGCGTTCATGCGATCACTCCTCTCTGCTCGACCCGCACCCGGACGACCCGGTCGAGGCCGAGGCGCAGCAGAGCGTCGTGCGCCGCCTGTCCGGCGGCGCGCTCGTCGATCGGCACCCCGCTGGTGGGGACGACGTGAACGTCCACCCGCCGGCCCACGACCACGCGAACCTGCGCGCGGGGCAGCACACAGCGTCGTGCGACGGCGTCCGCGGCGGCGTCCGCGAGCACGCCGTCGTCCGCGACGACGGCCAGGCGGGCGCCGCGCAGCGAACGGCGCGCACGCCGTCCGGGGAGGATCGCCAGCAGGACGGCGGCCAGCCCCAGGACCGCCATCGCACCTCCCGCGACCGGGATCCCGATGCGGAGCGCGTCCGCGGGCAGCGGCTCCACGAGCGCGCCCACGGTCCCCGGCCGCACCGCCTCCGCGACCAGCGCGGCCACGAGGGCGACGAGGCCGACGAGCAGCACGACCGCCACCACGACGGCGGAGACGGTGCGCGGGGAGTGCGTCTCCCGGCGCACCGCCCGCCGATAGGTCGTGGCCGTGCTCATCGTGCCCTCCGTGTCGTGATCCTCCGGACGTCCGTGAAGCGCACGTCCACCCGCGCGACCCGCCGATCCGCGAGCTCGCGCAGCCCCTCCATGACGCCGCGGCGCACGTCCTGCGCCCTGGCATCGAACGTGGTGCCGCCCTGCGGCGACAGCACGAGCGGGACCTCCACCGCTACGGCGAGCGCCCCGGCGGCGTCCGAGAGTCGCAGGCCGATGTCCCGCGCCTCCGCGTGCGCCGCGTCGCCGACGAGGGCGGTGGCGAGGTGCCGCAGCGCCTGCGCGCTGACGGTCACCCGCCCCGGCACCTCCGTCGCGACACCGGGCGCGGCGGGGACGGTCATGACGACGACCGCCGCCCGCGGAACACGTCCATCAGCGCCCGCGGGTCCAGCCGGCCCTCGACCATGCGTCCGATCCCCGCGCCCAACAGCAGCGCGGCCGCGACCAGGACGGCGGCCCAGAATCCGAACGCGATCCACGAGAGCGCGAGGACGCCGGCGACCACCGCTCCGGTCATGGTGGGAGTCACTGGACTCGCGCCTCCTCGGCCTGGTCGTCGTCGTCCGAGGGGATGTGCACGTCGTTGATGGTGACGTTGACCTCGGCGACCTCCAGGCCCACGAGCTCGACGATCGCGCGGGAGACCGCGGCGCGGACCCCGTCGGCGATCTTCTGGAGCGACACGGGGTAGTCCGCGACGATCGTGACGTCCGCGGCGACCTGCTTCTCCCCCACCTCGACGCTGACGCCCTGAGCCAGGTCCGTGGAGTTGAGCGCGTCGCGGATGGCGCCCACGACGCGGGCGGCCCCGCCGCCGAGCGCGTGCACGCCGTCCACCTCGCGGGCGGCGATGCCGACGATCTTCGCGACGACGCCCTGCTCGATGACGGTCTTGCCCGCCGGCTGCGCGGCGTTCGCCGGTCCCTGAGACTTGGGCGACGCGGCCACATTCACTTCTGCCATGACGATCTCCTGTTCTCCTCCGCACCGTTCGGTGCCCCTCGCCGTGAACCGGCGACACACCTATGACGGGGCGGAGACGGAATTCGTCACAAATCCGTTCGGGAGAATATCGGCCGCCTCTAAAGTGGGTCCCGTGACCTCCCCCGCCTCCCCCGGCACACGGACCGACGCGAGGACGACGACGCCCTCCACCGTCTGGGCCCTGGTGCGCGGGGCCACCGCCGCCCTCCTCACCGCCGCGATCGTGACGCAGTTGTCCACGACGATCGCGAACACGCTCGCCTCCCCGACGCCGCACGGCGGGCACCTCCCCACCGTGATCGCGAACTTCTTCAGCTACTTCACGATCCTGTCCAACGTCTCCGCCGTGGTCGCCTTCGCGCTCGGCGCCGCATGGCTGTGGGGACGCGGCCGCGACGGCCGCACCGAGCCGGCCTGGCTGGGCGTCCTGCTCGCCTGCGTCGCCACGTACATGATCACGACCGGCATCGTCTACAACGTGCTGCTGCGCAGCGTCTCGGTGGGCGTCACCCAGCCGTGGGTCAACGAGGTGCTGCACGTCGTGGGCCCGGCGGTCCTCCTGCTCGACGTGCTGTTCGCGCCGGGCCGGCGGCGCCTGCCGTGGTCGACCCTCGCCGCGATCGCCGCCTTCCCGATCGTCTGGGCCGTGTACACCCTGCTGCGCGCGAACCTCGTCGTCGCCCCCGCCACCGGAAACCCATGGTGGTATCCGTACCCGTTCCTGGATCCGCACCTCGTGCCGGGCGGGTACCTCGGCGTGGCCGGCTACATCGTCGGCATCGCGGCGGCCATCCTGCTCCTCGGCGCGGGCGTCATCGCCGTCTCCCGCCGCCGCGGTGCGGACGGCTGAGCCCCCGTCTGCACCGTCGCGCCCACCGCGCCTGCCATTGTCGTGGTATCCTTATGGCATGAAGACGACCATGGACAAGGCGGGGCGCATCGTGATCCCCGCGCAGATCCGTGAACGGCTGGGAATGGTGCCGGGTCCGGTGGACATGGTCATCGACGGGAACGGGATCCGGATCGAGATCGAGACGCACGACGATCTGGTGGAGGACGACGACGGACGTCTGGTGATCCGCGCGACCGGCGTGCCGCTCACCACCGAGATGATCCGGGAGATGCGGCTTGCCGATCAGCGCTGACGCCCTCGTCGACACGAGCACTGCCGTCGCGCTGCTGAGCCGGGATCACCCCCATCACTCGGACGTCAAGCGCGCCTGCCGCGATGACGTTCTCGGCCTGGCCGGTCATGCCCTGTTCGAGACCTACTCCGTCCTGACCCGGCTCCCCGGCCCGGCGCGCCTGAGCCATGCCGCCGCACAGACCGCGATCGAGCGCGCCTTCCCCGCCTCGGCGGCCCTGCCCGAGGCCGTCGCCCTGGACGCCGTCGCCACGCTCGTCCGCGCCGGGATCGCCGGCGGATCGGTGTACGACGGGCTCGTCGGCCTGGCGGCGAAGGCTGCGGGGATCCCCCTCCTCTCCTGCGACCGCCGCGCTCTCTCCACATACGCAGCGCTGGGCGTCGACGTCCGCCTGATCTGATCGGGCAGCCTGCGTCACCCGGTCCCGTCGTCCCCTCCCGACGCCCCGGGGAAGACGCAGTGCGCCACACGCGGACATGTGCGCTTCCTGCGGAGGAAGGCGGCCGTTCTCCGCCTACCGAGCGCACTCCTCCGGTCGCAAGAGCGCCGACACGCCGCCGATAGACTGGGAGGCATGTCCAAGGTCCTCCAGTCCCTTCCCGTCGGCGAGCGCGTCGGCATCGCCTTCTCCGGAGGACTCGACACCTCCGTCGCGGTCGCCTGGATGCGCGACAGGGGCGCGGTGCCCTTCACCTACACCGGGGACCTCGGACAGTACGACGAGGACGACATCGCCTCGATCCCGGGGCGGGCACTGGAGTACGGCGCCGAGGCCGCGCGCCTCATCGACGCCAAGACCGCCCTCGTGGAGGAAGGCTTCGTCGCCCTGTCCTGCG
The DNA here is from genome assembly GCF_021172025.1 of Microbacterium resistens. Lineage (NCBI taxonomy): Bacteria > Bacillati > Actinomycetota > Actinomycetes > Micrococcales > Microbacteriaceae > Microbacterium > Microbacterium resistens. The sequence continues at coordinate 2,759,687 of NZ_CP082781.1, forward strand.
GCGCGTTCCACATCCGCTCCGGCGGGAAGACGTACTTCAACACCACGCCGCTCGGACGGGCCGTCACCGGCACCCTCCTCGTGCGCGCGATGAAGGAGGACGGCGTCGACATCTGGGGCGACGGCTCCACCTACAAGGGCAACGACATCGAGCGGTTCTACCGCTACGGCCTGCTCGCGAACCCGCGCCTGCGGATCTACAAGCCGTGGCTGGACGCGGACTTCGTCACCGAGCTCGGCGGGCGCCAGGAGATGAGCGACTGGCTCGTCGCCCACGGGTTCCCCTACCGGGACTCGGCGGAGAAGGCCTACTCGACGGACGCGAACATCTGGGGCGCGACGCACGAGGCGAAGACCCTGGAGCACCTGGACGTGTCCCTGGAGACCGTCGACCCGATCATGGGCGTGAGGTACTGGGACGAGTCGGTCGCGATCGCGGCTGAGGACGTCACCGTGACGTTCGAGGGCGGCCGCCCCGTGGCCATCAACGGCGTCGAGCACAGCGACCCGGTGGCGCTCGTGCGCGAGGCGAACGCGATCGGCGGCCGGCACGGCCTGGGCATGAGCGACCAGATCGAGAACCGGATCATCGAGGCGAAGTCCCGCGGCATCTACGAGGCCCCGGGCATGGCGCTGCTGTTCATCGCCTACGAGCGCCTGGTCAACGGCATCCTGAACGAGGACACGCTCGCCACCTATCACGAGCAGGGACGGCGCCTGGGTCGCCTCATGTACGAGGGCCGCTGGCTGGAGCCGCAGTCCCTCATGCTGCGCGAGTCGATCCAGCGCTGGGTCGGATCCACCATCTCCGGCACGGTCACGCTGCGCCTGCGCCGCGGCGACGACTGGACGATCCTCGACACCGTCTCCCCGAACCTGTCCTACGGACCGGAGAAGCTCTCGATGGAGCGGGTCGGCGACGCGGCGTTCGGCCCGGTCGACCGCATCGGCCAGCTCACCATGCGCAACCTCGACATCGCCGACTCGCGCGCCCGCCTGGAGCAGTACGCGGGTCTGGGCCTGGTCGGCGGCGCCACGGGCGAGCTCGTCGGGCGCGTCACCGCGGGGGAGTCGACGGAGATCGCGGGCGCCGTGGAGGGGTCGGTCAGCGCCGCGGACGCCGACCTCGCCGACGCGGTGGACGCCGCGTCGGAGGGCGCGGCCTTCGACACCGGCACCGACTGAGCCCTGGCGGGCGGCCGAGACTCATCGACCCGGAGATGCCCAACCGCGCTGCTCGGCGTACTCCGAGATGCTCTCGACCATGACGTCGATGAACTCATGGTTGCCGAGGCTGACCCGCGCGAGATCGGCCGCGCGCCGATAGGCGTCGACGATCCCGGTCGTGATCTCGGTCACCCGGTCGAACGCTCGCCCTTCGTCGATGCCCAGCCGCCGCCCGGCCCGCACCAGCAGCCCGGCGGTGACGCCGGACGCCCGGTACTCTCCCTCCACCGACATCGCGAGCTTCGGCTCCCGACCCTGAGGTGTCGGGTAGGGCGCGTGGCTGCCGAGATCGTAGAGGGGCGCAAGGGTGGCTCGGTCACCATTGAGGAGAAGCGAGTAGTTCTTGGCGTGGGCGTCCGTCCCCAACGCCGCCGCGTTGAAGACGACGGCATCGAAGAACCGCTCCGAGTTCGCCCTCACGTCCCGCGCCTGCGGGATGGTCGCGAAGAGCTGACCGATCGTCGCGATTCCGGGCCCGCCATCAGATTGGTACTTCTTCTCCGGCGGGATCGCCAGGGCCTGGCAAAGGTCCTCCTGGTGAAGCCGTACCCATCGACCATCGACCTGTCGCCTGTCGTACCGCACCGACACCAACGCACGGTCCCCCCGCGAGGTCGTCAGGACGAAGTCCTCGGCGACATCGAGGTCGAGGTCCCTGGCCGCCGCCATCGTCATGAACTCGTTGATGTCGTGATCCGAGTACGGAGGAACCGCCGGCTTGAGGATGTGCGTCGTCGGTGTCGAGTCGTTGGGCACGCCCCACTCACCCGTTTCGGAGCGGAAGAGAGCGATCTTCGGCTGAGCACCGGCCAGGCTCCAACGAATGTCGGCGTTGTGACGGCGCCCCCACTCCGCCCTGTTCGCGATCACGTCCGCGACCACCGCCGCCAACTGATCATCGTCGATCGCCGACACGTCGCCTCGACGGACCGCCGCATCCGCGCTGGCCTCCCCTTCAGGGAGGATCTGCACGGCGCCGGCCGCGTCTTTCCCCATGTGGGCGAGAAGCGCGAACGGATTGCGCGGCGAGACGCCGAACTGGCGACCGAGCTCTTCGAGTCTCGCTGCGCTGTCGGGAAGCAAGCCCTGAAGGAACGTGCGCGTGGGTCGGCTCTTGTGGTTGGGCACGACCAGCGGCAGCGACAGCGACAGGGGCGTCGCTCCGCGAGTCCCCCAGTATCCGGGCACATAGGAGAAGGTGACGTTCCCGCCTCCGCCTTGGCGGAGCGTTCCGATCCGCGTGCCGTCGAGAAAGACCGCGAGATCGTCGCTCATATCGGCCCGTCCCCTTGGACGATCAGCTCGAGTTCGAGTTCGCGATACACACGCATCATCCGGGCGACGGTGACGTTGGGGGCGCCGGTCTCGAACCTGGCCAGCCAGTCGCGCGTCACCCCGGCGCGCTCCGCGAGTTCGCGTTGACTGAGCCCGAGGGCCTCTCGACGGGCTGCGGCAACGATCCCGAAGTCGATCGTACGCTGGACCTCCGCCTTCATCGGACCTCCTTGTGGGATAAATGACACACTACTCGCTGTGCGATCTATCCCATAAGCACACATGTGGGATAGATTACGCATGCCCGCACCGGCGCCCTTCCTTCGAGTTGCCTGAAGAAACTTGCACACTGTCGTGCAGGTTACTTAGCATGGGGGCGTGACCGACACCCCTGCCCCTCGCCGCCTGCGCCGCGACGCGGCGGAGAACCGAGCGGGCATCCTCGCCGCCGCCACCCGTGCCCTCGCGGTGGACCCGCACGCCTCCGTCGACCAGATCGCCCGCGCGGCAGGCCTCAGCCGCCGCGCGCTGTACGGGCACTTCGACGACCGCGGAGCCCTCGTCAGCGAGCTCATCCGGCAGGGCGCCCAGCGCTTCAACGCCATCGCGGAGGAGGTCCACGACGACGACTCCCGGGTGGCCCTCGCACGGCTGACCACGGAGCTCTGGCACGAGGCGGCGCACGTGCAGGTCGCCGCCGCGATCGCCCTCGACGAGGCCCACGTCGAGGAGACCGCCGCAGCCCTCGCGCCCCTGCGTCGCGTGGTGGCCGGGATCGTGCGCCGCGGGCAGGACGCCGCGCAGCTGCGCACCGACATCGCCGCGCCGACGCTGGCCCGGCTCATCGAGGAGACGGCGAGGACCGTCGTGACCCGCACCGACCCGTCCTCGACCGCCGCGGCCGACATCGCGGTGCGGGCCGTCCTGAGCATCGCCGGGCTGTCGTGGCGGGAGGCCGAGACCCTCCTCGCCGCCCACCCGGAACTGACCGCCGCACCCGCAGCCCCGACGGACGCCGCATGACCATACGCACCCCGAACGCGTGGAGCGTCTTCCGCCGCGACGCGGGCCGGCTCGCCCGGCAGAGCAAGGCCTGGATCATCATCCTCGGCGTCATCGTGACGCCGTCGCTGTACGCCTGGTTCAACATCGTCGCGTTCTGGGATCCGTACTCGAACACGCAGCACGTGAGCGTCGCCATCGTGAACGAGGACCAGGGGGCCACGTCCGAGCTCACCGGGGACATCGATGTCGGCGGCGAGCTCGTCGCCCAGCTGAAGGAGAACGACCAGCTCGGCTGGGAGTTCGTGGACGAGGACGAGGCGATGGACGCGGTCCGCAGCGGACGCAGCTACGCGGCGATCGTCATCCCCGCGGACTTCAGCCGCGACTTCGTGAGCATCACGACCGGCGACTTCACGCGTCCGGAGCTGCAGTACTTCGTGAACGAGAAGGCGAACGCGATCGCGCCCAAGATCACCGACGTCGGCGCCTCGACCCTCGACACGCAGATCAACGGCACCTTCGTGTCCGTGGTCGCGGAGGCCGTGACCACCCAGCTGAAGAACGCGGGCGAGGACGCGGAGCACCGCCTGGGCGACGCGCGCGACACCACCGTCACCGCGCTCGACGACGCCGTCGGAAAGGTCGGCACCGCACGCCAGCGGATCACCGAGCTGTCGAGCGGCCTGACGGACGCGCAGGGCCGGCTGGACAACGCGGCCGCGACCCTCGGCGACATCGACGCCACCCTCGGCGAGGTGCAGGAGGCCGTGGCGCAGGCGCAGTCCATCGCGGCGGAGGCCCAGCAGGAGCTGTTCACCGTCACCGACCGGGTGACCTCCGCGTACGTCTCGGGCGCGACCCTGCTCGCCGAGGCCTCCGCCAAGATGAACGCCTCGATCGCGAAGCTCGCCGCGGGCCTGCAGCAGGCGAACGTCGCGGTGGGCACCGCGATCGACGACCTCACCGCGGTCGTGGACGCCAACGCGAAGGCCCTGGCGGAGCTCCAGGAGATCCTCGAGGAGACCGACCCCGGCTCCGACGCGGCGAAGCGGCTCACCGCGGCGATCGACGCGCTGCAGGAGCGCAACGCCGGCGACCGCGCGCTGCTCGACCAGCTCACGCAGCTCAACGCCGACGTGTCGACGACCATCGCGTCGGTGCAGTCGGCGGCGGATGCGGTCGACTCCGCCGTCGGCACGGCCGCGACCTCGGCCGGCGCGATCCGCGACGCGCTGCGGCAGAGCGTCCCCGCCCTCAACCACGCGATGTCGGCGCTCTCGGCCAGTGCGGACGCGTTCTCCTCCGCCCTCGGCGCCCAGCGCACCCAGATCGTCCAGGCGCAGAGCCTGCTGGGAAACCTCAAGGGGCAGCTCGCCGCCACCACGGCCGCGCTCGCCTCACTGGACGGGAACCTCGCCACGGCGCAGTCCGGGCTCGGCGGGGTGCGCGCCGACGTCCTGGCCCTCAGCGCGGCGGACGTGTGGAACCGGCTCGGCACCCTCACCGGCCTCGACGCGGACCAGATCTCGCGCTTCATGGCGTCCCCCGTCGAGGTCCATGAGAACGTCGTCTTCCCCACGGCGGCCTACGGCTCCGCCATGGCCGCGCTGTTCACGAACCTGTCGCTGTGGATCGGCGCGTTCGTCCTGATGGTCATCATGCGCTTGGAGGTCGACACCGAGGGCGTGGAGGGGGTCTCGGTTCGTCAGGCGTATCTCGGCCGCTGGATGCTGCTCGCCTCGATCGCGGTGTTCCAGGCCGTGCTCGTGTGCGTCGGCAACCTCGTCATCGGGGTCCAGACGGCGAACGCGTTCGCGTTCGTCGGCACGGGCGTGCTCATCGGCCTGGCCTACCTCAGCATCATCTACGCCCTGTCCGTGTGCTTCGGCTACGTCGGCAAGGGGCTGTGCATCCTGCTGGTGATCTTCCAGATCCCCGGCGCATCCGGCCTGTACCCGATCGAGATGATGCCGGACTTCTTCCGCGGGCTCTATCCGTTCCTCCCCTTCACGTACGGGATCGACGCGCTGAGGGAGACGATCAGCGGCTTCTACGGCGGACACTACTGGCGGTTCCTCGGGGCCCTGGCCGTCTTCGTCGTGCTCGCCTTCGTGCTCGGGCTGTTCCTCCGCCGGCGCCTCGGGAACTTCGCGCTACTGTTCAACCGGCGCCTCGCCGAGAGCCAGCTGCTCGTGAGCGAGGACGTGCAGATCACGGGCCGGCGCCGCACGCCCGAGATCATCCGCGCCCTCACCGACGGCGACGGCTACCGCGCGGAGGTCGCGGTCCGGGCACGACGGTTCACCGACCGGTACCCGACGCTGCTGCGCCTGACCCTGATCGTCGGCGCCGGGGTCATGGCGGTGCTCGGCGTCATCGCCTGGCTGGTCCCGGACGCGAAGGCCCCGATGCTCGGCCTGTGGGCCCTGTGGTGCCTGATCCTCATCGCCTTCCTCGTGACGCTGGAGTACGTCAGGCAGAGCATCCAGCAGGCGGCCGAGATCGGCGAGATGCCCGAGGCCGAGCTGCGGGACGCGCTGGTCGCCGAGAGCGCTCGGGACACGCTGCTGCTGCCCGTGGGGGCGGCGGCCGCCGGGGGGACCGCCGCCGCGCTCGACGTGCCCGCCGGGGAGCACCGGGCCTCGGCCCGTGACGAGCCCGCGGAGGCGGAAGAGGAGCCCGCGGAGGGGACGGCCGTCCTCGACGCGCTGTTCGCCGACGGCGCGGACACGGACGCGGAGGCCCCGGCCGACGACGACGCGGAGACCGGTACGGACGCGAAGTCCGTGCCCTCACCCGATCCCGATCCGCCCGCGACGACGCCGATCGCCGCCCCCGCGGACACGGTGGAGCAGGAGACCGAGGAGATCGGGACGCCCGAGGACGCGGTCCCGGGTCGCGAGGACGGGGAGGAGACGAGATGAGGAACATCCTCCGCCTGTTCCGGCACGACCTGCACCGCGCCACCGGGAGCGTCATGACGGTGATCGTGCTCTTCGGCCTGGTCGTCATCCCCTCGCTGTTCACCTGGTTCAACGTCATCGCGAGCTGGAACCCCTTCGGCAACACCAGGAACCTCACCGTCGCCGTCGCCAACACGGACGACGGCTTCCAGAGCGATCTCATCCCGCTGCGCATCAACGTCGGCGAGCAGGTGGTGTCGGCGCTGCGCGCGAACAAGGACCTCGACTGGGTGATCACCTCCGAGGAGGACGCGATCGACGGCACCGAGTCCGGCGAGTACTACGCCGCGATCGTGCTCCCGCCGACCTTCAGCGCCGACATGATGACCTTCTACGCCGACGGGTCCGAGCGCACCCGGATCGAGTACTACACGAACGAGAAGAAGAACGCCCTCGCCCCGAAGATCACCGAGCAGGGCGCGGGCGAGGTCTCCACCAGCATCAACGAGGTGTTCACCGAGACCCTGGGCGAGGCGGCGCTGAACATCATCACGTCGCTGTCGTCCTTCCTCGACGACGCGGACACCCAGGCCGTGCTCTCCCGGCTCCAGGCCCACGTCGGCGAGGTGTCGGCGCAACTGCGCGCGGGCGCGTCCACCGCCGACATGTTCACCTCGCTGATCGCCTCCAGCCGCCCGCTCGTCGACAGCGCGGGGCAGCTCGTCGAGGGCTCCGGCGCCGCGCTCCGCGACGCGACCGGCGCCCTGGGAGCGGGCAAGGCGGCCGCGCAGGAGCTGAAGGACGTGCTCGCCACGACCACGGCCGCGCTCGGCGACGCCCTCGCCGGCACCTCCGAGAGCTATCAGGCCGTCGCGGACAGCATCGACCAGGTCTACGCCGCGATGGACGCGCAGTCCGCCACCACCGCCGACGCCCTGCGGGCCGCGGCCGCGCGCGTCCAGACCCAGATCGACCAGCACCGGACGCTGCGCGACGACCTCGTCCAGAACGTCCGCCCGCTCCTCCCCGAGGCGGCGCGAGGGCCGCTCGACCAGGTGGTCTCCCGGATCGACGCCGCCATCGCCCGGGAGCAGGCCCTGCACGACCGGCTGGAGGAGGCCGCGACGCGGGTCACGGACAGCAACGCCGAGAGCCAGGCCGCTCACGCCGAGATCAGCGGACTGGTCGCCGAGGCCAAAGCCGCGGTCGACGACGCCCGCGACGCCTACACGGGAAGCCTGCAGCCGAAGCTCGACGCGCTGGCCGACACGCTGTCCGTCATCGGCGGGAACATCGACGCGATCGGCGCCGACCTCTCCTCGGTGGCCGCGTCCCTCTCCGGATCCGACTCCCTGAGCACCGCTCTCACCAACGCCGAGACGCTGACCACGGGGATCTCCGCGTCCCTCTCCGAGACCGCGGGCCGTTTCGACGCGCTCTCCGCCGCGCTGGGCAAGGCCATCGACACGGGCGACCTCACCGAGCTCACCGATGTGATCGGCGCGGACCCGAAGGCGCTCGCGACCCACCTCGCCCAGCCCGTGGCCCTGGAACGGGTCCCCGTCTTCTCGGTCGTCAGCTTCGGCGCGGCGATGACGCCCCTCTACACCGTGCTCGCGCTCTGGGTCGGGGCCCTGCTCATCTCCGTGTCGATCCGCGTGGACCCGCCCCAGGGCGCGGGGACCGACCTCCCCGCACTCTCCCCGGCGCAGACGTACCTCGGGCGCTTCGGCGTCTTCGCCCTCGTCGGGTTCCTGCAGAGCTCGCTCGTGTGCCTCGGCAGCGTACTGTTCACCCAGGTCCAGCCGGCGCACCCGTTCCTGCTGATCCTGGCCGGATGGGTCATGTCCCTGGTGTTCACGCTGATCGTCTACACCTTCGTCGTCACGTTCGGAAACGCCGGCAAGGCCCTCGCCGTGCTGCTCCTGGTCGTCCAGATCTCCAGCTCCGGCGGCGCCTACCCGCTGCAGGTGCTGCCGGAGTGGTTCCAGGGCGTCAGCCCGTTCCTCCCCGCCACCCACGCGGTCAACGCGATGCGCTCGGCGATCGCGGGGATCTACGAGAACGACTACTGGGTCTCGCTCGGCTCCCTCGCGCTGTTCGCGGTGCCCGCGCTGCTGCTCGGCCTGGTGCTGCGCCTTCCGCTCATCGGGTTCAACCAGAAGCTGCTGCGGGCCCTGGAGTCCACCCGCCTCATGTGAGGCCCCACGGCGTCCGCTCCCGGGCGGCTCAGGGGCCGCGCGCTAGGATGCGAGGGCATCTCCTCGCAGAGACCCGCGAACCCGAATCGTGGGACTGCGTGTCAGCCGGAACGAAGGACGCGCGATGTCGACGACTCTTCCCCCCTCCGCCGCCGAGCCCCGCCCGAGGCGACGGATCGGCCGGATCGTCGGACGGGTGGCGTTCGGCGTGCTCGCCGGCATCGTCGTCCTCGCGACCGCGGCGGCCTTCTTCGTCGTCTGGACGATCCAGCGCTCCTTCCCGCAGACCACCGGCGAGCTCGCGCTGTCCGGGCTCGAGGCCCCGGTCACGGTGCAGCGGGACGACCGCGGGATCCCCACGGTGTCGGCCGACAGCACGCACGACCTCTTCTTCGCGCAGGGCTTCGTGCACGCTCAGGACCGCTTCTTCGAGATGGACTTCCGCCGGCACGTCACCAGCGGCCGCGTCGCGGAGCTGTTCGGCGCGTCGCAGGTGGAGACGGACAAGTTCCTCCGCACCCTCGGCTGGCACGAGATCGCCCAGCAGGAGGTCGACGCGATGGACGAGACCACGCGGAGCTACTACGAGGCGTACGCCGAAGGGGTCAACGCATACCTCGCCGAGAACACCGGCGCGGAGGCGTCCCTGGAATATGCCGTGATCGGCATGACCAATCCGGACTACACGCCCGAGCCGTGGGAGCCCGCCGACTCGGTGGCCTGGCTGAAAGCGATGGCCTGGGATCTGCGGACCAACATCGAGGACGAGACGACCAGGGCGATCCTCGCCCAGACGACGGACGCGGCCACCATCGACGCCGCGTATCCCGGGTACCCGTTCGACAGGAACCCGGTCATCGTGCCGGTGATCACCGACCTGTCGGGCGAGGGCACCCCCGCGGCGCCCGCCGGCACCGGTGCCGGGGCGCCCGCCGAGGGCGAGGCGGAGGCGGAGGACGCCGGCACGCCGACCCCGAGCAGCACCGAGACCCCGGCCGCGGACGGCGCCGGCGCGGCGGCCACCCCCGGCATCCGCTGGACAGAGGCGGACGGCGTCCTCGGCGCCGTCGACGCCCTGCTCGGCGACCCCGGCGAGGGCATCGGCTCGAACTCGTGGGTCGTCTCCGGCGATCTCACCGAGAGCGGCATGCCGCTGCTCGCCAACGACCCCCACCTCGGGGCGTCCCTGCCGTCGGTCTGGTACCAGATGGGGCTGCGCTGCACGACCGTCTCCGACGAGTGCCCGTTCGACGTCGCCGGGTTCTCGTTCTCGGGCCTGCCGAGCATCGTCATCGGCCACAACGCGACGGTCGCCTGGGGGTTCACGAACCTCACGACCGACGTCGCCGACCTGTACGTCGAGAAGGTGAACGGCAACGCCTACTGGCGGGACGGGCGCGGGGATCCGCTGGAGGTCCGTGAGGAGACGATCAAGGTCGCCGGCGGCGAGGACGTCCCCCTCACCATCCGCAGCACGGTGCACGGGCCGATCGTGTCCGGGCTGACCGCGGACTTCACTGCGATCGCCGAGGACCCCCGGATCACGACCGGCGTGGTCGGGGGCGTCGAGCAGGTCGGCCCGCCTCCCGCGGACGTGGAGTCCTGGCCGGGCGAGTACGCCGTGAGCCTGCGCTGGACGGCCCTGGATCCCGGCACGACCTCCACCGCCATCTTCCGGATGGGCACGGCGAAGGACTTCGACGACTTCCGGGCCGCGGCCGCGCTCTTCGACGTCCCGGCGCAGAACCTCGTCTACGCCGACACCGAGGGCAACATCGGCTATCAGACCCCGGGGCGGCTGCCCATCCGCGGCGCCGGGAACGGGTGGCTGCCCCAGCCCGGCTGGTCCAGCGCCTACGACTGGCAGGGCGAGATCCCCTTCGAGGATCTTCCGGTCTCGTACAACCCGGAGGAGGGCTACATCGTCACCGCGAACAACGCGATCGTGGACGACGACTACCCGTACTTCCTCTCCCGCGACTGGGACGCCGGCTATCGCGCCGCGCGCATCGAGGCGCTCATCGAGCGGCGATCCGCCGCCGGCCCCCTCACGGCGCAGGACCTGGCCGACATCCAGTACGACCAGGAGTTCTGGATCGGCAAGCAGCTCGCGACCGCGATGCGCGACGTCGAGGTCTCCGGCGCCGGACCGAAGAGCGCGGTGAAGCTGTTGTCCACGTGGGACGCCCAGAACTCCGCGGACTCCGCCGCGGCCGCGTACGCCAACGTGCTGTGGTCGAACCTCGCGCACGATCTGTTCGTGGAGCGGGAGGTGCCGCTGCCGCTCGACGGACAGGGGCGCCTGTTCACCGTGGTCGGCGCGCTGCTGGACGACCCGGACAACGCGATGTGGACGAACGAGACGCTCGGCGTCGCCGGCCGGGACGAAATGCTGGCGCTGGCCGCCGAGCAGGCCTACGACGAGCTCTCCGGGCTGCAGGGCACCGATGTCAGCCGCTGGAACTGGGGCGATCTGCACGCGATCACGCTGACCCACCAGACGCTCGGGACCTCGGGCATCGCCCCCGTCGAGGCCCTGTTCAACCGCGGCCCCTTCCCGGTCGGCGGAGGATCCTCGGTCGTCGACGCGACCGGGTGGGTGCTGGGCGAGTCGTATGCGACGACGACCGTGCCGTCCATGCGCATGGTGATCGACCTGTCCGACTTCGACCGCTCGACGTGGAACCACCTGACCGGCGCCAGCGGCCATGCGTTCCACGAGCACTACACGGATCAGAACGAGGACTGGCGCGCCGGACGGCAGACGCCGTGGGCGTTCACGCCGAAGGCCGTCGACGCGGCGACCCGGGACACCCTGCGCCTCACCCCCTCCGCTCGCTGAGCGAGCGCGTCTCGGCGAGACGAAACGCGTACCAGCCCCGGGTCACCACGTTTCGTCTCGTCGCTGCGCTCCTCGCTCAACGACCGGAAGAAGGAGTCGCCCCGGAGCCGAGCGGAGCGATGGCCTCGTCCGACGCGCTGGCATCGGGTCTGGCGGGAGCCGACCGAAGGACGGCGGGGGACCGCGCGACGGACGAGGCCATCGCGCAGCGGACCGCACCCACGCCGCAGCCCCGGGTCGCCACGTTTCGTCTCGTCGCTGCGCTCCTCGCTCAACGACCGGAAGGAGACCGGAAGGAGTGTCGACCGGGAGCCGAGCGGAGCGATGGCCTCGTCCGACGCGCCGGCATCGGGCCTGGCGGGAGCCGACCGAAGGACGGCGGGGGACTGCGCGACGGACGAGGCCATCGCGCAGCGGCCGCACCCCGGGTGAGCGCGTTTCGTCACTTCGCTGCGCTCCTCGCTCAACGACCGACAACCGCGCCCGTCAGGGGGCGACGCCGGCGATGGCCGGCCCGGGGGCGACCCCCGCCTTCACACAGCACCCGGGCCGGCAGACGTCGTACCAGACGCCGATCGGGGTCACTGCGGCACGCTGCGCCACCGGGCGACCGACCACCCGCTCGCGCACGAGATCCACGAGCGCGTCCACGAAAGCCGGGTGCACACCGGGCGTCGCGACCCGGCCGAACCACAGCCCGGCCTCCTCGGCGGTCTCCCTGGCCTCCCGGTCCAGATCCCACAGCACCTCGAGATGGTCGCTCACGAACCCGATCGGCACGACCAGGACCGCGGTGCGGCCGGAGAGCGCGGCGATCGCGTCGTTCACGTCCGGCTCCAGCCACGGGGTGGACGGCGCCCCGGACCGCGACTGGTAGACGAGCCGCCACGAGACGCCCGGCGCCGCCTCCGCCATGACGTGCTCGGCCACCGCGAGGTGCTGCGCGGCGTACCCTCCTCCGTCCACCCCGGCGAACCTCCCGGCTCCCGACAGCTCGGCATCCGCCGACGGGATGCTGTGCGTCGTGAACAGCACCTCGATGCCGGACCGCTCGTGCCCCGCGCGCTCCGCCTCCGCGATCCCCTCGCGGAGCCCCTCCACGAAGGGCAGGACGAACCCGGGGTGCGAGAAGAACTGACGCACCTTGTCGATCTGGAGCACGCCGTCCAGCCCGGAGGCCTCCAGCGCGTCCGCCCAGTCCTCGCGGTACTGCCGGCAGGACGAGTAGGAGGAGTACGCGCTCGTCGGGATCGCGATCATCCGGCGGACGCCGTCCGCCGCGGCCTCGGCGAGCACGTCGTCGAGGTAGGGCGCCCAGTTGCGGTTGCCCCCGTACACGGGCAGGTCGAGCCCGGCCGCGGCGAGCGCCGAGCGGAGGGCGTCGCGCAGGGCGCGGTTCTGGCCGTTGATCGGGCTCACGCCGCCGAAGTGCCGGTAGTGGTGCGCGACCTCCTCCAAGCGCGCGTCGGGGATCCCACGGCCGCGGGTGACGTTGCGCAGGAACGGCATCACGTCGTCCTGCCCCTCGGGTCCGCCGAAGCCGGACAGGAGCACGGCGTCGTACGCGACGGGCTCCTCGACGAAGGGACGCCCGCCCTGCGCGGCCGGGGTCGCTGAGGCGACCACGGCGCCCGGATCGAAGTGGGCGGCGCCGGCGCGGGGCGGCTTGGTCTCACGGCGGATGGTCGGGACGGCGTCGGTCATGCGTCTCTCCTGTCGTCGGGCCTCTCGGCGGGCGGGGTCGGGTCTTGGGCGTGCTCGGGGGCATGATCGGGCCTCCGGGCGGATCGGGCCGGAGGGAGCACCCGCTCCCAGTCCGCGATCGGGCCGGGGACGACGGCGAAGCACGGGTGCGGGTCGGGGGTCTCGATCGTCCGCCACCGCTCCCAGACCTCCGGGCTGCGTGTCTGCAGCTTCGTCCTCAGATGCCCCCACTCGTAGGCGATCTGGCCCGTCGTGACGGACAGCTCCGCGGCGGACCCGGTCGCCCGGATCCGCTCGCGCGCGAAACGGTATCCCCGTCGGTCCGCCTCGTCGGCGAGGACGGAGAGGAAGTCCCCGATCGCGGCGAGGGGATCCTCGGCGCGGCGGAACCGGAGCAGCTGCGGATGCCGCGCGTAGCCGCGCTCGGGTGCGAGGATCACGGCCTGCGCGAGAAGCGCCTCGCGCCACCCGGCGACGAGCCCCGCCCGGTCGAGGTACCGCGGATGCAGCGACCAGAGCCTCACGACGGGTCCCCCTCCGGTCGAGAGGCTTCCCGCACGATGCTCGCCACCATCCCCCCGAAGATCACGCCGTGCAACGGCAGCAGCACGGCCCAGTAGAGGCGCCCGAGAAGACCCTTCGGGAAGAACACCGCGCGCTGACGGTAGACGCTCCCGTCACCGTCCGGATCGACGCCGAGCTCCAGCCAGCCCCGTCCCGGCATCCGCATCTCCGCGCGCAGGCGCAGCGAGCGTCCGCGATCGATCGTCTCCACCCGCCACACGTCCACCGCGTCGCCGGTCTGCAGCCGCGTGGGGTGGCGTCGGCCGCGACGCATCCCGACGCCGCCCGTGATCCGGTCCAGCCACCCGCGGGCCGCCCACGCCACGGGCGACGAGTGCCAGCCGTTGGCCCCGCCGATGGACTCGATGACGCGCCACACCGCCTCGGCCGGCGCGTCGCTGCGCCGCTCCCGGACGTCGGTGTAGACGGTGTGGCCGGACCAGTCCGGGTCGCTCGGCAGCGGGTCGCTCGGCGCTCCGGGCACGGTCGCGTCCTGCCAGCTCGTCTCCACGGCGCCCTCCCGCTCGCGGCGCAGGGCGAGGCGGACGGCCGTGCGGTAGGGCAGCAGGCCCTCCGCGGGCGGGGGCAGATACCGGTCGATGTCGTGCTCGCGCACCACGCAGTCGTTCTGCAGCGATGCGATGATCGGCACCGCGATCCGCCGGGGCACCGGCGTCACGAGGTTCACCCACTGCGAGGCGAGCCACGGCGTGAGGACGGGCAGTGCGGCGATCGGCCGCTGCGGCAGGCCGGCCTCCACCGCATAGCCGTTCATCATCTGCCCGTACCGCAGCACGTCCGGACCCCCGATGTCGAAGGTCCGGTTCAGCGTCTCGGGGATGCTGACGGCCCCCACGAGGTACCGCAGCACGTCGCGCACGGCGATCGGCTGGACGCGGTTGCGCACCCAGCGCGGCGCGGGCATGTAGGGCAGCACCTCGGTGAGGTGGCGGATCATTTCGAACGAGGCGGAGCCCGACCCGATCACGATGCCCGCCTGGAAGACGAGCGCCGGGACGCGGGATTCGAGGAACACCTGCCCGACCGCGGCCCGGGAGGCGAGGTGGGCGGACAGCGCCACCCCGTCGGGGTGCAGACCGCCGAGGTAGACGATGCGGCCCACGCCCGCGTTCTCCGCCGCCGCGGCGAAGGCCTCGGCGTCGCCGCTCTCGCTCGCGCCGAAGCCGCGACCGGCCCCGAGGGAGTGCACGAGGTAGACGGCGACATCGACCCCGTCCATGGCGGGCGCCGCTCCGTCCGAGACCTCGCCCTCGACCACGCGGACGCGGTCGCGCCAGGGCACGTCGGCGAGCTTCCAGGGCGCCCGCACGAGGCAGACGACCTCGTGGCCGGCCTCGAGGAGCAGGGGCACGAGCCGACCGCCGATGTATCCGGTCGCTCCGGTGACGAGCACGCGGGTCATGAGAAGAGTCCTTCCCTGGCGCAGAGGATGAGCAGGATCGTGAGGGCGCATCCGGTCGCGTAGTTGATTGCGAGGAACCGTCGCCAGGCGCGGTTCACGGTGCCCGACGCCTCGTCGGAGACCCGCAGGTACGGCCAGGCGCTCGCGACGTACGGCACCGCGGCGAGCGCCGCGAGCGCGGCCGGCCACGGCGTGAACGCGACGAGGACCCCCGCGCCGGTCCAGAGCAGCACGGCCAGCCGGACGGTCGTCGCGCCTCCGAGCGCCGTGGCGACGGACCCGATCCCCGCCTCACGGTCGGGCACGATGTCCTGGACCGCGCCGAAGGCATGACTCGCCATGCCCCAGAGCAGGAACGCGACCATCGCGACGACGATCGGCGGGGTGATCTCGGTCCCCGCCAGCGCCAGGCCGTACAGCGCCGGCGACACGAAGTGCACGCTCGAGGTGAGCGAGTCGAGGACCGGGATCTCCTTGAAGCGCAGCCCCGGGACCGAATAGGCGACCACGGCGAAGAGGCTGAGCGCCAGCACCGCCCACGACCACGGCCTCGCCGCGCCGAGCACGAGGAGCGCCACGACGAAGGGCGCCGCGAGCGTGACGGACCAGAGGAGGGCGGCCCGGTGCAGACGCGTCGGCAGCAGCGCCCCCTCGACCCCGCCCTTGCGGGGGTTCGCGATGTCGGAGGCGTGGTCGAAGACGTCGTTCACGCCGTACATCAGGAGGTTGTACGGGACGAGGAAGAACAGCGTCCCCACGACCAGCGCCGCGTCGATCCGGCCGGTGGTGAGCACGACGACTGCGGCGAACGGGTACGCGGTGTTGATCCAGCTCAGGGGCCGCGAGGTCGCCACGAGCGCACGGACGGTGCCGAGGACGCCGCTCACGAGACGCTCCGGCGATCGGTGCCGCGAAGGAGCTCGGCCGCACCGCCGAGCAGCATCGTGCCGACCACGGGGTAGAGGAAGTCCTCGACGGGCATGAGTCCGAACCGGATCCCGCTCGTGTGCCGGTCCCCGTAGTCGAAGAGCCCGGCGGCCATCATGACGTTGTCGAAGACCGCCGTGAGCAGGACCAGCGCGGCCGTCGTGATCGCCCAGGTCCGGAGGTATCCGCCCGCGGTCCCTCGCGCGCGGGCCCGGACGCCGCCCGCGAGGAACGCCGCGATGCCGACGCCGATGAACGGCAGGGACATGACCAGGTACGTCACCGCGCCGCCCTCCGTGCCGCGAGACGCCGGGCTCCGCCGAGCAGCACGAGCGTCAGGTAGCAGAGGAAGGCGACGAACAGCAGCTCCTCGACGGGCAGCTGCGGGGCGACCAGGATCCCCGTTGCCCACCGGGAGTCGAGGTGGCGGAACACCCCGGTGGCGATGCCGACGAGATCCCACGCCAGGAAGAACGCCACCCCGACGGCCAGCAGGACGCCGGTGCGGATCGGCGCGCGGGCGAAGGCCAGCCGGAACCGGGCGTCGAGGAGGCCGATGCACACCCCGCTCCCGAGCAGGGCGGCGGCGTAGACGAGGCTCACGGCTCCTCCAGGGGTCCGGGCGTGCGGATGCCGCGCACGTGCTTGAGGACGAGCTCCGCGCCGATCAGGCACATCGGCAGCCCGACGCCGGGGACGGAGGTCGCTCCGGTGTAGAGGAGCCCCTCGATGCGGCGCGACCGCGTGACGCCGCGGAGGAAGGCGCTCTGGCGCAGCGTGTGGGCGGGGCCGAGCGCGCTGCCGCGGAAGGTGTGGAACTCCTCGGCGAAGTCACCCGGCCCCATCGTCCGGCGCACGGCCACGCGCGACGCGAGGTCCGGGACGCCCGCCCAGCGGGAGATCTGCGCGACGGCCCGGTCCGCGACCTCCTCCACGAGAGGGTCCCCCGCCCCGTCGACGCCCCCGCGGCCGATCCCGACGTCGGGCGGCACGGGCACGAGGACGAACAGGTTCTCGCAGCCCTCCGGCGCCACCGTGTCGTCGGTCGCGCTGGGCATGCACACGTAGAGGGAGGCGGGGTCCGGGATTCGCGGCCGAGGGCCGAAGATCGCGTCGAAGTTGTCGTGCCAGTCGTCGGCGAAGAAGAGGGTGTGGTGGCGCAGCTGCGGCAGGCGCCCCCGCACGCCGAGCATCACCAGCACCGCCCCGGGGCCGGTGACCTGCCGCTCCCAGCGACGAGCGGGGTAGGAGCGATCCGCCTCGGCGAGCAGCGCGGTCTCCGTGTGGTGCTCGTCGATCGCGGACACCACGATGTCCGCGGCGTGGAGCCGCCGACGCCCCTCCTGCACCGTCTCCACGCCGCGGACGACGCCGCCCTCCGAGCGGATCGCGACCGCCTCGGCGCCCCTCTCGACGACGACTCCGTGGCGTTCGGCGAGATCGGCGAGCGAGGCGACGAACCGGCGGAACCCGCCCTGCGGATACCGCACGCCGTCGACGAGGTCCATGTGGCTCATGAGGTGATACAGCGCCGGGGCGTCGAACGGCGACGTGCCGAGGAAGACGGCCGGGTACCCCAGGATCTGCCGCAGCCGGCCGTCCCGGAACCGCCGCGACACGGACGACCACAGCGACCGCGTCAGCAGGGGCAGCACGGCCGGGGCGTTGCGCAGGACACCCGGCGACGCGAAGGCCCGCCACGAGGAGAAGGGGTTGTAGAGGTAGGCGGCCAGCGCCGCCCGGTACGCCCGGGTCGCCGAACGGAGGTACCGCCGGAGGCGCTCGCCGGACCCCGGCTCCCGCGCCTCGAACAGGGCGGCGGCCTCGTCGGTCCCCGACCGCACGTCGGTCGGCGGATCCTCCCGCTCGTCCCCGGGCTCGCCGACCACCCGGTAACCGGGGTCGAGGCGGACGAGATCCAGGTGCTCCGCGGTCGTCGTGCCCATCATGCGGTAGAAGTGCTCGAACACCTCGGG
The DNA here is from genome assembly GCF_021172025.1 of Microbacterium resistens. NCBI lineage: Bacteria > Bacillati > Actinomycetota > Actinomycetes > Micrococcales > Microbacteriaceae > Microbacterium > Microbacterium resistens. Next base: position 2,777,733 of record NZ_CP082781.1, read on the forward strand.
CATGAGGTACCACGACGGACCGGTGTCGAAGACGAAGCCGTCGCGCTCCCAGGCCCCCGCCCGGCCGCCGACCTCGTCCCGCCGCTCCAAGAGCGTGACGTCGTGGCCGTCGCGGGCGAGCAGGCACGCGGTGGCGAGGCCGGCCACTCCCCCGCCGATCACGACCACGCGGCTCATCGGGCCCTCCGAGCGAGCGCGCGGACGAGGATCCCGGCCTTGACCGGATCCGGGACACGCACCCGTTGCCGGGCGACGAGGGCGGCCGGCGTGCGCTCCAGGCGCATCGCCAGCTCGCCGAAGAGCGTCCGCGCCGCCCACACCGCGGGCCGGCAGGACGGATCGAGGAGCGGGATGGCCGCGTCCGCCGCCCGCAGGTCGTCCCTGATCCGCGCCAGCGCCGCGGCCTTGGCCTCCTCCGTCAGCCCCTGCTCGGTGCCGAGGACGTATCGACGCCCCAGCTCACCCCGGTCCGCGGCGTAGTCGCGGAGGAAGTTCACGTTCTGGAAGGCCGCCCCCAGACGCGCCGCGCCGTCGCGGAGGATCCCCCGTTCCTCGTCGCTGCGAGGGCGACCGCCCTCGAACACGGCGAGGCACATGAGCCCCACGACCTCCGCGGAGCCGTGCACATAGGACCGAAGACCCTCCGCATCGAGCGCGACCTCCTCGGTGTCGGTGCGCATCGCCGCGAAGAAGGGGCCGTACAGATCGGCGCCGATGCGATGCTCCCGAGCCGTGAGCGCGAACGCGTGCACGACGAGGTTCGTGCTGAAGCCGAGGTCGATCGCCTGCGCCGTCTCGGCCTCCAGGTCGTCGACGAGGCGGCGTCGATCCTCCCGGCCGACGCCGGCATCGGCGGCCGGACCGTCGACCAGCTCGTCGGCGACCCGCACGAGCGCGTAGATCCGGGAGATGTGCGTGCGAACGCCCGCGGGCAGCAGGCGACTCGCCCAGGCGAACGACGTGGAGTACCGGCGGATGACGACCGACGCGCTGTCCGTCGCCGCCCGGTCGTAGAGGCTCAGCCCGGTGGCGGTCATGCGCGACGCACGCTGCCGGCGTCGGTCACCTCCCTGAGCCGTTGCGCGAGGGGCCCCGGCAGGCCGGCGTCCGCGATGAGCGTCATGAGCTCGGCGCATCGCTGGTCGATCAGTGCCTCGACCGTCGCACGCGCCCCCGAGCTCTCGACGACGCGCCGCATCTGGGCGCCGTCGTCCGCGGACAGCCCGCCGTCGCCGAAGTGCCGCGCGACGGCCGGCCACCCCGGGTCCGTGCGCGCGAAGGAGATCAGCAGCGTCTCCTTGCCCTCCCGCAGGTCGCTGAGCACGGACTTCCCGGTCTCCCGCTCGTCGCCGAACGTCCCGAGCACGTCGTCCCGGAGCTGGTACACGACGCCGATGCGCCGGCCGATCCGGTCCAGCGCGTCGATGGTCCGCGGTGGCGCCCCCGCGAGGAGCGCCGCGAGGACCAGGGGCGCGCGGAAGGAGTACGCGGCCGTCTTCTGCTCGATCATCGCCAGCACGTCCTCCGGCGTCGCCGCATCCAGGTGCATGCTCAGACGCACGTCCGTGTGCTCGCCCGCGGCCGTCTCGAACACCGTCTCGTCGAAGGTCCGGAGCACCGCCGAGCGCACCGGCTCCGCGACGTCGAGGCCGGCGAGCAGTGCGTGCGCCCGGGTCAGCAGGAGGTCTCCGGCGAGGATCGACGAGGCCTCCCCCCACGCGCGCGCATCGCGCCGGGACGCACCGCGCGTCCGGGCCTCGGACGCGAAGCTGCCCGTGACGTTCTCCCGGCCGCGACGGGTGAGGTCGCCGTCGATGACGTCGTCGTGGATGACGAAGGCGGCGTGCAGGATCTCCACCGCGCAGGCGGCGTCGATCGCGGCCGCGCGGTCCGCGCCGCCGAGATCCGCGTAGGCCCCGAGCAGCAGGCGCGGCCGGATCTTCTTGCCCCCCGTCACGAGGACGCCGATCGCGTCCCACAGGTGCGCGTACGCGGGCGCGAATCCGGCGGCGGCCTCCCGGCGCGCCTCCTCCAGGATCTCGCGGAGCCGATCGTCGAACGCGGCGTACAGCGCGTCCGCGAGGGGACGGCCTCGCTCCGCCCTCGGCCGGCCCGCCTCGGCCAGCGCGGGTCGCAGGGCGGGGAGATGTGCGACGAGCCACGGGCTGAACGCCCACGGAGCCGCGTCGACGGCCGCGGCGAGGTCGGCCGCGGTCGTCCAGCGGGTCTCCGCGACCTCGCGCGGATTCGCCGCGACGGCGGAGACGGCGCGGGCCAGAAACACGGGGCAGTGCTCGTTCTCCCGCACTCCTGAGGCGTCGACGGCCGTGTACCCGAAGTCCGGAAGGGGGCAGGCCAGGATCTCGACCTCCAGGCCCAGCTCGAAACGGGCGCGCCGGTGGACCGCCTCCTCGAGGTCCTCCCCCGGTCGGGGGTGACCGCAGAACGCGTTCGTCCAGACCCCCGGCCACGTCTGCTTCCCGAGCGCCCGGCGGGTCATCAGAACGCGCCCCTCGTCGTCGACGACGTGACAGGAGAACGCGAGATGCCGCGGTGTCGTCCGCGTGTGCACGGTCGCCTTGGGATGCGTGCCGACCGCAGTGCCGGCGTCATCGACGAGAACCACCATCTCCACCGGATCCTCATTTCTTTAGCCTGGCAAGAATTCAACCTAGCATAAGACAGTACGATGGAGCCGTGGCCGAGAGAGAACACCCGCCGAGGGGTCGCCGACACGCGTCCATCGACCCCGACCTCGTGGACATCGACGGCCTCTCCGAAGAGGACGTCGAGCAGTCCTTCGCGGTGATGGAGGCGCTGGGGACGTGGCAGAGCGCCGCGCGGGCGCTGTCCGAGGCTTCAGCCCGGTTCATGCGTCTCAACGAGACCGACATGCGCGCCATCCGGGTCATCATGCGCGCCCAGCAGCGCGGCGAGGTCGCCACCCCCAAGCTCATCGCGCAGGAGGTCGGCATCTCCAGCGCTTCCACGACCAAGCTCGTCGACCGGCTCGTCGCGGGCGGGCACCTGATCCGGTCGGCCCACCCCACCGACCGGCGCACCGTGGCCATCCGCGTCACCGCCTCGACCCGAAGGTCCGCCCACGACACCATCGGCCGCCAGCACGCGCGACGGTTCGCGGTCGCCGCCGCGATGTCCCCCGTCGAGCGGGGCGCGGTGATCCGCTTCCTGGAGCGGATGACCGCGGCGGACGCCCCCCAGGGCGACCTCCTCGATCCGGCCTCCGCGCACCCCTGACCTCCGACCGCGGAGCCGCCGATTCCGGCCCGCGCCGCCCCGCGCATTAGGGTCGGAGGGTGCCCCGACCGCTCCTGAGCCGCGACTCCGACGCCGCCGTCCGGGAGTTCGACGCCGATCGCGCGGGCGTCGTCGGCGTGCCGAGCGGCGCGGTGCTCGTCGGCGAGACCTTCGGACGCGCCGCTCCCGTCTACGTCCTGCTGCACGGGCTCGGGATGGGGCGCAGCGTGTTCGTGGACCTCGTCGAGCACCTCGCGGACACGCCGCTGGGTGACGCCGAGGGGCTGGAGGGCACGGTCGTCGCCGTGGACCTGCCCGGCTTCGGCGAGGCGCCGGAGCCCGAGCGCCCGCTCACGATGGCGGAGCACGCCGAGCTCGTCGCCGCCTTCCTCCGCTCGGAGGACCGTCGCGACACGATCGTCGTCGGCCACTCCATGGGCAGCCAGATCGCCGTCGAGCTGGCGGCGCGCCACCCCGACCTCGTCGCCGCGGTCGTGCTGGCGGCGCCCACGGTCGACCAGAGCGCCCGCGGCGTCCTCAAGCAGGCCCTGCGGCTGGGGCGCGACATCCTCCGGCTGGATCCGCGGGTCTTCCTCCGCGGCGCCCGGGAGTATCTGCGGGCGGGTCCGCATCTCGCCGCGAAGGTCCGGGCGACCGTGACGCATCGCCCCGAGGAGGCCCTCTCCCGCATCCGCGTGCCGACGCTCGTGCTGCGCGGCGCATCGGACCCCGTGTGCCCGGCGCCGTGGTGCCAGTCGGTGGTCGACGGCCTGAGCGACGCCCGGTTCGAGCTCATCCCCGGGCACGGCCACGAGACGCTCATCAGCGACTCGCGCCCGGCCGTCGAGCTCATCGTCGACTTCCTCCGCCAGACGTTCCCGCCGGCGAAGACCGGCTGACGCCGCTCAGCCGCCCGCGGCGGGCGGCGTCTCCCGGGACTCCGCGAGCTCGTCGACGACCAGCTCGCGACGGTCGATCGTGTCGTTGCGGTAGGCCTGGCGGCCGACCATGTGCGCCGACAGCGGCGCGGTCGCGAACTGCATGAGCACGACGGGGACCACCAGCAGCGCGCCGAGCAGGATGCCCATCACGGAGCGCTGGGACAGCGCGATCGCGACGCAGATCAGCAGCAGGCCGAGCACCTGCGGCTTCGTGGCCGCGTGCAGGCGGGTCGGCACGTCCCGGAAGCGCAGCAGCCCGATCGCCGCGGTGAGGCACAGCACGGCGCCCAGGAGGATGAGGATCAGCACCGCGGTGTCGATCACTGCATCCGGGATCACGAGGTCGAAGAGGTTCACGGCGTGTTGTCCCTCCGTGCGACGTAGCGGGCGACGGAGATGGAGCCGAAGACGCCGACGGCTGCGACGATCAGCAGCACCGGGAGCGTCCGGATGTGCTGGTTGATGGCCATCTCCGCGCCCAGCACGCAGATCACCTCCGTGAGCAGCACGTCGCTGGCGACCGCACGGTCGAGGATCGACGGCCCGATCACGATCCGGATCACGGTGAGGATCGCCGCGATGCCGAACACGATCATGATGACGAGCAGCAGCGGGTTCATGCGCCTCCCTCCGGGCGGCGGGCGCGGCGGCCGTCGCCCCGGTCGAGTCCGGCCGTGTGCGCGGACGCACCCCGCTCCCCGGCGCGCTCCTCGTCCGCGCGGAGCGCCTGCATCTGCGCCGGGGACCCGAGCGCCCGGACGATGCGGCGCTCCCAGCGCAGCACCCCGGCCCGCTGGCGATCGGCGTCCGCCCGCGAACGGACCCCGATCACGTGCAGGTACAGCGTGCGGTTGTCGCGATCCGCCTCCACGACGAGCGAACCGGGGATGAGCGAGGCGGTGACGGCCACGTGGGTCATCACGAGGTCGTCGGCGTAGCGCAGCGGCACCGCGATGATGGCGGTGCCGGGCTGGCGTCGCGGATTCAGGACCTGAAGGGCGACGGTGAGGGATCCGTGGACCACGGCCGCGAGGAACCGGACGAGCAGCACGGCCGTCCACCACAGGTTGATCCGGCCCGACAGCTCCACGGTGGGAAGCCGGAACACGCGGGTGACGAACACGGCCACCGCGATGCCGGTGAGGAGGGACAGCACCGTGAACTGGCCCCACAGCAGCATCCACAGGACGATCAGCCACAGCAGGAACGGCAGCTGCGTGCGGATGTCGCGCCAGAGGCCGCGCTTGGTCTCGGGGCTCATGGCGCGTCCCCCGTCCCGTCGTCCGCCGCGCCCTCGGTGACGAGCACGATCGGCTGCAGGAGCGCCTCGCCGATCCGGTCGCACAGCGCATAGATCGGTCCGGCGAACACCGTCAGCGCCAGCGTCACGGCGACCATGCCGCCGGTGGCCACGGTCATGATCCGCGGGATCCGTCGCTGCTCCTGCTGGTCCCCCGCGGCCGGCGCCTTGCCGAGGTACGCGATCCGCTCCTCCGTCGCCGTCGAGTCCTCCTCCTCGCGCCAGAACGCGAGGTTCCAGGCGCGCATGAGGGCGTACAGGGTCAGCAGCGACGTGACGACGCCGCCCACGATCAGCACGATCATCAACGGGGTGCCGACGCTCGCCGCGGCCTCGAACAGGGCGAACTTGCCGATGAACCCGGAGAACGGCGGAAGCCCGCCGAGGTTGATCGCGGGAACGAAGTAGAGCACGGCGATGAGCGGAGCGGCCTTCATCAGCCCCTTGACTCGCAGGATCGACGTGCTGCCCGCCCGACGCTCGACGAGACCCACCGCGAGGAACAGGGTGGTCTGCACGACGATGTGGTGGACGATGTAGTACACCGTCGCCCCGATGGCGGCGGGCGTGGCGATCGCCAGGCCGAACACCATGTACCCCACGTGGCTGACCAGCGTGAAGGACAGGATCCGTTTCAGCTCCGCCTGCGCGACGGCGCCCAGCACGCCGACGATCATGGTGGCCAGCGCCACGACGAGAAGGACCGTGTCGATGCTGTTCGAGGCGAACAGCTGGGTCTCGGTGCGGATCAGCGCGTACACGCCCACCTTGGTCAGCAGGCCGGCGAACACCGCCGTGACCGGGGCGGGGGCCGTCGGGTAGGAGTCGGGCAGCCAGAAGGACACCGGGAACACGGCGGCCTTGATCCCGAACGCGATGACGAGCATCAGGTGCAGGACGAGCTGCGTGTCCTGGGGGAGCTCCCCCATGCGCTGGGCGATCTGCGCCATGTTCACGGTCCCCAGCGCGCCGTAGATCATGGCGATCGAGGCGAGGAAGAGGATCGAAGACACCAGCGAGACGACGATGTAGACCGCGCCGGTGCGGATCCGGGACTCCGTGCTGCCGAGCGTGATGAGCACGTACGAGGCCACGAGCAGGATCTCGAAGCCCACGTAGAGGTTGAACAGGTCGCCCGCGATGAACGCGTTGAAGATGCCCGCGGCGAGGATGAGGTACGACGGGTTGAAGATGGAGATCGGCGTCTCCTCGGCCCCGTCCGCCGAGCCCTGGCCGATCGAGAACAGCAGGACCGCGACGAGCACGATGCTCGAGATGAGCACGAGCAGCGCCGCCAGCCGGTCCACGTAGAGCACGATCCCGAACGGAGCGGGCCAGCCGCCGACCTCGACCGCGAACGGCGCCGCGGAGGCGTCGACGGCGACGAGCAGGACGGCCGCGATCACCGAGACAAGCCCCAGGGTCACGACGGAGACGATCACCTGGACCCGGTTGTTCCGGCCGAAGACGAGCGTGACGGCCGCGCCCAGCAGCGGCAGGGCCACGAGCAGCGGGACGAGGGCGTTCATCGCGCTCCCCCGTTCCCCGTGCCGTCGCTGTCGTCCGTGCCTGCCGTGTCCGTCCCGTGCGCGGAACCCGGATCCGGCTCGGCGGCCGTGGGCCCGCGATCGACCGGCGCCGCGGCGGGCATGGCCGGGACGTCCATGGGAGCGTCGTCGACGATGGCGTCGAGGTCACGGCTGTGCAGGATCCGGATGGGCGCGGTGTCGACGCCGACGAAGTCCGTCGTGGCCTCCTCGTCCGCGGGATCCCCCTCGTCCTCCATGAGGTCCTCTTCGTCCTCGGTACGACCGCGCAGCGCGATGTCCGCCGCGTCGTCCTCCACCGTGTCGGCCTGACCGAGCTGCCAGGAGCGGTAGATGAGCGCGAGCAGGAACGCCGAGACGGCGAACGTGATGACGATGGCGGTGAGCGTGAGGGCCTGGGGCAGCGGGTCGCTGACCTCGCCGTCGACCCCGTAGAACGGCGCCTTGCCGGGAAAGCCCATCACGATCAGCAGCAGGAGGTTGGTGGCGTTCCCCAGGAGCAGGAACCCGATGAGCACCCGGGTGAGGCTCCGTTCGAGCATCGCGTAGACCCCGCAGGCGAAGAGCACGGCCATGATGACGATCAGGGTCAGCGACACGTCCATCAGATGCGCACCCCCCGGGCCCGCATCTCGAGGGTCTGCCGGTCCACCTCGGCGCCGAGGCTGCGCAGCACGTCCAGGACGAGCCCGATCACCACGAGGTACACGCCGATGTCGAAGATCGTCGAGGTCACGAACTCGATGTGCCCGATCACCGGGATCTCGGCCTCCCAGAACGTGCTCGTGAGCGGAGCGAGGCCGAAGAACAGCGGCACCACGGCGGCGCCCACCGCGAGGATCAGCCCCGCGCCGAGGAGGCGACCGGCGTCCGTGGGCGCGGCGGCGCCGAGCTCCCAGCGCCCGCCCGCGATGTAGCGCATGACCAGGGCCATGCCGGCGACGAGACCGCCGGCGAATCCCCCGCCCGGCGCGTTGTGGCCGGCGAAGAGCAGGAAGATCGACACGACGATGATCGTGTGGAACAGGATCCGGACGATCACCTCGAGCAGGATCGAGCGGTTCTCCGGCTTCATCTGCTGTCCGCCGATGAGCCAGGCACGCGGTCCTCCGCGGTTCTCGGCCGTCTGGAACCGCAGGCCGTCGGTGGTCTCCACGAGCGGGCGGTGGCGCGTGCGGCGGCCGCGGGCGCCGTCGGGCACGACGCCGAGCTGGGCGGTGTCGGGCAGCGCGCTCATGCTGGAGAGCCGGTCGGCGCGGTGCGTCACGAACACGAGGGAGGCGACGCCGGTCGCCGCCAGCACGAGCACCGAGAGCTCGCCCATGGTGTCCCAGCCGCGCAGGTCCACCAGCGCCACGTTGACGACGTTCTTTCCGTGGCCGAGCTCGTACGCGAGCGTCGGGAACGCCTCGGAGATCGGGTCAGCGACGCGGGCGCTCGTGGCGAGGACCGCGACGAGCGCCATCGTCATGCCGACCGCGGCACCCAGCACCGCGCGCGGAACGCGTCCGACGGACGCGTTGTGCTCGCCCATCTGCGCGGGCAGCCGCCGCAGCACGAGCGCGAAGGTCACCAGGGTCACCGTCTCCACGAGGATCTGCGTGAGGGCGAGGTCGGGCGCCCCGCTGGTAGCGAACAGGACGACCATCCCGAGCCCGGTGACCGAGACCAGGACCACGCCGGTGTAGCGCTTGCGTGCCCGGACGGCCATGATGCCGGCCGCGATCATGATCGGCGCGACGACGACCTGGATCGGCGTGTGCCACGCGCTGAGCTGGGCGCGTGCCGCCTCGCCGGCCACCAGCGCGGTGACCTCGGCGCCGACGACCACGATGAAGATCGTGCCGACGTAGACCGGCAGCGAGCCGCGCTGGGTGAGCCCGGTGGTCACGACCGAGAGCCGGTCGACGCCGCGCATCACCAGGTAGTACGCGTCCTGTGCGGTGAACGGGATCAGACGCGGCTTCGCGTCCCAGCCCGTCCGGCGCGTGAGCAGGAACAGGCCGATGCCGAGGACGATGGCTCCGATCGAGAGGAACAGCGCGGGCTCGAAGCCGTGCCAGAGCGCGAGGTGACCGGGCTCCCTCGGCGTGCCGTCGTGCCCCGGGGTCTGCGCGGTCGCCGCGTACCCCTGGAGCGCCTTGTCGACCAACGGCGCGCCGATGCCGGCGGCGAGGCTCACCCCCGCGAGCACCACCGGTGACACGAGGAAGCCGAACGGCGGATCCGGCCATTCCGTCTCCGGCATAGGACTGCCGTCGGCGGTCCGCTTCCGCCAGAACGCGCCCCACAGGAACCGCGCCCCATATGCCGCGGTGAGCATGGATCCGACCACGACACCGATGATCGCCACGATCCCCCACGGCGAGCCGGCGAGCGCGTCCTCCCAGAGCGCCGCCAGGGTGGACTCCTTCGCGACGAACCCGATGGTCGGGGCGATGCCCACCATCGAGGCGACCGAGATGAACGAGGCCGTGGCGATCACCGGCGCCTGACGGCCGACGCCGGACAGCTCCGTGATGTCACGCGTGGAGAGCTGACGGTCGATCACGCCGACGATGAGGAACAGCGCCGACTTGAACAGGGCGTGCCCGATCACCAGCGCGAGGCCGGCGAGCGCCGCGTCCGGCGTCCCGTAGCCGAGCACGATCGTGAAGAATCCCAGCTGACTGACCGTCCCGAACGCGAGGATGCGCTTCAGGTCCGTCTCGCGCAGCGCCTGGATCCCGCCGAGCAGCATCGTGAAGACGCCGAGCGCGATGACGATCGGGCGCCACGGCGCGGAGAGGGCGAAGACCGGCGCGAACCGGGCGATCAGGTAGATGCCGGCCTTCACCATCGCCGCGGCGTGCAGGTACGCGCTGACCGGCGTCGGGGCCGCCATGGCGCCGGGGAGCCAGAAGTGGAACGGGAAGATGGCGGACTTGCTCAGGGCGCCCACGAGCAGGAGCACGACCGCCGCGTCCACCACCGCGCCGGTGGGGGCGGCCTCGAGGATCGCCACGATGCTCGTCGTCCCCGTGTCCACGACGAGGAGCACGACGCCCACGAACATCGCCAGACCGCCCAGGGTGGTGACCAGCAGCGCCTGCAGGGCGGAGCGTCGGCTCGCCCCGCGCCGGTGGTAGTGGCCGATCAGCAGGTAGGACAGGATGCTCGTGACCTCCCAGAACATCACGAGCAGGACGAGGTCGTCGGTGAGGACGAGCCCGTACATCGCCCCCGCGAAGGCGAGCAGGACCGCGGCGAACTGTCCGATCGACGTGGAGTCGCGGAAGTACCAGCGGCAGTACAGGAGCACGAGCGCCCCGACGCCCGTGACGATGAGCGTCAGCACCCAGCCCAGCACGTCCATCCGGAACGAGAGGGACAGGCCCAGCTGCGGAATCCACGGGACGCTCTCCCACGGCGTCCGCGCCGGATCGTCGTTCCCGGCGAGGACCGCTGGGGTCAGCATCGCCGCGTGGACGAAGGCCGCCGCCGGCACGAGGGCGGCGATGGCGAAGGCCCGGGCTCCGACCGCGCGCACCAGCACCGGCAGCAGAAGCGAGGCGAGGGCGAACACGGCGAGGAGCGTCAGCACAAGCGGTCTCCTCTGGCTCGTCGGCCGACGGATCGACTCAGGCGGGCGGGTTCACTCCTTATTTTACGGGTCGCCGACGCCCCTCCGGTCCACGGGGGCGTCATCCGCCGTCTTCGTCGGGGCCGGTCCGCTCGTCGTGCCCTCCCGGAAGACGCAGGTGAACCGGATCGACGCGGCCCGCTCCCCCGCCAGCATGCGCGCGACGGCATCCCCCGCCGCACGCCCCTTCTCCACCGCCGGCTGCACGGCGGTCGTGAGGACGTGGGACCCGAGCCCGTCCACGCGGATGCCGTCGAAGCCCGTCACGCTGACGTCCTCCGGGACACGCAGCCCGTGCTCCTCCGCGGCGCGGATCACGCCCGCGGCCAGCAGATCGCTCTGGGCGATGACCGCGGTCGGGCGGGTCCCGCCCCCCGCGAACAGCAGGCGTCCCGCGAGGACGCCCTCGTCGATGAAGCTCCCCGACGACGCCACCACGCGGACGTCCGGGAACACCTCCCTGACGCCGTCCAGCCGCTCGCGGGTGACCTCGACGGTGCCCTGCGCGATCCGATCCTCGTCCACGTCTCCCCGCCGCCGCTCCACGTCGAACGGCAGGGTGACCGTGGCGACCCGCTCGTGACCCAGCCCCTGCAGATGGCGCGCGAGCTGTCCCGCCGCCTCACGGTTGTCGAGCTCGATCCGGGGCACCTCGTCGCCCGCGTCCCCCTCGATCACCACGACGGGCAGCCCCCGCGAGCGCACGATGTCGAGCGCGGTGCGCATCCGTCCGCTGCAGCCGATCAGCACCACCGCGTCCACCGGGGCGGTGGCGAGCGTCGGGGCGTCACTGCCGGCGTCCGCGTCGTCGCGCAGGAGCAGGACGCCCGCGCCCAGCGTGGCGACGCCGTCGGTGAGCCCGTCCATCATCGCGGTCTTGACGGGATCCAGGAACGCGGTGCGCAGATGCTCCTCCAGCACCACGGCGACGATCCCGCTCCTCCCCCGCCGCAGCGACGCCGCCCGCGGGTCCGGCCCGGTGTAGCCGAGCTCCGCCGCCGCGGCCATCACGCGCTGCCTCGTCGCCTCGGCCACCGGCGCCTTCCCGCTGAACACGACCGAGGCGGTGGAGGGCGACACCCCCGCCGCGCGCGCCACGTCGGCGATCGTGGCACGGCGCGCGGGATCGCGATCCGGCGTCTCTGGCCCGGGGCCCGGCGGGGTCGTCATGGTCCGAGGATAACCCGCCGGCGACGCCCGTATCGAATCGATTCGATACGCTATCCGTCATGGACACCGCCCTGACCCGCTCCCAGTTCGTGCGCTGGCGCGCCGCGATCTTCGCGATCTTCCTCGCCAGCGGCCTGTCGGTGGCGACGTGGGCGGGGCGCGTCCCCGACATCAAGGCCGCCCTGGAGATCGACAAGGCCCAGGTGGGGCTGCTGCTGCTCGGCATGGGCATCGCCTCGATCGTCGGCATCTCCTCCAGCCCGGCCGTCATGGCGCGCACGGGCGCCCGGCGGGGGATGCTCGTGTCGATGCTCTGCTTCGGCGCGGGCGTGATGCTCATCGGCATCGGCACCAACGTGCTCGGCTCCCTCCCGGTCGTGCTGATCGGCCTCGTCCTGTTCGGACTGGGCAACGGCACCGTCGACGTGATGATGAACGTCGAGGCGACCGCCATCGAGCAGCAGATGGGGAAGACCATCCTGCCGGTGTTCCACGCCTTCTTCAGCTTCGGGACCGTGCTCGGCGCGGGAGCGGCTGCGCTGGCGGCCCGCCTCGGGCTGGACGTGGCGACCCACGCGCTCATCATGGGGGCGCTCATCGTCGTGACCGCGGTGGTGTGCTTCCTGAACGTGCCCGCCCGGGAGGCGACGCAGGATCCGGAGGACGCCGAGAAACCCGCCTGGAGCGAGCGGATGCACGCGGCGCTGGAGGTGTGGCGCGAGCCGCGGACCTACGCGCTCGGGATCGTGATGCTCGGGATGTCCTTCGCCGAAGGCGGCGCGAACGACTGGCTCGCGCTCGGCGTGGTGGAGGGGCACCACGCGGCCCCGGAGCTCGGCGCCGCCGCGCTCGCGGTGTTCTCGGTCGGCATGACGACCGTCCGGCTCGTCGGCGGCCCGCTCGTCGACCGGTTCGGGCGCGTGCCGATCCTGCGTGTGCTCGCCGCGACGGCGACGGCCGGGATCCTGCTGTTCATCTTCGCGGACGGCAACCTCGTGCTCGTGTTCCTCGGCGCGGCCCTGTGGGGGATCGGGGCGTCGCTCGGCTTCCCGCTCGGCATGTCGGCAGCGGCGGACGACCCCGCGAAGGCCGCCGCCCGGGTGAGCGCCGCCGCCACGATCGGCTACGTCGCGTTCCTCGGCGGCCCGCCGGTCCTGGGCTTCATCAGCGAGCACATCGGCCTGCTGAACACGATGTTCATCCTCGCCGGCCTCGCCCTCCTGTCCGGCCTGTTCTCCTCCGCCGCGCGCCCGCTCCGCCGCACGCCCTAGCCCTTCTGTCGAGTGGTCAGTTTCTGTGGGTTGCGGGCCCGTCAGCCCACAGAAACTGACCACTCGACGGCTCGTGCGCGCGCCGACGCGCCACGATCGCCGCGGCATGCGAGCGGCTGCGGGCGCCGAGCTTGGCGAGAACGTTGGAGACGTGCGTCTTCACCGTCGGCACCGAGATGCCCAGGCGCTCGGCGAGCTGCGCGTTGGACCAGCCGTGGAGGATCCCGTCGAGCACGTCCTGCTCGCGGGCCGTCAGCTCGGCGAGCGGGGCCTCCGCGGCCTCGGACCCCGCGCTCGCACCGGCCGCGAGCGTCCCCTCCCGCGCCGCAGCGAGCGCGCGGCGGGTGACGCGGGGGTCCAGCACGCCGTCCCCGGCGGCCACCGCGCGGACGGCGTCGACGAGCGTCGCCGCGTCGGCCGTCTTCAGCAGGAACCCGGCGGCCCCGGCGGCGATCGCCCCGTGCACGAGCTCGTCCTCGTCGAAGCTCGTCAGCACGAGCACGTCCGAAAGCTGCTCCGCGACGATCTCCCGGGTGGCGGAGATCCCGTCCCGGCCCGGCATCCGCAGGTCCATCAGCACGACGTCCGGGCGCAATGCCCGCGTGTTGCGGACGGCGACCTCCCCGTCCGCCGCCTCGCCCACGACGTCCACGCCGTGCGCCTCGAGCATGATGCGCAGGCCGGCGCGGATCGCGCCGTGATCGTCCGCGAGCAGGACCGTCGGACGGCGCTCGTCCGGGGACGCGGACGAGGGAGTGGCGGACGGGGGAGTGGTCATACGGGCTCCTTCCGGGGCAGGGTGGCGCGGACCGACCAGCCGTCCGCGACCGGGCCGGCGGAGAAGTCGCCGCCCAGAGCGCGGATCCGTGTCGCGATGGTCGCCAGCCCCGTTCCGGATCCGGCCAGCGCCGGGCCGGTCCCGCCTGTGCCGCCGCGGGACTCCACCCGGACCGTGATCCGCTCCGCGTCGCCGGCGAGCAGCACCTCCACCGCCGCGCCGGCCGCGTGCCGCACGCAGTTCGTCAGCGCCTCGCGCACGACGCCCGTGGCCGCCTGACCCACCGGCTCGGCGACCGCTCCCGTCAGCGCGTCGGTGTGCCGGATGCGCAGCCCGGACTCCTCCCCGGCACGCACGAGCGCCGGGATGTCCGCCAGCCGCGGGGGAGCGGACAGCGCGCCTCCGGTGTCGCGCAGCACCGAGATCATCGATCGCAGCGCCTCGTGGGCGTCGAGGCTCGCGTCGCGCACCGCGCGCAGCGCCGCGCGGTCGCGCTCCTCGTCCGGGGGAGTGGACAGCGCCGCCTCGGTGCGGATCGCGATGGCCGAGACGTGACCGGCGACGACGTCGTGCAGCTCGCGGGCCATCACCTCGCGCTCGTCGCGGATCGTCTCGCGCGCGTCGTCCGCGGCCCGCCGGCTCTCCAGCTCGGCCAGCTCCTCGGCCCGCCCCACCGCCACCGCCCACCAGTAGTCCGTGCCGAGGACCGTCCCCATCGCGAGCGCGAGCAGCACGGCCACCCGGACCCCCGTCCCGCCGAGGTCGCCGACCCTCACGAGCGTGCCGACGAAGACGACGGCGGTGGCCACGCCGATCCCGATCGCGATGCCCCGGCGGACCCGCGCCGAGGAGCGGTGCACGGCGTGCCAGAGGACGTCGAGCAGCACGAGGAGGGACCCGAGGCCGCCCGCCGTGACGAGGTCCGCGGCGAACAGCGCCGTCGCCCCGAGCAGGGCGGTGAGCGGGATCCGCTCCCGCAGCGACACGAGCACGCAGCCGGGGAGGGCGAAGACGAGGCTCCACCACGGATCCACGGGAGTCGCGGGGATGCGGAACACGTCCCACATGCCGCTGAGCCCGATCAGCGCCGCGACGACGCTGATGATCGCGAGGCCGAGCGCGTCCCATGCGGCGCGGGGGAGAAGGCGGGCGACACCGGGCAGGACCCGGTCGAGGCCGGGCACCGGCTGCGGCGGGCGGCCGATGTCGCGGATCCGCTCCCCAACCCGCTCGCCGTCGTCCTGCTGCATCGCACCATCGAATCACGGTGCGCGGCCCGACGCATCGGCCGAAGGGATGAGCGCCGCGCCCTCCGACCAAAGGATGAGCGGCCGCGCCGCGCCTGCGACCTTCGCCCGATCCGCGCGCGGCGCGGACCGGCGAGGGTGGTCGTCATGGAACTCCTCGCGGACTCTCCGCTCGCCCTGACGCTCGCCGTGCTCGCGCTGCTCGACGGGCTCAGCGTCGGCACCCTGCTGATCCCGGTCTTCCTGCTGCTCTCGCCGGGACGCGTGCGGGTCGGACGCATCCTGCTGTACCTGGGCTCGATCACGGCGTTCTACCTGGTGATCGGCCTTCTGTTCCTGTGGGGACTGGTCAATCTCGTGGACGTGGCCGCGGACTTCTTCGCGTCCACGCCGGGGATGATCCTCCGGCTCGTCGTCGGCGCGGGCCTGCTCATCGGGTCCTTCTTCATCCCGGGGTCGAAGAAGAAGGAGGCGACCGTCGCGGTGCCCACGACGGCGAGCGCCAGCAGTCTGGAATCGGCCGGCGCGGACCGCCCTCTGCCCGGCTTCCGGCCGTCCGTCTCCGACGCCACCGCGCCCCCGGGCTCCGCCTACGCCCCGCCGCCCGTCGCCCTCTCGGGGTCCGCCGGTGGCGGGAACACCGGGGTCGCCGAGGAAGCCGCGGCGACTCCCCGCCCCGGGCGTCTCGTGCGCTGGCGGGAGAAGCTCCTGGATCCGTCGACGCCTCCGCTGACCGTCATCGGCGTCGCGATCGCCGCCGGTCTCGTCGAGGTGGCCACGATGCTGCCGTACATCGTGGCCATGACGATGCTCGCGGACGCCGGGTACGGCACGCCCGTGCGCGTCGCCGCCCTCGCCGGGTACTGCCTGCTGATGATCGCGCCCGCGCTGATCCTGCTGGTGCTGCGGATCGTCGCCGCACGGCAGATCGAGGGTCCGCTGCGGCGGCTGGGGGACTGGCTGGCCCGCACGGGCGGCGAGACGACCGCCTGGATCGTGGGGATCGTCGGCTTCCTGATCCTTCGCGCGGCCGTGACGGACCTCCGCCTCTTCGAAGCCCTCGACCGGCTGACCTGAGCCCGAGTGGTCAGTTTCTGTGGGTTGAGAGCGCCCGAACCCGCAGAAAGTGACCACTCGACATTAGGCTCGTCGGGTGCGTCTCGTCATCGCCCGCTGCGCCGTCGACTACTCCGGCCGCCTCAACGCCCACCTGCCGCTGGCCACCCGGCTCCTCGTCCACAAGGGCGACGGGAGCCTGCTCGTCCACTCTGACGGCGGCAGCTACAAGCCGCTGAACTGGATGAGCCCGCCGTGCCGGCTCGAGACCGAGGCGCCCGGCGAGGAGGAGGCGTCCGCGGGCGTCACCGAGGTCTGGCGGGTCACCCACCAGAAGACCGGCGACGCCCTGCGCGTGCAGATCTTCGAGGTCCTGCACGATTCCGCCCACGA
Organism: Microbacterium resistens; assembly: GCF_021172025.1. Lineage (NCBI taxonomy): Bacteria > Bacillati > Actinomycetota > Actinomycetes > Micrococcales > Microbacteriaceae > Microbacterium > Microbacterium resistens. The sequence continues at coordinate 2,794,316 of NZ_CP082781.1, forward strand.
GCTCGGCGTCGACCCGGGACTGCAGAAGGACGGCGTCGAGGCGGACCTGCAGCGGCTGCTCGCCGAACAGGTGGACCGGATCGCGGAGGGCGCGACGCTCGTGCGCCGCGAGTTCCCCACCGCGATCGGCCCGGTCGACCTCATGGTGCGCGACGCGAACGGCGCGGCGATCGCCGTGGAGGTCAAGCGGCGCGGGGACATCGACGGCGTCGAGCAGCTCACGCGCTATCTGGAGCTGCTCGGGCGCGACCCGCATCTCGCGCCGGTCCAGGGGGTGTTCGCCGCGCAGGAGATCAAGCCGCAGGCGCGCGTCCTCGCCGAGGACCGCGGGATCCGCTGCCTCGTGCTGGACTACGAGGACATGAAGGGCATCGAGTCCGGGGCACCCCGCCTCTTCTGACGCTCGATCCGCCGCGGAGCGCCCCGGGATCCGCCTCGGAGCGCCCGCGGGATTCTGCCTCGGAGCGCCCGCGGGACGTCGCCGCGGACGGGCGAGGGGCGCCGCCGCGGACGGGCGAGGGGCGCCGCCGCCATAGGGTGGAGGCATGCCCGCATCCCCGTACTCCTGCATCCTCTGGGACGTCGACGGAACGATCGCGGATGCCTCGGCCGGCATCCTTCCGCGTCTCGTCGAGGTCCTGACCTCCTTCGGCCGGCCGGCGCCGGCGGAGTCGGAGCTCTCGCTGTGGATCGGGCCCCCGATGTACGAGTCGTTCCAGGTCCGCGGCGGTCTGTCGCCGGCGGATGCGGAAAAGGCGGTGGCGCTGTACCGGGGACTGGCGGCGCGGGACGGGTACGCCGCGTCCGTGCGGATCTACGACGGCGTGCCCGATGTGCTGCGCGCCGTGTCCGACGCGGGGGTCCCGCAGGCCACGGCCAGCAGCAAACCGGAGAACCAGGTCACGGCGATCCTCAAGCACTACGGCCTGGCGGGGGAGTTCGTCGTGATGGCGGGTGCCCGGCCCGACATCCCCGGCCGTCACGACGACAAGTCCACCGTCATCGCGAGCGCTCTGGAGCGCCTCACCGCCGCGGGGGTCGACGTCAGCCGCCCCGTGCTCATCGGCGACCGCCACCACGACGTCGAAGGGGCGGAGCCGTTCGGCATCCCGGTGATCTTCGCCGAGTGGGGCTTCGGAGAGCCCGGCGAGGCGGAGGGCGCCCTCGCCCGCGTCTCGACCCCTCTCGACCTCCTCCCCCTCCTCCTCCCCTCGTCCTGACTCTCCCCATCCCCGTCCCTTCCCTCCGTTTTGGGGTCCGTTCTGGGGCCGATCCACCCCGAAACCCGCCCCGAACCTCCGAGTCGGACCCCAAACCGGCGCAGGGGGAGTCAGGCGGGGGAGAGGGCGTGGTGGCAGGCGGCGGCGCGACCCGCGCCCCGGGACAGGAGGGCGGGGCGCTGCTCGGCGCACACCGCGGTCGCGATCGGACAGCGGGTGCGGAACGCGCATCCGCTGGGCACCCGCAGCGGCGAGGGCACATCGCCCTGCAGCAGCCCGGCGTCGACCGAGGGCCGGTCCGGATCGGGGATCGGCACCGCGTCCAGCAGCGCCCGCGTGTAGGGATGGGCCGGAGCGTCGAAGACCTCGTCCGCCGGGCCCTCCTCGACGATGCGCCCGAGATACATCACCGCGATGCGGTCGGAGATCTGCCGCATGATCGACAGGTCGTGCGCGATGAAGACGTAGCTGATGCCCAGATCGGCGGAGAGGTCCATGAGCAGGTTCACGACCTGCGCCTGCACCGAGACGTCCAGGGCAGCGACCGGCTCGTCGCACACGATCACCCTCGGCTCGAGGGCCAGGGCGCGGGCGATGCCGATGCGCTGGCGCTGGCCGCCGGAGAACTCCGACGGGTAGCGGCCGCGCAGGTCGGGCGACAGGCCCACGCGCTCGAACAGCTCCGCCACCCGTCCGTCGCGTTCCGCGCGGCCGAGCCGGCTGCGATGGATCTCGAAGGGCTCGCGCACGATGTCCCCGGCGGTCATACGCGGATCCAGCGAGGTGTACGGATCCTGGAAGATCATCTGGATGTGCCGGCTGGATTCCCGGAAGCGGCGCCGCCCCGCGGGCAGGACCCGGCCGCCGACCTCCACGCGTCCCTCGTCCGGACGCTCGATACCCATGAGCATCCGCGCGAGGGTGCTCTTGCCGCACCCCGACTCGCCCACGACACCCAGGGTCTCGCCCGCCCTCAGCTCCAGGTCCACGCCGTCGACCGCGGTCAGCGTCTGCCGTCCCGCGCGGTACCTCTTCACGAGCCCCTCGGCCCGCAGCACGCTCTCGGCGCTCACGATGCGATCCTCCTCCACTCGCGGCAGGCCGTCCGGTGCCCCGGACCCACCGTGCTCGTCACGAGCCCGTCGCGGCAGGCGTCCACGGCGAAGCGGCAGCGCGGCGCGAACGCGCACCCGGTCCCGCGCTGATCCAGCCGGGGAGCGGATCCAGGGATCGCCACGAGCCGGCGATCCCCGCGGTCCGGCCTCGGGATCGCGTCCAGCAGCGCTCGGGTGTACCCGTGCGCGGGGTGGCGGAACAGGTCGCGCGTCGGAGCCTCCTCGACGATCCGGCCCGCGTACATCACGGCCACCCGGTCGGCGCGTTGCGCGACGACGCCCAGGTCATGGGTGATGAGGACCATCGCCATGTCGCGCTCGCGCTGCAGATCGGCCAGCAGCGCCATGATCTGCGCCTGGACGGTCACGTCGAGCGCGGTGGTCGGCTCGTCGGCGACGAGCACCTCGGGCTCGAGCGCGATGCTCATGGCGATCATCGCCCGCTGCCGCATCCCGCCGGAGAACTCGTGCGGGTACTGGTCCACCCGGCGCTCGGCGTCCGGGATCCGCACGCGATCCAGCAGCTCGACAGCCCGGCGCCGCGCCTCGCGCCCGCTCATCCCGCGGTGGACGCGGAGCGTCTCGACCAGCTGCTGACCGACCGTGAACACCGGGTTCAGGGCGGACAGCGAGTCCTGGAACACCATCGCGATGCGGGCCCCGCGGATCGCGCGCATCTCCCGCGGCGAGCGCCCGACGAGCTCCTCGTCGCCCAGGCGGATGGAGCCTGCGCTGATCCGGCCGGGGCGACCCACCAGCCCCATCAGCGCGCGGGCGGTCACGCTCTTGCCGCTTCCGGACTCCCCGACGATCGCGAGGGTCTCGCCGCGGCCCACATGGAAGCTCACCCCCTCCACGGCGTTCGCGACGATCTCGGTCGTCGCGAACTCGACCGTCAGTCCTTCGACCGTCAGCGCGGGACCGCCCGGCACGCTCATGCCGGCACCCGGAACAGCCGCGACCCGTGGGTCCCGGCGACCTCAGGACGCACGAGCCGCACCGCGGCCCAGAGCCCGGCCAGCGGCGACGACACCACGGGGACGCCGTAGGACTCCTCGAGCGCGGTCACGGCCCGGGCGGTCTGCAGCCCTCCGCAGGAGATGAGGATCCCGTCGAAGCCCGGATCCTCCGCGGCCTGGACCGCCAGGTCGTGCACGGTGTCGTCGTCGACCGTGTGCACCTCGTCGATCGAGCTGATGGACAGGTGCGCGCTGCCGGCGACGTCCAGCCCTTCCTGGGCGAGGAACCGGAGCAGCCGCCCGTGCACCTCCGCGGTGTACGCCGACGCCACGGCGGGGCGTGCGACGCCGACGGCGCGCAGCGCATCGACGATCGCCGCGCTCATCGTGGTCACCGGGAGCCCGGTGGCCTGGCGCATCGTGTCCACGATCTCATCGTTGAAGTCCTTGCCGCGGTAGAAGCTGAGCGAGGTGCCCATCAGCACGACGGCTTCGGCGCCGCGGGCGGCGAGGCGCTCGGACGCCCCGCGCACCGCCGAGATCACGGAGTCGTACCCCGCCACGGACATCTCCCGAAGGCCGAGTCCCTCGGCGAGGAAGGGGACTCCGGGGTAGACGTCCGCGGCATCCCGCGGGACGGCGCCGGCGAGCGGCGGCACGATCAGCCCGATACGGGTGTCGGTCATTCTGGTTCCTTCCGTCGCGCTCATCGCAGGCGCACCCGCGGATCGATGAGCGCGTACACGACGTCGACGATGAGGTTCATGAGGATGATGAAGAGCGCGGCGACCATGACGGTGCCCATGACGACCGGGAGGTCTCCGCTCATCACGCCGTTCACGGCGAACGATCCGATGCCGGAGATGCCCCAGATCCGCTCGGTGATGATGGTCCCGCCGAGCAGTCCCCCGAGGTCCAGGCCGACGAGCGTCACCAGGGGCGCGAGCGACGGCTTGAGCGCGAGCCGGCGGAGGATGCGCCGCTCGCCCATGCCCTTGGCGCGCGCGAACCAGATGTAGTCCGTCTTCAGCGCGTCGATCATGGTGGACCGCACGAAGCGGGCGTACACGCCGATGTTGACCAGCGCGATCGTCATCCAGGGCAGCAGGAGGTGGCGGAACCACTCCCACGGGTTCTCCGTGAGCGGCGTGTACCCGCCGGACGGGAAGGCGGTCACGCCCACGCGGCTGAGCTGGAAGAACAGGACGTAGAACAGGCCGAGTCCGATGAGGAACGTCGGTGCGGACAGCCCGCTCAGCGCCATGATCGACACGAGGCGGTCGACGGCGCTTCCCGGGCGGGTCGCCGCGAGCGTCCCGAGCGGGACCGCCACGAGCACGGCCAGGACGATCGCGCCGACCGCCAGCGACGCCGTCGCGGGCAGCCGCGAGAGGATCCCGGACAGCACCGGCTCCTGGGTGCGGAACGACACCCCGAAGTCGAAGGTCAGGATCCGCCCGAGCCAGTCGAGGTACTGCACGGGCAGCGGTCGGTCGAGGCCGAGGGTGCGCTCGACGAGCGCGATGGTCGCCTGGTCCGCTCCCTCGCCGGCGAACCGCTGGGCGATGCTGCCCGGCGTCCCCGCGAAGAAGAGGAGGAACACGGCGAGGCTGACGAGGAACAGCACCACGACCGAGGCCCCGAGGCGCTTGAGCACGTAGCGCAGCATCAGCGGTCCTTCCGTCGGCGCCGCGCGGGGCGGCTGCCCGGCTCGAGCGCGTCACGCAGCCCGTCGCCGAGGAGGTTGAAGGAGAGGGTCGACACCAGCAGCGCGATCCCGGGGAAGAGGATCGACCACCACGCGATGGCGTAGTTGCTCTGGTTCTCCGCGATCATGCCGCCCCAGGTCGGGGCGGGCGGGGGAACACCCAGCCCGAGGAAGGACAGGGAGGCCTCCATGACGATGATCTGCGGGATCAGCAGGCTGCCGTAAGTGAGCACGGGCCCGGCGATGTTCGGCAGGATGTGACGCACGATGATGCGGGCGTCGCTCGCGCCGAGCGTGGTCGTCGCGGTGATGTAGTCGAGCTCGCGGATCGTGAGGACGAGCGATCGCACCATGCGAGCGACGGTGCTCCAGCTGAAGAACGCGATCGTGATCATCAGCACGCCGACGCTGGCGCCGTGGATCACCACGACCGCCATCGCGATGACGAGGAAGGGGAGCGCCACGACGAAGTCGATCACGGCGGACAGGACCACGTCGACGATCCCGCCGTAGAGGCCGGCGAGCGTGCCGATCACGGTGCCGATGAGGATCGCGGCCACGGCGCTCACGATCGCGATCATGAACGTGTTCGTCGTGCCGAGGAGGATCCGGGAGAACACGTCCCGACCCACGAAGTCCGTGCCGAGCCAGAACTCCGCGCCGGGCCCGACCGGCACCCCGGCGGCGGTGAGTCCGTGCTGGCGATCGGGTTCCAGCGCGGAACGGCCGGTGAGCTCGACGAGCGCCGGGGCCGCGAGGGCGAGCACCGTGAGCACGCCGATCACGCAGAGCGCCGCCACGCTCGTGCGGTCGTGGAGGAGCCGGCGCAGGACGGCACGGGACGTGCGCTCCTGGCGGGGCCGGACGAGCTCGGTGCGGGGAGGGCCGAGGGGCCCGCCCCGCACGGCGTCTTCTGCCGTCGTCATCGCTCTCGGTACGGGTCCTCGTGCGGCTGGACGATGGATCCCGGGGGCACGTCCAGCGTGTGCCCGTCGATCCGGACCGCCTCGTCCAGGCGGGCGCGGATCTCCGTGCCGTGGCGCTCGGCGAGGTCGACGGCGCCGAGGTTCGTCTTCAGCTGCGCCACCGAGGAGGCCCCGAACAGCACCGTGGCGGTGTACTCGTACGCCAGCGCATACGCGAGCGCGAGCTCGGCGGTGCTGACGCCGAACCCGTCGGCGATGCGCCGGATCGCCGGCATCGCCGCCACGATCTGATCGCGGATCCGGCCGGGATCGCGACCCAGCACCCGGCCCGAGGTCCCGGCGCCGGCCGGGTCCTTCCCCGCCAGCACGCCGCCCTCAAGGGAGTCCGACGCCTGCATCCGCATGCCGGACTCCGCGAAGACCCGCTGGTAGGCGGGGCTCTCGCCGACCGAGCGGCGGGCGATGTTGTACTTCAGCTGCATCAGCACCGGAAGCGGTGCGCCGTCCGCGCGGCAGGCGTCGACCACCGACCCGATGTGCTCGGGGCTCCAGTTGATCCCGCCCCAGCTCTTGCTCAGCCCCTCGTCCACGAGGCGGCGCGCGTCCTGGGCGTGAGCGATGGGCTCGTCCACGCCCCACCGGGGTCCGTACAGCAGCACGATGTCCACGTCGTCGCGGCGGAGGCGGAACAGGGTCTCCTTGAGCTCCGTGACGACGTCCGCGTCGGGGTCGTCCCCCTTCCAGACCTTCGTCATCACCCGGGTCGTGTCCGGCGCTCCGGCGTCCTCCAGCGCACGGGAGAGGATCACCTCGGTGTGCGGCGCGCGCGTGTAGTGGGCCACGTCGAACAGCGTGATGCCGGCTTCGAGCGCGAGGGACACGATGTCGACGATCTCGCGGTACTCGAGTCGCGAGTAGGTCTCGTACGATCCGAGCGAGAGCGCGGGGACGTCGAATCCGGCCTGGGGCAGGGTGGTGTGCTTCATCGGTTTCCTTTCGGGAGGACGGTCAGTCGGCGAGCCAGACGAGGCCCGGCTCGATGTTGTTGAATCCGAGGTTGATCGCACCGCCGCGCAGCCGCTTGCTGTGGTAGAGGCTGATCTTCCCGGAGATGAGCGGCACGGCCGCCGCGTCCTCCATCAGCGCGCGGTCGACCTGGGCCCAGAGGCCCGCTGCCTCCTCCGCGTCCTGCGCACCGCGGGCCTTCTCCATGAGCGCGTTGATCTCGGGGTTGTCGTAGCAGGTCGGGTTCGTCGTGCTGTTCTCACAGTCCACGCCGTAGAAGCCGGGCATGAGCATGGTCCGCGCGCCGTTGCCGATCCACTTCGGCGACAGCGCCTTCAGCGTGATGTCCCAGCTGCCGCCGGCGGTGGCCTCGCGATTCAGGACGTACTGCCCGTCGACGTTGGCTCCCGGGGTCGGCATGAGGGTCAGCCGGATCCCGGCCGCGCGCAGGTCCGGCTCGAGCGCCTGCGCGTACGCGTCGTAGCGCGAGCCGGAGGCGTAGACGAAGTTGAGGTCGATGCCGTCGGGATAGCCCGCGGCGGCGAGGAGCTCCTTCGCCTTCTCCGCGTCGCCCTCGTCGCCGGGCGTCTCGTACAGGTTGAACGGCTCGAAGCCGTCCACGGCGGAGCTGAGGAGCTGGTGGTGCGGCTCCTTGACGCCCGGACCGCCGCCGACCTGCGCCACGGCCGCCTTGTTCACGGCGTAGTTGATCGCCTGACGGACCTCGGGCTTGGACAGCGCGGAGCCGTTGTTCGGCGACTGAACGTTCAGCAGGATGTACGGGTTGACCGCGCCGTCCTCGAACTGCACGAGCTGCCGGTCCTGCACGGCCATGAGACGCTGCAGATCCGCGGTGGGGACGGACTGGTCGAAGTAGGAGTCGGCCTCGCCGCTCTCGATCAGCCGCTGGACCCGCCCGGGGTCGGTGTTGTTCATCGAGATCTCGATGCCGTCCACGTACGCCTTGCGGTACGGGTCGCTGTCGGCGACCCACGCCGGGTTGCGTTCCAGCGTCATCTTCTGGTCGGGCACGTAGTCGGCGATGCGGTACGGACCGGAGGCGACGTACGCCTCGCGGAACTCGGGGGAGTCGGGGAGGTGGCCCAGCGCCTCCACCGGCATGGGCGCGATGGCGACCTGCGTCAGCACGGAGGGGAAGTCGTTGGCCGGGCGCTCCAGCGTGATCACGAGATCCTGGCCGTCCGCGCGGATGCCGCTGATGTCGGTGCCCTCGACGAAGTCCTTAATGGCGCCCGCCTCGGGCGGGACCGCGGCGAACGCGTCGCAGTACTCCCGCATGCCCTCGATGACGCCGATGTAGTTGTCCAGGGATCCGCCGGGCCGCACGGGGTTGCACAGCCGCTTGAACCCGCGGGCCGCGTCGGCGGCGGTGATGCCGCGCGCCGGCTCAGTGTCCCACTGGGCGTCCTCGCGCAGCGTGATCCGGTACTCCGTGCCGTCCTCGCTGACCTCCGGGAGATCCGTCGCGAGGTCCGCCACCGGCGTCTGGGCCACGGCCTTGTCGTCGTCCGTGGGCAGCAGATAGAGCTGGCGGGTCAGGGCCCGGTGCACGAAGATGCCCGTCGAGCGGGTGACGATCGGGTCGAAGCCGCCGACGTCCGATCCGCCGGCGACCCGCAGGACGCCACCGGTCCGCGGCTCGCCGGCCGCGTCGGCCGTCGTCTCGGCGGGTCCGCCGGAGCAGGCGGTGAGCACCAGGGCGCTCGCGACGGCGAGCGTCGTTGCGGCGAGGACCGCGCGGGGGCGCGGCCGCGGGGAGGACGCTGTCATGACCAAACTCCTTCGTTCAGTTGCGGGTTCTCGGTTAGTGTTGAGGGGTGAAATTGTTCCGTGGGACGGAACGCTTGTCCGCAAGGCGAGACATGTATAACCGACCCAGGGAGGTTCGTCAATGCGAAGCGTTGAGCGTGCGTTGGAGGTTCTGGAGAGCATCGCGGATCTGCAGCCCGTGGGGGTGAGCGAGATCGCGAGGCACCTCGGCGAGCCCAAGAGCTCGGTGCAGCGCGCCCTCGACACGCTGGCGGAGGGGCGCTGGATCACCCGGCAGGACCCGTCGCGCCCGCTGTGGGTCGTGGCGGTGCGCGCCGCGCTGCTCGGGCGGGGTTTCGCGGAGCAGTTCGGCGTCGGCGCGCTCGCCCTGGATCAGATGGAGCGGCTGCGGCAGATCACGCAGGAGACGATCCACCTCGCCGTGCCCCGGGAGGCGTCCGTGATCCTGGTCGAGCGTCTGGAGAGCCCGCATCCCGTCCGCTACGTCGAGCCGCTCGGCGGCGCCGCCTCGATCTTCCGCACGGCGACGGGCAAGGCGATCCTGGCCCATCTGTCTACCGCGCGGCGGCGCCGTCTCGTCGAGGCGCACCCGCGCGAGCTGGCGGAGGCGGAGATGACCGTGGAGGAGCTGGAGGAGGAGCTCGCGCAGATCCGTCGCCAGGGCTTCTCGACGACGTCCCGCTGGCGCGAGGAGGTCTTCGCGACCGCGTCCGTGGTGATCGGCGACGACGGTCAGCCGGTCGCGGCGATCAGCATCTCGGCGCCGAGCTCACGCGTCACGCCCGAGCTGCGCGAGGAGTACGCCGGCCTCGTCCGCGCCGCCGGCACCGAGATCGGCCGCCTGGTGCGCGCCCGGGAACGTCGCTCCCACGCCTGACCTCCTCGCCCCCATCCTCAATCCCCATCCTCAGATTCGGGGCGGGATCCGGAGCTTCGGGGCGCCTCCCGGGGCCGGATCACCCCAAACCCGACCCCAAACCGGGATGGAGCAACGCCCCGGACACGACAGAGCTCCCCGGGCCTCAGGGCCCGGGGAGCTCTTGATTCCTCCGCGGAGAGACTCCGCGCCGCTGTCAGAGCGGACGGATGTTCTCGGCCTGCAGGCCCTTGGGGCCCTGCGCCACATCGAACTCGACGCGCTGGTTCTCGTCGAGCGAGCGGTAGCCGTTGGACTGGATGGCGGAGTAGTGCGCGAAGACATCCGCCCCACCGTCGTCGGGGGAGATGAAGCCGAAGCCCTTCTCCGCGTTGAACCACTTCACTGTGCCCTGGGTGCTCATTTACTGCCGTTCTGCTGGGGGCGTTGCCGACGCAGGACGCACCGACGCTTCTTACCGTAATGGAGGGAGGGGGGATCACAACACCCCGCGCAAGAAGGAGACATAACCGTTGTCTTAACCGAGGATCCCCGGAGACGAGTGCGGCCCCCACCGCGGGGGGAGCGGTGAGGGCCAAGACGACCGGAGGGTGCGTCCCGATCAGCATATCGCGGATCCGGAAGATTTGTCCCCCATTTGGGGGACAAATCTTCATCCCGGTGGCACAATATATCCCGGAGGACGAGAACGGTCGCGACGCGTTCGACAAGGGGAGAGGACACGACCGCGGCACGATCGTCCGGATCGCTCATCCCGTGATGCCGTCGACCGCTCGCTGGGGGACGGTCGAGGCCGAACTCGTTCGTCTGTCACCGACACCGCCCGATCCAGCGTTCCGGCGTCCTCCGCTCCTGGACGTCGGCGAACAGGGGAGCACCGCCCCCGGGACACGAGAGCGGCCCCCTCGAGTGGCCCATTGGGGACTGGGCGACTCGAGGGGGCCCAATCGCACGCACGGGATCGCATGACTCTGGGGTAGTCCCGCCGTCTCTGGGGAATCGGGCGGTGCGATCATCCCCATGTGCGCGCGCCTCCACCATAGGCGAGGGACGCGACGGTTGTCCACGGGGTCCGCTGATCGACAGGGACCCCTTGACACCGCCCGGGCGTGTCCGTTCTCTGGGCGAGGCGCGTCAGCCCTGGGGCGGCGGCGGGGTCATGCCGGCCGTTCGCACCGCGACGAGCCGGTCCACCATCTCGCGGAGCCGGTCGACGCCGGAGCGCTCCGGCGAGGAGGACGCGTGCACGAGCATGCTCAGCGCGGCCATCACGAGGGCCACCGCCGCGGCGGCCTCCTGCTCCGACCGCGCGCGCTCGGCGGCGAGGCGCACCAGCTGCTCCCTGGCGGCTCCCATCCACTGCGCGAACGCGGGCAGCAGCTCCGGCCGCTTGAGCACGAGACCCTTCATCCGCCCCCGGTCGACGCCGTCGTCGAGGGACGCGCCGATCAGCGCGCACAGCGCCGGGACCAGCTCGCCGTCGGTCTGCCGGAACCGCTCCGCCGACGCCGCCGAGACGACCGTCTCCGGAAGGTCCAGCGCGGCCGCCGCCTTCGACGGGAAGTAGTTGAAGAACGTGCGAGGAGACACGTCGACGGCCGCGCAGATCTGCTCGACGGTCATGCCGTCGAGGCCGTGTTCCTCGACCAGACGCAGCGCGACCTCGTGGATGGCCTTGCGCGTCTGCATCTTCTTGCGCTCGCGACGACCGGCGCTGTCGGTCGTGTCGACGTTGGTCATCCGCTGCTCCTCCGCGGTTCTCGCCCGCTGCGCCCCTCGGCGAGGGGGCGGATCCGTCGCGCGCGGCGACGGATCCCCGTGCCCATCCTCTCAGCCCCGGTGGACCCGGATGCTCCCGGTGTCGGTCACGCCGGCGAGGTCGGCCTGCTCCTGCAGCGCCGAGACGCGGCGCAGCGGCGGCACGCGGAAGAACCAGGACAGGACGAAGGCGAGCAGCAGCACGCCGAACCCGACCCAGTAGATCGTGACCGTGGACTGCGTGAAGCCGACCATGAACGGCTTCGTGAGCCGTGCGTCGGCGCCCGTGAGGAAGGACGTGTCGCTGATCGACCCGCCGGAGGCGCTCGCGACGTCCGAGTCCTCCGCGCCGATCTGCTTCTCCAACTCGGGCACGAGCTGGCCGACCCAGTGGCCGCGCTGCGCCGTGTCCGCCCAGTCGACGCGCAGCGACCCGTCAACGACCGTCGCGTGCGCCTTCTCGGCGGCTGCGGCCAGTGCGGCGTCCTGCGCGGCGGGAAGCGCGGCGGCCACCTGCTGGTCGATGACCGCCTGCGCGCCCTCGGCGGGGATCGCGCCCGCCGCGACGCCCTGCTGCACCTGCTGGGTCACCGCGTCGGTCACGGCGGCGCCGGCGGCCGCCGTGGCCTGCGCCGCGCCCTGGTCGAGCTGCTCCTGGATCTTCGCCTCGATCGGCGTGACGATCGGCCCCCAGAGCTGGTCCATGATCGCGACGTTGCCCGGCTTCTCCGCGACTGCGGGGTCCATCGCGGCGTCGAGCGCCTCGGTGAGCGTGTCCCTGTCCGAGATGCCGTGCACGATGTTCGTCGGCAGCACGGTGAACAGCACCGACAGCATGATCGCGGTGCCGAGGGTCCCGCCGATCTGGCGGAAGAACGTCGCCGCGCTGGAGGCGACGCCCATCTCGTGGGGGTCGACGGAGTTCTGGCTCGCGAGCACCAGCGACTGCATCAGCTGACCGAGGCCGAGCCCGACCACGAACATGGCGAGCATCACCTGCCAGAGCGGGGTGTCGTAATGCACGATCGTCAGCAGAAGGAAGCCCACGGCGGTGAACAGCGTGCCGAGCACGGGGAAAATCCGGTAGTGCCCCGTCCGGGCGGTGATCTGTCCGGATCCGAGCGAGGCGATCATCAGGCCCAGCACCATGGGGATCATCGACAGCCCGGACTCGGTCGGGTTCAGCCCCACCACGATCTGCATGTAGAGCGGGATGGTCATCATCGCCCCGAACATGCCGAAGCCGACGAGCACGCCGATCACCGTCGCCATGGAGAAGGTCCCGGAGCGGAACAGCGAGATGGGGATGATGGCGTCCTGCTTCATGGCGATCTCGATGAGGACGAACGCCACGAGGCCGACGGCACCGGTCACGTAGCAGGCGATCGCCGCGACGGATCCCCAGCCCCATTCGCGGCCCTGCTCGGCCACGAGCAGCAGCGGGACGAGGGCGACGATGACCGCCGCGGCGCCCCACCAGTCGATGCGCGGCCCGTGGTGCTTGGCCACCTTCGGAAGGTGCAGGAACCGCGTGACCATGTACAGCGCGACCAGCCCGATGGGGATGTTGATGAGGAAGCACCACCGCCAGCCGTCGATCCACAGGATCTCGTCGGCGCCGGCGAACAGGCCGCCCACGAGGGGGCCGATCACCGTCGAGATGCCGAAGACCGCGAAGAAGTAGCCCTGGTACTTGGCCCGCTCGCGCGGCGCGAGGATGTCGCCCATGATCGCCAGCGGCAGCGCCATGAGCGCCCCGGCCCCGACGCCCTGGAAGGCGCGGAAGGCCGCCAGGCTCATCATCGAGGTCGAGAACGACGACGCCAGCGAGCCGAGGATGAAGATGACGATGCCGATGAGGAACAGCGGGCGTCGCCCGAAGATGTCCGAGAGCTTTCCGTAGAGCGGCACCGAGATGGTCGAGGTGATGAGGAAGGCCGTCGTGACCCACGCCTGCTGATCGAGGCCGTGCAGGTCGTCGCCGATCGTGCGGATCGCGGTGCCGAAGACGGTCTGGGCGAGCGAGGAGAGGAACATCCCGGCCATGAGTCCGTAGATCACAAGCATGATCTGCCGGTGGGTCATGATCGGCGCGGAGGCGGGGGCTTCCGTCTCGGTCTTCTCCGTGGTGTCGGTGGCGGTGGTCATGCGGCCTTCCGAGGACGAGGGATGACGTCGCGCCCGCCGCCGACGGATCGACGCGGGCGCCGACGGTGGCGACAAGAATTTGCAGCCCTGCAACATTACACGATCGCAAGCTTGCAGATGTGCATGGCGTCCGAAGGGGGTGGACGTCGTGGTGCGCTATCCCGAGTCACTCTCGTCCGCGCTACGCCGCGGATGCTGTGCGTGCGACGGGTTCTGACATACAATCCATGCGGTCTCCCATCGGGGGACGGGCGGCGACCTGGGGATGCCGCACACAAGGGAGACCGATATGCAAGCTGCGGACGTGTCCGCGCGGCGGCGCGTGGAGGATCTGCTCGTCGCGCACTGCGGCGAGCAGACCGCGCCGCTCCTGGTGCTCGAAGGGGCCACCGGCGTCGGCAAGAGCACACTGCTGCGGCGCGTCGCCGCCCGGACCGCCCGGCGTCTGTTGATCTGCGCGCCCACTGCGCGGGCGGGCGACGCCGAGGCCGCGCCCGCCCGGGCCCTCCCCGTCTTCGCGGAGCAGCCCGCCCTTACTCGCGGCGAGGCGTTCACGATCCTCCGCGATCGGCTCGAGGCCTTCTTCGTCCACGGCGAGACGCCTCTCCTCGTCGCCGAGAACGCGGAGCTGCTGGACGAGCGGTCCCTCGACGTCCTGGAGATGCTGTCGCGCGACGAGCACCTCGGCATCGTCGTGTGCACCTCCCGTGGAACGATCGCCCGGCGCTTCGGCGAGGCCTTGGGCACCGCCCGTGGTCTGCACGTGACCGTGCCGCCGCTCGAGGACGGAGATCTCGCCGATCTCATCCGCGAGGAGTCCGGCGCGAGCGCCTCCGCCGCGGTGCGCACGTACCTCCTCGATGTGTCCTCCGGGAACGCCGCCGCGGCGGCCGCCGTCCTCTCGCACGGGCTGGACGAGGGCTGGCTCGCCTACGTCGACGGCGGCATCGTGTTCGACGGCACACCGGCGTTCCTCGACGAATCGGCCTCGCTGTGCGCACGTGCCTGGCACGTGCCTGCGTTGGCGTCCGACGAGCGCGACGTGCTCTTCCGCCTGGCGCTCCTCGGCGACCTGCCTCCTGAGGAGTCGCGGCGTGCCGAGGACGCGGAGGCTCTGTCCCGACTCGAAGAGTCCGGCCTCGTCGTCTGGGAGAGATCGCACGTGCGCCTGGGCTGCCGCGCCCTGCGATTCGCCCTGGAACTCTCCATCGCCGACTGGGAGCGCCCTCTCGACGAGCGTCGGCGTCTGTGGGCGGAATGTCCGTCCGGCCGATACCCTCATCGCTCGGTCTTCGCCGCGGTACGTGCGGGTATCGACTGCGATGACGTCGAGCTCCTGCGGGGCGCGCGCGACAGCTCGGCCGCGGGACTGTTGTCGCGCGCCCAGATCCTGCTGGAGCGCGTGCGCGAAAGCACCGCCGAGGCAGAGGTCCTCCGCGCCGGCCTAGAGCTGCAGTCCGGGCGCCCGAAGCATGCCCTGTCGGTGCTCGCCGGGCTGGGAACTGACCTCGGCGCCCTGCGATTCGCGGCGTACATCCGGATCGTGACGTTCCAGAAGCCCGCTGCGGTGCACCCCATCCTCGCGCAGCTGGAGCGGATGGCGGACGACGAGCCGGACGACGAGCCCGTCCTGCACGCCCTCCGCATGATGGTGCTCTGGCACGAGCGCGGCCCTGCGGAGCTGCTCGCGCGCTACGGCCGACGAACCGTGCCCGCGCCGGTTCCCGGCGACAGATACCACCGGTTGGCGCACCTGCACGCGCTCGCGCTCCTCGCCACGGCGCACGCGGCCGTCGGCGATCAATCGGATGCCGCTCGGCTGCTCGCCGCCTTCCGCGTCGCCGCCGCAGACGCAGAGGTGCCCCCGTACGCCGCGGAATGGCTGCACCTGAGCACCCAGTTCGCGCAGTGCTGCATCGGCGAGCCGGCCGAGGTGATGCAGGCGCTGCCCTGGTACCGCGCGTCCGACGAGCGCATGGTCCCGGCACTGTGCTCGACCCAGATGATGGACCTGATCCGCGGCTACCTGACGGGAGAGCCGGAAGACTCCCTCCGTCGACGCGTGACGGAGGCGTACGCCCAGCTGCACTCCGGCGTCCCTTTACGGCGGCGGATCCGACCGGTGATCGAGCTGATCGGTCTCATCCTGGGCATCCCGGCGTACAACGGCCTGACCGACACCGAGTATCTCGGGATCGGCGACGTGGGGTCCTCGATCCTGGACGCCGGAGCCGCCCGACTGCTTCCGCTGGCCGAGGCTCTGCGCTCGACCCCCGATCACCTGCGCGTCATCCTCGGCGGCCCGGGAGCGGCACGCGCGCGTGTGCTTCCCGCTGTGCGCGCCGTGGTCCTGCGCCGGCTCGAGGAGATCCCCGCCGACTTGATCCCCCGTGTCGCGGACGCTCTCGCCGACTCTCCGCTCGACGCCGAGCTCGCTCGTGCGCTGCGAGGCATCGGGACCGGAGATGACACCCTGCGCGACGAAGCCCTCGCGGCGCTCATGGCGGCTCCGACGTTCGCGCATCCCGACGCGGTGGCGAGGATCCGGGCGGCGACGGATCCTGCCTCGCTTCCGGCTCCGTCCCTGCCCGGTGCACACCGCAGGTTCCGTGTCTGCGGGAGCACGCGCGGTCCCCGGCCCTCCGACGCGCTGAGCGCCCGTGAACTGCAGATCGCCGAGCTCGCCTGCGACGGCCTCGCCAACGCCCAGATCGCCGCCCGCCTGCGGATCTCGGCGCGCACCGTCGAGACCCATCTGCGCAACAGCTATCGGAAGCTCGGAGTCCGCAGCCGGCACGAGCTCTGGGCGGAGATGAACGGATGACCCGTTCCGGAGAGGAGACCCCCGACGGGGTCGCCGAACGGATCCGGGCGGAGCACGCGCGCACGCGCGCGGGCGGCGGCAGGGCAGGGGTCGTCGTCGCACTGCCCGGGCTGTGGGGGGCCGCGAGGCTGCGTGAGCGCCTGCTCGGCACGGACGCGCTCCTCGTGCAGTCCTTCCCCTCGGGAACCGGGAGCGCAGAGCTCGTCATCCACGTCGAACGCGACGGCCGATGGGTCCCGGACTCTCGTGCCCTCGACGCGCGCGGTCTCGACGCGCGAACCGCACTGCCGCTCGTCCTCATCGAGCGGGCCGACACCCTCATCGACGCTCACGCCGCCCGGCTGTGCCGTCTCGCCCGGGAAGGTCAGGGGTTCCTCGTCGTCCTCACGCCCGCTCGCTCCGAGCTGCCGGAATCCCTCCGGCAGCTGACCACGACGGGAGTCCTCGGCGTGGAGGAGGTCCGCCCGATCGACACGACCCGCGTACGCGCGCTGATCCGGGGGCGTCTCGGGAACGAGCCGAGCGCTGTCGCCGTCTCGCGCCTGAGCGGATGCAGCGGAGGGCATACCGGCCTGCTCCCCGCGGTGACCGACGAGGCGATGCGCACGGGTGCGCTGATCCGAGACGACGACGAGTGGGTGTGGGACCCGCACCGCGAACCCGCCTTCGAGGAGGCGCTCCGGGCCGCCTCCGACACGCTTCTCGCCGGCTTCGGTCCCGCGCACCGCCGGGCCCTGCATGTCGCGGCCTTGGCCGGTTCCCTGCCCGAGCAGTCCGCGCGGCGACTCCTCGGCGCCGACGTCGTCTCGTCGTTGAGGCAGCAGGGCCTGCTGCGCGCGGATCGCTTCACAGCAGGAGGACATCGGAGCCTGTCCCTGCGGGTCGGCGCCCTCCGGACCGTCTTCTCTGAATCTCGCGCATGCGAGAGCGTCCGGCTCTGGCACGAGGTCGGGCAGGAGATGAGCGAGGAGGACGGAGGCGCGGCCGCCGAAGTCGGCCTCGCCGCATGGCGGGTCCGCGTCGAAGGAGCCCTGTCCCCACGGGAGACGGGCCGCCTTGCGGCACTCGCCCTGGGCGTCGGTCGATTCGACGACGCCCGTCTTCTCCTCGACGCGGTATCCGGCGACGATGCGGACCTCTGGATCCTCCGCGCCCGGGTCGACGCCGCGCAGGGCGATGTCACGCGGGCGCTCGGGCGGGTGTGCGACCGGTTCGTCGCCGACCCGTCGGGCGACCGGTCGGCGACCCGCGCGGCCGCTTACCTGCTCGCCCGCCTGGCGGTGTTCCATCCCGACGCCCACGAGGCGCTGCGGTGGCTGAACGACCGTTCGGGGGCCGGCGGCGCCGGCATCGCGGACGGCTCCGCATTCCTGTCCACCCTCGTCTCGGCGGACCGCGACATCGACCCCGCGGCGCTGCGTGCGGGGACGATGAGCACCGATCCGGACGAGGAGATGACGGCCCGTCTCTGGGAGGGAGCGCACCTCGCGTTCCGGGGAGAGCCGCACGCCGGACGCGAGATCCTGCTGACACTGCTGGACGACGCGCATCGCGAACCCGGCTATCGCGAATGCCTGGACCAGACCGCCGCGCTGCTGCTCATTCTGCATGAGCAGTTCGGCTGGCGTCCCCTCGCCGAGGATCCGCCGCTCTGGAGCCGCGAGTACGACGTGATCGGATCCGTGCGGCTCGCGCCTCTCCACGACCTCATGCGCGCCTCGGTCGCCGCCCGTGCCGGCATGCTCGAGCGGACGCGGCGCGGGCTGAGCAGAGCGGCGGCCGCCTTCTCCGAGCGCGATCCGTTCGGGCTGCGCCCGTTCGCCGAGGCCCTCGCTCTCGCGACAGGGAATCGGGAGGACGCCCCGGGACGGGAGCACCGCGGCGGGGAGCACCGCGGCGGCCCCGGGTTCTGGGCCCTGTCCTCGATCACGGAGGGACTTCGTGTGATCGCGGATGCGGGCTTCGGTCCCGAGGCCGTCACAGGCCTGCTCCGTCTTGCAGCCGAGGCGGCGGAGGACGGGTTCCCCGCGCAGCGCACGGAGCTGCTCTTCATGGCCCTCATCGCAGGGAGCGAAGCCGCGGCGGAGCAGGTGCTGGCGGGGCAGGAACCGAGTCGCACGACGCGCACGGCCGTGACCGAGGACATCGCACGAGCCCTCGTGTCCACGGGGGATCACGCCGAGGCACTCGCGGTCGTCCGTCGGTTGCGAGGACACGGCGCTGACCTTCTCGCCGTGCGTCTTCTCGGTCATCTGTGGCCTCGCCTGCCCGCCGATTCGCCCGTGCGTCGCGGCGCGGCATCCCTCGCGCTCGCCCTGGAGCGGGACGTCGGGAGCGAGCCCTGGGCCGCGGGGTCGGTCCTCCGCGACATCGTCCCCTCGACGCGGGAACGCGACGTCCTCCGAGGGCTCTCCCAGGGCGACCCCACCCGCGTCATCGCGACGAGGATGCGGCTGTCGCCGCGGACGGTCGAGGGCATCATCTCTCGCATGCTGCGCCGGTACGGCTGCGCGAACCGGGTCGAGCTCCTGGCGCTCGGACCGGTCTGACACCCTCGCACTCGGGGCAGGGGTCACACAGCCGATCGGGGACCATCGACGCCGCCGCATCAACCCCAGCATGCGGCGGCGCCGACCCGTGCCCCCGCCCCAGACGGGGTCACGGTTTCGTCGGGCGTCGCCTCATCCGGTACCGGTGCCGGTCGCGTCGTCCGACGACATCTCCCGGGGTGGCTCCGCGCGACCGTCGTGAAGACGTCGTCCGCGCGTCCCCGCGCGTTGACTGCACCGACGTTATCTCCGGTGCCTCAGACGGCCCCTACGTAGGTCCACCCGATGTGCCCTGTTCGGCTACGTAGTTCTACGCATTTGGGCGGCACCGGCACGGCGTCCTGCCTCTCTGCCCCGCCGCCCATTGTCGACCGATCGGTCTGCTCGACGTCGTACCTGGGCACGAGCCGCAAGAGCGAACTCGGGTCCGATTCGGAACGACGCCGAAGGCGCGATCGTGGACTCGTCGGAACCCTCCGGCATCCCCACCGACAGAAGGACACCACCGTGCACACGCCTCCCCGGTTCGGCGCGCCCGCGGGCATCGCCGTCGTCGTCGCCGCGGCCGTCATCCTCAGCGGCCCCGCCTCCGCGCACGCCCAGGATGACGCTCGGGCTAACGTCAGCGGAGGCACCGTCACGCTGACCGGGGTCGCGATCACCATCACGCCGGCCGAGGAACCGGAGCACATCCTGGAGCTTCCCGATCCGTCACGTCCGGCGCCATCTGCACCCGCTTCTCCGCCGACGGCGCCCGTGCCCGATCTGCCCGTGCTCGAACGCCCCGGAGCCGACCTGCCCCCGGTGTTCGTCCCGGAACGCCCGAGCCCCTCCGCACCGGAGCCGGAGCCCCCGGTCCTCGAGACACCCACGCCCGAGACGCCCCGGCCGGAGGGCCCGGGCGAGGCTCCGACGATCCCGGCACAGCCCGATGCGGAGCTCCCGGCTCAGCCCGAGCCCGAGGTTCCTCAGCGCCCCGACCCGGAGGTTCCTCAGCGCCCCGAACCGGAGGTTCCTCAGCACCCCGAGCCGGAGCTCCCCGAGCACACGGAACCGGAAGCTCCGGAGCTCCCCGCCCCCGAAAACCCCGCGCCACCGATCCCGCCGGCGACCCCGGACGGGCTCGTGGCCCATGCGGATCCCGACGGCGCCGTGGTCCTCGCCTGGGACGACGCCGGCGAGGGCACGGAGTACCGCGTCGAGCGCTCCGTCGACGGCGGCCTCCCCGAGCTGCTCGGCGACACGCTGCTTCCCCACTTCCGCGACGAGACCGTCCTCGTTCCGGGCGTCTACGTCTATCGCGTCTCCGCGATCGATGCCGACGGCGAGCCGTCCGGCGGATTCGCCGAGGTGTCCCTGCGGATCGAAGACGCCGGCGAGGCTCCGGTGTCGTCCCCGGGTGCGACGACGGAGATCGGCGCGCGGTCCGATGTGCGGACGACGCCCGTCCGGGAGCGTGGAGAGTACCGCGATTGACACCGCCCGGCGCGGCGGCACCACCGATCGACACCACGACCCATCCTCAAGGAGACCCCATGACCACGCCCACGCTGACCCTGCCCACCTCTTTCGTCGAGCCGCCCGCGGCGAGCGCGACGACGGCGACGACTCACCGCCCGCTGACGGCCCTCGAGGCCGCGCGCCGCCTCCTGACCGGTGCCGAGAGGCGGGTGGGCGCCATCGCCCGCCGCGTCGCTCTTCCCGTGCTGAGCGGCGGACTCGCCCTGATCATGATCTGGTTCGGCGCGCCCAAGCTGATCCCGGGCGGCAGCCCCGCCGAGGCCATCGCCGTGGACACGGTCTCGTTGCTCAGCGGCGGACTCGTCACGGGCGATCTCGCGCGCCTGATGCTCGGCCTGCTCGAGGTCGGTCTCGGCGTGGCCCTCCTGGTCCCGCGCCTGCGCTTCCTCGCGCTCGTCGCGATGCTCGGGCACATGTGCGCGACGTTCACCCCGCTGTTCCTGTTCCCGGAGCTCACCTGGCACGCACCGTTCGTCGGAAGCCTGGAGGGTCAGTACATCCTCAAGAACATCCTCATCGTCGGGGTGATCCTGGTGCTCCTGGGATTCTCCCGCGACCGGCGGCCCGGTCGGCCGCACGCCCCGGGTCTCGACGGCTGAGCCGCAGCGCCGGGACCGGGATCAGACGAGGCCGTTGCGATGCGCGAAGAGGACGGCCTGCACCCGGTCCCGGAGCTGCAGCTTCATGAGGATGCGCCCCACATGCGTCTTGACCGTCGACTCGGTGAGGAAGAACCGCTCCGAGAGCTCGGCGTTGTTGAGGCCCTCGCCGATGGCCTGCAGGATCTCGGTCTCGCGCGGGGTGAGCGCCTCGATGGTCGGCCGCGGAGTCGCGTCGGCGGGCATCTTGTCGGCGAACAGATCGAGCATCCGGCGCGCGACCCGGGGAGAGATCGCCGCGTCGCCCGCGTGCACCGCGCGGATCGCGTCGCACAGCGCGGCAGGACCCGCGTCCTTGAGAAGGAACCCGCTGGCGCCGGCCCGGAGCGCCCCGAAGGCGTACTCGTCGAGGTCGAACGTCGTGAGCACGATGATCCGGGTGTCGGGCGAGGCCTCGACGATGTGCTTCGTCGCGGCGATGCCGTCGAGTCCCGGCATCCGGACGTCCATCAGAACGACGTCGGGGGCGAGCGAGGCCGTGAGCTCGATCGCCTCGTCGCCGTTCGAGGCCTCCCCGACGACGGTGAGGTCGTCCTCGGCGTCGATCCCGAGCCGGAGTCCCATCCGCACCAGCTCCTGGTCATCGACCAGCAGCACCCGCACCGTCTCAGCCATGCTGTGCCTCTCTTTCCTGCCGGTCCGGCGCCGTCGCCGGAATCCACGCCTCGAGAACCCAGAGCCCGTCGCCGTCCGGGCCGGCGTGCATCCGCCCGCCGAGGATCGTGACGCGCTCGCGGACCCCGAGCAGCCCCTGGCCCGCGCCCACGGACTCCGCACCGACCACGGCGCCGTCGTTCTCCACACGGACCCGGGTCCCGTCCGTGTCGTTCTCGATCCGCACCTCCACCCGTTGCGGGCGGACGCTGTAGCGGAGCGCGTTGGTCAGTCCCTCTTGGACCACGCGGAGCACGGCGAGCCGGGCGACCGCGTCGCCGGTGCTCTCCCCGCGGACGTCGAGGTGCACCGGGAGCCCGGCCCGGACGAAGCGATCCACGGCGTCGGAGATCGATGCCGAGTCGATCTGCGGGGCATAGGCAGCCGCGGAGTCGTCGCGAAGGGCGCCGAGGAGTCGTCGCAGGTCCGCCAGCGCGCCCCGCGCCGCCTGGGCGGCCGCCGCCATCGCCCCGCGCGCCGCGCTCTCCTCCTTCGCCGCGACGGCGCCGTCCGCCAGGGTGACGACGACGGTGAGCGTGTGCGAAACGATGTCGTGCATCTCCCGCGCGATCCGCGTGCGCTCCCGCTCGGCGCCGAGCTCGGCGACGATCCGCTTCTCCCGCTCCAGCTGAGCCGTCTGGTCAACGAGGGCCGCGACATACAGTCGGCGTCCGCGCGCGGCGACGCCCGCCAGCAGCCCGATGAGGGCGCCCGCGAACAGGACGACGCTCACGAAGACCTGCTCCTCGGTCGTGTCGATGGGCGTCCCGGGCAGGAACGGCCCGATCGAGAGCGTCACCGCCGCGAGCAGGAAGTACCACAAGGCGATCCAACCGGTGCGGTGCACCGCCAGGCTGAAGGTCATCACGGGGACGGCGAACGGATCCGGTGAGCCGTTGTGGAACAGCATGAGGAGCGCGAGCGCCCAGACCACGAGGCTCATGGTCACGGTCCAGCGCCGGCGCAGAAGCACGGCCACGACGTTGCCGGCGAGGAAGAGCATCGGGACGACCGCGGAGGGCGGGTCGAGGATGAGGTCGACGATCTCCGCGTAGAGGAACGTCACCGACGCGAGGACCGCGTACACGATCGCGACGAGGGAGTCCGTGACCCAGGGGTGCCGGGCCCACCAGCCGCGGGGGCGCTCCAGCCGTCGTCTCGCCTCGACGCTGAGGCCCTCCTCGGGCGGCGAGGCCGGCGGGACGACGTCTACGGCCTCCATGGGTGCGATCGTACCCATTCCGGCCCCCTTCAGCGGGACCCTTAGGGGTGGGGGGCCGATCGGACGGGTCAGGGAGCGACGGGCGACCCGTCGCCGGTCGGGAGGAGGTGGAGAGCGGACACGGCGGCCTCGGCCCCCGTGGCATCGCCCGCGGCGATCCGCTCCCCGAGGGTCTCGTACAGTGCGGCGTGCGCATCGGGGTCGAGGCGGGCGGCCGCCGAGGGGGCGCGGAGCCGGAAGGCGAGTCCGTCGATCGTCTGCTCGCAGAGGTGGGCGAGAAGGGGATTGCCGCTGTCACGGGCGATCGAGCGCCACAGGGCGACAGAGGCGCGGTCCACGGCCGCCGTCTCCCCCTTGCGCAGCTGCGCCGCCTGAGCGGCGAACTCCTCCTGCAGTGCCTTCCGCCGCTCGGGCGCGAGGACCGGCACGGCGCTGCG
Organism: Microbacterium resistens; assembly: GCF_021172025.1. Lineage (NCBI taxonomy): Bacteria > Bacillati > Actinomycetota > Actinomycetes > Micrococcales > Microbacteriaceae > Microbacterium > Microbacterium resistens. Next base: position 2,817,689 of record NZ_CP082781.1, read on the forward strand.
GACGACGCCGCCGAGGAGGACCCCGAGGGTCTGCAGCGCGTGCACCACGTCCTCGTCGCGGGGGATGGCGACCCGGGTGTACCGGTTCGGCGCCATCTCCACGAGGCCGGCCCGCGCGAGCTCGTTGACGGCATCGCGCACCGGCGTGCGGGACACGCCGAGCCACTCCTCGATCTGGTCGTCGTACAGGCGCTCCCCCGGCTCGAATGTGCCGTCGAGGATCGCCTCGCGAAGGCGCGCGAGCACGGTGTCCTTGAGCAGGGTGCGCGGGGCCTTCGTCTCCGGGCCTCCACTCGGAACAGGCATGATGACTCCCCAGTCGACGTCGATGAGGCCGCTCCACCCGAAGCGGCTTTCCGGGGATTCTACATCACCATGTGAAACTTCATATTCCTTCGTCATCGCCGTTCCCCTCCCGCTCACGACCGGACCCGGTCGCGCTCACGACGCGTTCTCCGTAGTGCCGGCTCCTCCGCGAACGCCGGGTCGTCTGGGGCAACCGTCGCCTCGGTGGGAGCTGTCTCGGCTGCGGGAACCGTCTCGTCCGCGATACCCGTCTCATCCACGGCAGGCGGCTGCTCCGCGGGGGACGTTCGCCGGACCTTGTCCCGATGGGCGAGCATCTCGACGAGGATGAGGGTGAGGATCCCCAGCCCGAAGATCATGAGGCGCCCGTACCACTGCTGCGTGAAGACGTACACCTGAGCGCTCGGGCCGTGCAGGGCGCCGACCGGAACGCCGACCACCTGGTCGAGATCCACCGGAGAGACGTCCTCCTCAGGATTGCCGTCCCCCTTGAGCACCGCGCGTCCGTCGTCGAGCACGCGCTCCACGCGGTGGATGTAGCGGTCCTCGTCCAGGTTGGAGGAGGAGAAGGCGACGGCGACGATCTCGCCCTCCTTCCAGAAGGACGGGTCGGGGTCCGTGACCCGGTCGATGAACACGACGTCGCCGCGCTCGTAGGTCGGCGTCATGGACGTGCCCGTGACGACGAGGCTCGCACCTCCGGTGGTCAACTGCCAGACGAAGGGCACGGAGACCGCGATGAGGACCGCGTAGACCACGGCGCGGATGCTGAGGAAGAGTGCAGGACGCATCGTCGTTCTCCTTGGTTTGGTAGGTGGGAATTGCCGACATCTCCACGATGTCAAGAGCGCTCCCCGACGACATCGGACCGGAGCCGGAACCTGGTCCTCGTACCCCGGTACGACGCGTGCTGCGCCGTGCGCCCCGCCGCCGTCACTCCGTCCGGTCCCGACGACGGCCCCGACCCGCGAGCAGCATGAGCCCCGCGGCGGCGGCGCCGGTCCCAAGCGCCAGCCCGACGGACGGGTCCGCCCCGGTGACGCCGAGGATGCCGTCCGGGAACGCCCCAGGCGGGAACGGCTCGGCCGGTCGTTCTCGGGCCAGCCAGTCGATCGCGAAGTCCGCCGTGTACACCCCCGGCGTGGGCATTTCAGCCGAAGGGCGCAGAGACGTGCGCATGACGAGCGCGACCGATGACCACGCGGGGATCAGCAAGGGAGCGGCCGACGACGAGTCGGCGTCCCACGTGGCCACGTGCACCACGTCGCCGTCGATGGTGAACGCCGTGGTGAGCCGCTGAGCTGTCCCGGCATCGCCGGGTGCGCGACCGGGGATGACGCGGACCTTCGCCGTGACGTCGGCTCCGCACTCATTGAGGATCGTGGCCGGTGACTCCCGGACTTCGTCGCCCGTGCTGATCGTGAGGTCGAGGGGCGCCCCGACGAACCGGAGACAATCCTCCGGAACCGCGGCGTGGACCGCCGTGGTGGTCGTCGGGACCAGAAGGACCGCGGCTAAGGCGGCAGAGGAGAGAAGGGTCATTGCGCTCCAGGGGCCGACAGGGCTTTCGTGTCATGAACTAGCGGATACGCGCCGCCCCGCCGGTCTCGACGCAGCACCGGCGCCCGAGGGGTTTCGACCGCCGGGGACCAGCCGGTCTCCACGGCCCACATCTCTGCACGAGCATGAGACTGGTTGAACCAGTGCTCCTTGGCGCGCGAGTACGGGACAACACCCGCACTGGCATCATCAGAGGCGACGCGCATCGTGACGATACCGGCGTAGTCGTTCCGCGCGACGACGTCGTCACGGAGCCAGTCCCGCATCAGAAGCGCGTGGCGCCAGCCCGCGGAGCCCGTGCAGCGCACGTGGACCACGGCCCGCTGCGCTTCGTCGACGTTCGCATAGACCCGCTTTCGCCCTTCCCGCCGGAGAGCCTGCGGGCCCCGTGGCACATCGCGCATCCCTGGCGCCGCAGGCGTCAGCGACTGAAGGTTCACGAACCCTGCCCCGCGCAGCGCCTCATCGGCCGCGTCTGCCGCGCTCAGGGAGTCGACACCGACCTGGAGGTCGATGATCCCTCGAGACGGGAGCCCACGAACAGCGGTCGAGCCGACATGGTCGACCCGAGCCGTATGACCCGCGCGTTCGAAAGCAGCGCGGACGCGCGCGCCGAGCCGATCCGCGACTTGCACCCACCGTTCGGTCCACGGCCGCACCCTGGTCAGCTCATCCGGCAGAGCCTGGTGTTGGCGGCGAAGACTCTCGAAGGAGCGAGCGCGGCGCACGAAATCCGAGAGGTCATCCTCATCCACGATGACGGCATCGAACGCCCCGTTCGCCCTCCCTTCCGCCCAGCGATCCCCCACTCCGACAAGGAAATGCGACCGCGCGGACGCTGCGGCGAGGAACTCGATGTCGCTGAGATCGAACGACTCGACCATGGCCAACGGCACCACGTCTTGCAGCGCGTGCCATACGGCCCGCGTCGCTTCGAAGTCCGCGACCAGGGCGACGGACAGCGGTGACGTCTGGTGCATGGAGTGGCTCCTCGCTCCCCACGTCGAGCGAGACCCGACGCCAGAAAAATGCTCGTACTTCACGTGCCCCGGTGACTTGCCGACTCCCCAGAACCCGCGACGGGAGAGTCACGGCATCTGAGTTATGTCAATACCGAGCAGACGGGGCATGGGGGGAGAGCGCGACTCCGCTCTCCCCCCAATGGGTCACGACTTGTTGACGTAGTCGAACTTGATGTCGAAGGTCTTCTCGTACGCCGTGAAGTTCGCGGTACCAGCTTGGGATCCGAAGTTGATGTAGGCCACCAGCTTCTTCGACCCACCACCGGGCACCGTGATGGGCTCGTCGAAGAAGACCTTGTCCCAATCGGCAGAGTTCCCGCTGATTCGCTGGGTGAAGTACTCCTTCTTATCCGAACCCTGGCCGGGCCCGTTCCCGTCACCGCCGACAACGAAGTTCGCCATATCCGAGCCCCCGGGGATCTTGACATTGTCGAGCTTCTTCACACGAACGGTCGCGTCAGTAGTGCCCGTGTTGGTCAGGGTGATGACAGTGTTTCCCCCCGGGCCCCCGTAACCGGAGTTGGCGATGCTCGTCCCCTCTTCGAACTTGATGGTGATCGGCGTACCGCTTGCAGTAACGGTGGCAGGCGTCTGCTTCTTCGTGATCGTGATCTGGTTGTTCGCGATCGTGCTCTGCGCGGTGACGGTGGCACCGATCGCACCACCGGTGACGGTGAGCACAGAGAGAGCTGCGATCGCGAGGTAACGCTTCTTGACGGGCCTGCGGCGCGTGTTGTTTTCCATCTTGTGATTCCTTCTTTCGTTGGTGCCGCCGCGACGACGGGAACATCGACATGGCGGAGGAGAGAATGTTTCACCAGCTTACATGCTTATATCTGAAATATTACTGTCAGTCCACGATGAGCTGGGGAGCGTCGGGGAGGTTGCCCCGACGAGTCCACTCTCTCGAACCCGCACCCTTGCGTCATCACCCCTGAGGCCGAAGTCGATCGTCGTACCGAGGGAGGAGGGCCGACCCGCCGCACCCGGCACGCAACCGACAGCGGCGACATCTCGTGCATGCGGTGGACCCTCGCTTCCCTGTCGAGCAAGGCCCGACCTCAGAGTATTAGTATTTCATATATCACCGACCTCTCGACTCCCGCGCACCCGCGACGGGAGGGGCTGCGGCGCGAACCCGCCCGTTTTCACATAGCCGCGGCGCGCCTGAGGGCGCCGGGCCTGCCCGGGCAGACATCGCCCCGGGCGGGTCCGCCTGTCGTTCGGCGCGCCACCTCGCGGGACCGATCAGCGGACGACCGAGATCTCCGCCGCGGACATGACGAAAGGGCCGGCGGCGTGATGCCGACCGGCCCTTTCGTGGAGGATCGAGGCGCTGGGGGGGGATTAGACACCTCGACGGGGTCCTCGCAATGCCCGAGCCGACTGGGGAGAAGACTCGAGGAGCTGCGTCGTCGAGCTCCCCTCAATCATATGTGAGATCTAACATTTCAGTCAAGTCCACGCCAGAGCTGCCCGTGCTGACATGCGGCATCTCAGAATGCGACGACGATAGAATCGAGCGATACGCCGCCGTAGGAGAGGGACACCGGAATGCCTGTGCCGAAGAACGCGGAGCAAGAGCCGGCCAAGCGGACGCTCCTCCGGGACACCGTGCTCCAGCGGATCCGCGAGGCGATCCTGGATGGCACTCTTCAGCCCGGCGAGCGCCTCCACGACGACCAGATCGAGGCCTGGCTGGGGGTGTCCCGCACACCGATCCGCGACGCCTTGAACGAACTGAGCAGGGTCGGGCTCGTGGAGATGGCCCCGAACCGCTACACCCGCGTCGCCGTCCCGGTCGAAGAGGAGGCGCTCGCGGCCCTGCAGACGCTGGGCGCCATCCTCGGGGGTGTGACGCGGCTCGCCGTGCCCCGCCTGTCCGGTCGAGTCAAGAAGGACGTGCTCAAGCAGTTCACGGTCGTCGTCCGTCACCTTCGCGCCGATGACGGCCCGGGAACGAACGCCGCGGCGAGCGCGCTCTGGCGCATGATCGCCAAGGAGTGCGGGAACCCGCTGCTGTTCGCGCTGTTCGAGCAGACGATCGACGGCCTTGCCTTCAAGCTCCGGGTCGCCACCGTCGACAAGCTCTTCGACTTCGCCATCTTCGCCGACCGATTCGAGGAGCTGGCTGAGCGCATCCGCGAGGGCGACGCGATCGGCGCCGAGCTGGCCGTGGAGCGGGCGCACCTTCTTCCGCCCGAGAACGCCACGGCCTGAGCGGGCTGAACCGCGCGGTCGTGGCGGGGGCACGACGTGCCGGCGCCCCGCCCGCCCGAACGTCACTCCGAGGATGAGCTCGCGCCGGTTCCGATGAACTCGTCCGCGCAGAGAGTGCGGAAGAGGCCGGCGGCGAGAGCGGCGCCCAGCAGCGGCGCGATCAGATAGACCCAGAACGAGCCCCAGCCGAAGTGCCCGGTGAGGGCGAGCCCGAAGGCCACGGCGGGGTTGAAGGCGCCGCCGGAGATCCCGCCCACCGCGACCGCCCCGACGAAGACCGTGCCGCCGATCGCCAGGCCGTAGAAGGAGTTCGTCGGGTGATCCTTGGAGGTCGCCACGTTGAGAACCACCCACACCAGCACGAACGTGACCAGGCACTCCACGAGGAACGCGGGCCACTCCCGCACGGCGAGCGCCTCGGCAGCGAACGGCCAGACCACCAGGCTGGCCGACGCCGCCAGGGTGGCTCCGACGAACTGCGCGCACAGGTAGAGCGGGAAGCTCGCCGCGTCCAGGCCGCCCCGGATCAGCACCCCGAGCGACACGGCCGGGTTCAGGTGGGCACCGGAGAGGTGACCCGCGGCGTAGACCAGCACCGTGAGCGCCAGGCCGATCGCGAGCGGCCCGAGCGGGTCGGCGCTGTTCACGACACCGATCACGGTGAAGACGAACACGAAGGTGGACACGGCCTCGACCAGCGCCTTGCGCACGATGGCGATCATGTGAGCTCTCATTCCTCGCCCGATGAGCGATGTCGACGGGGTCCGAGCGATCCCGATATTTAAGATGTTAGTATGTCGGTCCGGGCCATCGGTCCGGCACGCGCGACGACATGCTCGCGTCGTGACGCCACGGGGACCGTGATGAGCAGAACGACCGACCGCCCGACGTCACTGCTCACCCTGCTGCGCCGCGCCAAGGGCTGGACGCAGGGCGACCTCGCCTGTCGGGCGCAGATGTCCGCGACGTGGATCTCGCGGCGGGAGTCGGGCGAGGTCGACGCGGATCCGGAGCGGCGCCGCGCCCTGGCGTCCGCGCTGAACTGCCCCGCGGAACTGGTGGACTCCCCCGCCGTGCCGATGGCCGCACTGTCCTGCGTCGAGCACATCCGCAGGACCCGGGCGATGCCCATCGCGGACGTCCGCCGACTCGGCGCCCTGGGCACGCTGACGCGCTTCTCCGTCCGCGCGCTGTGCGCTCGTGCTCAACCGACGAAGGAACAGCCGGCTCCGCTGCGATTCCCCATCGAGGAGACACGCAGCCCGCGCGAGATCGCCCGCCGTGTCCGCGCGCTCTGGGGGTGCGGCGACGATCCCATCCCGGACCTGACGAGCCTGCTCGAAGCGGCGGGTTTCCTCGTGATCGAGCGGAGCCTTCCCTCCTCGGGACCCGATGCCGTCGCCCTTGGATCGCCGGACGCGGCGCCGCCCCTGATCCTGGTGAAGGACGGGCTTTCCGCGACGCGGTTCCGCTACGCGCTGGCGCATGCGGCGGGGCACCTCATCATGCACACGGCGTTCACGGCCAGCAGGGATCAGGAGGACGACTCCGATCGCTTCGCGGACGAGCTCCTCCTGCCCTCCGCCTCCGCCCAGGCGGAGCTGTCGTCGGTCGGCGCCGAAGACCACGGACTGCAACTGATGCGCGCGCGGTGGGGGCTCCCGCTCCCCGTCCTCGTCCGGCGAGCGCGGGAGCTGAACCTGCTGAGCCAGGAGCGGCGCCGGGAACTGCACCCGACGCTCCTCCACAGAGAGCGACGGCTGGAGCTCGAACAGCGAGGGACGACCGAGCGTCCGGAGAGCCTCGCCCGGATCCTCGGCGTGACCGGTGCACAGGCGCCGGTCACGCTCGCCGCCGCCGCACGATGCGCGGGGATGCGACGGGCCGCCTTCCAGAAGCACTATCTCGAACCCGCCGGGCTGCGGCTGCCGGACGCGCCCGCCCCGTCGTCGCCGTGATGTCCCGATCGCGGTGATGCCACCGTTCGTCCGGAAAGGGTGATGCGCGCATGCCCGGGTGGGGCATGCGCGCATCACGGGGGAGAGGGACTGGGGATCTCTCTCCGGGAGGGGAGCCGGCTCATGGGGCAGCCGGCTCCCGGGGTCTCAGCCGATCTTCTTCCAGAGGGAGAGGGCGTCGATCCAGTTGGGGTCGCCGTGGCCCTGGTGGGACTGCACGGCCTCGTAGATGTGGCCGTTGTGGCTCACGCGGTCACCCTTGGTGTAGTAGGCCGTGGAGTCCCAGGCCTGGACGCTCGGGTCGACCGGGCCGGTCTCCTCGGCGTTGGTGGTCACGGTGAAGATCTTGCTCGCGTCGGAGAACTGGCCGTTCTTGTCGATCGCGACCACCTTGTACTCGTATGCCGTGGAGGCCTTCAGGGCCGTGTCCAGGTAGCGGGTCTTCGAGGTCTCGGCGACCTTCGTGAACACCCCGCCCTGGAAGGCGCGGTGGATCTCGTACCGGTCGATGCCCGCGGCGCTGGTGGACGCGGTCCACATCAGGTCGACGCTGTCGCTGGTCGTGCCCATGGAGTGCACGTGACCGGGAGCGGTCGGGGCGGCGTCGACCGGGGCGTCCTTCGTGACGACCGTGGTCGTCGCGGGGGCGGAGGCGCCGCCGTTGTTGACCGCGGTGACCCGGTAGGTGTACTCGGTCGAAGCGGCCAGGTCGACGTCCGTGTAGGTCGCTTCCTTGACGCTGCCGACCTTCGAGAAGTCGCCACCGTTGGTGGAGCGCTCGATGTCGTACCGGTCCGCACCCTGGGCGACGTTCCACGACAGCTTCGCGCTGTTGTGGGTGACCTCGCCGGCCAGCAGGCCCGACAGGTCGGCAGGGGCCTCGACGGGCTGCTCCGGGCCGGCCTGGCCGTCGATGTGCAGGTCGACCATGTTGTAGAACGCGTTCGAGGTGTCCGCGACGTCCCACACCGCGTAGATCACGTGGTTACCGGTGTGGTCCGCGGGCAGCGTCACCTTGTGCGAGGGCGTGTTCGTCGCCGGGCCCATGGCCTGCTTGTACTCCGCCAGCGGCTGCAGGTCCGCACGGGTCAGGGGCTTGTTCTGGTCCCACCCGTTCTTCGTGATGTAGTAGCGCCAGTCCGTGGTCTGGTGCGGGGCGGTGTAGTGCCACGCGATGGTCAGCTCCTGACCGACCTTCACCTCGTTCTTCTTCCACCGCTCCGGGGACTGCTGGTCCAGGTTCACGGCGTCCGCACGACCCACCGAGCCCAGCTTGCCGTCTGCCGGACCACCGGTGGCCGGGTCCAGGGTGAATCCCTTCGGGGCCTCGAGCGACTGCGGCTCCCACTGGATGTTCCCGATGTCGGTGTTGCCCTTCATCGACGCACGGGACTGCACGTCCGAGATGCCCGCACCCGTGTTCTTGTCGTTCCCGACGTAACCGTGCGCGTTCGCCGCCACGGCCCCGCCGAGGACGATGGCGCCCACGAGGGCGGTGCAGGTTCCGATCTTCGCAAAGCTCTTCATGATGATTCCTGTCTGTGTTGAGAGGCTCTGTGCCGGGTTTTCCCCGACAACTCAACGATCTCGGAATCAGCGCCCCGGCGAATCAGTCCGTAGCTCGAAACTCTCTCTCGCACCGCGGTACCATTCCGGGCGCTCATCGTCCGGCGCAGGTGGTGTCGGCGGCGGTCTGGCCGTGGGCGTCGACGGGTACCGCGGTGGTGTGCTCGGCGTCGGCGGGTGTGTCCTCGCCGGTCTCCTCACCGGTGTCGGTGTCTCCGGTGTCGGTGTCGTCGGTGTCGTTGGTTCCGGCGAGGGTGATGGGCAGGTCGTCGCGGAGGGCGGCGAAGAGGGCCTCGGTCTGGTCGGGGACGGGCTCGACCCGGTTCGGGTCGTCGGGGTATTCCTGCACGGGAAGCTGCACGAGCACCATCCGGGCGAGATCCACCCCGGACAGGGCCCCGGCGAGCCCGGCGAGGACCCCCGGATCCGCGAGGGCCTCATCGACCCGCAACGACCGGCTCGCGGCGTCGGCAAGAGAGAACAACGCCACCGGGTTCGTCAACGTCTGCGCGCTCTTCACCTTCCGCGCCAACGCCGACAGATACGTCTGCTGCGTATGGATACGACCCAGGTCGCTGCCGTCACCGATCCCGTACCGGGTCCGCACGAACGCCAACGCCTGCTCCCCCTGGATCGTGTGCGACCCCGCCGCCAAGTGCAGCTGCGAGTCCGGGTCATCCACATCCTCCGCCAGACACACCTCGACCCCGCCGACCGCGTTGGTGATATCGATGAACCCGTCGAAGTTCACCACCACGAAATGATCTACATCGATCCCGGTCAGCTCCCGCACCACGTCCAGGGTGCAGTACGGGCCGGTATCGAACGCACTGTTGATCTGCGCGACCTCCACCGCCGGCTCCACGTCCCCGTCCGCCGTGGTGCACTCCGGGAACGGCACCATCGTGTCCCGCGGCAGACTCACCAACGTCGCATCCGTATGCGCCGCGTTCACGTGCAACAGCATCAGCGTGTCCGACCGATCCCCCGCGATGTCGTCATCCCCGTACGACCCGCTGGTCAGCCCGTCCCGCCCGTCGGACCCGATGATGAGCAGATCGATCGGCCCCTCCCAATCCGGGACCACCACCCCCTCACCCCCCGGACGCGCCACCACATTCGCCGCGATATTCCCCGACACCCGCACCACCATCGCCACCGCGAAACCACCCACCGCCACCAACGCCACCACCAACGGCACCACGACCAACAACACCCGACGACGACGCCGACGCACACGACGCGCTTCCCGTCGAAGCGCACTCGCCGGGAGATGGTGTGACTGTCGAGAATCCATGTGAGTTAGTTCGGATCTAGAGTTTCTTGGGCGTAGAGACTGTCAGGAGGCAGGGCGGTCAGGGCACATGCTCTGCGGCCCGCTTGATGTCCTCGAGGTCCTTCCGCATCGCCGAGCGGGTCGCGGAGATCCCCAGCGGACCCAGGAGGGTCTGCATCATCCGGGAGAAGCGCGAGGCTCCGGCCACGGGAGTGGCGGCGAAGTCCATCGTCAGACGGGTGCCCCGTCGGCGGCGGGGTCGAGGTGAAAGATGCTGACGTAGTCGGCGCCGTGACTGGAGGCGATGACGCGCGTGCAGTACGGCGGATCGATCTCGGCGACCTCCATCTCCTCGGCGGCGGTCTTCCCGAAGAGCCGTCGGGTCTCGCGCCAGCGGGTCCCGACGGCGTATCCCTCGGGGCCACCGATCCGCTCCAGCGAGAGGATCCCGTTCAGCACGGTCGGCGCACGGTCAAGGTCCGTGAGCACTCCCCACACGGCGGCGGGCGCGGCGTCGATGCCGATGCTGGTGGAGACGCTCCAGCCCTCAGGCACCGGCGGCGTCCCCGGATCCCGTGACCGTGATCACGCCGAAGGTCTCGCCCTGGGTGCCGGCGAGCACCGCCATCCGCCCGACGGGGGAGTCGAGCGGGCCGACGAGGACCGACCCGCCGTACACGACCGCAGTCTCGGCTGCGGAGTCCACATCGTCAGAGGCGAACCACGTCAGCCAATGGTTCGGGGCGTCCTTCGGCATGCGTTCGTCCATTACCTGGACGCCGCCGACCGGGCCCGCCCCCGCGGCGAAGGTGATGTAGTCGAATCCGTCGGACGCTATGTCCTCGAAGGTGTGCCCGAACACGTCCGAGAGGAACGTCTTCGTGGCGGCGAGATCGCGGGTCTGCACCTCGTTCCACGCGAGCGCGCCGTGCTCGTTCACCCGCTCGGCGCCGATGTGCTCCTTCGCCTGCCAGACGCCGAAGACCGCCCCGTCGGATCCCGCAGCGATCAGCATGCGCCCCGCGCTCAGCACGTCCATCGGAGGCAAGAGGATCGTCCCACCTGCCTTCTCGATCCTCGGCACTAGGCTCTCGACGTCGTCGTGAGCGAGATAGGTCGTCCAGACCGTGGGCTGGCGCTCGTCCTGTGCCGGGCCGATGCCCGCGACATGACGACCCTCCTTCACGGCGAGGAGGTAGCCGCCGGCACCCTCGCCGGCGCTGGCGAACTCCCAGCCGAACAGAGCGGTGTAGAAGAGGACGGTCCCCGACAGGTCCCGAGTGGACAGATCGACCCAGTTCGGCGTGCCGTTGGGCCAGATCTCGGTGCGTACAGCCATGAGCTTCCTCCGCGTTCGTGAACGTGTGAAATTTCAGTATTTCACATGGCGAACGCGCTCGTGTCTCGATCAGGCGCCGCGAAGCGCAGGGCCCCGTGCCGCGTACCCGAGATCGACCAGGACACCGCCATGGAAAAGACAAACGGCCCGGGGTTCTGATCGAACCCGGGCCGCTTTCCTGAGCCACACCGTGTGGTGCGCGAGGGGGGACTTGAACCCCCACGCCGTTGCCGGCACTGGCACCTGAAGCCAGCGCGTCTACCTATTCCGCCACTCGCGCATGTCGGCTCCGAGGAACCAACCTCCCGAGGATAACACGAGCCCGGGGCGTGCTCGAAACCGCACCGGCCCCCGGACGGCGGGCGTTCGCGTGCCGCCGAACGTCGGGTCGGAGGCGATCCCACGGGAATCCCTGGTCGCGCGCCATCGCCCGAGATCCGGCGTCCCGGGGATCATTCAGGGCGTGTGGCTACGATGGCCGTACCTATCGGTGAGCCTTGGGAGCCCAGTGGGACTACTAGACAGCTTTGAGAAGGGTCTGGAGCGCGCGGTCAACAGCGCGTTCGCGAAGACCTTTCGCAGCGGCATCCAGCCCGTGGAGATCGCCTCGGCCCTGCGCCGGGAGGTCGACACGAAGGCTGCCGTGGTGAGCCGGGACCGGATCATCGCCCCCAGCACCTTCGTCGTCCGTCTCAGCGACGAGGACGCCGCCGCCATGCACGGTCTCGGCGGCGCGCTCACCGACGAGCTCCACGCGCTGCTGTCGAAGCACGCGCGCGACCAGGGCTACAGCTTCGCCGGCCCGCTCTCCATCTCGCTCGAAGCCGACGACAAGGTCGCCACCGGGACGGTGCAGGTCGTCTCCGGCGCCGCCGACGAGCGCGTCACCTGGCAGGCGGTGCTCGACGTCGGCGGGCAGCGGCACACGATCTCCCGCGCCCGCACCGTGATCGGCCGCGGCAGCGACGCGGACGTCACGATCGCCGACGCCGGCTCCAGCCGCAAGCACGCCGAGATCCTCTGGGACGGCGAGCGCGCGATGCTCCGCGACCTCGGATCCACCAACGGCACCAAGCTCGACGGCCAGAAGGTGCGCGAGGGCGTGCTGTCGTCGGACGCGGTCATCACGATCGGCCGCACCGATCTGACCTTCCGCGTCGTGCCCGTGTCCTCCCGCCGCGGCGGCGACGCCGGCGCCCGCATGTTCGGAGCGACGCCGTGAGCAATCCCAGCGAGCTGACACTCCTTCTTCTGCGCATCGGCTTCCTGGTGCTGCTGTGGTTCTTCGTCTTCGCCGTCGTCTACTCGCTGCGCGCCGACCTGTTCGGCGTGCGCGTGCGCAAGATGCCCGACGCGCAGGCGGCCCCCGCGACCGTCCGCCCGCCGCAGGGCTCCTCCCCGGACGCCGCGACGGCGCCCGTCGAGAAGCCGCGCGCCGCGCGCTCCAGCAAGACCGGCGGCCCGGCGACGACCTCCACGGTCTCCACCCTCGTGATCACCTCGGGACCGAAAGCCGGCCTGGAGCTCCCGCTGGGCCGCGAGCCCATGACGATCGGCCGCTCCAGCGAGTCCGGTCTCGTGATCCGCGACGACTACACGTCCAGCCACCACGCGCGCCTGCTGCTGTGGGGGGAGAACTGGATGATCCAGGACCTCGACTCGACCAACGGCACCTACCTCGGCGGCGAGCGCGTCGGCGCGCCCGTCGCCGTCACCATCGGCACGCCGATCAAGGTCGGCGCCACGACGTTCGAGCTGCGAGCGTAACCGCCGTCATGGTCTTCGAGGGTTCGAGCGCCGCGATCTCCCACACCGGGAAGGTCCGCTCCAACAACCAGGACTCCGGCTACGCCGGGGCCAACCTCTTCGTCGTCGCCGACGGGATGGGCGGGCACGCGGGCGGCGACGTCGCGTCGAGCATCGCGATCCAGCGCCTGGAGAACCTGGACCAGGCCTACTCGGCGACCATGGACGCCGAAGCCGCGCTGCAGGCCGCCGCGACGACGGCCGCCGGCGACCTGATCCGCGCCGCGAAGGACCGCCCGGAGCTCGCCGGCCTCGGCACCACACTCAGCGCGATCATCATGGTCGACGACTACGCCGTCATCGGGCACATCGGCGACTCCCGGATCTACCTCTTCCGCGACGGCGTGCTGACCCAGATCACCGCGGACCACACGTTCGTCCAGCGTCTCGTCGACTCCGGCCGGATCACTCCCGAGGAGGCGCGGTTCCATCCCCGCCGCTCCGTGCTGATGCGCGTGCTCAGCGACATGGACGCGGATCCGGAGCTGGACCTCATCGTCATGGCCACGCAGCCCGGCGACCGCTGGCTGCTGTGCTCCGACGGCCTGTCCGGCGTGGTCGACGAGGCGCACATCACCAAGGCCCTCAAGCTGGGGATGGCCCCGGGCCGCACAGCCGACAACCTGCTCAAGCAGGCCCTCGACGGCGGCGCCCCGGACAACGTCACCATCGTGATCGTGGATGTCGGCGGCCAGCACCCGGTGCTCTCCGGGGCCCCGACCATCGTGGGCTCGGCCTCCAACCCGCAGGGCGTCGTCGTCCCGGCGGCGCGCCCAGCCCGCCCGAGCTGGCTGCACCCGGTCCGGCAGGCGGCGAACGAGCCGACGCACTTCGAGCCCGCCGCCGAGTACCTGGAAGAGCTGATCGAGGAGGACCGCCGCCGCGCGCACCGTCGCCGGATCGGCTGGATCGCGGGGGCCGCGGCGATCATCGTCCTGCTGGCCGCGGCGCTGTTCGGCGGCTACAGCTGGACGCAGACCCGGTTCTTCGTGGGCGCCGACGAGGACACCGTGGTGATCTTCCGCGGCATCCAGCAGGACATCGGCCCGATCTCCCTCTCCAGCGTCTACGAGGACACCGGGATCAAGCTGAGGGATCTGCCGCAGTTCGACCGCTCCCGGGTGACCGAGACGGTGACCGCACGCTCGCTCGAGGACGCCCAGTCGATCGTCGAGCGTCTTCGCGACTCCGCGGAAGGAGGGACGAAGTGACCGCCGACACCGCCCCCGAGGTCTCCGCCGACACCAGCGTGCTGCGCGCGCTGCGCAAGATCCGCGGGCCCCAGACCCAGCGCAACCGCGAGTTCTGGCTACTGCTGTTCTCCGTCCTCATCTCCGGCTGCGCGATCGCTCTCGTCCAGCTCGGCGCGCTCGGCACGATCGACCCCATGATCCTGCTGATCAGCGGAGGACTGGCGATCCTTGTGTTCGCCCTGCACATCGTGCTGCGGTTCGTCGCGAGCGACGCCGACCCGTTCGTGCTCCCCATCGCCACCCTGCTGACGGGGCTCGGGATCGCGATGATCTACCGGATCGACATCGCCCAGCACAACACCGGCTGGGCGGCCTACTCCACCAAGCAGCTCGCCTGGACCGCGATCTCGATGGCCGGGGCGATCGCCCTCGTCATCGCCCTGCGCAACTACCGGGTCCTGTACCGCTTCACCTACCTCTCCGGTCTCGCGGGAATCCTCCTGCTCCTGCTGCCGTTCGTCCCCGGTCTCGGCGACACCGGCGCGAACGCCGACGTGTGGGTGTCGATCGGCGGCATCTTCGCCTTCCAGCCCGGTGAGATGGCGAAGATCTTCCTCGCGATCTTCTTCGCCGGGTACCTGGTCCGCACGCGCGAGAGCCTGTCCTCGGTCGGCAAGCGGTTCCTCGGGTTCACGTGGCCGCGCATGCGCGAGCTCGGCCCCGTCATCGTGGTGTGGCTGCTGTCCCTCGGCATCATCGTCTCGCAGCGCGACCTCGGCACCGGCGTGCTCATCTTCGGCATGTTCATCGTCATGCTGTACGTCGCGACCGGGAAGACGAGCTGGGTCCTGATCGGGCTCGCGATGGTCGCCGCCGGCGTCGCCGCGGCGACGCAGATCCTCAGCTACGTGCAGGGCCGCTTCCACAACTGGCTCGACGCCTTCAATCCGGAGCTCATCGAGGCGGACGGCGGCAGTTACCAGCTCGTCCAGGGCATCTTCGGGCTCGCGCACGGCGGCCTCATCGGCACGGGACTCGGCCAGGGCCGCCCCCACCTGACCCCGCTCGCCGAGAGCGACTACATCATCCCCAGCCTGGGCGAGGAGCTGGGCCTCATCGGGCTGTTCGCGATCCTGTGCCTCTACATGGTCTTCGTGAGCCGCGGCCTTCGCATCGGGCTGGCCGGGCAGGACGACTTCGGCAAGCTCCTCGCGACCGGATTGTCGTTCACGATCGCGCTGCAGGTGTTCATCATGGTCGGCGGAGTCACGCGGGTCATCCCGCTGACCGGTCTGACGACCCCGTTCCTCGCCGCGGGCGGATCCTCGCTGGTCGCGAACTGGCTCATCGTGGCGCTGCTGCTGCGCATCTCGGATCGCGTCCGTCGACAGCCCCGGGTGGTGATCGGATGACCACCCTGATCTCCACGCGTTTCGTCTCGCTCCGCTCGCTCAACGACCGGTCGTTGAGCGAGGAGCGAAGCACCGAGACGAAACGCCGTCACGCCCGAGGCGGTGCCGTATGACCAAAGAACTGAGACGGATCAGCTTCCTCGTGCTGCTGATGTTCTTCTCGCTGTTCGCCGCGGCGAGCTGGATCCAGGTGGTCCAGGCCGACGACCTGGCGCAGAACGAGTTCAATCGGCGCACCCTGCTGGACAGCTACGAGGTCCAGCGGGGGTCGATCCTGGCCGGCGGAGCGCAGATCGCCTCGTCGACGCCGTCCGACGACGTCTACTCCTTCCAGCGGGTCTACGCGGATCCGCACCTGTGGGCTGCGGTGACCGGGTTCTACAACCCGGCACTGGGCAGTGCCACCGGGATCGAGCGGGCGATGAACAGCGAGCTGTCCGGCACCGGTGGCACCCAGTTCTTCTCCACCATCGAGCGGATCATCTCCGGACAGCCCCAGCGCGGGGCGAACGTGGTGCTGAGCCTGGATCCGGCGATCCAGCAGGCCGCCTACGACGCGCTGGACGGCTATCAGGGCGCGATCGTGGCGATGGAGCCGAAGACGGGGCGCGTCCTCGCCATGGTCTCCACGCCGGGCTACGACACGAACGCCCTGGCCGTGCACGACCCGGACACCGCTCAGGACACGTATCAGCAGCTCGAGGACGACCCGGGCGACCCGCTGTTCAACCGCGGGCTCGGCGGGAACCTCAACCCCCCGGGATCCACGTTCAAGATCGTGACGGCCGCGGCGGCGCTCGCCTCCGGGAAGTACACGCTGCAGTCGACCCTCCCGAACCCCGCCTCCTACGTCCTCCCCGGGACCACGACGGCCGTGCACAACGCGTGGGGCGGCGCGTGCGGCGGCGGCAACGAGGTCACGATCGCCGAGGCGCTGCGCCTCAGCTGCAACATCCCGATGGCGGAGCTCGCCGCCGCGCTCGGCGACGACGCGATTAAGCAGATGGCGGAGAAGTTCGGCTTCAACCAGAGCTTCCAGACCCCGCTCGAGTCCACGCCGTCCACCTACCCCTCGGGCCTCAGCGACGACCAGACGGCCCTTACGGGCTTCGGCCAGGGCGACGTCCGGGCCACCCCGCTGCAGATGGCGATGGTGTCGGCCGGGATCGCCAATGACGGGATCGTCATGAAGCCGCGGATGGTCGACAGCATCCTGGGCGACGACCTGTCCGTGCAGAAGTCGTTCGAGGACTCGGAGCTGGGGCGCGCGCTGACCGCTGAGGAGGCCGACGCGATCACCGACGTGCTGGTCGCGGGGGTCCAGGGCGGCGCCGCGACGGGTGCAAGAATAGACGGAGTCGACGTGGCCGGGAAGACGGGAACGGCCGAGAACGGCGACACCGATCCGTACACCCTCTGGTTCACCGGCTTCGCTCCGGCGGAGAACCCGCAGGTCGCGGTCGCGGTGGTCGTCGAGGATGGCGGCGGGCAGGGTCAGGACGGATCCGGTGACGGGATCGCGTCACCGATTGCGAAGAAGGTCATAGAGGCGGTGCTGAACAGATGAGGCCGACGCAGGGTGTGTCGTTCGGTGGTCGCTACGAGCTGCAGTCGCGGATCGCTATCGGCGGCATGGGCGAGGTGTGGGAGGCGACCGATCACGTCATCGGGCGGACGGTCGCGATCAAGATCCTCAAGGACGAGTACATGGGGGACCCCGGGTTCCTCGAGCGGTTCCGCGCCGAGGCGCGGCACGCCGCGCTCGTCAACCACGAGGGTATCGCGAGCGTCTTCGACTACGGCGAGGAGAACGGCTCCGCGTACCTGGTGATGGAGCTCGTGCCCGGCGAGGCGCTGTCGACGATCATCGAGCGCGAGGGGACGCTGAGCGCCGACAAGACGCTCGACATCGTCGCCCAGACCGCCTCCGCGCTCCAGGCCGCACACGCCGCGGGGCTGGTGCACCGCGACATCAAGCCCGGCAACCTGCTGATCACGCCCGACGGCCGCGTCAAGATCACCGACTTCGGCATCGCCCGCATCGCCGACCAGGTCCCGCTGACCGCGACCGGTCAGGTCATGGGCACCGTGCAGTACCTCTCGCCGGAGCAGGCGTCCGGCCACCCCGCGTCCCCCGCGACGGACATCTACTCCCTCGGCATCGTCGCGTACGAGTGCCTGGCGGGCAAGCGCCCGTTCACCGGGGAGTCGCAGGTGGCCATCGCGATGGCGCAGATCAACGAGCAGCCGCCGCCGCTGCCTTCGACCGTGCCGGTCCCGGTGCAGAACCTCGTCATGGCGATGATCGCGAAGAAGCCGGCGGACCGGCCGTCCTCCGCGGCGACCGTCGCACGCGCCGCCCAGGCCCTTCGCCGCGGCGATCTGAACTCCGCGGCGATCGCCGTCCCCGCCATCGCCGCGGGCGCCGCCGCCGGCAACGACGCGGCGACGACCCTGCTGGGCACCGGCGCCACCGAGGGGGCGACCCGGATCCTGCCGACCACGGCGCAGCTGCCGACGGGTGCGGCGGCCGAAGAGGAGGCCGCGCCCAAGAAGAAGCGCAGCGCCTGGACGACGCCGCTCATCGTGCTGATCATCCTCCTCCTGCTCGTGCTCGGCGGCACCGTGTGGGCGCTGATGTTCAACCAGAGCCCGTCGCCGGAGCCGTCCCACAGCACCTCGGCCCCGGCCTCGCCGAAGCCGTCGCCCAAGCCGTCGACGCCCAGCCCTCAGCCGACCCAGAACCGCGTCAACGTGAACGACCTGGGACTGGTCGGCATGACCTGCGACGAGGCCACCGCCGCCGCGCGTAACGCGGGCCTGGATGCCAACTGCACGACCGGCGACCCGGCCCCCTCCGACGACCAGGTCGGCCGCGTGGCGCGCGTCGAGCCGACCGGGTCGGTGAACCCGGGCACGCTGCTGTCGCTGGTCGTGTACGGCGACCGGGTGTCGGTCGGCTCCCCGTCCACCCCGCCGTCGGTCGACGGAGAGCCGGAGTCCGGCAAGAACGTCACGCTGTCCTGGGACGCCTACGTGTGCCCGAGCGGCACCGGGACCGTCAGCGGGTACAACGTGGTCCTGGGCGGCGCAACGTTCGAGGACGGCTCGACGACGCGCACGTTCGGCACGGAGACCCAGGCGACGATCAAGGTCACGAGCATCGCCGGCCAGCAGCTCACGGCCAGCTATACCGCGATCTGCACGAGCGAGAGCGGTGAGCAGCGCGAGACCGGCGCGTCGCCGCAGATGTCGGTGACGATCACGGGCGGTTCCACCCCGACCCCCGTTCCCACCGAGACCCCGGGCGGCAACAACGCCGGGGGCGACGCGGCCACCGGAAGCGACGGGACCGAGAAGGAGCGCGCCGAAGTCCGGCAGGTCCCGGTCCTCGCAGGAAAGGGCCGCTAGGCGTCGAGGGAGCTCGACAGGTCGTTCACATGGAGGGGAGTCGGTCGTTGTCCACGCAGTCGCGCGTGATCGCCGGGCGCTATCGGGTCGATGAGGTGATCGGCCAGGGCGGCATGGCGCAGGTGCACCGGGGAGAGGACCTGACGCTCGGCCGACCCGTCGCGATCAAGATCCTCGACCGGGAGCTCGCGCGCGACACGGCGTTCCGCACCCGCTTCCGCATGGAGGCGCAGGCGGCGTCGCGGATGGCGCACCCCTCGATCGTCCGGGTGTTCGACGCGGGGGAGGACCCGTCCGCCGAAGCCGGGGGATCCCCGTCCGAGCCGGTTCCGTTCATCGTCATGGAGCTCGTCGAAGGCGAGCTGCTCAAGGACGTCCTGCAGCGCGGGCCCGTCTCCGTGGCCGACGCCGTGCGCTATGCGGACGGCATCCTGGAGGCTCTCGAGTACTCGCACCGGGCCGGTGTCGTGCACCGCGACATCAAGCCCGGCAACGTCATGGTCACCCCGTCCGGGGCGGTGAAGGTGATGGACTTCGGGATCGCCCGCGCGGTCTCCGACTCCTCGTCCACCGTCGCGCAGACGACCCAGATCATCGGCACCGCCGCCTACTTCTCGCCGGAGCAGGCGAAGGGCGAGCAGGTCGACGCCCGCACCGACATCTACTCGACCGGCGTCGTGCTCTACGAGATGCTCGCCGGCCGCCAGCCGTTCCGCGGCGACTCGCCCGTGGCCGTCGCCTACCAGCATGTGAGCGAGGCGCCGGTTCCGCCGAGCGAGCTGCACGAGGACGCGCCGGACGAGGCCGAACGGCACGCGCTGGACCCCGTCGTCCTGCGTGCGCTCGCGAAGGATCCGTTCCAGCGCTTCCCCGACGCCAGCGCGTTCCGCGACTCCCTGCGCGCCGCCACCACGGGATCGGTGCCGACGAAGAAGCAGGCGAGGAAGCAGATGGGGGAGCTCACCAGCGAGCTCTACGGCCCGAGCCCCCGCCAGGCGGCCGAGACGGCGCGCACCCTGCGCCAGCTCAGCACGGACACGACCATGGCCCGGACCCAATCCGGGCCGCCGGTCGCCTGGATCTGGGCCGGCGTCGCCCTGCTCGCCGTCCTGCTCGCCTCCGTCCTCATCTGGGTCGTCGCGATGCGCCCGGCGGGAGAGCTGCCCTCGAGCACGCGGGAGGTCACCGACCTGTCCGGGATGACCTACGAGCGGGCCGAGGACGCCTTGCAGGACCTGGGGCTCAAGGCGGCACGCATCAACGAGTCCAGCGCCGAGGTGGCCGAGGGCAACGTTATCCGCAGCGACCCCGGCATGGGATCGCGGATCGAGGTGGGTCATACCGTGACCCTGTACGTGTCGACCGGCGCCGAGATGGTGAAGATGCCGCCGATCACCGGCCTCAGCCAAGCGGCGGCCACCGACGCCCTGCAGAAGGCCGGGTTGAGCGTGGGCGCCGTGCGGCGGCAGAACGATCCGCAGTCCCAGGGCGGGACGGTGCTCGACGCGTCCGTCGCCGCCGACGCCGAGGTGGCGCCGGGGACCGTCGTCGATCTCGTCGTCGCGAGCGGCGTGGTCACGCTGAACGACCTCACCGGGAGCACGCTCGAGTACGCCTCGGAGCAGCTGGCCTCCCTGGGGCTCACGGCGCGGACGGCGGAGAACAAGGACTGCGCCGCGACGGATCCCGCCACCGTGCGGTCCATGTCGGTCGCACCGGGCGACGTCCCCGTCCAGTCCGAGGTCGTCCTGTACTACTGCACCGGCAAGGACAAGTAGCCGGCCCGCAGCCCTCGCCGCACGACGATCCGTGCGATCGCCGCGTCCGGCGCTACGGCGCGGACGTGTGGATCGTCACGTCCTCCGGCGGGGAGATGATCGGGCTCACCCACGGGAAGACGTAGAAGAACAGCGCGTAGACGATCGCCGCCACGAGGATCAACAGGATCAGCAGCCGCACCCACCAGGGGCCGGGGAGGACCCGCCACAGTGCGCCGTACATCAGAGGCCTCCCTCGGTCAGCGACGCCGGGGCGCCTGCGGCGCGCGGCTGGAAGCTGTCGAACACCCCGTAGGCGATGATGCGCTCGGCGAGCGAGTACAGCGGCGAGCAGGCCGTGAGGGTGATGTAGCGCTCGCCCGTCTGCGCGCCGGGCATCTCCGGCACGTCCAGCAGGACCTCGACGCGATCCGGCGTCACGTACTCCAGCGTCCGGAACCGGTAGGTGTACCAGCCCTCCTGCGTCTCGATCACGATCGGATCGTTCAGCCGGAGCTTGTCGATCTGGTTGAGCGGCTTGCCCCAGGTCGTCCGATGGCCGGCGACCGAGAAGTTCCCGACCTGTCCGGGCATCTTCGACTGCGGGTACACGCCGATCCACCCGTTGTCGAGGGTCACCGGGCGACTGACGCCGCCCGCGATCGGGTTGTTGTAGTCCGCGCCGAAGCGGGGGATGATCATCTGCGCGAAGTACTCGCCGTCGCCGGGCGCCTCCAGCAGCGGGGGCTCGTACACGGGGGGCGCGTCCGGGGTCTCCGGGTCCTGGATCACCGGCGGGGGCTCCGGAGCCGGCTCCTTCGCCCACTCCTGACTGATCGCCTGGCCCTTCTCGTTGTTCGCGGCGCTCATGATGATGTCGCCGATCCACATCTGCCACGCCACGTAGAGCAGCACGACGACGCCCGCCGTCAGCAGGAGCTCGCCCAGCACGCCGGTCACGGATGCCCGCCGGCGCGGCTTCGTGCGACGACGGTCACGGCGCAACGGAACGTCCCCCACCACGGCTTGCGTCATGGGCGCGATACTACCGGCCTCGGTTGGGAGTCCCCTGACGGGTAGACTGTGCGACATGGCACGTCCCGAAAAGCGCGAAGAACCCGCCGTGGAGCGGGTCGAAGGCGAAGCCGCTCCCAATGCGGCATGGTTCAAGCCGGTCATGGTCGGCTTCATGCTGCTGGGTCTGGTCTGGATCCTCGTCTTCTACATCACCGGCATGCAGTACCCGATCCCGGGGCTGCAGTCCTGGAACCTGCTCATCGGGCTGGGCATCGCGCTCATCGGCTTCCTGATGACCACACGCTGGCGCTGATCCGCGCCCACCGCTCTCCGAAGCCCCCGCCACGCCGGCGGGGGCTTCGTCGTATCCACAGGTCGAGGCCGCCTGTCCACACGTTGTCCCCAGCGTGGGGAGGACTCTCCACAGGGTTTCCGGAAGGTTATCCACAGATCTATCCCCACCTGGGGAGAATTACACCGGTGTTATTCACAGGAGTTGTCCCCATGTGGAATCACCGGCGCACGACGACAAGGCCCCGTGTTCCGGGGAACACGGGGCCTTCGTCCGCTCAGGGCCGGGCGGTCAGCCCGCCATCGCGCGCATGATCAGCGGCGGCAGGAACGCCACCGCGAGAAGGAGGGCGACGCCGATCCCGACCAGCGAGACGATCTGCCAGACCCGCTGCTTCGGTCGGCGCAGCACGGCGTAGACCAGTCCGATGAGCGCGCCCGTGATCGCTCCGCCGAGATGCGCCTGCCACGCCACGTTGAATCCCGGGACGAACCCGATGACGAGGTTGATGAGCAGGATGACGAGGATCCCCGTCACGTTCGCACCGAAGTGACGCCCGATCACGAGCAGCGCCGCCATCAGCCCGAAGACCGCCCCCGACGCCCCGACGGTCGCAGTGCCCGGCGCGATCATCGCCACGGCCACCGATCCGCCGAGCGCGCTCAGCACGTACAGCGTCAGGTAGCGCCATCGTCCGATGAGCGGCTCCAGGCTCTGCCCGATCATCCACAGCGCGAGCATGTTCAGGCCCAGGTGCCAGAAGCCGCCATGGACGAGCGCCGCCGTCAGCAGCCGCCAGGGCTCGAACGGGTAGCCGAAGAGGTTCGGGTACAGGTACGGCGTCCAGAACAGCAGCTGGTCCGTGATCGCCGACCCCAGACCCGGGATGAGCTGGAGCAGTCCGATGAAGGAGGTGATCGCGAGGATCGCGTACGTCACCACCGGACGGCTTCCGGGGGCCGCGACCACCACCGCGCTCCGCCAGGAGCGACGCGCCTTCCGCTGCGCGGGCGACTCGGCCTTGCGCTGCTCCTTCATGCACTCCGGGCAGATCACCCCGACTGCGGCCTGGGTCTGGCACTGGGGGCAGATCGTCCGCAGGCATCGCTGACACAGCACGAAGCTCTGCCGGTCGGGATGCCGGTAGCAGAAGTTGTCGCGGTTCGCCGCGAAGTCAGCGGTGGTCATCGGCGGGCGGGCCCGGAAGCGGGGAGTCGGCCGTGCTCAGGCGGCGACGACGTCGACGGAGTGCAGGACCACGTCCTCCACCGGACGGTCCCCGGCACCGGTGCGCACCGCGGCGATCGCGTCCACGACCTTCTTCGAGTCCTCGTCGGCGACCTCGCCGAAGATCGTGTGCTTGCCCATCAGCCACGGCGTCGGGTCCGTCGTGATGAAGAACTGCGAGCCGTTGGTGCCCTCCACCGCGCCGGTGATGGCGTTGCGGCGCAGGCCCGCGTTCGCCATGGCGAGCTTGTAGGGGTCGTTGAAGTCGAGCTCGGCGTTGATCTCGTCGTTGAACGTGTAGCCGGGGCCGCCGACGCCCTGACCGAGGGGGTCGCCGCCCTGGATCATGAAGTTGGGGATGATCCGGTGGAAGATCACGTCCTTGTAGAGGGGTCCCTCACCCGGCTTCCCGGTCGCGGGGTGAGTCCAGTCCGCACTGCCGTCGGCGAGGCCGACGAAGTTCTGGACGGTGCGCGGAGCGTGGTCGCCGAAGAGGTTGACGACGATGTCTCCGTGGTTCGTGTGCAGGGTCGCGACGTGCGTGGCGTGAGGCATGGGTCCATTGTCTCAGAGCTTCCGATGAGTTCCCCGGGGTTCTGCCACTTCGCGCTGTCATCCCCGGCCAGGCATGGCAAGATGGGGAATCCGAACCCCTTTTCGATTGGGAGGGCACCGTGGGCCTCAGCCGCAAGCGCAAGAAGGAACTCCGCCGTCTGCAGGGCGACGCGACGAAGCTGTGGGAGGCCCAGCAGGCCCTCGCCGGCGAGGCGGCCACGGTCGCCCGTGAGGCCGGCAGACAGCTCGACAACTTCCGTCGGGAGCAGCTCGTGCCGACGGTGCAGGACGTCTACCACAACCGCGTCGTCCCGGTGGTGGACAAGGGCGTCAAGGTCTCTCGCGACGTCGTTGACCACCGCGTCGTCCCCTTCGTCGGTGACGTCATCGGCAACGCGCTCACCGCGTGGGACGTCGCCAACGCGAAGCGGCACGCGGCCACCGGGCGCGCGGCGCGCGCCGTGGCCCGCGTCGTCGAGCCGGAACCCAAGAAGAAGGGCGCCGGGGTCGGCACCGTCATCGCGGTGATCCTCGGCGTCGGCGCCGCCATCGGCGTGCTGTTCGCCGCGTGGCAGACGCTGCGCGCCGACGACGAGCTGTGGGTGGCCGACGACCCGCTGAGCACGCCCGAGGCGTGAGCAGGATCCGCGGGTGAGCGCGGCCTCGTCCGTCGACCCCGTCGACGGGCCCGATCCGCACGAGCGCGTCCGGTCCGCCGCGAAGCGGCGCGGGCTCGACATCGAGATCCGCGAGCGCCCCGTCGCACGCAGCCTCCCGGAGGCCGCGGCGCTGCTCGGCCTAGAGCCCTCCGGCATCGTGAAGACGCTGGTCGTCAAGCGTTCCGACGACACGTTCCTGTTCGCGCTGGTGCCCGGCGGGCGGAAGATCTCGTGGCCGAAGCTGCGCGCCGTGGTGGGCGTGAACCGGCTCAAGCTCCCGGATCCGGACGTCGCGCTGGCGGCGACCGGCTACGAGCGCGGGACGATCGTGCCCATCGGCAGCACGACCGACTGGCCGGTGTTCGCGGACGCCTCGATCCGCGGACGCCGGATCGCGATGGGCGCCGGGACGCACGGCTACAGCCTGTTCGTCGACGCCGACGCGCTCATCGACGCCTACGACGCGACCGTCGCGGACATCTCCGATCCGGAATGACCCGGGCGGCCGGGCTTGCCGTCATACCCGCAGAGAGCTCGAAGAGGAACCGATGACCGCTCCCGCCCCCGCCCGCCGCCGTAAGAGACGACGCGGGGGGTGGGTGCGCGGCGCGCTGCCCGCCCTCCTCATCGTCGCGTGGCTCGCCGCGGCGTCCTTCGGCGGCCCGCTGTTCGGGAAGGTCGACGAGGTCTCCTCGAACGACAGCACGGCGTACCTGCCCGAATCCGCGGACGCGACCCAGGTCCGCGCGCTCCTGCCCGAGTTCACCGACTCCGACGCCATCCCGGCGATCGTCGTCTTCGTCGCCGGGCAGTCGCTGACGGAGGAACAGCTCGCCGGGATCGAGGAGGCGCTGGCGGAAGCGACCGAGGTGGAGGGGGTCTCGCCGGACGTCTCCCCGGCGCTGCCCTCCGAGGACGGGCGCGCCGTGCAGGCCTTCGTCCCGATCCTCGAGGATGCCGACGTCGGCGACACGGTCGGCGAGCTCGGCGCGGAGCTCCGTGACGCGGCGCCCGCGGGCGTCACCGTGCACATCACCGGGCCCGCGGGCTTCACCGCCGACCTCGTCGCCGCCTTCGCAGGCATCGACGGACTCCTCCTGCTCGTGGCGTTCGCAGCCGTGCTGGTCATCCTCGTGCTGGTCTACCGATCGCTCCTGCTCCCGGTCGTCGTCCTGTCGACGAGCCTATTCGCCCTCTGCGTGGCGCTGCTCGTCGTGTGGTGGCTCGCGAAGGCCGGAGTGCTCCTTCTCAGCGGACAGACGCAGGGCATCCTCTTCATCCTCGTCATCGGCGCCGCGACGGACTACGCACTCCTCTTCGTCGCGAGGTTCCGCGAGGAGCTGCGCACGACGAAGGATCGCGGCGCCGCGATCGTCGGGGCGTGGAAGGGCGCCGTCGAACCCATCCTGGCCTCCGGCGGCACCGTGATCGCCGGGCTCCTCTGCCTGCTGCTCAGCGACTTGAAGTCCAACAGCGCCCTCGGCCCCGTCGCGGCGATCGGCATCGTGTTCGCGATGCTCGCCGCGCTCACCCTCCTGCCCGCGCTCCTGTTCGTGTTCGGCCGGGCCGTCTTCTGGCCGCGGCGACCGGCGTTCGAACCGGAGGTCGTGGCGGCGGAGAACGGCATGCCCGGCCGCGGGCTGTGGTCGCGGCTGGCCCGGGCGATCCCACGACGGCCCCGCCTGATCTGGATCGGCACCACGCTCGTCCTCGCCGTCGGCGCGCTCGGTCTGACACAGCTGGATGCGAACGGCGTCCCGCAGTCCGATCTCGTCCTGTCCGCATCGGACGCGCGGGAGGGTCAGGCGGCGCTCGGCGAACACTTCCCGGGCGGATCGGGGAGTCCCGCCTCCGTCGTCGTCGACGCCGACGACCTCCAGGAGGCGACCGACCTGCTCCTCGCGCGCGAGGGCATCGAGGGGGTCGCCGTGGTGACCGCGGACTCGCCGAGCGGGTCCGCTCCCGTCACCGCCGACGGCATCCAGGCCTTCGGCCCGCCGGGGACCCCGACGCCGGAGCCGACCGTGGTGGACGGACGCGTCCTCCTTCAGGCGACGCTCGCGGACGCGGCCGACTCCCCGGCCGCCGCGGACACCGTCCTCGGCATCCGGGCGGATCTCGTTCCCTTCCACGCGCTGGTGGGCGGGGTGACCGCGACCGCGGTGGACACCAACGAGGCCTCGATCCACGATCGGGCGGTGATCATCCCGCTCATCCTCGGCGTCATCCTCGTCATCCTGATGCTGCTCCTGCGCTCCGTCTTGGCGCCGATCCTCCTCATCCTCACGACGGTGCTGTCCTTCGGCACGGCCCTGGGGGTCTCCGCGCTGGTGTTCACGCACGTGCTCCACTTCCCCGGTGCAGACCCGGCCGTCCCGCTGTACGGGTTCGTCTTCCTCGTCGCGCTGGGGATCGACTACAACATCTTCCTCATGACCCGCGTGCGCGAGGAGTCCCTCGCGCACGGCACGCGCGACGGCATCGTGCGGGGTCTGGCGATCACGGGCGGGGTCATCACCTCGGCCGGTCTCGTGCTGGCGGCGACGTTCGCGGCGCTGTCGGTGATCCCGATCCTGTTCCTCGTGCAGCTCGCGTTCATCGTCGCGTTCGGTGTGCTGCTGGACACCTTCGTGGTGCGCTCCCTGCTCGTCCCGGCGCTCGGGTACGACATCGGCCGCGCGGTGTGGTGGCCGTCGCGTCTGAGCCGCGGCGAGCGCTGAGGGGTCTCAGCGCGACTGCATCACCCCGGCCATCCCGAGCGCGATGTCGACGAGCTTCACGCGCGGGAGGCCTCCGATCGCCGAGAGGTCGAACCATCCGGCCATGTCCGTCGTGCCGTTCTTCTCGAAGCGCAGCCGGCCGCCGGTGATGTGCGCGCGGTAGACGATGCGCAGGGTGTGCAGCGGTGCGTCCGCACCGGGCGTCACCCTCTGTCCGGCCGGGATCACCCGGGAGTGGATGCCGAGGAGCTCGTCGATCACGACCTTGTAGCCCGTCTCCTCGCGGACCTCGCGGCGCGCGGCGACCTCGGGATCCTCGCCGGGTTCGAGGCCTCCGCCGGGCATCGTCCACGACGCCCGGCGTCCCTCCGTCCAGCGGGCGAGGAGCACGCGTTCGTCCTCGTCGGTGATGACCGCATAGGCGGCGACGCGCATGTCCACGCGCCTCACCCTATCCAGCGCACCGACGCACCGCGACGGGGACGTGAATATGCCGGTCCGGGAATACGATCCGGCGGCCGCTCGCCGCGCGGCCTCAGACCACGCGGCGTCCGGCCAGGTACGTGGCGCGCACCTCGGTCTCGGCGAGCTCGTCGGGCGTCGCCTCCAGAGGATCACGATCGACGACGATGAGGTCGGCGAAGAGGCCCGGCGACAGCGATCCGACCTCGTTCTCGCTGAACAGCTGCCAGGCCGCGTTGACGGTGTGCGCGGCGAGCGACTGGCGCCGGCCTGGCCGACCGGGGACCCTCCGGGCATGACCCGCCCCGTCCGGCTCGTGCGCGTCTCTGCGACCGCCATGTTGTGGAACGGCTCGGTGGGAGTGACCCAGCCGTCGTTGTGGAAGCTCGCCCGGTGACCGGCGGCGAAGGCCGCACCGGCGTCGGCCCAGGCACCACCGCGCTCCGGCCCGAACAGGTCGTCGACGAGGACGTCGCCCCAGTACGTGATGTGATCCACGAAGAGGCTCACCGTGACCCCGAGCGCGGCCGCACGGCGGAACTGCCCGGGGGTCATGGCCCCGACGTGCTCCAGACGGTGCCGGTGGTCGACGCTGCCGTGTCGACGGATCAGCTCCTCGTACACGTCGAGGGTCTGGTCGATGGCGAGGTCCCCGTGGGCGTGACAGGCCAGCTGCCACCCTGCGGCCGCGTAGGGCTCCGCGATGGCGAGCAGCTCGTCGGGGGAGTAGTTCGCCCGCCCGACATGTCCCGGCTCCAGCCCGAGCGCCCGGGTCGCCTCCGTGTCGAGGTAGGGGAAGCTCGTGGCGATGTTTCCGATCCATGGCGAGCCGTCCGACCAGGTCTTGACCCCCACCTGACGTGTCATCGCATCACCCGCGCCGCGGGCGCGCGGAGCGCCCCCGGGGCGGGACATCTCGTACCAGCGCAACCGCACCGGCAGGCGGCCGGCAGCGCGCAGCGCCTCGACCGCGGGGTTCAGGGCGGGGTTCCAGCTCAGGTCGGCGACGGTCGTGCATCCGCGCCGGGCAAGGTCCTCGACGTGCGCGCCCAACAGCCCGACGATGTCCGCCTGCGCCGCCGACAGCAGCGGTGCCGTGACGATCTCGACTGCGCGCGCCTCCTGAGCGACCCCGGACAGATCCCCGGACGCGTCTCTCCCGAACGAGGCGCCGGGCGGGTCGGGGGTGTCGCGGCTGATCCCCGCGACGTCCGCGGCCGCGGTGTTGAAGTAGGCCGAGTGGCCGGAGTTGTGCACGATCACGAGCGGCACGGACCCCGCCATCTCGTCGAGGAGGGCGCGTCCCGGTTCCGGCAGACCCCGTTGCAGCAGCGCATCCCAGCCGTTTGCGAAGACGCTTCCCGAGGACTCGGCCGCACGCGAGATCGCAGCGCGAAGGGTGTCCATCACCTGCGCGGCCGTCGGCACGACGACCGGACGCAGATCGACGACCCGATCCGACAGCAGCACCGCTGCCGTGCCCGGATGGCCGTGCGGCTCGATGAGCCCCGGCATGATCCACCCGTCCAGTCGTTCCCGCTGCGCCGACGGGTGGGCCGCGGCGAGCGCGTCCGTCGCGCCGACCGCGAGGATCCGGCCGTCGTCGTCGACGAGCACGGCCTCGGCGAGGTCGGGACCCGTGGGGGCGAGCGGTCGGACGCGCCCCGTGAACAGGATGCTCATCGCGACGCTATCCGACCGGAGTGATCTCGACCGGGCTGCCGAGGTCGTGATAGTACTGCGTGGCCGTCTCGGTCAGGCCGAGGAACGAGACCGTCCCGGTCGCTCCGACCGGGATCCATCCGTCCGAATACCAGAGCTCGTACGCGTCCACGCCGACACCGCCCCAGGAGAAGGCGGCGTCGCTCACGATCCGGTAGGCGTCGACGGTCGTCCCGTTCGGCAGCTCCACCGGGGCCGGCTCCTGCACGGTCCAGGCCGGGCTCGCGGCGATCAGGTCCACCGTCGCCGCGGGATCCGCGAAGATGCGCGTGAGCTCTCCCGCGATCCCGGCGATCATGACCTCCGGGTCGGCGGAGGTGACGTCCCCGGCGATCGGTCCGGTCCCGCGGTCGATCCACATCTGGCCACCGATGTAGGTGACCTCCATCGAGCCCTCGGCGTCGTCGATCGTGCCCTGCATCTCGAAGTCCGGGGCGTAGCGGAATCGCACCTCGCCGTTCTGCGACCCGCTGCGGATCGTCTCCCGTCCGCTGCCCGTGCTGCGCAGGGCCATCGCCACGCAGGCCCCCAGCGTGGCGCCGTCGTAGGCCGCGCCGGGGGAGAGCGGCAGCGCCGCGCATTCCGCCGGCGACGCCCAGGTCTTCTCCGACGGCGTCGGGGTGGGGGTGGGCGTCGCGCTCGGCAGCGGCGAGGGCGCCGACGCCTCGGCGGAGGGCGATCCCGTCGGCGCCGGCGCGGTCGCGGTGCAGCCGGCGAGGAGCGCCGCGAGAACGATCACCGCACCGGGCACGAGCGCACGCATCCTCATCGACGTTCTCTCCTTCGGGGCACGGGGTCCCCTCGATGCTAGCGGTGTCGGCCTGGTCCTGCTCGGCGGCCGGGGACCCGTGTGGAACGATCGGCTGCGCGCCACGGCCCGGGCGAGACCGCGGGGCAATAGCGTGGGGGACATGAGCGCATCCCCCTTCGCCGCCGAGGTCTACGCCGCCCGTCTCGACCGCGCCCGCACGCTGGCCGCGGACGCCGGACTGGACGGACTCGTCGTCGGCCCGGGACCGGACCTGCAGTACCTCCTCGGGGTGGAGGGCGACACGATCGAGCGGCTGACCGCACTCGTTCTGCGCCCGGGAACCGACCCGGTCGTGGTCGTGCCGCGGATGGAGCTCGCGAAGGTCCGGGAGACCGCCGTGGGCACGCTCGGCCTGCGCATCGCGGACTGGGTGGACGGCGAGGATCCCTATGCACTCGTCACCGCTGCGCTCGGGTCCCCTGCCCGCGTCGGGGTGTCCGACGCCCTCCCGGCCCTGCATGTGATCCCGATCGGCGAGGCGCTGGGCGTCCGACTGGAGCTCGCCACACCGGTGCTGCGTGAGAGCAGGATGATCAAGGACGCCGCGGAGATCGAGGAGCTGCGCCGTGCCGGATCCGCCATCGATGCGGTGCACCGGGCTGTGCCGGGGCTGCTGCGCGCCGGACGCACGGAGCGGGAGGTCGCCGCGGACATCCATGCGGCGATCCTCGCGGCCGGTCATCGCTCCGTCGAGTTCGTCATCGTCGGGTCCGGCCCGAACGGCGCGGACCCGCACCACGAGGTCTCGGACCGTGTGATCGAGGACGGCGAGGTGGTCGTGGTCGACATCGGCGGCGCCGTGCCGTCCGGCTACAACTCGGACAGCACGCGCACGTACGCGGTGGGTATGCCCTCCGCGGAGGCGGCGCAGCGGATCGGGATCCTGCAGAGCGCGCAGCAGGCCGCCGTGGACGCCGTGCGCCCGGGTGCCACCGCCGCGGAGGTGGACGCGGCCGCGCGGGACGTGCTCTCCGCGGCGGGGCTCGGCGAGGCGTTCCTCCACCGGACCGGGCACGGGATCGGCGTCTCGGTGCACGAAGAGCCGTACATCGCCCCCGGGAACGATCTCGTGCTGCGCGAGGGCATGGCGTTCAGCATCGAGCCGGGCATCTACTTCCCGGGCTCGTGGGGAGCGCGGATCGAGGACATCGTCGTGGTGACCGCCGACGGCGCCGAGCGCCTGAACAACGCCCCGCACGGGCTCACCCCCGCCGGAGGCTGAGCGAGGAGCGCAGCGCGCGGGTCAGCGGGTGCGGTCGAGCGCCTCCGGGATCTCCGCGGACCACGCGGAGGGCGCCTCCGACGCCGGGGCGGCGGGCAGCACCCCGGCGCCGTCCGGGTGCGGGATCGCCGCCAGCAGCGCCTCGGTGTACGGGTGCACCGGATCGGCCCACACCGTCGCAGTCGGTCCCGACTCCACGATGCGGCCGCGATACATCACCGCGACCCGGTCGGCCATCAGCCGCACCACCGAGAGGTCGTGCGAGATGAAGAGCATCGCCGCCCCGGAGGCGACGCACAACTCCCGCATCATCGCCGCGACCGACGCCTGCGCCGAGGCGTCGAGGGCTGAGATCGGCTCGTCGGCGACGATCAGATCCGGGCGCGCGGCCAGCGCCCGCGCGATCGCGACCCGCTGGCGCTGACCCCCGGAGAGCTGGTACGGATAGCGGTCGGCCAGCGCCGGCGACAGCCCCACAGCCTCGAGCCAGTGCGCCGGGGGCTCGACCGCCGCGCCGCGGGCGCGCGCAGCGCGGGATCCCTCCGCGATCTGCTGCGAGACCCGCAGCCGCGGGTTCAGCGAGGAGTTCGGATCCTGGAACACCATCTGGATCGCCGTGAGCTCCTTCGGCCGGGTGCGCAGGCCCAGCGGCGGGACGGCCCGGCCGCGATAGCGCACCTCTCCGCCGCGGGGGCGCTCCATCCCCACGACGGCGCGCGCCGTGGACGACTTCCCGCAGCCGCTCTCGCCCACGAGGGCGAGCACCTCTCCCGCGGCGATGTCGAACGAGACGCCGTCCACCGCGCGGAACGCGGACCGCCCGCCGTACTCGACGATGAGATCGCCGACGTGCAGCACCGGGGACCGGGGATCGCTCACCGCTTCTCCTCCTCGTTCACGGGTGCCTCGTTCGCGGGTGCCTCGTTCCCCTGCGCGCCGTTCCCATGCGGGCCGCTCTGCTCGGCGGCCGTGGCGTCCACCAGCGGGTCCTGCGCGTCGGGCATCGCGTCCAGCAGCTCCCGCGTGTACGGGTGCTGCGGGTCCGTGAACACCTGCCGGCGGGACCCGGACTCGACGATCAGCCCGCCGCGCATCACCGCGACGTCGTCGGCCACGGCGCTCATCACCCCCAGATCGTGGGTGACGAGCAGCACCGCGAGGTCCCGCTCGGTGGCGAGGTCGCGCAGCAGGTGGAGGATGCCGGCCTGCACCGTGACGTCCAGCGCCGTCGTGGGCTCGTCCGCGAGCAGGACCTCCGGGTCGCAGGCGAGCGCGATCGCGATCGCGATGCGCTGCCGCTGACCGCCGGAGAACTGATGCGGGTACTTCTGCAGCGCCTCGTCGGGGTTCGGCACGCGGACGAGCGCGAGCAGCTCTGCCGCACGCGCACGCGCCTGGGCGCGCGAGAGCCCGCGATGCGCGCGCATGCCGTCGGCGAGCTGGGAGCCCACCGTGATCTGGGGGTGCAGGCTCGCGGACGGATCCTGGAACACCATGCCGATCCGCTTCCCGCGGACCCGTCGATACGCCCGGTCGCCCATTCCGACGAGCTCGGTGTCTCCGCCGAGAAGGATGGATCCCGATGCGGTGCCGCCCGCGGGGAGCAGGCCGAGCACAGCCATCGCGGTCATGCTCTTGCCGGACCCCGATTCGCCGGCGAGGCCCTGCACCCGCCCGGCGACCAGGTCCAGGTCGATGCCGCGGACGACCTCGGTGCGGTGCTTCCTGCTCTGCCCCAGCTCGACGCGGAGGTCGCGGATCGCGAGCACGCTCATGCCTTCACCTCCACGGCCGTCGGAGACTC
This sequence comes from Microbacterium resistens, assembly GCF_021172025.1. Classification (NCBI taxonomy): domain Bacteria; kingdom Bacillati; phylum Actinomycetota; class Actinomycetes; order Micrococcales; family Microbacteriaceae; genus Microbacterium; species Microbacterium resistens. The sequence continues at coordinate 2,851,006 of NZ_CP082781.1, forward strand.
GGCCTCGCGCTCCCGCGCGGCGAGCGGGTCCAGCGCGTCGCGCAGCGAGTCCCCGATGAAGTTGAACGCCATCACGACCGTGAGGATCGCGAGGCCGGGGAACAGCCCCAGCCACCACGCCGAGGTGTTCTGCATCGCCGCGGCGATCATGGTCCCCCACTCCGGCGTCGGCGGCTGGGCGCCCAGGCCCAGGAAGGAGAGGCCCGACAGCAGCAGGATCGCGGTGCCGAGGTCGAGCGAGGCGAGCACGAGGACGGGACCGGCGATGTTCGGCAGCACGTCGCGGATCAGGGAGCGCAGCGGCGAGGATCCCAGGAGACGGCCGGCGACGACGTAGTTCTGCGTGCGCAGGCCCAGCACCAGCGACCGCGTGATGCGGGCGTACGGCGGCCAGGCGACGATGATGCCGGCGATCACCGCGTTCATGATCGACGGCCCGAGGGAGGCCGCGATCACCATCGCGAGGATCACCGTCGGGAACGCCATCACCATGTCGGTCAGGCGCATGAGCACCTCGTCGATCCATCCGCCCAGGTAGCCGGCGACGGCGCCGACGATGGTCCCGACGACCATGGCGCAGACGACGAGCATGAGCGCGAGGGGGATGGTGGTCTGGGCCCCGGTGAGAAGGCGGGAGAACACGTCGCGACCGTTGGTGTCGGTGCCCATCAGCGCGTCCGGACCGGGCGGCGACAGCCGGGGGAGGTCCTGGGCCAGCGGGTCGTGCGGCGCGATCACGGGTGCGAGGACGGCGACGATCAGCCAGCCCACCGCGATCACGGTGCCGACGAGGGCCAGGGGCGTGCGCCAGGCGCGCGGGAGCAGCGGCCGGCGGCGCTTCGGCGCGATCGTCTCAGGGATGACGAGGTTCACGACAGCCTCACCCGGGGGTCCAGGACGCCGTAGAGCACGTCGACGACGAGGTTGATGACGAGATAGATGACCCCGACGACGAGACCGACGCCGGTGACCGCGAGCAGGTCGAGGTTCTTCGACGCGTTGTAGGCGTAGGTGCCCAGTCCCGGCCAGGCGAACACGGCCTCCACGAGCACGGTTCCCGACAGGAGGCTTCCGAAGGCGATGCCGACGAGGGTCAGGATCGGGAGGGCGGCGCCGCGCAGGACGTAGCCGACGACCACGCGGCGGCCGGACAGGCCCTTCGCACGGGCGGCACGGGCGTAGTCCATGTCCAGCACCTCGAGCACCGAGGTCCGGACGAACCGGGTGAGGGTCGCGATCGTGAACAGGCTGAGGACGAGGACGGGAAGCGCCAGGTGGCTCGTCGCATCGAAGAACCCGACCGAGTCGCCGTTGAGGATGTAGTCGATCGTGTAGAACCCGGTGATCCGCGGCGGCGGCGTGATGGTGGGCGAGATGCGCCCCGAGCCGGACACCCAGTGCAGGTTCATGAAGAACAGCTGATAGGTGAGGATCGCCATCCAGAAGGTGGGGATGCTGAGGCCGATCAGGGTCACGACCCGGACCACCTGGTCGGTGACCTTGCCGCGGCGGTAGGCGGCGAGCGTCCCGAGCACCACCGCGACCGCCAGGCTGACGAGGATCGCGTAGAAGGCCACCTCCGCCGTCGCGGGAACGGCCTTCGCCAGGTCCTCCGAGACGGATCGGCCCGTGGTCATCGACGTGCCGAGATCGCCGCGCAGGAGGTTGCCCACGTAGAGGAAGAACCGCACCCACACCGGCTGGTCGAGACCGTACTTCTCCCGGAACGCCTCGACGGTGGCGGGGTTCGAGGAGGCGCCCTCCCCGAGCGCGGCGCGCACCGGGTCGCCGGGGACGACGACGGTGAGGGAGAAGGTGACCAGCACGATCCCGAACAGGAGGATCACGCTCGTCACGGCGCGGCGCGCGAGGAAGCGCAGCAGCGTGTGCTGCGCTCCCCGCACCGTGCGGGTGGCGATGGCTTCGGTCTGTGTCACGGGGGGACTTCCGTCGGGCGGGCGGGCGAAGTGACGGCGCGGCGGGGACGACAGGCGCGTCCCCGCCGCGGCGCTCAGCCGGCGGGGTGCAGGGCGCGCAGGTCGAGCGTCCAGGTCACGTTGTACTCGAGCCCGGCGACCGTGTCGTCGCTCGCGACGTTGTTCCCGGGGACGATCAGCGGGACGAACGGACCGCTCTCCTGCATCGCCTCCGCGAAGGCGGTGAAGTCGGCGTCGCGCTCGTCGCTGCTCGTGGCGCTCTTGGCCGTGGCGACCAGTTCGGCGATCGGTGCGGAGGCCGACGCGGGCCATCCGGCCCGCAGGCCCACCTTCTCGCCCGGGCCGAACGGCAGGAACGAGGAGGAGTCGGCGTAGTCCGGGCCCCAGTACCAGAGCGAGAACGCCTCCTTGCCGGCGACGTACGGCTCGACCTCGGTGGCGAACGGCGCCGGGGCGAGCTCCACAGTGATGCCGACGGCCTTGAGCTGCTGCTGCACGCGCTCGGCGACCGGCGTGAACTCCACGCCGCCGACCGGGTTGTCGTTCGGGAACTGCAGCCTGACGGTCTCGCCGGCGTAGCCGGACTCGGCGAGCGCGGCCTTGGCCCGCTCCGCGTCCGGCTTCACACCCTCCGCGAGCGCGCCGCCGAACATCGGCGGGATGACCCCCGTGGCCTGGACGGATCCGGCCCCGGCCAGCTCCAGGAGCTTGTCGTAGTCCAGCGCGTAGCGGACGGCCTCGGCGAACTTCGGGTTGGCCGTGACGCCGCCGACGGCCGGGTCCTGGTTGACCAGGAGGAACAGCGTCTCCGCGGACGGGACCGAGTCGACCACGAACCCGTCGCCCAGGTCGGCGACCTGGTCTCCGGAGAGGTCCACGGCGACGTGCGAGTCGCCGCCCTTGAGGTTGGTGAGCTGGGTGGCCGACTCGGGGATGTTCCGGACGACGATCTTGTCGTAGGCGGCCTCATCCGGGCCGTCGTACTCCTCGTTCTTCACAAGGACGACCTGCGAGGTCAGATCCAGCGACTCCAGCGTGTACGGGCCCGAACCGGCGGAGGTGCCGTCGAGGTACTTCTGCGCGGCGTCGGAGGTGTCGGTCGTCCCGCCCTCCTTCTCGACGGCCTTCGCGTTCAGGATCGACAGCGAGGGGTTCGTCACGATCGCCGGCAGCTGCAGCGACGGCGTCTCGGTCGTGAGCGTCACGGTCTTGTCGTCCACCTTGGTGACGGTGATGCCCGCCATCAGGAAGTTCGCCTTGGAGTCCGTCAGCCCCGCGACGCGCTCGAGCGAGAAGACCACGTCGTCCGCCGTGACCGGGGACCCGTCGGAGAAGGTGCGGCCGTCCTGGATCGTGAAGGTGAACTCCGTCGCGTCCTCGTTCTGCTCCATCGTCGCCAGCGACGGCTTGGGCGTGTGCGAGTCGGTGCCCTCGAAGGTGAGCAGCGTGTCGTACACCGCGTGGATGATCATGTTGCCGGTGGGCACGTAGTTGCGCCCCGGGTCGCCCGTCTCCAGGGAGAAGGCGGTGTCGACGACGAGGGTTCCCCCGCCGTCCGCGGACGAGTTCCCGCCGCCGTTCGCGGAGTTTCCTCCGGAGCATCCGGCCAGCGTCAGGGCGGCGGCCGCGAGCAGTGCGGCGGCGGCGCGGCGATGTGAACGAGCCACGGGCGTTCCTCCTCAGTCACGGCTGGACGGGTCGGATTCTCGCCAGCCATTTTCCGGCACTATATCCGAGGCATCGCGCCGATTTCGCGCAATCCATTGATGCGTTGGACCCCATGAGGCAATATGTCCAGCATGAACGCCGATGATCACGCGTCGACTGGACGATCCGCCGCCGCGATCGACGAAATCGGCTTCGACATCCTCCGGGTGCTCCGAGACAACGGTCGGATCTCGATCGCCGCCCTCGCTCAGGAGGTCGGGATCTCCCGGGCGAGCGCCTACTCGCGCGTCGAGGCGCTCACCCGCGCCGGCGTCATCTCGGGCTATTCGGCCCGGGTCGACACGGCGAAGGTCGGGCTCGGAGTGAGCGCGCTGGTCTTCTGCACCATCCAGCCGCAGAGCTGGCACTCGTTCCTCAGCTCCGTCGGCGAACTCCCCGACGTCGAGTCGGCCCGGGTGACGACCGGGGAGCACGACGTCATGCTGATCGTGCGCAGCGTCGACGTGGAGACGATGCAGTCGCTCGTGATCGGCACGATCGCCGCACTTCCGGAGGTGACCAAGCTCGAGACGGTGATCGTCCTGGGCGAGATCTTCCGCCGGCCCTATGTGCTGCCGACGGACATCCCCGCGCGCGAGCCGATCTCCGTGGAGACGGGCCTGATGGGTTTCACCCGTACGGACCCGACGCGTCAGACCCGGGTCTGACGGATCAGGCGTCAGATCTGCCGGCAGACGCTGACGTGGTCGACGCCGTCGACCACGAAGTCCTCGACGAGGCGGATCCGTCCATCCGCGTCGTGCTCGACGCGACTCACCGCGTCGCCGCGCACGACCGAGCCGTCGGTCACGAGGGCGTGGGCGAACGAGATCCGCACCTGGTCGTCGGCGAGCTCGCCCACGAAGCGTCCCTCGGTCACGGTGTCACCGGTGTATTCGCCCCAGACCAGCCGGCCGTCCTGGTGGTAGTCGAAGGTGGTGGGCGACTCGGGGTCGACGGCGCTGGCCGTGGAGGAGACCATCGCGAAACGCAGCCCGTCGAGGGAGAGGGGGGAAGGCATGACGACGAGTATGGCGGTCCGCGGACCCGATCCGCCAATCCGCACGCTTGACGGGTCGCCGCGGGTGCGGGAGCATCTCGGCCAGGAGGAGACGATGTGACGACCCCCGCGCGCGCACCCCGTCCGACGGCGTGGCGACGCCTCTGGCCGGCCGCGTCGGGCGTGCTCGTCGCGGCCGCGACGGCGTATGCGCTGACCGACGGTCGCGGTGCCGCGCCCGTGGTCGCCGCCTCCGGTCTCGTGTATCTCGCCGCCGCGGCGTCCGGACGGCGTGGCGCCGCCTGGGTCTCGTTCGCCGTCGCCTTCGTGCTCATCGCGATCGACAAGTTCACGGCGTTCGACGCGGTGCCCTGGCTGCTCGTGCTGGCCGGGGCCGTGCTCGTCGCCGGGCTCCTGCTCCGCCGCCGCGGACCGTGGTGGATGCTCCCGCTGCAGGCCGGCGCCATGGTCGCGTTCGGGGCGATCGCCGCCGTCGCCCTCGCACTGGATCCGCGGTGGGGCGGACTGCTCGTCGCCGCAGGACTTCTCGCCCACGCCGCGTGGGACATCTGGCATCACCGGACGGACCGGGTCGTCGATCGCTCCTTCGCGGAGTTCTGCGCCGTGCTCGACGTCCTCGTGGCGATCGTCGTGGCCGTCGTCTCCCTGGTCCGCTGACCGATCCGCCGCCGCCTCGGTCAGGACGCGACGGCGGTCCGCTCGGCCTGGGCTCGGTCGAACTCCTCACGGGCGCGGGCGATCCGGTCCTGGTGCTCCTCGGTCCACACGACGAGGGATTGGACGGTGTCGTGGAGGGTTCGCCCCATCGTCGTGAGCCGGTACTCGACCCGCGGGGGCACCTCCGGATAGATCGTGCGGTGGACGAGGCCGTCGCGCTCCAGGTTCCGGAGGGTGACCGTCAGCATGCGCTTGCTGATCCCGGCGATCTCACGGCCGAGCTCCCCGAAGCGCATCGACTTCGCGTCCAGGAGGGCGATCACCAGCAGCGACCACTTGTCGGCGATGCGGTCGAGGATCTGCCGCACCTCGCAATCCTCCCGCGCATCCCACTGGAACGGGTCCCGATCGTCGCGGCACTCGGCCGGGGCGGGCACCTCGAGGGAACCCGGGTACGTGGAAGTGCCTTCTTGTGCCATGGATCCATGGTGACCGAACATGGGCGAGGTTACAAGGAGTAACCAGGATCCGATGAGTGACCGAGGAGCGAGCCGTGACCGACCTGAAGACCCCCACCGGATCCGCGCCCGTCACCCCACAAGGCTCCTGGGGAGTGCTCGCCGTCGTCACCGGCGCGCTGTTCCTGGAGGGCATCGACATCGCGATGCTCAACGTGGCCGTGCCGAGCATCGCGTCGGACATCGGTCTCGGCACGGGATCGGCGCACTGGGTCATCAGCGCGTACGTCCTCGCATATGGCGGATTCATGATCCTCGGCGGCCGGGTCGCGGACCTCCTCGGACGGCGGCGGGTCTTCCTCGTCGCGCTCGGCGTGTTCGCCGCGTTCTCGCTTCTCGGCGGCCTCGCGCACGAATCGTGGGCGCTGATCCTCGTGCGCCTGGTGACGGGTGCGGCCGCCGGGTTCATGACCCCGGCCGGATTCAGCCTGCTGACCACCAGCTTCCCGGAGGGCCCGCGCCGTGGCAGAGCGCTGGCGATCTATGGCGCGATCGGCGCCGCCGGCTTCTATCTCGGAGTGGTCGCCGGAGGCGTGATCACCTCGTTCGGGTGGCGGTGGGTGTTCTTCGTCCCGGCGGTGATCGCCCTCGTGTTCCTCGTGGTCGGCTCGCGCACCGTGCCGCGCGGCGGCGGGGCGACCGCCACCGGGCGGGCGCGATTCGACGTCGGCGGCGCGGTGACCCTGACGGCCGCGATGATGTCGTTCATCTTCGGCGTCGTGACCGTGGGGGAGCATCCCGGCGATCCTGTCGGGCTGTCCGCGCTGGGATCGTCCGTGCTGCTGTTCGCCGCGTTCCTGGTGATCGAGCGGCGCGTGCCGGAGCCGCTCGTCCCCTCCGGGGTCTTCACTCAGGGCCGGCTCCCTTGGATGAGCGCCGTCGGGATGCTGTTCATGGGCGGATTCATGGCCTGGCAGTTCCTGCTCACCCTGTTCCTGCAGGAGCACCTGGGATGGGGGCCCCTCGAGACCGGCCTCGCCTTCGCGGCGATGATCGTGGAACTGCTCATCGCCCCGTCGCTCACGCCACGGATCGCCGCGCGCTGGGGGAACCTCCCCACCCTCACGGCGGGTCTCGTCTCCATGACGATCGCCTTCCTGCTCACGCTGCGCCTCGACGTCTCGTCCGGCTTCCTCGACCTACTGCCGTCGCTCCTCCTCATCGGGGTCGCGTTCGCCCTGGTGTACGGGCCCCTCACCGCCGCCGCCGTGGAGGGTGTGGAGCCGGATCGCCACGGCGTCGCCGGCGGGATCGTCTACACCGGGTTCCAGTTCGGGGCGGCGCTCGGCGTCTCGGTCGCCACCATCGTGCTCGCCGCCGGTGGCGGTTCCACCTCCGACGCTGACTACGCCCGGGCCCTGTGGGTGCCGTTCGTCGCGGTCGTGCTCGGCCTCGTGACCGCCGTCGCGTCCCGCGTCCGCCGACCGGCCGGACAGAGCGCCGCCGGCTAGGACCCCGATATGAAGAAGAGCGCCGGGCCCTCGGGCCGGCGCTCTTCCACCTGTGGAGCCTAGGAGATTCGAACTCCTGACATCTTGCTTGCAAAGCAAGCGCTCTACCAACTGAGCTAAGGCCCCGAACGGGATCCGACGGATCCTGCGGGTGTTCAGTTGTGTGTGGTGGGGCTACCAGGACTTGAACCTGGGACCTCTTCATTATCAGTGAAGCGCTCTAACCGCCTGAGCTATAGCCCCGCATCAACCTCCAAGACTTTACCGGATCCCGCCGCGATCACGAAATCGGCGTCGGGTCGCAGCAGGCCCGGGGACGGAAGCCGTCGTCCCCGGGCCGAACCGTCGCGCGCCGCTGCGATCAGCGGCCTTCGCGGACGCTGATGCTCCCCGCCGCGACCTGCACCGTGACGACGCTCCGCGCCGACGCGCTGGTCTGCAGACCGTTGTCGAAGCTGCCCGCGGCCACCTCCTGATCCACCGCGTACGCGCCCCGCGGAAGGATCACGGTCATGGACCCGGCGGTGGCGTCGAGAGAGACCTCGTCGGGCTGGGGTCCGGTGAGCTCAGCCTCGAGACGACCGGCCGACATCGTGAGGTCGGCTTCGCGCACGCCGTCCAGGGTGAGATCGGCCCGGCCCGCCGAGATCTGCGCGGAGACCGATGTCGCCGACCCGTCCACCGTCATGGCACCGGCGCCGAGCTCGAGATCCAGCTCGCGGAAGTCGCCGCTGGCGGTCAGGGATCCGGCCGAGAGCTGGAGATCCGCGTCGAGGCGCCCCTCCAGCTGCTCCGGCAGCGTGAGCACGACGACCACGTCATCGCTGCTCCAGCTGCCCCACCATCCCCACCATCCCCATCGCCCGTTGGGGCCGTCGACGCGGAGGGTGTCCTCGTCTCGGCGCATCTGCCACTCGCCCGGGGAACGTCCGTCCACCCGGAGCTCGGCGTCGGTCACGTCACCGAAACGCACCGTGACGTCCGCGCCGCCGGCGTCGACCTCGAGGTCGGTGATCCCGTCGATCGGGGCCGTGAGTCCGTGCGCCGACCCCGCCGGCCGGAACTGACCGGTGGCGGCGAAGGCGGCGCCCCCGCCTGCTCCGAGCAGAGCGATGCCGCCGACGATCGCCGCCACGATCGTGATGGCGCGACCGGCGCCGGAGCCGCCCGAGGGCGCCGCCGGACCGGCGGGCGTGCCCGGGCCCGACGCGCTCGCGTCGTGGCCGGCGGGAGGGGGCGTGTTCGGGGTGGTGTTCATCGTGTCGTTCCCGTCTGTCTGGTCTGCGGAGCCGGTGCCGGAAGGCCGGCGCTGTTCTCGATGTGGGCGATGGCCGCGAGCACACGGCGGTTGCCGGACTCGTCGGGCTCCAGCCCGAGCTTCTGGAAGATCGCCGTGATGTGCTTCTCGACGCTCGCCTCGGAGAGGAAGAGCAGGCCCGCAATGGCCTGATTGGACTTCCCCTCGGCGATGAGGGCGAGCACGGTGCGCTCGCGCTCGGTGAGGGTCCGCATCCGGTCGTCCTGATTGCGTCGGGTGAGCAGCTGCGCCACCACCTCGGGATCCAGGACCGTGGCCCCCGCAGCGATCCGCTCGACCGACTCGATGAAGTCCGACACGTCGGCGACGCGATCCTTCAGCAGATAGCCCAGGGGTCCCGGCGCCGAGGGACCGGAGCCCGTCTGCGCGATGATCAGGTCGCTCGCGTACCGCTCCTCCACGTACTGCGAGAGCACGAGGAGCGGAAGCCGGGGCAGGCGCCGCCGGAGGGCGAGCGCCGCGCGGATGCCCTCGTCCACGAACGTGGGCGGGAGCCGGACGTCGAGGATGCAGAGCTCGGGGTCGGTGCGGTCGACGGTCTCGTCCAGCGCGGTGGCGTCGGGGAGGGCGGCGACCACGTCGTGGCCGGCATCCTCCAGGAGACGCGCGAGGCCCTCCCGGAGAAGGACCGAGTCCTCGCAGATCAGGATGCGCATGGGACGCTCACCTCCAGGCTCGTCGGGCCGCCGACCGGGCTGTCCAGCCGGACGGACCCGCCGGCCGCGAGCACGCGGTTCGAGATCCCGTCGAGGCCGCCGCCGGGGGTGACGCGCGCGCCACCCATGCCGTTGTCCTCGACCCGTGCCCACAGGACGCCGCCGTCGCGGACCCGAACGACCACCCGGCACTCGCTGGCGCGCGAGTGCTTCGCGGCGTTGGTGAGCGACTCCGCGATCGCGAAGTACACCGCAGCCTCGGCGTCGCGGCTGCATCGGCCGTCCATGCGCACGTCCAGCATCACGGGGATGTGCGACCGGCCGGCGAGCGCCGACAGCGCGGCGTCGAGGCCGCGGTCGTCGAGCACCGACGCGTGGATCCCGCGGGCGAGCTGGCGCAGCTCGGTGATGGCGGCCTTGGTGGAGGTGTGCGCCTCCTCGATCAGCGCCTTCGCCGCCGTGGGATCCGTGTCGATCTTCTGCTGCGCCATGCCGAGCGTCATCCCGACCGAGACGAGACGCGGCTGGACGCCGTCGTGGAGATCCCGTTCGATCCGGGTGCGCTCCACGTCCGCGGCCCGCACGGCGCCGGCGCGCTGGGCGCTGGTCGTGCGGACCTGCTCGGTCAGCACGGCCTCGCGCGAGGGACCGCCCACGATCGCTCTGGCGATGACCCGGTGCAGGAGCGCCAGGCCCCAGATCCCCGCGAGCGACGCCAGCACGCCGAGGATGCCGATGACCGGCGCCCAGGCGACCGGGTAGCGAGCGCCCCACCCGGTGTCCGCCTCACCGCTGGTGAACAGCGGGGCGAACGCCGTCACCACCGACCATCCGAACCATGTGAACAGACGCAGGACGATCGCGCCGAGCATGCACGCGATGGCGAAGTTCGCCAGGGCCCGCCACATCCGACCGTCGATCGCCTGTCGTCCCAGGGAGCGCAGCCATCCGCCGAAGCCGGGCTGGCCGGATCGACGCAGGCGCAGCGACGGGATGCCGAGGCGGTAGAGGTCGTCCACCCGAGCGGTCTCGAACCAGGCCACCCCAAAGAGGGCGTAGACCAGGCCCACGAGAAGGAGCGCCCCGATGCCGAACAGGAAGAGGAGGCCGACGCCGGTGGCGAGCAGCCCGCCGAGGATCGCGACGATCCCGGATCCCACGATGCCCAGCGCCGCGAGCTCCAGCGTGGTGAGGGCGAGCCGCAGCGGCACAGCCCTGCGCTCCGCCTTCGCCGCGGGCACCGACGCGGCCGGGGGAGTCGGCGCGGTCGGGGGCACCGGCGCGGCCGGGGGGACTGCAGCCGTGGGCGCGGACGCGGCAGGCGGTGCACTCGGCGCCGCGGCGGTCGGCGCGGTCGGGGGGACGAGCGGAGCGTGCGCGTCGGCCGGGCCCGGCGGGGTCGGCGCCGCGGGGGCCCCGGGCGTGGGGGACGTCGGCACCGTGGCGGCCGGGTCGGAGGACGGATTCGTGGTCATGGCATCCACGCTACGGCGGGCGGCATCCCCTCGTAACGGGGGCATCCGGACGCCTCGCTTCGGGGTTTCCCTACCGTCCCCGCGCGGCATCCCCCTCCCCGTCCGTCGAGTGGTCAGTTTCTGTGGGTTGGCGGGCGCGGAACCCACAGAAACTGACCACTCGACGCGGGGGAGACGGGTGTCGGTCGGCGGGGCCATGATGGACACGTCGGAGAGAAGGACGCATGAGCGAGGAGGAGGACGCATGAGCGAGGAGGAGGACGCATGAGCGGGATCGACGAGGCGCCGTCGCACGACGGGGAACCCCACGGCACCGGACTGAGCCAGAAGCTGAACTGGCTCCGCGCCGGGGTGCTCGGCGCCAACGACGGCATCGTGTCGGTCGCCTCGCTCGTCGTCGGCGTCGCGGGCGCGACGACCGACAATGCCGCGCTCCTCACCGCCGGGCTCGCCGGGCTGGTGGGCGGCGCGATCTCCATGGCGCTCGGCGAGTACGTCTCCGTGAGCAGCCAGCGAGACACGGAGAGGGCGCTCATCGCCAAGGAGCGTCACGAGCTGCGGACCATGCCTGAGGAGGAACTGGAGGAGCTCGCCGGGCTCTACCGCCGTCGCGGCCTCTCCGAGGCGACCGCCCGACGGGTCGCCGCCGAGCTCACCGCGCACGACGCGCTGTCCGCCCACCTCGAGGTCGAGCTCGGGATCGATCAGGACGACCTGGTCAACCCGTGGCACGCCGCCATCTCGTCCGCGGTCGCCTTCACGCTCGGCGCCCTGCTGCCGCTCCTCGCGATCCTGCTGCCGCCGGCCGAGTGGCGGGTCCCGGTGACCTTCGTCGCCGTCCTGCTCGCCCTCGCGATCACCGGCACCGTGTCGGCGCGGATCGGCGGAGCCTCATCCCTCCGCGCCTCGATCCGCCTCGTGATCGGCGGTGCGCTCGCGCTGGCCGCGACCTGGGGGATCGGCACGCTGCTCGGCACGACCGGCGTCGTGTAGAGCGTCGTGGAGGGGATCGGCACGACCGGGGTGCGGAGACGACGATGCCCCGCGCTCGACGGAGCACGGGGCATCGGACGCGGATCAGTGGATCAGCTGGAGGTGAATCCGACGAGCAGCCCGCCGGTGACCTTGACCGCGAGGTTGTAGATCCCGGCGATGATCGCGCCGAGCACGGTGAACACGACGAGGTTCAGGATCGCGACGACCGAGCCGAACGCCATGACCTGCGGCAGGCCCAGGACCTGCGTGAGCGAGATCTGTCCGTCCGAGAAGCCGCTGACGATCTCGTCCGCCTTGCCCACGAGCCCGGTGGCCTGCACGATGAGGTACATCAGGAAGAACGACACGATCGTCACGATCGCGATCGCAACCGCGCCGAGGAACGACAGCTTCACGGCCGACCAGAAGTCGACGTAGACCAGGCGCAGGCGAACCTGCTTCCCGGTGGTCTTCTTCGACGACTTCTTCGCCAGCTTGTCCGCTACCGTGCTCATTCGTCCGCACTCTCCTGGGGGGTCTGTGTGTCGGCGTCCGCGGTGTCCGCGCCTTCAGGATCTTCCGCTTCGGCCAGGCCGCGTTCGGTGTTCCGGGCGATCGCGAGGATCCGATCATCGTCCCCCGTCCGGGCGAAGACGACACCCATCGTGTCGCGTCCCTTCGCCGGCACCTCGGCCACGGCAGAGCGTACCACCTTGCCGCTGGCAAGAACCACCAAGACCTCGTCGTCCTCGGAGACGATGAGACCGCCCGCGAGGACCCCCCGATCGTCGTTGAGCTTGGCGACCTTGATGCCCTGTCCACCGCGTCCCTGGACCCGGTACTCGTCCACGGCCGTGCGCTTGGCGTACCCGCCGTCGGTCACCACGAAGACGAAGCTGTCGTCGTCGACGAGGGACGCCGACAGCAGGCTGTCGCCCTCGCGGAACCGCATCCCCTTGACGCCCTCGGTCGCACGGCCCATCGGTCGCAGCGCCTCGTCGGTCGCATGGAAGCGCAGCGACATGCCCATCCGGCTGATGAGCAGGATGTCGTCGACCGCGTCCGAGAGGAACGCGCTGACCAGCTCGTCCTCCTCGCGCAGGCGGATCGCGATGACCCCGCCCTGGCGGTTGGTGTCGTAGTCCGTGAGCCGGCTCTTCTTCACCAGACCCTGTCGGGTCGCGAGCACGAGGTACTCGGCGGCGGCGTAGTCGCGGATGTCGAGGATCTGCGCGATCTTCTCCTCCGGCTGGAGCGCCAGGAGGTTCGCCACGTGCTGGCCCTTGGCGTCCCGCCCGGCCTCGGGGATCTCGTAGGCCTTCGCGCGGTACACCCGGCCCTTGTCCGTGAAGAACAGCAGCCAGTGGTGCGTGGTGGTCACGAAGAAGTGCTCCACCACGTCGTCCGAGCGCAGCTGCGCGCCCTTCACGCCCTTGCCGCCGCGATGCTGCGACCGGTAGTTGTCGCTGCGGGTCCGCTTGACGTATCCCTCCCGCGTGACGGTGACGACCATCTCCTCCTCGGGGATCAGGTCCTCCATCGACATGTCGCCGTCGAAGCCGTGCAGGATGTGCGTGCGTCGCTCGTCGCCGAAGCGGTCGACGATGGCGGTGAGCTCCTCGCGGATGATCGTGCGCTGGCGCGCCGGGTCCGCGATGATCTCCTTGTACTCAGCGATCTGGGCCTCGAGCTCGGTGGCCTCGTCGATGATCTTCTGGCGTTCCAGCGCCGCCAGACGACGCAGCTGCATCTGCAGGATGGCATCCGCCTGGATGTCGTCGATCTCCAGCAGGGACTTCAGGCCCTCGCGCGCGTCGTCGACGGTGGGGGAGCGGCGGATCAGCGCGATGACCTCGTCGAGCGCGTCGAGCGCCTTGAGGTACCCGCGCAGGATGTGCATCCGCTCTTCGGCCTTGCGCAGCCGGAACTTCGTGCGGCGGACGATGACGTCGATCTGGTGGTCGATCCAGTGGGTGATGAACCCGTCCAGCGCGAGCGTCCGCGGCACGCCGTCCACGATCGCGAGCATGTTCGCGCCGAAGTTCTCCTGCAGCTGCGTGTGCTTGTAGAGGTTGTTCAGCACGACCTTCGCCACCGCGTCGCGCTTGAGCACGATCACGAGGCGCTGACCGGTGCGATCGCTGGTCTCGTCGCGGATGTCGGCGATCCCGTTGATCTTGCCCTCGCGGGCGAGGTCGCCGATCTTCACGGCCAGGTTGTCGGGGTTCACCTGGTACGGGAGCTCGGTGATGACCAGGCACGTGCGGCCCTGGATCTCCTCGACCCCGACGACGGCGCGCATCGTGATGGAACCGCGGCCCGTGCGGTACGCCTCGTGGATCCCCTTGGTGCCGAGGATCTGGGCTCCGGTCGGGAAGTCCGGGCCCGGAACGCGCCGGATCAGTCCGTCCAGCAGCTCCTCGCGCGGCAGGTCGGGGTTGTCCATCGCCCACAGCGCGGCATCGGCCACCTCGCGGAGGTTGTGCGGGGGGATGTTCGTGGCCATTCCGACCGCGATGCCGACGGACCCGTTGACGAGGAGGTTCGGGAACCGGGCCGGCAGGACGTCCGGCTCCTGGGTCTGCCCGTCGTAGTTGTCGGAGAAGTCGACGGTCTCCTCTTCGATGTCCCGCACCATCTCCAGCGCGAGGGGAGCCATCTTCGTCTCGGTGTACCGCGGGGCCGCGGCGCCCATGTTGCCCGGGGAGCCGAAGTTCCCCTGCCCCAGCGCGAGCGGGTAGCGCATCGACCACGGCTGCACGAGACGGACGAGGGCGTCGTAGATCGCCGAGTCGCCGTGCGGGTGGTACTGCCCCATCACCTCGCCGACGACGCGGGCGCACTTCGAGAACGACTTGTCCGGTCGGAACCCGCCGTCGTACATGCCGTAGATCACGCGACGGTGCACCGGCTTGAGCCCGTCCCGGACGTCGGGCAGCGCCCGGCCGACGATGACGGCCATCGCGTAGTCGAGGTACGACCGCTGCATCTCGGACTGCAGATCGACCTGGTCGATCTTGCCGTGCTCGTGGTACGGCTCGGGACGTTCTTCGTCAGTCATGTGTGTGTCTTCTTCAATTTCCGGTCGTTGAGCGAGCGAAGCGAGACGAAACGCTCATCAGATGTCGAGGAAGCGGACGTCCTTGGCGTTGCGCTGGATGAAGCTGCGCCGCGACTCGACGTCCTCGCCCATCAGCACGCTGAAGATCTCGTCGGCGGCCGCGGCGTCGTCGATGGTCACCTGGCGCAGCGTCCGCGTCGTGTGGTCCATCGTGGTCTCCCACAGCTCCTTGGCGTTCATCTCGCCCAGACCCTTGTACCGCTGCACGCCGGCGTCCTTGGGCAGACGCTTGCCGTTCGCGGCGCCGTCCTTCAGCAGGGCGTCGCGCTCGGCGTCCGAGTAGACGTACTCGTGCGGGGAGTTCGACCACTTGAGCCGGTACAGCGGCGGCATCGCCAGGAATACGAAGCCGGCCTCGATGAGACCGCGCATGTAGCGGAACAGCAGGGTGAGCAGCAGCGTGGTGATGTGCTGGCCGTCGACGTCCGCATCGGCCATGAGCACGATCTTGTGATAGCGCGCCTTCTCCAGGTCGAAGTCCTCGCCGATCCCGGTCCCGAAGGCCTGGATCATGGCCTGGACCTCCTTGTTGGCGAGGGCCTTGTCCAGCCGCGCACGCTCGACGTTCAGGATCTTGCCGCGCAGCGCCAGGATCGCCTGCGTGTGCGGGTCACGCCCCTGCACCGCCGAACCGCCGGCCGAGTCCCCCTCGACGAGGAAGATCTCGCTGATGGACGGGTCCTTGGACGTGCAGTCCTTGAGCTTGTCCGGCATCGAGGTGGACTCGAAGACGCTCTTGCGCCGCGCGGTCTCGCGCGCCTTGCGGGCGGCGAGACGAGCCGTCGCCGCCTCGACCGCCTTGGTCACGACGTTCTTGGCCTGCTTGGGGTTCCGGTCGAACCAGTCGCCGAGCTCCTCGCCGACGACCTTCTGCGTGAAGGCCTTCGCCTCGGTGTTGCCGAGCTTCGTCTTGGTCTGTCCCTCGAACTGGGGCTCGCCGAGCTTGATCGAGATGACGGCGGTCAGCCCCTCGCGGACGTCGTCGCCGGTGAGGTTGTCGTCCTTCTCCTTGAGGATGTTGTTGGCGCGCGCGTAGCGGTTGACGAGCGTCGTGAGCGCTGCGCGGAACCCCTCCTCGTGCGTGCCGCCCTCGTGCGTGTTGATCGTGTTCGCGTAGGTGAAGACGTTCTCGGTGTACCCGGTCGTCCACTGCATGGCGACCTCGAGCGAGATCTTCCGCGTCGTGTCCTCGGACTCGAACGCGATGATCTCGTCGTTGACCACCTCGGCCTTGCGGACGTGGTTCAGGTATTCGACGTAGTCGACGAGGCCGCGCTCGTAGAGGAAGACGTCCGCGCGCTGGCGCGTGACGACGGTGCCGTCCACCTCCTCCTCGACCGTGGAGCCCTCGCGCTCGTCCAGCAGCTCGATGCGCAGCCCCTTGTTCAGGAACGCCATCTGCTGGAAGCGGGTGCGCAGCGTGTCGTAGTCGAACTCCACCGTCTCCTGGAAGATGGCGGGGTCGGGCCAGAACGAGATGCTCGTCCCGGTCTCCTCGGTCGCCTCGCCCTTCTCCAGCTTCTGCTGCGGGGCGCCGCCGTCGGCGAAGCTGTGCCGCCAGACGAAGCCCTTCTGCTTGACCTCCACGTCGAAGCGCGTCGACAGCGCGTTCACGACGGAGGATCCGACGCCGTGCAGGCCGCCGGAGACCGCATAGGCGCCGCCGCCGAACTTGCCGCCCGCGTGCAGGATCGTGAGGACGACCTCGACGGTGGACTTCGTCGGATCGGACGAGTGCGGATCCACCGGGATGCCGCGGCCGTTGTCGACCACCCGCACGCCGCCGTCGGCCAGCAGGGTCACCACGATGGTGTCGGCGTAGCCCGCCAGCGCCTCGTCGACGGAGTTGTCGACGATCTCGTAGACCAGGTGATGCAGACCGCGCGGTCCCGTGGACCCGATGTACATGCCGGGGCGCTTGCGCACCGCCTCCAGACCCTCGAGGATCTGGATCGAATCGGCGCCGTACTCGGCGGAAGGCGGTGCGTCCGGGGTCTGGGAACCCCCTGCGTTCTGGGGCGACGGGGTCGGGTTCGACTCGTTCTCGTCGGAGGGGGTTTCAGGCGTCATCGGAAGGCAGGCTCCACATCGAAATCTAGATCCCCATCTTATCGCGGATCGATCGCCGATGCTGGCTGTACGGCCTTCTGCGCGTCTGAATCCTTCGGGAACGGGATGGATCGTGCCTCAGCCGTAGGTATCGCGCGGACCCCGCCCTGGAACGGCTCTGGGACCCCATTTCCACGAGGGGACGTCCGGCCCGACGAAGCGGATGTTCTCGACGCCGGCCTCCGGGTAACGGCGGCCGATCTCGGTGACGATGACGGCGCGCATGTACTGCAGGTTCTTCGCCCACGCCGTGGAGTCGCACTTCACCGTCAGCAGACCCCCCTCGAGGGAGACCGGCTCCGAGTGCTTCGCCGTGTCGGGCCCGGCGAGCTCTCCCCACTGCCGGACGAGGTCCTCCCGGCTCAGGGTCGTCTCCCATCCGGAGTCTTTGCTGAGCTTCGCGAGGACGTCGCCGAGGGTCCCCGGGTCCCGGCCGGGCGTGAACGGCGCGTTGTCGTCGTCGACGACGAGGCGCTTCTTGCGCTTCCAGGTGCTCGAACTGGGCTGGAGACCGCGCAGGCGGAGGTACGTGGCGACCGTCTCCGGGACGCGGGCGTCGAGATCAGCCATCCGTCTCCTCCCCATCGGTCGTCGAGCCAGCGGAGGTCTCGGTCGTCGAGCGAGCGGAGCGAGACGAAACGTCGAGAGCCTCGTCGGATCCCTCGCGCCCGTCGGACACCTCACGCTCGTCCGTGATGGTACCCGCATGGATCCGCACGACATGGCGGTGCAGCACATCCGGGATGTCCGCCTCGACCGCGGCCGTGACAAGGACCTGCTCGTAGCCGGCGGTGATCCCCGCGAGCCGGCGACGGCGCTCGGCGTCGAGCTCCGCGAACACGTCATCGAGGATCAGGACCGGATCGCCCGCCGGGGACTCGCGACGCAGCAGCTCCGCGGAGGCGAGACGCAGGCTCAATGCCACGGACCACGACTCGCCGTGCGAGGCGTAGCCCTTCACCGGCAGGTCGCGCACGCGCATGATCAGGTCGTCCCGGTGCGGGCCGACGAGGGTGAGCCCGCGCTCGAGCTCGGACGCGCGCTTGTCGGCCAGGGCCGCACGGAACAGCTCCGCCGTGGCGTCGGATCCGCCGCCGCCCTCGGCGTCGCCCCCGACTCCCTCCTCGGGATCCCCGCCGCGAATGGACTGGGCCCAGTGGAGCGTGGGGCGGTGGTCCTCGCCCGCGATCGCGGCGTACGCCTCGGTCAGCGGGGGCTGGAGATCGGCGGCCAGCCGGGTGCGCGCGTCGATGATCTCCGATCCGAGGGCGACGAGCTTGTCGTCCCACACGTCGAGGGTGGACAGCCCGTCGCCGCGGACCCCGCGGGCGCGGGCGGACTTCAGCAGCGCCGTGCGCTGGCGCAGGACCCGGTCGTAGTCGCCGAGCACGGCGGCCATCCGCGGCGTGCGCTGGATGAGCAGCTGGTCCGCGAAACGGCGACGGGACGACGGGTCCCCGCGGACGATCTGCAGATCCTCCGGCGCGAACAGGACGACGTGCGCGTAACGCGGCAGGTCCGCGGTGCGCCCCGGCGCGCCGTTGATCCGAGCGCGGTTGGATCCTGTGCGATTGATCTGCACCTCCACGAGCACGGTGCGCGCGCCGTGGGCGAGCCGGGCTCGGACGAACGCGGCCTCCTCGCCGTCACGCACCATCGGGGCATCCGACGAGACCCGATGCGAGCCGAGGGTGGCGAGGAAGACGATCGCCTCGGCGAGGTTGGTCTTTCCCTGGCCGTTGCGGCCGACGAGGACGTTCGGGCCGCGGTGCAGAGTCAGGTCGGCGGTGGCGTAATTGCGGAAGTCCTTGAGGTTCAGGTGCTCCACGATCACGCGAGCAACATTACCTTTCGGGTCCGACGTCCCTTCCGCGCGGATGTCAGCGGACGCCCGCGGAGAGCTCGCGGGAGAAGAACACCGTCCCCGCACGTCGTGCGGTCTCGATCATCCCCGCCTTGGCCAGCACCCGAAGGGATGCGACGTTGTCCTCGGTGGTGTCCGCGATCGCACGGAGCGCGCCGTGGGCCGCCGCGATCCTCAGACCCGCGGTCACCGCGCCGGTCGCCCGCCCTCGCCCCCGGGCCGCGGGCACCAGTCCGTATCCGAACTCCACCGTCCCGGTCTCGTCCGGGGGACCGAAGAAGCCGAACCCGCCGACGGTGACGCCGGTCTCGTCCCGGATGACGTAGAGCGTGAACACCGGATCCGGATCCGGGTCCCGGACGAGCATCTGCAACGGACCCCGTTCGTCCTCGAAGGGGTACTGCGGGTGCCAGCGGTCGCCCGTGCGCTCGTCGCGCGAGAGGATCCGCGCGGCCGTGGCCGGGGTGATCGGCTCGAGGCCGACCGCGGCCGGCCCGGACATCAGCGCAGCAGGAGGTTCGGCTGGAGGAGGTACTTGAACGAGTCCAGGCCCGCCTGGTCGACGGAGGTCTGGCTCGTGATCAGGACCGGGCTGAGCTTGTTGGCGTTGTCCGAGGAGGTGAAGGTCACCCGTACGAACTCGCTCTTCACCGCGCCGAGCGCCTCCAGCAGGTACTGCGGGTTGAGGCCGAGCGTGACGTCCTCCCCGAGCAGGTGGGCGTCGACCGACTCGGATGCGCGCGCCTGCTCACTGCCCGAGGCGTCCATCGTGACGGTGTCGCTCGAGAAGGTGAACCGCAGCGGCGCCGACCGGTCCAGCACCAGGGCGACACGGCGCACCGCCTCGGTGAGGTCGGCGGTGTTCACGACGGCGTGGTGCTCGGTCTGCTCGGGGAACAGGCGTCGCACCGGCGGGAAGTTCCCCTTGATGAGCAGCGAGGTGACGGTCTTGTTGCCGGCGGTGAACGCGATGATCTCGCGATCGCCCGCTCCGGAGAACGAGATCTGGATCGTGCCGGCGTGGCCGAAGGTCTTCCCGACCTCCTGCAGCGTTCGGGCGGGGACGAGCGCCGTCTGCTCGGCGGACTCGCCGTCCCACGGGACGTCGCGCAGCGACACGCGGTACCGGTCGGTGGCGACGAGACTGAGCTGCTGGCCGCTGACCTCGAGCTGCACACCCGTCAGCACCGGGGTCACGTCGTCACGCGAGGCCGCGAAGGCGACCTGCGCGATCGCGGTGCCGAAGTCCTCGGCCGGCACCACGCCGGACGTCCCGGAGACCTCGGGGATCGAGGGGTACTCCTCGACCGGCATCGCCGCGAGGGTGAAGCGGGCGGAACCGCAGCGCACGGCGACCCCGCCGTCCTCCTCGACCGCGATCTCGATCGGAGCGTTCGGCAGGCGGCTGGCGATGTCGGACAGCAGGCGCCCATGCACCAGGATCGTGCCCGGCTCGTCGACGGTGGCCTCGATGGTCGTGCGGGCGGAGGCCTCGTAGTCGAAGGCCGACAGCGTGAGACCGTTCTCGTCCGCCTCGATCAGCACGCCCGCGAGGATCGGCTGCGGGTTGCGCTGCGGCAGCAGTTTCACGACGAAGGACACGGCTTCGCTGAACACATCCCGGTTGACCTGGAACTTCACGGTCGCTCCTTCGTCGTCGTCCCACGGCTGTCGCCGCCTCATGGCGCACGCCACGGGCTCCCATGCTATGCCACGAGTCCAGCCGCACACATGCCGATTCCGGAACCTTGGACGCAGGGACAGAGGCGTCCGGGCGTGGTCGCGCGCGCTCGCGCTCGCGAAAGATAACCGCTTCGGCGGAGGGGGAATGACACGTCCGCGCGGCGTCCCCCACATGCCTCCCCGAGGTGATCGAGCCACCTCATCCGGGTTAACTCGTTAACGGTGTTAACAACTGTGGATACTGTGGATAACTCTGGGGATTCCTGACGGGACAAGGGAACTACACGCGTGTGACATGTGGATTTCCTGCGGAAACCGTGGGATCGGAGGGGGACCGCCCGATCCGCTCCTCGACGGGTTATCCACAGGGCGGGGATGCGGATGGGGATCGGGACCCCCGGCCGACGAGATTCATCCACAAGTTATCCACATGTGCAATTCCGAATACTCGACGCCGTCCCGGCACGTCAAATCCGTCGTCCCGGGCATGGCGCGACGACGCGGGCCGCGCGAGGCGCGGCCGGGGGCGCTCAGCGGCGGCCGAGCTGCGCGGTGATCTCCGTCACCTGGTTGTAGATCGAGCGGCGCTCCTTCATGAGGTCGCTGATCTTCTTGTACGCGTACATCACCGTGGTGTGGTCGCGGTTGCCGAACAGCTGCCCGATCTTCGGCAGGGACAGCTCGGTGTGCGTGCGGCAGAGGTACATCGCGATCTGACGGGCCGTCGCGATCTGCTGCGAGCGGCTGGAGCCGTAGAGGTCGTCGACGGTGAGCTTGAAGTACGCCGCGGTGGCCGTGATGATGTCGGTCTGCGAGATGAAGTTGTCCTCTGCCTGATCCACGATGTCGCGGAGCACCGTCTGGGCGAGGGACATGTCGAGGGTCGACCGGTTGAGGCTGGCGTAGGCCGAGACGCGGATGAGGGCGCCTTCGAGCTCGCGGATGTTCGACGACACCTTCGTGGCGATGTACTCCAGGACCTCGTCCGGGATGTGCAGGGCCTCGCTCTGCGCCTTCTTGCGCAGGATGGCGATGCGGGTCTCCAGGTCCGGCGCCTGGACGTCGGTGATGAGGCCCCATTCGAAGCGGCTCCGCATCCGATCCTCGAATCCGGTGAGCAGCTTCGGGGCGACATCGCTGGTGATCACGACCTGCTTGTTGTGGTCGTGGAGCTGGTTGAAGGTGTGGAAGAAGGCCTCCTGCGTCTCCGCCCGGCCCTGGAGGAACTGGATGTCGTCGATGAGGAGGATGTCGACGTCGCGGTAGCGGGCCTGGAAGGCGGCTCCCCGGTTGTTGGCGATCGAGTTGATGAAGTCGTTCGTGAACTCCTCGCTCGAGACGTACCGCACCTTCACCCCGGCGTAGAGGGACTGGGCGTACTCGCCGATCGCGTGGAGGAGGTGGGTCTTGCCGAGGCCGGAGTCGCCGTAGATGAACAGGGGGTTGTACGCCTTGGCCGGTGCCTCGGCGACGGCCACCGCCGCGGCGTGCGCGAAGCGGTTGGACTGGCCGATGACGAAGTTGTCGAACGTGTACTTCGGGTTGAGCCGTGAGTCGTGGCGGATGGGCGTCGGCTGCTCGATCGGGGACTCCGCCCGCTGCTGCTCCTGGCGGCTGCCGGCGAAGTCGGCGACGGGGATCGGCATCGTCGGCTGCTCCGCGAGCTCGTGATTCACGACGACGCGGAACGAGGTGACCTCGTCGCCGGCCGTCGCGAGCGCCTCCATGATCGGCAGGCGCAGACGCTTGTTGATCTGCGCGGCGGTGAGATCGTTCGGGACGTCGAGGTACAGCGTGGACTGCATGACCCCGGCCGGGACGGCGAGACTGAGGAATCCGTGGAGCTGCGGGGTGACGCGATCGTCATGGGCGAGGGCGTCGAGGAGGATGCTCCAGATGGGGACCTCGGGCTGCGCGTCTGACGACATGGTGCTCCGGATGCTCGGAACGGCGGGCATCGGGGGGAGCCGCCTGTGGATAACTGCTCGTGCCACGCTAGTCAGAGCGGCCCCCGAGGGCAACCTGCGCGCGGAACTCCGCGGCTGCGTGTCCCTTCCCCACGATTCCCACAGGTTGTGGATAATGGTGCTCTGCGCCTCGCCGGTTTGCGATGTGGGGGACGACGTCGTAGCCTTAATCGGTTGACTTATGCCATCTCGGCATGCATCCGATCCGTCTCCGGCCGCAGCGATCCCGGTGACATCCCTCCCGGAGTAACTCATGAGCAAGCGCACTTTCCAGCCCAACAACCGTCGTCGCGCCAAGAAGCACGGCTTCCGCGCCCGCATGCGCACCCGCGCCGGCCGCGCCATCCTCTCGGCCCGCCGCGCGAAGGGCCGCACCGAGCTCTCGGCGTAAGTCGTGCTCGCCCGCCCGTATCGACTCACGCGCGGGAGCGACTACCGAACGGTGGTCCGGCGCGGGAGGCGTTACGGCGGTGCGCGAGTGGTGACGTCCGTGCTGTTCACCGGTGAGGACCGTGCTCCCCGCTTCGGCTTCATCGTGAGCAAGCAGGTGGGCGGCGCCGTCGTGCGCAACACCGTGCGGCGTCGACTCAAGGACGTCTGTGCGCGCAACCTCGACCGGGTCCCCACCGGAACGGACGTGGTGATCCGCGCTCTTCCCGGTTCCGCGGACGCGCCGTTCGCTGACCTGCTGACCGACGTCACGCGAGCGCTCGCGCGGAGCACGGCATGAGCGCCCTCCCCGCCTCGGCACGCGGCACGGCGCATCTGCACGCTCCGGACGCGCTGCGAGCGATCCCGCTCGTGCCGCGGAATCTGGTCCTGGGCTTCCTCACCGCCTACCGGGCCGTGATCTCGCCGCTGTACGGGGACGTGTGTGCGTACTATCCCTCCTGTTCCGCCTACGCTGTATGTGCGGTGCAACAGCATGGCGCCGCGAAAGGCGCGGTGCTCGCGGCATGGCGCATCCTGCGGTGCAACCCCTGGACTCGCGGCGGTGTGGATGACGTGCGGCCGCACCCGAACTTCCGACACGCTCTCACCCCTCGAGGGTTCGTCGTCCCCTCCCGAAAGGACTGAACGGTGGGCCTAGACATCCTGCTTGCCTCCAGCACGCCGGCTCCGAGCTCCGGCGGAGGCTTCGACCTGATCGGCATCATCATGTGGCCGTTCAAGTTCCTCGTCGAGGCGATCCTGGTGGGGTGGCACTGGCTGCTGACCGCGGTGGGGCTTCCCGCCGCGTCCGGTCTCACCTGGGTGCTGTCGATCGTCGGTCTCGTGATCGTGATCCGCGCGGCGGTGTTCCCGCTGTTCGTTCGGCAGATCAAGAGCCAGCGAAAGATGATGGAAATCGCTCCTGAACTGCGGAAAGTCCAGGAGAAGTACAAGGGCAAGCGGGATCAGCTCAGTCGCGAGGCGATGAGCCGCGAGACGATGGCGCTGTACAAGAAGCACGGGACGACCCCCGTCTCGAGCTGTCTGCCGCTCCTCGTGCAGATGCCCTTCCTGCTGGGCATGTTCTACACGCTGAGCGACGTGAAGAAGCACGCCGAGGCGGGTCTGGGCGGCGTCGGTCTCCTCGGCGCCGAGCTCACCAAGCAGTTCTACGATGCGACGCTGTTCGGCGTCGCCCCGCTGCACACGAGCCTCATCGATGCGGTGAACACCAAGCCGGCGGGCTGGGAGCTCACGGTGATCATCCTCGTGGTCCTCGTGATCCTCATGATCGGCTCGCAGTTCTTCACGCAGCTGCAGATCATCTCGAAGAACCTGTCGCCCGAGGCCAAGACCGGCCAGGCGTACCAGATGCAGAAGATCATGCTCTACGTGCTGCCGCTGGGCTTCATCTTCTCCGGTCTGTTCTTCCCGCTCGGCGTCGTCATCTACTGGTTCGTCAGCAACCTGTGGACGATGGGCCAGCAGTTCCTCGTCCTGCGTGAGATGCCGACCCCCGGGTCGGACGCGGCGAAGGCCCGCGAGGAGCGCCTCGCCCGCAAGGGGAAGGCCATCGACTCGTCCGGGAAGGTCGTTCCGATCTCGGTCTACGAGGCCGAGCAGAAGCGCATGCTCGAGGAGGCGGAGCGCGCCAAGGCGGAAGCCCCCAAGCGCCAGCAGCCGATGGGCAAGAAGCGTGCGAAGAAGAAGGGGGAGTCGTCATGACCGAGCAGGACATGACCGTGGAGGATCCCACCGCGGGCGACGACGCACCGGAGGTCGAAGATCTGGAGCACGAGGGTGACGTCGCGGCCGACTTCATCGAGGGCCTTCTCGACATCGCCGACATCGACGGCGATCTCACGCTCGACGTGAAGCAGGGACGAGCGTACGTCTCGGTGGACGCGGACGGCGACTCGCTGCGCGTGCTGTCGGATCCGGACACGGTGCAGGCGCTGCAGGAGCTGACGCGACTGGCGGTGCAGAGCAAGACCGGCTCGTTCTCCCGACTCATCCTCGATGTCGGCGGATCCCGCGACGCGCGGCGCCGCCAGCTCGAGCGTCTCGTCGACGCCGCGGTGGCGAAGCTCGACGAGGGCGCCACGCAGGCGTCCTTGCCGTCGATGTCCAGCTACGAGCGCAAGCTGGTCCACGACATCGTGGGCGAGCGCGGCCTCGTCTCGGAGTCCTACGGTGAGGGTGCCTCGCGGCACACTGTGATCCGTCGCGTCTGACGTTTCACGTGAAACACTCTTGTTCGCACGTGGACGTCTGCACGCCGTACGTCTGTAAGAAGAGCCCGGGACAGGTGAAGCCCTGACATGAGCACCGACACCATCCTCGAACCGGAACCCGGTGTGGCCGCCTCCCTCTTCGGGGACGGGATCGCCAAGGCTCGGTCGTTCGCCGAGGCTCTGGCGCGCGAGGGGGAAGAGCGCGGACTGATCGGGCCGTTGGAGCTCCCTCGCCTGTGGACGCGGCACATCCTGAACAGCGCGATCGCCGCGCCGCTCTTCCACGGATCGGTCGCGGATGTCGGGTCCGGCGCGGGTCTGCCCGGTGTCGTGTTGGCGATCGCGCGCCCGGACGTGCAGTGGACGCTGATCGAGCCGATGGAACGCCGGGTCACCTGGCTCTCGGAGCAGGTCTCCGCCCTCGAACTCGGCAATGTGGAGGTCCTCCGCGGCAGGGCGGAGGAGGTGAAGCGCTCCGGTTCGTTCGACATGGTGACGGCCCGGGCCGTCAGTGCGATGCGCACACTGATCCCTCTCACCGCCCCGTTGGTCAAGGACGGCGGCGAGCTCGCGCTGTTGAAGGGGCTCAACGTGCAGAACGAGATCGATGCGGCGCAGAAGCAGCTGAACCGGTTCCGCGTGAGCGACCTGCGCGTGGAGATCCTGGGCGAGGGCGTCCTCGCGGAGACGACCCGCGTGGTCCGCGCGCGCGTCCGGGCCTGAGCCGGTCACGGGCCCCGCAGCGTCTGAGCGCGAGAACGGGATCCCGCTATGACCGGTCTGCATCACGTGGAGATCTGGGTGGGGGACCTCGCCACGGATCTCCCGCCCTGGCGGTGGCTGCTCGGAGCCCTCGGTTTCGAGCGTTCGTCGGAGTGGCCCGAGGGGGAGACCTGGGCGGTCCAAGGGTGTTACCTGACGATCACCCGGCCACCGACCCTCGAAGATCCTGCGCATGACCGGCGCCGCGCCGGCGTGAATCACCTCGCCTTCGATGGCGGGTCTGGGGACGAGGTCGACAGAGTGATGGGTCGTGCCCCTGCCCACGGGTGGACGCCTCTGTATCACGATCGGTACCCCCACGCGGGCGGGCCGAGCCACTATGCGGGGTGGCTGGAGAACGGTGCGGGCTTCAAGGTGGAGATCGTCGCGACGGATACGTGAGTGGCCGCCCGTTTCACGTGAAACATGGGGTTGCGGGGGCTGCAGTCGATCAGGGCCCGCGCCGACGGGGTGTTTCACGTGAAACGTCGCCACAGTCCGGGTCCTCGTTCGTCTGTGTGCGGATCGCCGATTAGAGTGGAGAGGCGCATCGCGCCGATCGATCCCCAGCCAGAAGGAGTGGATGTTTCACGTGAAACAGTCCCAGAAGAGCACGACGGCGGGATTCGGGTCGGATACCCCGCTCGCCCGAGAACTCGCGGATCTGACGGTGCGACGCAAGGCGCTCGAGGGAATGACCGTATCCTTCGACGGACCGACCCGGATCTTCACGGTGTCGAACCAGAAGGGTGGGGTCGGGAAGACGACGACCGCGGTCAATGTCGCATCGGCGATGGCCGCGCTGGGTGCGTCCGTGCTGTTGATCGACCTCGATCCCCAGGGGAACGCCTCGACGGCGGTCGGCGTGCCGCACACCGCTGATCTTCCGAGCATTTACGACGTCCTCATCAACGACGCCCCGCTCTCGACGGTCGTGCAGGACAGCCCCGAATCGCCGCGGCTGCGCTGCGCGCCCAGCACCATCCATCTCGCCGGCGCGGAGATCGAGCTGGTCTCTCAGGTGGCTCGAGAGCATCGGCTGCGCACCGCCCTCCACGACTACCTCGCCGAGAACCCGACGGACATCGTCATCATCGACTGCCCGCCGTCACTCGGACTCCTCACGATCAACGCGTTCACGGCCGCGACGGAGGTCATGATCCCGATCCAGTGCGAGTACTACGCCCTGGAGGGGCTCAGCCAGCTTCTCGGCAGCATCCGGATGATCCAGAAGCACTTGAATCCGGTGCTCCGCTTGTCGACGATCCTGCTCACGATGTTCGACGGACGTACGCGGCTCGCGCAACAGGTCGCAGAAGAGGTCCGGGAGCATTTCCCCGACGAGGTGCTGGAGACGGTGATCCCACGGTCCGTTCGTGTCTCCGAAGCGCCGAGCTTCGGGCAGACCGTGATTACCTACGATGGGCAGTCGGTGGGCGCGATCGCCTACCAGGAGGCTGCGGTGGAGATCGCCGAACGGGCGAACACGACGAAGAAGGGGAACTGATGGCCAAGCGCACAGGACTGGGGCGGGGCATCGGTGCATTGATCCCCACGACGGAGCAGACCGAGCGCCCCGTCGACGTGTTCTTCCCCGGAGCGAAGATCAAGGACGACAAAGCAGGATCGGCCGCAGAATCCACCGCTACATCGGCGGAGACGGATTCGGGGGAGGACCTCCTGGCTGTCCCGGGTGCGCGGCTGATTCGCGTCGACCCGCACGAGATCGTCCCGAATCCGCGCCAGCCGCGAACCCACTTCAAGGAAGAGGACCTGGCCGAGCTCGTGCACAGCGTGCGAGAGTTCGGTGTGCTGCAGCCGGTCGTGGTGCGGAAGAACGCCGAGGGCGCCTACGAGCTGATCATGGGGGAGCGACGCACTCGTGCGGCTCGCGAAGCCGGATTGGAGAGCATTCCGGCGATCCTGCGCGAGACGGCGGATGAGGACCTCCTGCGGGACGCGCTGCTGGAGAACCTGCACCGATCCGAGCTCAACCCGCTCGAGGAGGCGTCTGCCTATCAGCAGCTCCTGGAGGACTTCGGGATCACGCAGGAGGAGCTGGCCACGCGGATCGGGCGCTCTCGGCCGCAGATCAGCAACACCATCCGTCTGTTGAAGCTGCCGGTCCCGGTGCAGCAGCGCGTCGCCGCCGGGGTGCTCAGCGCGGGCCACGCTCGTGCGATCCTCTCCCTGGACGACGCGGACGCCATGCAGCGGCTCGCGGACAAGGTGGTGAATGAGGACCTCTCCGTCCGCGCGACCGAGGAAGCGGCGAAGAACATCGCCACCGCGGGCGCATCCACCGCGGGGTCCAAGCCGCAGCCCGGTGCCCGCCGTGCCTATCTCGATGAGGTCGCCGGCAAGCTGGGGGACCGCCTCAACACCCGTGTGCAGATCGCGCTGGGCGCGCGGAAGGGGCAGGTGAAGATCGAGTTCGCCTCGATCCAGGACCTCAACCGCATCCTCGGCGAGCTGGGGGAGGAGAACTTCGGCTCTCGCTGAGGGATTCGTTCGGCTAGGGGTGGCTCTCGTGACGAGGGTCACCCCTTGGTCGTCTCCACGACGTTTCACGTGAAACATCCCAGTGAGATCGAGGTCGTGTCGCCGCTTCCGGTCGTTGAGCGAGGAGCGCAGCGACGAGACGAAACGCGCTGAGCCGACCCTGCTCCGTTTCGTCTCGCTCCGCTCGCTCAACGACCGGTGGGGAGCGCAGCGAGTCGAAGTGTCGCTCAACGACCGGGGCGGGATGTTTCACGTGAAACGGGCCGCGCGGGGGAGCCGAGGAGAATCGACCCGCGCATCGATGCGCCGCGCCGAGACGCTCTTGCGCCCGCGACGCTCTCGGGTGTCGAATCGACTCACACCTCGCCGGGGGGCGGCGATGACGAAGTCGACGAGGAGGAGCGGATGATGCACGCGCGCGATGACAGTGTCGGACTGCCGGAGTCGATCGAGGGGGAGGGATCTGGCCGCGCGGCGGGCGTGGTCAGGATCGCGGTCGTGGCGGCGCTCGGCGGATTCCTCTTCGGATACGACAGCGCGGTGATCAACGGCGCGGTCGCCGCCGTGGAGAGCACGTTCCACGCTGACCCCGTCTCCCTGGGGTTCGCCGTCGCCTCCGCCCTCCTGGGCGCCGCCGCCGGCGCTCTGGCGGCAGGTCGGGTCGCGGACCGGGTCGGACGGCTGGCCGTGATGAAGATCGCCGCCGTGCTGTTCCTCGCCTCGGCACTCGTGACCGGCTTCGCTCCGGAGCTGTGGGTCCTGGTCGTCGGACGCATCGTCGGCGGCCTGGGGGTCGGCATGGCCTCGGTCATCGCTCCGGCCTACATCGCCGAGATCGCGCCCGCGCGGATGCGCGGCCGTCTCGCCTCGCTCCAGCAGCTCGCCATCGTGACCGGCATCTTCATCTCTCTGCTCGTCGACTTCCTCATCGCGTCCGCGGCGGGAGGGTCGGCGGAGCCGTTCTGGTTCGGGCTGGGGGCATGGCAGTGGATGTTCCTGATGATGGCGGTTCCCGCCGTCGTCTACGGGGTTCTCGCCCTCACGATCCCGGAGTCCCCGCGCTACCTCGTCTCCCAGCACCGGGTCGATGAGGCGCGCACGGTGCTCACGTCCCTCTTCGGCCCGGAGAAGATCGAGACGACCATCATCCGGATCCAGAACACGATGGAACGGGCGGTGGCGCCCTCGTGGAGCGACCTGAAGAGCCCCACAGGACGCGTCGCCGGCATCGTCTGGGTGGGGCTGCTGCTGTCGATGTTCCAGCAGTTCGTCGGGATCAACGTCATCTTCTACTACTCGAACATCCTCTGGGAGGCGGTCGGGTTCGCCGAGGGTGACGCATTCATCTTCACCGTGATCAGCGCCACCATCAACATCCTGACGACCCTGATCGCGATCGCCACCGTGGACCGGATCGGCCGCAAGCCCCTGCTGATCATCGGATCCATCGGCATGACGATCACGCTGACGACCATGGCGGTCGTGTTCGGGACGGCACCGGTCCGCGACGGCGCGCCGGTGCTGGAGGGCGCGGCGGGGCCGATCGCGCTCGTCGCGGCGAACCTGTTCGTGATCGCGTTCGGCATGTCCTGGGGTCCAGTGGTCTGGGTCCTGCTGGGGGAGATGTTCCCGAACAGGATGCGCGCGGCCGCCCTGTCGTTGGCTGCGGCGGGACAGTGGGTCTCCAACTGGCTCATCACGGTCTCCTTCCCCGGGCTGAAGGACTTCTCCCTCGGGCTGGCCTACGGCCTGTACGCGGCGTTCGCGCTGCTCTCCCTGCTCTTCGTGACGAGGTTCGTCCGCGAGACGAAGGGCCGATCCCTCGAGGACATGGGCGAGGACGTGGTCGCGCCCATCCACTGACCGTCCTCCGCGTGTCCGGACTCCGCGAGCGAGGCGTCCGGCGCGCGGAGGACGCCCGTCCGAACGGGTCCGGTGTCGGATCCGGCGCGTAGGCTGGACGGGTGACCGACTCCCCGACCCGACGCGCGAGCCTCGAGGTGCTCCGCGCCGAGGCGGCGGACGAACGCGCCGTGCTCGTCCAGGAGCGCCTGCACGGGGGAGAGGACCCGTGGGAGTTCATGGAGGAGCTGCCGACGGTGGACGAGCTCGTCGTGCTGCTGCTGCGGGCAGAGGACCTGGGGTCGCAACGGCGCCCGGACCCGGAGGAGAACTTCCGCGTGCTCCGGCGGATCGCGCTGGACTTCCCCCCGCTCACGCCGGTCGTGTGGCGGTTCCTCGGGCACCGCACCTCCCACCGTCGGTGGGACGCCGCCGTGCGCGGGAACGCCTCCTGACCCCTCAGCGCTCGTAGATCAGCACGTCCTCGGCGTAGTGGTCCACGGTCGGACGGGTGCGCAGATCGAGCGCCTCGAACGAGGCCGAGCCGTCCAGGGCCCGACGCAGTTCCGGCGATCCCCAGAGGCGGTCGAGGGCGAATCCGGAGTCGCCGGGGTCGATCCTCTCCCCGGCACCGAGGCTGGCGGTCTGTTCCGGAGCGGTCTCGTGGGCGATCTCGAGGAGCGCGACCGCCGTGGCCACGGGATCGAACGCGTACCGGTCGACGAGGTGCAGCTGGGCGCCGCGGACCGTCTCCCCGGCGTACTTGTGGAAGGTCGGCTGGAACCAGGCGTCGCGCACGAGGACGCCGGGAAGGTCGCGCTCGCGGGCGGCGGCCGCGAAACGCTCATCGAGGAAGGGCGCCCCGAGGAGCTGGAAGGGAAGGGTGGTGCCCCGTCCCTCGCTCAGGGTCGTCCCCTCGAACAGGCCCGTGCCGGCGAACGCGAACGCCGTGTCGAGCGTCGGCATGTTGGGTGACGGCGGGACCCAGGGCAGCCCGGTGGCGGCGAAGTCGCGGGCGGGATCCCAGCCCTCCATCGACACGACGTCCAGCTCGAGCTCCAGGCCTTCTGCGGCGAGATCACGCGCGACGAACAGCCGGGCGAGCTCACCGGCGGTGAGCCCGTGCCGCTGCGGGACGTCGACGCGCCCGACGAAGCTGGCATAGGCCGGATCGGTGATCCCCGGCCCGCTGACCACCGCGCCGCCGAGCGGATTGGGGCGATCGAGGACGGTGAAGCGGATCCCGAGGCGCGCGGCCGTGCGCATCGCGTCGTACATGGTCCAGACATAGGTGTAGAAGCGCACGCCGATGTCCTGCATGTCGAACACCAGCGCGTCGACGCCGGAGGACGAGACGATCTCATCGAGTCGGTCGTCGTCGGCGAGGTAGGTGTCGCTGAGGGGGAGGCCGGTCCCGGGATCGTGGTCGTCGTTCGTGCTCTCGCCGGCCTGGACGGCGCCGCTGAGCCCATGCTCGGGGCCGAAGAGGTGCACGAGGGGGACGCCCGCGCGTGCGAGCGCGTCGACGCTGCGGGAGAGGTCGGGCATCGTGCCGGTGAAGTTCGTGAGCAGCCCGATGCGCGCGCCGCTCAGCCGCTCGGGCTGAGCGGCGACGATCTCGGCGCCGGTCCTGGTCCGCGGCATCATCGCCATCCTCTCGGTGCTCGGGGACGGCGGAGCGCTGCCGTCGATCCGCCCCCTTTCTAGCAGGAACGGGCTCCGTTTGGTAATTCATTTACGTGATCCGTGTCTGAAAGAAAAATTCTTGACACTCCCACATATCGGAATGTAGTTTCGTGACCATCGTGACGACGTCGCTCGATGCAGGAGATTTCATGGACGCAATCCTTCGTACCTTCCGAGCCGGGGACGGCCCCGCGCTCGCCGATGCGTGGACCCGCTCGGCCCCCGGAGACGGGGTGACCTATGACCGGTTCCGCGACCTCGTGCTGCTGGATCGGAACTTCGATCCGCACGGGCTCCTCGTCGCCGAGAAGGACGGCCGCCTCATCGGCGCCGTGTACGCCGTGCGCCGCCTCATCGCGGCGGAGGGCGCCGACCTGGAGCCCGACTCCGGGTGGATCCCGTTCTTCTTCGTCGTCCCGGAGGCACGGCGCGCGGGCATCGCCCGGGGGTTGATGACCCGGGCACTGCAGTGGCTGCGCGAGCAGGGCGTCTCCCGCGTCTTCTTCTCGTCGTACACGCCGAACTACTTCCTCCCGG
Source organism: Microbacterium resistens (assembly GCF_021172025.1). NCBI lineage: Bacteria > Bacillati > Actinomycetota > Actinomycetes > Micrococcales > Microbacteriaceae > Microbacterium > Microbacterium resistens. The sequence goes on from NZ_CP082781.1 coordinate 2,883,460, forward strand.
GACTCGACGAGGAGCGGTACCCCGAGGCGGCCGCCTTCCTCCGCACGATGGGCTTCGAGACCCAGTACCGCGCCGTCGCCATGGACCGGACGCTCAACGACTACGCGATGCCGGAGAGCGTGCGGGAGCGGATCGAGCGCCTGCGCGGCGAGGGGTGGCGGTTCTTCTCGCCCGAGGGCGACGACCTCGTCGACCTCATCGACATCGCCGGCTCCCGATTCAACGCCGACTGGTCGCGCGGCATCCGCGAGGGCGTCCTCGGCGGACAGGCCCTCGAACGGATCATGGTGTGCCGCGATCCCGAGGGCACGATGCTCGGCTGGGCCATGCACGGCACCTACGAGAACGTCCTCGAGCGTTTCGGGCCGTTCGGGGTGCTCCCGGAGAGCCGGGGGAACGGTCTCGGCGAGATCCTCCTGCACCTGACGCTGGAGCGCATGCGCGCGCTCGGCGCACACAGCGCGTGGTTCCTCTGGACCGACGAGGAATCCCCGGCCGGTCGCCTCTACCTCAAGACCGGATTCTCCGTGACCCGGACGTTCACGATCATGCACACGACCCTGGACGCCTGAGTCCCCCGCACTGCACCCCTGAGAGGAATACCCATGAAGACGAAGGCCTTTCGCCGGCTCGGACGAACGACGAAGACCGTCGCGATCGTCGGTGCGGCGGCCGTGGCGCTCGCCGGATGCACCGGCGCGGGCGGGGGAGACTCCGCCGACGGCGTCGTGAAGCTCACGTTCCTGAGCCACTACGGCAGCGAGCCGTTCAAGAGCGGCATCGGAGCGCTCATCGACCAGTGGAACGAGGAGAACCCGAAGATCCAGGTCGTCTCGCAGGCGGTGAACTTCGACGAGCTGCTCACGACGCTCAACGTCCGCCAGACCGGCGGCCGCGGGGCGGACGTCTTCAGCTCCTACTCGCTGTGGGGAGGCCAGCTGGCGAAGAACAACGTGCTCGCGGAGCCCCCGGCGGACGTGGCGAAGGACATCGAGACGAACTACAGCCAGGCCGCCCTGGACTCCGTCACGACCGGCGACGGCGAGATCCTCGGCTATCCGACGGAGTTCAACACATACGCGCTCTTCTACAATAAGAAGCTCCTGCAGGAGGCCGGCTACGACGCGCCTCCGGCGTCCTGGGACGAGCTGAAGGCGGCGGCCGAGGCCACCACCAAGAAGGACGGGTCCGGCAACGTGACGGTCCAGGGGCTCTCGGTGATCCAGGACGGTGACAACCACACCGTGCATCCCTTCCTCTCGCTGCTGGACGCGGCCGGAGGGGAGTTCCTCGCGGCCGACGGCTCCTCGGCCATGGACGACACCGCCGAGCAGACGATGGCCCTCGAGGCGGAGCTGGCCGCGTCGGGCGCCACGGACACGTCGATCATGCCGACGAAGGCCTTCCCGACCGGCGGCGTGGCGATGGCGATCCAGGCGGGATGGTGGATCGGAAGCCTCAAGAACTCCATGGGCGACGACTACGCCAACGTCGGGGTCGCTCCCGTGCCCGGGCCGAAGGCCGGCGACACCGGCTCCCTCGCCTACAGCTTCTTCACCGGCGTGAACTCCGGCAGCAAGCACCAGAAGGAGGCGTGGGAGTTCCTGTCCTGGCTGAACTCGCACCAGACCGACGCCGGCGTCACCGGGCTCGGGACATTCCTCGCCGACCAGGGCCTGATCCCGCCGCGCAAGGACGACGCGGCCACCCTCGGGCCGGAGTTCCTCGCGAAGGACCCGAACCTGAAGGCCGTGTACGACGCGGCCGACTACGCGATGGCCGAGTCCAACGCGCCGAACGCGTACGAGGCGAAGACGTCGACCAACGTGGCCCTCAACGAGATCCTCGTGAACGGAGCCGATGCGGCGAAGACCTTCTCGAAGCTCGTCGCGGAGATCGACGCGCAGGTCAAGTGACCCCTCGGTGGCGGGGGCAGCGGCCCCCGCCACCGGCACGACCCACGGAGAGACCCGATGGCCAACACCACCCTGATGGTGCCGACGCCGGCGGCGGCTGAGCGCGAGCTCGCCGGGCCCGGCGGCGCACCTTCCCGCCGCTCTCGGCGGTTCCGGCGGGAGGCGCGCGCCGGCTACCTGTTCCTGGCGCCCTCCCTGCTGTTCTTCACCGTCTTCCTGATCCTGCCGACGTTCTTCGCGATCTTCCTGTCGGTGTCGAACTGGGGCGGGTTCGACCTCACGACGATCGAGTTCATCGGGCTCCAGAACTACGCCGACATCCTGAACCTCGACGGCACGTTCGTGATGCCGATCCTCGTCAACACGTTCGTGTTCGCGTTCCTCGCCGTGATCCTGGCCGTGGGCGGCTCCCTCGTCGTGGCCCAGTTGATCGAACGGCTCAAGCTCCAGGGGTTCTGGCGGTTCCTCTACTTCCTCCCGGTCGTGGCGACCGTCGTCGCGATCGGCAACGTCTGGAAGATGCTGTACCAGCCGGCCGGGCTCATCAACGCGGTGCTCAACGCCCTCGGCGTCAACTCGATCGGCTTCCTGTCGGATCCGTCGATCGCCCTTCCCGCCGTGGCGGTCGTGCAGGCGTGGGCCTCGATCGGATCGGCCGTGCTGATCCTCACCGCCGGCATCAAGGCGATCGACCGCAACATGTACGAGGCCGCCGAGCTCGACGGCGCGGGCAGCTGGCGGACGTTCTGGAGCATCACCCTGCCGCTGCTGCGGCCCTCGCTGGTGTTCGTGTTCATCACGCAGTGCATCGCGGGGCTCCAGTCCTTCGCGCTCATCATCGTGATGACCAAGGACGGCGGACCGGCCAACGCCACCAACGTCGCCGCGTTCGAGATGTACCAGCAGGCGTTCAAGTTCGGCGCCTGGGGGACGGCCAGCGCCATGGCGATGGTGCTGTTCCTCATCATCTTCATCATCACGCTGCTCCAGCTCTGGATCAGCCGTCGCGGCGGAGGAGACGACGAATGAGCCGATCGCGCAGCAGGCGGCACCCGTTCCCCTGGATCTCGTACCTCGTCGTCGCCATCGGCGGCGTGCTCATGGTCATCCCGTTCCTGGACACGGTGTTCAGCTCGCTCAAGGGGCCGGGTGAGTACGGGATCTTCCCCTACCGCTTCCTCCCGGAGGTCTGGACGTGGGACAACTACGCCAGCGCGGTGGAGCAGCTCCAGCTCGGCAAGCTCTTCCTCAACAGCGTCGTGGTGACGCTGGTGGTCACCGTCTCCGTGCTCATCACCTCGGCGATGGCCGGCTACGCCCTCGCCAAGCTGCGCTTCCGCGGGCGGGACGTCATCTTCCGGTTCGTGCTGGCGACGATGATGCTGCCGCCGTTCCTCCTGCTGATCCCGGACTTCCTCATCATGCTGAACTGGCCGCTCGTCGGCGGGAACAACATCCTCGGGCAGGGCGGCGAGGGCGGCATGACGAACAACATCGTCTCCCTGATGCTGCCGTTCCTCGTCAGCGGCTTCGGCATCTTCCTCATGCGCCAGTTCATGCTGAGCGTGCCCAACGAGATGCTGGAGGCGGCCCGGATCGACGGCGCGGGGGAGTGGCGGCTGTTCGCGAGCATCATCCTGCCGCAGACGAAGCCGGTCGCGATCACGCTCGGCCTCATCACGTTCGTCGGCCAGTGGAACGAGTACATCTGGTCCTCGCTGATCGCGTCGAGCAACCCGGACCTGATGACGCTCCCGGTCGGCATCCAGATGCTGCAGAGCTTCATCGACCCGAACCGGACGATGCCCATCGTGATGGCGGGCATCGTGATCAGCACCCTCCCGGTGCTGGTGGTGTTCCTCTTCCTGCAGAAGTACTACGTCCGCGGCATCATGCTCAGCGGCCTGAAGTGACGACCCCCGACCACGGAGAAACGGAGCAGAACATGGGCAGGACGGTGCTGGCGATCGGCGGGCACATCGGCGACATGGACCTGACGGCGGGACCCACCCTCGCCAAGATGGTCCAGGAGGGGGATCGGGCGATCATCCTGGCGTGCACGTACGGAGAGCGCGGGCACCCGACCGTCGCCCCGGAGGAGTATCGGACGCAAAAGGTCGCCGAGGGCGAGGCGTTCGCGGCCGGCATCGGCGCGGAGTTCCGGGTCCTGGACTACTCGGACGGGTTCCTCCCCGACGACGACAGCGCCGCCGAGCAGATCGCCGACATCATCCGTCAGGAGAAGCCGGAGATCGTCATCACGCACTGGAAGCACTCGATCCACCGCGACCACGAGCGCGCGGCGATCCTCGCCGAGCGCGCCCGGTTCCTGGCCTCGCTCCCGGTGGGGAGCCCCTACGGCCGGCACGGGGTGTCGCAGATCCTGCACGCCGACAACTGGGAGGACGCCGAGGGGTTCGTCCCGAACCTGTACGTCGACATCCCGGACGCGGCCTACGAGGCGTGGCGCGCGGCGATCCAGGGCCAGGCCTTCGCGCGGGGCGAGACCTACGGGTTCCGCTACATCGACTACTACAGCGCGCTGATGCTCGCGAAGGGGTGCCTGGCGGGGACGACCCGTGCCTGCGGTTTCGTCCGCGCGAACGACCACGCGGAGCTGGCCGGGCCCTGACCCCCGCCGAACGCCGAAGGGTCCCGTCTCCACGGAGACGGGACCCTTCGGACGTGGCGGCCCGGAGGCCGACGCGGATCAGGCCAGGAAGTCGGCCAGGTCCTTCTCCAGCGCGAACTTCGGCTTCGCGCCGATGATGGTCGTCTTGACCTCGCCGCCGTGGAAGACCTTCATCGCCGGGATCGAGGTGATCTGGTACTTCATCGCCAGCTCCGGGTTCTCGTCCACGTTGAGCTTGAGGATGGTGATCTTCTCGGGGTTCTCGGCCTGGATCTCGTCGAGGACGGGCGCGACCATGCGGCACGGCCCGCACCACGCGGCCCAGAAGTCGACGAGGACGGGGCCTTCGGCCTGAAGCACGTCCTGCTCCCAGGTCGCCTGGCTGGTTGCCTTGGCACTCATGGTTTCTCCTTGTTCGAGGTTCGCTCGGTTGCTGAGTCCTGTCGAAAGATCCCAACAGCCGTCGGGGGGAACTTGTTCCCCGGGGTCAGGCGACGATGATCTCCGCGGCCTCGGCGGCGGGCACCTCGACCGAGGCGTCGTCCAGGTCGGCGAGGAAGTGCTCGGCGTCCAGCGCGGAGACCGTCCCCGAGCCGGCGGCGGTGGCCGCCTGGCGGTAGGTGGGGTCGATCACGTCGCCGGCCGCGAAGACACCGGGAACGGACGTGCGCGAGGAGCGTCCGTCCACCCAGATCGTCCCCTCGGGGGTGAGCTCGAGCTTGCCGTGCACGAGGTGCGTGCGGGGGTCGTTGCCGATCGCGATGAACAGGCCGTCCAGCTCCAGCTCGCTCGTGGTGCCGTCGACCGTGTTGCGCAGCCGCACCCCGGTGGTCTCCGTCTCGCCGAGGATCTGCTCGACCTCGCTGTTCCAGATGAACTCGATCTTCTCGTTCGCGAACGCGCGCTCCTGCATGATCTTCGAGGCGCGCAGGGTGTCCTTGCGGTGGATCACGTAGACCTTGTCGGCGAAGCGGGTGAGGAACGTCGCCTCCTCCATCGCCGAGTCGCCGCCGCCGACCACGGCGATGGTCTTCTGGCGGAAGAAGAAGCCGTCGCAGGTGGCGCACCAGGACACACCGTGCCCGGACAGGCGCTCCTCGCCCTCGACGCCGAGCTTGCGGTAGGCGGATCCGGTCGCGTAGATGACGGTGCGGGCCTCGTGCGTCGTGCCGCTGCCGAGCACGACCTTCTTCACCGGGCCGTCCAGCTCCAGCTCCACGACGTCGTCGTAGACGACCTCGGTGCCGAACTTCTCCGCCTGCTCCTGCAGCTTGGCCATCAGGTCCGGACCCTGGATCCCCTCGGGGAAGCCGGGGAAGTTCTCGACCTCGGTGGTCTTCATCAGCTCGCCGCCGACCTCGACGGTGCTGGCGATCAGCAGGGGCTTCAGATCCGCCCTCGCGGCGTAGATGGCGGCCGTGAACCCGGCGGGGCCGGAGCCGATGATGATGACCTGGCGCATTGCTTCTCCTCGTGTTCACTGAGCCTGAACACATGGTAGCCGCGCGGCATTCCAGACCGCTGTGGACGCCGGGCGCGTACCCGAGCAGAGGGGCCGGCGGGGCTCAGCCGGCGGGGACGTCGACCACCCGGTCCTCGCCGAGCACGGGGGTCAGGGCGCCCGCCGAGGCGGCGGCGAGGTCGGCGGCGAGCAGCCCCAGGTGCTCCGGCGGCACCCACAGCTCGAAGCGGGCCGCCGCGGCGTAGGCGGGGTCGGCGAGGGCGGCGCCGTGCGCGCCCGCCCAGTCCCGGAGCAGGTTGTCGATCCGGCCCGCATCGGCGTGCGGGACCTCGATCACCGCCTGGCGGAGGAGCCGGCGATGGACCAGGCGCGCCTCGTCGAGCGCAGCCGAGACCGCGGACGAGTAGGCGCGCACGAGTCCGCCCGCCCCGAGCTTGACCCCGCCGAAGTACCGGGTGACGATCGCCACCACGTCGGTCAGGCCGCGGCGACGGAGCACCTCCATCATCGGCACCCCGGCCGTGCCCGAGGGCTCGCCGTCGTCCGTCGAGCGGGCCTGGTCGCCGAGCACGCCGATCACCATCGCGACGCAGTGGTGACGAGCGTCCCAGTGGCGACGGCGGACGCCGGCGATCACCTCCTCCGCCTCCGGCACGGAGCCGATCGGCGCGACGTGGGCGAGGAAGCGCGACTTCCTCTCCACCAGCTCGCGGGTCACCGGAGCCGCGATGGTGTCGGGGTAGGCGCGATCGGACATCGCCGATCAGCGACCGGGGAGGAACCGCGAGACGAGACCGCGGGCGGCGGCCAGTTCCGGGGCGCGCATCACGGCGAGGACGACGACGTAGACCGCGAGGACGACGATGCCCACGATCCCCGCGCCGATGGCGCCGAGAAGCTTCTCCGCGGTCGTCCAGCCGTCGGCGCCGCCGAGGGCGAGGAAGACCCCCCACCCTGCGGCCGCGGCGGGGACGGCGGCGAGGAGGAATCGCAGGAGCGCAAGCATCCAATTCGCGGTGCCGACACCGCCGAGGCGGCGATGCAACAGCCACGTCGCCACGATCGTCTGCAGTGTTCCCGCAACGGACTGGCCCAGCGCGATCGTCGCGGCCAAGGCGGACAGCGGGATAATGCCCGTCTCGTACAGCAGCTGCGCACCGAAGGCCGTTCCCACGATCAGCACGCACTGGAAGAGGGTGAAGAAGAACGGCGTCCTGGTGTCGCCGTAGGCATAGAACGTGCGCTGGATGATGAACAGCACGGCGAGGGAGAGCAGTCCGGCGAGATAGCCGACGAGCACGAGGGCGGCGGCCCGTGCCTCGCCGGCGGAGTTCGTGAAGATCCGCGACGCCGGGATGGCCGCGGCGAGGACGGCGGCGAGGGCGCCGACGAGGAAGAACCCGAGGGTGCGGATGCTGCGGGTGATGTCCGCCCGAACGTCGGCGTCTCGCCCCTGGTGCGCATGCTCGCTCAACTGCGTGAAGTAGGGCGTCCCGATCGAGTGCACGATCACCGAGTACGGGAGCATGAAGATGAGCCAGGCGTTCATCATGACGGTGATCGACGGGTCGTCTCCAGACGCGTCGATCGCGATCCGGTGCTGGTAGAAGCCCGCCGCCAGGCTGGTGATCGCCATGAGCAGGGTCCATCCGGCGAGGCGCCCGATGTTGCCCAGCCCGACGCCGCGCCAGCGGAAGTCCGGGCGCAGGGCGAGACGGGTCTTGGGCCAGAAGACCAGGAGCACGAGCGCCTGTACGACGATCCCCAGGGTGGCGACGCCTCCGAGCCACGCCACACGATCCGGCGTCCAGTCGGAGATCTCGGTCAACGAGCCGCCGAACATGGCGCCGATGAGGAGGAATCCGGCGATCGAGATGATGTTGTTCGCGACCGGGGCCCAGGTGAACGGACCGAAGATCCGGCGGGCGTTCAGCGTCTCGCCGATCAACGCGTAGAGGCCGTAGAAGAAGATCTGCGGCAGGCACCAGTATGCGAAGGCCACGGCAAGCGCCTGCTGGGCCGGGGACTTGTCACCGGCGATCAGCCATACCAGCCACGGCGCGACGAGCATGGCCGCGGCGGTCGCGGCAAGCAGCACCACGGTGCCGGCGGTGAACAGCTTGGACAGGAACTCGCTGCCGCCGTCCTTGTGGGCGGCGGCTTGGACGATCTGGGGGACGAGGACGGCCGTGAGAACCCCGACCGAGATCAGGGAGAAGACGTCGTTGGGTAGCTGGTTCGCGATCGAGAAGGCGTCGGGTGCCTTGCCGATCGCGCCGATGACGCCGACGAGGACGATGGTGCGCAGCAGCCCCGTGACGCGCGACACGATCGTGCCCGCGGCCAGGACGGCGCTCGCGCGGCCGAGGCTACTCATTGTTCTCCGTGTCGTCCTTCTCCGTGTCGTCCTTCTCGTTCTCCGGGGCTTCGGCCTGCGGGACGCCGTCCGGGCCGTCCGATCCGGTGCCCCCCTCGGCCGCGTCCTCCGAGGAGGCGACCGCGGCCTTGCGTCGCCGCAGCACGGTGCGGACGATCCCGCCGCCGATGAGCAGCACGGCGACGGCGCCGAGGATCACGAGGCCGATGTTCTCCCACTCGGCGCGCACCGTGAGCCGGGCCACCTGGGCGTCGCCGATCGGGACCCCGGTCGGGCTCGTCAGCGTCATCCGGAGGTCGACCTCGCCGCTCGCCACCCGCGCCTCGACGGGGATGGTGAGCCGGGTCGTCCCGTCGGGCTGGCCGGTCACGTCCGTGAAGCGCTGCACGTCGAGGCGGGCGTCGCTGGGCTCGGCCTCCAAGCGGACCGACACGGGGTACGGCAGGTCGTTGCGCAGCCACACGGGGACGTCGACGGCGGCGCTGATGAGGATGGGGTTGGACGGCTGCAGCCCGACCGCGTCGAGGGTGTCCCGGGTGTCGTCGCGCTGGGCGGCCAGGGCGTCGGCGAAGTCGGCCTCGCCGCGGTTCCTGCCGACGGCGAGCAGGCGCAGCACTGAGATCCGCTGCCGGACCGTGAGCTGGCGGGGATCCTCCAGCACGGTGGCGAACGCCGCGACGCGCTCCTCGTCCTCCAGCAGGGTGCTCACCGCGCCGGCGCGGTCGGCGGCCGGGGCGGAGACGACGGTCAGCGCCGCGGCGGGACTCGCGAGCAGTTCTCCCAGCGACGCCGGGCGCCCGCCGGACAGGGTCGTCACCGCGTCGCGCAGGCCCTCGGCAGATCGCCGGTCCGCCCGGTCCAGGCCCGCGAGCACCGGCGAGGCCGGGTCCGCGAACCAGAGCAGCGCGACGGCCTCGGTGAGCGGCGCATCGCGGCGGAGGGCATCCGCCTCGCCCGCGGCGCGGCTCAGGGCGTCCGCGACGGCGGCGTCCGACACCAGGACGGGGGCGCCGTCCACCTCGCCACGGGCGGGGACGGGGGCCTGCGCCTCCCCCTGCCCGAACGAGGTGGACGGAAGGATGCTGACGGTCGGGTCATCGGTCGCCGCCGCGGAGGTCCGGTACCGCGACAGCGTCGCCACGTCCGCGGCGGAGACCTCGCCGCGGGGCCAGAGCAGGTCGTCGCGGGTCGCGCCCACGTCGACGAGCTCCGCGAGGTCGGGCAGCTCCGGCGTCGCGGCGGTCGGGGTGGGGTCCGGCGTGGGCGACGGGGTCGGGGTCGGGGTGGCGGTGGCGTCCGTCCCGGGGCCGGTGGGCGCGAAGTCCTGGGGGCGGAGGAGGGGCTCGAGCGTGTCGACGCCGAGCGGGGCCTCCAGCCCCGCGGAGGCCTGCGCCGCGGTGTCCGCATCCCCGAACCGGAGCGGGAAGCGCTCGTTGGGCAGTGTCTCCAGGCGCGTCAGCCACGCCGTCGCGGTGGCCGGCGCGGTCGAGCCGAGGGCGCGGATCGAGGCCGGGATCGCGGGATCCACCGCGAGGATCGCCGAGGTGCCGGCGACCCCGTCCAGGAGCGTGGACAGCGCGCCGTCCGGAGCCGTGAGGGCGGTCAGCTCCTCCGCGTTCAGCAGCGCGCCCCGGGCCGAGGCGGTGACCGGCACGGCGACCGCGACGGAGGGGGCGGGGCCGCGTGGGACGACGAGGACGCTGACGGCCGACACCGGAGCGGGAGAGGGGGCGTCCGCCGCTGCGGCCGGTGCGGAGAACGTGGCGCGGATGGGGTACACGCCGGGTGCCAGGGCGCCGACGTCGGCGGCCGGGACGACGACCGTGACCGTGCTCGTCTCCTCGGCGTCCACCGGGGTGGTGGCGCCCTCGCCGAGCGGCGAGAGCGCCGCCGCGGCGTCCTCGCCGGACAGCCAGGACTGCACGGCGGACCGATCGCCGAGCGCGGTGCGCCCGATCTCCAGGCGGACGCGTCCGGCGCCGAGCGCCGTGTCGTCGGCGTTGTCGATCGCGATCGTCGCGCCCAACGGCGCCCCGGGTCCGTACGTGCCGTGCGCCTCGGGGACGAGCGTGATGCCCAGGCCGGCGGGCTCGGGCGTCGGGGTGGGCGTCGGCGTCGCGAACGCCGCATCGGGCGCGGTCACGGCGACGGCCGCTCCGACGATCAGGGCCACCGCCGTCGCCACGGCGCGGGTCGCCCGGCGCACCCGTGACGCCGGCATGGCGCGCGGGGGCGTCGGGGAGGGTGTGGAGGTCATGGGGTGTCCGTCGGGCGTCCGGGGAGGACGCGGTGAGTCCTGGCCCTGTGATTCTAGGCGGCGAGGCGGAGCGATCCCTGGAACCGGTGATCGCCGGGAGCGCCCGACCCGATCCGCACACCCGGTCCCGTTCTGCACAGGTCCTCGGCGGATTCGTGTGCGGATCGGGGCGACGTGTGCGGATCGGGGTCATCGGGTCCCACCGACCACCCGGGACCATCCGCGTAGAGTGACGCCGTGCCTCCCCACCTCGACCCGCGACCCGACGCCCGGCTGTGCGCGGCGCTCGCCGCCGACCTCGACGCCGCCGACCTGCGCTCCGAGTCCCTCCGGGCCGCCTGGGGCGACGACGCCGACGACGCCCTGGCCCGTGGCATCCGATCCCCGCTGCTGCACGCGATCGCGCACCGGAAGGATCCGCTCGCCACCCTCGGGCGCCTCTTCGTCGTCGGTCTGCCGCAGCCCGTCGCGGACGTGGCAGCGGCCCTCCCGACGGTCGGGATCGAGGGGATCGAGGCGCTCGGGCTCGCCGCCCGCGACGGCGACGTCGTCGCACCGGCGGCCCTGATCCGACCCCAGTCCTTCGTCGACGCCGACGGCGTGGGGGAGTGGTGGATCGCGAGCGACCTGGACGAGGTCGCGCTGGGCGGGCCCCTTCCGCCCGACCACGTGCTGGGGGTCGGCGGGGCGTCCCGGACGCTCGCGGCGCTCGTCATGCCGGAGCAGGTCGACCGTGCGCTCGACCTCGGCACGGGCTGCGGGATCCAGGCCCTTCTCGTATCGCGCCACGCCGGGCACGTCGTCGCCACGGACATCTCCGCGCGGGCGCTGGCCTACGCGGAGCTGAACGCCCGGCTGGCGGGCGTCGAGAACATCGAGTTCCGCTTCGGCAGCATGTTCGCCCCGGTCGCCGGGGAGTCCTTCGGGCTCATCGTCTCGAACCCGCCGTTCGTCATCACGCCCCGGGCCGAGGGCGTCCCCGCCTACGAGTACCGGGACGGCGGGCTCGTCGGCGACGCGCTGGTGGAGGGCTTCATCCGTGAGGCGCCGGCCCATCTGGCCCCCGGCGGCGCGGCGCAGCTCCTCGGGAACTGGGAGACCCGCTCCGGCGTGGACGGCCTCGAGCGTGTCCGCTCCTGGATCCCCGACGACCTCGACGCGTGGGTGATCGAGCGCGAGCGGCTGACGCCCCTCGGCTACGCCGAGCTGTGGATCCGAGACGGCGGCACCACCCCGCGCGATGCCGGGTTCGAGCCGCTGCTGGAGGCGTGGCTGGACGACTTCGCCGGGCGCGACGTCACGGCGGTGGGCTTCGGCTACGTCCTGCTCCGCCGGCCGTCCGGGCTCGATCTGCCGACCCCGGAGCGGGAGTCGTCCGGCGCCGGGGTTCCGCGCGGGGAGCCGGATCCGGAGTCGACCCGCACGGCGTCGACCGTCGCGGAACGCGGTGGCGAGGGGAGTGACGATGGCGGCGGCCGGCTGCGCCGGTTCGAGCGGATCGAGCAGGCGGTCTCGGGCGTCGGCACGGCGCTGCGGCAGGGCCTGCGCGCCCACGACCTCCTGGCCGGCGGGATCCCGCCCCGGCTCGTCGCGGCGCCCGACGTCACCGAGGCGCGCCACCATCTTCCGGGGCAGGAGGCGCCCAGCGTCATCGAGCTGCGCCAGGGCGGCGGCTTCGGGCGGACCGTGGCGGTGGACCCCGCGCTCGCGGGATTCGTCGGGGCGTGCGACGGAGAGCTGACGGTCGGTCAGATCGTCCAGGCGCTCGCGGACCTCTTCGAGGTGCCGCTGGACGCCCTGTGGGCCGACATGCGCCCCCGCATCCGCGACCTCGTCGTCGACGGCTTCCTCATCCCCGCCCTCACCTGACCCTCACCCGGTTTCGCCCGGTTTCGGGGCCCCTCGCCGGGTTCGGGGCCCGTCGCCGGGTTTCGGGGTCCGTTCTGGGGAGATCCGGCCCCACCGACCGCCCCAATCCCCCGGACCCCGCCCCAATCCCGGGGGCAAGGGGGAGAGGGGGAATGCGGGGGTGGATCCATACGTTCGCATAGATCATGAAGGCTTTCGGATTCCTCTCGTTCGGGCACTACGCGAACGTGCCCGGATCGGTCACCCGCACGGCCGGCGAGATGCTGAAGCAGACCATCGAGATCGCGCAGGGGGCCGACGAGATCGGCGTCAACGGGGCCTACGTCCGCGTGCATCACTTCGCGCGACAGGCGGCGTCCCCGATGCCGCTGCTGTCGGCCATGGCCGCGACGACTTCACGCATCGAGGTCGGCACGGGGGTCATCGACATGCGCTACGAGAACCCGCTGCAGTTCGCGGAGGAGGCGGCGGCGCTGGACCTCATCGCCGACGGGCGGATCGCGCTGGGGGTCAGCCGGGGGTCACCCGAGACCGCGCTGCGCGGCTACGAGGCGTTCGGCTACACCGGGGCGGAGGACCCGCGTGGAGCGGATCTGGCGCGCGAGAAGTTCGACCTGTTCGTGGAGGCGATCGACGGCGCCGGTGTGGCTCCGGGTGATCCGCGCATGGTGGGCGAGGGGCGGTACCTGCCGGTCGAGCCGCGATCGGCGACGCTCCGGGACCACATCTGGTGGGGATCGGGATCCCGCGCCACCGCGGAGGACACCGGCCGACGCGGCCTGAACATGATGAGCTCGACCCTCCTGACCGAGGCGACCGGCGTGCCGTTCCACGAGCTGCAGCGCGAGCAGATCGACCTGTTCCGCGCGGCGTATCGCGAGGCCGGGCACACCGGCGCGCCGCGGGTGTCGGTGAGCCGCAGCGTCTTCCCGCTCGTGGACGACCGCGACCGCGCCTACTTCGGCCTGCGGTCGGAGGAGAACCACGATCAGATCGGGATCATCGACGGCTATCGGTCGACCTTCGGAAAGACCTACGCGGCCGAGCCGGACGTCCTGATCTCGCAGCTGAAGCAGGACGAGGCCGTGATGTCCGCGGACACGCTGATGCTCACGATCCCGAACCAGCTCGGTCCCGAGTACAACCTGCACGTGCTGCAGGCCTTCGCCGAGCACGTCGCGCCGGCACTGGGCTGGAAGCCGAACACCGAGGGTCCGGTCCAGGGCGACCCGATCACCTGACGCACACCGATTCGGGGCTCATTTCGCGCGTTCGGGGCGCGTCCCGGAGGCCGTAAGCCCCGGAACGCGCCCCGAACCGTGGAGCTGTCGGATCAGCGGGCGCCGGTGCGGCGGCGGACGGCCACCAGGACCAGGCCGCCGAGCAGGAGCAGCGCGCCGACGGCGAGGAACGGCGTGCTGTCTGCGCCGGTGGCGGGCAGACCGGTCGACGGCCGGGATCCGGATCCCGTGCCGCCGGACGATCCGCCCGACGCGGTGGCGGATGCTCCCGTGCCGGAGCCCGAGCCAGATGCATCGGATCCGGTGCCGACGTTCGCGGACGCCGAGCCCGTCGCCGCCGCGTCCGCGTTGGACGAAGCGGCGGCGCCTGCGCTCGCCGAGGCGGCGGACCCCGCGCTTGCGTCCGCCGTGCCCGCGGCTGAGGCGGATCCGGCCGATCCCGCGTCGGCCGTGGCGCCGGCGTCGGCCGTTCCCGTGGCCCCCGTGTCGGCGGTGCCCGTGGCGTCGGAGTCCGCCGTGCCCGTGGCGCCGGAGTCGGCCGTGCCGGTCGCCCCCGCGTCCGCGGATCCGGTCGAGCCGGCATCGGAAGTGCTGGACGAGTCGGCACTGGACCCCGCGTCCGCCGTACCCGAGGCACTCGCCCCCGCGTCCGCCGTGCCGGACGACCCGGCGTCGGCGGTCCCGGCAGCCCCCGCGTCCGCCGTGCCCGTGGCGCCGGAGTCGGCCGTGCCGCTCGCCCCCGCGTCGGCCGTTCCCGAAGCGTCGGCTGTACCCGCCGCGCCCGAGTCCGCGGTGCCCGAGGCGTCGGACCCGGCGTCCGGACCGGTCTCCGCCGGGGTGACGGTCAGGTCTGCGGACACCTGCGTGCCGTCCGCGCGCACCGCGACGAGCGCGTGCGTCCCGGGCGTCACGTCAGCGGGGATCGTCACCTCGGCGTCGAAGGCCCCGTCGGCGTCGGCGGTCACCGTGCCCAGCGGGATCGGGTCGGAGTGCAGTTCGAGCGCGAGCTGCTCGTTCGCCGCGAACCCGGTGCCCCGCAGCGCGAGGACGGATCCGGCCGCCGCCTCCGAGGTGATCGGGGCGAGCGCGGGCGGGTCCGCCGGGATCGGCGGCTCCATGCCCGCCTCGGTGACCCACTTCTCGCCCGCATCGGTCTTCGTGACCGTGAACTCGTCGTACACGGCGCCGACGGGGAGGTCGGTGGTGGCCGATCCCGTCTTCTCCGCGAGGTAGGACCGGTAGACGAGCGCGTCGTGGGTGACGTCGATGACCTGGTAGGTCGTCACCCCCTGGCCGCGCAGGACCTGGGTGGCGCCGTTGCGCGTCCATACGTTGTCGTCGGCGGGGGCGAGGTCGTAGTGTTTGGCCCCGGAGTTCGAGACGACGTAGACCGGCCCGGTCGTCAGGCCCGGGGTGTCCGTGGCGTCCGTGTTCACGTATCCGCGGGAGTACACGTGGTCGTGGCCCATGAGGACCAGGTCGATGTCGTTGTCCTGGAAGACCGGCAGCCACTCGGAGCGCAGGACCGGTTCGTCCCGCCCGGAGGAGGCCGAGAACACCGGCTGGTGGAAGGTCACGACGTTCCACTTCGACGGGCTGTCCTTCAGCACGAGGTCGAGCCAGGCGGCCTGGAACTTGGTCCAGATCCGGTCCACCTGCAGGCTCGGGCAGTCCGTGCCGACGCACAGCGGCAGACCGGACGGCGTGAGGAAGGTGGTGTCGCGGGTCGCGTTCAGGGTGATGAAGCGCACGTCCTGGTAGTCGGTGAAGTACACCGTCTCCTGGGCGAACCGCGCCCAGTGGTCGAAGTACGCCCGGTACTGTCGCGCGACCTGGTCGTCGCCCTGCGCGAGCGCGGCGAGCTCGCCGATCGTGTCGTCGGTCGGGTTGTTGTGCGGGTACTCGAAGTTCGCCTTCCATGCCGCGAGGAGCTTGTCCCCGGAGTACTCGTGGTTGCCCGGCGCGGCCATGACGTTCGTGCGCACGGCGGCGTCCTTCATGCCCTTGAACCAGTTCAGCCACTCATTCTCGTTCGACGAGGTGTTGATGAGGTCGCCGGCGTGCACCGATCCGATCGATCGGGGTGCCTTCTGCTCCGCCTGCGCGACGACGGACGGCCAGGTGGTGTCCAGGCCGATCTGCGCGTCGCCGTAGTACACGAACTGGAAGTCGGTGGCGCCCGGATCCTCGGTGCGGAACTCGAACCAGTCGCTCCAGCTCCCGGGGAGCCCCACGCGGTACCGGTAGTCGGTGGCGGGGGAGAGCCCGTCCACGGTGGCGGAGAAGTGGTGGTTCGGGTTTCCGTTGACGACCCCGGCGTCGTATGCGTCGACGACGCGGGTGTCGGAACCGCCGACGGTGCCGATCTCGACCTGGCCGACGGTGTGCGAGGCGTCTCCGGCGAGCCAGGAGAACGACTGCGACGTCGAGGGCGTCTCGGTCGGGGTGAGGATCACGCGGGTCGGCGGGGCGACGACGGGACCGGATCCGTCGGAGGCCGGGATGAGCCGCAGCTCCGGCATGTCGAAGAAGATGTCCGAGCTGGACGCGCGGTCCTGGTAGAGGGCGACGGCGATGGTGTTCTCGCCGTCCCGGAGCACGGCGCCCTCGGCGCTGAAGCTGCTGGTGAGCGGGTCGCCGTTGCTGTCGCCGGCGTACTCCAGGTTGGTCGTGCCGGTGATCCGACCGTCGACGAAGCTCGCCGCCTTGGTCCCGTTGATCCAGACGACCAGCGCGTCGTCGTACGTCACCGTGCTGGTCAGCGACGAGACCTGCTCGGCGACGCCCTCGTCGAGCGTGAACGTGGTGCGGAAGAAGTACGTGGGGATCGCGGTCTGCGTGCCCTCGACGTAGTGGGTGAGGAGGGTCCGCGGGGTCTGCGGGCCCACGGGGGCGAGCGCGCCGCGCTTGGCGCCGAAGGATCCGGTCGCCGTCTTCCAGTCCGCGTCGTCGTACGTCGGGGCGGTCCAGGCGCGCAGGTCCTCGGCGCCGCGGGCCGGGTCGGTGTTGTCGTCGAGGTAGCGCCAGGTGGTGTCGGTCGTGATGAGCGGCGCGGTCGGGACGTCGGGCGCGTCGTTCGCCGCGGCGAGAGCGGGCGCGGTGAAGACGCCGCCGAGCAGGGCGAGCACCGCGGCGGAGACGATTCCGCCGCGTCGCCACCGCGTCACACGGGTGGGGGAGGTCATGTGATTCCTTCGGTCGGGGACGGGTGCGCCCAGGGCGGCGCCCTCCCAGACCAGCAACCCCGGATGACCGGCTGCTGTCGTGCGGGCGACGCCGGGGTGAACGCCCGGTCGACCGACCGCGTGAGAACAGGCGAACGCGCGAGCTCAGGCAATCTCATGTGCTTTCTGCCTGAACTCGCGCGTCCGCCTGATCTGGCGACCCGGACCCGCGTCCGGACCGGGGTCAGCCGGCGTCGTCCTCCCCGGGGGGACCGAACAGTCCGCGCCCGTGCTTGTGCAGCAGGTTGTACGCGTCCATGAAGGTCTGCGGCGCCTCGTCGTCCGGCAGGCCGTACCGGGCCAGGAGCAGGCCGAGCAGCCCGTGCGCCGGCGGCGTCAGGGGCTTGTCCTTGTGGGCGTGCGCGGGGTGCGGCGGCGTCTCCTCCGGGTTCGGAGGGGTGAACGACGGACGGGTCTCCGGCCAGTCCGCCGGATGCCGGGGCTTGTCCAGATTGATGACGCTGAACAGGTCGTTCGCCGTCGCGTCGCGACGGGTCAGGGGCTTGAGCCCGTGCAGGCGATTGAGCGTGGCGATCACCGAGCCGTGGTGCATCTCGTCGTTGATGACCGTGCCGCGACGCGTGTAGGCCGAGACCGCGATCGCGGGCACGCGGCAGCCGAGCCGGTCGAACTCGAATCCCATCTCGCCCTTGCCGGAGTCGTCCGGCGGCGTGGCGGTCGGCGGGGCGACGTGGTCATAGGTACCGCCGTGCTCGTCGAACGTGATGAGCAGGAGGGTGTTGACGGCGTTGGATCCGTTCGGGGTCTTGCTCTCTTTGATCGCCGTGTAGATGTCGTGGATGAGCTCGTCCCCGGCGCGCACGTCCGAGTGCGCGCTGTTGATGATCTCCGACCCGTCGACCTCGCTCGCGTGCAGGTGGCCGAACGGCGGGTGGAAGTCGTTGTGGTTGTAGACCATCCGCGGCTCGATGAACGCGTAGGCGGGCAGCTCCCCGTGCTCGGCGTCGGCGTAGAAGTCGTCCATGGTCCCGAAGTGCTCGGTGCGCCAGAACTTCTCCAGGACCGGCGCGTGCAGCACGCCCGTGAACGAGACCATCTGCAGTTCGTCGAAGTAGATCTTCCAGCTGATCCCGGCGTCCTCCAGCCGGTTGAAGATCGTCGGTGCGGGATGGGCGTCGAGCCACTTGTTGTAGCCGCCGCCGTGCTTGTTCGTCACGAAGCCGTGCGAGGTCGATGCGTGGAAGAAGGAGCGGTTGCAGAACGTCTGGGAGGGCACCGCGCAGAACCAGGCGTCGAACACCGCGAACTCGCGCGCGAGGGTCGACAGGGTGGGGAGCATCTCGGGGGAGAAGGACCCCATGATGCGGGACACCTCCTCCAGAGACGGCGCCTTGCCCTTCTTCAGCCGCATGAAGT
Source organism: Microbacterium resistens (assembly GCF_021172025.1). Lineage (NCBI taxonomy): Bacteria > Bacillati > Actinomycetota > Actinomycetes > Micrococcales > Microbacteriaceae > Microbacterium > Microbacterium resistens. Next base: position 2,901,815 of record NZ_CP082781.1, read on the forward strand.
TGACGAGGTAGTCGGTGACGAAGCCGCTCATGGTCGGCTGCTGGCCGGCGTCGGGCGCGTTGTACGGCGCCTGCATGCTCTCGACGTACAGCTCCGCGTTGCCCGCGGGGTTGATCGTGTTGAAGATCTGCGTGTTGACGTGGGGGAACTCCTCGCCCGGATCCGGATCCGGGTAGGTCATGATGGTGTCCGTGGGCCCCTCGTAGACGTGCGCGTCGATGCGCTGCCCGTCGAGCTCGTTGTAGTACTCGCCGAACGCGAGGCCGTCGAACTGCTGCCCCTCGGGAAGGTTCTCTTTGGAGTAGAGGTAGCCGAGGAGGTTGTCGAACGAACGGTTCTCGCCCATCACCACGACGATGTGGTCGAAGCCGGGCGCATGCCGCGGAGCGAGGGCGCCGTAGTCGTTCGCCGCCTCCGCGAAGCCCTCCTTCTGCCCGAGGGCGAACCCGATGGATGCGCCGGCGCCGCCGCCGAGGATCGCGCCGGCGGCGGCGGTTCCGCCCAGGCGCAGGAAGTCGCGTCGGGAGGTCCGGGACCCGGACGCCTCCGACGCCCCGTCCGCGTCCCCGTCGCCGGTGCCCTCCGGATCGCTCCGCTTCCCGCCCCTGCGCGCCGATTCACCGGTATTTCGCCTCACCATGCCCTGATCCTAATGACGGTCGCGGCCACCGTTCGGTGATGCGCGACCGGGCCGGTCCCGCCCCCGGGGCCCGGCCGCGTCGCGGACCGGTGATCTACGGGGAATCCCCTAGGAGAAAGGCCGTACGAGCACGTCCGTAGCCCTGCACGGCGGAGCGCTCATAGAATCGCGGGAACCGCTGGGGGGCGGAAGGGGAACGAAGGGATGGATCGCGCCGTTCACGTGATCGACGCACTCCAGCGGATCGGGCGACCGGTCGCACCGCACGTCGCGGGGGCCATGGCCGAGCTCGGTGAGATGTCGGCGGGCGATGCCGCCGAGATGTCCGATGCGCTGACGCCGGGACAGCTGACGGGCATGGAGGCTCTACCGCTCGTGCTGCCCGCCCCCGCATCGGTGCGGGCACGGTATGCGCCGATGCTCGAGGCCGTGGGCGCGGCGGGACGACACCTGCTGCTGACGGCCGCGCTGTCCACGACGGATCGGATCGAGGTCGTCCTGGGGGCGTCGGGCATCGACGCCTCGGTGATGCTGGCACCGGGGATGAGCCGGCTCCTGGAATGGGACGACGGGCGGATGCGGTTCACCTCCGCCGGGGCGCGCGCCGCGGTGCTCGGCGTGGCACCGAACGCCGCAGAGGTCCACGCCGCCCTCGCTCGAGCGCTGCGACAGCGCGGCGAGCGGGGCCGGGCGGCCTGGCACGCGTGCCACTCGTCCTCCGCCGACGAGTCCACACAGCGCGAGCTCGCCCGCTTCGGCGAGCAGCTGCTCGCCGCGGGGTCGGTGCACGGCGCCCTGGAGTGCGGACGGCTGCTGACCCGACGCGGCGCCGGCGCCCTGCGTGCCCGGGGTCACCACCTCTTCGCGCGGGCGGCGCTGGCCCTCGGCTGCTTCGCGGACGCCCGCTCCGGTTTCGCCCGCGTTCTGCAAGATCCGTCCGCCGCGCCGCTGCACGCGGAGGCGACGGCGGGGCGCGCGGCCGCGGAGGACTTCCTGCACGGCGTCCGCGCGGACCCGCCGGTGCTCGCCCAGATCGGCGCCCAGGTGGTGGGCTTGCGCGCGGCCTCGGTCACCGCGTCCGACCACGTCATCATCTCCGGGATCGAGGAGATCGTCGCGGCCTGGACGACCGACCGCGACGAGGTCGACGCGATCCACACGCGGCTCATGCTCGCGGCGATGGGATCCCGCCCGGCCTGGCCGTGGCGGGTCGAGCCGGGTCCGTTGTCCCCGCTCGTGGACGCGTACCTGAGGGGGCAGCACACGGGGTTCCTGCTGCACACGGGCGACTTCGCCGGCGCCGCGGCGGCTCTGCGCGAGTCGCTCCGCCGCCTGCCGATGACCCATCTGGCGGGCGGCATCACGGCCAGCGCCGTCCGGCTGCTGCGGGATCACGCCCCGGATCTGTCGTCCGGCTTCGCCGAGGTGCTCGGCGAAGTGCGTCCCGCCACGGTCCTGGACTTCTCGATCCAGGACGACCTCCCTGGTCCGCGGACGAGTGCGGTGGCACGCAAGGAGCTGCTGATCCCGACGACCCCGTCGCTGCGGAGCGCCCTCACCCCGCGGCAGTGGGACGTGGCCGTCCTCGTGGCGGAAGGACGGACCAACCGCGCGATCGGTGACGCGCTGGGCATCTCGGACCGGACGGTGGAGGTGCACCTCGGGCGGGTGTACAACTCCCTCGGCGTGCGCTCCCGCGCCGAACTGGTCGCGCTTCTCCTGTCGCGCCGGACCCGCGAGAGCGTGTGATGCCCGTGGCCGCGGGACCTGTGGCGGACGGGACGGATCCGGCGGGGATCGGGCGACGCGCGTTCCTCTCCGCCACGGTCTCCGCCGCCGCGATGCTCGCCGCCGGGTGCGCACCGCGTCCGGTCCGTGCGACCCCGCCCGCGCCTGTCGACTCTTCGGCCCCGCCGTCACCCCAGCCGCCGGCGCCCCCGGTTCCCGCCCCGCCGCCCGCCCCGTCGGCTCCCGTGCTCGACCGCGTCCCGGCGCCGCACGAGGCCTTCACCGCGCTGCCCGGAGAGGGGAGTCTCCTCGCCTGGACGGTGGACGACGGATCCGACTCCGCGGTGGTGCGCGCCTACGCCGAGTTCGCTGCGACCACCGGCACCCGGCTCACCCTGTTCGTGACCGGTTCCTACGCGTCCTGGGCCGACAACGTCGACGTCCTCGCGCCCTTGGTGGGCACCGGCCAGGTGCAGCTGGCGAACCACACCTGGAGTCACCCCGACCTGCAGACCCTCTCCGATCAGGGCATCCGCGATGAGCTGCAACGCACGCACGACCGCATCGGCGAGCTGTACGGGGTGGACGCCCGCCCGTTCTACCGGCCGCCGTACGGCTTCCACGACGCGCGTGTCCGTGCGGCGGCGGCCTCGATCGGGTACACCGCTCCCGCCCTCTGGTACGGCTCCCTCGCGGACTCGGGGCTGATCCCGGCGGAGGAGATCGTCCGGCTCGCACACGAGTGGTTCCTGCCGCAGCACATCGTGATCGGCCACCTCAACCACGCGCCGGTGACGACCGTGTTCCCCCAGCTCGCGCAGGTCATCGCGGATCGAGGCCTCACGACCGTGACGCTGCACGACGTGTTCCACAGCGAGCAGCACCCCTGAGACCCGGCTCTCGTCGTCCGCGCGCCGGATCGATAGCCTGGGACGCATGACGGGCCCCACCGACTACTCCACCCAGGCGCGCGTGCAGCGGATCAACGAGGACTTCGCCCGCCGGCGGTCCCGGTTCTTCCTCGGCTTCGCGATCGTCGAAGGACTGCTGCTCGCCGCCGCGGTCGTGGTGGTGTACGTGCTGGAGGTCGTCGACCCGGATCAGGGGTTCTGGATCATCGCGGCGGTCGCGGCGCTCGGCGGCATGGTGATGGCGGGGTGGATCGTCTCCTCGACCCGCGCGCAGCAGCAGGCGATCCGCGACGTCGGGGGGACGATCGGGCCGCCCGCCGCCTAGTCCCCGCACCGGGGGCCGGGTCCCGCCCCGGTACCCTGGAACCCATGCTCAACATGGCCGAGGGACTCGCACGACTGGGCGCGCTCGCCGAGGATCCGGTCGTCCGCACCCTCGCCGCCGCGTTCGACGAGGCGGGCTTCGCGCTCGCCGTCGTGGGCGGTCCCGTGCGCGACGCGCTGCTCGGACGGGACACCCACGATCTGGACTTCACCACCGACGCACGACCGGACGAGATCCTGCGCATCGTCACCCCCGTCTCCACCGCGCAGTGGGACATCGGCCGCGAGTTCGGCACCATCGGCGCGCGGGTGCAGGGCGAGCAGGTGGAGATCACCACCTACCGCGCCGACAGCTACGACGGGGCCACGCGCAAGCCCGCCGTGGAGTTCGGCGACACGATCGAGGGCGACCTGGTCCGGCGCGACTTCACGGTGAACGCCATGGCCCTGCGCGTGCCGGCGGTCACGCTGGTCGATCCGACCGGAGGCGTCGAGGACCTCGTGGCCGGGGTTCTGCGCACGCCCAGCGATCCCGAGGTGAGCTTCGGCGACGATCCGCTCCGCATGCTCCGCGCGGCGCGGTTCTGCGCTCAGCTGGGCTTCGACATCGAGGAGGGCACGCTCGCCGCCGTCGCGCGGCTGCGGGAGAGCCTGCGCATCGTGAGCCCCGAGCGGATCCAGAGCGAGCTCATGCGCCTGCTGCAGACGGATGATCCCGTCCGCGGCATCCGTGTGCTCGTCGACACCGGGCTGATCGAGGAGTTCCTCCCGGAGGTGCCCGCGCTGCGGCTCGAGGTGGACGAGCACCACCACCACAAGGACGTCTACGAGCACTCGCTGACGGCGTTGAACCAGGCGATCGCCCTGGAGCGCTCGCGGCACCCGGGCGCGCCGGCCGACGCGACGCTGCGCCTGGCGGTGCTGCTGCACGACATCGGCAAGCCCCGCACGCGCAAGCTCGAGCCCGGCGGCGCCGTCACCTTCCACCACCACGACGTGGTCGGCGCGCGGATGGCGCGCAAGCGGCTCCAGGCGCTCCGCTTCGACAAGGAGACGACCGACGCGGTCGCTGCGCTCATCGAACTGCACCTGCGGTTCTTCGGGTACGCGGAGGGCGCGTGGACCGACTCGGCCGTGCGCCGCTACGTCCGCGACGCGGGCGCGCAGCTCGAGCGTCTGCACATCCTCACCCGCGCCGACGTGACCACGCGCAATCGGCGCAAGGCCGCCCGGCTCGCCGCCGCCTACGACGACATCGAGGCGCGGATCGTGGCCCTGCGCGAGCAGGAGGAGCTCGACGCCATCCGCCCCGAGCTCGACGGCAACGACATCCAACGCATCCTCGGCATCGCGCCGGGCCGTGAGGTGGGGGAGGCGTACCGCTTCCTCCTCGATCTGCGGCTGGACGAGGGTGTCGTCGGTCCCGAAGAGGCCGAGAGGCGCCTGCGCGAGTGGTGGGCTGCCCGGGGCTGATCCGCCGGGCCTCCGCTCAGCCCCGGCCGCTGCCGCCCCCTGCCGGCCGCTCCCCGGCGACCGGCCGGTCGGGGGCGAGGATCTCCACGTGCTCGGAGACGAGGGCGAAGTCGCGCGGATTGAGGGTCAGAAGGGCTGCCCCCAGCGCATAGGCGTGACCGGCGAGCATGATGTCCCTGCTGCGGGCGTGGGAGGGTCGTGTGGCCGCGACCACGGAGGCGAGGAACCCGGTACCGCTCGCGGCGCGATCCTCGAAGGGCATCCATTCATGACCCATGAGCTCGTCGATGGCGACGAGCTGGCGCAGCCGCTGCCGGCGCACTGCGGGCGTGCGGGCGCTGTCGACGCCGAAGCGCATCTCCGCCAGGGAGATCGCGCTGACGCAGATCTCGGCGTCGGGCAAGGTGATCTCTTTGAGTCTGATCAGCACGTTCGTGTCGAGCAGGATCATGCGCGGGGGTCTTCCCGGGCGGTCGGCTCCTGGTCCGTACGCCACTGCCGGACGTGTCGCTCCGCCCGCTCCCAAGGGTCCTCGAACTCGTCCTCGTCGGGCGGAATGCGCCGCCATTCGTCGAGATCCGTCTGCCAGTCGTCCATGAGCGCGCGCTCCTCGGCCGTGAGCGGGTTCGCGCGGATCCACGCGTTGAACCGGCTTCCGGGAACGGTCCATTGATGGGCGTTCACCTGTCGCCGGACGTCCTCCTCGGCTCGGCTGACGACCTCCTCGCCGGACGCGATACGGGTCAGCAGGTCTCGCACCTCCGCCTCCATCGAGCGCTCGTTGCGCCGCGCCCGCTCCTTGAGGGCGCCGACCACCTCATCGGAGAGTGAGCGGATCGTGATCGTGGCCATCGGAACCCCCGTGATCGTGCGTGCGGCGATGCTAGCACACTGCTGTCATCGACGAACGGCGGGGGAGCGCATCCGGGCCGTCACCCCTCGCCGGCGTCCTCCTCGTCGCCGTCGGGCCGGTGGTCCCCTGAGCGCAGGGCCTGCTCGACGAGGTAGGTGATGTCGATCGAGACGATCCGCTGCTCGCTCACGACTCCGGCTCCTCGTCGCCGGGTGCGCCGTCGGTCGGGGCCGGCGTCGGCTCGGCCGTCGTCCCGGGCGTCGGCGCCGCGGTCGTGGTCGGCGTGGGGACGGGCGTCGGGGCCGGGGAGAGGAGCCCTCGCTCCGGCGCGCGCAGGTACGGCGGCTGCGGCACGCTCGTGCGGTCGAGATCGGCCGTGCCCGTGCCCGGGTCGAACGGGGCGGTGTTCAGCGGGAACGCGTTCCAGACCGGTCTGCCCTGCGCGTCGAAGAAGGGGACGAGGACGTGGTCCTCGCCGGACCATCCCCAGAACGCGCTGTCGTTCATGTCCCTGCTCTGCTCGCCGAAGAGGTTCAGCGGCGTGCCCTTGTCGGTGTAGAGCTGGGCGCCGTCGACCAGGTTCCCGTCGCGGTCGTAGACGAAGACGTTGCCCACCTGGGTGCCGTCCAGGAGCAGGCCGCCGGGGACCTGGTACTCCGCGTCGCCCGCGAAGGCGTTGTTCTCGCCGTTGACCACCATCGTGGCGAGCTGTCCTGCGGCGAAGGGGAGGACGAGGACGGCGACGACGCTCGCGACGGTGCGCAGGTGCCGGAACGCGTTCCTCGGGAGCCAGCGCCCTCGCCCCCACTGGATGCTGAGCAGCACGACCCCGAGCAGCAGCAGCCAGCTCAGGACGTGGGAGCCGAACCCGCTCTGCCCGATGAGCGTGCGCGGGCCGAACTGCACGATCCCCGCGAGCAGGGCGTACAGGCCGATTCCACGGAGCACCCACCACACGGGCCGCAGCGCGATCAGCAGGTCAAGGAGCCAGGCGCCGAAGCGGGATCCGCGCACCGCGGCCGCCGTCGACTCCCGCCACGCCGTCGCGCGCTCGCGCAGCCCGGGCTTCAGGGGTGCGGTGGTCCGCTCCGGGAGGCCCGCCGCCGCGCGCAGCTCCTGCGCGTAGGCGACGGGGTCGCCGAGCTCGATCTCCCCGCCGCCGTCGGCGGCCTGCTCGGTGAGGTCGGCCACGAGGCCGCCGGCGAGGTCCTCGATCTCCTCCTCGCCGAGGTCGGAGAGCTCGGCGCGAACCCGCTCCGAGAAGGCGCGGATCCGGTCGGCGGCGGAGATGGTGGTGTCGTTCATCGCTGGGCTCCCGTGTCGATGCGGTCGGGATGATCGGCGCCGTCGCCGGCGCCGGGAACGGGGGGCCGCGGCTTCGTGATCGCCGGGGCCGTGGCGGACGGTGCCGCCGGAGGCATTGGCGCGTGCGGTGCGAGCAGGCCCGACATCGCGACGGCGAAGTGCGTCCACGTCGTGGTCTGCTCCTCGAGCATGCGCCGGCCCTGCGGGTTGATCGCGTAGTACTTCCGGTGCGGGCCGCCGTCGGAGGGGACCACGTAGCTCGACAGGGCGCCGCCCGCGTAGAGGCGGCGGAGCGTGCCGTAGACCGACGCGTCCCCGACGTCGCCGAGTCCCGCGTCGCGAAGGCGGCGCACGATGTCGTACCCGTAGCCGTCCTCGTCGCGGACCACCGCGAGCACCGCGAGGTCTAGGACGCCCTTGAGCAACTGCGTCGTATCCATCGCCCCTCCTTCTCCGCGCCGACGGCTGCGTTGCGAGGCACACTACCACGCATCCCGCAGTAGTACACGAAACGCGAGTCCGAGGTGTCGGCCCCGGTGCTCCGGGTGGGTCGTACCGGGGTACGACGCCCAAGATCGTGCCCTGGTCCGATGGATCGGAGGCGGCGAGCAGGAAACATGGAGTCATCGGGCGAAGATTGGTGCCCGTCTGCATGCTTCGGCGACCGGACGGCCGCCGAAGCCCGGTGGGGCCCCTTCTCATTCCCCCCAGCGGGGGTCCCACCGCGGAGAGAGCGCGACGTCGACGATGACTCTCCCTCCCGGCTCTCTCCCCGGTGCGCGAGACGGCGGTGACCGCCGCGCGCACCGGGGCGTTCCTCCACCTCGCCGGGCAGGCCGTGACGCCACGGATCGGACCGGGTATCGCAGGAAACGGAACCGCGTGCCTAAGATGGGGCGTCCGCGCCCCGACCCCGAACGGCGCGGATACTCGGCCGCGAGGACTGCGGTCATTGGAACAGATACAGAGGTGTATATGTCATTCCACAGCACGTCTCGGCTCGGCCGGCGAAGCCGCCTGGGCCTGGCCGTCGGGGCGCTCGGCGTCTCGGCCCTCGTCCTCGCCGGCTGCGCCACCAGCAGCACCGGTGGCGGCGGCGGATCCGAGGGGGGATCCGACGGCGGCGGGGGCGGCGAGATCATCGTCGGCACCACCGACAAGATCACGTCGCTGGACCCGGCCGGCTCCTACGACAACGGCTCCTTCGCCGTGATGAACCAGATCTACCCGTTCCTGCTCAACAGCGAGTACGGCACGGCCGAGGTCACCCCCGACATCGCGGAGAAGGCCGAGTTCACCTCGCCGACCGAGTACACGGTGACGCTGAAGAAGGGGCTGAAGTTCGCCAACGGCAACGACCTCACCTCCAGCGACGTGAAGTTCACGTTCGACCGCATGGTGAAGATCAACGACCCGAACGGCCCGGCGTCCCTGCTCGGCAACCTCGACAGCGTCGAGACCCCGGACGACACGACCGTCGTGTTCACGCTGAAGAACGGCGACGACCAGATCTGGCCGCTCATCCTCTCCAGCCCGGCGGGGCCCATCGTCGACGAGGACGTCTTCTCCGCCGACGCCGTGACCGCCGACGACGACATCGTCAAGGGCAAGGCGTTCGCGGGCCAGTACGAGATCACCAGCTACAAGGTCAACGAGCTCATCGCCTACAAGCCCTACGCGGACTACCAGGGCAACCTCGGCGCCGCGGAGAACTCGGCTGTGAGCGTCAAGTACTACGCCGACGCCTCGAACCTGAAGCTCGCGATCGGCAACGGCGACATCGACGTGGCGTTCCGCAGCCTCTCCGCCACGGATGTGGAGGACCTGGCCAAGAACGACAAGGTCAAGGTCGTGGACGGCCCCGGCGGCGAGAGCCGCTACATCGTGTTCAACTTCAACACGATGCCGTTCGGCGCGACCACGCCCGAGGCCGACCCGGCGAAGGCGCTCGCCGTCCGTCAGGCGGCCGCAAACCTCGTGGACCGCGCGGCTCTGGCCAAGGACGTCTACAAGGACACCTACAGCCCGCTGTACTCGCCGGTCGTGGAGGGCCTGCCGGGTGCGACGGAGCCGCTCAAGGAGCTCTACGGCGACGGCAACGGCGCTCCCTCGCTCGACAAGGCGAAGGAGGTGCTGACCGCCGCCGGCGTGCAGACCCCGGTGACCCTGAACCTGCAGTACAACGGCGACCACTACGGTCCGTCCTCGGGCGACGAGTACGCCGCCGTGAAGGCGCAGCTGGAGGAGGGCGGTCTGTTCACCGTCAACCTGCAGCAGACCGAGTGGGTCAAGTACAGCGAGGACCGCACCGCCGACGTCTACCCGGCGTACCAGCTCGGCTGGTTCCCGGACTACTCCGACGCCGACAACTACCTGTCGCCGTTCTTCCTCAAGGAGAACTTCCTCGGCAACCACTACGACAACCCGGAGGTCAACGACCTCATCGTGACGTCGCAGACGGAGACCGACGAGACCAAGCGCCTGGAGGAGCTCGGAAAGATCCAGGAGCTCGTCGCGAAGGACCTCTCCACCCTGCCGCTGCTGCAGGGCAAGCAGGTCGCGATCGTCGGAGCCGACGTCCAGGGCACCACCCTCGACGCCTCGTTCAAGTTCCGCTACGCGCCGCTGACCAAGTAGCGCACCGGTGATCGGGGCACCGCCCGCGCGGCGGTGCCCCGATCCGCTCTGCACTCGAACGAAGAGGTTCATCCCATGTCCGTCGACGCCCTCACCCCGGATCCGACGACGCTGACGCCCGCGACCCGACCCGCCTCACAGGGCGGCGGACTGTGGCGTTACGTGGTCGTCCGGCTCCTGCTCATCATCCCGACCGTGCTGATCCTGGTCACCATGGTCTTCTTCCTGATGCGGATCACCGGCGATCCCATCACCGCCGCCCTCGGCGGCCGGCTCCCCGCCGCCCAGCTCGCCGAGCGCGTGCACGAGGCGGGCTTCGACCGCCCGCTGATCCTGCAGTACTTCGAGTACCTCGCCGGCATCGCCCGCGGAGACTTCGGCACCACCATCACGGACCGGCGCCCGGTCACCGAGATCCTGCTGCAGTACGGGTCCGCGACGCTGGAGCTGGCGATCTACGCGCTGATCGTGGCCTTCGTCGTGAGCATCCCGCTCGGACTGGTGGCCGCGTACCGCCGCGACCGCTGGCAGGACGCGACGCTTCGGATCATGGCGATCCTCGCGTACGCGACCCCCATCTTCTTCGTGGGCCTCCTCCTGAAGCTCGTCTTCTCCGTCTGGCTCGGCTGGCTGCCCGTCTCGGGCCGCGCCGGCACCCGCACCGAGCTGCTGATGAGCGGCATCGACACCCCGACCGGAATTTACCTGCTCGACGCGATCCGGCTCGGCAACGGCCCCGCGATCGCCGACGTGCTCTGGCACGCGGTGCTCCCGGCGGTCGCCCTCGGGCTGCTCACCGCGGGCGTCTTCCTGCGTCTGGTGCGCACGAACGTGATCGGGACGCTCAGCCAGCAGTACGTCACCTCGGGCCGCTCGCGCGGGGTGCGCGAGTTCCGGCTGGTCACCAAGCACGCCTTCCGTCCGGCCCTCATCCCGATCATCACGGTGATGGGGCTGCAGATCGCGCTGCTGCTCGCGGGCGCCGTGCTCACCGAGACGACCTTCGAATGGAAGGGGATCGGCTTCATGCTCGCCGAGTACCTGAAGGCGCGCGATTTCGTGGCCGTGCAGGGCATCGTCGTGATGATCGCCGTGATCGTCGCCGTGACGAACTTCCTGGTCGACGTCATCGCGGCCTTCATCGACCCGAGGGTGAGGTACTGACATGGAGCGCGAACCGCTTCCCGCCCACCCGCCGACCGGCACGCCGGTGAACCGGGACCTCCCGACGCCGAAGACGGAGGCGCTCGCGGCCATGAAGCCGCGCAAGCGCCGCTGGACGGAGCGCGTGCCGGTGATCTCGCACCTGCGCCAGAGCGTCGGGCTCCAGCGCGGCATGCTCGTCACGGGCCTGGTCATCACCGCCTTCTTCGTGGTGGTCGCCGCCCTCGCCCCGGTCATCGCGCCGTACTCGTGGGCGCAGCAGGCCGTCGACGGGACCAAGTTCGGCACCCAGCAGCCGCCGAGCGCGACGAACATCCTCGGCACCACGGTCTCCGGCTTCGACGTTTTCTCCCGGGTGGTGTGGGGCGCGCAGACGGCTCTGCTGGTGATCCTCGCCGCGATCGTCTGCTCGATCTTCCTCGGAATCCTCCTCGGGCTCGTCTCCGGCTACTTCGGCGGGTGGCTCGATCGGGTGCTCGTGGTCGTCTGCGACGCGATCTACGCGTTCCCCTCGCTGCTGCTGGCGATCGTGATGTCGATCGTCATCAGCGGCGGCCGATCCACGCTGTGGTCCGGGATCTGGGCCACGGCGCTGTCGATCACCGTGGTGTACGTGCCGCAGTACTTCCGCGTCATCCGCGCGGAGGTCGTGCGGGTGCGGGCGGAGCCCTTCGTCGAGTCGGCGAAGGTGATCGGCGTCCCCATCGGACGGATCCTCGTCCGGCACGTGCTGCGCAACTCCACCCGGTCCCTGCCGGTGGTGATCACGCTGAACGCCTCGGAGGCCCTGCTGACCCTGGCCGGTCTCGGCTTCCTCGGGTTCGGCATCGAGGCGACCTCGGCGGCCGAGTGGGGGTACGACCTCAACCGCGCCGTGGCCGACGTCACGAGCGGCATCTGGTGGACGAGCATCTTCCCCGGCGTGGCGATCGTGCTCGTCGTGCTGGGCATCACCCTCGTCGGCGAGAGTCTGAACGATCTGAGCGATCCGCGACTGCGCACGCGCCGTCGCGCGGGAGGTGCGGCATGAGCGCCGTGGACGCTACGGGAGCGACCGGCTCCCTCCGGAACGACGCCGCGGTGATCCGGGACCTGCGGATCGCGTTCGCGACCGACGGCGACCCGGTCCAGGCGGTCAAGGGCATCGACCTGGAGGCGCACGCCGGCGAGGTGCTGGCGATCGTGGGCGAGTCGGGATCCGGGAAGACGGTCACCGCGAACGCGCTGCTCGGCCTGCTACCGGAGACGGCCACGATGTCCGGTGCGGTGCTCGTCCGCTCGCGCAGCGGCGAGGAGACCGATGTCGTGCACGCGTCGCCGGCGAAGCTGCGTGCGATGCGCGGGCGGGACGCCGCGATGGTCTTCCAGGAGCCGTCGACCGCGCTGAACCCCGTGTACCCGGTCGGCTGGCAGATCGCGGAAGGGCTCCGGGCGCACCGCTCGCCGAACCAGGGCGCGCTGTCCAAGCGGGACGCCCGCGCCCGCGCGGTGGAGATCCTGCGGAAGGTGGGGATCCCGGATCCGGAGAAGCGCGTCGACGACTACCCGCACCAGTTCTCCGGCGGGCAGAAGCAGCGCATCGTCATCGCGATGGCGCTCGTGCTCGACGCGGGCCTCATCATCGCGGACGAGCCGACGACGGCGCTCGACGTCACCGTGCAGGCGGAGATCCTGGATCTGCTGCGCACGTGCCGGGACGAGTTCGGCGCGACCATCGTGCTCATCACGCACAACATGGGCGTGGTGGCCGACCTCGCCGACCGCGTCGTCGTGATGTACCGCGGCGACATCGTCGAGCAGGCCCCCGTGCACGAGCTGTTCGCGTCCCCGCGGGAGGAGTACACGCGCGAGCTGCTCGCCGCCGTGCCGCACGTCGGCCAGGGCAAGTCCGCCTCGCCCGCGTCTTCTGCCTCTTCGGTCGCCCCGAGAGCGGAGCGAGACGCAACGTCGCCGGAGTCCCCGCGCCCGTCCGCCGGCCGCGCCCCGGTGATCGTCGCCGAGGCGTGCGAGATCGGCTACCCCGGCCGGTTCGGCCGCGGCGGCTTCGTGGCGGTGAAGGGCGTCGATTTCGAGGTCGGCCCCGGCGAGGTCGTCGGCCTGGTCGGCGAGTCCGGGTCCGGCAAGACCACCATCGGCCGCGCGGTCGTGGGGCTGACGACGGTCGTCGGCGGCTCGCTCCGGGTCCTCGGCCAGGAGATGCGCGGGGTCCGCTCGCGTCGGCTGGCGCCCCTGCGCCCGGAGATCGGATTCGTCTTCCAGGATCCGGCCACGAGCTTCAACCCGCTGCTGACCATCGCCGAGTGCATCGCGGAGCCGCTCATCGTGCACGGGCGGGCGGCGAGCCTCGCCGCCGCCCGGCCGCGCGTGGACGAGCTGCTGGACGCCGTGCGCCTCCCGGCGAACTTCGGCGACCGGTACCCGCACGAGCTCTCCGGCGGGCAGCGGCAGCGCGCGTCGCTGGCCCGGGCGCTGTCCCTCGACCCGACCCTGCTCATCGCCGACGAGCCGACGAGCGCGCTGGACGTGTCGGTGCAGGCGAAGGTGCTGGATCTGTTCGTGCAGCTGCAGCAGGAGCTCGGCTTCGCCTCCCTGTTCATCAGCCACGACCTGGCCGTGATCGACGCCGTATCCGATCGGATCATCGTGCTGCAGCGCGGCGTGATCCGCGAGCAGGGGACCACGGCGCAGGTGCTCAACGACCCGCAGGATCCCTACACCCGCGAGCTGCTGGCGGCGCTGCCCGTCCCGGACCCCGTCGCCCAGGCCGAGCGGCGGGCGCTGTGGCAGGAGGTCCGGCGCCGCTGATGCACGGTGCGGCGGCGGGACGCCCGTTCCCGCCGCCGCATCCTCGGCCTACACTGAGGTCACCCGGGACCGGACGCAGGTGGTCGCCGCAGGCGACGGAAACCGGGCACCACCGTCAGCGCTGATCGGAGGACTCGTGACCTCGGGCTGGTCCGCGTCGCACGGCGTCTCCCCGGAGGGGTCGCGGCTCCTCGTCGAGCGCGCCCACGAGGAGCTCGTCGCGGGCAACCTCGCCGACGACCGCCTGCAGCAGGTGCGCCCCCTGGTGCGCGCGTCGTGGGAGCGGGCGTGGCGCCGGCGAGTGGGCGCCGAGGGTCTGCCGCCCCTGGACCTCTCCGCCGAGGCGTTGGAGGCCTATCGCTCCGGGCACCCGCTCGCCGGGATGATGGACATGATCCGCGGGCTGCTGCTGCCCGGGTCGGCGGAGGACTCGGGGGTCATCGTGGCGGTGGGCGACCATGCGGGACGCCTGCTGTGGGTGGAGGGCGACCGGAGCCAGCGCCTGCTGTCGGCGGACATGGGGTTCGTGGAGGGGGCGAACTGGTCCGAGGACACCGTCGGCACCTCCGCTCCCGGGACCGCCCTCGCACTCGGGCATTCCGTGCAGATCCACCAGGCCGAGCACTACAACCGCCTCGTGCAGCCCTGGTCGTGCACCGCCGCCCCGGTCTTCGATCCGGAGACCCGGCGGATCCTCGGCGTGATCGACGTCACCGGAGGCGCGGAGACGGTGTCCCCGCAGGCGCGCATGCTCGTGGACGCGACCGCGCGGGCGGTGGAGGCCGAACTGCTGGTGGCACGGCTGCGCGCGGGGGAGGGCGCGGCCGTCCGTCGCCGCTCGGCCGCGGCCGACGCGCCGCGGCGCGCGCGGCTGCACGTCCTCGGCCGCGATCGCGCGCGCCTCGAGGTCGACGGCGCCCACCGCGAGGACGTGATCGAGCTCAGCGCGCGGCACGCCGAGATCCTCCTCATGCTGGCGGTGCACCGGCAGGGACTCTCCGCGGATCGTCTCGCCGCCCTCGTCTACGGCGAATCGGGGACTCCGGACACGCTGCGGCCGGAGATGGTGCGCCTGCGCAAGGTGTTGGAGCGCGTGAGCCCCGATCTCGTTCCGCAGTCCCGCCCGTACCGTCTGACGATCCCGTGGGAGACGGACGCGCAGGATCTGATGTCCCTGATCGACCGGGGCGCGCACCGCGTCGCGCTCTCCGCCTACCGAGGACCCGTGCTGCCCGAATCGACGGCGCCGGGCGTCGAGGAGATGCGCGAGGCGCTGCGCGCGACCCTTCGCGAGGCGATGCTCGCCGAGGCCAGCGTGGATGTCCTGCTCGCCTATGCCGAGATCCCGGAGGGCGCCGAGGACGCCGAGGTGCTGCGCCTGTGCCTGGAGATGCTCCCCGCGCGGTCGCCGCGGCGGGCGAGCCTGGTCAGCCGCATCGAGAAGCTCGAACGCGGCTGACCCGTCCCGGCGTCGCAACCCGATGCAACGTCGTGCACCGCGACGCAACGTCCCCCGGCCTACCGTCGTGTCCACCACCGCGGGCCGGCCGTTCACCGCCCGCGTCGTTCGGATCGAGTGTCGAAGGAGACATCATGACCATCGTCGAAGAGGGCGTCGTCGAGACGAGCGCCCCGACCGCCTACGCCGCCCCCGGCCAGCCAGGGGCGGTCGCCGCCTACCGCTCCCGTTACGGCCACTACATCGGCGGGGAGTTCGTCGATCCGGTGAAGGGGCAGTACTTCGAGAACGTGAGCCCCGTCAACGGCAAGCCCTTCACCGAGGTGGGGCGCGGCACGGCCGAGGACATCGACCGTGCCGTCGACGCGGCCTGGCGGGCGTTCGCCTCCTGGAAGCGCACCACCCCCGCCGAGCGCGCCGTCATCCTCAATCGCATCGCCGACCGGATCGAGGAGAACCTCGAGGCCATCGCCGTGGCGGAGACCTGGGAGAACGGCAAGCCCGTGCGCGAGACGCTCGCCGCCGACATCCCGCTCGCCGTCGACCACTTCCGCTATTTCGCGGGCGTGCTCCGGGCGCAGGAGGGCTCGCTCAGCCAGCTCGACGAGAACACCGTGGCCTATCACTTCCACGAGCCGTTGGGCGTGGTCGGTCAGATCATCCCGTGGAACTTCCCGATCCTCATGGCGACGTGGAAGCTCGCTCCGGCGCTCGCCGCGGGCAACTGCGTGGTCCTCAAGCCCGCCGAGCAGACGCCCGCGTCGATCCTGTTCCTCTTCGAGATCATCGGGGACCTCCTCCCGGCCGGCGTGGTGAACATCGTCAACGGGTTCGGGATCGAGGCCGGGGCGCCGCTCGCGTCGCACAAGCGGATCCGCAAGGTGGCCTTCACCGGGGAGACGACGACGGGGCGGCTGATCATGCAGTACGCCTCGCAGAACCTGATCCCCGTCACGCTGGAGCTCGGCGGGAAGTCTCCGAACCTCTTCTTCGAGGACGTCGCTCGGGACACGACCGACCCGTTCTACGACAAGGCGCTGGAGGGCTTCACCCTCTTCGCGCTGAACCAGGGCGAGGTCTGCACGTGCCCCTCCCGGTCGCTGATCCAGCGCTCCATCTACGACGGCTTCCTCGCCGACGGCCTGGAGCGGGTCGGGAGGATCGTCCAGGGGAACCCGCTGGATCCGGCGACCATGATCGGCGCCCAGGCGTCCAACGACCAGCTGGAGAAGATCCTCAGCTACATCGACATCGGCCGGCAGGGCGGGGCGAAGCTCCTCACCGGAGGGGAGCGGGTGGACCTCGGCGGCGACCTCAGCGAGGGCTACTACGTCGCCCCCACGGTGTTCGAGGGGACCAACGACATGCGGATCTTCCAGGAGGAGATCTTCGGTCCGGTGCTCTCCGTCACGAGCTTCGACGACTTCGACGATGCGATCTCGATCGCGAACGACACGCTGTACGGCCTGGGCGCGGGCGTCTGGAGCCGCAGCGGGGACACGGCCTACCGGGCAGGACGCGCCATCGAGGCGGGTCGGGTCTGGACGAACACCTATCACCAGTACCCGGCGCACGCCGCGTTCGGCGGGTACAAGCAGTCCGGGATTGGTCGGGAGAACCATCTGAAGATGCTCGACCACTACCAGCAAACGAAGAACCTCCTCGTCTCGTACGCGGAAGGCCCCATGGGGTTCTTCTGAGCCGCGCTGCAGGATCCGGGCGGGTGCCGACGGCGCCCGCCCGGGCCGATCGGAAGGGGAAGCCATGTCGCATCGGGTCGACGTCTCGTCCGCTGCCGCCGCGCTGCTGCGGGAGCTCGCGGAGCGGCACGGTCCGCTCATGTTCCACCAGTCAGGCGGCTGCTGCGACGGGTCGTCGCCCATGTGCTATCCGGTCGGGATGTTCCTGACCGGTCCGGGAGATGTGCTCCTCGGGGTTCTCGACGTGCCGGGGATCGATCCCGTCGAGGTCTACATGTCGGAGGCGCAGTTCGAGTACTGGAAGTACACGCACCTGACGATCGACGTGGTGCCGGGGCGCGGCGCCGGGTTCAGCGTCGAGGCGCCGACGGGGATGCGGTTCCTGATCCGTTCGCGCATGCTCGAGCCGGCGGAGCTCGTGCGGCTCGGCCTGGCCTGACGCGGAGGGGGCGTCAGAGCGCGATGAGGAGGGGGACGACGAGCAGCAGCAGCGGGCCGAGGAGCGTGAGTGCGAGGACGCCGAGCACGATCGCGATCGCCACCCACGGCCCGGTCCGCCGCAGGCGCTGACCGGGCGGAGCCACGCCGGGCGGAGGGGGTGTGAGCAGGTCGGGCGGCGGCGTGAACGGGAGGGCGGGAGCGGCGAACGTCCCCGGGCCGCCCGCGGCCGGCAGCGGTGCGGACGCGCCCGCCGCCGCGGGTGCGCCGGAGGGAAGAGGGCCGGGCGCCGCGGCCGGGGGAACGGCCGGAAGCCCGCGAAGGCGGTCGTCGCGCCACCGCGCCCACTGGTCGAGCTTGGTGAGGAGCGCGCCCACGGCGCCGAACAGCCACGCCCACGTCGCCGGATCCAGCGTCGAGGCCGGTCGAGGCGTGTAGAGGAACAGCCAGTCGTCCACGATCTCGACGTCGAGCTGCGCGGCGTGGTCGATGAAGCGCACCATCACGTCCGGGGTGAACAGGTACAGCGCGTCCGTCTCGTAGCCGGTGGGGCAGTAGAGGGAGAAGTAGCGGTCGAAGTCGCCCTCCAGCGAGAGCCGCTGCTCCTTCCGGAAGGAGGCGGGCAGGTTGCTGCCCAGCGTGTTGTTGCCGAGCGCGTCGAGCACGATGTGCGGCAGCGGGACGTCCAGCTTCACGGCGACGTAGCCCCAGTGGTGGGTGGTCTGGTTCTTCCCGGACCCGGTCGTGTACTGGTGGTTGCCGAACTCGACGAACCGCGGCTGCAGCCCGCGGATCGCGTTCGACGCCGCGCGGCCCGATCCCTGGTGGAAGATCATCCCGGGCAGCGGCGGGTTCGGCACCGTGCCGATGTACGCCATGCCGTTCGCCGCAGCGAAGTGGGCGATCCGGTACTGGGCGATGCGTCGGTTGCGGATCGACCGGGAGATCGCGATCCCGATGCCGGCGCCCGCGCCGCCCACGAGCAGGAACATGACGGCCCCGCCGATGAGCGCCCCGACCCCGGCACCCGGGCCGAGCCCGCCGTCCGGAGCACTGCCCGCGGTCGCGCCGAGGGTCACGCCGAGACCCATGGCCATGAGGAACAGGACCGGGACGACGAAGATCGCCACCGCGACGATCGCGATCACGATCCCGGCGATCTGCCCGCCCGACGTCGGGTTCTGCGCCCGCTGTGCCCGGGCGAACGCCGCGACCGCCGCGGGGTCGACGGGGTCGACGAGGGGCCGATGGTCGAAATAGCCGGGCGGCAGGGGCGTGCTCACGCCCCCACGCTAACCTGCCCGCGCCGTCGGGGACGTCAGCTAGCTCCCGGTGACGCGGAGCCAGAGCCAGACCGCGCCGACGACGACGAACACGACGATCCCGATCCACGAGCCGCTGCGCCGCAGGCGCCTCCCCGCGGGTGCGACCCCCGGAGGCGGGGCGAACGGCACGGAGAGCGGCGCGACCGGGCCGGGCACCGCCGCGGTGGAGGCGGGTGCGTCGGCGGGTGCGTCGGCCGGTGCCGAAGGATCCGGGGACGCCGGCGTCGTCGTGGTCCGCAGCCGGTCGTCCCGCCACCGGGACCACTGGTCGAGCTTTGTGAGCACGGCCGCGACCGCGGAGAACGCGGCCCGCCAGACCGGTGTCTCCAGCGTCGCGACCGGCCGCTGCGTGTACAGGAACATCCAGTCGTCCACGATCTCGACGTCGAAGTGCGCCGCGTGGTCCAGGAAGCGGACCATCACGTCCGGGGTGAACAGGTACAGCGCGTCGCGTTCGTAGCCGGCGGGGCAGTAGAGGGAGAAGTGCCGGTCGAAGTCGCCCTCCAGGGACAGCCGCTGATCCTTCGTGAACCGCGCGGGGAGGTTGGATCCGAAGAGCCCGTCGTTGGAGGAGGCGTCCAGGACGATGTTCGGGAGCGGGACGTCGAGCTTGATCGCGATGTAGCCCCAGTGGTGGGTCTGAGCGTTCTTGCCCGAGCCCGTGGTGTACGTGTAGTTCCCGAACTCGACGAACCGCGGCCGGTCGCCCCGCACGAGATCCTCGGCGCGGCGGCTGTGGCCGAGGGAGAAGATCATCCCGGGCAGCGGCGGATCCGTGACGAGCGTCTCGTACGTCATGCCGTTCGCGAGGGCGAACGTGTGCAGGCGGTACCGACGGACCCACCGGGCGCGGCGCGTGGCGAGGAAGCCGATGATCGCGACGGCCGCGACGACGACGAACACCGGCACCAGCCAGCTCCCGCCGTGCGATCCGCCGAGCACGAGAGCGAGCACCGTGGACCCGACGGCGACCACGAACCCGATGGCGATCACCGCGACGACCCACGCGAACACCCGGCCGAGCGGCACCTCCTTCTGGGCGTCGAGCGCCTTCTGCGTGCGTCGGAACTCCGCGAACGCGGCGCGATCGATCGGCGCGGTGAGCGCCCGCGCATCGAACGGGGCCGACGAGGCGGCGGAGGGATCGGTCACCGGTCCACGGTAACCGGGGCCGCGCAGGGACGGAGGGGAACCCGCCGCCCTGCCGCCTCAGCGGTTGACGTCGTCGGCGTCCCAGCGCAGGTCCGCCCCCTCGCGGATCGCCAGGGCCTCGATCGCCGGGTCCGTGCACAGGGCCCGGACCAGCTCCGGGCTCCCGGCGACGACGGTGGAGTCGAAGTCGATCTCGCTCACCATCACCCAGGCGCGGTCTGCGGGCCAGAGGAGGTTCGGGTGGTGCGCCGAGGGCGGGAAGCCGTGCGCCTCGGCGATCCGGTCGCGCCACGGCACGTCGAGGATCCAGTCCGGGTCGGAGAAGGAGCGCGGTGACGCGGTGAACAGCACGTACTCCCGCCCGGGAAGCTCCAGCCGCGGTCCTTCCGAGATCTCGCGGGACAGGATCCCCTCCCGCCACTGCGCCTTGCGGAAGGGGTTGTTGAACGGGTCGTGCGTGCTCTCGGCGAGCATCGCGGCGTGCGCGTTCTCCGCGGGGTCGTCCGAGAACGTGAGGAACGATCGGCCGTTGCTGCCGTACGCGCCCAAGAGTCCGCCGTAGCCTGCCCACACGCCGACGACGCCCTCCTCCGGGGTCGTCGTGTGCGCGGCCAGGTGCGCCGCCACCGGGGCGAGGTCCTCGGGAGACAGCTCACCCTCGGCCGGTGCCGTGAACTCGCGTCCGTCCGGCGCGTGCCGGGTGCGCCAGTCCTCACCTTCCGGGGTCTGTACGAGACGCTGCCACTGCGCGAGCGGGTGCACTGTGGTCCCGAACGCCGCGGCGGTCTCCGTCCAGGTCGCGCGTCGGTCCTCCGTCAGGCCGAACAGCCGCTGGCGCTCGTCCTCGGTCGTCGCGTCCCACTCCTCCGCGGTGGGGACCGGGCGATCGGGCAGGGTACGGACGGCGGCGGGATGGAGGATCCGCGCGTAGGCGGGATATCCGCGGGGCACCACGCCGTGCATCGTCGCGTGCCCGTCGTCGAGCCGTTCGCGGAGCCAGCCTCCCGCGGCGGCGGGATCGGGGATCCAGGCGGACGCGGGGCCGTGGCCATCCCAGGATCGGTCGGCGGAGCGGTCGGATCCGGTCGCGGGCGAACTCATGCCCCCACGCTACGCAGGCCTGGCCCGGCGCGCACGCGTCATCCGCCGTTCACCTCGCCGTCTCCGGCCCGTCAGCCGTCCGCGTCATGATCGACGCCGTCCCGTCCCCGTCGTTCTGGAGCCCTGTGCGCGCACCGCTGGTCACCGTCGTGCTCCCCGCTAAGGACGCGGGGGCGTACATCGGCACCGCGCTGGAGACGCTGACCCGTCAGTTCGACGATCCTCGCGATCTTCAGCTCGTCGCGATCGACGACGGCTCCGCGGACGACACCGGCGCGCTCATGGCGCATTATGCCGAGCGGTTCCCGCACGCCGAGGTGATCCGCAACGACCATCCGCTCGGCCTCGCGACCGCCCGGAACCAGGGGCTCGACCGCGTGGCCGCGGACGCGTTCTGCTTCCTGGACGGCGACGACTGGATGCAGCCGCGCCGGCTGCCCGTACTCCATGCGGCGCTGCGCATGCAGGAGTGCGACTTCGTCCGCACCGATCACGTGACGGTCACGGAGGGGGAGAGGGCTCTCGTGCGCGCGCCCTTTACGCGTCGCGGAGTACCCGCTGATCCGCGGGACGGCGTCCTCCCCGAGGACGACACGACCATGGTCGACTATCCGTATGCCTGGGCGGGCATGTTCCACCGGCGGCTCATCGACTCCGGTGTCGCCCGGTTCCGGGACGGGCTCTTCACCGCGGAGGACCGGCCGTGGATCTGGAGGCTCCACCTGGAGGCGACCTCGTTCGCGGTGGTGGACGCGCCCCACCTCCTGTACCGCCGCGGCATGGACGGCTCGCTGTCGCGCACGACCGACCGGCGTCAGCTCGACGTGGTTCCCGCGCTCGCCGAGGTGATCGACCTCGTCCGCACCGACAGGGATGCCGAGCGCCTGCTTCCGAAGGCGGTGGTCACCGTGCTCGCACTCAGCTCGCACCACCTGGTCCGCGCCCGGCGGATGGAGGCGGGCCTGCGCCGTGAGCTCCGCGCGGGAATCCGCGGGCTGCTGGCGCGCCTCCCCGCGGAGGAGGTCCGCGCCGCGATCCCGAGGATCGGCGGCCCCCGCCGACGGGTGCTGGCGCGCCTCCTGCGAGAGGCGGAGCACGGATGATCGACGTCTTCGCGCTGCACAGCCCGTACGGCCTCATGACGGCCGTCGCCGCCATCGACGCGGGGCTGGTCCCTCCGACGGCCGTCGCTGACGGCGCGGTCGTCGCTCCCCGACGGGTGCTCCTCGCCGTGGGGTCGTCGGCGGTGCCGGAGACCGCGCCCGACCTCGCCGCGGATCCCGCGTGGCGCACGCTCCGGGACCGATTCGATCGCGTCGAGTCGCTGAACGCGCTCGTGGACCCGCACCACCCGCGCGACTGGACCCCCGCGGAGCAGGATCATCCGATGCTCGGCCGCCTGCTGCGGCGTGCGTGGGACGCGGAGACGCAGCGGATCCGCCTGTTCGTGCAGAGCCCCCAGGTGGCGCCGGCGCGCACGCTGATGGCCCTCTTCGACCAGGCCGAGATCCTCGTCGTGGGCGACGGGCTGATGACCTACTCTCCGATCCGCGACCGGCTGCCTCGTCAGGTCACGGAGCGGATCGCCGGCGTGATCCATGCCGACGTGGTCCCCGGGGTCGTGCCGCTGGTGTTCGTCGAGACCGGGGCTCCGCGGATCCCCGTGCCCTCGTCCGCCCTGCGCGCGGTGATCGACGAGGTGGACGCCGGATCCGACGCGCCCGTCCGTCCTGCCGGGGGAGAACCGGTCGCCCTCGTGCTCGGGCAGTACCTGGCCGCGCTCGGCCTCGCCACTGAGGCGGAGGAGCACGAGATGCAGGCGCAGATGGTCGATCGCGCCGCCGAGTGGGGTGTCGCGGGGATCGTCTTCAAGCCCCACCCCGCCGCGACGGCGGGTCTGGTCTCGCACGTGCGAGAGCGCGCCGCCGCGCACGGCCTGACCTTCGCCGTCCACGAGGGCGATGAACCGGCCGAGCTCGTCGCCCTCCGGATCGGCGCCGAGGGGGTCGTCGCGGGCTTCTCCACCGCGCTGCCCACCGTGCAGACGCTCTTCGGCGTCCGGATCGCGTCCGCCGGCACGCGGACGGTGCTGCGCGGGCTGACCCCGTATGAGAACAGCAACCGCATCCCGGCCACGATCGTCGACGCGCTCACACGGCGGCGGTCGCCGTACGCGCGCCCGGAGGACCTGCAGCTCCTCGTCGACGCCGTCGGGTACTGCATGCAGCCACGGATCCTCGCGGCGCTGCGTCCTCGGGCTGAGGAACTGCTGCGGCGACTCGGCCGCGTGGAGATCGCGCGGTACTTCGATCCCGAGCGCCTTGCCGCGCTCGATCTTCCCGGCGCCCCGGCGCCGACGTGGCGCGATCGGGCCCGCCGCCGGGTCGGGCTCGGCCCCGCGCTCGTGGACACGGGGGGCGTCTCGCGGCTGGAGCAGGTGGGGCTGACGATCCAGGGCGCGCGCCGGCGCGCGGCCCGCGTATGGAGGACGGTGCGAGGGCGATGACGACGGGGCGCCCCACGGGGCGGATGCCGGGGGTACGGGTGCGCGCGGGCCGATCGACGAGCGGGGCTCTCTCGTGAGTGCGGGGAGCGCGGACACGCCGCCGCGGGGTCTCACGGCCGCGATCATCCCGGCGCGCGGCGGGTCCCGCGGCATCCCGCGCAAGAACCTGCAGCGCGTGGGAGGTCTGACGCTCGTGGAACGCGCCGTCCGCGCCGCGGCCGCGGCGGAGGGCGTCGACCTCGTCGTCGTCTCGACGGACGATCCGGAGATCGCCGCGGTCGGACGCGCCGCCGGCGCCCGCGTGGTGGATCGCCCGGCCGACCTCGCGAGCGACACGGCGTCGTCGGAGAGCGCGCTCCTGCACGCTCTGGACGAGCTGGAGGCTGCGGGGCTCGGGATCGAGGTCGTGGTGTTCGTCCAGGCGACCTCGCCGTTCCTCCCCGTGGACGGGATCGCCCGTGCCGTGGCGGATATCCGCTCCGGCCGTTTCGACAGCGTCTTCGCCGCGCACGAGACGTACGGGTTCCTCTGGCGGCGCGGGCCGGACGGCACGGCTGAAGCCGTGAACCACGACGCCGCCTTCCGACCGCGCCGGCAGGATCGCGCGCCGGACCACCTCGAGACCGGCGCCTTCTACGCCTTCCGTGCCGACGGCTTCCGCGCCGCGCAGCATCGCTTCTTCGGGCGGATCGGGGTCGTCGTCGTGCCCGAGAGCACGGCGATCGAGATCGACGTCCCCGCCCAGCTCGCGGCGGCCGACGCGCTGGCCGGCGTCCTGGCTCCCGCGTCTCCGGGAGGAGGATCGCCCGATCCGATCGGCGGCGAGCCGGTTCCTGCCCGTGCGCTGGTGACGGACTTCGACGGGGTCCACACCGACGACACCACCTGGGTGGACCAGGACGGGCGGGAGAGCGTCCGGGTGAGCCGGGAGGACGGCATGGGCGTGGCCCGGCTGCGGGCGGCGGGTGTGCCGGTTCTCATTCTCTCCACCGAGGTCAATCCGGTCGTGTCCCGGCGTGCGGAGAAGCTCGGGGTCCCCGTCCTTCAGGCGGTGGGCGACAAGGGGGCCGCGCTCGCCGCGTGGGCGCGGGAGCAGGGGGTGGATCTCGCGGACGTGGCGTACGTCGGCAACGACGTGAACGATCTCGGCGCCCTCCGGATCGCGGGATGGCCGGTCGCGGTCGCGAACGCGCATCCCGACGTGCGGGCGGCGGCCCGGGTCGTCCTCGCCCGCTCCGGCGGGTCCGGCGCGGTCCGCGAGATCGCCGAGCGCATCCTCGCGTCCGGTCGTTGAGCGAGCGCAGCGAGACGAAACGCCCCCGCCCTGCGCACCGCTCCGGACCCGACACGCACGCGTCGCCGCGGAGACACGCCGGCGTCGCTCGGTGTTCACCCCCGGTGCGTAAGCCGGAGGGGAGCGAACGGAGACGCACATGACCGTCAGCATCGGATCGCGCGTGGTGGGCGGGGGGAACCCGGTCTACGTGATCGCCGAGATCGGCCTGAACCACAACGGCGACGTCGAGCTCGCCAAGAAGCTCATCGACGTCGCGGCCGCCGCGGGAGCGGACGCCGTGAAGTTCCAGAAGCGCACCCCGGAGATCGCCACGCCCGAGCACATGCGCGACACCCTGCGCGAGACGCCGTGGGGCACCATGACCTACCTGGACTACCGCCGGAGGGTGGAGTTCGGCCGGGACGAGTACATCGAGATCGGCGACCACGCGACGCTCGCGGGTCTGCACTGGTTCGCCTCGCCGTGGGACGTCCCGAGCGTCCGCTTCCTGGAGGAGCTCGGCGTGGTGGCGCACAAGGTCGCGTCGGCGAGCCTCACCGACCTCGAGCTGCTCGCGGCCCTGCGAGACACCGGCAAGCCCGTCATCCTCTCGACCGGGATGTCCACCATCCCGCAGATCGATCGTGCGCTGGAAGTGCTCGGCACCGACCGGCTCGTCCTGATGCACGCGACCTCGACCTATCCGATGGAGCCGGAGGAGGCCAACCTCAAGGTCATCCCCGCACTGCGCGACCGCTACGCCGGCGTCCCCGTGGGGTATTCCGGTCATGAGCGGGGCCTGCAGATCTCGCTGGCGGCGGTCGCCCTCGGCGCCGTGGCGGTGGAGCGACACATCACGCTGGACCGGGCGATGTGGGGATCCGATCACGCCGCATCACTGGAGCCGACCGGATTGGAGCGCCTCGTGCGGGACATCCGCGTCATCGAGACGGCGCTCGGCGACGGGGTCAAGCGCGTGTTCCCGGGAGAGCACGCGCCGATGGCGAAGCTGCGCCGGGTCCCGGCATGAGCCTGACCGAGCTCGTCGCGCAGGTGGCGCGTCCGGTGATCACGGGCATGTCGCGACCGGATCCGGTGCGTCCGCCCGCCGGCACGGCGGTGCGGCGCGTGGTCGTGATCGCGGACGCCGACTCGTTCGTGAAGTGGGGCGCGGCGCTCGTCGACGAGGTGCGCGGGATCAGCGCGCACCTGCTCCTCGTGCGCACGCCGCTGCGTGTGAGCGGCGACCAGGAGCGCGCGGCGGTCGCCGGGACCCGATTCGCGGCCCCCGGCGCCCGGACGCGGATCGACCTCCGGGAACTGCGCGGCTGGTTGGACTGGGATCGCCCGGACGTCGTTGTGCTCGCGGGCCGCGGCCCGCTCATCCGTCTGCTCCAGCGCGAGATCGACCGGCTCGTCGAGCGCCCCGTGGTCGTCACCGGGCTTCCCGGGGCGTCGGTGCCGGCGCTGCGCGGCGCGCTGTCCTATCGCGCGCACAGCGATCTGGTCGTGGTGCACTCGCATCGCGAGCGCCGCGCCTACCGCGAGCTCGCGCGACGGATCCGCGTCGACGTGCCCATCGCCCTCGCCACGCTGCCCTTCGCCCGGACGGCTGGCGGCCTCGGCGCGTCGGGGGCCGAGCCGGCGACGGACCTCGTCTTCGCCGCGCAGGCGCTCGTTCCCTCCTCCCGAGAAGACCGTGCACGGATCGCGGGGATCCTGCGGCGGGCGGCCCTGGCCGAGCCCTCCCGGCGCGTGGTCGTCAAGCTCCGTGCCCGGCCGGGGGAGGCGCAGACCCACGCCGAGCGCGACGGCTATCCGGAGCTGATCGCCGCCATCGGTCCGGTGCCGCCGAACCTGGTGTTCTCGTACGGCTCGATGCGGGAGGCCCTCGCGCGGGCCGAGGGCCTCGTGACGATCGGATCGACCGCGGCCATCGAGGCGATCGCGGCCGGGGTCCCCGTGATCGCCCTGGATCTGTTCGGCTTCGACAAGGCGCTGCTGAACACTGTCTTCGCGGACTCCGGACTGCGCGGAGGGGAGGAGGACGTGGTCGCCCGCCGATTCCGTCGCCCGGATCCGCGCTGGCTCACGCAGAACTACTTCCACGACCCGGCGGAGTCGGATTGGTGGGCGACGACCCGACGGCTGGTCGCGCAGCGTCGTCGCGGCGCGCTGGCTCCGCGGACGGCACCCGCGCCGCGCGGTGGGCCGCTCCACGCGGCGTGGCAGCGCAAGAGCGTGCTCGGCGCCGAGGACCGCACGCTCTCCGGAGCCGTCGCCCTCGTGCTCGGCACTCCGGTCGTGCGTGCGATCGTCGCCGTGCGGCGGTGGCGCGGGCGTCGCGGGATCGGAGCCTGGACGCACGCCGCGAGCGACTTCACCCTCTCGCCCTCTCCGCACCGCGACCGCGTCCGCCCTGCCCGCTGATCCCCTGCTCCCCGCCTGCCCCCTCTCGTCCTGCGGAGATCGCCTGCGGAGTTCACATGGATCTGCGGAGAACCCGCGGATCAGCGGGGGTTCTCGGTGAGTTCCTCCGCAGGTACGGTCCCTCTCCGCGGTAAGGAAAGGAGCCGATCCACATCGCCGGAGATCCGCCGCATCGACGGAGTTCGCACGGAGCTGCGGAGATCCCCGGCGGATTCGTCCGCAAAGGTGGGGGTTCTCCGTGAGAGCCCGACGGGCGCGGTCAGCAGGGCGGGGGGATCTCCGCTAGACTGTTGTGGTTGTCTGCCCGGGAGTCATCGACTCTGAACGGCGGACACGTGCAACACACCCTCCTGCTTCCGGGAAAGTCCCGGGAGCCGTTCTAGTCCGAAGGAGGTGGGTAAGTGACGCACCAGTACGAGCTCATGGTCATTCTGACCCCTGAGCTGGACGAGCGCCAGGTTGCCCCCAACCTCGACAAGTTCCTGAAGGTCATCACGAACGATGGTGGCTCGATCGACAAGGTCGACGTCTGGGGCAAGCGCCGTTTCGCCTACGAGATCAACAAGAAGAGCGAAGGCATCTACGCCGTCGTCAACTTCACCGCGACGAGCGAGGCCACGCAGGAGCTCGACCGCCAGCTCAAGCTGAGCGAGCTCGTGTTCCGCACCAAGGTCCTGCGCGCCGAGGAGGCCCAGGCCATGGTCGCCGCCGAGGCGAAGCGCGCCGAGGAGAAGGCCGCCCGCAAGCCCAAGGTCGCGAAGGCGTAATCCCCATGGCCGGCGAAACCGTCATCACCGTGGTGGGCAACCTCACCGCCGACCCCGAGCTGCGCTACACGCAGAACGGGCTGCCGGTGGCGAACTTCACCATCGCGTCGACGCCGCGCACCTTCGATCGTCAGGCGAACGAGTGGAAGGACGGCGAAGCGCTGTTCCTCCGCGCGTCGGTCTGGCGCGAGTTCGCCGAGCACGTGGCGGGTTCGCTGACGAAGGGCATGCGCGTCGTGGCCCAGGGTCGTCTGCGCCAGCGCTCCTACCAGGACCGCGAGGGCAACAACCGCACCGCGATCGAGCTGGAGGTCGACGAGATCGGCCCCTCGCTCCGCTACGCGACGGCGCAGGTCACCCGCGCCGCCTCGGGAGGAGCCGGTGGCGGCGGCGGTCAGCGCCCGCAGCAGCAGCAGGTGTCGGAGGAGCCGTGGTCGACGCCCGGCTCGTCCAGCGCCGATGCATGGTCGACGCCCGGCAGCTTCGGCGACGACACGCCCTTCTGATCCCAAACTTCTGAGTCCGGTCCTGAGCCCGTCGAGGGGCCGGAGTCTTCATCACCTAAGGAAATCTCATGGCTGGAAAGTCGAGCGGCGACCGCCGCAAGCCGCGGAAGGGCGCGAAGAACGCCGCTCCCGCGAAGTCCATCCGCGTGGGTGTCATCGACTACAAGGACGTCGCGACCCTCCGCAAGTTCATCTCGGAGCGCGGCAAGATCCGCGCCCGTCGCATCACCGGAGTCTCGGTGCAGGAGCAGCGTCTGATCGCCAAGGCGATCAAGAACGCGCGCGAGATGGCGCTCCTGCCCTACGCCGGCGCCGGCCGCTAAGGGGTACCGACAATGGCAAAGCTGATTCTCACGAACGAGGTCGCCGGGCTCGGTAGCGCTGGCGACGTCATCGAGGTCAAGAACGGGTACGCCCGCAACTACCTCATCCCGCAGGGCTTCGCCGTCGCGTGGACGCGCGGTGGCGAGAAGCAGGTCGAGCAGATCCGCTCGGCTCGCCAGGCCCGTGCGATCCACGACCGCGAAGAGGCCGTGGCGCTCAAGGACAAGCTGCAGGCCGCCAAGGTCCGCCTCGCCGTCAAGGCGGGCGCCGAGGGTCGTCTGTTCGGTTCCGTCAAGACCGGCGACGTCGCGGACGCCGTCGAGGCCGCCGGCATCGGCGCGATCGACAAGCGCAAGGTGCACATCACCTCGCCGATCAAGTCGGTCGGCGAGCACGAGGCCACCGTCCGTCTCCACGAGGACGTGACCGCGGTCATCACCCTTCAGGTCGTCGCCGCCAAGTAAGCGCGACGCCGTACGACAGCCCCCGGGTCCGAGGACCCGGGGGCTTCGTCGTGTCGGCTGCCCACGAGACGCGCCAGGGTCTGACGGGCGCCGCCGTGCGTGACTAGGATCCGGCCAGGCGTCGATCGACCTGCCCGGCCGTCCCGGGGCTCGTCGCCGTCCTCGGCGTGTGCTCGGCGGCGCTCTCGCCGGATGCTCCGCCATGGCCCCGGAGCCGCCGCTGAGCGAGGCCGTGCTCGACGTGCCCGCCGGGGTGCTCTGACGACGTCTCCGGCCTGAAGGATCGGCGGGATGCGATGCGTTCGGCCGTGCTCCTCGCCGCGGAGCTTGCCGACGGCGTGACGGGCGTCTCCGCGGCGCCGTGAGCGTCGCAGCGCCGAGACGATCGGTATCCTGCCCCGGCGTGTCGCGGCGTCTTCCGCATGATCACGCGGGAGACGCGCCCGGTGTGGATCCGAGCTTGACAAGAGGGCCCGCCATCCCCTTGTTCTCCCCAGGTTGTGCACATGGCGACCGGTGTCGCGACAACCTTCAATCCCCGCTTTAAGCAGGAATCCATCCACAGGCTGGGGAAAGCACTAATCCCTGGTCACGCCCAATTAAAGAGTCCGGACTCACCGACATCCACCGCGTTGTCCACAGGCGCTGTTCACAGACACACCCAAGTTCTTCGCAACCTCTCCACAGAGTTATCCACAGGGTGTGTTGCGGGTGTGGAATCGCCCTCCTAGCCTGAGTCACACGCGATGTCGGTGGTCCGTGATCTGCTGTGCGGAGTCCGGTCCACATCACGCGTTCGGGATCCCGGGTCGGACACCGAGCGCAACCGCGCCCCAGCGCGGGCGAGGCGTTCGCGAGCGTTCGAGGCGTGCATGATGCGCGCAGAAGGGGGAGCGGTTTGTCGATCGCCGACATCTCTGAGGAGCGACTCGGACGAGGGCGCGAGCCGGAGCGCACCCCGCCGCACGATCTCATCGCCGAGCAGAGCGCCCTGGGCGGCATGCTGCTGTCGAAGGACGCCGTCGCCGACGTGATCGAGACCCTGCGCGGCACCGACTTCTACATCCCCAAGCACGAGCTGATCTTCGAGGCGATCCTCTCGCTGTACTCGCACGGCGAGCCCACCGACGTGATCGCCGTCGGCGACGAGCTCGTCAAGACGGGCAACCTGCAGCGCGCCGGCGGCATCGACTACCTGCACACCCTCACCTCGATCGTCCCCACCGCGGCCAATGCGGGCTACTACGCGGGGATCGTGTCCGAGCGCGCCATCCTGCGCAAGCTCGTCGACGCCGGAACCCGTATCGTGCAGATGGGCTACGACGGGCAGGGCGACGCGACCGACCTCGTCAACACGGCGCAGGCCGAGATCTACTCCGTGACCGGCACCGAGACGACCGAGGACTACGTGCCGCTCACCGTGGCGGTCGACGCCGCCGTGGAGGAGATCGAGGCCGCGAACGGCCGCGACGGGACCATGACCGGCGTCCCGACCGGCTTCCGTGAGCTGGACGAGCTCACCAACGGGCTGCACGGCGGCCAGATGATCGTCGTGGCGGCGCGTCCGGCCATGGGTAAGTCGACGCTCGCGCTGGACTTCGCACGCGCGGCGTCGATCGGCCACAACATGCCCTCCATCTTCTTCTCGCTGGAGATGGGCAAGAGCGAGATCGCCATGCGTCTGCTCAGCGCCGAGGGCGCCGTGCCGCTGCAGAACATGCGCAAGGGCACGCTCGACCAGCGCGACTGGACGACGGTGGCGGCGACCCGCGGGCGGATCAACGACGC
Organism: Microbacterium resistens; assembly: GCF_021172025.1. NCBI lineage: Bacteria > Bacillati > Actinomycetota > Actinomycetes > Micrococcales > Microbacteriaceae > Microbacterium > Microbacterium resistens. The sequence continues at coordinate 2,932,891 of NZ_CP082781.1, forward strand.
CCCCCTGTACATCGACGACAGCCCCAACATGACCCTGGTCGAGATCCGCGCGAAGTGCCGCCGGCTCAAGCAGCGCGCCGGTCTCAAGATGGTCATCATCGACTATCTGCAGCTCATGACGAGCGGCAAGCGCGTCGAGTCGCGTCAGCAGGAGGTCTCCGAGTTCTCGCGTGCGCTCAAGCTGCTCGCGAAGGAGCTCCAGGTGCCGGTGATCGCGCTCAGCCAGCTGAACCGTGGTCCCGAGCAGCGGCAGGACAAGAAGCCCGCGATCAGCGACCTGCGAGAGTCGGGATCGATCGAGCAGGACGCCGACATGGTGATCCTGCTGCACCGTGACTCCGTCTACGACAAGGACGTCCGTCCTGGCGAGGCGGACCTGATCGTGGCGAAGCACCGTAACGGCCCCACGGCGACGATCCAGGTCGCCTTCCAGGGCCACTTCTCCCGCTTCGCCGACATGGCCCCCGACTTCAACGGCGGTGGCGGCGGCGACTTCGGCTGAGCCGAGCGCCGCCGTGCGCGGTCAGCGCGGTTCCCGTGCCCAGGCGTCCGCGAGCCGCTGGCGCAGGGCCGGGAGCTCGATGCCGGGGTCGGTCACGAGGGGGTTCAGGACCGCGGCACCGCCGATGTAGGCGCGAGGGCGCGGCGGAGGCAGGGGAGTGCGGAGCCCGTCCAGGTACGTGCGTTCCCCAGCGCTGAGGACCTCGTCCGGCAGGGGCAGGCCCCGGCGCAGGGCGGCGGCGCACAGGCCGAGGGTGAGGATGGGCACGTCGGAGAGCCCCTTGTAGCGGTCACGGATCCACCTGCTGCGCCGGGCGTGCGAGCGGAAGGCGCGGATGGCCTCGCGGAAGGCCGGGGCGTCCTCCCGGAGCAGCGCCTGCAGCGCCTGCACCAGCGCCGCGGTCGCGCGGGGGAGGTTCTCCGCCGGAAGGTCGCGGGCGGGCGCCTCGCCCGTGAGCACGGCGTGGACGAGGTTCTGGAGGATCGGGACGTCGGGGTCGCCGGTCCAGCTGCCGGCGTCGATCGGCGCCGAGCGGGCGGCGTCGTAACGGATCATCGCCTCGTCGTCGGCGGCGAAGCCGAGGAGCGGATCCGTGAGGCCCACGCCGCCCCCGAACGGAGGGACCGCCACCCGGCTCACTGCGCGAAGGCGGAGGTAGTCGACGGCGTGATCGCGGAACCGCGCCGGGTCGTGGCGGAGGCTCGCGGCGAGGACCGGTCCGAGGTGCTGCTCCGGCGACTGCAGGTTCAGGACCACGAGCGCCTGCGGGTCGAGGGCGGCGACGAATGCCGGACGCGACGCGGCGAACCGGGTCCCGGCACGATCCGGTCCGGTCACCCTCCGGAGCACCTCGTCGACCTCGGCCTCGATCGCCGACACCGCGTCCGCCGCTGATCCCGCGTCCATCCCGCGCTTCCCTCCTGCTCGGCGGGCGAGGGAGCTGCGGCCGCCGGGTGCGGACATCAGCTTGCCAGAAGCTCCGGCACAGAAGCTCCGGCACAGGGGATCCCGCTCAGCGCGGTCGGCTCAGTCCCACGGCACGGTGTGGTTGTAGAGATGGTTGTTGCGGGTGTCGCGCATCGCGCCGCGGAGGAACAGGGGCAGCAGAGCGTCGCGCAACAGGATCGCGAGGCGTGACGACGTCACCTTCTTCTGCTTGCTGATCGCGCTCGCGTACGCGACGACCTCCTCGGCCCGCGGCTGACGCAGCGCCTGGTACCGCGCGAACGCCCGGGCGTGATCCGGGTCGTCGCGCAGGCACAGGGCGAGCGTCGCCGCGTCCTCCAGGGCGAGGGAGGCGCCTTGGCCGGCGCTGGGCGAGGTGGCGTGCACCGCGTCGCCGATCGCGACCACGCGCCCCCGATGCCAGTGCGCCACATGGGGGAGCTCGTAGATGCCGTAGGCGCCGACGGGCCCGGTGACGGCGTCGAGGATCTGCGGGACGGGGAACGGATCATCGGCGTGCAGGGCGCGGAGCTCGTCGATCCACCCCTCGACCGGCCTCGTCCGGAGCGCCTCGCGGTCGATCTCCGCATGGGTCGGGTTCGCGAACCAGTACACGGTGCCGTCGTCCCGGACGAGGTAGCCGAAGAACCCGCGGGCGCCGAACACCATCGTCTGTGTGAGCGGGGTCGGGGCGAGGCCGTCGACCCGTGCGAACCCGCCGATGCTCATGAGTCCCGTGTACGCCGGTTCGGGCGCGTGCGGATCGATCCATCGTCGCGTCGGGGACCCGATGCCGTCGGCTCCGACGAGGATGTCGCCGGTCGCCCGGCGGCCGTCCGCGAAATGGGCCGTCACACCGTCCGCGTCCTCGACGATCCGTTCGAGCCGGGCATCCCACGTGGTCGGGACGCCCGCGGCCTCGGTGCCCTCGCGGAGCACGGCGTTGAGCCATTCGCGCCGGACGACGGCGCTGCCGCGCCCCGGCTCGCCCGCGGGCCCGTTCGGGACGACGCCGAGCGTGCGTCCTCGCCCGCTGCGCATCTGCATGTAGGGGCAGGGGTGCGCGTCGGTGAGGAGCCGGTCGCGCAGGCCGAGCGTGTCGAGCACGGCGAGCCCGTTGGTCGCGACGTTGAGGAAGAGCCCGCCGAACGCATCCGGGGCGGGACGGGCTTCGAAGATCTCGGCCTCCCATCCTGCGCGTCGGAGGAACAGGGCGGCGGCGGGCCCCGCGACGCCGCCGCCGATGATGAGCGCCTTGGGCATCGGATCTGCCTTTCGATAGTCTGGTAGGGAGAGCGAGAGTCTCCAAGAGAGAGTCTCTCGATATTAGAGAGGTTATCAGATGGGGGAGCCGTCTGCACGGCGTGCCGCGGCGATCGCGCGTCAGGGCGAGGCGATGCAGGAGTTCATGGCGCGAGCGGTGCTGTTCCAGGACGCGGTCGCGCGCTCGGCGGGGCTGAACAGCACGGACCTGCAGGCGGTCGGGATCCTCCTGCGCAACGGGCCCGCGACGCCGGGCGAGCTGGCCGCGCGGACCGGGCTCACCGCGGGCGGCGCCGTCACCGCGATGATCGATCGGCTGGAGCGCGCGGGATACGTCCGGCGGACGCGGGACGAGAACGACCGGCGGCGCGTGATCGTGACCGCCGACCCGGCCGCCGTGCAGACCGGCGTCGGCCCGGTCTACGGGCGGGTCGCGGAGAGGTGGAACGCCTATCTCGACACGCTCGACGACGAGCGGATCGAGTTCGCCGCCGACCTGCTCGCCCGGGCCGCCGAGCTCAACCGCGTGGAGACGGACCTGCTCCGGCAGGGCGGCGAGCCCGGGTGAGCCCGGCGCAGGGCTCGTCCCGGGGTCGCAGGCGGCATCAGAGGAGCGGACCTGCGTATGCGGCAGGAGTGGCGTCGCGGAGCGTCCCCGTCGTCGAGCCCTGCCACCCCGGTGGGCTGAAGCCGCGATAGAGCGCCGGAAGGGCCTCCTGCAGGGCGGCCTCGTACTCCGCCGGATCCTCGCGACGGAAGACGAGCACGTCGTCGTCGCCCGCGTCGTCCGGTTCGAACGTGTAGAGCCCGGAGGGATGGGTCCGCACGCGGGCGGGGATCAGCTCGTTGGGGATCACGCGGTCGCCCGGTCGGACCTCCTCGGACCCGACGATGCGGTGGGTGCCGTCGGAGCGCCGCACGAGCGACGACGAGGAGGCGATCATCCAGGCAGCGGTCTCCCACACCGCGTGCCGGCGGCCGTACACCCGCGCCGCGGCGTCGGCGGGAGGGTCCTCGTCGAGCGCGCGGAGGAAGTCGATCCGCGGCTCGCCGCCGAGGCCGTACAGGAGATAGCGCCGGAGCACGGGGTGCATCCCCTCGATCCAGGCCAGGTCCTCGAGCCACCACACCGTGTTGTGGACGTCCGGCGTGTAGCAGTCGACGGCGGACGCGCACGGGTACAGCGCGATGGGGAGGCCGGAGTCGACGAGTCGCCGAGCGGCGAGGGGATCCAGGTACACGTTCCACTCGAGGTAGTCGAGCGTCGTGGACCCGGCTGAGAAGTGCACGCGTGCGACCTTCTCCCGCATCAGGTCGGGATCGCGGTTGAACGCCACCGCGATCGGGCGCGCCGAGCCGAAGGACATCAGATGGACCGGCTCCGCGGCCCGACGGAGCGTGTCGAGGATGAGCTCGGGCCCCTCCTGCTGGAACGCCGGGACGTCCCGCATCTCGTCGTCGGGCCGGCGCATCCGGGCGAACGGCGAGACGGCGGCCAGGACGCGCGTTCCGAAGAGGGCGTTGAGCTGCGCCACGGGGATCAGTCCGGGGTCCCTGGGGCCCGGATATCCGATCACGCCCTCGCGGACGGACTCGCGCTTCTCGATGGAGACGTCGAGGATCACGGCGCGCAGGTCGATCCGACCCGAACCGAACGGGAACAGCAGATCGAAGTTGTCCCCGGGGTCCTCCGGCGGCAGGTAGAGGTCGGTCACGACGACGACGGGAGTCGGCATGGCATCAATCTACTCGAATAGACTCGGGGAGCGCAGCAATACTTGAGACGAGCCCGACGAACGAGGGGGAGCACGGTGACGGACGAAGAGGGAACCGTCGCGCCGACGCACGCCGCGACGCGCAGCGACGTCGCCCGGCTGGCCGGGGTGAGCACGGCGGTGGTGAGCTACGTCGTCAACAACGGTCCGCGCCCGGTCGCCGCCGCGACCCGCGCTCGCGTTCTCGACGCCATGGAGCAGCTCGGCTACCGCCCGAACGCGGTCGCTCGTGCCCTGCGCCTGCGCAGCGCGCAGGCGATCGGCCTGGTGGTCCCCGACGTCAGCAACACGTACTTCGGAGCTTTGGCCCGGGAGCTCTCGGACCAGGCGTTCGCCGCCGGCTACGCCCTGCTCCTCGGTGACGCCGACAATGACATCGACCGGGAGCGCGCCCAGGTGGAGTCCCTCGTCAGCCATCAGATCGACGGTCTCGTCATCGTGAGCCTGGATCCGGCGTCGGTGGCCGAGACGGGATCCACTCCCACCGTCTTCCTGGACCAGCGGTCGCGGCCGGGTCAGCTGTCGGTGATGGTCGACGATCGTGGCGGGGCGATGCAGGCGGTCTCGCACCTCATCGGTCACGGACGCACGCGGATCGCCCTGCTGAGCGGCCCCCGCGGTGCCCCGGGGGTGGAACGACGGCAGCAGGGATGGCGGGACGCGCTGCAGGCGGAGGGCCTTCCGAACGGCGACGAGCTGATCGTGCGCAGCGAGTTCTCCCGGGCGGGGGGCTTCGAGGCGGGGCGCGAGCTCCTCCGCCGCGCGGATCGACCGGATGCCGTGTTCGTCACCTCCGACGTGCAGGCGCTCGGCCTCCTCGCGGCGGCCCGGCGCGAGGGGATCGGCGTCCCCGATGAGCTCGCGGTGATCTCCTTCGACGGCACCGAGGACGCCGTGTACAGCGATCCGCCGCTGACGGCGATCGAGCAGCCGATCCGGCTCATCGCCGAGGCGGCGTTCACCGCCGTGCTGCAGAAGGGCCTCGAGCGGTCGCCGCTGCTGATCCCGGTCGAGCTCGTCGCCCGGGAGTCGTGCGGGTGCGCGGCGACCGCCCGATAGCTCAGCCGATCGCGCCGGTCACGCTGTGCAGCCGATACTGCCACAGGGAGCCCGTGCACCCGCCGCATGAGGTGGTGAACAGGACCGTGAGGCTCTGCGCGTCGATCAGCGTGCCGTACTCCGAGCGGAGGAGTCCGGCGTTGTGGTTCCGGGCGTATCCGGTCAGACCGGGATCGATCTCCGCCTCGACCGTCCAGGTCCCGCCCCCTCCCCAGACGCTCGCCCCCGAGATGCTGGCGACCTGCACCGACGAGCCGATGTAGTCCGGGGAGTCGGCCGGGTACGGGTGCTGCTCGCGCACCACGTAGAACCGGTCGCGGGACGGGTCGTAGGCGAAGTCCGCGTTGTTCAGCCAGTCCGTTCCGCCGGTGGTGCTCGTCAGACCGCTCGTCGTGACGGGGAGACGGGGACCGACGACGGGTCCGCCCGGCTCGTCCAGGTCGACGAGGGCCCGATAGGTGATCGTGTCCCCGTAGCCCTCCGTCCAGAAGAGCACAGCGGTGCCCGCCTCCGGGTCGACGGTGGTGGCGCTCGGCTGACCCGCACCCCACGCGCCGGTGTCGGAGCCGGAGAAGGCGATCACGGGGGTCGGGTTCTTCACCCACGGCCCGTCCAGGCTCGTGGCGTAGGCGACGCCGACCTGGTTGTGCGCGCTGGCGTCCTGGTCGTTGCCCAGGTAGAACATCGCGTAGCGGTAGGCGGTCCCGCCGTAGGTCGCGTCGACACGGATCACCGACGGATCGCAGATGTGGAAGGAGTCCCAGCCGCTGGCGCTCCGGGTGAGGACGGAGGCGTCGGAGACGACCGACCCGCCGGAGAGGGTCGCGGCGAAGATGTCGTCCTCGATCACGCCGGAGACGGAGTTGTGGCACGTCCACACCCGGGTCTCGGACCCGCTGCGGATCGCGCTCGGCGCGTAGGCGTAGTAGAGACGCTGGCCGTCCGCGTCCGGCGGGCCCGTCGGGACGTACTCGGTCGTGAGCGACTCAGGGTCCCAGCTCACCGCGGCGGCCGCGGGCGCGGTCCCCGAGCCGAGGGCCAGCGCGCCGGCCAGGGCGATGCCGGCCGAAAGGCGTGCGTACGTCTTCATCCTGTCTCCTTCGTCAGGTGCTTCGGCGGGCCGGGTGCCCGCGTGTGGGTCAGGTCATCCCTTGAGCCCCGTGGTGGAGAGGGACTCGGTGTACTGCCGCTGGAAGAACAGCAGCAGGATCATGGGGATGATGCTCAGCACGAAGGAACCGGCGAGGATCTGCCCGAGGTCCACGGTGAAGGCGGTGCTGAGGTTCGCGAGCACGATCGGGGCCAGCTGCCGCTCCGGCGAGGTGCCGATGAGCAGCGGCCACAGGTAGGCCTGCCACTGCGAGAGGAACAGCATCATCCCGGCCCCGATCAGCGAAGGCTTCGACAGCGGGAGGATGATCCGCCACAGCGTGCCCAGGCGCCCGAGACCGTCCACCTCGGCGGCGTCGATGAGCTCGCGCGGCACGCCCATGAAGAACTGCCGCAGCACGAAGATCGCGAAGCCGTTGGCGAGCGCGGGCAGGACCAGCCCGGCGTACGAGTCGCTCAGGCCCCACCCCTGGAACAGGGAGGACAGGGGGATCGCGATCGCGTCGAAGGGGATCATCGCGACGATGATGATGAAGCTGAAGACGATCCCGCGCCCGCGGAACTCCATCGTCGCGAGCGCATAGGCGGCGGGGATCGCGATCGCGAGCCCGAGGACGATCGTCAGGCCGGCGACGAGGAAGCTGTTGAAGAGCCCGAGGAGGAAGGCTCCGGACCCCAGCGCGGCGTAGTTGGTGACGTCGCCGCCGAGCGGGACGAAGGCCAGCCAGGAGAGCGGAGTCATGTGCTCGACGTACGAGTTGCCGGGGCGCATGGACGAGGCGAAGACCCACCAGAGCGGCAGGAACACGGACACGGCGACCAGTGCCGAGGCCGCCGTCAGGACGACGGTGGCGCCGCGGGAGCGTCTCATGCTCGGTCCTCCTTCAGCAGCCGGAACTGGACCAGGACGATGAGGGAGAGCAGGAGCATCAGCACCACGACCTCCGCCTGACCGACGCCGAGGTCGCCGAGCAGGTACGCGCGGTTGTAGATGTCGTACATGATCAGGTTCGTCGAGCCGTTCGGGCCGCCCTTGGTGAGGATCTGCACGGGCGCGAACAACAGGAACGACCCGACCGTGCAGGCGATGAGGACGAATGCCATGGGCCGCTTCAGCAGGGGCAGCGTGATCGAGAAGAGCCGCCGCCACCACCCGGCGCCGTCGAGCGCGGCCGCCTCGTAGAGCGAGCCCGGGATGTCCTTGAGGCCGGCGATGATGAAGATCATCCAGTAGCCCAGCGCCCCCCAGGTGACCATGATCCCGATCGAGAACGCGGCCTGGTTCGCCGAGGTGAGGAAGGGCTGTGCCGGCAGGCCGACGGCACCGAGGATGCCGTTCACGAGGCCGTCGGGCTGCAGCGCCGTGCTCCAGATCAGCGCCACGACGGCGCCGGGAACCGCGGCCGGCACGAAGATCATGGATCGCCACAGGCCCACGAGCGGGATGTTCTGCACGAGGAGCAGCGCGAGCGCCGTGGACAGGACGACGATGACCGGGTTGAGCACGAGGTTGAACACGAGCGTCACGATGAGCACGGAATGGAAGTTGGGGTCGCTGAACAGGTACACGTAGTTCGCCCAGCCGTCGAACGTGGTCTCGCCCGTGGCGAGGGAGACGTGCTGGAAGCTCATGCCGACGGCGCTGAGCAGGGGGACGACCCGCATCAGGATCAGCGTGAGCAGCGCCGGGGTCAGCATCGCGAACGCGATGAGCGTGACGCGCAGCGCCGTGGTCCGGCGGCGGGCGGGTGCTCGGCCCGTGACGGGCCGGGCCGAACCCGGACCCGCCACGGACGTCGGTGCTGTGGTGTCGGTCATGTCACTTCAGTCGCGCGATCTGCGCTTCGATGTCCTTGTCGGCTTGCGCGGCCCGCTCACGGGGATCCGATCCGTTACGGATGTCGGAGAACATCTGGTTCGCCCCGGGCTCGAACACGCTGTAGCCGACCACCGCGGGACGGTGCACGGCGTTGTTCTCCAGTTGGAACTGCATGATCGCGCCGAACTCCGCGGTCGCCTCCCCGCCCAGCGCGGACATGCTCTCGGCATACGCCGCGTAGGCCTCCTTGTTCGTCGGTGCGATGCCGGCGACCTCGGCGGACTGGGCGTTGCCGGTCGGGTCGATCGTCAGGTACTCGAGGAATGCACGAGCCGCGTCCTGCTTCTTCGACTTCGCCGAGATGCCCACCGACCAGGAGTCGGTGGAGGTGGCCTGCTCGCCGCCGTCGAAGTACGGCGCGGGGGCGACGCCGTACGGGATGTCGCCCTCTTCGGCGACGTTCACGCCCCAGGGGCCGGACACGATGAATCCGGCCTTGCCTGTCTGGAACAGCGCGCCGTTCTTGTCGTTGGTGACGCCGCGGGGCGACAGTCCCTCCTCGAACAGGTCGTGGTACCAGGTGAGGGCCCGCTGCCAGCCGGAGTTGGAGAAGTCCACGTTCCCGTCGGCGTCGATGCCGTCCCCGCCGCCGGCCGAGACCCCGACCATCTGCAACTGGTAGTACGAGTCCCACTGGTCGAAGAGGAACGGGTACTGGGCCGCGCCCGCATCCTTGATCTTTCGGGCTGCGTCGGTGAGCTGTTCGTAGGTCCACGGCTGCTGCGGGTCGCTGCTCGGGGGCTCGACGCCCGCGGCGGCGAGGATCTCGGGGTTGTAGTACAGGAACTGCGAGGTCGTCCAGGTCTCCAAGGCGTAGAGCTTGCCGTCCGCTTCGCGTGCGGTGACCATGTCCTCGCTCACTGCCGCGTCGACCGCGGCGTCCTTGAGGTCGGAGATGTCGGCGAGGAATCCGCGGTTGGCCCAGTCGAGCACGGCCCCGCCGGCGTCCACGACCATGAGGTCGATGTCGCCGCCCCCGCCCGTCATGCGCTGGTTGATCGTGCTCGTGTACTGCGCGTAGGGGATGTTGAGCTGCTTGACGGTGATCCCGGGGTTGGCCTTCTGGAACGCGTCGATGACGACCGCCCAGGTGTCGGCCGGATCCGCGTTGGCGAACGTGAGCGTCACCTCGCCGTCGGGCGCGGCGTCGCCCCCTCCGGCGGGGGCGCAGGCGGCCAGCCCGGCGCTGCCGATGGCCAGCGTGGCGGCGGCGGCGCCGAGCCGCAGTGCCGTGGACTTCATGATCTCTCCTCGTCGAGTGGTTCGGGTGGGCAACGGGTCGTTCGGGGACTCAGGGGGTGGAGGGGTGCGGCGGCAGCGAGCACGCGCGGACGATGCGGGCGAGCACCTCGTCCGCGACGGCGCCGACGTCCATGCCGGTGACGATGGCGTGCGGTCCGTCCGGCGTCGCGGTGAAGCGCGTCACGCCCTCGTCGGGTCCGACCGCCTCCAGCTCGATCGTGCCGCGGGTGATCTCGAAGAGGTCGGGCCGGGCGAGGGAGAGGACGGCGAGCGGATCGTGCGGGACGTTGTAGTCCTGGTCGGCGAACTCCCAGAACCGCCGCATCTCGGCGCCGATGAGCGCCCCGAGGGGGCCGGACCGCCCGATGCGGTCGAGGTCGTCGTGCCGGAGGCGGATGCGCTCGGTCTGCTCCAGCCCGATGGCGAGGATCGGGACGCCGCTGCGGAACACGACGTCCGCCGCCGTCACATCGCAGCGGATGTTGTGCTCGACCACTCCTGCCGCGAACTCGCCGCCCATCATCACGATGCGCTCGATGCCGTGCCCGGCCCGCTCCACGGCGGTCGCGACATTGGTCAGCGGGCCGATCGCGACCACGGTGCGCGCGGAGGCGAGCTCCGACACGGCGTCGCGTGCGGAGGAGTAGGTCTGTGCGTCCAGGTCCGCGATGGTCTCGCCCTCGTGGCCGGGCCACCAGACCTCGCGACCGGATCGGGTGGCGCGCTCGCCGACGGCGATCGAGGGGGCGGGCGCGCCGGCCGTGCGGAAGACCTTCGCCACGATGCGGGCCCGGAGCTCGACGTCGCCGTAGACCGTGGTCACGGCGCGAAGGTCGAGGTCGTCGCTGCCGAGGATGAGAGCGATCGCGAGGAGGTCGTCGACGTCCGTGCCGATGTCGGTGTCGAGGACGAAGGCGGGAGAACCGGTCTGCATGCTCCGGACTCTACTCGTGTAGATTCTGATTGCGCAACCCATGATCCGTTCGTCCGGCCCGGCTGATTGACTCGCCACGACCCGGATGCTCCACTGGAAGCCTCGACGATCGTATGGGGGGACTGAGATGCGCACACGCAAGGTCGTGATCCTGACGCAGGGAACAGGAGGAGAGGCGACGGCGCGCCGCATCGAGCCGTTCACCTTCGGGCTGGTCGGCGCCCTGGGCGTCCTCGTGGCGCTGCTGATCGGGACGATCGTGGGGCAGCTCTCCACCGTCCTGGTCTACATCGGGCTGGCGCTGTTCCTCGCGCTCGGGCTGGATCCGATCGTCGCGTGGATCGAGAAGAAGCTCCCGCGCGGGGCCGCCGTGGCGATCGTCGTCGTGGTGGTCATCCTCGCCTTCGCCGGCATCGTGCTGGCCATCGTGCCGATCCTCGTGCAGCAGATCTCCAACCTCATCACCGACGCTCCCGAGATCATCGACAACGTCACGCACACGGAGTGGTACGAGCACCTCGCGGCGCAGTACGGCGACTCCTTCAACGATGCCGTGCAGGGCATCGTCACGTTCCTCCAGGATCCGGGCAACCTCGGCCAGATCGGCGGCGGGCTGCTCGCCGTCGGGGCCGGGATCGCCGGAGGGATCACGGGCGTCACGATCGTCCTCATCCTGACCCTGTACTTCATGGCGTCGCTGCGCAGCATGAAGCGGGTCGCGGCGCGTTTCGTCCCCGCGTACCGCCGGGACCGGTTCCGGGAGATCCTCGAGGACGTGTCGGGAGCCGTCGGGCGGTACGTCATCGGGCAGGCGAGCCTCGCGCTCATCAACGGCGTGCTGAGCCTGATCTTCCTCACCATCATCCAGGCGCCGCTTCCGGCCCTGCTCGCCCTCATCGCGTTCATCGGCTCGCTGATCCCGCTCGTCGGAACGCTGTCCGGGTCGATCATCATCTCGCTGATCTGCCTGTTCACCTCGCCGACGACGGCGCTCATCGCGGCCATCTACTACCTGATCTACATGCAGATCGAGGCATACGTGATCAGCCCGCGGATCATGAGCCGGGCCGTCGCGGTCCCCGGGGCGATCGTGGTGATCGCCGCCGTCGGCGGCGGCGCGCTGGGCGGGATCCTCGGAGCACTGGTCGCGATCCCCGTCGCCGCGAGCATCATCATCATCGTGCAGAAGGTCCTCTTCCCCGCGCAGGACGCGAAGAAGACGCCCCCGGCGGATCGCGCGGCCGCGGCGCCCCTCGCCTGACGCGCGCGCCGGTTCGGGGCGCGGTATGGGCGCGGGGTGCCCCGCGGGCAGCCCCCAACCTCTGACGGGAGCCCCAAACCGGCGGCGTGCCCCGAGCCGACGGAGGCCGCGGAGAGGGAACGGACGGCTCGCTGTCAGGTGCGCTCGGTAGCGTGGCGGGAAGCAGTCGAGGAAAGGAGCCAGAAATGGGAATCTTCGAGAATGCCAAGGAGACCGTCAGCGAGGCCGCGAAGCAGGCCGGACGCGCGGTCGAGGACGCGGTCGACCGCGTCAAGGACAAGGCCGATGAGGTCAAGGCCGACGCCGAGGTGAAGAAGGCGGAGGCAGAGCGCGACGCCGTCAAGGCGCGCAACGAGGCCAAGGAGGACCTGCGCGACTGAGTCCGCAGGCCCGGACGCCGCCCCGTCACCGATCCCCGGTGGCGGGGCGTCGTCGTCTCCGGACCTTCTCGCGGGTTGGGGCGCCGTATGGGGAAAATGTGCCCCGGGGCGGGCCCCGAGCCCCCGAGGAGGACCACAAACCGGGGAAGCGCGGGGGAAGCACGGGGAGGGGCGGGAGGGGTTCCGTCGGCCGGCGGCGATGCGTAGGCTCCGGCGCAGGGGAGGACCCGAGACGGCGGGCGACGACGCGCGCCGGGCGCGAAGGAGAACGGCATGCAGCCCCTCACGATCGACTTCATCATCTCCCTCGACGGATACGGCGCCGCCGAGGGATGGCCGGGATGGTGGGGCCTGGAGGGCCCCGAGTACCTCGGCTGGCTCGACGGGCTCCCGGACAAGGACCATCCGATCCTCATGGGAGCCAACACCTATCGGGTCATGTCGGGGTTCGCCGCCTCCGGGGAGGAGGGTGTGGACAGCCTCGACGCCGTGCCGAAGTACGTGTTCTCCTCGACCCTGGACGAGCCGCTGACCTGGGCGAACTCGACGCTCGTGCGGGAGGACGCCGTGGCGTTCGTGCGCAGGCTGAAGGAGGAGTCGGATCGGCCGCTGCGCACGCTCGGCAGCGTGTCGCTGTGCCGATCCCTCCTCCGTGCCGGGCTCGCCGACCGCTACCGCGTCGTCATCTTCCCCGTCATCACGGGCGCGACGGGGCAGGAGCGGATCTTCGACGGCTATCCCGACGTCCGCCTGGACCTCGTGGAGTCCCGGACCTTCGACGGGCGCAGCCAGCTCCTCGAGTACGTCCCGACGGTCCTCGGCACCTGACTCCTCCTCGCCGGTTTGGGGCGCCGTATGGGGCAAACGTGCCCCAGGGCGCGCCCCGAAACCCCGAGGAGGACCCCAAACCGGGGAGAGACGGGGAGGGAGGGGGGAGGGGCGGGTCAGACGAAGCGGACGGACTGCTGCAGGCGCGAGCGGATGTCGAACAGCTCGTTCCCGCCGATCACGCGCGCGCCGGGAACCCCGGAGCGCAGCACGGTGCGCAGGGCGCTGCGGCGCACGATCACGACCGGCACCCCGCGGAGGGATCCGAGCGGCACCGCCGCCTGGGCCAGGTCGTCGTCCGGGACCACCACGACACCCCCGCCGAACCTCACCCGCGCGGTGCGGGCGAGGATCCGCATGCGGCCGAGCATCGCCGTCACGGGGGCGCGGTCGCCGGCGTCCGGGCCGATGACCTCCCCGCCGCGGAGCCGGACCACGCCGCCGAAGTCCTCGGACGACACGGCGTAGAGTCCCGACGGGCTGAGCACCACGTGGTCGAGCTTCCCGGACGGATCCCGCTCGCTCCTCGCATCCACGTCATGCCAGGCCGTGAAGCCCATGCCGAGATCGCGGACGGTCCGGGCGGTGTCCTCCTCGGCCAGGGCGTCGGCGAGGAGGCGTCGTAGCTCCCGCGGGACCGTGCGGACGAAGGCGGGGTCGTACGGATCGGCCGGCGCCGGATCCCCGGCCCACACCGCCACCCGGGCGAGGTACTCTCGGCGATGCCATCCCCCGGCCGTTCCATGGCTCTTCGCCCGCGGCCGGGTGTCGGCGGGCGCGTCGGGCTCGTGCCATCCGCCCCACGGCGCGTCGTCGGCGAAGCCGTGTCCGCGGTCGTAGGCGGCGCGGCCCTCCGGCGTCCCAACGAGCTCCCATGCGCGCTGCACGAGGATGAAGACGGCCGCATCTCCGCCCGCGTCCGGGTGGGTCCGGCGCAGCTGCAGACGGTAGGCGCGACGGAGTCCCTCGTCGTCGATCGTCGGCGCGACGTCGAGGATCTCGTACGCCGACGCGGACAGGGGGCTGTCGAACACGGCCTCAGTGCCGTGCGGCGGTCGGCGACTCGCCGCCCTCGCTGAACGTCGGCGTCCTGCCGCGCAGGCGTCCGATGAGCAGCACGACACCCACGATGACGAGGCCGACGATGATGCCGCCGATCGCGGAGACGACGGTGTCGCCGAGCCAGACGACGAAACCGCCGAGGGGCTCCAGGGCGTGCTCCACCCCGTGCAGCAGGTCGGCGGTGAACGCGACCCCGACCTCGCCGAGGTTCGCGAGGACGAGGTGCCCGCCGACCCACAGCATCGCGACGGTGCCGACGACGCTGATGACGCGGAAGACCGCGGGCATCGAACGGACGATCCGGGTGCCGGTGTGCCGCACGCGGCGGTCCGGGTTCTTCGCCATCTTCAGCCCGACGTCGTCGATCTTGACGAGCAGCGCGACCGCTCCGTAGACGACGCCGGTCATCACGACGGCGATCACCGCGAGCACCGCGAGGGTCATCCAGATCCCCATGTCGGGGTCGAGGCCGGCGAGGGAGATGAGCATGATCTCGGTCGAGAGGATGAGATCGGTCCGCACGGCGCCGAGCACGAGCCGCTTCTCGTCCCGCGCCCCCTCCTCACCGTGGCCGTGCGTGACGCCGAACCACTCGAGGACCTTCTCGGCGCCCTCGAAGCAGAGATAGGTGCCGCCGAGGATCAGCAGATACGGCAGCACCCACGGGGCGAAGGCGGTCAGCAGCAGCGCCAGGGGGATGATGATGAGGAACTTGTTCGCCAGCGATCCCAGCGCGATCTTCGCGACGACCGGCAGCTCGCGGGCCGGAGTGATCCCCTGCACGTACTGGGGTGTCACGGCGGCGTCGTCGATGACGACGCCCGCGGCCTTCGCGGAGGCCTTCATCGCGGCGCTCAGGATGTCGTCGACGACGGCGAGCAGTCCAACCGACATGTGTGTCGTCCCCCCGAAGTAGGTGCGTGTCGGAGAGCAACTTTATCCGCCGCGGCGCGGATCCGCGGCGACGGGGGCGGTCACGGGCCCGCGAGGAACTCCAGGGCGGACCGGCGGAAGTCCCGGGATCCGGGGGCGTTGAAGTGGTTGCGGCCGGGGATCTCCACGAACCGGCCCTGCGGCGCGGCCGCGGCGAGGCTGCGGGATCCTTCGATGATCGCGTCCTGGGAGCCGGTGGCGAACAGGATCGGGTTCGCCGGGGCGTCGGCGGGATCCGGATCGATCGTGCCGGACCGGCGCATGCCCTCGGCGAGGGCGAGGAGCGCGCGCAGGTCGTTGCCCTTCACCCGTTCCGCGAGCGTCACGTAGTTCTGCGTCGTGCGGTCCTGGACGGGGGTGCCGTGCTCCGCGTAGTCCTGGATCTGGCCGAGGTCGAGGCGCGCGAGGGGGATCCCGTCCGGCACACCGCCGAGCACCGCCCGCCCGATCCGCTGCGGAAGGTCGCGGACGACCTCCCACCCCACGCGCGCGCCGAGCGAGTAGCCCACGTAGAAGGCGTCGTCCACGAGGTAGGTGTCCATCACGGCCTCGACGTCCTGCGCCAGCGCTCGGACCGCATACCCCGCCGGATCATGCGGCTTCTCGCTGCGTCCGTGCCCGCGCTGGTCCAGGGCGAGGACGCGGTAGCCGGCGTGGGTCAGATCGCGGACCCACCCCGTCAGCACCCAGTTGTCCCGGGCGTGCGAGGCGAAGCCGTGCACGAGGACCACGACCGGCGCATCCGGCTCGCCCCACGTGTAGGTCGCCAGCCGCACGCCGTCCGGCGCGTACACCTGCTGCGGCTCGGGCATCTGCGTGAGCTCGGAGAGGGCCATGGCACGACGCTACCGCCCCGTCGTCGCCCCAGGGCCGCAGTGGCGACGGCTCAGAGGCAGCCGACGATCCGGGTGGCCGCGGGATCGTCCAGGAGGTCGTCCTCGGACGCGGGGAACGTCGAGAGGGAGCGGGCGAGCTCGTCGACGGAGTAGACCTCCGCGGTGAAGGGGGTGCGGCGCGGATCGTCGTCGGTGTAGAGAACGACCATGCTCGCGTCGTCGAGGCGAACGGCGAGGTAGTACCCGAGGCCGTCGTCAGAGGCCATGCCGGCGACGTCGTCGATCGGCGCGGTGAAGCCGTCGTCGAGGAGGTCCTCCAGCTCGTCGGGCAGCGCCAGGCAGCCGGGAGGCAGCGCGTCACCCCTGTCGTCGTCCTTCAGATCGGGATCGTCGTCTTTGAGGTCGTCGTCATCCTTGAAGTCCGAATCGTCGTCGTCCTTGAGGTCCGGATCGTCGTCGTCGAGGTCGTCATCGTCATCGAGGTCGTCGTCGTCGAGGTCGTCGTCATCGAAGTCGTCGTCATCATCGAAGTCATCGTCGACGTCGTCTGCCGCGCTCGTGGCGGACGGCTTCGCCGAGGAGCTCGCGTGCGGGGTGGAGGACGCGGCATGGGGGCTGGGGTGGGCCGCCGCGCCGCCACCACAGCCGGCGAGGAGGAGCGCGGTCGCCGCCAGTGCGGGCAGCGCCCAGCGGGCGGAGGGACGGTGTTTCCGGATGCTCATCGACGGCTCCTTCGAGATGTGCGGCCCGGCGGCGAGTGCCGCGGCCGGCCTCGGGCACCGTCACGGTATCGACGGGCGAAGGAACAGGGGGCTTGTGGTCCGGGATACCCCGTAGAGCTCGTCGTCTTCGCCCTCGCGCCTCGGCGATGACGACGGCCGTGGACGCCCCGGGCACCCGCGCGGAGGCTGCCCGCCGGAGGAGCGCGATAGCGTCGTCGCATGAGCGACGTCGTCTGGTCCGAGGGCCGCTGGACCCATCCGCCCGTTCACGTTCGCGCCGGCTCCGACGGGGCCGGGATCGAGGTCACGGCGGCGGAGGGCAGCGACGCCTGGCGGCTGACCTCGTACGGCTTCGTGCACGATTCCGAGCACGCCCTCGTCGCGCCGTTCGCGGACCGCTCGGCCATGGAGGTCGAGTTCACGGCGGCGTTCTCCGCGCAGTTCGACCAGGCCGGGATCTTCGTGCGGGTCTCGGCGGAGCGCTGGATCAAGGCGGGCGTGGAGTTCGCCGACGGTGCGGCCCAGCTCGGCGCCGTCGTCACGGACGGCCGATCGGACTGGTCGCTGGCGCCCGTGCCGGAGTGGACGGGGCGGCGCGTGCTCGTCCGGGTGAGCCGGGACGGCGACGCCATCACGGTGCGCGCGGCCGTCGTCGGCGAGCCCACCCGGCTCGTGCGGGTCGTGCCCTTCGCCGCGGACCTCGTGGCCGAGGCCGGCCCCTTCGTGTGCGCGCCCACTCGGTCCGGGCTCGTCGTGCCGCTCCACGCCTGGCGCCGCACGCCGCCCGACGCCGCCCTGCACCCGTAGCCCGCGGCCGAGCGTCGGAGCCGACGTGGCCAGGACGCCGTATCGGACGGATCCGAGCGGGAGTAGCATTCCGTCGCATGCCGATCATCTTCGAGAACGTCGGCATCGCGGTGCGCGATGTGGACGAGGCCGTCTCCTTCTTCACCGATCTGGGGCTCACCGTTCTGGACCGCAGCGAGGTGAGCGGCGAATGGGCGTCCACGGCCGTCGGGCTCGATGGCAACCACGCCAAGGTCGTCATGCTGCAGACGCCCGACGGGAACGGTCGGCTCGAGCTTTTCGAGTACCTCCATCCGGAGGCGATCGAGACCGAGCCCACCCTGCCGAACGAGATCGGGATGCATCGGGTGGCGTTCCGCGTCGACGACCTCGATGCCTCCCTGGCGATCGCCGCGCGCCACGGGTGTCATCCACTGCGCGGCGTCGCGAACTACCAGGACGTGTATCTCCTCACGTATCTGCGAGGCCCGAGCGGCATCCTCGTCATGCTCGCTCAGGATCTCACCAAGAGCCGCGGGTCGTCCCTCTAGGCGTCGAGGTCTCGCGGCGGGGCGCGGCTTCTCGAATATCGTTGTCGGATGCGCGCGATCGCCGTCGACGAGCGGGACTCATCATGGGAGTCGAATGAGCCGCGCTATCGGATCTACGTCTTCGGCGGTCCTCAGTCGTCGGTGGCCACTGTCGATGTGGTCGACGCGTCGTTCCAGGAGGCCGAGCAGTCTGCGATGACCCTCGCCGGTGACGACGCACTGTGGTCGATCGCCCTGGTGGTCGATGACTCCGCCCGCGGTCGCGGCCTGATCTGGTTGGTGGGCGGCGACTATCACTCGCGACCCGCGTCGCCCCGCGAGTGGCGGATGCGGGCGGAGATGCAGGACCGGCTGCTCTCGCACCGGAAACGCAGAGATCTTCCGCTGACCCTTCCGGACGGACGGCGGGTGATCCGTCTGTTCCCGGACTGGGGCCGAGAGTGGCCGCTCTGGGAGTCGTTCAGCGAGCAGTACGCGCTCGACGCCGAAGACCTGCCGTTGAGCCGCGAGCTCGCCACCGCGCTGAAGGAGTGGAACGCCGCCTGGCAAGCCCGAGACGAGACCGCGCCCGTGCCGGACGGCTGGATCGAGCATGGACGGCAGCTGCACGCACGACTTCAGAAGGAACTCGGAACGGTCGCCGAGGTGCGTCCCGACTTCGACCTGTCGTGACGGGACGACGCCTAGCGCGTGGGCGGGCCGCGCGGAACCCCCTTCCCCGCACGGCGGCGACGCGGCCTACCCTGCCCGCATGTCCGCTCTCACCGCACTGATGCTGAACTGCACGCTCAAGCCCTCGCCGGAGCCCTCCAGCACGGAGGTGCTCGGGCAGCAGGTGATGGAGGCGCTCGGCGAGCAGGGGGTGAGCGGGGACGCGCTGCGCGTGGTGGACCACCGGGTGCTCCCCGGGGTCCTCACCGACATGGGCGACGACGACGAATGGCCGACGATCCGCGCCGCGGTCCTGGCCGCCGACATCCTGGTGCTCGCCACGCCCACCTGGCTCGGCCAGCACTCCTCGGTCGCGCAGCGGGTCCTGGAACGCCTGGACGCCGAGCTGAGCGAGACCGACGACGCGGGCCGCCCGACGCTCTTCGGGACCGTGGCGATCCCCGTGGTCGTCGGCAACGAGGACGGCGCCCACCACATCTCCGCGATCCTGGGCCAGGCCCTCGGCGACGTCGGCTGCACCCTCGCCGCGCAGCCCGCGGTGTACTGGAACGGCGAGGCGATGAGCGGCGTCGACTACAAGGATCTGACCGAGGTGCCGGAGGCCGTGGCGGCGGCGACCCGGACCGCCGCGGCCAACGCTGTGCACCTGGCGGGTCTGCTGGCGGCGTCGCCGTACCCCTCGCCCTGATCTGCGGCGCCCGCCGGCGATCAGCGGAGCGCCGCGACCGGCTCGCGCACCGCCCGGTCGCGGCGCGCCTCGTCCTCCGCGGGCTCGTCCCGGTCGTCGAGCAGGACCTCGGCACCGCTCAGCACGGCGGCGCGGGCGAGCGCTTCGCCGGCCGGCACGTCGTCGAGCACGGGCACGTCGTACGCGTCCTGCTCGGTGCGCGCGACCCACGGCTCGTCGCGCAGGGCCGCCAGCCGCGCGTCGAGGTCCCCGATCCGGACGTCGAGGACGAGCGTTCCGGCGCGGGCCCGCTGCAGCGCCTCGACGACGGGACCCATGCCCTCGGCGCCGTTCTGCGCGGCGGCACCCGTCGCGTCGTCGAGCCGGGCGCGCCGGCGCGCGTCGAGGGCGGCGGCGATCGACGCGTCCAGCGCGGTGTCGTCCGCGCCGTCCGCACGGGTGTCCGCGTCCACGACCACCACGCGGGCCGCGGCCGCCCCGCCGAGCTTGTCGAGCAGGAGCCCTCGGGCGCGGACGTCACCGGTGACGAAGACGTGCACGGGATCGAACGTGCGGACGAGGTCGTCGACGACGCCCGCCACCTCCGCCTGGTTGTGCTTCCACACCTCCTCCGCGTGCCGGTGCAGACGCGGTTGCGACAGGCGTCCCGCGCCGACCTTGGTCATGCCCTCGGTCTCTCCCTCGACCTCCCGCACATCGCCGACGCCGCGGCCGACGTGCTCCTGACGGATCCTCGCTCCGGAGCGCTCGGTCTCCACCACGAGGATGCGAGCGTCGTCCTGGTGGTGCCGCAGCAGCGGCAGGAGCTGCGGCACCGCGCCGTGCGCGATCACCTCGGGACCCTTCCGGGGGCCATGGAACGCCTCGTCCGCGACGAGGGAACCGCCCCGGACCAGGATCCAGCGCGACGACGGTGCGGGCGGCCCCGATCCCGGCGCGAGGGCACGGTCGATCGCCTCGGCGTCCTGGTCCGGAGCCCCGGCGGCGCGGAGCCGCTCCCTCAACGAGCGCGACCGGCTCTCGGCCGCCCCCTCCGGCTCACCGCTCGGGCCGTCGACGTACGCCGTGGTCCACGGCCCCTCCTGGCGCAGCGCCTCGCGCACCGCATCCGATACCGTCATCGTCCCTCCCCGTCGTCGGTGTCGTCGGCGTCCGTGTCCTCCGTCGCCGGGTCCGCGGAGGCCGGGGCGTCCCCGGCCCGGGCGCCGTCTCCGCGGAAGGCCTCCCGGGTCTCCTCCGCGTCGGTGTCATCGGGCAGCGGCTCGCTCTCCCGGAACGGCTCGGCGTGCGCGGCGCCGTGCCCCTGCACCATGCCGCGCGTCTCCTGCTTCATCTGGTCGTCGAGCTGCGGACCGTGGGTGGTGTTCCCTCGCTGCGATTCGTCCATGGCGTCCTCCTCGCGCGCCCGTCCGGGCGTCTCATCGTGTGTCGTGTCGACAAGGGCCAGCCACGCTAGGCGCTCGTTGTCCGCGGGTCGACCGGGTTGACGCCGTGGATCCGTGTGGTTAGCTTCGTGCCCATCACCGCCCGGGCCGTTCGGCCCGGATCCGACGGGCGGCGCGGCCAGACGCCGCGCGAGAAGGGAGCGACATGTCCCCCCGCACACCCCAGGACGACGATCAGGACCTCCGGGCGACGGAGGCGGATCGGCTGGAGCAGGAGCGCCCCTCGACCGAGGACGCCGGCGATCCCGAGGCCCCCGCCCACGAGGAGGAGCCGCCCAGGACCCGGCCGGACGCGAGCGAGGCGGACCTCCTCGAGCAGCGGACGGCCGTCCCGGAGGACGACGAGGACGAGGACCGGGGCTGACCCGTGTCCGAGGAGGAGCCGACGCAGGAGGACGAGGACGACCTGCCGCGCTGCGGCAGCCTCGACGAACTGGCGCGCCTGGTCTCCGAGCACGGCGCCCTGCACGTCCGCTACAGCGAGGGCCCCGCGCACGATCGGCGCGAGCGCAGCGTCGACACGGAGAGCGGGCTCGAGCTCCCCGGGCTCTCCGTCAATCCGCTCAGTCCCGAGGCGTGGTGGACGCGGCCTCTCACGCACTGGTTGTCGCGTCAGCTCTGCCAGTACCGCCACCTGCAGGAGAGGATGCCGGAGCGCTACGCCTGGGTGCTGACCGGCGAGGAGGTCGGGCGCGGGCCGGACTGTGAGCCGCTGCTGTCCGAGGTGGTGCCCGTGGCGGTGATCGCCGAGAGCGCCCTGGACGAGGCCGAGCGGCTGTACGCGCGGGTGTTCGACCGCGGGCGCGGCCCGGGCGAGTGACGGGGAGCGCTCACGCGCGGGGAGCGACGGCGCCCAGCAGCGCGCGCACCTGCTCGTCCGGCGTCTGGTCGAAGAGCTCGTACGCCTGGCCCACCGACATCAGCTCATCCGAGGTCCAGGGCAGGACGAGGTCGTCGGCCGCGTCGTGCAGGAGCCGGGGCGTGTCTCCGAGCGCGATCGGGGCAGCGATGAGCGTCCGCACCGCCCCGCGGTCCCGGACCACGGCGGCGGCCGCGCGCATGGTCGCTCCCGTGGCGATCCCGTCGTCGGCGAGGACGAGCGTGCGACCGCGCACGTCCAGCGGGGCGCGGTCGCCCCGGTAGGCGCGTTCCCGACGACGCAGCTCGGGCTCCTCGAGGGCGACGGCGCGCTCGAAGGCCTCGTCCGCCCCCGCGCCCAGGTGCGCGAGGACCTCCGGGTTGCGGACGGACACGAGCCGCCCGGCGAGGGACGCGATCGCCCCCATCGCGACCTCGGGGTTTCCGGGGAACCCCAGCTTCCGCACGACGACGACGTCCAGATCGCCCCCGGTGGCCTGCGCGATCTCCGCCGCGACGGGGACGCCGCCGCGCGGCAGCCCGAGCACGAGCGGTGCGTCGTGGCCGAGCCGGCGGACCGCGGCGGCGAGCACGCGCCCCGCCTCGGCGCGGTCGCGGTATCGACGGGAGCCGGTCATGCCGCCGACCTTAGGCATCTCCGCATCTTCACCGGAGGGGGTTGACGCGGAGCGGCACAGAGGCGGACGCACATCGGGGAATACCCCCTCGGGGTACTATGTTGTCCTGAGCGCCGGGCCTGTCACGGCCCCGAATCCACGGAGGAGAGAGACATGATCACGACCGAGTACCGGGTCACCGGCATGACCTGCGGGCACTGCGAGCTGTCGGTGCGCGAAGAGGTCGAGCAGATCGACGGTGTGGAGGAGATCGCGGTCAGCGCGGCCGACGGCTCGCTGCGCGTCACCTCCGCCGGCGCCCTCGATGACGCGGCCGTCCTCGAGGCGGTCAGCGAGGCCGGATACGCCGCGGTGCGCGTCTGAGCCGCGACGGAACACGAGAGAACAGGATCGGGAGACGATGAACGGGCAGGCGATGGCGCACGGCGCGCACGGGGGAAGCGGGACGATGACGACGGGCGCGCATGCGGAAGGGCACGGCGCGCACGGCGGTTCGGCGCCCGAGGGGCTGTCCCTCTCGGCGCAGGGGCTCGTGCTCGGGCCGGTGGGGGCCCCGGCCGCTGTGGGGGAGCCGGGGGAACTCGTCTTCCGGATCCTCGGGGAGGACGGCGAGGCGCTGACGGCGTTCGAGCAGTCCCACGAGAAGGAGCTGCACCTGATCGTGGTCCGCACCGACGGCACGGGGTTCCGCCACGTACACCCGGCGCTCGACGCCGGCACCGGCACCTGGACCGCCCCGTGGGTCTGGGACGCGGCGGGCACGTACCGCGTCTACGCGGACTTCGCCCCCGCGGGCGCGGACAAGGTCACGCTGTCGCGCACGGTGGACGTCACGGGGGAGTTCACCCCTCGGGCGGCCATGCCGGCCGCCGCCTCGGACGTGGCCGGGTTCCAGGCGACCGTCGAGGGCGCGCTCGTCGCGGGTCAGGCCTCGGCGCTGACGGTGCGGATCCACCGTGACGGGCAGCCGGTGACGACGCTGGAGCCCTACCTCGGCGCCTTCGGCCACCTCGTCGCCCTCCGGGAGGGGGACCTCGCGTACCTCCACGTGCACGCCGAGGGCCAGGCCCCGTCGGACGGTGCCCTCTCCGGCCCGGAGATCGCGTTCATGGCCCAGGCGCCCACGGCGGGCCGCTACCTGCTTTACCTGGACTTCCAGGTCGCGGGCGTCGTGCACACCGCATCCTTCGTGCTCGACGCGCACCCGGCGGCGCACGCCGGCTGAGCACCGCACCGTCGCTCGGCGGCCCCGTGTCCGCGGACACGGGGCCGCCGGCATTCCCGGGCGGACGTAGCGCGCTCTCGAATCGATTCGATACACTGATCGGATCGCTTCTCGCGAGCCTTCCCCCGATCCGTCTCCTTCCGCCCTGGGACCGCTATGTCCACCACCCTCATCACGGGCCGCCCGTGGCGCGTCATCCTCGCGTTCTCCATCCCGCTGCTCATCGGCAACGTGGTGCAGCAGCTGTACCAGTTCGTCGACGCCATCGTCGTCGGCCGCCATCTCGGCGTGAACTCGCTGGCGGCCGTGGGCGCGACGGGAAGCCTGATCTTCCTGCTGATCGGGTTCGCCTGGGGCATGTCGAGCGGGTTCGCGATCCCCACGGCGCAGGCGTTCGGAGCGTCGGACAACGCCGCGGTGCGGCGTTCGGTCGCCACGGGCACCATCCTCACCGGGGCGACGAGCCTGCTGCTCACGGTGGCGGCGCCGCTCATCTCCGGCCCGGCGCTCGCCCTCCTGCAGACCCCGCCGGAGCTCATGGCCGAGGCGACGGTGTTCACCCAGGTGACCTTCCTCGGCGGCAGCACCATCATGTTCTTCAACTACCTGTCCGCGATCATCCGCGCGATCGGCGACTCCCGGACGCCGCTGGTGTTCCTCACCGTCTCGTGCGCGCTGAACGTCGTGCTCGTGATCCTCATGGTCGGGACGCTCGAATGGGGCGTCGCGGGGGCGGCCCTGGCGACGGTCGTCGCCCAGGCGGTCTCGGTGATCCTCTGCCTCGTCTACGTCTGGCGTCGGCTCCCGGTCCTGCACGTGCGCCGCGCCGACTGGCGGGTGAGCCGCGCCGACCTCGCCGAGCACCTGCGTCTGGGCCTTCCGATGGGCTTCCAGGCCTCGATCATCGCCATCGGCACGCTCACCGTGCAGGTCGCCCTGAACACCCTCGGCTCCGAGGCGGTCGCCGCCTACACGACCGCCAGCCGCGTGGACAGCCTCGCCGTCGCGTTCCTGTCCTCGCTGGGGCTCGCCGCCTCCATGTACACGGCGCAGAACCTCGGTGCGCGCCGGCCCGACCGGATCCGCAAGGGCGTCGTCCAGGCGACGTGGATGGCGATCATCACGGCCGTCGTGCTCGGCGCGCTGCTGGTCGCGTTCGGCACGGCGATGGTGCGCGTGTTCATCGGCGAGGGCTCGGACGAGGTCGTGCACGACGCGAACCTCATGCTCATCATCAACGGTCTGAGCTACTCGTTCCTCGGCGTCCTGTTCGTGCTCCGAGGAGCGCTGCAGGGCCTCGGTCACACCCTCATCCCGACGGTCACCGGCGTCATCGAGCTCGTGATGCGCGTCGCGGCGGCCGTCGTGCTCGGCGCGCTCATCGGCTTCGTCGGCGTCGCGCTGAGCAACCCGCTGGCATGGATCGGGGCGGCCGCCCTGCTCATCCCGGCCTACGTGAAGGCGAACCGCGAGCTGGCGAAGCTCCCGGTCGACCCCGTGGAGGTGACCCCCACGACGGCGATCCCCGTGGTCGGGCCCACCGACGGGTCCATGGTCGTCGACGCGGTCATCACCGCGCCGGTGCCGATCGTCTCGGCGCGTCGGCGGCTCTTCCGCTCGCGCCGCTGACCGCTCGACCAAGCGGAGGCCGCGCGGATCATCCTTCCGACGGATGCCGGATGGCACCTGCGGCGGATGCCCGGGGCGCCGGCCGCTTCGTAGCGTGGAAGCACGGCGCCATTTCGGGAAGAGCGCCGAAGGAGGATCCATGACCTCGCTTGCGGTAGCGGGCGCGTTGTCCACGATCTTCGTCCCGATCGGTTTCGCCGGGGCGACGTGGGCGGTGATCTGCGCGCTGGTGGCCGGCTTCGCCCTGGCCCGCGGGTCGGCGGGCCTCTGCGGCGGGGCCGCGGGTCTGTGGATCGTCGGGGCGCTGTTGAGCGTAGCGTCGGCGTTCACGAGTGATTGGTCCCCCCTGCTCGTGTCGCTGGCCGCGCTCGCCGCAGCCCTGACCGTAGGCGGCCTCGTCCGCGCCGGCATCGCCGCGCGCCGGGCCGCCTCGGGTGAGGAGCGCGCCTTCGGGTAGGCGCCCTCCTCACCCGTCCTCCCCGCGCGGGCTTGTGCGGTGCGATCCGGCGGGATCACCATGGACCCGGGGGAGTGATCGAGGAGGCGGCATGGCCGGTCAGCGCATCATTCCGAACATCTGGTGCCACCGCGTGGCGGAGCAGGCGGGCGCGTTCTACGCCTCCGCGCTGCCCGGGACGACCGCGGAGGTCACGGCACGGTATCCGGACGAGGGGCTGCGCGAGCCGCAGCGGGGCTTCGCCGGTCTGCCGGTCACGGTCGACGTCCGGATCGGCGAGTACCGGATCACGCTCATCAACGCGGGAGACCAGTTCCGGCCGCAGCCGTCGATCTCGTTCCTGCTCGCCTTCGACCCGCGCGACGACGACGGGGACGCGTCGGCGACGAGGCGGCGGGTCACCGCGGTGTGGGACGCGCTGAGCGAAGGCGGCACGGAGCTCATCGCGCTCGGCGCGCATCCGTTCAGCCCCTGGTACGGCTGGATCGAGGACCGGTACGGGGTGAGCTGGCAGCCGATGATCGTCCCGCCGGAGGGCGAGCGGCGCCCGTTCGTCACCCCGCTGCTGACGTTCGGCGGCGCCGTGCAGAACCGCGCGCGCGAGGCGATGGATTTCTACACCGGCCTGCTCCCGGACTCCGGGATCCTCTCCGTCGTCCCCCACACCGAGCCGCGGGGCCCGGCCCGACCCGGCGACGTCCTCTTCGCACGGTTCCGGCTGGTGGGGCAGGATTTCGCGGCGATGGACTCCGGCACCTCGCGGACCGTGCCGTTCGACGGCGGTGTCTCCCTGGAGGTCCGCTGCGACGGGCAGGCGGAGATCGACCGGCTGTGGCGTGCGCTGTCGGCCGTGCCCGAGACCGAGGCATGCGGATGGTGCACGGACCGGTTCGGGGTGAGCTGGCAGGTGGTCCCGTCCGACATCGGGGAGCTCCTGCAGCGCCCGGACGCGTTCGCGCACCTCATGTCGATGAAGAGGATCGTCATCGACGAGCTCTGACGTCGCGGTGCCGGCTCCGTTCCCCTCCCTGAGCCGACCGGTTCTCAGCGATGGTCGCGGTCGTGGTGCTGACCGGAATCCTCGCCCGACGCGACCCGCTCGGCCTCCCGCGCCCGCAGCTCCACCCGGCGGATCTTGCCGGAGATCGTCTTCGGCAGCTCCGGCACGAACTCGATGATCCGCACCCACAGATGCGGGGAGAGGTGTGCGCGGGCGTGCGCGAAGATCGATCCCGCCGTGCGCACCGGATCCTCCGCGCCCGCCGCGGTCAGGCACACGTAGGCCTTCGGCACGGCCAGCCGGGTGGGATCGGGGCTCGGCACGACGGCCGCCTCCACGACGTCGTCGTGCTCGAGGAGCACGGACTCCAGCTCGAACGGCGACACCTTGTAGTCCGACGCCTTGAACACGTCGTCCGCCCGCCCGACGTAGGTGAGGTACCCCTCCTCGTCCCGGGTCGCGATGTCGCCGGTGTGGTGGAAGCCGCCCGCGCGGGACGCGGCGGTGGCGTCCGGGTCCGCGTAGTACCCGGCCATGAGCCCCAGGGGCGCCGCGGACAGGTCGAGGGCGATCTCCCCCTCCCGCTCGGCGGGCTCGCCGGTGGCCGGATCCAGCAGCACCACGGGATACCCCGGCAGCGGGCGCCCCATCGATCCGTCCTTCACCGGCTGGCCGGGGGAGTTCCCGACGCAGCAGGTCATCTCGGTCTGGCCGAAGCCGTCTCGGATCGTGCCGCCCCAGGCGGTGCGCACGCGGGTGATGACCTCCGGGTTCAGGGGCTCTCCCGCTCCGACGAGCTCGCGCGGCGGGCGGGTGAGCCGTGTGAGGTCGGCCTGGATGAGCATGCGCCACACCGTCGGCGGCGCGCAGAACGTGCTCACGTGGTGGGTGTCCATCACCCGCATGAGCGTGTCGGCGTCGAAGCGGTCGTAGTCGTAGACGAAGACGGTCGCCTCGGCGAGGAACGGGGAGTAGAAGCTCGACCAGGCGTGCTTGGCCCATCCGGGCGAGGAGATGTTCAGGTGCACGTCGTCCGGTCGCAGGCCCAGCCACCACATGGTCGACAGGTGACCGACGGGGTACGACACGTGCGTGTGCTGGACGAGCTTGGGCCGGTTGGTCGTGCCGGACGTGAAGTACAGCAGCGCCGTGTCGCCGGCCGGCGTCGGCGCGTCGGGCACGAACTCCGCCGCCGCGGCGTCGGCGGTCTCCGCGAACGCGAGCCAGCCGTCGGGGACGACCTCGCCCACGGCGATGCGGAGGACGTCCGGCCCGATCCCCGCCAGACGGTCGGCCAGCTCCCCCCGGGTGACGATCGCGCGAGCGCGTCCGTGCTCGGCGCGGTACGCGAGGTCCGCCGCGGACAGGAGCGTCGAGGTCGGGACGGCCACGGCGCCGATCTTGGTGAGGCCGAGCATGGTCTCCCACAGCTCGATGGTGTTCCCCAGCATCACGATCACGTGATCGCCGCGTCCGATCCCCGCCGTGCGCAGCCCGTTCGCGGCCTGATCCGAGCGTGCGGACAGTTCGCCGTAGGTCCATGTGCGGGCGCGGAGATCGGCGGAGACGATCTGCACCGCGGGGCGGTCGGGCTTCTCGCCGGCGATGACGTCGAACCATTCGAGCGCGAAGTTGAACTCCGTGAGCTCGGGCCAGCGGAAGGCGGCGCGGGCGCCCTCGTAGTCGGTGGCGTGCGCGAACAGCAGATCGCGCGCCGCGCGGATCGCGGCGGTGGCGGCGGTGGCGGACCGGGTCATCTCAGCTCCTTCGGGGACGGCCCTTCCATCCTGGCCCTCGCGCCCCGGGGTGTCGGCGTTTCGGGGCGCGTCGCGGGTGTTCGGGGTCCGTCCTCCTACCCCGATCCCCCGGATCACACCCCGAAACGGAGGGCTCAGCGCGCGAGCTGATCGGCGAGGAAGGCCGTCTGGCGCTGCCACTGCACGCCCAGCCCGCCCTCGTGCTCGTTGAACGGGTACTCGACGATCTCGGAATGACCGCCCCAGTGGTTGTGCGCCGCGTAGACCGTGGACGGCGGGCACACCGGATCCATCAGCGCCGCGGAGAACAGGGAGGGCGCGGTGGCGCGGCGCGCGAAGTTCACGGCGTCGAAGTAGGACAACGTCTCGAACACCGTCGAGGCGGCGCCGCGGTGGACGGACAGATACCGCACGATCTCGTCGTAGGGATCCCGATCGGTCAGCCCCACGGCGCGCTCGAAGTGCGAGAGGAACGGGACGTCCGGCATGGCGGCGACGAGCCCGGTGCACAGGCCGGCGGCGGCGA
Source organism: Microbacterium resistens (assembly GCF_021172025.1). Classification (NCBI taxonomy): domain Bacteria; kingdom Bacillati; phylum Actinomycetota; class Actinomycetes; order Micrococcales; family Microbacteriaceae; genus Microbacterium; species Microbacterium resistens. The sequence goes on from NZ_CP082781.1 coordinate 2,961,854, forward strand.
TGGCGATGCCGCCGCCCTGGCTGATGCCGGTGACGGCGACACGGGCGGGATCCACGCGATCCAGTGTGCGGATCGCGTCCACGGCGAGTACCGCGTCGGTGAACACCCGCCGGTAGTAGTAGTCGCGCGGATCCTCGATGCCCCGCGTCACGAAGCCCGGGACGGACGGCCCGGTGCCGTGCGGATCCGGGGTGCTGCCGCCGGTGCCCGAACGGCTGCCCTGACCGCGGGTGTCCATGATGAGGTGCGCGTAGCCGGAGGCGGACCATCCCAGGCGCTCGTGGGGGAGGCCCCGACCGCCGTTGTACCCGATGAACTCGACGACCGCGGGCAGCGGCTCGACCGCGTCGGCGGGCAGGAGCAGCCAGGCGCACACCGGATCCCCGTCGAAGCCGGAGAAGGTCACATCCCATGCCTCGACGACCTGCAGCGGCGAGTCCACCCGGCGAAGGCGCGGCGCGGACGCCTGGGCCCGGGCCTCGGTCAGGGTCTGGTCCCAGAAGTCGTCGAAGTCGGCGGGCTCGGCGACGTCGGGGCGATAGGCGCGCAGCTGCTCGGGCGGCAGGTCGAAACGGGGCATGTCGGATCCTTCGCGTGGGTGTGAGCGGCAGACTACCGGGCGGCGCGCCGCGGCTCCGGATGCATCGCGGCCGGATGAGCGGTGACCCGGAGCGGGCGGGGCGCCGCGGGCCGCGGCGGGCGCCGCGGTCTAGGATTCCCCTGACCGGCGAGGACGCCGGATCGGGGGGGGGGTGGAACATGCGTGGGATCCGTGCGCTGGCGGTGCTCGCCGCCGTCGTCATGCTGAGCGGCTGCGGGGTGCTGCCGACCCTGACCGGTCCCGAGCCGACGCCGACGCCGCTCACGATCGAGCCGGTGCTCAACGACGACCGGGACGCCGACGCCGTCGCGCAGGCGATGGCGTCGCTGGATCCGTGCGCGCTCCTGGATCCGGCGCTGGTCGCCGGGCGGGAGCGGGTGCCGGAACTGCACCACTGCCGGATCCCGGGGGTGCTGAAGGTCGACACGTGGGCGTCCGCGCCGGCGTCGCAGCGGTTCTGGGAGGAGCGCGCGGACCTGGCCGGGGCCGCCGCCTACCGGAAAACGGCGCTGTGGGAGTGGTGCGAGATCCGGCTTCCGGTCGACTTCGCGCACGCGATCGTGTTCGCCCAGGACCCGTCGCAGGGCGCCTACGACTGCGCCGAGCCGATCGCGTTCGCCGAGGCGGCGGTGAAGGCGCTGGCGACGGATCCGTCCTCGCTGCGTCACGCCGATCCTCGCGACGGCCTCGTCGTCTGCGACGTCTTCGAGCAGGTCGTCGGACCCGCCGCCGACGGCACCGTCCTCGCCCCGCGCAGCGGCCTGGACGAGGGCCTCGGCGACTGCGGGATCTGGAAGGATTCCGGCGGGGTCGGCTTCACGAGCGTCACGCCCGAGTCCGGACTCAACCTGCGCCGCAGCCCGGACCTCGCGGATCTGCGTGCGAACTACGGGTGGGCGGAGTATCCGACCGAGACGCTCGCGAACCGGGAGGTCCTGATCTGGTACGCCGAGGGCGACGAGGACTGCCGGATCATGTGGGATGCGTGGGCGTCGCCGGCGGCGGCGGGGACCCGTCAGCCGGTCGTCGGCGCGACCGCGTCCGCGCGCACGTGCGACGAGGCCAGAGAGCTCGTCGCGGAGCTCGCCCCGGCTCTCGACCACGCGAAACCGGCCGATGCCGACCTCGACGGCCTGCTGTACGCGGCGGACGAGCCGGACACCGCGGCGACCGGCGTGTGCGTCGACGTCGAGCCCGGGTCGCCGTGCGCGGAGGCGGTCGAGGCCACGGTGCCCGACTCCGCCGCGGCGGTCGTCGTCTGGGGGGAGAGGGATCCGAACGTCCTCTGCACGGCGGCGTTCGACGCGGTGCGGGAGGCGCTGGGCGAGGACCTGAGACCGGCCGTGGTCGCCGAGCGCGACGGTACGGACGATCCGGCGCCGATCTGCATGTACGTGCGTCCTCGACATGACCTCGTCGTGCGGATCCAGACCACCGACGAGGAGCTCGCGTACACGTTCGGGGACGGCGAGGAGACGACGATCGCGGGCCGTGCGGCGACCGTCAAGAGCGAGGCGGAGTTCTCCCGGGCCGTGATCGCGGTGGGGGAGCCGGAGGAGCCCGGAGTCCTGCGGATCACGGTCACCACGCTGCCCGACCGCGCCGACGGCCGCTGGGACACGGCGCCGGTCGACACGGCGCCGCTGAACGACTTCGAGGACGACGCCGCGGCGATCACGGAGGCGGTGCTCGGCGCGGCGGGACGCTGAACCGCGGACCGCTCCCACCGCCCGTCCAGCGCGCACGGAGGCGGCATTCAGGAACACTGATGCAGAATCGTTACCTTGTGCGCCTGACCCGAGGGCGCCGGCCGCTCCCGAGCGGCGAGGAACACCCGAAGGATCATCACGCCTCCCATGCCCGAGACCCTGTCGCCCACCCCTGCCCTCCGCCGGACCGAGACCGCGCGCCGCCGCGCGCACAGCCGCGCCCACCGCACCACGGCCGCACTGACCGTCGCGTTCGGAGTCGCCCTCGGCACGGCCGCCTCCCTCGGCCTGTCCGCCGTCGCACCGGCGGCCGCCGCCGACCCCTTGTCCCGCGCCGCGGCCGCGTCGCCGTCCTTCGACACGGCACGTCAGGAACTGCGCGCCGCCCTCGCAGAATCGGACGCCGTCCTCACGGACGCGACCACCGCCGTGATCGAGGTCCAGAACTCCGGACTCGACCTCGCCGCCCAGAGCGCTGCGGTGGACATCGACGGACTCAAGTCCGTCCGCTCCGCGGCGGAGGAGGCCGACGCCTCGTCCACGCGCGGCGGCACCGTCACCGCCTCCCTCCGCGACCGGGCGCAGGCCGTGGCCGCGCAGGCCGCGACGCTGCGGACCCAGCTCGCCACCGCCGTCTCCGAGAAGCAGGCCGCGGAGGCCGCAGCAGCCGCGCTCGCCGAGGCGAACACCCCGGACGGCGCCCGCGCGGCCGCGCAGCAGATCGCGGCGGACGAGTACGGCTGGGGCGGCGACCAGTTCCAGTGCCTGAGCTCCCTCTGGCAGAAGGAGTCGGGCTGGGACTACCAGGCCTACAACCCGTCGGGCGCGACCGGGATCCCCCAGTCGCTTCCTGGGGACAAGATGGCCAGCGCCGGTGACGACTGGGAGACCAACGCCGTCACCCAGATCCGCTGGGGCCTCGGCTACATCCAGAGCGTGTACGGCACCCCGTGCGCCGCGTGGGGCCACTCCCAGGCCACGAACTGGTACTGATGGAACCGGCCCGCGTCCCCGGGCCGCGGGGCGAGCGGAGCGGATCCGGCCCCGGAGAGGAACCGTCATGGCACTGGACCCGAACAGCTCTCTCGGAGACTGGCTCGGCCACCCGCGCGCAGGGGCGTACATCCGCGAGCTGCTGAGCGACGCGGGGGTTCCGGAGGACGCCCTCGGGCCCGTGCTCGGCATGCCCCTGCAGCAGCTCGTCGTCCTGAGCGACGGCGCCATCCCGCCCGCGCTCGTCGAGCATCTGACCGCGCTCGTCGCGGACGACGCCGAGGCCGGTGCGACCGGGGGAGGCCCCGCCGACGGCGCCGGAGAGGACGAGGACGCGGGGCGGCCGCCGGCCTGAGCGCGGGCCGACCCGCCGCGATCCCCCGCGTAGACTGGGGAGGTCACCCCCGCAGAGGATCGATCCATGACCGCTTCCGCAAGCCCGACGTTCAGCGTGCGTCACGTGCAGCTCGTTCGCGCCCTTTTCGCGGCCGTCGCGGCGCTCATGATCACGTTCTCCCCGGACCACTCCGCCGCCGTCGGCCTCTCCGTCTTCAGCGGGTTCGCGCTGGCGACGGGGCTGGTGCTCGCGCTGGCCGCCTGGCTCGTCGCCCGGCCGGGCTGGCGCTGGCCCTACGTCCTGCTCGCGGCGTTCTCCTTCCTCGCGGGCATGGCCGGCGGGATCCCGGCGTGGCGCTCCACGCCCCTCTTCTTCGTGCTGGTGATCGCCTGGGGCGCCCTCACCGGACTGGTCGAGCTGATCGCGGGGATCCGCGCGCGCACGGCCGCGCAGCGCGGGGAGCCGGTGATCGACGGCGCCCGGGACCACCTCCTCGTCGGGGTGCTCGGCCTGCTGCTGGCCGTGGCCCTCCTCCTGGTCCCGATGCAGTACGCGTGGACGTACTCGATCGAGGACGCCGGCGACTTCATCCTGACCGGGATCACCCTCGCGGTGGGGATCTTCGGAGCCTATGCGGCCATCGTGGCCGTGCTGCTCGGCATCGCCGGGTTCTCGCCGCGGCCCGCCACCGAGCACGGAGGAACTGCGTGACCGACGACAAGCCCACCCGCCGCGAGCTGCTGCGCCCCCTCCACCTGCTGGGGATCGCCCTGGGCTGCGGCGTCTTCGCCGCCGTCGTCACGCTCGTGTCCACCGGGGCGTTCACCACCCGGGTCATCGACGCCGTCGCGCGCGGCGCCTATGACGGGCTGACGCCGTGGGGGCTCGCCCTGGTGATCGGGGGCAGCGCCTTCATCGTCACGCTGCTGATCCTCGCCATGCTGATTCTCGCGGTCGACCCGGCACAGGTGACGAAGACCGTCGATCGCCCCGTGCTGCTCGACCCTCCCGCCGAGGGCGCCCCTGCCGAGGACGCCGCTGCCGAGGAGACGCCCGAGACGGGCGCCGACGAGTCGGCGGGTGCGGCGCAGCGTGAGGCTGCGACGGACGAGGACCCTCCCGCCGACCGCTGACCGTCGCGTCGGGTCGGGCGCGTTTCGTCTCGTCGCTGCGCTGGCCCTTCCCGGTCGTTGAGCGAGCCGAGCGAGTCAAAACGCGCCGAGCCGCGCCCGTTCCCGGTCGTTGAGCGAGCGCAGCGAGACGAAACGCGCCGAGCCCCGGGTTCCCCCCGGTCGTTGAGCGAGCGCAGCGAGACGAAACGCGCTGCGCCGGGGACGACACCGGTAACGTCATCACGACGGCGTGCAGAACGGGGTATGACGTGAATCCGCTTGTTCCGGACCTCCTCGACGTCGTCCTCGCGACGGCGGCGACGATCGTCGCGGTCTCCGCGTTCGCGGCGTTCCTGTCGTTGAGCTTCGCGAAGCGGGTGAGCGTGCGTCGCTTCCTTGTATGGGCGGCCGTCATCCTGTTCATCCCCGTCGCGGGGGCGGCCCTGTGGTTCGCGATCGGACGGCCTCAGCACAGGTCGACGGCTGTCGCCGAGCCCTGATCCGACAGAGCGCCGACCGTCGCGGAGTGGCGCGTTTCGTCTCGTCGCTGCGCTCCTCGCTCAACGACCGGTGGGGGACTCCCGTCCTTTCCCGGTCGTTGAGCGAGCGCAGCGAGTCGAAACGCGCCGCGCTGAGCCGCGCCCGTTCCCGGTCGTTGAGCGAGCGGAGCGAGTCGAAACGCGCTGAGCCGCGCCCGTTCCCGGTCGTTGAGCGAGCGGAGCGAGACGAAACGCGCCGAGCCCCGCCCGTTCCCGGTCGTTGAGCGAGCGGAGCGAGACGAAACGCGCTGAGCCCCGCCCGACCGCGGCCGTCAGCGCGCGAGAACCTCCGCGAGACCGATGTACCCGGCCGGGGTGAGCGCGAGCAGGCGCTGCTTGGCCTCCTCGCCGATCTCCAGCCCCTGCACGAACTCGGCGAGCTCCGCCGCGCCGACGCGGTGCCCGCGGGTGAGCTCCTTCAGCAGCGCGTACGGGTCGGCGATCGTGGAGCGCCCGGCGACCACCTCGGCGCGGATGACCGTCTGGATCGCCTCGCCGAGCACCTCCCAGTTCGCGTCGAGGTCGGCGAGCAGCACGTCCCGCGCGAGCGAGATCTCGCCGAGGCCCCGGCGGAGGTTGTCGAGAGCGAGCAGGGAGTGCCCGAACGCGACGCCGATGTTGCGCTGCGTCGTGGAGTCGGTGAGGTCGCGCTGGAGGCGCGAGGTCACGAGCGTCTGCGACAGGGACCCGAGCAGGGCGGCGGAGAGCTCTAGGTTCGCCTCCGCGTTCTCGAACCGGATCGGGTTGATCTTGTGCGGCATGGTCGACGAGCCGGTCGCGCCGGCCACCGGGATCTGGGCGAAGTACCCCAGGGAGATGTACGTCCAGACGTCGGTCGCGAGGTTGTGCAGGATCCCGCCGGCGTGCCGGACTCGGTCGTATAGCTCCACCTGCCAGTCGTGGGACTCGATCTGCGTGGTCAGGCCGTTGAAGCCGATCCCGAGGCCCTCGATGTAGGCGCGGGTGACCGCGGGCCAGTCGGTGTCCGGATCGGCGGCGAGATGTGCCGACCACGTGCCCGTGGCGCCGGAGAACTTCGCCAGGTACTCCGATCCGGCGATCTGCTCCGCGACCCGCTCCAGCCGCGCGGCGAACACCGCGAGCTCCTTGCCCATGGTCGTGGGGGTGGCGGGCTGGCCGTGCGTGCGCGAGAGCATCGCGGCGTCCGCGTGCTCGACGGCGAGCTCGCGCAGCGTGGCGATGACGGCGCGGAGCGCGGGCAGCCACACCTGCTCGACCGCGCGCTTGACGGTGAGCGCGTACGCCGTGGAGTTGATGTCCTCGCTCGTGCAGGCGAAGTGGGTGAGCTCGGCCACGGCGTCCAGCCCGAGGGCGGACAGACGGTCGCGCACGAGGTACTCGACGGCCTTGACGTCGTGCCGGGTCACGGCCTCCTTCTGGGCCAGCCAGGCGATCTCCTCGGCGTCGAACTCGCGGTAGAGGCTGCGCAGGCGATCCTTGTCGGCGTCCGCGAGCGGGGAGGTGCCGAACAGCGAGCGGTCGGTGAGCGCGATCAGCCACTCCACCTCGACCTCGACGCGCGCCCGGTTGAGCCCGGCCTCGGACAGGTAGTCGGCGAGCGGCGCGACGGCGGCGTGGTAGCGGCCGTCGAGGGGGCTCAGCGACGCGGACGGGTGGGCGGGCTGCGCAGTCAGGGGAGACCTCCTGATCGAGGCGCCCGGGGGATCCCTCGGAAAGCTCAGGGACCGAGGCGGACCCGGGACGCCGGTGGCCGGATGGCGGGTTCGAGCTGACGGAACAGGCCGCGGCTCGCGCTCTCGATCATACCGAGCACGCTGTCGAACATCGCGGCGTCGGCGTAGTACGGGTCGGGGACGTCGAGCACGCTCGCCTCACGGTCGAAGGACATCAGCAGCACCACCTTGCCCTCCTCCGACTCGTCGCGCGACCATTGCCGCAGGCTCCGTTCGTGGGTGCGGTCCAGTGCGACGACGAGGTCGCTGTCGGCGAAGGACTCGTAGGTGAACTGCTTGGCGCGATGGAGGGATCCGTCGTAGCCGCGACGCGCCAGGGCCGCAATGGTCCGTTCGTCGGCGCGTTCGCCGACGTGCCAGTCGCCGGTGCCGGCGCTGCGGGAGAGGATGCGGTCGCCCAGCCCCTGCTTCTCCGCCAGATCGCGGAACACGACCTCCGCCATCGGCGACCGGCAGATGTTCCCCGTGCAGACGAACACGACGCGGAACGGATCCGGCTCGGTCATGCGTCCATCATGCCGCACCCTCCCGTTCCTGCCGAGGGGCGGGCGCCGGTCGACGGCGAGGAGCACCGTCCGAGCGGCGACTCGTCCTGCACCGATCAGAAAGACGCCGGGTTGTCCACCGATCCTGTGGACGCGGGCGTGCGCCGCCGTCCGGTCCCGGAGAGTGGAGCGCATGAAGGCATGGACGGGCTCCTTCCTCGCGGGGATCGAGGCGGAACGCGCGCTCGGCGAGGCGGCGGCGCTGCTGCGCGGCGTCCTCGAGGACGCGGAGTCGGCGGGTGGGGAGCTGCGCGGCCTCACCGCGGAGACGGCGTGGCACTCGGAGGGGATCTGCGCACTGGGGGAGCGGGTGGCGACGTTGGCGGCGGACCTGTCCGGCGCGACCGTGGCCGCACGGACGGCCGCGTCCGAACTGGGGATCGGATGACGGCCGTTCGCGCATCCGTCGCGGGGTGGGGCCGCGCGCCGGGTGCAGGTGTGGGGCCGCGCGCCGGGCAGGGGCGGTCCGATGGGGATGCGGGCCGGGCTGGGGACGACACCCGCGTGGGGAGGAGGGTGGGCTGAGGGAAGCGGGCCGGACTGTGGGGGTCCGGCCCGCACGAGGGGTGAGGCCGAGGGCTGGCGGGCGTGCGCGGCATCGGAGACGGGCAGGGACCAGGGGATCGATCGGGGAGGACGGACGGGTGGGGGACGAGCTGGACATCTCCCGCGGTGGGGCGCTCGCCGTGGACACGGAGCAGCTGCGGGGCATCGGCCGACGTCTGCGCGCGCTGGGGGACCTGCTGGCGCGGGTGGCCGCGGAGCTGCGCCTCGTCCGCACGCTCGCGGACGGGGCGGGTGCGGACGCGTCCGGACTGGAGGGGCCGGCGCAGCGCATCGCCGGCGTCGCGGAGCTGCTGGTGCCTACGGCGCAGGGCGTCGAGCTCATGGCCGAGGCATACGAGATCGTGGAGCTGCGTGCCCGGGCCGAGCTGGAGGCAGCCTCGGACCCGGGCGAGGCCGCGGCGTTGCGCCGGGATGCCGAGCTGCTCTCCGAACGCAATCCCGCCGCGGCCGCTGCTGCGGCCTCCCTCCTCGCTCAGGGGGAGCGGCGTCGGTTCGATGGCTTCGCCGACCAGACCTGGTGGGCGCAGCACCTGTCGCCCGCGGGCGCACACCCGGCGCAGCTCGCCGCGGGGCTGTGGCTCACGGGCGTCGGGATGGTCGGCAAGGGAGTGCGCCCCGCGGATCGGCCGCTGCATCCGTCGGACACCTCCGTCGCGATCGCTCCGACCAGGGTGCCGGGGCCGTCCGCGGCGCCTCGCGGGCTCGCAGACCTCACGGACCGGTTCCCGGCCACCACCGGCGCGCAGGTGCGGGTCGAGACCTACACGATGCCCGGCGGCCGTCGGGAGTACATCGCCTATGTGGCGGGCACACAGCTGTCCGCCGACTCCCGGGAACCGTGGGGGATGGGCGCGAACCTGGATCTGTACCTGCACGACCGGGAGACCGCCTCGTACCAGGCGGTGGTCGACGCGCTCCATGACGCAGGGGCCGGCGAAGGAGACGCCGTCACCATCGTCGGGCACTCCCAGGGCGCGATGATCGGCGGTCTCGTGGCCCAGAGCGGCGAGTTCCCGGTGCACACGCTGGTCGGCTTCGGCTCCCCGATCGACCCGGTGCTTCCCGAGTCCACGACGAGCGTGATGGTCCGCCACACGGACGACCCGGTGTCCAGCCTCGCCCAGGGAGGCACCGTCGCGGGCACCGGGTCGCCGGACAGCGTCGTGGTCTCGAGGATCGGCGACCCGGCGCAGGGTCTGCAGGACGCCGTGCTGACGACCCATCACCTGTCGACGTACGCCGAGACCGCGGCGCTCGCCGACGCCGCCGGGGACCCGCGGCTCATCGCGCTCGGGGAGCGCCTCGCGGCACTGGACGAGGCCGTGGAGATCCTCGCGACCGACTACGTCGCGAGGATCGAGCCGCCGACGAGGGAGCTGGCCCCGGGCGCCGACGCTCCGGCGGACGATCGGTTCTGACCGCGACGACGTGTTCGCGAGAGCCGTCGGCCCGTTCGAGGGAGCCGTGGTCCCGTTCGCGGGACCCGTCAGGCGGAGGGATCAGTCGCGGCGGCGGTCGCGCTGCGGGCGGAGGATCCCGGCGAAGACGGCGTTGATGATCGAGATGATCAGCGCCGCGACGACGCCCCACCAGAAGTTGCCGACGTTCAGACCCCAGCCGAACATCCCGGTGATGACGGCGGTCAGCCACAGCAGGAACCCGTTGATGATCAGCGAGATGAGCCCGAGGGTCAGGATGTACAGCGGGATCGCCACGATGCGGACGACGGTGCCGATGATCGTGTTGACCAGGGCGAAGATCAGCGCCACGACGAGCAGGGTCAGCACGAGCTGCAGCGTCTCCCCGGGGGCGAACGGGGTCACCGTCACCTGCAGGAAGGGCATGAGCGTCACCACCCAGATGGCGAACGCGTTCACGATGATGCGGATCAAGAATCGCATGCCTCGAGTCTGCCAGGCCCGCGTCCACTGCCACAGGCCCTTGCCCTCTCCACCCTCCCCGTGCTCGCCCTTCCGTCCTCGTCCCTCCCCATCGCCGAAACCCCCTCGCGCCGCCGAAACCCCCTCGCAGACGCGCGTTTCAGAGGGGGTCTCGGCGGGAAAGGGGGGTTTCGGCAGCCTTTGGCCGGGGAGAGAGGAGACCGCGAGGGAGAGGGAGGAGAGGGCGGTTCTAGACTCGACAGGGTGAGCGAGCCCATCCTGCCCCGCATCCGGCCCGAGATCGCGGCGCTTCCGCCGTACCGCCAGGGCAAGCAGGCGTCCGCCGACGCGTTCAAGCTCTCCAGCAACGAGAACCCCTTCGATCCCCTGCCCCAGGTGCAGGCCGCCCTGGAGCGGGCCACACCCATGAACCGCTACCCGGACGCGACCGCCGGGGCCCTGCGCGCGCGGCTCGCCGAGCGGTACGGGGTCCAGCCCGATGCCGTGCACGTCGCCTCGGGGAGCGTCGCGATCCTGTACCAGTTCGTGCAGGCCGCGGCATCCGTGGGCGACGAGGTCGTCTACGCCTGGCGGTCGTTCGAGGCCTATCCGGGCATCCCGCTCATCGCCGGGGCGACGGGGATCCCCGTGCCTCTCGCCGAGGGCGGACGACACGACCTGGACGCGATGGCCGCGGCGATCACGGACCGCACGCGGGTCGTGCTCGTCTGCACGCCGAACAACCCGACCGGCCCGATCGTCACGAGCGCCGAGTTCGCCGCCTTCCTCGACGCGGTGCCTCGCGACGTTCTCGTCCTGCTCGACGAGGCCTACGCGGAGTTCGTCACCGCGCCCGACGCCGTGGACGGTCTCGCCGAACGCGTCTTCGAGACCCACCCCAACGTCGTGGTCCTCCGCACCTTCTCCAAGGCGTACGGGCTGGCCGGACTCCGCGTCGGCTACGCCATCGGGGATCCGCGCGTCCTCGACGCGGCGCGCAGCACCGCCGTGCCGCTGTCCGTGACCGCCGCCGCCGAGGTCGCCGCCATCGCGAGCCTGGACGCCGAGGACGAGCTGCGCGTGCGCGTCGCCGAGCTCGTCGCCCGACGCACGACGCTCGCGGAGGGGCTCCGGGCCCAGGGCTGGGCGGTGCCCGACGCACAGGGCAACTTCGTCTGGCTCCCGACCGGGGATGAGACGACGGCCGCCGCGGACGCCTTCGCCGAGGCCGGGATCGTCGTGCGCGCGTTCGCCGGAGACGGCATCCGGATCTCGGTCGGCGAGGAGGAGTCGCTGCCGCGCATCCTCGACGCCGCCGCTGCGCTTCGCCACTGACCGCCTCCGGTCGGTGCCGAGACCCCCTCGCAACGCCGAAACCCCCTTGCAGGTGCGCATCTCAGAGGGGGGTGTGGATGGCGTGAGGGCGTCTCGGCGGCCTGGCGGCGCGGGCGGGGAGGGCGCTGGGCTCGCCCCGGCAGGGGAGGCGTCGGCAGACGGACGGACGGCATATCCCGCGGGCGGCATGAATCGGTGGAGAAGGTCCTACGGATCCGGAGAACCGTTGTGCGGACTCTCCACGCCCGAGCCGTGAGGCTCGGTTAGCGTAGAACCGTGACCGCCGCTGACCCCGCTCTGATCCGCGTCCTGGACGCCGACGGAGCCTTCGCACCGAGTCCCGCCGCCGAAGAGTTCCTCCCGCTGATCGACGCCCTCACCGACGCCGAGCTCGAGCAGTTCTACCGCGACATGGTCGTCATCCGGGCGATCGACACCCAGGCCACGAACCTGCAGCGGCAGGGACAGCTGGCGCTGTGGCCGCCGAGCCGCGGCCAGGAGGCCGCGCAGGTCGGCTCCGCCCGTGCCGCGCGCCCGCAGGACACCCTCTTCCCCTCCTACCGCGAGCACGTCGTGGCGCGGATCCGGGGCGTCGACCCGGTCGACATCATCCGGCTCATGCGCGGCGTCTCGCACGGCGGGTGGAACCCGACGGATCCGAAGAACGGCAACACCCGGCTCTACACGCTGGTCCTCGGCTCGCAGGTGCTGCACGCCACGGGGTTCGCCATGGGCCTGGTGTTCGACGGGAAGTGCGGAACCGGCGACCCCGATCGCGACGAGGCCGTCATGGTCTATTACGGCGACGGGGCCTCCAGCCAGGGCGACGTGCACGAGGCGATGGTCTTCGCCGCGAGCTACCGGACCCCTGAGGTCTTCTTCCTGCAGAACAACCACTGGGCCATCTCCGTGCCGGTCACGACCCAGTCGCCGGTCCCGCTGGTCCAGCGAGGGCCGGGCTACGGGATGCCCAGCATGCGCGTGGACGGCAACGACGTCCTCGCCAGCTACGCCGTCACCCGGCACGCGCTGGAGGGCGCCCGCTCCGGCGGCGGACCCCGCGCGATCGAGGCCGTGACCTACCGGATGGGTGCGCACACGACCAGCGACGACCCGACCAAGTACCGCGGCGACGCGGAGGAGGCCGAGTGGGCCCGGCGGGATCCGATCACCCGGATGCGGGCGTACCTGGAGTCCCGCGGCGCCGCGTCCGCGCTCTTCGAGGACGCGGAGGCGGAGGCGGCGTCCGCCGCGGAGGATCTGCGCGCGCGCACCGTCGCCCTCCCGCCCCCCGACCCGGCGATGGTGTTCGAGCACATCTACAGCGAGCCGCACCCGCTGGTGGAGGAGCAGCGCGCCTGGCGCGCACAGTACGAGGCGTCCTTCGACGCCGACGCCGCCACGGAAGGGGGCCGGGCATGACCATCGAGACGATGCCGTTCAGCAAGGCCCTCAACGCCGGGATGCGCAAGGCCATGGAGGACGACCCGCGCGTCCTCCTCATGGGCGAGGACATCGGCCGCCTCGGAGGAGTCTTCCGCGTCACCGAGCACCTCCAGCGGGACTTCGGCGAACAGCGCGTGCTGGACACCCCCCTGGCCGAGTCGGGCATCGTCGGCACCGCGATCGGCCTCGCCATGGCCGGCTTCCGCCCGGTGTGCGAGATCCAGTTCGACGGGTTCGTCTTCCCCGCCTTCGACCAGATCACCTCGCAGCTCGCCAAGCTCACCTACCGCCACGAGGGCGCGATCTCGATGCCGATCGTGATCCGGATCCCCTACGGCGGGCACATCGGAGCGGTCGAGCACCATCAGGAGAGCCCCGAGGCGTACTTCACGCACACGCCCGGGCTGCGGGTCGTGTCGCCGTCCACGGCGAACGACGCCTACTGGATGATCCAGGAGGCTATCCGCTCGAACGACCCCGTGATCTTCATGGAGCCCAAGAGCCGCTACTGGCCCAAGGGCGAGGTGGAGCTGGAGGCCTCGGCGCTGCCGCTGCACGCGTCGCGCATCGTCCGCCGCGGCACCGACGTCACCCTCGTCGGGCACGGCGCCATGGTCACCACCCTCCTCCAGGCGGCCGCGCTCGCCGAGGCGGAGGGCACGAGCTGCGAGGTCGTGGACCTGCGCTCGCTCTCGCCCGTGGACTACGGGCCCATCCTGGACTCGGTGCGATCCACCGGGCGGATGGTCTACGCGCAGGAGGCGCCCGGGTTCACCAGCCTGGGCAGCGAGATCGCCGCGACGGTGATGGAGCGCGCCTTCTACGCCCTCGAGGCGCCGGTGCTGCGGGTGTCCGGGTACGACACCCCGTTCCCCCCGGCCAAGCTCGAGGGGGAGTACCTGCCGGATGCCGACCGCATCCTCGAGGCCGTCGACCGGTCCCTCGCCTACTGAGGCCGGTGCTCCCGCCCGCTCGACGACCGGGACGAGCCGCTCGTGCACCGACCGGAATGAGTAAGGATCAATCATGAGCACCCAGACCTTCACCCTGCCGGACGTCGGCGAGGGCCTCACCGAGGCGGAGATCGTGTCGTGGCGCGTGGCGCCCGGGGACACGGTGGCCGTCAACGACGTCATCTGCGAGATCGAGACCGCCAAGTCGCTCGTCGAGCTGCCGTCGCCGCACGCCGGCACCGTCGGCGAGCTCCTCGCGGAGGAGGGCGCGACGATCGACGTCGGCACGCCGATCATCACCTTCGTGCAGGACGACGGATCCGCGCCCGCGCCCGTCGCCGAGCCCTCGACCCCTGCCGCGGACGAGGGATCGGGGTCGGTGCTCGTCGGCTACGGCTCCGGCTCCGGCGCGTCCTCGCGACGGCGTCGCCCGGCCGCCCGCCCCGTCCGCAGCTCCGTGGGCGTGATCGCGAAGCCGCCGATCCGCAAGCTCGCCCGCGACCTCGGCGTGGACCTGGCCGCCGTCACCCCGACCGGGGCGGACGGGGAGGTCACCCGTGAGGACGTGATGACGCAGGCGCAGCAGGCGTCGGTGTTCCGCAACATCCGCACGCCCGAGTGGGGCGACGTGCGCGAGGAGACCGTGCCCGCCCCAGCTCCGGCGCCGGTCGGGCTGGCGCGCGGCGTCGCCGCCCCGGCGCACCCGGCGCCGGCGGGCGCCGCCCCGGAGCGCCCCGAGTCGGCGCCCGACGAGCGGACCGAGTCGATCCCGGTGAAGGGCGTGCGCAAGGCCAGCGCCAATGCGATGGTGCAGAGCGCGTACACCGCTCCGCACGTGACGGTGTGGAAGGAGGTGGACGCCTCCCGCACGATGGAGCTCGTCAAGCGCCTCAAGGCGTCGCCGGACTTCGCCGACGTCAAGGTCTCGCCGCTGCTGATCATGGCGCGCGCCGTGATCTGGGCGGTGCGTCGCACGCCCATGGTCAATGCCGCCTGGGTCCAGGGCGAGAACGGTGCGGACATCCTGGTCCGCCACTACGTGAACCTGGGCATCGCCGCCGCCACTCCGCGGGGACTGATCGTCCCGAACATCAAGGACGCCCAGAACCTCGGCATGCGCGACCTGGCCCGTGCTCTGAACCGTCTGACCCTCACGGCCCGCGAGGGCAAGTCGACCCCCGCCGACCAGCAGGGCGGGACGATCACGATCACGAACATCGGGGTCTTCGGGATGGACGCCGGCACCCCGATCATCAACCCGGGCGAGTCCGGGATCGTCGCGATGGGGACGATCAGCCAGAAGCCGTGGGTCGTGGACGGCGAGGTGCGCCCGCGCTGGGTGACGACGGTGGCCGGCTCGTTCGACCACCGCGTGATCGACGGCGACGAGATGAGCCGCTTCATCGCCGACGTCGCCGCGGTGCTGGAGGAGCCCGCCCTCCTCGTCGACTGACCCCCGCCGCGACCCCTCGCCGCGTCGTGCCGCGCCGTGGACGGTGCCGTACACCGCGCCCGCGTCGTGCTCCCGCGCCGCGCCATGCGCCCGCGCCGCGCCCCCGCCGTCCGGGCGAGCCAGGACGCCGAGTGGTCAGAAATTGTGGGTTGACGCCCCGCGAGGCCACAATTTCTGACCACTCGACCGAAGAAGTTGGGAGAGGGCGACGTGGCGCCCCGTTGTTTGAGAACGATTCTCATTTCGTTTAGAGTGAGCGGGTGAAGAAGCCCGTGATCGCCGTCTCGCTCGTGTCCGTCGCCGCCCTCGCCCTCGCGGGGTGCTCGTCCGCCGGATCGGCGGGCGGGGCGAGCCCTGATGACGGGAGGATCGCGGTCGTCGCCTCCACGAACGTGTACGGCGACCTGGCCGCGGCGGTCGGCGGGGACCGCGTCGACGTGACCTCGATCATCCGTTCCGCGACGCAGGACCCGCACTCTTACGAGGCCTCCGCCCGGGACCGGCTCACGGTCGAGGGGGCCGATCTCGTCATCGAGAACGGCGGCGGGTACGACGCCTTCATCGACGATCTGCTCGACGGATCGGACGTGCCCGTCCTCACCGCCGTCGAGTTCTCGCACGACTACCCGGGCAACGCCGGTCACGACGAGGCGGAGCACTCCGACCACGCCGGAGCCGAGGACGACCACGCCGAGCACGACCACGGCGACGAGCACGGCGAGGAGGGCCACGAGGGTCACGACCACATCGAGGGCTTCAACGAGCACGTCTGGTTCGACCCGCACACCATGCGCCACCTCGTCGAGGACATCGCCGCGCACCTCACCGAGCTCGACCCCGAGGGGAAGGCCGACTTCGAGGCGGGCGCGGCGACGCTGACCGCCGAGCTCGAGGACGCGGAGACGCAGCTCGCCGACCTCAAGGAGAAGGCCGCCGGGGCGAACGTCATCCTGACGGAGCCGGTGCCCGGCTACCTCGCCGCGGCGGCCGGCCTGACGGATGTCACACCGGACGGGTTCGCCGAAGCGGTGGAGGAGGGGCGCGACGTGCCCCCGGCCACGCTTCTCGCCGCGCTCCAGGCGATCGAGGGCGGGGGCGTCCGCGCGGTGCTGACCAACGCCCAGACCGGCGGGCCGGAGACGCAGCGGGTCGAGGACGCCGCGACCGGGGCGGACGTGCCGGTCGTCGCGTTCACGGAGATCCTGCCCGAGGGGAAGACGTACGCTGAGTGGATGCATGACGCGATCGCATCCCTCGCCACGGCGCTGGGCGCGTGAGCCCGGCCACCGACGGCGGCTCGGCCGCGCCCGTCCTGCAGATCCGCGGCGCGGCCCTGCGGCGTCCCGGCGGGCGCAGCGGCGACCGTGAGCTGTGGTCGGGGTTGGATCTGGACGTCCGGCCCGGCGAGTTCATCGCCGTGCTCGGGCCGAGCGGTTCCGGCAAGACGACGCTCCTGCGCAGCATCCTCGGACTCCAGGCGTTGAGCGCGGGCCGGATCCTCGTCGGCGGGGAGCCCGTCCGGCGCGGGAACCGCCGCATCGGGTACATCCCGCAGCAGCGTCCGTACGCTCCCGACACCGCGCTGCGCGGCCGGGACGTGGTGGCCCTCGGCATCCAGGGCCCGCGGTTCGGCCCGCCGATCCCGCGGCGCACCGACCGCGCGCGGGTCGACGACGTGCTGGCGGACGTGGGGGCGTCGGCCTTCGCCGACCGGCGGGTCGGAGAGCTCTCCGGCGGCGAGCAGCAGCGGCTGCGGGTCGGCCAGGCGCTCGTGGACCACCCGAGCCTGCTCCTGTGCGACGAGCCGCTCTCGAACCTCGACCTCGCGAACCAGCAGGGCGTGACGGACATCATCGATCGCCAGCGCCGCGAGCACGGCGCCGCCGTGCTGTTCGTCACCCACGACATCAATCCGATCCTGGGCAAGGTGGACCGCATCCTCTACATCGCCGGCGGCCGGTTCATGCTCGGGACCCCGGACGAGGTGCTGCAGAGCCGCGTGCTGACGGATCTCTACGGCGCCCCGGTGTTCGTGCTGCGGGCGGGCGACCGCCTCGTCGTCGTCGGGATCCCGGACGCCGAGCCGCATCATGCGCACGACGACGACCAGCACCCGCGGAGCGTCGCGTGAGCGCGGCCGGAGCGGTGGCGGCGGCCGTGCCCGCGGTCGACTGGGGCGACGTGTTCTCGTTCCAGGACTACGGGGCGCTCGTGGCGCTGCTCGCGAACTCGATCGCCGCGGGGGCGGTGCTCGGGATCGTCGGCGGCCTCGTCGGGGTGTTCGTGATGCAGCGCGACCTCGCGTTCGCCGTGCACGGGGTCAGCGAGCTGTCGTTCGCCGGTGCTGCGGCGGCCCTGCTGTTCGGCGGCAGCGTTGTGGCCGGATCGATCGGCGGCGCGCTGGTCGCGGCCGTGCTGATCGGGCTCCTCGGCGCCCGGGCTCGCGAGCGCAACTCGATCGTCGGCGTGCTCATGCCGTTCGGGCTCGGGCTCGGGATCCTGTTCCTGTCGCTGTACGAGGGGCGGAGCGCCAATCGCTTCAGCCTGCTGACCGGGCAGATCGTGTCGGTGTCCAGCCCGGACCTCGGGTGGCTCATCGGGATCAGCGCGGTCGTCCTCGTCGTCCTGGTCCTGATCTGGAACCCGTTGCGGTTCGACTCGCTGGATCCCGTCTCCGCGCAGGCGCGGGGTCTTCCCACGGGCGTCCTCGGGATCGTGTTCATGGTGCTGCTGGGGCTCGTGGTCGCCGTCGCGGTGCATATCATCGGCGCTCTGCTCGTGATGGCGCTGCTCGTCACGCCTGCCGCGGCCGCGATGCGGGTCGCTGCCGGGCCCCTGTCCGTTCCACTGCTGGCGGCGCTGTTCGGGTTCGTCGCCGCCGTGGGCGGGATCCTCCTGGCGCTCGCCGGTCCGCTGCCGGTCAGCCCCTACATCACGACGATCTCGTTCGCGATCTACCTCGGCTGCTGGGTCGTGCAGCGCTCGCGCGAGCGGGTCCGCCCCGCCTGACCGGCGTCACGGACCCGCTCGCACGTCCGCTCAGGCGGTCGGATCCCCGTAGAGCTCGGCGACGTCCTTCGCGTCCAGCCAGTGCGAATAGGTGGGGCCCTGCGGCCACCCCTCCGGGACGTCCTGCCACTGCTCCTGGCGCCCGTACGGGAGAACGTCGTAGAGGGAGAAGAGGAGGCCGAACTGCTCCGCGCCGCGATCGGACGTGTGCCAGGTGCGGTAGACGTCGTCGCCGTCGCGGAGGAAGACGTTGATCGCGAACCCCTCGCCCGGCCCGGCGTCGACGTCCGCCCCGAAGGGGCTGCCGGCCGACGAGTACCAGGTCATCAGGTTCCCGACGCGCTTCTTGTAGGCGAGGATCTCGTCCATCGGGCCGTTCGTGACGATCACGAAGCGCGCGTCCACGTTGGCGAGCCCGCCGGTCCGGCCCCACTGCGAGGTCAGGCCGGTGCATCCCCCGCACTGCCACCGGGCGCCGTCCGTCCACATGTGGTGGTAGGTGATGAGCTGGCTGTGCCCCTCGAACACGTCGGCCAGCGTCACGGTCGACCCGTCCTCCGCGGTGAGCGTGTATCTCGGGAGCTTCACCGCGGGGAGCCGCCGGCGCTCGGCGGCGATGGCGTCGAGCTCGCGGGTCGCGGCCTTCTCGCGGACGCGTAGGCGGGCGAGCTCCTCGCGCCAGGTCTCCTCGTCGACGACCGGGGGGAGCGGAGTGGTGGGTGCGGGCATGAGGCCTCCGATGTTCACGCTGTACACATCTGGTATGTTCACACCGTACACATCGAGCGTCGGGAGGACAAGAGGTGGCCTATCATCACGGCGATCTCGCCGCGGCGCTCGTGGAGGCCGCGGTCGAGCTGACCCGCGAGGGCGGACCGGACGCGCTCACCGTTCGGGAGGCCACGCGCCGCGTCGGCGTCTCGCCGAACGCCGCCTACCGGCACTTCCCCCACCGGGACGCCCTCCTCGAGGCGACGGCCGACGCGATCCAGGTCCGGCTCGCCGCCGCGATGGCCGCGCAGGAGGGGGCGACCCCGGTGGCGCGGCTGCGGCGCATCGGCCGCGCGTACGTGGACTTCGCGCTCGCCGAGCCGGGATGGTTCGCCGTGGCCTTCTTCGGCGGCCGCCCGCCCGGCCCCGCCCAGCTCGCCCAGTCGCCTGCCTACGGGGCGCTGATCGACGCGCTCGACGCCCTGGTGGCCGAGGGCGCGGTGGCTCCGGCGTCCCGCGACGACGCCGCCTGGGCGTGCTGGGCGACGGTCCACGGCTTCGCCGAGCTCGCCCTGCACGGGCCCCTCGTCGACACCGCGCCTCCGGAGCTGCGCCGTCGGGCGGCGGTCGCCATCGATGCCATCATCGCCGGCGTGCAGAGCCGGCCGGGTGAGCGCGGCGTCGGCTGAGCCGGTTCCCAGTCCGGCGTCAGTCCCGCGGAATAGACTCGGGGGCATGGCTCAGCGCAATACGTGGCAGCGTGAGCGGGTGCGGGACGCGCTCGCGGATGCGCGCGGCTTCGTGAGCGCGCAGTCGCTGTTCGCGACGCTGCGCGAGGAGAAGACCGGGATCGGCCTGGCGACGGTGTACCGCGCTCTCGCCGGGCTCGCGGCCTCGGGCGAGGCCGACTCCCTGCAGAGCCCCGAGGGCGAGGCGCTCTACCGCGCCTGCAGCAGCGAGGGGCACCACCATCACCTCATCTGTCGCTCGTGCGGCCTGACGGTCGAGATCGAGGCGTCCGACGTCGAGCAGTGGGCACGCCGCACCGCCGCGCTGCACGGGTTCCGCGACGCCGAGCACGTGGTCGACATCTTCGGCCTCTGCGCCACGTGCGCCAACGCCGGCGCGCGTGACGACGCGACCGCCGTCCAGGAAGCGTGAGCGCGGCGTGACGACCACGGCACCGCCCCGTCGCACGGCGCCCGCAGGACCCCCGTCGCGGCGACGCGAGCCGATGTCGGCGCGCGCGAAGGCGCTCGGCGCCGCGGTGGGCGTCGCCGTCGTCGTGGCGCTCGTCCTCATCGACGTGTTCGCGCCGACGCTGTTCCCCGCCACCCTCCCCACCCGCCTGCAGGACGGCCTGACGCTGTCGCTCAGCGTGCTGTTCGAGGCGCTGCCGTTCGTCGTGCTGGGCGTGCTCCTGTCGATCCTCGTGCAGGTATGGCTGCCCTCCGGCGTGATCGAGCGCATCCTTCCCCGACGCGCCTGGGCGCGCCGCGCGGTGCTGTCGCTGCTGGGCATGCTCATCCCCGTGTGCGAGTGCGGCAACGTGCCGTTCGCGCGCGGGCTCATGATGCGCGGGCTCGCCCCGGCGGAGGCGCTGACGTTCCTCATGGCGGCGCCGATCGTGAACCCGATCGTCATCCTGACCACGCACGCGGCGTTCGGATGGGACGGCGGCATCCTCGTGGCGCGCCTGGTCGGCGGCTACGTGATCGCGAACCTCATCGGGTGGATCTACAGCCGGCATCCCTCGCCGGACGCCCTCCTGACGTCCCACTTCCTCGACACCTGCGACCGCGCGGCTCACGAGCCGGGAACGCCGGTGCGGCGGAGCCTCGTGCAGTTCCTCGTGGAGCTGCGCGCCGTCATGCCCGCCCTCGTGATCGGCTCGGCGCTGGCCGGGGCCGTGCAGGTGCTCGTCCCGCGGGACGCGCTGCTGGCGATCGGATCCAACCCGGTGCTCTCGATCGTCGCGATGATCGCGCTCGCGGTGACGGTGGCGATCTGCTCCAACGTCGACTCGTTCTTCGCGCTGTCCTTCGCCTCCACGTTCTCCTCCGGCGCGATCATCGCGTTCCTGCTCGTCGGCCCGCTGGTCGACATCAAGATGATCGCGCTGCTGCGCACCACCTTCACCGCGCGGACCATCGCGGGCATCGTGGCGGTCGTCGTCCTGGCGGCGTTCGGGATCGGGATCGGGGTGAACGTCTTTGTCTGACGCCGTGCTCACCGCCCCCGCCGCCGAGCGCTCCCCGCGCAGCCGCCGGCTGCGCGGCCTCGGCACCCGCTGGCTGGGGGTCGGCCTCGCCGCCGTGATCTCGGTCGTGACGCTCGTGCTGGGGGTCACCGGTCGGCTCACGCTCTACATCAGCCCGGAGACGGTCTGGTTCGCCTGCGCGGCGGCGGTGGTGACGCTGATCGGCGCAGTGTGGTCGTGCACCCTGCCGCTCGGCACCGAGGACGACCACGGCCACGATCACGGCCAGGCCCACGATCACGGCCACGCCGACGATCACAGCCACGACGCCGCGGAGGCGGGCGCCGGGCACCGCCGGGGACCGGTGCGCCGTGCGGCCGGGACCGCGGCGGTCGTCACCGGGGGCGTGCTCGCGACCGGCGTCGCCGCCGGCGCTCTGCTCCTGCCGCCGGCCTCGCTCTCGGTGGATCTCGCCATGTCGCGCGCACCGGGATCGGACGTCCTCTTCGCCGGCGCCGACACCGTCACCCTGGGGGCGGCGACCGACACCAGCGTCTTCGGGATCGGCGACTGGGCGAGCGTGTTCGCGACCGCCGCGCGGCCCGAGACGTACGACGGCGCCGAGGTGACGCTGACCGGGTTCCTCACCCCGGCCGGCGACGAGGGGGACGAGGCTCGACTCACCCGCATGGTGATCACGCACTGCGTGATCGACGCGCAGCCCGCCGCGGTGCCCGTGCAGATCGACGCCTGGCAGAGCGACTACGCGGTCGGAGACTGGGTCGAGGTGACCGGGACGGTGCGGGCGCTGGAGGACGGCACCCTGCGCGTGGAGCCCTCGGGCGTGACCCGCGTCGACGAGCCGGGGGATCCGTATGAGCACTGAGGACCCCCGCGGCACGGATCCGACGCACGTGGGTCCCGGAGCGGCCGGCGCCGACGCGCCCCGCCCGCTGACCCGTGCGGAGGCGCGGGCCCGCCGCGAGGCGGAGGCGGCGAGGGCGGCGGCGACCTCCCCGGAGCCGGCCGCGCCCGTGGAGCCGACCGAGCCTGCACCGACGGCCGAGCCTGCACCGGCCGCCGAAACGGCCGACCCCGCGGAGCCCGCTGCACCCGACGAGCCTATGGACCCCGCGCCGACGGCCGAGCCCGCCGAGCAGGGGCCGCACATCGACACGGCGCCGGTGTGGCACATCGATCCCGCCCCGGGTGCTCGGCGCGACCCCGCGCGCACCTATCCGGGGTACGAGGGCGCGCCCGTTGCCGGCGAGGCGGGGGCCGCGACCGACGGCGCCGCGGCCGCCTCGTCGGGTCGCGGGCGCCGACCACGGTTCGCGCTGCTGCTGGGCGGCGTGCTGGGGGCCCTCGTGCTGCTCGTCGGGGGGCTGAGCGCGGTGAGCCTGATCCAGGGGCCTCGCGTGAGCAGCGTGTCGGTGGACCCGCGCGCGGCGATCGAGTCGTCCGGCACCCGGCTCATCCTCCGGGCCAACGAGCCGCTGGCCGAGGTCGCCCCCGAGCAGGTGACGATCGAGCCCGCCGTGCCCTTCACCCTCGACACCGCCGGCCGAGCACTCGGGATCCGCTTCACCGTGCCGCTGGACGACGACACCGAGTACGCCGTCACCGTGGCGGACGTCACCGGCACCGGCGGCGGTCCGGCCGGGGCGCTGCACACGACCTTCCGCACCCCCGAGTCGCAGATCTTCCTCCTCCAGCGCGACGCGGAGGGCGACGACACCATCTTCCGGACGGACCTGGGCGGAGAGCGCGCCGTGCCGGTGTACAGCGCCGCGCAGATCCAGGACTTCCGCGCGACCGCCGATCGGCTGGTGGTCGCGGTGGAGAAGGGCGGCCTGTCGTCGTTGCGGGTGATGGACCTCGACGGCACGCACGAGGAGGAGCTGCCGCTCCCGGGCGACGGCTACCTGTCCATGCTGCAGGTCTCCGATCGGGGCGGCCTGGTCGGCTACACCTTCACGGACGAGAAGATCTCCGCCACGAGCGGGCGTGCGAGCGTGCTCGTGACGCAGTCGGTCCGCGGCGGAGACCCCCGCATCGTCGAGGTGGGCGGATCCACGCCCAGCGTCGCGGAGTGGCAGTTCGTCCCGGACACGTCGTCGGCGCTGTTCGTGGACTTCACCGGGACCCTGTGGGTGGACGACCGCTCGGCGGAGGCCGGGGCGACCAACCTCGGACTGGCGCAGTCGATCCTCGGGATCTCGCGGGGCACGTACACCGCGATCATCGAGCGCTCCAACACGCTGCTGGAGCTCGATCTCGCCGACGGATCGGAGAAGCCGCTGGCACCGTCGAACCCGGACTACGGACTGTCCACGTCGATCACGCCGTTCCCCGGCGGCACTCTGCGCCACACGGTGGACCGCGACGCCTCGGGCCTGCCGACGGGTCAGGGCATCGCGCGCGTGGACGACGACGGCACGGCGCAGATGCTGCTGTCCGTCACCGGATCGGATGCGATCATGCAGGCGTGCCCCTCGCCGAGCGGCCAGTACTCCGCGATCGTGGTGGCGCCGAACCTCGTCGAGAACCCGTACGACCGCTCCCTGCTGCCGCTGCCGAAGACGCTGCAGACGCACATCCTGGACACCCGCACCGGCGAGGAGAAGGTCGTCCTCGCCGGGTTCGACGCGTCGTGGTGCGCCGTGGGGCCCCGCCGATGACGCGGACGCCCGGCGCGGCGTCCCGGCATCACCGTGCGACGCGCGCCGAGCTGGCCGATCTCCCGGTGGAGGTCGCCCCGCGTCTGCTCGGATCGAGACTGCGCACGGTGCTCGACGGCGAGGAGACGGTCCTGCGCATCACCGAGGTCGAGGCGTACCACGGCAAGGGGACCGGGGAGACCGCGGATCCCGGCTCCCATGCGCGGATGGGGCGGACGGCCCGCAACGCCACGATGTGGGGCGAGCCGGGTCATCTGTACGTGTACCTCAGTCACGGGATCCACTCCTGCGTCAACGTCGTCTGCGGCCCCGAGGGGTCGGCCGGCGGGATCCTCCTGCGCGCAGGCGAGGTCGTCGAGGGCGTCGAGACCGCCGCGCGGCGCCGTGGCGCCGCGACGCCTCTCACCCCCGTCGCCGCCCGGGATCTCGCGCGCGGCCCCGGCCGGTTCGGACAGGCCTCGGGCCTTCGCCATCCGGCGCACGACGGGATCGACGCGGTCACCGGCGCCGAGCGCGCCGGCGCCGTCGCCGAGCTGTGGCTCGCGGACGTCGACGCGGATCCGCTCCCGATCGCGCGGGGCCCCCGCGTCGGGGTGGCAGGGCTCGCGGGCACCGCGGCGTTCCCGTGGCGGTTCTGGATCGAGGGCGACCGCACCGTCTCTCCCTTCCGCTGGGGGCGAGGGGCAGCCGAGGCGGCTGCGGCGCTCTAGCCGGACGTGTCACGCCCGGAGTCGCGCCGTGCTAGACTGACTCTTTGTCTGCGCACGCTCCTGTGCGTAGTTCGTATGCCTCCCCGTTCCGAATGTGCGGACGAGGCGTGCAGACAAGGGATCTTGGGTGGGGCCGTCCGGCCTCACGGTAATGAAGGAGTCACCATCATGGCAGCAGTGTGCCAGGTGACCGGTGCTGTTCCCGGCTTCGGTCACAACGTCTCGCACTCGCACCGCCGGACGAAGCGCCGCTTCGACCCGAACGTGCAGAAGAAGACCTACTACGTCCCGTCCCTCGGCCGTAAGGTCACCCTGAACGTGTCCGCCAAGGGCATCAAGGTGATCGACGCGCGCGGCATCGAGAACGTGGTCAAGGACCTCCTTGCGAAGGGTGTGAAGCTCTAATGGCGAAGAAGGCTCAGGACGTCCGTCCGATCATCAAGCTGCGCTCGACGGCGGGCACGGGGTACACCTACGTGACCAAGAAGAACCGCCGCAACACCCCCGACCGCCTCGTGCTGAAGAAGTACGACCCGGTGGTTCGCAAGCACGTCGAATTCCGCGAGGAGCGTTAATCATGGCCAAGAAGAGCAAGATCGCTCGCAACGAGCAGCGCAAGGCGGTCGTCGACCGCTACGCCGAGCGTCGTCTGGAGCTCAAGAAGGCTCTGGTCGACCCGAACTCGACCGACGAGCAGCGCGAGGCCGCCCGCGTCGGCCTGCAGAAGCTTCCCCGCAACGCGTCGCCGGTGCGTCTGCGCTCGCGCGACGTCATCGACGGCCGTCCGCGCGGTGTCCTCACGAAGTTCGGCATCTCGCGCGTCCGCTTCCGTGACATGGCGCACCGCGGGGAGCTCCCCGGCGTGACCAAGTCGAGCTGGTAAGCACGACGCCTTCAGAAGGGGCGAGGATCTTCGGATCCTCGCCCCTTCTGCGTCCCTGCCCGTCTCCCTTGCCCTGCCGCGCCGCCGCGCTCCCTGCCCTGCCGCGCTGCCGCGTCGGAGAACCCGCGCATCGGCGGTGGATCCGACGTGCGGCCTCCGCCGGAGTGGCAGTCGTCTGCTGTTGTGGCCGCTGCACGGGAAGGGGCGCGGGCACGTCTGGGGATCACGGGTGTGACTGGTGTGACGCATGAGGCGCGACACGCCGCCCCAATACGTGGAAACCCGCGAAATGACGCGGAAAAACGGGGCGGAGTTGATACATTCGAGGCGGTCATTCGACCAACGGGGGGCGTCCGCCCCGCGGAACTTCGAAAAACAAGCGACGAGCCTTTCGTCGCTGGAGGATGACATGGCTGACAAGTCCATCACCAAGACCGAGCTCGTCGCGAGCATCGCCAGCGCCACCGGTCAGAGCCAGGCTGCTGTCTCGGGCGTGCTCGACGCTCTGTTCGCCACGGTCTCGGACGCCGTTGCCAAGGGCAGCAAGGTCTCGATCCCGGGCTGGATCTCCTTCGAGCAGGTCGCGACCGCCGCGCGCACCGGCCGCAACCCGCAGACCGGCGCCGAGATCAAGATCCCGGCCGGCAAGCGCGTCAAGGTGACCGCCGGCTCCAAGCTCAAGGCCGCCGTCAAGTAAGACGTCTCGCCTCGAAGGCCGTCCCGCAGTCGCTGCGGGACGGCCTTCAGCGTCCCCACCGGGCTGCGCCGGGGGCGCATAGGTGACGCGCCTAGGCTGGAGGGGTGAACCGCCCGTCCAGCCCGCCCCCGACGAAGGGCGTCGTGTCGACGCAGGCCGCCGTCTCGCGCATCGCGGGACCCGTGATCCTCGTGGTGGCCGCCGTCGTCGCCGCGCTCGTCGGACTGGCCCTCGGCGGGGGCGCGGCTCCGGCCGTGATCGCCGACTCGGGACCGGTGGTGCGCTGGGGGCTCCCGCTGGTGAAGCTGCTCAGCAACCTCAGCGGCGCCGTCATGCTGGGCTCGCTCGTGCTCGCGCTGTTCGGGCTGCAGAGCGGGAAGCGGTCGTTCGACGTGGCGCTGGACGCCGCATCCATCGGCGCCGCGGTGTTCACGGTCTCGTCCGCGGGGGCGGCCTTCCTCACGTTCATGAACGTGTTCCCGGTCAAGCTCGACTCGGGGCCCGAGTTCGGTGCGCAGTTCGGGCGGTTCCTCGTCGAGACCAACCTCGGTCGCGCCTGGCTGATCACCGTCCTCGCCGCGGCCGTGATCACGATCTCCGCGTTCGCCTTCCGCAGCTGGCTCGCGGCCCTCCTCACCGCGATCCTCGCGGCGGCGGCCTTCATCCCGCTCGCCACCGAGGGACACGCGGGCGACCTCGCCGGGCACACCGCCGCGGTGAACTCGATCCTGCTCCACACGCTGGGCGCGGCCGTCTGGCTCGGCGGCCTGGTGCTGCTGGTGATCCTGCACGGCACGCGCACCGAGCTCACCCGCTTCGGCCCGCTCCTGCGCCGATACTCCGCGATCGCCCTGGCGGCGTACGCCGTGGTCGCCGTCTCGGGCGTGGCCCGCGCCATCGTCGCCGTCGGCACCTGGGAAGCGCTGTGGTCCTCCGGATACGGCGCGCTCGTCATCGCGAAGGCGGTGCTGCTGCTCCTGCTGGGCGCGTTCGGCGCCTGGTACCGCACGCGGCTGATCCCCCGCATCGAGACCACCGGGAACGCGACCCGCTGGTTCTGGACCCTGGTGCTCGCCGAGCTCGCGCTCATGGGACTGGCCTCGGGAGCGGCGGCGGCCCTGGCCCGCACGCCCCCGCCGACCGGGACCGAGCCGGCGTCGTCCCGGACACCGGCGGAGATCCTCACCGGATCGCCCCTTCCGCCCGAGTTCACCCTCGACCGCTGGTTCACCCAGTGGAACATCGACCTGATCTGGCTGACCGCGGCGGCGTTCGGGATCGTCTTCTACCTGGCCGGCGTCCGCCGGCTGCGGGCCCGCGGCGACTCCTGGCCCGTGCACCGCACCGTCCTCTGGATCCTCGGCATGCTGCTGCTCGTCTGGGTGACCGGTGGGCCGATCAACGCCTATCAGGAGTTCCTCTTCAGCATCCACATGATGGGGCACATGATGCTGTCGATGGCGATCCCGTTGCTGCTCGTGTCCGGCGCGCCGGTCACCCTGGCGCTGCGTGCGATCGACAAGCGCGAGGACGGAACGCGCGGCGGGCGGGAGTGGATCCTCTGGGCCGTGCACTCGCCGTTCTCGAAGGTCGTCACGAACCCGTTCGCGGCCGCGGCGATCTTCATCGTGTCGCTGTGGGCGTTCTACTTCACGGACCTCGTGCGCTGGGCGATGAAGGACCACATCGGGCACCAGTGGATGACGATCCACTTCCTCATCTCCGGCTACCTCTTCGTGCTCTCCCTGATCGGCGCCGATCCCGTGCCCAAGCGCCTGCCCTACCCCGGCCGGCTGATCACGCTCATCGCGGTCATGGCCATGCACGCCTTCTTCGGGATGGCGATCATGATGCAGTCCGGGCTCATGGTGGCGGAGTGGTTCGGATCGATGGGGCGGACCTGGGGGCCGACGCCGATGGAGGACCAGTACATCGGCGGCGGCATCGCGTGGTCGATCGGCGAGATCCCCACGCTCATCCTCGCCATCACCGTCGCGATCCAGTGGAGCCGCAGCGACGCCCGCGCGGAGAAGCGGGCCGACCGTCACGCGGACCGCACCGGCGACGCGGAGCTGGCCGAGTACAACGCGCGCCTGGCCGAGCTCGCGGAGAAGGACCGCCGCGCGGCGGAGCGGGAGGCGCGGCAGGCGCCCCCCCGGCGCTGACCGTCACAGTGATCGGGCGGCCGATCAGTCGCCGTCGTCGATGGGAAGGTCCGGGGAGCCGACGACGATGGAGGCGGCGCCGTCCGGGAGCACCTGGATCGTGGCATCGATCCGGAACCGCACGTCCTCGTCCACCTCGCGGATGCTGCCGTCGTACAGCGACTGGACGTCGACGACGATGTGCGCGACCGCGTCCGTCGGCGGGATCCGCCAGTTCGCGCCGTCGGGCTCCACGGAGACCTTCGGCATCTCCACGATCGACCAGTGCGGGTCGGAGGCGAGCTTGTTCTGCACCGTCATCCCGAACGGGCATCCCGCCGGCATGAGCACCTGCTGCGTGGCGCACTGAGTGAGGAACTCGTCCACCCGCTCCTGCACGACCTGCACGAACTGGTCCGTCGGCTGGGCCTGGACGTCGACCGGGACGGTCGCACCGGGCGCGTCCGCGAGGACCCCGATCCCGGGCGTGGCCGACATCGGGGTGTCCACGCTCACGGAGTACAGGCCAGGGGAGAAGACGAGGAGCGGCACCGGCTCCAGCGGCGGCGCGTCCACGCCCCCGGCCGCGACCTGACGCCGGTCGAGCTCGAATCCGTTCACCGTGAACTGCTCGGCGCCGCGCACCGTCAGCGACACGACCGCGAGGGGGCTCTGCGAGAACCGCCACGTCGGCGCGACCCCGAGCCAGCCCTCCCGGGCGACGTGGAAGGTCGTCCGTCCGGCGTGCCCGCCCGCGCGGTACTCCACGGTGACGAGGGTCTCGTCCCCGTCCACGCGCTCGTCGGCGACGGTGTAGTCGGTCAGGGGAGCGAGAGCCGTTCCGCGCAGAAGCGCGTCCGAGGCGGCGGCCGCATCCCCGTCCAGCGCCTCGCGATCCAGGGCCACCCCGGGGAGGCGCAGGGCGTCAGAGGCGCGGTGCTGCGCGAGGAGGTCGAGGTAGCGCGTGACGAACGCCGAGGGGCTGTAGAACTCGCGGTACAGGGTGACGCCGCCGGCGCCCAGCGCGGCGACGAGAACGAGCGCGACCACGCCCAGCAGCGCGAGATCCGACGACAGGCGAGCCGGACGACGGCGCGTCGGGACGTCGCTCGGCTGCTCCATGGGCGCCAGTCTAGGCAGTGGGACTGTGCCGAGCCCGAATGCCCTCGGAGAGGTGCGCCGCGCCCGGAGGAGGGCGCCGTACCATGGTGTGCGCATCCCCTGTCCGAGAGCCTGAGCATCCGTGAGCATCCCCACCCTGTCCGACGAGCAGCACGAGCTGTTCCGCCTCATCGAGGACACCAGGGACCACGTGTTCGTCACCGGCCGCGCCGGGACGGGGAAGTCCACGCTCCTGCAGCACTTCGCCTGGAACACGAGCAAGCAGATCGCGGTGTGCGCGCCCACCGGGGTGGCCGCGCTGAACGTCGAGGGGCAGACGATCCACTCGCTCTTCCGCCTCCCCATCGGGCTCATCGCCGACACCGAGCTGGATCAGTCCGACGCCACGCGGCGGATCCTGAACGCGATCGACACGCTCGTGATCGACGAGGTCTCGATGGTCAACGCGGACCTCATGGACGGGATCGATCGATCCCTGCGCCAGGCTCGCGGGCGCCGGGGAGAGCCGTTCGGCGGCGTGCAGGTCGTGATGTTCGGCGACCCGTACCAGCTGGCGCCGGTGCCCCCGCGCGGCGACGAGCTGCGCTACATCCAGGACCACTACCGCTCGTTCTGGTTCTTCGACGCGAAGGTCTGGACCGGGGGCGCCGCCGACGAGGCGGGCATGCTGGACGTCGGCGAGCACGGGGCGCCGCTGCACGTGCGCGAGCTCGTCCGCATCCACCGGCAGGCCGACGACGGGTTCAAGGCGATGCTGAACGCCGTCCGGTACGGCCGGGTGACGGCGGAGATCGCGGGCGCGCTGAACGCCGCCGGCGCGCGGACGCCCCCGGAGCCGGAGCCGGGGGAGCCGCCCATCATCACGCTCGCGACCCGCAACGACATCGTCAACAGCATCAATCGGCGTCACCTCGCGGCGCTCCCGGGCCGCGAGCAGACCGCGAAGGCCGAGGTGTCGGGCGACTTCGGCCGCGGGGAGGCGAACTACCCCGCGGACGCCGAGCTCAAGCTGAAGGTCGGGGCGCAGGTGATGTTCCTGCGCAACGACGCCGGCGTGCAGGGGGAGCCGCCCCGCTGGGTGAACGGCACGATCGGCACGGTCACGCGGATCCTGGGCGACACGGTGCGGGTCGAGATCGACGGGGAGGAGGTGGACGTCGAGCCCGCCGTGTGGGAGAGGTTCCGCTACGCCTACAACCCGGGGACCAAGACGCTGTCGCGCGAGGTCGTGGCCGAGTTCACGCAGTTCCCGCTCCGTCTCGCGTGGGCCGTGACGATCCACAAGTCGCAGGGCAAGACGTACGACCGCGCGATCGTGGATCTGGGCTCCGGCGCATTCGCGCCCGGGCAGACGTACGTAGCGCTGTCCCGGCTCACCTCCCTCGACGGGCTGTACCTGTCCCGCCCGCTGCGTCCGAGCGACATCCGCGTGGACGAGGACGTGCGCCGCTTCATGCGCGCGGCCTGGGAGGCGCGGCAGGGCTCGACCCCGGTCCTTCCCGCCTGAGCCTCCCGGCGGGGCGTTTCGTCTCGCTGCGCTCGCTCAACGACCGGGGCGGGCGGGCGTCAGGCGGCGAGGCGCTGCGCCTCGAGCTCCTCGAACAGCTCGGTGTTGAAACGGTAGGCGAGCAGCACCTCGTCGATCACCCGCTCGCGCTCGGCCTCGTCCCACGGAGCGGCGTCCAGCTGCTCGCGGTAGACGTCCTTGAAGGCGGCGGGGTCGGCGATGGCGTCGAAGAGGTAGAACCCGATCCCGTTCGTCTCGAAGCCGAATCGCCGGGCCATGACCCGGCCGATGAACAGGCCGCCGGACAGGTCGCCGAGGTAGCGGGTGTAGTGGTGGGCGACGAAACCGCCGGGCCAGGTCGCGCCGACCTGGCGGATGCGCTCCACGTAGCGGGCGGTCGCCGGCAGCGGCGCGATGCGCTCTCGCCATTCGGGGCCGACGAGGAAGTCCAGGTCCGCTTCGAGGGCGGGCAGCCGGGTGAGCGCGTCGCTGAGGAAGACGGACGCGACGGGATCCTTCCGCATCCGTTCGCCCACCTCTTCGAGCGCCTCGTAGATGAAGTAGTGCTGAGCGACGAGGGAGACGTAGTCCTCCCGGGACGCCTCGCCGCTCAGGAGCGAGGCCATGAAACCGGCGTGCTCACTGCGCGAGTGCGACCCGGAGGAGCGCTCGCGCAGCGCCGCGGAGAAGGAGACGATCTCGGCCATGGCACGAGTGTAAGGCACACCTAACTTCCGCACCCAGCGAAAGACGGGGATTCCGAGCCGGCGGATCGGGATCGCTCAGCCGGCTCGCAGGTCAGTCGTGTGGGCGAGCATCCACGCCGAGGGCGGCGCACGCGGCGTCATACAGGGCCACGACCTCGCGACGCACCTCGGGTCGCTCCTGGATGGGACCGCCCGGCCAGGGCACGCGCAGCGTCTCCGGAGCCCCGGACGCGCGGCTGACGGTCCACTCGCCGGCGTCCCCGTCGAAGCCGCGCATCGATGCCGAGACGATGTCGGCGCCGCCGAACGCGCGCGCGATGAGCAGGTTGTCGTCCTGATGATCGCCGTTCATGTGGCGGAGGACCGCCGCGACGACCTCGTCGGAGAAGGGGCTGGGCATGGCCCCACTCTACGCAGGAGGGGACGTCCCGGACCCGGCCCGCCGGCCGTCCGCGCACGGGCGGGATCGGGATCATCCGTAGGGATGACGAGGACGCGGAGGCCCGGCCCTTAGACTCTCCTCAGACATCCAGGGGGGTTTCTGTGCACGGACGGACCATGCGTCGTACGCGCATCGCGGCAGCGGGAGCGGTGATCGTCGCGCTCGCGCTGACGGGGTGCGCCCCTGAGTCGAGCCCCGCGTACACGCCGGCTCCGCAGGTCGAGGGCGCGCTGCCGGAGGACCTCCAGACGCAGCTGCACGACGCCGTGGCCCACGCGATGGCTGCCAGCGGTTCCACGGGCGCGGTCGTCGGCGTCTGGGCGCCGTGGAGCGGCTCGTGGGTCACCGGGATCGGGACCGCGGGCCCCGGGGACGAGACTCCCGCCAGCACGGACATGGCCTTCCGCATCGGCGACGTCACGCGGCTCATGACGTGCGACGTGCTTTATGCGCTGGCGGACCGCGGCACCGTGGCGCTGGAGGACTCCGTGACGACGTGGGTCGCCGGCGTCCCCGATCTGGCCGACGTGACGCTCCTGGACCTCTGCAACGGCACGTCCGGCCTGGGGCTGAGCTCGTCGATCGCGGAGTCGAACTGGCTCTCGAACCCCACGCGCATGTGGAACCCGAAGGAGCTCGCGAGCTACGGGATGGAGCAGCAGCGCACGGCCCCGGGCGGCGGTTTCCGGGACTCCGACGCGGCGTACCTTCTCCTCGGCCAGGCGCTCGAGCGGGCGAGCGGCCAGAGCGCCGCGTCCCTGATCCGCACCTACGTCACGGGTCCTCTGGGCCTGAACAGCACGAGCCTCCCCTCGGCGCGGCCGGCCGCGCCGAGCGACGGGCCCGTGCTCGCGGGCACGTACGCGCCGCGGACGCCGGAGGGCGGCTACGACTGCGCCGCTCCGGTGGACGTCACGGTGAGCTCCGCGAGCATCGGGTTCACCGACTCGGGCGTGGTCTCGACGATCGAGGACCTCGGCCGCTACGCGCAGGCCGAGGCGAAGCAGGCGCTGCGCACCAAGGACGAGCCCGCCCGCTTCGGCGCGCCCCTGCCGGCCTATGACGGCGCGCCGTCCTGGTTCCAGGCGACGGGAGGCGGGTACCTCGTGGGGACGATGGTGGGACAGCAGGGCTGGGCGCCCGGCTACCTCACCGCCGCGTACTCGGACCCGGCGAGCGGCTTCACGGTCGCCGTCGTGCTCAACGGCTCCTCGGGCGGCGGTGCGCTGATCTCGGCGCTCGCCTTCGAGCTCGCCGCGATCGGGTCGAAGGCCCCCGCCGCCAAGGGCGCCGCCGCCCCCGAGTTCGGGCTCCCCTTCACCGCGGAGCAGTACCACGAGGTGATCGGCAGCCAGGCGATCTGCCCCGTCGACCAGCCGGCCGCGGAGGAGCCCGCCGGGGAGGACGAGGGCGAGGGCGACGACGACTGACCGTCGGTCGTCCGCCGAGCTGAGCGAGGAGGAGGCGTCGATGGCGATCGTCGACAACGGCATCTACGTCGACGGCGTGCGCACGGAGAACCCGGCGTCGCTCGCGGAGACCTTCGAGCTGATGCATGCCCGCGGAGGCATGGGGTGGATCGGGCTCTACCGGCCCAGCGAGGAGGAGGTGCGCCAGGTCGCGGCCGAGTTCGGACTCCACGAGCTGGCGGTGGAGGACGCGCTGACCGGGCACCAGCGCTCGAAGCTGGAGCGCTACGGCGACACGCTCTTCCTGGTCCTGCGCCCCGCTCGGTACCTGGACGACGTGGAGGAGGTGGAGTTCGGGGAGCTCCACGTGTTCGTGGGCCCCACGTTCGTCGTCACGATCCGCCATGCCGAATCCCCGAGCCTGGGCCGGGTGCGCCACCGGCTGGAGAACGACCCCGCGCTGCTGGCGCGGGGTCCGGAAGCGGTGCTGTACGCGATCCTCGATGAGGTCGTCGACGAGTACGCGCCGGTCGTGGCGGGCCTGGAGAACGACATCGACGAGATCGAGGCGCAGCTGTTCGTGGCCGAGTCCGACCTCACTCAGCGCATCTACGAGCTCTCCCGCGAGGTGATCGGCTTCCAGCGGGCGACGCAGCCGCTGCGCGAGATGCTCGAGGCGCTCCTGCGGGGATCCGAGAAGTACGCCGTCGACGGCGAGCTGCAACGCTACCTGCGCGACGTCCTCGACCACACCATCCGGGTGATCGACCGCTCGGCCACCTTCCGCACGGTGCTGGACAACGCCCTCACGGTGGAGTCGACGATCGTCGCCCGCCGCCAGAACGACGAGATGCGGCGGATGACCGAGGAGAGCATCCGGCAGGGCGAGGAGGTCAAGAAGATCTCCAGCTGGGCCGCCATCTTCTTCGCCCCGACGATCGTCGCGGGCGTCTACGGCATGAACTTCGATGCGATGCCGGAATTGCACTGGGTCTTCGGGTACCCCATGGCCATCGGGCTCATGGTGGGCGGCGCGTTCGTGCTGTACCTCGTCTTCAAGCGCAAGGGCTGGCTCTAGGACGCCGCGTCCTTCCGGATCCAGAGCGGCCGAATGCGGCGTCGGTCAGAGTGCCGGAACGGTGATGCGGCGCAGGTAGGGACCGTTAGCGCCGTGGTGCACGCGTCGGAGCGCGTGGAGGTCGAACTTCTGAAACGGCAGGAGATCCCGGATCGAGGAGAGGTAGTCCTGGAACTCTCCCTGATCCTCGAAAGGGAACAGCCACTCGGGCATCCCTGTCGACCGCCGCGCGAGAAACACCGACAGAAGAGAGTGGGGGTAGCGACGCAGACCACCACCGGGCCGCGGGACGGGGACGGAGTCCTGGCCGGGAAGCGGCGCTCCCGTTGCGGGATCCGTGAAAGCGAAGAAGTAGTCGAGCCGCGTCTCGACGAGAGGACGGACGGCAGGTTCGCTCACGTCCGTGGTGAAGGCGAATGTCAGGACGGCGTCGAGCATGGTGACGGACGGATCCCACGCGTACTGCGTGTAGAGCCCGTCGAAGTGAACCCGCGCCGCTCCGAACTGGCTCTCCAGCTGCTCGCGGAGCGTCCGGGTGCTCCGGTCGGGGTGGTCGTTCACCGTGACTCTGATGCTCTCGGGCGATTGTGCCGTCGTTGTCGTGCAGCGGGCCAGGAAGGTCGAGACGTTCCGGAAGGCGGCTTCCGGGCGTGTGCCGTTGCGCAGCGCCTGGACGGCCCTCGACGGGGGGAGCTCATAGCTGAACACCGTTTCATCATGGCATCCACCCCGATCTGGGCTCCGTGACCGCCTGGTCGCCGTGGACCGTCGTCTCTGGACGGTCCCGTCGCTGTCGTCAGAGCAGGGCGATCGTCGCCAGGGATGTCGCCGTCACCAGGATCCACAGGATCGCTCCGAGCGCCAGGGGGCGCCACCCGGCCCTGCGCAGGGCCGCGACGTCGGTGGACAGGCCGATCGCGGCGAGGGCCATCGCGATGAGGAAGCCGCTCATCGCCGACAGGCCGTCGCGGACGGACGCGGGGACGATCCCCGTGGAGGTGACGGCGGCGACGAGGAGGAAGCCGACGAGGAACCAGGGCACGAGCCGGACGATCCCTCGCGGCGTGAGCCGGCGTCCGCGGGAGTGGCGCCGGGCTTCGGCGATCGAGAGTCCGACGCTGATCGGGATGATCATGAGCGTGCGAACGAGCTTCACGACGACCGCGAAGCCCAACGCCGCGGAGCCGTAGACGGCTGCGGCCGCCACGACGGAGCTGGTGTCGTTGACCGCGGTGCCGGCGAGCAGGCCGAACGTGTGCGGATCGAGCTGAAGCGCATGCCCGAGCAAGGGGAAGAGGACCACGGCCAGCACGTTGAACAGGAAGATCGTGGTCATGGCGTAGGCGATCTCGGCTCCCGTCGCCGCGATGACGGGGGAGACGGCCGCGATCGCGGAGGCGCCGCAGATCCCCGTGCCCACACCGATCAACGTGGTGAGGCGGCGCTCGACCCGCAGCGCCCGACCGAGAGCCCACGCCCCGAGGAGGCACACGGCGAGGCTCGTCAGCATGACCGGGAGGGACTCCAGCCCGACGCGCAGGACGTCGGCCACGGACATCTGCACACCGAGCAGGACGACAGCGGTCTGCAGGAGGAGGCGACCGGAGACCGCGACGCCCGGGGCGAGCAGGGGACCGGGCCGACGCCACAGCGAGATCGCGACGCCGATGAGCAGGGCGGGCAGCGCGGACCCGGCGACGGGCGCCAGACCGCCGAGAACGGTCGACACTGCGGCGATGAGGGCCGTCAGGCCGACTCCGGGGACGACGGCGAGCAGGCGCGGGCGATCGGCGGCGGACGCGGCGGGGGAGGGCATGGATCCAGCGTGCGCGAGCCGTCCTGCGCCGGGTAGCCGGGTGGTGCCGGTGGAGATACAGGACCAGACTGTGGGGATGGAGACGATGCGGACGGTGCCGGATCTGCCCGCCCTGGAGCTGCTCGCGGCGGTGGCGCGGCACGGGTCGATCTCGGCGGGGGCGCGGGAGGTCGGCGTCACGCAGCAGTCGGCGTCCGCGCGACTGCGGAGCGTGGAACGACAGGTCGGGCTGGAGCTCTTCCGCCGTTCGCCCGGCGGGGTCCGCCCGACGCCGGCGGGCGAGGTCGTCGTCAGCTGGGGCGAGGAGGTCCTCGCGGCCGCCTCCCGTCTCCG
Organism: Microbacterium resistens; assembly: GCF_021172025.1. Taxonomy (NCBI): domain Bacteria; kingdom Bacillati; phylum Actinomycetota; class Actinomycetes; order Micrococcales; family Microbacteriaceae; genus Microbacterium; species Microbacterium resistens. The sequence goes on from NZ_CP082781.1 coordinate 2,998,488, forward strand.
AGCGGGGATCGAGACCCTGCGCGAGGAGAGCCGGCGCGAGCTGACGGTCGCCGCGAGCCAGACCGTCTCGGCCCATCTGCTCCCGGGCTGGCTCGTCGATCTCCGCAGGCGTCAGCAGGACGAGGGGCGCATCCCCACCGCCGTGACCCTGGCGACCGGCAACAGCGAGGCCGTGATCGCGCGGGTGCGCTCGGGTGCGGCGGACCTCGGATTCATCGAGACGCCCCGCGTGCCCGACGACCTCGCGTCCACCGCCGTGACCACCGACGAGTTGGTCCTCGTCGTGGCGCCCGCGCATGCGTGGTCGCGGAGGGACGAGGTGTCGTTGGCGGAGGTCGCCGCAACGCCGATCGTCGCGCGCGAGTCCGGCAGCGGCACCCGCGATGCCTGGGAGCGGACCGTCAGGGAACGCCTGGGACATGATGCGCCGGAACCGGCGGCCGTGCTCCCCACCTCCGCGGCCGTGCGCTCGGCCGTCGTGGGCGGGCTCGGCGTCGCCCTCCTCTCCGGGCGCGCGGTCGCCGACGACATCAGGCTCGGCCGCCTGCACGTCGTGCCGATCGCGGGCGAGCGGCTGATCCGACCGATCACGGCGCTCTGGCGGGGAACGACGAGAGACCTCACGCCGACGAGCCGGACGCTCCTGGAGGTCGCCGCCGCCGGGGGCACCTGACGGGGCCGCCGCACCGATATCCTCAGCGGTGGGCGTGCAGACACCGAGGAGGTGTCGGACGGGACCCGCGGGGCCGAGGCGTCGGCGGCCGCGCTGTGAGAAGGAGCGGCGATGTCCCCATTGGTGCTGATCGGCCTGGTGGCCGTGCTGCTCTGGTCGCTCGTCTCGCATCGGTTCGAGCGCTGGGGGGTCGCCGGGCCTGCGGCCCTCATCGTCCTCGGCGCGGCGACGGTGGCTGCCGATCTCCCGGCCTTCGAAGGCGCCATCGACGCGGAGTGGAGCGAGAAGGTCGTCGAGGTCGTCCTCGCCATCCTGCTGTTCGTCGATGCGACCGCCGTCAGCGGCAAGGGCATCTTCGGGGGAGAGGGACGCGCGACGCTCCGTCTCATCCTGATCGGTCTGCCGCTGTCGCTCATCCTGGCCGTGGTCGCCGGAGTGCTGGTCATGCCGAACTCGGTCTTCGTGATCCTCGTCATCGCCTGTGTGGTGATGCCTACCGACTTCGCCCCGGCCGCGCGGATCCTGCGCCTGCGGCACGTCCCGCCCCGGGTCCGCCAGATCCTCAACGTCGAGAGCGGTTACAACGACGGCCTCGTGTCACCGCTGTTCGGCATGGCCCTGGCGACCTCAGTGGTCATCACCGGGGTCCTGCGGGCCGAGTCGGGCCAGGACGACGGCATGCTCGACACCGAGGTGGAGCACTTCGTGAGCGCGTTCCTCACCGCGGTTCCGGCGACGGCGGTCGCCATCGCCGTCGGGGTGGCCTTCGGAGCGCTCGTGGGGTGGGCTGTGCGCGTGCTGCATGCACGGGGGTTCGCCGATGACGGCGGTGTGCGCTTCGTCATGCTGTTGCTTCCGCTCATCGCCTATGGTGTCGCGATCCTGATCCCCGTCGTGCACGCGAACGGCTTCGTCGCGGCGTTCGTCGCCGGCGTGGCCTATCGCGTCGCTCGGACGCGTCGTCTCCCTGAGCGGACGATCCCCCACGCGGAACTGATCCTGGTCGAGGAGACGGGTCTGCTCGCGTCGAATCTCGTCTGGTTCATGCTCGGCGGCACGGCGGTTGTGGCGGTCCTCGACGGGATCGATCCGGCGGTGGTCCTCTTCGCCGTGCTGGCTCTGACGCTTCTGCGGATGGTGCCGGTCTGGCTCTCGCTGATGGGCAGTTCCGTCGGGAGACGGGACCGTGTGCTCATCGGCGCCCTCGGCCCGCGGGGAACCGCGTCCATCGTCTTCGGCCTGCTCGCCTTCAACGCACTGCCGACGAACAGCGTCGAGGCGGACCTCGTTCTCGATGTCATGGTGGTCACGGTCGTCTTGAGCGTTCTGCTGCACGGTGTCGTCGCTCCGACGGTGTTGCGCCGACTCGATCGCGGCAGCGCCCTGTCCGCAGCGGGCGCAGACCACGCGACGCACTGAGGCGTCCGTTCGGCGTAGCCGTCCGGCGTCAGATCGTGTGCGGCGCCGGATCCTCACCGGAGGACCGCGGCAGCAGCACGTTCACCCGGAAGCCTCCGGCGGCGTGCTCGGCGTAGACGTCGCCGCCGTGCGCGCGGGCGAGCCCCCGCGCGATGGCGAGCCCGAGCCCCGCGCCGGCGGCGAGCCCGTCGTCGGGCGTGCTCCGCGCCACATCCGCCCGCCAGCCGACGTCGAACATCCGGTCGAGGTCCTCCACGGCCACGCCGCCGCCGTGGTCCAGGACGCCGAGCACGAGTCGATCGGGGGCGAGCTCCGTGGCGGAGACGTGGATCTCGGAGCCCGGCGGCGCGTGCCGGACGGCGTTGCCGAGGAGGTTCACGACGATGCGGGTGAGCTTGTGCGGATCCGCCCACACGGCCGTCCCGTCCAGGCCCGAGCGGGTGATGCGGACGCCCCGCGCCTCGGCGATCGTCCCCACGTCCGCGACCGCGCCGGAGACGACGTCGAGGAGGTCGACCTGCTCGGTCTGCAGGCGCACCGAGCCGGAGGAGAGGCGGGAGAGCTCGAACAGGTCGTCGACCATCCGGTTCATGGTCCGCACCTGGCCGCGCACCTGCTCGGCGACCCGCTGCGGGTCGTCCGCGACGCCGAGCTCCAGGCTCTCGGCGAGGGCGTGCACGGCGGTGAGCGGCGTGCGCAGATCGTGCGAGATCCACGCGAAGAACCGGCGCCGATCCGAGTCCAGACGCTCCAGCTCCTCGCGGGCGTCCGCCAGGCGGGAGGAGACGTCGGCGAGCTCGGCCGACAGCTCGTCGAACTCGCTCCATCGCCCCTCGTGCGCGGTGACGACGTCGCCGTCCCCGACACGGTGAACCGAGTGCGACAGCGCCGCGAGCGACCGTCGGGCCGCGCCGGCGGTCACCGCCGCCGCGCCGAGCCCGAGCACCAGGGAGACGCCGATCACCCAGACGAGCACGGTGAGGTCGTGCGGCGAGATGTACATCTCGAACGCGATCGCGAGCACCGCGACGCCGACCGTGACCACGCCCGCCACCGCGACGATCGCCATCCGGATCCGCAGCGAGGGGCGGCGGACCAGCCGCAGCGCGAGGAGCGCCGCTCCGGCGACGACGAGCGCGGACGCGACCGCGGTCAGGACGATGACGGCGATGTCGCCGAGGTCGAGGGGCATCATGGGCGGACACGCCCTCCGTCCGGGACGAACCGGTATCCGGTGCCCCACTCCGTGACGAGGTGGCGAGGATCGCGCGGATCCTCCTCGATCTTCTCCCGCAGCCGCCGCACGTGGACCGTGACGGTCGAGGAGTCGCCCGCGTCCCACCCCCACGCCTCCCGCAGCAGCTCCTCGCGGCCGATCGTGCGGCCGGGGTGCGCGAGCAGGTAGCGGAGGAGGTCGAACTCGCGGGCCGCGAGCGGGATGTCCCGGCCGCGCACGGCCGCGGTCCTCCGGGCGAGATCGAGGACGAAGTCGCCGTCGCGGAGGACGACCGCCGCGTCCGCGGCTTCGACGCGTCGGCGGATGAGCGCCGCCACCCGGAGGGCGAGCTCGCGGAGGGAGAACGGCTTGGCCAGGTAGTCGTCCGCGCCGAGCTCCAGCCCCTCGATGCGGTCCTCGACGTCGCCGAGCGCGGTCAGCATGAGCACCGGCGCACGGGATCCGGCGCGCAGCTCGGCGCAGAGCTCGTCTCCGCTGACGCCGGGGAGCATCCGATCCAGGACCACGACGTCCGCCTCGACCTCCCGCAGGGCGCGCCTGCCCGCGTCGCCCGTCGCGCACAGCGTCACGGCGTAGCCCTGGGCGTGCAGATAGCCGCCCACGGCGTGGCGGACGTCGGCGTCGTCCTCCACGAGGACGACGCGGGGCCGGGCTTCCATGCGGTCGAGACTAATCCCGCTCCGGCGCGGGCGACGGTGCTCTTACGGCTTCGAAAGATGCGCTGCGACCGGCGGGGCGGGATCCGTATCGTCCTGGTCCAGCACCACGGCGGCCCGGATCGGGGCCGCGGACGAAAGGAACCCTCATGCGCAAGACCGTGTTCACCGGCATCGTCCTCCTGGCCTTGGCCGGCTCGTTCGTCGGCTGCAGCCAGACCGCGGACCCCGCGACTCCGGACTCCGCGATGTCGGACCCGACGATGTCCCCGGAGCCGTCGATGTCCGCCAGCCCGGAGGCCGAGGACATGACCGATGACGGGGACGACATGATGGCCGCGGACCGCTCCGGCACCTTCGCGGGACTGAACGGCAAGCGGGTCGCCGGCGAGGTGACCGTCTCGGGCACCGCGCTGACGCTCTCCGGCTTCTCCTCCGACGAGGGCCCGGATCTGCACGTCTATCTGACGAACGGGACGGACGAGGCCGCGGTCGCGGCGGGCATGCGGATCGACGCCGTCGCGTACGACCAGGCCTCGCAGACCTTCATGCTCGACGGGATCGACGTCGCGGGATACACCGACGTGGTGATCCACTGCGACAAGGCCAAGGCCGTGTTCGGGGCGGCGTCGCTGTCATGACGGGCCGGCGCCCGGCCCTGGCCGTGTCGCTGGGGAGCGACGCAGCCAGGGTGGTGGCCGGAGCGCTGTGGCTGACCGAGGGGATCGTCAAGTACCGCGCGGGGTTCGGCGCCGCCGACATCCTCCTGGTCGCGGGGAGCGCGGGCGGGAACGGTCGTGCGCCCTCCTACCTGGGGCCGCTGGCGGAGGCGATGCGGGCCGCACCCGGCCTGTTCGGAGGGGTCGTCCCCGCGGGGGAGATCGCTCTGGGGGTGCTCCTGGTGGCGGGGGTGCTCGGCCGATGGGCGGCCTTCGCGTCGATCGGGACGCTCATGCTCTACTGGGCCTCCGATCAGCTGATCGGCCAATACCCGGTCATGGCGCTGCTGGCCGCCGCCGTCCTCCTGGCCGGTCCGACGGCCACCGTGGCTTCGATCGACGCGCTCGTCCGCCGGCGCCGGCTCCGAAGAGAGGATCCGGTATATCGGAAGTAATCCTATGAGGTTGGTCACATCATCCTGCCGACGGATGCGCCGGGGGCAGCGGAGTCAATACGGTGTGGGGAAGACCTGGCGCTGACGTGCCCGGAACGAAGGAGCCCCGATGCGCACATCCGCACCCCGACTCGTCGTCGTCCTCGCCGCGACGGCCCTGGCCCTGACCGCCTGTTCCGGCGGTCCCGGCGGAGGCGAGCTCGACTACGAGGACTCTCCGCTCAACACGTATCTGTCCGCGGCCTACGGCGGCGACGCCTCCCCCGAGGAGCAGCAGAAGAAGTTCGACGAGCAGCAGAAGAAGCAGGAAGAGCTCATGGCCGAGTGCATGGCCGAGCAGGGCTTCGAGTACAAGCCGAACATCCAGGACAGCGGCGCGATCTTCAGCAGCGGCGACGGCGACTGGGACCCGGAGAACAAGGAGTGGGTCGAGAAGTACGGATATGGCGCGGTGAACAGCCCGTGGCAGGAGCGCAACGCGGAGCAGGAGCCGGAGACCTACCAGGACCCGAACCAGAAGTACATCGAGTCCCTCAGCGAGTCCGAGCAGGCGGCGTACTACGAGACGCTGTACGGACCGCAGCCGGATCCGGCGGAGATGAGCGAGGACGGCAGCTTCGAGTACAAGTGGGAGAACGCAGGCTGCCAGGGCAAGGCGCAGCACGAGGTCCAGGGCGACGATCCGTGGCAGCAGGACGAGTTCGCCGACCTGCGCACGCGCATGGAGGAGTTCTGGACCTCGACGCAGGAGTCGTCGGAGATGGCGGACCTGAACGCCGAGTGGGCCGCGTGCATGACCGATGCCGGTGAGCCCGGCTTCACCAACCAGATGGACGCCGCACAGTCCATCTACGACGAGCAGAACAAGATCTACGAAGCCGCCTACGGAGACGGCTCCGAGGAGATGACGGCCGAGCAGATGGAGGCCGCCGACCCGAGCAAGAGCCCTGAGATGAAGAAGCTCGGCGAGCGGGAGATCGAGCTGGCGCTGAAGGACCACGAGTGCCGCCAGAAGACCTCCTACCTGCAGAACTCCCTGAAGATCCAGTTCGCCCTCGAGGAGCAGTTCATCAAGGAGAACAAGGCGGACCTCGAGGCCTTCAAGACCGCGGCCGAGCAGGCCCAGGCCCAGTGATCCGGCGCGCAGGCCGGGGCGCGGGCGAGCCCGTCGAGCCGGAGTCCGGCGAGACCGGCGCGGTCGACCCGTCCGATGGAAGCGCCGAAGCGACCGCGGACGCGCCCGTGGCCGCCGGTGAGTCGGCGACCACCGAGGAGTTCGACCGCCTGATCCGCGAGGACGACGAGGAGGCCGAGGACGCGGCGTCCTCCGGCGGCTCCTCGCGCGTCCGGGGATGGGGGCGGGTCTTCCGGGGCAACAAGTCGCTGTGGATCGTCGCCTCCCTCGCGGTCGTGAGCCTCGTCGCGGGACTGCTGATCGGGACCTTTCTGATCTCGCCCGCCGACGCGAAGGGGCCGCCCCCGAAGCCGGGGCTGGTCACGGTCCCGGTGGAGTTCGGCCCGCTCAGCAACGACGTCACCCTCCGCGCGGACGTGGGGTACGCCGACGCGGTCGAGGTGACGCTCGACACGTCCGCGGTCTCCGGCGCCGCCGTCGTCACGGGGCAGGTGCCGGAGGTCGGGGCCACGTTGTCCCCGCTGTCGATCGCCCTGGAAGTCGTGGGGCGTCCGGTCATCGTCCTGCCGGGCGAGCTGCCCGCCTACCGGACGCTGCGCCTGGGGGTCTCCGGGCCGGACGTGGTCCAGCTCAAGCAGGCGCTCGCCGCGGTCGGGATCGATCCCGGCGACGTGGGCTCGAACCAGTTCGACGAGGCCACCGCCAACGCCGTCGCGCAGCTCTACGCGCAGGCCGGCTATCCGGCACCGCCCGCCCCGGACGGCGCCGCGGAGACCTTCCGCGCCGCGCAGGAGGGCGTCCGCAGCGCGGAGAGCGGCGTGGCCTCGGCGCAGAGCGCGCTGGATCAGGCGGGGGCCGGACCGACGGACGTCCAGATCTGGGAGGCGGACGTCGCCGTGGCCGAGGCCGAGCGCAAGGTCGCGGAGGCGAAGGCCACGCAGGGCGACGTGCAGGCCGCCGAGTGGGCGTTGCGCACCGCGCAGCTGCAGCGCGAGGCGCTGTGGAACGGCAAGGACACGAGCGTCGAGCGAGCGGCGCTCGACGCCGCCCACGCCCAGGTGCAGTCCGCGAACGAGGCGCTCGAGGAGGCCCGGCAGGCGATGCTGCCGTACCTGCCGTCCAGCGAGGTGCTTTTCCTCACCGAGCTCCCCCGCCGCGTGGACGCGGTCGAGGTCAAGCGCGGAACGGTGCTCCAGGGCAAGGCGATGACGGTGTCCGGCGCGACCGTGAGGCTGACCGGCGCGGCGGCCGACGCCGACGCGCGACTGCTCTCGGTCGGCGCGGAGGCGACGTTCGAGCTTCCCGACGGCACCGAACACCGCGCCGTGATCAGCGCCCTCAACGCGGGCAAGGACGCCAAGGCCCGCTGGGAGGTGCTGTTCGAGCCCGACCCGCTGTCGCCGGAGCAGATCCAGCAGCTCCAGGGCACGAACGTCCGCGTGAAGATCGCCGTCGGCGCCACGGACGGCGACGTGCTGTCCGTGCCGCTGGCCGCGCTCACGGCCGGTCCGGGTGGAGAGTCCCGGGTCGAGGTGGTCGAGTCCGACCCCAAGGAGGGGGAGGACGCGAAGACGCGGATGGTGGTCGTGGAGACCGGCCTGGCCGCCCGCGGCGCGGTCGAGGTCCGACCGACCGAGGGCGCGCTCGAGAAGGGCGACCTCGTGGTGGTGGGGCGGTGACGGCGCCTCTCGTCGAGCTCCGTGACGTCACCCGATCCTTCCCCGGGCCGCCGGAGGTGCAGGCGCTCAAGGGCGTCAGCCTCGCGGCGGAGGCCGGCGACTACCTCTCCATCGTCGGGCCGAGCGGGTCGGGCAAGTCGACCATGCTCAACATCCTGGGGCTCCTGGACCGGCCGAGCGTGGGGGAGTACCGCCTGGCGGGCGCGCTGACCGGCGATCTCTCCGACGACGACCGCGCCGCGGTGCGGGCGCGCTTCATCGGCTTCGTCTTCCAGTCGTTCCACCTCATGGCGCGGCGCACGGTGCTCGACAACGTGCTCATGCCGATGCTCTACAGCGGCGTCCCGCGTGCGGAGCGGGAGGGGCGCGCGGAGCAGGCGCTGATCCGGGTGGGGCTCGGCCACCGGATCGGTTTCTTCCCGAACTCACTGTCCGGCGGTGAGCGGCAGCGGGTGGCGGTGGCGCGCGCCGTCGTGAGCGGCCCGCGGCTGCTCCTGGCGGACGAGCCCACGGGAAACCTCGACCAGAAGACCTCGGGCGAGGTGATGACCCTGTTCGAGGAGCTCAACGCGGACGGTCTGACGCTCATCGTCATTACCCACGACGACGCGGTGGCGCGCCGGGCCGCCCGGCGGATCCGCATCGCCGACGGCCGATTGAGCGAGCTGTGAGGCTGTGGCCGCGCCGGCGGGACACCGGCACCCCGGGTGAATCCGCCCCGATCGACGCCGCGGACGCCGAGACGACCGAGGACGGTTCGCTGCTCGACGGCATGACCCCCAAGTCTCCGAAGAGGAGGAGGGGCCGACGGATCGGTCGACGCAGAGGCGGCGCGGGGGACGCCGAGGCGGCCGGGAACCCGTCCGCCTCGTCCCTGGTCCCCGCCGTGCGGCACGCGGACCGGTTCACCTTCCAGGACCTCGTCGCCGAGGCGACGTCGGACATCGGATCCCGGCCCGCGCGCCTGGTCATGACGATCCTCGGCACCGTGCTCGGGATCGGATCCCTCGTGGCGACGATCGGGTTCGCGCAGACCGCCGCCGGGCAGATCGCCCGGCAGTTCGACGGCGTGGCCTCGACGCAGGTCGTCGTGACTCCGGCAGAGGCGCGCACGGGCGGGCAGAACAAGACGGTCGCGGCGGGGCGGATCCCCTGGGACGGCGCCAACCGCGTCATGCACCTCGCGGGCGTCGAGGACGCCGCGCTGCTCGCCGACGTGACGCTGAACGACGCCGACACGATCACCGCCGTCCCGGTCAACGACCCCTCTGCACCGGTCCCCGCCTCGCCCAAGCTGTTCGCCGCCTCGGGCGGCCTCCTCCCCGCCGTCGACGGCGGGCTTGTGACCGGGCGGGCCTTCGACGCCGGGCACGACCGGCGCGCGGACCGCGTCGCGATGCTCGGGGAGAAGGCGGCGGAGCGCCTGGGGATCAACCGCGTGGACTCCCAGCCGTCGATCTTCATCGGCGGGGTGGCCTACGCCGTGATCGGGATCGTCGACGGCATGGAGCGCCGCAGCGACCTCCGCGACGGCGTCATCATCCCGATGGGCGCGGCGCGCGCGGACTTCGACGTGGTCGCCCCGTCCGAGCTCGCCATCCGGATCACGGTCGGCGCCGGTCCTCAGGTCGCGAAGCAGGCCGTGCTCGCGCTGCAGCCCGACGAGCCGGACACCCTCAAGGCGCGGGCGCCGGCTGCGGCCTCGGATCTCAGCCAGAACGTGCAGGCCGACGTGAACGTCGTCTTCCTCATCCTCGGCGCGATCGCGCTGCTGGCCGGAGGACTCGGCATCGCGAACGTCACGCTGCTGTCGGTGATGGAGCGGATCGGCGAGATCGGCCTGCGGCGGGCGCTCGGCGCGACCCGGAAGCAGATCGGTCGTCAGTTCATGGTGGAGTCGATCGTCATCGGCCTGATCGGGGGGCTGATCGGCGCCTCGCTCGGCGTGATCGCGGTAGTGGTCGTCGCGGCCGTCCAGGGATGGGCGCCCGTGACGGACCCCCTCGTCGCCGTGGCCGGCGCGCTGCTGGGCGCCGTCGTGGGGTGGGCCTCCGGCTGGTATCCGGCCTGGCGGGCGACGCGGATCGAACCCGTGACGGCCCTCCGCGGCGGCTAGCGCCGGGCCGCGGGCGGCGATCCGGCCGCCTCCTGGACCAGCGTCTCCGGGGCCGCCGTCTCCGGTGCGTCTCCGAAGAGCTCGGCCAGGGGCGGGAGGGCAGTGAAGCCCTGGCTCGCGAGGAAGTGCCCCGCGCCGGGGACCACGACGATGTCGGCGTCGAGCGCGCGTCCGAGCGCCCGGGAGTGTGCGGGCGGCACGATCGCGTCGTCGTCGGAGTGCAGCATCACCCGGCGGCGGATGCGCGAGGCCAGATGCTCCAGGTCGGGCGCGGGGGACACGAAGGGATCGAGCTCCGGCAGGGTCGGAAGCGGATCGGCGAAGCCCGCGACGCCGACGAACATCCCGAGCCGCTCGGAGCGGCCGAGTCCGTCCAGCGCATGCAGGGCGGTGACGGTGCCCAGGCTGTGGGCGACGACCGCGGTCCGTTCGTCGGCGGTGCCCAGCGCATCCCGCACGGCGGCGACCCACCGTTCGCGGTCCGGGGCCGTGGTGCCCGGGAGCGCAGGGATCACGGTGTCGATGCCCTGCTCCCGGAGGCGGTCCGCGAGCCAGGCGAACCAGTGGTCGGCGGGGGTGGCGGAATAGCCGTGGACGATGATCGCGCGGTCGATGCTCACGTCCGGGCCAACACCGGTCCGGCCCCGAGGATTCCGCGGCGACAGCGGGGATGGAGCCGGCGGGTCGGAAAGGGGGTCAGGGGCGTCACTCCATGTGCTCGGGGATGAGCTTGATGCCGCCGGAGGAGTGCGCGGAGTGGGCGAGCTCGTCGATCCACTTGCGGCTCAGGGGCGGCTGCTCGGGCTCGTCGAACACGAAGCGCAGCGGGATGGAGGGGTGCACCCAGATGGTGCTGCGCCCGCGCGGCTGCTCCTCGGGATGCGTCCACGAGACGGTGAAGCTCTCGTTGCGGCGCAGTTTGGTCGCGATCACGATCTTCAGGTGCGCCAGTGCCCGATCCTCGATCTCGATCGGGGCCTCGGCGCTGCCGTAGTAGAGAGTTCCCATGTGTGAACCGTATCTGTGTCAGGGGGCGGGCAAGGGACGGGTTTCGGGGGCTTGACGGCGGCGCACCCCGTGCAATAGGGCGCGCCGCCGTGCGGCGTCACGCGCCGACGAGCTCGCGCTCGGCCGGGACGCCGTCGCTGCCCTCGCCGATGGCCCGGCGGATCTGCCACCACGAGTCGTAGCTGCGCTCGGGGAGGCCCTGGACGACGAGGAGATCCGTCATCGGCAGGTCCTCGCGGCGCGCCTCGCGGACCAGATCGTCCTTCTCCGCCGGGTACTCCATCTCGGCGAGGAAGCGGTTGAGTGAGGGGGAGAGCATCATGCTCCTGCTCCTTCCGTGGATGGGGCGCCGCCGACCGGGGCGTCCGGACCAGGACGCCCCGGGGCGGTCGCCAGGGGATCAGGCGGTGAGGGAGGCCGTCTGGTCCGCGGACGCGACGGCGATCTTGCGCGGCTTGGCCCGTTCGCTCACGGGGATGATCACCGTGAGCACTCCGCTCTCGTACGACGCCGAGATCTTCTCCAGATCGACGCCGTCCCCGAGAGTGAACTGGCGCAGGAAGGACCCCGCCGTGCGCTCGCGGTTCAGCCAGCGCACGCCCTCGCCGGAGTCCGCGGTGCGCTGGGCGCGGATCGTCAGCAGCGACCCGTCCAGATCGATGTCGATCGACCCGGGGTCCACGCCGGGCAGGTCGGCGTGAAGGATGTATCGGTCGCCGTCACGGGCGAGGTCGACCGGCATGAATCGGGGTGCGCGGCCGGAGTCCAGCACGCTCGCGGCGAAGCGATCGAGCTGACTGATCGGATCGAAGTTCAATGCCATGATGTGCTCCTTTCGTGCGGCCCGAATCGGGCGGTGGGGATGCAGGTAATCTGCACCGTGTGCTATAGATTTACTCATACAACACATCGAACCGATCTGCAAGTACCCGATGAGGATCACCATGACTGAGCGCGACTCCGGGACGCCGGTGTACGGCATCGCCATCGCCGCGCAGCTGGTGGGGATGCCGATCCCCACACTCCGGCTGTTCGAGAGCAAGGGGCTGCTGACGCCTTCCCGCAGCGACGGCGGGACCCGCCAGTACAGCGACGACGACATCGACCGGCTCAAGCGTGCGGGCCGGCTCCGCGACGAGGGGCTCAACATCGCCGGGATCAGCCGGGTGCTGGATCTCGAGGACGCGAACGCCCAGCTGCAGGCGGAGCTGTCCGAGAGCCGAGGCGCGGACGGAGGGGACGAGCGGCCCGCGTCCTGAGCCGCGCGGGACTGGTCTGTCCGGCAGCGCGTCACCAGGAGTTCAGCCGGCGTTCCGTTCGCGGTACGCCGGTCTCGTAATTCCCCGTCACCTTCCGGAGTTGGAATACCGGTGATCTCGCAATGGCGAGGCACCCTCCTCCCGAAAGGTCATCATGCGCCGCTTCACCCTGCCCGCCGTGGGCCTCCTCGGCGTCGCCGCTCTCGCCCTCACCGGCTGCCAGGGCGCGACCGCCCAGGCCGCCCCCGCCGATTCCGACGCCCCCATCACCATCGCCACCCTCCCGATCGGGGAGGACCCCACCGCGGAGAACCCGATCGAGGTCTTCGCCGAGCTCTTCGAGGAGGCCACCGGCCGCGCGGTGGAGGTCACCGACGTCCCGGACTACCTCAGCGTGGTCGAGGCGATCCGCGCCGACCACGTCGACATCGGGATCATGAGCGGGTTCCCCTCCGCGCTCGCGGTCAACACCGGCGAGGTCGACCCGCTCGTGGCCTTCCGCGGCGACGACAAGCCTGTCTCCACCTGCGTCGTCCTGAAGGACTCGCCCGTGCAGAAGCCCGAGGACCTGAAGGGCAAGACCGTGGCCTTCGCGGACCAGGCGTCGAGCTCCGGCTACTTCATGCCCGTCTACATGCTGCACGAGGCGGGGCTGGAGCAGGGCGAGGACTACGAGGCGATCTTCGCCGGCGGTCACGAGGGGTCCTTCGCCGCCCTCGCGCAGGGACAGGTCGACGCCGCCTGCACCGCCATCATGCTCACCCAGCTGGGCGCCCCGATGTTCCCGTTCGCCGACGGCGAGTGGCGCGCCGTGGGCGAGAGCCCGTCGATGGCCGTCCAGGGCACGGTGCTCGGGCGCCAGTCGCTCGACGAGGAGACGCGGAAGGTGATCGCGGACGGCATCGCCGCGGTCTTCTCGCCGGAGAACGCCGAGCGCCTGGGCGCGATGGGCAGCTTCGCGAACCTGGAGCAGACCGTGGCCCCGGAGGCGTCCACCTACGCGTCCTTCGCCGAGATCGCGGGCGTCGCGGGCGTCGAGCTGAAGGATCTGAAGTGACGACGGTGCGCATCGACGGGTCGGAGGCGAACATCTCCGGCCCGTCGGTCCCCGTCCGCCCGTCGGCTCCGGTCGTGGCCGAGCGCACGCCCACCGCGGAGGTGCGCCACGCGCTGCCGCGGGTGAGCGTCCGCAGCCTCGGCGTCGCCTACGACGGGACCGCCGTGCTCGACGGCGTGGACCTGGACCTGTTCGCCGGGGAGACGGTGGCGCTGCTCGGCGCGTCCGGCTCGGGCAAGTCGACGCTGATGCGGAGCCTCACCGGCTTCGCCCCGGTCTCGTCCGGCACCGTGCGCGTCGCGGGCCACGACGTCGTGAACCTCCGTCGCGGCGAACTGCGTCGGCTGCGCGCGGACGTCGGCCAGGTGTTCCAGCAGTTCCACCTCATCCCGCGGCTGAGCGTGCTGACGAACGTGCTCACGGGCGCGCTGCACGGCGCCGGACCGGTGAACCTCGTCGGCGGCTTCTCCCGCGCGGACCGCACCCGTGCCCTGGACCTGCTCGACCGCGTCGGCATCGCGCACAAGGCCACGGCGCCGGCGCGCTCCCTCTCCGGCGGACAGCAGCAGCGGGTCGCGATCGCCCGCGCCCTCATGCAGCAGCCGAAGGTGATCCTGGCGGACGAGCCCGTCGCCTCCCTGGATCCGCGGCTCGCCGACTCGGTGCTGGAACTGCTGCGACGGATCGCGACCGAGGACGGGATCCCCGTGCTCGTCAGCCTGCACGTGCTGCCCCTCGCCCTCGCCCACAGCGACCGCATCGTGGGCCTGCGGCAGGGGCGGATGATCGTGTCGGACGCCACGACGCGTCTCGACGCCGCGGCGCTGGCACCGCTCTACGACAGCGAGGAGCACGGCGATGAGCGTTGACGCGCCGGCCCGCCCGACCCGCACCGCAGCGACAGCACTCGACCCCGCCGAGCGCCGACGACTCGAGAGCGCCTTCCGCGTGCCCCGCACCCGGTTCCTCCTGGGGCTGCCCGTCGCCCTCCTGGTGCTGATCTGGTCCTTCCAGGGCGCGGGCTTCGACTTCGTGAAGCTCGGCGACGGCGCGGTGAACATGGGAGAGTTCCTCTCGCGGCTCTTCCCGCCCGACTTCTCGAAGATCGGCACGATCCTGTCGCTGCTGCTGGAGACGTTCCAGATGGCCGTTGTGGGGACGGTTCTCGGCGCCGTGCTCTCGCTCGTGGTCGCGTTCGGAGCGGCGTTGAACATCGCCCCGCGTTGGCTCTACTACCCGACGCGCTGGGTGATGAACATCATCCGGTCGGTGCCCGATCTGGTCTTCGCGCTGATGTTCGTCTCCGCGGTGGGCCTCGGGCCGTTCGCGGGGATCCTGGCCATGACGCTCGGGTCCCTCGGGTCGATCGGCAAGATCTTCGCGGAGGCGATGGAGCAGGTCGACCGCGGACCGGTGACCGCGATGCAGGCCGTCGGCGCCTCGAAGAGGCAGGTGATCCAGTACGGAGTCCTGCCGCAGGCGGCGCCGCTGCTCACCTCGTACACCCTGCTGCTGTTCGAGGGGAACGTCCGCGGGGCCACCATCCTCGGCCTCGTCGGCGCGGGCGGCATCGGCCTCGAGCTCACCACCGCCATGCGCATGTACGACTACGGCCACCTCAGCGCCATCATCATCTGCATCATCGTGCTGGTCACGCTGATCGACCAGGGCAGCGCCCTCATCCGAAGGAGGATCACATGACCATCGTCGACACCACCCCCGCCGTGCCCCTGAGCGCCCCCGTCAACCTCCGCGACCTCGGCGGCATCCGGATCGACGGCGGCGTGCTGCGCCGCGGCGTCGCCATCCGCACCGACGACCTGGCCTATGCCACGGAGGAGGTGGCGGACCGGCTGGTCGCCGACGGCCTCGCCGCCGTGATCGACCTGCGCTCGCCCCTCGAGGCATCGGTCACCGGACGCGGGCCGCTCGGTGCCCTCCCCGTGGCGTACCACCACCTGCCGCTGATCGCGGACGTGGGGACGTCGATGAAGGAGGACCGGCCGGCGCTCAACCACGAGGCGATGGGCGCCATGTACGTGCGGATGGCGGAGGGGGCCGCGGCGCCGCTGGTGACCGCCCTCGCCGTCATCGCGCACGCGCCCGGAGCGGTGGCGTTCCACTGCGCCGCCGGGCGGGACCGCACGGGCGTCCTCGCCGCGATGCTGCTGCTCGCCCTCGGGGCCGACGACGAGGCGATCGTCGCCGACTATGCTCGCACCGGCGAGAACATGCCGGCGATCATGCGCCGGAACGAGCCCGTCATGGGCGCGATGTGGCGCGCGCTGGGGATCGACGTGGACGCGCACGACGGCAGCGCGCTGCTGGGCGACGGGATGGACGTCTCGATGCGGATCCTGCTCGGAACGCTTCGCGAGCGCCACGGCGATCCGCTGGCGCCGCTGCGGGCCGCGGGGCTCTCCGACGATCTCGTCGCCCGGCTCCGGTCGCGGGCGCTCGCCGCATGACGATGCTCGCCGCCGAGGCGACCGGGGCCGCACGACGAGGCCCCGGTCGTCCTCGCGATGCGGAGATCGACGGCCAGATCATCGCGGCGACGCTCGCGATCATCGATGCCGGGGAGGACGTCACCGTGAGCCGGGTCGTGGCGCGCGGCGGCGTCAGCCGCGCCGCGCTGTATCGCCGATGGCCCTCCCTCACGACCCTCATCGCGCAGGCGCTGGACGTCGGCAGGGAGGTGCCCCCGGAGTATCCGGAGGGGCAGGATCTCCGCGAGGCGGTGCTCGCCAGCCTGGGGCTCGGGCCGGACGGCGTGGCCCCGTCGGCGCCGGGATACTCGGAGGAGCGGTTCCGCCAGCGGATCCGTCTCGTCATGGCCGACCGGGCGCTGCAGCGGGCGTACTGGGCCTCGCACGTGTCGCGGCGCCGTGTGCCCCTGGAGAACGCGCTACGCCGGGGGATCGCGCGAGGGGAGCTGCGCGCGGACCTCGACGTGGAGGCCTGCTTCGATGCGATCGCCGGCGCGGCGTACTACCAGCTCGTCGTCCGCGGGGAACGCATCGACGATCCGTCCACGAACGCCCGGCTGCGCTCGGCGCTCGAGATGATCTGGCGCGGGATGGTCGCGCCGGACTGATCCGGATCAGGCGGTGTGACCGTCGCGGCGGGCGCTCCCGCCCGCGACCTGCGTCGATCGATCATCCCCGCCAGGCGGCAACACGAGCGATGACCGTGCGCGCCCGCTTCGTTATGAGTAACCTCAAAAGTCATAATTCTGACGAGGACGATTATGAGTAACCCCTCCGTCCCGCGCGACGTGGACTGGCCACCGATCTCCCACGAGGAGGCGGAGTGGCGGGCTGCGTCGACGTTCGGCGGTACGCGGCCGACCGCGGACCGTGGGCGCTACCGTGCCGCGGTCCCACCGAGCATCGCGGACCTCGTTCCTCGCCCTCGGGAGGAAGCGGTGAGCCTCGCAGCGGAGGCAACCAGCGAACTCCACCGGTTCGACGCCGAGCTCGGGCACCGTGTCGCTGCCTTCGCACCGGTTCTGCTGCGCTCGGAAGCGGCGTCGTCATCGCAGATCGAGAACCTGACCGCGAGTGCGCGAGCGATCTTCAGCGCGGAGCTCGGCGCGCGCGGCAGCCGCAATGCCATGCAGATCGCGGCTAACACCAGGGCGATGTCGGCCGCCCTGGAGCTGGCGGACGATCTCACGCCGCGAACCATCCGCGAGTTGCATCGGGTCCTCATGGAAGGGCAGCCCCGGAACACTCCCGGCGAGTGGCGGACGGAGGCCGTCTGGATCGGCGCGCGGGGGGATTCCCCCCATGGCGCGGACTTCGTCGCGCCGGTGCACGAACGCGTGCCGGCCCTGATCGAGGATGTGGCCGCGTTCGCCCGCCGCGCCGATCTGCCGCCGCTCGTGCAGACAGCGGTCGCCCATGCGCAGTTCGAGACGATCCACCCGTTCACAGACGGGAACGGGCGCACCGGGCGAGCTCTGGCCCAAGCGCTCCTTCGTCATCGGGGGGTCACCCGCAACGTGGCCGTCCCCGTGTCCGCGGGGCTACTCGCGGACGTCTCCGGATACCACGAGGCGCTGACGGACTACCGTGCGGGGGATGTGTCGCCGATCGTGCTCTCGTTCGCCCGGGCGGCACTCCGGGCCGTGGAGAATGCGCGGCGCCTGGTCCAGGAGATCGACGAGATCCGCGTCGGCTGGAACGAGCGCCTCACCGTGCGCCGGTCCAGCAACGCCTGGAAGCTGCTCGATGTCGTGGCTCGAAGGCCTGTGCTGGACGCAGAAGCCGCCGCGCGGGAGCTCGGGGTGCAGAGGCCCAACATCTACCCACCGCTGACGGCCCTCGTCGACGCGGGAATCCTCACATCCAAGTCCGAGCACCGGCTCGGCCCGTTCTGGCGCAGCGACGAGGTCCTCGACGCCGTGGACGCGTTCGCCGCGCGTGCCGGGCGACGCGAAGCCGCACGCTGATCCGGATCAGGCGGTGTGACCGTCGCGGATCTCCTCGTCCGCGGTCGAGGGCTGGGACGTGGCGGTCGCCTTCCCCTCGGCGAGGTACGCGAGCCGGTGCAGGGTCTCGCGGTTGCGCCAGGACAGGACCAGATCCAGAAGCGGGCGCGGCACGAACCGGCCGGGGCCGGCGACGGCCTCCTCCCGGATCCGCACGATGCAGCCGTCGCCCCGCGGCTTCACGTCGATGACGACCCGTGCCTCGCCGATCGGCCAGCCCTTCGGACGCATGACCAGCCGCCGCGGCTCGTCGCGCTCCTCCACGACGGTCACATCGTCGATGAGCAACGGCCACACGCCGAAGGAATGGTGCAGGCGGGCGCCCGGGGCGGGCCACGCCTCGTCGACCTCCCGCATCCGGGAGGCGCCGACGACCCAGGAGGGGAAGATCCAGCCGTCGCCGAGCACCCGGAACACGTCCTCCGGGGCGCACCGCAGCGTGCGGACGGTGACGGCCATCACCGGTGTCCTCGCGGGAGAGCGCGCATGGCCTCAGGCTTGCGCTGCGGCCGACCTCGGCCAAGGTGCTGGACATCACGACGGCGGGGCGCTATAAACGCCGTGGTCGCCGGCGGCGCTCCCGCCGTCTGCCTTCGGTGTCAACCGGGTGGCCGATCCGACCCGGAGCCGTGATCCTCCCGGGGAGGAGGGATCATGAGGACCACGACCGACGTCATTCACGACCATCTGCGCAGACGGCTCGACGGCGACCTGGACGGCGACATCGAGAACTACGGCGAGGACGTCGTCCAGCTCACGGGGTCGGGCATCTACCGCGGCCGTTCCGGCGTCCGGGACTGCGCCGCCGAACTGCAACGGCTGGTCGGATCGGCGACCTTCACGTACCGCCAGACTCTCGTCGACGGTCCGTACGCGTTTCTCGAGTGGACGGCGGAGAGCGACGAGATCACTGTCGGAGACGGCGCGGACGGCTTCGTCGTCCACGACGGCCGCATCGTGCTGCAGACGATCCACTACACGCCCCGGCGCGCGGAGTCGGCCGACGACCCGGGGGCCGGATGACAGGTGACAGGTGTGGATTTATTTAGGTAAGGCTAACCTTGGGACATGAGCCCTACCGATCACGATCGAGAGCACTACGTCCTCGCCGGCGTCGGCACCGACGTCCCGTTCCTCAACCGGCTGCTCGGCGCCCTTCCCCTGGACGGGTATGGGCAGGTGTTCATCGAGAGCGCGGGGCCGATGACCCTGCGCGGCTGGCCGGGTCCGCCCGGGCTCATGCCGATCCAGGTGCGCCAGGACCTCGCTCCGGCGCGGGACGGACGGCTTCCCCGGCCCGGCGAGGTGCTGGCGGATGCGCTGGGGAGCTGGGCGGAGGAGTGGCTGCCCGAGCCCGGAACGCGTCGGCCGCTGCCGTTCACCCTGTGGATCGGGGCCGCGGGGCATCCCGCTGTGGACCGGCTGTGCGCTCGTCTCACGCGGGAGCATCCCTGGTTGCACCTGCATCACCCCACCGGTGCCACGGCCTCCGGACGGTGACGACGTCACGGCACCGAGGTACCGTGAACGGGTGAACCGCACGGTCTCCTCGGGGCGCCCGACGGCGCTGGTCTCGCTCGTGCTCGTGATGGCCGCCAGTGGTCTGCTCGCGGGGTGCGTGCCGTCCGCCGGTGCCCCGGATCCTTCGTCGTCACCGATCGCCTCCCTCACCGCCACGCCGGATCCTTCGTCGTCACCGATCGCCTCCCTCACCGCCACGCCGACGACGGCTCCCTCCGCGCAGGCGGGAGAGTCGCTGAGCGTCGCCGACAGCGCGTACGGGCGCGTGCCGGGCGAGCTGGGCTTCTTCTGGTACGTCGTCGTGATCGACAACCCGGAGGGCAAGGGGATCTATCCGGTCGCCGGCGTGCAGATCGATGCCCTGGACGCGGACGGCGAGGTCGCCGACTCGGCGACGCACCGCCGCACCATCCCCGAAGGACGATCCGCCGTCGGCGGGTCGTTCACCCGTATCGGCGATGCGGAGATCGCCGAGCTCCGAGTCACCCTGCCGGATCCCGACCGCGCCGTGGACGAGCCGGAACCGGAGACGGCATCGGTGGCCGTGAGCGACCTCGTCGCCCAGACGCCGACCGGCGGGCGCACCGCCGTGTCCGGCGTCCTCACCGGACCTTTCACCGATCCGGACCAGGCGATCACGGTCGTGGTGATCGCCCGGGATCCGGAGGGCCGCATCATCGGCGCCGACGTCGGTCATCCCGAGCCGCGTCAGACGGGCGAGACGCTCCCGTTCGACGTGCTGTTCCCGGAGGGACTCCCCGAGGACACCGTGTACGAGGCCTACGCGGGCGCGCCCGACTGACTCGTCGCCCGTCGCCGACGGGCCGTCAGGCGGTCCGGACCGCTCCGCGGACGAGCTCGGCCGGAAGGGCCGTGGGGCGGCCGGAGGCGTAGAGGTAGAGCTGGGTCGTGACGTAGGCCTTGATCGTGCTCAGGAAGGCGAGGGCGCAGACGAGCACGAGGACGCCCAGCACCATGATGCAGACGCCCGCCACCTCGTTCACCGCGCCCATCGTGATCGCGCCGACGAAGACGAGGAGGATCGCCACGAGGATCGCCGGGAGCAGGATCAGCCCGAACCGCAGCGTCACCCGGACCGCGCTGCCCCAGGTCGTCTTCAACAACGTGGCCGACCGCTTCACGGCGGCGATGGGGCCGATGCCCTCCGACACGACGGCCGGCAGGGCGAGGAAGGTGGCCGCGCTCCAGGCGAGGCCGCCCGCCGCGGAGAGGATGCTCGTGAAGACGTTGTTGCGGTCCCGGATCAGCGACAGCACGACGTTGACCGACGCGACGACGAACCCCCACTGCAGGAGCCGTCCGAAGCGCCGGTTCGCCCCGCCCAGCGCCTGACCGACGGAGGTGGGCTCGCCGGCCGCCTGCTGGAGCGCCGCGCTCACGACGGCGCCCTGGAAGTAGGTCACCGCGAGCGTCGCGGCCACGGCGCCCACGATCGCGGCGATGGTGAGCACGATCGTCCGCGTGTGATCGTCGGGGACGGCGACGACGCCCGCCACGATCCCGGGGCCCGCGAACAGGAGGAACAGGACCGTGCCGGCGACCCCGCCGAGCACGGGGAGCGCGGCCACGCCCGGAACGGTCTTGAGGTGACGCCATGCCTCGCGCAGCAGCTGCCTGCCGGTCGGGGCGGCGGAGGGGCGGGCGTGGTCGTCGAGCGTCATGTGGTCTCCCCTGTGCGGTGGCTCCGGCGGATCCGGCTGTTCCGGGCTCCGCGTGATGGGGGTCGCGGTGGCTCGGCACCTCGATTCAACCGGTGCCGCGGCCCACGAGCCTCCGGAGCTACGTGCTTCCCCGTAACGGGTCGCGCCCGCTCGGCTGAATGCTCATTCAACCTTCGATACGCTCTCTGCGTGGACAGCATCGAGACGTATGTGTCATCCCTTCCCCCGCGGCGCGCCGACCTGTTCCGGACGCTGACTGCACGGGCATCGACGCTCGCGGCGGACCGCCCCGACATCCAGGACTTCGTCTTCGTCCCCGGGCACGCGCATCCGACCTGGGAGGACGGGCAGAACGTGCTGTGGCGG
Source organism: Microbacterium resistens (assembly GCF_021172025.1). Lineage (NCBI taxonomy): Bacteria > Bacillati > Actinomycetota > Actinomycetes > Micrococcales > Microbacteriaceae > Microbacterium > Microbacterium resistens. The sequence continues at coordinate 3,019,905 of NZ_CP082781.1, forward strand.
GCCGTCCAGCAGACGATGCTCGTCTCGCCCGCCGGCGACGACGAGCTCCCCGTCATCTGGGTGGGATACGACGTCGCGTCCCGGTTCACGAACAAGAGGGAGGCGCAGGGGTTCCTGGTCACCGATCGCCGGCTCATCGCCAAGGACAGCGTGGACCTCGTGTTCGGCAAGGGCGAGGCGCGGCAGTATCCGCTCTACGTCGGACCGAACGGCGTCGCCGGCACCGCCGGTGCGATCGCGTCGACCGCGATCGGCGACTACGACTGGGACACCGCCGGCTCCCTCGTCGACGAGGAGGACGCCGAGTGGTTCAGCCAGCTGCTCGTCGCCGTGATCACGATGACGCTGGAGACCCTCGGGAGCACGGGGGAGGAGATCGCGGACGCCCCCGCCACGGCGGGAGACGTCCGCGGCAGGGTGAGCGAGCTCGGCCTCACCGGTGCGGTGAAGTACCCCAACGACCCGAAGCAGGCGAAGCACTTCGCGAAGTTCGCGAAGAAGATGCCGCTCGACGCGGGGGAGCGGATCCTCGCGTGCTTCAGCGCCAGCACGCTGGCGGGCCCCTACGGGCTCATGCTCACGGATCGCCACCTGCGCTCCCGTGATCTCGGCGAGGATCCCGTCGTGACTCCGCGATCCCAGGTCGACGCCGGCGCCGTGCGCGCGGACCCCGAGAACGGGAGCCGGATCATCGCCGCGCCCGGTGCGGTGCACCATCTCCCGGGACATCTGAGCGAGCGCGAGATCGGCGCCGTCGTCACGCTCATCAAGGAGTGGGCCGAGGGCCGCGTCGACTGACGGTACGGGACGACCGCGTCACGCCCCGCCCACCGGACGCGACAGCATCCGCCGGCGTCGATGTTCCTGACGGCCCGACCGCGGGTGCACACGGACCTCGCCCGTCGGAAGCCACCCGTTGCGCTCGTAGACCTCGACCGCCCTGGTGTTGTCGGAATACACCCACAGATCGATGCAGGTGTGGGATCTCTGCTGAGCCAGGTGGGCAGCGGCGTCGAGCAGACGGGTCGCGACCCGGCGACCCCAGGCCTCCGGGGCGACTGCCAGGTAATGCACAGTGGCAGCGTCCACGCCGCCGTCGAGGATGGCGAATCCGAGAGATGCGCCGTCCGCGACGGCGTTCAGAAGGACGGAGTGAGGCTCCCGCAACGCTGTGTCGATGATCGGCCTGCTCTCTGACGCGGGTGGCACGGAGACCGAGCCGTCGCGGTGGGCCGTCGCTGCGCTCCAGATCGCGGCGGCGGAGGTTCGCCACACCGGTCCGTCATCCACGAGGATGCCGACGTGTCGTCCGCTCGACGCGCGCGTGGAATCGTCGACGGTCGGCACTCCGTCCCTCCTCGGGGCTCGCGCAACGTCCGCAGCATCGGGCGAGGTCCGGTTCGCCACGGTGCCCGGTCTTCGAAGGATACCGCTCAGGTCCCTGGCGTCGTCCCGGCGTCATCCCGGGGTGAGGCCGGGGTGAATTCCCCGCACCGGTGCCCCGCGCTTGGCTAGAAAGGAGCCGGATCAGCTCGATACCAGGGCGTGGGAGGGAAACTCGTGGGACGATCTTGGCTGCCTGCAGGCAGGGCGACGAACGACAAAAGGGCGGTGCCCGGCGCATCGCGTACGCGGAGAGGACTCGGCGTCGTGGCGGCCCTGGCCGGCCTGCTCGGCTCTCTCCTCCCCGCAACGAGCGCACAGGCGGCGCCGCTGTCCACGCACGAGATCACCGCGGTCTGGGCCGGCGACCCGGCGCCGACGGAGGCCCCCTACGGCCAGCCCGTGATCGCCGAATGGCGCGTCAACACCAACGACGTCGACGACCCCTACTCGAACGAGCCGGTCGACAATGTGCGGCTGACCCTGACCGCCGGCAACGGCGTGTTCACGAGCATCCCGGAGATCTGCAAGACGCGGGACGTGGCTCCCCTCTCTGAGATCTCCGCCGACGGCACGACCCTGCTCTGCAACATCGGAACGGTCAAGGAAGGCACAGCGAGCGTCATCCAGACGCCGGTGCGCGGGTCCTCGGCGAGCGGCGGGGAACTCACCATCAATGGGACGGCCACGTCGGACTCCGCCGCGTCGGCGGCCGGGCCGGCGGACCCGGGTCCGCTGCCGATCACGTACAGCCGTGGCATGGATCTGTCTCTCGTCTCCGCGCCGGGGCAGCAGTATCAGGGCGGAGTGAAGGCCAGCCGGACCGGCGGAGAACGGACCTTCGTCCTGATGAACTTCTCCCTCGTCCTCGCCGCGGGGAGCATCCCGGGACCGGACACGTACTCGTTTCCCGTCACGATCGGATCCAACGTTCCCTCCGCCGTGAACGGTCTCCAATGGGAGAGCTGCCGACCGATCGACTCCTCCTCACGGTCGACGGGTCAGCCTTTCTCCGACTCCGCTCAGAGCGACCGCACGAACTTCCCGACGTGCGCTGTCAACGGTGCGGGAACGAACTACACCGTTTCGCTGTCCGATCTCGACTACACCCTCGTCCAGACTCCGTCCAACGACAGCCTGGGGCAGCCCCTGCCCGGGAACGGCTCGTACGTCGCGTCCGGAACCCTCGAGTTCAGCATCCCCGCCCAGGTGTCGCAGATCACGAACTTCACCTTCACCGCAGCGCCGGGCCCGTTCTCGTTCACGGACGGGAGCTCTGCGCCCGACGGTGACCCCGCCAACAACGCATCCGACACGACCCTCGTCCCGCCGGGAGGGTTCAGCAACTCGTGGAACGGCACCCCGGCGAACTCGCGCTCGGCCTGGGACGCGAACCTCTGGGTGAGCCCGGGGACGAGCCAGGGAGTTCCGCTTCCGCAGCCGGGCATCGATGACAGGGCGGATTGGGACGAGGCAGTCGCCAACGGCACCGCTCAGACCACCCTGCCGTTGTATCACCAGGCCAACAGCGCGATGTGGAACTCGTATCAGGGACCGGGCGGAGAACAGCTCGCGGGGATCTGCACGATGTCACAGAACCCGTCGTTCGTGGCAACCTCGTTCGACGGCGGCGGATGGGACCCTGGTCTGAGCTACCTCACCTACACGACGGCTCGCTTCTTCTACACGACCCAGTCGATCGACACCAAGACCGAGACGTGCGGGGACACCGCACCGAGCGCGAAGTGGATCGAGGTCGTGCCTCCGGCAGGCAAGACGCTGGACGATCCGCGCATCGGAAGCGACATCCTCATGACGCTCCCGGCCGGTGTCACCGCGGTCAAGATGACCTGGGACCCGACGGTCGACCGCCCGCGTTCCAGCAGAGGGTACGCGTTCCTGCGGGCGTTCGGGCACATCGATCAGAATGCCCCGACGAGCGGAGAAGGCTGGACGATCGGCGCCTTCAACTCGCCGTTGGACCCGGCGCTGCACTGGCCCGGCTACCCGACCCTGAACGGGTATGTGAACGTCAGCACCTACCCGGGGGGAGTGGACCTGCCCGGCAGCACCTACGGTCCGAACATGAACGGGCACCGCGACGCGTTCCGGCTGCAGGGTCCTCAGGGGCTGATCGAGAAGTCCGTCTCCGACACCACCGCGCAGCCGGGCATCCCGGTCACCTATACGCTGCGCGCTCAGGCGCAGAACACCGTGACCAGCCCCCCGCCGGTCTCCTTCCGCGTCGTGGACACCCTGCCGGACGGGATGGTCTACGTCGACGGTTCGGCCCAGCCGGCGCCGACCGCTGTGAGCGCTGACCGTCGCACGCTGACCTGGGACGTCGTCGACGCCGAAGCCAATGTGTTCCAGACGATCCGCTATCAGGCCCAGCGCCCTGCGGACAGCGTGCTCGCACCGGGGACGCAACTCACCAACACGGCCGTCATCGACGTTCCCGGAGACAACCGCCCGTCGAACACTCCGGGCCGACAGGCGTCCGCGACGGTCACGGTCCCGAGCGCCTCCGCGACGATCTTCGGGAAGTCGTCGGAAGCGAACATCCTCTCCTTCGACGGCGACAGCTCGGCGTGGGTGCTGACGATCAGCTCGCAGGATCCCGTCGCCAGCGACTTCACCGACACCATCGACATCCTGCCCGCGCTCGGGGACGGACGCGGGACGACGATCGACGGGTCCTACACGGTGACGGGAGTGGACACGCCTACCGGGTCGACGGTGTACTACACGACCGCCCCGCTGACGACCCTGAGCAACGATCCGCGTGATCCCTCGAACGGCGCGCCGGGATCGGTCGCCGGCAACTCGGTCGGATGGACCACGACCGCGATGGCGAACCCGACCGCGGTCCGGGTGATCGGGCCGCGGCTCGACCCCGGGGCGACGCAGACGATTCGCATCGCGTACACGACGGCGTCGGGTGCGAACTGCCAGGCCCCGGCCCCCGGCGACAACAAGCCCGGTCAGATCCTGGTGAACTCGGCGAGCTCGTGGGCCGGTCACACTGCGCTGCCCATGCTTTCCTCCGCCGTCACCGAAATCGCGAGCTGTTACGCGGTGAGCCTCAAGAAGTTCGTGCAGGACGCTGAGGGAAACTGGCACGACGCGAACACCCTGGCAGACTTCCCTGCCTATCGCGTGGGCGATGAGGTGCCGTACCGGATCGTTGTGGAGAACATCGGTCAAGGCACGGTCACCGACCTCGAGATCACGGATGACCTGTTCCCGTCCGGTTCCTTCACGGTCGAACGCCTGGCCCGCGGCGAACAGGAGGTGCACGAGTACACCGCGGTCTTGACCGGCGGCGGGAACATCGTGAACACGGCCTGTGGGACGGCGGCGAGCCCGCCTGACGCCGAGGCGCCGACGATCCTCTGCGACCCTGCTGGGGTCGTGGTGACGAACTACACGACGGTGAAGTCGTCGGACCCGGCGTCGGGCGCGACGGTGAAGCCCGGTGACACGATCACGTACACGATGACCGTGACGCAGGAGGGCGACGTGCCCGCGATCGCGGAGTTCACGGACACCCTGGCGAACGTGCTCGACGACGCCGTCTACAACGGCGACGTGACCGCGTCGATCGGCACGGCCAAGGTGACGGGCGACGTGCTGTCCTGGAACGGCACCGTCCCGGTCGGCGAGACGGCGACCATCACCTACTCGGTGACGGTCAAGGACTCGGCCGCGCTGGCGGCGGACGGTGACTACCGCGTCGGCAACCAGGTGACGAGCCCGGGCTGCGTCGAGGCCGCCGACTGCGCGACGGAGCACCCGGTCGCGGACTACACCGTGGTGAAGTCCTCGGACCCGGCGGACGGCTCGAACGTCGCCGAGGGGGACACCATCGAGTACACCCTGACGGTCTCGCAGGTCGGCGAGGGAGCCTTCACCGGCGCCTCCCTGACCGACGACCTGTCGGACGTGCTGGACGACGCGACCTGGAACGGCGACCTGACCGCCTCGGCGGGCATGGCGGGCTTCGACCCGGCGACGGCGACCCTGACCTGGTCGGGAGACCTGGCGGTCGGCCAGATGGTGACGATCACCTACTCGGTGACCGTGACCGCCGCCGGTGACACGCACCTGCACAACGTCGTCACCAGCGACGGCTGCGCGTCGCAGGACACGTGCGAGACCGAGCACTTCACCGCCACATACACGACGGTGAAGACGAGCGACCCGGCTCCGGGGACCGACGTGAAGATCGGCGACGTGATCACATACACCGTCACCGTGACGCAGTCCGGCGAAGGACGCGTGGTGGGCCAGTTCTTCACCGACGACCTCGCGAACGTCCTCGACGACGCGGTCTACAACGACGACCTCGCCGCTGACAACGGCACGGCGACGTACGACCCGGCGACGGGCGTCATCAGCTGGACGGGCGACCTGGGGCCGGGCGACGTGGCGACCGTCACGTACTCGGTGACGGTGACCGCCGCCGGCGACACGCTGATCGGCAACACCGTGCAGTCCCCGGGCTGCGAGTCGGCCGCGGACTGCGAGACCGAGCACAAGACCGGGCGGTACGAGACGGTGAAGACGAGCGATCCCGCCTCCGGGTCCGACGTGCAGGCGGGCGACGTGATCGAGTACACGGTCACGGTGTCCCAGGTCGGCGAGGCGGCCGTGGCCGGAGCGTCCTTCACGGACGACCTCACCGCAGTGCTGGACGACGCGGCGTGGAACGACGACCTCGCGGCCAGCGCCGGCACGGTCTCGTACGGTGCGCCGACGGTGACCTGGTCCGGGGACCTGGAGGTCGGCCAGGTGGTGACCGTGACCTACTCCGTCACGGTGACCGGCGCGGGCGACATGACCCTGCGCAACGTCGTCACCAGCGACGGATGCGCGGACGAGGGATCCTGCACGACGACCCACCAGACCGGTGACTACACGGTGTCCAAGACCGCGGTCGCGGCTCCGGGCAGTACGGTCGCGGTGGGCGACACGATCACCTACACGGTGACGGTGGCACAGCGGGGCCCGGGTGCGGTCGAGGGTGCGACGTTCGTCGACGACCTCACCGCGGTCCTGGACGACGCGACCTGGAATGACGACGCGGTCGCGTCGGCCGGAACGGCCGCGTTCGCCGCCGGTGCGAAGCAGCTGACCTGGACGGGCGACCTGGCGGTCGGCGAGGTGGTGACGGTGACGTACTCGGTCACGGTGACCGGGGCGGGCGACATGACCCTGACCAACGTCGTAGCGCCGGGAGAGAACGGCGAATGCGTGCCGGCCGGGGACCAGAACCCGGACTGCACCACGACGCACCAGACCGGCCGGTTCACCTACTCGAAGATGGCCGATCCCGCGCACAACTCCGACGTCCGCCCCGGCGACGTCGTGACCTACACGGTCACGGTCGCCCAGGAGGGGCCGGCCTCGGTGGCGGCCTCCCTGGTGGACGACCTGTCGGACGTGATCGACGACGCCGACTACAACGGCGACGTCGCGGCGAGCGCCGGGACGGCCGCCGTGGACGGGGCGACCCTGTCCTGGGCCGGCGACCTGGCTCCGGGCGACGTGGTCACCATCACGTACTCCGTGACGGTCACGGGCGCGGGGAACACGACGCTCGCCAACGTGGTGACCTCGCCGTCTCCCGCGGGCGAGTGCGTCCCGGCGCCGGACGGCACGGAGGACTGCCGGACGATCCACAAGACCGGCGGATACGTCTACGCCAAGACCGCCGACCCGGCCTCGGGCACGGAGGTCGCGCTCGGCGACCGCGTCACCTACACGCTCACGGTCACCCAGCGCGGTGACGGGGCGGTCGCGGACGCGATCGTGGTCGACGACCTCTCCGACGTCCTGGACGACGCGTCATGGAACGACGACGCGACCGCCAGCAGCGGGGCCGTGACCCGAGCGGGCGACACGCTCACCTGGAAGGGCGACCTGGCGGTGGGCCAGACGGTGACGGTGACGTACTCGGTCACGGTGACCTCCGCCGGTCCGGCCGCGCTGCGCAACGTCGTCACGAGCCCGGACGTCCGCGCGATCTGCGATCCGGCGGGCGTCTGCGAGACCGAGCACGAGGTGCCCCCGACGCCTCCGCTCGCGATCACCGGCGGGGTGCTCGGTTGGGGACTGGGAGTCCTCGCCGGTGGACTCCTGATCGCGGGGGCGATGCTGATCGGCATCCGCCGCCGTCGACAGGACGACGCGGTCACCCGCTGACCGCGTCCTGACCGGACGCCGCCTCCCTCCCCCCGGTGAGGCGGCGTCCGGTCGCGGCCGTGAGCGCAGCGATCCTCGAGATGAGGCGTGCGCACTAGCATGGTGGCGATCGGTCCTTTCTGGGGGTGGACCACATTCTCACCCCGACGAAACAATGACGATCACAGACCCTCGCGACGCGCCGCGACACCGACCCGAGCCAGTGTCGCCGGAGCTCCTCGCCAGCCTGCCCGCAGGCGCCCAGGTGACGATTCGGGATGCGGTGGCGCGAGGAGAGCTCGGGGAGGCGCTCCGCGCAGTGGTGGATGCGGATGACCTCGATCTGGCCGTCGACATCCTTCGCATCGGTTGGTTCGATCTGCTCAAGGACGATGGCCGTCAGCGCAGTCGCGACACGCTGGAACGGCTCTCCGCCTCGCAGCTCATGGGCCACCCCCTCCTTGCCATGGCCCTGGGAATCCTGATCAACGCCGACAGCCTGCGCCGGACCAAGGCGGCCTATTACTTCGGACTCGCCGCGGCTGGGGTGCGGACGCGTTCCCCAAGGACCAGCCCGGCCCAGCGGGCCCTCGTCCTCGCGAGCGAGAGTGCGGCTCTGCGACTGATGGGGCAGGGCTCGGCTTCCGTCGCATCCGCCCGAGCCGCCCTGCGGGCACTCGACGCGATCCACGACGAACGCCGCAACCTGATCGGCTATCTCCCCCGGGTCTACTCCCAGCTGGGCACGAGTCTCTACTACGGCGGGCACGAGACCGAGGCGCTGCATGTGTTCGCTCGCGGCTACGCCGAGTCCGGAACGGCGGAGCGCTCCAGCTTCGGGAACCTGTCGATGGCGGCCGGGATTCATGCGTTACAGGGCAACCTCACCGACGCGACGGAGGCGGTCATGATCGCGCGCGGAGACCCGTGGAGCGACGAGCAGCGCCGCATGTACACCGGCACTTTCTATCGGATCGCCGAAGCCGTGCTCGCCCTGGAACGATTCGACGTCGCCACGGCGCGCGCGCACCTGGACGCGATGGAACACGATCGGCGGAGCATCGAGCACTGGACGGTGATCGCCCATGTGCAGTCGTTGGTCGCGGTCGTCGAGCGAGACCCGGCGGCGGGACTCGCCGAACTGGAGGAGTACGCGGCCCTCCGAGGAGCAGAGGCGCAGACCCGCGCGGCCCGACTGCGACTGGCCTCGTCGCGCGGGCTCCTCCACCTCGCCCTGGGAAACTTCGAGGCGGCGGAGCGGGTCCTCCGCAGCGATACGGGAAGACGCCCGCAGGACTACGTCGACCGTGCGCGACTTCTGCTGGCGACGAGCCGCACCGGCGAGGCGCTGCGGGAGCTGCGGACGATCGCCGGACGCTCCCAGAGCATCCGCACCGCTCTCGAGGCGCTGAGCATCGAGGCCGCGGTCGGGCTGCGCGCGGGGATGGACCGCCGGACCGAGACGGTTCTGCGTCAGCTCGCCGCCACGATGCGCCGAACCGGTCAGCGTCTCGCCCTCCGGCTGCTGCCGCCGGCCGACGCGGCGGCGGTCGTCGAGTCCCTCCGCACGACGGGGGCGGCGGATGTCGTGGACGAGGGCAGCCCCTCTCTGCTCGCGGAACCCGATCTGCCGGAGCTCACCGACCGGGAGCTCGCCGTGCTGGAGGTGCTCTCGCGAACCAGTGCGACGAGCGACATCGCCGCCGAGCTGTTCGTCTCCGTCAACACCGTCAAGACCCACCGGAAGAGCGTCTACCGCAAGCTCGGCGCACGCACGCGCGAGGAGGCGCTGGCCGTCGCGTTCCACCGGCACCTGATCTCGACGCACCGCCGATGAGCGGCACCGGCCTCGCGACCGATCGTCGCCCGCGTCTGACGACGAGGGTCCTCCTCGTCTGCGCGGCGCTCGCCGCCGTGCAGGCCGTGCTGTCGGCGACCGTGTCCGCGGTCACCCCCGCGGTGGCCGCCGTCCTTCCGCCCGCCTACGCGCTGATCGCGGCCGTGCACAGCGTCATGCCCTTCCTCGCGCGGCTGCTGACGGGCGCGTCCTGGTCCGCGACGATCACGGCCGGGATCGCGGGCGTGCTGATGTGGCCGGTCAGCGCGGTGGGGCCGCTTGTCCTCGTCGTGTTCCTCAGCGGCGCGGTCGCCTTCGACGCGGTTCTGAGAGGGCGTCCTGGTCCGACGGTGCGCCGCATGCTCACGGCGGCCGCGGCCTCCGCCGTCGTCCTGTTCGTGGTGTCGCTGCCGGTGTTCTCGCCGGGCCATCTCACCGCAGGCATGCTCGCGGCGACTCTCGGCGCTCGCCTGGCTGCCCAGGCGGCGGCGGCATTGGGCGCGCGGGGCCTCGCTGCGGCGCTGCGCAGGGTCGGCGTCCGGGGGCGCTGAGACAGGACGCCCCGCCCCGGCGGGGTCGCCGGGGCGGGGCGTCGTCGCGTCTCGGATCAGGCGGCCTTGCGGAAGTAGTCGTTGGATGCGGGGAGCCACATCAGCACGACGGCGACGAGGCCGATGACCACGGCGATGATGGTCCAGATCGACTGGTCGTTGAAGAGCACGAACAGCCCGAGGATCTCAAAGACGGTGATGAGGATGCGCGCCCAGTTCTTACCCGCCTTCATCTTCCAAAGCACGATCAGCTGGATCACGGCGATGGCGAGCTGGCCGATGGAGATCCACAGCAGCGCGGTGCCGCCCGTCGCGACGGCCGCGTCTCCGGACGCCCCGCCGGCGGCGGCGATGAAGGAGCTCCCGGCCACCCCGATGATCGAGAGGGTGATGTCCAGCAGGGCTCCGAGGAGGAAGATCCAGAAGGCGACCTTGACGGTCGTGGGAATGGTCATGTCTGCTCCAGTCGAACAAAGGGCGCGACGGGGCGTCGCTGCGCTCAGAATCGCACACTGTGAATTCGCTGAAGTCCGGTATACGGGATTTCCCTGACTCCTGGGCGTGGGGGTTCGTCGCCCGGACCTCCGATCAGCTCTCGTCTCCCTCAGCCGCGATCCGGTCGGCCTCGGCGCTGTCGACGAGCTCGTCGGCGGCGTCCGGATCGAGCGTCACCCTGCCGTCCTCTTCCCGCAGCGCGGCGTCGGGGACGGCCTCGTCGTCGTCCGGATCCTCCGGGACCAGGGGCACCATCGGGTTGTTCGTCATGATCGGTCTCCTCTCCGGTGAGGCGGGTCAGCCGTGACCCGTCTCGGGCGTTGCGGGCACGCTACGCCGCGACTCGACCCTCCGCGCCCGGATTGCCCCCGGCCGGTCCAGGTGCTAGGCACGCGGAATGCGTCCCGCGTAGAGTGCCGACATGGGCGTGGTCGGGGCGATCGATTCCGCGGTCGTCGCCGCGGGCACCGCTCTCTGGCTGGACAGCCACGCGACGCCGCTCGCGTGGCTGGTCGCCCCGTGGGCGTCGTCGTTCTCGGCGCATGGATCGCCCGGAGCGCGGTGTCGGCGCCCCTCGCGCGCCAGGGGACGGCGGCCTCGTCGCCGCCGGCCGATCCGGCGGCGGGGCCGGACGACGAAGAGCCGCCGCGGCACCCTGCGCTGCGCGTGCGGGGACTGACGGCTCCGCGCGCGCCGGGGCGCGTTCTCGTGCGCGCCGTCGTCCTCCGCTGACTCCCGCCGCCGCAAGCGGGTTCCCGCGGCCGTGATCACGGGCGCCTCTGCGACCCTGACCGCCGAGCCCGGAGTCTCGCCATGCCGTCCTTTCCCTCCTTCGTCGTCGCCGTGCGTCCCCGCGCGGACCGCGCCCGCCGCCGCTGGCGGCTGATCCGCGCGCGGGCCTCGCGCCGACTGCGCCACCTCCTCCTCGTCCCGCTGGTCCGGGGCAGCTCTGCGGTGTACTTCGCGGCAACCGCCCTCGTCGGATTCGAGGGCGTCGAGGTGATCTTCGGGACCTTCCTGCTCGCGCCGGAGTTCGTGCCCGTGGCGCTCGGCGTCCTCGCCATGATCTGGCTCCTCCGCTCGCGCGCCGACCGGGTGAGGCGTCGCCTCCGCCTCGCCGTCCTGCGTCTGCGCCGGCGACGGGACCCACTCGGGTGCGGCGGGAGAGGCGCGGCCTTGCGCTCGTCCGGGCGCTGCCCCCAGACTGGCGTCGTCCGCGTCCGCCGACGAAGGAAGCAATGAACGCCACGAGACCGCACCGCGTCGTGGTCGTCGGCGGCGGCATCCTCGGGGCCTCGGCCGCCGCTCACCTGGCCCGTCGGGGAATGGCGGTGACCCTCGTGACCTCCGGCGACCTCGCCGACGGGGCGTCGGGTCGATCGCTGTCGTGGTTGAACTCCTCGGGGGAGCGGTCGGAGGCGTATCACCGGCTGCGGCTGCTCGGCATCGATCGCTACCGGACCTGGGCCGCGCGGCATCCGGACAGCGCCGACCACCTCCGGTTCGACGGGGCGATCAAGTGGGCGAGACCGGGATCCAGTCTGCAGCCGACCTTCGCGCGGGAGCGCTCGCGGGGGTACGACGCGATCTGGGTGCCGAGGAATCGGATCGCCGAGCACGCCCCCGACGTCCGTCCCGGCGCGGTCGCCGAGGAAGGGGCGATCGTCAATCCCGGGGAGGGATGGGTCGATCTCCCGCCGCTGGTCGCCGAGCTCGTGGCCGAGGCCGTCGCCGGAGGCGCCCGGCTCGTCGCCCGCACCGCGGTGCGGGCGGTGGCGACGGACGCCGGTGTCGTCGTCGGCGTGCGCCTCGCGGACGGCGCGGCGATCCCCGCCGACCATGTGGTCCTCGCCGCGGGAGCGGCCACGCCCGCCCTGCTCGCGACGGTGGGCGTCGCGCTGCCGGAGGCGACGGTCCCGTCGTGCATCGTGCACACCGCGCCGCTGGCCGAGCGCGTGCGGATGGTCATGAACACCCCGCGCGTGGCCGTCCGCCCCCTTCCCGACGGAGGCCTCGCGCTCGACTCGGGGTGGGCGGCGCGGACCGTGCGCCGCTCCGAGGACGGGACGTGGACGGTGCCCGCGGAGACCGTGACGGGGCTCCTCGACGAAGCGTCCCGCGTCCTCGCGCGGACGGAGAGGCTCCGGGCGAGGCGCGTCGCGGCCGGCCCGAAGCCGATCCCGGCGGACGGCGATCCGGTCGTGGGCGCGGTGCCCGTCGTGCCGGGGCTGTCGGTGCTGTTCACCCACTCGGGCGCCACGCTCGGGCTCATCCTCGGCGAGCTGCTCGCCGAGGAGATCGACACCGGGGCGGCCTCCCCGGTACTGGAACGGTTCCGGATCGACCGGTTCGACGGATCCGCCGCCGCAGGGCCCGCCGCGGACGACGACGCCTGGACGCCGGTCGTCCCGGCCTGACGCCGTCTCCGGCGCGAGTCTGCCGGCCTGCGGGACTCCCCGACTCGCCGAGTCGAGCCGGGATCGTTGTCCTCGCCACTATTGACACCGTTCCCAATCTGCGTCAGAGTACCTGTGTGGGAACGTTCCACATTCTTGGCCCGCAGGGCGATCCGACGCAGAGAAAGCGATGGCGATGAGCGACTTGATCCCGGTTCCGGACGACTTCGAGGCGTGCGTGCAGCATGCGATCGACCAGGACGGCAAGGCGCGGTCCCTGGTGGCGCGCGCGGTCGAGCGCGGTGTCGAGCGCGTCTACCTCGTCGGTTGCGGCGGATCGCACTTCGGCACCTACCCCGCGTTCGACCTGCTCGACCGATACGCGCCCGAGCTGGTCACCCAGCGGATCACCAGCGCCGAGCTCACCTCCCGCGCTCCGGTGGGGCTGGACGAGAAGGCGCTCGTCGTCGCGGCCTCGCACTCCGGAAACACGCCCGAGACCGTCGCCGCCGCGGAGTTCGCGAAGGCGCGCGGCGCGCTCGTCGCGGGCATCTCCCGTCAGGGGGACAACGGGCTGTCGCGGATCGGCGACGTCCACCTCGACTATCCGGACACCATCTCGATCACCGAGCCCAAGCTCGTGCACAACGAGCAGATCGCGGCGGCTCTGCTGGAGGCGTACGGCGCGCCGGAGAAGGCCGCCGACCTCCGTGCCGGCATCCCGGCGCTGCCCGGCGCGCTCCGCGCGGTGAAGGACGAGGTCGCGGACGCGGGGGAGCGCGTCGCCGACCTCCTCGCCGCCCCCATCGCGCCCCTCAGCTACATCGTCGGCGGCGGGCCCGCGTACGGCATGGCGAAGATGATGGCCTGGTGCTACTTCCAGGAGATGAGCTGGATGAACTCCGCCGCCATCAACGCGGGGGACTTCTTCCACGGCCCGCTGGAGATGGTCCTCGAGGACACCACCGTCGTGACCCTGGTGGCCGAGGACGACAGCCGCGCGCTCGGCGAGCGCGTCGTCCGTTTCGCCGAGGCCCGCACGCGCAACTCGGCCGCCGTCGACACGGCGGGCTTCAGCCTTCCGGGCATCCCCGCGGCGGCGCGTCCGGACCTGAGCGTCCTCGCCCTGATGAGCGCGGAGCGGCGCGTGCTCGACCATGTGGCCGCTCGGCGGGGGCACGACACCTCCCAGCGTCGCTACATGTACAAGATCGCCTACTGAGCGGGGCGGGAGCGACCGATGAGAGTCCTCGGTGCCGGTGACAACGTCGCCGATCGATACCTGCATCAGGCGATGATGTACCCGGGCGGGAACGCGGTGAACGTCGCGGTGTTCGCCGCCCGGCTCGGCGCGCGGGCCGGCTACCTCGGGGTCCTGGGGGACGATGCCGCAGGCCGCCAGATCCTGCGGGCCCTTGAGGCGGAGCACGTCGACACCGCCCTCACGCGGGTGGTCCACGCCCCCAACGCCACCGCGGACGTGGAGCTGATCGGCAACGATCGCGTCTTCCTGCGCTCGGATCGGACCACGGCGCTGTTCGACCTGGACTCCGCGCAGCTGGAGGCCATGGCGGCGTTCGACGTCGTGCACTCGGGCTACGCGGGGCCGCTGCTCGATCGCATCCCGGAGATGGCGGCGCGGACGCGGGTCTCCTTCGACTTCGGCAGCCGATTCGACGAGGCGTCCGTCCTTCCGTACTTGCGGCACCTCCACCTCGCCAGCTTCTCGGGCGGCCACCTGGCGGAACCCGAGGCGAGGGCGCTCGTGGCGCGCGCCCTCGACGCCGGTGCCGAGCATGCGCTCGTCACGATGGGGGCGGCGGGCGCGCTCCTCGGATCCGCCGAGGGCATCCGCCACCAGGAGGCGGACCGGGTGAATGTGCGAGACACTCTCGGAGCGGGAGACGCGTTCATCGCCGGAGTCCTGGTGGGACTGGGCACCGGACGCAGCATCCGCTCGACGCTGGTCGCGGCGAGCGCCCATGCCGCCCAGGTGTGCCAGGTGAACGGCGCGTTCGAGCACGGCATCCCCTTCGACGCGGAGGCCGTACGGCGCCTCCACTCGACCGACGACAGCAACGACGACCAGGAAGAAGCGGTGACGGCATGACCCTTCGCATCGGAGTGGACACGGGAGGAACCTTCACCGATGTCTGCGCGTTCGACGAGGAGACGGGACGCGTCCACGTGCGCAAGGTCTCGAGCACCCCGGACGACCCGGGTCGGGCCATCGTCCAGGGGGTCACGGAGATCCTCGATCAGATCGGCGGGCGCGAGATCGGCGAGGTGGGCTACTTCGCGCACGGCACGACCGTCGGCACCAACGCGCTGCTGACGGGGCGCGGCGCGCGCACCGGACTCATCACGACCCGCGGGTTCCGCGATCTGCTGGAGCTCGGACGAGGGCGCCGGCCGAGCATGTACGACCCGCAGGCGGACAAGCCGACCCCGCAGGTTCCTCGGCACCTGCGGATGGAGGTCACCGAGCGGGTGAGGCACACCGGAGCGGTCGAGACGCCGCTCGACGAGGCCGACGTGCGCCGGGCCGTCCGGGAGCTGCGGGAGGCGGGGGTCGGCGCGATCGCCGTCTGCCTGCTCTACAGCTACCTCAACCCCGACCACGAGCGGCGCATCGGCGAGATCATCCGCGAGGAGATGCCGGACGTGTACGTCTCGCTCTCCTGCGACGTCCTACCGGAGTTCCGCGAGTACGAGCGGTTGTCGACGGTGGTGACCAACTCGTACGTCGGTCCCGTGGTCGCGAACTACCTCGCCCGGCTCCGCGGCGTCCTCGCCGACCGAGGGCTGACGGCCGTGCCGCACGTGACGCAGAGCAACGGCGGCGTGATCCCGTTCTCGACCGCCGAGGCCCTCCCGGTGCGCCTGGTCCTGTCCGGGCCGAGCACCGGCGTCGTGGGCGCCGCGCAGATCTGCACGGCCGCCGGCTTCGAGGACATCATCACCTTCGACATGGGCGGCACGTCCTCCGACATCTCCCTCGTTCAGGAGGGGCGGCCGAAGGTCACCGCCGGGATGGAGCTGGACGGGCGTCCCGTGCGCTCGCCGATGCTGGACATCCACACGGTCGGCGCCGGCGGCGGGTCCCTCGCCTGGATCGACAGCGGAAACCACCTGCGCGTCGGGCCGCAGAGCGCGGGGGCCTTCCCCGGTCCCGCGTGCTACGGCAACGGGACCGACGCGGCCGTCACCGACGCGAACGTCGTCCTTCGGATGCTCAACCCGGACTACCTGTTGAACGGCCAGATGAAGATCGACCGCGAGGCGTCGGTGGCGGCCGTGGCCCGGCTGGCCGAGCCGCTGGGACTCTCCGTCGAGGAGGCCGCGCTCGGGATCCTGCGCGTCGTCACGGCGAACATGGCCAGGGCGATCCGCGTCGTCAGCGTCCAGCGGGGATACGACCCCCGCGCCTACGCCCTCGTCCCGTTCGGTGGCGCCGGTCCGCTGCACGCCTCGCGCCTCGCCCGCGAGCTGGGCATGAAGACCATGGTCGTCCCGGAGATCCCCGGCGCCCAGTCGGCTCTCGGCCTGCTCATGACCGATGTGAAGACGGACTTCATGCGGACCCACATCACCCGCGTCGACGAGTCCACGGCCGCGGACGTCGACGAGGTCTTCGACGAGCTCACCGAGCGCGCCGCGGCCTGGTTCGTCGAGGAGGAGGTGGAGGAGGCCGGGCGTACGCTGCGGCCCCGACTGGATCTCCGCTACCGCGGCCAGAACTTCGAGCTCGCGGTGGAGGTGCCCGCGGGGCACCGGTTCGCGCGCGACGGTGTCGACGCCGTGATCGAGCTGTTCCACGAGGCCCACGAGCGGGTGTACGGCTATCGCTCGGAGGACGCGACCGTGGAGATCGTCACGTTCCGTCTCGAAGCGTCGGGCTCGGCGGCCCACGTGGACGTCCGACGCGACGAGATCCACGCCTCCGAGCCGGAGAAGGCGATCATCGGCACGCGCAGCACCTGCTTCGACCCCGCGGAGGGCTACGTCGACACCCCCGTGTACGACCGCGCCCGTCTGACCCCGGGCGACGTCGTCACGGGCCCCGCCATCGTGGAGCAGATGGACACCACGACGGTGCTGCTGCCGTCCGACGTCTGCCGCGTGGACGCCTATCGGAACCTCATCGTGGAGATCGGAGACCAGTCATGACCGCCATCGAGTTGGACGCGGTGCTCGTCGAGGTCGTGGGCTCAGCGCTCTCGACGATCGTCGAGGAGATGAGCGAAACCCTGGTGAAGGCGGCGTACTCGCCGAACATCAAGGAGCGCCGCGACTGCACGGCGAGCCTCTTCGACGCCGAGGGGCAGGCCATCGCCCAGGACGAAGGCGGCTCGCCGCTGCACCTGGGCTCGTTGATGGGGATCGTCGCCGCGCTGCGCGCGCAGTACCCGATGGAGCAGATCCGGCCCGGGGACGTCTTCATCGGCAACGACCCGTACACCGGCGGCGGATCCCATCTTCCCGACATCGTCCTCGCGACGCCGATCTTCGTCGGCGGGGAGCTGCGCGCCTGGGCGGCCACGCTGGCCCATCACGCGGACTTCGGCGACCGGGGGCACGCGCACATCTTCCAGGAGGCCATCCGGATCCCGCCCGTCCACCTCGTCCGGGAGGGCGTGCGGCAGGAGGAGCTGCTCCAGCTGATCCTGCTGAACTGCCAGGTGCCGGAGGAGCGCATCGCGGACTTGCGCGCGCAGGAGGCGGCGCTGCGGGTGGCCGTGACGCGCTACGGCGAACTGTGCGAGCGCCACGGCACCGAGGTCGTCCAAGCGATCGGCGCGGAGCTCCTGGATTACACCGAGCGACGCACCCGTGCGGCGATCGCGGAGTTCCCCGACGGGGAGTACTCCTTCGAGGACCGCTTCGACTGCCCGGAGCTCGACGACGAGCTGGTGCTCCGCGTGCGCATCGTCGTCAGCGGCGACCGGATGCTGTTCGACTTCGCCGGGAACCCTCCGCAGGTGCGGGCGAGCGTCAACGTCGTGTGGACCGGTCTCTACGCCGCGGTGTACTACACGATCAAGACGATGATCGATCCCGACATCGCGCCGAACGCGGGCCTGTACCGCCCGGTGACGATCGAGGCGCCGGAGAACTCGATCGTGAACTGCTCGGCCCCCGCCGCGGTCAACGGCCGCAGCGAGACCTGTCAGCGGATCGTGGACCTCATCCAGGGGGCCCTCGCGGAGGCCGTCCCGGAGCGCATCACGGCGGCGTCGAACGGTGCGAACACCGGCGTGCACTTCTCCGGCCACGACCCGGCACGGGGCCGGGACTTCGTCTACCTGGAGACGATCGGCGGCGGAAGCGGCGCCCGTCACAACAAGGACGGCCTCGACGGCGTCCAGGTCCACATGACCAACACCTCGAACCTCCCGGTGGAGAGCCTGGAGACCGAGTATCCGCTCATGGTGGAGGCCTACGAGTTCATCGAGGACTCCGGCGGCATCGGGGAGCACCGCGGCGGGATGGGGATCCGTCGGCGGATCCGGGCGGAGGCCGCGGACGTCCACTTCTGGCTGGACACGAGCCGCCAGCGCTCGCAACCGTGGGGCGTGTTCGGCGGGGGCCCCGGCGCCTCGGCCCGATGCGTGCTCAGCGAGGGCGCCCGCCCCATCGACCATGGATACACGGTGCTGCAGCCCGGGCAATGGGCTTCGATCGAGACCGCGGGCGCCGGCGGCTACGGGGACCCGTCCGCGCGGGAGGAGCACGCGCTGGAGGCAGACGTCCGCGACGGCCGCGTTTCGGAGGCCACCGCGCGGCGCTATCGCGCCTGAGCGATCCGCGTCACCGCGGGGCGGCGGAACCGCGCACCAGCAGCTCGGCAGCGAGCATCTGGCGCCGCGGCTCCGCCGTCCCGCCGCGGATCATGCCGACGAGAGTCGTGGTGGCGGTCGCCCCCAGGCGCTGTCGCGGCTGCTCGACCACGGAGACGGGCGGCTGCACCATCGTCGTCCAGTCCTGATCGTCGAAGCCGATCAGGGAGAGGTCCTCGGGGATGCGGAGTCCGCGGGAGCGGATGCCCCGATAGGCGCCCGAGCTCAGCACCGCGTCGGTGGCGTGGAGGGCCGTGACGTCGGGGGAGCGGTCGAGGAAGGCCTCGACCGCCTCCTGGGCGAGCTCCGTGGTGTAGCCGGAGCGGATGATCAGGTCCTCGTCGATGGCGATCCCGGCCTGGCGCAGCGCCCGGAGATAGCCGATCAGGCGTTGCGCGGACGGACGTAGCAGCGACACGTCGGAGCCCTGGCCCGGACCCTCGGTGAAGGCCTCCAGGGTGGAGTGCACCTGGACCGCCTCGGTCAGCAGAGCGATCCGGCGATGCCCCAGCTCGATGAGCGAGCGGACAGCCTGCTCCGTGGCGTCGACGTGGTCGATCGAGACGAGCGGCAGCTCCTCCAGCCCGGGCATCCGGCGGTCGAGGAGGACGATGGGCATGCCCTCGTTCTGCAGCCGGATCAGCGCCGAGGGCTCGGGCTGGAACACCGGTGCGATGACGATGCCGTCGACACGCTGCTCGGCCAGCAGCTCCAGCGACCGCGCCTCGATGTCGGCGTCGTTGTCGGTGTTGCTCACCAGGACCTCGAAGCCTGCCGCTCGGGCCGTGTCGGTGAGTCCTCGCAGGACCGCGGAGAAGAACGGGATCGCTACGTCCGGCACGACGATGCCGATCGTGTTCGTGGCGCCGGACTTCATGGCCCTGGCCAACTGGTTGGGCCGGTAGCCCAGGCGATCCGCGGCCTCGAGGACCTTCTTCCGGGTGACGTCGCTCGCCGATCCGTTCTGCGCGAGCACGCGTGCGGCCGCCGACTTCGACACCCCCGCGGCCCGGGCGACGTCGATGATCGTCACTGCTCCGTGCGCCATGCGTGGTTCCCCCTCGGTCGATCGCATCGTAGCGGACGGGATCGCGCCGGCCCGGCCGCAGATCACCGCACGGTAAATCTTCCCCCATGATATTGACATCGTTCCCAACGTGCGTCAGAGTGGGACGGAAGCCGGTAGGGAACGTTCCCAAACCGGTTCGGATTCTCGCAGTTCTCCCAACGACGAAGACAGGAGGAGGAGGTTCACCGCAGAACCGGGCAGGACGCCTCGGAGCACCCGAACGGCTCGAGGCGACCGTGCCAGGAGCTCGGCATCGCCGCCGAGGACGACGCTCTTCCTCACGCCCCACGGGGCCCTCAAGGACGGAATCACAGCTATGGACAGTCTCATCACCCGACGGCTCGCCGCAGGCCGGTCCCGGCGCGGCGCGCGCCTGATCGCCCTCGCCGGCGTCGCCACCATGACCGCCACCCTGGGGCTCGCCGGTTGCGCGAGCGATCAGGGCGCGGCGGCCGGCGGCGGGGAGGCGGCCGCCGATCAGACCCTCTCGATCGGATTCTCGGCCGAGCCCCCCGGCTTCAAGACCGGTGTCGACCAGGGCTCGGCGAACCGGCAGCTCATCACGCTCGTGCGTCGAGGCCTCCTCTCCTACGGGCCCGACGGCGCGGTCGTGCCGGCCCTGGCGTCGGAGTACGAGGTCAGCGACGACGGACTGACGTACACCTTCACGCTCCGGGACGGACTGGCCTTCTCCACCGGTGAGGAGCTGACCTCGGAGGACGTCAAGCGGACGTTCGAGTTCCTGGCCGTGCCGGAGAACGGCGCCGCCGACCAGACCTCCTTCGCGAACATCGCCGCGATCGACACCCCCGACGACACCACCGTCGTGCTCCGTCTGACGGAGCCGCAGACGGCTCTGCCCAAGGTCATCGCGAATCCGCTCAACGCGATCGTGCCGGAGGAGGCCGTCGCCGCCGACGGGACGCCGATCGGGGCCGGGCCGTTCATGGTGACCGAGTACAAGAAGGGCGTCTCCTACACGCTGGAGGCGGACCCGAACTATTACGACGCCGATGCGGTGCAGCTGGACGAGATCGACATGACGTTCATGGCCGACGCGCAGACGCGGGTCAAGGCGCTCGTCAGTGGTCAGGTGCAGTTCATCGACTACGTCCCCGCGGCCGACTACGCGACGCTCGAGAACGCGAACGGCATCACCCTCGACACGGCGCACGGTCTGTACGGGGCTCTCCAGTTCAACCTCACCGAGGGGCCGCTGGCGGTGCCGCAGGTCAGGCAGGCCATCGCGTACGCGCTCGATCTGGAGGCGCTGAACGAGGTCGGGACGCTCGGCTACGGAACCTCCAACGGCGGTCTGCCGATCCCGGAGGACAGCGAGTACTTCGACAAGGAGCAGGCGTCCCACTTCGCCCAGGACGTCGACAAGGCGAAGGATCTGCTCGCTCAGGGCGGGTACCCCGACGGCGGGTTCAGCCTCACCCTGCTCACCAACTCCCAGTACTTCGGCTACAGCGAGCGCGCACAGGTCATCAAGAGCGATCTGGAGGAGATCGGCATCACGGTCGAGATCGAGACCGGCGACTACGCCAACCAGATCGCCAAGGGCAACAGCGGGTCCTACGACCTGATGATCGGCGGCCCGCCCGCCGCCATCAACGACCCGTCGGCGCTCACCGGCGCGTTCATCGGCGGACCGACGTTCGTTCGCAGCTTCGGCATCGACCAGAACCTCTACGCCGCACTGCTGGACGAGGGCGCGAAGACCCCGGACGGCCCGGAGCGCGAGGCGATCTACCGTGAGATCGGGGAGATCTACCTCGAGGACGTGCCCTTCGTGACGTGGGGCCAGGGCGCCGCCGCCTACGCGTACTCGGACGCCCTCGAGGGCTTCGAGATGCTCAGCGGGCCGATCGTCTACTCCTCGATGTACAGCCTGGCCGGGGCACGTCTCACGAACTGAGTCGCGCCGCCACGGCGTCCCGGGATCGGATGGGTTCTCAATGATTCGCTACATACTGCTTCGGCTCGGACTCGGTGTCGTCACCGTCTGGGGCGTCGTGACGGCCGTCTTCCTGGCGCTGCACGCCGTTCCGGGCGGGCCGGCGGCGATCATCCTCCAGGGAGGCGCCGGCGGCGGGGACGTCAACCCCGCCGCCGTCGCGGCCCTGGAGAAGGAGCTCGGGCTGGACCGCCCGCTGCTGGTGCAGTACGTGACGTATCTGGCGGACCTCATCCGGGGCGACCTCGGAGACTCGATCAAGTACTCGGCGCCGGTGACGGAGATCATCGCCGCTCCGCTGGGCAACACCGTGGTCCTCGTGATCATGGCGCTGGTGATCGGCGGCGCGGTGGGCATCGCGTTCGGGGTGCTCTCGGGCAACTGGCCGGGCAGCGTCCTGGACCGGGTCCTGTCCGGGCTCATCTCGGTCGCGGTGTCCACGCCGGGCTTCGTGATCGCGATCTTCCTGTCCCTCGTCGTCGGCCTCGGCCTCGGCTGGTTCCCCTCCCTCGGGTACCGCGCGCCCGAGGACGGCATCGGGCCGTTCCTCTACCACGCCTTCCTGCCGAGCCTGGCGCTGTCGTTCGGCTTCCTCGCGATCGTCGGTCGTGTGACGAGGACGTCGATCCTGTCGGTTCGGCGGGAGGACTGGGTGCGCACGGCCAGGGGGATGGGGCTTGCGCCGGGACGAGTGTTCCGGCGTCACGTCTTCCGCAATGCGCTGAACCCCGTGGTGACCGTCGCCGGCCTGCAGCTCGGCGGCCTCCTGGGCGCCACGGTGCTCATCGAGCAGGTGTTCAACTGGCCGGGCATCGGCGGAACCCTGCTGAACGCCATCAACGGGCGGGACTATCCGCTGGTGCAGGGGATCGTGATCCTCTTCGCCGTCGTGTTCATCCTGACGAACCTGCTCGTGGACCTCCTGTACCGATTCCTCGACCCCCGAGTGGAGGGGTGACCCCGATGAAGACCGCCGTCCGTTCCCTGTGGAGAAGGTCCAGTCCCGGACTCTTCGTGACGAGCTGCGTGATGCTGCTCGTCGTCCTGTTCATCTTCGTCTACCCGATCCTCAGCCCGGTGAACCCGCTCGCGCAGGACGTGGCCAACGCGTTCGCGCCGGTGGGAACCCCGGGGCATCCGCTCGGAACCGACAATCTCGGCCGCGACACCTTCGCCCGTCTCGTCGTCGGGCTGCGCACGGAGATCATCGTCTGCGCGTCGGGGACCCTTCTCGCCGCCCTCCTCGGCACGCTGATCGGCATCCTGGCCGCGTACTTCCGCGGACTCGCCGACCTCCTGCTGATGCGGACGGTCGACATCGTCCTCGCCTTCCCCAACCTCGTCTTCGCGATGCTGATCGTGTCCCTGTACGGGGCCAGCGACCTCACCGTGGTAGCGGTGTGCACGATCGCCTTCTTCCCGAGCTTCGCGCGGCTGACCTACGGCGAGGTGCTGTCGCTGCGCCAGGCGCTGTACGTGGAGTCGGCGGAGCTGTTCGGCGGGACCCGCTGGCAGATCATCCGCGGACCGCTGCTGCGGGGCGTGGGGCCGCTCGTGCTCGCGCAGGGGTTCCTCACCCTCGCGTTCGCCGTCGGCCTGGAGTCGGGCCTGAGCTTCCTCGGACTCGGGATCACCCCGCCGCGACCGTCGCTCGGCCTCATGATCGCGACCGGACAGCAGTACTTCATGCAGAGCCCGTGGCAGCTCCTGATCCCGAGCATCGTCCTCGTCGCGCTGCTGGTCTCGCTGGGGTACGTCGCGGACTGGGTCCGCGATCTGCTCGACCCGCGGGGCGTCACGCGTCGCCGCCGGACCGGGCGATCGCCGCTGGGTCAGGGAGGCACCGGCACGCCGGTCGGACAGGGGGTCAACGCATGAACGCACAGGACGACATCCTGCTGGAGGTCACGGACCTGGAGATCGCCGTCGACGGCACGCCGATCGTGCACGGCGTCTCCTTCACCGTGGCGCGTGGTCAGGTCGTGGCCCTGGTGGGCGAGTCCGGCGCCGGCAAGTCGATGACGGCCATGGCCGTCCCCGCCCTCCTTCCGCCCGGGATCTCGCGGGCCGGATCGATCCGCTTCGACGGGGTCGAGCTCATCGGGGCCACGGAGGCGGAGATGCGCCGGCGCCGGGGAGCGGAGATCGCCTGCGTGTACCAGGAGCCGATGACCGCGCTGAACCCGCTCCACACCGTCGGCGACTTTCTGTCCGAGGCCATCGGCGCGCATGAGGGCCACGGCCGCGGGCGCCGACGTGAGCCGCAGGAGCTGCTGGACCTCGTCGGCCTGGGCGGCCACGACGACCTGCTGCGCCGCTACCCGCATCAGCTCTCCGGCGGGCAGCGGCAGCGGATCATGGCGGCCGGCGCCGTGGCATGGGAGCCCAAGCTCCTGATCGCGGACGAGCCGACCACCGCCCTCGACGTCACCACCCAGCGGAACCTCCTGTCGATGTTCCGTGAGCTCGTGCAGCGGGAGCGCATGGGCATGGTCTTCGTCACCCACGACATGGGGGTCGTCGCCGACATCGCCGATGCCGTGGTGGTCATGCGGCACGGCCGCGTCGTCGAGGCGGGTGACGTGTTCTCGATCTTCGAGAACCCCCAGCACGAGTACACCCGTTCGCTGCTCGCCGCCGCGCGCGTGCTGCACGGCGCGGAGAGCGCCGAGGCGACGCCGCCCGAGGGGGAGTCCGAAGACGCGGCGGACCGCGGCCCCGCGATCGAGGTGCGCGATCTCGTCGTGGAGTACCGGCGGCGGGGTCTGCGCGCCCCGCACGCCGGGGGAGGACGCGGCGCCGCCGTCCAGTCCGCTCGCCTGACGGTGGCGCGGGGGGAGACGCTCGGCATCGTCGGGGAGTCGGGATCCGGCAAGTCCACGATCGCCCGGGCGATCCTGGGCCTCGCCCCCGTGACCGGCGGGTCGGTCACGCTGGCGGGCACGGAGCTGGTCGGGCTGCGGGGGCGGCGGCGGCGCAAGGCGCTCTCGCGACTGGGCGTCGTGTTCCAGGATCCGACCTCGTCGCTCGATCCCAGCCTCCCGCTGTGGCGGGTGGTGACCGAGCCCCTGTGGCGCAGCGGCGCGGAGCGCGACGCACGTGAGCTGCGTCGCCGCGCGAGGGACCTGCTCGCCGACGTCGACCTCGACCCGGACTGGATCGACCGGCGCCGTCACGAGCTCTCCGGCGGGCAGCGGCAGAGGGTCGCCATCGCGAGGGCGGTCTCCCACCGGCCGGACGTGCTCATCGCCGATGAGCCGACCTCGGCGCTGGACGTCACCGTGCAGGTGACCGTGCTGGAACTGCTCGCGCGTCTCCAGCAGGAGCACGACTTCGCCTGCATCTTCATCAGCCACGACCTGTACGTCGTCTCGACGATCTCGGACCGCGTGCTCGTCATGAAGGACGGCAGGGTGGTCGAGGACGGTCCCACCGCGGACGTCATCCACGATCCCGAGAACGAGTACACGCGCACCCTGCTCGGCGCGATCCCCGTGCCGGACCCGGCGGTCCAGCGCGCGCGCCGGGAAGCGGGCGACCCGCGATGATCGTCCGGACGTGCGGGCACGAGGAGGAGTCATGAGAGCCGAGTACGCGACGCCCGGTCGGTTCGGGGCCAAGCAGGTGGCGACCGGGTCCGCCGGGATGGTCGTCAGTTCCGAGCCGATCGCGGTGGAGGCCGGGGCGGCGGTGCTCCGGGACGGCGGCAACGCCCTCGATGCCGCGCTCGCCGTCGCCGCGACGCAGCTCGTCACCGAGCCGCACATGACGGCGATCACCGGCGGGGTCTCCCTCGTCTACCGCGAGGCGTCGACGGGGGTCGCCGCCTACTTGTCGGGCAACGTCAACGCGCCGCTCGCCCCCCTGCCGGACTTCGGCGGAGCCGACCTCACCCGCGCCCGGGGCGTGCCCGTTCCCGGATGGTGGCCGGCCTTCACCGCCGCGCACGAGCGGTTCGGGACGATGCCCGTGGCCCGCCTGCTCGCCCCGGCCATCGACGTCGCCCGTGAGGGATTCGCGGTCTCGCCCTACCTGTTCGGCGAGATGTACAACGCCCGGCAGAACCTGGGCCGCGATCCGCAGGCGCGGGAGATGTACTTCCGCGACGGATCGCTCATCGGCCCGGGGCAGGAGCTGCGGCAGGAGCGCATGGCGCGGACCCTGGAGCGGCTGCGCGACGAGGGCATGGACTACTACCTGGGCGACTTCGCCCGCGCGTTCTGCGCGGCGAGCGACGCCGACGGGGGCGTGATCACCCCCGAGGACTTCCACGCGTACGAGCCGGAGTGGGCGGACCCGGTCCGCGGGACATACCGGGGGTTCGAGATTGTCGGGTCGGCTCCGCCGGATGACGGCGGCCTCCAGCTGGTCGAGGCGTTCAACATCCTGGAGAACCTCGACCTCGCCGCGCTCGGCCCGGCCAGCGCCTCTCCCGAGACGCTCTCCGCGCTCATCGCCGCCCACAACGCGGTGTATTACGCCGCCCCGCGGGAGCGGCGGTTCCGCGACGACGCGCGGGTCATGGACGTGCTGCTGTCCAAGGAGTACGGCCGGCAGCGCTTCGCCCTCCTCGACACCCTCGCGGGGCCCGCGGGGACGGCGCCGCCGACCCCCGGGACGATCCACCTCTCGGTCATCGACGCGGCGCACAACGTGGCCACCCTGACCCACTCCCACATGGCGTCGCCCTGGGTGAACGGCCTCTTCGCCGAGGGCTTCCAGCTCGCCGGCGGCGGATCCTTCTTCCAGCGGGTCATGCCTCAGCCCGGCGAGCGCGCCACGATCTACCTCGCGCCCAGCATGGTGCTGCGCGACGGCGCCCCGGTGATCGTCGCAGGGTCTCCGTCCGTGTCCCTGGTCGCCTGCGTGCTGCAGAACCTCGTTAACCTGATGGACTTCGGAATGCCGATCGAGCAGAGCGTCGCCGAGCCCAGGTTCGGCGCCCGCCCGCACGAGCCCGCGCGAGGCTGGGTTCCCGGGACCACCCTGGAGTCCGGCTTCCCGGACGCGATCCTGCAGGACATCCGTCGATGGGCTGGTCGGAACCGGCTGTGGACGCGCGAGATCGGTCCCTGGAACTCCATGACGGGGAACTTCGACGGCATCACCGTCGACCCCGTCACGGGAGAGATGCGCTCGTGCGGGGATCCGCGCCGCATGGGCGTGGCCGTCGCCGTCTGAGCGCGACCGGGCAGCGCTCCGCCCCGACCCGGTCCGGCGCGGATATCGTGTGTCCCGTGACCACCTCGTCGTCGCTGGACGCCGAACGGCTCCTCGCCAGAGAGCGCGACCGTGCCCTGGCGGACATGGACTGGACGGAGCTGCCCCCGGATGCGGTGCGCGGCCGGTTCGCCGCGCCGAGCGGTGAACTGGCGGTCGTGTCGATGGGCGATCCACAGGCCCCGCGGGTGGTCCTGGTCCCCGGCGTCACCGGGTCGAAGGAGGACTTCGTCCGGATGATGCCGATCCTGGCGTCCGCCGGCCACCACGTGCAGTCGTTCGACCTCGCCGGGCAATGGGAGTCGTCCGCGGCGGGTCCCGCGCCGGGGCGGCCGTTCACCGAGGAGCTGTTCGCGGAGGACCTGGTCGCGTTCCTCCGGGCGGGCCCGCCCGCGCACCTGCTCGGCTACTCCTTCGCCGGGATCGTCTCGCAGCTCGTCGCCGTCCGTCATCCGGAGCTCATCCGCTCCCTGGCGCTGCTGACGACGCCGCCCGGATCCGGCAACGTCTTCCGCGGCATGCGGGTGCTCGGGCCTGCGGCACCGCTGGCGAGCCCGAGGACCGGAGCGTCGCTCATGATCTGGGGGATCATGACGAACAAGAACCGGGTGCCGCCCGGACGACTCGCCTTCGTGCGCTCCCGGTTCGCACGGACGAGCCGCCGCAGCGTCGACGACATCATCGGGCTGATGATGCGCACACCCGACCGGCGTGCGGCGGTGCGCGCCCTGGACGTGCCCAAGCTCGTCGCGGTGGGTCGCCGCGACCTCTGGCCGCTGTCGGCGCACGAGCGCTTCGCGCGCGCGATCGGGGCGGAGATCCGGGCATACGACACCGGCCACAGCCCGTGCGAGACCACGCCCCACGAGCTGTGCCTGGACCTCCGGGAGCTCTACCTCCGCGCGGCGTGAGCCGCCCGCAGCGCTCGCCGGTGCCGCATGGCGCGTGCGCCGGACGGATGCAGGCGCAGGGTGGGCACGACGCGGGAGAGCCGTCGGCGCAGAGACGGCCAGCCGTCGAACGGGCGCGCCGAGACGTCGACGATCAGGTCGGGGAGGTAGCGGACCGTCATGTCCGGTCGGATGTGGAACGAGAGGTCGAGGTCGTCGTGGATGCCCGGGTCGTCGCGGTGCACCTCGGCGCTCAGCGTCCGCCAGGCCTCGGCACGCATCGCCATGTTCGATCCGTAGAGAGGCGGGTGTCCGAGGTAGGGGGTGAGGACGCCGTACATGCCGCCGATATAGAGGTGGCGCCCCGCCCACCGCACCGCGGCGGAGGCGCCGTAGAACCGGGCGCCCCCGGTGACGAAGTCCGGCGGCGGGTCGCCCTCGAAGGCGCGCTCCAGCGCGGCGAGCCACCCCGGCCCCGGCACGGAGTCGGCGTCCAGCCGGGCGATGACGTCTCCGGTCGCGGCGTCGTAGCCGGTGGCCGCGGCCCGCGGGATGCCGACGACCGGCTCCGCGACCACCTGGGCGCCGTGCCGTCGCGCGACGGCGGCGCCGTCATCGGAGCTCGCGTTGTCCACGACGACGACCTCGTCGGCCCGGCGGCTCTGCGCGGCCAGCGCCTGCAGGCACGCGTCGAGCATCCTCGCGTCGTCCCGCACCGGGATCACCACGCTCATCCGCACGATGACGGCCTCCTCGTCCGATCCTCCCCGTCGTACGCTACGCCCGGGCCGCCCCTCCGCGGCGGACCGGCGGCGGCTCAGCCGCGCCGGCCGCTGCGCTCCGCGGTGCGCACGACCTCGGTGCGCATCTCCTCGAGCGTCCTGCCCTTCGTCTCCGGCACGAAGAAGTACACGAGGAGCCAGGAGAGCAGGGCCATGACCGCGTACACGGCGTAGCTCCCCGGCAGCGACAGGTCGCGCAGGGTCGGGAACGTGAAGTTGAGGACGACGCCCGCGATCCAGTTGGCCGACGCGCAGACCGAGAGCGCGACGCCGCGGATCCGGTTCGGGAACATCTCGCCGAGGAGCACCCACACGACCGGGCCCCAGGAGACCGCGAACGACACGACGAAGAGGTTCGCCGCGATGAGGGTGACCGGGCCCCAGGGGCCCGGGAGGGCCGGGGCGCCGTCGACGATCGTCGCGGTGGAGAACCCGATCGCCACCACGACGAGGGCGACGAACATCCCCACCGATCCGGCCAGGAGGAGCCGGCGACGACCGAGGCGGTCGATGAGCAGGATCGCGACGACGGTCGCGACGACGTTCACGAAGGAGCTCAGCACCGACAGGCCGAACGCCGCCTCCTCGTCGAACCCGACCGTCTGCCACAGCGAGGTGGAGTAGTAGAAGATGACGTCGATCCCGACGAGCGCCTGCAGCGCGGCGATCCCGATCCCGACCCAGACGAGCGGGAGGAAGCCTCGTCGGCGGTCGACCACGTCGCGCAGCCGCCCGCTCGGGCGCTCGCGCAGAGTGGCCTCGATGTCCTCCGTGGTCCGTCGGGCCTCGTCCTCGGAGACTCCGAGGAGGCGCACGAGGACGCGGCGCGCCTGCTCGCTGCGGCCGCGGGCGACGAGGTGGCGGGGCGACTCCGGCACGGAGAAGGCCACGACGAGGTAGACGATCGCCGGCACCACGCCGGCGATGAACATCCAGCGCCACGCGGGAAGACCGAGGAACAGCTGTGCGTCGGCGCCGCCCAGCGTCATCGCGATGCCGGTGTCGGACAGCAGCGCGGCGAAGATCCCGAGGACGATCGCCATCTGCTGCATCGACGACAACCGGCCACGGAACTTCGCTGGCGCGATCTCGGAGATGTACAGGGGCGCGATCACCGTGGCGAAGCCGACCCCGTAGCCCGTGAGCAGGCGCCACAGGGCCAGGTCCCACAGGCCTTGCGAGAGGCCGCAGCCGATCGCGGCGACGAGGAAGACGGCGCCCGCGACCGCCATCGTCCGCGGTCGTCCGATCCGGTCCGCGACGCTCCCGGCGCTCAGCGAGCCCAGGGCCGCGCCGACGAGCGTGACGGCGACGACGACGCCGAGCCCCACCGCGGAGAGGCCGAAGTTGTCCTCGATGGCTTGGACGGCGCCGTTGATGACGGCGGTGTCGAAGCCGAAGAGGAAGCCGCCGACGGCGGCCGCGACGGAGATGACGACGACGCGGGAGGTGAGGCGACCGCCGTGCGGCCGAGGAGGGAGGGAGTGGGTCACGGGGAACTCCTCTTGTCGATTGTCGACCACTGTGGTCAGGGGGAGACGGGAAAGGCGATCGTCGTCATCAGGGCGTTGGCCGCCTGGCGCGAGTCGAGCCGGGTGTGCTGCACGACGATCGGCCGGTCCGAGCGGATCACCAGGCAGTAGTCGACGCCCGGCGGCACGGATTCCGGGTCGTCGAGTCGGTTCACCTGCTGGTGGAACGCGCGGCGGGCGGGCGCGACGAGCCGGTAGGGCCCCGCCGGCTCCCGGTCGGCGAAGTACACGAGGACGATGATCTGCGCGTCCTCATCGCCTGCGTTCAGGACGCAGAAGCTCTCGTGGCTCTGCAGCGCGGGGTCGTCGCCGGTGCTCCCCGGAGGGATGCATCCATCGGCGATGACCCAGGTCCGTGCGCCGAGACCGGCGCGGTCGTCCCGCACGTCAGAAGTCATTCGCGCTCCGGGCCATCAGGCCGCCGTCGCACACGAGGTGACTCCCCGTGACGTACGAGGCGGAGTCCGAGAGCAGCCACAGGCAGGCCTCGGCGATCTCGTCCGGCCGCGCCATCCGCCGCAGCGGGATCTGATCCTCGGCGCTCGCCCGGAGACGCTCCCGCTCGGCTTCCAGAGCGTCGCCGCTGAGCCCGAAGTAGAGCATCGGCGTGTCCGTGGCCCCGGGGACCACCGCGTTCACGCGGATCCCGTCGTCGGCGAGGTCGATGGCCGCCGCGCGCACCAGTGCGGACACTCCGCCCTTCGAAGCGCCGTAGGCGGCGTTGGACCCGCCGGCGAACCCGGTGAACGCGGACGGGGAGGACAGGCACACGATCGCGCCGGGGGAGCGCTGGGCCCGGAACCGTCGTGCGGCCTCCTGGACCGTGTGGAAGACCCCCGTGAGATTGACGTCGACGACCCGTCGCCACAGGTCCTCGGGGATCTCTCCGAGCCGGGCGTTGCGCTCGATGCCCGCCGCGGCGACGACGCCGGTGAGTGGTCCGAGCTGCTCGGCGGCGGCGACCACGGCGGCGGACACATCCTCCTCGCGCGCGGTGTCGGCGGTGAGGACCGCGATCCCGGCCGCGCCGAGGGACAGGGCCTCCTCGCCGGCGGATCGCCCCGCCTCGGGGTCCACGTCGACGATCGCGATCGCGGCGCCGCGCGCGGCGGCCGCGCGGACCACGGCGCGACCGATCCCGCTCGCGCCGCCGGTGACGAGGACGACGTCCGTCATGACCGGGGTGCCTCCGATTCCGTGAAGTGGGTGCGGATGTGGTGGGCGACGACCTGCTCCAGCGCCTCGGTGTCGCCGGCGCGCAGGGCGGCGAGGAGCTCCCGGTGCTGCGCGGCGATCTCGGAGGCGTCCTGGTAGTAGCCGGCGTCGCGGCGGAAGTACGCGCGGACGCGCGGCTGGATCGACCGCCAGATCTGCAGGCAGTGCGGTTGCGCGGAGTACGTCACGACGGCCTCGTGGAACCGGACGTCCTGGTCCGCGAGCGCCGTCGCGTCCCCGGCGGCCGCGGCCTTCTCCATGTCGGCGATGATCGTCTCCAGCTGCGCCAGCCGCTCCTCCGTCAGGAGCGGGACGGCCTTGCGGAAGGCGTACTGCTCGAGCGATATGCGCACGGGGACGAGGACGTTCTCGATCTCCTCCTGCGAGACCCCGAGCACCTCCGTCCCCCGGTACGGGTAGGACACGACCAGGCCCTCCTGTTCCAACTGACGCAGCGCCTCGCGGACGGGGGCCCGGCTGGTGCCGAGCTGCTGGGACAGGGCGATCTCGGTGAGCTTCTGACCGGGCTGGAGCTGGCCCGAGGTGATGGCGTCCCGCAGCCGATCCGCCACGGCCTCTCGGCGAGAAGCGACGGGGATGGGCGGAAGACTGTGCAGATCGGACATGGCCGGAGCGTAACACGATTGCACTTTGTCGACATTCCTGCTCATCGCGCACTCAACCGCCGACCGGGGCGCAGGGCCGTGCGGTGCCCGTCGGCCACCGCCGGCACGCCGTTGACCCAGACGTGGCGGGCCGCATCCGAATAGCCGTCGGGCACGGAGAACGTGTCGACGGACGCGAGTCGGACCGGATCGAACACGACCAGGTCGGCGACGGCTCCGTCGCGCACGACGCCGCGGTCGCGGATGCCGAAGTGATCCGCGACCGCTCCGGTCATCTTGTGGATCGCCGTCGCCATGCTCAGCGTCCCGGTCCGCAGCACGTGGTGGGACAGGTAGTGCGTGTGCCCGTAGGAGAAGAGGGGGTGGCGGGTCCGCGCCGCGAGCGGGCCGTCCTGGCGGCTGGTGTAGGCGTCCACGCCCAGGAGGAAGTCGTCGTGGCCGATGGCCTCCGCGAGGTGCTCGGGGGTGAACAGCTCGCCCAGGAGCTGGACGGCGCCCATGTCGGCTCCGGCGGCGACGAGGACGTCGAACAGGGCGTCCCATTCGTCCTTCCCCGTGGACTCCGAGATCTCCGGGAACGACAGCCCCTCCAGGGTCGGAGTGGCCGGGCTCACCCCCAGGCGGACGCGATGCCATTCGCCGCGGTGGAGGAAGCGCCAGTACCGGTCCGCGTCGGCGCGGACCCGCGCGCGCACCTCGGGGTCCCGCAGGAGCCGCGCCGCCGCGATCGGGCCGTCCGCCAGCAGCCAGTCCGGCAGCAGCCCGGTCGCGAGCCCGATCCCGTCGGGGTACGGGGTCATGTCGGCGCGCACGGCGGTGCCGCGGTCGCGTTCCCTGCCCAGGCGATCGACCGCGCGGAGCCAGGCGTCCTCCTTCGCCCCGGTGCCGTGGCGCACGTTGAGGTGGGAGAGCTGCGCGCGCACGTCGCCGGCGCGCACGACGGCGAAGAACTCGTCCACGGCCTCGGCGAGGGCGCTGTCGCGGTTGCGGATGTGGCTGGCGTACATGGCCCCACGGTCGCCGAGGACGCGCGCGAGCCGCTGCAGCTCGGCGGTGTCCGCGAAGCGTCCGTCGCCGTACTCCAGCCCGCTCGACATCCCGATCGCGCCGGCGTCGAGGGCCTCCCGCAGCCGGCGCTCCAGGGCAGCGTCGAGGTCCACGCCGGTGTCGTCCGCGTCCGCGCGGGCAGCCCGGCGCAGTCCGGTGTGGCCGACGAACCACAGCAGGTTCTGCGCCGTGCCGCCCCCGTGCACGTGCGCGAGGTAGTCGTCGAAGGCCCGCCAGGACACCTCGCCCTCGAAGCCGAACGCGGCGAGCGCGGCACGGGTGGCGGCGGCGTCGCGGTCGGCGACCGGCGCGTACGTCACGCCGCAATTGCCCACGATCTCGGTGGTGACGCCTTGATGGATGGTGCTCAGCGCGTCCCGGTTGCCGAGGATCGACCAGTCGCTGTGGCTGTGCGGGTCGATGAGGCCGGGCGTGAGCAGCATGCCGTCCGCGTCGACGATCCGCACCGCCTCCGTCCCGTTGCCGGGAGGGAGCACCGCGATCCGGTCGCCGAGGATGCCGACGTCGCGCCGCTGCGGGGGGCGGCCGGTCCCGTCGAGCACGTCGGCACCGGTGATGAGCGTGTCGAGCATCAGAGCACCTTGCTCAGGAAGGCTCGGGTGCGCTCCTCGCGAGGCGAGCCGAACAGCGCCTCGGGGGCGCCGGTCTCGACGATGCGCCCCTGGTCCATGTAGATCACGCGATCGGCCACCTCGCGTGCGAAGCCCATCTCGTGCGTGACGACGACCATGGTCATGCCCTCGGCCGCGAGCTCCTGCATGACGGCGAGGACCTCGCCCACGATCTCCGGGTCCAGCGCGGACGTGGGCTCGTCGAAGAGCATCACCCGCGGCTGCATGGCCAGTGCGCGGGCGATCGCCACCCGCTGCGCCTGACCGCCGGAGAGCGAGCCGGGGTAGGCGTCGATCTTGGCGCGGAGACCGACCTTCTCCAGGAGAGTCTCGGCGCGGGAGCGGGCCTCGTCGCGGGAGACCGCCAGGACCTTGCGCGGGGCGAGCATGATGTTGTCGCCCACCGTGAGGTGCGGGAAGAGGTTGAAGGACTGGAACACCATCCCGACGTCCCGCCGCACGGCCTCCAAGTCCGCCTTGGCCTCGTCCGGCCCCAGGCGGTGGCCGTTGATCTCGATGGCGCCATGGCTCGGCTTCTCGAGGCCGTTCATGCTGCGAAGCAGCGTGCTCTTGCCCGAGCCCGAGGCGCCGATGACGCAGACGACCTCGCTCTCGGCGACCGTGCACGAGATGCCGTGCAGGACCTCGGTGTCCCCGAAGCTGAGACGCAGGTCAGTGACAGTGATCATCGGCGGGCTCCTTTGGCCGGGGTCAGGGCGTCGCCGATCTTCGGCGTCGCGACGCGCACGCTGAGTCGTCGCTCGTAGCGGCGCGCGAGAGAGGTGAGGGCGAAGCAGATGACGAAGTACACCGCTCCGACGATGAGGTAGGAGGAGATGGGCTGGCCGGTCTGCGACGCGACGATGTTCCCGGCCCTGGTGAGCTCGATCAGGCCGATCACGGCGACGAGCGAGCTGTCCTTGATGAGGATGACGAGGAAGCCGATCCCGGGCGGGACGATGATCTTGGCAGCCTGGGGGAGGATCACCCACCGCAGCCGCGAGACGTAGGAGAGGCCGAGCGCCTCCGCCGCCTCGAACTGGCCTCGGGGGATCGCCTGGATGCTGCCGCGCACGATCTCGCTGACGTACGCCGACGCGAACACCGACAGCGCCACGACGGCGGCCCAGTACTCCGGGACGTTGCTCCCCGGGGACAGCAGCGGCAGGCCGAAATAGACGAAGAAGATGATGAGGAGGACGGGGACGCCGCGGATCGCGCCGACCCAGATCGCCCCGATCCACCGGAGGACCCGGACGGGGCCGGTCGAGGCGATCCCGAACAGCAGGCCCAGCGCGCCGCCGAAGAGGACGGAGAGCGCGCAGATCTGCAGGGTGACGATCGTCCCCTGGAGGACGAGCGACAGGTCCTGGCCGTCGAGGGGAGTGAACATCAGGCCACCTTCCAGCGGACTCGGGATTCGAGGGCACGGGATCCTGCCGCGATGACGAAGGCGACCGCGAAGTACATGAGCCCGCCGACGACGAAGGTCTCGATCGTGCGGAACGTGGTCGTGGTGATGCCCATCATCACGTGCATGAGCTCGGGCACGGCGACGACGGAGGCGATGGACGAGGCCAGGAACAGCAGGATCACCTGGTTGGTCATCGCCGGCGTGACCGCGCGCAGGGCCGGGGTGAGCAGCAGGTGGACGAACGTCGTGCGGCGGGAGAGGCCCAGTGCGGCGGCGGCCTCGCCGAGGCCCTTCGGCAGGGAGGCGAATCCGGCGCGGTAGATCTCGGCGACGTACGCGGAGTGGTTCACGCTCAGCGCGATGATCCCTGCGGTGACGGGGTCCAGGTTGACCCCGACCGACGGGAGAGCGAAGTAGACGAGGTAGAGCTGGAGCAGCAGCGGTGTGTTGCGGATCACCTCGATGTACACCGCACCCAGCCAGCGCGCGGGTGCCACGTGCGACACGCGAGCGAGGTGGACGAGGATCCCGAACACGCTGCCGATCGCCACCGCGGCGAGGGTGACCAGGATGCTGACGCCGAGGCCGGCCAGCAGCACGCCGGCGTAGGGGAGGAGGTCCCCGAAATAGAGTTGCATTCTTCCTCCGGACCGGGTGGCGCCGCGCGCCACCCGGCGTCGTGGGTCACTTGATCAGGTCGGGGACGTCCGTGCCGAGCCACTCGTTGTACGAGTCGTTCGCCGCGTCGCTGATGTTGTAGTTCAGGAGGAAGTTGTTCAGATAGTTCAGCCAGAGCTGGTCGCCCATCTTGACGCCGAAGGAGACCACGGAGGGGCTGAGCTCGGGGGCGTCCACGATCGTGAACTCGTCCGAGTCGGCCACGATCCCCGCCGCGACGGAGTGGCTCTCCATCAGCGCGTCGACCTTGGCGCTGCGCAGCGCCTGTACGGAGTCGGCGACCGCCTCGAACAGGCTCGCCTTCGCCTCGGGGAAGCGCGACTCCAGGATCGTCGCGGGCACGCTGCCGCGGGTGGCCGCGACCGTGCGCCCGGCCAGGTCGTCGTAGGAGTCGATGTCGCTGCCCTTCGGCACGAGCACGACCTGACCCTCGGCGGCGTACGGGCGCGTCATGGCGACCACCTGGGCCCGCTCGTCGAGGTTCGTCAGGGCGGCGATGACGACGTCCACCTTGCCGGTCTCCAGCAGCGGGATCCGGTTCGCGTTGGTGGTCGACACGAACTCGATCTCGGCGCCCAGGGAGTCCGCGAGGGCCTGCGCCTTGTCGATGTCGAAGCCCTCGTACTCGCCGGAGCTGCTGAGCACCCCGTACGGCGGAGCATCCGCGAAGACGCCGACCACGAGCTTCTTGGAGGTGAGGACCTTCGTCAGGATGCTCTCGCCCGCACTCGTCGCGGACGTGGTCGGGGAGGTGCAGGCCGTCAGCGCGGCTGCGGCGAGGACGGCGGCCGCGCCGGCGGTGATCCATCGGGTGTACTTCATCGTGCTGCCCTTCTCTGGGTGGGTGTTCTCACGCGCGACGCCGCGTCGTCGTGGCGATCGCACCGGCCGTTCCCGGGCCGGGCGTTCCGCGCCGACGCCGATGCTAGCCGACAATTGGCTTATTGTCGACAATCGACTATCGTCATGACTCACGTCGGCGGTGACCGCCGGCGATCCCGAGGAAAGGCGCTCATGAAGATCACCGGCATCGAGACATGCGGACTGCGCGGGGCCACGCCCGAGGGGGGCTGGTCGAACGAGCTGAAACCGGACGACGTCGTCCACACCCTCGTCGCGGTCCACACGGACGAGGGCCCCGTCGGCGTCGGCAGCGCCTTCACCAGCGAGAGCCTCGTTCGTGGGGCGATCGAGCTGCTCGCTCCGCACCTGTACGGGCAGGACCCGCGGGAGGTCGAGCGGCTCACCGAGACGCTGCACCAGACGGCGTTCTGGATGGGCAGGGGCGGATCGCTGACGCATGCCACCAGCGCCATCGACATCGCGCTCTGGGACATCGCCGGTCAGGCGCTGGGGCGGCCGGTGGGGGCGCTCCTGGGCGGGCGGTACCGCGACCGGGTGCGGCCGTACGCGTCCGTGCTCATGGACGAGGAGGGCCCCATGACCGAGAACCTCCTCGCGCTCGCCGCTCAGGGATTCCGCGCCTTCAAGATCGGCTGGTGGAAGTTCGGGCGCGTCGACGCGCGCACCGATGAGCGGACGGTCGCGGCGGCCAGGGAGGCGGTCGGCGACGCGCTGCTCGCGGTGGACGCGGGCGGATCCGAAGGGTACTTCCCCGGCTCACTGAGCTGGGCGAAGCGGACGGCGCGGATGCTCGCCGACTACGACGTGGCGTGGTTCGAGGAGGCGTTGGCCCCGGACGACATCGACGGGTTCGTCGAGCTCCGCGCGAGCTCACCGGTGCCCATCAGCGGCGGCGAGGTGCTCACGCGCCGCCAGAGCTTCGCCCCGTACCTCGCCCGCCGCGCCTTCGACATCGTCCAGCCCGACACCACCAAGGGCGGCGGGCTCAGCGAGTCCCGGCGGATCGGCTGGGCGGCCCAGGACGCGGGGGTCCGGCTGATCCCCCACGGCTGGAACACCGCCATCGGTCTCGCCGCCGACCTGCAGCTCTCCTCAGCCCTTGCTCACACCGACCTGGTCGAGTACAAGACCGGGTCCGAGTACGTCGATGCGCTCGTCGAGGGCGGATGGACGCTCGACACGGACGGCATGCTGCCCATCCCGAGCGCACCGGGCCTCGGGGTGTCGCTGAGTCGCGAGACGCTGGAGCGCTACGGCACGCGACCGGACTTCGCCCGTCCGCGGGGGTGAGGAGCCGTCGTCGCCCACGCTCGTCCCCGGGGTCACACCGCTCCCGGGCCGCCGGCCGGGAGCGCGATGCCCGCCCTGGTGAGCATCGCCGCCGGCTCCGGGCGCGCGGACATGAGGCGGATGATCGGGCCGAGCGCGGCGCGCGCGCTCGCCAGGCGAAGTGCCGTCTCGCGAACCGTCGTGAGAAGGCGGCCCTGTCGGAACATCACGCGCGCGAGCAGGCGCGAGTTCGACTGCGCCGACTCGACGCGAGGGCGCTGCCCCTGCTCCCACGCGGCAAGAACGGCCGGCAGCGTGCGTCGGTCCGCGTGGGGGAGGACGCGAGAGAGCGTCCACGCGGACTCCAGCGCCATCGCCGCGCCGATCCCCGCCGTGGGCAGGAAGGCTGCGGCGGCGTCCCCGAGGAGGACGGCGCCCGGGGCGGTCCACGCCGCGGCGCGCGCGTCCTCCAGCCGCCACCAGTAGGGGGACGGATCGGCGGCCGCCGCGTCGAGGGCGGCTGCCAGGCGCGGCGTCGGAGCGGGCACGCCGTGGCGGACCCGCTGGGCGAACACGGCCGCACCCTCCTCCCGGATCTCGGCCGGCCCGCCGAGGAACACCCCGCGCCGGCTCCCCGTGCCGCCTCCGACGGGGTAGGCGCCGAGGAAGAAGCCGTTTCCCCAGAGCTCGTCGCCGGTGTGGGGGTCCTCGTCGTCCTCGCTCCAGAGCACCCATCCGCCCCACCCTGTCCGAGTCCTCTCGATCGGCTGCACCGGGAGCAGAGCCCGTAGCGCGGAGCCGATGCCGTCCGCGCCGACCACGAGGTCGAACCGCTCCGCTCGGACGGCGGAGCGCGGGGCGTCAGCGCCCTCCGCGGGCGCCGACGCGAGGGTCACGCGGCGGCCGCCGCGCTCGGGCGTGCACGAGGCCACAGTGAGACCGGGGGTCACAGTGCAGCCGTCCGCCGTGAGCACGTCCAGGAGTGCTCCGCGGTCGATGCCCCGGTAGTCGCCGTGCGCCGAGAGCAGGTCTCCGAGCGGGTCCCGGCGGAGGACGCGTCCGCGGCGCGAGTGGAAGGCGAACGTGCGCAATGCCACGCTGCGCTCTCGGTAGAGCGCGGTCGAGCCGAGATCTCGGAAGACGGGATCCGCGTTGGGCATCAGCGCGAGCATGTACCCCGGGTGCTCGCCCGGCGCCGTGCGTTCCACGAGCGCGGGGTGCAGTCCTCGCCGTCTGAGCAGCTGGGCGAGCGCGGTGCCCGCGACGCCGGCGCCCACGATGAGGATCCGCAGCGGGTCGTCCCGCTGGGCGTGGAGCTGGTCGTCGAGCGATGCGGTGATGAACACGGTGCCTCCCGGGTGAGACGGATTGGACCGGGTGGTCCAATCCGAGGATACGCCTAGTGGACCACCCGGTCCACTAGGCTCGGGGCATGCCAGGACCGCTGCCGCTCGCTCCCGACCGCCGTGACGCCCTGATCGCGGCGACCCTCGCGGAGTTCGACGCGCATGGATACGACGGCGCCTCCCTCAATCGGATCATCCGGACCGTCGGGATGAGCAAGAGTTCCTTCTACCACTTCGTCGGATCCAAGGCGGAGCTCTTCGACGCCGTCATCGCGCTCCTCCTCGACGATGTCTCCGAGCGCTGGCGGCCGCCGTCGGCGGAGACGTTCCGGGCCGACTTCTGGGGGTCCGCGCGTGCGGTGCTCGACGACGCGGGGGCCCTGACCGCGACGGATCCGGCTCTCCGTGCGCTCGGCCGGATCTTCTACCTTCCCGGTGCGCCCGAGGACACCGGGGAGCGGGCGCGGCTGCTCGCCGCGGTCCGCGGATGGGTCGGGGATGTGCTGGACGTCGGAAGGGAGACGGGAGCCGTGCGCGCGGACCTGCCGGCGCCCCTCCTCGCCGACGCCGCCTTCGCGGTGCTCCGGACGATCGACGAATGGGTGCTGCGCGAGGAGCGCACGCCTGCGGACGCCGAGATCGCCGAGCGCGCCTCGCTGTCGTTGATCCGAGGGCTCCTCTCACCCGACGGCGACCGCTGAACCGCTGTCCCGGGCGCATCCTGGGCACCGCGCA
This sequence comes from Microbacterium resistens, assembly GCF_021172025.1. NCBI lineage: Bacteria > Bacillati > Actinomycetota > Actinomycetes > Micrococcales > Microbacteriaceae > Microbacterium > Microbacterium resistens. Next base: position 3,059,872 of record NZ_CP082781.1, read on the forward strand.
CGTCACGAAGGGCTCCCGCGAACTCCGGGTTTCCGTGCCCAGGCGTCGGGTTTCCCCCGTTCCGGGCATCGGAGAGCGGTGCCTAGATTGCAGTGGGCGCGGGATCCCGGGCCCTTCCCCGAACCGAGGACACCCCATGCCGCCGTCCCCCGCGCGCCCCTTCCCAGCGCGCCCCATCGCCCGTGCCGCGACCATCGAGGTCGTCTGGTTCTTCGCGATCGCGATTCTGCTGTGCTTCGCGCTGTCCGTGCCCATGGTGTTCCGGCTGGTGCCGACCGACCTCAACAACCTCATCACGCCGATCCTCCAGCTGACCCCGCTCATCGCCGGGGTCATCCTGTGGCTCGTCCGCCGGCCGGGGACGTTCCGGGAGACCTTCGCCACCGGGTGGCGCGGCACGCTCCGGTGGGCGGGCGTCGGGATCGGGCTCATCGCCGGGATCGCCGCGATCCAGACGGCCATCGCCCTCGCGACCGGGATCTGGCCACTCAATCCGCTCGACGAGATCCTGGCGGCGACGCTGTGGATCGTCCCGGTCTTCCTCCTGCAGTCGGTGTTCGCGATCGGCGAGGAGTTCGGATGGCGCGGATGGCTGGCCACCCGCGCCGCGAGCTGGGGGTTCTGGCGGCTGTCCGTCATCAGCGGCCTCGTCTGGATCGTCTGGCACCTCCCGGTGCTCGCGGTGATCGGGGACCGGCTGCTCTGGGACATCGTGATCTACTACGCGGGCATGCTGCCGTGGGCCCCGCTGCTGCTGGCGCTGCGGTGGCGCTCCGGCAGCGTCTGGCCGGCGGTCCTCACCCACGGGGCGATCAACAGCGTCCGCGTCTACCTGCTGCAGTCCGTCCCGAACGCCACGGATCACCTGCTCATCGAGGTGATCGGCTGGGTGCTGACCCTCGCCGCGGCCGCGTGGCTGATGCGCGCTCGCCCGGCCTTCGCCGGACCGGCGGTGCGATGAGCACCGCCGTCAGGGGCGGGTGAGCTCCTCCAGGACCTCGACGATGTGGCGGTAGCCGCGGCCGGTCGCCCGCGTCATGCCGATCTCGCACGTGCGGTTCGCCGAGACGAAGGCGTCGAAGGGCCGCTCGGTCTCGGCGTCTCGGATCTCGGCCGCCTCCACGGCCGTCGCCGACGCCGTGAGCTCCGGGTGGAGCATGCCCCGGTCGCCCGCGAACGCGCAGCATCCCCATCCGTCGGGGACGAAGATGTCGTCGGCCACGGCGGCCGCGAGCTGCGTCAGCGCGCCGGTGGCGCCGAGAGCCGTCGTCGAGCACGTCGGGTGCACGGCGATCCGATCGAGCTTCGCCGGGACGTCGAGTCGAGGCAGCAGCTCCCGGGCGGCGAACGTCGTCGCGTCCTCGATGACGAGTCCCGCGTACTCCGGGTGCTCGGCCACCGCGTGGGCGAGCATGACGTGCAGCCCCTCGGTGCAGGACGCGGCGTCGCAGACGACCGGAAGCTCTCCCTCCCTGCTCGCGGCCCACAGCGCGGAGAGCACCCGATCCGTCATCCGGCCGTACCCGGCGAGATGCCCCTTCGACTTCCACGGGGTGCCGCAGCAGAGACCGCCCGCGTCCTCCGGGACGACCACGGGGACGCCCGCGCGATCCAGCAGGGTGCGGAGGGCGTCGCGCGAGCCGTCTCCGTCGCCTTCCGCGCCGAACATCGTGCCGATGCACGCGCCGAAGAAGACTGCCCGGGCGTCCGCCGGATCCCCGGGCCGCGGAGGCCGTGTGCCGCCACGGGGGAGCCCCGCGTCGTACAGGGGCACGGTGTCCGCCCCCAGCACGGCGCGCCCGAGCTTCGTCGCCCCGCGGACGAGGGGAGCAGGCAGGGCGTCGGCGACGGTGAGGGCGGCGGAGCCCAGCCGCGTCACGGCGCCCCAGCCCCGTGCGGCGGCGTCCCACAGGCCGTCCTCCACGGCGGACGCCTGCTCCGCGCGCAGTCGTCGGACGAGATCGCCGGTGTTGATGTCGACCGGACAGGCGACCCCGCACATGCCGTCCACGGCACAGGTCTGGACGCCTTCGTAGTCGTAGTCGGCGCGGAGGTCCCGCAGCAGCTCGGTGTCGCCCTGCTCCTCGGCCCAGGCCATGTCACGGCGCAGCACGATCCGCTGCCTCGGGGTCAGCGTGAGGTCCTTGCTCGGGCACGTCGGCTCGCAGTAGCCGCACTCCACGCAGCGATCGACCTCGCCCTCGACCGTCGGCACCCGCTTGAGGTCACGCAGGTACGAGTCGGGGTCCTCGGACAGGACGACGCCGGGATTGAGGAGCCCGGACGGATCGATGAGCCGTTTGATGTCCCACATGAGGTCGGTGAGCTCGTCCCCATACTGCCGGCGCACGAACGGCGCCATGATCCGGCCGGTGCCGTGCTCGGCCTTCAACGACCCCTGCTGGGACAGCACGAGCTCCACGAGGTCGTCCGTGAACCGCCGGTAGCGGGCGATGCTGTCCGGGTCGTCGAAGCGCTCGTTGAGCAGGAAGTGCACGTTGCCGTCCTTGGCGTGCCCGAAGATGACGGACCCCTCGTAGCCGTGCAGGGCGAACAGCTCGATCAGTCGCTCGCAGGTGGCCAGGAGCCGGTCCACCGGGACGACGATGTCCTCGAGCAGCGCCGTCGTGCCGGAGGGCCGGGCCCCCGCCACCGCCGTGTAGAGGCCCTTGCGCACATGCCAGAGCGCGGCGCGCTCGGCGGCGTCGGTGGTCAGGGAGGCCTCGACGGCGAGGGGAAGCGCGTCGATGTGCGCGAGGGCCGTCGCCGATGCGCGGCCGAGCTCGTCCGCGTCCTTCGCGTGGATCTCGACGAGCAGGGCGGCGTGCTGGTCGACGGCGATGTCCGCGATCGCCGCGGGCACGTCGCTGAGGCGCTGGGCCACGCGGAGGGAGGCCGCGTCCATGAGCTCGATCGTCGCGAGACCGAGGCCGGTGAGACCGGGGAGGGCCGCCATCGCATCCGACAGCGTCTCGAACACGAGCAGACCCGTCGCGATCGCCGGTCGGACCTCGATCGTGCGGAAGCGCGCCTCCGCGACGAAGGCGAGCGTGCCCTCCGAACCGATCACGAGATGCTCCAGGATCCGCACGGGATCGTCGAAGTCCAGCAGCGCGTTGATGCCGTAGCCCATGGTGTTCTTCATCGAGAACTGCTGACGGACGAACGCGACCTGCTCGGGGGAGGCGCGCAGGCGATCCCGCAGCGCGAGGAGCCCGTCGGCGATCTCCGGCTCCTGCCTGCGCAGCCGTTCCTCCGCGTCGGGCGCCCCGGTGTCGAGGATCGTCCCGCTCGGGAGGACGAGCAGCAGCGACTCGATGGTCCGGTAGGAGTTCTCGACGATCCCGCAGGCCATGCCGCTGGAGTTGTTGGCGACGACGCCGCCGATCGTGCAGGCGATCTCGCTCGCGGGATCCGGGCCGAGCTTGCGTCCGTGGCGGGCGAGGCGTGTGTTCACCTGTCGCACCGTCGCGCCCGGTCCCACGCGCACGGACGCTCCGGCGTCCTCGACCGTGATCCGGCGGAAGTGGGAGCGGGTGTCGACGAGGACGTCGCCGCTGACGCCCTGGCCGGACAGGCTCGTGCCTCCGGAGCGGAACGTCAGGGTGCGTCCCGCGGCGCGCACGGCGTCGAACGCGCGGGCCACGCCCTCCGCGTCGGTCGGGGAGAGCACGGCGTCGGGCACGAGCAGATAGTGCGATGCGTCGTGCGCCCGGGAGAAGCGCTCGATGGAGCGCACCTGGACCTCGGTGCCCGGGGCGAGCAGAGCGGTGTCGAGTGGGGCGGCGAGTGCGGGGGCCACGATGCTCCTCGGGTGGGGGAAGATTGTCAGACAAGTGTACCGACTTGCGCGGGCCTCGGTAGGCTGGGGCGGTGACGAGCATCGCGGAGACCGGTCTGGGGGTCGTGGGCGTCGTGGACGCCGTCACCGCACAGCTGCGGGCGCGGATCCTCCAAGGCGACATCCGCCCGGGTGCGCCGTTGACCGAGGCGGCCGTGTCCCAGACGTACGGAGTCGCCCGTCCGAGTGCGAAGGCGGCGATCGAGCAGCTCGTCGCGAACGGGCTGCTCGTCCGCACTGCCCACCGCAGCGCCCGCGTCGCAGAGATCGACCCGGAAACCGTGCGCGACGTCTATCGCACCCGCACCCGTCTGGAGAGCGCGGCGCTGCGGGAGCTCGCCGAGACCCGGTCGGTGCCCGCGGCGGCCGCCGCGGCGAACGCGGAGATCCTGGCGATGCCGCCCGGCCCGGATCCCGCCACGGTCGATCCGGACCTGCGCTTCCACGCCGCCCTCATCGACGCGCTCAGCAGTGACCGCACTGCGCGGATGTACCGCAGTGTCCTGGACGAGGTGCGCCTCTGCATGGCGCAGGTGCAGGGGCGACGACTGCTCGACGCCGCCGCCATCGCCGCGCAGCACGCCGCCATGCTCGACGCCGTGGCGGCAGGGGAGGGCGAGCGCGCCGCGGACCTCCTCGCCGCGCACCTCGCATCGGCCGAGCAGCGGCTCGTCGAGGCGCTCCTCGCCGACTGACGGGGCGGCGGTGACCCCGCCCGGGGGGCATTTGCCGGCAAGACATTGAACACGCCTTCAAGTCATGCCAGAATATCGGTCCTATAGGCGCGCGCGGCAGGGGGGCCGGGCGCGCGATTCATGATGGGGATGGGGGCTTCTATGGTCGTGCAACGACGAAGGATCACACGGGTGGGGCGGTGGCTCGTCGCCGCGGCGCTGGCGCTCGGAGCGGTCATCGCTCCGGGAGCTGTCTCGGCGGCCGCGGCCGCCGAGATCGTGCCAGGCAGTTCCGTGTACATCGGCGGCAAGCAGGGATACGGCGGCACGGGGCTGTACCCGATCTGGTCGAGCGGGACGCCGACCGGGGACCCGGACTACTGGGCATACTGCATCGAACACGACGTGCCGGCCAAGACCGGTGTCAACGGCGGCGCCGGCGACCCCGACGACTATCTCGGCAGCAACTACTTCACAGACCCGGCGGTCCAGGGCAAGGTGCTCTGGGTGCTCGCGCACAGCTATCCGGCGCTGAGCCTGGAGGAGTTCGGAGCCGCCGCGGGCGTGCCCGACATCGCCCGCAACGATGCGATCGAGGCGACGCAGTACGCGATCTGGCGGTACACGGACCTGACCTTCGACGCGCCGTGGGCATTCGAGACCCCGGACTCCGAGGCCGCGTACTGGTACCTCGTGAACACCGCGAACGCGAGTCCCGGCATGTCTCCGGGTGACTTCGACGTCTCGGTCTCGGTCAGCGCACCGGCCGGCCCGCACACCGCAGGCTCGCTGGTCGGGCCGTTCGTCGTGTCCACGGACCAGCCGGTCGCGACCGTCGCCGTCGACCCGGAGGTCGCGGTGACCGACGCGGACGGCACCCCCGTCGACCTGTCCAGCGTGACCGACGGACAGGAGCTCTACCTGGACCTGCGCACCGCCACGGACGCGGGGACGGCCACCGTCACCGCGAGCGTCACCGGATCGAGCAGCTCGGGGATGATCATCTCCGTGCCGACCACGCCGGGCGAGACCCCCACGGCGGAGGACCACGCGCAGTCGATGATGCTCATCGCTCCTGACACGCTGACGACCGACGCGGAGGCCACGGTGTCGTGGGCCGCGCTGCCGGGAAGCGCCGTGCCGGCGATCGGTACCTCGCTCGTCGACTCCGCGGACGGAGACCGGATCCTGCCGTGGAACGGCGGAACGGTCGTCGACACCGTGCACTACGAGGGTCTGACCCCCGGGGAGACCTACACGGTCTCCGGTGAGCTGATGCGCAAGTCGGACGGGTCCGGCACAGGGATCACCGGATCCACCACGTTCGTGCCGACCGCGGCGGAGGGCACGGTGGACGTGACGTTCGTCGTCCCCGAGGGGTACGCGGGTGAGACGCTGGTGGCGTTCGAGGATCTCTTCGTCGGTCCGGAGGTCTCCGGGGAGCCGGTGGCCGATCACCGCGACATCGATGACCCGGCGCAGACCGTGGTGGTCGAGGAGGCTCCGCAGGCCCCCGCGCCGGTGATCGGGACCTCGCTGACGGATTCGGCGGACGGCGACCGGGTGCTGGGGTGGAACGGTGGGACGGTCATCGACACCGTCGCGTACCAGAACCTGACTCCGGGTACGGAGTACACCCTGACGGGTGAGCTGATGCGGAAGTCGGACGGGTCGGCCACGGGGATCACGGGGTCGGTGACGTTCGTGCCGACGGAGCCGAACGGGTCGGTGGACGTGACGTTCGTCGTCCCCGAGGGGTACGCAGGTGAGACGCTGGTGGCGTTCGAGGAGCTGCGCCTGTCCGGGGAGCCCGATGGTGAGCCGGTGGCCGTGCACACGGACATCGACGACCCGGCCCAGACCGTCCTGGTCGAGGAAGCCCCCACTGCACCGGTCCCGGTCATCGGCACCTCACTGGTGGACGCTGACGACCAGGACCACGTGTTGGACAGCGACGGGGGCTCGGTGGTCGACACGGTCGCCTATCAGAACCTGACTCCGGGTACGGAGTACACCCTGACGGGTGAGCTGATGCGGAAGTCGGACGGCTCGGCGACGGGCATCTTGGGGTCGGTGACGTTCGTGCCGACGGAGCCGAACGGGTCGGTGGACGTGACGTTCGTCGTCCCCGAGGGGTACGCAGGTGAGACGCTGGTGGCGTTCGAGGAGCTGCGCCTGTCCGGGGAGCCCGATGGCGAGCCGGTGGCCGTGCACACGGACATCGACGACCCGGCCCAGACCGTCCTGGTCGAGGAGGGGGAGACGCCGGGCGTGCCGTCGACGCCGACTCCGACGCCGGTTCCTTCGGCGCCGAGCCCGTCGGCGCCGAAGCCCGGGCACGGGGGCGACCTCGCCGTGACCGGTGCCGCGGCACCGATCGCCCTGGCCGGCGCGGCCGGTCTCGCGGTCATCGCCGGGCTCACCCTGATGGCGGCGCGACGCCGGTCCACCCGCTGACCGATCACGGGGCGGAAGGGCGGTTCCCCGCCCTTCCGCCCCGTGTCGTCTCCGTGTCGTCCCCGTGCCGTCGGGCCGCGGCCGTCGCGAGACCTCCGTGCAGCGCCGGCTGGCCGCCGGCCCGGGGCGTCGGCTCAGGAGCGCGGGGAGGGGACCGGTGCGGTCATCGTCGCCTCGATGAGCGTGTGGTCCGCGAAGCGCTCGACCGCCAGGTCCAGGGTTCGCGAGGCGGACGAGCCCAGGCGATCCGCGAGCTCGGGATCGCCGGTCGCGACGAGCAGCATCCGCAGATCGGCGCCGCGCGGGAGCAGCGTCACGACGAGCTCGCTGCCGGGCCGACTCTGCGCGATGCAGTCGAGGACGAGACGACCGAGGGGATCGGCCCGGGCGTCGTCGATCCGCACCTGATCCGGCGAGTGCAGGTGCAGGCGCACCTCCCTGAGGCGAGACTCCGCGAGCGCGAGGGTGAACCACCGGGTCATCCGGGTCGCGTCCTGCGCGACGGCGCTGACCTGGCGGAGGTACGTCTCCTCGTCTCCGCATCGCCGGCGCGTCTCGGGGTCGGCGGGTGAGACGGTGCCGTCGACGAGTGCCTGCAGCAGCTCGAGCGGCTTCCGGAGGCCGGAGGCGCTCCACTGGACCTGCACCTCCGTCGCTGCCTCGAGCCTCGCTGCTTCTCGGGCGGAGCGTTCCGCGGCCAGGCGGGTCTGTGCGATCTGCGCGCCGATCGAGCGGAACAGCCGGAAGAAGATGTGGCACACGATCGTGAGCACGAACGGCGGTGCGGCGAGCAGGGCGATCTCCGTCGTCGCGTCCGGGTGACCCACCGTCGCCGTCGCCGCGATGATGGCGACGCTGAGGACCTGCGTGACGAGCGCCGCGACGAAGGCTCGAAGCGAGGGGCGAGCGACGTGGAGCAGGACGGGAAGGACCGTCAGCGACATGCCCTGGAACAGGTACGGCGCGTCGTCGCCGTAGTCCACGGCGACGAACGCGCACACGTTCGCCACGGGGATCGCGGCGAGCAGCAGCGCGACCAACCACCGCGGTGCCGGCTCGAGGCCCCGGCAGCGGAGCCAGACCGTGGCCCCGCTCGTGACGACCATGACCAGCAGGAGGTAGGCCGCCAGGCTGCCCTCCCGGGGGCGGATGGTCTCCAGCGCGAGTCCGATGGCGGTGGCCTGGGCGACCCAGGCCATGGCTGTGCGCAGCAGGAAGGTCTGCAGGGGTGCGCTCGTCGGTCCGGCGGGCTCCGGGTCCTGCCCGGGGACGCTGAGCGGCACGGCCAGGGTCACGGTCGTGCCCGCCCCGGGAGCACTGTGCAGCGTCACCCGGATCCCATGCGCCCGGCCCCGTGCGAACAGGGAGGATGCGATCCCCCGCAAGGGGGTCTGGGTGCGGTCGAAGCCGCAGCCGTCGTCCGACACGACGATCCGCAGCTCGTCGTCCGCGTACCGGACGTCGATCGCGACATGGTCGGCTCCGGAGTGCTTGGCCGCGTTGCGGACCGCCTCGGACGCGCATCCGTAGACGGCGTCGAGCACCGGGGCGGGCAGCAGCGCCTGGAAGCGGCGGAGATCGTCGCCCGAGATCCCCGACCAGCGGACGGGGAGGCCCTCGTCGTCGAGGTCGGTCAGGCTGAAGCGGGGTTCGCGGCCGACCTGGTGGCGCTGGAAGTCGCGGATGCGCTCCAGGTCTCGTCGGCATCGCTCCCGGGCCTCCTCCGGATCCATGCCGCGGGTGCGATCGCGCGCGAGCGCGCCGAAGGTGTTGATGATCGTGTCGTGCAGCACGCGGACGTACTCGGCGGTCGTCTCCCGCAGCGCCCCGGCGCGTTCGGCGCGCAGCTCCTCGTCGGCCGCCTCCTCCCGCTGCCGGTCCAGGGCGCCGGCGATCCGGCGCAGTGCGTTCGCGAACAGCACGCTCGTCGCGACGAGCACGACGTTCGTGGCCACCGATGCGCTCAGCACGGCGCGGTCCCAGTCCGGGTGGGCGAGCAGGATGACGCCGCCGAACCCGACCGTGAGCGCGGCGGCCGCCACGACCGGCCACGCGCCAGGACGCAGCATGATCGGGAGGATGACCGTCCATGCCGTGAGCGGGACCAGGAGGCCGAGGAGCGGATCGTCTGGGTCGACAACGACGACGAACCAGAACGCGACGGCGAGATAGTAGGGCACGATGAGGACCAACGCCGGCGCGCGGAGGGCGAGGACGAGGATCCCGGCGACGGCGACCGCCGCGGCGACGAGGACCACGGTGGTCTTCGGCACGGCCACCCGGGAGGCGAGGGCAGCGGCCATCAGCAGAAACTGCACCATCACCAGACCGAGGAACTGCGCACGGCGCATGGCGTCGGAGAGGCTCGAGCCGAGCCAGCGGTCCGCGTCCGAGCGCGGCGCGGCGCGGCGGGACCTCCCCGGTGATGCGGTGGCTCGTGGCATGCGGGGATCCTCTCACGCGGGCACGGCGCGAGTGGCCGTGGCATGGTCGGGTCCGGATCGACGCTGGGGGGAAATGGCCGATCCGAACCCGACTCCTGCACCTCGCCGCGTGGCGGGGTCGTCGGTCCGATGCTGCACGCGATTCCTCCCGTGATCACGAGCCGACCCCAGGGCTCGTGGCGCCGACCGACGAGAAGGAGGCATCCGGAATCACCGGTACGACATCACCGCGGTGCGCCGACGTGCATCGCTGACGCCCTGCGATGCCCGCGATCTCCGCGGTGATGGCAGGGCGTCCGTGGCCTCCCTCACCCTCGAGTCAACGACTCGGGCGCCTCGGGTTCTTCCCGTGCCGGCGTTTTGACACCCCTGCGGGGTCGCTTCCGGCCGATTTGACCCCCGCCGGGGGTCACGCGGGGCCCGGCCTGCGGATCAGTCGTGGAGGGTGAGGTACCCGTCGCGTGCGGCGGTCCTGCTCCACTCCGCGCGGGAGGACAGCGGCCGGTCCACGGCCGCGTACTTGTTCCGGACCCGCTGCAGGTACTTCTTGGCCGTGTCCGGCCGGACGCCGATGGAGGAGGCGACGGCCTCGATCGAGAGGCCGGAGGCGTAGAGGATCAGCGCCCGCTCCTCCTGGTCGCTGAGCTTGGGCTGGTTCGGGTCCTGCGCGATCAGGACCGCGAGCTCCGGTGAGACCCACCACTGTCCGGAGAGGACCGCGCGCAGGGCCGCGAGAATGCTGGATTCCGTGTCGCGCTTTCCGATCAGGCCGTGAACGCCCGACTGGATCATCCGCCGTGCCAGAGGCGGTGAGGTGAGCGCGGAGAAGAGCACCACGCGCATTCCGGTCGCGAGCAGACGCCGGACGGTCTCCGGCTTCGCGTGCGGCCCGCGCTCGACCATGAGGTCGAGCAGGACCAGGTTCGGCCGTGCGAGCCGGTCCGTCGACTCCAGCCAGGTCATGAAGGACGGGAGGTCCTCCCCGTCGTACACCACGGACATGTCGGACTGTGCGTTGATCAACGCCATCGCGTACTTGCGCTGCAGCAGATGGTCCTCGATGACCGCGATCCGATACATGTCTCCCCTTGCCACCGTGCGCGCGGCGCACACCTCGCGGCCCCCCACGGTGGCACAGGACCGCCGTTCCCCGAATCGTCAGAAACGTCGACTCTCAGCATACGAATCGGCCGGGCCGTGCGGGCTGGGACCCTCGTATGATTTCGGGATTCCTCTGTGGAGGGGCTGACGGGAATCAAGAGACCAGGGGTTTCGTGTGTCCGCCAGTGAGCGCTTGCGCACAGAACGCCACAAGACTTCTGGCGCGTTCGAACGCCGTCGCACGCGGGGCATGATGCCGCCACGAGACCAACCCTCCTGGTGTCCCTGCGCCTGGCTACGGTACGACACATGACGGACGCAGAGCAGATTGCAGTGACAATGGGCGCATCACCGAGCATTTGGTTGGCCGTACTCGTGCTCTCGGTGGTTCTCGGGACCACGATTCTTGTGTCGGCGGGCCGGGTGGCGTCTCCGCGTCTACGCGCTGATGAGGAACGCATCGATCTCTCGCGCCTCACACCCGAGCGACTGCACAGGATTCGTGCGGCTCTCATTCCAGGGCGAAAAGGCGCGTGGAACGCGATGGTTGCCGAACACGACACGAACCGTCTCAAGGCCCAGCTGGCAGGCGCGCGGACCACACGTCACACGGTCGCCTGGTCGCTACTCCTCGTAACTGTCCTGCTCGTCGCGTCGTTGCTTTCGAGCGTCGCGATCTACACCGAGGTCGGACGCACGGGTGTGCTGTCGCTTTCGCTGGGGGTGCGTTTCGTCGGGCTCATGTTCATCATGATGATCGGCTGGTACGGGATCCCGATGTTCACTCTCTGGGCGCGGGGGACTATGGAGCGTGCGCGGATGCCGTTCGCGTGGCGTCTGCTTGCCCGGAGCGCAGCGATCAAGACTCTCAGCCATCCCCGCGAGAACCGGTGGGTCGGGCAGGAGAACCCTCGTGAGGGGCGGGTCACCATCGCGATGACCGCTCGGCTACTGAGCGAGATCGAAGCGGAGGTGATCGAGTTCTTCGCGAAGCCACGACGCTCCAACGCGACCGCACAGCTGGTCTGGCGAACATACGATGCACCTCGCGTCAGCCGTGTCTTGAATGCGAAAGCCCAGTTGCTTGGTCAGAACGCCCAGGAAGTCGACGTCAAGAAGATCTATGACTGGATTGACCTCGTCGTCGACGAACTCGTCAACCGGAAGACGAGACGTCGAGCGTTCGCCGCGGCTCCCATTGCTGCTGAGCTACTCGAACCGCGTCAACGCGCGCAGGCGCGGCGCGTGCTGCGGCTCGGGTACTGGAAGTCACCTGCAGGTGTGTTTTCCTCGATCCTTGCCCTGCTTCTTGGTGCCACTGGAGTGACCCTGATCTACCCTGAACTCCGCACCGTGTTTGGACCGAACCTGGAAGCACTGGGATGGCTGAAGACGATCGTCTTGGTCGCCGTAACCGCGGTCATCACGCAGTTGGTCGCAACGTTGTTCCGCTTGAGGGAGCCGAAGTGGCTTCGCGACTCGTAGCCACCCGCGGGGTGATGTACTTGCTTTCAGGGGGGAAGTCGAAAGGCAACGGGCGTGGAAGATCGCGTCGGGGTCGGGATTCCTCTGTGGAGGGGCTGACGGGAATCGAACCCGCGCTGTCTGCTTGGGAAGCAGAAGTTCTGCCATTGAACTACAGCCCCGGAGCCTTGCGGCGTCTGGCCAGCATAACAAACGCCGCGCCCACCCGGTGACACCGCGGCTCCGCGCCTCGCGACACCGGAAGGGCCCAGGCGCGGCGAGAACGCTGCAGGCGAGCGTCGGAGCGGGCCGCTACGCTGAAAACGTGCTGCTCTCCGATCGGGATATCCGTGCCGGCCTGGACGAGGGAAGGATCGGGCTCGACCCGCTCGAGCCGTCGATGATCCAGCCGTCCAGCATCGATGTGCGCCTGGACCGCTACTTCCGGCTGTTCGACAACCACAAGTACCCGTTCATCGACCCGTCCGCCGACCAGCCCGAGCTGACCCGGCTCATCGAGGTCGATCCGGATGAGCCGTTCATCCTCCACCCGGGGGAGTTCGCCCTGGGCGCCACGTTCGAGCAGGTCTCCCTCGCCGACGACGTCGCGGCGCGGCTGGAGGGCAAGTCGTCGCTCGGGCGCCTCGGCCTCATCACGCATTCGACGGCGGGGTTCATCGATCCCGGCTTCCGCGGACACGTCACGCTGGAGCTCGCGAACGTCGCGACGCTCCCGATCAAGCTCTGGCCGGGGATGAAGATCGGTCAGCTCTGCTTCTTCCAGCTCACCTCCCCGGCCGAGAACCCGTACGGATCGGGTCCGTACGGCAACCGCTACCAGGGGCAGCGCGGGCCGACGGCGTCGCGGTCGTTCCAGAACTTCCATCGCACGAACGTCGGCGTGACCGACGCGGGATCCACAGGGGGCTGACATGCAGGGCGACGCGACCGATCCGGAGAACGGCGCGGGCATCCCGGACCCCGAGCCCGGGAGCGCGGCGGACGCCGGAGCGGTCCCGCCGCCCGCCGCGGGCGGCGACGATCTGCCGGAGGCCGGTTCCCCGGACGTCCCGGCGGCCCCCGCCGTACCGGGCCCGGAGAACGCCCAGGCCGAACAGGCGCTCGCCGAGGCCTCCGACGCCGTGGCCGAGGCCGGTGCGCTCGCCGCGTCCCCCGCGGCCGAGGAGCTGAACCCGGAAGAGCTGCTCTCCTCGGGGGACGCCATCGACATCCCCCCGGCGCCGGAGATCCCCGAGCCGGACGCCGCGATCCTCGACCTCATCGAGTCGCCCCCGGACCCGCCGGTGGACGAGGCGCTGCTCGCCTCCGCCACGGACGAACGGCCGTCAGGACCGGCGACGGACGCGGGCACCCATCTCATCCCCGCGTCGTCCGGTTCCGGTGCGCCGTCCGCTTCGTCGGCTCCGCCGCCGGGCGGGACCGCACCGATGGACTCCGGACCGACCGGCGCCGGGGCCCCTTCGCCGAACGGAGCGCCGACCGCACCCCCGACCACGGATGCAGCCGCGACACCGCCCGGCGTCCCGGCTGCGCCCTCGTCGCCGAGCGTCCCGGCATCCGGCGCCCCGGCGCCGTCTTCGGACGCCGCGGGCACACCGGGAGGGTCCCCCTTCGGCGGCCTGCCCGCGGCGCCGCCGGCCACGGACCTGCGGCGGGACGACGCTGCCGGGGAGGACCGCAGCTACCGCGGATGGACCGCCGCGATCCTCGGCTTCCTCGGGCTGCTGCTCGTCGGCGCGATCGTGCTCATCGTCTTCCTCCTCGGGCAGTCCTCGTCGTCGGCGGCGCCCGCACCGGCGACCACTGCATCGCCTTCGGCGTCGTCCTCGGCGGCGCCGTCGGTCGCCCCGTCCCGGTCGCCCTCGACCACTCGATCGCCGGCGGCGTCGGCGAGCCCGCGCCCCACGGAGACCGACGCCGCCGTCACGCCCCGCCCCGCCGCGCGCTGCGACGAGGTCTGCACGGCGCTGGCGGATGAGGCCGGGGCCCGGATCGTCAGCGCCGACGGCGCGGTGACCTGGCGACTCGCGGAGGAGTGGGAGACGGCGGACACCAACTCGGCCAACGCGGCCGAGGTGGCGCACGCGGTCTACACGTCTTCCGTGGGCGAGGTGGAGATGACGGTGTGGAGCTTCACGGGCGGATCGGCGGCCTCGGACCGCGCGTTCGAGCGCTTCGCCCAGGAACGCGGCACCCCCACCTCGCAGGACACCGTCTACGACGACGGACGCGGCATGCGGTACGACTACGACTCCGCGACGACATCTGCCGTCCTCTGGACGGTCGGCGACGACCCGTCCCGCTCCTGGGTGATGCTCGTGGAGGGCCCCGCGGGCGACGAGGTGTTCCAGTTCTACCTGGCCCTGCCGCTCTGACCCGGCGCTCGCCGCTGCGGATCCGGGGGATGAGCGCCGACCGTCGTGTCCTCGCGGAGGCCGGACGATCCGTCGGGTGCGACGGACGCCCGGTCGGGCGGGCGCCGCGGAGCCACGACAGAGTGGAAGCATGACCACGACCGCCCCCACCCCTGTGACCACCGCCGCCGGATCGGCCCCGCTGCGCTACGGCGCCCTCATCACGATGATGGCGATGAGCTTCCTGCTCGTCACGGCCGAGTTCCTGCCGAACGGCGTGCTCACCGAGATCGCCGCCGACGTGGGGGTCACGCCCGGGCAGGCCGGCCAGATGGTCACCGTCACGGCGCTCGTCGGGCTGCTCGTGGCCCCGACCATCGGACTCGCGCTTCCTCGCCTCGACCGCCGCTCCCTGCTCGTCTGGATGGCGGTGGCCGCCGCGGTCTCCAACATCGTTGTCGCGTTCGCGCCCTCGCTGCCGCTGCTGCTGCTGGCACGGATCCTGCTCGGCGCGGCGCTGTCCGGGTTCTGGACGATGTCGATCACCGTGGCCGCGCGCATCGCCGGTCCCGAGCGCCTCGGCCGGGCGGTGATGTTCACGTCGGCGGGAACCTCCCTCGCCACGGTCGCGGGAGTGCCGATCGGCGTGATGCTCAGCGAGCTCGCCGACTGGCGGACGGTCTTCGTCATCGCCGCGGTCGCGACGGGAGCCCTCGCGATCGCCCTGCGGATCCTCCTGCCCTCGGTCCCCGCGGAGAACGCCGCTCGGCTCTCCGTGCTGCTGGACACGGTTCGCCGCCCGGGCATCGCGCTCGGCGTCGTCGGCCACGTGCTCGTGGTGCTCGGGCACTTCCTCGCCTACACCTACATCCGGCTCGCGCTGGATCGGGTCCAGATGGACGGCACTCCGATCGACGCGGGCACCGTGATCCTGCTGCTCGCCGTCTTCGGCGTCGGCGGTCTCGTGGGGAACCTCGTGATCGGCGTGGTCATCGACCGCACCTACCGTCTGTTCGCGGTCGTCTCCCCGCTCGTGATCGCCCTGATGGTGCTGCTCGTGATCCTCGGATCCGCTTCCCCGTGGACGATCGGCGTCGCCGCGTTCGTCTGGGGCTTCTTCTTCGCCTCGTGGCTGCTCATCGTGAACACCTGGGTCGGGCACCGGATGCCGGATCGCCTGGAGGCAGGCGGCAGCGTCGTGGTCGTCGGATTCCAGGCCGCCATCATGATCGCCGCCGGGGTGGGCGGCGCGCTGGTGGACGGTGTGGGGATCGAGGTCGTGTACGTCGCCGGCGCCGTCGCGCTGGCCGTGGGCGCGGTCCTGTTCGGTCTGTCCAACCGGGCGGGCGCGCGCCGCTGACGCCGCGGCCTCCGCCGTGGGAGGCGAGGGGCTCAGGCGGGAAGCGCGGCGGTGCGCGCGGCCCGCCAGGCCGACGGGGTCATCCCGGTGTGCCGACGGAATGCGCGGCTGAACCCTTCGTCGGATCCGTAGCCGAGCTCGCGCGAGATCTCGCTCACGCTGTAGCCGCGGCGCAGCAGCTCCTGGGCGGAGCGCATCCGCACGTCGGTCACGTAGCCGAGGGGCGAGCGGCCGAAGGCCTGCCGGAAGCGCTCGGCGAAGACGGAGCGCGACATCGCGCCCAGCGCGGCCAGGCTGTCCAGCGACCAGTCCCGACCGGGCTCGGCCTGGATCGCGTCGACGACCCGGTCCAGGAACGGGTCGTTCGACAGGGACGGCCAGCCGGCGGGGGCGCAGCCGTTCGAGGACCAGGCGCGGATCACCGAGGCCAGCACCGTCCGGGACATCATCCGGCAGATCGTGAGGTCGCCCTCCCGGTCGGGGCAGGCGTTCTCGCGGTCCACGCCCATGTGCTGGGCGAGCGCGGCGGCCGCGGGCTCGAGCGTGTCGAACCCGGTCACGAAGGCGCGCTCGGGGAGCAGGCCGGCGACGTGGGCGGATCCGTCGGCGAGGTCGAGGGCCGACAGCAGGATCCGCGCCCGTCCTCGAGCCTCCAGCGCGAGCGACCGGCCGCCGGTGGACAGCAGGACGTCACCCGCGGACAGCGCGCTGAGCGGCGGCTTCGCCGGCGAGAGGGAGACCCGGCCGGTCGGGCGGATGGTGCAGGAGGAGCCGCCGTCGGAGAGGATCCGGACCTCGCCGTCGAGCACGTACACGAGGGCGAGGTCGCCCGCGTCGACGGGGAGCACCTCTCCCGCATCGAGGGAGACCCGGATCTGGCGCCGGATGTGCACGTCGACCGCCGCGAGGACGGTTTCGAGCGCCGCCGTCGACCGGCGTTCCGGCGCCGCGACGGCGACACGCGGGCGGACGGTCGGGGCGGGGGCGGCGATCGTGCTCATAGAAGGACGAACCGGCGCTCGGAACGACGTATTCCGTCGTGACGTCGCGTGTGCGCGCCGGGACATGCGAAGGCCCCGCGTTCGCGAACGCGGGGCCTCCGGCGGCCGGGCGGGCATCGGAGAGGTCAGCGCTCGCCGAGGTGGAGGTGGATGTGGGTCGCCCCGGAGCGGCGGTGGCCGCCGTGAGAGGGGCGGCCGTGGTGCGAGTGGCGACCGCGGCGGCCGTCGTGTCCGTGGCCTCCCCGCGGCCCGTCGCACTCTTGGCGGTCGAACCGGTCGGCGGGGGCGAACCGGTCGGCACCGGGGAACCGGTCGAACCGCTCGGTGCCGTGGTCGCCGTGCGGCCGGCGGCCGAATCCGGCGTGCGTCGGGTCGGTGTGGTGCGGGTCCGCAGGACGGCCGTGGCCGAAGTCGGTGTGTCGGCGCATCTCGCGCAGCACGGCGCGGAAGGCGCGACGTGCGCGGTCGTCCTGGCCGTCGTCGTGTCGGTCCTGGCGCCGACCGCCGTGCCGGTGCTCGCCGTGCCGGTGCTCGCCGTGCCGGTGGGTACGCCCGGGGCGCCGGGGAAGACGCATGCCCTCCTGCCAGCCGAGCTCGCGCGTGATCTTCTCGAGCGTCGAGGCCATGGCGGCGAACTCGTCGGGCTCGACGGCGCCGGCGATGCGGGCGCGGATGCCGTCGACGAGGGCATCGAGGCGTTCCTTCGCGCCACGTCCTTCGTCGGTGAGCGTCCAGCCGTCGCCGTCGCTCGCCACCCAGCCGAGCTCGACCAGGCGGCGCAGCTTGGACGCCGACAGCGGGCGATCCGACGGGACGGTCCCGTCGACGACGTTGAGCAGGCGCCACTCGCGACGGCTCACGTCCTCGTTCTCGAAGGCGCGGGCGAACTCGGCCGCCATCAGGCGGTCGACGGCGGTGATCCAGAAGCCGAACGGTCGATCGGCGGAGTGTGAGGTGAAGTCTTGGGTGTTCATGGGTGATGTCCTTTGCTTGTCATTGTGCATGTGTATGTAGTGTGACATGCGATTTAGATGCATGTCAAGTCGCATGTAAAATGAGCGGGTGAGCACTCCGCAGCGCCCATCGGACGGCGAGGTCCCCGATCCCGTCGACGCGATCTTCGCGTTCCTCGGACGACTTCGTGGACGAGGGCCCTTCGGCCCCGGGGATCCGCGCATGCACGGCGGCCCGCACGCCCGGGGTCACCGGCACGGCGTGCCCGCTCCCTCGGACGGCGACCGGGAGGGAGTGGGCCTGCACGGCGGGCACGGCCACGGCGGCCATCGCGGGCACCGCGGGGCCGGGATGCCCGGCGGGCGGGGCGGACACGGGATGGACGGACGCGCACCCGCGCGGCTGCGGATGCTGGAGGCGCTCGCAGGGGGTGCTCTCAGCGTCAGTGCGATCGGCGAGGCGATCGGGGTCGATCAGCCCCGCGCCTCACGGCTCGTGCAGCAGGGCGTGGACAGCGGATGGGTGGTCCGCGAGGCGGATCCGGAGGACGCGCGGCGCACCCGCATCGTGCTCACCGACGAGGGCCGACGGCTGATCCGTGGCGTCCGCGGCGAGCGGCGCGAAGTGCTTGGTCGCGCCCTGGAGGCGCTGGAGCCGGAGGAACGCACGGAGCTCGCACGTCTGCTCACGAAGCTCGCCGAGAACTGGCGCTGACCCCCTCCTCGGGGCGTCGGGCGTTTCGTCTCGCTGCGCTCGCTCAACGACCGACGCGCCTTCCGGTCGTTGAGCGAGGAGCGCAGCGACGAGACGAAACGTGGTGACCCAGCGTTTCGGGCGCCTCGTCTCGCTGCGCTCGCTCAACGACCGACGCGCTCGCGCACGGGGAGCAGCAGCAGGAGGCCGATGAGCAGGACGAGGACGATCCCGAGGATGCCGAAGGCGGTCGCGCCGGTCAGCACGATCAGGATGGTCCACGCGCCCGAGGCCATCCAGCTGGCGGCGCGGCCGGTCGTGGCGTACAGCCCGAAGATCTCGCCCTCGCGTCCCGCCGGGGTGACGCGTGCGAGGAAGGAGCGTGCGGCCGCTTGGGCGGGACCCACGAAGGCGCAGAGGATCAGGCCCCCGATCCAGAACACCGTCTTCCCGGAGTCCACGAGGAAGAACACGGCGAGACCCGCGACGACCATGGCCGTCAGGGCGGTGAGGATGACGCGCTTGGGGCCGAACCGGTCGTCGAAGCGCCCGGCGACGATGGTGGAGACCCCTGCGATGAGGTTCGCGGCGACCCCGAAGATCACGAGCTCCATGAATCCGAACTGGAAGATCGTGCTCGCGATCACGGCGCCGAACGTGAACACGCCGCCGAGCCCGTCGCGGAAGACGGCGCTGGAGAGCAGGAACCAGAAGGTCGGCCGGGTCTCGGGGTTCCGGTAGAGGCCGGCGACGTCCTTCGCCAGCAGGCCGTACGAGGCGAGGAACCCCACCTTCCGCTCCGGCCGGCCCAGCGACGGCTCGGGCACGTGGAGGAAGATCGGGATCGAGAAGACGATGGCCCAGACCGCGCATCCCACGGCGATGAGACGGAACGGGAGCCCGCCGTCGTCGGGGAGCCCGAACCAGTCCGCGCTGTAGAACACGATGACCAGGACGAGCGCGACGATCCCGCCGAGGTAGCCGAAGCCCCAGCCGAGGCCGGACACCCGCCCGACGGTGCGAGGCGTGGCGATCCCGATGAGCATCGCGTTGGAGTTGACCGCCGCGATCTCCCCGAACACGGCGCCGGCGGAGATGAGGGCGACTCCCAGCCAGAACAGGGACGGCGTCGGCTCGACGAACCACAGCCCGAACATGCAGGCGACGAGCGCTCCCGTCCCGATCCCGAGCCACAGCTTCTGGCGTCCCGCCGCGTCCGCCCGCTGGCCGAGCACCGGCGCGAGCACGAGGATCGCGAGGCCGGCGATGGTCGACCCGAGGCCCAGGCCGCTGGTCAGACCCGCGATCGCGGACTCCTTGACCGGGTCGTCGGCGTTCAGCGCCGCGATCTCCGGCGGCAGGAACGCGTCCGTCGTGAGGTAGAGCGCCGTGAAGATGAACGTGAGGATGACCGTGTTGAAGGGCTGGGTGGCCCAGTCCCACAGCGCCCAGGAGTAGATCTGCTTCTTCGACGCGGGCTCCTCGCCGCGCAGCTCCAGGCCGATGACGCCGACGGCGCCGCTGTCGGCGGTGGCCGGCGGTCCGTCGGCGGGGCGTCGGGCGGCCGGATCCTCGGGCGTGCTCATGGATGAAGTCTGTCCTCGCCGGGTGAACGCCCGGTAGCGGCGCGCCGCAGGCGATCCTCGCTCACGCCGCGGGGGCGGCGGGCGTCTCGGCCAGGGCGGGCTCGCCGTCCTGCCAGCGCGGCGAGGGCAGGTGCAGCAGGATCAGTCCGATGCCGGCGAGCGTCGCGTTGCGGAACGCCGGATCCAGGCCGTTCCAGGCCTGCGACCGCCACATCTGGAACCACTCGCCGCCCATCGCGATGAATCCGCCGACGAACAGCAGCACGATCATCACCCCGCCGATCGTCGCCCAGCGCCGGGCGGCGCCGTAGCCGTGACCGAGGAAACCGCGCACGAAGAACACCACCGAGACGATCAGCGCGACGGCGGCCAGCGACTCCCAGACGATGATCCCGACGTAGCCGATGTTCCACACGACCGGGTTCGAGATCGCCCGCCACATGACGTCCGGATCCAGGCCGGTTCCGGCCTGCTGGCCGAAGTTGGTCGTGTCCATGGACAGCACGTGCTGGACGAACGCGAAGTTCGTCTCGTAGTCGGTGACGTTGCCGAGCGCCACCAGGAAGATGTACAGGCCGTTCACGAGGGCGAAGGCGGCGGCCGCGAACGGCAGGGTGCCGATGACGTGCCAGCGCGGCACCGGGGCGGGGGATGCGGTCATGCCTGCACCGTAGCGCCCTTGCGGCTCCGGGAACAGAGGCCGGCGAGGGAACCTCGGCGCCGACGCCCGCTCGGATCCTCGTGCGTCAGTCCACCGAGCCCCGGGGGACGATCCAGCGGTGCTCCAGCTCCGGGGCGACCTGGGCGATGCTGTCGAAATCCGCGTCGTAGTGGACGACCACGACGCGTTGCCTGTCGGCGGAGTGCCGGATCGCCGTCGCCGCGATCTGCAGGTCGCTGACGCCGGCCGCGCGCCCGATGCCGGAATGGAACAGTCGTCGCTGGAGGTCGATCGCGATCTCCGCGACCCGCTCGTCGGGGGTGAGGAAGATGCGTGCACGGTCGCTCGCCGCCATGATCGCGTCGTGCTCGCGCGCCGATCTCGCCGAATACCCCTCTTCGAGTCGCTGCGGCAGGCACCCGCCCAGATCTCCGTATGAAAGCAACTCGATGAGCGCGTCGGCGACGGCCGGGGATCGGTGGACCCGTTGCAGCACGGAGTTGTCGACGAGGAAGACGTGCCTCACCGCTGTGCGCCGTCGGTGACCTGCGGGTCATCGAGGTCGACGATGACCCCTGCGCGGATCATGTCGACGTAGCCGATCGCATCGGCTCGGCGCACCACCTGTGCCAGTGCCTCGTTGACGACCCTCTTCTTCGTCGTCGCCCCCGTCACCTCCATCGCCCTCGCGATCAGGGCGTCGTCCACATCAATGAGCGTCTTGGTCATGATCACCTCCGGATATCCCATTCTTCTCTTCAGGATATCCGACGCGAGGCGGGGCGAGGTCAGTCGGCCTTCGGGGTCCCGTCCGCCGCGGAGTTCTCCACAGGGCGGCTCGGGTCGACGACGCGGACCGTGCCGGTCGGGACGATCGGCACCTCCTGGCCCTCGGCGTCGATGATCTTCCCGTCCACGACGGAGTCGCCGTCCTCCAAGGCGTCGAGGAGCTCCTCGGGTACCGACCGGCTCGCCGCGGCGACGAAGACGCTGCGGTCGCCCTTCGTGTTCGAGCGGCGCACGAGGTGGTTGAACACGAGGTTCAGCAGGATCGCCATGATCGTCGTCGAGCTGATGGCCGAGTGGAAGATGACCGTGAACCAGGACGGGAACCCGTCGTAGATGCTCGGCTGCACGAGCGGGAGCAGGCCGAAGCCGAGCGAGACGGCGACGGTGATGAGGTTGAGGTTGTTCTTGTAGTCGACCTTGGAGAGGGTCGCGATGCCGCTCGCGGCCACGGTCCCGAACAGGACGATGCCGACGCCTCCGAGCACCGGGGTGGGGATGGCGGCGACCACGCGCCCGAGGACGGGGAGCACGCCCAGGACCACGAGGATCACACCGCCGGCGGCGACGACGAAGCGGCTCTTCACACCCGTGATGGCGACGAGTCCGACGTTCTGCGCGAACGCGCTCTGCGTGAAGGAGTTGAACACGGGGGAGACGGCGCTGGAGAGCATGTCGGCGCGCAGGCCGTTCGCGATGCGCTTCGAGTCGACCTTGGTGCCGACGACCTCGCCGACCGCCAGGATGTCGGCGGTCGTCTCCGTGAAGGTGACGAGGATCACGATGAGCATCGACACGATCGCGGCGATGTCGAAGGTCGGCAGGCCGAAGGCGAACGGCGTGGGCAGCGCGAAGACGGGTCCCTCGCCGACCGTGGAGAAGTCCGCGACGCCGATGACCGTGGCGAACAGGGTGCCCAGGGCGAGGGCGATGAGGATGCTCAGGCGCGCGATCGCGGGCGTGCCGAACTTCGTCAGCAGGATCACCAGCAGCAGGGTCAGCGCGGCCAGGCCCAGGTTCGCGACCGAGCCGTAGTCCGGGGCCTCGGCGTTGCCGCCCATGGCCCAGCCCGCCGCCACCGGGAGCAGGGAGAGACCGATCGAGGTGATCACCGTCCCGGTGACGACCGGGGGGAAGAACCGGATGATCAGCGCGAACGCGGGGGCTATCAGCAACCCGATCGCGGAGGCGACCAGCACGGCGCCCATCACCGCCTGGATCCCGCCGTCCCCCTGGATCGCGAGCATGGTGGCGACGCCGGAGAACGACACGCCCTGCACGAGCGGCAGCTTGGAGCCGAAGAACGGCACGCCGATGGTCTGCAGGATGGTGGCCAGCCCGCCGATGAAGAGCGAGCACGCGATGAGGGTGCCGATCTCCGCCTGGGAGAGCCCCCCGGCCTGTCCGACCACGAGCGGCGGGGCGATGATCCCGCCGTACATGGTCAGCACGTGCTGCAGGCCGTAGGCGAAGCTCGGGCCGATGCCGAGCCGGGCGTCCTCGGGGCGGTCGGTGGGACGAGCGTGCCGCGTCTTCGTCTTGCTCATGTCTCGCGCTTCCTGATCGTCGTCGATCAATAATCCGCAGTACGGAAAAAGAGTTCCGAACTGCGACAATGCTAGGCCAGTCGTTCGGGCCGGTCAACCGTCCGTCGCCGCACCGGCCGTCCAGCGGCGGTCTGTGCATCATCCTCCACGGTGCCCGATCTGCACATCCATTCCCGATCGGCACACGTTCTCGCGTGGCGGGTGTGCAGATCGGGCGGGAGTGTGCAGATCGGGTGGGCGAGGCGGGCGCGGTAGCGTCGTGCCATGTCGGGATCGCGGTCCGCCGGGCCGGTCGTGCTGCTCGAGGGGGAGAGCGACCGGCTCGCCCTCGAGCAGGCCGCGCGCGTGCTGGGGCGACCGCTGGCGGGCGTCGCGCTGGACGTGCTGGGCGGGATCACCAACCTCCGTTCGCGACTGATGGCCCTGGCGGCATCGGGAGCGGAGCCGGTTCTGGGGCTCTACGACACCGCGGAGGAGAGGTTCGTCGTCGGCGCGCTGGCCGCCGCCGGCCGGATGGATGCACCGGCAGCGGGAACGGTGTTCGACGCGCTCGCCGCGGTCGGCTTCCACGGGTGCGCGCGGGATCTGGAAGACGAGGTGATCCGCGCGGCGGGGCCTGAGCTGGTGCTCGAGACGCTGGCCGCCCGGGGCGAACTGGCGCTGTTCCGGGTCTTCCAGGGACAGCCGGCGCAGCGTGTGCGGTCCGTGGAGGCGCAGCTGCACCGCTTCGCCGGGACCGCGGGCGGGCGCAAGGCGCACTTCGCCGCGGATGTGATCGCGGCCCTTCCCGCCGACCGGATCCCCGCCCCGCTGCGCGCGCTGCTGGACGACCTCGCGTCCCCGCCTTGCCTGGAGGGCTCGCAGTAGCCGTTTCGTCTCGGTGCTTCGCTCCTCGCTCAACGACCGGTGGTGGCGGTTCTCGGTCGTTGAGCGACACTTCGACTCGCTGCGCTCGCTCAGTGCGGGTCTCCGCGAGTCGAAACGTCGGGGCGCGTTTCGTCACGGGGCCGCGGCCTCGCTCAACGACCGAGGTCAGTGGGGGGTCGAGACGCCGAGGGCGTCGTGCACCATCGCCGTGGCCGCCCGGGCTCCTGCGCCGGCCGCGATGATGAGCTGCTGCGGACCGGGCGAGGCGGCGTCTCCCGCGGCGTAGAGACCCGGGATGCTCGTGCGGCCGGCGCGGTCGGTGACGAGGTGGCCCGCGGCGTCTCGATCCGGATCGATGCCGTCGAGGAACGCGAGGTCCAGCGACCACTCCGGGCGGACGAACCCGCCGTCCAGCGGCAGGACGGCCCCGCCCTCCACGACGGCGTGCACGATCCGGCCCTTCTCCGACACGAGGTCGAGGACCCGCCGCCGCTCGACGACGACGCCGATCGCCGCCAGCTCCGCCTCCTGCACGGCGTCGAGGACGTCCTCGCCGTGGGTGAACACCGTCAGATCGTCGGTCCATCGGGCGATGAGCCGCGCTCGCACGGCCAGATCCGGCGTCCGCCCGAACAACGCGAGGCGCCGCTGCTGCAGCTCCCACCCGTCGCACGCCGCACAGCTGAACACGCTCACGCCGTAGCAGCCGAGGAGCCCCGGGACCTCGGGCAGCGTCTCCCGCAGACCGGTCGCGAGCAGGACCGTCTGGGCACGCACGCGGGACTCCGGTTCGCGTCGGCCGACCTCGGCCTCGAACGGGGCGTGCGGATCCGTCGTCCTCCGCAGGGACAGCACGCGCCGCCGGGAGAGGATCTCGACGTCGGGATAGGCGCCGAGCTCCTCGCGGGCGAGGCGACGCAGCTCGTGCGGAGGCACCCCGTCGCGGGTGAGGAAGCCGTGCGAGTTCAGCGTCGCGGCGTTGCGAGGGCGGTCCGCGTCGACGACGAGGACACGGGAGCGGGATCGGCCGAGACCCAGGGCGGCGGACAGGCCTGCGGGCCCTCCGCCGATGATCAGCGCGTCGTACGGCTCGGCGAGAGCGCCCGTGCCCGGACGGGCGAGCGACTCCGCCGCCTCACCGCTGCCCGGCCGGGAACGGGGGACCCCGCTCCTCATCGCGCCAGGGCGCCGGCGGACGAGATGGCGACCTGCTCGTCGCGCGGGATCACCTTGACGCGTTCGCGGCGGTGTTCGTGCGTCTCCCCGAGCGCCCGCTCGTGGGCGTCCAGCGCGAGCCAGCCGTCCCAGGTCGTCACGGCGACCTCCCGGGCGACCAGGTCGTCGAGCAGATCCCCGGAGTCCGCCGGCTCGGGCAGACGCCCCGCCCTCGCGTCGTCGAGGAGGTTCGCGATGGTCTCGCTCGCATCCGACTTCGTGTGACCGATGAGCCCGACCGGTCCGCGCTTGATCCATCCGGTCGCGTACAGACCGGGCTCGCCGTCGACCCGTCCGCCCTCGTTCGGGACGACGCCGCGGCTCTCGTCGAACGGCGCCCCCAGGACCGGGGAGCCGAAGTAGCCCACGGCCCGGTACACCGCCTGGACGGGGATCGTCCGCTCCTCGCCGGTGGCGACGACGCCCTCCGCGCCGGGAGCGGTCCGAGCGAAACGGACGGCCTCCACCCGCTCGGCCCCGACGATCTCGAGCGGCGCATGCCAGAAGTGCAGGTGCAGGCGCCGCGGCGCTCCGCTCGGCTCCCGCGTGCGCCAGGACTGGAGCGTCCGCAGCATGATCTTGAGCTGGTTGTTCGGCGCGGCGGCCGGGTCCACGCCGTCGAAGTCCTCGTCGTGCAGCACGATGTCGACGCCGGCGACCTCGCCGAGCTCGCGGAGCTCGATGGGCGTGAACTTGATGTCGGCGGGGCCGCGGCGCCCGAAGACGTGCACGTCCGTCACCGCGGAGGACTCCAGCCCGGCGAGGACGGAGTCGGGCACTTCGGTGCTGCGCAGCGCGGCGGCGGGCTTGGCGAGGACGCGGGCGACGTCGAGGGCGACGTTGCCGTTCCCGATGACCGCGACGGAGGCGGCGTCGAGCGGCCACTCGCGCGGCACGTCCGGGTGGCCGTCGTACCAGGCGACGAAGTCCGCCGCCCCGTAAGAGCCGGGAAGGTCCGCGCCGGGGACGTCGAGGACGGCGTCCCGGATCGCCCCGGTCGCGAGGATCACCGCGTGGTAGCGGGCGCGCAGCTCCTCCAGCGTGACGTCGCGGCCGACCTCGACGTTGCCGAGGAACCGGATGGAGCGTCGAGGAGCCGTCTCCGTGCCACCCGCCGCGTCGGACGGGGGCGCGTCGAGCATCTCGTGCAGGGAGTTCACGATGCCCTTGATGCGCGGGTGGTCCGGGGCCACGCCGTAGCGGATGAGGCCGTACGGGGCGGGGAGCGACTCGATCAGGTCGATCTCGACCCGCGCGCCGGCGTCCTCGGCCTCGCGCACCGCGGCCACGGCGGTCGTGAGGATGTTCCCGGCGTAGATCCCGGCCGGGCCGGCGCCCACGATCGCCACGCGGAGAGGGGAGGGAAGGGAAGAGGTCATC
The DNA here is from genome assembly GCF_021172025.1 of Microbacterium resistens. Lineage (NCBI taxonomy): Bacteria > Bacillati > Actinomycetota > Actinomycetes > Micrococcales > Microbacteriaceae > Microbacterium > Microbacterium resistens. The sequence goes on from NZ_CP082781.1 coordinate 3,086,278, forward strand.
GGCGCGGCGTCTTTCGCTCGGCGGAGGAGGGTCCGGGAACGGCGGCGCTGGCGCTGTCTCCAGTCTCCTCCGGAAGGGGGTGGAAAGGGAAGGGCGGCTCGTCGCGACGGACGGCCGCGAGGAGCCCGGTGTCGACGGCGAGACCGGCTTCCAGCGCCTCGGCCAGTCGTGCGACGGCGCCGGCGCGGCGGGTCCGCGCCGCGGGCGGCGGTGGCGGCGTCGACGGCTCGGGAGAAGCTCCCGCGGAGGCGCGGGGGGCGCGCAGGGCCGGCGGGGCCTCGGGGCTCAGGCGCACCACGTCGCCGATCACGACGACGGCGGGGCTGCGGACGCGACGGGCGGCGGCGAGCTCCACGATCGAGTCCAGGGTGCCGATGGTCACACGCTCGCCCGGTCCGTACCCGTCCTCGACGATCGCGATCGGGCAGGTGCCGCCGCGGACGCCACGGGCGAGCACCGCCGCCGCGTGGGCGAGGGTGCCGATGCCCATGAGCAGCACGATCGTGTGGTCGCGACCGCCGGGGAGAGCGGCGATCGGATCGTGACCGCTGGCGACCGTGAACGAGGCGGCCACGCCCCGGTGGGTCAGCGGGATCCCCGCCACCGCGGGCACTGAGACGGCGCTCGTCACCCCGGGCACCACGCGCACGGGAACGCCCTCCTCCTCCAGGTGCAGCTGCTCCTCGCGTCCGCGGCCCAGGACGAACGGATCGCCGCCCTTCAGTCGCACCACGGCCCGGCCCTCGCCGGCGAGGCGCACGAGCAGCGCGTTGATCTCCGCCTGCGGCACGCGGTGGTGGCCTGGGAGCTTCCCGACGTCGAGGACCTCCGCCGTGATCTCCACGCCCTCGGCGGCCAGTTGGTCGAGCACGGCGCGGGCGCCGAGCCGGTCGGCGACGATGACGTCCGCCTCCTGGAGGGCGCGCAGCCCGGCCCGCGTGAGCAGCCCCGCGTCGCCGGGACCCGCTCCGACGAGCACGACCCCTCCGGGGACGGCGATCCGGGCGACGGCGCTCACGACGCGGCCCCCGGGGCGAGTCCGCGCCGGCGCAGCACGTGCCGCTCCCACGGGCCGAACAGGACGAGCTCGATGAGGATCCCGATGGCCAGGATCAGCAGGATCGTCGCGAGCACGCCGGGAAGGTCGGCGAGCTCGCGGGACTGCTGGAGCATCGATCCCAGGCCGAAGCCGATGGACCCGCCCACCGCGATGATCTCCGCCGCCATGAGCGAGCGCCACGAGAACGCCCAGCCCTGCTTGATGCCGGCGAGGTACCCGGGGAGCGCGGCGGGCAGCACGATCGCGGTCGCGAGCTGTGCGCGTCCGGCGCCGAGCACGACGCCGACGCGGCGCAGCTGCGGCGGCACCTGGTCGATCCCCGCGAGCAGGCCGTTGACGATCGAGGGGATCGCCCCCATGAGGATCACGAAGTACACGGTGGCGTCCGACAGCCCGAACCAGATGATCGCGGCCGGCACCCATGCCACGGAGGGGAGCACCTGCAGCCCCGAGATCAACGGTCCTGCGGCGCGGCGCAGCGGCGTCCACTCGGCGAGCAGGAGCCCGACCGGTGTGCCCACGACCACGGCGATCGCGAACCCGACGAGGCCGCGCTCCAGGCTGGTCAGGACGGCTTCCTGGAGTCGTCCGCTCTGCGCCGCGTCGGCGAACGCCCCGAGCACCTGGAGCGGGCCCGGCACGATGTCGGGCCGCGGCTGGACGATCGCCACGAAGACCTGCCATGCCGCGAGGAGCACGAGCAGGAGGACGACCGGAGGGAGGACCCGTGCGAGCCGGTCGCGGCCGCGGGCGACGGGGGCCGGGGCGGTCTGCAGCCGGTCCAGCCCGGCCTCGACGCGGGCGAGCTCGTCCGCATCGGCTCTCGCGGAGGAGGGGAGGACGGCGGCGTCGGTGTCAGTCGGCATTGCGTCGGATCTCCTTGCGCAGCTGGAGCGTGATCTCGGCGGCCAGGGCCGCGACCTCGGGGGATTCGATGCGCCGGTCCGCGGCCGCGCCGACGCGCCATTCGCCGGCGACCCGACCGGGACGGCTGGAGAGCAGGACCACGCGCTGTCCGAGCCGGACCGCCTCATGGACGTTGTGCGTGACGAACAGGATCGTCCGCCCCGTCTCGCGCCAGACGTCGGTCAGCACCTCGTGGAGCAGGTCCCTGGTGATCGCGTCGAGCGCCGCGAACGGCTCGTCCATGAGCAGGACGTCCCGGTCCTGCGCGAGCGCGCGGGCCAGCGCGACCCGCTGACGCATCCCGCCGGACAGCTCGTGCGGACGCTTCTCGGCCGCGTCGGCGAGGTTCACGATCGACAGGAGCCGCAGCGCCTCCGCGCGGCGCTCGCCGCGCGGGACCCCGCGCAGGCGCAGCGCCAGCTCGACGTTGCGCCGCGCACTCAGCCAGGGCATCAGGGCCGAGTCCTGGAACATGACCGCCGCCCCGCCGGACGGCGTCCGGATCGCGCCCTGCGTCAGCGGCTCGAGACCGGCGACGAGGGCGAGCAGCGTCGACTTGCCGCACCCGGATGCACCCAGCAGGCACACGAACTCGCCGGGCGCGATGTCCAGGCTGATGCCGTCGAGCACGAGGGGCCCCGCACCGTACCGCTTCGAGACCCCGTCCAGGCGGACCGCCGGAGCGGGCAGGGGCGCGGGGACGACGATGGGGGCGACGGCGTCGAAGCTCGGCGCCAGGGAGAGCCCGACGGGAGGCGCCGACGGCGGGGACCCGACCCGCGAGCCGGCGTCGGCGGCGGTCATCCGTCGTCCCTTCCGAGTCCCGCATCCGCGACCGGATCCCGGCCGTCCGCGGTCAGCAGCCGGTTGAGGACCGTCAGATCGAACAGGCCGTCGATCGACCCCTCCTTCTGCGTGCCCGCCTCGATGCCGTTCTCGACGAGCGCCGTGAAGGCGGCGGCCTGCGGATCCGGGGAGAACGTCACGTGGGCGAGCGCCCGCTCCAGCACCGCGTCGTCCAGGGCCTTGCCGGTCGCGTCCTCCAGGGCGGCGTTCACCACCTGCGGGAGCTCCGCCGGATGGGACTCGATCCAGTCCAGCGCCGCGAGGTGGCCGCGGAGCAGATCCTCGACCGCGTCCGGGTGCTGTTCGGCGAACTCCGCGCGGACGAGCAGGACCGTCGTGGGGAACCGGCCCTCCGGCCACAGGTCCGCCTCGTCGACGAGCACGTGGGCTCCCGCATCGACCACGAGTCGCGACACCCACGGCTCGGGGAGCCAGGCGCCGTCCAGCTCGCCGTTCTGGAACAGGCTGAGGGTCTGCGCGTTCTCCGTCGGCGTGATCCGCACGTCGCCGCCGCCCGCGGTCGTCGTCGCGAAGCCCTCGGCGCGGAGCCAGCTCCGAAGCGCGACGTCCTGCGTGTTGCCGAGCTGCGGCGAAGCGAGGGTCGTGCCCGCGAGGTCCGCGGGCGCGACGATCCCGTCCCGGACGACGAGCGCGGCCCCGCCGGTCGTGGCCCCGGCGAGGATCCGCGCGGAGGAGCCGCCGGACTGGATGAAGGTGTTGATCGACGGGTTCGGGCCGATGTACGCCGCGTCGATCGCCCCGGCCGACAGCGCCTCGACGGCGGCCGGGCCCGCGTTGAAGACCTGGGTCTCGACCTCCGTGTCCCCGAGCGCGTCGTCGAACAGTCCCTCGGCCACGCCGACGAGAGCGGGCGCGTGCGTCACATTGGCGAAGTAGCCGAGCCGGAGCGTGTCGAGCCCGGCCTCCGCGGCGTCGGCGGCGGGGGAGGAGCATGCGGCCAGCATCGCCATCCCTAGTCCGAGGGTGGTGAGGGTCGCGGTCGTGCGGATGGTGCTGTTCACAGTCGCCTCCTTCGCGGCGTCGGGGTTCTCAGCGGGGATCGGATCCGACCACGGTCGCGGCGGCGAGCGTCGCGCCGTCGACCGGGTGGATGAGCAGGAGGGCGCCGCCCTCGCGGTTCTCGCGGTACGGCTCCACGGGCAGGGCGGCGGCGAACCGGAGGCGGACGCGGCCGATGTCGTTCACGCCGAGCGCGGCCGCCGGGGTCGCCGCGAGGGTGTCCAGGTCGCGCTGCGATCGGACCTCCGACACCACGGCCTGCACCGTCGTCGTGCCGTGCTTGGCGAGGAGCCGGTCTCCCGGGCGGATCGGGCGGTCGTCGAGGACGAACACCTCGGCCTCGGCCTCGCGGGCGCCGGCCGGGACACTCCCGTGCGCGGCGATGAGCGCGCCCCGGGCGGCGTCGACCTCGTCGGCCAGCGTCACGACGACCGACTGCCCCTCGCGGGCGCCGGGCGCCGCGGAACCGGCGACGAGCACCTCCGCCACCGTCGTCACGTGGCCGCCCGGGAACACCTGCACGCGGTCGCCCACGGTCAGCGACCCGGACGAGACCCGCCCGGCGAAACCACGGAAGTCGCGGTAGCGCTCCGCGGTCTCCGGCCCGTCGTCGAGGAGGGGGGAGAGCCCGCCCTGCGGGCGGATGACCGTCTGCACCGGAAGCCGGAAGGGGGCGCCGCCGGCCTCCGCATCGGCCTCGGCCCGGGTGGGCAGGGACTCCAGCAGCTCCAGCAGGGTCGGCCCGGGGACTCCGTCCTCTCCGTACCAGGGCGTCCGATCCGACGGCTCCGCTACGTTGTCGCCCTCCAGCGCCGACACCGGCAGGACGTGCGGGCGCGACAGCCCGAGCTCCGCGGCCAGCGCGACGACCTCGCGCTCCACCGTGCGGAACCGCTCCTCGTCGAACCCGGTGAGGTCGATCTTGTTGACCGCCACGAGCACATGCGGCACGCGCAGCAGCGACACGACGGCGAGGTGTCGCCGGGTCTGCTCCACCACGCCCTTGCGCGCATCGACCAGGACGACGACGGCGTCCGCGGTGGCGGCGCCCGTGACCATGTTGCGCGTGTACTGCACGTGCCCGGGGCAGTCCGCGAGGATGAAGCCCCGCGCGCCGGTGGCGAAGTAGCGATAGGCGACGTCGATCGTGATCCCCTGCTCGCGCTCGGCTCGGAGGCCGTCCGTGAGGAGCGCGAAGTCGACGGCTCCGTGGGCGAAGCCGCGCTCCGCCGTCGTCCTGGTCACCTGTTCGAGCTGATCCGCGAGGATCGCCTTGGCGTCGTGCAGCAGGCGCCCGACCAGGGTCGACTTCCCGTCGTCCACCGACCCCGCGGTCGCGAACCGGAACAGCGTCGTCTCGGGATGCGCGCCGAGGGCGGGGGTCGGGTCCGTGGCGTTCGTGGCGTCCGCTGTGCGCCGGCCCCGTCCGTCCCGCCGTCCCCCGCCGTCCTTCGGTCGGCTCCCGCCAGTCCCGATGCCTGCGGGTCGGCCGGGGCCGTCGCTCCGCTCGGCGGGAATGGGAGCAGCGGCAGGGGCGTCGTCCCTGCGTTCGGCGGCGAGCCGTGTGGGGGTGTTCGTAGTCATCAGAAGTACCCGTCCTTCTTCCGGTCCTCCATGGCGGCCTCGCTGATCCGGTCGTCGGCGCGCGTCGCGCCGCGTTCGGTGAGCGTGGAGCGGCCGACCTCCGCGACGACGGCGTCGAGATCCGCCGCGTCCGACTCCACGGCGCCCGTGCAGCTCATGTCCCCGACCGTGCGGTAGCGGACCAGGCGCCGCTCGACCGTTTCGCCCGGCCGCGGCTGCGAGAACGCGCCGACCGCCCGCCACATGCCGTCGCGGCGGAACACGTCGCGCTCGTGCGCGAGGTACAGCGGGGGGAGCGCGATCCGCTCCCGCGCGATGTAGCGCCACACGTCCAGCTCGGTCCAGTTCGAGATCGGGAACGCGCGCACGTGCTGGCCGGGCAGGTGCCGGCCGTTGTAGAGGCTCCACAGCTCCGGGCGCTGGTTGCGCGGATCCCACTGCCCGAACTCGTCGCGCAGCGACAGGATCCGCTCCTTCGCCCTGGCCTTGTCCTCGTCGCGGCGGGCGCCGCCGAACACGGCGTCGTGGCGACCGGCCGCGATCGCGTCGAGCAGGGGGCGCGTCTGCAGCACGTTCCGGGTGCCGTCCGGCCGCTCGGCGAGCCGGCCGTCGTCGATGTACGACTGCACGTCGGCGACCTCCAGCACGAGGCCGAGGCGGGCGACGGTCTCGTCGCGGAAGCGGATCACCTCCGGGAAATTGTGCCCGGTGTCCACGTGCAGCACCGGGAACGGGATGCGGCCGGGGGCGAACGCCCGCGCGGCGAGGTGCAGCACTACGACGGAGTCCTTGCCGCCGGAGAACAGCAGCACGGGATGCTCGAACTCGGCGACGACCTCGCGGATGACGTGGATCGCCTCCGCCTCCAGCGCGTCGAGCGCGCTCAGCGGCCCGGTGCTGCGCGTTTCGTCTCGGTCTCGCTCCGCTCGTCCTCGCTCAACGACCGGACCCCCGCTGCCGGTCGTTGAGCGAGACGAAACGCGGTCGTTCTCGGTCGTTGAGCGAGCGGAGCGAGACGAAACGTCGCGTCCATCCGCGTCCGTCTCGGGGGACGAGTCGATGTCGATGCTCATAGGTGGAGTCCGCATTCCGTCTTGGCCAACCCGGCCCAGCGGCCCGAGCGGGGGTCGTCGCCCGGGGCGACGGGGTTCGTGCAGGGAGCGCAGCCGATCGACGGGTACCCGTTCGCCACGAGCGGGTTGACGGCCACCGCGTGCGTCTCGGCGTAGGCGAGGAGGTCGTCGAACGTCCAGCTCGCGACGGGGTTGACCTTGATCAGCCCGTTGCGCTCGTCGAAGGCGATGAGCGGCGTGGCGGTCCTCGTCGGCGCCTCCTCGCGGCGCACACCGGTGAACCACGCCTCGTACCCGCCCAACGCCCGGTGCAGCGGGGCGACCTTGCGCCGGGCGCAGCACAGCCCCGGGTCCCGGGCGAACAGATCGGTGCCGAGCTCCGCGTCCTGCTCCGCCACGGTCTGCTCCGGGTGCACGTCCACGATCCGTACGTCGAGGGTCCGGGCGACCTCGTCCCTCGTGAACCGGGTCTCCAGGAAGTGGTAGCCGGTGTCGAGGAACAGCACGTCCACGCCCGGGAGCCGCTCCGCCACGAGGTGCGGGAGCGCCGCATCCGCCATCGAGCAGGCCACGGCAGCGCTGCGGACGTCGATGTGCGCCGCGACCCAGGCGACGACCTCCGCGGGCGTCGCCTCGTCCGCCGCCCCGCTGCGCAGTTCCTCGGCACCGCGCGCGGCCAGCGTCCGCAGGTCCTCGGCATCCCGGCGCCGGGGTCGCACATCCACCCGTACGCTCACCGCAGGGCCTCCTCGTCGGCCCGGTGCGCCCAGGTCGCGAAGGACTCGCCGTCGGCGCGGTCGGCCAGATAGCGGCGGATCACGCGCTCGGCGTAGTCGGCGATGCCGTCGGCGGGCACCTTGAGCCCGCGGACCGTCCGGCCGAGACCCGCCTCCTCCCGGTCGACCCCCGCGAGACCGCCGCCGAGGTGCACCTGGTAGCCGGGCACCTGCGCGCCGTCGATCGTCACGAGCTGGCCCTTGAGGCCGATGTCGGCGACCTGGATGCGGGCGCACGAGTTCGGGCAGCCGTTCACGTGGAGGGTGATCGGGCGGCCGATCTCCGGCTCCAGGGCGCCCAGACGCTCCTCCAGCGCGCGGATCGCCTCGGCGGCGTTCACCTTCGTCTCGACGATCGCCAGTTTGCAGAACTCGATGCCCGTGCACGCGATGGTCCCCCGCCGGAACAGGCTCGGGCGCGCGGAGAGCCCGAGCGCGTCGAGGCCGACCACCAGCGACGGGACCCGCTCCTCGGGGACGTCGAGCACGAGGAGCTTCTGGTACGGGGTGGTGCGGATCCGGCCGGAGCCGTGCTGCTCCGCGAGATCGGCGAGGCCCGTCAGCGTCGTCCCGGACACCCGGCCCACGAGCGGCGCCGCGCCGACGTAGAAGCGGCCGTCCCGCTGGCGGTGTACCCCGACGTGATCCCCCTGCCCCTGCGGGCGCGGTGCCGGCGGGCCGTCGGGCAGCGGCTCATCCAGGTACTCCGTCTCCAGGACCTCGCGGAACCGCTCCGGTCCCCAGTCGGCGAGGAGGAACTTCAGCCGTGCCTTGTTGCGCAGGCGCCGATAGCCGTAGTCGCGGAAGATCTGCGTGACCCCGTGCCAGACGTCGGCGACCCGCTCCGGAGCGACGAACGCGCCCAGGCGCTCGCCGAGGCGCGGGACGGCCGCCAGCGCCCCGCCCACCCACAGGTCGTAGCCGATGCCGAGCTCGGGGTGCTCCACGGCGACGAAGCCGCAGTCGTTGATCTCGTGCACGACGTCCTGGCTCGGATGCCCCGTGATCGCGGTCTTGTACTTGCGGGGGAGGTTCGCCAGGGTCGGATCCCCGATGAAGCGATCCGCGATCTCCCGGATCTGCGGGGTCGGGTCGATCAGCTCGTCCGCCGCGATCCCGGCGACGGGCGAGCCCAGGACCACGCGCGGCACGTCCCCGCACGCCTCGGTGGTGCTGAGGCCCACCCCCTCCAGCCTCCGCCAGATCTCCGGCACGTCCTCGATCCGCACCCAGTGCAGCTGGATGTTCTGCCGGTCGGTGAGGTCCGCCGTGTCCCGCGCGTAGGCGGTGGAGATCTCGCCGATCACGCGGAGCTGCGCGGTGGTGAGCTGCCCGCCGTCGACGCGGACGCGGAGCATGAAGAACTCGTCCTCGAGCTCGTGCGGTTCGAGCTGAGCGGTGCGGCCGCCGTCGATCCCGGGCTTGCGCTGCGTGTACAGCCCCCACCAGCGGAAGCGGCCGTGCAGGTCGGTGGGGTCGATGGACGAGAAGCCGCCGGCGGCGTAGACCTCCTCGATCCGGGCGCGGACGTTCAGCCCGTCATCGGCGGCCTTGAACTCCTCGTTCGCGTTCAGGGGCTCCGTGCCGTCGACCAGCCATTGGCCGTGCGGCTTCGTGGGCACACGGGCGGTGCGGGTGCGGGCGCCGCGCACCGGGGTCGTGGTGTCGGAGGACATGCCGAACACGGTAGGAATGCGGACCCTGCCTCCGCCATCGTCCGTGACCTCCACCGACTTTCGCGGTCATTGTTCGACACGATCCAGAAATCCCGGAGGGACGTGGGGTTCGATGGAGCGCCGCGGTGCGTGCCGCCCCGGTCGTTGAGCGAGCGGAGCGAGACGAAACGTGTGAGCCGCGTCAGACGGACGCGACCAGCGCCGACTCGCGGAGGCCGGGTGCGAGATCTCGCGCCTCGGCGTCCCGGTACCGGTCCACGACGATGTCGACGAGCTCCGTCGGGGGTTCCGCGCCGTCGAGGAGCGGCGCGGAGACGGGATGTCCTTCGGCGAGGCGCCGCGCGAGATCGAAAAAGTACCCGGGAGCGAGGAGGTAGGTCGCGAGCACCGCCCCGGGGTGCGCGCGCAGCGCGTCGTCGACGCGAGGCGCGCGAGCGGCCAGGTACGCGGTGGTGACGGGGCGTCGGAGCCGTCGTGCGAGGAGGGACGCCGTCCGTTCCGCGTCCGGGAGGGAGCGGGGATCCCGGGATCCGGCGACGCCCAGCACGACCGGCACGTCGCTCGCCGCCTCGGCCAGCCGGCGCGCCAGCACGGCGGCGAGCCGCGGATCCGGACCGAGCGGGTCCGTCACCCGCACCCCGGGGCGCGCCAGTCGCCCGAGGTCGACGCCCACGTGGAACCCGCGCGACAGCAGCAGCGGCACGACGACCACCGGTCCGTCGAGACCCGCGAGCGCCGTCTCGGCATCCGGCTGCTGCACGTCGACGAACGCCGAGCAGACGCGGACGTCCGGCAGCCGTGCGGCCACGCGCTCGACGAGCAGGGCGATCGCCGCGGCGCCGCGGGGGTCGGAGGTGCCGTGCGAGACGGCCAGCAGGGAGGGGCGCGACATGGGTGGCGAGTCTAGGCACGCGCGCGCCGCTCCGCCCCCGCGCCCGTCACACGGCGAAAGACTCCCCGCCCGGTCGAGTGGTCAGTTTCTGTGGGTTCGGGGCGCCGCAACCCACAGAAACTGACCACTCGATGGGAGGGGGTCAGCCGAAGGACTCGGCCACGAGCGAGGCGAACAGCTCCTCGGCGTCGCAGTCGACGCGGCGCCGGGAGAACCAGTCGCACACGTTCACGCAGTCGCGATGCATCAGGTCGAGGCCCTGCGGGTTCGCGACCGTGTCCACGATCTGCGGCAGGTCGATCACGACCACACGGCCCTCGTGCACGAGGAGGTTGTACGGCGAGAGGTCCCCGTGTGCGAGTCCGGCGCGGGCGAACACCCGCATGAGCTCCACGACCTGCGCGAACAGGTCCGCCAGCGCGGCCGGATCGTGCCGGACCTGCGCGAGCCGCGGCGCCGCCTGGCCGTCCGTGCCGATGAACTCCATCAGCACCTCCGTGCCGCTCACCTGCACCGGATACGGGACGGGAGCGCCGAGCTCGTACATGCGGCAGAGCGCGGCGAACTCCGCGAAGGACCACTGCGCGGCGGCCACGGAGCGCCCGTGCACGGACTTCCTCGCCATCGCGCGGGCGTCGCGCGTGTTCTGCACGCGGCGTCCCTCGGTGTACACGGCCGAGCGGTGGAAGTTCCGGTGCTCCGGATCCCGGTAGCGCTTGGCCGCGAGGAGCGTGCGCGAAGACGGATCACCGGGCACGGCCCGTTCGAGGAGGAACACGTCCGCCTCCTTGCCGGTCTTGAGGATGCCGAGCTCGGTGTCGACGGCTCCGGCGGAGGTCACGACCCAGGCCGGGCGCGGCTCGGGGCCGCGCTCGGACGGGGTGGTCGCGGGCCACGTGGACCAGCGCTGCCCTTCGCCGAGCTCGACGTCGGCGAAGGCGAGGTCGTCCAACCCTTCGAACGGAACGAAGGCGGACGGGGCGGATACGGGGGAAGAGGACGGTGCGTCCGGGGACGCGGAAGAAGAGGTCAAGTCTGGCTCCGGGTTCACGGGCCGTTCGACGCGAAGAGCGGGGCGGCCGTATCAGCTGCGGGGGTCGGCGAAGGGCGCGACAAAGACGGTGTTCATCGTTCGCTCCTTCCCTCGATCCCGGGCGCATCCCGGTGCCCGCCGAGTCTATGCCTCGGCATCCGGATCTGTCACCCCTCGTCCGGGGGCGTCGGAGGAACATCGATCGAAAGGTGGATGTCCGCCGGAGGCGTCGCGTCGCCCGGTTTCCTAGGCTGGAGGGGCTGCGCGAGGACCCCGTCCGGTGCCGCCGCGCGTCCCGACCCGAGGAGCCCCGTGTTCACCACCCCCGCCCGCCTGTTCCGTGCGCTGGCGATCGCCGAGGCGATCACCTGGACCCTGCTGATCGCCGGCCTCATCACCAGGGCCGTCGGAGGCCCCGCCGTCGCGGTCACCGTCGGCGGGGGGATCCACGGCTTCGTCTTCCTCGCGTACGGCGCCATGGCCGTCCTCCTCGCGTTCCACCAGCGCTGGAAGCCCGGCGTCGCGGTCCTCACGATCGCGAGCGCGATCGTCCCCTACGCCACGATCCCCGTGGAGATCTGGCTGCACCGCTCCGGCCGCCTGGCCGGCGCGTGGCGCCTGGAGGAGACGGACGACCCGCGTGACCGGACCTGGTACGACCGGACGATGCGCTGGTTCCTGCGCCGCCCGTGGGTCCTGGTCGTGCTCATCCTCGCCGCGGTCGCCGCCATCTTCACCGTGCTCCTGATCCTGGGCCCTCCCGGCGGGAAGTGACCCGTCGCGGCGGTTCCCGCCGCCTGTGTAGTAGTTCTACTACTTCGTCGCTACCCTGGTTTCATGGGGCGGGTGACGAAGACCGAGCTGAATCAGCAGACCGCGAAGGTGCTGGCCCGCGTCGCGGCGGGAGAGCACATCACCGTCGTGGAGCGGGGCCGCGCGGTCGCGGAGATCAGCCCGCCCGCGCCGTCGCACTGGGAGCGCCTGGTCGCGGGCGGCAAGGTCCGGGCCGCGACTCGCTCCGGCGCACTGCCCTTCGAGGCGGAGGAGCGTGACGACAGCGTCGCGGAGATCGTCGACGAGATCCGCGGCGAGCGGTCGTGATCTACGTCGACACCTCGGCGGTCCTGAAGGCGGTGATCGCGGAGGAAGGCTCCGACCGGGTGCGCGCGCTCTTCGCCGAGGGTGTGGCTCTCGTCTCCTCGCGACTGCTGGAGGTCGAGCTCCACGCGGCGTCGCAGCGGAGCGGCGTTCCCCACGAACGCGTCGAGGCGCTGGTGGACAGGATCGCGTTGATCGCGCTGGACGACGAGGTCGTCGAGCGCGCGGTGTCGTGGGCGTCGGGACTGCGCAGCCTCGACGCGCTGCACCTCGCGACCGCGCTTCTGGTCGCGGAGGACCTCGAGGGATTCCTCACGTTCGACGACGAGCTCGGCCGCGCGGCTGCGGCCCGTGGACTGCGGCGCGCATAGACGCGAGCGGACCGCCCTGATCCAGAAGTTGAGCGATGGCGTATCAACTTTGTTGACAATGACGGGACGGGGTGCGTATCCTTGAGTCATCGCGACTCAGGTTTCTGTGAGGGATCGGGTCGCCACGGACTTCCCGAACACGATCAACCTCACGAAGGAGAAAACACATGGCACGTGCTGTCGGTATCGACCTCGGTACGACGAACTCGGTCGTCAGCGTCCTCGAGGGCGGCGAGCCCAAGGTCATCGCCAACGCTGAGGGCTTCCGCACCACCCCGTCGGTGGTCGCATTCACCAAGGACGGGGAGGTGCTCGTCGGCGAGACCGCCAAGCGCCAGGCCGTCACCAACGTCGACCGCACCCAGGCGAGCGTCAAGCGCCACATGGGCACCGACTGGACCGTCGAGATCGACGGCAAGAAGTGGACCCCGCAGGAGATCTCCGCGCGCATCCTGCAGAAGCTCAAGCGCGACGCCGAGTCCTACCTGGGCGACACCGTGACCGACGCGGTCATCACCGTCCCGGCCTACTTCAACGACGCCGAGCGTCAGGCGACCAAGGAGGCCGGTGAGATCGCGGGCCTCAACGTCCTCCGCATCATCAACGAGCCCACCGCGGCGGCCCTCGCCTACGGCCTCGACAAGGGCAAGGAGGACGAGCTCATCCTCGTCTTCGACCTCGGCGGCGGAACGTTCGACGTCTCCCTGCTCGAGGTGGGCAAGGACGACGACTTCTCCACGATCCAGGTGCGCGCCACCTCCGGCGACAACCGCCTCGGCGGCGACGACTGGGACCAGCGTCTCGTCGACTACCTCATCAAGCAGTTCAAGGACTCGACCGGCGTCGACGTCTCCGGCGACAAGATCGCCCTGCAGCGCCTCAAGGAGGCCGCGGAGCAGGCGAAGAAGGAGCTCAGCTCCTCGACGTCCACGAGCGTCAACCTGCCGTACCTCTCGCTGACCGAGAACGGCCCGGTGTCCCTGTCCGAGACGATCACCCGCGCGAAGTTCGAGGACCTCACCAAGGACCTCCTCGACCGCACCAAGAAGCCCTTCGAGGACGTCATCCGCGAGGCCGGCATCAAGGTCGGCGACATCGCGCACGTCGTGCTCGTCGGCGGATCGACGCGCATGCCTGCCGTCGCCGAGCTCGTCAAGCGCGAGACCGGCAAGGAGGCCAACAAGGGCGTGAACCCGGACGAGGTCGTCGCCGTCGGCGCGGCCCTCCAGGCCGGCGTCCTGAAGGGCGAGCGCAAGGACGTCCTGCTGATCGACGTGACCCCCCTGAGCCTCGGCATCGAGACCAAGGGCGGCATGATGACCAAGCTCATCGAGCGCAACACGGCCATCCCGACCAAGCGCAGCGAGACCTTCACCACGGCCGACGACAACCAGCCGTCCGTGGCGATCCAGGTCTTCCAGGGCGAGCGCGAGTTCACCCGCGACAACAAGCCGCTGGGCACCTTCGAGCTCACCGGCATCGCCCCGGCCCCGCGCGGCATCCCGCAGATCGAGGTCACGTTCGACATCGACGCCAACGGCATCGTGCACGTGTCCGCCAAGGACAAGGGCACCGGCACCGAGAAGTCGATCGTCATCTCCGGCGGCTCGTCGCTGTCGAAGGAGGACATCGAGCGCATGGTCCGCGAGGCCGAGGAGCACGCGGCCGAGGACAAGAAGCGTCGCGAGTCGGCCGAGGTCCGCAACCAGGCCGAGACCCTCGCGTACTCGATCGAGAAGCTGATCTCGGAGAACGAGGACAAGCTGCCCGAGGACGTCAAGACCGAGGTCAAGGCGGACGTGGACGCCCTCAAGACGGCCCTGGCCGGCGAGGACGACGACGCCGTGAAGACCGCGTTCGACAAGCTCTCGCAGTCGCAGTCCAAGCTCGGCGAGGCCATCTACGCCCAGGGCCAGGCCGCCGGTGCCGAGGGCGCCCCGGCCGAGGACTCCGCATCGGCCGAGTCCGGTGCGGACGAGGACGTCGTGGACGCCGAGGTCGTCGAGGACGAGGACGAGAAGAAGTAATGACGGATCCCAAGGACTTCGAGCAGCCCGACGAGGGCAACGGGGTCGCCGGCGAGGGGTCGGACGCGCACGCGTCCGGCCCCCAGCCGGATCCGGCCACCGAGAACGAGAGCGCCGACGAGCTGACCGTCGACGACATCCTGAACACCGAGCAGAGCGCCGACGCGGCCGCCGAGGACCAGGCCCTCGAGGACGCGGAGCACGCCCTGCTGGTCGACCTCAAGCGTCTGCAGGCGGAGTACGCCAACTACCGGCGTCGGACCGAGGAGCAGCGCGCCGTGGACGTCGAGCGTGCCAAGGGCGAGGCCGCCAAGGGCCTCATCCCGGTGCTCGACGACCTGGATCGCGCCGCCCAGCACGGCGACCTCGCGGAGGGCACCCCCTTCGCGGTGATCGCCGAGAAGGTGCGCGCCGTGGTCGACCGCCTGGGCGTGGTCGCCTACGGCGAGAAGGGCGAGGACTTCGACCCGCAGCAGCACGAGGCGATCTTCCAGCAGCCCACCCCGGGTGCGGAGAAGGCCACCGTGCTCGAGGTCGTCGAGGTCGGATACCGGCTCGGCTCCGTGGAGCTGCGCCCCGCGAAGGTCGTCGTCGCTGTTCCGGCCGAGTAGGCGGTGATCGATGGCTAGCCAGGACTGGTTCGACAAGGACTTCTACAAGGTGCTCGGGGTGTCCAAGGACGTCTCCGACGCCGACCTGAAGAAGACCTACCGCAAGCTCGCCCGCAAGTACCACCCGGACTCCAACCCCGGCGATTCCGCCGCGGAGGCGAAGTTCAAGGAGATCAGCGAGGCGTACGCCGTGCTGAGCGACAAGGAACAGCGCGAGGAGTACGACCAGATCCGCGCGATGGGATCCGGTGCGCGCTTCACGGCGAGCGGATCGGGCGCGGGCGGGTTCGAGGACGTCTTCAGCGGGTTCGGCCAGGGCCGGCAGAGCGCGGCGGACTTCGAGGACCTCTTCGCGATGTTCAACCAGGGCGGGAGCTCGTTCGGCTCCGGCCGGTTCGGGCAGTCCACCGGCGGCTATCGCGGTTTCGGCGGCCCGCACAAGGGCGCGGACGTCACGGCGCGCACCACGCTGGACTTCACCACCGCGGTCAAGGGCGAGACGATCACGCTCCAGGGCGAGGACGGCAAGCCGTTCAAGGTCAAGATCCCCGCCGGCGTCGCGGACGGCCAGAAGATCCGACTGCGCGGCCGTGGTCGTCCCTCGCCCGACGGCGGCGAGAACGGTGACATCGTCGTGCAGGTGACGGTGCGCCCGCATCCGGTGTTCACCCGGGACGGACTGAACCTGCGCCTCACGGTGCCGGTCACGTTCACGGAGGCCGTGCTGGGGGCGACCATCGAGGTGCCGACCCTCGGCGGGGATCCGGTGAAGCTCCGGGTCGCTCCGGGGACTCCGTCCGGCCGCGTCCTCCGCGTCAAGGGGCGCGGGGTGACGACGAGGAAGGGCACCGGCGACCTGCTCGCCCAGCTGGAGGTCGCCGTGCCGACCCACTTGGACGACGCGGCGAAGGAGGCGCTGGAGCGCTTCCACGAGCTGGAGCCCAAGGAGAACCCGCGGGCCGATCTCATGTCGAAGGCGCGGACGTGATGACCGCCCTCCGGTCGTCGGGTGGGCGCGGCGAATGCCTCCGGTCGTTGAGCGAGCGGAGCGAGACGAAACGCGGTGACCGCCGTCGGCGCGTATCGTCGGTTCGACTCGCTGCGCTCGCTCAGTGCGCCGCACGGCGCGTCGTTCCTCGCTCGACGACCGGGGCACCGGGCGCGGCCGCCCGCTGGGCGAGCACCCCGAGGGGCGGGTGAGGGCGATGGGTGAGGGCCGCATGGATGCGGACACTCCGGTGTTCGCCATCGCGGTGGCGGCGGAGCTCGCCGGGATGCACCCGCAGACGCTGCGTCAGTACGACCGGATCGGGCTGGTGGTCCCGGGACGCACGCGCGGCGGATCCCGCCGCTACTCGACGCGCAACATCGAGCAGCTCCGCGAGGTCGCGCAGCTCTCCAGCGAGGGCATGAGCCTGCCCGCCATCGCGCGCCTGCTGGATCTGGAGGAGGAGAACCGGCGCCTGCGTCGCCGTGTGTCCGAGCTCGAGGGCGCCCTCCGTGCCGAGCGGGAGAACCGTCCCGGCATGCGCGTGTTCGCCGCCGGGGCGACGGGCTCGGTCGTCACTCTTCCCTCCGGGCGGCGCATCCGCCGCTCCACCGAGGTCGTGCTGTGGCGTCCCCGCCTCGAGCCCGAGGGCGACCCGGACGACACCGAGCGCTGATCCGGCACGAGCGCTGATCCGGCACGGGCGCTGATCCGGTACGAGCGCTGATCCGGTACGAGCGCTGATCCGTCGATCCTGCGAGCGCTGATCCTTGGCGTGCGCTCAGACGAGGTGCGGGCGGCAGGCGTCGAGGAACGCGCGCGGGTCGTCGGCCCAGAGCCGCACGAGAGTGACCTCCTGCGGCGCGCGGCCGGGCAGGGCGATCCCGACGGGCCGTTCCAGCTCGATCTCGATGTTGGTCTCGTCCTGGATCCGCTCCGCGTAGACGAGCCCCGCGCTGTCGCCCTCGCGAGCGGAGATGCGCGGCGGCTTCTTGCCGGCGGCGTCCGGCTGCACGACGCGGCGGGCGATCGCGACCGAGGCGATCTCGCCCCAGGGCACCGGCACGTCGATCTCCAGGCCGTTGCGGACGCGGACGCCGGAGGGGCCGACCGCGTGCGGCCGCACGAGCATGGCGCAGAGCAGCCCGATCATCCAGGTCAGGCCCCAGATCCCGAGGATCAGCAGGGGAATGCGCACCGCGGGCCACGGGTGCACGATGAGGTCGATGACCGGGATCTCCACCGCGGACAGGATGATGAAGATCGTCAGGACGGTCATCAGCGGCCGGTGGTATCCGATGCCGACGCCGCCCCGCTCGACGTCCGGGCGGCGCGCGACCGCCCGCGCGATGCTCGTGTAGACCCGGCCCTCCATGCGCAGGATCCGTGCCACGCCGTGCCCACGGCGATCGCGACGGTCTCGGCGTCTGCGGCGGTCTTGTCGGTCTCGGATCGCCGACGCCCCGCGCTCCCCGGTCATGGCGCTCCCCGGCCCTCCGCCTCGGCGACCAGGGCAGCCAGACGATCGGCGATCGCGGCGATGCCGCGCTCCACAGCGGCGCGATCGCCGGGATCGACCGCGTCCAGCAGCCGGGCGTCGAGGTCCTCGTGGTCCCGGCGCATCTGCGCCATCGTCTCCTCGGCCGTCGGCGTGAGCGTGACGAGCACCGCGCGGCGATCGTCCGGGTGCGGCGCGCGGCGCACATGACCCGAGGCCTCCAGGGCGTCGACGAGCGCGGTGATGTTGCGGGGCGTCACACCGCACTCGCGGGCGAGGGCCTGCTGCGTCGAGGGTCCTCGGTGCGCGAGGGCCCACAGCACGTGGACCCGCGCGGGGGTGAGGCCCGTGCCGGCGAACGCGCGGCTCATGTCGCGGGCGAACAGGTCGCCGATCTGGAGCAGGCGGTCGAGCGTCGTCATACCGTGAAGGTACTACATCATTACCACTATTCACAATAAGGGTCGGCAGGACCGTCGAGCGGCTCGACACCGAAGCGGAAGGCCGCGCCCTGGCGGAACGGCTCGACCAGCTCGACGTTCTCGAAGGCCGGTCCGCCGGGGATCTCGGACGAGCTGGCCCAGTAGGCCCAGCGTGCGTTGACCACCGCCTCCAGCTCCGGGTGCGGGTCGTCCGCCCGCCAGATCTGCCGGTGCCGCTTCCCCTGGAACCTCCAGTGCTCGGCGGTGCCGTCGGCGTGGACCGCGGACCACGGATCCTCCTCATCATTGGTCGCGACGAGGACGGCGGCCCGGCCGTCGCGGGCGAGCCGGTGCAGACCGAATCGGGCGTGCGGCGCGAATCCCGTCCCGTCGAACCCGGGCCAGAGCTCGGCGGGGGAGACCACGCGATCGGCGAGCTCCAGGCGACGCAGCCGGGCCCAATTGCCCATCGTGGCGGTGAGCACCAGGTGTGCGAGCGGCACGGACCCGGGCGCGGCGAACCCGGCGACCTCGACCTCGTGCGGCCGATCCGCACGGAACCGCACCCGCACGCGGACCTCTGCGCCGTTGTCGAACGGCTCGACGAGGACCCAGACGGTGAGGCGCTCGACGCCGTCGTCCTCGTCCACGGTGCCCCGCGCCGGCGGAACGGCGGAGCGCGGGGTGCGGTCGGCGGGATCCTCCGCCGTCCAGAGGCGCTTGCCCCGGCGACCGGGGTCGAGCCGGCTCGGCTCGAGCTCTGAGTAGCCGCGCTCCGTCCGCCCTCGGGGGATCGGCTCGATGGCGATGAAGTTCACGAGCCGATCGCGTGCGTGCCCCAGGTACGGCGTGAAGATGCGCAGGAGACCGCGCGGGCCGGGAATCGGGGGGATCCCCACCTGCATGCCGTCGGCGTGCCCCCACCGCGGCTCGGCTCGAATGTCGGCCGCGGGGCGGATCCAGCGCCCGTCGAGCTCGGCGGGGCGGAGGGGCGCGGTGTCGGAGTCGTCGGCCATGATGGGGTCCTTGTCGAGGCGGCGGAGCGTGAAATCGATTCCGGATGGCACCACGGTAGGGGACGGGGAGGGGGTGGGGGAAGAGGGGTTCCGCAGAGTTCGATCCGCGACGCGGGTCTGCCGTAGCGGATGCATGATCGTCGATCGTGGTGAACGATGCCGTGTCTCTTGATTGTGAAATCGATTTCGTCTAGCCTGACCTCATTCGGTCGAGGAAGACCCGTTCGGACGGTCGATGCCGTCGGCTCGATCCGAACACGAAAGCACCGATTCGACGACGAGTCGCGTTCCCGAGGAGGAACTCATGAGGACGAACACACCGCGTGTCCGCAGGGCGGCGCTCGCCGCGCTCGGCGCCGCCACCGCCGTGGGGCTGCTCGCCGGGTGCGGCTCCAGCACCCCCGGCGAGTCCGCCGGCGGCGGGGGAGAGGGGGACGGCATCACCGTCCAGTTCTGGCATCGCACATTCACCCCGGTGGAGAACGAGTGGTACAAGGACATCGTCACGCAGTTCAACGAGTCCCAGGATGAGATCACGGTCGTCGACACCGAGGTGCCGGCCGACGCGTGGGACCAGAAGATGAAGGCGGCGCAGGCCGCCGGCAAGGCGCCCGACGTCTACACGCACTCCGGGTCGATCCAGGACGCGGTCAATGCGGGGCAGCTCTACGATCTCGGGAAGGTCGTCGACCAGGCGAAACTGGATGAGATCATCGACGCCGCGCAGCCCGTCTCCGCGATCGACGGCACCTACTACGCCTACCCGCTGCTGCTCGAGCCGCAGACCGTCCTGTTCTGGAACAAGGACCTGCTCTCGGCGGCCGGGGTGGACGCCGAGACCGCGCCGGCGACCTGGGACGACCTGCTGGCCGCATGCGCGAAGATCCAGCCGACGCTGCAGAGCGGGCAGTACTGCATCTCGCCCGCGGGCGATGCCGGCACCTTCGCCTGGTCGACGGTGGGGCAGCAGTACAACTTCAGCGGCCACACCGCCCTCACGGCGGACTGGACCGCTCCGGACATCGACGACGACGGCTACCGCGACCTCATGGCGAAGTACAAGGAGCTGTGGGACAAGGGGTACATGCCCAAGCAGCCTCTCGCCGCGTATGTCGAGGGCAAGGACTTCGGCGAGGAGAAGGTGGCGTTCAAGGTCTCCGGCTCGTGGATGATGTCCGAGATCGGCTCCGACTACCCCGACCTCCTCGACAAGACCGGCGTGGGCGCGTTCCCGGACGCGACGGGGTCCACCGGCCGCAGCGCCACCACCCTCGGCAACTTCAAGTGGGTCATCGACGCGAAGACGAAGAACGCCGAGGCGGCGGGCGCGTTCCTGCAGTGGGCGCTCGCCGACGACCCGCAGCGGCTCGTGCCCTTCTTCGTGGACACGCAGTTCACCAAGGTGCCGGTGCGGCAGTCCGTGCAGGACGCCGTCGCCGCCGACGAGGCGGCCGCGCAGGCGCCGTGGTCGGAGGTCGTGGTCAAGGACATCGCCCCGACGGCCATCTCGGAGCCGACGTACCCCTGGGATGTGTCGCTCGCGGTCGGCACGGCGATGGAGTCCGCGATGAAGGGCGCCTCCTCGCCCGATGACGCGATCAAGACCGCCGAGGCGGCGATCCAGAAGGTGATCGACCGGGACGGCCTGCCGGACAAGGCGCCGAAGAACTGACGGGATCATGGTCCGGGGGCGGCGGATCGTCGTCTCCGGACCATGCCGCAACGACGACGCGAGGACGGGACGACGGACGCGATGGACGTGATCGATCAGAGCCGCCGGGGACGGCGCCGGCCCGGGGGGCGGGGCGACAGCCGTAGACAGAGCCGCTACCGGTACCGGGACACGAAGCTCGCCTACCTGATGCTCGCCCCGGTGGTGGTCCTCCTGGGACTGTTCGTGGCGTGGCCCGCCGTGTACGCGGGGTTTCTCTCCTTCCAGGACTGGAGCTTCTACAAGGACCCGGAGTTCGTCGGCTGGCGCAACTACGTCAACGTCCTCACCGACCCGCTCTTCCTCGCCACCATCGGGCGCGGCTTCGCGTTCGTCCTGATGACCGTCCCCGTGATGCTCGTGCTCGCCTTCCTGTTCGCGAGCCTCGTGGTCAGCGTCTCCAAACGGTTCGCCACCGTGCTGAAGGTGAGCATCTACATCCCGACGATCATCTCTGCCGTGATCACGTCGATCATCTTCGTGCTGATCTACAACTACTCGGGCGGCCTGCTCAATGCGGGGCTGGCGCTGTTCGGCATCGATCCAGTGGCCTGGATCGGCGACCCGGCCTGGGCGCTGCTGGCGATCGCGGTGCCGGCCATCTGGCTGGGGATGGGCCTGACGTCCCTCATCATGGTCGCCGCGATGATCGACATCCCCGGCGAGTACTACGAGGCGGCGGCGATGGAGGGCGCGGGCTGGTGGCAGAAGACCGCGTACATCACCCTGCCGCAGATGAAGAACGTCTTCCTCTACCTGCTCATCACGGGATTCGTGGCCGCGATCCAGCAGTTCGAGCTGCCGCTCGTGATGACCCAGGGCGGCCCGCTGGACTCGACCACCCTGCCGAACCTGTTCATCTTCAACCACTTCCGCAACGACATCAACGTCGGCTACTCGATCGCCGCGGCCCTGCTGCTGTTCGTGGTCCTCGGGTCCGTGTCCGCGCTGGTGTTCAAGTTCGTCAACTCCGAGAGGCTGGTCGACTGATGACGCCCACGCAGATCAGCCCCGGGCAGTCCGGTGCGCTGCAGGAGACCACGCGGATCGTCCTCGCGGGCAAGGAGCCGCCGCGCCGCCGCCTGCCTCGGACCGCGGGCGGGTGGGTCACCCTCGTGGCCAAGGCGCTGGCCGGAGCGGTGTTCGTCCTCGCCGCGCTGTTCCCCCTCGCCTGGATGGTGATCGCCGGATTCAAGTCGAAGACCGAGGTCATCCAGACGCCCTTCCAGTTCTTCCCGGAGGTCTGGCACTGGGAGAACTACGCGCAGATCATCTCGGATCCGACCTTTCTCCGCACGCTCGGCTGGACCTTCCTCGGGGCCGTGCTGTTCACGGTGCTGAGCCTGACCGTCAACTCCTTCGCGGCCTACGCCTTCGCCCGGCTGGAGTTCCGGTTCCAGCGGACCCTGTGGGTGGCCGTGATCACGACCATGTTCATCCCGGGGATGACGATCCTCCTGACGAGCTTCATCGTCGTCACTCGCCTGTCCATGCTGGACACGCTCGCCGTTCTCGTGATTCCCGGCGCCGCGAGCGCGGCCAGCGTCTTCTTCATCCGCCAGTTCTACCTGAACATCCCCGCGAGCCTCGAGGAGGCGGCGATGCTCGACGGGTGCGGCAGGTTCGCGATCTTCTGGCGCATCTTCCTCCCCCTGTCGAAGCCGCCGTTCGTGGTGATGGGGATCACCGCGTTCCTGGCGTACTGGAACTCGTACGTCTGGCCGATCATGACGGTGACCTCCCCGGAGCGCTTCGTGCTGCAGCAGTACCTCGCGACGTTCCGCTCCGAGCGGAGCACCGAGCTCGGCCTGCTGATGGCCGGGTCGGTCCTGGCCGCGGCGCCTGTGGTGATCCTGTTCCTGGTCTTCCAGCGGCAGATCATCGGCAACATCAAGATGGCCGGCCTGAAGTAGCCCGCGCGCGGGCGGGGGCTCCCAGTCAGGAGACAGGTCCGGTTTCTACCGTGGATGACCGGGGCGGCTGCCCCGAGCCGCGCCCGGCGCGGTGTCCTGCCACGAAGGAGCACCTCCCTCATGACGAACACCAGCAAGCCCGCAGCCTCGATCGGTCTGCTCATCCTCCGCGTCGTGGTCGGCGCGATCTTCGCCGTCCACGGCGCGCAGAAGGTCTTCGAGTTCACGCTCCCGGGCACCGCCCAGGCGTTCGCCGGGATGGGCGCACCACTGCCGGAGTTCACCGGCCCCGCCATTGCACTGATCGAGCTCGTCGGCGGGATCCTGCTCATCCTCGGGGTGCTCACCCGCCCGGCCGCCGTCCTCCTCGCGGCGGACATGGTCGGCGCGATCTTCCTCGTCCACCTTCCCGCCGGTTTCTGGGTGAGCGAGGGCGGCTACGAGTTCGTCGCCGTGCTGGGGGCGGCCGCGCTCGCCCTGGCGTTCACCGGCGCCGGTCGCATCTCCCTGGATCGCGTCGTCATGCGCGGTCCCGCCCGCGCCCTGGCCTGACTCTCCCCCTCCTGTCCTCGCGCGTTCGTCCGACCGCGCCGGGTCAGGCAGACGCGCGGGATCAGGCGGTGATTGCGGTTGTTCGCCTGTTCTCACGCGTTGGCCTGATCTCGCGTTGGCGCCCTTGTATCGCGCGACGACGTGCCGCCGCGCCGGATCAGGTAGACGCGCGGGATCAGGCAGTGAGAGCGGGAGTTGGCCTGTTCTCGCGCGTCTGCCTGTTCTCGGGTGACGGCGGCGCGCGGCGGAGCGGGACCGGGCTCCGGGCTCAGCCGGGAACGCGGGTCAGAGCGACGTCGTCGAGCTGGAGCCAGATGTCGCCGCTGTTCGTCCACACACCGCCGAACAGCTGCACGCGGTCGAGGTCGCCGCTGTCGAACTCCACGGTGAGACGCGTCCACGCTCCGACCGAGACGAAACGCGCCTCGGCGATCACCGTCCGCTCGTCCGGCGTCCGAGCGCCGAAGTAGCCGTTGTCGCTGTTCACCGAGGTGCGGACGAACCCGGTGAGCCGGTACCTCGTCCCCGGCGCGACGGCCACGTCCTGCCAGATGTCACGCCATCCGTCGTTGAACCGGACGAAAGCGTTGCGGTCGCCCGTGAACCCGCCGGCCGGCGCCGTGTCGATGCCGCAGTTGGGGGCGCAGGCCCACGGGCCGTCCGCGGTGATCGTGCCGGAGCGCTCGAAGCTGGGGTCCGCGACGAGGTTCGGATCGACGATGTTCCCATCGCGATCGATCCGCAGGTGCATGAGATACACGTTGTACGGGTTCCACTGCGACATCGTGAAGTAGATCTCGCCGTCCGCGTTCCACGGATGGAAGTAGCCGCCGTAGAGGGCCGGATAGTCCGCCGAGCTCGCGACGGTCTGAGCGGGGGACCACGGCCCCTCCGGCGCCGTCGCCGTGCGCAGCACGATGTCCTCGCCGGACAGGGTCATCATGAGGTATCGCCCGCTGTGCTCGTCGTACTGGACCGACATCTCGCTCATCGGGGCGTCCATCACCGCGACCGCCGCCGTCTCGTCCTTGCTCCACTGCCTCCCGTCCCAGTACCGGTACGCGGCCGGATCGAGGAGCTTCGCCGCCGGGACCCGGGCGACCGACGCGGGGCCGTTGCGTCCGTTCTGCGTGCCGAAGACGTAGATCGTCCCGCCCTTCTGCACCCACGCCTGCATCTGGAACGGGTCATCGCCGTCCGGGTTGTCCCAGCGGACGTTGGAGACGGTCCAGTTCTCCCCGCCGTCATCGGAGTAGGCGATCCCGGCGTGATTCGTGTCCCACATCCCGGGCGGGCCCCAGTGGCGCACCGACATGAACCCCAGATACTGGCGACCGCCCACCGAGATCCCCGTGGTGGGGATGACGGTGATCTCGTCGCCGTCGATCTTCTTCGAGGGGATGACCTCCCGCGCGATCCCCTGCGGGCCCTGCACGGCGTGGTCGAGGAGCATGCCGTCCGACAGATCGGTGTCGCTGGAGCGCGTGAGGACGTTGCTGCGCCAGTTGCCGTTCGGCGGCGCTCCGCCCCCGGGGCCGGTCCAGGCGTTGCCGAACGTGTCTCCGAACGCGGTGAGCACGTGCCCCTCGCCGTCGTCCCACATGATGCCGAGGTCGGTGCCGGTGATGTCCCAGCGCCCGCCCGTGTTGTTGGGCGAACCGGGGCCGGTGAGCTTCTCGACCACCGTGGCGGGTGTGCTCGCGGTGGTGGCCCGCGCCGGGGCGGTCGCCGTGCCCACGCCGATGCCGGCGATGAGGAGCGAGGCCGCAGCGGCGCCGGCGGCGAGTCGGGTCGAGGGCTTCATCGCCGTCTCCTTGTCATGACGTCCCCGCGTCGTGCGGGGGATCCGGCGCCCTGCCGGATCAGCTCCGCGGGTCGCGCGGCGGGGTCGCCCCGATGTCCGGCACCGGGGCGGTTCCTAGGTGCACCTCCAGGTCGTCCGCCGACGGGCTCTTCGGGCGGCGCGCCGTGGGGCGGTCGAGGTAGAACATCGCGGTGGACGCGATGTCGTCGCGCAACGGCAGGTATCGCCAGCCGCTGCGCCAGCCGAGCGCCTGGATGTCCACCTTCGGCAGACCCGTGGAGAAGTGGATCGGGTCGAGCAGATGCCACCGGTACATCCCGAAGCGCTGCTGGGAGAGGTAGAGGCCGTCGGGACGGATGACCTGAGGCATCCCCAGATACGGCGTGGAGAAGGCGGTGTAGCCCTGACCGGGCACGTCGAAGTTCCATGCCCCGCCGAAGTAGTCCTCGGTCCCGGTTCCGCAGATGGTCGGGTAGTCGGTGTCGTCGTCGAGGTAGAACTTGATCTCGCCCTCGCCCCACCAGCCGTTGGAGTTCACGCCCCAGGCGATGTAGGTGCCGACGTACTGCCCCTGCCCCTCGATCCCCTTGAGGATCGTGTGCGGGACGAGCTCGTCCAGCGGATTCGAGCGGCGCCACTGCGCGTGGAAGTAGCCGTCGCCGGAGTAGTCGCCGCCGGTCTCGTAGGTGATCTGGTAGTAGACGCGCACGTCGAGCACCGAGGTGTTCTCGATGGTCAGCCGAGCGCCGTCGCGGAACGGCATCGGCCAGTAGGAGTTGAAGCCGCCGTGGGGGTTCGCGGCGATGGCCTGCGAGTTGACCTGCGCGAACACGCCCCAGCCGTTGCAGAAGAAGTCGCCGTACGGCACCTCGACCGCGGGCTCCTCGGCGCCGTCCCAGTAGGCGCGCAGCAGGAGCGTGCGCCAGTTGTCGGTGTGGGTCGTGATCCAGATGTGCGTGATCTTGCCGGCGCCGTGGATCGAGGCCAGCTCGAAGGTCTCGCCGGCCTTGATGTCGACGCTCGGAGAGATCTTCCACCCCGGGCCGAGGTCCCGCGCGCAGTCGGCGCCGGTCCCCTCGGTCGCTCGCCCGCCGCCGCCGGCCGCGCCGTCGAAGTTCTCCGGCGAGATCGATCGGGTCTGCACGGGGCGCAGGGCGGAGAGGGACGAGAGGTCGGAAGGGCGGGGGCTCATGCGGGCACATCCTCGTGTCGGGGGATCCTGCCGACACGGTACCTCGGCGGCCCCTCTTTTGCAATCGATTTCAACGCGATAGGGTGGCGACACGGCGCCGACCGCGGTGCCAGGGGAGCGAAATGGCCACGATCTACGACGTCGCCCAGCTGGCCGGGGTCTCGCCGGCGACCGTGTCGCGCGTCTTCAACGGCGTCGGCGTCTCGGACGAGAAGGTCGCCGCGGTGCGTCAGGCCGCCGAGCAGCTGCGTTTCACCCCGAACCGCACGGCCCGGACGCTGCGCCGTCAGAGCTCCGAGGTGATCGCGCTGGTCATCCCGGACATCGAGAACCCCTACTTCACGGAGATGGCGCGCGGGGTCGAGGACGTGGCCTCCGAGGCCGGCTACTCCGTCGTGCTCTGCAACTCCGACGCGCAGGTGGAGAAGGAGTCCACGTACCTCGGGATCGCGATCGCCGAGCACATGTCCGGCGTCATCATCGCCGCGGCGTCGGAGCGGACCGATCTGACCGCCATCCGCGCGGCGGGGCGCCCGGTCGTCGCGGTGGACCGCGGCGTCGGCAGTGACGTCGACGAGGTCGTCATGGCCAACCGCGATGCCGGCCGAGCCGCGGCGGAGAGCCTGATCGAGGCCGGGTATCGGCGCATCGCGCACATCGCGGGTCCCGAGAACATCGAGACGGCCACCGAGCGTGCGGAGGGCTGGCGCCGGGCGCTCCAGGCGCACGGGGCGGAGGCCGATCCGGAGCTGCTGCGCTTCTCGTCGTTCCGGGTGGACGGCGGGCGGGAGGCGATGGAGGCGCTGCTGGCGCTGCCCGAGCCGCCGGACGCGGTCGTCGCGGGCAACAACCTCATCGGCGTCGGGGCGATCCAGGTGCTGACCGAACGCGGTCTGACGCCGCCGCGGCTCGGGGTCGCGGTGGTGGGCTCGCTGCCGTTCACCACGCTGTCGCCGACCGCCGTGACCCTCGTTCGCCTGCCCGCACGGCATATGGGCGTCACGGCCGCGCGCATGCTCCTGGAACGGATCGCCGGCGACGCGCAGCCCACGCGCACCGTCGTGCTCCGCGGAGAGCTGCAGCCGGCCAGCGTCCTGCGCTGACGCCGCCCGCCCGCGCGCCTGCCGCGTGCGGGCGTGTCAGTCCGGGGCGCCCCAGACGCGCTTCGCGAGGCGCGTCACCTCGTCGTCCAGGTCCTCCAGCGCGGTCTCCACCCGATCCAGGCGGCGCTCGACCGTGTCGAAGCGGGTGTTGACGGCCTCGAACCGTCCGTTCATCTCACCGCGCAGGCCGTTGATCTCACCGCGCAGGCCGCTGATCTCGGCGTGGATGACCCGGCTGACGTGTGTGCTGACGAGGGTCATGCCGCCCAAGATCGCAGCGGTGAAAACACCGATGAGAACCCAAATCTGAGGATCGTTCATGCCCATCCCTCCATGATGCCCCGGTTGGGTGATCGTGTCACCGAACAGCGGGGCGAAATAACGGGGGTTCCGGATCGGTGGACAACTCGTCTTCGACCGCGTCGGGGGAGGAGGACGAGAGGATCCGTTGCCCTTGAAATCGATTTCGTGTAGCGTGATCGCCGTCCGCGGAGCAGCGGACAGCGATCGAGGAGGATGCGCGTGCAGTGCACCATCGGCGTCGACGTCGGCACGTCGAGCAGCAAGGGCGTGCTCGTCGCGGAGGATGGACGGATCCTCGCCCAGGCAACGCGCGCGCACGAGGTGAGCCGCCCGCACACCGGCTGGGTCGAGATGGACGGCGAGGTGTGGTGGGACGAGTTCGTCTCCCTCTCCCGAGAGCTCGTCGGAGCGGCGTCCGCACTCGACGACGAGGGTCCGGCCGAGATCGTCGGCGTCGGGGTCAGCGGCATGGGCCCCTGCGTCCTGCTCGCCGACGAGGACGACCGCCCCGTCCGCCCGGCGATCCTCTACGGCGTCGACACGCGCACGGGCGCACAGATCGCTCGCATGGACGCGGAGCTCGGGGAGGACGAGATCACCCGCGTCGGCGGCTCCGTCCTCACGTCCCAGGCCGGAGGCCCCAAGCTCGTCTGGGTCCGGGATGAGGAGCCCGATCTCTGGGCGCGCGCACGACGGCTGTACATGCCGGCCTCCTGGCTGGCGCGGCGCCTCACCGGCGCCTACGTGCTGGATCACCAGTCCGCGAGCCAGATGTCCCCGCTGTACGACATCGAGGCCGAGGCCTGGCACCGCCCGTGGTGGGACCGCTACGCCGCGCCGATCGAGCCGCCCGCTCTGGCCTGGGCCGGCGAGGCCGCCGGAACGGTCACTGCGCCGGCGGCGGAGACGACCGGACTTCCCGAGGGGATTCCCGTGATCGTCGGCACGATCGACGCGTGGACGGAGGCGGTGAGCGTGGGCGCCCACGGTGTGGGCGATCTCATGCTCATGTACGGCACCACGATGTTCCTCGTCGCGACCGGGTCCGAGACCGTCCGCACGCCGTCGATGTGGACGACCGTCGGGGCGTTTCCCGGCACGCGGAACCTCGCGGGCGGGCTCGCGACGTCCGGGGCGCTGACCGCGTGGCTCGCGGAGCTGACCGACGCCGGCTACCCGGAGCTGCTCGCCGAAGCGGAGGCGTCCGGTCCGGGTGCGCGCGGGCTCGTGATGCTCCCGTACTTCGCGGGCGAGCGCACCCCTATCCAGGACCCCGACGCCCGAGGGGTGATCGCGGGGCTCACCCTGGAGCACGGTCGTGGCGACCTCTACCGCGCGGCCCTGGAGGCCACCGCCCTCGGGGTGCGGCACAACGTCGAGACCATGCGGGCCGCGGGCGCCGCGATCGACCGGATCGTCGCGGTCGGCGGCGGCACCCAGGGCAGGCTCTGGATGCAGATCGTCTCCGACGCGACCGGGCTCGTGCAGGAGGTGCCGCGCCACACGATCGGTGCGAGCTACGGCGCGGCGTTCCTCGCGACCGCCGCCGCGGCCGCGGGATCCGGGGCGCCGGCGCCGCTCATTGCGGACTGGAACCCGATCGTCGACCGGATCCTTCCGGACCCGGACCGTGCCGCAGTCTACGACGCGCTCTTCGACCGCTACGTGCGGCTCTACGAGGTCACGAAGGGCGTCGTGCATGAGCTGGCCGTCGAG
This sequence comes from Microbacterium resistens, assembly GCF_021172025.1. NCBI lineage: Bacteria > Bacillati > Actinomycetota > Actinomycetes > Micrococcales > Microbacteriaceae > Microbacterium > Microbacterium resistens. The sequence continues at coordinate 3,115,469 of NZ_CP082781.1, forward strand.
CAGCGGGGGCGCGCGTGACCGGCGGCGCGCCGCGCCGCGCCCGGCCCATCCCGCACACTGCCGAGGCGGTGGCGTTCCCGCTCGGCGGGATCGGCACCGGGAACGTCTCGATCGGGGCCCGGGGCGAGCTGCGCGACTGGGAGCTGGAGAACGGACCGGACAAGGGGCGGGCCAACCCGCACTCGTTCTTCGCGATCCATGCCGCGCCGGAGGGCGCTCAGGCGGTGACCCGCGTGCTGGAGGCCCGCCCGCAGGGGCGGCGCGACCGCGACGCCGGCTTCCCCTTCGACGAGCTCGCCGGACTCCCGCGCCTGGACGCGGCGCGGCTGCACGGTGAGTACCCCGTCGTCGACGTGGATTTCGAGGACGAGACGCTGCCCGTCGTCGTCTCCTTGCGCGCGTTCACCCCGCTCGTCCCCCTCGACGCGGACGCCTCCGGCATGCCCGCCGCGGTGCTCCGCTACCGGGTCACCAATCCGACCGGGCGGGCCGTGCGGGTCACCGTCGTGGGGAGCGTCTCGCACACGGCGGGACGGGGCGTGCCCGGGCCGGACGCCCCGTGGGGGATGCGTGCGACGCAGCGCGTGCGCTGGCGCGAGGAGGGGGACGTCCGCGGACTCGACTTCGACGTGGACCTGCCCCAGGACGACCCGGGCTACGGGACGCTCAGCCTGACCACGACCGATCCGTCCACGACCGCCAAGCCGCAGTGGGTGACGGGGTACTGGCCGGACGGGGCGCGGCTGTTCTGGAACGACCTCGTCGGCGACGGCCTCCTCGAGCCCGAGCCCCGCCTCACCCTGGAGGACCGTCCTCGCGGACTGTTCGCCGAGCTCGACGAGAGCGGGGCGGCCGCGCACGCCCCGGCGCTCACCGAGGACGAGATGCTCGCGAAGCTCCCGCGCATCCGCACCGGGTCGCTCGGGATCGTGCACACGCTGGGCCCGGGGGCATCGGAGGACTTCACGTTCGTGCTGTCCTGGAGCTTCCCGAACCGGCGTCGCGGCTGGCACGGGCACATCGTGTTCGACGACGCGCCGGACCCGGCGGACCCGGCCTCCGCCGACCTCGGTCCGATCGTCCGGAACCACTATGCGACCCTGTGGCCGGACGCCTGGGCCGCGGCCGTCGATCTGCACCGGACCCTCCCCGAGCGGGAACGGGCCACCGTGGCTTTCGTCGACGCGCTGTACGGAGGCGCGCTGGATCCGGTCGTCGCGGACGCCGTCGGTGCGAACATCGCGGCCCTGCGCTCCACCACCTGCTTCGTCCTCGACACGCCGAACCCGGCGCTCGGCGACGGCCCCGTCTTCGCCGCATGGGAGGGATCCTTCGACCACGGAGGGTCCTGCGAGGGCACCTGCACGCACGTCTGGTCGTACGCGCAGACGGCGGCCTGGCTGTTCCCCTCCCTGGAGCGGAGCGCCCGGCGCGTCGAGTTCCTGTTGGAGACGGATGCGTCCGGCGCGCAGAAGTTCCGCGGCAACCGGGTGTTCGGATCCCGGCCGTGGTTCATGGGCCCCGCCGTCGACGGTCAGCTCGGAACCTTCCTCCGCCTTCACCGCGAATGGCGCTTCAGCGGCGACGACGCGTTCCTGCGGGAGCTCTGGCCCGCAGCGGTGCGCAGTCTCGACCACGCGACGCGGGAATGGGACCGCGACGGGGACGGGCTGCTGGACGGCGAGCTGCACAACACCTACGACATCGAGTTCCACGGGATCGACCCGCTCGCGAACGGCATGTACCTCGCGGCCCTCCGCGCCGGCGCGCGCATGGCCGCGCACCTCGGCGAGCCCGAGCGGGCCGAGGCCTGGACCCGGCGGGCGGACGAGGTCGCGGCGGCGATGGACGCCGTGCTCTGGAACGGCGAGTACTACCGGCAGGTGATCGACGACGTCGACGCGCACCGGTACCAGTACGGCGACGGGGTGCTGTCGGATCAGCTCCTCGGGCAGTTCCACGCGTACCTGGGGGGCCTCGGGCCCCTGCTCCCCGAGGACCGCATCGACGCCGCGCTCGGGGCGATCGTGTCCCACAACCACCGCCCGGATCTCACGGCCCACGAGAGCACGCAGCGCGTGTACGCGATGGGGGAGGAGGGCGGGCTGCTGCTCGCGTCCTGGCCCCGCGGCGGACGGCCCGCGATCCCGTTCGTCTACTCCGACGAGGTGTGGACCGGGATCGAGCACCAGGTCGCGACGACGCTGATGTTCGCGGGGCGGGTCGAGGACGCGCTCCGGGTGGAGCGGGCGCTGCGGAGCCGGTACGACGGCACGCACCGCAATCCGTGGAACGAGATCGAGTGCGGCAACCACTATGCGCGCTCGCTCGCCTCCTGGGGGCTGCTCATCGCGGCGACCGGTGCGCAGTGGGACGGGCCCGCACGCACCCTGACCTTCGCCCCGGCGTCCGGCGCCGAGCCGCTGCGCGCCCTGTTCACCACCGCGGCGGGCTGGGGGCGGGTCGAGATCGACGCCGACCGGCTCGCCCTCCACCTCGACGGCGGGTCCCTGGACCTCGCCGAACTGCGACTGCGCCGATCCGGGACCGACCGGCTGCTCGCGCGGGACGTCCGGCTGGTCGCGGGCTCCTCGTTCACCGCCGTCATCCCCGACCGCCCGACCGACCCCGACACCACGGAGAGACCATGACCTACGCACTCCCGACCCCCACTGCGCGGCCGGCGGCCGAGCCGAACACCGTGTACCTCATCACCTCGGGCGACCTGCGCGAGTCGGCCAACGTCGCCGGGTGGCCCGTCCAGGCCGCCGCGGAGGCCGCGGTCACCGCGGTGTTCGAGGAGCTCGGATGGACCGTGATCCGCCCGTTCGGTGTGGACCCGGAGACCGGGCACGGCTACATCTCCAGCCAGCGGATGGGGATGGAGGTGTTCACACGGATCCCGGAGGACGCCCCGCTCGCCGTGGTCACCGCGAACTGGCAGTACTCCCACCACGTCCTGCCGGGCCTGCGCACGCACCGCGGACCGATCCTCACCGTGGCCAACTTCGCCCCGGACTGGCCCGGCCTCGTCGGGCTCCTGGGCCTGAACGCCGGCCTCACCAAGATGCAGAAGCCGTACTCCACGCTGTGGTCCGTCGACTTCACGGACCAGGAGTTCCGCGAGGGGCTGCGGTCCTGGACCGAGACCGGCCGCGTGGCGCACGACGCCTCGCATGTGCGTGCGCTCGCCGCGCTGCCGGACGGGCCGGAGAAGGAGCTCGGTCAGGCTCTCGCCGCTCAGCTGCGCCGAGACAAGGCGATCATCGGCGTCTTCGACGAGGGCTGCATGGGCATGTACAACGCGATCTTCGACGACGAGCTGCTCAATCCCACCGGCATCTACAAGGAGCGCCTGTCGCAGTCGGCTCTGTACGCCGAGATGCGCACGGTCGCCGACGCCGAGGCCGACGCCGCCTACGACTGGCTGATCGAACACGGCATGACGTTCCACTACGGCGAGGACCCGGCCACCGAGCTCACCCGGGATCAGGTGCAGTGGCAGCTGAAGATGTACATCGCCGCCCTCCGGATCGCCGACGACTTCGGGCTGGACGCGGTCGGCATCCAGTACCAGCAGGGACTCAAGGACCTCGTGCCGGCCTCCGATCTCGCCGAGGGGATCCTGAACTCGACCGAGCGTCCGCCGGTGACCTCGCGCGACGGCTCCCGGGTGCTGCACGAGGGGCGCGCCTTCCCGCATTTCAACGAGGCCGATGAGGGCGTCGCGGTGGACGCGCTCGTGACCGACCGCGTGTGGCGGGCCATGGGGCTCGTGCCGGACAACACCCTGCACGACGTGCGCTGGGGCGAGGAGTACGACGGGGACTTCGTCTGGGTCTACGAGATCTCCGGGTCCGTGCCCGCCTCGCACCTCGGCGGCTGGCACAACGCCGAGGGGTGGCGGCAGGGGCACGTCTTCTTCCCCGCCGGCGGCGCCACGATCAACGGCGTCTCGATCCCCGGCGAGGTCGTCCTCTCCCGGATCTACATCGCCGAGGGGGTGCTGCAGGCCGACCTCTTCCGCGGGTCGGTGGTCGAGCTGCCCGCCGACGAGACCCGCCGCCGCAAGGAGGCGACGAACCCGGAGTGGCCGATCGCGCACGTCGTGCTGCACGGGCAGAGCAGGGATCAGTTCATGGCCAGGCACAAGGCCAACCACGTCCAGGTCGTCTACGCGCCGGACGCGGAGACCGCCGACAAGGCGCTGATCGCCAAGGCCGCGATGCTCGACGGCATGGGGATCCGCGTGCACCTCGTCGGGGACGTCACCGTCTGACCGCGGACGGGCGCGCGCCGGTGGGGACCGGGGCGCGCCCGTCCGCGGCCGTCCGATCGGACGTCGCGCCGTCGCCGGCGGGTCAGGACGAGCCCCAGAAACGCCTGGCCAGGTGGGCGACCTCCCCGTCCAGATCGTCGAGACGCCGCTCGATCGAGTCGAGCCGGACGTCCATGGTCGTGAACCGGGCGTCGATCGCCTCCAACCGGGCGTCGATCGCCTCGAACCGGGCGTCGACCGCCTCGAACCGGGCGTCCATCGCCTCGAACCGGGCGTCCATCCGCCCTTCGAGCCCGTCGAAGCGCGCGGTGAGCTCGGACCGCAGCGACGCGATGATCCGCTCGTTCTGCCTCAGCAGCAGCGTGAGCCCGCCCGCCATCACCGCGGCGAACACGCCGATGAGCGTCCAGATCTGTGGATCGTTCATCACCATCCCTTCATTCTGTCCTCTGTGCGGGATCCTGTCACGCCCCGCAGGCGGGATCGCACGCCAGATCGGGACGTGTGGAAAGGCGGCGGCATCCGTCTGCTGTGGAGGGGCAGGCGCGGGCCGGTCGTCGATCGCAGGCGGCGAACGGCGAAGGGGGAATAGGCTGGCGGCACGATGAGGATGACGCGTCGAACTCTGCTCGTCGGCACCGGATTGGGGGCCGTCACCCTGCTCCTCGCGTCCTGCGTGCCGGAGCCCGAGCCCACGCGGACGCCCACGCGGAGCCCGATGCCCCGGCCCACTCCGACGACCGGCCTGCCCGCCCCGACCGACGTCCGGCGGAGCGCCTGGTCCGCCGACCCGTTCTCCCGCGGTGCGGCGAGCATCACCCCCGTCGGCGCGCAGCCGGGACAGCGCGAGCTCCTGACCGAATCTGTGCAGGACCGGCTCTTCCTCGCCGGGGAGGCGACGGACGCGGAGGCTCCGGGCACCATGCGCGGCGCCGTCGCATCGGGGGAGCGCGCGGCGCGGGCGGTGGCGGACGTGATGGACGACGGCGAGCGGATCGCCGTGATCGGCGCCGGGCTCGCCGGGTCCGCCGCCGCGCGGATCCTCGCGGACGCGGGCGCCCACGTGACCGTCCTCGAGGCCCGCGACCGCGTCGGCGGCCGGATGCATGCCGAGACCGACGACGCCTGGCCGACCGGCGTCCAGCTCGGCGGATGGATCCTCGGCGCCGACGACGAGGACCTCCGCAGCCGCATCGACGACATCGCGGTGGTCACTGCGGACGTCGCCGGGCCGCAGTGGCTCGGGACCGCGGGTGCGGTGGACGCCCCCTCGGAGGAGCCGCTGACCGCCGCCGTCGAGCGCGCTGGGCAGCAGCCGGCCGACCTCTCTCTCGTCCAGGCGCTCGCGGAGAACGGCGCCGATCCGGCCGATCCCGGGCTCGTCGCCGTCCTCGCGGCGCTCGCCGCGGCGACGGGCGCCGATCCCGCCACGGCCTCGTCGTGGTTCCCGCCGACCCCCCGGGGCGGGGGGCTCGTCGTCCCGCTCGGTGACACCACGGCGCTGTTCGACCGGTTGCTCGACGGGGTCCAGGTCTCGCTCTCCTCGCCGGTCAGCCGCATCGCCTACGACGACGCCGGGCTGAGCGTCCGGCTGGGGACCGGCGAGGCGCTGTCGTTCGACCGCGTCGTGCTGACGGTCCCGCTGGGAGTGCTGCAGGAGCAGGGGATCGAGTTCGCGCCGCCCCTTCCGTTCGGGATCCGTGGTGCCGTGTCCGCCCTCGCCATGGGGGCGATCGAGACGATCTGGCTGCTCTTCGACGAGCCGTTCCCGCGCCCGGGCGAGGAGGCGGGAGGCGGGGCCGGGCCGGAGCCGACGGCGACGGTCACCCCCGACGCCGACGCGCCGGAGGCCTCGGCCGTCGCGGTCTCGCTCTGGCAGCTCGTGGACGGCTCGGCCGTCTTCCGGACGTGGCTGGAGCTGCGCACCGACGACGACCGCACGGTGCTCGTCGGCGTGGTCGGGGGAGACCCGGCCGTCGAGTTCGCCGACCTCGACGATGAGGCGGCGCTCGCCGTCGCGCTGGAGTCGCTGTCCCGCTTCGCCCCCGACCCGATCGAGTAGCCGCGTCCCGCGGCGGGCGTGTTGACACCGTACGCGCTCCCTCCTAAGCTCCCATGGAATCGAATCCATGGAATCGAATCCATGGATTCGATTCCATGAGCGATCGGGCGAAGGGGTCGATGAACGTCGTCACCATCAAGGACGTGGCCGCGCGCGCCGGAGTGTCCCCGGCGACCGCCTCCCGCGTGCTGTCGGGCCACCCGGCGACCTCGCCCGGATCCCGGGAGCGCGTCGAGCAGGCGGCGCGCGAGCTCGACTTCCACCCCAACGCGCAGGCCAGGGCATTGCGCTCCACGCGCTCGGACACGATCGGCCTGCTCGTCTCCGACGTCCGCAACCCCTTCTTCGCGGATCTCGCGCACACCATCGAGCAGGAGCTGCTCGCCTGCGGCTACACCACGCTGCTGGGCAACGCCAACGAGGACCCCGCACAGCAGGACCGCTATCTGGACACGCTCATCTCTCGGCGGGCGGACGGCGTCATCGTCGCTCCTCAGGGGGGTGGTGATCCGGGTGCGATCCAGGCCCTGCTCGCCCGGGGCGTCCCCCTCGTCTTCGTGGACCGGGTGCTCCCGGGCATCCCCGTTCCGAGCGTCACCACCGATCCCGTGCCCGGGATCCGCCAGGCGGCCGTGCACCTGCGTGACCGGGGGCACCGGCGGGTCGGCTACATCGCCGGACCGCAGACGGCGTCGACCGGCCGGGACCGGCTCGCCGCCTGGGCGGACGCCGCCGCCGACGCGGGCCTGGACGCGGACCCGGCGCTGATCCACCACGGCGACTTCCAGGCGGAGAGCGGATCCGCGGCCGTCCATCGCCTCTTCCGGCTCCCCGACCCGCCCACGGCGCTGCTCGCCGCGGACAGCCTCATGACCGTCGGGGCCCTGGCCATGCTGCAGCGCCTCGGGCACCGGATCGGCGAGGACGTCGCGCTGATCGCCTTCGACGACATCGAGTGGTTCTCGCTGCTGAACCCTCCGCTCAGCGTGATCGCGCACAGCGTCGAGGAGATGGGGCGGCACGCGGTCCGCCTTCTCCGCGAGGTCATCGCCGGAGGCGCCCCGGACTCGATCCTCCTGTCGAGCGAGCTGATCGTGCGGGCCTCCTCCTCGTGGCCCGCTCCCGCGCCCGCGGCGCCCGTCCGTCCGTCCCCGCCCTTGTCGAAGGAGCCCTCATGAGTGCACAGGCACAGCCGACCGTCGTCCCCCGCGCGATCGCCGACGGAACCGTCGTCGTCGCCGGGTCCATCAACATCGACCAGCGGGTGACCGCCGCACGGCTTCCCCGTCCGGGCGAGACCCTCATCGGAACATCGGCGAGCCTCGCTCCCGGGGGCAAGGGGGCGAACCAGGCCGTCGCGGCGGCGCGCCGCGGCGCACCGACCGTCATGGTCGGCGCCGTGGGCGACGACGGGCGGGAGGCCGAGGCGGTCGGCGTCATGGCAGCGGCGGGCGTCGACCTCGGCCGGGTCGCCACCGTCCCCGGTCCCACGGGGCTCGCCCTCGTGAGCGTGGGCGAGGACGACGCGGAGAACACGATCATCGTCGTGCCCGGTGCCAACGGCCTCGTGGACGCCGCGGCGATCGAGGCGCACGCCGACGTCGTCGAAGCGGCCGCCGTGCTCGTCCTGCAGGGGGAGATCCCCGTGGAGGGGATCGACCGCGCTGCCGCACTCGCGGGCGGCCGGGTGCTGCTGAACCTCGCTCCCGTCTGCGCGGTCGCGGACGAGACGCTCCGTCGCGCGGACCCGCTGGTCGTCAACGAGCACGAGGCGCTCGTGCTGCTGGACCAGCTCGCCGCGGGCGCCGGGGCCGGTGGCGAGAGCGCCGCCCGCGAGGCGCCCGCCCGCCGGTCCGACGCCGCCCTCGCCCAGGCGCTGCGTTCCGCCGGAGCCCGGTCGATCGTGCTCACCCTCGGCGCCGGCGGGGCCGTGGTCGCCGAGGGGGCGCGGCTCGTGCACGTGGCCTCCCCGCGCGTGGACGCGGTGGACACGTCCGGCGCCGGGGACGCCTTCGTCGGATCGCTGGCCGCCTCGCTCGCGGCGGGGTCCTCGCTCATCGACGCGGTGCGTCTCGCCGTCCGGGTCGGGGCGTTCGCGGTGACCCGGGAGGGGACGCAGTCCTCCTCGCCGACGTCGGACGACGTGCTCCCGGGCGGGGACGAGGCCGTCACGGAGCTCGACGCCGGGGCGACGGAAGACGCGGAGGGATCGCGCCGCTGACGCGCATCGCCGCCGTCGTTCAGGACGAGCGCCAGAACCTCGTGGCGAGGTTGGCGACCTCCTTGTCGAGGTCGTCGACCTTGTCCTCGACGCGGATGAGCCGGTCGTCGATGGCGTCGAGCCGGGTGCCCATCGCCGCGAACTGACCGTTCACCTCTCCGCGGAGTCCGTCGATCTTCGCGTCCAGCCGAGCGCCCTCCGATCGCAGGACGCGGCTGAACTGGGCCGTCATGACGGACATGCCGCCGAGCACCGCGGCGGCGAACACGCCGATGAGCGTCCACACCTGCGGATCGGTCATCTGCATCCCCCCATTCTCCTCGGGAGGCTCCAGGTTGTCACCCGCGGAGGCGCCGCCGGGGTCACGGACGGGAGCCGTGGAGAACCCCGCCGGATCCGCCGCGGGGGAGGACGACCATCGGACGCGCGGTCTACGATCCGGGTCCGGGACGCGACCACCGCACCCCGGGGAGCCGGCTGGTGAGCACCAGCACGGAGGAGACGGCCGCGAAGATCGCCAACGCGACGGCGGAGGTGCCGAGGAACTCCGCGGGTCCGCTCACCTGGCGGGGATCCAGGAAGTAGTACGGGTACCACCCGATGATCGGCCCCCGCCACATCGTGAACCCTCCCCAGACGAGCGGGAAGGCGAGGGAGGCGGGGACGATCGTCCAGGGAACCGGCCGTCGGGCGGGCGTGACGAGCCAGGCCGTCGCGGAGAACGCCGGCAGCCAGTAGTGGATCAGCTGATCGGACCACGGCACCGTCATCGGGATGCCCCGGAGATGGGCCTGCCAGACGATGAGACCGAACGCGAGTCCGGCGGTGAGCGTCCACGTGAGAACGAGGGCATAGGCGGCGGAGAGCCAGAGCGGATCCTCGGCGCGGCGCAGGGCCAGTGCCGCCGCCACGACCAGCAGCAGCATCAGGGCGATGTTCGACTGCACCGTGAGATAGGCGAAGAAGTTCTCCCCCGCGGCGGTCCGCGAGCTCAGGCCCCAGAACAGGCGGTGGACGAGCGCGACGAGGCACACCGCCGCCGTGGCCACGCGCACGAGGGCGACCACGGTCCGAGCCCTCACCGTCCCGTCATCTCCTGTCCGGGGGCGATCGGGTGCGCCCCCGGCCCGAGTCTACGGACCCGGCCTCCGCGCCGGCCGGGGGAGACCCGCAGAGAACGACCCCGCATCGGCAGGGCGGCGGAGTCAGGACTCGGGGAGGAGCCCGTCCACGAGCGCGTCGACGACGTCGTCGACCGGCAGGTCCGGGTCGATCGGCGTGGTCAGGCGGTCCAGCAGCAGGCCGTCGATCGCGTAGTGGAAGAGCACGATCTCCCGGCGGCCGCCGGGAAGACCCGCCGTCTCGTTGAACGCGACATCCCCCTCGAACCCGGCGCGCAGCCACGGGGCGAGCACCGCGGACAGCTCGGGGCGACGCGCCGACTCCAGACGCAGTTCGAACAGAGCGAGGGTGACCTCCCGGTCGGCGCAGAGGCGGCGGACGATGTCGCGAAGGTAGTCGGCGAAGAGCGCGCGGCTCGGCCGCTGCCCGGCGCGGAGCGCCAGATCCTCCGGCGTGGGTGCGAGACGGGCGCCGATCCGTTCGAACAGGCCCGCCATGAGCGCGTCCCGGCTGCGGAAGTAGTTCGAGGTCGTGCCCGTGGGCACCCCCGCCGCCTCGTCCACGGCGCGGTGGGTGAGTCCGCGGGATCCCTCGCGGGCGAGCACCGCGAGCCCGGCATCGGCCAGCGCGGCGCGGCGCGCATCGTTCTTCGCCATGCAACGAGACTAGCGCAACCACTGCACCTGTTGTAGTCTCCAATCACTGCACCTGTAGTTATTGGAGAACGATGCGACAACTCACCTACTACGTCGCCGTCAGCCTCGACGGATACATCGCGGGGCCGGGCGGCGAGTTCGACGCCTTCCTCGCGGAGGGCGATCACATGGCGCCCATCTGGGCCCGGTACCGCGGCACGGCGCCGACGGTCCTCGCCGCTCATGCCGGCCTCTCCGTCGAGGACGGTCCGTTCGACACCGTCCTCATGGGATGGAACACGTACGCGGTCGGCCTCCCCGACCACCACCTGGCGGATCCGTACACGCACCTGAGGCAGATCGTCTTCACGCGCACCCATCAGGGCCCGGAGGGAAGCGGCGGCGTCGAGTTCACCGCCGCCGATCCGGTCGACACGGTCCGGGCGCTGAAGGAGGAGGACGGCGCGGGGATCTGGCTCTGCGGGGGTGGAGCGCTCGCCGCTCACCTGGCCGACGAGATCGACCGGCTGGCCCTCAAGATCAACCCCGTGCTCCTCGGGGGCGGGATCCCGCTGTTCGGCCCTCGCGGCTACGCACCGACGACGTTCGAACGCGTGGACACGACGGCGTTCGACTCCGGCGTCGTGCTCGCCGAGTACGTGCGCCGCTGAGGCGGGTCAGGCCGGGTCGAGACGCAGCACGGGGCCCGACTCGCCCACGGCGAGGTCGTCGGCGCTGCGGAGCGTGCGCGCGAGGTCGTCGACCGCGCCCAGCACGGTCCCGAACCGCTCGCGGTCCCCGCACACCGCCTGGAGGGTGATCAGGTGCGTCCCGGTGTCCCACGTGTAGGTGGCGAACGGCGGAGTGGACGGGTTCGGCGGAAGGGGGACGACGAGCTTCTCGCCGATCCCGAGATACGGATTGCGGAACTCCTCCGTGTCGTCGTACTCCATCGGCATCATGGCGCGGGCGGTCCGCAGCTGCGGCGTGAGCTCCTGCGCACTGGCCATCGCGACGATCAGCTCGGGCTCCTGCTTCCAGGTCCACACCAGGACCCGGCCGTCCGCCTTGCGCATCAGCAGCGGGGCGGCCTGGCTCATGGCCCAGGCGGCGAAGCCGGAGCCCGGGCGGGGCGTGGCTCCGGCGGCGGCGTTCGCCTGACCCAGCAGCATGCGGATCGCGGCCTTGCGATGACGGCGTCCCTTGAAGCCGAGGGATCCGGTCACGGGGATCCAGCGGGCGGGGTCGGCGTCGGCGAGCAGGCGCATGTCGTCACGCTATCGCGCGCACCTATCGGGCGGGTGTGGATCCGGATCGGCCCGCGGGGACCCGGGCCGCGTCGCGCGGGAGCCGCCCCGGAGGCCGCTCCCCGTCGCTAGGCTCCGAGGAGGGCCGCGCGAGCCCGTGACCGGAGGGAGCCACGTGCACGTCGAGATGCGGGGACCCGAGACGGCGACGCCCCTGCTCCTGCTGCACGGCGGCGGCGTGGGCGGGTGGATGTGGGGTCCCGTGCGCGCGCGTCTGCGTGCCCCGTGGCGCATGATCGTGCCGGATCTGCCCGGACATGACCGCAGCGCCGGCAGCCCGTACACCTCCCACGAGGCGGTGATCGCCGAGCTCGTGGCGCTCCTGGAGCGGACGGGGAGACCGGCCGTCGCGGCCGGCTTCTCCCTCGGCGCCCAGCTCGCGGTGCTCCTGGCCTCGGAGCGGCCCGATCTCGTGGAACGCGTCGTGGCGGTCAGCGCACAGGCCGTTCCCGCCCCGGCGACCGGCCCGACACTGGCGCTGCTGTCCGCCACGGCGGGTCTCGCGAGGAACCCGGCGTTCGCCCGGGCGCAGGCCAGGGAGCTGTTCGTCCCGGATGCGCTGCTGCCCGACTACCTCCGCACCTCCGCCGCGATGTCGCGCGCGACGCTCGTCGCCGCGGTCGGGGCGAACCTGCGGTTCCGGATCCCGGCGGGCTGGTCCCGGTTCCCCGGGAGCGCCCGGATCCTCGTCGGCGAGCGGGAGCGCCGGCTGATGCACCGCTCCGCGGCGGCGCTGCACGACGCCCTCCCGAGCGCCGTGCGCGAGGAGGTACCGGGGTGCGGGCACGGGATCCCCCTGCAGCGGCCGGACCTGCTCGCGCGCATCCTCGACGAGTCCGACTGACGCCCCGCCGGACCGTGGGGCGGCGGTCCCCGCACGTCTGCGCGGCGGCGCGCACAGCGGATCCCCGGCGGTCCCAGAGCCCTCGGGTAGAGTGTCGAGCGCCCGATCCCGGGCGGAATCCCTTGTCCGCGGCCCAGAATAGGCAGCCCCCGTGACCTCTCCCGACGACCGCCCGACCTCGGCTGATCCCGAGACCCCGGCCGTCCCGAATCGCTCCGGCGACGGCCCGTTGACCATCCTGATCGGATGCGACACGTTCTCCCCCGACATCAACGGGGCCGCGCGCTTCGCCGAGCGCCTCGCCGCCGGCCTCGTCCAGCGCGGCCACGACGTGCATGTCGTGGCTCCCAACCAGGCGTACCGGCGAACCAAGCCCCGCACCGAGGTGATCGAGGGCGAGCCGATGACCCTGCACCGTCTGCCCTCGGTGCGCTGGGCCCCGCACGACTGGCTGCGCTTCGTCTGGCCGTGGCGATCCAAGCACTACGCCCGCGTCGTGCTCGACGAGGTCAAGCCGGACGTCGTCCACATCCAGTCGCACATCGTGATCGGCCGCGGGCTGTCCCGCATCGCCCACCGTCGAGGCATCCCGGTCGTGGCGACCAACCACGTGATGGCCGAGAACATCCTCGACCACACCACGATGCCGAAGTTCATCGACGACATCGTGTTGAAGCTCGCCTGGGCCGACGCCGCCCGCACCTTCGCGCTGACCCGGGCGGTCACCACGCCCACGCGGCGCGCCGCGGACTTCCTGGAGCGGACGATCGACGTCGGCGACGTGATCCCCGTGAGCTGCGGCATCGACCGCTCGAACTACGATCCGGTGATCGGCCCGCGTGAGCGCAACCGCATCATCTTCGTCGGCCGGCTGACCGCCGAGAAGCAGATCGACGTCATCCTGCGGGCGCTCACGAAGCTCGACCCCGCGCTGGACGTCGCGTTCGACATCGTCGGCGGCGGCGACCAGCGGAAGGCCTTGGAGAACCTCACGCAGGAGCTGGGGCTGGGCGACCGCGTCACGTTCCACGGCCGCATCTCCGACGAGAAGCTGCGCTCCCTCTACTCGCGGGCGTCGGTGTTCGCGATCGCCTCGATCGCCGAGCTGCAGTCCATCGCGACGATGGAGGCGATGGCCTCGGCGCTCCCGGTGGTCGCCGCCGACGCCGTCGCCCTTCCGCACCTCGTCCACGACGGCGAGAACGGCTATCTGTTCGAGCCGGGCAACGTGGACGAGCTCGCCGCGCGCCTGACCGACGTGCTGACCGCGTCGCCGGCCGAGTACGAGCGGATGCAGCAGGCCTCCCTCGACGGCGTCGCGATCCATGACATCAACCGCACTCTCGACACGTTCGAGGCGCTCTACCGCGGCGCTCCGCTGCCCGAGTGACGGCCGCGCCCCCGTGCACGTCGTCTTCTTCAGCGACCAGCACCTGGAGTCCCTCGGCGGCGCCCAGGTCTCGATGCGGCTGCAGCGACGATACCTGGAGCGTGCCGGGCACACGGTGACCGTGGTCGCCCCGAGGATGCACGGCCCGCGCGCGCAGGGCATCGATCCCGACGCCGCGACCGGCTACGTCGACCTCCCCTCGATGCCGATCACTCCGGACCGGGAGTACTCCCTGACATGGCCGGGGCGGCGCACCGACCGCGCGCTGGACCGGGCGATGGCGTCGCGGCCGCCGGCAGACCTCGTGCACGTGCAGGCGGACTTCTGGGGCGCGTTCATCGGCCACCGGTACGCGCATCGGCACGGGATCCCCGTCGTCCACACGATGCACAACCGGGTCGACGTCGGACTCGCCGCCGTGACGCCGCTGCACCGGCCGGTCCTCGTCGCACTGAACGCCTGGCGGCGCCGGGCGCTGCGCGGCGTCGGCGTGCAGCCCCGCGGGCGAGACGGGTGGGCGTACCTGCGCGGCATCGCCGCCGAGTCGCGGGCCGTGACCGCTCCGTCCGGGCACTTCGCGCGCCGCCTGGAGCGGCACGGCGTCTTCGATCCCGTGGATGTCGTGTGGAACGGCATCGACGAGGACGTGCTCGAGGCCGTGCGGTCCGCGGCGCCGTCGATCCGGCGTCCGGGACCCGCCCGCTTCGTGTGGCTGGGGCGGATGAGCCCGGAGAAGCGGCTGCTGCCCTTCGTCGAGGCCGTGGTGGCCTCGGACGTGGACGCGGAGATCGAGATCATCGGCGGCGGCGGGCAGCGTCGGGCGGCCGAGCGGATCGCGGCGCGGGCCGGGCGACCGCGGATCCGGTTCGCCGGCCGGTTGTCCTACCCGGAGGTGCTCGCCCGCATCGCCGATGCCGACGCGGTCGTGCAGACCTCGATCGGCTTCGAGACGCAGGGGATGACGCCGTTCGAGGCGGCGACCCTGGGAACGCCGACGGTGGTGAGCGACCCCGATATCGCCGCGGAGCTGCGCGGCGGGCTGTGGGCCGTGCCGGAGACTGCGGTCCCCGGGGCGGGTGGTCGCCGAGGGGCGCGTGCGCGGGAGGAGCGCCGGATCGCCGCCCTCGCGCGGACGCTGCGCGGTGCCGCGGCGGACATCGACGCCGGCCGAGCGCCGCGTCCGGATCCGGAGGTGGCCGAGGCGTTCCGCCAGTCGTCGCGGACGGCCGCGATGATCCGGATCTACGAGCGCGTCCTCGAGGGCTGACCGGCCCCGGTCGCCCCGGTGTCGGTCGTTGAGCGAGCGGAGCGAGACGAAACGCGGTGTGCTCGGTCGTCCGGTGTCGGTCGTTGAGCGAGCGCAGCGAGTCGAAACGCAGGTCAGGCCCCGGCGAGGAGGGGTGCGATCAACGACATCAGCCAGGACGACGCGACCCCGACGAGCCCGGCCCCGCCGACCCCGATCGCGATCCCGGCGAGCACCTTGCCTCGGGCGGCGCGGGCGCCGATGATCCCGAAGATGAGAGAGAGGGCGTAGCCGACGAGCAGCACGAACGACTGCACCGCGGCGAGCAGTCCGTAGAGGGCGAACCGATCGGCGCCGGCTGCCGCGCCGGAATAGATGAGCGTCTGCAGCCCGATCGTCCCGACGAGGGCGAGCAGGACGGTGATCAGGGCGATGATGAAGGCGGTCTTGCCCGCTCCGCCGGACCCTCCCTGTGTCACGGGGGCCGGTTGACCGGGGTAGCCGCCGGCGGGTGCACCGGTGGCCGCGGCGGCGCTCGGTCCGGGGTTGAGCACCGCACCGGGAGGCGGTGCGGCAGGGGACGAGCCCGCGTGCGACGGGTCTGAGGCGTACGGCGGCGTGGGCTGCGGGTCGCTCATGCGGTCGAGCATAGATGAGAGCGTCCGTGCTGTGGGGTGCCCCGTCGGTGTGGCCGGTCGCGCCCGGCTCCACCCCGCCTTCCCGTCCCGATCTGCACACGTGGTTCCGATCTGCGCAGGATCTGCCGCAGGAACTGTGCGGATCGGGCCCGGATGTGCAGATCGGGGACCGGTGCCGGATGCGGGGAGCGGCGCCCCGATCAACCGAGGTGCGGGCCGCCGGATCCGAGCCCGGGCGCGGTCAGGGCGTCCTCCGGACGATCCCTCTGCGGGAGGAGCGGAGATCGACCGGGACCCGGGACCAGTCCGTCGGCATCCGTCGGACTCGGGTGCGGCGGAGCTCCACGGTCGTTGCGACGATGCCCCAGACACCGAGGGCGAGGAGAATCAGCACGATGATCATGGCAGAGAATCTACGATTGACGTGATCCTGCCACGAGTGGCAGGATGGCCATAGTCCGCAGGAAAACCGCCATCGTGCGAGGGAGACGCCGCCGAGGCGTATGACGAGGAGGAGCGCGGGATGAAGACCGTCGCGTGCATCGTGCAGCCGGGGTTCTCGCCGTTCGAGTTCGGGATCGCCTGCGAGGTGTTCGGACTCGACCGTTCGGACGACGGCGTGCCTAACTTCGACTTCCGCGTCGTGGCCGCCGATCCGGGGGAGGTGCCCTCCAAGCTGGCCTTCTCGCTCAGCGGCGTCGCCGATCTGTCCTTCGCGTACGAGGCGGACGTGGTGGTGGTCTGCCCGTTCCCGCGAGAGCGCTGGAGGGATGTGGATCCGCGTGTGCTCGACGTGATCCGCTCCGCGGTGGACCGCGGCGCCTGGCTGATCAGCGAGTGCAGCGGGGTGTTCGCGCTCGCGGCGGCGGGGGTGCTCGACGGGCGCCGGGCGACGACGCACTGGATGTACGCCGACGAGCTGGCACGCATGTTCCCGCAGATCTCCGTGGATCCGGATGTGCTGTTCGTCCACGACGGCCGGATCATCACCAGCGCGGGCACCGCGGCCGGGATCGACGCCTGCCTCTCGCTCCTGCGGCTCGAGCTCGGCGCGGAGATGACCAATCGGATCGCCCGGCGGATGGTCGTGCCTCCGCAGCGTGACGGCGGCCAGGCGCAGTTCATCGATCGTCCGATTCCCGTGGATCCGGGCTCCTCCCTTGCCGAGCTCGCCGACTGGGCGCTGGCGAATCTCCGCGGGGACCTGTCGGTGGAGCGCCTGGCCGCGCACGCCCACATGTCGGAGCGCACCTTCGCGCGGAGGTTCAAGGCCGAGCACGGGATCACGCCCGCCGCGTGGCTCACCCGGCAGCGCGTCCTCCAGGCGCAGCGGCTGCTGGAGCGCACGGACCTCGGAATCGATCGGATCGCCCAGGAGTGCGGGTTCGGCTCCGCGGCGGTGCTGCGGCAGAACTTCGCACGGGTGCTCGGCACGAACCCCACCGCGTACCGGGCGACGTTCGGCGCCTCCTCCCTGCCGAGCGAGATTCCCGCGGGGCTCCCCGCCGAGGAGCCCGCGCTCGTCTGAGTTCCCTCCCCCGTCCGCGGCGCGGCGGGATGCTCTTGCCGGACGGGCCACGCGGGTCAGGCGTTCGCGCGGGCTCAGGCGTTCGGGCGCGCGTTTCGCCTGTTCTCGCGTGTCTGCCTGATCTCGCGCGGCGGATAGGGGGAGTGGAGTCGGGGGATCAGGCGAGCCAGTGTCCGGGCGTCGGCAAGGCGCGGTCGTGGATCTCCACGCCGTCCGCGGTGACCTCGGCGGTGCAGAACAGCAGCGACAGGGTCGGGTAGCCGTGCACGCGATTGTCGCGGATGATCGCCCGGTCGTCCTCCGGATCGAGCCGCGTCGTGTGGGCGAGCTGGTCGATCCACAGGGCCGCCCACTCGCGCGGATCCCCGCCGTCCGCGATCGCCGCGCGCTCCCGGAACGAGGGCAGCCAGTGCGCGATGCGGGGCGTGGTGGGGTCGTCGAGATCGTCGTGCGCGATCATGTGGACGCCCGGCGGCACCGGCGTGTCCCGAAGCGTCACGCCGTCCCAGGAGAGGACGCGGGCGCCTTCCGGGGCGACCTCGAGCAGGTTGAAGCCGTGGTGGCGCAGCCGTGTGCCCGGGAGGGGGGACTGTCCGGCGACGGACCGGAGGGTCAGGCTTCCGCGGGAGAGCGCCTGATCCTCGGGGAGATCCAGGACGTCCGCGCGGTTCAGCAGGACCGCCAGCCGACGCGACTCGGGATCCACTGCGAGCCAGGCGCCGCCGGCGCGCCGATCGCGGATCCCGATCACGCCCGGGTGCTCCTCGGGCCACCACGCGCCGAGGGCGTCCCACTCGCGCTGCGGATCCTCGTCGCGCACCGCGAGCAGTCGCGATCCCCGCTCATCGACCTCGATCACGACCGTGCACACGCGCCTCAGTCTAGGAGTCCCCCGGGCGCTCGGATCCGTGACTCCACGGTAGAGGCGCCCCAGGGAGGGGGCGCGTTGCACGGAGCGGTGGATCGGGGAACGGCGCTTGGCGCGGAGGATCTTGTGGATGCCGTCCGCCGGAACGGGGGTTGTCCGTCGGGGCGGGTTTTGAGATCGGTGGGAGCCGCAAGCTGCGGGGGCGGCGAACTGCTCATGTCGCGGAGGACCTTGCGGATCCCGTCCGCGCGAGCGAGGGTTCTCCATGGGAGGGGCAGCGCTGGTGCGGCGGATCTCGCGGATTCTGTCCGCGGGAGCGGGGGATCTCCGCGCGAACGGAGCGCCCGGGGAGAGGGTCGGGCAGAATCGAGGCGTGGACATCGTGGTGGGGGTCTCGGGCGGCATCGCCGCGTACAAGTCGGTCGCGCTGGTGCGACTCCTGATCAAGGCCGGCCATGAGGTGACCGTCGTGCCGACGGAGGACGCGCTGCGCTTCGTGGGCGCGCCGACCTGGGAGGCGATCAGCCGCAACCCGGTCACCACGAGCGTGCACGACGACGTCGCCCGGGTCCGGCATGTCGCCCTGGGGCAGGGTGCGGATCTCGTCGTGGTGGCGCCGGCCACGGCGAACACCATCGCGCGGATGGCGGCCGGGATCGCCGACAACCTCCTCGGCACGACGCTGCTGGCCACCACGGCGCCGGTGGTCGTCGCCCCGGCCATGCACGCCGAGATGTGGCAGCACCCGGCGACGCAGGCGAACATCCGCACGCTCCGCGAGCGCGGCGTGAGGATCGTCGGTCCCGCGGACGGGGAGCTCGCCGGCGGGGACAGCGGCCCCGGACGCATGAGCGAACCGGAGGAGATCGCCGAGGCGGCGCTCGCCGCGCTCGCTCCTCAGGATCTCGCCGGCCTGACGGCGGCGGTGTCCGCGGGCGGGACGCGCGAGCCCATCGACCCCGTCCGCTTTCTCGGCAACCGTTCCAGCGGACGCCAGGGGGTCGCGATCGCCCGAGAGGCCGCGGATCGCGGGGCGGAGGTCACGCTCGTCGCGGCGAACATCGGAGCCGACGTCCTCGCTGACGCCGCGCATCCCCGGATCCGGGTCGTCCCTGCGGCGACCGCGGCGGACGTGGCGGAGGCCATGGGGACGGCGGCGCGGACGGCGGATGTGATCGTGATGGCCGCCGCGGTGGCCGACTACCGCCCGGCGACGGCCGCGGCTCAGAAGCTCACGAAGGAGGGCGGGGCGCTGGAGCGGATCGAGCTCGTCGAGAACGAGGACGTGGTGGCGGGACTCGCCGCCGTGCGCTCGTCCGGCGGCGCGCCCGCCGGGCAGACGATCGTCGCTTTCGCCGCCGAGACGCTGCCGGATCCCGCCGAACGACTCGCCCGGGCCCGGCGCAAGCGCGAGCGCAAGGGCGTCGACCTGCTCGCCGTCAACCACGCCGATGCCGACCACGGCTTCGAGCGGGCGGACAACGCCGTGGAGATCGTCGGCGCGGACGGCGCGGTCGTCGCCTCCGCCGCGGGATCCAAGCGGGACGTGGCGGCCGCCCTGTGGGACGCGATCCTCGCCGCACGTCCCTGATCCGCTCGCGTCCGGGGCGCATTCCCGGGGATCGGGGCGCATTCCGGCGCCGATTCGCCCCACACCGCGCCCCGGAGCCCCACGCTGCGCCCCAAAGCGGGAACGCATTCGTGCCTCCGTGGTTTCCACATTCCGCCGGTCGCGCGTGCGTCGCCGTGTTCCCGGTGCGGCAGGGTGGTGCGTGCCGGAGAAGTGAAGAGAAGAGGGCGGAATGACGGACGAGACGGACGCCGAGACGTCGGAGGACACCCAGGGGGCGGTGATCTGGATGGGGCTTCTGCTGATCGGGACCTTCATGCTCCTGCCGTTCATCCCGGTGATGCTCCTGGCAGGGCCCGGCCTGGAGCACTTCGGGGACGCCGTGGCCATCGTGGCGGAGTGGTGCGCCCCGTTGCTGGAGGACTTCCTTTCTCTCGCCGCCGTGGTCGCCACCCTCCTGGTCGCTCTGGCCGCCGCGACGAACTTCGGGCAGGGGAATCGCGTGTTCGACGCTCGCGCGAGGGCAGGCATCGGCGCGCTGGTCATGATCGGGGTGTTCACCGTGGCGGTCGTCGCCGCGGGGACCGTGATCGTGGCGGTGGCCGATCCCCGCCAGTTCGCCCGAGTGATGCCGGCGATCGCGGTGGCGTGGGCGTGCATCCTGCTCGGGCAGCTCGTGGGCGACGGAGCGACGCGCAAGGCGCGGGAGTCCCAGGCGAAGGAGCTGTGGGCGGCGAGGCTCGCGCGGGCGGAGGACGCGGGCGTCGATCCGGACGAGGTCCTCCCGTCCCCGGGCAAGCGGCTCCGAACAGAGGCCGTCGTCTGGGTCGTGCCGTTCGTGGCCTGGGCCGGGCTGGTGGCACTGGTGGTCCTGGCGGGGCCGGCGTGGATGCGGACGGCTCCGGTGATCCTCATCGCCCTCTTCCTGCACACGGCGAGCTACTTCCTCACGGCGGCGTGGCGCTCGACAGCGGATCTCTCCACGACGGCTCGTGGTCGACGGATCCAGGCGATCGCGTTCCGGGCGACCGGTATCGCGATGGCCGTCGCGCTGAGCATCCCGTTGTTCGCCGTCTCCCGGCTCGGAGTCATCGCCGTGCTGTTCCTCCTCTTCACGGGTGTTCAGGCAGTGGTTCTCGGCGTCCCGCGGATCCGATCCCGCTTCCGTGCGATCACGAGCATCGAACGCTGGGCGACGATCTCGTCGCTGCGGCGCTCGCGGCGCTGGGCGCAGAGGCTCTCCCGGGAACGGGTCTCGGCCGACGGCTGAGCTCATCTGCATTCGGGGCGCGTTCCGGGGGATCGGGGCGCGCCCCGGTGGCGTCCGGCCCCAGGGTGCGCTCCACACCGAGGCCAGGCGAGGGCGTCAGGCGAGGGCGGCGAGGAGTTCGTCCGTGCGGCGCCGGGCCAGGGCGGCGGCCCGGTCCGGCGGCATCCGGGACGGCTCGGCGATCACGGCCACGGCGAGGCCGTCGGTGAGGGCGACGAGCTCCGCGGCGGCCTCGTCGATCGCCGCGGCGGATGCGGACGGGCGGGCCGCGGCGAGGAGCCCGGCCAGCCCGCGGTGGACCCCGGCCCAGAGCTGCGCGTAGCGCACCTGCACGTCCGGATCCGCCACGGTGTGGGCCGCGAACGCCAGCCACACCCGGCTGACCGGGCTCTGCGGCGTGGACGGGACGAGCAGGCGGATCGTGCCGTGCAGCTCGGCGACCGGGTCTCCGGGCGTGCGGACGGCCGCTCCCGCCGCCTCGGCGATCCCGCCGATCCGGTCCATCGCCGCCAGGAGCATCGCACTCTTGGTCGGGAACCAGTGCTGCACCGTGCCGATCGCGACGCCCGCGCGCGCGGCCACGGCGCGGACGCTGAGCCCGCTCATGCCCTCCTCGGCGATCACGTCGACGACGTGGTCGAGGAGGCTGTCCCGGGTCATGAGTCGATGCTAGCGGCGGTCGCGACGCCCGCCGGAGTCCGCACCTTCGGTCCGGTCCGTCGGATCCGCCGCGGCGTCCCCGGTCGCGTCAGACCCCGGCGCCTCCTCCGTGAGGGCGCTCCAGACGGCCCGCAGCGTCGATCCGGTGCCGGCCGATCCGGTGCCCGGCGATCCGGTCCGCCCGGGCGCCTCGCCGCCTCCGTTCCGCACGGCCCGGATGATCCGGCCGCCCGCACGCAGCGCGTGGGCCAGCGGCTCCGGTCCTTCGTCGCGGCCGCTGACCACGGCGAGCGCGAGGAGGAGGATCCCGGCGCCGAGGAGGCCGAACTGCAGGGTCTCGAGCCCCATCGTCACCACGAAGCGGAGGAACCCGTGCAGGTCCTCGACGCCGACGGGCGCGAACGGCACGAGGACGCCGAGCCCCGCGGCGACGAGGCCGCCGACGGCCAGCGGGATCCTCGGGACGGCACGGCCGCGGCCGACGAGCGCGGCGGTCAGGAGGATCGCCACTCCGGCACCGACGAGCCCGAGACGGAGCATCCCCCACCCTTCCAGCTGCTCGAGCATCTCCTCGGAGTCACCGCCGAACCAGACGGTGCGGGATCCGATGACGTCGGCGACCGAGCCGACGGCGGCGATCGCGGCCCCGATCATCCCGATGCCCGCGGGCCCCGGGGCACGACGTCGGTGGAGGAACAGCAGGGCCATCGCGGCGAACGGCGCGAGCAGCCCGATGAGCTCGATGAGCTTCGTCATGATCATCTCCCATACGATCGTATGAGTGAGAGCATACGACCGTATGGCCACGGAGGGAAGAGGTCTGGTGGGCTCCTGGGCGGGGTGCTAAACTTGAGTCACATCAACTCAAGTTTGCGCGACGCCTCTCGCATCGCGATCCGCAGAAGCAGCAGAAGGAGAACCCAGGAGGACGGATGACCACCCCCGCACAGCCCCAAGAAGAGCAGCAGAGCGCGCTCGAGCAGTTCGGCATCAACCTGACCGACCGTGCGCGGCAGGGAAAGCTCGACCCGGTGATCGGGCGAGACAGCGAGATCCGGCGGGTGAGCCAGGTGCTCACGCGGCGCACGAAGAACAACCCGGTGCTGATCGGCGAGCCCGGCGTCGGCAAGACGGCCGTCGTGGAAGGGCTCGCGCAGCGCATCGTCGCCGGTGACGTGGCGGAGTCGCTGAAGGGCAAGGAGCTCGTCGCGCTCGACATCTCCGCGCTCGTCGCCGGAGCCATGTACCGCGGGCAGTTCGAGGAGCGCCTGAAGAGCGTGCTCAAGGAGATCACCGAGTCCGAGGGGCGTGTCATCACCTTCATCGACGAGCTGCACGTGCTCATGGGCGCGGGCGGCGGCGAGGGGTCGGTGGCGGCGTCCAACATGCTCAAGCCCATGCTCGCGCGCGGGGAGCTGCGGATGATCGGGGCCACGACGCTCAACGAGTACCGCGAGTTCATCGAGAAGGACGCCGCGCTGGAGCGCCGGTTCCAGCAGGTGTACGTCGGCGAGCCGAGCGTCGAGGACACGATCGCGATCCTCCGCGGGCTCAAGGAGCGCTACGAGGCGCACCACAAGGTGGCGATCTCGGATGGCTCGCTCGTCGCCGCGGCGGCACTGTCGCACCGGTACCTCCCGAGCCGGCAGCTCCCGGACAAGGCGATCGACCTGATCGACGAGGCCGCGTCCCGGTTGAGGATGGAGATCGACTCCGCGCCGCTGGAGATCGACGAGCTGCGTCGGCACGTGGATCGGCTGGGGCTGGAGGAGCTCGCTCTGAAGAAGGAGAAGGATCCGGCATCGAAGGAGCGCCTCGCGAAGCTCCGCGACGACCTCGCCGCGGAGAAGGCGCGGCTGGAGGAGCTGCAGGGGATCTGGGAGCAGGAGCGCGCCACGCTCAACCGCGTCGGCGATCTGAAGACGCGCCTGGACGCGGCCCGGATCGAGGCCGAGCGGGCCCAGCGCGAGGGGAACCTGGAGAAGGCCTCGCGCCTGCTCTACGCCGAGATCCCCGGGCTGGAGCGGGAGCTCATGGCCGCGGACCAGGCGGCGGACTCCGAGTCGCGGATGGTCGGCGACCAGGTCACCGAGGAGGACATCGCCAACGTCATCTCCGCATGGACCGGGATCCCCGTGGGCCGGCTCATGCAGGGCGAGAGCGAGAAGCTGCTGCACCTGGAGCGCGAGCTCGGCAAGCGCCTGATCGGGCAGAAGGAGGCCGTGAAGGCGGTCTCCGACGCCGTCCGCCGCTCGCGCGCGGGCATCAGCGACCCCGGACGCCCGACGGGTTCGTTCCTGTTCCTCGGCCCGACCGGCGTCGGCAAGACCGAGCTCGCCAAGGCGCTCGCGGAGTTCCTCTTCGACGACGAGCACGCCATGGTGCGCATCGACATGTCCGAGTACGGCGAGAAGCACTCCGTCTCCCGCCTCGTCGGCGCCCCTCCCGGCTACGTCGGCTACGAGCAGGGCGGCCAGCTCACCGAGGCGGTGCGGCGGCGTCCGTACAGCGTCGTGCTGCTGGACGAGGTCGAGAAGGCGCACCCCGAGGTGTTCGACGTGCTGCTGCAGGTGCTCGACGACGGGCGTCTCACGGACGGCCAGGGGCGGACGGTCGACTTCTCGAACGTCATCCTCGTCCTCACCAGCAACATCGGCTCTCCGATCCTCATCGATCCGACGATGTCGATGGAGGACAAGCGGGATGCGGTGATGGCGCTCGTGCGGCAGTCGTTCCGCCCGGAGTTCCTCAACCGGCTCGACGACATCGTGATGTTCCTGGCGCTGAGCGAGGACGACCTCGCGCAGATCGTCGAGCTCGCGGTCGACCAGCTCCAGAAGCGGCTGTCGGACCGTCGGCTCACGCTCGCCGTCACGCCGGACGCCCGGTCCTGGCTCGCCGAGCGCGGCTACGACCCGGTGTTCGGCGCCCGGCCGCTGCGCCGCCTCATCCAGACCGAGATCCAGAACCGGCTCGCGACGGCGCTGCTGTCCGGCGGCGTGCGCGACGGCGACGTCGTCCGGGTGGACGTGGCCGCCGACGGATCCGGGCTGGTGCTCACGAGCGAGGGCCCGGCGCCGGTCCCCGGCGACGACGACGTGATCGAGGCCGAGCTCCTCGACTGACGCCGCATCGAGTGGTCAGTTTCTGCGGGTTCGAGCCGCCTCAACCCACAGAAACTGACCACTCGGCGTCCGGGGCGGGGCCGAAGCCGGCGGCGGCGAAGCGGGCGGCGATCCACTCCGCCACGGCGGGCGGGGCGTGCGACGCCCGCATCGTCCCCGAGTGGTGGGACGGCCACCACCGGTGCGTGAGCTCCACGCCGGCGGCGCGGTAGGTGCGCAGCAGCGCCGCGGACAGCGGGGCCGGGGCGACCTCGTCGAAGCGGGCGGCGTCGATGCGGACGGGCGCCCGGAAGCCGCGCAGGTCTGCGACCTCGTTGGCGCGGAACGAGGCGAAGAGCCGACGGAAGAGCTCCCGCCGGTCGGGCCCGCCGATGCGTCCCGGCGCGACGCTTCCCCAGGATGCGGCGCTCGCGAGCTCGGTCAGCGTGAGCTCGTCCAGATCGCGCCACCGGGCTCGTGCGCCCGCGCTCAACCCGCCCCCCTCCAGGAGCGCGCGCATCCGGTCGTCCTCCGTGGCCGCGCCCCGCAGCATCAGCGCGACGAGGGCCGAGACGACGCCGGATCCCGGCACGATCCCGGGCAGCGCCGCCGATGCCCGGATGCTGAGGTCCATCCGGGTCACCGGCGTGATCGCGGCCGTGCCGCACAGGCGCGTGCGGGCGTCCGGCTCTGCCGCCGTCGACGCGAACAGGGCGGCGACGGCGCCTTCCGAGTGCCCCGCAGCGACCCAGGCGTCGCCGAGCCGCGGATCCAGGTCCCGGCGGGCACGGAGGATCGCACGGAGCGAGTCGGCGAGCGGGCGCCCGAGGAGGTAGGGATGCACGCCCTCCCCGCCGATGCCCGGATAGTCCGGGCGGAGGACGGCGATGCCGCGTCGCAGCAGGTGGTCGCACAGGGCGTCGCCCTGGGACATCCGGCGCCATTCGGGATGCCCGGGGTGCCCGCCGCTCGGTGCCGACCGTGGGGAACCGCCGGTGGTCATGTGGCCGAACACCACGACGGGGAACCCCGACGCCGGCGGCTCGGCGTGGGGGAGGTGCATCAGCCCCGTCTCCGTGAGCCCGCCGGTGCCCGGGAACGAGACGAGCGCGGTGGATCCGTGCGGCAGCGCCGTGCCGACGGGGCCGGCGTGCACCGCGGCGCCGGTCACCATCGTCCCCGCGGCAGCAGGCGTCGAAGCGCCGCGGGCATCGTGCCGAGGAGCGATCCCCGGTGACGGTCGGCGTCGTCCACGAGGTCGATGAAGAAGCGCGCGACGGGCTCGAGCTGTGACGCGTCGATCCGGTCGACGGTGTCCGCGTCGTCGTAGAGGTACAGAGGGCCGGAGATGAGACTGGCCGTCGGCACGCCGCACACCAGCGTGAAGGAGGCGTCCGTGGGGATCCCCCCGGCGAAGAACTCCAGCGCCCCCGCGCCGAGGATGCTGGTGGCGTGCAGCCGGTGCCGGCGGATCGCCCGGGCCACGCGCACGGTGAAGGCCGGATTGACGTTGAGGAAGATCCCGCGGGGCTCGGTCTCCCCGGTCGGCGCGAACCCGCCGTCGGGGCCCTCGACCGCGCGCAGGCCGATGTGCTCGATCGTCGCGTTGAACACGATCCGCCACGGCGAGTCCGGGGACAGGACGTAGCGGCGGGCGAACTCCCGGTGGGCCTGGTAGCCGGTGAAGTGCGTGTCGAAGGTCGTGAACAGCAGGGTCTTGCGGGGGCGTCGTCCGGCCAGGGCTTCCCGCCCGTAGTGCTCGGCCAGTGCGATGACCTCGGCCGTCCCGGAGGCGTCCTCGACGGCGCCGGGGCCGACCGAGTCGTGGTGCGACTGGATCATGATGGCCTCGGCGGGGCCGGGGCCTGTGCCCTCCGAGCGCCCGGGGAGGACGCCGATCACGGACCGGGAGGTCACCTCGTCGCGCGTCACCGAGAGGGAGAGCACGGCGCGCGGGGTGCGTGCGAGCCGCCGGCGCAGCTCGACGCCGCTCTGCCGCGTCACCCAGAGCCCCGGCAGGGTGAAGAGCGTCCGGCGATAGTACTCGTTGTGGTAGCGCAGCGAATCCGGATAGTCCCGCAGCACGCCGATCACCCCGACGGCGCCGCCCGCGGCTGCCTCCGTCATGGTCCGCCCCAGCGACGTGACGTACGGATTGCGGCTGGAGAGCACCTCCCGCCGCAGCACCCGGCGCCCGGGGTCGTGCAGGAAGAGCGTCAGCGGCAGCGTGTGCGCGAGCGTCATGTCGAAGGTCAGGTCGAACAGGACGATCGCCCCGCGCACGTCGTGGTCGCGGACGCGCCCGGCTCCGACGTCCACGACCCGGGCCTCGATCCGGTGCGGCGCCTCGCCGGTCCACTCGTGGGAGGGGAGCGCGGAGTGGAGGACGGGTGCGCAGGGGATGGGGGCGCCCTCCGCGCCGTCGTCGTCGGGCACGGTCAGCGCGCTGTCGGCCGCCCGCCAGGAGTACGACGGCACCTCGAGCAGCTGCACGTCCAGACCGGCCCGACGGAAGCGCTCCGAGACGTAGGCGGCGGCCGCCGCGCCGCCGGGAGTCCCGGTCGCGCGCGGCGCGAGGCCCACGAGATCCTCGATCGTGGCGAGGATCCCCTCCGTCGTCATGCTCATGCGACGAGAGTAGATTTCCCTCCGCTATGCCGATGATCCTGCGCCGAAACCGTCATCATTGGCGGAAGCATGCGTAATCTTCGTCACATGGTTGACGACGATGACGATGCTCCCCCGGCCCTCGGCGAGATCGACCTCGCCCTGATCCACGCCCTCCAGGTCGACGCACGGGCGCCCTGGACGCGCATCGCGGCCGCCATCGGCGTCGACGCGGCCACGGCGGTGCGGCACTGGAACGCCCTGCGTGCGGAGGGGCTCGCGTGGCTCACGGCGTGGCCGACGCCCCAGCGCTGGGCGTCGACGACCGACCTGGCCTTCGTGTTGCTCCGCCCCGGGACCGAGCCGGGTGCGCTCGCGGCGGTCGTCGGCCGGCCGTGGGTGCTGAGCGTCGACGAGACCTCCGCGGGGCCCCTCGTGCTGGTGGCGTCCTCCGCGGGGCTTCCGCAGCTCGGCGAACGGGTGCGACTGCTGGAGGAGGACGGCGGGGTCGTGCTGCGGATGGACGTCGTCGCGGCGATCACCGCAGAGGACTCGACCTGGCGGCTGCCGGTCCTCTCCGCCGCCCAGCAGCGGGCGATCCGGCCTCCGGCGCGGTCGGTCGCCGACACCGCCCGCGTGCCGAGAGCGCAGACGATCGCGGAGCTCGCGGAGGCGTTGGACGAGGATCCGCGCATGTCGGCGGCGGCGCTGGGGGATCGGCTCGGGGTGTCGGAGGCGACCGCGCGCCGTGCCGTCGAGCGGGCGAGCGCGGCCGGGCTGCTGAGGTTCGGGTGCGACCTCGCGATGCCCGCGGCAGGGTTCCGGCGAGGCGCCGTGCTGTGGGCGCGCGGCACGGATCCGGCCGCCGCCGCGGGCCGGGCCGCACGGCTGCCGGAAGCGCATCGCGCCGGGGTCGTGGTGGGCCCGGCGCCCCTGTTCGCGTGCGTGCGCGCCCGGACTCTCACGGCTCTCCCCGGCATCGAGCGGGCGTGGGGGGACGAGGCGGAGATCGTCGATCGGTGGACGGTGCTCCGCAGCATCAAGCGCAACGGGCACGAGCTCGATCCGCAGGGACGCTCGCGCCGCCGCATCCCCCTCCGCTGGTGACGTGGGGCGCCGGTGAGGCCGGGCGCCGGTGTCGCGGGGTGCTGGTGACGCGGGGGCCTCAGTCGGTCGCGAGGGCGGCGGCACGCAGGCGGTCGTCGAGGCGGTAGCACGAGAGCGGGACGAGGCTCAGCACGCAGAGGGCCGCGGGAATCACCGAGACGCCCAGCACGATGGCCCACTGTGCGGAGTCCGGCTGGGGGGTCGCCTCGCCGGTGGAGGCGCGGTACCCGCCGACGGCCAGCACCAGGCCCAGCAAGGCGGGGCCCAGGGCGTAGCCGAGCAGCTCGAACCCGGACCAGACGCCGGAGATCATGCCGATCCGGTTCACGCCGCTGCGCCGGGCGTCCTCGGCGGCGAGGTCGGGCAGCATCGCGAGCGGGAAGAGCTGGGCGCCCGCGTACCCGATGCCGACGACGGCCGCGGCCGAGAGCATCGGCGCCGGCTCGCCCGTACGTGCCAGCAGGAGCGCCAGCAGCCCCAGCGACATGGTGACGGTGGCGACGGCGAAGCCGCGGCGCTTGCCGATCCGGCGAGCGAGGCGGGACCACGCGGGCGTCAGCACGATGGCCGGTCCGACGAAGCACACGAACGCGAGGGTGGCGACGCCCGGATCGTGCAGGACATGCCGGGCGACGTAGACCACGCCGCCGAGCACCATCCCGATCGCCACGGCCTGGAGCACGAAGGCGGTCACGAGCACCCGCGCGTCCCGGTCGCGCAGCACGATCGCGAGCTGGGCGAACAGGCGGCCGCCGGCGTCCTCGCCCCGCGTGAGCGGCACCGCCCGCGTTCCCCACCACACGCCGATCGTCCCGACGAGGATGAGGACCGCCATGGCGATCGCCATGATCCGGTATCCGGTGACGCCCCCGAACGCGTCGACCAGCGCCGGGGCGGCGGCGCCGGAGACGAGGATCGCGAGGGTGAACACGATCACCCGCCACGTGACGAGCCGGGTGCGCTCGGTGTAGTCGTCGGTGATCTCCGCGGACATCGCGAGGTAGGGGACCTGGAAGAAGGCGTAGACCGTGGCCGATGCCAGGAACGCGACGAGCACCCAGAGCGCCGCGGCGACGGGAGGTGCCGTGGGACCCAAGAACATCGCCGTGAACGCGAGGGCGAGCAGGATCCCGGCCCGCAGGATGAAGGGGCGTCGACGGTCGCGGGGGTTGCCGGACCGGTCGCTCAGACGCCCCGCGACGGGGTTGAGGAAGAAGTCCCACGCCTTGGGGGCGAACACGATCATCCCGGCGATCGCCGCCGGGACGCCCAGCAGGTCCGTGAGGTACGGCATGAGGATGAGGCCGGGAACGGTGCCGTACGTCCCCGACGCGATGCCGCCGAGGGCGTAGCCCAGGCGGGTGCGGCGGGGGAGTGCGGTCATGCGCCGATCGTAGGGTTCGCCGCGCATCCGGCGGGGTGCGGTGGATCCGATCCGTCATTCCTCGCCTCGCGATCCCCCCGATCCGTCGTCCCGGTCCCCGCCCGCGTCGTCCCGTTCCCGTTCCCGTGCCCGTCGCCGCCCGCGTCGTCCCCGTCGTCGAGTGGTCAGTTTCTGTGGGTTCACGGCGATCCAAGCCACAGAAACTGACCACTCGATGAGCGGGACGGGCGAGGCGGGCCGTTGACGGAGCGCGGCGGGGCGTGTTAGGTCTGGAGGGTCCCTCCGAGGACTCCTGGATCAGCAGACAGGGAAAAACTGAGCTGACCCCGCGTGGGGTCGCTCCCGGCTCCACGACCGCCGCCCGATCGGGCGCTCATGGATGGAGTCCCCTTGTCGCACCACGAATCGTCGCACCACGAACCCCGCCCCGTCTCGCCGTCGGACCGCCGCGTCTGGCTGAAGGACCCCCTCGGCATCCACACCGGCGCCGACGACGACGCCAGGGGAGGTGTGGTGGTCGCGGGCTCTCGGATCGTCGAGACCGTGCCGGCGGGCGCCGACCCGACGGACCCCGTGGACGAGGTCTTCGACGCGTCACGGCACGTCGTCATCCCCGGCCTCGTCAACACGCACCACCACTTCTACCAGACGCTCACGCGGGCCTGGCGGCCCGTGGTCAGCGCGGAGCTGTTCCCCTGGCTCAAAGGGCTCTACGGCGTCTGGGCGGGGATCACGCCCCGCGACCTGGAGCTCGCGACGACCGCCGCGCTCGCCGAGCTCCTCCTCTCCGGCTGCACGACCGCGGCCGATCACCACTATCTGTTCCCGGACGGGCTGGAGAACGGGATCGACGTCCAGGTCGAGGCGGTTCGCCGTCTCGGCATGCGCGCGACCCTGACGCGCGGGTCGATGTCGCTGGGCGAGGACGACGGCGGCCTCCCGCCCCAGCGCACCGTGCAGAACGCGGACACGATCCTCGCCGACAGCGAACGGCTCGTGCGGACGTATCACGAGCGCGGGGAGGGCGCCCGGGTGCAGATCGGGCTCGCGCCGTGCTCGCCGTTCTCCGTCACGACCGGGGTGATGCGGGACACCGCGACCCTCGCGGAGTCCCTGGACGTGCGGATGCACACGCACCTCGCCGAGACGATCGACGAGGAGGACTTCTGCCGAGAGACGTTCGGGCTGCGGACGGTCGACTACCTGGAGAGCGTGGGGTGGCTCGGCGACCGGACGTGGCTGGCCCACGGCATCCACTTCGACGACGCCGAGATCGCCCGCCTCGGCGCCGCGGGAACGGCGGTCGCCCACTGCGCCACCTCGAACATGCGCCTCGCCTCGGGGATCGCCCGCGCGGTCGAGCTCGAGGAGGCCGGGTCCCCGGTCGGGCTGGGCGTCGACGGGTCGGCGTCCAACGACGGATCCAACATGATCCAGGAGGTCCGCCAGGCGCTGTACCTGCAGCGGCTCCGCTACGGCGCGGCCGCGGTGACCCCGGAGCGCGCACTGGACTGGGCGACCGCCGGGTCGGCGCGCGCGCTCGGACGGACGGACATCGGCGTCCTCGCCCCGGGGAAGCAGGCGGACCTGGCGATGTTCACGCTCGACGAACTGCGCTTCTCCGGAAGCCACGACCCGGTCGCGGCGTTGCTGCTGTGCGGGGCGGAGCGGGCGGACCGGGTGATGGTCGGCGGCGAGTGGCGCGTCGTGGACGGGCGGATCGTCGACCTGGACGTGCCGGAGCTCATCGCGCACCACAGCGAGGCCGCGCGGCGTCTCCTCGCCCGCCACGCCTGACCCTCCCCGTTCCGCCCCACGCGTGCGCGCCGTCCCGCGCCACGGGTCGAGTGGTCAGTTTCTGTGGGCAAAACGGCCGTGAACCCACAGAAACTGACCACTCGAACGGAGCGGCGGCGAACCGAGCGGCGGTGGGAGAGGGGGAGGGGTCAGGGGGCGTCGCCGAAGCCCCAGGACAGGGCGAGGAGCCCGGGGCCGAAGCGCCGGCGGACCTGATGGATCGCCGTGCCCGTCGTGAGCGCGATCGGGCGGCGCGTCGTCGACTCCGGCGTCTCCTCGTGCTCCTCGAGCCAGTCCGGCACCGCGTCGGGATGGAAGCGGGTCCACAGCAGCACGTCGCGGCTCTGGCGGGCGACGCCGTGCCCGGTCTCGCGGATGCCGGACGGCCGGTCCGGGGGATAGGAGAGCTCCCACTCGATGAGCGCCGTCTCCGCCGGGCCGATCGGACGGTCCAGCTCGAACACGACGCCGTGCACCTCCCCGTCGGGGTGCGAGACGCGGTGGCCGACCCGGGCCCCGGCGACGGCGCGGAACACGGGCGGCTCGATCGGCATCCCCGGCGAGAGCTCGACGTACGGGAAGGCGGTGAGGATCCCGGTCGTGGACTGGATGAGGCTGCGCATCGAGCGTCGGAGGACGTCGCCGTGATCCCCCACCTCGGTCACCACGTGCGTGGACACGTCACGGACGATCGGTGCGTTTCCCATGCCGAGCGCCG
Organism: Microbacterium resistens; assembly: GCF_021172025.1. NCBI lineage: Bacteria > Bacillati > Actinomycetota > Actinomycetes > Micrococcales > Microbacteriaceae > Microbacterium > Microbacterium resistens. The sequence goes on from NZ_CP082781.1 coordinate 3,147,826, forward strand.
TCATCACCTCCGCGGTGGCGTCCTCCAGGTTGCGCTCGGCGAGGGGATGGGCCAGGCCTCCGATCGGTCCGGTCCGGTGCGTCGGGCCGATGAGCTCGCGCAGCGATCCGTGTACGAGGCCGAGGATCCGCTCCAGCTCGTCCACGGCGGCGAGGGACTGGGGCCCCTCCGGGCGCCGGCTCCCGGAGCGCCAGTAGCTGAGCGTGGTGACGGACACCGGGTTCCCCCGCGCGCGGAGCTGATCGCGCAGCCTCGCGAGGCTGATGCCGTGCGCGGCGATGGCCCGGCGCAGCTCGCGGGAGAAGGCGGTGTCGGCCGGTGGTGCGGTGGTGCCGTGGTCCATCACAGATGCTCCGACGTATGTGAAGGGCGGGTCCCTAGAGTGAAGCCTACGACCCGAATGCCGGCATGCTGGGGATGCGCGGCGCGGGCGGCGATCGAGCGCGACGCGACGCGCGAAACGATCGCGGGGCGACGGCGCCTGCCCCGAGGCGCCGAGCCGTCCGGGCGAGTCCGACGTGCGGCTGGGGCGCACGTCGGACCGCCACCGGATGACGACGGCGACGGATACGACGAAGCCCCCGGGGCGGATCGGGTTCCGCACCGGGGGCGTACAGCCGGGCTCAGGCCTCGGCGACGACGGTCTCGACGAGCGGACGGCGCACGCGCGGAGCCACCTCGCGCTCCTGGAGCGGGTCCGGAAGGGCGTCGATGTCGCCGAGCTCGCCCAGCGCGATGACGGTGGTCGGGGCGAAGCGCTCCTCCAGGTCGACGAGCTCGCGGATCGCCTCGGGCACGAAGCCGCTCATCTGGTGGACGACCAGGCCGTCGTGGTGCGCCTGCACCGACAGGTGCGCGACCGCCTGGCCCAGGTCGTAGATCGCGTGGGTGTAGGGCGCGCCCTCGGCGTTCGCCGTCTCGGCGATCGCGACGATGAGGACGGCGGCGTTGCCCGCCCACACCTGGTTGAAGCCCATGAGCGCCGACTGGATGCCCTCGTGCAGCTCGGTCCCCCGGCGGGCCACGATGAAGCGCCAGGGCTGCGAGTTGTTCGCCGACGGCGACCAGCGCGCCGCCTCCAGCGCGGAGGCGAGCTTGGCCTCGTCGATCGGGGTCGAGGCGTCGTAGGCCCGGGGGCTCCAGCGGTCCGCGAGCACGTCGAGGACGGGGTGCTCGGTGGGGGCGGTGCGGTCGAGGGTGGGCGTGCTCATTCCAGTGCGGCCTTTCGGATCGGTTCACGTTCTCCGGACTCCGTCGTCCGCATCGTCGGGTCCAACTTATGCATGCGCATGAATATTCCCGATCCGATGATCCGCCCCTTCCGCGTGAGAACGCGGAAGGGGCGGATCGGAGAAGCCGGCCGTGCTCAGCCCCGGAGCGCCTCGCTCAGCTTCACGCGCGCCCCCATGCGCAGCAGCGAGTTCTCGTAGATCTTCGCGCCCAGGGCCACGACCAGCAGGCAGGTCGCGAGCAGCACCGCCAGGGCGGCGATCGGCTCCCACCACTGGGCCTCGCCGAAGAACAGGCGCACCGGCATCGCGACCGGCGCCGAGAACGGGACGTAGGACATGATCGTCATGACCAGGGGGTTGGTCCCGAGGAAGACGACGAGGAAGTACGGGATCATCGTCAGGTACATGACCGGGGTCAGCGTCGCTCCGGCGTCCTCCTGGCGGGACACGAGCGATCCGGCGGCGGCGAACATCGCCGCGAGCAGGATGAAGCCGAACAGGAAGAACACCGCGAACCAGAGCATCGGCGCGCCAAACCCCTGCAGCAGCGTCGTCTGGCCCGTCACGATCAGGCCGACCACCCCCACGGCGATCAGCAGCAGGATCTGGGCCATCGCGAGGATCGTGTTCCCGAGCACCTTGCCGGCGAGCAGGGATCGGGCGGGGATCGCGGACAGGAGGATCTCCACGATCCGCGTCTGCTTCTCCTCGACGATGCTCGTCGTCACGGGGGTGCCGAAGGACAGGGCCGCCATCATGAACACGATGCCGAACACCATGCCGAGGGCCATGCGCAGCCCGGGATGCGGCGCGTCGGGATGCAGCAGCTCCACCGCGGGGGAGACCGACATCAGCGCGACGAGCTCGTCCGGCGCGGACTCGCCGGCGAGGATCGACAGCCCGGTCGGGGAGGAGCCGTCGACGAGGACGGCGGCGTCCACGTCACCGTCCTCGACGAGGGCCTGGGCCGCCGCGCGGTCGGTGACCTCGGTGACCTCGAGGGTGTCGCTCTCGGGCAGCAGAGCGGCGGACTGGCTGGTCGCGGCGACGGCGACCGTGCTCGGCGTGCCCCCGGCGATCCCCATCCAGATGATGCCGCCGAGGGCGACGAGCAGGAGGATCCCGGTGGAGATCAGGAACGCCTTGCTGCGCAGGCGCGTGCCGATCTCGCGCTCGGCGACGAGCCAGGCGCCCTGGGCGGCGGTGATGCCGGTCAGCGGGCCGGACGACGGTGCGGTCGGACGGGACGTGGCGAGGGCGTTCACTGGATGACCTCCTTGAAGATCTGCGCGAGAGTCGGCTGCTGCGGGGCGAATCGGAGGACCTCGCCGCCGTCCATCGCACGGCGCAGCACGCGCTGGGCGGTGTCGGAGGCGTCCACGTCGAAGACCGCGTTCCCGCCCTCGAAGTCGTGGACCGTCACGCCGGGCTCGGTGCGGAGCCAGCCGACGTCCCCGGTGGAGGACAGCTCCCAGCGCGGCGCGGAGTGCTGCTCGCGCAGCGCGTCGCGCGTCCCCGCCGCACGGATCGTGCCTCCGGCGATGATGACGAGGTCGTCGCACAGGCGCTCGACGACGTCGAGCTGATGCGAGGAGAACAGGATCGAAGCCCCCTGGGCGGCCCGGGCCTGCAGCACGCCGGCGACGACGTCGACCGCGAGGGGATCGAGGCCGGAGAACGGCTCGTCGAGGATGAGGACCTCCGGCTCGTGGACGAGCGCTGCGGCGACCTGGGCACGCTGCTGGTTGCCCAGGGACAACGCCTCGATCTTGTCGTCGAGCCGCTCGCCGAGGCCGAGCTCGGTCAGCAGGTCCGTGGCCCGGCGGGTCGCCTCGGCCTTGTCGTAGCCATGGAGGCGCGCGAAGTAGACGATCTGCTCGCGGACCTTCATCTTCGGGTACAGCCCGCGCTCCTCGGGCATGTAGCCGAACCGGCGCCGGTCCGCGGCGGACACCGGGCGCCCGCCGAGCGAGACGGAGCCGTCGTCGGAGGACAGGACGCCGAGGATGATCCGCATCGTGGTCGTCTTGCCGGCGCCGTTGCCGCCGACGAACCCGGTCAGCCGGCCGGGCGCGACCTGAAAGGAGACGTCGTCGAGCACGCGCCGCGAGCCGTAGCTCTTCGTGATGCCGCGCAGGTCGACGAGTCCCTCGGTGAGGACGGGTGCTGTGGTCATGCCTCCACGCTAGGAAGGCGTCGGTCCGGCGGCATCCCCCGCAGGACGGACGCGTGCCCTCCTCCGCGGGACGGAGACCGCGGGATCAGCGGAAGGCGGCGACGATCATCCGGTGATCCGACAGGGTCGAGGCGACCACCTCGGCGCGCACCGCGACCATCCCGCGGGCGAGGAGATGGTCGATCTCCTCGGCGGGGTCGTCGGCGGGCGAGGTGGCTGCGGGGCGGACGTCCTCCAGCGCGTCCTCGGCGCCCGAAGCGAGCAGGGTCCGCCACGCGTCCGATCCCGGCGTCGTGTTGAGGTCGCCGCCGCCGATCACCGCGCCGGGCGCGTCCCGGATCGCGTCCGCGAGGATCGCCGCCTGCCGTCCGGTGGCGTCGAGCTCGTTCGCATCGGGCTGGAGGTGTGTCGAGAGGATCCGCACGGGCTCTCCCCGCCACGTCACGGTCGCCGCGGTGAGACCCGCGCCGGTGAGCGCATCGAACAGCGGGTACTTCGTGGACGACGGATCGGACAGGGGCAGTGACGTGAGGATCGCGTCACCCCAGACCTGGTCGGCGGCCGGTCCGAAGACGGCCTGCATGCCGAGCATCCGCGCGAGGATCATCAGCTCGTCCTGCCCGCCGTTGAGGAGCCATCCCCGGTCCACCTCGCTGAGGAGGACGACCTGTGCGCCGCTGCGGCGGATCTGGGCGGCCACGTCGCCGGGGCGGAAGACGCCGTCGATCCCGTACCCCATGCGGAGGTTGTAGGCGGCGACGACGAGCTCGTCCGAGGCGGTGGCCTCGCGCGCGACCGGCAGCGTGGGGAGCGTGAGGGGCGGGCCGGCGAGCGCGATCACGGCGGCCACGACGGTCGCCGCCCCGACCCCGGCGACGGCCCGGGCGCCCGAGTCGTCGATCCGGCGTTCCGAGGCACGGACGTCCTCGTCGTCGGCGGCTCCGCCGGACCGGTACGCGACGCACCAGAGCGCGAAGACGGCTGCGGCGGCCACGAGCACGAGATCGGCGCGATAACCGAGGTCGTACCCGGCGTAGTAGGCGAAGAACAGGGCGGTCCAGACGATCGCGCCCGTTCCGGCCGCGAGGGCGGTGCGACGGGGAGACCGGCCGTGGCCCGCGAAGAGCAGCAGGCGCGCGGCGGCCGCCGGTCCCACGACGACGGCGGCGAGGGACCATATCGGCAGCGCCCCGTCCGCGCCGTCGCGGACGACCTCGGGCAGCAGCGACAGCGCGACGGCTCCGGGAAGGAGCACCGCTGCCGCCCACGGGCGCCGACGCGGGGCGGGCAGGAGCGCCGCGACCGCCGCGGCGCCGCTCCCGATCACCGCGGCGACCGGGCCCCACAGCGGATCGGCGACCGAGGCGCGTCCGACGTTCGCGAGGGCGAGGAGGACCAGCAGGAGCATCGGGAGCAGGAGGAGGGCGCTGCGCGCGGCGACCGCCGGATCCCCGGGCTCCTCCGTGACCCGGCCGGACGCGCGTACGGCGAACGCGACCACGGCCGCCTGGAGGACGAGGACCGCGTACGCGGCGGCGTCGTCCCGCCATACCGCGCCGAAGCTTCCCAGAGCGGCATGCACCGTCGTGGCGACCGCGATGCCGAGGAGGACGCTCGGGATCAGCCGGCGCCCGAGGGCCCCGGCCGCCAGGCACAGCGCGGCGACGGCGAGGGCGACGCCCAGGGAGCTGCCGTAGAGCTGCACGTCCCCGCCGCCCGGGACGATCTGCACCCCGATGCGGACGACGAGCGCGGCGACGAGGAGCCCCGCCGCGAGCCGGAGCGCGGGACCGCGGACGACGGCGACCAGCACGAGCGGCGCCGCCATCACCGCCAGGGCGTAGGCGCCCATGATCTCCGGCGGCGTCTCCGCCGCCCGGCCGAACAGGGTGATGAGCGAGGGCGTCCACACCCGCCAGAGGTCGGTGAGGAGCCAGGCCGCGGCGAGGCCGATCGTGCTGAGCGACGTCCTTGTCATGCCGCCGATTCTGGCCCGCCCCGCCGACCGGGTCCAGAGGGCAGACCGCCGGTGCCCGGTGACGCGTGCGCCTTCCGGCGCCCGGTCAGGCGAGGCCGAGACGGTGCGCGATGACCACGGCCTGCACGCGGTCGCGGGCGCCGAGCTTCTGCAGGATCCGGGACACGTGGGTCTTCACGGTGGCCTCGCCGATGAAGAGCTCGGCGGCGATCTCCGCGTTGCTCCAGGCCTCGGCGACCAGCCGCAGCACGTCGGCCTCGCGGTCGGTCAGCGGGTCGGCGATCGTCGCCGCGGGCAGCGCCGGCGTCGGATTCGTGCCCGGGGCCGCGTACGGGGGGAGCGCAGGCTCTGCCGAGCTCCCGGCGAAGCGGCGGAGCACCCGCCGGGTCACCTCCGGGGCGAGCATGCCGTCCCCCGCCGCCAGGGCGCGGACGGCGGCCAGCAGCTCCTCGGGCCCGGCGTTCTTCAGGAGGAATCCGCTCGCACCGGCCTCCAGCGCCGTGAAGAGGTAGTCGTCGCGGTCGAAGGTCGTCACGATGGCGATGGCGGCGCGGATCTCGGGATCCGCGACGATGCGTCGGGTCGCCTCCAGCCCGTCCATGTCGGGCATCTGCACGTCCATGCAGATCACGTCGGGTCGCAGCGCCGAGGCCTGCGCGACCGCCTCGGCCCCCGTCGACGCCTCGCCGACCACGGTGATGTCCGGCTGCAGATCCAGAATGGTGCGGAAGCCCGCGCGGAGCATCGCGTGGTCGTCCACGAGCAGGACGCGGGAGGGGGCGGGATCGGTCACGAGGCGTCTCCGGTCATCGCGGCGGTCGGGGCGGACGTGGACAGGGGCACGGTCGCGCGGACCCGGAAGCCCCCGTTCGTCCGGGGCGTGAGCTCGATCGAGCCGCCCGAGGCCAGCGCGCGCTCGCGCATGCCGAGCTGGCCGAGGCCGGGACGCAGGCCCGTCACCACGCGGCCCGTGTTGACGACCTCGAGCTCCACGGCGGTCCCGGTGTAGCGGATCCGCACGTCGGCGCGCGCGTCGGGCCCCGCATGGCGGCGGGCGTTCGTGAGGGACTCCTGGGCGATGCGGTAGAGGTTGACCGCGGTGACGGACGGCACGGGCGCCGGCTCGCCGATCACCGAGTAGTCGGTGGGAAGCCCCGATCCGGTCGAGCGGGCGGCGAGGTCGGCGATGTCGTCGAGCGTCACCGTGGACGGCGGCTCCTCCGTGTCCCCGGGCGCACGCAGCGTCTCCAGGAGCTGGCGGAAGTCGCGGATCGCGTCCCGCGCCGAGGACTCGATCCCGCCCAGGATCTGCCGTGCCCGTGCGGGGTCCTGATCGATCACCATCCGGGCCGCCCCCGCCTGCACGCCCATGACCGACACGTGGTGTGCGACGACGTCGTGCAGCTCGCGGGCGATCCGGACCCGGTCCAGGGCCACCGCCTGGGCAGCCGTGACCTCTCGCTCGCGCTCCAGCTCCCTGGTGCGCTGCTCCAGCGCGGCGCGCTGGGCGGCCGCCGACCAGGAGCGCTCGCCGAAGTAGTAGGCGCCGCCGAAGTACAGCGCGTTGAGCAGGATCTGCAGCATCATGAACGCCAGGTACGGGGAGAGGAACCCGGCGACGACCTCCGCTTCCTCCGCCTGCGTGATGGCGTCCCGATACATGACGATGAGCAGCCACACGGCCATCCCGAAGATGATCGTCGCGCGCACGAGGAAGGCCGCCCGGCGGGCGTTCATCCAAGCTCCGACCGTGTAGATGGCGATGAACATCGCGATGTTGCCGACGTAGACCTCGGGGACGCGGAAGGTCACCGCCACGAAGTACGCGACGGACACGATCACGGCCACGGCGGCGGGCCAGCGGCGGCGGACGGCGAGCGGCGCGGTGATCGTGAGGACGTACGGCAGTGCGGTCCACGGCTCGCCCTGTTCGTCGCCGTACACCTGCGCGATGGTCGACAGGCCGGCGCTGATGATCCCGCCCACGAACATGATCCCGGCGAGCAGGATGTCGCCGCGGAGCTCGCGCTCCGTGGGGGTGCGGGTGAAGCCGGCCTCGACCATCCCTCCACCGTAGGACGCCGCGCCCGCACCGGCATCCCCCGCGCGACGGACCCGAGGACGCGCCGCCGCACCGCCGCGCGCGTCGGCAGTGCGAGGTCAGGCGTACGCGCGGAATCAGGCAGGAGCGGGCGCTCGCCGCCTGATCCTGCGCGTTCGCCTGATCCCGCGTTCGCCTGACCCCGCGTTCGCCGGCTCCCGCGCGTGCCCGCTCGACGATGTCCCGCCCCTGCGCTGGCGGAGGGCTCTTGACAGCCGCACTTGTTTTTTTGCAAGTATGGCCGGCGCGGGGCGGATCGCCTCGCACCTCACCGCACAAAGGAGTCGGTCGTGACCAAGATCTTCGTCAACCTGCCCACGTCGGATCTCGAGCGCAGCAAGGCGTTCTACACCGCGCTCGGATGCGAGATCAATCCACTGTTCACGGATGAGAACGCGGCCTGCGTCGTCTGGAGCGACGACGTGTTCTTCATGGTGCTCACCCGCGAGTACTTCGCGACCTTCACCGACAAGCCCGTGCTCGATCCCCGCGAGGGGGCGCAGGTGCTCATCGCGTTGAGCCGTGACTCCCGCGAAGAGGTGGACGAGACCATCGCCCGTGGCGTGGCCGCGGGCGGCAGCGAGCCGAACGAGGCGAAGGACTACGGCTTCATGTACTCGCGCGACCTCGAGGATCCCGACGGCAACGGCATGGAGTTCGTCTACATGGCCCCCGAGGCCGCCGAGCAGGGGCCGGACGCGTTCCTCGCCGAACAGGACGGCGCTGCCGCGTCGGCCTGACATGGCGGCGCGGAGCTACGGCCAGTACTGCGGGGTGACGACGGCCGTCGAACTGATCGGGGAACGGTGGGCGCTGCTCATCGTCCGCGATCTGCTGGTCGGCCCCCGGCGCTACACGGACCTCAAGCAGGGGCTGCCGCGCATCCCCACCAACATCCTGTCCACGCGGCTCAAGGATCTGCAGGAGGGCGGCGTCGTGCGTCGGGTACCGCTGCGCAATTGCGGGCTGGTGTACGAGCTGACCCCCTACGGCCGCGAGCTGGAACCGGTGATCCTCGCCCTCGGAAGGTGGGGGTTCCAGGCGATGGGGGATCCGCAGGAGGGCGACGTCGTGACCCCCGACTCCCTGACGATGGCCCTGCGCACCGCGTTCCGCCGCGACGAGGCCGTCGACGGGGACTACGAGTTGCACGTCGGCGACGTCGCTCTCCGTGTGCGGGTGCACGCGGGCACGCTGTCGGTCGTGCAGCTGGCCCCGCCGGCGCCGCCCGTGGGCGGGGCGCTTCCCGACGGCGAGGCCGACGCGCTGATCGTCGCCGGTCCCGGCATCCGCCGGCTGATCGCGCGGGAGGTCACTCCCGCCGAGGCGATCGACCAGGATCTCCTGGCCGTCGTCCGCGGCGACGTCTCCGCGCTCGCTGACTTCGCCCGGACCTTCCACATCCCGCCGATCCCCGCCCGGAGTGCGGGGGCCGGCTCGTCCGAACCAGAGCTGCAAGGGAGCACATCATGACCGGACGCATCATCATCGACCTGTTCACCACCCTCGACGGCGTCGCCCAGGCCCCGGGCGGGCCCGAGGAGGATCCGACCGACGGGTTCCGGTTCGGGGGCTGGCAGGCGGGAGTCCCCAGCGAAGCGGTCGGCCGGAGCGTGATGAAGGGCATGGAGACCCTCGACGCCCTGCTGCTGGGGCGACGCACGTACGACATCTTCGCCGGCTACTGGCCGCACCACACCACCGGCCCGGAGGGGGCGATCGGGCAGCTCTTCGATCGGGTGCCGAAGTACGTCGCCTCCCGCGACGCGGACATCGCCCTGGACTGGCAGGGAAGCTCCCGCGTGGGCGCGGACCTGGCCGCCGAGCTGGCGGCGCTGCGCGAACGGCACCAGGACGTGCACGTGATCGGCAGCATCGACTTCGCGCAGACGCTCCTCGCCGAGCGCCTCTACGACGAACTGCAGCTGTGGGTCTATCCCATCGTCCTGGGTCAGGGGAAGAAGGTGTTCCCCGAAGGCGCCGCCCCGGCGAACCTGCGCCTGCTGCACGCGGAGAGCGGCGACAACGGCACGCTCTCGCTCCGGTACGCGCCCGGCGCCCCCGGCGAGCCGGAGACGGGCGTCATGGGGGAGTGACCCGCGTCGTCCGGGCGTGCCCGCGCACGCCGGCCCATCGCGCGAGCTCAGGCCATCGCGCGGCATCAGGCGGAAAACGCGGCCCCGCGCCTGAACCCGCGCGATCGCCTGACGCGGGGGGGGGGTGCCGCGTGGAGCCGCGGGTCAGGCGACGAGGCGCTCGATCACGCGGGCGACACCGTCGTCGTCGTTGCCGGGGGCGACCTCGTCGGCCGCGTCGCGCAGGACGTCGATCGCATTGGCGACGGCCACCCCGTGCCCGGCCCACTCCAGCATCTCCAGGTCGTTGAGGCCGTCGCCGAAGGCCACGACCTCCTCCCGCGCGATGCCGAGACGCGTGCACAGCTGGGCGAGGCCCGTGGCCTTGGTGACGCCCTCCGCCATGACCTCCACGAAGGGCGCACCGGACAACGTCGCCTCGAAGCCCGACAGGCCGAGGCCGCGCAGGGTGGCGAAGATCTCCGCGATCGGCACCTCGGGATGCCGGATCACGAGTTTCAGGCTCGGTGCCGACAGCACGTCCGCGAGGGGGACCCCGACCATGTCCCGCGGATCGCGCTTGTGGTCGCTCAGGCGCGCGAGCGCGGCGTAGCCCTCCTGCGTGACGAAGCCCTCGCCGGCCTCACGGACGCTGGCGAACAGGAGCCCGGGGATCGCCTGCGACAGCGCGTCGGCGAGCTCCTGCTGCACCGCGGCCGGGATCTCCTGGGCGAACAGGACCTCGCCGGTCACGAGGTGGATGCCGTACGCGCCGTTGCCGCACAGCGCCCACGCGTCGAAGGCGGCGTCCGCGGCGAGCTGGCGCAGGCCGATCGGCTGACGGGCCGTGACGGGGACGACGTGCACGCCGGCGGCGCGGGCCCGGTCGAGCGCCGCACGCGTGCGCCGGGTGACGGTGCCCGCCGCGTCCAGAAGCGTGCCGTCCAGGTCCGTCGCGATCAGGCGGACGGGCGCGGTGCGCGGCGCCGCGGAGGGCGAGGCAGGCATCGTCGTCACGCGAAGATCATCGGCAGGTCGTCGTCCGCGTCCGCCGTCGTGCCGAGGTCGAGGTCGACGACCACGGGCACGTGGTCGCTCGGCTGCTCGCCCTTGCGCTCGTCGCGGTGGATCGACGCGCCGGTGACCGCGTCGGCGAACGGCTGCGAGCCGAGGACGAAGTCGATCCGGATGCCCTCGTTGCGGGGGAACTTCAGTCGCTGGTAGTCCCAGTACGTGTACCCGGTCGGGAGGAGGGGGCGGACGACATCCTGCACCCCGGCGGTCTCCAGGGCGAAGAAGGCGGCGCGCTCCTCCGGCGAGACGTGCGTCGAGCGCCCGACCACGATGTCGGGATCGCCGTTGTCGTCGTCGAAGGGGATGATGTTGAAGTCGCCCACCAGCGCCAGGGGCTGTGCCGGGTTCGCGGCGATCTCGGCGGCGGTCGCCTGGCGCAGCGCCTCCAGCCAGTGCAGCTTGTAGGTGAGGTGCGGGTCGCCGAGAGAGCGGCCGTTGGGCACGTACAGGCTCCACACGCGCACGCCGCCGACGGTCGCCCCGAGCGCCCGCGCCTCCAGCGGAGCGTCCGGGCCGTCATGCCCCTTCGCGAACCCGGGCATGCCGGCGAACGCGGTCGAGACGTCCGTGATCGGCTCGCGGCTGACGATCGCGACGCCGTTCCACTGGTTCAGCCCGTGCGCCTCGACGTGGTAGCCCGCGTCCTCGAACGGGCCGTAGGGGAACTGCTCCGGCGTGCACTTGATCTCCTGCAGCGCGAGCACGTCGATGTCCTCACGGACGACGAAGTCGACGGCGCGGGCCACGCGCGTGCGGATCGAGTTGATGTTCCAGGTCGCCAGACGCATGCGTCCAGCCTAGTTTCGGTTGCGGACATCCCCGGACCGGCGGCGGATGCGGTCAGCGCTGCTGCTGCGCCTTCTTCTCCCGCCGCAGACCGTGCAGCAGCGGCTCGGTGTAGCCGCTCGGCTGGTCCGCCCCCTCCAGGATCAGGCGGCGAGCCGCGGTGTACGCGATGCCCGGCTCCGCGCCGTCCGGGAAAGCGAGCGGCTCGTAGGCGGGGTCGCCGGCGTTCTGCTCGTCGACCACCTCCGCCAGCCGGCGCAGGCTCTCATCCACCTGTTCCGGCGTGATGACGCCGTGCAGGAGCCAGTTGGCCAGCAGCTGGCTGGAGATGCGCAGGGTCGCGCGGTCCTCCATCAGGCCGGTGCCGTGGATGTCGGGGACCTTGGAGACGCCGATCCCCTGGTCGATCCAGCGCACGACGTATCCGAGGATCGACTGCACGTTGTTGTCGAGCTCCTCCGCCACCACGTCCGCGGTGAGCACGCCCTCTCCCGCGAGCGGCGGGACGAGGAGCCGGTCCAGGGCGTCCTCGCCGACCGGCGGAAGCGTCGCGCGCACGGCGAACGGATCCACCTGGTGATAGTGCAGGGCGTGCAAGGTGGCCGCGGTGGGAGACGGCACCCACGCGGTGGACGCCCCCGACAGCGGATGGGCGATCTTCTTCTCCAGCATCGCGCGCATGAGGTCCGGCTCCGCCCACATGCCCTTGCCGATCTGCGCGTGCCCGTCCAGTCCCGAGGCGACGCCGATCGCGACGTTGCGATCCTCGTACGCCTGCATGAACGGCTGCGCCTTGATCGCGGCCTTGGGGAGGAACGGGCCGGCGTGCAGGGAGGTGTGGATCTCGTCCCCGGTGCGGTCGAGGAAGCCGGTGTTGATGAAGACCACCCGGTCGGACGCGGCGGCGATCGCGGCGGCGAGGTTCGCCGACGTGCGCCGTTCCTCGTCCATGATCCCGATCTTCAGGGTGCGTGCCCGCAGCCCCAGCAGCTCCTCGACGCGGCCGAACAGCTCGACGGCGAACGCGACCTCCTCGGGGCCGTGCATCTTCGGCTTCACGATGTACATCGATCCGGTCCGGGAGTTGCGCCCGGCGTCCGGTCCCTCCAGATCCGGCAGGGCGCCCAGCGCGGTCATCACCGCGTCGAGGATCCCCTCGAACACCGGCTCGCCGTCCCGGTCGAGCACGGCGTCGGTGCGCATCAGGTGGCCGACGTTGCGGATGAACAGCACCGCCCGGCCGGGGAGGGTGACCTCGTCGCCCGCCGCCGTGCGGTACGTGCGGTCCGCGGCCAGGGCGCGGGTGAAGGTGCGGCCGTCCTTGGTCACCGTCTCGGTGAGCGTGCCGTCCATGAAGCCGCGCCAGTTGCGGTACCCGAGCGCCTTGTCCTCGGCGTCCACCGCGGCGACGGAGTCCTCCAGGTCGAGGATGGTGGTGATCGCCGACTCCAGCAGGATGTCCTGGACGCCCGCGGGATCGGTGCGCCCGATCGACCCGTTCCTGTCGACGTCGATCTCGGCGTGTAGGCCGTGGTGGCGCAGCAGCACCGCGCGGGGCTCCTCGGGATCGCCGGCGAAGCCGACGAAGGCCGTGGCGTCGGCGAGACGGCGCACGCCGTCGGCGGTCCGCACGGCCAGCCCCTCGTCGTCGACGGCGTAGCCGGTGGCGTCGCGGTGCGAGCCGCCGGCGAGGGGCGCGATCGCGTCCAGCAGCTCCCGACCCCGCGCGACCACCGCGGCCGCGCGGGCGGGGGTGAAGGCGCGGCCGGGGGCGAGGTCGCCGGTCCGGTCGATCGCGTCCGTCCCGTAGAGGGCGTCGTAGAGGGAGCCCCAGCGGGCGTTGGCGGCGTTCAGGGCGAAGCGCGCGTTGAGGAGGGGCACCACGAGCTGCGGGCCGGCGAGGGTCGCGATCTCCGGATCCACGTCCTCGGTCGTCACGGCGACCGCGCCGGGGTCCGCCGCCAGGTAGCCGATGTCGGTGAGCAGGGCGCGGTAGGCGTCGCGGTCCGGGACGCCCGGGCGCGTGCGGTGGAAGTCGTCGATACGGCGCTGCAGCTCGTCCCGGGTCCGCAGCAGGGCGGCGTTGCGGGGGCCGAGGTCGTGGACGATCGCGCTGACGCCGGCCCAGAAGGCCTCGGGGTCCCGTCCCGACGCGGTCAGCGACTCCTCGGCGAAGGCGGCGATCGGTGCGGCCACCGACAGGTCGGCGCGGGAGAGATACGAGGTCATGGTTCCGTTCCTTCCACCTGTGCGCCGAGACGGTGCAGGGTCTCGAGCGCGATCGCGGCGTCCTGCGCCGGGGTCCCCCCGGCGACGCCGAGTCCGCCGACGTGGTCGTCGCCGAAGACGATCGGCACTCCTCCGTCGATCGTAGTCAGGGCCCCGCCCGTGCCCAGCGGCAGGGCGACGGACAGGGCCTCAGGGATCTGCGCGGTGCGACGCCGGATCGAGGCCGCGGTCACGGCCTTGCGGCGACTGGTCTCGGCGCTGTGCGGGGTGGCGCCGTCGGCCATGCCGTAGGCGACGACGGTCATCGAGGGGTCGGCGACCGCGACGACCGCGCGCACCCCGTGGTCCGCGCCGATCTCCATGGCGAGCGAGACGGCGCGGGCAGCGGTCTCGTAGGTGATCGCGGCGATCTGACGGTGGGTGGACATGGCGTCTCCTCGGGTCGGTCCGGGCGGATCGGGTCAGCTTCCTGCAGATATCCACATAGTGAAGAAAAACTTTCGCAATATGAAATGATGCAGCAAACCGCGCCATCCGTCCAGAGCAGGGGAGGCGAGGTGACGCGTCAGCGGTCCGCGGGGTCGCCCGTCCCGGTGAGGATGCCGCGTGCCAGCGTGTGGAAGTGGCGGTTGAACCCGAGGTACGCGGGCGTCTCGTCTCCCGTGAGCTCGATCGCCTCGACGTCCAGGGCGTCGACCACGAAGACGTAGCGGTGGACGCCGGTCCCCGCCGGCGGAGCCGCGCCGATGTAGCGGGGCAGGCGCGCCTCGTTGGGGAGCGTCACCGCGCCGGCGGGAAGCGAGCCCGGCTCGCCGTCGCCCGCTCCCGCGGCGAGGGAGCGCAGATCGGCGGGGAGGTTCGCGACCGCCCAGTGCCAGTACCCGGTGCCGGTCGGGGCGTCCGGATCGAGGCAGGAGACCGCGAAGCTCTTCGTGCCGGCGGGCGGCTCGCCCCAGCTCAGCGCGGGCGACCGGTCCTCTCCTCCGCGGGAGGCCGACCAGGCACTGACCGGGAGCGGCGCGCCGTCGGCGAAGTCGGGGCTGGTCAGCTCCAGCGGTGCGAACTCGCGCAGGCGAGCGAGGGCGGCATAGGGATCGACGTCGAGCACGGCTGCTCCTCCTTCTGTGGCGTACGCGGGCCACGATAGGCGCTGGGCGGACGGCACGCCAGGCGGGCGGCGGCGGCGCGCGGCGCGGATGCACGATCCCGACACGGGAGCACGGCGGATCCGCGGGAGCGATCCTGCATGCGTACCCGGATCGTGCAGCACTCCCGGCACCCAGGGCGTCCGGGAGGCCGCCGTAGACTGATGCCCGTGACGCTCAGCACCCCGGAACTCGAGGCCGACCGCCAGGCCCTGATCGCCCTGATCACGGCTGAGGCCGTCTTCCACGGCGACTTCACGCTCTCCAGCGGCAAGAAGGCGACCTACTACGTCGACATGCGTCGTCTCACGCTGGATCACCGCGCGGCGCCCGCGATCGGTCGGATCATGCGCGATCTCATCGCCGACCTCGACGTGGTCGCGGTGGGCGGGCTCACGCTCGGCGCGGATCCGATCGCCAACGCCGTCCTGCACGCCGCCGCCGACAGCGACCGTCCGCTGGACGCCTTCGTCGTGCGCAAGGAGCCCAAGGACCACGGGCGCGGACGCCAGATCGAGGGCGCCGAGGTGGCGGGACGCCGCGTGGTCGTGCTGGAGGACACCTCCACCACCGGCCAGTCCGCGCTCAAAGCGGTCGAGGTGCTGCGTCGCGAGGGCGCCGAGGTGGTGGCGGTCGCGGTGATCGTCGACCGCAAGACCGGCGCCCAGGCAGCGATCGAGGCCGCCGGGCTGGAGTGGCGCGCGGCCATCGACCTCGACGACCTCGGGCTCGACCCGCAGTGACCGCCTACGCCCTGGCCGTCGACGTCGGCGGCACCAAGCTCGAGGCGGCGCTCGTCGCCGCGGACGGCACCGTCGTCGACGCGACGCGCACCCGCCGCCCGACCGGTCCGGACGCCACGCCCGACTCGCTCCGCGAGGCGCTCGACGCCGTCATCTCCGCGGCGCTCGCCGGACTCTCGTCGGGGGACGAGCTGCTCGGGGCCGGCGTGGGGAGCGCCGGGCCGATCGATCGCGAGCGCGGTCTGATCCACCCGGTGAACATGCCGCGAGCCCGGGGCTTCGATCTCGCCGGCGCCGTGCGCGACTCCGCCTCCGCCGTCCGCGGGGCACCGGTCCGCACGGCGTTCGGGCACGACGGCGGGTGCCTCGCGCTCGCCGAGTCCTGGCTCGGCGCGACCCAGGGGGCGGCCTCGTCGCTGTCGATCGTCGTGTCCACCGGCGTGGGCGGCGGCTTCGTGATGGGCGGGCGGTACCTGCCGGGCGCCACGGGCAACGCCGGTCACCTCGGGCAGGTGCACGCCGAGGGGCCGCTGACCCTGGAGGAGGTGGCCTCGGGGCCTGCGAGCGTGGCCTGGGCGCGTGCGCAGGGGTGGACGGGCGAACGCGGCGAGGACCTGGCGCGCGACGCCGCAGCCGGTGACCGGATCGCCCGGGCGGCGATCGAGCGTTCCGCCGCAGCGGTGGGAGCGGCGCTCGCCGACGCCTCGACGCTCGTCGACCTGGAGGTCGTCGCGATCGGCGGCGGGTTCTCCCGCGTGTCGGCGGACTACATCGACCTCGTCCAGCGGGCTGTCGTCGACACGGCGGCGCACGACTACTCGCGGCGCACCCGGGTCGTCCGATCGGGTCTCGAGGACGAGGGCCCGCTCATCGGTGCGGCCGCGCTGATCCTCCGCACCGCCTCGGACGACGACCGATGAGGGCCGCAGGGATGAGCCGGTGAGGGTCCTCGGGCTGCAGTCGGGCACGTCCCACGACGGGATCGACGCGGCCGTGGTCGCGTTCGAGCGGGACGGGACGCTCCTGCGCGGACGCGTGCTGCACACGACCGAGATCCCCTACGACCCGGTGCTGCGGCGGCGACTGATCGCCGCCCTGCCGCCGAACTCCACCACGCTCGCCGAGATCGCCGAGCTCGACACCCTCATCGGGCAGGCCTTCGCCGAGGTCGCCGCGGCGGCCGCGCAGGCCGTCGGGGGCGTGGACGCCGTCTGCTCGCACGGGCAGACCGTCTACCACTGGGTGGAGGGCAACGCCGCGCGGGGAACGCTGCAGGTCGGCCAGCCGGCGTGGATCGCCGAGCGTCTGGGCGTGCCCGTCGTGTCCGACGTGCGCATCCGCGACATCACCGCCGGCGGCAACGGCGCCCCGCTCGTGCCGTTCCTCGACGACCTGCTGCTGCGCGGACGGATCCGGCCCGCCGCCGCGCTCAACCTCGGCGGGATCGCGAACGTCACGATCGTCGGCGGAGAGGGCGACGTGCGCGGATACGACATCGGCCCGGCCAACGCCCTCATCGACGCGGTGATCGTCGCCGAGGGGCTGAACGATCGCGGCTACGACGAGGACGGCCGGATCGCCGCCGCCGGACACGTCGACGAGCGGCTGCTGGAGGCGCTGCTGGCGGATCCGTACTACGGCCTGCCGGCGCCGAAGAGCACGGGCAAGGAGCACTTCCACCTCGACTACGTGCGTCAGCACCTCGCGGCGCAGGAGCGTCCGATCCCCGTCGCCGACGTCGTCCGGACGCTCACCGAGCTCACGGTGCGCACCGTGGCCGCCGACATCCGCGAGGCCGGGGTGCGCTTCCTCGCGGTCTCCGGCGGCGGCTGCCGCAATCCGCAGGTCATGGACGGGCTGCGGGCCGCGCTGCCGGGGGCGGACGTGGTGCTCGCGGACGAGCTGGGCGCACCCGCCGACGCCAAGGAGGCGATCCTGTTCGCCCTCATCGGGTGGTGCACCATGAACGGCGTTCCCGCTGTGCTGCCCGAGGCGACGGGCGCCGCGGCCGCGCGGATCCTCGGCACGATCACGCCCGGCGACGGACCGCTCCGGATGCCGGAGCCTGCGGAGCCGGTGTCGGGCCTGACGCTGACCTGACGCCGGCCCGCCGAGGCCCATCGGGTTCGGTCCGACGACTCAGTGCGTCGTCAGCAGTCGCCGCGGCGTGCCCTCGATCCGTGCGATCGCCACCCTGAGGTCCGTGGTCTCCGTCGTGAGCCGGTTCTCCAGGGCGTCGATGCGGGCGGTGAGCTTCTCTTCGACGGCGTCGATGCGGGCAGTGAGTCTCTCGTCGACGGCGTCGATGCGGGCGGTGAGCTTCTCTTCGACGGCGTCGATCCGGGCGGTGAGTCTCTCGTCGAGCGCGTCGATGCGCGCGTCCACCCGGTGCTCGAGGCGGGCGACGGCGGCGTCGATGCGTCGCACGCACCAGCCGAAGCCCGCGACCATGGCGACCCCGAACGTCACGACGACGCCGACGGCGCTCAGGACGACCGCGAAGATCTCCGGTGACACGTACACCCCTCCATTGTCGCTCGGTGGAAACTCGGTTCACCAGAGACCGTAGAGGCTCGTCGGACGGGGGCGGCGTGCCCTTCGCGCGGACCGTGGACAAGTCCGCAGCGGGCCGCCCTGGGGAGGACGAGCGCGACGCGGATCAGCTCGTCGTCAGCGCTTCTCGTCCTCGTCCCAGGGACCCTCCCACCACCCGCGCTGCGGCCCGGAGCCGCGGCGCGACCGCACGAACTGGACGATCAGGACGACGAGCGTCGTCAGGCCGATCACCAGCCCGACGAGGAGCAGGAGCGTGTGCTGCGACACGGGTCAGCCCTCCGAGGCCTCGTCCGCGGGACTCGCCGGGGCGTCGCCCGGAGCGGGGAGGAGATCGATGACGCCGCCCACGACCTCGTCCGGTCGGAACGGGTAGCGCTCGATCTCGCGGCGGTCGCTGATGCCCGTGAGGACCAGGACCGTGTGCAGGCCGGCCTCGATCCCGGCGACGATGTCGGTGTCCATCCGGTCGCCGATCATGCCGGTGACCTTGGAGTGCGCGCCGATCTTGTTCAGCGCCGAGCGGAACATCATCGGGTTGGGCTTTCCGACGACGTACGGCTCGCGCCCGGTCGCCTTCGTGATGAGCGCCGCGATCGCCCCGGTCGCCGGCAGCGGCCCGTCGGCGCTCGGGCCCGTCGCGTCGGGATTGGTGACGATGAAGCGCGCGCCGCGCTCGATGAGCCGGATGGCCTTGGTGATCGCCTCGAACGAGTAGTTGCGGGTCTCGCCGACCACGACGAAGTCCGGGTTCGTCTCGGTCATGATGAACCCGGCCTCGTGCAGCGCCGTCAGGATGCCGGCCTCTCCGATCACGAACGCCGAGCCGCCGGGCTGCTGCTGCTTGAGGAAGTCCGCCGTGGCGAGCGCGGAGGTCCAGATCCGCTCCTCCGGCACGTGCAGTCCGCTGGCGCGCAGGCGCGCGGACAGGTCGCGCGCGGTGAAGATCGAGTTGTTCGTCAGGACGAGGTACGGGATCCCGTCGCGCTCCCATCCGGCGAGGAGGTCGGCGGCCCCGGGCAGCGCGTCGTTCTCATGGACGAGCACGCCGTCCATGTCGGTGAGCCAGCATTCGATCTCGGCGCGTTCGGACATGGGATCAGCCTAGAGCCGGCGGCTGGGCGCGTGCGATCCGCGTCGCCCTCAGGCGGTGAGCCAGACGATCGCCGCGCTGCCGTCCGGAAGCGCAGCCCCCTCCACGCGGGGGCCGTCGGGCGTGACCGCGACGGTGACGCCGACCGACACCCCGGCGTTCTCCAGCGCGCGCAGCAGCTCGGGATCGCGGTCGTCCACGCGCAGCACCCGGCCGACGTGACCGATGGCGGCGTCGGCGAGCAGGACGAACGGCGCGCGGTCGACGGTCCCCGCCGCGTCCGGGATCGCATCCCCGTGCGGATCGAACCGGGGTCGGCCGAGCCGCTCGTCGATGCCTTCGAGCAGGCGGTCGCTGATGGTGTGCTCCAGCACCTCGGCCTCGTCGTGGACCTCGTCCCAGGCGTAGCCGAACTCGCGGACGAGCCAGGTCTCGATGAGGCGGTGGCGCCGCAGCATCGCCAGCGCACGCTGCTCGCCCTCAGGGGTGAGGCGCACGGCGCCGTAGGGGACGTGGGAGACGAGTCCGGCCGCGGCCAGCTTCTTGACCATCTCCGTGACGCTCGACGGCGCGATCCCCAGCTTGAGCGCGAGCTGCGAGGGGGTGATCGGGGCGGCCTGCCACTCCGTGTGCGCGTACACGGTCTTCAGGTAGTCGTCGAACGCGGGGGAGGCCACGGATCCAGCCTACCGGCGGGCCGGTCCCGGCTTCCCGGTCAGCCGCCGAGGCTCGAGAGCGTCGCGAAGGCGACCTGTCCGGCGAAGAAGATGATCGCGAAACCGGCGATCGCCGCCAGCAGCCCCAGTCGGCCGTCGAAGTCGTTCACACCGCGCATCCCGATCGCCCGCGCGCGGAACGCGAGGAAGAGCGTGATCGCCCCGAGCGCCAGCTGCACCCACGGACCGCCGACGGGCAGCAACGACGGCACGGCGACGAGCAGCACCCCGAGAGCCGCCGTCCCGATCCCCGCCCACGTGCAGATCGCCACGGCGCGGCGAGCCGCGGAGTCGTCGGGGCGACGGGAGTCGGAGGGCATGGGACGAGCCTACCCGCGTCGGTGCGGCCGGCCGGCGCGGGCCGGAGCCGCGGCCGGCGACCGGTGAATAGGCTGAGCGAGTGAGCACCGAGACGCCCGAACGCAGCACGCACGGCGTGGGGCCGTGGCCCGGCGGCCCGGAGAGCTGGCCGGGGGACGCGCACTTCGACCCGGAGCTGCTCGCCCACGGCGACACCCGCAACGTGATCGACCGCTACCGCTACTGGCGCATGGAGGCGATCGTCGCCGACCTGGACGCCCGCCGCCACCCGTTCCACGTCGCGATCGAGAACTGGCAGCATGACATGAACATCGGCTCGATCGTGCGCAGCGCCAATGCCTTCCTCGCCGACACCGTGCACATCATCGGTCGGCGCCGGTGGAACCGCCGCGGGGCGATGGTGACCGATCGCTACCAGCATGTCGTGCATCACGAGGACGTCGCGGCCTTCGCCGCGTGGGCGCGGGACGAACGCATCCCGATCATCGCGGTGGACAACGTCGAGGGCGCCCTCCCGGTGCAGGAGGCGGACCTGCCCGCGCGCTGCGTCCTGCTCTTCGGGCAGGAGGGGCCCGGGCTGAGCGCGGAGGCGATCGCGGCGGCGAGCGGGCACGTGGAGATCACGCAGTACGGATCGACGCGGTCGATCAACGCCAGTGCGGCAGCGGCCGTCATCATGTACGAGTGGTGCCGGCGGCACGCCGGATGACGACCGGCGGACCGCCGCGGACCGGACCCGGGATGGGAGCATGAGGGGGTGAGAGCACAGGGCAGGGCCGCGTCGCGCGCATCCGCGCGAACGGCCTCGCCGCGGTTCTGGCTCCGGATCGACGTCATCGCGACCGCCGCGGCCACGGTCGTCCTCCTGCCGGCCACGATCGTGTCCCTCGTCCAGGCGGACGGCCCCCCGCTCGTCGTCGTCGCGGCCATCGCCCTGTTCGTCGGGCTCCACGCCGCCTCGTTCGTCGCCGTCCGGCATCCGCGACCCGCCTTCGTCGCCGCGGCCCTGGTGATGCTCGCGCTCGCCCTGCTCCCGGCGTACGGCGTCGTGGCGGCCGCACTGTATCCGTCCGCGGCGGCGTTCCTGCTCTGCCTCGGCCAGGTCGCGGTCCAGTGCACGACGCGACTGAGCCTCGCGGCGCTGGGCGTCGGCGTCATGGGCGCCGGCATCGTGTCGGCGCTCGCCACGGACCTTCCCGATCCGCTCCTGCGTCTCGGCTCGTTCGTCGGTCTCGCGGCCGTCAACGCCGCAGCGTGGGCGTTCGGCGCACTGGAGCGCTCGCGCCGGATCCGGGTCGAGGACGCCGCGCGCATGCGCGCCGAGCAGGCCGTGATCGCCGAGCGGGGCCGGATCAGCCGGGATCTCCACGACGTCGTGGCCCATGCGCTGACGGTGATGATCGCCCAGGCGGAGGTCGCGCGGACGCTCCTGCGCGAAGACCCGCCGACGAGCGAGCGCGCCCTCGACGTCGTCACCCGGACCGGCCGGGAGGCGCTGCGGGGCATACGCGGCGTCGTCGCCGACGAGGCGTCTCGCTCGCCGGCGCCGGATCTGGCGGCGGTGCGCGCGCTCGTCGAGGACGCCCGCAGCCCCCGCGTCGACATCGAGCTGGACGAGAGCGGCGTGCCCGTCGCACTGGGGCCGGGCGCCATGCTCGCGCTCCACCACGTCGTGCGCGAGGCGCTGACGAATGCGATCCGGCACACGAGGCCGCCCGTGCGGGTGACGGTCGCACTGCGATGGGAACGGAGCGCCCTGGAGGCCGTCGTCGAGGACGACGGCGGTGCCGGACGCCGGGACTTCGGGCTCGGCAGCGGCACCGGCCTGGTCGGCCTCGCCGAGCGGGTGCGGCTCGCGGGCGGCGTCCTGACCGCCGGGCCGAGCACGGCAGGCCGTGACCGGGCGTGGACGGTGCGGGCGGTGTTCCCGTACGGGGATGGCGGTGCGGCCCGAGGCGCGACGGAGGGACGAGGATGACGGTCCGAGTGCTGCTGGCCGACGACCAGGACCTGCTCCGGGAGGCGCTCGCGCTGATGCTGGCGCGGGACGAGCGGATCGAGATCGTGGGCTCGGTGCGGTCCGGGGACGAGGCGATCGCTCTCGCGGACGAGCGGGAGGTCGACGTGGTGCTGATGGACGTGCGGATGCCCGGCACCGACGGCATCGCCGCGACGGCGGAGGTGCGCCGTCGTCATCCCGGCGTGCGCGTGCTGGTCCTCACGACGTTCGATCTGGACGAGTACGCGGTGGGGGCGATCCGCGCGGGCGCGAGCGGATTCCTGACCAAGGACGCGGCGCCGCAGGCGGTCGCGGACGCGGTCGTGGCGGTCGCGGCGGGCGAGCGCGTGGTCGGGGGGCGGGCCCTGGAGGCGCTCGTGGGATTCGTGCGGAGCGCCGTGGCGCCGCGGGATCCGGACGCGTCCGCGGCGCTGACCATGCTCACCCCGCGGGAGCAGGAGGTCGTGCGGCTGCTGGCCGCCGGGCTCTCCAATGACGAGATCGCCCAGCGCCTCTTCCTGTCGCCCAATACCGTCAAGACCCATGTGAAGGCCGTGCTCGCCAAGCTCGCCCTGCCCGACCGGATCCACGTGGTCATCTGGGCGTATGAGAACGGAGTGCTGCGGCCGGCGACGGAGCAGGATCACCCGCGCGGGTGATCCGATCCACCCCGGAGGGCGATGCGGGGATGCCGCGCCGCTTCCTAGCGTCGAGGCATGCACGCACGAACCAGGCTCCTGTTCCCCCTGCTGTCGGTCGCCGCGTCCTCGATCGTCACGGCGCTCGCGCTTCTGCGGCTCACCGTCCCGAGCGTCGCCGGATGGTTCGCCGAGGTGCCGCCGGGCCTGCTCGACCGGTGGATCGCGCCCGTCCCGTCCGCGGTGCTGAGCCTGCTGCTGGGCCTCGCCGGGATCGTGACGGGACTGCGGGCCCTCGTCGTCGAGCGTTCCGCGTCACGCCGACCCGCAGGAATCCGGATCGCGGCTGCCGCTCTGGCCGCGGGCGTCGTCCTCCTCTCCCCCGGCGGTGTCATACCGGTGGCCGGCTACACGTTCGCGCTCGTCGCGGTGGGTCTGGTCGTCGCGGCGATCGTGCTGCTGACGCTCCGGCACCCGGTGGCGGGCCTGGTCGCGATCGCCGGCCTGGGTGCGGCGGGATTCGTCGCCGTCCGGCTCCTCGACGCCGGTGACCTCCTCATGCGTCTCCTCCCCGCCTTCGCACGGCAGCTGCCGTTCGCAGGGACGACCGCCGTCTACCTCGTCGTGTCGACGGCGCTCGGGCTCTGGGCCATCGGCGATGCGCGCCCGCCCTACGGCCGCGTCGCCGCAGGCGTCCTTCGCCATCGCCGCACGATCACGATCGTCGCCGCCGCGTGCGCCCTGCCCTACGCCCTCGCGCGCGCGTCGTGGCTGACGCCGTGGCCGCAGTTCGGCGGGGACGCTGAGCTCTTCGCGCGCGAGCCCGCGATGCTGCTCACCGGACTCCTCCTCGGCGCCGGGATGCTCACCGGCGGAGTGCTCACGCTCGGGCTCATCCGCCCGTGGGGAGAGCGGTTCTCGTCGCGGTTCGCCCTGCTCGGGGATCGCCCGGTGCCGGTCGGTCTCGCCGTGATCCCCGCGGTCGCGGTCGCGGTGCTGTTCCTCACCGGAGGACTCGACTTCCTCCTCCTGGCGGCGGAGGGCGGACTGCCGGCGGGCGGCGCCCTGTTCGAGGCCGCCGTGCTGTTCCCGTTCTGGCTGTGGGGTCCGCTGCTCGCGCTCGCCGCGTGGGGGTACGCGATGCACCGCGCCTCCGAGCCGCTCGGACCGGTCCGCCCGCGCGGGCGGGAGGCCCGGCGAGCCGCCAAGGACGAGGAGCGACGGAACCGCGAGCGCGCCCTGGCGCATCTGGAGGCGCTCGAGGACCGGGATCCGGAGCCGTCGCGCTGAGAACGCCGCCTCTCGATCTCAGTCGCGGTCGATGCCGAGGACGTGTCGGTACAGCGCCGACACATCGCGATCGAGCGCGCGGATCTCGCCGATGAGCTCCGCGCGTAGCCCCCCGATCTCCGACTTGATGACGTGGATGAACATCGTCGACACGACCGTGATCATGCCGAACATGGCTGCGGCGAGGACGCCGATCAGCACCCAGACCTGAGGTTCGGACATCGACAGCACCCTTCGAGTATGGCGGATTGCATGCCAGAGTGCCAGGGTTCTGAGCGGTCGATGAGTCGCGGCGCGGACACGGGGGGGAAGGCGAGATTCTCGTCCGCGGTGGAGGACGAGGGATCCCGTCACGTGCCGTGCGTCATACCGCGACGCGCAGCCAGCGGCCGGTGCGTACGCGCAGGCCGAGGGTCGCGAGGCGCACCAGCAGGTACACGCCGAAGAACGCCACGGCGATCCAGATGAGCCCCGCGACCCCGTCCACGCCGGTCGCGGCGACGACGGCGAGGGCGGGAAGGAAGACGAGGAGGTTGATGCCGCCCGCCAGCGCGAGGTAGCGGGCGTCCCCGGCGCCCATGAGCACTCCGTCGAGGACGAACACGACGCCCGCGACGGGCTGCGCGACGGCCAGCACGATCAGGGCGGGCTGGATGAGGGCGGCGAGGTCCGGGTCGCCGGTGAAGACCAGGCCGATCACACCGGAGAGCGCTCCGATCGCGAGGCCCACGACCACGCCGAACCACGTCCCCCAGGCCACCGTCCTCGCCAGCACCTGCCGGGCGGCCTGCTCGTCCTTCGCCCCCAGGTTCTTGCCGATCAGCGCCTGCGCCGCGATCGCGAGGGCGTCGAGGGCGAAGGCCGCCGCGGAGAACACCGTGTAGACGACCTGCCACCCGGCGAGCTCGGTCGTCCCGATGCCCGTGGCGACGCCCACGGTCGCCAGCAGCGCGACGCGCAGCGACACGGTGCGCAGGAACAGCCAGCCCCCCGACCGCGCCGAGCCTCGGATGCCGGACAGCTCCGCCCGGATCGACGCATCGTGCCGCCGCGCGAGGCGTCCCACGACGACGACGTACGCGCCCACCATGCCCCATTGGGCGACCACCGTGCCGAGCGCGGAGCCCGCGATGCCCCAGCCGAGCCCGTAGATGAACAGCGCGTTCAGCGCGGCGTTGGCGGCGAAGCCGCTGCCCGCGATCCACAGCGGGGTCATCGTGTCCTGCATCCCGCGCAGGAGTCCCGTCGCCGCGAACACCACGAGCATGGCCGGAAGGCCCCACATCGAGATGACGAGGTAGGTGTCGGCCTGCTGGGCGACCGCCTCCGAGGCCCCGAACAGACCGACCAGCCACGGCGACGACCACGCGCCGGCGACCGCCAGCACCGCACCGAGCCCGAGAGCGAGCCACATCCCGTCGATCCCGACGGAGACGGCGTCGCCGGGATCCCCGGCCCCGAACCTGCGCGCCACGGCGGGCGTGGTGGAGTACGCGAGGAACACCATCAGGCCGACGAAGGTCTGCAGCACCGCCGAGGCGATGCCGAGGCCCGCCAGCGGTGTCGTGCCCAGGTGCCCCACCAGCGCCGCGTCCACGATCAGGAACGCCGGCTCGGCGATCAACGCGCCCAGTGCGGGGATCGCCAGGCGCAGGATCTCGCGGTTGAGGGAGGAGCGGGCCACCCACCGAGCCTAGGCCGTGGCGCCGACGTCCCCGGCGCGTGGTCCCGGACCGGCCCGCGGCGGACCGTCGTAGGCTGGAGGAGGACGCCGACACCGCAGGGGGTGCACGATGACCGGGACGAGAGACGCTGAGGATCGCTACCGCGCCGCCGTCGAACGGAACCGAGGCCGCACGGAGCCCGCGCCGTCACCCGCCGTCCTGAACGCCGAGACCATGCCGGCGATCGTCGAGACCGCGATCCAGGTCGCGATCCGTCGCGGCGAGTTCGACGACCTTCCCGGCGCAGGCAAGCCCCTGGAGGGACTGGCCGCGTCGTCGGATCCCGACTGGTGGATCCGGCGGAAGATCGAGCGCGAGGGACTGACCGGCCTCGGCCCGCCCGCCCTTCTCCTGCGCGTGGAGGACCGCGGGATGGAGGAGACGCTCGACGCCCTCGGGCGTGAAGAGGATGTCCGCGCCCTGATCGAGGACTTCAACCGTCGGGTGGTCGAGGCCCGGCGGCAGCTGCAGGGCGGCCCGCCGGTCGTCACGCGGACGCGCGACGCCGACGCCGAGGTCGCGGCGTGGCGGCAGCGGCGAGAGGCGCGACACGAAGCCCCGACCGCCGAACCGGACGAGCAGCGTCCGCGCCGGCGGTGGTTCTCCGCGCGGCGCGCCCGCGACTGAGCGGGATCAGGCCCGCGGGGTCCGGGAGAACAGCCGCCCCGACCACGAGACGAACGTCTCCAACGGCCCGCGGCGGTCGAGCAGCAGCAGGACGAGGCCGACCAGCACCGCGCCGGCGACGTGCAGCGCCCACATCCCCGGGCTGGACACGTACCACGCGACGCCCCACGGGGCCCCGTCGTCGGACTCCCGCACGAGCCCGGTCACCGCGGTCGCGAGGACGTGGAGCGTGTAGATCGTGAGCGGAGCGGCGCCCGCCCGCCGCACCGGTTCCACCAGCCGCGCGCCGATCCCGTGCAGCGCAGCCCCGGCCGCCAGGCACAGGGCGATCACCACCAGCGCGACGCCCGTGGTGATCGCGAGGTCGAACGGCGTCCCCGTGTGCGGCGCGGGAGAGGCGAGCCACCAGAGGCTCCCGGGCGGCGGCGTGCCGTACCCGGACGCGTAGAACGCGCCCTCGACATCCCTGCCGAGCCAGGCGGGCTCCGCCTCCAGCGCCGCCAGGGTGCCGAACGGTCCCGCGAGCAGGGCGCTGAGCCCCCAGCCGCCGAGCGCGGCGACGGCGCCCACGACCGCCAGTCGCCGGGCCGCACGTGCCCGGGATCCTGCATCGGACGCCCGGAGGAGGACGCGGCCGACCAGCATCCCGACCATGGCGTAGACGATCCAGGTCAGCACCGGGTAGGCGCCGGTCAGCAGGACGTCCTGCAGGAGAGCGAGCGGATCCCGCAGGCTCGGCCAGGACGGCGTGCTCGCGCCCGCCGGGGGTCCGAAGAGCTGCGCGAGCGCCGCGCGCAGCAGGGCGGTGGCGACCGGCCCGATCAGGCCGAGGGCCGCGGCGCCGATCACGAGCGCACGGTCCGACCAGCGCACCAGGAGCATCGCCACCCAGAACAGGACGCCGTAGAAGACCAGGATCACGAGCACGCCGGACGGCGCCAGGCCCAGCGTGAGGCCGATGATCACGAGGGCGAGGCCGCGCCCGAAGAGATTGCGTCGGGCGGCGCCGACGCGTCCGGCGGCGAGATCGCGCCGCGAGGTCAGGGCGATCCCGGCGCCGGCGAGCACCGCGAACAGCCCCGCCGCCTTTCCCGACACCGCGGCGGCCGCGAGGGACTCCTCCCCGGACGGGGTCACGGTCCACACGTGCGCCGCCATCATCCCGGCCACGGCGACGAAGCGGGCCAGGTCCAGGCCGGCGATCCGCGCGGGCGACGCCGCCGGGGACGCGGGACCGGCGGCGGCGGCCGACGCGGCGGGTGTGCGTGCCATGGGAACACGATAGGACGCGGTGTCGCCGCCCGCGCATAGGGTGGGATCCATGACCGACGTGCTGCCCTCCGGCCTCGCCACCGGCGAGTTCGATCCCGCGATCCGCCCCCAGGACGACCTCTACCGTCACGTGAACCACACGTTCCTCGAGAACACCGAGATCCCCGCCGACAAGGCGCGCTGGGGCTCGTTCCACCTGCTCGCGGAGCAGGCCGAGAAGGACGTGCGGGCGATCATCGAGGAGGCGCAGGACGCGGAACCGGGAACCGAGGCGCGCAAGATCGGCGACCTGTTCGCGAGCTTCATGGACACGGAGCGGATCGCGGCCGCCGGCATCGAGCCGCTGCGCGAGCCGCTCGCGACCGTCGACGCGATCTCCTCGATCCCCGAGCTCCTCGCGGCCGCCGGCGAGTTCGACCGCCGCGGCGTCGCCGCGCTGATCGGCCTCTACGTCGAGCCCGATCCCGGGAACCCGGAGCGCTACGTGCCGTTCGTCGTTCAGGCGGGGCTGTCCCTCCCCGACGAGAGCTACTACCGTCTCGACACCTTCGCGGACACGCGTGCCGCGTACCGGGCGCACGTCGAGCGCCTGCTCGGGCTCGCCGGGATCGCCGATCCGGCCGGGGACGCGGAGCGCTCCTTCGCGCTGGAGCACGAGATCGCGGCCCACCACTGGGACAACGTGGCGAGCCGCGACGCCGTGAAGACGTACAACCTCCGCACCTGGGCCGAGTTCCAGGAGCTCGTCGGCGTCGACCTCGCCCCGTGGCGGGAGACGGTCGCGCCCGCCAACCCCGGGGCGTTCGACGAGGTCGTCGTCTACCAGCCGAGCTTCTTCGAGGGCCTGGGCTCGCTGCTGGTCCCGGGGCGTCTGGACGACTGGAAGGCGTGGCTGCGCGCGAAGGTCGTGCACGGCCTGGCCGGGTTCCTCACGGATGAGATCGTCGCCGAGAACTTCTCCTTCTACGGCACCGAGCTCACCGGCGTCCCCACCATCCGCGAGCGCTGGAAGCGGGGCGTCTCCCTCGTGGAGGGCTCGCTCGGCGACGCGGTCGGCAAGGTGTACGTGGAGCGCCACTTCCCCCCGGCCGCCAAGGAGGCGATGGACGAGCTCATCGCGAACCTCATCGAGGCCTATCGGCAGAGCATCTCCGAGCTGGAGTGGATGAGCCCGGAGACCCGCGAGCGGGCGCTCGCCAAGCTCGCGACCTTCACCCCGAAGATCGGCCACCCCCAGACCTGGCGCGACTACTCCGCCGTCGAGATCTCGGCGGACGACCTCGTCGGCAACGCCGGACGCGCCGCCGCGTTCGAGCACGACCGCACCGTGGGCAAGGTCGGCAAGCCCATCGACCGCGACGAGTGGTTCATGCCGCCGCAGATGGTCAACGCGTACTACAACCCGCTGATGAACGAGATCGTGTTCCCCGCGGCGATCCTGCAGTACCCGTTCTTCGACGCCGCCCGCGACAGCGCCGCCAACTACGGCGGCATCGGCGCGGTCATCGGGCACGAGATCGGGCACGGATTCGACGACCAGGGCAGCCGTTACGACGGCGACGGCCGGCTCCAGGACTGGTGGACGGACGCCGACCGCGCCGCGTTCGAGGAGCGCACCGGGTCGCTCATCGCCCAGTACGACGCCCTCGTGCCGGAGGGGTTGAGCGGCGACCACCACGTCAACGGCGCCCTGACGATCGGCGAGAACATCGGGGACCTCGGCGGTCTCGGCATCGCGCTGAAGGCCTACGAGCTCTCCCTCCGGGGCGAGGCCGCGCCGGAGATCGACGGTCTCACGGGCGTCCAGCGCCTGTTCCTGTCGTGGGCGCAGACCTGGCAGCAGAAGAGCCGCGAGGCGGAGACCATTCGCCTGCTCACCGTCGATCCCCACTCGCCGAACGAGTTCCGCTGCAACCAGATCGTTCGCAACATCGACGCCTTCTACGAGGCGTTCGGCGTCGCGGAAGGCGACCGGCTGTGGCTCGATCCGGCACAGCGCGTCACCATCTGGTGACGCCGATGCGGTCGCCGACGAACCCTGTCGGCGGCCGCATGCGCGGGTTACGATAGCCCTGGCGCGGGGGGACGTGGGACGTGCGGGCAGCCGTGCGACCGACGTCCTCGTGCGCCGACCTCCCCCTCTCCTTCTCGGAAGGAATCCGCGTGGGCACCTCCCCCGAGCCTTCGCCGTCCACGGCCCTGCGCCGATCGCAGCGGTCGTCCCGACGACTTCCGCGTCGCGCCGCGATCGGCCGCCGCTCCTTCGACGCGACCCTTCGTGCCCTGGAAGGGCTGGTCGAGTCCGGGGCGCAGGTCGCCGTGCACGTCGTCGACCTGGACCACGGCGAACGCGTGCTCGCCGGCGACGACCACGTGACGCTGCCGATCGGGGGCCTCGGGGTCGTGCCGCTGCTCGTGGAGGCCGCGGCCGCCTTCGAGACCGGCCGCATCGACCCGCTGGAGGTCGTGGAGCGGGCGGAGCTCGAGCAGGTCGCGATCGGCGGGGTGTGGCAGCATCTGCGGGCACCGGCGCTCCCGCTCACGGATCTCGCGACTCTCGCGGCGGCGGTGGGGGATCCGATCGCCGTCAACGCCCTGCTCGACCACGTGGGCCTGGACCGGGTCCGGGCGCGGATCGAGGAGCTCGGACTGGAGCGCCTGGCGCTGCTCGACCGCACACGAGACCGGCGGGGGCCCGATGACGCTCCGCACCTCGCCGTCGGCACCGCGGGGGAGCTGGCGCGCCTGTTCGCCGACCTGGTGAACTCGCGGGTCGTCGATGCGGCGGTCAGCGCGCAGGTGTCCGAGTGGCTGAGCCTGAACCACGATCTGAGCCTCGTGGCCGCCGCGACCGGTCTGGACCCGTTCGCGCACGAGAACGACTCCCACGGGATCCTGTTCGTCAACAAGACCGGTCGGGAGGACGGGGTCCGCGTCGAGGCCGGGGTGCTCGCAGGGCCGCGCGCGGGAGTCGCCTACGCGCTGATCGTGTGCTTCGACGACCTGTCGATCATGCACCGTCTCCGTGCCCACGACGCCTTCCGGATCCTGGGCGTGGAGCTCATGGAGTACGCGTTCTGACCGGACTCAGCGCACGCCCTTCATCAGGGCGAGCACCGGCTTGGCGCTGATCCACAGCCCGAGGCCCACGACGATCGCGATGCCGCCGAGGATCGAGAAGTACGGCACCTCGTTCGTCGGGTCGTAGAACTGCACGAGCCAGCCCGAGATCGCGGTGCCGAGCGCCACGGACAGGAAGAACAGCGCGACCATCTGCGTGTGGAAGGCGGCCGGGGCGAGCTTCGTGGCGGCGGACAGGCCGATGGGCGACAGGAGCAGTTCGGCGATCGTGAAGACGAGCAGGATGCCCACGATCGCGAGCAGCGGCGTGGAGTTGTCCGCGCCGCCCGCGAACGGCAGGAACAGCAGGAACGCCGCGCCCATGATGATCGCTCCGAGGGCGAACTTGACCGGGGTCGTCGGCTGGCGGGCGCCGAGCTTCGTCCACAGGGCCGCGAAGACGCCGGAGAGCACGATGATGAAGACCGGGTTGATCGACTGCACCCACGACACCGGCATCTCCCAGCCGAACAGGTCACGGTTCAGGCGGGCGTCGGAGTAGACGGTGAGGACCGTGAACTGCTGCTGGTACAGCGACCAGAACGCCACGCTGGTGATGAACAGCGGCAGGAACGCCCAGACCCGCGAGCGTTCGGTCGCGTCGATGCGACGGCTCCCGAGGATCACGGCGAAGTAGGCCACCGTCGCCGCGAGCGTGCCGATGATCACGATGGTGGACAGGTTGTCGGCGCGGATGACCCCCGCGAGCACGAGGGCGACCACGAGGAGGACCGCGGCCGCCGCGATGATCCCGACGAGCGGGTAGCGACGGGCGGGAAGCGGGTTGGCGACCCGGCGCGCGGCCTCGGGGAGCGAGCGCCGGCCGAACGAGTACTGGAGGAGACCTGCGGCCATGCCCACGGCCGCGATGCCGAAGCCGAAGTGGAAGCCGAGCGTGGACTGCATGAGGCCGGTGAGGATGGGGCCGAGGAATCCGCCCAGGTTGATCCCGAGGTAGAAGAGGGAGAAGCCGGCGTCGCGGCGGGTGTCCTTCTCCGAGTACAGTGTGCCCACGACGGCGGTCGCGTTCGCCTTGAGCCCGCCGGAGCCGATGGCGACCAGCACGAGGCCGACGCCGACGCCGACCACGCCGGGGAGGAAGGCCAGGGCGAGGTGTCCGGCCATGATGACGATCGCGCTGAGGAACAGCGTCCGCTCGGATCCGAGAAGGCGGTCCGCGACCCACGCGCCGAGGATCGTGGACAGGTACACGGATCCGCCGTAGGCACCGACGATCCCGCCGGCGATGCCCTGCGGGATGCCGAGACCGCCGTCGGTGACCGAGTAGTACAGGTAGATCAGCAGGATGCCCTGCATGCCGTAGAAGCTGAAGCGCTCCCACATCTCCACGCCGAACACGTGCGCGAGCGCCCACGGCTGTCCGAAGAACCGGGTGTCGCGATCGCCGGATTCACGGGTCTTCTGCGGGGTGCTCATCATTCCAGAATATGTTGCGCGCGGATCCGGGATCGGGCGAGCCGGGCCGCGAAGTGGTACCACTCGACGCCCTGAGTGGTACCATCACGTATGGCTATGAACCTGAGGTTGGGTGCCGAAGCCGCAGCGGCACTCAAGACCGAATCAGCTCGGACCGGCATCAGTCAGCAGGAGATCGTCCGCCGGGCGGTCGCGGAGCACCTCGGGTTCGGTGGGGGCACGCGTCAGCCCTTCTATCCGGACTGGGCGCATCCGCCGGTGGAGCCCTTTCGCGATGTGCGGGCGTCCCTGTCATTGCCGGACGGGGTCACGATCCAGAGCGTCCTCGACGATCTGCGCGAGGAGCGTGCGTGAGGATCCTCTACATCGACACGAGCGCGCTGATGAAGCGCGTCGTCGCCGAGGACGAATCCGACTCCCTGGCGGATGCGCTGCGCCTCGCCGTCGATGACGCCGCGACGCTCATGACCTCCCGACTGGCGGAGGTCGAGGTCTCGCGCGCGTTGCGATCTCGATTCGCCGGGGACGCCGCAGACCACGCGGTGCCGGACGCGCTGAGCGGAGTCGGCGTTGCGCCGATCACGGATGTGGTGCTCGCCTTCGCGCGAACCCTCGAGCCGCCGGTGGTGCGAACACTTGATGCGATTCACCTCGCCACCGCCATCGCGCTCGGCGCCCATGAGGTCTGGACCTATGACGACAGGTTCGCGGAGGGAGCCCGGCGGGCGGGCATCGCGGTGCAGATGCACGGTCGGCGTCGGCACGAATGACGAGGCGCGGTCGCCGATGATGCGGGGCGCTGGCCCTGTCTGGAAGGGAGGGGCGGGCCGACCGTGAAACAGGCGCGCAGGGCGCGCGTTTCGTCCTGGGGGCGGGGAGGGGCAGACTGGGGGCGTGCGAACCGTGCGTGATCTTGACACCGTCGAACTGATCCTGGATGCGCAGGGCCTGCTGGACTCGATCCGCGGACCCGAGCGCGTCATCGACGCCGGCACCCTGCGGGCGCTGCAGCAGTCGGGCAACTACGTCGTGGGGCTGTTCGACAGCGACGGCGGCGAGGAGCGCATGGTCGGCGCGTCGATCGCGTTCTTCGGGGAGCCCGGGCGGCGCACGATGCACTCGCACATCACCGCCCTGCTGCCGGAGTATCGGGGACGCGGCTGGGGTCGCGAGCTCAAGGAGCACCAGCGCCAGTGGGCCTTCTCCCGCGAGGTCGGGCGGATCACGTGGACCTTCGATCCGCTCGTCGCCCGCAACGCGCACTTCTTCCTCACCGTGCTGGGGGCGCGCGTGACCGGCTACTCGGTCAACCGTTACGGGATCTTCGGCGGCGGGGACGCGGGGGACGAGAGCGACCGCCTGGACGTGGAATGGGCGCTCGCCGACATCGCCAAGCCCCCGGCCGAGGACACCGTCGTCGAGACCGTGGAGATCCCGGCGGACATCGAGGCGATGCGCACGTCGGATCCGGAGGCCGCGCACGAGTGGCGGATGCGTTTGCGCACCCGGATGGAGGAGACCCTTGGCCGTGGTCTGCGGATCGTGGGCTTCGACGTCGAGCGGGGCTACCTGTTCGCGCAGTGACAGCGGGCGACCTCGCCCTGCCCCGCCGCGTCACGGACGGGGAAGCACGAACGCGCCGGTCTCCCCGGGGTTGACCGCGACCTCCCAACGGAAGCCGTCGGGGTCGGCGAAGTATCCGGAGTACCCGCCCCACTCACGACGCACGGCGGGACGGACGTCGGCACCGAGCGCCGCCGCCTCGGCGAGCACGGCGTCCGCCTCGGCCTCGCTCGCGACGTTGTGCGCCAGCGTGACCGGAGCCAGCCCCGGAGCCGGGGCCTCCCCGATCTCCTCCGTGAACCCCGCGACCGACCACAGCGAGAGGATCACACGGTCCGCGACCGGGAGCATGAGGACGTCGTCCGCCTCGAAGATCGGCCGCCACCCCAGACCCTCGACGTAGAAGGCGCGACTGCGGGCGACATCGGCGACAGCCAGGGTCAGGAAGCTCACTCGTTGTTCCATGCCGCGATCCTGCCACCGGCATCGGACACCGCGATGTCGGGGGCTCGTGGCATCCTGGCGGGATGAACGACAGCGACGCCCGCCCGGTGCCTGCGGGGCGGCCGGGCGGCAGCGCCGACCGGCCGGCGGTCTTCTTCGCCGATGCCGCCGAGTTCCGGGCGTGGCTGGAGCAGAACCACGAGACGGCCGGCGAGCTGTGGATGGAGCTGCGCAAGGCCCACGTCCCCGAGGCGGAACGCGGCCTCTCCTGGGCCGACGCCGTCCTCGAGGCGCTGTGCTTCGGGTGGATCGACTCGGTCTCCCAGCGTGTGGACGACGACCGCCGCCGGCAGCGGTGGTCGCCGCGGCGCCCGGGGAGCACGTGGTCCGAGGTCAACGTCGCCCACGTCGAGCGGCTGCGCGCCGAGGGCCGGATGACGCCGGCGGGCCTCGCCGCGTTCGAGGCGCGACGGGCGGATCGCACCGGCACGTACTCGCACGAGAACGCCGAGGCCGAGCTGGAGCCGGAGGTGCAGCGGATCATCGACGCGTCCCCGGCGACGGTCGCCTTCCTCGCCGCGTCCACCCCCGGGTACCGCAAGGTCGTGCGCCACTGGATCGCGACCGCGAAGCAGCCCGCGACCCGCGTGCGCCGGGCGGAGCAGCTCGTCGCCGACAGCTCCGCGGGGCTGCTCATCCCGCTGGCTCGCCCGGGAACGACGCCCGCCTGGCTGCAGCGCGCCGCAGCCGCCGCCCGCGCGGCGCAGGCGGGCAGGGGAGCGCCGGAGGGGGAGGCGCCCCGCGGATAGGATTGGCATCACCGGCATCGCCGGACGATCCTCCGCTCACGACCATTGGAGCCGCCATGGCCGAACAGTCCCGCCTCGACAAGGTCATCAGCCTCGCCCGCCACCGTGGGTTCGTCTTCCAAGCGGGGGAGATCTACGGAGGATCCCGGAGCGCGTGGGACTACGGCCCCCTCGGCACGGAGCTGAAGGAGAACATCCGGCGCCAGTGGTGGCAGACGTTCGTCCGCGGCCGCGGCGACATGGTGGGCCTGGACTCCAGCATCATCCTCCCGAAGCGCGTGTGGGAGGCCTCCGGACACGTCGAGACGTTCACCGACCCGCTCGTGGAGTGTCTCCACTGCCACAAGCGCTTCCGCGCGGACAACCTCGTCGAGGACTTCGAGGCCCGTAAGGGCCGCCCCGCCGAGGGCGGACTGGCCGAGGTGCCGTGCCCGAACTGCGGGACCAAGGGGCAGTACACCGAGCCCAAGGCGTTCTCCGGCCTCGTCAAGACCTACCTCGGCGTCGTGGACGACGAGTCCGGCATGTACTACCTGCGCCCGGAGACCGCGCAGGGCATCTTCGTGAACTTCGCCAACGTGCTGACCGCCAGCCGCAAGAAGCCGCCGTTCGGCATCGGGCAGGTCGGCAAGGCGTTCCGCAACGAGATCACCCCCGGCAACTTCATCTTCCGCACGCGCGAGTTCGAGCAGATGGAGATCGAGTACTTCACCCCTCCGGCCGAGGCGCAGGAGTGGTTCGAGCACTGGGTGGAGAAGTGCTGGGACTGGTTCGTCGACCTCGGCGTGGATCCCGACAACATGCGCCGCTATGACGTCCCGGAGGAGGACAGGGCGCACTACTCGGCCGGCACGATCGACGTCGAGTACCGCTTCGGGTTCCCGGGCAAGGAGTGGGGCGAGCTCATGGGCGTCGCCAACCGGACCGACTATGACCTCAACCGTCACTCCGAGGTGTCCGGCCAGAGCCTGACGTACTTCGACCAGGCCTCCGGCGAGCGGTACACCCCGTACGTGATCGAGCCGTCCTTCGGCCTC
The DNA here is from genome assembly GCF_021172025.1 of Microbacterium resistens. Classification (NCBI taxonomy): domain Bacteria; kingdom Bacillati; phylum Actinomycetota; class Actinomycetes; order Micrococcales; family Microbacteriaceae; genus Microbacterium; species Microbacterium resistens. Next base: position 3,184,008 of record NZ_CP082781.1, read on the forward strand.
ACCCGCGCGATGATGGCGTTCCTCGTGGACGCCTACCGCGAGGAGGAGGTTCCGAACGCGAAGGGCGGGACGGACGTGCGGACGGTGCTGAAGCTCGACCCGCGGCTGGCGCCCATCAAGGTCGCCGTTCTTCCGCTGTCGCGCAACGAGAAGCTCTCGCCGCTGGCGCGCGAGGTCGCCGACGACCTGCGGGGGCACTGGGTGATCGACTTCGACGACGCCGGGGCGATCGGCCGTCGCTACCGTCGCCAGGACGAGATCGGGACGCCGTACTGCGTCACCATCGACTTCGACTCGCTGGAGGACCGCGCGGTCACCGTGCGCGACCGCGACACGATGGCGCAGGAGCGCGTGGCGCTGGACCAGCTCGATGCCTACCTCGCGGAGCGCCTGCGCGGCGCCTGATCCCCTTCGCAGAGCCCCGGTCCAGACGTCTGGACCGGGGCTCCGCGGTCTCCGCCGCGCCGCCGCATGGGACGATGGCTGCGTGGAGACGACGACCTTCGCCGCGACCGACGGCTTCCCGCACCCGGCCCTGATCGGTGTCACGGACGCCGATCGAACCCTCGCGATCCAGGGCGACCCGCACCAGGTGCTCCCGCTGGCCTCGGTGACCAAGCCGCTCACGGCCTGGGGAGCACTCGTGGCGATCGACCACGGCCTCCTGGACTTCGACGACCCGGCCGGGCCCGAGGGATCGACGGTGCTCCATCTGCTCGATCACACCAGCGGCCTGCCGTTCGAGGGGGAGGATCCGCAGCGCGCACCGGGGGAGCGCCGCATCTACTCCAACGCGGGATTCGACCTCCTGGCGGGCGTCGTCGCCGAGGCTGCGGGCATGCCCTTCGCCGAGTGGATGGCCCGCGAGGTGGTCGCGCCGCTCGGGATGACGGAGACGGACGTGACCGGTCGCCCCTCCGCCGGGGCGCGTTCCTCCGTCACGGATCTGCTCGTCTTCGGCCGCGAGGTGCTGCGCCCCACGCTCATCCCGGCCGAGCTCCGCGACTTGGCGCTGCGGGTCTCGCGCCAGGGGCTGCCCGGGCTCGTCCCCGGGTACGGCACCTATCCGGACAACCAGTGGGGTCTCGGGTTCGAGCGCAAGGGCGCGAAGTCCCCGCACTGGCTTGCCGACTCCTTCCCGCCGGAGACCGCCGGCCACTTCGGGGCCCAGGGGAGCTTCCTCTTCATCGACCGGTCCCGGGACCTGGCTGCAGCGTTCCTGTCCGGCGTGCCGTTCGGCGAGGACCACAAGCGGATCTGGCCCGCCCTCACCGAGGAGATCGCCGCCCGCTACGGCGGGTGATGTCGTGGGCGACGACGACGGACGAGGGACGATGACGAACGAGGATCCGGACGCCCGTTCCCGGCGCCGCACCTGGGTGGCCGGCGGCCTGCTTCTCGTCCTGTCCGCGGTCGTGGCCCTGGTCGCGCGCGGTCCTCTCGCCGGGATCCACCTCGCGAAGGACGCGCTGTGGGCGCTCGGAGTCCTGGTCCTGGTCATCGGCCTGGGTCGGGCGGGAAGCCTCACGGCGCGCCGGCCGGTCGCGACCGTCCTGGTGATCCTTCAGGTCGTGCTCGCGAGCCCCTGGGCGGCTCGCTTCGTCTCCGGGTTCGTTCTCGACGATCCCGCCAACCCCCACGCCGAGGAATCCTCGTGGAAGAGCATCGTCTTCCCGTATCAGGTGGTGCTGGCCGTGCTGACGGTCGTCGCGGTCGTGTTGATCGGCATCATCCGGGCGTGGCCGCGCTTCTGGAGTTGGGCACCGGCCGGTGGTCTGGTCGTCTGGGCCGTCGTTCTCGCCGCCGGATTCCTGTCTCCGGTGACGGACTCCGGGCTGCTCGGGTTCGCCCTCGTCTTCCTCCCGCCGGTTTTGACGGCGCTGCTCGGGGGGATCGCGATCGTGCTCGGGCTGCGTGCCGCTCCCGCGTCGCGCCCGCGTGTTCTCGACGCCTGACACGTCGGACGCATTCCCACCCGCGCCGAGACCCCCTCTGCGCGCCGAAACCCCTCCTGAAACGCGCGATTCCGAGGGGGTCTCGGCGGCCAGGAGGGGTTTCGACGGAAGTGCGACGGGAACCGCGGACGGTGAGCCGTCAGGCGCGGGAGATGCGGAGCGTCCTGACCTCGAACGGGCGAAGGCTCAGCGCGCCGCCGGTGCGGGGCTCGTCGAGCTCGTCCTCGATCAGGGTCACCTCACGGATCCCGTCGTGGGGGAAGCCGACCTCGACCTCGCCGGTCGTGCGTCGTCCGAGCGACTCGTACACGCGGACGATCACGTCCCCGGAGCGGTCGTCCGCGAGCTTGACGCTCGAGACGACGATCCCCGGGCCGGTCACCCGGACGAGGGGCTCGACCTCGTCCGCTCCGCGCACCTCGGTGGGCAGCGCGTTCATCCGGATGCCCTCGGCGGTGGCGATCGCCGCGTCGGCGCCGACGACCAGGCCGACCTCGATCTCGTGGGACCCGTGGTCGGTCTCGGGATCGGGGAAACGCGGGGCGCGCAGCAGCGACAGGCGGACCGTCGTGGTGACGTCGTCGCCCTCGACCTCGCGGCTCGTGTCGTAGCCGTAGATCGAGTCGTTCACGAGCGCGACGCCGAAGTCCTCCTCCTGCGCCAGCACGAAGCGGTGCATGGACGTCTCGAACTTCGCCGCCTCCCAGCTCGTGTTCACATGCGTGGCCCGGCGCTGAAACCCGAACTGCGTCTCCGCCAGCGTCTCGCGCGCGAACACGTCCAGCGGGAACGCGAGCTTCAGGAGCTTCTCGGTCTCGTGCCAGTCGATGTCGTTGCGCAGCAGGACGGTCCGCGATCCCGGCTGCAGCACGATCGTCTGGGTCAGCCGCGACTCCGAGAACGCCCGCTCCACGACCACCACGGCGGCGCCGCCCTCCACCGAGGCGGAGATCGAGGACACCCCGGTGAGGTCCTCGACGCGGTTGCGGTAGTACCGGTCGATGTCCCACGCGTCCCACATGTTCGGGAAGTCCTGGTGGAGCTGGAACAGGTTCGCCGGTCGGCCCGCGGGGATCGCGTCGCGCCCGCTCGCGCGGTCCACCGCGGAGGTGATGAGCCCCTCGGCGGACACGAGGATCGACACCAGCTCGTTCTCCAGGCGGAAACCGCCGTCCTCCTCGGTCAGCGTGGCCGCCGCATCCGACGCATCGACGGCGGCGGCGCCGAGCGCCACGGCTCCGGCGCCGAGACCGACCGAGGTCGGCGTGAAGCGAATGCGCCGATCGCCCTCGCCGGCGAGAGCACGCCGGGCGGCGTCGGAGATCCCGCGGGCATCGTCCAGCACGCCGCCGAGCACCTCGACGGCCTCGCGGTGCACCCAGGCGATGGAGGTGCCGGGGAGGATGTCGTGGAACTCGTGCAGCAGGACCAGCTGCCACAGCCGGTCAAGTTCGTCGTGGGGGTAGGGCGTCCCGCGGCGCACGGCGGCGGTCGCCGCCCACAGCTCCGCCTCGATCAGGCCCTGCTCCGCCCAGCGGTGCAGGGCCTTCGTCGCGTGCTGGCTGGTGAGGGTGCCGCGATGCAGCTCCAGGTACAGCTCCCCGACCCAGACGGCGGGATCCGGCAGCTCGGCCTTGGCGTCATCGAAGAAGTCGTCCGGGTGCTTCCACTCCACCCGCGCGGCGCCCTCCAGGGACCCCATGCGCGCGGCCTTGCCGGTCATCTCGCGGGTCGTGCCCCCGCCGCCGTCGCCCCAGCCGACCGGGGCGATCGACATGGTCGCGACGCGGTTCTCCTTGAACTGGCGCGACGCCTTGGCGACCTCCATCCCGCTCAGCTGCGAGTTGTAGGTGTCCATCGGCGGGAAGTGCGTGAAGATGCGGGACCCGTCGATGCCCTCCCAGTCGAACGTGTGGTGCGGGAAGACGTTGCGCTGGTTCCAGGAGATCTTCTGCGTGAAGAACCACTCGAAGCCGGCCCGGCGCATGAGCTGCGGGAGGGCGGGGGAGTAGCCGAAGCTGTCCGGGAGCCAGACTCCGCGCGAGCGGATCCCGAACTCGCGCTCGAAGAAGCGCTGCCCGTGGGAGAACTGGCGCACGAGCGACTCGCCCGTGGGCATCACGGTGTCCGACTCCACCCACATGCCGCCCAGCGGCAGGAAGCGTCCCTCGGCCACGGCGTCCTTGATCCGGGCGAAGACCTCGGGCCGGTGCTCCTTGACCCAGGCGTACTGCTGCGCGCTGGACATCCCGTAGCGGAACTCCGGCTCCTCCTCCAGGAGCGTTGTCATGGAGGAGGTGGTGCGGGCGACCTTGCGGATGGTCTCGCGAACGGGCCACAGCCACGCCGAGTCGATGTGCGCGTGCCCGACGGCGGCGATCCGGTGCGCGCTGGCGTCGGCCGGCGACTCCAGCGCCGGGGCCAACCGCTCCCGGGCGTCCGCGGCGGTGTCGGTGATCCGCTGCAGGTCCAGGACGTCCAGGGCGTCGTCGAGGGCCTGGAGGATCCGCATGCGCCGCGGCGAGGTCTCCGGAAGCTCCGCCTGCAGCTCCAGCAGGACCTCCACGTCGAGCGCGAGCTCGAACACCTCGGACTCGAAGACGGCGAGATCCATGTGGCGGATCCGGTACAGCGGCTCCGGCGAGGAGGTGCGGATGTCGCCCTCCTGGGTGGGGAGGAAGGGGTGGTAGTCGAGGAGCACGGGGTTCGACGCCCCCTCCAGGAACAGCTCGACCGACTCGCCGCCCTCTGCGACGGGGACCACCGGCACCCACTGGTTGCGGGGGTTGAGGCTCTTGACCGGTACCGGCTCGCCGTCCGCGCCTCGCCGGTAGACGAGCGCCTCGCACTGGAAGCCGGTCATGTTCACGTCGAAGCCGAGGTCGATCACGGCCTCGACCCGCCGACCGGCCCATGCGGCGGGGACCTCGCCGCGGACGCGGAACCAGGTGGTGCCCCACGCGGGTCCCCACTGCTGTCCCGCCGCGAACGGCTCGTAGTCCAGCCCGAGACCGTCGGCCGGCGCGATCGGCTCGCCGGGGAGGGCATGGGCGGAGATCTCGAGCGGCACCCGCGCGGAGTGGATCGCCGGGCGGATGCGCTCCGTCAGGACGCGGTTCGCGCGGCCGACGGTCAGCGAGGTCTCTTCGTGCATGGAGGCGCTCCTTCGCGGTGCCAGAATGTGGGGAACGTCCGGACATCGTATTCCGTCCGGCCGGGGAGTTCCGAGAGGAACTAAAACGATCTAGTACGGTGAGTCTATGTCACGGGCGAAGCGCGTCACCATCGCGGACATCGCGCGCCTGGCGGGAGTGTCCCCCGGCGCGGTGTCCTTCGCGCTCAACGGGCGCCCGGGCGTGAGCGAGCAGACGCGCCAGCGGATCCTCGACATCGCCGAGGCGCACCAGTGGCAGCCCAGCTCCGCGGCGCGGGCCCTCGTCGGCTCGCGCGCCGGGGTCGTCGGGTTCGCGGTCAACCGCCCGGCCCGCACGCTCGGCACGGAGGCGTTCTTCACCGACCTCATCGCCGGCGTCCAGTCGGCGCTGGGCGCGCGGCGGATGTCGATGCAGATGGTCCTCGTGTCCTCGATTGAGGAGGAGATGGCGACCTACCGGCGCTGGCGCAGCGCGAACCAGGTCGACGGGGTCATCGTGATCGACCCGCACGACGACGATCCGCGACTGACGCTGCTGACGGAGCTCCCGCTCCCCGCGGTCGTGATCGGATCCCGTCCGTCGGCGGCGGACGAGCCCGCGGCCATCTGGCTCGACGACCGCCGCGCCGCGCACAGCCTGTTCGACTACCTCGCCGCGCTCGGGCACTCCCGCATCGCGTACGTGTCGGGCCCGGGGGAGTTCCAGCACACGCGGATGCGCGCCGAGGTGCTCGGCGAGCTGTCCGCGCGCGGGGTGGCGGGCGAGACGCTGGTGACGGACTTCTCGCCGGCGGCGGCCACCTCGGCGACCCGGGCGCTGCTGAGCCGCGCCGAGCGGCCGACCGCGATCGTGTACGACAACGACGTGATGGCGATCGCCGGCCTTCGCGTCGCGCAGGAGATGGACGTCGCGGTGCCGAGCGTCCTGTCCCTGGCGTCCTTCGACGACTCGGTGGTGACGGGGCTCGTGCACCCGTCGATCACCTGCCTGACCCGCGACACCTTCGCGCTCGGGGAAGGCGCGGCGGAGTTCCTGCTGGAGCAGATCGAGACGCCTGAGGTCCTTCCCGCGCGCTCGGGCCCCCTTCCGGAGCTCACGATCCGCGAGAGCACCGCCGCCCCCCGCTGATCCCGGTCCGCCCCTTCGTGCGGAGGATCGCTCTTCGTGCGGAGGCTCGCGCTTCGTGCGGAGGAGCGCGCCTCGTGCGGACGGATCCTGCGCCGTTCTCCGCGGGAAGCGTGCATCTCCGCATCAGGCGTCCGGTGTACCGCCCGTCGCGCGGAGAACCACCGTTGGTTCGGCGTACCGCCCGTCGCGCGGAGGACCGCGCTTCGCGCGGACGGATCCTGCGCCGTTCTCCGCGGGAGGCGCGGATCTCCGCCCGAAGCGCGGATCTCCGCCACGGCGCGCGACGCGTGCCGGCGCGCGACGCGGCCGGGGGCGCAGGATCAGACGACGGTGTTCTGGGATGCGTAGTCGACGGCGCCGCGGAGGTCTGGACGGATCAGCTCCGTGATGCCGCGCGCGGCGAGGGCGGCCGGATCGGCGGCGGTGCGCGAGGTGACGAAGGCGGGGTCCGCGCCGTCCGTGCACGCGTCCACCCAGGCCTGGAAGACGGGGCCGCCGGGGCCGAGGGCGCCGCGGCTGAGGGGAGTGTCGTCGTCATCGACCTCGACGACGATCCCGAGCGTGCGGGCCGGAGCGGGGCGGCGCTCGCGCAGCTCGGGGATGATCTCCGCGAAGCGGCGCCCGATGGGCTTGGCCGCGCCGTCCTGTCCGACGAGCCCGAGTGTGTACTCGAGCTCCGGGAAGTCCGCGAGCTCCCGGCTCACGTCGTGCGAGCACCACCAGGTGATCCCCCACAGGTCGTCCGTGCGGACGGCCGCGCGGACCGTCGCCTCCAGGAATCCCGGCATCTCGTCGGGGGTGAGGCAGTTGGAGGGCGCGCCGACCTCCTGCAGCCAGATCGGGCGGCGGGGGTCCGTCGCGAAGGCGCGCGAGAGCTCGATCATGTACTCGGCGTGCCGGTCGGAGGCGACGGACCGGCCGCCGTAGCGCTGGGCGGTGCCGTTGAAGATCCAGGAGTGCACGGTGGTCATGGCGCCCAGTCGCGAGGCCAGCGCGGGCGTGAACCCGTGCCCGTCCATGTACCAGGCGGCGTCGTACTCGCTGTGCACGTGCTGCTGCGCCGGGGCCGAGCGGTCGGCGGCGTCCAGGAGCGCGGTGATCCATGCCGCGGCCTCGGACTCCGTGACCGGCCACGGAGAGGGGTGGGTCTTCGCCGAGAACTGGTTGGTCTCGTTGCCCGTGGTGAATCCGAGGAAGTTCCCGGCGTCGCCGAGCGCAGCGCCCAGCCGCTCGACCAGGGCCACCTGCCCGGACACCGCGTCGGGATGGGTGAACATGTTCTTGTCGTGCCAGGTGAACAGCCAGGACGGGATGAAGTCGAAGCTGGAGAGGTGTCCCTGGATCACGTCCACGCTCACGTCGAGCCCGAGCTCGCCGGCCGCGTCGACGACCGCACGGACGTCGTCGACGGCGCGCTCGCGGATGAGCGTCCGGTTCGGCTGCAGCACCGTCCACAGCGGGAAGATGCGGACGTGGTCGAGCCCGAGCTCGGCGAGTCCGGCGAAGTCGCGGCGCACGGCGTCGAGGTCCAGCGACATCCAGGCGTGCATCCACTCGGTCGAGGGGGTGTAGTTCGCGCCGAAGCGCAGGGGGGCGTCGGCCGGGAGGTGCGCGGTCATCGCGGTCCTTTCACGGGATCGAGGCTCGGAGAGCGGGTCGTGGTGGCTGAAGGGCTTAAGGGGTCGTGCCTCTCGCGCCGGAATCCACAGTGGACGGGTCATCGTCCTTGTGGCATGCTATGGTCACTATATCGTTTTAGTGACGGGACGCCACCCCATCCGATGGCGCCCCTGGGCCACTTCGAAGGAGAACGTCCATGAAGATCCGAGCGACTCTCGCCGTGGGTATCGCCGCAACGGCCGCGCTGGCGCTCAGCGCGTGCACCGGCGGAGGCACGGCGACCGGGGGAGGGGGAGCCGACGGTGAGGTCACCGGCGAGGTCACCTTCCAGACCTGGTCCCTGAAGAACGACAAGTTCACCCCGTACTTCGACGGCGTCGTCAAGGCGTTCGAGAAGGAGAACCCCGGCGTGAAGGTGAAATGGATCGACCAGCCCGCGGACGGCTACGAGGACAAGGTCCTGCAGCAGGCCGAGTCCGGCGAGCTGCCCGACGTCGTGAACCTCCCGCCGGAGTACGCGTACTCGCTCGCCTCGGCCGGTCAGCTCATGGACCTGAAGACGGAGTCGTCCGTGCTCGGCGACTACGTCGAGGGCGGCGTCGACGCCTACACCTACGACGGGATCGAGGGCTCGTTCGGATTCCCCTGGTACCTCGGCACCGAGCTGAACTACTGGAACACCGAGCTGCTCGGCAAGGGCGGCGTCACCGCCCCGCCGGAGACGCTGCAGGCGACCCTCGACGCGGCGGAGAAGCTCGCCGCGGCGGGCGTCCAGACCATCTCCGACGTCCCGAGCCCGAAGTCGCTGCAGATCATGGTGTCCGACGGCGGCGGCACGCTCGACATCGTCAAGGACGGGAAGTTTGTCTTCAACACTCCCGAGGCCGAGGCGATCGTCCAGCGCTACGCGGACCTCTACAAGGCAGGCGCGATCACGCCTGAGGCGCTGCAGAACGCCGGCACCGCCAACGCCAACATCAACAACTTCAACAAGGGCACGGTGGCCTGGGCCACGGCCGGCCCGAACTACATCGACAAGGACATCGCGGTCAACGCCCCGACGCTCCTGCCGAACGTGGCCGTCACCAGCGGGTTCGGCAACCCGCCGCTGTTCGTCCAGGGCATCAGCGTCTCCGCGAACGCCAAGAACCCGGCGGCCGCCCTCGCCTTCGCCGAGTACCTGACGAACACCGCGAACCAGATCGAGTTCGTCAAGCTCGCCGTCGGGTTCTTCCCCGGCACCGTCGAGGCCAACGCCGATCCGTCCGTGTTCGCGGAGACCGCGCAGAACGAGCAGCAGGGCGTCGCGACCGATCTCGCCGCCGCCCAGATGGACAAGGCGAAGATGCTCGGAGCCCCGCAGTTCACCGAGGCGATGGAGACCTACGCGAAGCAGCAGATCGCGCTCGCGGTCAAGGGCGACATCACCCCGAAGGAAGCGCTGGACAAGGCGGTCGAGTACGCCCAGCAGAACCTCGTGGACTGATCGGACGATGCGGAGGGGGCGGGGACGCTCATGAGAAGACAGCGCTGGTACACGCCGTACCTGCTGGTGCTGCCCGGTGTGATCTGGGTGTTCGTGTTCGCCCTGTGGCCGTTCCTGAACACCATCGGTCTCGCCTTCACGGACGCCCGCCCCCTCCGCCCGGCCGAGTTCGTCGGCCTCGAGAACTTCGCGAAGCTCTTCACCGACGACCGCTTCGGTTACGCGCTGACGACGTCGCTCGTCTACGTCGTCGTCTGCGTGCCGCTGCTCACGTTCCTGCCGCTGCTGCTGGCGCTGCTCGTGCACAGCAAGATCCCCGCGATCGGGTTCTTCCGCACGACCTTCTACTTCCCGGTGATCGCGTCGGCCGTCGTCGTCGCGATCGTGTGGGAGTTCCTCTTCTCCGGCAACGGCACGATCAACGAGGCGCTGAAGTTCTTCGGCCTCATCGACCGGCCGATCGAGTTCCTCTCCGATCGGTGGCTGCTGATCGGCTGCGCGATCGGCCTGACCGTGTGGAAGGGACTCGGCTACTACATGGTCGTCTACCTGGCCGCACTCGGGAACGTCGGCCGCGAGCTGCACGAGGCGGCCGCGATGGACGGCGCCGGCGTCTGGCGGCGCTTCTGGTCCGTCACCGTCCCCGGCGTCCGCGGGCCGATGATGCTCGTGTCCGTGCTCATCTGCGTCGGTGCGATGCGGGTGTTCACCGAGCTCTACATCCTCTCCAACGGCTCCGGCGGGCCCGGCGGCCGCGCCATGAGCCTCGTCATGCTCATCCAGTCGATGGGCAAGGGGCTGAACGGGCAGATCGGCTACGCCTCCGCGATCTCCCTCGTCCTGTTCCTGCTCACGCTCGTGCCCCTGGCGGTGGTGGGCATCGCGAACAACGGCGACATGATCCGTGAGGCCCTGCAGAACCGGCGCACCCGACGGGACCAGCGGGCCATGCAGCGCGCCGACCGCGCCGACCGCCGTGCCGCCGCGCGCACCCCCGAGGAGGTGTCGGCATGACCGCCGTCGAGACCCGCCCGCGCTCCGCCGCCGCGGAGAAGCCGCGCCGCGACCGCCCGTACCGCGTGCGGGGATCCGCGGACATCATGAAGCCCTCGCTCGCGGGGCTCATCGGCAAGTATGCGCTGCTCGTCGTGATCCTCGGGATCATGGTCTTCCCGTTCCTCTGGCAGCTGTCGACCTCGTTCAAGGGGCCGGCCGAGAACATCTACGACTTCCCGCCCCAGCTGATCCCGAGCGAGCCCACACTCGACAACTTCGCCGAGGTGTTCCGCACGATCCCGGTGCTCGACTATGCATGGCACTCGCTGCTCGTGGGCGTCGGGACCGTGCTGACCAACATCGTGTTCGCGACGCTCGGCGGCTACGCCCTCGGATGCCTGAAGTTCCGCGGCAAGGGGATCGTCATGGCGATCTTCTTCTCCACGCTGCTGCTCCCGGGCGAGGTGACCTTGACGAGCCAGTACCTGACCGTGAAGTCGCTGGGTCTCGCGAACACGCTGTGGGGCGTCTTCCTCCCCGGTGCCATCGCTGCGATCAACGTCCTGCTGATGACGGCGGCCTGCCGGATGATCCCGGCCGACACGCTCGACGCCGCGACGATCGACGGCGCCAACACCATGCAGCGCCTGCGCCACATCGTGTGGCCGAACATCCGCGGCATGGTCTCCGTCGTCGCGCTGTTCGCGTTCATCGGCGCGTGGGACGACTTCCTCTGGCCCCTCGTCGTGCTCTCGGACCCGGCGAACTACACGCTGACGGTCGGCATGCAGTACCTCAGCTCGAACTTCTCCGCCAACCCGCGCGTGATCGCGGCGGGCACCATGATCGCGCTGGTGCCGATCATCCTGCTCTTCGCCGTCCTGCAGAAGCAGTTCTTCAAGGGCGTCGAGGAGGGGAGCGTCAAGGGATGACCGCGCCGCTCTGGCACGCGCTGCCCCAGCCGGCCGCGTTCACGCCGAGCGGCGGGACATGGCGGCCGAGCGGCGTCAGGGTCGTCGCCGACGATCCGCGTCTGGGACGCGAGGCCGAGCGCCTCCGCGCCGACCTGCGCGCGCAGGGGATGCTCGAAGGATCCGCATCGCTCGTGCGGCTGCGGATCGATCCGGCGCTCGCCGCGGGCGCGGAGCGGGGAGCGGAGGCGTACCTCGTCGAGGTCGGCGACGACGTCGTGGTCCGGGGCGCCTCACCGAGCGGCGTGTTCCGCGGCACCCGTCAGCTCCTGCACAACCTGCGAGCCCGGGGCGGGGTGCCGCGGGGGCGCGCGCACGGCACCCCGGCGGTGGCGGAACGCGGTCTCCACCTCGACGCGGGGCGCAAGCACTTCGGGGTGGAGGGCGTCCTCGCGCTGCTCCACGACGCGGCGGACGTCGGCATCAACGTCCTGCAGTGGCATTTCTCCGAGAACGAGGGGTTCCGGCTGGAGTCCGCGGCGTTCCCCGAGATCGTGTCGGCGGAGCACGTCACCCGGGCCGAAGCAGCACGGATCCTCGCGGTCGCGGCGGACCTGCACGTGGAGATCGTCCCCTCGCTGGACATGCCCGGCCATCTCCGCCAGGTCCTCTCCGCCCATCCGGAGCTGCGCCTGCCGCCGGGGATCGACGGGTACGGCCCGGACGTGCCCCCTCCCGCGATCACGGGCACGGACCACGCGCTCGACATCGCCCGTCCCGAGACCTGGGACTTCGCGCGACGCCTGATCGACGACATGCTGCCGGTGTTCCCCGACGCCCGGCGGTGGAACCTCGGCGGGGACGAGTTCGTCGACTTCGCCCGCATCGACGACCATCCCGGCCTCGCCGCGGCCGCGCGGGAGCGGTTCGGGCCGGACGCCACCGGATTCGACCTGCTGACCGCCTTCGTGAACCACATCGCCGCGCACCTGCGGTCGCGGGGGCTCGAGCCCCGTGCCTGGAACGACGGCATGCTGCGCGGCGCCGTGGTGTCGCTGGATCCGTCCGTCGTGCTGACCTGGTGGACGAACTGGAACGCCGGGATGCGCCCGCTCGCCGATGCGGTCGCCGCCGGCCACGGGATCGTGAACGTCAACGACGCGCTGTTCTATTACGTGCTGGGCGAGAACGCGGGGTACCGATACCCCACCGCGGCGCGGATCTGGGAGGCCGACTGGCACCCGGGCCTGTTCCCCGATCTGCCCGCGGCCGTCGGCGAGGAGCGGCGCCAGGAGCTCGCCGCGCCCTATCCGCCCCTCCTGCGCGGCGTCTCGTTCGCGATCTGGTCGGATCGTCCGGACGCGCAGACCGTCGACGAGGTGACCGCGGGGATCCGTTCGCCGCTGCGGGCGATGGCCGAACGGGCCTGGAACGGCGGGAGCCGACTGTCCCTGACCGAGTTCATCGCCCTCGACGCGGCGATCGGCGAAGCGAGGGCGTCGTCCGAGGAGGCGGCGGCCGGACGCGGGGATCAGGCCGACACGACGCGGCCCAGCGACCGCGCGTAGTCCTCCTTGACGACGTCGAGGTGCGTCCACGTCTCCAGGCCCCCGACCTGCGGGAGCGTGCGGATCTCCTCCAGCACCCCGAGCACCCCCGCCGTCGACGAGCCGCCGATCGTGGCGATGAAGTCGTAGCTGCCGTGCGATCGCGCGGCGAAGTCGATCGTCCGCGATCCGAGGATGTACTGCCGTACCGGGTCGGCGTCGCCGTTCACCGTGATGCCCACCCCCACCGCCACACGATTGCGAGAGAGCCCTCCCGAGGGGATCGCGGCGATGCGGATCACACCGGCGTCGATGAGGCGCTTCACCCGGGAGCGGACCGACGACGGCGAGAGGTGGACCGCGTCGGCGAGCGCCCGGTAGCTCACCCGACCGTCGTGCTGCAGCTCGGCGACCAGGCGGTGGTCGAGCTCGTCGAGGACGATCTCGGTGCGCGAGTCCGCCACGAAGAACCCCTTGAGCACTTCGGCGTAGGTGGTGACCCTGACCCGGTGCACCGACCGGATGCGCCGCACCCGGTCGAGCATCTCGTGCAGTCGCCCGTCGTCGCCGTGGCGGGATTCGAACACGAGCGGATACGCCCCGCTCACCATCGACACGAACACCGCGTCGTCGAGACGGGCGATCTCCTCGGCGACGGGTCGGGCCGGACCGGTGATGCTCACCATCGCGTGGACGAGCACGTGGTGGCCCGCGAAGCCGGGATCGAGGGCGGCGACCACGCGCAGCCCGCCGCGCTCGGTCAGCAGGCGCAGGCGCTGCGAGACGACGTCGCGCGGGCGGTCGAGCAGGTGCGCGAGCTCCTGGATGCTGGCGCGGCCGTTCTCCTGCAGAGCGTGGATGAGCCTCCCGTCGAGATCGTCCGTGTCGCGATCCGGTCTGCGCGACGGGACGCCTGCTGCGCTCATGGGAACCCCCGGATGTGCCGCTCGCACGAGATGGCTGAAGAAGCCGGATCTGCCACGGGCTCGTCGCAGATCGGCGGTGATCAACAGGATTCTATCCGCGAACAGCGTTCGTCCGCCCCGAGTGATGGGCAGAACAGCGGTCAGCCGCCTCGTTCCAGCGAGCATCTGTCTCCGCACGCGCCTATAGTCGGCTCAGCTCGAAGGACATTCGACCGCCTCACCCGACAGAGCAAGGGAGCCCTGTATGTCCACCTCTACCGCCCACCCGCCGGTGCATTCGCACCGCCGGGCCCTCCGCGCCGGCTTCGCCGCGATGGCGGGCACCTCCATCGAGTGGTACGACTTCTACGTGTATGCGACCGCCGCGGCGATCGTCTTCCCCCAGGTGTTCTTCCCCGAGGTCGACCGGGCTCTGGGCACGCTCGCCTCGTTCGGCACCTACGCCGTCGCGTTCTTCATGCGCCCGCTCGGCGGCATCATCTTCGGCCACATCGGCGACAAGCTCGGGCGCAAGCCCGCCCTCACCATCACCCTGTTGGTGATGGGCGTCGCGACCGTGCTCGTCGGCTGCCTGCCGGGCTACGCGAGCATCGGCATCACCGCCCCGATCCTGCTGATCGTCCTGCGCATGGCACAGGGCCTCGCCGTCGGCGGCGAGTGGGGCGGCGCGAGCCTGATGTCGGTGGAGAGCGCGCCGCCGAAGTTCAAGGTGTTCTACGGCGGATTCACGCAGCTCGGCAACCCGCTCGGCGCCCTGATGGCCTCCGGCGCGTTCTGGATCCTCGCCGCGATGGGCGACGACGCCCTCGTGGAGTGGGGATGGCGGGTGCCGTTCCTGTTCAGCATCGTGCTGATCGGCGTCGGGCTCTGGGTGCGCTACCGCGTCGAGGAGACGCCGGTCTTCGAGGAGAAGATCGAAGGGCACAAGCAGTCCACGCCGCTGCTGTTCGCCGTCAAGAACAACTGGTGGCCGATGCTGCTGGGCTTCTGCATCATCGCCATGTCGTCGGGCGGATACGTGATCGCCACGACCTTCGTGCAGAACTTTGCGACGAGCCCCGAGGTGGGCATCAGCGCCTCCGTCATCCTGGGGGCGATGACCATCGCCTCGCTGGTCGAGACGATCGTCACCCTGCCGCTCGCCTGGCTGGGCGACAAATGGGGCGGCAAGTCGATCATCTACCTCGGCGTCATCCTGTCGTTCGTCGTGTTCATCCCGCTGGTCCTGGTGATCCAGAACCACCAGATCGCCCTGATCTTCATCCTGGTGTCGGTGCTTCGCCTGACCCTCAGCGGGGCGTGGGCGTCGCTCTCGACGGTGATGGCGCAGATGTTCCGCCCGCAGGCGCGGTACACGTCGATGTCGCTGTCCTACGGCATCGGCGCCGCGGTGTGGGGAGGGCTGTCGCCGGCGATCGCGACCGCCCTGCTGGCGGCGACAGGCAACTTCTGGTCGGTGGTCGGATTCTTCGGTGTGCTCTGCCTGGTCGCCCTCTTCGGCACCTTCTTCGCGCCGCAGCACTCCGACACGGCGCCGGTGACCCAGTCGCTGCGCGCCCGCACCGACACCACCGCCATCCGGAACATCGAGAAGGGCTGACATGCGCAGACTGGCCACCTACGACGCCCGTGACGCGGCGGCGACGATCATCACCGCGAAGACCATCCGCACCGTCGACGAGCAGCGCCCGCAGGCCGAGGCGATGCTCACGGCCGGCGGCCGGATCCTCGCCGTGGGGACGATCGCCGAGGTCGAGTCGGCTGCCGAGGCGGCCGGTCTGCAGCCCGTGCGCGTCGACCGGCCGGGGGCGACGATCGTTCCCGGGTTCGTCGACGCGCACGCGCACCCCCTGATGTACGGGCAGATGCTCACCTGGGTCGACATCGGCCCGGACAAGGCCGGCTCCATCCCCGAGATCGTCGCGCTCATGACCGCGCGGGCCGCGACGCTGCCGGAGGGGGCGCCGCTGCGCGGCTACGGCTACGAGCAGCGCAACCTCGCCGAGCGCCGGCACCCCACCCGGCACGAGCTCGACCAGGTCGCCACCGACCGCGAGGTGTACATCATGAACGCCTCCGGCCACGGCGGCGTGGTGAACAGCTTCACGCTGGAGAAGTACGGCATCACCCGGGACACCCCCAACCCCGAGGGCGGCGAGTTCTTCCGCGACGCGGACGGCGAGCTGACCGGCGAGCTGTCGGACGCCGCGTGCAACGTGCTCACCGGGCTGCACGGCGTGAAGGTCGGGCACCACGGCCCGAACTTCCATCTCGGTGATGAGCCCGCCGAACACCAGCGCCAGCTCGACGCCGTGCAGCGGGAGTTCCTCGCCGGCGGCGTCACGACGATCGGCGACGCCCAGGTCTCGCAGCGCGAGTTCGCCGCCTACCTGGCGCTCGCCGATCGCGGCGCCCTGCACCTGCGGGTCTCGATGTACTTCCTCTCGCATCTGCTCGATCAGGTGATCGATCTGGGCCTCACCGGTCCGTTCGGCAACGCCTTCCTCTCCGCGGCGGGCATCAAGCTCTACGCCGACGGCACGCTGGGCGGCTGGACCGCCTACTTCCCCGAGGGATACGTCGGCGATCCGTGCCGCACCGGGCAGCTGTACCACCAGCCGGAGGAGTACTCCGGCTTGGTGAAGAAGGCGCACCTCGCCGGTCTGCAGACCGCCACGCACGCGCAGTCGCCCACCGCGATCAGGATGGTCGTGGACGCGCTGGAGCAGGCGCTCGCGGCTCGCCCCGACACCGACGCGCGGCACCGCATCGAGCACTGCGGCCTGCCGGACCCCGCCGACATCCCGCGCATGGCGCGACTCGGCATCCGCCCGGTGAACCAGACCCAGCACTACTACAACTGGGGCGAGGGCGTGGAGCAGGCCATCGGCACCCCCGGTGAGCGGTTCAACCCGCTGGGCGAGTTCCTCGCGGCGGGCGTGCCCGTCACGATCTCCTCGGATGCCCCGGTCGCCGAGCCCCGTCCGCTCGAGGCCATCCAGGCAGCGGTGACCCGCGTCACCCGTCGCGGCCACAAGCTGGGGCCGGATTCCCTGCGGATCAGCGCCGAGCAAGCCCTGCGCGGGCACACGCTCGAGGGCGCCGCCTCGCTCGGCCGCGACGACGAGCTGGGGTCGCTGACGCCGGGCAAGCGCGCCGACTTTGTCGTGCTCGGCGGCGATCCGCTCGAGACCGACGGGGAGGAGATCGCCGCCATCCCGGTGCTCGAGACCTGGGTCGACGGCATCGTGAAGCATCAGGCCCAGGAAGGATGAGCGGCATGGAGACCGTCGTGAAGCGCACCACCGGCTGGGTGGTCATGGAGGTCCTGCGGGGCTACGGCATCGATACCGTGTTCGGCATCCCCGGCACCCACAACCTGGAGTTCTACCGGCCGCTGCCGGCCCTCGGCATCCGCCCGGTGACGACCCGGCACGAGCAGGGCGCCGGCTACGGCGCGGACGGCTGGTCGCTGCAGACCGGGATGCCGGGGGTCGTCGTCACCACGAGCGGCCCCGGCCTGCTGAACGCCCTCTCGGCGGCGGGCACCGCGTACTGCGAGTCGCGGCCGATGATCATCCTGTCGCCCGGCCCCGCCCGCGGCAGCGAGTTCGCCGACGTCGGCACGCTGCACGAGACCAAGGACCAGCTGGCCGCGGCCTCCGCCGTCGTGGAGTGGGGGCGCCGCGTGTCCAGCGCCGCCGAGGCCGTGGCGACGGTGCACGACGCCTTCGCGCTGTTCGCCACCGGGCGGCCGCGCCCGGTGTACATCGAGGTCCCGCTCGACCTGCTCGAGGAGGAGGCCGAGGGGATCACTCCCGACGACATCGCCGCCCGGGCGTTCCCGCCCCCGCCCGCGCCATCCGACGACGCCGTCACCGAGGCGGCCCGGCTGCTGAACGCCGCCACCGACCCCGTCATCCTCGCCGGCGGCGGATCGCGCCGCGCCGGCGCGGCCCTGCGGGCGGTGGCCGAGCGCCTGGGCGCCCCGGTCGTGACCACCGCGAACGCGAAGGGTGTGCTCGACGAGCACCACCCGCTCTCGCTCGGTGCCAACCTGCGCCTGGCCGCAGCCCGCGACCGCGCCCGCGACGCCGACGTGCTGCTCGTGGTCGGGTCCAAGCTCGGCGAGGCGGAGCTGTGGGTCGACAAGCTCGACGCCCGCGGCACGGTCATCCGCATCGACCTGCTCGCCTCGCAGATCGACAAGAACCAGAAGGCCGATGTGGGCATCGTGGGCGATGCCGCGGCATCCCTCTCCGCGCTGCTGACCGAACTCGGCGACGGAGCTCCGCGCACAGGCGGTCGCGTCCCCGAGACCCTCGAGGCCGTGCGCGCCGAGGTGCACGAGCTGTCTCCCGTGAACGCGGCGCTCGGCGAGGCGATCGCCGCCGCCCTGCCCGCGGACGCGATCGTCACCACCGATTCGTCGCAGATCGCGTACTGGGGCCTGATGAACGTGCTGCGCGTGCCCAGGCCGAACTCGATGCCGTACATGGCGACGTACGCCACCCTCGGTTACGCCCTGCCTGCGGCGCTCGGGTCCCGGCTCGCGGACCCCGGCCGCCCCACGTTCGCGGTGACCGGCGACGGCGCCCTGATGTTCTCGCTGCAGGAGATGATCACCGTCGTCGAGCAGCGCCTGGACGTCACCGTGATCGTCGTCGACAACGGCGGCTACGCCGAGATCCGGCAGAACGAGGCGGATGCCGGGATCTCCCCGATCGGTGTCGACCTCGTGCAGCCCGACTGGGTCGCGCTCGGCACCGCATTCGGCGGCACCGGGCGTCACGTCGCCTCCGCCGCAGAGCTCGCCGATGCCGTGCGGCAGGCGCAGGCCGACGGCGGCTTGCAGGTCATCCACCTCGACCAGTCGACGTTCGCCCTCTGAGACAGGAGCCCTTCATGAGCAGCACACCGATCGGCCCCGCGGACGCCTCGAAGACCCCGCGCTACGCGGGCCTGTCCACCTTCGCCCGCCTGCCCCGCATCGAGGACGTGGGCGAGACCGACATCGCCGTCGTCGGCATCCCCTTCGACAGCGGCGTCAGCTTCCGCCCCGGTGCCCGGTTCGGCCCGGAGCACGTGCGCGCGTCCAGCCGCCTGCTGCGGCCGTACAACCCCGCGCAGGACTTCTCCGGCTGGGAGGCCGTGCAGATGGCGGATGCCGGCGACATCGCGGCCAACCCGTTCCACATCCACACCGCGGTCGAGCAGATCGCCGAGGCCGCGACGGAGCTCGGCGAGCACGTCGACCGGATCCTCACGATCGGCGGCGACCACACGATCGCCTACCCGCTGCTCAAGGCGATCAGCGCCAAGCACGGTCCGGTCGCCGTGGTGCACTTCGACGCGCACCTGGACACCTGGGACACCTACTTCGACGAGCCGATCACGCACGGCACGCCGTTCCGCCGGGCGTCGGAGGACGGCTTCATCGACCGCACGGCGTCGATGCACGTCGGCACCCGCGGCCCGCTGTACGGCAAGGGCGACCTCGAGGACGACGAGCGCCTGGGCTTCTCGATCATCACGAGCGAGTACGTGGAGGAGCACGGCGTGCCCGCGGCGATGGAGCGGCTGCGGCAGCGCATCGGAGACCGGCCCCTCTATGTGTCGGTGGACATCGACGTGCTCGACCCCGCGCACGCGCCGGGCACCGGCACCCCCGAGGCGGGCGGGCTCACCAGCAGGGAGCTGCTGCGCATCATCCGGGGCCTGGCCGATCTGAACATCGTCGGAGCCGACGTGGTCGAGGTGGCCCCGGCCTACGACCACGCTCAGATCACGGGCATCGCCGCCAGCCACGTGGCGTACGAGATCCTCACCGCGATGGCGCGCGCGATCGTGCGCGGACGCGGCGAGTGAGGGGACGGAGAACGAGATGACCGACGAACGGCCGCTCGCCGTCTACACCGACGTCGAGGACACCGATCCGGCACCCGGCATCGCCCTGCTGGAGGCGCACGGGTTCGAGGTGCGGGTGCTCGGCACCCGAGACCCGCAGCGGATCATCGACGGCGCGCGCGACGCGGTCGCCCTGCTGCCGGGCTACGCCTCGGTCACCCGCGAGATGATCGAGGCGATGCCTAACCTCGAGATCATCGCGCTGATGTCGATGGGCTTCGATTACGTCGACCTCGATGCCGCCACCGAGCACGGGGTCTGGGTCACGAACGTGCCGGGCGCGGCGACCGAGGAGGTCGCCACGCACGCGCTCGCGATCATGCTGCACAGCCTGCGGCAGCTGCGGTTCTACCTGGCCAGTGCGAACCCCGCGGACTGGAACGAACGGGCGTCCTGGGCGCCGCCGCGCCTCAGCGAGCGGACCCTCGGCGTCATCGGGCTCGGCAGGATCGGCCGTGAGCTCGTCCGCCAGGCGGGTCCCCTGTTCGGACGCGTGCTCGGCTACGACCCGCTGATGCCCGACACTCCGGAGGTGCGCGCCGATCTCGACGCCCTCGGTGTCACGCGCACCGGACTCGACGAAGTGCGCGGGGCCTCCGACGTCCTGTCCCTGCACCTGCCGCTCACGCCCGAGACCGCGCACATGGTCGACGCGGAGTTCCTCGCCGGGATGCCGCAGGGGGCGCTGCTGGTGAACGTCTCGCGCGGTGCGCTCATCGACGAGGAGGCGCTCGCCGCATCGCTCGACGCCGGGCACCTCGGCGGCGCCGCCCTGGACGTGCTCGCCTCCGAGCCTCCGCAGCCGGGGCATCCGCTGGTCGGCCGCGACGACGTCGTGCTCACGCCGCACATCGCCTACTTCTCGGAGCGCACGGAGATCGAGTACGTGCGCATCCAGGCGCAGAACGCGGTGACGCTGCACGAGACCGGCGCCCCGGATTCGCCGGTCAACCGCCCCTGAAGCCGTCCCATCCCCAGCCCGGCCGCCCGGGTCGCGCTTCCCGTCGCCGGAGCTCCCTCCGACGCGACCGAAGCGTCACCGGAACGGCTCTCCGACCGAGAGGAAACCGTCATGCCGCACCTGATCGACGAGGCGAAGCAGTGCGCCCGCGCCTGGATCGACGAGCATCTGCCCCGCCTCACCGAATGGCACACCCACATCTGGGAGCTCGCCGAGCCGGCCTGGCGCGAGTACCGCTCGCAGGCGTGGTACGTCGAGCTCCTGCGCGCCGAGGGCTTCGAGGTCGAGGACGGCTCCGCCGGGATGCCCACAGCCTTCAGCGCGACGTGGCGCAACGGCGACGGCCCGACGCTGCTCACGTACGCCGAATACGACGCCGTTCCCGGCAACAGTCAGGCGGCGACCACGACGGAGACCCCGCGGGACGGCCTCAGCCGCTTCGCGCCGGGGCACACCGACCCGCACTCCGTGCTGGGGATCTCGACGCTGGCCGGTCTGCTCGCGACCAAGCACGCCATGACGCAGCACGGCATCGGAGGCACGTTGAGGTACACCGGGGAACCGGCGGAGAAGATGCACGGATCGAAGGTCGTGCACGGTCTGCGCGGCTACTACGACGACGTGGACGCGATCGTGTCCTTCCACCCGTTCTACATGCTGCCGCTGTGCAACACCGCACGCTGGGACACCCAGTGCGGCGCGTACTACAGCAAGGTCTACACCTTCGTCTGCGACCGCCCCGAGACGTGGCAGCTCTCCAGCGCCGACCCGAACTCGCCGATCCCGGCATCCCACTCCGCGGCCAGGGCGCCGGGCGCGAACGTCGCGCTGACCCAGATGTACACCGCATCCCGGACGATGCTCGACTCCATGCTGCCCGCGACCGGGGGCTGGAGCTTCTCCGACGCGATCCTCAGCGACGGGCAGGCGACGGCCGACAATCTGCCGCACCGGGTGGCGCGGCTGCAGTTCTCCTGGCGCACACCGGATGTCGAGATGGCCGAACACATCCTCGCCGTGCTCGACCGCAACGCGGCCGCTGCCGCGACGATGGCGCACTGCGAGCTGGAGGAGCGCTGGATCGCGCGTAGCCGCCCGGGCCGCACGAACCACGTGATGGCCCAGACGCTCTACGCCAACCTCGAAGCCGTCGGGGCGCCGGTGTACGGGCCGGAGGCGGTCGCCGTCGCTCAGGACATCCAGCGGGCGCTCGGGCAGGAGCCGAGCGATCATCCCTTCCTTGCGGAGACCGAACAGCTGATCGCTCCGCAGGAGGCCGAGCGGATCCTGCGTGAGCACATGCCGGCCTGGCAGCGGAACTGGACCAGCGACGACTACGTGGAGATGTCGCACTACGCACCCCTAGTGCGGTTCTACGTGTCGAGGCCGGCCCTGCGGCCGGTGGCCGGAGCGGGACCCTACCCGGCGTGGGTGATGAACGCGCTGGGCGGCATCCCCGAGACGATCGCGCCCACGATCGTGACCGCGGGGAAGACGATCGCCGGCACGTTCCTCGACCTGTTCCTGTCGGCGGAGACGCTGGAGGCGGCGAAGGCGGAGTTCCGTCGCCGCACGGAGGCGGACCCGATGCCGGCTCTGCTGCCCGCCGACTTCGAGGCGCCGATCGACCTGCCCTGGCCGGACTACTCCGGAGCGGGCGAGCACCGGCACTGGTGAACGTGCTCAGCCGGTGACGGTGAGCGCCGTGTGCTCGTCGCCGCCGTTCTCGGCCCACCGCAGCGATGCGGACAGGATGCCCCGCAGAACGTCCAGGTCCACCTGCTCGAGATCCTTGATGTAGAGGCACCCGACGCCGGTGGTGTGCGGGCCGAGACGAGCGAGGTCGTCCGCACGCGCGGCGGTCGACGCCAGGTACACGGCCGAGGCGGCCTTGCGGGGCGCGAACGCGAGCAGCGGCATGTCGCCCTCGGTGCCGGTGGGGTAGCGGTAGTGGCAGCTGCCGAACCCCACGATGGTGCCCCACAGACGCGGCCCGCGGCCGGAGACCTCCTGCAGCAGGGCGGTCAGGGTCTCGGCGTCGCGCCTGCGCCGGGCAGGTGTGACGCCGGCCAGGAAGTCCTCGACGCTGCCGCCGGTCGGCTTCACGTCCCGGCCTTCGTCCTGGGCTTCGGCTCGCTGCGCTCGCTCACCCCTGAGCTCGCCCGCATCAACGCTCCTTCGTCGCATTGCTCCGGGCGGCCTTCATCGCCTTCTTGTGCTCGCGGACCTTGGCGAGGGACTCGGGGGAGACGATGTCGGCGACGGATCGGAAGGACCCGTCCTCGCCGTACGGCGCCGAGGCCTCGCGCCAGCCGGCCCCCGTGAAGCCGTACTGCTTGCCGAGGAGCGCGAGGAAGATCTTCGCCTTCTGCTCGCCGAAGCCGGGGAGCGCCTTCAGCCGCCGCAGCACCTCTGCGCCGTCGGGGTCGCCCTCGGTCCACAGCGCCGCGGCGTCCCCGCCCCAGTCGTCGACGATCGTCTGGCAGAGGGTCTGCACGCGCGTCGCCATGGATCCGGGGAAACGGTGCACGGACGGGGTCTGCCGGAAAGCCTCCAGGAAGGCGTCCGGATCCATGCCCGCGATCGCGGCGGCGTCGGCCGCGCCGGTGCGCTGCTCGATCTTCAACGGCCCTGCGAACGCGGTCTCCATGGGCACCTGCTGATCCAGGAGCATGCCCACGAGCAGCGCGAGCGGGTTGTTCGTGAGCAGGTCGTCGGCGGCGGTGTCTCCGGTGATGTGAAGGGCCATGCGTCCAGTGTGGCATCCCCCCTCGCCGAGAGCCGTGCCTTCTTCCCCCTGCTCCCGCAGTTGGTCATCGGGCACCACCCGCGGTTGCGACCATGACTGCCGTCGCCGAAGAGACCGCCGCAGTCCGGCCCCAGACGGCCTTCTCCTCTTCGCGCGGACGTATCCGCACCATCTATCCGCGTGACCGGTGGTTCTCCGCATGAACGATGGTTTCCGCGCGAGCGGCGGTTCTCCGCGCGAAGGGGATTTCGGGAGGGAACACCATCGCGCGGGATCAGGCACACGCGCGGGATCAGGCGCTCCGGGCGCACAGGTGCCTGATCCGGCGCGTTCGCCTGACGTCGCGTGGAAAGGTCGGGGCGTGACGCGGGGCTCGGATCAGGCGGTCTCGGCGGAGCGGGCGTCCTCGTCGGGGGTGAGGCCGAAGAGGGTCTCCAGCGCCGCGGAGAACTCCGCGCCTCGACCGGCGGCGGCGAGCTCGTGTGCCCGCGAGGTGGGGGTGTGCAGGAGCACCCCGGCGAGGTGGCGCATGGCCTGCTCCACCCGGCCGTCCTCATCCCCGCGGCGGCGCGCGCGCTCGATCTCCGCCTCGAGCAGGCCGAAGATGTGCGAGCGGAGGGACACGACCGCGGGCGTGACGCTCTGCCGCTCGCCGACGACGTGGAACGTCTCGGCCGCCTCGCGGACGATGGAACGGGCGGCGTCCGTCGCCTGCAGCTCCTCCAGCGGGGCGTGCAGGCGGATGGTCTCCAGATCCAGCAGCGAGACGCCCTCGATGCCCGCCACGTCGGGGGAGACGTTGCGCGGCATCCCGAGGTCGATGACCAACTGGGTCGGCGTCGACGAGGATACGGCGTGCACCGGGCAGCCGGGCGCCGCGGAGGACGCCGGCAGGTCGCGACCCGCGCGCAGCACCTCGGCATCCAGCACCGCGTGCTCTGCCGTGGTGCAGGTGATGATCAGGGAGGCCGAGGCCGCCGCGCGGGCGTACTCGGTCGCGGGCAGGGCGCGGATCCCGTGCTTCGCGGCGAAGGCCTCGGCGCGGCCGGACGGCGAGTGGACGGCGATGTCGACGGCGCCGCGCTCGCGGAGGGTGGCGAGGGTGACGGCGGCGTACGCGCCCGTGCCGATGAGGAGCACGCGCTCCGCGGACCAGTCGGCGATGCGGCTGTCGGCCAGCTCCAGGGCGAGGCGGACCAGCGAGCGCCCCGCGCGGCCGAGCGCCGTGACGTTCTTGACCTTGCGCTGCGCCTGGCTCGCCCGCTGGAACAGACGCTCGAGCTCGGGGGAGGTGGTGCCCTCGGCGCGCGCGGTGGTGAGCGCGCGGCGCACCTGACCGGCGATCTCGCCCTCGCCGGAGACCACGGACTCGAGGCCGGACGCGACGGCGAAGAGGTGCTCGGCGACGCGCCGGCCGCTGTGCACGACGTAGGCGCCCTCGAGGTCCGCGGGGGTGACGCCCGTGCTGGCCTGGACGGCCTCGAGCACCGCCTCGACGCCGATGGCACCGGCCGCGGTCACGGGCTCGTCCATCTCGACGTACGCCTCGAAGCGGTTGCACGTCGCCAGCACCACGGCCCCCTGGACGCACTCGGCCGTCTCGGTCAGGCCGGTCGCGATGCCTTCGGGGGTGCGGCTGAGGCGTTCGAGCAGATCGAAGGAGGCGGTCTTGTGACTCGCCGTCACGCACAGGAGCACCCTCCGAGTCTACGGCGCGGATCCTTTCCGCGGCCTGGACGCCGTCATCCCGCCGGCGCGGGGCCCGCTATCCGCCCCCGGTCTCCGCCGTTCTCGTCTCCGCCCGCCACGGTCCCGATCTGCACATCCGGTCCCGATCTGCACAGCGATCGGGGCAGAGCGCGTGCGGATCGGAGCGATGTGTGCAGATCGGACCGGGCGGATCGAGACGGGACGGACGGATCGGACGGGACGGATCCGACGGGACGGATCGGACGGGACGGGAAGCCCCACGGATCGGGACCGAGCAGTCGCAGCAGAACACCGAGGAGTCGCATAAGAACGGGGTGCGAGGATGGACGCATGGCCCTCCCGGATGCCCCGCTGCTGCGCGCCCTCGCGGGCGATCGACCCGACCGCACCCCCGTCTGGTTCATGCGCCAGGCCGGGCGTTCCCTGCCGGAGTACCGGGAGCTGCGGGTCGGGACGCGGATGCTCGACGCGTGCCTGACGCCCGAGCTGGCCGCGGAGATCACGCTCCAGCCCGTGCGCCGTCACGGCGTGGACGCGGGCATCTTCTTCAGCGACATCGTCGTGCCGCTCCGTCTCGCCGGCGTGGAGGTCGAGATCGAGCCGGGCCGGGGGCCCGTCTTCGCGGACCCGGTCCGCACCGCCGACGACGTCGCGCGCCTCACCGCGATCGATCCCGAGGCGCTCGACACGCCCGCCATCGCGGAGGCGGTCCGGATCGTGACGGCGGAGCTCGGTGAGACGCCGCTGATCGGATTCGCCGGTGCCCCCTTCACGCTGGCCGCCTACCTGGTCGAGGGCGGCCCGTCGAAGGAGCACCTGCGCGCGCGGGCGATGATGCACGCGGACCCGGAGTCCTGGAACCGGCTGGCCGGATGGCTCGCGCGGCTCTCGCGCACGTTCCTCTCGGCGCAGCGCGACGCCGGCGCTGCGGCCGTGCAGCTGTTCGATTCCTGGGCGGGATCCCTCGCGCCCGAGGACTACCGCACCTTCGTCGCCCCGCACTCCGCCGCCGCGGTACGCGGGATCGGTGCGCCGGTGATCCACTTCGGTGTCGGCACGGGGCCCTTCCTCGGCGACATGCGCCTCATCGGCGCCGACGGCGCACCCGCGGCCGACGCGGTCGGCGTCGACTGGCGGATGCCCCTGGACACCGCCGCGGGGATCCTCGGCCCCGATGTCACCGTGCAGGGCAACATCGATCCCGCCCTCCTCACCGCGCCGTGGCCTGTACTCGAGGAGCAGGTGCGCGAGGTCCTGCGCCGAGGCCGCAGCGCCCGCGCACACATCCTCAACCTCGGACACGGGGTGCCGCCGGAGACCGACCCGGCGGTGCTGACCAGGATCGTCGAGCTGGCGCGGACCGTGGACGCCGAGAACGCCGCGGAGGCGGAGCGCTCATGACCGCGCTCCCCGGTGACGTCCCGGAGCTCGCCGAGCGGGCGGCGGCCGTGCGCGTCGCCGTCGTCGGCGGCGGGGTCGCCGGGCTCGTCGCGGCCACCGAGATCGCGGCCGTCGGCATGCACGCCACCGTGTTCGAGGCGGCGCCGGTCGCCGGAGGCGTGGTCCGCCGCGGAGAGGCGGACGGGATCGCGTTCGACGCGGGGGCGGAGAGCTTCGCCACGCGCGGCGGGCACGTGCAGGCGCTGCTGGAGGATCTCGGTCTCGCGGAGCGCATCGTGGACCCGGCCCCCGGCGGCGCCTGGCTCGCGGGGATCCCGGGGGTCGGTGCGGCGCCGCTGCCGCGCGGCGGGATCCTCGGGATCCCGGAGAACCCGTTCGCCGAGGACGTGCGGCGGATCATCGGATGGCGCGGCGCGTGGCGCGCGTACGTCGACCGGCTGCGTCCTCCGCTGACCATCGGCCACGACCGGAGCCTCGGGCATCTCGTCCGCTCGCGCATGGGCGCGCGGGTCCTCGACTGCCTGGTCGCCCCCGTCACGACGGGCGTGCATTCCGCCCATCCGGACACGATCGACACCGAGGTGGCCGCCCCGGGACTCAACGCGGCGCTGACCCGGGCCGGGTCGTTGTCCGGGGCTGTGGCGAGCCTGCGCGCGGACGCGGCCCGGAAGACCGCCGCGCCCCGGAGCGGAGCCGAGCCGGCGCGCGCTCCTGGCGCGGCCGTGCGCGGGATCGACGGCGGCATGGCCGTGCTCGTGGACGCCCTCGTCGCCCGGCTCGGCGGGCTCGGATCCGAGGTCCGCACCGGCTCCTCCGTCGTCGGGCTCGCGCGGGACGCCGACGCCTGGGTCGTGCGGTTCGAGGCGCCCGATCCCCGACCCCGCCCCGCGGACGCGGACATTGACGCATCGACGGAGGGGGGAGACGCCCTTGTGGCGAAGGAGCGGTTCGACGCCGTGATCCTCGCCGCGGACGAGGCGACGACGCGTCGCCTGCTGTCGCCGCACGTCTCGGCCCTCGATGCGATCCCCGCCGGCGACGCCCCGCACATCGAGATCATCACCCTGGTCCTGGACGCTCCGGCTCTCGACGCGTCGCCGCGCGGATCCGGCGTCCTCACGGTCCCCGGCAGCCACACCGCCAAGGCCCTCACACACGCCACGGCCAAGTGGCCGTGGCTGCGCACCGCCGCAGGGGACCGACACGTGGTGCGGGTGTCGTTCGGCTCCCAGGGGGAGGAGCCGACGACGTCGGGGCTGGACGACGACGCCGCCGCCCGGCTGGCGATGGCCGAGGCCGCGGCGATGCTCGGCGTCGCCCTGCCGGCGAGCGCGCTACGCGGATCGTTCCGCGCGCGGTTCACCCAGTCCCAGCCGACGGCGGCGATCGGCGCGGCCGACCGGCGGGCCGCCGCTGCCCGGGTGATCGCCGCGGGCCACCGGCTCGCCGCCACAGGCGCCTGGCTCTCCGGGACGGGGCTCGCCCAGGTCGTGCCCCACGCGCGGGCCGAGGCCGAGCGCCTTCGCCACGCGCTCCTCTGGGGCTGACGCCGAGACCGTCCCGCCGGATCAGGCGGACGCGCGAGATCAGGCGCCGAGGCACGATGACCGCCTGATCCTGCGCGATCGCCTGTTCCCGCGCGCTCGTCACGGACGATAGATGCCGAAATCGGAATACGGGGTTACGCTGGTAGTCCGCAAGGCCGACCACATCGTGAGGAGACCCTATGAAGGGGAAGATCGGACTCGTCGTCGGACTCGGAGTGGGGTACGTGCTGGGCACGCGCGCCGGTCGCGAACGCTACGAGCAGATCAAGACGCAGTGGCTGAAGGTCTGGCACCTCGACCCCGTGCAGGCACAGGTGGGCAAGGTCCGCGAGTTCGCGAAGAGCCAGGCCGCCGCCGTCCCGCAGGCGCTGTGGAACGGCGCCGTCAAGGTCGTCAAGGCGGTCAACGCCGACGGGACGCCGGGCCAGAAGGTCGACTCGGCCCTGTCCAGCGGCAAGGGCGCGGTCGAGGACCTCAAGCGCGCGGTGGAGGACACCGTCGACGCGGCGGAGGACAGCGAACTCGATCGGCCGGCCAAGACCTCGTCCGCGAAGAAGACGACCGCATCCGCGACGAAGAAGAGCACGGGATCGACCCGGTCGGCCAAGGGCTCCGGATCGTCGCGAGGCGCGTGACATGGTCCGCGGATACCGGGATCGTGCCGACGACAGCCTGCTGACGCTGCTCGGCGACCTGCCGGACCTCGTCAGCAACCTCGTCAAGGCGGAGATCGACGCCGCCAAGACCTGGATCGCCCGCACGTCCAAGGACGCGGGGATCGGGAGCGTCTGGTTCCTCGTCGCCCTGTTCTTCCTGTTCTGGGCGGTGCCGGTGCTGCTCGTGTTCGCGATCGCGGGGATCGCGTCGTGGCTGCCGGTGTGGCTGTCGGCCATCATCGTGTTCGTCGTGCTGCTGCTGACCGTCGCGCTGTTCGCCCTGCTGGGCATCCTGAAGTTCCGGAAGGTGCTGGCCAGGGAGAACCCCGCGCAGGCCGTCGCCGAGGACATCCGCATCGTGAAGGAGGCCGGCGATGACGTCCGCTGAGCAGACCACCCCCGCCGTGCCGCGGACGGCGGTGCCGCACGGGATCGTCGACCCGGTCGCGTCCGCGCGCGCCGAGCTGAAGGCCGCGCTGGCCGCCATCGAGGTCAAGGGGAACCTGCCCCGCCGGATGGAGAAGGCGATCACCCGCGAGAGCGCGCGTCTGCGGCAGGAGGCCCGGACGAACCCGGTCAAGGTCACGCTGATCGTGGTCGGTGCGGCCATCGCCGTCGGCGGCGTCGTCTGGGGCGTGGCCCGGCTCCTCTCCCGCTGAGACGGGCCCGCTCCGCAGGCTCCCGCGCGCACCGGCCGAAAGCGCCCCGCAGTTCGCGACCCGCCGCGGGAAGGGGCAGACTGGGACCATGTCCGAACCCGTCGTCCCCACCCCGTCCGAGTCCGTCGACAGCGCCGAGGCATCGCCCTCAGGCTTCACCCTGTGGGCGGTGTGGCGCCGGAACCCCGACGCCCCGGTGACGGAGACCGACGCCACGGAGCTGGAGGACATCGTCTCCCACATCGAGGCCGGGGGCGTCAGCGTCCGCGGCTTCTACGACGTCTCCGGGCTCAAGGCCGACGCGGACCTCATGGTCTGGCTGCACGGCGCCACCGCCGAGGAGCTCCAGCGGGATCTGCGGCGGCTCCGTCGGACCGAGCTCCTGCGCTCCCTGCTGCCGGTGTGGAACGTGATGGGGGTGCACCGCGACGCAGAGTTCAACCGCGCGCACGTCCCCGGGTTCCTTCGCGGCGTCGAGCCGAAGGGATGGCTCTGCCTGTACCCGTTCGTGCGCACGCCGGAGTGGTACCTCATCGAAGAGGACGAGCGCCGGCAGATGCTGGCCGACCACGGACGCCGCGGCGCCGCCTTCCGTGGCGTCATCGCGAACACCGTGGCCGCCTTCGCGCTCGGCGACTACGAGTGGCTGCTGCCGCTGGAGGCCGACGACCCCACGGAGCTCGTGGACCTGATGCGCGACCTCCGCTACACCGACGCGCGTCGTTACGTGAAGGAGGAGGTGCCGTTCTACACCGGACGACGCCTGCGTCTGGACGAGATCGCGGACGTGCTGCAGTAGGCGCGACATGTCCGTCACGTCGAACGCCCAGACCCCGATCCGACTCGGCACCCGCCGCAGCGCACTGGCGCGCGCCCAGTCCGGTCACGTCGCCGCCGCGCTGAGCGAGGTCGCCGGCCGCCCGGTCGAGCTCGTCCCGATCGTCTCCGAAGGGGACACGAACCGCGCCTCGCTCTCCGAGATCGGCGGGATGGGCGTGTTCGCGACCGCCCTGCGGGAGGCGCTCCTGCGCGGTGAGTGCGATCTCCTCGTGCACTCGCTGAAGGACCTTCCCACCGCCGTGCCCGATGCGCTGCGGATCGCCGCGATCCCGCCGCGCGCCGACGCCCGGGACGTCGCGGTGACCCGGGACGGACGCCCGCTGCACGAGCTCCCCGCCGGCGCGACGGTCGGGACGGGCTCGCCGCGGCGGATCTCCCAAGTCCGGATCCGCGCCCCGCACGCCCGGGCGATCGACATCCGCGGCAACGTCGACTCCCGCCTCGCCCGGGTCTCGTCGGGGGAGCTCGACGCCGTGATCCTCGCCGCCGCCGGGCTCTCGCGGCTGGACGGCGATCCGCTCGGTCCTCTGCATGCGGAGCCGCTGGGCCTGGCCGAGTGGCCGACGGCACCGGGACAGGGGGCGCTCGCGGTCGAGACGGTGGCCGACGCTCCCGAGGACCTGCTCGCGGCGCTCGCCGCGCTCGACGACGAGGCGACGCGGATCGCGGTCACGGCGGAGCGCGCGACCCTCGCCGGACTGGAGGCGGGGTGCCAGGCGCCGATGGCCGTGCACGCGCAGGTGGAGGGCGAAGCGCTGCGGGTGCGCGCCGTCGTGTACGCGCCCGCCGACGGCTGGCGGATCGGGGTGGACGTCACCGAACCCCTGAACGGGGGGTATATTCATCAGAACGGCAGTGGCAATGGTGCGGACGCTGCCGGCGGCGCAGACCCGATCGCCGCGGCTCGCACGATCGGGTTGTCTGTTGCCCGTCGGTTGCTCGAACGTGGGGCGGCCGACCTCATTCCGCGAGACCATTCCCGATGATCATGACTGAATCGAACCAAGCCAAGCCGCTGACCGGCTGGCGCGTGCTGGTGCCGCGCGGCGGTCCCTGGGGTGACGGCGTCGCCGCATCCCTGCGCGCCCAGGGCGCCGTCCCCGTCGTCGCCCCGCTCATCAACTTCGGTCCGACCACGGACCAGGAGACGCTGGACCGGGCCCTCGTCGACCTCGCGGAGGGTGCCTTCGACTGGCTGACCGTGACGAGCGCGACCACGGTCGACGTCCTCTTCGCGCACCGTGCGGTCATCCCCCCGGAGACGAAGGTCGCCGCGGTCGGCGAGACCACCGCGGCGGCGCTGCAGGCGGTCGGGTACAAGGTGGACCTCGTCCCCGAGAACGACAACTCCGCGGAGGGCATGGCGCAGCAGCTCATCGCCCTGGAGACCGAGCCGCGGCGGATCCTGACCCTGCGCAGCGAGATCGCGAAGCCGGTCCTCACGCGGTTGCTGATCAAGGCCGGGCACGACGTCTCCAGCGTCGTCGCCTACCGCACGGTCGGGGTCCCGGTCACCGAGCGGATCCTCCGGGACGTCGAGAACGGCCGGATCAACGCCATCCTGATCACCAGCGGCTCCGTCGCCGAGCAGGTGCGGGAGCAGTTCCCGAACATCCCGGAGACCACGCTGCTGGCGGCGATCGGACCCCGCACCGCCAAGGACGCCAAGCGCGCCGGGCTGCCGGTCTCCGTCGTCGCGGACCGGCAGACCGTGGACGCCCTCATCGAGGCGGTCTCGCACTTCACCCTCCCGCACGCGGCCGACGAGTTCGCGCCGTGACCGGTGCATCGTTCCCGCAGACGCGCCCGCGGCGGCTGCGGCAGACGCCCGCGCTGCGCGGGCTCGCCCGGGAGACCGATCTGCTCCCGCGGCACCTCGTGCTCCCTGCCTTCGTCCGTGAGGGGATCGCCGAGCCGGCGCCCATCTCCTCGATGCCCGGTGTCGTGCAGCACACGATCGAGTCGCTCCGCCGGACCGCGGCGACGGCGGCGGAGGCCGGCGTCTCCGGACTCATGCTCTTCGGCGTCCCCGCCGTGCGCGACGCCGTCGGCTCGGGCGCGGACGACCCGGACGGGATCCTGAACGTCGCGACGGCCGCCGTGGCCGCCGAGGTCGGCGACGCCCTCGTGGTGCAGACGGATCTGTGCCTGGACGAGTTCACCGACCACGGGCACTGCGGGGTCCTCGACGCCCGCGGCGCCATCGACAACGACGCGACGCTCGAGCGGTACACAGCGATGGCGCTCGCGCAGGCGCGTGCCGGCTCCGCCCTGCTCGGGCTGTCCGGGATGATGGACGGCCAGGTCGACGCGATCCGCCGAGCGCTCGACGCCGAGGGCTTCACCGACGTGCTGCTTCTGGGGTACGCGGCCAAGTACGCCAGCGCCTTCTACGGTCCCTTCCGGGAAGCCGTGGACTCGCAGCTCCAGGGCGACCGCCGCACGTACCAGCTGGACCCCGGGAACCGCCGCGAGGGCGTCCGCGAGGCCGTGATCGACGAGGCCGAAGGCGCCGACGTCGTGATGGTGAAGCCCGCCATGGCGTTCCTGGACGTGCTGCGCGAGGTCCGCGACGCCGTCTCGGTGCCCGTGTGGGCCTACCAGGTGTCCGGCGAGTACGCGATGATCGAGGCCGCGGCCGGCCACGGCTGGATCGACCGCCGCGCGGCGATCCTCGAGTCGCTGCTGTCGATCCGGCGGGCGGGGGCGGACGCCGTGCTCACGTACGCGGCGATCGAGGCGGCCGGCTGGATCCGCGCCGGCCGGTGACCCGGGGCGCTGCACCGAGGCCGCACCTCCCTGGACGCCTCGCATAGCCGCCCGCGGGAGGATGGACGCATGACCGATCGCAACGACGACCTCTTCGACGCCGCCCGTGCCGTCATCCCCGGCGGGGTCAACTCGCCCGTTCGCGCCTACGGCTCGGTCGGCGGGACACCCCGGTTCCTCGCGAGCGCCGAGGGAGCGACCGTGACGGACGCCGCGGGGCGCCGTTACGTGGATCTGGTCGCGTCGTGGGGGCCCGCCCTCCTCGGGCACGCGCATCCGGAGGTCGTCGCGGCGGTGCAGGAGGCCGCCGCGCGCGGGCTGTCGTTCGGCGCCCCCACCGAGGGGGAGGTGGAGCTCGCCACGCTGATCGCGGAGCGGGTCCGCGTCGGGGAGTCCCGGCCGGTGGAACGGGTCCGGCTCGTGTCGACCGGCACCGAGGCGACCATGACCGCGATCCGGCTCGCGCGCGGCGCCACCGGCCGTGATCTGCTGGTGAAGTTCGCGGGCCACTACCACGGTCACTCGGACGGGCTGCTCGCCGCGGCGGGATCCGGCGTCGCCACGCTCGCTCTCCCCGGATCGGCGGGCGTTCCGGCCCCCGTCGCCGCGCAGACCCTCGTGATCGACTACAACGACCCCGACGCCCTGGCCGCCGTCTTCGCCGAGCACGGGGAGCGGATCGCCGCCGTGATCGTCGAGGCCTCCGCCGCCAACATGGGCGTGGTCCCGCCCCTTCCGGGCTTCAACCGCCTGCTCGCCGAGACGGCTCACGCGCACGGCGCCCTGCTCATCCTCGACGAGGTGCTCACGGGGTTCCGCGTGCACCCGGCCGGCTTCTGGGGCCTGCAGCAGGAGGCAGGCGAACAGTATCTGCCGGACATCCTCACCTTCGGCAAGGTCGTCGGCGGCGGGATGCCGCTGGCCGCGCTCGGCGGGCGCGCAGAGGTCATGGATCTGCTGGCGCCGACCGGTCCGGTCTACCAGGCCGGGACGCTCTCCGGGAACCCCCTCTCGGTCGCGGCCGGGCTCGCGACGCTGCGCCTGGCGACCCCCGAGGCCTACGCGCGGGTGGACGCCGCCGCGGATCGGGTCGCGACGGCACTCGACCGCGCGCTCACGGCGGCGGGCGTCGTGCACGCGGTGCCTCGCGCCGGCAACCTGTTCGGCGTGGCGTTCGCCGCCGAGGGCCCCCGGGACTACGCGCAGGCGCAGGCCCAGGAGAGCCACCGCTACGCCCCGTTCTTCCATGCCATGCGCGAGCACGGGGTCGCGCTGCCGCCGAGCGTGTTCGAGGCCTGGTTCCTGACCGCGGCCCACGGCGAGCAGGAGCTCGCGGCGATCGAGGCGGCCCTTCCCGCCGCCGCCGAGGCCGCCGCGCGCGCCGCGGCCTGATCCGCACCGGCACGGGACCGGCACGGGATCCCGGCGGCGCCCGCCGTGCAGGCCGTTCCCGTTCTCGGCCGCCGCATCCGTCCCGATCCGCACATCTTGTCCCGATCCGCACAGGGTGCAGGCCTGCTCGTGTGCGGATCGGGACGGCGTGTGCAGATCGGGACGGAGTGCGCATGGCGGAGGAGAGGGCAGGACGCCGGACGGGATCGTTGTGGTCCTGTGAGCTTGTCTCCGAGACGCGTGGGGCTCGTTTTGGCAGACTTGAGCCATGGTGACGCTGCTGCTGGACCGGACCCGGCTCGAGGTGGAGCTCTCGCCCATCGAGCGCGCGGTCACGTTCCAGCGCGGGAACCTGCACATCGAGCGCTCCGCGATCACGAAGGTGCAGCTCACGGATGACGCGTGGACGTGGTTGCGCGGCATCCGCGCTCCCGGCACGCACATCCCCGGCGTCCTGGCCGCGGGAACGTGGCAGTCCGCGTCGGGCAAGGACTTCGTGCTGATCCGTCGTCGCCGCCCGAGCGTGGTCATCGACCTGGTCGGCGCGGAGTACGAGCGCCTGATCCTCACGACCCGTCATGGGCTGGCCCTCGCTCAGGCGCTGCGCCTGGACGTGTCGGAGGAGCTCGCCGAGGTCACCGAGATCGCCGCGACCGGTCCGGTCCGCGTGCCCGGGAAGGGCCGCGCGGGCAAGCCTGCCATCCGCCCCGCCGGCGCGTGAGAGGCTCGCGCGCTCCCGGGATCTCTCCCGCCGCCGCGTGAGAGGACGAAGAACGCGGCGACCCGACCGGAGTCGGATCGCCGCGTTCGCGCGTCGCGGAGGTCAGTCTCGGGGACGCTCGCCGTCCTCGGAGCCATCGTGGCTTCCCTCGCCCTCGCCACCGTCCTGTGCGTCGGCCGCGTCGTCCGGCGTCGCGTCCGAGTGCTGTTCCTCGGACGACTCTGCCTCGCCGGCGCCGGCGCCGGCGCCGGAGGCCTCGCCGGTGGCCGGGGCGTCATCGGCGTCGGAGGGGTGCTCGCCCTCCTCCGCGGTCGGAACCGTGTCGATCACGCCCGTGCTGGCGATCCGCCACGTGCGGCGTTCCTCGTCCGGCTCGGCGTCGCCGGGCGTGTAGGACGGGGCGTCCTCGGAGTAGTAGGCGCGGGCGGCGGCCGCGAGCGAGGCGCTGACCGCGGCGGCGCGCGGATCCTCGTCCTTGGTCACGTCGTCGGCGTCCTCGGGCTCGGATCCGTGCGATGCGTCCAGGACGACGGGGATCGCCTGGGTCTGGCCCTCGGTGAGCGAGCTGAAGATCTCGATGCCCGTGATCCCCGACGTCTCCGTCGGCGGCTCTTCGGCCGAGGTCTCGTCCTCGGCCGAGGCCTCGTCGCGGGACGTCTCCTCCTCGTCCTCGGAAGGGGCCTCGGGCGCGTCCTCGGCGGCGTCCGCCTCCGCGGCTGCGCGTCCATCCGCGCCGTCCTCCTCGGTCGCCCTCTCTTCCGCGTCGTCCGGGGCGTCGGCCCCGGCATCCGCCGGCGCGTCGACCTCGGCCTCGGGCGCGTCCTCCGCCGCCGGACCGTCGGCCTCCGACGATTCGGCGGGCACGGGAAGCGCGGTCGTGGGCGCCTCATCGGCCGACGCCGCGTCGTCCTGCGCCGAAGCGGGGACTCCGGAGATGAGCTCGTCGAACGTCGGCTCCGGTGCGGCGTCGGGAACCGAGATCGCCGCCGTCGCGAAGGGCAGCGGCCCGACGGTGCGGTCGTCGTCCTGCTCGGACGGCGTCGTGATGTCGGCTCCGTCATCGGCGGACGTGGCGGTCACGCCGAAGTCCGTGTCGGTGTCGATCGGTGCCGTCAGGGCGACGCCCGCGGCCACGGCGGAGTCCTCCGCGGTGTCACTCGCCGACGCGTCGCCCTCTGCCGTCGAGGCGTCGGCTGCCGTCTCCTCGGCGACGTCGTTCTCGGCGCCCCCGGGAGCGCTGGGCTCCGCGTCCTCCGGGGACGCGGCGGTCTCGTCGTCTGTCGACTCGTCCGCGACGACGTCGCCCGGCTCGTCCGCGGCGTCCTTCGACTCGTCCGAGGCGGAGTCGCCCGTCGTCTCGCCGTCGGAGGCCGGCGCCTCCCCCTCGGCGAGGGGAGCCGCGAACGTCTCGTCCGGTGTCTCGCCCTCGGCGGCCGAGGCGTCGGCGTCGGCATCGGCGGGCTCGTCGCCCGCGTCCGCGTCCTCCGCCTGGGTGCGCGCGGCGCGACGGGTGCTCGGCTCGGAACCACCCTCCGTCCCCCGCAGGCCGCCCGCGACGACCGCCCCGGCGACGGCCGCCCCGGCTCCGATCGCTGCGCCCGCCGAGACCGGGGACTCCGCGTCGCCGACGACGGGCAGCGCGGTCGTGGCGTCCGCCTCCCCGGCCGGGGCCGCCTCAGGAGCATCGTCGGGTGCGCCGGTGGCGCTCGACCCTGCAGCGGCGGCGGCGGCGCTTGCCCGCGTCCCCCCGGCGACGGGGTCGCGGCGTCCGTGGACGAGGTCGAGGAAGACCTCCTCCAGCGTCGGGCCGCGCTGCTGCAGCGTGGTGAGGGCCAGGCCGGCCGACGCGGCTACGGCTCCCACCGTGGCGGCGTCGGTGTCATGCACCGTCAGGCCCGAGCGAAGCACGTCGTGCGACAGCCCGGACGCGCTCAGAGCGGCCGCCAGCGCGTCCCGGTCCTCGGCATCCACGACCACGGATCCCGTGGTCGGGTCCGAGAGCTTGCTCATGCTGTCCGCGTAGACGAGTCGACCCTTCGAGAGCACGAGGACGTCGTCCGCGATCTGCTCGATCTCGCTCAGGACATGAGAGGAGACGAGCACGGTGCGACCCTCGTCGGCGAGGCGGCGGATCAGCAGGCGCATCCAGCGGATGCCCTCGGGGTCGAGCCCGTTGGCGGGCTCGTCGAGAACGAGGGCGCCCGGGTCGCCGAGCAGCGCGTGCGCCACGCTGAGGCGCTGGCGCATGCCGAGGGAGTAGGCGCCGATGCGGGTCTCGGTCTCGTTCTGCAGCCCGACGAGCGCCAGGACCTCCGCCACTCTCGAGAGCGGGATGCCGTTGGCCTTCGCCGCGATGGTGAGCTGGCGGGTCGCCGTGCGCCGGGGCCGGTACGCCGTGTCCTCCATGACCGCGCCGACGGTGCGCAGCGGATGACGAAGCTCCGAGTACGCCTTGCCGCCGATGGTCGCGGTGCCGCTGGTGGCGCGGACCTGACCGAGGAGGATGCGCAGGGAGGTGGTCTTGCCCGCGCCGTTGGGCCCGAGGAACCCGGTGACGGTGCCGGGCGCGATCTGCGCGGACAGGTCGTCCACGGCTGTCAGCGCGCCGAAACGCTTCGTCACCCGGGAGAACTCGAGCAGCTGTCCGTCGGTCATCTGCGACCTCTCGTCGTCAGGGGCATTACCTCATCTATCTTGTCGGAAAGCACCTGGAAATGCTCATCGACCACGGGATATACCGCGCGCGCCGACGGTTCGCCGCTCTCCGGCGCCCGGGGTAACGTGGCAGCGTGACCGCCATCGCCGACGCCTCCCCGTCCGCCGCCGCGCCCCCGCGGGTGATCGCGCGCACCGAAGGGGCCCTCGGGCGCCTCACCCTGAACCGTCCCGAGGCGCTCAACGCCCTCGACATCGGGATGATCCGGGAGATGCGCCGGACGCTGGACGCCTGGCGCGAGGACAGCGACGTGCAGATCGTGCTCATCGACGGGGCCGGGGAGCGCGGCCTCTGCGCGGGCGGCGACGTCCGCGCCCTCTACGACTTCCTCACGACCGATCGCTTCGAGGACACGGTGGCGTTCTTCCGCGAGGAGTACGCGCTCGACGCCGAGATCGCCGAGTACCCGAAGCCGGTGGTCGCCATCGCCGACGGCATCACGATGGGCGGCGGCATCGGTATCGCCGGGCACGCGGCGATCCGCGTCGTCACGGAGCGCTCGAAGCTGGCGATGCCGGAGACCCGGATCGGGTTCACGCCCGATGTCGGCGGCACGCTGCTGCTCGGACGCGCCCCGGGCCGGCTGGGAGAGTACCTCGGGCTGACCGGCAGCACGATGAGCGGCGCAGACGCGCTGTACGCGGGCTTCGCGGATCACTACGTGCCCTCGGACCGGCTCGACGCGCTGCGCGAGGCGCTGGCGTTCCGTGCGGACCCGACCGGTCCGAGCGAGATCGTCCTGCTGTTCGACGAGACGCCGGACCCGTCGCCGCTGTCCGCGGCCAGGGGGTGGATCGACGAGGTGTTCGCCGGGGACTCCGTCGTGGAGATCCTCGCGCGGCTGCGCGCGACGCGCCAGGCCGAAGAAGGGCCGGATCCCGCGGGGGTCGCCGATCTGCTCGGAGAGCTGTCGCCGACGGCGCTCGCCGTCACGCTGGAGGCCGTCAGGGAGTCCCGCGCGATGGACGACC
Source organism: Microbacterium resistens (assembly GCF_021172025.1). Lineage (NCBI taxonomy): Bacteria > Bacillati > Actinomycetota > Actinomycetes > Micrococcales > Microbacteriaceae > Microbacterium > Microbacterium resistens. Next base: position 3,222,731 of record NZ_CP082781.1, read on the forward strand.
TCCGCCCGGCGCTCGAGGGGGAGTACCGGCGTGTGCTGTGGTTCGCCGCACATCATCCCGATCTCGTCGAGGGGATCCGGGCGCAGCTGGTCGACAAGGACCGGAACCCGTCGTGGAATCCGGCGACGATCGGCGACCTCGGCGCCGACGCCGCCGTGCCCGCCCGCTCCCACGTGCCGCCGACGCCGCTCTGGGACTGACGCCCGTCGTCCTCCACCGCCGAGTCGTCGGGACCGGCTGCCCACAGATCCTGACGACGACGGCCGCCGATCCGGTGCAGCGGGCGAGACTCCTTCTGGCGGGCCATCGGGCGGTCCGGCAGAGTGAGGAGGTGTTCGTGTCGGCAGAGCTCTTCGGCGTGGTCCTCACCGGGCTAGCCGTCGTCGTGTCGATCGGCGCCGCGATGTTCGCGGGTTTCGCGTGGATGATCCGGCGGATGGACGACTCGGCGTCGGGCATCCGCTCCGAGATGGGGGCCGGCTTCGCCGCCGTGCGTTCCGAGATGAGCACCGGTTTCGCCGAGGTGCGTTCCGAGATCGCTGTCGTCCGCGACGATGTGGCGGTCCTGAAGACGGATGTCGCGGGTCTGAAGACGGATGTTGCGGTCCTGAAGGACGATGTCGCGGTCCTGAAGGCCGACGTGGAGGGTCTCAAGGAGGACGTGGCGGTCCTGAAGACGGACGTGGCGGGTCTGAAGACGGACGTGGCGGTCCTAAAGGACGACGTTGCGGTCCTGAAGACGGATGTTGCGGTCTTGAAGGAGGACGTGGCGGTCCTGAAGGACGACGTGGCGGTCCTGAAGGACGACGTGGCGGGTCTGAAGGAGGACGTGGCGGGTCTGAAGACGGATGTTGCGGTCCTGAAGACGGATGTTGCGGTCCTGAAGGACGATGTTGCGGTCCTGAAGGACGATGTCGCGGTCCTGAAGGACGACGTGGCGGGTCTGAAGACAGATGGCGCGATTCTGAAGACGGACGTCGAGGTCCTGAGGATCGACGTGCGAGGCGTGAAGGACGAGCTCACCGAGGTGAAGATCTCGATCGCGCGCATCGAGGGACCGCGACCTCATCTCGTCGTCGCTCGCTGAGGCCGCCCCGCGTTCTTCGATCGGGGCCAGAAATAGCGCCTGACCGCGGGATCGTTTCGCTGACAGCGAAGGGATCCGGCGAAGGGGTGTGTTTGTCCGACCCCCGTGGCACTCTATTGCCTGGCCTCTTCTCGCCCACTGGGGTGGCGAGGGCGGCCCTATCCCCCTTCCGTCAGGAAATCCGCTCCCACAAGGAAGTCCGCCTGTGCTCGGAAAACTCCTCGTCCGATATCTGTCCCGATACCGATGGCTGCTGCTCGGCGTGCTGGTGTTCCAGTTCGCGAGCGCGCTCGCCATGCTCTACCTTCCCTCGCTGAACGCCGACATCATCAACGAGGGCGTCGCCAAGGCCGACACCGGATTCATCTGGTCGCACGGTGTCTTCATGCTGGCCGTGTCGCTCGGCCAGATCGTCTCCTCGATCATCGCCACCTACTTCGCCGCCCGCGCGGCCATGGGACTGGGCCGGGACATCCGCGCCGACGTCTTCGCCCGCGTGAGCGGCTTCTCCGAGCGCGAGGTCTCGCGCTTCGGCGCAGGCTCCCTCATCACCCGCAACACGAACGACGTGCAGCAGGTGCAGATGCTCGCGATGATGGGCGCGACGATGTTCGTCACCGCGCCGCTGCTGGCCATCGGCGGCATCATCATGGCCGTGCGCCAGGACGTCGGCCTGAGCTGGCTGATCGCGGTCGCCGTGCCGGTGCTGCTGGTGCTCGCCGTGCTCGTGATCGGCCGGATGGTCCCGCTGTTCCGCAGCTACCAGAGCAAGCTCGACACCGTGAACCGCGTGATGCGGGAGCAGCTCACCGGCGTCCGCGTCGTGCGCGCCTTCGTGCGCGAGCGGATCGAGGAGGAGCGGTTCCGCGGAGCGAACACCGACATCATGGTCGTCGGCCGCAAGGTCGGCTCGCTGTTCGTGCTGCTCTTCCCGCTGTTCATGCTGATCCTGAACGTGACCGTGGTCGGCGTCATCTGGTTCGGCGGCATCGAGGTCAACGCGGGCAACGTCGAGGTCGGCACCCTCTTCGCCTTCATGCAGTACGTCGGCCAGATCATGGGCGGCGTCATCATGTCGAGCTTCATGGCGATGATGATCCCGCGCGCCGCGGTCTCGGCCGAGCGCGTGGGCGAGGTCCTGGACGCCGAGACGAGCATGACCCGCCCGGTCGGCGGCGTGACGGAGTTCGCCGCCCCCGGTTCCGTGGCCTTCGACGGCGTCGAGTTCACCTACCCGGGTGCGGAGGCGCCGGTGCTCACCGGCATCAGCTTCGCGGCCGAGCCCGGCGACACGGTCGCGATCGTGGGGTCGACCGGTGCGGGAAAGACGACGCTCGTCTCGCTCATCCCGCGACTGTTCGACGTCACCGGAGGCAGCGTCTCCGTCGGCGGGACCGACGTCCGCGAGGCGGACGTCGACGCCCTCTGGGAGAGCATCGGACTCGTGCCGCAGCGCCCGTTCCTGTTCACCGGGACGATCGCGTCGAACCTGCGCTTCGGCCGGGAGGACGCCACCGATGAGGAGCTGTGGAAGGCGCTGGAGATCGCGCAGGCGAAGGACTTCGTCTCCGAGATGCCGGACGGCCTGAACTCCCGCATCGCGCAGGGCGGCACGAACGTCTCCGGCGGGCAGCGCCAGCGGCTCGCGATCGCCCGCGCGATCGTGCACCGCCCGCGCGTGCTCGTCTTCGACGACTCCTTCTCGGCGCTGGATCTCACGACGGACGCCCGGCTGCGTCAGGCGCTGTGGCGCGAGCTGCCGGACGTCACGAAGATCGTGGTCGCCCAGCGCGTGTCCACCATCACCGACGCGGACCGGATCGTCGTCCTGGAGGGCGGCACCATGGTCGGCGTCGGCACGCACGAGGAACTGCTCGAAACCAATGACACCTATCGCGAGATCGTCGAGTCGCAGCTGGGGGTGGACGCATGAGCGCTGAGAACCAGGACAAGCCCATGAGCCGCCGCGAGCGCATCGCGGCCGCCCGGGCCGCGCGCACGGCCGGAGCCACGGCCACGGCGGAACGCGAGCTCACCGACGAGGAGAAGTACGAGGAGGAGCTCGCCGAGAAGGCGCGCCTGGACGGCGGGGGCATGTTCGACGGCCCGGCTCCAGGCAAGGCCGAGCGGTTCGGCCCGAACTTCGCTCGGATGCTCGGCCTGCTCAAGCCCTCCGCGGTCTGGCTGGTGATCGTCTCGATCCTCGGCGCCGTCGGCGTGGTCCTCATGGTGGCCGCCCCGAAGGTGCTCGGCGAGGCGACCAACCTCGTCTTCGAGGGCTTCGTCTCGAAGACCATGGGAGACAACGGTGTGCCCGCCGACCTGTCTCAGGACCAGGTCGTCGAGCTGCTGCGATCGCAGGGCCAGAACGAGTTCGCCAACATGGTCGCGGCCATGAAGGACTTCCAGGTCGGGGCGGGGATCGACTTCGATCGCCTGCGCTGGATCATCACCGCGGTGCTGGCGATCTACGTCGGCTCTGCGCTGCTGAGCTGGCTGCAGGGCTACGTCATCAACGTCATCATGGTGCGCACCATGTGGCGCCTGCGCGAGGACGTCGAGGCGAAGATCAACCGCCTGCCGCTGTCGTACTTCGACAAGGTGCAGCGCGGCGAGCTGATCTCGCGCGTCACGAACGACATCGACAACATCACCCAGACGATGCAGCAGTCCTTGTCGGGAGCGCTGACCTCGATCCTGACGGTCGTGGGCGTACTCGTGATGATGTTCTCCATCTCGTGGCAGCTCGCTCTCGTCACCCTCATCGCCCTGCCGCTGATGGGCATCATCTTCGGCGTGATCGGCCCCCGGTCGCAGAAGGCGTTCAGCGCGCAGTGGAAGAAGGTCGGCCGTCTCAACGCCCGCGTCGAGGAGGCCTTCTCCGGTCACGCGCTCGTCAAGGTCTACGGACGCGAGAAGGACGCGCTGGCGAAGTTCCAGGAGGAGAACGAGGAGCTGTACGAGTCGGCGTTCAAGGCGCAGTTCCTCTCCGGCATCATCATGCCGGCGATGCAGTTCGTCGGGAGCCTGACCTACGTCGGCATCGCGGTGCTCGGCGGGCTCATGGTCGCCAGCGGGCAGATCCGTCTCGGCGACGTGCAGGCGTTCATCCAGTACGAGCAGCAGTTCACCCAGCCGCTGTCGGAGCTGGGCGGCATGGCCGCGGTCGTGCAGTCCGGAACCGCCTCCGCGGAGCGTGTGTTCCAGCTGCTGGACGCGGACGAGCAGGACCCGGACGAGGAGGACGCGCCGACCGTCACCGGCGGCAAGGGCGTCATCGAGTTCGAGCACGTCGCGTTCTCGTACTCGCCGGACCGTCCGCTGATCACGGACCTGTCTTTCCGGGTGGAGCCGGGGCAGACCGTCGCGATCGTCGGGCCGACCGGCGCCGGGAAGACGACGCTGGTGAACCTCATCATGCGGTTCTACGAGCTCGACTCGGGCCGGATCCTGCTCGACGGGCAGGACATCGCCGAGCTGACGAGGGACGACCTGCGCTCGCGCACCGGCATGGTGCTGCAGGACCCGTGGCTGTTCGCGGGGACCATCCAGGAGAACATCCGCTACGGCAAGGCCACGGCGAGCGATGACGAGATCCTCGCGGCGGCGAAGGCGACGTACGTCGACCGGTTCGTGCACGCTCTCCCGGAGGGCTACGACACCGTCCTCGATGAGGACGCGTCGAACGTGTCCGCCGGCGAGCGCCAGCTGATCACGATCGCGCGCGCCTTCGTGGCCCAGCCGTCGATCCTGATCCTGGACGAGGCGACGAGCGCGGTCGACACCCGCACCGAGCTGCTGCTGCAGCACGCCATGGCGGCGTTGCGGCAGGGGCGCACCTCGTTCGTGATCGCGCACCGACTCTCGACGATCCGCGATGCCGACCTCATCCTCGTGATGGAGCACGGCGACATCGTCGAGCAGGGAACCCACGACGAGCTGATCGCGGCCGAGGGCGCGTACTGGCGGCTCTACCAGTCGCAGTTCGAGCAGGCGGCGACCGATGTCGACGCCGAGGCCGCGCTCACCGCGTCGGTGCCGGTCGTGGTGACCGGCGAGGCGGCGGCGGAGGAGGCCACGGCGGCCGCGGACGCGGTGGCGGGCATCCCGGCGGCGGGCATGGCCTCCGCACGGGCCGGCCTCTCCGCGCAGGAGGGCGTCCGCCCGGATGGGGCGACGCCCGACGGCCCGGAGCGCTCCGGGGATCAGGACGGCACGTCCGCCTGACCCGTCTCATCGCACGAAGGCCCGCACCGAGAGGTGCGGGCCTTCGTCGTCGATCCGCCTTGCCCAAGCGATGCGAACGGTTGACATCTCAGCGCAGACTGGTGTGCAATGCAGGCCTCGCGCGAGTCAAAGGGGATTCCACCCTCGGGCCTGGATGGGCCAAGGTCGAGGCTGTCAGCAGCGTGACATTGGAGAACGGCGATCAGTGCTTCTCGATGGCGCCTGAAACCACATTCGACTAGTCCGAAGTGGGTCCGTCTGCTCCTCCGACACTCGCGGAGGAGCAGACGAGTGTGAGCATCAAGGATCCGAGGAAGTCTGGGTCCTGGATGGCATCCAGATGCTCCAGGGCCCTCCTCAATCGTTCCTGTTCTGCGTCGAGGTCTTGTCTCGTTCGAAGCCCTTCACTGAGGAGGGGCAGCGAGAATTTCAGCGCCGTCGCTGACGTGTCGAGACATGCGCTTTCCAGCGAACTGGGCAGTGGCGTCCCGGAGCCGTATCCGCGCTGACGTAGCCCTTCGAGGGTGCCCGAATAGGTTCCAGAGACAAAGAAGAATCCCACATATCTGTCCACGGCCGCCGACCATAACTGTCGAGGGATAAGCTCGTCCATCTCAAAGATGCTCGCGTCTTGGGCGAGAGTCGCTTGCAAAGCGAGCTTGTATGCGTCGACGAACGGCTCGCCGGAGTACCCCTCATTCAGCTCCTGGTGTGCCATACCTCACCACACTGACGCATCGCAGCGCGGACCGCAAGGCGGCGAGTCGATGCCGCCGCGGCGGCGGATCAGTCGGCCGGGGCGAGACCGAACAGCTCGACGGGGTGCGTGAGGCGCCAGAGGAAGCCCGGGCCGGCGAGGTCCTCGCCGAGCTCCACGGGAACCTCCACCGTGTTCAACGGGCCCTTCAGGGCGAGCGATCCAGCCTCGCCTCCGGCGTCCCAGTCGTCGCCGAGCGCGAGACGGCTGGTCGCCGACGCGAGGGCGCCGTTCCACAGGACCACGCGGCCGTCCTCGGCGGCGACGAGCGGGGCCGTGGCCCCCCACCGGGTCTCGACCGTGCCGAGGACCGTGCCCCGGGTGACGGTCGGGGCCTGCGCGGACAGGGCCGCCTCGAGCTCGGAGTACAGCGTGCGGCTCACGTCGTAGCGGGAGTCGTCGTCGGGCTGGCCGAGCACCGAGGCGTACGCGCGGACCGTGGTGTCTCCGACGGGGATGTCCTTGGCGGTCAGGACGTTGTACAGGGTGTCGTCGCCGTCGCCGATGGTGCCCGTCTTCACCCCGACGACACCGGCGTCGGTGAGCAGCTTGTTCGAGTTCTGCACCAGGCCCGCTCCGGGGATCTCCGCGGCCGGCGTCGCGACGATCTCCGCCACGACGGGGTGGCTCAGCGCCTGGCGTCCGAGGTCGATGAGGGCCCGCGGCGTGGACTCGTTGCCGAACCCGAACCCCGAGGGATTCTGCAGGGAGATGCCGGAGATGTCGTGCACACGAAGCCACTGTTCGCCCGCGGCGACGAAGTCGGCGTCGGATCCCCAGATCTCGCGCGCCAGCCGGTCCGCATAGTTGTTCGCCGAGCCCAGCAGAATGCCCTGGAGCAGCTGGTACTCGGTGAGCGAGCCGTCCACGGGGACGTCGAGCGAGGACTGATCGGACTCGCGGTATCGCCAGTACTCCGCGCTGTCCTCCGCGGTGAAGGCGAACGACGGACCCTGCTCGCCCGGCGCGAGGGGCAGCGCGTCCAGGGCGGCGAGCACCGTGACGAGCTTGGTGATGCTCGCCATGGGCACCTGCTCCTCGTCCGACGCCGCGGTGCCGATCCCGTCCACGGCGAGGGCGGCGCTTCCGAAGACGGGCCAGGTGAGGGCAGCCGGATCGGCGGGGGCCGGCTCGAACGCGGCGGAGGAGACGGTCGGCGCGATCGCGGTCAGCGGCCACAGGGCGGTGGTCCCGGCATACGCCGCGCCGAGGGCGACGAGGATTCCGAGCGGTGCCAGGACGGCGGCGCGGCGAGCCGGACGCTGCGGTGCGCCGCTGAGCAGGTCGCCTCGCGCTCCGGCCGTGGCCGAGGATCCTGTCGCCGTCGAGGAGGCGAGACGCTCGATGTCGACCCACGACAGGGCGTCCGTCTCGGGCTCCGGGCCGTCGGCGAACGCGTCCGCCGGCGGGGCGGCGCTTTCAGAAGCGGGCGCGGCGAGGGCCACGGGCGCGGGGGCGTGGTCCGGCGTCGGGTCCGTCGCGCCGGCGCCCTCCGGGGTCACGGCGACCGCGGACGCCTCCTCGGGCGCCTCGGCGGGCGCGTTCGGGGTCGATCCGTGGTCGTCGTTCGTCACGGCATCTACCGTACCGGCCGGGCCCTGCGCGACCGCCGCGACGAGGGTGGGGCGTTTCGTCTCGCGGAGAGCTGCACTGAGCGAGCGAAGCGAGTCGAAGTGTCGCTCAACGACCGGGGGCGTCGCGGTAGGATGGGCGGACACACCACGGGAGTCCGGCGAGCCGGGCTGAGAGGAAGCGATCCGCGCTTCGACCGTCGAACCTGATCCGGATCATGCCGGCGCAGGGAGGAGTCTCTATGAACACGTCCGCATCCGCCGTCGTCACTGCCACGGGGACGAGGAACCTGCGCTGGCGGGTCGTCGACATCGTCGTCGCCGCCGTGCTCGGCGTCGCCCTCGGCCTCGTCTTCTGGGTCTGGAACACCGTCGGCTACGCCTGGTTCACCGCCGCTGACGGCCTCACGCCCGGTCTCGGCGGCATCGCCGTGGGGATCTGGCTGATCGGCGGCGTCGTCGGCGGCCTCGTGATCCGCAAGCCCGGCGCGGCGCTCGTCGTGGAGCTGGTGGCGGCCATCGTCTCGATGATGATCGGCAACGTCTGGGGTGTCTCCACGGTCCTGTCCGGACTCGTGCAGGGCCTCGGCGCCGAGCTCGTCTTCGCGCTCTTCCTCTACCGCCGCTTCACGCTGCCGGTCGCCGCACTCGCGGGCATCGGCGCGGGCGCCGCGGCGTGGGTCTTCGAGCTCTTCTACGGCAGCTCGCCCAACATCCTGAAGTCGGTCGAGTTCAACGCGATCTACCTGGGCTGCGTGGTCGTGTCCGGAGCGCTGCTGGCGGGGCTCGTCGGCTGGCTGCTGGTGCGCGCGCTGGCCGCGACGGGAGCGCTCAGCCGCTTCGCCGCGGGGCGCGAGCGGCGCCGCGAGGTCTGACGTGACGACGCCCGTACGGGTCGTCGCCGACGGCTGGGGGTGGCGCTACGCCGGACGACGCCTGCCCGCGGTCCGCGACGTCTCGTTCACGATCGAGCCGGGCGAGCGCGTCCTGCTCCTCGGTGCCTCCGGGGCGGGCAAGTCGACGCTGCTCGCCGGGATGGCGGGGCTGCTCGGTGACGCCGACGAGGGCGAGCGCGCCGGTCTGCTGCACGTCGACGGCGCCGACCCGGAGCAGCGCCGCGGCCGCATCGGCCTGGTGCTCCAGGACCCGGACGCGGGCGTGGTCCTGTCGAAGGTCGGCGACGATGTCGCGTTCGGCTGCGAGAACCTGGGCGTTCCCGCCGCGAGCATCCCCGCCCGGGTGGCGCAGGCGCTCGACGCGGTCGGGCTCGACGTCCCGCTCGAGCGACCGACGGCGGCCCTCTCCGGCGGGCAGAAGCAGCGGCTGGCCCTGGCCGGCGCGCTCGCGATGCGCCCGGGACTGCTCCTGCTGGACGAGCCGACGGCCAACCTCGACCCGGACGGCGTCACCGGGATCCGTGCCAGCGTGGAAAGGGTCCTCGCCGAGACGGGGGCGACGGCCGTCATCGTGGAGCACCGCACGCCGGTGTGGGCGGACCTGATGACCCGCGTGATCGTGCTCGCCGCCGACGGGGGGCTGCTCGCCGACGGCCCACCCGCGGAGGTGTTCGCCCGCCACGGCGACGCGCTCGCGGCTGCGGGCGTCTGGATCCCGGGCCGTCCGACCGGCCTTGCGGCCCTGCCCGCCGCGGGTGAGGCGGACCCGGCGATCCTCAGGACCGTCGATCTCGCGGTGAGCAGGGACGGGCGTCGCCCGGTGCGGACCGGACTCGACCTCGTCCTCCCGGCCGGGGCGGCCACGGTGGTGACCGGCCCCAACGGGGCAGGCAAATCGACCCTCGCGCTCACCCTCGCCGGGCTCCTGCGCCCGCTCGCCGGCGAGGTCCTCGCGGACGAGGCACTGCGCGGACGCAAGGGACTGCAGCCGATCTCCTGGTCGTCGCGCGAACTGCTGACCCGGATCGGGACGGTCTTCCAGGAGCCCGAGCACCAGTTCCTCACACAGACCGTGCGCGACGAGCTCGCCGTCGGGCCGAAGGCGCTCGGCTGGGACGCCGCTCGGATCGACGCGGTGGTCGGCGAGCTCCTCGAGCGGCTGCACCTCGCCCCGCTCGCCGCCGCCAACCCGTTCACCCTGTCCGGCGGTCAGAAGCGCCGGCTCTCGGTGGCGACCGCGCTCGCGGCGTCGCCCTCGGTCATCGTCCTCGACGAACCCACGTTCGGGCAGGACCGGCGGGGATGGATCGAGCTCGTCCGGCTCCTGCAGGAGCAGATCGCGCGGGGCACGTCGATCGTCGCGGTCACCCACGACGAGGCCGTGATCGATCTGCTCGGCGGTCGCCGCGTCGACCTCGCCCGTGCCGATACGGGGCTCGGGAGGGCGGCATGACGGCACCGGTCCGCTCGCCGCGTGACGTCGCGCTCCCGGTGCCGACGCCGGGGGAGGAGGCCCCGCGCGGCTGGATCTCCGGGGTCAACCCCGTCACCCGGATCCTCCTGGCCCTGGTGCTGTCGATCCCGCTGTTCGCGTCGATCGACGTCGTGAGCGGTCTCGTCGCGATCGGACTGCAGCTGCTGTGCGTCCCCCTGACCGGGCTCTCCTATCGGACGGTGCTGACGCGGCTGTCGCTGCTCCTGCTCGTCGCCCCCGTCGCCGGCGTGAGCATGCTCCTCTACGCCGAGCCCGAGGGCCGGGTGTTCTGGACGTTCGGCGTCGCGGCGATCAGCGAGGGGTCGATCCAGCTCGCGGTCGCGGTGAGCATCCGGGTGATCGCGCTCGGGCTGCCCACGATCCTGCTGTTCGGCCGGGCCGATCCCACGGAACTGGCGGACGCGCTCGCGCAGGTCGCGCGCCTGCCCAGCCGGTTCGTGCTGGGCGTCCTCGCCGGGACCCGCATGCTCGGCCTGTTCGTGGACGACTGGCGGACCATGTCCCTGGCCCGGCGCGCCCGCGGCGTGGGGGACCGGGGGGTGATCCGCCGGGTCGCGTCGATGGCGTTCGTGCTGCTCGTGTTCGCGGTGCGCCGGGGCACCAAGCTGGCGATGGCGATGGAGGCGCGCGGGTTCGGATCCGGGATCCCGCGGACCTGGTCGCGTCCGTCCCGCCTGTCCCCTCGCGATGCCGTCGCCCTCCTCGGCGGTCTCGCCATCATGGCGGCCGCTCTGGCCGCCGCGGTCGCGGCGGGGACGTTCCGCTTCATCTGGTCCTGACCGCGCCGGGTCCCGTCGTCAGGCGGGCGGGTCGAGGGGGACCGTCAGCAGCTCCTCGATCCGGCGGCGGACGGCGGCGGCCATGTCGACGGAGTCGGGATCCAGCAGCCACTGCAGCTGCAGCCCGTCCATGATCGCGGTGAGCTCCGCGGCGGCCTGATCCTCGTCCACGTGGGCGGCGAGGAACCCGGCGTCCCGAGCGCGGCGGAGAGCCGTCGCAGTGCCCTCGCGGATCCGCGCGTAGCGGCGGACGAAGTAGTCGTGAGCAGGGTGGTCGGGAGCGGCCGCTTCCGCGGACAATACCGCGTAGAGCCCGATGATGCCGGGGACCTGGGTGTTGTGGCGCGCGAGATCCACCATGCCCCGCAGCACGCCCAGGCCGTCGGAGCCGCGCGAGCCGTTACGGCGGAACCGCTCGCGGTCCTCGACGTCCCGGGTCTCCAGCACCGCCTCCATCAGCGACTCCTTGGTGGGGAAGTGGTGCGACAGGCCCGCGCGGGTGATGTCGCAGGCCTCGGCGATCTCCCGCATCGTGGCGCTGTTGAAGCCGACGCGACCGAACAGCTCGGTGGCGACGGCGATGATCTGCGCGCGGCGGGCGCGCCCCGTCGTGTATCCGCGTGTGGTGGTCATCCGCTCCCTCGTCATCGGCTCTCCGGTCCCCGGAACACTGCAGCGGGCGCATCGATCCGTCGCGCGCGGATCGGGGAGATCCGTCGCCGAGCGTACCCGTCCTCAAAAACCTACACATGTGCAGGTATTCGTGCTAGCGTGCCTATCGCCGCGAGGACGCGGCGGACCCTCGGCGCTCCCGGACACCCGGCCGGCAGCGCCCCCGACCCGAAGGACGGACGATGTCGTCGATCCCCTCCGACGCACCCGATGAGGTGCGTGCGCCCCTGACCGAGACGACCTTCGTCGCGACCGCGTCCGGCGAGGACGACCCGCCCCCGCCCGTGCGCGGCCTGCCGCGTCTGCTCGGATGGATCCTGCCGGCGAACTTCGCGATCTTCGTGATCTGGGGTGCGGTGCCCGGCATCCTGCTGCCGCACCAGATCGAACTGCTCTACCCGGACGAGAAGCAGAAGGTCGCCTACTTCGCGATCGTCGCCACGATCGGCGCGCTCTGCGCCATGATCGCGCAGCCGGCCGCAGGCCAGATCTCCGACCGCACACGGTCCAAGTACGGCCGGCGCGCACCCTGGATCCTCCTCGGGGCGCTGGCGGGCGGGCTGTCGCTCGTCGGTCTCGCGTTCGCGAACTCGCTCGTCGGGATCGTGATCGGATGGTGCCTGGTCCAGGTGTTCTACAACGTCGCGCAGGGACCGCTGTCGGCCGTCCTCCCGGACCGGGTGCCCGTCTCGCGTCGGGGGACGTTCGCCACGCTGTTCGGCATCGGGCTGATGGCGGGCGCTCTCGGGGGCCAGATCGTCGGCGCCATGCTGTTCGACAACCTCGTCATGGGGTACGTCTTCTTCGCCGCGTTCGCGCTCCTCGTGCTCACCCTCTTCGTCGTCTTCAACCCCGACCACCCCAGCACGAACTTCGCCCGGGAGCCGTTCCGCCTCGGCGACTTCCTGCGCACGTTCTGGGTGAACCCGGTCAAGCACCCGGACTTCTTCTGGGCCTTCACCGGCCGGCTGCTGCTCTACACCGGCTACTTCGGCGTCACCGGCTACCAGCTCTACATCCTCGGCGACTACCTGGGCGTCGAGAACCCGAACACCGTGATCCCGGTCCTCGGCATGGTCGGCCTCGTCGGCACGATCGTCGCCACCATCATCTCCGGCCCGCTGTCGGACCGGATCGGGCGTCGCAAGCCCTTCGTGTTCGGCTCGTCCGTCGTCATGGGCGTCGCGCTCGCGCTGCCGTGGATCTGGCCGACCTACACGTCGTGGCTCGTGATGACGGCGATCATCGGGTTCGGGTTCGGGATGTTCCAGGCCGTGGACACGGCGCTCATCAGCCAGGTGCTGCCGTCGGCGAAGTCCTTCGCGAAGGACCTCGGGGTCGTCAACATCGCCGCCACGCTGCCGCAGACCTTCGCTCCCGGCGTCGCCGGTGCGATCGTGCTCGTGTTCGGGTACGCCGGGCTGTTCCCGGTCGGGATCGTGCTGAGCATCCTGGGCGCGTTCTGCGTCTGGTTCATCAAGTCCGCGCGCTGACCGCAGCGATCGAGTGAGGAGAGTTGGAATGACACAGGACGAGGTGCGCTTCCCGTACCAGGATGCGGCGCTGCCGGTCGAGCAGCGGGTGGAGGACGTGTTGTCGCGCATGGACGCCGCCGACAAGGCGGGCATGCTCTTCCACACCATGGTCGCGTTCGGCGACCCGTCCGTCGGCAACCCGACGTTCGGGATCCCGTCGGCGGAGTCGATGGTGCGAAAGCGCCGGATGAACCACTTCAACATCCTCGGCGCCGCCCCGGACGGACGGGAGTTCGCCGCCTGGCACAACGCGCTGCAGCGCGTGGCGCGGGAGGACGGCCTCGGCATCCCCCTCACGTTCTCGACGGATCCGCGCCACGCGTTCAGCGACAACCCCCTCACCTCGATCCTTGCGGGGCCCTTCTCCCAGTGGCCGGAGACGCTGGGCTTCGCCGCGCTGCGCTCGCCGGAGCGGCTGCAGCGCTTCGGCGACATCGCGCGGCAGGAGTACCTCGCCGTCGGGCTGCGGGTGGCGCTGCACCCGCAGATCGACCTCGCCACGGAGCCGCGCTGGTCGCGCATCAACGGCACGTTCGGCGAGGACGCGGACCTCACCTCCGCGCTCGTCGTCGGCTACATCCGCGGCTTCCAGGGCGAAGAGCTCGGACCGGACTCCGTGGCGACCATGGTCAAGCACTTCCCCGGAGGCGGGCCGCAGCTCGACGGCGAGGATCCGCACTTCGAGTGGGGCAAGGAGCAGGTGTATCCGGGAGGAGCGCAGGAGTACCACCTCCGGCCGTTCATCGCCGCGATCGGCGCCGGCGCCACGCAGATGATGCCCTACTACGGCAAGCCCGTCGGCACCGATTGGGAGGAGGTCGGGTTCGGCTTCAACAAGGATGTCCTGACCGATCTGCTGCGCGACCGGCTCGGCTTCGAAGGCATCGTCTGCACGGACTGGGGCCTGCTCACCGACGCCGAGATCCTCGGCACGCCGATGCCGGCGCGGGCGTGGGGGCTGGAGCACCTGACCCGCCCGGAACGGATGGTGAAGGCGCTCGACGCCGGCGTCGACCAGTTCGGCGGCGAGCTGTGCACCGACGTCCTCCTGGACCTCCTCGGGAGCGGTGCGGTCTCCGAGGAGCGTCTCGACGTCTCGGTCCGGCGGCTGCTGCGCGAGAAGTTCCGCCTCGGGCTCTTCGACGACCCGTTCGTGGACGAGGACCGCGCCGAGGCCGTGGTCGGCCGCGCGGACTTCGTCGAGGAGGGGCTCGCCGCGCAGAGCGACTCCCTCACGCTCCTGACGAACACCGACGCGATCCTGCCGTTGTCGCGGGGCGTCTCGGTCTACGCCGAGGGCGTGGACGCCGAGGTGCTCGGCGGGTTCGCCACGGTCGTGGCCACGCCCGAGGAGGCGGACGTCGCGATCCTGCGCATCAAGGCGCCGTTCGAGGACCGGGACCGCGGCGGGTTCTCCGCGATGTTCCACTCCGGGTCGTTGGAATTCCCGGTCGAGGAGCACGCGCGCCTCACCCGGATCGCCGAGACCGTGCCGACCGTGATCGACGTCTACCTCGACCGCCCCGCCGTGCTCGGCGGCCTGGAGGAGTCCGCCCGCGCCGTGCTCGCCGACTACGGCGCGTCCGACCAGGCCGTGCTCGCGGTGCTGTTCGGCGACCGCGGTCCTCAGGGGGCGCTGCCGTTCGACCTGCCGAGGTCCGACGCCGCCGTCATCGCGAGTCGCTCCGACGTGGCGTTCGACACCGAGGACCCGACCTTCCGGTTCGGGCACGGCCTGCGTTACTGAGCCGGCGCGATCGGTGGCGTTCCACAGATCGCGGTAGTACGCGAGCCGTTCCCGATCGGGCTCTGCGCCGTACGCCTCGATGAGCACGTCGTCCCACCCGGGGCCGTAGTTCCACTCCGTGCTCATCGAGGCGACCGCGATGTCGGCCCAGCGATCGGCCGCCCCGAGCGCGGCGAGGTCAACGTGCGCGGCCGGGCGTCCGTCCGGACCGATCAGCGTGTTCGGCATGCAGGCGTCCCCGTGGCAGACCACGAGCCGGTCGACGGCGGGCGGGGTCCGCAGCGCCTCGGGGACCACGAGCCCGCGCGCCGCCGCGTTCGCGATGCGGGCGGGGACCGTCCACTCCCAGGGGCATTCCGCGACGGGCAGCGCGTCGTGCATCGTGCGCAGCGCCTCCCCGACGGCGCGCACCGCGGTCTCGGGTTCGTCGGCCCAGCGCGGATCCACCGCGCTCAGCCCCTCGACCGCCGTCGTCACGAGCCACTCGTGCGTGTCGTCCTCGCCGTGCGCGAGGACGCGGGGGACCCGGATCCACGATCCCGCCCAGCGCATCCGCTCGGCCTCGTCGCGCATGGAGGACTCGGCGTTGCGTGGTCCCCACTTGACGTAGAAGGCCTCGCCGCCCGTCGGAGTCGCACGGAACGTGAGCCCGCCATAGTCGTTGCTCCACACGCAGACGAGCTCGGCGTCGCCGCCGAGGTCCCGGACGCGGTCGGGGATCGTGACGGGCTCGGACGGGATGGTCATGCCTCCATCCTGCCCGGTGGCCGCCGACGCGGCGCCGCCGTGGCCGGGCTCCCCGCCAGACGCGCGCTGACGTAGGCTCGCACGCGAGACCCGCCCGCGCCGGGCCCGCTCCGGCGATGACCGCGGTGGGACTCAGGACCGCCTAGGCTGGGACTCGGGCTCACCCGTTCGAAGGAGAACACGAATGCAGATCCACGGATCAGGCGCTCTCGTCACCGGAGGCGCCAGCGGACTCGGACTCGCCACGGCCCGTCGTCTGGCGGAGGCCGGCGCGGTCGTCACGATCGTCGACCTGCCCGGGTCCGACGGCGCTGCGGTCGCCGAGGAGCACGGCTTCGCCTTCGCTCCGGCCGACGTCACGGTCGTCGACCAGGTGCGCGCGGCGGTCGAGCGCGCCTCCGAGAAGGCGCCGCTGCGGATCGTCGTGAACTGCGCCGGCATCGCGCCCCCGGCGAAGGTGCTGGACCGCGACGGCAATCCGACGGACGTGTCCGGCTTCGAGCGGATCATCCGCATCAACCTCGTGGGCACCTACACCGTGATCTCGCATGCCTCCGCGGCGATCGCCCGCACCGAGCCGACCGAGGGCGGGGATCGCGGCGTCGTCGTCAACACAGCGAGCGTCGCCGCCTTCGACGGGCAGATTGGACAGCCCGCCTACGCCGCGTCGAAGGGCGGCGTGCATGCCATGACCCTGCCGATCGCGCGGGAGCTGGCCCGTTACGGGATCCGCGTGTGCACGATCGCCCCCGGGATCATGGAGACGCCCATGCTCGCGGGACTCCCCGAGGCGGCGCAGGCCTCGCTCGGCCAGCAGGTGCCGTATCCGCAGCGGCTCGGGCGTCCCGACGAGTACGCCGCGCTCGTCCAGCACATCGTCGAGAACGGCTACCTCAACGGCGAGACGATCCGCCTCGACGGCGCGATCCGCATGGCGCCGAAGTAGGCCGCCCGCTCTCGCGCCGCGATCCGTCGCTCCGGTCCACCGGAGCGGATGGCGGCGCATCACCCCGACACGACCCCGAGGAGCACCATGACCGACACCAAGCCGCTGGCCGGCAAGACCATCCTCATGTCCGGCGGAAGCCGCGGCATCGGCCTCGCGATCGCCCTGCGCGCGGCGGCGGACGGCGCGAACGTCGCGCTGCTGGCGAAGACGGACACGCCGCATCCGAAGCTCGAGGGCACGATCCACACCGCGGCGGAGCAGATCCGCGCGGCCGGCGGCCGAGCGCTCCCGATCGTCGGAGACGTGCGGGAGGACGACGACATCACCGAGGCGGTGCTGAAGACCCAGGGCGAGTTCGGCGGGATCGACGCCGTGATCAACAACGCGAGCGTGATCGACCTGTCCGGATCGCTGGACCTCCCGGCCAAGAAGTACGACCTGATGCAGGACGTGAACGTGCGCGGGACGTTCCTCCTGTCTCGCGCGGCGATCCCGATCCTCAAGGACTCGCCGAACCCGCACATCCTGTCGCTGTCGCCGCCGCTGAACCCGACGCCGCGGTGGCTCGGCGCGCACACCGGGTACTCGCTGGCGAAGTTCGGCATGACGATGGTGACACTGGGGCTCGCCGCGGAGTTCGCCGAGGCCGGGATCGCTGCGAACACCCTGTGGCCGAGAACGACGATCGCGACGGCCGCCGTGCAGAACCTCCTCGGCGGCGATCGGGTGATGGCCGCGAGCCGCACGCCCGAGATCTATGCGGACGCGGCGTACGCCGTGCTGACCAAGCCCGCGCTCGAGTACACCGGGCAGTCCCTCATCGTGGAGGACGTGCTCGAGGCGGACGGCGTCACGGACTTCTCCGCGTACGCGGCCGTTCCCGGGACGCCGGACGACCGGCTGTACCCCGACATCTTCCTCGACTGACGCCGACGACGGCCCCCGTCTCTCGAGTGGTCAGTTTCTGCGGGTTCGCGGCGTCTCAACCCACAGAAACTGACCACTCGGCTACCGGGGACGGGCGTTGTCGAGCTCGGCGACGATGGCGTCGTAGCCCTGCTGCCGCGCGAGGTCGCGAGGCGCGGTGCCGTTGCCGTCGGGGATCGTCGGATCCGCACCGCCGTCGAGGAGAGCGCGCACGGCGAGCACATAGCGCTCGGAGCCGTCGCCCAGCACGATCGCCTCGTGCAGGGCCGTCCAGCCGAGGTCGTTCACGTGGTCCGGGTCGACCCTGGCCTCCAGCAGGATCCCGATCGTGGAGAGCAGGCCACGCTCGGAGGCGGGGATCAGCGCGGTGCCGCCGAAGCGGTTCGTGCTCGCGAGATCCGCGCCATGCGCCAGGGTGAGGCGCAGGATCTCGTCGTGCCCGCGCGCGCCGGCATAGAGGTACGCGGAGTCCTGGATGTCGTCCTTGGCGTTCACGTCCGCCCCGGCCTCGATCAGCGCGCGGGCGGCCTCGACGTGGTTCTCCTTGGTCGCGGCGACGAGCGGCGTCATGCCGGCCTCTCCTCGTGTCTCGAGGTTCGCGCCGCCCTCGATCGCGGTGCGGACCGCCGCCGCGTCACCGGTGGCGGCGGCGGAATACAGGGCGGAGTCCATCGCGGCCATCTCGGTCTCCGTTCGGGGGGTCGTCGGGGAAGGGGCGGTCATGCTCGGCGCGGGGGTGCGGGAGGCCGGCGGGGCCGGTGACCCGTCCTCGGCTGCTGGAGCGCAGCCGGTCACCAGCAGGGTCGCCGTCGCGGCCAGGACCGCGGCGGCGACGGCGCCGGGGAGGCGGGGTGCGCGGAAGAGCGTCATGCAATTGGTATACCAAATGCGGCTGTGCGGGAGCCGAGTGGTTCGGGACCCGTGCCTCGACGGGCGGGAAGCGCTCCGGTGTGCGGGACGCCGGTGCGTGCGCGTGTCAGCGGCGAACGGCGGCGAGGGCGGCGGCGAAGCGCACGGCGCGCTGCTCGATGTCCGCCCAGTCTCCCGCGGCGATCGATGCGCCCCGCGCCAGGTCGCCCCCGGCGCCCACGGCGACGGCCCCCGCGGCGAACCACTCCGCGAGGTTGTCGGGGGTGACGCCGCCGGTCGGCATGAGTGGGGCGTCCGGGAACGGGCCGCGCAGCGCGCTGAGGTAGGAGGGGCCGCCGAGGGAGGCGGGGAAGATCTTCACCACGTCAACGCCGAGCTCCCGCGCCTCCATGATCTCCGACGGGGTGAGCGCCCCGGTCATGACCACGGTGCCCGTCTCGATCATCGCCCGGGTCAGATCGGGGCGGGTGCCCGGCGAGACCAGGAACTCCGCCCCGGCTTCCGCGGCGGCGGCGGCCTCGGCGGGGGTCGTCACGGTCCCGGCCCCGACGTATGCGTCCGCGCCGTGACGGGAGATGAGCTCTCGGATGACGGCCGGGGCGTCCGGGGTGGAGTAGGTCACCTCGATGCCGCTGATGCCGCCGCGGATCAGGGCTTCGGCCGTGTCGAGCGCGGACTCGGGCGACGGGGCGCGGAGCACGGCGAGCACTCCGGCGGAACGGGCGCGGGCGAGTCGATCGGTCATGCGGGTCTCCTTCGGGTCGGGTCCATCCTCTCAGCGGGGAGAGGTCGTCAGCGCCACGAGTCGATGACGCCCTTCGACTCCTTCAGTCCGAGGCCGGTCGCCTCCCGGAGGATCTTGATCGCCGCGATCGGCTGTCCGGCGGCGACGAGCCGGTCGATCTCCGCGCGGGTCGTCGGCGGCAGGGAGTCGGCGGAGAAGCCGCGCGGCGCGGCCGACGCGGGCTGAGGCGCCGAGCCGGGGATCCAGACGTCGATCCGGTCCTTCGCCTCCTGCAGGGAGAGGGGCTGGTGATCGCGGAGCACCTTGATCGCGGCGATCTTCTGGTCCGTCGCGACGAGCCGGTCGATCTCGGCCACCACGGCGGGATCCATCGTGCCGTCCGCGCGCGCGATCGGAATGGCGGTCGTCGCCGGCGCCGCGGAGGCGGTCGCCGGGCTCAGCGGCTCCGGGCGCTTCGGGCTCAGCGACCGCACCAGGACCCCCGCGATCACGAGCAGCACGACGACGGCGACGATCCACATCCACGGTTCCATGCCCTCCAGTCTGCCGGAGGGCGTCGGCGTTTCGTCTCGCTGCGCTCGCTCAACGACCGGTGGGGGCGTGTCGGTCGTTGAGCGAGGAGCGCAGCGACGAGACGAAACGTGGTGACGCGCGGCTGGGGCGTTTCGTCTCGCTGCGCTCGCTCAACGACCCTCGCTGGGGCCGGTGAGCGACCGGGCGGGCTACTTCGCCACGAGGGTCGTCTCGAAGCTGTACATGTCCGGGCGGTAGCAGTGGATGCCGAACTCGACGGCCGCGCCGGACTGGTCGAACGACACGCGCTCCATCGTGAGCACGGGGCCGCCCTCGTCGATCCCCAGCAGCTCGTCCTCGTCGTCCTCGGCCCGTCGCGCGCCGATCGTCTGCTTGGCGACCCGGATGGCCACTCCCCGGGCGCGCAGGATCTGGTAGAGGCCGCGGGCCTCGAGCTGCTCCGCGGTCACGACGGCGAACTCGGCGGGCAGGTAGTTCTCCAGGACCGCGACGGGGACGCCGTCCGTGCTGCGCCGGCGGCGCAGGTGCAGCACCTCGGTCCCCGGCTCGCAGCCCAGGGCGGCCGCGACCTGGTCGTCCGCGGGGACGACCTCGTGCACCAGCACCTCGGTGCCGGGCTCGTGGTGCGCGCTCTGCAGATCCTCGTAGAGGCTGGTGAGCTCCACCTGCCGGGTGACCGAGCCCTGCACCACCTGGGTGCCGATGCCCCGGCGACGCACGAGCAGGCCTTTGTCCACGAGCTCCTGGATCGCCCGCCGGATGGTCGGGCGCGAGACGCCCAGCTGCTCCGCGATGGAGATCTCGTTCTCCAGGCGGGCCCCGGCCGGGATCGTCCCCGAGCGGATCGCCTGCTGGAGCCGCGTGGACACCTGGAAGTAGAGGGGGACGGGGCCGGTCCGGTCGATGTCGGCGAACAGCTCGTTCGGCCAGTGGACGGTGTCGTCGGCCATCGATCCCCGCTTTCTGCGACGCCGCGCCGAAGCGACGCGGTCATATTGTAGCGACAATCGGACGATTGGCCTCGGGAACGCCCCGGAAGCCGTGGTCTCGCGCTGCGAGCGTCGTTTCCCCGGGCGTCTCCTCCCCGTCCGCGAGAGGTCTCCGAGCGTTCATCAGGACACCCATTGATGCATATGTCGTTACTTGCTAACATTTCGGCGGACCCGGGCTCCACACCCTTCCGAGCGGGGTCTGCTCCTTCGATGAGGAAAGGAACACGCGTGATCCGCATCGCGAACGCGCCGGTGAGCTACGGGGTCTTCGAGCTCGCCCGGCCCGATCTCGTCGCCCTGCCCGACGGGGAGGAGCTCGCCGCCTGGATCGGCGAGGCCGGATACCAGGGCATCGACCTCGGGCCGGTGGGACTCCTCGGGCGCGGGGAGGAGCTCGTGGACCGCCTCCGCCGCCACGGGCTGGAGCTGGCCGGGGGTTGGGTCGATCTGCCGTTCACCGCCGATCAGGAGACGTTCGACGCCGCGTTGGCGGGACTCGACGACACGCTCGACGTGTTCGTGGCCGCCGCGGAGGCGGGGCCCGCGCTCGCTCCGCTGCCGACCCTGGCCGACGCGGGCAGCGCCGAGCGTCGGGCGCGTCCGGGCGGTGCACCCGAGCTGATGCTCCAGGGCGCGGACTGGGACCGCTTCGCCGCGCGGGTGGGGATCGCGGCACAGCGCGTGCGCGCCCGCGGGCTCGAGCCCACCTTCCACCACCACGCGTGCACCCACGTGGAGACGCCCGCCGAGGTCGACGCGTTCCTCGCCTCCACCGACGTGGGCCTCACCTTCGACTCCGGCCACCTGCTCATCGGCGGCGGGGACCCGCTCGCGGACTACCGCCGCTGGAAGGACCGCATCAACCACCTCCACCTCAAGGACGCCCGCACCCGGGTGCTGGCGGAGGCGATGGAGGCCGACGACCCGATGCGCTCGGTCTGGGAGAAGCGCGTGTTCGTCGCGCTCGGCGAAGGGGATCTGGACATGGATGCGCTGGTGCAGGAGATCGTGGACGACGGGTACTCCGGCTGGCTCGTCGTGGAGCAGGACGTCGTCCCGCGCTCGATCGAGGAGATCGACCGCGCACGGACCGATCAGGTCGCGAACCGCGAGGCGCTGCGGCGGTGGTTCGCATGACCAGGACGCGGGTGGCCGTCATCGGCCTGGGGGCGATCAGCCAGAGCGTGCACCTGCCGCTGCTGCGCCGCAACGCCGAGGACTTCGAGATCGCGGCGCTGGTGGACCTCTCCGCGGAGCGGGTCGCGGACATGGCGGCGCGGTACGGCGTCGCGGACGAGGGCCGGTTCGCCTCGGTGGAGGCCCTGGCGGACGCGGTCGAAAGCGGTGAGTCCCGTGTCGACGCGGCGATCCTCGCCACCACGGGATCGCACGCGGGCGACGTGCTCCGGCTCGTCCGCGCCGGGATCCGGGTCCTCGCCGAGAAGCCGCTGTCCTACTCGCTCGCCGAGCTCGACGCCCTGCGCACGTACGCGGACGGGGCGGGCGTCGACCTGCGCGACTGGGTGCGGGTCGGCTACATGAAGGAGTACGACCACGCCTCCCGGCGCGCCGCCGAGCTCCTCGCCGACGTCACGCTGCGTGCGGTCAGCGTGCAGGTCCTGCACCCGCTCGACGGGTCGCAGCTCGCCTATGCGCGCCTGGCCGCGCCGACCGGGGACGTGACCCCGGAGATGCTCGCGCCGATCCTGTCCGCGACCTCCGACGTCGTGGACACGGCCGTGGGCGCCTCGCTGCCCGTCGATCTGCGGACCCTCTACACGAACGTGGTGCTCGGGTCGATCATCCACGACGTCGGCCTGCTGCGGATGCTCGTGGGCGGACTCGGCGAGGTCCACCACGCCGAGCACTGGGGCCCGAAGATGCCCGGATCCGTCCATGCGCGTGGCACGCTCGCCCGGGACGAGACGCCGTGGACCATCGACTGGCACTACATCGACGGCTACCCGGACTACCGCGAGACCGTCGCCTTCCACCACGAGGGCGGCACGATCGAGCTCGTCTTCGGGGTGCCGTACGTGACCAACCTCCCGACCGTCCTGCGCGTGACGCAGGGGGATCCGGAGCTGGGCATCAGCGTGACCGAGTCGCGCTGGATGCAGCAGGAGGCCTTCGAGAACGAGCTGTCCGCGCTGGCGGCGCTGGTCCGCGGCGAGCGTCCCGACGGGGCGGGCGTCGAGGAGTCGGTCGACGACGTGCGCGTCGGGCAGCGGATCATCCGTGCGCTCGCGGTCTCGAAGGGCCTCGCGCTCGATCCGGGCGTCGAGGCCGCATCGGAGCAGTAGTCCCGTCCCGCAACACCTCAGCACGGCCGGGCGCGCACACCGGTCGTCACACAGAAAGGTCGACAATGATCACGAACGGAAAGCGCCGGCTTCTGACGGCGTTCGCGCTCACGGCCGCCGGTGCGGTCGTGCTGGCCGGCTGCTCGGGCGGCGCCTCGAACGGCGACGCGGGCGGGGAATCCGGTGGCGGAGAATCCGGCCCGGTCACGCTCACCCTGACCGCCAACTCGATCACCGGGGGCAAGAACGCAGCGGAGGCGGACTGGATCGCCGACTACGTCGTCCCGGAGTTCGAGAAGGCGATGAAGGCCGACGGCAAGGACGTCACCGTCGAGTTCCAGCCGCAGGGCGTGGACGACGAGGACTACAAGACGAAGATCGCCCTGGACCTGCAGTCCGGCAAGGGCGCCGACATCATCGGCATGGACGGCATCTGGGTGGGGGAGTTCGCCGAGGCCGGGTACATCAAGCCGCTCGCCGACGTGGCCGCGTCCTCCGACGACTGGGACGGCTGGGCGCAGATCCCCGAGGCCGTGCAGAACGCGCTGTCGTTCGACGGCGACCGGTACGGCGTCCCGCAGGGCGCCGACGGCCGCGTCCTGTACTACAACAAGACGCTCTTCGCCGAGGCGGGACTGCCTGAGGACTGGCAGCCCACGAGCTGGGACGAGATCATCGAGGCGTCGAAGGCGCTCAAGAAGGTCGAGGGCGTGACGCCGATCCAGCTCAACGCGGGCACCGCGATGGGCGAGGCGACGACCATGCAGGGTCTGCTCCCGCTCATCGTCGGCACCGGCGAGGAGGTCTACGAGGACGGGAAGTGGATTGGGGCGAGCGACGGCCTGAAGGAGGCGCTCGACCTCTACAAGACGATCTACGTCGACGAGGGACTGGGCGACCCGGTGCTGCAGCAGGAGGCCTCCGGACGCGACACGTCGTTCCAGCTCTTCGCCGAGGGCAAGATCGGCATCCTCCTCGAGGGCGACTACTTCTGGCGATCGGTGATCAACCCCGCCGAGGGCGTCGGAACCGCTCCGATGGCCGATCGCGACGAGGTCGTGGGCTACGCGAAGATCCCGGCCGTGAAGCCGGGCAAGGGCATCAACGGCCAGGACTTCGTCTCGATGTCGGGCGGGACCGGTCGCGTGCTCAACCCGAACTCGAAGAACCCTGAGCTCGCGTGGGAGCTGCTGGCGTTCATGAACTCGCCGGAGGCGTTCGAGGCGCGCGTCGCGGGCACCATCTCGATCACGCCGCGCACCGACGTGAACGAGAAGATCCTCGCGAGCGACAAGATGCTCACGTTCGTCAACGACGAGGTGCTCCCGATCACCGCCTACCGTCCCGGCCTCGCGGCCTACCCGCAGGTGTCGGTGCTGCTCCAGCAGGCCACGCTCGACGTCGCCACGGGCACCTCGGTCGACGACGCGTTGAAGACGTACGTCGGCGGTCTCGAAGGGGTCGTGGGCGAGGACGCGATCTCGAAGTGACCGCGAACGCGACCATGCCGGCGGGGGGCGTCCGCGCCCCCCGCCGGCGCCGGGCGGAGGACGTGGCGGGGCTGGGCCGCGTCCGGGCGACGCTGTTCGCCGCTCCCGGCCTGATCCTCATCGGTCTGTTCCTGCTCTTCCCCGCGCTGTGGACGGTCTACCTGGGGATGACCGACTACCGGCTCACGGGCCTCGCCGCGGCGAACCCGCAGTTCGTGGGGCTGGACAACTTCTCCCAGGCGCTCGCCGACCCGAAGTTCTGGAACTCGCTCTGGCTGACGCTCGTCTTCGTCCTCGTGTCGGGCATCATCGGCCAGACCGTGCTGGGCTTCGCGCTGGCGTGGATGCTGCGCAACGTCCGCGGCTGGGTGAAGACGACCGTGGAGACGCTCGTGCTCGCCGCCTGGGTGATCCCGGCCTCGGTCGCATCGTTCCTGTGGCTCGCGCTCCTGGACCGCCGCAGCGGCACCCTCAACGCGCTTCTCGGCACGGAAGGGGCGGCCTGGCTGATCCAGCACCCCATGGAGTGCATCATCATCTTCAACGTCTGGGTCGGGACGGCGTTCTCGATGCAGCTGTTCTCCTCCGCCATCAGCGCCGTGCCACCGTCGCAGCTGGAGAGCGCGCGGATGGTCGGCGCGAACACCTGGCAGCAGCTCCGCGACGTGATCCTGCCGAACATCAAGGGCCACCTGCTGACGAACACGCTCCTGATCACGCTGTGGACGTTCAACACGTTCACGCCCTACCTGCTCACGGCAGGAGGGCCCAACGGAGCCACCGACATCCTCTCCGTGTACATCTACCGCACGGCGATCCCGGGCGGTCAGCTGGGGCTCGGGGCGGCGATCTCGCTCATCATGCTCCTCATCAACCTCGTCATCGCCCTGATGTACATGCGCGTCTCCCGGGGCCGGAGCGGGAAGAGCGGACGGAAGACCGGATCGAAGAGCGCGAAGGAGGCCCGCGCATGATGTCCGCCGTGAAGACCGTCGCCCGCGACCGGTCCGTCATCCACTTCGTCTCGCGCGTGCTCTTCGTGCTCGTGCTCGTCGTCGTGTCGCTGTTCTTCGCGCTGCCGATGGTCTGGCTCGTGCTCGCTCCCTTCGACGCGACGCCGTCGCTGACGGTGTCGTGGCCGGACTGGACCCTGGACAGCTTCGCGCGCCTGGCGGAGAACCCCTACGCGCTGCGATCGATCGGGAACTCGCTCCTGCTCGGGATCGGCACGATGGTCGTCGTCATCGTGCTCGGGGCGCTCGCGTCCTACGCGATGAGCCGGATCAACATCCCCGGGCGCGACGCGATCCTGTACGCGCTGCTGCTGCTGTCCTCGATCGTCACGGGCACCGCCGCCATGGTCCCGACGTTCCAGCTCATCACCCAGCTGCAGCTCATCAACACCCACGTCGGCGTGATCCTGGTGCTCGCGGGAGGGATCCTCCCGACGGTCATCTTCATCCTCAAGGACTTCATGGACTCGATCCCGAAGTCCTACGAGGAGTCCGCGCGGCTGTACGGCGCGGGCCCGTTCCGGATCCTGAAGGACGTCGTCGTGCCGATCGCCCGGCCCGGCCTCGCGTTCATCGCGATCTGGACCATCGTGCAGGTGTGGGGCAACTTCCTCGTCCCGTTCCTCCTGCTGCGCACGCCCGACATGCAGCCGGCCGCCGTGCTGATGTACACCTTCTACACCGAGAGCGGACAGGCGGATCTGCGCCTGATCTCCGCGTTCTCGCTGGTGTTCTCGGTGCCGGTCCTCCTCATCTACTTCTTCGTCAACCGACGTTACGGTTTCCGCTTCCACGGAGGAATCAAGTCCTGATGGCCAGAATCTCAGCCCACGAGCTCGTCAAGGAGTACCCCGGCGGGGTGCGCGGCGTCGACAGCATCGACGTGGAGATCGCCGACGGCGAGTTCTTCGCGCTCCTCGGCCCCTCCGGATGCGGGAAGACCACGCTGCTGCGCTCGATCGCGGGCCTGGAGAGCATCACCTCCGGCCGCCTGACGATCGGCGACAAGGACGTGACCAACGCCGAGCCGGGGGAGCGCGGCGTCGCCATGGTCTTCCAGGACTACGCCCTGTTCCCGCACATGGACGTCGGCGACAACATCGCCTACCCCCTGCGCATCCGGCGGGTCGCGAAGGGGGAGCGCCGCGCGACGGCGGAGTCGGTCGCGAACGGGCTGTCCCTGGACGGCCTGATCGAGCGTCGCCCCGGGCAGCTCTCCGGCGGACAGCAGCAGCGTGTCGCGCTCGCCCGTGCCGTGGCCACCCGGCCCGACGTCCTGCTGCTCGACGAGCCCCTGTCGAACCTGGATGCGCGGCTGCGTCTGGAGGCGCGCACCTTCCTCAAGGAGCTGCAGCGCGACCTGGGCGTCACGACGGTGTTCGTGACGCACGACCAGGCCGAGGCGCTCGCGCTCGCCGACCGGATCGCCGTCATGAAGGCCGGGAAGCTCCAGCAGATCGGCTCGCCGCGGGAGATCTTCCACCGTCCGAACAACACGTTCGTGGCCGGGTTCATCGGATCCATGCCGATGAACCTGATCCCCACCGCCGTGTCCGCGGGGACCGTGCGGATCGGCGAGACCGCGGTGCCGCTGCCCGCCGAGACCGCGGCGCTGGTCGCGGAGGGGCAGCGGGTCGTGTTCGGGATCCGGCCGGAGTACGTCACCTGGTCGACCGAGCCCGCGGCCGGAGGGATCCCCGCTGAGGTGATCGTGACCGAGACGCTGGGGGCGAGCACCCTCGTCCTCGTCGGCGCCGGTGAGCACAAGCTGCAGGTGGTCGTCCCCGAGGAGCATGAGCCGGAGCCGGGCGCGCGAGGCTGGGTGGTCCCCCACCTCTCGCGAGCGCTGCTGTTCGACGAGGAGAGCACGGAGCGCATCGGCTGATGGCCATCGACCGCACCGCGCTGCACCTCACGCACGAGATCCAGAACGAGGACCGCTACGTGCGGGTGCCGTTCGAGGTCCCCACGGGGACCGACTCGATCGAGGTCCGCATCGCCTACGACGCGGCCGCGGCGGTGATCGACCTCGGGTGCGAGGGGGCGGCGGGCTGGCGCGGATGGTCCGGCGGAGCGCGGACGTCGTACGTCATCCGGGCGGACGACGCCACGCCCGGCTACCTCCCCGGGCCCCTCGAAGAGGGCGAATGGACCGTGATCCTGGGCGTGCACCGGCTGGCGCCGGGCGGCGCGGACGTGGTCGTGGAGGTCCGGACGCCGGCGGAGTCGGGCATCGACCACGGTCCGGAGGCCGCCCCGGTGCGCAGCGTGCCGCGCGGGAGCGCGCGAGGGCTGCCCGCTCCCGCCGGGATGCGCTGGTACGCCGGCGACTTCCACGGGCACACTCTCCACTCGGACGGCCAGGAGAGCATCTCCGGCCTGGCGGCGCTCGGCGCCGCAGCCGGCCTGGACTTCCTCTCCGTCACCGATCACAACACCACCAGCCATCACGCGCACCTCCCCTCGGTCGGCGCACGGCAGGGGATCACGCTGCTGCCGGGGCAGGAGGTCACCACCCACCGGGGCCACGCCAACGCCTTCGGCGACATCGGCTGGATCGACTTCCGCCGACCGGCTCAGGAATGGGTCGACGAGGTCGATCGCCGCGGCGGGGTGCTGAGCGTGAACCATCCGCTCGGCGGGGACTGCTCGTGGCTGCACCCGCTGGAACGGCTGCCGCGCGCGCTGGAGCTGTGGCACTCGGAGTGGTACCGGGAGCTCATCGCGACGTCACCGCTCGCGTTCTTCGCGAGGTGGGGCACCGGGGTCACCCTCCTGGGCGGGTCCGACTTCCACATGCGCGGTCAGCGCGTAGGGCCCGGGACCCCCACGACCTGGGTCGCGGCCGAGGAGCCCAGCGCCGAGGCGATCCTCGCCGGCGTCGCCGCCGGGCGCACGGCGATCATGGGCGGCGTCACGGAACGGGACGGCCTGACCGTCCCGGACGTCCTCACCGCGCCCGTCCTGCTGCGCCTGGACGGCGCGCTCGTCGCGATCGACGCGGACGGGCTCATCCTCGTCGACGGTCTCGGCGGCCGACGCACCGTCCACGGAGCCCGTGCGGAGTTCGACGCGGATCCCGCCGCCGGCCCGTACTCCTTGCTGCACCCCGACCGGCGGATCCTGGCGCTCAGCGCCTGAACCGTCGCCCTGCCCCCACCGAACCGCCCCCGAGAGAACCGGAGCCCCGTCCGTGAGCAGTGAGATCGTCGTCGTCCCGCACACCCACTGGGATCGGGAGTGGTACGAGCCGCACGACGTGTTCCGGCTGCGGCTGGTGCACATGCTGGACCGGCTGCTCGTGCTGCTGGAGGAGGAGCCCGCCTATCGGTTCACGCTCGACGGGCAGGCGGCCGCGATCGAGGACTATCTGGAGATGCGGCCGGAGAACCGCGACCGGGTCGTCGCCCTGGTCGAGGAGGGGCGCCTGAGCCTCGGACCCTTCCTCATCCTGCTCGACGAGTTCGCGTGCGACGGGGAGACCATCGTGCGCAACCTCGAGCTCGGCCGTGCCGCCAGCGCGCGGCTCGGCGGGGTCATGCCCGTCGGGTATCTCCCCGACATGTTCGGGCACGCGGCGCAGATGCCCCAGATCCTGCGCGGCTTCGGGATCCGCCACGGCGCCCTCTGGCGCGGCGCGCCGGCCGCCGTGCGGGAGCACGCGTTCGCCTGGACCGCGCCGAACGGCGACGCCGTGCGCTGCGAGTACCTGTTCGACGGGTACGGGAACGGTCTGGACATGTTCGCGCTCGCGGGGCAGCTCGCCGACCTCGCCCCGGACTACGCGGCGCGCACCGCCTCCTGGTACGGGGACGACCCGGTCCTCGCCATGCTGGGGACCGACCACTCCGCTCCGCCCGAGGACCTCGCCGAGGTCGTCGCCGCCTACGACGCGCTCGGCGGCGCACCGCGCATGTCGATCGCGACGCTCGACGAGCACCTGGCCCGATACGGCACCGACGACGCCGCACTCGAGCGGCTTCCCTCGGTCCGCGGCGAGCTGCGCTCGCATGCGCGCGGCAACCTCCTCCCGGGAGTGTTCTCGATCCGCACCAACCTGAAGGCCGAGATGGGGCGGACCGAGCGCGCGCTCGCCGCCGCGGAACGACTGGACCTCGTCTTCGGCTCGCGCGACCACCGCCGGTTCTTCGACACCGCGTGGTATCGCCTCGTGGAGAGCACCGCGCACGACTCGGTGACCGGCTGCGGCGTCGACGCGACGGCCGAGCAGGTGGGCACGCGCATCCACACGGCCGGGCACATCGCACGCGGCGTGATCGACAGCGTGATGCGCGACCTCGCGCGGGGCGTCACCCCGGCGCAGCACCTCGTGTTCAACCCGGCGGGAGCCGCGCGGCGCACCCAGGTCGAGGTGACGCTGCACGACGCGGAGGCGCGGGAGCTCTCCGCCGGCGTGCAGCTGCTCGACCCCCTCCCCACCGTCCTCGGCGACGAGCGCCTGCGGACGGCCGACCTGCCGAAGATCCTCCGCCGCATCCACGGCCGGGAGCTGTTCGGACAGCAGATCAACGGCTACGCGTGGGGTGCGTCGTCCCTGCGGTTCCGGGTGGCGGAGAGCCCGGAGGGCGTGTGGGACCTCGCGGCCTTCACCGCGGAGCTCGAGGAGCGCGTGGCGGCGGACCCCGAGGGGGAGGCGGTCTGGCATGTCGAGACCATCGCGGATCCTCGTCGGCGCGCCCTGCTCGCGGCCGATGTGCCCGGGCTCGGACTGGCGGCCGTGTCCGAGACCGCAGCGCCCGCCCCGACCGACCCCGTGCGGGTGACCGCGCGCAGCCTCGCCAACGCCGCGCTGACCGCGACCGTGGCGGACGACGGGACGGTGCGGATCGAGGCCGCGGACGGGACCGTCCTCGACGGCGCTCTGACGATCGTCGACGACGGCGACCGCGGCGACTCCTACAATTACGGACCGGTCGCGGACGAGGGCGGCGTCTCCTCGTCCGTGACGACGCCCCGGTCGGTGGAGATCGTCGTCCAGGAGGAGGGGCCGCTGCGGGGGCGCCTCCTCATCCGCCGTGCCTACGACGTTCCCGAGGGCCTCGACGAAAGCCGTCGCCGTTCCTCCGCGACCGTGCCGCTGGTCGTGGAGACGACGGTCGAGCTCCGCGAGGGCGAGCCGTTCCTGCGGGTCGGCGTCGACCACGTCAACACCGCCTCCGACCACCGCCTGAGGGTTCTCGTGCCGGTCGGCGGTGTGGACCTGGACGCCTCACGCAGCGCCGGGCAGTACGGCATCACCGTGCGCGGACGCGAGGCCGAGGGCGGATGGGGCGAGTACCCGCTGCCGACCTACCCGGCCTACCGCTTCGCCGCGGCGGGCCGTGCGGCCGTGCTCGTCCGCAAGCTCACGGAGTACGAACTGGTGTCCGCCCCGGGCGGCGACGACGCGCTGGCGCTCACCCTCTCCCGTTCCGTGGGGATGATGAGCGTCAACCTCCATCCGCTCCGCGACGAGCCGGCCGGGTCCGAGATCCCGGTCCCGGGCGCGCAGTACCTCGGTGTGGCCGTCCACACGGACCTCGCGATCCTGCCCTCGTCCGATGACGCCGCGATCGTCCGCGCCTCGGATCTGTTCCGGCACGACCCGATCGTCGTGCGGGGGACGGGCGAACGGGATCTGCCGCTTCCCGCGCCCGCCGTGGCGGGGGTGCTCGACGGCGACGTCGTGCTGGAGTCGGCGCGCCGCGTCGACGATCAGGCGGAGCTCCGGTTCGTGAACTACCTCGACGAGGAACGTGTCCTGGGCTTCGCCGCGCCGGGGGCATGGACGCGGACGGATCTGGACGGCCGGCCGGAGGGCGCGGCGGATCCGGGATCGCTGTCCGTGCCGGGCGGTCAGGTCGTCACGATCCGTCGCCGTCTCGACACCTAAGTGATAATGTAAGGACATATAGGCCGAGGAGAGGGGCGAGATGGCGCAGGACCGATCGATACCGGAGATCCTCACGATCGGACGCCTCGGCGTCGACCTGTACCCGCTGCAGGACGGCGTGGGACTGGCCGAGGTGACGAGCTTCGGGAAGTACCTCGGGGGAAGCGCCGCCAACGTCTCGGTCGCCGCCGCCCGGTACGGCCACGACGTCGCCCTGCTCTCCCGGGTGGGCGACGACCCCTTCGGCCGTTACCTCCAGGACGAGCTGGCGCGGCTCGGCGTGCGCAATGCGTTCGTGCCGACGGACCCGACGTACAAGACCCCGATCACCTTCTGTGAGATCTTCCCCCCGGACGACTTCCCGTTGTACTTCTACCGGGAGCCCACGGCGCCCGACCTGCAGATCGTTCCGGCCGACGTCGACCCGGAGGCCGTGCGCGGGGCGGCGCTGATGTGGTTCACGGCGACGGGACTCAGCGAGGAGCCGAGCAGGCAGACGCACATCGACCTGCTCGCACTGCGGGAGCGTCGCCGCCACACCGTCTTCGACCTCGACTACCGGCCCATGTTCTGGGCCGACGTGCAGGCGGCGCGGACCGAGATCCAGCGTGCGCTCGCCTTCGCCACCGTCGCGGTCGGCAACCGCGAGGAGTGCGAGGTCGCCGTCGGCGAGACGGAGCCCGAGCGGGCCGCGGACGCGCTGTTGGATCGCGGCGTGGAGCTCGCGATCGTCAAGCAGGGGCCGAAGGGCGTCCTCGCCAAGACCCGGACCGAGCGGATCGAGGTCCCGGCGACCGTCGTGGACGTCGTGAACGGACTCGGGGCGGGGGATGCCTTCGGCGGCGCGCTCTGCCATGGTCTGCTCGCCGGGTGGGACCTGGAGCGCACGCTCACGTACGCCAACGTCGCGGGCGGGATCGTGGCCGGGCGGCGGGAGTGCTCGACGGCCATGCCCACCGAGGACGAGGTCGCCCGCATCGTGGAGGGGGAGCGCTGATGTCCGTGCTGACCGAGGAGGACTTCGCGCGGCTGCGGACCGTGCGCGCCGAGAGCCCGGGGGAGATCCCCGCGATCCTCGCTCGGCGCCGGCGGCGCGACGTCATCCGCGACGACGGACGGCTGTTCATCATCGCGGCCGACCATCCGGCGCGCGGCGCCCTCGCGGTCGGCTCCTCCCCGTACGCCATGGCGGACCGGTACGAGCTCCTCGAGCGTCTCGCGATCGCGCTCCGCCACCCCGGCGTGGACGGCGTGCTCGGGACCCCCGACGTCCTGGAGGACCTCGCCGTCCTCGGGCTGCTGGACGACAAGATCCTCGTCGGCTCGATGAACCGCGGCGGGCTCCGCGGCGCCTCCTTCGAGATGGACGACCGCTACACGGGATACGACGTCCCCGCGATGGTCGAGTCCGGCGTGGACTTCGCGAAGGCCCTGGTGCGCGTGGACCTGGACGATGCGGGCACCGCCGCCACCCTCGAGGCGACCGCCGCCGCGGTCTCCGCCGCCGCCCGCGCGGAGCTGCCGATCATGCTCGAGCCGTT
Organism: Microbacterium resistens; assembly: GCF_021172025.1. NCBI lineage: Bacteria > Bacillati > Actinomycetota > Actinomycetes > Micrococcales > Microbacteriaceae > Microbacterium > Microbacterium resistens. Next base: position 3,255,501 of record NZ_CP082781.1, read on the forward strand.
CCTCAGCCGCCGCGTCGACGGGAGGGTGGCCAACGACCTCAGCCCCGAGGGGGTGATCCTCTCGATCGCCATCGCCTCGGGGCTCGGCGCGAGCAGCGCGCGGACGTGGATGAAGCTCCCCGTCGTCGAGGACATGGAACGGGTCGTCGCCGCGACCACGATGCCGGTGCTGCTGCTCGGCGGGGATGCGGGCGCGGATCCCGACGACACGTTCTCCTCGTGGGAGGACGCCCTCTCGCTCCCGGGTGTGCGCGGCCTGACCGTCGGACGCACCCTGCTGTACTCCGCCGACATCGACGTCGCGGCCGCGATCGACATCGCCGCCTCCCTCGTCCACCCCGGCCTCACCTCCGCGTCCTGACGACGGGACTCCCGCCGGACGCCCGACCCCCAGACAAGGACCATCGATGACCACCGACACCGCCGCGCCCCTGATCCCGCACTGGATCGACGGCGCGCCCCACGCCCCTGAGAACGGCCGCACCGCTCCCGTGCACAACCCCGCGACCGGAGCGGTGTCGGGCCGCGTCGCGCTGGCCGGGGAAGACGAGATCGCCGCCGCGATCGCCTCCGCCGAGCGCGGGTTCGCCGAGTGGAGCGGGTATTCGATCGCCAAACGGCAGACGGTGATGTTCGCGTTCCGCGAGCTGCTGAACGCGCGCCGCGACGAGCTGGCCGCGCTCATCACCGCCGAGCACGGCAAGGTGCGCTCGGATGCGATGGGCGAGATCCTGCGCGGTCAGGAGGTGGTGGAGCTCGCCTGCGGGTTCCCGCACCTCACGAAGGGCGCCTACTCCGAGAACGCCTCCACCGGGGTCGACGTCTACACGCTACGGCAGCCGCTCGGCGTCGTGGGCATCATCTCCCCGTTCAACTTCCCGGCCATGGTCCCGATGTGGTTCTTCCCCATCGCGATCGCCGCGGGTAACGCCGTCGTCCTGAAGCCCAGCGAGAAGGACCCCTCCGCCGCGCTGTGGCTGGCGGAGCTCTGGGCCGAGGCGGGGCTCCCGGCCGGGGTCTTCACCGTCCTCCAGGGCGACAAGGCCGCCGTGGACGGGCTGCTCACGAGCCCGGCCGTCGCGTCGATCTCGTTCGTCGGGTCCACCCCGATCGCCCAGTACATCTACGAGACCGCGTCCCGGCACGGCAAGCGCGTCCAGGCGCTCGGCGGCGCGAAGAACCACATGCTCGTACTCCCCGACGCCGACCTCGACCTCGTCGCCGACCAGGCGGTGAACGCCGGATACGGCGCCGCGGGGGAGCGGTGCATGGCGATCTCCGTCGTGCTCGCCGTCGAGCCGGTCGCGGACGCGCTCATCGACCGGATCGCGGAGCGGATCGCCACCCTGCGCGTCGGGGACGGCGCCGGAGGCCCCGACGGCGAGCCCGACATGGGGCCGCTGATCACGCGCGAGCACCGGGACCGCGTGGCGTCCTTCGTCGACATCGCCGAGCAGGACGGCGCGCGGATCGTCGTGGACGGGCGGGACCTCCGCATCGACGGACGTGAGGACGGGTTCTGGTTCGGCCCCACCCTCATCGACGACCTCCCGACCACCTCCCGCGCCTACCAGGAGGAGATCTTCGGCCCGGTCCTCCAGGTCGTCCGCGTCGCCTCGTACCAGGAGGGCGTCGACCTCATCAACTCCGGGCGCTTCGGCAACGGCACCGCGATCTTCACCAACGACGGCGGCGCGGCCCGGCGGTTCCAGCACGAGGTCCAGGTGGGGATGATCGGGATCAACGTCCCGATCCCGGTCCCCGTGGCCTACCATTCCTTCGGCGGGTGGAAGGCGTCGCTGTTCGGCGACGCCAAGGCGTACGGCGTGCACGGGTTCGACTTCTTCACGCGGGAGAAGGCGATCACCAGCCGCTGGCTCGACCCCGCGACGCACGGCGGCATCGACCTCGGCTTCCCGCAGAACGGCTGAGCGAGTCAGGAGCACCGGATGAGCACGACCGACCCGCAGTGGGTCCACCCGCGCGGCACGCTGTCCCGGGACGGCTGGGAGAGCGTCGTCGACGAGACGCTCCCCGGATGGGAGCACACCGGTCTGCGCATCGGCGTGCTCGGCGGCGGCGGGCGGCTGACGCTCGGGGAGACGGGGGTCGAACGCCTGGTCGTGCCGCTCGCCGGTTCCTTCACCGTGGTGCATACGGAGGAGGGGCGCACCTCCGAGACGGCCCTCGACGGGCGGGCCTCCGTGTTCGACGGCCCCACCGACGTGCTCTACCTCTCGGCCGCGGCCACCGCGGAGATCACGGGAGCGGGCCGCGTGGCCGTGGCGTCGTCCCGGACGGAGGCGATCCATCCGACCCGCCGGATCGCGGCCGCGGACACCCCCGTCGAGCTGCGCGGTGCCGGCGCGTCCAGCCGTCAGGTGCACAACTTCGGGACGCCCCAGGCGCTGGAGGCCGAACGGCTCATCGTGTGCGAGGTGATCACCCCGGCCGGCAACTGGTCCTCGTATCCGCCGCACAAGCACGACGAGCACGTCCCCGGCCACGAGACGCGGCTGGAGGAGATCTACTACTTCGAGTCCGCGCCCGAGCGGGGCACCGTGCCGCGCCCCGCGGCCGACGCGTTCGGGACCTTCGCCACGTCCTCGTCCCCGGCGGGCGAGATCGAGGTGGACGCGCGCGTGCGCACGGGCGATGTGGTCCTCGTCCCCTACGGCTACCACGGCCCGGCCGCCGCCGCGCCGGGCTACGACCTCTACTACCTCAACGTGATGGCGGGGCCGGACCCGGACAGGGCGTGGCTCATCGCGGACGACCCGGCGCACGCCTGGGTGCGGGAGCAGTGGCAGGAGCAGGACGTGGATCCGCGCCTGCCCTACACGGACGAAGGAGCACGCTGATGCAGACGAGGCGGATGACGGTCGCGCAGGCCCTGGTCGAGTTCCTGGCCCGCCAGTGGACCGTGGACGGGACGATCCGGGAGCGCACGATCCCCGGCGTCTTCGGCATCTTCGGCCATGGCAACGTCGCCGGGCTGGGACAGGCGCTGCACCAGGCGAACCTCGCCGAGCCCGACCTCATGCCGTACTACCAGGCCCGCAACGAGCAGGCCATGGTGCATCAGTCCGTCGGCTTCGCGCGCATGCACCGGCGGCGGGCCACGTTCGCGTCCGCCGCCTCGGTCGGCCCCGGCGCCACCAACATGCTCACCGGCGCGGCGTTGGCCACGACGAACCGGCTCCCCGCCCTGCTCCTGCCCAGCGACACCTTCGCCACCCGCGTCGCCGACCCGGTGCTGCAGCAGCTGGAGGTGCCGCGGGACACCGGGCTGACGGTCAACGACGCGTTCCGCCCGCTGTCGGTGTTCTTCGACCGGGTGCAGCGTCCGGAGCAGCTGTTCTCCATCGCGCTCGCCGCGATGCGCACGCTCACCGACCCCGCCGAGACCGGGGCGGTGACCATCGCGCTCCCGGAGGACGTGCAGGCAGAGGCGCTGGACGTGCCCGAGGAGTTCCTCGCCGAGCGCGAGTGGCACCTGCGTCGCCCGCTTCCCGAAAAGGGTCCGCTGGAGCGTGCGGTCGCCGCGATCCGCTCCGCCCGGCGTCCGTTCGTGGTCGCGGGCGGCGGCGTGCTCTACTCCGGCGCCGAGGAGGCGCTGCGCGCCTTCGCCGAGGCCACGGGGATCCCGGTCGGCACGACGCAGGCGGGCGGCGGATCCCTGCCCTGGGACCACCCGCAGTACCTCGGCGGCGTCGGCGCGACGGGCAGCACCGCGGCGAACCGGATCGCCGCGGACGCAGACGTCGTCATCGGTATCGGCACGCGCTACAGCGACTTCACCACGGCGTCGCGCACGGCGTTCCAGAACCCCGACGCCGTGTTCGTGAACGTCAACGTCGCATCGTTCGACGCGTACAAGCACGGCTCGCGTCTGCCGATCGTCGCCGACGCCCGGGAGACCCTCGTGGCGCTGACCGAGGCGCTGGCGGACCACCGGGTGGATCCGGGGTACGCGGATCGGGTCGTCGGAGAGAAGGCGCGCTGGGACGCGGCGGTCGACGCCGCGTTCGCCCCCTCCGGGCTCGCGCGCCCGGGGCAGCCCGAGGTCATCGGGGTGGTGCGCGGAGCGCTCGCGGACGAGGACGTGATCGTCCAGGCCGCCGGATCCCTGCCCGGGGATCTGCACAAGCTGTGGCGGGTGAGCGATCCCCTCGGCTACCACGTGGAGTACGCGTACTCGACCATGGGATACGAGATCGCCGGGGGCCTCGGCGCCAAGCGCGGCCTGCTCGCCGACGGCGACTCCCGCGACGTCGTCGTGATGGTGGGCGACGGCTCCTACCTCATGTTGAGCTCGGAGCTCGCGACTGCGGTGGCCGAGGGGATCAAGCTCATCGTCGTGCTCGTGCAGAACCACGGCTACGCCTCGATCGGGCACCTGTCGGACACGATCGGCGCCGAGCGCTTCGGGACGAAGTACCGGGCCTACGATCCGCGGGCGCGGAACTTCCAGGGGGACGAGATCCTGCCGGTGGATCTCGCCATGAACGCCCGCAGCTACGGGATCGACGTGGTCGAGATCGCACCGTCGCCGTCAGCGGCGGACGATCTTCGCGCGGCGCTCGCCGCGGCGAAGGCGTCGGAGCGCTCGACGCTCATCCACATCGAGACGGATCCGACGATCTACGCCCCCGACGGGGAGGGCTGGTGGGACGTGCCCGTGGCGGAGGTCTCGGAGACCGCATCGGCGCAGCGCGCCCGCGCCGAGTACGAGCAGCAGCGCACCGCCCAGCGCCCCCTCCTCGGCTGAGGCGTTTCGTCCCGCGCGGATCGGTCGTCCTCGGTCGTTGAGCGAGGAGCGCAGCGACGAGTCGAGACGTGGTGACCCGGTTTCGCGGGGTGGGGGCGTTTCGTCTCGCTTCGCTCGTTCAACGGCCGGGGGTGTTCGGTCGTTGAGCGAGGAGCGCAGCGACGAGACGAAACGCGGTGACCCGGGGGCGTTTCGTCTCGCTTCGCTCGCTCAACGACCGGGGGTGGTGACCGGGGGCGTTCGTCTCGCTCCGATCGCTCGACGACCGGGCGTGCGGGTCAGTGCAGGAGGTCGCCCAGGGACGGGAAGCCGGCGCGGTAGCCGTCCACGAGCCTCCGTGCCACGGAGACCGAGTCCACGAGCGGGTGGGCGGCGAACGCGCGCCATGCGAGCTCGCGGGACCCGCGCGTGGCCGCCTCGATCACGAGCTGCTCGGCGGACTTCACCTGCGTCATCAGGCCCAGCATGTCGCCGCGCACCGGGGCGATCGGCCACGGGTGCACGCCCTCGGCGTCCACGATGCAGCCCACCTCGACCACGGAGTCCTCGGGCAGCTGCGGCACGAGCGAGCCGTTGCGGACGTTGAGGATCATCGTCGCGGGGCGCCCCGTGGCGATCGCGGCCATGAGGTCCAGCGCCACCTGCTGGTAGCCCCCGGAGTCGACGTCCTCCTCATGGCGGCTCTCGCCTTCGGAGCGCGACTCGGCCATGTAGGTCGACTCACGGGCGTGCCGCACGCGCTGCCACTCCTCGAGCGGCTGCGCCGGCGGTGCGGCGAAGAACGCGGACTGCTGCTCGTCGAGGTACTCGCCGCGCGTCGCCGCGGCGCCACGGATCGAGGCGACCGCCTCGCGCGTGAAGTAGTAGTAGTACAGGTACTCGTTCGGCAGCGCCCCGATCGTGCGGACCCAGTCGAAGCCCATGAGACGGGCCTCCTCGATCGACTCCAGGGACGCGTCGGAGCCGAGCACGTCCGGGAGCACATCCCGCCCGTCGACGGAGACGGACCGGAGCCAGCCGAGGTGGTTGAGGCCGACGTAGTCGAACGTGATGTCCGACCCGGCCGATGCCCCGGAGGCGGCCACCGCCCGGCGCATGAGGCCGATCGGGGTGTCGCAGATCCCCACCACACGGTCTCCGAGCACCTGACGCATCGCCTCCGTGACGATGCCCGCGGGGTTCGTGAAGTTGATGACCCAGGCGTCCGGGGCCACGTCGCGGATGGTTCGGGCGAGCTCCGTCATGAACGGCACGGTCCGCAGGGCGTAGGCGAGGCCGCCGGGTCCGACGGTCTCCTGTCCGAGCACGCCGAGGTCCAGGGCCGTGCGCTCGTCCACGATCCGCCCGCGGGTGCCGCCGATGCGCACGGCGGAGAAGACGAAGTCCGCGCCGCGCATCGCCTCGACGACGTCCGTGGTCGTCGTGACCCGCGGCGCGGAGGGATAGGACGGAGCGAGCTCGTCGATGACGGCCCGGATGATGTCGAGGCGCTCCGGTGCCACGTCGTACAGGCACAGCTCGTCGATCCGCGTCGGTGCGCCGTCCGCGGCGACCGCCTCGAAGACCTGGGGCACGCGGAAGCCGCCGCCGCCGACGATCGTCAGCTTCATGCGAACACCACCTCGACGTCGCCCTCCTGGAGGGTCCGGACGGTCGGCGCCCCCGGATCCGCGTCGGTCACCACCGCGTCCAGCGCCTCCGGGCCGCACACGCTGAGCAGTCCGACGCCCGGCAGCTTCGTCGCGTCGGCGAGGACGACGACGCGCTGGGAGGACTCGATCATGGCGCGCTTGATCGGCACCTCCATGCCCGTCGTGTCCATGATCGTGCCGTCGGCGCGGATGCCGCTCGTGCCGAGGAAGCAGACGGTCGCGCGGATTTGGGCGAGAGCCTGCTCGGTGAGCGCGCCGACCATGGAGTTGTAGTTCTTCCGCACCGCGCCGCCGAGGATGATGAGCTCGACGGCGTCGTCGTCACGCAGCTGGTCGACGGCGGCGAGGCTGGACGTCACCACGGTGATCCGCCGGCCGCGGAGCGCCCGGGCCAGCAGGGCGGTGGTCGTGCCGATGTCGAGGAGGACGATGTCGCCGTCGCGCACCATCTCCGCGGCCCGTGCCGCGATCCGCGCCTTCTCCTCGGGCTGCTGGTGCTGCACGTCGGCGAACGGCACGCGGTCGGACTCGATGCTGCCTCCGCCGCGCACCCGACGCAGCAGGCCGTCGGCGCTCAACGCGTTCAGATCGCGTCGGATCGTCGAGGCGGAGACGCCGAACTGGTCGGCGAGTTCTTCGACGGTCACCTGGCCGTCGGCGCGCAGGGAATCCAGGATGCGGGCCTGACGTGTGGTCGTGAGCATGCGGTGAGCATATCAGTCATGATTGAGCATCAATGTGCAGTAATGCGCAGTTGCGCGTATGATCTGACAAACCCTGATTTCGATGGCGAGGGAGGAGCACTCGGTGGACACCCGATTCCGGTGGGACGTGGGGCTTGCGGGCCCGGTCTTCCTCGATTACGGCTTCGCCTCGCTGGACGCGGCGCCGCAGGAGGGCACCGAGGTGTTCGCCGGCACGGCCGGGATCAGCCCGGGCGGCATCGCCACCCTCGCGGTGGCGGGCGCGCGCCTGGGGCTCCGCACCGCGCTCGCGGCGCCCTTCGGGACCGACGCCTTCTCCGCGTGGTGCTGGTCGGTCCTGCAGGACCAGGAGGGCGTGGATCTCTCCGCGTCCCGGCGCCTCGCCGAGCTCCCGATGCCCGTGACGGTGGCGATCGCCGACGGCGGCGACCGCAGCATGATCACCTACGCGCCCGGGCTGGACGACGCCGTGCGGGCGATCGGCGCCGCACCGGAGGCGAGGACCGTGATCGCGGACCTGAAGACCCTCGATCCGGCCGAGGCCGATCCCTGGTGGCGCCGCGCGGCCGCCGCGGGCACGCAGCTGTTCGTGGACATCGGCTGGGACTCCACGGAGCGCTGGCGGCAGGAGGACCTCGCACCGCTGGAGTCCTGCCACGCCTTCACCCCGAACGAGCGCGAGGCCATGGCCTACACCCGCACGGACGACCCGGTGTCGGCCGCGCGGGCGCTCGCCGAGCGGGTCCCCCTCGTGGTCGTCACGCGCGGCGGCGACGGAGTGGTCGCGATCGATGCGGCCTCCGGCGCCGAGGTCGTCGTCCCCGCCCTGCCCGTGCGCGTCCTCGATCCGACCGGCGCCGGCGACGTCTTCGCCGCCGCCCTCGTCCGTGCGGGCCTGCTCGGCCTGCCCCTGGCCGACCAGGCCGCGTTCGCGGTGCTCGCGAGCGGCATCGCCGTGACGCGCCGGGGCAGCGCGCTGTCCGCTCCGGGCTGGGCCGACATCGCCCGGTGGTGGCAGAACGTGCGCGGCTCGGACGACGAGGAGCTGCGCACCCGGTACGGCTTCCTCGACGACGCCATCCCGACCGGCCCCCATCCCGACCATCCGTCCGCACCCGAGTCCCTGCCGTCGCCTCGCTGAGGCCGGCGCCGCACGCAGCACCATCCACGAAAGGAATCCCGATGAAGCGACACATGCGCACCGTCGCCGCCGTCTCCGGCACCGCTCTCGTCCTCGCCCTGTCCGCCGCCTGCGCGCCGGGGGCCGGGGCGCCCGCGGGCGGATCGACGCCGAGCGGAGAGATCAGCACCGACGTCGCCGCCGCGGGCGACGTCACGCTCACCGTCTGGGACCAGGAGGTCCGCGGCGGGCAGAACGAGCAGATGGAGAAGCTCAACAAGGCGTTCGAGGAGAAGTACCCGAACGTCACGATCGACCGCAACTCCCAGGCGTTCGACGACCTCAACAAGACCCTGCGCCTCGCCCTCACCGGCGATGACGCCCCCGACGTGGTGCAGGCCAACAACGGTCGCAACACGATGGGCGCCTTCGTCAAGGGCGGCCAGCTCCGTGCACTCGACGACTACGCCGAGCTCTACGGCTGGAATGACCGGTTCGCCCCGTCCGTCCTGCAGTACTCCACATACGGCGACGGCGCCGTCGAGTTCGGCACCGGCAGCGTCTACGGCCTGCCGCAGGTCGGTGAGATCGTGGGGGTCTTCTACTCCAAGTCGAGGCTCGCGCAGCTCGGCGTGGAGGTGCCGAAGGACTGGTCCGCGTTCGAGGACGCGCTGGTGAAGGCCCACGACGCGGGTCAGAAGCCGCTCGTGCTCGGCAACATCGACAAGTGGCCGGCGATCCACGTCTTCGGTCCCATCCAGGGCGAGCACGTCGACGCCGACACGATCCGGGACCTGGGCCTGGGCAACGAGGGCGCGGACTGGACCACGGAGGACAACGTCGCCGCAGCCCAGCAGCTCGCGGACTGGTCGTCGAAGGGCTACTTCAACGACGGTCCCAACGGCACCGACTACGACGCCGCGTGGCAGGACTTCGGCAAGGGCCAGGGACTCTTCCTGATCGGCGGGTCGTGGCTGGCCGCGGACCTCGAGGACGCCATGGGCGACGACGTGGGCTTCTTCGTCCCCGACACCTCGGCGGGAACGCCCGCGACGACGGGCGGCACCGGCCTTCCGTTCGGGATCACCTCGGCGGCGGAGAACACCGACGTCGCGGCGGCCTACATCGACTTCATCACGAGCGACGAGGCGATGAAGATCCTCGCCGAGACCGGGAACATGCCGGTCAACGGCACCGCCGATCTCGCACCGGCCTCGGGCGTGCAGGCGGACGTGTTCACCGAGTTCGGCCGTGTGACCGAGACCGGCGCCCTGCTGCCGTACCTCGACTACGCGACGCCGACCTTCAGCGACACCCTCGGCGACGCCCTGCAGGGGCTGATCGACGGGAAGCTCGACGCGAAGGCCTTCGTGGACGCCCTGCAGGCCGACTACGCGGAGTTCGTCTCGTCGAATGGCTGATGCGGTCATGACCGGCCGGGGCGCCCGACGGCGCCCCGGCCCCTCCGGCGGTTCCGGACCGCGGTGGCTGCCGTACGCGTTCCTCGCGCCGGCGCTGCTGCTGTACGGCGGATTCCTGCTCTTCCCGCTGGGGCGGGCGGTGCAGTTCTCCTTCTTCGAGTGGGACGGGCTGGGGGCCTCGACGTTCGTCGGATTCGACAACTACATCGAGATCGCCCGCAACGGACAGCTGCGCGACGCGTTCGCGCACGCCCTCGTGCTCATCGTGTTCTTCGCGATCATCCCGCTCGCGATCGGCCTCGTCCTCGCGGCGATCCTCACCCGCTCGAACGTGCGCGGGCTCGGGTTCTTCCGGACCGTCATCTTCCTCCCGCAGGTCATCGCGATGGTGGTCGTCGCCGTCACCTGGCGCCAGATCTACGCGCCGGACGGCCCGCTCAACCAGTTCCTGCGGGCGATCGGGCTGGGCGGGCTCACGCGCGCCTGGCTCGGCGACTACACGTGGACGCTGCCCGCCGTGGGCCTCATCGGCACGTGGGTGTCGACGGGCCTGGTCACGGTGCTCCTGATGGCGGGGATGAGCCGCGTTCCGCGCGAGCTCTACGAGGCCGCGCGCCTCGACGGCGCGGGGGCGGCGCGGGAGTTCTTCGCGATCACCCTCCCGTCGGTGCGCGGAGAGATCACGGTCGCGCTGACGCTGACGATCGTCGCGGCGCTGAAGACCTTCGACCTCGTCTACGTCACCACCCGCGGCGGACCCGGAACCTCGACGACCGTGCCGAGCTACGAGGTCTATCGCCGCGCGTTCGAGCTGGGAGAGGTCGGAGCGGCGGCGGCCGTCGGCGTCGTGCTCACCGTGATCGTGTTCGCGATCAACGCGGTGGTCAACATGATCGGGGAGAAGCGATGAGGGTCTCGGCGTTCGAACGCGTCGCCAACTACGTGGTGCTCGTCGTGTTCGCGCTCATCGTGCTGGGGCCGCTGGGCGTGATCCTGACGACCGCATTCGGCCCCCAGAGCGTCAGCGCGGCGCGGGAGGGAGGCCTGTTCCACCCGGAGAACTTCGCCGAGGCGTGGGAGGTCGGCCGGTTCGGGCAGTACATGCTCACGAGCGTGGCCGTCGCCGCGATCGTGGTGGTCGTCGCCGTGACGGCGTCGATCCTCGCCGGATATGCCCTGGGCACGATGCGCTTCCGCGGCGCGACGTTCTTCTTCTACCTGTTCCTGCTCGGGATCATGGTGCCGACGGAGGCGTTCATCGTGCCGCTGTTCTTCGACATGCGGGCGCTGGGGCTGGCGAACACCGTGCTGGGCGTCGCCCTCCCGCAGATCGCGATGTCGATCGCCTTCGGGACGTACTGGATGCGGACGTACTTCCGCACGTCGAGCCGGGCGATGATCGAGGCGGCGAGGCTGGACGGGGCCGGGAGCATGCGCATCCTCTGGCAGATCCTCGTGCCGATCGGGCGTCCGGCGATCCTGACGCTGGTGCTGCTGACCTTCATGTGGACGTGGAACGAGTTCCTCATCCCGCTGGTCATGTCGCCGAACGGCGCGGTCCGGACGGCGCCGCTGGGGCTCGCCTTCTTCCAGGGGCAGTACACCCAGGGGACGGCCCTGCTCGCGGCGGGAGCGGTGCTCGTGGCGCTGCCGGTCGTGGTGCTCTACATCTTCCTGCAGCGCCACTTCATCAAGGGGATGATCGAGGGCGCCGTCCGGGAGTGAGCGACGTCGTGCGACCGGGCGGCATCGGTGTCCGATGCCGCCCGGCGGCGTGCCTGCGTATTGATGAACGCTCTTGCGCGTAATTGCGCATTAGTGCTTGCTCTCTGCGCGAAACTCTCGCTAGGGTGACGGGCGATGACGGTGTCACCCGCGCCGTCGCCCCCTGGAGGAGAGATGAGACGCAAGCACATCGGCGTGCTGACGGCGCTGCTGACGATGGTCGGCCTCGCCCTGCCGACGGCCGCACAGGCGGCCGAGCCCCCGGCGCTGGAGGTGGGCGATCCCTCGATCGCCACCGAGACGGCGCGCGAGAAGATCGACGTGCTCGGGATCTGGGCACACCCCGACGACGACGCGGGGTTCACCACCCCGTGCGGCGTCTGGCAGGACCTGTACGACGTGCGCTGCGGCATCATCATGGCGACGCGCGGTGAGGGCGGATCCAACTCCGTCGGCCCCGAGGCGGGCCCCGACCTGGGCCTGCGCCGCGAGAACGAGGACCGGACCTCGCACGTCCGCTCCGGCACGGTCGACATCTTCAACCTCGACCGGGTCGACTTCTACTACAACACCTCGGCGCCGCTGACCGCGCAGGTGTGGGACGCGGAGGAGACGCTGCGCCGCACGGTGCGCATCATCCGCGAGACCCAGCCGGAGATCCTCGTCGGCTGGACGCCCTCTCTCGACGCCGGTCACGGCAACCATCAGTACGCGCAGGGCCGCATGGTCTGGGAGGCCGCCGCTGCGGCGGCGGATCCGTCGATGTTCCCCGAGCAGCTGGAGGGAGAGGGTGCCGTCGAGCCGTGGCAGGTGAAGCGGATCCTCTCGCAGGGCTGGTTCGCGGCCACCGGCGGCACCGGCGGCGTGGACGGCCCGGGCTGCAACGCCGGCTTCATCCCGGAGGAGGGCAGCACGCAGACCGTCGTCGGCACCTGGTCCGGCTACGACTCGCCCTACACCTGGGCCGAGGGCAACCTCGCCGGGCAGCCGGCCGGCTCGGCCAAGACCTGGGCGCAGGTCGGCGGCGAGGGCGCCCGCGCTCACCCGACGCAGGCGCGCGAGATGGTGAAGACCGTCGTGGACCCCACGTGCCAGCGTTTCGCGGTGGACTGGTCCGCCGTCCCGATGCAGCCGAACGGCAGCGCGGGCGCCGGCTCCGACGATGCGCCGCTGCACGGCGCCGTGGTCGCGGACCCGGGCGGCCTGCCGCTCGGATCCACCTTTACGATCGACGCCGAGGCCCACGTCGCCGCGGGCGAGCCGTTCTCGGTCACCGTGGGGATCCGCTCGGGCGCCGACGCGCTCGACGGCGGCGACGTGTCGCTGACCGTTCCGGACGGCTGGAGCGTGGACGGCCCCGTGTCGCTCGACGCGGTGCCCTCGGACGCCCCCGCGGAGGCGACCTTCACCGTGACCCCCGCAGCCGACGCCGTTCCGGGCCGGTTCCGCATCTCGGCGGACTTCGCCGGGGCTGGGGTCACCGCCTACAACGACACCCGCGTCGACCTCGTTCCGCCGGTGGACGGGCGCTTCGAGCGCACCGGCAACGGCGCGGAGTACGAGGAGTGGATGGATCGCACCGGTGCCTACATCGGCGGGCCCGCCGACGCCATCGCCGCCATCGGCGCGGGGGAGTCGAAGACGATCCCGGTCGTCGTCACGAACCGCAGTGCGGTGCCGCAGACCGCGACGGTCGCGCTGACGGCCCCGGCCGGATTCTCGCTCGACGCGGCCTCGAAGGACGTCCCGGCCCTCGCGCCCGGGGAGACCGCCACGGTGCCGTTCGTCCTCACCCACCTCGACCCCGCCGATCCGGGCGGGCGCGTCGAGGCGGTGACGGCGACGACGACCTCGGCGCTGGGCGCCTCCTCCGAGGACCTGTCGCTGCACGTCGTCCCCACGACGGTGATCCCGCAGCTCGCGGCGGCACCGGCGCTGGACGGCGCGCCCGACGACGTCTACACCGGGACCCCGCTGGATCTGGGAGCGGTGTGGGAGGGCGACGCGTGCGAGCCCGACGGCACGGACTGCGGAGCCGGCAGCACCGCCGTGCTCGGCTGGCACGACGACACCCTCTACGCGCAGGTGCGCGTGGTGGACGACATCGCGAGCGCCGCGGCCACGCCGGACCGTTGCTTCGGGCACTGGCTCGTCGACTCGGTGGAGCTGCTGCTGGATCCGCGCGGGTCCTCCGTGGACACCTCGTCGACGTTCAAGCTCGGGATGTTCCCGTTCACGGACGACCCGGAGGGGACCAACGGCAACGGGCCGGACGGCGCATGCTGGTCGCGCGACGCGGACAACCACCAGGGCTTCTCGACCGGTCCCCTTGCGGACGAGGTCGAGGGCGGCCCGAACGCGCCCGGCGTGGAGGTCGCGGTGCGCGCGGCCCGCACCGCCGACGGGGCGTACGAGGGCGGCGCCTACGACGTCGAGGTGAAGATCCCGCTCGCGGATCTTCCCGCGGCGGTCGGTCCGACCAGCGCGGTCCCCACGGGGGACGCAGCGACCAACACGGTGGACCCGACCTACCTCGGGCTCAACGTCACGCCGTACGACTCCGACACGCAGGACTTCATCGGGCAGACGCGCACAGCCTGGTCGGCGTTCGGCTCGCAGCAGTCCGAGCCGTACCGATGGGGACACGCGTACCTCGACGGCTACACGCCGCCGTCGTCGCGTCCGATCGAGGCTCCGGCCGCGATCATCCCGCAGACCGCGCTGCAGGGCGTGGAGTCGCCGCAGACGGTGTTCCAGTCCGCGACCCGCGGCGGGACGATCTCGGGGCTGCAGCCGACCACGGCGCTGACGATGGGCGGTGTGGCTTTCGACGCGGAGGGGGCGACGCTCTCCTACAGCGCGGAGGCCGCGGGCACCGCCCGGGTGTTCGTGTGGAAGGGGGACGCGCGCTTCGTGCCGGTGTGGACGTCGAGCTGCCCCGGTGACGAGTACGGCTTCGAGGCGTGCTCCGAAGAGGACGGCGCGGCGCCGCCGTGGTCCCCGGACATGGGCGGGCACCTCCTGGCGACCGCGACCGCCGAGGTGAACATCGGCGGGGGCAGCATCCGGATCCCGCTCGACGCCGAGACGCAGGCGGCGATGACCGAGGACGCCATGGTGCTCGTGTCGTTCGCGACCGCGGCGTCCGACGGTGCCCGGTCGGCGGTGAACGCGTGGATGTACCCGGTCGAGGCGGCCGACACCCCGACCCCCACTCCCACGCCGAGCCCGACCGAGCCCACCCCGACGCCGACGGACCCGCCGGAGCCGACGGATCCGCCGACGCCCGCGCCGACCGGCCCTCCGTCGGGTGACGCGGGTGCCGACGGCGGCGGAGCGCTGCCGGTGACCGGTCTCGACCCGTGGGGTCCTGCGCTCGGAGCGCTGCTGGGCCTCGTGGCCCTCGGCATCGGCACCGCCGCGGTGCTGCACCGGCGGAAGGTCCCGCGCGGGGAGTGATCCGCACGCGAGGGGCGGGACGGCGTGTGTCGTCCCGCCCCTCGCCGTGTCCCCCGTGCGTGGTTCCGGGCCTCGCGTCATCAGGCGTTCGCGTGGGATCAGGCGGTTTCGGGGTGAGCGTGCCTGTTCTCGCGTGTTCGCCTGTTCTCGCGTGCGTGGGCGGGGTCTCGCGTGGGCAGGGACGCGGGTGCATCCTGCCCCAGCGCTCTCCCACCCGCCACCGCGTACCCTGGAGGGATGACCGAGAACCCTGCGCCCGCGCGGCCCGAGCGCACGCCCGCCGCGCCGCAGGTGCGGCCGGCCACCGAGGGCTGGACCCAGAAGAAGGATGCCGGAGGGCGTCCGCTCCTGCAGTTCGCGAGCCCCAAGCGCGGCAAGCCTCCGGTGCACCTCGCCGACCTCACGCCCTCCGAGCGCGTGGAGAAGGCGAAGGAGCTGGGCCTTCCGGGCTTCCGGGCGAAGCAGCTGGCGACCCACTACTTCACGCACTACACGTCCGATCCTGCCGAGATGACGGATCTGCCCGCTGCCCAGCGGGCGGAGCTCGTCGGCGGGCTGCTGCCGAACCTGCTCACCGAGGTCCGCCGCCTGGAGACCGACCGCGGCGACACGATCAAGTTCCTCTGGCGCCTGCACGACGGTGCCCTCGTGGAGTCGGTCCTGATGCGGTACCCCGGCCGGATCACGCTGTGCGTGTCCAGCCAGGCCGGATGCGGCATGAACTGCCCGTTCTGCGCCACCGGTCAGGCCGGCCTCACCCGCAACATGTCCACGGCGGAGATCGTGGAGCAGATCGTCCGGGCGAACCGGGCGATCGCGCAGGGCGAGCTCGGCGGCAAGCGCGCGGACGACCACTCCATGGAGCGGGTCAGCAACATCGTCTTCATGGGGATGGGCGAGCCGCTGGCGAACTACAAGCGCGTGATGGACGCCGTCCGCGTCATGGTGGCGCCTCAGCCGGAGGGGCTCGGCATGAGCGCCCGCGGGATCACGGTGTCCACTGTCGGGCTCGTCCCGGCGATCCACAAGCTCGCCGACGAAGACATCCCGGTCACCTTCGCCCTGTCGTTGCACGCCCCGGACGACGAGCTGCGCGACGAGCTCATCCCGGTCAACTCCCGGTGGAAGGTCGACGAGGCGCTGGACGCCGCCCGAGGCTACTTCGACAAGACGGGCCGTCGTGTGTCGATCGAGTACGCGCTCATCAAGGACATGAACGACCACGCGTGGCGGGCGGACCTCCTCGCGGAGAAGCTGAACGCGCGTGGTCGCGGCTGGGTGCACGTGAACCCCATCCCGCTGAACCCGACCCCCGGATCCATCTGGACCGCGTCCGAGAAGGACGTGCAGGACGAGTTCGTGCGCCGGCTCAACGACGCCGGGATCCCGACGACCCTCCGCGACACCCGCGGCAAGGAGATCGACGGCGCGTGCGGCCAGCTCGTCGCGACCACCGAGGACGAGGCCGCCGCCGAAGCCCTGGTCTGAGGCTCCCCCCTCCCGGCGCGCTCGCGTCGTCCCTCGGCCTCCGCTCGCCGGGTCCGGTCGGATCTGCACACGCGGTCCCGATCTGCACACCGCAGCCGCCGATCCCTCCGAGGATCGGACGATCGTGTGCGGATCGGGCGCCCGCGGGGACAGTGAGCCGCATCCATGTCGAGTGGTCAGAAACTGTGGGTTCGCGGCGGTGGAACCCACAGAAACTGACCACTCGACGAGGGGGGAGCGGGGCGGACACGAGGGATGGGCGGAGGGGGCGGTCCACGGCTGGCGCACAGCGAGCGCCCACGGGTCTTCCAGGCGTCCTTTTCTATGGTGGAACGATGTCCTATTCCGCGCATCGCCCGGGGCGCCTCGATTCCCAGGGCCGTATCGCCCTCGACGCCTCCGCAGCCGACGGTGCTCCGCCCCTCCCCGAGGAGCAGCTCGAGTTCGCGCGCGAGTACGTCCCCGCCGGATCCGAGAACGTGCCGCCCCGCCCGGCGGACCCCGTGAGTCACGACGGGGAGACGGCCGTGCTCGCCGAGCCGCAACCTGCCGTCGCCGCGGAGCCTGCCGCGTCGGTGTCGCGAGCGGCAGACGAGCCGACCCCCGCCCCCGCGGCGGAGCCCGCACCGGCTCCCGCGGCCCGCACCCGGCGCGAGCGCCGCCCGCGCACGCCCGGATCGATCTGGCGGCGCCTCGCGATCCTCGGCGGCGCGGACGGCCCGATCCTCGACCGCGTGCCCAGCGAGACCTCGCGCTTCGTGCAGATGTTCTTCGTCCTCGTCGGGACCGCCCTCGTCTCGGCGCTGTCGATGTTCTTCGCGCTCGTGACGGGCGTGCAGGTGATCGCCTGGATCGCGATCCCCCTGGCGATCGTCTGGGCGCTCATCATCTTCAACCTGGACCGCTTCCTGACCTCCACGATGACGTCCACGCGGAGCGTCTGGCGTCTCATCGGCCTCGCCTTCCCGCGTGTCATCATGGCCGCGCTCATCGGCTTCGTCGTCGCCGAGCCGGTCGTCCTCCAGGTGTTCCACAACGACATCGCCCGTGAGGTGGCGTCCACGAACATCACCCAGTCGCTGTCCGATCAGGAGGCGCTGGAGAAGGGGCCCGAGAAGAAGGCTCTCGACGATGCGTCCGCGCGCCTCAAGGATCTGGAGAATCAGGCGGCGACGGGGATCGTGGCGGGCACCTCGTCCGACTCCGCCTCGCAGACCGCCGCCCAGGCCACGGTCGATCAGCTCAACGCGCAGATGGCCGAGCAGCAGAAGGTCATCGACCAAGCGCGTCTGCTCTACCAGTGCGAGCTGACCGGCGAGGGCGCGGGGACGGTGCCCGGATGCACGGGCGTCAACGGCGAGGGCGCGAGCTCCGACGCCGCGCGCGCTCAGCTCGATCAGGCGCAGCAGACCTACGACGGGCTCGCCGCGCAGCTGCGGACGGCGAACGACGAGCTGGCTGCCGCCTCGACGGCGTCCAAGGAGAACACCACGGCCTCCGAGGCGCAGAACCGGACCGAGGCCAAGGATCAGCTCCCGGCGGCCCGCCAGACGTACGAGACCGCGCTGGCGGCCTACAACGCGCGGGCCGCATCCGTGGCGGATGGCAACGCCGGCGCGATCGGTCTGCTCAGCCAGATCAGCGGGCTCAACCGACTCGGGGAGAAGGAGCCGACGATCTTCTGGGCGCACTGGCTCATCGCGGCGCTGTTCTTCATGATCGAGCTGCTGCCCGTGCTGGTGAAGGTGCTGACGAGCTACGGCGACCCGTCGTTGTACGAGAAGGCGGCGGCGGTCGCGAAGCAGGTCGAGCTCGATCGCGTGAACTCGCACGGGTTCCGCGAGCGTGCGGCGATCATCTCCGAGGATGCGGCGAGGCGCGAGGATCCCGGTCCGTCGCCGACGGCGACAGACGTCTCCGATCCGGTCCCTGTGGTGTCCGCCGCGGCGGGCGATCCGTCGGCGTCGCCGTCCCCCGCGGATGACGACACCGCCCCGGAGACGCGCGAGCACGCCCTCGTCGGCGCGTGAGCAGCGACTGACCAGGGCGTAGGATCACGCCATGGATCCCCGGACGCTGTGGGTCGCCGTCGTCGGCGTCCTCGCGGTGACGGCGTACGCCGTGCTGGCGGCCCTGCAGATCCTCGTCCTCAACCCCCTCGCGGCCGTGCCCGGAATGACCCTGGACGCGATCCGGGCCGAGGCGGCGCTGCGGGGCGAGGAGATGGGCGGCATCGGGGTGGTCGTCTTCCTCTCGGTCGGTGTCCTGCTGGCCGTCGTCGTGGCGGCCATCGCCGTCCGGAAGGCGCTGGCTCCCGAGGCGACGGCGCTGATCCTGCTGTCGATCCTGTTCTGGGGCATGCCTGCGTACTTCGCGGCCTCCTTCGGCACGGGCATGGCCCTGGCGGACGCCTTCGGCATCTCGGGTGCCGACTACTCGCGGTGGTCTCTCGTGCTCTACGGGACGAGCGTCGCCGCGGGGCTGGCGGCCATCGTCCTGGCGGTGGTCCTCGCGCGTCGTCGCGATTCGCAGCCCGCCGCGGCTCCCGCCTGATCGACGGTCATCCCGGCCCACCGCCGGCGCGGCGGTCGTAGCCTGAGTCCATGGTGAACCATCGCTTCCTCGGCAACAGCGGGCTCAAGATCTCGGAGATCACGTACGGCAACTGGGTGACGCACGCGTCCCAGGTCGCGGACGACGCCGCCGTCTCCACCGTCCACGCCGCCCTCGACGCCGGCATCACGACCTTCGACACCGCCGACGCCTACGCCAACACCGCGGCGGAGGCCGTGCTAGGCAAGGCGCTGTCCGGCCAGCGCCGCGAGAGCCTGGAGATCTTCACGAAGGTCTATTTCCCGACCGGGCCGAAGGGGCCGAACGACACCGGCCTCAGCCGCAAGCACATCCTCGAGTCGATCAACGGATCGCTGACCCGTCTCGGGACGGACTACGTCGACCTGTACCAGGCGCACCGCTTCGACCACGAGACGCCGCTGGAGGAGACGTTCCAGGCGTTCGCGGACATCGTGAGGCAGGGGAAGGCGCTGTACATCGGGGTCTCCGAGTGGACCGCCGAGCAGCTGCGCGAGGGGCACGCGCTCGCGAAGGAGCTGGGGATCCAGCTCATCTCGAACCAGCCGCAGTACTCGATGCTGTGGCGCGTGATCGAGGGGAGGGTGATCCCGGCGTCGCAGGAGCTCGGCATCTCGCAGATCGTCTGGTCGCCGATGGCGCAGGGCGTGCTCAGCGGCAAGTATCTGCCCGGCCGCCCGGTGCCGGCGGGATCCCGGGCGACGGACGAGAAGAGCGGCGCGCACTTCATCGAGCGGTTCCTCATCGACCGGACGCTCGAGGCCGTGCAGCGCCTGAAGCCGGTCGCCGCGGAGGCGGGGCTGACCATGCCACAGCTCGCGATCGCGTGGGTCCTGCAGAACCCGAACGTGGCCTCGGCGCTGGTCGGCGCCTCGCGGCCCGAACAGCTCGCCGACACGGTGAAGGCCTCCGGGGTGACGCTGGACGCCGCGACGCTCACGGCCATCGACGCCGCCCTCGGGGACGCCGTGTACGCCGACCCCGAAGACACGGACGGCGTCTCTCCGAAGACCCGACTCGTCTGACGGCGGAGGCGTTTCGTCTCGGTGCTGCGCTCCTCGCTCAACGACCGGGGGCGGTGTTCGGTCGTTGAGCGACACTTCGACTCGCTGCGCTCGCTCAGTGCGGGTCTCCGCGAGTCGAAACGCGGTGACCGGTGCCTGGGCGCCGTTTCGTCTCGTCGCTGCGCTCCTCGCTCAACGACCGGTGGGTGTTCGGTCGTTGAGCGACACTTCGACTCGCTGCGCTCGCTCAGTGCGGGTCTCCGCGAGTCGAAACGCGGTGACCCGGGGCGACACCGTTTCGTCTCGGTGCTGCGCTCCTCGCTCAACGACCGGGTCGAGGGGACAACAGGAGGTGACTTGTCTCCTCCGAAGAGGACGAGCGTGCGCCGGCGGAGCCAAGGCGGCATATGAGATCGGCCGGTGGCCGAAAAATACCCCAGATAAACACTCAAAAACCGCGGTCCTGAAGAAATCTCGGGCAGAAGCGCACTTGTCTCTATGGTGCGGACCTGTCGGCCTGTGAGGATGGGACAAGTCAGGCAACGGCCCCCGACCCGAGGGAGCACGGCCGGCGCCCCATCACCGTCCTCAACGACGAGGTTTCCGTCATGCCCACGATCCCCCTGCCCGCGATCGATCGCGCCAGCGACGCCCCCATCTGGTTCCAGATCATGCGCGGGCTCGAGCAGGCCATCGCGGACGGCGCGCTCCGCCCCGGCGACCGCCTCCCCAGCGAGCACCGGCTGTGCGAGGACCTCCGTGTCTCGCGGACGTCCGTGCGCGAGGCGCTGGCGAAGCTGGAGAAGGGCGGAGTCATCTCCCGCCAGCAGGGCAAGGGCGCGTTCGTGGAGCTCGCGGCCGGCCCCTCGGCGTGGACGCTGCCTTCGGCGCCGAGCCTCCTCGGCGAGTACGGCGAGCACGGACGCAGCGCGCTGAGCTCCACGATCATCCGCGCCGGCATCGAGCCGCTGCCGTCCTGGGCCGCCGCGACGGTCGGCCGGGACACGGACGGACAGGGGTTCGTCCTCGAGCGGGTGCGCGCGGTGGGGGCTCGCACGGCCGTGCACGTCGTCAACTACATGCCGGCGCGGTTCTCGGGCATCCTCCCGGATCTGCGGGATCCGCGGGCGAGCCTGTACGCGGCGATCACCCGGGTCACCGGTGTCCGCATCGCCCGGATGCACCGCACGATCGAGGCCGCGACCGCCGACCGGGTGCTCGGCGCGCTCCTGGAGGTGGAGATCGGGCATCCCGTCGTCGTCGTCGAGGCGGTCGCGTACGACGCCGACGGCGTCCCGATCGACGTGTCCCGCGCCTCGGTGCGCACCGATCGGATGCGCGTCAGCGTCGACACCGGCTTCGACGCCCACGGCCTCCCCGGCGCGGCGACGTCGGGAACCTATCCCGGCGGAAACCGCTGAGACGACCGGAAGAACGGAAAGAGGAGCACCATCCATGAGCGATTCCCCGAAGATCCTCGCGATCGGCGACAGCTACATGACGGCCGAGAGGATCGCCGCCGCCCTCGTCGATCGCGGACTGTCCGTCGATCTGCGGACGATGACCGACGTGCCGGCGACGTGGGACACGAGCCGCATCCGGGAGTTCGAGGGCGACCCCGCGGAGGTCGCCGCGCTGATCGAGGGCTACGACGTCGTCCTGGTGCACGGCGCGCCGGTCACCGCCGACGTGCTGGAGGCCAACCCCGGGCTGGTCCTGATCGGGTGTCTGCGCGGCGGACCGGTCAACATCGACGTCGAGGCGGCCCGGGAACGCGGGGTGGCGGTGTCGATCACCCCGGGCAAGAACGCCGAGGCCGTCGCGGAGCTCACGATCGGCTTCCTCATCTCGATGATCCGCAACGTCCCCGCCTCCCTGCGCGACGTCGACGCCCGCCGCGCCGCCGGATCGCCGCTGGCGGAGTCGGCCTTCGAGGGCGCGCGATGGTTCGGCCGCGAGGTCTCGACGCTCACCCTCGGTCTCGTCGGGTACGGCAACGTCGCCCGGCTCGTGTCTGCGAAGGCGCGGGCGCTCGGCGCCGAGGTCGTCGCGTACGACCCGTTCGTGGACCCCGACTCCGTTCCGGAGGTGCGACTGGTCCCGAGCCTCGAGGAGCTGCTGCCGGCCGTCGACGTGCTGAGCCTGCACGCCAGGGCGACGTCCGAGAACCGTCATCTCCTCGACGCCGGCGCGTTGGCGCAGCTGCGCCCCGGCGCCCTGCTCATCAACACGGCGCGCGAGAGCCTCGTGGACGAGGACGCGCTGCTCGCGGCGGTCCGTTCCGGCCAGGTCGGCGGTGTGGCCATGGACGTCAACGAGCCCGAGGGGGCCTGGCGCGAGCTCGTCGACCTGCCGCAGGTGGTGCTCACCCCGCACCTCGGGGGCGCGACGCTGGAGACCCTGCACCGCGGCAGCGAGATGATCGCCGACGACGTCGTCGCCTTCCTGGAGGGGCGGCCCCGGAGGTGGTCCTTGTGACCCGCAGGGACCCGGTCGTCATCGCGATCGATGCCGGCACCGGGTCGGCGCGCGCTCTCGCCTTCGATGCCGCGGGCGCACGGGTCGCACAGGCCGCGGTCGAATGGAACCACCCGGCGGTGCCCGGGCACCCGGGCGGGACCGGCTTCGACGTCGTCCACGGCTGGCAGGCGGTGTGCGAGGCGCTGCGCCGGGTGACCGCCGAGGTCGCGGATCGCGAGATCGCCACTGTCGCCGCCTCGAGCATGCGGGAGGGCTTCGTGCTCTACGACGGTGCGGGCGAGGAGGTCTTCGCCTGCCCCAACACCGACGGACGGGCGCGCCGCGAGGCGGACGAGCTCGTCGCGGAGGGCCTCGCCGACGAGATCTACGCCACCGGAGGCGACTGGGTCTCGATCACGGCGCCGGCGCGGATCCGCTGGCTCGCACGGCACGAGCCGGAGACGCTCGACCGCGCCCGCCATCTCGGCATGCTGAGCGACTGGGTCAACCGCCGCCTCACCGGCGAGTACGCCACCGACCCCACCTGCGGCTCCAGCACCGCCCTGTTCGACCTCGGCGCGCGCACGTGGGCCGAGGGGCTCGTCGAACGGGTCGGGCTGGATCCCCGGATCCTTCCCCCCGTGCTCGAGCCCGGGTCCCGCGTGGGCGGCGTCACCCGCGAGGCGGCGGAGCAGACCGGACTCCCCGAGGGCACCCCCGTCGTGATGGGCGGCGCCGACACCCAGCTCGCGCTGCACGCGATCGCCGCGGCCCCCGGACGCCCCACCATCGTGGCGGGCACGTTCTGGCAGACCACCGCCGTCGTTCCCGGCCCGCTGATCGATCCGCTCCGGCGCACCCGGACGCTGTGCCACGTGGCGCCGTCGAGCTGGATGGTGGAGGGCATCGGATTCCTCTCCGGCCTCGCGATGCGCTGGTTCCGTGACGGCTTCTGCCCGGATGCGGTGGAGCTCGCCCGGGGCGGCGGCGTCGGGGCGTTCGACGTGATGGAGTCATGGGCGGCGGACGTGCCGGTCGGCAGCGACGGCCTCGTCGCGGTGCTCAGCGATGTCATGCAGGCCGACGCCTGGCACCATGCCGCCCCGGCGCTCGTCGGCTTCGACATCGCCGACTCCTCCCGATTCCACCGGGGCACGGTCGTGCGCGCGATCGAGGAGGCGGCCGCGTTCGTGGCCGCTTCCCACCTGCGGATCCTCGACGAGGTGACCGCCGGCGCCGCGTCCGCGTCCGGGGAGATCACGTTCACCGGGGGTTCCAGCGCCGGGGTCCTCTGGCCCCGGGTCATCGCCGGCGCGACGGGCCGGACCACCCGGACCACCGAGGCGCCCGAGGCGACCTCGTACGGGGCGGCGCGCCTCGCCGGGACGGCTGTCGGGATCGACCTTCCCGCCCTTCCGCTCGACCCCACGGCCATCGCCCCGCAGGAGGCCGAGCGAGCCGCATACCGGGATGCGGCTCGGCGGTGGCGCGAGGTGTACGACGCCCAGCGCACCGCCACCGTCCGCTCCGGCGCCACCGCCCTGTTCACCCCGCCCGGAGCCGCGCGCGCCGCGGCCCCCGAACTCTGACACACCGACACAAGGAGAAACACCCATGGCTGATCTCGAAGGAAACCGCTCCGCCAAGCAGTTCCACGCCGACGTCCCGGCGGTCCGCTTCACGAACGCGATCAAGGGGGCGCACGCCCTCGACTGGGGCATGCAGAACCGCCTCTCGCGGATCCTCGACCCGGAGACCGGGCGGACCGTGATGCTCGCCTTCGACCACGGCTACTTCCAGGGGCCGACGTCCGGTCTGGAGCGGATCGACCTCGGCATCGCTCCGCTGGCGACGCAGGCCGACGCGCTCATGGGCACCCGCGGCGCCTTCCGGACCTCGATCCCCGCCGGCACCTCGGCCGGACTGGTGGTCCGCGCCTCCGGCGGGCCTTCCATCCTCAAGGACCTCTCGGACGAGCACGTCGCCCTCGCGATGGACGACGCCGTGCGCCTGAACGCCTCCGCGGTCGCGGTGCAGGTGTTCGTCGGCGGCGAGCACGAGTCGCGCAGCATCCGGAACCTGACCACGCTCGTGGACGACGGCTACCGGGCCGGGATCCCCGTCCTCGGCGTCACCGCCGTCGGCAAGGAGCTGACCCGCGACGCCCGGTACCTCGGGCTCGCGGTGCGCATCATCGCCGAGCTGGGCGCGCAGATGGTGAAGACCTACTACTGCGAGGACGGATTCGAGGACGTCGTGGCGGCCTGCCCGGTCCCGGTGATCATGGCCGGCGGCAAGAAGCTCAGCGAGCTGGACGCGCTGCGGATGGCCTCGGCGGCCGTGCGTGCCGGGGCGGCCGGCGTCGACATGGGCCGCAACATCTTCCAGAGCGAGGCCCCCGAGGCGATGATCGCGGCGGTGCATGCCGTCGTCCACGGCGACCTCGATCCCGTCGACGCGCACGAGCTGTACCGGGAGCGGGCCCAGGGCGGTGCGTCCGCATGACCGACGCGCGCATCCTGTCCGTCGAGGACGCGGATCTCCGTTTCGGGGACTGGGGACCGGGCTACCTGTCCACGGACGACGACGCCGCGTTCGGTGTGGTCGTGCTGCGGCCGGGAGACGTCTTCGCCAACCACCTCCACGAGCACCACACCGAGAGCTTCCTGGCGCTGGAGGGCGCAGCGGAGATCTGGCTGGACCGCACCGAGCGCATCGTGCTGTCGGCGGGCCAGCTCCTGCACGCCCGGCCGGGCGTCGAGCATCTCGTCCGGAACCCGTTCGACGCGCCGTTCCGCGCGGTGTTCGTGAAGACCCCCTGGGCGGACGGCGACAAGATCGACCGTCCCTGGGAGCCGGGAGCGACGGGATGAGCGCCGCGTCGGGCTCCACCCTCACCGAGACGGTGACGGCCCAGCGCCGCGGGGCGGCCTTCCGCAACGGTTCGCTGCGGTCCCGGCTCATCCTCTTCGCCCCTCTCATCGCGCTGCTGGTGCTCGTCGTGTTCTTCGCGATCGTGAGCCCCGTCTTCCTCACCGGCAGCAACCTCGTCAACCTCGTGCGGCAGATGGCGGTGCTGCTGGTCGTGGCCCTCGGATCCACCTTCGTGGTGCTGATCGGCAGCATCGACCTGTCCATCGGATCCATCGTCACGCTGACCGGGGTGTCGTCCGCGATGCTCGTCGGCGTCATCGGTCCCGGCGGCGCGCTCGTCGGCTTCGCGGTCGGGGTCGCGTGCGGCCTCGTCAACGGCCTCGTGCACGTCTACCTCAAGGTGCCGAGCTTCATCGTCACCCTGGGCACGATGTTCGTCTTCGCCGGGATCGCGCTCATCATCACGGGAGGCAGGCCCCAGGGGCTGCGCTCGCCGGAGCTGTCCGCGCTGTTCGGCGGAACGGTGCTGTTCGGCATCCCGACGATCTCCCTGTGGGCGCTGCTGGCGCTCGTCGTGGCGGTGCTCGTCGAGCGCAAGCTCGTCTTCGGGTACCGCGCGAAGGCGGTCGGCGACGCGGAGACCGTCGCCAAGCTGTCCGGGATCGACGTGGACCGGGTCAAGGTGCTCGCGTTCGTCCTCTCGGGGGTCTTCGCCGCGTTCGCGGGCCTGCTCCTCATGACGAGGACCAACTCCGCGTCCGGCGCGATGGGGGAGCCCTTCCTCATGGAGGCGCTCGCCGCGATCCTGCTCGGCGGGACGTCGCTCATGGGCGGCGTCGGCGGCCCGACGCGGACGATCCTCGGCGTGCTGGTCATCTCGGTGCTCAGCAACGGGATGAACCTCGCCAGCGTCGACCCGTTCACCCAGCAGACCGTCAAGGGCGTCGTGCTGATCGCCGCGGTCGCCCTCACGCTCAACCGCAAGGAGCTCTCCAGCGTCAAATGACCGGCGGCCGCGCCGCCACCACCCCGCAATCGAACCGAACACGAAGGAGTGTGCACGATGAACACCTCGAAGAGAAGGTGGCCGGCCCGCGCCGCCGCCCTCGCCAGCGCCGTGGGCCTGGCGGCCGTCGTCTCCGGATGCGCGAGCCCGCAGGGCGATGCCGCCGAAGCCGCCGATCCCGATGCGCCGATCGTCATGGTCCAGGTCCCGACCATGGACAACTCGTACTGGGCCGACGTCATCAAGGGCGCCGAGCAGGCCGGCGCGGCTCTCGGGCTGACCGTGGACGTGCAGGTCTACGGCGACTCGACCGACACCCAGCTCAGCCAGGTGCAGCAGGCCGGATCCAAGGGCGTCGACATGGCGCTGCTGTTCGCGCAGGACCAGGCCTCCTCGCCGACGCTCATCTCGGCGGCGACGGAGCAGGGCATCTACGTCACGAACATCTTCTCCAACCAGGCCTGGTCCACGCCGGCCGATGCCGAGTTCGACGACCACTACGTCGGCTACTTCCTGCCGGACAACGTGCAGGACTCGTACAACATGGCCACGTCCGTGCTCACCCAGATCGGGGGCAAGGGCAAGGTGCTCCACATCACCGGGCTTCCGGGCAACACCACGGCGGAGGAGCGGCGCCTCGGGGTCGAGAACGCGCTGAAGGACTTCCCCGACGTCGAGCTCGTCGGGCAGGAGAGCGGGGGCGAGAACCGCGTGGCCACCCAGCCGGTCATCGAGGACCTGCTGACCGCGCACCCGGACGTCGCCGCCGTGATCTGCCACAACGACGACGAGGCGATCGCCGTCATCAACGCCCTGCGCGACCGAGGGATGACCGACGTCAAGGTGGGCGGCATCGACGCCATCGACGAGTTCCTGGACGACATGAAGAGCGGGGGCAACGCCGCCGCCACCGTCGCGATCCACGGCTCGTGGTTCGGCGGATACAACGTCGTGCGGCTGTACGACGCGTTCAAGGGCGAGGAGTACACGCCGGCGGAGTCGATGATGTTCCAGGACTCCCTGACGGTCGACACGGCCGAGGCCGCCGAGGAGTACCAGAAGGTCGTCTACCAGGCCGACCCGCTGCCGTTCGACTGGAAGGCCATGTCGCGGGCCGAGGCCGGCGAGGACTGGGACACCCAGGTGCCGCTGCGCCCGATCGACCCGGACGACTACTGGGGCCGCATCGGCGAGCCCGCACCGAGCGGGTACTCGCTGCCGGAGGCCTTCCGGAAGGACCTCGACGGCGGTGCCGTGCAGAGCGTCGCCGAGCTGTACCTGTCCCACGCGGTCTCGAACCCGTTGGGCGGAGTGATCGAGCTGACCCGTTCCGGCTCGTCCTCGTTCGGGCAGAAGTAGGAGGGCGACGATGACGATCGAACCGGGGAGCACATCCGTCGCCGCGGCACGCATCGAGGCGTCGGGGGTCGGGATGGTCTTCGACACCAACCGCGTGCTCGACGACGTCTCCCTGCGCGTGCTCCCCGGTGAGATCGTGGGTCTCATCGGGGAGAACGGGGCGGGCAAGTCGACGGTCATGGACATCCTGTGCGGCGCGCTGCGACCCACTGAGGGCGAGGTGCGGATCGGCGGGGAGCCCGTCGTCCTGTCCTCCCTGATGGAGGGGGCCGGGCACGGCGTGTTCCGTGTGTTCCAGGAGCAGAGCCTCGTGGCGAGGCTGCCCGTGTACGTCAACCTCTGCCTCGGCGCCGAGCAGCGTTTCAGCCGGGCCGGCGTCTTCCAGCAGCGCCGCGCGCGGGAGCACGCCCGCCGTGTCCTGTCCGACCTGGGACTCGACATCGACGTGGACCGGACGGTCGCCTCGTACACGTTCGGCGAACGGCAGCTGCTCGAGATCGCGCGCGCGGTCTCGCTGTCGCGGATCTTCGGCGCGTCGTCGCCGGTGATCCTGCTGGACGAGCCGACCGCCGCGCTCGCAGGGCATGAGCTGGAGCTGTTCTTCCGTCTCCTGACCACCCTCCGCGACGCCGGGACGTCCTTCGTCTTCGTCTCGCACCGGCTTCCCGAGCTGCTGCGCTTCTCGGACCGCCTCTACGTCCTGAAGGACGGCGCCGTGGTGGCGGAGGTGGGCCCGGAGACGTCGGAGGCGGAGCTGCACCGGCTGATGGTGGGCCGGGAGCGCGCCGACGACATGTATCGGAAGGACCGCCAGTGCGGCCCGGGTGGCGACGTGCGCCTGTCAGCGCGTCGCCTGTCCGCGGCGGGGCTGGAGCCGATCGACCTCGACATCCGGGCCGGGGAGATCGTCGGCGTCGGCGGGCTGCTCGGATCCGGGAAGAGCCAGCTGGCGGCCGCCCTCTTCGGAGCGACCGCCGCCTCCGGCGAGGTGGAGGTCGACGGCCGCCCGCTCCGCCGCGGCGTGCGCGCGCGGGTCCGGGCGGGATTGGCGTACATTCCGCTGCACCGGCACGCCGAGGGCGCGAGCCTCGGGATGTCGATCGTCGAGAACATCAACGAGGTCGACCTCGGGCGCGGTCCCGTGCTGCGGGTGCGACGTGCGGGGGAGGAGCGAGCGGCCGCGCAGACGTGGTCCGAGCGGCTCCGCATCCGGCGGCGGGGACTCGACCAGCCCGTCCGCACCCTGTCGGGCGGAAACCAGCAGAAGGTCGTCTTCGCGAAGTGGCTGCGGGAGGGGGCGGACGTCATCATCGCGGACAACCCGACCCGCGGCGTGGACGCGGGCGCCAAGGAGGAGATCTACGAGCTCCTCCGGGACCTGACCGATCAGGGCGCCGCGGTGCTTCTGGTCAGCGACGATCTGCTGGAGCTGATCGGGCTTTCGGATCGCATCCTGGTCCTCCACGACGGCGAGGTCGTCGGCGAGGTGGACTCCACGCCGGAGTCTCCGGCGCGCGAGGAGGAGGTCGTGGCATTGATGGTGTGACGGACGGACCAGTGGCAGGAACCAGCGAGAACGTGAGAGAGAAGGAAGAGATGACCGAGAAGACGGGCACCGCCCCGAAGCATGAGATCACCCAGATCTGCATCGTGGTCCGCGACATCGAGCGGTCCATGAAGGAATACACCGAGCGCCTCGGATGGGGGCCGTGGAAGGTGTTCGAGTACGGCCCGCCGCTGCTGCACGACACGCACCTGCGCGGCGAGCCGGCCGAGTTCACCATGATCGGCGCCGAGACGATGGTGGGCGGGATCGGCTTCGAGCTGATCCAGCCGACGGGCGGGGACAGCATCTACCAGGAGTTCCTCGACCGGCACGGCGAGGGCGTTCAGCACATCGCGATCATGAAGCACTCCAAGGAGGACTCGGACGAGCTGATCGCCGACGTCGGCGCCGCGTCGATCATGGGCGGGAGCACCGGCGCGGACATCGAGTTCTATTACCTCGACACGCAGGACACGCTCGGGGTGACGATCGAGAGCGGCACCGGCCACGCGATCGACATCCAGCCCACGAGGGTCGTGGGCTGACCGCGGCGCGAGCCGGCGGCGTTTCGTCTCGGTGCTTCGCTCCTCGCTCAACGACCGGGGGTGGTCCCTTTCGGTCGTTGAGCGAGCGGAGCGAGTCGAAACGCGGTGACCCGGGGCTGGGCGCGTTTCGTCTCGGTGCTTCGCTCCTCGCTCAACGACCGGGGCGGGGGCGGTGTTCGGTCGTTGAGCGAGCGGAGCGAGTCGAAACGCGGTGACCCGCAGCTGGCGCCGTTTCGTCTCGGTGCTGCGCTCCTCGCTCAACGACCGGGTGTGTTCGCTCGCTCAGCGGGGGTCTCCGCGAGTCGAAACGCGGCGGGTCAGTCGAGCGCGATGTCGACCTGGATCTCGCTCGCGAGCCGTTCCAGGTCCGCGCGCAGGGCGTCCGCATCGGCGTCGGCCGGCACCGTCGCCTCGACCGTGGCCTCGAACAGCCGGCCGCCGGTCATGGCGGCGTCCCGCGTCTGGCTCGTCATGCTCTCGATGCTCAGGGCGTGTGCGGACAGCACGCCGGAGACCTCGCGCACGATGCCCGGGCGGTCGTTCCCGAGCACCTGGATCGAGATGCGCCGCTCGCCGCCGGCCGCGGTCGGGGCGGCGCCGTCGTGCACCGTGACCGTCAGCATCCCGTCCAGCTCTCCGAGGGCGTGGCGCAGCTCTCCCGCTCGCTCGGCGGCGACGGACACCTCGATGACGCCGGCGAAGGTGCCGGCGAGGTCGGCCAGGCGACTGTTCTCCCAGTTGCCGCCGTGCGCGTCGACGACGTCGGCGACGGCGGCGACGAGGCCCGGGCGATCGGATCCGACGACGGTGAGGATGAGCGTGGTCATGCCGCCAGCGTAGGCGAGGCCCGCCCCCGCGTCACCCGCGGATCCGCGCCCGTGTCCGACGCCGTGCCGGCCTACGCGGCGGACCACCGCCCGGTGGCGAGGAACTCCTCCAGCCGCGCGCGGTGCCGTGCGAGGTCCCAGCCCTTGGCCGCGACCCATTCGTCGGAATAGTAGGTGTCGACGTAGCGGGCGCCGCCGTCGCAGATGAGCGTCACCACGCTTCCCTGCACCCCCTCGTTGCGCATCCGGGCGATCAGCTCGAACGCGCCGACGAGGTTCGTCCCGGTCGATCCGCCGGCCCAGTGCAGCGTGCGCTCCTTGAGCAGCCGGATCGCTGCGATCGAGGCGGCGTCCGGCACCTGGATCATCTCGTCGATCACGCTCGGCACGAACGACGGCTCCACGCGCGGTCGGCCGATCCCCTCGATGCGGCTCGGCGTGCCGGTGGTGTAGTCCGCGGCGCCGGTGCTCCAGCCGCCGTAGAAGGCCGAGCCCTCCGGGTCCACCACGGCGATCCTGGTCTCGTGGCGGCGGTAGCGGACGTACCGGCCGAACGTGGCGCTGGTGCCCCCGGTCCCCGCGCCGACGACGATCCACGCGGGGATCGGGTGACGCTCGTGCGAGAGCTGGCCGAAGACGCTCTCGGCGATGTTGTTGTTCCCGCGCCAGTCCGTGGCGCGCTCGGCGTACGTGAACTGGTCGAGGTAGTAGCCGCCGCACTCGGATGCGAGGCGCTCGGCCTCCGGGTACATGTCGGGGGCGCGGTCGACGAAGTGGCACCGCCCGCCGTAGAACTCGATGAGGTCGATCTTCTCCTGGCTCGTCGAGCGTGGGACGACCGTGACGAACGGCAGGCCGAGCATCCGGGCGAAGTACGCCTCGGACACGGCGGTGGAGCCGCTGGACGCCTCCACGAGCGTGGTGCCCTCGTGGATCCGTCCGTTGACCAGGCCGTAGAGGAGGAGCGAGCGCGCCAGCCGGTGCTTCAGGGATCCGGTGGGGTGCACCGACTCGTCCTTCAGGTACAGGTCGATCCCCCACTCCGCAGGGAGGGGGAACAGATGCAGGTGCGTGTCGGCGCTCCGGTTGGAGTCCGCCTCGAGCTTCCGGATCGCCTCGCCCGCCCAATCGGTCATGCGATCGAGGCTACCGGGTGCCCGGCCGACGCCCGCGGGGTCGGTGCGTGCGTGGTCCTGGTCATCACGTCAGATCGCGCTATACTGGCGGGGCGAAGAGCAGTAGCTCTGAGAAGTAAGCCTGGCAGTCTTCCGGACGGTGCGACGAGCCAGGCTTGCGCCGTTTCTGGCGGCAGTATCACGGACTACAACTGCGTCACACCACTGACCAGAGAATCCGCTCGACGGCGCCATTCTCCTCCCGCCTGGTGACACCAGGCGACCGCGTCACTCACCCACAACAGGGGTTGATCGCTGGGAGAGACGTGTTCGTAGGTGAGTTGCTCGCGATAGCCGACCCGCTGGAGCGTCTCGCGAATCGTGATGCGGTCTCGCGCCTCGACGGACTCGTCTCGTTCTAGATAGAGCCCCACAACCCCGGAGTCAGCGGCGTCCTCGATGAGCTGCACAAGGCACCGTGGTCTGGCCACGGCGTCCTGCAAGCCCTTCACGACGTACACATGAGTCGTCAGCTGCAGTTCGCCAAAACGCGAAAGGAGCGCCCTACGGGAAGCCGGGCTCTCGCTCTTGAAATGGATACGTCGTTGCCCGCGACGCACGAGCGAGCGAATGGACTGAGAAGTGCGGCGGACTCCACCGGTCGTGCTTGTTGTCGCAACCAGGAAGTAGCCGTTGCTCTTGCTCTCATCCACGAATAGTGTTGACTTTTCGGGAAACGTCGTGGTCACCGGGCTACGAGAACTCCGCTTTTGCGCTCACGGATCAGCCCTCGCTGAAGCGCTCTGCCGATGGCTGTCGTCAGGGCGTTTCTCGGATTTCCCCACGACTGCTGTCCCCACCGTGCGAAGAAGTGCTCGTGAATCTGATCGCGCGTGAGTCCGGATGCGGACTCCTCGATCAAGATGCGGACCATTTCCACGGAGCGGACCTTGCCGCCGTTGAACTGGACGTCGAATCCTTCGTCGCCCGGATCCCGTTCCGCTCCCCGGAGAACGGGAAGAGCGTGATCGTTCGAAGGGGTGCCGTCGGGGTAGAGCGCCCTCACTTCAGCGATGATCGAGTCGACACGGTCTATCGTCTGCTGATTGGCCGCAGTCCGAGATTCAAGTGCACGCATCTCCGCGTTCAGCTCTTTGTTCTCTCGTGCAGCCTCGTCGCGGAGCCGGCGGAGGTCGGAGAGTGTCAAGCTCTCGATTGTGTGGTGCACAATCACACAGTATCAGACACGGTGTGTGTGGACAGGCGGGTGAACTGCTTGCAATGGCGATCACGCACTGTCTGCATACTGGTGTGCTATCTGAGGTCGTAGAAGCGTTCGGCGTTGCGCCAGAGGACGGCGTCGACGTCGAGGCCGCGGTCGCCGGCCCACGTCGCCACGGTCCGCGCCCACGCCTCCCGGGCGCCCGCAGCCACGATCTCATCCGTGTCATCCCGCCCTGCGGCGCCGGCGGGCGCGGGCTGGACGGCCGACACGGGCCAGTCGCTTCCCCACATCAGCCGGTCCGGTCCGAAGGCCTCCAGCGCGGCGTCGAGGAACGGGACGACCTGGGCGGCATCCCATCGGCCTCCCGCCTCCGCCGGCAGCCCGGACAGCTTGCAGCTCACCCGCGGGTGCGCGGCGAGCGCGTCCAGGTCGCGGAGCCAGGCGGCCCCCGGCGATCGCGGGGCGTCGGCGGTGCCCACCTCGGGCTTGCCGAGGTGGTCCAGCACGATCAGCAGCTCCGGGACGGCCGCCGCGAGTCCGGCCACGTCCGTGAGCTGGGAGGCCCGCACGCAGGCGTCGAACGTCCAGCCCCGCTCGGCGACGAGCGCGGCGCCGTCGAGGAAAGCGGGGGAGGTCGCCAGACCGTCGGGCTCGCCCTGGAGCAGATGCCGGACGCCCACGACCAGGGGGAAGGCGGCCAGCGCGGCGAGGTGCGCCGTGGTCGCGGCCCCCCGATCCAGTCGCGCCCCGGCGACGATGCCTCGCACCCCCGTCGCGGCGGCGATCCCGGAGACCCATCCGACCTCGTCGAGCGTCTGCGACTCGACCGGATCGGCCTGGACGAACACCGCCGCCTGCTCCTCGAAGCCCTGGATCGCGGAGGCGCGCAGTTCCCCGACGGCGAAGCGCGCGCGCAGCGGCCCCTCCAGCCACGCGTAGTCGAGCCGATCCGGATCCCAGAGGTGCAGGTGCGAGTCGAGGAGGCGCATCCGCCCATCCTGCCCCATCGGCCCGGCGAACCGAGGGCAGACATCCGATCACTGGCTATGCTGGGCCGCATGGCTGTCACCGACGAGGCGATCGAGAAGATCAAGGCGATGATCGTGTCCGGCGAGCTCGGGCCCGGCGATCGCCTTCCTCCGGAGAAGGAGCTGGCGGAGCGGCTGGGGCTGTCCCGCAACTCGATGCGGGAGGCGGTCAAGGCGCTGGAGGTCATCCGCGTCCTCGATGTCCGTCGCGGCGACGGCACGTACGTGACGAGCCTGGAGCCGGACCTGCTCCTGGAGGCCATCGGCTTCGTCGTGGACATGCACGACGACGACTCGCTGCTCGAGCTGTTCGCGGTCCGCCGGATGCTGGAGTCGCAGGCGACGGGCCTCGCCGCGTCACACGGCGAGGACGCGGCGATCGACGCGCTGCAGGAGGAGGTCGACGCCGTCGACGCCGGCGTCTCGATCGACGACCTCGTCGAGCACGACCTGCGCTTCCACCGCGAGATCGTGCGGATGGCGGGGAACGGCTACCTCTCCAGCCTCGTGGAGGGG
Source organism: Microbacterium resistens (assembly GCF_021172025.1). Lineage (NCBI taxonomy): Bacteria > Bacillati > Actinomycetota > Actinomycetes > Micrococcales > Microbacteriaceae > Microbacterium > Microbacterium resistens. Next base: position 3,289,938 of record NZ_CP082781.1, read on the forward strand.
CTGTCCAGCCAGACGATCCGGGCCCGGGTGTGGCGCGGTCTCACCGAGCAGGGGGCGGTGGAGCGGACCCTCGCCGAGCACCGGGCGATCGCGGATGCGATCGCCCAGCGCGATCCCGGGCTGGCTACGGCCCTCGCGACCGCGCACATCGCGGGCGTCGAGCGCTGGCTCCGCCAGGCCGCCCACGGCTGACCCCTCCGGCGGCCGCTCCCGGTCCCGATCTGCACATCGCTTTCGGTCCCGATCTGCACACCCCGTCCCGATCTGCACACGATTCCGGCCCGAACGTGTGCGGATCGGGCGTCCGTGTGCAGATCGGGACAGGGCCCGGCGAGGCGAGGAAGGGCTACTCGGGGCGGAGGCGGAGCTGCGCCATGCCGCCGTCGACCTCGAGGAAGGTCCCGGTCGTCGAGCCGGATGCCGGACTGACCAGGTACAGGACGGCGCCGGCGACCTCGTCGGGCGAGACGAGGCGGCCGTGCGGCTGGCGGGCGTTGAGCGCGGCCCGCTCGGCCTCGGGGTCCGGCGCCGCGTCGAGAAGCCGGCCGACCCAGGGGGTGTCCGCCGTGCCCGGGTTGACGGCGTTCACGCGGATGCCCTCGCGGAGATGGTCGGCGGCCATCGCGCGGGTGAGCGCGGACACGGCGCCCTTGGACGCGCTGTACAGCGCGCGCTGCGGCAGGCCCGTCGTCGAGGCGATGGACGCGGTGTTGCAGATCGCCGCGGCGGGGGAGCGGCGCAGCCACGGGAGGGCGGCGGCGGTCACGCGGGCGATCCCGGTGACGTTGATCGAGAGCACCCGGGCCCATTCGTCGTCGTCGTTGGCGGCGACGTCGCCCTGCGCGCCGACGCCGGCGTTGTTCACCACGATGTCGATGCGGCCGAAACGCTCACCGACCGCGGCGATGGCCGCGTCGACGCTGTGACGATCCGACACGTCCGCCGTGAAGGCGGCGTGCCGGGGATCCGCGTTCGCCGTGTCGCGATCGAGCACGGCGACCTGGGCGCCCTGGTCGTGCAGCAGCGCCGCGACGGCCGCGCCGATCCCGGACGCTCCGCCGGTCACGACGGCGACGAGCCCGTCGACCTGCCCGCTCACTTCTGCGCCTCCCATGCCACGAACTCCTGTCGCTGTCCGCCGAGTCCCTCGATGTCCACCTCGACCACGTCGCCGGGCCTCAGATAGGGGAACCGTCCGCCGAAGGCGACCCCCTGCGGCGTCCCGGTCAGGATCAGGTCGCCGGGCTCGAGCGCGACGTACTGGGACAGGTGATGCACGATCGTCGCGACGTCGAAGATCATGTCGTTCGTGTTCGAGTCCTGCCGCGGCTCGCCGTTGACGAAGCTGCGCAGGCGGAGGTTCTGCACGTCGACCTCGTCCGGCGTGACGAGCCAGGGCCCGGTCGGGTTGAAGCCGGGAGCGATCTTGCCTTTGGACCACTGCCCGCCGGACACCTCCATCTGGAAGGCGCGCTCGGAGACGTCGTTGGCGACGACGTAGCCGGCGATGTGCGCCGCGGCCTCGTCGGGGGAGTCGAGGTACGCCGCCCGGGTGCCGATGACGACGCCGAGCTCGACCTCCCAGTCCGTCTTGTCGCTCCCGCGGGGGATGGTCACGGCGTCGTTCGGGCCGACGACCGTGTTCGGCGTCTTCAGGAAGAGGATGGGCACGGACGGCGGCTCGGCGCCGGACTCGCGGGCGTGCGCGGCGTAGTTCTGCCCGATGCAGATGACCGCGCTGGGGCGTGCGATCGGGGCGCCGATGCGCAGGCCGTCCGCGTCCGTGAGCTCGGGCAGCAGCCCGGCCTCGAGGGCGGCGCGGGTCCGGGCCACGGGATCGTCGGCGAGGAACGCGCCGTTCACATCCGATGTCAGCGGCCGGAGGTCCCGATAGCGGCCCTCTTCGAGGACGACCGGGATCTCGGATCCCGGCGCGCCCAGGCGTGCGAACTTCATGGTTCTCCCTTCGGCACGGACGGCGGGCTTGCGCGACCCCCTGGATCGGCTCCCGCGTTGACAGTATAGACATCGGATGTTTACACTCCAACTGTCTGTTGGGACCCGCTCCTCCGCGTGGTCCGCCGAGTGAGGAGCCCCGTGAGCCGTATCGTCGCGCTGGAGACCAGCGACATCCGCTTCCCCACGTCGCTGAGCCTCGACGGCTCGGACGCGATGAACCCCGACCCCGACTACTCCGCGGCGTACGTCGTCATCCGCACGGACGCCGAGGACGGGATCGAGGGCCACGCGTTCGTCTTCACGATCGGGCGCGGCAACGACGTCCAGGTCGCGGCGATCGACGCCCTGGCCGGGCACCTCGTCGGACGTGAGGTCGAACCGCTCCTGGATGACATGGGCGCGACGTTCCGCGAGATCGTCGGCGACTCGCAGCTGCGCTGGCTGGGCCCGGAGAAGGGCGTCATGCACATGGCGATCGGCGCCGTGATCAACGCGCTGTGGGACGTCAAGGCCAAGCGGGCGGGTCTGCCGCTGTGGCAGCTGCTGAGCCGGATGACGCCGGAGGAGCTCGTCGGGCTCGTCGACTTCCGCTACCTCACGAACGCGCTGACGCCGGCGGAGGCCCTGGAGATCCTCCGCACCGCCGAGCCGGGGCGGGCCGCGCGCGAGGCGGAGCTGCTCGCCACCGGCTACCCCGGGTACACCACGAGCCCCGGCTGGCTCGGCTACTCGGACGAGAAGCTGGAGCGGCTGGCGCGCGAGGCTCTCGCCGACGGGTTCACGCAGATCAAGCTCAAGGTCGGCGCCGACCTGGAGGACGACATCCGGCGGTTCCGGAAGGCGCGCGAGGTGTGCGGACCCGACTTCCCGATCGCGATCGATGCGAACCAGCGCTGGGAGGTCTCGGAGGCGATCGACTGGGTGACGGCGCTCGCCGAGTTCCGCCCGGCCTGGGTCGAGGAGCCGACCAGTCCGGACGACATCCTCGGACACGCCGAGATCGCCCGGGGGATCGCCCCGATCCGTGTCGCCACCGGAGAGCACGCCCAGAACCGGATGATCTTCAAACAGCTCCTCCAGGCCGAGGCGATCCAAGTCATGCAGATCGACGCCGTGCGTGTGGCCGGGGTGAACGAGAACATCGCCAACCTCCTGCTCGCGGCGAAGTTCGGCGTGCCCGTGTGCCCCCATGCCGGCGGCGTGGGCCTGTGCGAAGCCGTCCAGCACCTGTCGATGTTCGACTTCGTCGCGGTCTCGGGAACCCGCGAGGGCCGCATGATCGAGTACGTGGACCACCTGCACGAGCACTTCGTGGTGCCGACCGACATCCGCGGCGGCTCCTACACGGCGCCCACCGCCCCCGGCGCGGGCATGGAGATGAAGGCCGCCAGCCGTGCCGCCCACCTCTGGGGCGGCGGATCCGGGGTCGAGCTCGCGGCGACGGGGGAGCGACGTGTCGACGCCTGATCCTCGGACCGATCCGCTCGTCCCCCTGCCGACCCTGGGATACGGGGCGGCGAACGTCGGCAACCTGTTCCGCCCGCTGACGGACGCCGAGGCGTGGGCGGTGCTCGACGCGGCGTGGGAGAGCGGGATCCGCCACTACGACACCGCCCCGCACTACGGGCTGGGCCTGTCGGAGCGCCGGCTCGGGGCGTTCCTGGCGACCAAGCCCCGAGACGAGTTCGTGCTGTCCACGAAGGTCGGGCGGCTGCTGCGCCCGAACCCCGACCATTCGGGCGGGCTGGACACGGGCAACGACTTCCACGTGCCCGACGACCTGAGGCGTGTGTGGGACTTCTCCGAGGCGGGGATCCGGGCGAGCCTGGACGAGTCCCGGGAGCGACTGGGGATCGACCGGATCGACATCGCGTACCTCCACGACCCGGAGCGCCACGACCTCGACCTCGCGCTCGCCGAGGCGCTGCCCGCGTTGGAGGCCGTGCGCGCCGCCGGCGGGGTGGGGCGGATCGGCGTCGGCTCGATGGTGTCCGAGGCGCTCGCCGCCGCGGTCCGCTCGGCGGATCTCGACCTCGTCATGGTCGCGGGCCGGTACACGCTGCTGGAGCAGCCCGCGGCGGCCGACGTGCTGCCGGCGTGCGCGGAGCGGGGCACCGGTATCGTCGCCGCGTCCGTGTTCAACTCCGGCCTGCTCGCGCAGAGCGAGCCGACGCGGGACGGGCGATACGAGTACGGGGCGCTGCCCGACGCGCTCTGGGAGCGCCTCCTCCGGATCGCGGCGGTGTGCCGGGCCCACCAGGTTCCCCTCCCGGCCGCGGCCATCCAGTTCCCCCTGCGGTCGGACGTCGTCCGCAGCGTCGTCGTGGGCGGCAGTCGCCCCGCCCAGCTCCGGCAGAACGCCGAGCTTGCCGGACTCGACATCCCTGACGCGCTCTGGGCGGAGCTGGCGTCGGAGGGATTGATCCCCGCCTGAGGGCGGACCGACCGAAGGAGGAGCCGTGCTCGAAGGAATCCATCCCCTGCTCACCGGGGAGCTGCTGCTGCACCTGGACCGGATGGGCCATTCGGACGCGGTCGTCGTCGCGGACTCACATTTCCCCGCCTGGGCGCTGGGGACGCGGGTCGTGGATCTCCCCGGGACGAGCACGCCGGCCGTCGTCGCGGCCGTCCGCTCCGTCCTCCCTCTGGACGACGTGCCCGGGATGGACCTGATGGCGTCCGCGGACGGGGCGGTGCTGCCCGTCCAGCGCGAGCTGATGGCCGCCGCCGGGACGGACGAGGCGACGACGGCGTTCGTGGAGCGCTTCGCCTACTACGACGTCGCACGGGCGGCGTATCTCATCGTGCGCACCGGCGAGACGCGGACGTACGGCAACGCCCTGCTGCGCAAGGGCGTGGTCGGTCACCCGTCGTCCTGAGCCGGGGTCTTGTGCCGCGTGTCGGCGGGGACGAGACTGTCCGCGTCGAGCCATCGGGGCCCGAGGAGAGGATGCGGACATGGCACACGGCGACATCACGCACATCGACATCCCGGTGTCGGACCTGGTGAGGGCGACGGCCTTCTACTCGGGCCTGTTCGGCTGGGACATCTCGGAGATGCCCGGGTTCGAGGGCTACCCGATGTGGCAGGCGCCGAACGGCATCTCCGGCGGCGGGCTCGCTCCGCGCGGGGACGGGTTCACGCAGCCGCGCTCGTACGTCGAGGTGGACTCGATCGAGGAGACGATCGCGGCGGCGAAGGAGGCCGGCGGCTCGGTCGCGATGGAACGGCAGCCGATCACCGACACGAGCGCGTGGGCCGTGATCGTGGATCCGGACGGGAACCACATCGGGCTGTTCGAGGGGGTCGTGAACGGCTGACCCGTACCGCACGACCGGTCACGAGGTGCGCCGGCGCGCGCGGTACGCGGCGACCGCGTTGCGGTTGGCGCAGGTCGTCGAGCAGTAGCGCTTGGAGCGGTTGCGGGACAGGTCCAGCGCGAGCGCGGCGCAGTCGGCGTCTGCGCAGACCGTGATCCGGTCGCCCTCGTGCGCCCGGATCACGTCGACGAGGGCCATGGCGGTCTCGATGAGGATGCGTTCGTCGAGGGGGCGGTCGTCGCCGACCGCGTGCAGGTGCCAGTCCGTGTCGCCGTGCCGCGTCAGGCGGGGGGCGAGCGCGACGTCCGCGAGTGCGGCGTTGACCGCGTCGGCCATCGCGTCGCGCGGCGCCAGCAGCATCGTGCGCAGCCGCGGGCGGAGGCTGCGGAGAGCGCGGAGCTCGGCCTCGTCGCGGTCGATCCGCCCCGTGTAGGGGTGTGCGGCCAGGAAGGCCTCGACCCGTGCGGGCGTGTCCAGCGTGTCCGGGGGCTCGGCGGTGTTCACCAGGTGGACAGCAGCGCGGAGGGATTCCGTCGTGTCATCGGTGAAGAGCATGTTGACAGCTTACGCGGCGCGGGCCTAGCGTCACATCCCATGGAGGCATACGCCGATGACATGACCGGCCGGCGCACGACCGGCACCGGTCTGCTCGTCGCGGTCGCGGCCGCGGTGTCGTTCGGGATGTCGGGGGCGTGGGCGCGCGGCCTGATCGACGCCGGGTGGACGCCCGGGGCCGCCGTGACGGCGCGCGTGTGGGTGGCCGCGCTCGTTCTCCTGATCCCCACCGTCCTGGCGCTGCGGGGGAAGGCGCCCGTCGTGCGGCGCAACCTCGGGATGATCGCCGCCTACGGCCTGCTCGCCGTCGCCGCGACCCAGCTCTGCTACTTCCAGGCCGTGGCCGTGATGGACGTCGGGGTGGCTCTGCTCGTCGAGTACACCGCGCCGGTGGCGGTGGTCCTCTGGCTGTGGATCCGGCGCGGGGAGCGCCCGACCGCGCGCAGCGCCTTCGGCGCCGCCGTCGCGTTCGCGGGGCTCGTCCTGATGCTGGACGTGCTCACCGGCGCCCGGATCGACCCCGTCGGGATCCTGTGGGCGCTCGGCGCGATGACCGGCGCGGCGGCGTACTTCCTGCTGTCCGGACGGGTGGACACCGGGCTGCCGCCGATCGCGCTCGCGGGATCCGGTCTGCTCGTCGGCGCCCTCGGCCTGACCGCGGCGGGGGCGGTCGGGATCCTTCCGATGGCATGGACCACGGCCGACGTCGCGTACCGGTTCGGCACGGTGCCCTGGTTCGTCCCCGTGCTCGCCGTGGGGATCCTGGCCACGGCGCTCGCCTACGTCCTCGGCATCGCGTCCACGCGCATGCTCGGCTCGCGCGTGGCCTCCTTCGTCGCCCTGGCGGAGGTCGTCGCCGCGCTGCTGTTCGGATGGCTCCTGCTCGGCCAGCTCCCCGGGCCGTGGCAGCTCGCCGGCGGAGCGCTGGTGCTGGCGGGCGTCGTCGTGGTCAAGCTCGGCGAGCCGAAGCCGCCGCCGCTCGTCGAGCCGGTTGCCGGACGGAGCTCTTCCCCGTCTGGGCGGGAGACGTGACCGCCGGCGCAGCGGGCGGCGACGCCCGGAACGCGCAACGTGTTCACCTGCTCGTCGGGAGTCTGATGAGTGATGCGTCGCGAGATCTCTGACGAGCAGTGGCGCGGCATTGCGATGCGAACCGACAGGCTCGCCCGCGACGACCCCGCCGCTGCCCTGATCCGGCTGCGCACCGTCTCGGTGTGGCGCCGCTCAGAGCAGGTCGTTCTCCGCCTCTTCGATGAGTCCGCTCCACCAGGAGTCCGGCCCGGTCGCGGTGCTGTCGATGGCGTGGAGCCGCTTTCGGAGCTTCCTCAGCCGTGTGCGGTGAGAGAGCCCATTGCCTGCGGGGAGGACGCGAGGGCGAACCTGCCCCTCCCGGAAAGCCCGAAGACGCTCCGCAGCCTGATCAGCCGTCATCGTCACCGACGCCGGGGCAGGCGGCCCGGAGCTCAGATACTCCGCGAAAGCCTCAAGGAAGCCCTCGGTGGCTCTCCGGTCGCGATTGAGCGGGGCACATTCGCCTGTCGCAACGTCACACACCGATGTCGTCCCGTCACTGTCCTCCATGACCAGGAACTCTCCATCGTGGACGCTGCCGATCTCGCGCGTTCCGGAAAAGACGTCTGCGCACGCTGTCGCCGGGTACAGGCGGATACCGAACAGATGCTCCTCGCGCACGTCCAAGATGCTATCGGGAACCGCAACGACTTCCGCCCCGCGTCACCACCTTGATCAACGCACTCTAGCCCTCCGGCTCGGTGTACCCGCCCTCGCCGGTCTCGCCGTCGTAGCGGAAGACGCGTCCGTCCTCGAACGTGATCTCCACCGAGGTCCCGAGCGGCTCCTGCGCGAGCAGGCGTTCCTCGAGCAGCTGTGCGTCCCGTGCGTACTGGGCCTGCGTCTCCTTGTCGACCCCCCAGATCGTCGCGATCTTCATGTCGGTGATGAGATAGAGGAAGGCGGAGACGGCCGCGCGGTTGCGTTCCGTGTCGGGGATGCGCTCCCAGAGGGTTCCGTCGTCCCTGGCCTGGCGGTACTGTTCCGCGAGCGCCTCCAGCCGGTCGCCCACGGCGTCGGTTCCGGGGATCTCCGGATCGTCCGTGGGTATCGGGTCCGGCTCCGCGGAGGGGGCCCCGGCGTCGGTGGGCAGCGGCGAGGGCGGCGCCACCGGGGTGAGGGTCGGGATCGGCGGGAGGGTCGGGAACGGCGCGAGCGGCTCGCTGCTCACATCGCGCGTGACGGTGAGGATCGTGCTGCACGCGCCGACCCCGACGATGAGCAGGAGGAAGATCGGCACCGCGATCAGCAGACCCTTGAGCGTCCCGTTCATCCTCCGGGGCGGCACGGGGAGCGAGGGCGACGCGGGGACGGCGCCCTGATCGAAGGGGAATGTCTGCGCGTAGGGCGGCAGCGGTGCCGGTGCGGCCGCATCCGGGGCCGGTCCGAAGGGGGCCCCGGACGCGTTCGCGGCGTAGGACGGCAGAGGCGGAGCGGCTGATCCGGGCGGAGCGGAGCGACCGGGCGGGGCGGGGGGACCGAGCGAAGCGGTCCGCCCGAGGGGGTCCGGCGACGGCGGCGGTGCCGTGGGACCCAGTGGCGGCGCCAGGGGCGGGACGGGCGGGAAGTCGCCCTCGTCGTCCCGCGGATCCGCGGACTCGTTCCCGCTCACCGTCACCTCCCCCGTGCGTCCGGAGGGGGCGCTGCATCCCTCCGCCTCGGTCACCCTATCGCGCAGGTCCGGACGTTCCACGGGGACCGTCGGCGCGGGCGGCGCTCAGCCCGCGAGCGCGCGCTCCAGGTGCGCACGGCCTCCGCGGATGGCGTCCGCCGTCACGTCCTGCCATCCCGGGTACTCGGCATGACCCGCGGGAAGCACCGCGAGATCGAGCAGGCGCGCCCCGGCGGCGACGGCGAACTGGCCCTGCGGCGGCACGTACTGGTCCCACAGCGCCGCCTCCACACGGACCGGGAGGCCGGCGTACCCGATGCTCGTCGAGGCGTCGAACCACCGCAGCACCTCGCGGGCCTCCGGGTGCCGCCGCACGTGCTGACGGACGGCCTCGCCGCTTCCCAGGCACGGCACGGCGAGGCGTTCGTCGTACTGGCCGAAGCTCGGCACGACGAGGGTGGCGCCGACGAAGCGGTCGTCCCATGGCAGGGCGAGCGCGCCGATGCCGCCGCCGAAGCTCTCGCCGACGTAGTAGAGGGGCAGTTCGCCGACGAGAGCGACCAGGGCGTCGGCGGCCAGCCACAGATCCCGTGCGCACAGCCCGAGGGCGTAGCGCTCGGGGTCGTCGATGCCGGCGAGCACGTGCTCCGATGTGGGCTCGGGCGCCCCGATCCCGGCGTTCAGAGTGCCGAGGCCGCGGGCCACAGGGTAGACCGCCGCTACGTCTTCCGGCACCCGCGCGAGATCGACGGCATCGCGGCCGCCATAGCCGTGACCGTGCACGACGCCCGCGCGCGGGGCCCCATAGCGGGGATGCACGACCCACGCGCGCAGCCGCACGCCGTCCACGCCCGAGTGCTCGACGACGGTCACCCGTCGGCCCTGCGCCTCGGTGGCGGAGAGGACGACGGGGGCGGCGTCCACGGCCGCCGCCTCTCGTCGCCAGCGTCGCCAGCGATCGGCGAAGCCGGGCGGCGCGGGGACGGGGTGCACGGCGCGGAGGTCGGCCTCGCTCCGGCCGTAGCTGCCGTCGAACGCGGCGTCGGGGAACCAGGTGTCGTACGGGGCGGGGAAGGTCATGCGGGGTGAGGGGTCCTGTTCCGGGTGCGGGGCGGGCGGGGGCGGGTCGGCCGCAGCACGTCGCCGGGCCGGGTGGCAGACTGGAGGCTCCATCGGAAGGAGACCGCGTGCTGGTCACGGAACGACGCGAGCGCATCCTCGCCCTGACCCGCGACCGCGGCACCGTCTCGATCGGCGAGCTGGTCGCGATGCTGCGGGTGAGCGAGATGACGGTGCGCCGGGACATCGACCAGCTGGCCGAGGAAGGCGCCGTCGAGCGCATACGCGGCGGTGTGCGGGCGCGCGGGAACCCGCGTCTCGTGCCGGCGCCGGCGGCGTCGGCGGAGCAGCGCGCGATCGTGGCGACGGCCGCGGGCCTCGTCGAGCCGGGGATGGCCGTCGGCATCTCCGGCGGCCCCACGGCGCTCGCCCTCGCACGGGAGCTCGTGCGCGTGCCGGAGCTCACCGTCGTCACCAACGCCCTCCCGGTCTCCGACCTGTTCTCGCCGCCGGACCGCGCAGACGCTCCCTACACGCAGACGGTGGTGCTGACCGGGGGCGTGCGCACGCCGTCCCAGGCCCTCGTCGGGCCGGTCGCCGTCCGCGCCCTCGAGCACCTGCACTGCGATCTCGTCTTCCTCGACGCCCACGGCCTCGACGAGCAGGCCGGCATCACGACCATGAACCTCCTGGAGGCCGAGACCAACCGCGCGCTCATGGCCGCGGGACGCGAGGTCGTCGTCCTCGCCGAGCACGGGCGCTGGGGGGTGGTCGGGCTCACCACCGTCGCCGACCTCAGCGACATCGACCGTCTCATCACCGACGACGGGCTCGACGAGACCGCACGCGAGCGGCTCGCCGCTCACGTCGGCACCCTGCACGTCGCGCCGAGGGGCGGCGTCGGCGAGCACGGGCTCGCGACGGCCCTCGCGGACTGAGTCCGCCGCCGTCATCGTGCGGTGCTCGCCCGCGGGATGAGGCGGGCGCCGACCGTCACGTGCCGCACCGGGAGGTCGGCCCCGGGAGGCGCGGAGATCTGCCGCTCCAGCTCCGTGAAGGCGGCGTCCACGAGCCGGGCGTGGTCGGGGGCGATGGTACTGAGGGCAGGGACGGCGAAACGTGCGGCCCGGATGTCGTCGATGCCGACGACGGCGATGTCCCGCGGGACGTCGCGTCCCTGGGCCTGCAGAGCGGCGAGGGCGCCGAGGGCGACCGAGTCGTTCGAGCAGACGATGCCGTCGAGGTCGGCGACGGCGGTGGCCATGGCTCCGGCGACGCGCGCGCCCTCCTCGGCCGTGAACGCGTCGACCTGGGCGGTGAGGGCGGGATCGGCCGTGATCCCCGCGGCGGCCAGGGCCTCCAGATAGCCGACGTGCCGACGATCGGCGGCGTCCGAAGGGCGGGCGTCCCGGCGCCCGACGAAGCCGATCCGGCGGCAGCCCACCGCGAGCAGATGCTCGGTCGCGGTGGCGGCGGCCGCGCGGTTGTCGATCGTCACGTGGGTGAAGGGGCTCACCTGGATGTGCTCGCCCAGCAGCACGAGCGGGCCAGGGGACGTCCGGCGCGTGAGGTCGGCGACCGTGAGCGAGCGCGGGATGTGGATCAGTCCGTCGATGGGCGGCAGGCCGACGCCGTTGGCGACGTCGATCTCGCGGCTGTGGTCGCCCTCGGTCTGCACGATCAGCACGGCCAGCCCGCGCTCGTCGGCGCCGCGCACGATCCGCGAGCCGAGCTCGGCGAAGTACGGCTCCTCGAGATGCGGCACGGCGAGGGCGATGAGCCCCGTCCGGGTGGCGCGCGCGACCGGGAGCACGCGGTCGCCGGGCGCCGTGGTCACGGGCGACCTCCTGGAGGGACGACGGTCTCCGCCGGGGCGACGGATGCCCTTCACGTTAGCGCTCTCCGTCACGATTGCACCCGGAACGCGATCACGCGCGCCTCCGTGACGCCGTTCGTCCGCTCCACCACGAGGCGGGCGGCTGTGATGGGACCGAGGTCCGCCGGCAGCGGGTGCACCCGCAGCCGGTGCCGGTTGTCGTGCTCCTGCGCCACGGTCCGCCACTCGTCGGATCCGTCCGCCCGCACCTCGACGCGGTAGTCGCGGACGAGCTGCGGCAGGACTTCGTCGGGGCTGCGGTGGTGGTGCAGGGTGTTGAGCTCGAGGTCCACGTCGTCGTCGAACACGAGGCGGATCTCGGAGGCGGTGACCGGCCGCCCCCAGTCCAGTCGCAGCCAGTGCGGGCCCTCCGCCTCCGGATCCGACGCCCAGAGGTGCGGCCCGCCGTAGGGACGGTTGTAGCCCGAGGTGGAGCGCTCCGGCGCCATGGCCTCGGAGGCCGGACTCGTACGGAACGCCGGCACCCGGCCGCGCAGCGGCTTGGTCGGCCACTGCACGAGGAGGCCGTCGCGGTCGACCTGCACGTTGCGGTCGTCGTTGTCGACCCGGTGCACGAGGGTGAGCACTCCGGGCGGCAGTGCCGAGCAGAGGTGTACCTGCACCTGCGGGTTCGCGCGCAGTACGACGATCGCGTTCTGCGGCTCATCCGGGGAGAAGGGGGTCTCCGCCCGCACCCAGGAGGGTCCGCCCGCCGGGACCTCGACCACGGTGCGGTGCTCGAGCACCGCCGGCACGACGTTCTGCGGTCGGCCCGTGGACCAGACCTCCACCGTGACCTGCGTGTCCATCTCGGCGCTGAGCAGCAGCTCGGTCGTGTCCAGGCGCGGGTGCACGGGCACGACGATGCCGAGGTCGTCGACGAGCGTGTGCGGGGCCGCGTCGGCCACCGCGCTCGCCGGGGTGCCGATCGTGCGCAGCGTGCTGGACGCCGTGACGACGGCCGATCGGGCGTGGTCTGCGGTGTCCTCGTTCGCGACGCCGATGAGGGAGGCGTCGGCGCGCAGGAGCGTCTGCCGGAGCTCGGCGCGGTGGTGCGTGTAGAGCTCGCGGGGCGTGGCGTCGTGCGTGTAGCAGAGGGCGGCGGCGGTGCCCGCGGCCTCGCCCATCGCCGCGCACGTCGCCATGACCCTGGCGGCACCGAACGCGATGTGCGTGGCCGAGACGTCGCGGCCCGCCATCAGCAGGTTGTCGACGTTGACGGAGTACAGCGAGCGGAACGGGATCTCGAAGACGCCGTCGGAGAAGCGCTGCACCGCGCCCGCCCCCGTCGCGTACATGCCCTCGGCGGGATGCAGGTCGATGGACCAGCCGCCGAACGCGACGCCGTCGTCGAACGAGGTCTGCCCCAGGATGTCCTGCTGGCGCAGGGTGTAGTCGCCGATGAAGCGGCGGTACTCGCGCTTGCCGGGGAGGTTGCCGATCCACTCCAGGGTCAGGTTGTCGGCGTCGAACTCGCCCGAGTTCTTGATGTGATCCCAGATCCCGAGGATCACGGAGCGCAGCTCGTCGCGGATGGCCTCATTGTCGTCGACGATGTCGAGCGTGCCGCCCCACTCGATCCACCAGTAGTGCGCGCCGCTGTCGCCGCTGCGGATGATGCGCGACGAGGGGATCGGTGTGGTCGAGATGTCCTTCGCGCTCTCCGGCGCGACGTACTTCACCGGGTGCCCGAGATCCTTCGTGTAGAAGAGGAGCGTCGAGCCGAGGAACTCGCGCACCGGCTGCTCGGGGGCCCAGTCCTCGCCGAACTCGCTCCGGCTCTCCTTGCCCAGCCGGTGTCGGGCACCGACGAGCCGGCCGACCAGGCCGTCGCCCGTACAGTCCAGGAACAGCGGCCCGCGGAAGACCGTGCGGATCTCGGAGCCCATGGTCCAGCCGGTGACCGACCGGACCCGACGGGCGTCGTCGGGCCCGGTCGCCTCGGCCTCCAGGACCTCCGTGTTGAGGAACAGCGTGAGGTTGGGCTCACGGCGCACGATGTCGAGCACCACGTCGTCCCAGTACACGGGATTGCCCTCGGGGTTGCGGAACTGGTTCTCCCGGTACATCTCACCGATGATCCCGGTCTCCCGGGCCCATCGCTGGTTTCCGTGTGCGGTCGCCCCGCACACCCAGACCCTCACCTCCGAGGAGGAGTTGCCGCCGAGCACCGGCCGGTTGTTGATCAGCACGGTACGTCGGCCGAGGCGAGCCGCCGCGACGGCGGCGCTCACTCCGGCGAGGCCGCCGCCGACGACGATGATGTCGGCTTCGACGGTCTGGGTGCGCATGGGGTGGGTTCCTTTCGGGAGGGGTGGTGGTGCCGCTCAGGGGGCGGCGATCGCGTCGATCTCGGAGCCGCGGTCGACGTCGGCGGCGGAGTCGGACGGGTCGCCGCGGAGCGGGGATGCGGTCGCGGTGCCGCCGAGGGCCGTGGTCGCACCGCCGGCATCGCAACCGAGGGCGGCCACGATGTCGGCGACCGTGCTGGCGCCGGCGTGGCCGTCACGCGGGATCTCCGCGTGCCGCAGCGTGCCGCCGCCGGGGACCGTCGGGGCGCTGAGGTACACGATGTCGGTGCCGTCGGTGCGGGTCGCTGCGCGCAGGCGCTGCTGGCCGACGACCGGCTCGCCCACGGTGTCGGCAGTCCATCCGGACGTTCCGGCGGTCAGCAGCACCGTCTGGCTGCGGGTGACGCCGCAGCCCGGCACCGACACCACGGCGTACACGCGGGTCTCGCCGCTCGCGGTCGTCGTGTCGAGCGCGGCGACGGTCTGCACGCCGCCCCCGAGGGCGTCCGCGTCGATGAGGGTCTCGCTCGTCCAGGCCGTGCCGTTCCATGTGGCCCAGCGGACGTCGAAGGCGTTCTCGGTCTGGTCCGCGTACCGATAGGTCACGCCCACGAGCTCGCCGTCGGCGAGGGCCATCTTCGCGGTCTGCACAGCCGGCACCGCGGCGCCGATGCTCTCGCCGGGCTCGTAGCCGCGCCACACGACCGCGCCCGGGGTGTCCGGACGGATCGGGGTCGGAAGGGTCTGCCCCGCGACGTCGCGGAAGCCGCCCGCGGCCGGGTCGTACACCGCGTACGAGCCGAGGTGGCGGTACGGACCGGCGGGCCAGGGACCCCACTCCCACAGCACGTGGACCTTGCCGCTCGCGTCGACCGCGAGGTCGTCGGGGTAGAAGGAGTGGTTCACGGCGGCGGCGATCGTCGTCTCGCGGCTCCACGTCCCGGCGGCGGGGTCGTAGTGGTAGAGCACGCCGTCGCGGCGGGCCTGCGGGTCGGCGCCGATCCGCACCATGAGCCAGACGTCGCCGTCCGCCCCCTGGGCCGTGACCGGGTAGGAGACCGCGGCGCCAGCGTCGGGCATCTCTCCGCTCACGTCGACGAGCGAGGTCGCGTCGTACGGCGCGGTGGAGCGGAAGTACTTCCACGGCTCGTGGTGCATCGAGACGAACGCGTGGATGTAGCCGTCGCCGTCGATCGCGATCGAGGGCTGGTTGTGGCCGTTGTCGTCCGTGTACTCCGCGCAGGCCCCGGTGGCCAGGCGCAGGCAGCCTGAGGTCCACGTGCCGTCGGCGGCGCGGACGGCCAGGTTCACCTGATGCTTCGCGGCCACCGAGCCGGGCACGTTGTAGGCGAAGTACGTCTCGTCGCCGTCGACGACGAGCGGGTTCCACCAGCCGGACTGGTTGGAGCTGTCGACCGTGACGGGCACGGTCTCGACGTCGGGTGCCGCGGCGGCGGCCGGAGCCGGCACGGCGAGGACGAGTGCGGCGAGGGCGGCGGCAGCGGTGGCGCCGGCCTTCGGGCGGAGCGTCATGGCGATGCTCCTCAGCCCAGCAGCTTCTGTGCTTCGTCGCCGGCCTGCGCCATTGCGTCCTCGGCGCTCTGCTGACCCACGAGGACGGCCTGCACGCGGTCGGCGATCACGGTCTCGATCTGGGCGTACTGCGGGTACTGCCAGAACGGGTTGGTGGTCGCGGTGGCCGTGATCTTCTCGGCGAAGCGCGAGCCGAACGCGTCGGACGCCACCTCCTTCGAGGCCTGCGCCTCCTCGGTCACGGGCGGCAGGCCGCGCAGCGCGTAGTCGCCGAGCACCGCCTTCAGGTCGCTCGTGGCCCACTGGCCGAAGTCCGCGGCCGTGCGGGTGCTGTCTCCGGCACCGCCGCCGACGACGGCGATGGCACCGCCCCAGACGAGCGCGCGCGGGGTGTCGCCGTTCTTCAGCACCGGGCGGGATTCGGGCACGAGCTTGGAGGCCAGGTCGGGGTCCGGGGAGTCCTTCGTGACGGACGCGCGGCCCACGGGGGCGTCGTCGTAAATGGCGGCGCGGCCCTGGGCGAACAGCGAGCGGGCGTCGAAGCGGTCGACGTCGGCGGCGATGAGACCCTGGTCGTACAGCGACTTGTACCAGGTCACCGCCTCGATGCTCGCATCGTCGCCGATCGTGACCGTGCCGTCCTTGACGAGGTCGCTGCCGAACGTCTGCATCCAGATCAGGACGTCCTTGAGCTGGGCGGCCTTGGTCGAGGCAGCGTAGGGGATGAGTCCGCCGCCGAGGGACTTGAGCTTCTTCAGCGCCGCCTCGAAGTCGTCCACGGTGGTCGGGAACGCGGAGATCCCCGCCTTCGTCAGGAGCTCGGAGTTCGTGATGAGCCCGATCGCGCCGATCGTCCACGGGAACGCGTACTGCTTCCCGTCGAGCTGCGTGGCCTCCAGGCTCGACGCGGTGTAGCCGCGGCCCTTCGTGAGCGCCGAGACGTCCTCGAGCTTGCCGAGCGCCGCCAGCGAGGCGAGCCAGGCGACGTCGACGTGCGCGGCGCCGGTGAACTGCCCGCCGCGCACCTGGAGCATGAGCTGCTTGAAGTACTCGTTGTAGGGGAAGGAGACCTCGGTGATGCCGACGTCGTTGGTCTTCTTGTAGCCGTCGAGCAGGGCCCGGGTCGCGGGCGCCGCCGCCTCCTCGGTCAGCGACCAGCTGGAGAAGGAGAAGTCGGAGGCGGTGAAGTCGCCCGCGCCGAGCCCGGCGCCGGGGGAGGAGGACGGACTGCCGCTGCCGCCGCCGCTCGGCATGCAGCCGGCGAGGAGGAGGCCGGCGGCGCCGAGCCCGGCGAACTGCAGCAGCTGGCGACGGGAGACGGTGGTGTTCTCGGACATGGGGGTGCTCTCTTCTTCGAGGGACTGCGGATGAGGGGGTGGTGCGGGTCAGCCCTTGACCGCGCCGGCGGTGAGCCCGCCGACGAGGAAGCGCTGCAGGGCGATGAACGCGATGGCCACGGGGAGCGAGACCACGAGCGAGGCCGCCATGAGCTCCGGCCAGGCCGTGGACGCCTCGCCGATGAAGGTGTTGACGAGTCCCGGAGGCAGCGTCTGCTTGTCGGGTCCGGCGAGCGTGAGGGCGAAGATGAAGTCGTTCCAGCCGCGGACGAAGGCGAACAGGCCCGCGGCGATGAGGCCCGGCGCGGCCAGGGGCAGCACGATCGAGTGGATGATGCGCATCCGCGAAGCGCCGTCGACACGGGCGGCCTCGATGAGCTCGTCCGGGATGGTGTCGAAGAAGCCCTTCAGCATCCATACGCACAGCGGCAGGGTGAACGTCGTGAACGACAGCACGAGCGCCGTGTACGTGTTGAGCAGGCCGTAGGCCGAGAACACGGCGTAGAGGGTGATGAGCAGCAGCGCCTGCGGGAACATCTGCGAGGCCAGCACGAAGTACATGAGGCTGCGCCGGCCGCGGTAGCGGAACTTCGAGAACGCGTAGCCCATGTACGCCGACACGAGCACCGACAGGATCGCGGTGATGACGGAGACGACGATGCTGTTGCGGAGGTAGCCGAACAGGGCCGGGTTGTTCGCGAGGGCCGCGTACGCCTCGAACGTGATCTCGGTGGGGAACAGCTTCGGCGGGTAGCTGAACACCTCGGTGCGCGGGGTGAGCGAGGTCGCGAGCAGCCAGTACACGGGCAGCAGGGCGAACCCGCCGAACACGACCACGGCGATCCACGCGCTCACGGTGGAGGCCCGGCGGTCGGCGCGGTGGCGCCGGCGGCGCGGCGCGGCGGGCGGGGCGGAGACGGCGGTCACCGTCTCCTCGGTCAGCACGGCGGTCATCGCTTCTCCCCCTTCTCGGACAGGCGGACGTAGACGACGACGAGCGCCATCAGCAGGATCATCCAGAGCAGGCCGATCGCCCCGGCGTGCCCGAGGTCGAAGCCGTCGAACGCGGTCTCGTACACCGCGGTGGCGAACGTCTGCGTGGAGCCGGCGGGACCGCCGCCGGTGAGGACGTAGATGATGTCGAAGTGCTGGAAGTTCCAGATGAACTCCAGCAGGATCACGAGGCCGATGATGCCGCTCATCTGCGGCACCGTGATGGAGAAGAAGCGGTGGATGGTGCCGGCGCCGTCGATCTCGGCGGCCTCGTGCAGCTCGATCGGCACGGTCTGCAGGCCGGCGAGGAGCATGACCATCATCCAGGGGAACGACTGCCACGTCTTCGCGACGATCACGGCGATCATGGCGGTGGTGGGGTTCGCGAGCCACGCCTGCGGCGAGTCGATGAGCCCGACGGTCTCCAGCGCGGCGTTGAGCACGCCGTAGTTGGCGTTGAAGATCCACATCCACAGGAACGACACGACGACGCCCGGTATCAGCCACGGGATGAGCATGAGCCCGCGGAGCACCTTGGCACCGCGCAGGCGCGTGTTCAGGGCGAGGGCGAGGCCGAAGCCGATCACTAACGGCGCGACGGTCGTTCCCAGCGTGAAGACGAGCGTCTGGGTGAGGAGCGGGAAGAACTCGCCGGTCAGCACGTCGACGATGTTCTGGAGGCCGACGAACTCGCGGCCGGGCTCGACGAGGCTCTGCTTGTAGAACGCGGTGATGAGGGCCGTGATCAGCGGGTACACCACGACGGCGGCGAGAAGGGCGAGGCCGGGAGCCGTGAGGAAGAGGGCGAACATCCCGTCCGAGAGGCGACGGGGCCGACGACCTGTTCCTATCTGTGAGGAAATGGTCTGTTCTGTCATCTAGGTCATCCTTGGCCTGGGGTGATGTGTCCGCACTCTCGACGTGCGGTCTCGGGCGTCCCTAGTATTTCCGGCGGATTACGGCTGCGTCAACCGGAGAACTCAATAGTCCGAAACTGATGGAAAGTGGTGGATTTGTGGGGAATGAGGCAGCCATGAATATCGATGCTTGCTAGTCGATTATCGATTGACTAGCGTCGGAGGAGCCGCCCCGCGGCGCCGCATGAGATCCGTCGTGCGGGAAGCGACAAGTTCGGAGACGCAATGAAGCGTGCGCTGGCAAGTCTGGCCCTGGCGGCCGTGTTCGGATCCGCCCTCGCTGCGGTGGTCCCCTCGGCGGCGGCTGTCGCCGCGGACGACGACGCCCTCTACCTTGCGCCGGGGGGTGACGACGCGGCCGCCGGCACGATCGACGACCCCCTCGCGACCCTGGAGGGCGCCCGCGATCGGATCCGCGCGGTGAAGGCGGGCCCCGGCCTCCCCGCCGGCGGTCTCACGGTCTACCTGCGCGAGGGCGAGTACCCGCGCAGCGCCTCGTTCGAGATCGGCGCGCAGGACTCCGGCACCGCCGACGCCCCCATCACCTACCGCTCGTACCCGGGGGAGACGGCCACCCTCACCGGAGGTCGGGAGCTGCCCCGGGACGCGTTCGCCCCGGTGAACGACGCCGCCGTGACCGACCGCATCGTCGATCCCGCCGCTCGTGACCGCGTGATCGGGATCGACCTCGCGGCTCTCGGCATCACGGAATACGGCCAGCTCAGTCGCCACGGCTATTGGAAGGCCAACGACGTCAGCACCACGCCGCCCATGGAGCTGTTCATCGACGGCCAGGGCATGACCCTCGCGCGCTGGCCCAACGCCGACGCGGCCACCCCGACCGTGCAGATGGGCGACATCATCGACGCCGGTCCCGACCGCAACGACGCCGACCTGCAGGAGCGCGGCGGCACGTTCACCTACGGCTACGACCGTCCGAAGCACTGGACCCAGGCCGAGGACGTCTGGCTGGACGGCATCTTCGGCTACAGCTGGGAGTGGTCGTACAACAAGATCGAGAGCATCGACACCGAGGCGAAGACCATCACCCTCCGCTACGGCGAGATGTCCGGGATCATGAAGAGCTGGTTCCCCGACTTCCACTTCGCGCAGAACCTGCTGGAGGAGCTCGACGCCCCCGGCGAGTACTACATCGACCGCGACGCCGGGAAGCTGTACCTCATCCCGAACGCGGCCTTCACGTCCGGCCGCGGCGACGTGACCGTGACGACGCTCGACGAGCCGATGCTGCGCGCCGACGGCGCCTCCTATGTGAACTTCGACGACCTCGTGATGGAGTACGGACGCGCGACGGCCGCGGTGATCCTCGGCGGCTCGCACGTGACGATCGCCCACAGCGACATCCGCAACTTCACCGACGGCGGCGTGCTCATCAACTCGCCAGGGCGCTACACGTACGACGGCATCCCGGTGAACCGCGGCGGCCGCGACCACGCCGTGACCGACAGCCGGCTCACGCACGTCGGCGGCGTCGGCGTGGTGCTCCAGGGCGGCGACAAGACGACGCTCGAACCCGGCCGCAACCGGGTCGAGAACTCCGAGATCGCCGACTTCGCGTACTACCACAAGGCCTACAACCCGGGCGTGATGTTCGATGGCGTCGGCAACATCGCCAGGGACAACGAGATCCACGACGCCCCGCATCCCGGGATCATCGTGCACGGCAACGACCACCTGTTCGAGCGCAACGAGGTGTACGACGTCTGCAAGCAGTTCCACGACCTCGGTGCGATCTACATGAACTCCGGCAAGACCCCGCAGCAGCGCGGCCATGTGTTCCGGGAGAACTACTTCCACGACATCGGCGTCGGCATGGCGGGCGTCGAGGGCATCTACGCCGACAACTTCACGTGGGACCTCACGATCGAGAAGAACGTGTTCGTGAACATGGGCAACGGTGCGATCAAGAGCGGCTCAGCCGACTACATAGAGGCGCGCAACAACGTCTTCGTCGACGCCTACGCCCCGTACGACAACTACGAGCAGTGGATGGGCGACCACGAGGGCAACGTCGTCGACCGCGACTACATGCCGGCCTGGGAAAAGGTGTTCGCCGACAACAACGACTTCGTCGGCACGCCGTATCTGACGAAGTACCCCGAACTCGCGCACTTCTTCGAGGACGACCACTATTTCCCGAACCACAGCACGTTCGCGGAGAACGTCGTGTGGAACCCGAACCGGGCCCGGATGGCCGGCGTCAACGAGCACGGCGCGAAGGACGGGAAGAACCTCCTGAACTACGAGGACAACTGGGTGGCCGACGCCGACCCCGGCTTCGTGGACGCCGCGAACGGCGACTACACGCTGAAGGCCGATGCGGCCGTGTTCGACCGGATCCCCGGCTTCGAGGCCATTTCGTTCGGCGAGATCGGCGTCGACGGGGACATCGGGCAGACGCAGCAGCCGCAGACCGTCCCGCTGGAGGACATCGCGTTCGACAGCGACACGCTCACGATCGACGCGGGGGACGAGGTGCGCGTGCGCGCCGTGCCGCTGCCCTGGAACGCCGACGACGCCGCGGTGACCTACGCCTCGGCCGATGCCGCCGTCGCCTCCGTCAACGACAAGGGCGTGGTGCTCGGCATGGGACCCGGCGCGACCACAATCACGGCGACCGCGAAGGCCGACGCCGCCAAGACCGCGACCATCGAGGTGATCGTCGCGGAGGGCGACGGCGTGCTGCACTACACCGACTTCGAGTCGGGGGCGAACGGGTGGCCGACCGACCCGAACCGCAGCATCCAGATCGATGCGTCCGGTGACAGGGTCTACCGGATCCTCAAGGGCGCGAACAGCATCCTGCCGCGGGACTTCACGGAGTTCGTGCTCGACGTCGACGTCACGGCACCGGCGACCACGCCCGAGAACGCGGGACTGATCGTCTACAACCGCAACGGCAAGGGCGGCGGGTACATCCGCTTCCGCCAGACCGCGGCCGGTCCGACCTGGACGATCTTCGACGACGCCTGGAAGGTCGTCGCCGAGAAGGTCGTGCCCGCGGCGCAGGGGCTGACCCCCGGGGCGACCTCGCACGTGCGGATCGCGGTGCAGGACGGGCGGATCCGCATCTCCGTGAACGGGGCGATCGCGCTGGAAGGCGCCGACCCCGGTCCCGGTGCGGCGGGCCGGGTCGGGTTCTACGTGGAGAACTACGCCTCGCTCGACCTCGACGACATCGGGTTCTCACTCTCGGGCGTGCCGGTCACGGGCGTGAGCCTGGACGCCGACGCGGTGGGCCTGACGGTCGGCGAGCGGCGGTCGGTCGTGGCCGCGGTCGCCCCGGAGGACGCCAGCGACGCCCGGGTCACCTGGACGACCGACGCCCCGGAGGTCGCCACGGTCTCCGGCGGACGCATCGCGGGGGTGACAGCCGGCACGGCGACGATCACCGCGACCTCGGTCGCCGATCCGAGCCTCAGCGACACGGTCACCGTGACCGTGGACGATGCCGAGTACCCGACCACCCGCCTGGACGGCCAGCTGAAGGACGGGGCGAACTGGAGTGAGTCCGACCTCATCGTGGTGGACGACACGGGTGTCGTGATCAGCGGTCAGGGCGTGCACGGCTACGAGGCCGAGCGCTTCGGCGACACCCTGCTGCAGTTCGAGGCGGAGTTCGGCGCCTTCGACGGGGGCTGGTATGGCTTCCAGGCGCGCTCCGACCAGACCGGCCTTCCCGCCTGGCAGAACTCCAACACCGGATACCTCGCGGTGATCAAGGAGGACGTGATCGAGTTCCAGAGCTGGACCCCGGGGCAGACCATGCTCGACAGCATCCCCAACACGGTCGTCGAGCCGGGGTCCACGCACCGCATCGAGTTCGGGGCCGTCGCCGAGGACGGCGGCACCCGCATCGTGCTCCGAGTCGACGACGTGACCGTGTGGAACATGGTCGACGCCAGGGAGAACCTCCGCATCGGTGCGGACGGCTTCTTCAACGTCTACCACTACGGCAAGACGAACACCCTGGCCGTGCGCCCGACGCCGCCGCCCGCGACGGTGACGGGCGTCTGCTGGGCGCCCGAGGCCGACCCGAAGACCCGCTACGTGCGCGGCGAGGAGCTCGACGTGACCGGCATGCTGCTGGGCGTGGACTGGAGCGACGGATCGCGCACCACCCAGCAGGTGACCGCCGACATGGTCACCGGCTTCGACAGCAGCAGGGTGCGCCCGCACCTCACGCTCACCGTGACGTACGCTGGCGCGAGCGTCGAGCTCCCGATCTCGGTGCGCCCCAAGCTCAAGGATGACGAACAGGACGTGCCACGATGCGGGTGACCTTCATCGGAGACTCGATCACCGACGCCGGGCGTGACCGATCCGATCCGGACTCCTTCGGGGACGGGTACGTGTCGCTCCTCGCCCCCGAGCTGCAGGCCGCGGGAGCCACGGTCCGCAACCTCGGGATCGCGGGGGACCGCGCCCGCGACCTCGCCGCCCGGTGGGACGCGGAGCTGCTGCCGACGGCACCGGAGCTGCTGACCGTGTACGTCGGCGTGAACGACATGTGGCGGCGCTTCGACAGCGACGACCCGACCTCGGCCGAGGACTTCGCCGCGACGCTCGGCGGGCTCCTCGATCGGGTGGCGGCGGCGCACGCTCCGCGGCTGATCCTCATGGAGCCGTACTTCCTCCCGGCGTCGGAGGAGCAGCGGGCGTGGCTCGACGACCTCGACGGGAAGCGGGCGGCGGTGCGGGCCCTCGCCGCCGAGCGCGGGGCGGCGCTCGTGCCGCTGCACGACGTGTTCACGGCGGCGGCCAAGGAGCATCCGGTCGCGGAGCTCGCTCCGGACGGCGTACACCCGACGCCCCGCGGATCCGTCCTGATCGCCGACGCCTGGCGCGCGGCCCGGTCCATTAGCGATAGTCGATAACGGACGTAGACTGATGGTCATGACGGATGCTCTGGGCACGGCGGGACTGCAGCGCGGGCTGCTGTCGGATCAGATCTACGCGCTCATCAAGGCGATGATCAAGGACTCGACGCTGGCCCCCGGCGAGCAGCTCGTGGAGTCGCAGCTCGCCCGGCAGATGCAGGTGAGCCAGGCACCGGTGCGCGACGCCCTCAAGCGGCTCGCCCACGAGGGGCTCGTGTCGCACGTGCGGCATCAGGGCAACTTCGTCGCGAGCTACTCCGCCGAGGAGGCGGCGCAGGCCAAGGTCGCCCGCGTCGAGCTGGAGGGGCTGGCCGGCCGGCTGGCCTGTGGCGCGCTGGACCCTGCCCGCCGGGTCGAGCTCGTCGGCCTCATCGCGCAGATGCACGAGGCCGCCGAGGCGGAGGACCTCGCGCGGTTCCGCGAGCTCGACTTCACCTTCCACCGTGCGGTGATCGAGGCCAGCGGGAACGTCTACCTCCCCCGGATGTGGGACCTCCTGGAGCCGAGCCTGCGCGTCATGCACGTGCTCGGCGACCCCACCTTCACGGGGGACTGGCATGAGGTCGCGGACTGGCACGAAGGGCTCCTCGACGTGCTGGACGCCGGCGACGAGGAGGCGGCCTCCGCCCTGTTCCGCGCCCACGCCGCAGGCACTCTGCTCGACGACCCCGCCTGAGCCGGCCCGCGACGCGGGGCTACGCGGGGAGCGGATAGAGACGGTCGGCGGTCTCGGACCAGAAGGCGCGGGCCGAGACATCGGACAGCGGAGGAAGCGCGGCGTGGGTCGCGCCGAGCACCGCGGCATAGGTCGTCGCTCGCGTGGACATCGGCCAATCGCTGCCGAAGGACAGCCGCTCGGCGCCGAAGAGGTCGACGGCGAGCCGCAGCAGTGCCCGCGACTCGTCCTCGCCGCGCGTCGGGAGGTCGAGACCGGAGACTTTCGCCGACACCCCCGGGGCCGAGGCGGCCGCGGCGAGGGCGGAGCGCCACGCGGCATCGGCCGTTCGAGCGCCGAGGCCGAGGTGGCAGACGACGATCGCGGTACCGGGGTGCCGGCGCGAGAGGGCGGCTGCGGCGGGAAGCTGGTCCGGACGGATGAGCAGCTCGAGGGTGCGGGCGGTCGCGCCCAGGTGGTCGGCGAGGGCGTCGAGGCTGTCCACATCGGAGAGGTCCGCGGCGAACTGCGGCACCGCGGCGCGCACGCCGACCACCGCTGGCGAGAACGCGACCGCCGGGGCACCGGCTGCTCGCTCCGGCGGCGGGGTGTACTGCAGCACCACGCGCCGGAGGAAGGGGTCGCTTGCGGCGGTCGCGGTCAGCCACTCCGCCTCCGCCACCGAGTCCGCCGCCTGCACGGCGATGGCGGAGGAGACGCGGGCGGCCGTCAGCTCCCGTCCGAGGCGGGCGGCCGCGGCCTGCCGGGGAAGCCCGAGGTCGTCGCGGAACCAGGGGATCGGCACGGAGTCAGCGTCCCAGACGTGCACATGGGCGTCGACGATCCGCACGTCAGCTCCCGTGCCGCGCGGTCATGCCGCTTCCGCATCGAGGGCGTCCCACAAGGCGGCCGGCAGTGCGGCATCGAGGCCGTCCACGAACGCGTCCACCTCCGCGGGGGTCCGCGCCCCGACGACCACGGCGTCCGCACCATGCCGCAGCGGGAACTGCACCGCGGCATCCGCGAGGCGCACGCCGTACGAGGCGCACACGGCCTGTAGGCGCTCCGCCCGCTCCCGCAGCGCCGGTGGCGCGGGCTTGTACTCGAAGAAGGGGGAGCCGACCGGATCGACGAGGATGCCGGAGTTGAACACCGCGGCCGCGAGCACCCCGATGCTGCGGGCCGCCGCGGTCGGCAGCAGCCGGTCCAGGGCGGTGCGGTCGAGCAGCGTGAGCCGGCCGGCCTCCATCACCACGTCCAGCGGCGCCTCGGCGACGTACCGCTCCAGGGGGTCGAGCCGCCCGAGCCCCACACTGATCGCGCGCACCACCCCTTCGTCGCGCAGTTCGACCAGGGCCGGGAGCGCCGTCGCGAACGCCGCCTCTATGTCCAGGGGGTCGTGGAGGTGCAGCACGTCCACGCGGTCGACACCGAGGCGGGCGAGGCTGCCGTCGAGGCTCCTCCGCACGCCATCCCTGCTGAGGTCGACGACCGAGTCGTGCCCGCTGGCGGCTCCCGCAACGGGGCGGCCGGCCGCATCGACGAGCACCCGGCCGACCTTCGTCGCGATCACATAGTCGTCCCGCGGCACACCGCGGAGGGCGAGGCCGAGCTTTCGCTCGCTCTCGCCCGAGCCGTACAGGGGAGCGGTGTCGAAGAACCGGACGTCCCGCGCGAGCGCCGCGTGCACGGTGTCCACCGCATCCGCGTCGGCGACCGGGGCGAAGAGGTTGCCGATCGGGGCACACCCGAGGCCGGCATCGTCGCGCGCGGCGACGCCGGGGTTCAGCGGACGGAGCTCTGGACGGAACGCCATGCCTCGTACTCCTCGCGGCTGTCGGGGGTCAACGGGTAGTAGTCGCTCAGGCGGGCGCCCTCGTCGAGGCGGCGGCGGCTGAAGACTTCCCACTCCTCATGATCGCGCGCGTCGTCGACGACCTGCGGCGCCATGGCCTGCGGCACCACGACGGGGCCGTCGTCATCCGCGACCACGAGGTCGCCCGGCATGCACAGGGCTCCGCCCACCGCGACGGGCACATCGTACGCCCACGGCACGAGGTCCGACTGCGAAGCGTAGTGCGGGGTCGTCCCCGTCGACCACACCGGGATGCCGAGCTCGCGGATGCGGCCCGCGTCCCGGATGCGGCCGTCCACGACGATCCCCGCGCCGCCCTTGCGCGCGAAGTAGCGGGCCAGGATGTCGCCGATGCAGCCGGAGAACCGGCTGCCGTAGGCCTGGATCACCAGCACGTCGCCGGGCTGCACGGCCTCGAGCACGTGCCAGAGGGCCGTGTGCCGCTCGGCGTACTCCTGGCCATCGCCGGACGCCATGTCCTCGCGCTGCGGCATGAACTGCAGCGTGAGCGCCGATCCGACGACGCGCTGGCCGAGGCTCAGCGGTGCCGGTCCCTCGATGTAGCTGCGCCGGATCCCGAGTCCGTGCAGCTTGGCGCATGCGGTGGCGGAGGAGATCGCGGCGAAGGAGTCGACCATCTCGCGCGAGGGCCTCTGGTAGGCCCCACCCCGCACGGGCAGGGCGAAGTCGGGTCGGATCAGATCGGCGCTCATGCGTCTCCTTCGGGGAACAGGTGGCGCGGCGATCCGGTCGCACGCGCGATGGTCAGGTCGAGGTTGGCGCCGTGCGCCGGCGGCAGGGTCACCACGAGGTCGTCGTCGACGTCGAGCGTCGTCGTGACGATCGGGGCGTCCGGGGCCGCGTAGGTGCCGGACGCCCCCGGCCAGAAGCCGGGTTCCTCACCGGTGGCGGTCACCCGGACGATCCGGTCGAGGCCGAAGCGCCCGCCGCGCAGCCGCACCGTGCGCGTGTGCACGGCGGAGGTGTTCACGAGCTGCACGCCGATGCCGCGGTCGTCGAGGCGGTGCACGAGCGCGGCGACGTCCTCCGGGAGGCCGGGCCGCGCGCGGTCGGCGTCCTCGTAGCGGAGGGCCGTGAATCCGAGCCCACCGTTGTAGAGGACCTGCGGGGCGCCGCCGACGAGCTGGGTCAGGACCTCGGTCACCACCGGATTCACGCGCTGCCAGAAGTGCAGATGCGCGGCGTCGGGGTCGCGGTCGTCGGCGAGCATCATGGCGGCCCGGCGCGCCACCTGGCCGAGCGCCATCTCCAGCGCCCGCACCGGATAGTCGGGGAGGTCGCCGGAGAGGAAGGCGAACCAGCCGGCCTCGTGCCCCGCCTCCTCCTTGTCGCGGAACGGCGCGACGAGGTCGGCCGAGGCGGGGAGCCCGGCGATCGCCGTCTCCAGCCGCTCCCGGTCGGACGCCCGTCGCGACCACCACCACAGCCACAGCGGGAGGTCGAGTTGCAGCGGACCGAAGTCGAACCAGCCGTCCGCGCCGTGACGGTAGGGGACGAGCAGGCCGGGCTCGGCGGCGGCGGCACCCAGCCGGGCCATCCACCCGCCGCGCAGGCTGTACGCGGACTCCGCGACACTGCCGGTGCGCCCCTCGGCGAGCACGGTGTCGAGCATCGTGCGCACGAGGTCGAGAGCGGCGTCGTCGCCGGTGACGAGGGCGTGGTTCAGCGCGCCGATCAGGGCGCTCATGCCGACGGAGTGCAGACCGTGCGGCCAGGCCCAGCCGTAGTGGCCGCCCCACCACCGGCCGTCGTGGAGAGAGCCGACCGCGCCGTCCGGACCGACGTTGTCGGGAAGCAGGCCGCCGTCCGCTCGCGCGCGCCAGCCGTCGACGTACCGGCGGATCCACGCGGCCGCCTCCTCATCGCCGTCGTAGAGCCATCGGTTCGCAGCGAGAGAAGTGGCGGCGAGGTTGACGGCGACGTCCCCGGCCGCCCGGCGCTGCATCTCCTCGGCCATCCGCCGGGCGTTGGCCGGGTCGGCGAGGTCGTCCCAGGAGGCGATGCCGTCGAGGCCCTGCAGCGGCAGACCGTAGGGGCGCATCTCGTCCCGATCCGCCGTGTACGGCACGACCTTGTCGTCCAGGCCGTCGCGCGCGCCCAGGGCGCCGTTGTGCGGAGAACGGATCATGTTGCGCTGGGCGTCGTAGTTGCCCTTCGCCGGGTCGGCGAAGAGCGCGGCGAAGCGTGCGGCACGGGCCGCGAACGCGGTGTCGGCGGGGTCGGCGGCGCAGATGCCGGCGAGGAAGAGCAATGACTCGCCCTGATGGAACCAGTCGTAGCCGTTGTCGTACTCCTCCGTGAGCATCCCCGCTGCGGTGAGCTGGGCCGACACCCCCTCCCAGTGCCGCTTGGAGTCGGCGAGGACCTCGTCCGGCCCGCCGAGGAGGTAGAACGCGGGCCAGTTGAAGAAGGGCTCGTACAGGTCGTCCACGCCGTCGCGGTCGACGAACTCGGCGACGCCGCGCAGGCGCCCGTCCGGCAGCGTGTAGCGGTCGCGAAAGAGCCGCCGGGCCCCTTCGGCCTCGGTGAAGAGCCGGCGCTGCAGCACGGCCCAGGCCGGGATGGTGCGCAGCGGGCGGGTGAGTGCGGTCTCGGGCACGGTCATCCCTTCGTCGCCCCGGCGACGAGGCCGCCGATGATGTGGCGCTGCATCACGATGAAGAACACCATCGCGGGCAGCACGGCCAGGAGGAGAGTGGGGAACACCTGCGTGTAGTCGGTGGAGAACTGTCCGACCGCTGCGTAGACGCCCGTCGTGACCGTGTAGATCCCGGAGCTCGGCCCGAGGATGATCTGCGGGCTCACGAAGTCGTTCCACACCCCGATGGAGTTGAGCACCACGACGGTCGCGACGACGGGCTTCATGATCGGGAAGATGCACGCCCAGAACGCGCGGATCGGCCCGGCGCCGTCGAGCGACGCGGCCTCGTCGATGTCCCGCGGCACGCTGCGCAGGTAGGCGGTGAAGAGGAAGATCGTCACCGGCAGGGTCGCCGCGGTCTCGAACAGGATGAACCCGGGGATCGTGTTGATGAGCCCGAGCACGCGGAGCACGAAGACCACGGGGATCAGCGTGACCTGGCCGGGGATGAAGAGCCCGGAGACGAAGAGCAGCAGGAGACCCAGGTGCCATTTCGACCGCCCGCGGGCGATGACGTGGGCGACGGGCGCGGCGAGGGCGATGCAGCACAGGTTCACGAGCACGACGAACAGCAGCGTGATGCCGTACGCGGCGATCACGTTGAACTTGCTGCTCGTGATCGCGGCCCACAGGTGGTCGAACGTGAACATCTGCGGGGTGATGAGCAGCGGGTTCTCGATGATCTGGGCCTGCGGCTTGAAGGCGTTGATCAGCATCGTGTACATCGGGATCAGCATCGTGATCGCGACGACGCCGAGGACGATCCACCGGATCGCCCTGACGGCGAGGGCCGGGCGGTTGCGGGTCTGCGTCATCAGTCGGTCGCCTTCTGCTCGGCACGGCGTCGCACGAGGGTGACGGCGAGGCCGACCACCGCGGTGACGATGAGGAGGATCATGGACTGTGCGGCCCCGAAGCCGAGGGCCGAGTTCGCGAACGAGTCCTTGAGGATCTGGTAGACGATGGTCTGCGTGGAGCCGGCAGGCCCGCCGTCGGTGAGCGACAGGACCACGTCGTACGCCTTGAGGAGCCCGACGAGGGTGAGCACGAGGTTCACGGTGAAGACGGGCGCGATGAGCGGAAGCGTGATGGAGCGGAACTGCTGCCACCGCGAGGCGCCGTCCACCGTCGCCGCCTCGTAGTACTCGGCCGGGACGGACTTGATCCCGGCGAGGAACAGGATCATGTTGAAGCCGAAGTGCGACCACACGATCGTGAAGATGACGCTCGCCTTCGCGAAGGTCGGGTCGGTGAGGAACGGCAGGGCCGGGAGCCCCAGCGTGCCGAGCAGTCCGTTGACGGCGCCCGTGGGCGAGAGCATGGCCGACCACAGGAAGCCGATGATGAGGGCGCTGATCACGTAGGGGTAGAAGAAGATCGTGCGCAGGATCGTGTTCGAGCGTCCGGGACCCGAGATGAGCGCGGCGATCGCGAGGCCGACGGCGTTGCAGAGGATCGTCCCGACCACGGCGATGACGCCCGTGAAGACCGCGGCCTGCGTCGACCGTGGGCTGCGGAACGCCTTGAGGTAGTTCTCCCAGCCGACGAAGGAGAAGTTGAGGCTGTACCCGTTCCAGTCGGTGAAGCTGAGCACCGCGGCGAGGATCATCGGGATGACGAACATCGCGAGGAAGACCGCGACGGCCGGACCGCCCATCAGGATGCCGGGGAGCAGCGTCCGCCACCGCTGCAGCGCGGTGCGGCGGCGACGGCCGGGACGGGAGCTCGTCGGCGTCGACGGTCCGGTCAGGGAGGGGGCCGCGGCCGGGGAGGGCGCGGTCGTGGTGGGCGGAGTCATGGCGTGCGGCACTCTCGTTCTCGGTGGCGCGTTCGTGGGGAGGGCGCGGGAAGGCGCCGGGAAGGCGCCGGGGACGGTGCGTCCCCGGCGCCACCGGTCATCCGGCGTTGGCGGCGAACCAGTCGTCCATGGCCTTCAGCACCTGGTCGGCCGGTGCGCCGCCGATCAGGGCCTGGGTCTGGGTGTTGATCTCGCCCGCGTAGCCGTCGGGCAGCGTGCGCTCGCCGTAGCCGCCGCCGGTCGGCGTGTACGCCTCGGCGGGCGTGTCGGCGACGATCTGGAGCAGCTCCTCGCCGAGCGGCGTCATGTCGTACTCGTACCCGTCGCGGAAGTTGCCGTCGACCGCGAGTTGGTCGCTCACCGCGGTCTGGTCGGTGGTGAGGAACTCGATGAGCTTCGCCGCGGCGTCCTGGTTCTTGCTGGCCTTGAGGATGGAGTAGGGGCTGGCGATGTTGGCGCCCATGGCCGGCTGGTCACCGGGGTTCGCGGCCGGAGCCCGGAAGACCCCGATGTCGGCGGAGTCCGCCGCCTTGGCCTGGGTCCCGGCGAACCAGCTTCCCATCGAGTAGACGGCGGTCTTGCCGGACAGGAAGGCCTGCTCGGCATCCGGGTACTTGATGCCGAGGGCGTCGGTGGGGATGTAGCCCTGGGCCACCCAGTCGGCGTACGTCTCGACCGCGTCGCCGTACGTCTCGCTGAAGGTGACGTCGCCCGCCGACATGTTCTGGAACCACTCCGGATCCTCGGTGATGATCGTCGGCAGGCCCAGCGCCTGCAGCGTGTGGCTGCTCATCCAGTCACCGCCGGTCTGGATCGGCGTCCACCCGGCGTCCTTGAGCTTGCCGAGCGCCGTGGTGAGCTCGTCCACGGAGGTGGGCGGCTCGGTGATCCCGGCCTCCGCGAACGCGGTCTTGTTGTAGAAGAAGAGGCTCTGCAGCTGCACGCCGATCCCGGCCATGTAGTTCTTGCCGTCGATCGAGTACTGGTCGGCGAGCGGGCCGGACGACGCCCACTCGTACTCGGAGAGGTCGACGAGCTCGGGGGCGAGCTTGGTCGTCGGGGCGATGGACTGCACGACGTCGGGGGCGTCGCCGGCCGCAAGCAGCCGCGGCACGGCGGCCTCGACGCCTTCGGCGCCGGGGTTCTGGATGACGACGTCGATGTTCGGGTTGGCCTCCTCGAACGGGGCGACGAGGTCGTTCCAGAACTCCTCGGTCAGGTTCGGGGTGACGTTCACGAGCATGCGGACAGTGACGTCGCCGTCGCCGTCGCCTGCGGCGGCGGCCGAGCAGCCGGCGAGGGCGAGGGCGGATGCCGCCGCCACGCCGGCGAGGGGGAGGAGTCGGGCCTTGATCATCGTTGATCCTTTCCTGATGCACGAGGGAGGGCCGCTCGCGACATTACACTAATCGATAATCGTTTGTGAAGACTTGACCTTCGGGTTGGCGATGCAGATCCGCGGTGGCCGAGGCTCCGTCGCTGACTGCTTGGCTGCAGTCATGTGGCGCCCCGGACGGTGGCGACTTGTGTATACGAATGGGCGATCGAATCCCAGATGCGCCCCGCGTGGATCCGTTTATGTATACACTGAGGCCATGGTGATCGCGCAGGAGGGCCAGCAGCGCGCGGGAGAGCGCGCGTACGCCGCCCTGCTCGACGGCATCCAGTCCGGGGACCTGCCCGCCGGCACGGTGCTCGGCGAGGTGGAGCAGGCGGCGCGTCTCGGCGTCAGCCGCACCCCCCTGCGCGAAGCCCTGCGCCGGCTCGCCGCCGAAGGACTGGTGGTGCAGCAGTCCCCGCGCGTGACGGTGGTCGCCCCGATCGACGCCTCCGACATCCGGGCGCTCTTCGAGCTGCGCCGCGCGCTGGAGGAGTCCGCGGCCCGGATCGTGGCAGACCGCGGCGATCCCGCCGTCTTCGCGGGTTTCGCGGCCGAGTTCGCCGCCGCGGCCGACGCGCTGACCCTCCCCGAGGGACGCCGGTCGTACGAGGAGCTCATCGCGCGCTTCGACGCGGCGCTCGACGCCGCGGCCGGGAACGACTACCTCACCGCGGCCCTGCGCACCGTCCGCACGCATCTCGTCCGCGTGCGCAGGATGGCCAGGGACCGCCCGGCCCGACTGGCCGCCTCGGTGGCCGAGCACCGTCTCATCGCCGAGGCGATCGCCGCCGGCGACGGCGACCTCGCCGCGCACGCGACCCATGTGCACCTGCACAACGCGCTGGCGAGTGTCCTCGACTCCCTGGGGGCGGGCGTTTCGTCCCGCTCCGCTCGCTCAACGACCGACACGGCATCCGCGCCCGAAGGAAAGAAGAACTGATCATGACCGTGAACCACCACCTCCGCGTGCACCGCAGCGACGAGAACCTCCCGCGGGAGGGGCAGCTCGCCTGGCGGATCGCCGAGGTCGCCGCCGACCCGGTCGAGGTCGACCAGGACGTCGTCGACATGATCATCAACCGGATCATCGACAACGCCTCCGTCGCGGCCGCCTCGCTGACCCGCGCTCCGGTCAGCGCCGCGCGTCAGCAGGCGCTGGATCACCCCGTGTCCGTCGGCGGCGCCGGCGCGACGGTGTTCGGCACCCCGCTCGAGCGCCGGACCAGCCCGGAGTGGGCGGCCTGGGCGAACGGCGTGGCCGTGCGCGAGCTCGACTACCACGACACGTTCCTCGCGGCGGACTACTCCCACCCCGGCGACAACATCCCGCCGATCCTCGCCGTCGCCCAGCACGTCCGCGCGGACGGGCGCGCCCTCGTCCGCGGCATCGCGACGGGGTACGAGATCCAGATCGACCTCGTCAAGGCGATCTGCCTGCACAAGCACAAGATCGACCACGTCGCCCACCTCGGCCCGTCGGCCGCCGCCGGGATCGGAACCCTTCTCGGCCTCTCTCCCGAGACGATCTACCAGGCCGTCGGCCAGGCGCTGCACACCACCACGGCGACGCGGCAGAGCCGCAAGGGCGAGATCTCCACGTGGAAGGCGCACGCCCCCGCGTTCGCCGGCAAGATGGCGGTCGAGGCCGTGGACCGCGCGATGCGGGGCGAGACCTCTCCGAGCCCGATCTACGAGGGCGAGGACGGGGTGATCGCGTGGATGCTCGACGGACCGGACGCCGCGTACGAGGTGCCGCTGCCGGCCGCCGGCGAGCCCAAGCGGGCGATCCTCGACTCCTACACGAAGGAGCACTCCGCCGAGTACCAGGCGCAGGCCTGGATCGACCTGGCCCGAAAGCTCCACAACGAGCGTCCCGCCCTGGCCGACCCGGCGGGCGTGGAGTCGATCGTCATCCACACGAGCCACCACACGCACTACGTGATCGGCTCCGGGGCCAACGACCCGCAGAAGTACGACCCGACGGCCTCGCGCGAGACGCTGGACCACTCGATCCCCTACATCTTCGCCGTCGCGCTGCAGGACGGGGCCTGGCATCACGTCGACTCGTACACGCCGGAGCGCGCCGGCCGCGAGGACACGGTGGCGCTGTGGCAGAAGATCACGACCGCCGAGGACGAGGAGTGGACGCGCCGCTACCACTCGACCGATCCGGCGGAGAAGGCGTTCGGTGGCCGGGTCGTCATCCGGCTGACGGACGGCACGGTGATCGAGGACGAGATCGCCGTCGCCGATGCGCATCCGCTCGGCGCCCGCCCCTTCGCCCGGGAGGACTACATCCGCAAGTTCCGCCTGCTCGCCGAGCCGGTGCTGGAGCCGCAGGAGATCGAGCGCTTCCTGTCGCTGGTGCAGCGCCTTCCCGAGCTCACCGCGGAGGAGGTCGCCGACCTCTCGATCGTGGCCGCGCCCGGCGTCCTCGCCGCGGCGCCCGCTCCGAAGGGCCTGTTCTAATGCTGTACTCCGCCGTGCCGGCGCACGAGAAGCGCCGGGCGTTCCGCGAGCGACTGGCGAGCGGCGAGCTGCTGCGCTTCCCGGGAGCCTTCAACCCGCTGTCCGCGCGGCTCATCGCGGACAAGGGCTTCGACGGCGTCTACATCTCCGGCGCCGTGCTCTCGGCGGATCTCGGTCTCCCCGACATCGGGCTGACCACGCTGACCGAGGTAGCAGGTCGGGCCCGGCAGATCGCCCGGATGACCGACCTTCCGGCCATCGTCGACGCGGACACCGGGTTCGGCGAGCCGATGAACGTCGCCCGGACCGTCCAGGAGATGGAGGACGCGGGCCTGGCCGGCCTCCACATCGAGGACCAGGTCAATCCCAAGCGCTGCGGTCACCTCGACGGCAAGAGCGTGGTCGACGAGAGCACCGCGATCAAGCGCATCCGCGCCGCCGCGGACGCTCGTCGGGATCCGGACTTCCTGCTCATGGCACGCACCGACATCCGTGCGGTGGAGGGCATGGATGCGGCGATCGACCGCGCGAAGGCGCTGGTCGACGCCGGGGCGGACGCGATCTTCCCGGAGGCGATGCGCACGCTCGCAGAGTTCGAGACGATGGCCGAGGCCCTGGACGTGCCGATCCTGGCGAACATGACCGAGTTCGGCAAGAGCGACCTCTTCACGGTCGACCAGCTCCGCGACGCCGGCGTGCGGATCGCGATCTGGCCGGTCTCGCTGCTGCGGATCGCGATGGGCGCCGCGGGGCGTGCGCTCGATACGCTGGCGGAGGACGGTGCGCTCACCGCGAAGCTCGGCGAGATGCAGCATCGGGCCGAGCTCTACGAGCTCATCGACTACGAGGGCTACAACCGCTTCGACACCAGCGTCTTCAACTTCACCATCGACACCGGTCGCTGAGCGAGGAGCGCAGCGACGAGACGAAACCCACCCGGCCGCGCGAGGAGCGCAGCGACGAGACGAAACCCACCCGGTCGTTGAGCGAGGAGCGCAGCGACGAGACGAAACGCGTCGACCGACACGAAGGAGTGACATGAGCGATCCGGACATCAAGAAGGGCCTCGCAGGCGTCGTCGTCGACACGACGGCGATCTCGAAGGTCAACCCCGAGACCAACAGCCTGCTGTATCGCGGGTATCCCGTGCAGGAGCTCGCGGCCACGCAGCCGTTCGAGGCGGTCGCCTACCTGCTGTGGCACGGCGAGCTGCCGGACCAGGGCCAGCTCGACGCGCTCCGGGCGGCCGAGCGCTCGCACCGGGCGCTGGCCGACAACGTCAAGGCGGCGATCGACCTGGTGCCGGTCTCGGCGCACCCGATGGACGAGGTGCGCACGGCGGTCAGCCTGATCGGGGCGTCCGACGCGAACGGAGCGGGATCCGTGCTCGACGCGAGCGGAAGCCGGGAGGAGAACCTCGAGCGCAGCGTCCGCCTGTTCGCCGCGCTTCCGGCCATCGTCGCCTACGGACAGCGCCGCCGTCGCGGACAGGAGATCGTCGCCCCGCGCGACGATCTGGACTACTCGGCGAACTTCCTGTGGATGACCTTCGGCGAGGAGCCGGATCCCGTGGTCGTCGACGCGTTCAACCGCTCGATGATCCTGTACGCGGAGCACTCCTTCAACGCGTCGACCTTCACCGCGCGGGTGATCACGTCGACCCTCAGCGATCTGTACTCCGCGGTCGTGGGGGCCATCGGCGCGCTCAAGGGCCCGCTGCACGGCGGGGCGAACGAGGCCGTGCTGCACATCTTCGACGAGATCGGGAGCGCGGACCGTGTCACCGGCTGGCTGGACGAGGCCCTCGCGGAGAAGCGGAAGATCATGGGCTTCGGGCACCGCGTGTACAAGAACGGCGATTCTCGGGTGCCGACCATGAAGGCGGCGCTCGACACGCTCGTCGCCCACTACGACCGTCCGGAGGTCGCCGAGCTGTACGACGCCCTGGAGCGGGAGTTCGTCTCCCGCAAGGGGATCCACCCGAACCTCGACTACCCGTCGGGTCCGGCGTACAACCTCATCGGGTTCGACACGCTGACCTTCACGCCGCTGTTCGTCGCGTCGCGGGTCACCGGATGGACCGCGCACGTGATGGAGCAGGCGGCGGCGAACGCGCTCATCCGCCCGCTGTCGGCCTACGTCGGCGTCGACGAGCGGCACGTCCCCTCTGCGGGGTAAGGCCCGTCCCCCCGAGTCGCGTCTCGACGCGGCGCCTCTCCCGGTCGTCGAGCGAGGAGTGCCGCGACGAGTCGAAACGTGGTGGCGGTTCTCGGTCGTTGAGCGAGGAGCGCAGCGACGAGACGAAACGCGGTGGCGGTCCCGCGGTGTGAGGGCGGTCCGCTGCGCGATGGCCTCGTCCGTCGCGCGGTCCCCCGCCGTCCTTCGGTCGGCTCCCGCCAGGCCCGATGCCGGCGCGTCGGACGAGGCCATCGCTCCGCTCGGCTCCGGGGTCACCGCGTTTCGTCTCGCTGCGCTCGCTCAACGACCGACACTTCTTTCGGTCGTTGAGCGAGGAGCGCAGCGACGAGTCGAAACGCGGTGACCGGGCGTATCACCGGTTCAGCCAGGACCTCAGCATCCGGGTGACCCACGGCAGGACCGCGTAGGTCATGATCGGCGTGAGCACGAGCGTCGTGACGAGCACACGCAGCCAGATCGGTACCGCGTCCCATCCGGGCACCGGCGTCATCAGGTACGTGAACAACAGGTTCACCGGGAAGAAGCCGAGCCAGATCGACACGGCCTGCTTCCACCGCGGCGGGGTGTGCACGAACGCGACCGTCGTCGTGCCGGTGCGCGTGGCGTCGGGCACCGTGACCGGTCCGGTCGCGGGCTCGTCGAACCAGCCCTCGATCCCGGTGCGGCGCTGCGTGCGCTCGCTGCGGACGAAGCCCTCGCCCATCGAGAGCCACCACGCGCGCTCGCCGGACGACTCCCAGGCCTCCAGCTCCGCCTCGCTGCCGAAGCGGTACAGCATGTGCCAGTGATGGGATCCCTCCCCGTCGCGGACCCAGCCGGATCCGAGGAACCCGGGGTAGGAGCTGGCGAGGTTCACACCGGTCTGCACCCAGGCGGTGGCTTCGGCGATGCGGGAGGGGTCGACCTCGCGGCGGATGGAGACGGTGACGGGGATGCTGGACATTCTGGGTCCTCGGGTCGTGCGTGCTTGTGGCGTGGTCGAGTGTACGCACCCCGTGTTTCGCGGATGTTGCACGAGGCCCGCCCCTCGGACGAGGGGGAGAATCGGAGCATGAGCAACGAAGCCGTGATCGTCGACGTCGTCCGCACCCCGGTCGGCCGGGGCAAGCCCGGGGGCGCGCTCAGCGGCGTGCACCCGGTCGACCTGGCCGCCGGGGTCCTCACCGCGCTCGTGGAGCGCACCGGCGTCGATCCGGCGCAGGTCGACGACGTGATGCTGGGCTGCGTGAGCCAGGTGGGGGAGCAGGCGATGAACGTCGCCCGGCAGGCGGTGCTCGCCGCCGGGTTCGACGAGGCCGTCCCTGCGACCACGATCGACCGGCAGTGCGGGTCCAGCCAGCAGGCCGTGCACTTCGCCGCGCAGGCGATCGCCGCGGGCGCCGCGGACATCGTGATCGCCGGCGGGGTGGAGTCGATGAGCCGCGTGCCGCTCGGATCCTCGCTCGGCGGCGTCTCGCCCCTGTCGCCCCGGATGCGGGAGCGCTATCCGGAGGGGCTCGTGAACCAGGGGGTGTCGGCCGAGCTCATCGCCTCCCGGTGGGAGCTGTCGCGAGAGACCCTCGACGCCTATGCCGCCGAGTCCCACCGCCGCGCGGCGCAGGCGTGGGCGGACGACGCGTTCGCTCCGAGCCTCGTTCCGGTTCCGGAGGCGCCCGAGGCGCGGGAGGACGAGACGGTGCGTGCCGGCGCGACCGCGGACGCGCTCGCCGCCCTCGCCCCCGCCTTCCGCACCGACGCTCTCGCCGGGCGGTTCCCGGAGCTGGACTGGCGGATCACCGCCGGCACCTCGTCGCCGCTGACCGACGGCGCCTCCGCCGTGCTGCTGATGAGCGCGGACCGGGCGGAGCGGCTCGGTCTGCGCCCGCGCGCCCGGATCCTCGCCACCGCGGTGGTGGGAGACGATCCCCTGTTCATGCTGACCGGCCCGATCCCGGCGACGAGGCGCGTCCTCGATCGGGCCGGGCTCTCCCTCGACGATCTCGACGCCTACGAGGTCAACGAGGCGTTCGCGTCCGTGCCGCTGGCGTGGGCGGCGGAGCTCGGAGCCGATCCGGCCCGGCTGAACCCCTGGGGCGGCGCGATCGCCCTGGGGCATGCGCTGGGGTCCTCCGGCACCCGACTCCTCGGCACGCTGCTCGATCACCTGGAGGCCACGGGCGGCCGCCGGGGCCTGCAGACGATGTGCGAGGGCGGCGGCATGGCCAACGCCCTGATCCTCGAACGCCTCTGACCCCACCTCCCCACCCCCTCTCCCCGCCCCCTCTCCCCGCCCCCTCTCCCCCCCGGGGCTCCGCGTCATCCGGTTTCGGGGTCGTTTCCGGGGTTCCGGGGCCCGCCTCAGCGCCGATTTCCCCCAGATCGAACCCCGAACCCGATCCCCCTCCCGCTCCCCAGGTCCCGGGTTCGGGGCTCACGGCGGGGGAATGGGGCCCGAATCGGGGCCGATCGACCCCGGGACAGACCCCGAACCGGATTCGGATCCCCGGATCCCCGAGCAGGGGCGACCCCGAGAAAGAAAGAGGGGACCCCCGCCGACCCGATTCGGCGGGGGTCTCGCGGTGCGGAACCGCGACGGGCGCCCGTGAGAAAGGCGATCCCGGTGGCGCGGAGACGACGGTCACCCGATCCGGTCTGAGTACGTGTCCGCGCACACACTGTTGTACGCGGCCGAGGTGACGAGGAGGTGAACGCGGAGGGAAGGCTCGGGCGAATACTTGGGCACCCTAGTAATTCCCATGGGATCCACGTACCATCGTCATGATGCCAATGGCGGCACGAGAGGATCGAGCACAATGACCCGTGACATCCCGCACTTCCTAGGCGGATCGCGTGTAGAGGGCGTCTCCGGACGATTCGGAGACGTCTTCGAGCCGAGCACCGGCGCCGTCCAGGCCCGCGTCCCGCTCGCGGATGCGTCCGAGGTGCGCGCCGCGATCGCGAACGCCGAGGCGGCGCAGCCCGACTGGGCCGCGACCAACCCGCAGAAGCGCGCCCGTGTCTTCATGCGCTTCCTGGAACTGCTCCGCGACGAGACCCCCGCGCTGGCGGAGCTGCTGTCGCGCGAGCACGGCAAGACGCTCGACGACGCGAAGGGCGACATCCAGCGCGGCGTCGAGGTCATCGAGTTCTGCATCGGCGCTCCGCACCTGCTCAAGGGGGAGTACTCCACCGCGGTCGGCACCGGGATCGACGTCTACTCGCTGCGCCAGCCGCTGGGCGTCGTCGCCGGGATCACCCCGTTCAACTTCCCGGCGATGATCCCGCTGTGGCAGATGGGCCCCGCGATCGCCGCGGGCAACGCCTTCGTCCTCAAGCCCAGCGAGCGCGATCCCTCGGTGCCGGTGCGGATCGCGGAGCTGTTCCTCGAGGCCGGGCTCCCGGCCGGGGTCCTCAACGTCGTGCACGGCGACAAGGAGGCCGTCGACACCCTGCTGACCGACCCGCGGATCCGGGCGGTCGGCTTCGTCGGCTCCACCCCGATCGCCGAGTACATCTACACCACCGCCTCCGCCCACGGGAAGCGTGCGCAGTGCTTCGGCGGTGCCAAGAACCACCTCGTCGTCATGCCCGACGCGGATCTCGACCAGGCCGCGGACGCGCTGATCGGAGCGGGGTACGGATCGGCCGGCGAACGCTGCATGGCGATCTCGGTCGCGGTGCCGGTGGGCGAGGAGACGGCCGAGGCGCTGTCCGCCAAGCTCGCCGAGCGGGTGGCGGCGCTGAAGGTCGGCCCGTCGCTCGCCGACGG
This sequence comes from Microbacterium resistens, assembly GCF_021172025.1. Classification (NCBI taxonomy): domain Bacteria; kingdom Bacillati; phylum Actinomycetota; class Actinomycetes; order Micrococcales; family Microbacteriaceae; genus Microbacterium; species Microbacterium resistens. The sequence continues at coordinate 3,330,130 of NZ_CP082781.1, forward strand.
GGTCGACTACGGTCCGCTGGTCAACCGCGCCGCCGTCGAGCGCGTCGAGGGCTACATCCAGCAGGGGATCGACGCCGGCGCCACGCTCGTCTCCGACGGCCGCGGGCTCACGGTCCCGGGGCACGAGGACGGCTTCTATCTCGGCCCCACCCTCTTCGACCACGTGACCACCGACATGTCGATCTACCGCGAGGAGATCTTCGGACCGGTGCTCGTGATCGTCCGGGCGAAGGACTACGAGGAGGCGCTGCGGATGTGCTCGGATCACGAGTTCGGCAACGGCGTGGGGATCTTCACCCGCGACGGGGACGCCGCCCGCGACTTCGTCGCCCGGGTCGAGGTCGGGATGGTCGGCGTGAACGTCCCCATCCCCGTCCCGATCGCCTACTTCACTTTCGGCGGATGGAAGCGCAGCGGCTTCGGCGACCTCAACCAGCACGGCGCCGACGCGTTCCGCTTCTACACCAAGACCAAGACGGTGACGAGCCGCTGGCCCGCGCACGGCGTGCGCGAGGGCGCCAGCTTCGTCATCCCCACGATGCACTAGCGCCCACCCTCCGCGCCACGAGCACGACCCCACGAGGAGACACCGATGACCATGGTCACCACCACGACCGCCGAGGAGCGCGAGGCGATCCTCGATGCCGTCCGCGACTTCGCCGCCACGGAGCTGGAGCCGTTCGCCGCGGAGCGGGACGAGAAGCACCTCTTCCCGCGCGAGAGCCTGCACCGCGCGGGGGAGCTCGGCCTCGGCGGCATCTACGTCCGTGAGGAGTCCGGCGGCACGGGGCTCTCCCGCGTCGACACCGTGGCGATCTTCGAGGCGCTCGCCGAGGGGGATCCGGCCGTGGCGGCGTACATCTCGATCCACAACATGGTCGTCGGGATGATCGACGGCTACGGCACGGAGGCGCAGCGGGCCCGGTGGCTGCCGTCGCTGACCAGCATGCAGGCGTTCGGCGGGTACTGCCTGACCGAGCCGGGCGCGGGATCGGACGCCGCGGCGATCGCGACGAGCGCCATCCGCGACGGCGACGACTACGTGCTGACCGGGGTGAAGCAGTTCATCTCCGGTGCGGGCGAGGCGGCCGTCTACGTCGTGATGGCGCGCACGGGGGAGCCGGGCGCGAAGGGGATCACCGCCTTCCTCGTGCCGGCCGACGCTCCGCGGCTGAGCTTCGGCGCGCCGGAGAAGAAGATGGGCTGGCACGCGCAGCCGACCCGGCAGGTGATCCTGGACGAGGTGCGGATCCCGGCGCAGAACGTGCTCGGCGAGGAGGGCCGCGGCTTCGCGATCGCGATGTCGGCCCTCAACGGCGGACGGCTGAACATCGCCGCCTGCTCGATCGGCGGCGCGCAGTGGGCCCTGGACCGGGCGACGCGCTACGTGCACGAGCGCTTCACGTTCGGCGAGGCGCTCGCCGAGAAGCAGTCGATCGTCTTCGCCCTCGCCGACATGCGCACGGAGCTGCACGCCGCGCGTCTGATGGTCAGGGACGCGGCCGAGGCGGTGGACGCCGGCGCCCCCGACGCGGCCGCCCGCTGCGCCATGGCGAAGCGCTTCGCGACCGACGCCGGCTTCGACGTGGCCAACCGCGCCCTCCAGCTGCACGGCGGCTACGGCTACCTTCAGGACTACGGGATCGAGAAGGTGGTGCGGGACCTCCGCGTGCACCAGATCCTGGAGGGCACGAACGAGATCATGCGCCTGATCGTCGGGCGCGACGTCCTCAAGGGCGTGTGAGCGCCCGTCGGGGCGCGCGGAAGGAGCGGACGATGAAGATCGCATTCCTGGGCCTCGGGCACATGGGCCTGCCGATGGCGAGGAACCTCGTCGGAGCGGGCCACGACGTGATCGGGTTCGACGTCGTGGCCGCGGCGGTCGAGGCGGCGCGGGCGGCGGGCATCCCGGTCGCGACGTCCGGCACGGAGGCGGCCTCCGGCGCGGACGTGGTGCTGACGATGTTCCCCAGCGGTCGGCACGTGATCGAGGCGTACGACGGCGGGCTCCTCGCCGCCGCGCCTCCGGGGACGCTGTTCATCGACTCCTCCACGATCGCGGTGGACGAGGCGCAGACCGCTCACGAGAGGGCCGTGGCGGCGGGGCACCGCAACATCGACGCCCCGGTGTCCGGAGGAGTGGTCGGCGCGGAGAACGGCACGCTCGCGTTCATGGTCGGCGGATCCGACGAGGACTTCGCGGCGGCGCTGCCGCTGTTGGAGGCCATGGGGAAGCGGATCGTGCACTGCGGCGGGCCGGGGCTCGGACAGGCCGCGAAGGTGTGCAACAACATGATCCTCGCGGTGTCGCAGATCGTCGTCGGAGAGGCCTTCGTCCTCGCCGAGCGGCTCGGGCTGGAGCACCAGGTGCTCTACGACGTCGTGTCGCAGGCGTCGGGGCAGTGCTGGGCGCTGAGCACGAACTGCCCCGTCCCCGGCCCCGTGCCGACGAGCCCGGCGAACCGCGACTATCAGCCGGGCTTCGCCGGTGCGCTGATGGCCAAGGACCTGGGGCTCGCGCTGCAAGCGATCGAGGCGACGGGCACCGATGCGCGGCTGGGGCGCCTGGCGCAGGAGATCTACGCCGCCTTCGCCGCGGGGGAGGGCGGGGGCCGCGACTTCTCCGGCATCATCACCGACATCCGCGACGCCTCCGCCCCTCCCGTCCCAACCCCTTGACCCCATCCCCGGCCCCAATCCCGACCCCAATCCCGACCCCCATCCCCAATCCCGACCCCAATCCCCATCCCGAACCCCCACCCCCACCCGGACCCCAATCCCCGTCCCGGACCCCAATCCCCGCCCGCGACCCCACCCTGTCCCGATCTGCACACCCGAACCCGGTCTGCACAGCAGTTTCGGCGTTCCCTGTGCAGATCGGGACAAAGTGTGCAGATCGGGACCGGGACGGGGCGGGACCCGGACGGGGCGGGACCGGGAGGGGGTGGGAGGGGGAGGGGAATCCCGTGGGGCGGGAGAGGGTGTCCGGAGCATCGGTGATACTGGAAGGGTTGCAGCGCCGCGACGGAGGGGAGAGACATGACCGAGTACGAGACGATCATCGTCGAACAGCGAGGACGCGTCGGATGGATCACCCTCCATCGCCCCGAGGCGCTCAACGCGCTGAACTCCCGGATCGCCGCGGAGGTCACCGCCGCGGCCGTCGCCTTCGATGAGGACGAGGGGATCGGAGCCATCGTCGTCACGGGCTCCGAGAAGGCGTTCGCCGCCGGCGCCGACATCAAGGAGATGGAGTCGATGTCGGCGGCCGAGATGACGGCCACGGACCACTTCGGCGTCTGGCGCGACTTCGCGGCCGTGCGCACCCCCGTCATCGCCGCGGTCTCCGGCTATGCGCTGGGCGGCGGCTGCGAGCTGGCGATGATGTGCGACATCATCCTCGCGGCCGACACCGCGCGGTTCGGCCAGCCGGAGATCAACCTCGGCGTGATCCCGGGGATGGGCGGCACCCAGCGGCTGATCCGCGCGGTCGGGTACTACAAGGCGGCCGAGCTCGTCCTGTCCGGCCGTCTCATGGACGCCGCGGAGGCCGAGCGGTCCGGCCTCGTCTCCCGGGTGGTTCCGGCCGCCGACCTCCTCGCCGAGGCCGAGAAGCTCGGGACGACGATCGCCTCCAAGTCGCTGCCCTCCGTGTACGCGGCCAAGGCGGCGCTGGATCAGGCGATGGAGACGACCCTCGCGGACGGGCTCGCGTTCGAGAAGCAGGCGTTCGCCGCGCTGTTCGACACCGCGGACCAGAAGGAGGGCATGGCCGCCTTCCGGGAGAAGCGCCCCCCGGAGTTCCAGCACCGATGAACGCGTCGACGCCCTCCGCCTCCCCGTCCGCAGACGAGGAGATCCGCATCGAGACCGGCGGGCTCGGCGCCCTGGCGATCCCGGACGACACCGACCTGACTCTGTCCGAGGACGATCGCCGGGAGCTCGTCGCGTGGACGGTGGCGTGCGCCGAGCGTCTGCTGCCCCTGTTCGTCGCGGAGCGTCCGGACGATCGTCGTCCGCAGGAGGCGCTGGACGCCGCGTGGGCGTTCCTTCGCGGCGAGCTCGACATCGAGGCCGTGCGCGAGCGTGCCTTCGCGTGTCACGCCGCGGCTCGTGAGGCCGAGGATCCGGCGGCCGGGGCCGCCGCCCGGGTGTGCGGGCAGGCCGTGGCGGTGGCGCACATGGCCGGTCACAGCCGCCAGGTCCCGCGGCACACGGCGAAGGCGTTCCCCCACGATCGTGCGCGTCGCGACGAGGAGCTGGCCTGGCAGCGGATGAACATCCCGGCCCGGTTCGACCGTTACGTCTACGAGGGCGACTGACCGGATCCGACGTGGCGCAGGCCGCGGGACCCGGGGGACCGCCGGTCAGGCGTCGCGGAGCTCGGTGAGGATCTTCGCGATGCGCCGCTCCCGGGTCGCATCCTGCTTGGCCTCGTCCACCGCCCGCGCCATCTCCTTGCGGCGGGTGTAGGAGAGCCCGTCGAAGGACGCCGCCAGACCGGCCTCGGCGAGGGCGTCCGCGAGAGGACCCGGGACGTCGACCGTGCGCTCCGCGGTGTCCTGGACGATCACGGCGTCGAGCTCGTCGCCGAGGTCGACGCCCAGCTCAGCGCGCACCGCCTTGCTGAAGCCGATGAGGTTCTTCCCGCCCATCCGGGCCAGGCGCAGCCGCGCGGTGCGGTCGCCGATCGTCACGGTGACGGGGAACGCCTTGGCGTCGCCCAGCGCCGCGACCTGCTCGTCGGTGAGCACGATCGCGCCGGCAGGGCCCATGGGCTCGAGGACCGTGCGGAGTCGGAGTTCGCTCATGCGCGTCAGCCTACGGCGCGTCGAGCCCGGGCGACAGGGCGAGCGCGCGCCGCTCGAGCACGTCGTTGCGCTCCCGGATCAGCCGCTCGAGGTGGCGGCCCATGAGCGTCGCGTCGACGAGCCGGCCGAGCACTCCGAACGGCGAGCGGAAGCGGATCTCGTCCCGCATGCGGGTTCCCCCGGGGATCGCCGTGAACGCATGCCGGTGGCGGAACTCGGCGAAGGGGCCGCGCACCTGGTGGTCGATGAAGCCGTGGGGCTCGTCGACGTCGTGGACGAGGGAGGTCATCCGGAAGCGGATCCCGAAGTGCCGCGCGCTCCAGGTGATCTCGTCGCCCTCGCCGAGCTGCTCGGCCGGTGCGGTGCCGACGATCCGCTCCCGGTGGCGGGACATGGACTCGACGTGCACGTCGGCGTCGAGAGACAGCCCGAACACGAGGGCGACGGGCGCCGCGATGTCGCGTTCGAGCACGAAGGAGGGCATCAGAGCGGATCCGGCTGCGGTCGGGGGTCGGCGAAGTCGCCGGCGCCCTTGCGCAGGCGCGCGACGATCGCGACGAGGTCGGCGGCGTCCGCGGCGGACAGCCCCGGCGCGCGGAAGACCTCCGCGTTGAGCGCGGAGGTCGCCTGCTCCACGACGGCCCGCCCCTCCTCGGTGAGGGCGAGCATCGCCGCGCGTCCGTCGTGCGGGTGGGGCTCGCGGCGGATGAGCCCGTCGCGTACCAGGCGATCCGCGGTGCTCGACATGCTCGTCGCGTGCACCTGGAGCCGGGCGACGACGCTCGACAGCGGCAGGTGCCCCTCCCGGCTGAACGCGAGCAGGCGCAGCACCTCGTAGCGCGCGAAGCTCAGCCCGAAAGGGCGCAGGGTCTGGTCGACCCGCGCCTGCAGGAGCTGCTGGGCCCGCATGACCGAGATCACCACCGACATGCCGTCGGCGGCGTCGTGCCACCCGTGCGCCAGCCACTGCCGCTTCGCCTCGGCGAGCGGATCGATGGGCAGCGGGCGACGGCTCACGGGTCCTACGCTACCGTCGCGTCCCGGCCGCTCCGCGCCGCGGCACGACCAGGGCGAGGGCGCCGGCGGCGGCCGAGAAGCCCGCGACCGTGATCAGGGAGGCGGTGAGGCCGGTGTCGGACAGGAAGTCGGGGTCGGCGGTCGCGGGCCAGGACACCAGCGCGAACGCGAACGCCGCGCTGGCCACGGCGCCGGACAGGGCGCGCACGAGCGAGTTCACGCCGTTCGCGGCGGCCACGTCCGCGGCGGGGGACGCCTCGGTGATGAGCGCGGGCATCGCGGCGAACGCGAACGCGATCCCCGCGCCGACGAGACCGGAACCGAGGACGACGAGCACCACGTCGCCGTGCGCGACGGCGCGGAAGAGGAACGCGGCCGCCATCACGGCGCATCCTCCGCACAGCGTCGCTCGCCCCCCGAACCGGGACAGCGCGCGGGCGGCGGCGGGCGCGAGCAGGATCATCAGCACCGCCGACGGCGCGAGCACCGCCCCCGCGACGACCTCCGGCAGGCCGAGCCCCATCCTCGTCTCGACCGGTCCCAGCGCCTCCTGCATGGTGAGCAGATGGTTCGCGAACATGCCGAACGTGGCGAAGAAGGAGGCGATGTTGATCTGCAGCACCGGGGCGCGCAGGGCGGCGCGCACGTCGACCACGGGGCGGGGATGCCGCCACTCCCAGGGGAACCAGATCGCGAAGCCGAGGACGGCGACGACGGCGCAGACGATTCCGGCGGCGCTCGTCAGGCCCCACGACGTTCCCTTGGAGATGAGCAGGAGGAGAGCGGTGAGCGCGACGGCGAGCAGCGCGGTGCCGAGCACGTCGAAGCGCTGCGGGCCGCCCCGGGGGCTCTCCCGTGTCGTCATGGCGATGAGCCCGCCCACGACCACGCCGGCCACGGCGGAGAACCAGAAGATCGCGGGAAGCCCGCCGGCGGCGGTGAGGACTCCGGACAGCACCAGACCCAGAGCGGACCCGATGCCCAGCGTGCCGCTCATCAGGGCGATCCCCAGCACCGCCCTGGTCCGGTCGAGGAGCGCCGCCATGAGCCCGATCCCGAGGGGGATCACGGCGTTCGCCGTCCCCTGGAGCGCCCGGCCGATCAGCACGGCCGTGAAACTCGGCACGGAGGCGGCGACGACCGAGCCGACGACGAGCAGGCCGACCGACAGCAGCAGCATCCGGCGGCGGCCGTAGAGGTCCCCGAGCCGGGTGAGGACCGGGGTGCCCAGAGTCCCGGTGAGCAGCGTGATCGTCACCAGCCAGACGGCGTCCTCGGCGGGGACGCCGAGCTCGGCCGGGACGAGCGGCAGCGCCGGCATGAGCAGGGTGAACTGGAGCGAGGCGATCATCCCGGTCAGCGCCAGGACGCCGATGGTCAGCCGCGCGGATCGTCCGTGTGCGGAACCGGCCATGCCCTGCCTCTCGAACAAGCGCTTTGTAGGGTGAGCCTATCGCGCGGCACCAAGCGGTTGCTAGGGTGGGCGCATGTCCGCACCGTCCGCACCCCCGCAGGACCCGATCGTCGTGACGAGCCCCGCGCAGGCGGAGGCCTGGAGGCGGCGGGAGTCCGCCCCGGTCGAGGAGGTCGCGGACGGCGTGTGGGCGATCCCCGTGCCGATCCCCGGGGGCGGGATCCCCGCCACGCTCAGCTATGCGCTGATCGGCGAGGACGGCGTCCACCTGATCGATCCCGGCTGGGGCGGGGAGCGGACGCGGGACACTCTCGAACGGGCCCTCCTCGCGCGCGGTCGGCGCATCGCGGACGTGCGGACGGCCGTCGTGACGCACTTCCATCCGGACCACCTCGGGGCTGCGGACGGCATCCGGCGGGAGAGCGGCGCGGCGCTGGTCCTCTCCGGGAACGAGCGCCGCGTCCTGGCCCGTCAGACGCATCCGTCGGCCTCGGACGAGGTCGAGTACCGGAGTCGCCTGGAGGAATGGGGAGTCCCCGGCGGGCGGCGCGCGGAGCTCCTGGCGGGCTTCGACCGGCCCTCGCTCGTGGAGGACACCGAACCCGACCTGCTCGTGGCGGACGGCGACGAGCTGCGGCTGGCGGGCCGCGTCCTGGAGGTCGTGGCGACGCCCGGGCATACCGGCGGGCACGTCTGTCTGGCGGACCGGGCCGCTCGTCTGCTGTTCACGGGCGATCACGTCCTGCCGCAGATCAACTCCGGGGTCGGCATCGGCTCCCTCCCCGGTGACGAGCCGCTCGGCGATCTGCTGTCCTCGCTGGAGCGGCTCGCCGAGTTCGACGACTTCGAGGTGCTTCCCGGGCACGAGTACCGGTTCACCGGCCTCGGATCGCGTCGCCGCCAGATCGCCGCGCATCATCTCCGGCGCACCGCGGAGGTGGCGGCCGTCGCGGACGAGCTCGGCGACGCGCCGATCTGGCAGTACGCCCGGCGTCTGACCTGGACCGCGGGGTGGGACGCGCTGACCGACTTCTCCCTGCACTCGGCCCTGCAGCAGACCCAGATGCACCGCGACCTCGTGCGGAGCGGACGAGCCGACGAGCTGTTCGCCCGGTACGGGATCACTCCCGGCGGATGACCCGCCGACGGACCCGCCAGCCCGCGGGCGTCCGGACGAGCTCGTCGTCGTAGCCGCCCATCGCCGTCAGCACGGGCGTCGCGTCCGTCTCCCGGTAGTAGCGGAAGTAGGCGCGACTGCGGGCGGTGTCGCCGGAGACCTCGACGGTGATCGTCGAGACGTCGTGTCGCGTGGCGCTCCCCGGTCCCTGGATCCCCGCGGCACGGCGCTCCCGGACGCCCTCGCGCAGCGCCTCGCGTCCGGAGATGGGTCCCGCCTCCAGCGGCAGCCCCGTGGCGTGGACGAGGTCCCACACCGCGTCCGCCGTGAAGCAGTCGAGGTAGTCCTCCACATCGCCGTGATCGGCGAGCTGGGCGATCCGCCCGAGGAGCAGCATGATCTCCTGTCGGTCGGCGACCGTGCGCAGGAGCGCGGGGTCCGTGCTCATGCGGGCCCCGCGGCCCACGCCGTGAGGCGCTCGCGGAGCAGGTCCGGGATGCGGATGGTGCTCTGGTCGGGCGAGACGGTCACGAGGGTGTTCGACGCCCTCGCCACGACGACGCCGTCGTCCACACGGGTCATCTCGTGGGTGAAGCGGAAGGAGGACGTTCCGACGTCACCCACCCGCAGATCGATGCGGATCCGGTCGAGCAGCCGCGCTGCGGCCAGGTACTCGCACTGCGTGGCGCGGGAGACGGTCCACCACCCGTAGCGCTCCTTCAGCTCGTCCTGGCGGAGCCCCTGCAGGAAGAGGAACTCCGTCTGCACGGCCTCCATCTTCGGGAACCAGGCCGCGTAGTAGAGGATCCCGGCCGGGTCGGTGTCCGCGTAGGTGAGGCGCACCACGTGGCTGTGCAGCGCGGGGCGGGCGGGCGGTGCCGGGGCGTCTGTGCGCGCCGGAGTCGTCATTGGGTCACGGTCCAGCCGCCGTCGACGGGCAGGAGGACGCCGTTGACGTATCCCGCGAGCGGTGAGAGCAGGAACAGCGTCGCCCACGCGATGTCGGACGGGGAGGCCATCCGGTGCAGCGGGATCCGCTCCAGCACCTGCCGGCCCAGCGGGCTTGCGGCGAACCCGGCGAGACGCGGCGTGTCCGTCATCCCGGGCGCGACGCCGTTGGCGCGGAACGCCTCGGCGCGATGCGCCGCGAGATGACGCACGTAGCCCATGATCCCCGCCTTCGACGCGGAGTACCAGGCGTTGTCGGTGCCGACGAGATTTCCGGCGACCGAGGTGGTGGCCACCATCGCGGGGAGTGCGTCCCCGGCCGGGAGATCGTCGGCCCAGGCGTCGGTCATCCGGCGGACGCTGCCGATGCACACCGCGAGCGCCTGGTCGAAGGGCAGAGCGCTGCTGGAGGCGGGGCCGGCGTTGTTGTGCAGGTACCGGATCCCGCCGAGTGCGGCGCGCGTGTCGGCGAAGCCGGCCCGTACCGCCTCGTCGTCGCCTACGTCGGCGACCCAGGTGTGCACGGTGCCGCCGGCATCGCGCACCGCGGCCGCGGTCTCCTCCAGGCCCGCGGGGGCCAGGTCCCACAGGCTCACCGACAGCCCGAGCCGAGCCGCGTGCAGGGCCGTGGCGCGGCCGATGCCGCTTCCGGCGCCGGTGATCAGCAGGACGTCGCCGGGGGTGAACCCGAGATCGGGCGTGCTCATGATGATCCTCCTCGACCAAGCATTTGTTTGCTCTGCACCCTAGCCCCATCCGTCCGGAGGCGCCATACCGGAACGCCGCGGTCAGCGCCGGGACAGCACGAAGCCGCGGTAGCCCTCGGCGGCGACCTCCTCGGCGTGCTCGATGTAGCGGCGGAATCCGCCGATGTACGGGAGGAAGCCGCGCGCCTTGCCCTCGATGTTCGCGCCGGTGTACCACGAGTCCGCGCCGGCGAACAGCGTGCCGGCCGCGACCCGGGCGGTCTCCTCCGTCCACGCCTGCGCCGCGTCCTCGCGCGCCTCGGCCGACGTGTAACCGTGCGCGAGGCAATGGTCGATGAGTCGCAGCGCGTACTCGCCCTGCTGCTCCGAGGTCAGAGCCATGTTGGCCAGGACGCTGGGCGTGCCCGGCCCGTTCAGGGGGAACAGGTTCGGGTAGCCGGGCAGCCCGATGCCGAGATGGGTCACCGGGAACCGGGTCCAATCCTCCCGCAGGACGCGTCCCTCCCGCCCGCGGATGTCGATCGCCGTGAGGGCGCCCGTCATCGCGTCGAATCCCGTCGCGAAGACGATGACGTCCAGCTCGCGCAGGCCCGACGCGGTTCGGATGCCACTCGGCTCGATCCCCGTGATCGGATCCCTGCGGAGGTTCACGAGGTCGACGTGCGGCAGCGCGAAGGTCTCGTAGTAGCCGCTGTCCGTGCAGATGCGTTTGGTGCCGAGGGGGTGACCGGTCGGCGTGAGGTCGGCGAGGACGTCGGGATCGGACACCGTGGCGGCGAGCTTGCGCTCGAAGAAGTCCCGGGCCGCGTCGTTGACGACGGGGTCCGTCGTCACTCCGGCGAAGGCCTTGGCGAAGAGCACGCCGCCGCGCGTCCAGCTCTCCTCGAACACCTGCTCGCGCTCATCCTCGGAGGCGTCCGCGAACGGCACGGGGTGCGACGACCAGGGGGACCCTGCCGGGCTGTGCCACGAGACCGCGCGGCGATGGGCGAGCCCCTCCTGCTGACGTGCCCATTCGTCGTCGTCGATCGGTCGGTTGAACGCCGGCACGCTGTAGTTGGCCGTCCGCTGGTAGACGACGAGCTCGACGGCCTGTTCGGCGATGATCGGCACCGCCTGGATGCCCGAGGAGCCGGTTCCGATCACGCCGACGCGGAGGCCCCGGAGATCGACCGGTTCTGTCGGCCAGGACGATGTCTGGAGCACACGCCCCGCGAAGGTGTCCCGTCCCGGGATGTCCGGCAGCAGGGGCTGCGACAGGCAGCCGCTCGCCATCACCACCCACCGCGCCCGCACCTCGAGCCCGGAGCCGGTGCGCAGGGTCCAGCGCTGGTCCGGGTCGTCCCAGACGGCCTCGATGACACGCTCCCCGAAGCGGTAGTGCCGCCGGATGTCGAACCGGTCGGCGACGTGGTTCAGGTAGCGGAGGATCTCGGGCTGCGTCGCATAGCGCTCGCTCCAGCGCCAGTCGCGCTGGAGGTCGTCGTCGAACGAGTAGGAGTAGTCGATGCTCTCGACGTCGCAGCGCGCGCCCGGGTAGCGGTTCCAGAACCACGTGCCGCCGACGTCGTCCGCCGCTTCGAGGCCGATCACGTCGAGTCCGCGGCGGCGAGCGTGCACCGTCGTGTAGAGACCGGCGAACCCGGCCCCGACGACGACGAGGTCGTGCGTGGAGATCATGCGTGCTCCTGTCGGTGCGGGGCGAAGAGGGAGCGGATGTCGGCCCACAGCATGTCCGCGGCGGCGCGAGCCGGGCCGTACCCGGGGATCGTGAGGAAGCCGTGGAACTGGTCGGGATGGTGCCGGTGGAGCACCACGCCGCCGGCCTCGCGCAGCTGCTCGGCGTAGGCGGCGCCCTCGCCGTGCAGGGGGTCGAGCCCGGCCGTGACCACGATCGCGGGTGCGACCCCTCGGAGATCCGCGGCGCCGGGGGCGATGCGCGGGTCGGCGGCGGCGCGGTCCCGCGTCGCACGATCGGCCGGATCCGCCCCGAGGTAGTGCCGCCAGTACGCGGCCAGGATCGCCGCCGTGATGAAGTACCCGTCTGCGCGGGTCCGGTACGTCTCGGAGGACATCGTCGGGTCCAGGAACGGATACAGCAGCACCTGCCCGCGCACGCGCACCGCAGCATCTCCGCGGAGGGCGACCGCCGCGCCGGCGGCGAGGTTCCCGCCCGAGCTGTCGCCGGCCACCAGGATGCCGTGCGCGCCGTGCCCGCGCTGCACGGTCCAGCGCACGGCGGCGACCATGTCCTCCCACGCGGCGGGCGCCCGATGCTCGGGGGCCTTGCGGTATCCGACGGAGACGACGGGGCCGCCCGTGCGTCGCGCCCAGGTGCGGCACCAGCCGTCGTGTCCTTCGATGGATCCGTGCAGGAAGCCGCCGCCGTGGGCGTAGACGGTGGTCGGGACCCCCGCGATCGCATCCTCCGGGTGCGGTCGGTACAGGCGCACGGGGAGGCCGTGGCCCCCGACCTCGAGGCGGTGGTCCTCGGCGTCCGCCACGTCGTCCAGGTTGCCGGGCGGACGGATCCGCGCGTCGACCGCGGCGCGCGCCTCGAGCGGCGGAAGGGCGGCCACATCCGGGAACGTCTCGTTCAGCAGGGCGAGCAGCCGTCGCGTCTCGTCCATCCCGATCTCCTTCGATCAGCTGGGCTCATGACGGGGTGTCACGGCAATATGACTAACAGTCATAGTACATTTAGTCATATCTTTCCAGAGGGGCGGCGATGGCGATCGACGAGGACGACACGGACCTCCCGGCGACGACCTGGGCGGTGCTCGGGATCCTGTCGTTCGGGACGGAGCTGTCCGGATACGACGTGAAACGCTGGGCGGATCAGAGCCTGGCCTTCTTCTACTGGGCGCCGTCGCAGAGCCAGATCTACACCGAGCTGCGCCGCCTGGAACGGCTGGGGCTCGCCGTCTCCCGGGTCGAGCAGACGCACGCGGCCAAATCCCGGCGGCTGTACGAGATCACCGAGGCGGGGCGCGAACGCATCGCGCACTGGGCCGACGCCGTTCCCGCCGACCCCGTGGTGCTCAAGCACTCCCACATCCTCCGCCTGTGGGCCGCCCACAACGGCGACCTCGACGGCCTTCGCCGGGCCCTCGTCGCGTACCGCGACGAGGCGCTGGTGCGGGCGGGCCGCGCGGCGGCGCATGCGGAGGGCGCGCTGCGCGAGCCGTCGTGGCGGTTCTCCTCGCTCGCGCTGGAGTGGTCCGACCGGTTCTACCGTGACGAGGCCGAGCGGATCGACTGGCTGCTGGAGCGCCTGCAGGGCATGGCGTGAGACCCGGGGGCGTTTCGTCGCGCGGAGACCTGCGCTGAGCGAGCGCAGCGAGTCGACGTGTCGCTCAACGACCGGTGGGTCTCGGTCGTTGAGCGAGGAGCGCAGCGACGAGACGAAACGCGTCCCCGGCGGTGCGGGCTCAGACTCCGAAGCCGCCGTCGACGTCGAGCTTCTGGCCGGTGATGAACCCCGCGGCCGGCGAGGCGAGGAACGCCACCGCCTCGGCGATGTCGGCGGCCGTGCCGAAGCGGCGCAGCGGGATGTTCCCGCGGGCGACCTCGAGGGCGCGTTCGTCGAGATCCCCGGAGGCCATCAGCCGTGCGGACATCCCGTCCCAGAGCATGCCGGGCCCCACGCAGTTCACGCGCACGCCGTACCGCCCCTCCTCCGCGGCGAGTCCGCGTGCGAGCGCCTCGACGCCGCCCTTGGGGGCGGCGGACAGCCCGTCTCGCACGGGGTACCGGCGGGTCGCGGCGCTCGTGACCGCCGTCAGCGATCCGGCCGATGCGCGCAGCGCGGGCAGGAAGGCGCGGGCGATCGAGAAGAACCCGACGAGGTCCTCGTCGACCTGTGTCGCGAACTGCTCCACCGTGACCGTGGAGAGATGCTTCATCGGCACGTGCGGCCCCGCGGCGTGCACGACCGTGTGCACGCCGCCGTGCTCGGCGACGAGGGTCTCGGCGAGCACGGCGGCACCGTCCGCGTCGCGGACGTCCAGGCGGTGCGCGACGGCGCGCGGGCCGAGCTCGTCGAGGAGATCGGTCGGGGCGGCGCTGCGGTGCGTGACGCAGACGGTCAGGCCGTCCGCCGCGAGGCGTCGCGCCACGGCCCGGCCGATGCCGCCGCCGCCCCCGGTGACGACGGCGACGCCGTGTCGTTCAGGGCGGGCAGGGGGATCCGGTTCGGTGGGGGTCATCGCCCGACCGTATCACCGCGCACAAGCAAGTGACCGTTCGGTCTTGCCCGGAATACTGACATGTGTTTGAATCAAGCAAGCGTTTGGTTTGCGTCTGCCCGTTCGCTCCTCCGCTCAATGATGAGAAAGGCACTTCCATGCGTATCACCCGAATCGCAGCAGTGACCGCCGGCGTCCTCGCCGCGTCGCTCACCCTCGCCGGCTGCGGCGGAGGCGGGGCGGCGGAGGGCTCGTCCGAACAGCCCGGCTCCGACGAGCCGATCACCGTCGTCGTCCTCGGCGGCATCGGCGCGGAGGGCGTCCTGGCCGACAACGCCACCACGTCCGTGACCGCCGCGAAGGCCTCCGTCGATGCGATCAACGCCGACGGCGGCATCCTCGGGCGCGAGGTCCAGATCGAGGTCGTCGACGACACCGCGGACCCGACCGTCGCCGTCACCAAGCTCCGCGAGCTGCTGGCCAGCGAGAAGCCCGTCGCAGTGATGAACTCGGGCCCCTCCACGGTCGCCGAGGCCACGATCCCGATCCTCGGTCAGAACCAGATCCTCTCGTTCAACATCGGCCCGACCGCGACGTCCGGCGACCCGTCGGTGAACCCGCTCAACTTCGATCTGTCGGCCTCCGTCCCCGACTACATCGGCTCCTTCGTCCACGAGATCGAGCAGCGCGGCTACGCGAAGGTCGCGATCCTGCACGGGTCCAGCGCGTACGGCGAGCTCTTCGGCAAGCAGTCCAAGGACGCGTACACCGAGGCCGGCATCGAGGTCACCGGGATGCAGGGCTTCGACAACGCGGCCCTCGACATGACCGCTCAGCTCGAGGCGCTGAAGGAGACGAACCCCGAGGCCCTGGTGCTGGACGCGTACGGCGCGCCCCTCGGCTACGTGCTGCAGAGCCTGGAGAAGCTCGGCTGGGACATCCCGGTCCTGGGCAACACCTCGGTGGCCGCCACCCAGCTGATCGCGACCGAGCCGCCCTCCGGCGTCCTCGGCACGGACCAGGTCAAGAACCTGACCATGCAGGTCTACACCAGCACGAAGCACGACCCGAGCGACGACAAGGTCAACGCGGCGGTCGAGACCATGATGGCCGCCGGAGACATCCGGTCCTCGCTGATCCTCGCCTACAACTACGACTCGATGTTCCTGCTCAAGGCGGCGGCGGAGTCAGCGGGCTCGCTCGAGGCCGAGGCGCTCGCCGAGGCCCTCGTGGATCCGGAGGTGCAGAAGTCGGCGGGCACCGTGATCCTTTCTCGCTACGGCTTCACCGCCGAGTCGCACACCCCGCACGTCACGCCCGAGGACTTCCTCTTCATCCCGCCGGGCAAGCTCGTCAACGGCCAGTACCAGTAACGGAGCGCGTCCGCCGACCGGCGGCCCCGGATCCTCGACCGACGATCCGGGGCCGCCGCGCAGGAAGCAGTGACGGAAGGACCCCGACCCATGACGATCATCTGGTCCGGTCTCGCCCTCGGCGCGGTCTACGCGCTCGTCGCGATCGGCTACAACATCGTCTTCCTCTCCCAGAAGACGTTCAACTTCGCCCAGGCGGCGCTGATGATGCTCGGCGCGTTCCTCGCCTACCTCGGCATCGCCGTGATGGGTCTGCCGTGGTGGCTGGTCGCGATCGGCGCCGCCGTCATCGTCGGCGGCATCGCGGCGCTCGAGGAGCGCATCGCGATCCGCCCCGTCAAGGACATGCACAACCTGCTCGTCACCACGCTCGGCGCCTCCATCATCATGGAGGGCGTCGCGCAGGTGATCTGGGGCGGCGAGCCGCGCCGGGTCCCGTTCTTCCTCGGCGATCAGGTGCTCACCGTGGCCGGCGGGCGGATGTACCCGGTCGAGATCGCGCTGGTCGTGCTGGTCGTCCTCATCGTGGTCGGGCTGACCCAGTACGCCAAGCGGAGCATGAACGGCCTGGCCCTCCTCGGTATGAGCGAGGACCGCGAGGCCGCGCAGCTGCGCGGCGTGAACGTGCGCCGGTTCGCGCTCATCGCCTTCGTCTTCACCGGCGTGCTCGCCGGGTTCCTCGGCGTCTTCGTGGGGCCGAAGACCTACGCGGTCGCGACCCTCGGGGCCTCTCTCGCGCTCAAGGGCTTCGTGGTCCTCGCGATCGGCGGCTTCGGATCGCTGTGGGGGACCCTCGCCGGCGGGGTCATCGTGGGTCTCACCGAGGCCCTGGCCAGCCGGTACATCGGATCGGACTTCGCGAACCTCAGCGTCTTCCTGATCCTCATCCTCATCCTCATGGTCAAGCCGACGGGGCTGTTCACCCGTCGCAGGGAACGGGCGGTGTGACATGGCGACGTTCTGGCTGAGACTCCGGGCGGTCCCGGGGTGGATCTGGCCCCTCGCGATCGGCGCCGTGCTGCTCGTGCTGCCGTTCCTCGGCACCGGCTACGCCGTCACGCGGCAGATCGAGCTGACGCTGCTGCTCGCCCTCATCGTGTCCGGACTGAACCTCTCGCTGGGCTATGCCGGGGAGCTGGCCATGGGCCAGGTCGCGATGTACGCCGCCGGCGCCTACACGGCGGGGCTGATGAGCAAGGCGGGGATCACCGACCTGCTCCTGCAGCTCGTCGCCGGTGCGCTGGTGGCCCTCGTCGTCGGCCTGATCTCCGGCATCCCGGGGCTGCGGATGGGGAGCTGGTCGCTGGCGATGACCTCGTTCTTCCTCATCCTCCTCGTCCCCGACCTGCTGTCGATGTTCAAGGACGTCACCGGCGGACGCAACGGGCTGGCGGGGATCAAGCCGCCGACGCTGTTCGGCGAGATGGTCGATCCGCGGACCTACTACCTCGTGATCGCGGTCATCGCGATCCTCTGGTTCGCCGTGATGCGCAACCTCGTCGTCTCCCGGCACGGCACGGCGCTGCGCGTTCTCAAGCAGAGCCCGGTGCTCGCGTCCTCGATGGGCATCTCGGTGTTCCGGACCAAGCTCACCGCGTACGCGCTCGGCGCCGTGCCGGCCGGTCTCGCCGGCGTGCTCTTCGCCAACCTGGACCTGTTCATCTCCCCGGAGGCCTTCGCCTTCTCGTTCGCGATGACGGTGCTCGCCGCGTCGATCTTCGGCGGGTCCGCGAGCGTCTACGGGGCCCTGGCCGGGGCAGCCGTGCTCCAGTTCGGGATGAACCAGGCCACGAACTTCCAGCAGTTCGGCCTGATCATCTCGGGCGCCTTCCTCCTGATCGGAGGGGTCGCGTTCACCGGCGGACTGTCGGGGCTGCTGCGAGGGCTCGTCCGACGGGCGGATCGCGCGGCGAAGGCGGCGGCGGGCGTCACGGCGGCGCCCCTCGCCGCGGGGGAGATCCCCGCCATGGCCGGAGCCGTGCTCGAGACCGAGCGGGTCTCGAAGGCGTTCGGCGGGAACCGGGCCCTCGCGGAGGTGAGCGTCGTGGCTCGACCGGGTGCCGTGACGGCGGTCATCGGGCCCAACGGCTCCGGCAAGACCACCCTGCTGAACATGGTCTCGGGCTTCTACCGGACCGACGCTGGGACGATCCTGCTCGACGGCGAGCAGATCCAGGGGCTGCCCAGCTACCGCGTCGCCCGCAGCGGCGTGTCCCGCACGTTCCAGACCCCGAACATCCCGGAGAAGCTGACCGTCTTCGAAGCCGTCCTCGCCGGACGCTACGCCGGCGACCGGGTGAGCGTGCTCTCCTCGGTCCTGCGTCTGCCGCGCTACCGCAGGGTGGACCGTGCGGACCGCGATGGCGCCGAGCGCGCCCTGGCCCTCGTGGGACTGGACGGGCAGCGTGACGAACTGGCCGACTCGCTCCCGCTCGGCCAGCGCCGGCTGCTCGAGGTGGCACGGAGCCTGGCCGCCTCCCCGAAGGTGCTGCTGCTGGACGAGGTGGCGTCGGGCCTGGACGAGGACGAGCTGGAGGTCCTGGAGGGCCTGATCGTCCGGCTCCGCGCGGCGGGCATGACCGTCGTGCTCGTGGAGCACAACTTCCAACTGGTGCTGCGCCTGGCCGACGACATCTACGTGCTCGCGCAGGGCACGGTGATGGCGCACGGCTCCCCGGAGCAGATCGAGAGCAACCCGCGCGTGATGGAGGAGTACCTCGGGGTCTCCGTCGAGCACGATGCGGCCGTCACGGCAGGAGAGGGCGATGACTGACGACGTGCTGCTGGAGGTCTCGAACCTGCAGACGGGATACGGCGATCTGCGGGTTGTCCGCGACGTGTCGCTGACCGTCCGCGCGGGCCAGATCACCGTGCTGCTCGGCCGCAACGGAGCGGGCAAGACCACGACGCTGCGCGCGATCTCCGGCCTCAACCGCACCGCCGGCGGCACGGTCCGCTACCTCGGCGCGCCGCTGGAGGACGCTCCGCACAAGCGTGTCGCACGGGGGATCTCCTACGTCCAGGAGGGCAAGCGCGTCTTCCACGAGCTCACCGTGGAGCAGAACCTCCTCCTCGGCGGGTTCTCCCGGCGCGTCGGGAAGCGTGCGCTGATCGACACGCTGCCGGAGATCTACGACCTGTTCCCGATCCTCGCCGCCAAACGGGGGCTCGCGGCGGCCAGCATGTCCGGAGGGCAGCAGCAGATGCTCGCGATCGGGCAGGCGCTGATGGCCCGCCCGAAGCTGCTGATCCTGGACGAGCCGAGCCAGGGGCTCGCGCCCGTCATCGTCAAGGAGGTGATGGAGCGCGTGCACGCCCTGAAGCAGACCGGTCTCGGGATCCTCCTCGTCGAGCAGGCGGTCCAGGACTCCGTCGCCATCGCCGACGAGGTGAGCGTGATCGAGATGGGCCGGACGGTGCTGTCCGGGGCGGCCTCGACGGTCACGCTGGAGGAGCTGCAGAAGGCCTACTTCGGCGCCGCGGCCTGATCGCCGGTCGTCGACCGAGCGAGACGGGGCCTGCCCAGGTCCTGCCCCGGGGCTCGCGCCCTCCCGCAGCATTCGCACCCTGCCGCGGCATTCGCACCCTCCCGCGGTGATCGCGCGTTCCCGTGGTGATCGCGCGAATGCCGCGGGAGGCGCGGGGGAGGGGAGAGGGAGGGGCGGGCCGCCTAGCGAGGGGCGTCGGCGGCGACGCCCCGGAACACCAGGATCCGCCCCGAACGGACGACGGCGGCCTCCTCCGGAACCCACGTGTCCGCCGTCGCCACGAACAGGTCGGTGCCGTCGTCCCCGCCGATCGCGACGGCGTAGGGATCCGGCACCGCCACGCGCCCGACGATCCGGCCGTCCGCGGAGACCCGCAGCACCTCGGCGTCGAACGGGCAGGCCACCCACAGCGTCCCGTGCCGGTCCGCCGCGATGCCGTCCGGCCACTGTCCCGTGAACGCGATGAGCGTCCGTCGGCCGCGGAGCGAACCGTCCGCCGAGACGTCGAAGGCCGTCAGCCGCCCCGGCTCGCTCCGGGTCTCAGCGACGACGAGCGTGCGCCCCTCGTCGAGCAGGGCCATGCCGTTGGGGAAGAACAGCTCGTCGGCCACGGCGCGCACGGATCCGTCGACGTCCACGAGGGCGAGGGCGGCGGGAGCGATCGGCTCACCAGGCGGGGCGCCGTCGCCGTAGTTGCCGACGTAGGCGCGCCCGCGGGCGTCGGTGAGCAGGTCGTTCAGGTGCCAGGTCGCGACGCGGCCGAGATCGGCGTGGACCACCGGCGGCGCCCCCGGTGTGCGGAGGTCGACACGGTGGACGCGACGATCCTCCTGGGACGAGACGAGGAGCGTCTCCTCGTCGAGGAATCCCAGCCCGGACGGGCGGCCCGGCACGTGCGCGACGACCTCCAGCGTCCCCGCCCGCCAGCGCAGCACCTGGTGGGAGTGGACGTCCGAGAAGTACAGGGCGTCGCGATGCCAGCGGGGCCCCTCCGGGAAGGCGAGCCCCGAGACGACGACCTCTCCGGGAACGCGGGCCGCGGTCATGCCGCACCCCGGTCGCGCAGATCGGTCTCGGCGGACTCGCACCCCGCGACGATCTCCCGGACGCGTCCCTTCGCGACCTTGCCGCCCGCCGCGCGGGGGAGCTCGTCGAGGACCACGAGACGCTCCGGGAACAGGTGCTTCGACACGCCGCGCGCGGTCAGCGCGTCGACGAGCCCGGCGAGCGTGAGCGGTGCACGCAGCGTGACGGCCACACCGATGCGCTCGCCGAAGAGAGGATCCGGGACCGGCACCGCCGAGGCCATGACGACCGACGGGTGGGCCTCGACGACCTCCTCCACCTCGATCGCCGAGATGTTCTTCCCTCCGCGGATGATGAGATCCGTCGTGCGGCCGACCACGCGGAGGTACCCCTCCTCGTCCACCTCGACGAGGTCCGGCATCATCAGATGGCCGTCATGGAACAGCTCTGCGTCGGCCGCGGGGTCGCCGTAGTATCCGAGGCAGATCGTCGGTCCGGTCACCCCGGGCCGCCCCGGTCCTCCGGTGTCGGTGATGTCGCGCCCTGCGTCGTCGTACAGCCGCATGTCCACGTGCGGGAACACCCGGCCGGCCGTGCGCAGCCGCCGCTCCTGCGAGTCCCGCAGGGTGGTGGCGCTGATGGCGCCGGACTCGTTGGAGCCGTAGAACTGGAGGACGGCCGCCCCCACACGATCCTCGAACTGGGCGGCCCGTTCCGCGGACACCGCCTCGCCACCGGTGAACATGGCGCGCAGCGCCAGTGGTCCCACGCGGTCGAGCGAGGGCGCATCCAGCATCATCTTGAACTGGGTGGCCACGCAGGCGAGGATCGTGACCCGGTGCCGATCGAGCAGGCGGATCATCTCGTCCGCGTCGAAGCGCTCCATGAGCACCGTGGTCATCCCGAGCATGGCCGGGGCGTAGTGAGCCGTCCACAGCCCGAACCCGAACGGCCCGGGCACGGCGCCGAGCATCACGTCGTCCTCCGAGAAGTCGGCGGCGGCGAACGCGAGCTCGCTGAAGTGCAGCCAGCGGTTCGCGAACTGCGTGACGAGCTTGGGCCGGCCCGTCGTCCCGGACGTCGAGTTGAGCATGGACAGGTCGTTCGGGCCGAGAGCGCGGGCGCGCGTCTCGGCGAGGTCCGCTCGGATCGGCTCCTCCTCGCGGTAGCCGTCCGCCGCCGCGCGCACGACGCGCACGGGCCCGGCGGCGTCCACCTCCACGAGCAGGTCCACCGCCGCGCCGTCCGCACGGAGCTCCTCCAGGTGCTCCCGCGCGCTTCGTCCGCGGTGCGAGGGGCGCATCACCAGGACGCGGGCGCCGGACGCCGTCATCAGGTGATGGATCTCGGACCGGCCGGACCGGGCGCCCATGCCCACGGCGACGGTGCCGCTGCGCTCGGCGGCGCAGAGCGCGACGTGGAACTCCGTGCCGTCGGGCAGGAGCATCCCGAACCGGGCGCCCCGGGGGAGCAGGGCGGTCAGCACGCGGGCGAGGTCGTCGACCTGTGCGTCGTACTCCGCCCACGTCAGCGCGACGTCCCCGACGAGGTACGCGATCCGGTCCGGGACGCGCGCCGCCTGTGCGGCCACGTGGTCGGCGACGCTCCGGTCGCCCCACCACCCCCGGCGGGTGAACTCGGCGACGGTCTCGGCGTCGACGGTCGTCACGGCGGTCATTCCGACTCCATTTCCTCGTGGATGACGCCCATGGCCTGGCGGTAGCCGGCGTCCAGCGCGTCGACGTCTTCAAAGGGCGCGCCCAGCTGGGCGCGCAGCAGCACGTGCCCGCGGTCGATCGCGCGGCGCAGGGCGCCGATGGCGGGATCGAACAGCACCACGGCCGCGCCCTGCGCGGCGATGGCCCGGACGGTGTCCACGAGCTGTCCGACGATCTGCGGGGCCAGCCCCGTGGTCATCTCGTCCAGGATCAGGCAGCGCGGCTCCCCCATGAGGGCCCGGCTGACCACGAGCATCTGCTGCTCGCCGCCGGACAGGACCCCCGCGAGGCGCCCCTGGCGCTCACGGAGCACCGGAAAGCGGTCGAGGGCGGCGTCCACCGCGGCGCGGCCGAGGCCGAGGATCTCCGCGGACACGAGCAGGTTGTCCCGCACGGTGAGCTTGGGGAAGAGCTGGCGCCCCTGCGGGACGATCGCGAGACCGGCCCTGGCTCGCTGGATGGGGCTTCGCCCGGAGAGGTCCTCGTCGCCGAGCCGGATCCCGCCGGTCGCGGCCACCGAGCCGTACAGCCCCAGGGCGAGGCTCGACTTGCCCGCGCCGTTCGGTCCCACCACCGCCGTGACGGTGCCCGCCGGGGCGTGCAGTGACGCGTTCTCGACCGCGGTCGCCTTCCCGTAGGAGACGTGCAGTCCGTCGACCACGAGATCCGCGCTCATGCGGCCTCCTCCCCGCCCGTGCCGAAGTACACCCGCTGCATCTCCGCGCTCGCCAGGCATTCGGCCGGCGTGCCGGAGAAGACCCGTCGTCCCTGGGCCAGCAGCATCACCCGGTCGGCCAGGGACGTGAGCAGATCCACGTTGTGATCGACCAGGATCACCGCGTGGCCGCGCTGCTGCACCTGCCGGATGGCGTCGATGATGCCGGCCACGGAGCCGGCGTCGGCCCCCGCGAACGGCTCGTCCAGCAGCATCACCAGGGGGTCCTGCGCCAGGGCCCTGGCCACCTCCACGAGGCGCTGCTCGCCGAGGGAGAGGTTCGCGCACATCTGGTCCAGGTGGGGCACGCCCAGCTCCTCGGCGACCGCGAGCGTGCGATCCGTCTCCTCGCGCCGGTGGCGGACGCCGTCGGTCACCACGCCCCAGACCATGCGCCAGGTCGAGGCGAACCGGTGCGCGGCCGCGCCGACGAGGAGGTTCTCCTGGACGGTGAGGTCGAGGGCGAGGTGCGGATGCTGGAACGTGCGGGCCAGTCCGCGGCGGGCGCGGGAGGCGGGCGGACCGCCCAGACGCGCGCCGTCGAGCGTGAGCGTCCCGCGATCGGCGCCCTGGATCCCGGTGATGAGGTCCACGAGGGTCGTCTTGCCCGCGCCGTTGGGGCCGACCAGCCCCAGGATCTCGCCGCGTGCGACGGAGAAGGACACGTCCTCGAGAGCGACGAGCCCGCCGTAGGCCTTGGACAGGCCGTCTCCGGACAGGATCGGATCAGGCGACATCGGAGCCTCCTCGTGCGCGTCGGGAGCGGATCCCCGCGAGGAGCCGCCGGGCGTAGCCGAGCAGGCCCGCCGGGGCGACGAGCAGGATCAGCAGCACGCCGATCGCGAGCACGAGCTGCCCCGACCCCTCGAACCCCGGCATGTTCAGGGTCAGCTGGACCACGATGATCGCGCCGACCGCACAGCCCCAGGCGCTTCCCTGCCCGCCGATCAGGGGGATGAAGATCGCCATGAACACGATCGACAGGGTGAAGGTCTCCGGGGTGATGCTGAGCACGAAGCTCGCGAAGAGGGCGCCGGCGAGCGAGGCGACGGCGGCGCCGACGGCGAGCGCGACGGTCGTCAGCGTGGTGGTGCGGACCCCGGCGGCCTCGACGGCGGACGGGACGTCGCGCATCGTGCGGACGATCACGCCCCAGGACCCGGTGCGCACGCGCTCGACGAGGACGGTGACGACGATCACCAGGAGGAGCGCGCCGGCCACCAGCAGCGGGCGCGGCGGCTCCCAGCCGAACAGGACCGGTGCCGGGATCCCGCCGATCCCGCCGGATCCGCCGGTGAGCTCCTTCGCCTCGATGAGCCACGGCTCGAACGCGAGGCTGAACAGCAGGGTGACCGCCGCGAGGTAGAAGCCGCTGAGGCGCCGGGTGAGCAGGCTCAGGATCGTGGCCACGAGCGCGGACACCGCCGGGCCCAGCACCCATCCGAGGATGACCGGCAGGTCCGTCTTCGTGGCGATGATCGCCACGGCGTAGCCGCCGATCGCGGCGTACGCGGCGTACGCCATGGACAGCGACCCGGCCAGCACGAACGGGATGTACATCCCGAGCGCGATGAGCGCGTAGACCGCCACGAGCACGAGGAGGTCCTGTTTGAACCCGCTCCCACCGGCCCAGGCGAGCAGGAGACCGGCACCGAGCACGGCGAGCGCGGGAGGCAGCAGTCGCCGCCAGCGTGCACCGCCGTCGGGGACGGTGCGGGGAGAGGCGGTCTCGCGGACGGCGAGCGAACGGTCGGTCATAGCCTCACCTTCGTCGCGAACATGCCCTGCGGTCGCAGGGCGAAGAACAGCAGCGCGATGACGAGCACCATCGTCGTCGGGCCGAGGCTGCCGAAGTAGAACGGCGCGAAGACCTGGATCGCCCCGAGCAGGAGGCCGCCCACCAGCGGCGCCCAGGTGCGTCCCGTCCCGCCGAGGACCAGGGCGAGGAATCCCACCAGCGTCCAGGACAGGCCGCTGGTGAAGCCGACGCCGCTCTTGGGCGCGTACAGGATCCCGGCGATCCCGGCGATGAGGCCGGCCAGCAGGAACGCGATCAGGCGGATGCGTCCGACCGGGAGGCCCAGCAGTCGCGCGGCGTCCCGGTTGTCGCCGACGGCGCGCAGCAGGCGGCCGGTCCGGCTCTGGCGCATCCAGATCGAGACGAGGACGAAGACCGCCGCGGTGACGGCGATCAGCAGCACGCTGCTGCCGGGGACGTGCACGGGGCCGAGCTGCCACGGCCCGAACGGTGCGATGTTCTGCCCGGGGAGAGCGCGGCGCCCGAAGACCGTGCCGGCGCCCTGCTGGACGATGAAGAGCACCGCGGTGACGGCGACCAGGGCGGGGAGCTCGCCCCGCCCCGACCGCCGCTGCACGGGGCGCACGACGAGGAGCTCCGTCAGGGCGCTCACCGCCATCGCCGCCAGCAGCCCCACGAGCACGCCCAGCCACACCGGCAGGTCCACCTCGATGACGAACCAGGAGGCGCCCAGCGCCGCCGTCATCGCGTACGGGCCGATCGCGAAGTTGAAGAAGCCGGCGCCGATCAGGGTGAGCTGGTAGGCGAGGGCGATCAGCCCGAAGAAGCTGCCGATCTCCAGGACGGAGAGCCAGAGCTGCGGATCGGTCATCGACGGATCCTCAGCACGTCACCTGGTACTCGGGCCAGGCGCCGGAGGGCTGGTTGTCCTCGTCGAAGCCGGAGAGCACCAGGCCGCACAGGCTGTCGGCGCCGATGTGCTTGTCCGGCGAGAACGACAGGGTGAACCCGTCCTGTCCGAAGGCGGCGGGGTAGGCGCTGATCGCGTCGAACGCGTCACGGATCGCGGTCAGGTCCTCGGTGCCGCCGGCCTCCTCGATCGCCGCCTTCAGCAGGTGCACGGTGTCGTAGGCCTGCGCGTCGTAGGCGGTCAGCCGGTAGTCGTCGCCGTTCGCCTTCTTCAGCTTCTCCTCCAGGGCTGCGGTCGCCGCGTTCTTGGTGTCGATCGATCCCATGTAGACGACCTCCGCGAGGGCACCGGGGTTGGCGCGATCCCACGCGTCGGGCTGGTTCCCGATGGAGGCCAGCGAGAAGCGGAGCACGTCCGGAAGCTGCGGGTCGAGGGTGTTGTGCGCGAGCACCTCGAAGTTCCCGCCCACGCTCATCACGAGCACGACGTCGGGATCGGCCTGCTTGATGCGCGCGGTCTGGGCGCCGAGGTCGGCGGCGTCCACGGGCGCGGACTCCTCCGCGACGATGTCGATGCACTCCTCCAGCCCGGGCACGAGCAGGCCCGCGATGTTGTCGATGGCGGGGGTGGTGTCGGCGAGGATCGCCAGCTTCTCGTAGCCCATCTCCTCGAACGCCCCGCAGTAGACGGAGGCGTAGTCGTCCAGGCCGTTGGCGAGCATGTAGGTGAACTCGTTGTCCGGGGGAAGGCCGACCGAGGTCGTGATCGCGACTGGAGCGACGGCGGTGATCCCGGCCTGCTTCGCCACGGCCTTCGCCTGCAGCACGGAGCCGCCGCCGGTGGCGAGGATGATCGCGTGCGCGCCGTCGTCCACGAGCTTGCGGACGATCGAGGGCGTCTTCGTGGGGTCGGACTCGTCGTTGCCGACGACGATCCTGACCTCGCGACCGAGGATGCCGCCGTCCGCGTTGATCTCGTCCACGGCCATCCGGACGGTGTCCCCGGCGATCGTGGCGTAGGACGCGCCGGGGCCGGTGCTGTCCTCGTCGAGGCCGATGATGATCGGGTCGCCGCCGTCGGCGGTGCTCCCCGAGGAGGAGGCGCCGGCGTCGTCGCCGGCGCAGGCGGTCAGGGCGAGCGCGGCGACGGTCGCGGCCGCCACGCCGAGGATGCGGTGTCGGGACATGCTGCGTCGGAACATGAGGAACCTCCATTGGTTCGTCGTCGGGTCACGCGGCGTCGGGGGGGGAGACGCACAAGCAAGTGCTTGGTTGCCAAGGTAGCCCGGCCGGGTTCGGTGGTCAACCGGATTTCTCGGGGGTGTGCGCGCCGACGGCGCGGAGCACCCGGGCGCGGACCTCCGCGAGCGGGTCCGCCGGCCCTCGACGCCCGCGCGGGCCCGGCCCCTCGGGCGGGATCAGCCGCCCGGCGTCCGACCGCGTCCACTCGCGCACGGCCGTCCGCTCGACGATCCGCCACCCCTCGGCGTCCCGCCGCACGTGATCGAGATAGCGGAACCCGCTGGTGAAGTTCCGACGCGGATCGTCCGGCGGGGTGCCCCAGTGCACCGCCGTGCCGTAGGTCTCGGCGAAGGCGTGGTCACCGTGGAGCTCGACGAGGTGGTTGCCGACGAGATGCATCGTGCCGTCGAACACCGCGGTGCGCTCGGCCAGCCAGGCGACGAAGTCCGCCGCGGGGCCCTCGAAGCCGGTGTGCCGATCGACCCCGTCGGAGGCGTACACCGCGAGGACCGCCGGGTAGTCGGCGCGGTCCACCGCTCGGCAGTACCGCAGGATCAGATCATGGATCTCCTGGCGGTCGCGGGCGGCGTCCGGCGCGGGCATCAGGCGTGGTCCGGGAGGTTCGTCCAGCCGCGGCGACCGGCGCGGCCGTACCAGCCCGACGCGGCCAGGGTCCCGCCGTCGACCGGGATCGTGTGCCCGGTGACGAAGCGCGCCGCGTCGGAGGCGAGGAACGCGACCACCTCCGCGTAGTCGTCCGGGGCGCCGAAGCGGCCGAGCGGCAGCCATGAGCGCAGGAGCGCCGGATCCCGTCCCGCGAGCATCGCCTCCGCCGGGGTCTGCGGAGTGTCGGCCAGGTCGGGGGCGATCGCGTTGACGCGGATCCCCGAGGGGCCGAGTTCCACCGCCAGGCTCTTCGTGAACGCCGAGACCCCCGCGTTGTACGCGGAGTAGACGGCGTGTCCCGGGATCCCCCGGAACGCCTCGACCGTCGAGACGTTCACGATCGTGCCGGACCCGCGCTCGATCATCGCCGGGAGGAGGCGGTGCGTGACCGCGAACACGTGCCAGAGGTTGAGCTCGTGGAGGCGCTGCCACTGGGCGGGCTCGCTCTTGACGAAGACCGCCTTGGCCGGCCGGAAGTCGCCGACGTTGTTGACGATGACGTCGGCGCCGCCGGCGTCGTCCGCCGCCGCCCCGAGGGCCCGCACCGTCTCCTCCCGGGTGATGTCGCCCACGATCACCGTGCAGCGTCCGCCCGCCGCCGTGATGTCGGATGCCGCGCGGCGGGCGGCCTCCTCGTCGAGGTCGACGAGCAGGACGTGGTCGCCGTCCGCGGCGAGGCGACGGGACACGGCGCCGCCGATGCCGAGGGCGCCGCCGGTCACGACGCAGGTGCGGGGACGGGAGGTGGTGGGGGACATGCGGCACAACCTAGCATTTGTTTGGTAGCGTGGCCAGGGCGCGGACGACGGCGTCGCCGCGCACGCGGATCGGAGGAGGGCACATGGGCGTGTCGATCGACTTCACAGGACGGGTCGTCGCCGTCACCGGAGGGGCGCGCGGCGTGGGCCGAGGCATCGCGGAGAGCTTCCTCGAGGCCGGGGCGACCGTCGAGATCTGCGGGCGGACGACCCCGGACGCTCTGCCGTCCGGCGGGGGCGCCGAGGCGACGTTCGGCTCCGCCGACGTCCGCGACCCCGACCAGGTCGACGCCTGGATCCAGGACATCCTCTCCCGTCGCGGCCGCCTCGACGTCCTCGTGAACAACGCCGGGGGGTCTCCGTTCGGCCGCTTCGAGGCCGGCTCTCCGCGGTATCTGCGCGCCATCACCGAGCTCAACTTCCTCTCCGCGGCCTTCGCCGCGCGATCCGCTCTGCCCGCCCTGCGGGACGCCCAGGGCTCGGTGATCAACATCACCTCCATCAGCGCCCGTCGCCCGAGTCCCGGCACGGCGGTGTACGGCGCGGCGAAGGCGGCGCTGGAGAGCCTCACCGCGAGCCTCGCGGTCGAGTGGGCCCCCGACGTGCGGGTCAACGCGGTGAGCTGCGGACTCGTCGCCACGGAGGCGGCGGTGGACCACTACGGCGACGCGTCGCAGTACGCGGCCGTGGCCCGCACCATCCCCCGGGGCCGTCTCGCGGAGCCGGCCGAGATCGGCGCCGCCTGCCTGATGCTCGCCTCCCCCCTGTCCGCCCACGTCACCGGCGCCGTGCTCGACGTCGACGGCGGAGGCGAGTGGCCGGCGTTCCTGGCCCACACCCCGAACGCGGGCGACATCCTGCCCGCCTGACCCGCGTCGGCACGACGCGACCTCGTCCCTCCGGGCATCCGGAGCACACGATCCGGAACACACAAGGAGAGCCCCATGACCGAAGCCGTCATCGTTTCCGCCGTCCGCTCGCCCATCGGGCGCGCGTACAAGGGGAGCCTCAAGGACACGCGGCCCGACGACCTGGCCGTGCAGATCGTCCGGGCCGCCCTGGACGCCGTCCCGGAGCTGGACCCGGCGGAGATCGAGGATCTGATGCTGGGCTGTGCGCAGCCTGCCGGAGAGCAGGGGTACAACCTCGCCCGCATCGTGGCGCTGCAGCTTGGCCTGGACGCGCTGCCCGGCACGACGGTGCACCGGTACTGCTCGTCCTCCCTGCAGACCACCCGCATGGCGTTCCACGCGATCAAGGCGGGGGAGGGCGACGTCTTCCTCTCCGCCGGAGTGGAGGCGGTGTCGCGCTTCGGGCTCGGCAAGTCGGACGGGATGCCCGACACGAAGCACCCGCGCTTCGCGGCGGCCGCCGAGCGCGTCGCGGCCGAGGCCGCCGACCCCTCGTTCGTCTGGTCGGACCCGCGCACGCGCGGCGAGCTGCCGGACATCTACATCGCGATGGGGGAGACGGCGGAGAACGTCGCGAGCTTCCGGGGCGTGTCCCGACGGGCGCAGGACGAGTGGGCGGTGCTGAGCCAGAATCGCGCCGAGGCCGCCGCCGCCCGCGGATTCTGGGAGCGGGACATCACGCCGGTGACGCTCGCCGACGGGTCCGTGGTCTCCGCCGACGACGGGCCCCGCGCCGGTGTGACGCTGGAGGGGATCGGCGGGCTGCAGCCCGTCTTCCGCCCGCACGGGACGGTCACCGCGGCGAACTGCTGCCCGCTCAACGACGGCGCGGCCGCGCTGGTCGTGATGAGCGACACACGCGCGGCGGAGCTCGGTCTCACCCCGCTCGCGCGGATCGTCTCCACCGGGGTGTCCGCGCTCTCGCCGGAGATCATGGGGCTCGGGCCGGTCGAGGCGGTGCGGCGGGCCCTCGGGCACGCGGGCATGACGATCGGCGACATCGACATCCTCGAGATCAACGAGGCCTTCGCCGCCCAGGTCCTGCCCTCGATCGACGACATCGGGATCGACGCGGACCGGGTCAACGTCAACGGCGGGGCGATCGCCCTGGGGCACCCGTTCGGCATGACCGGCGCGCGCATCACGACGACGGCGATCCACGCCCTGCAGGAGCGCGACGAGCAGTTCGCCGTCGAGACCATGTGCGTCGCGGGCGGTCAGGGCATGGCGATGGTGCTGGAGCGGCTGAGCTGATGCCCGGCCTGCTCGAGGGCCGCGCCGTCGTCGTCACCGGCGCCGGGCGCGGCCTCGGGCGGGCGTACGCCGCCGCGGCCGCGGATGCCGGTGCGGCCGTCGTGGTCTGCGATCTCGACCGGGACGCGGCCCAGGACGCCGCCGCGGTCATCCGCGACGTCGGCGGGGCCGCGATCGCCGTCGCCGCCTCCGTGGCGGATCCGGCCACGGGTGGCGTGCTCGTGGAGCGCTGCGTCCGCGAGTTCGGGCGCATGGACGGCCTGGTGAACAACGCCGGCGTCCTCAGCGCGGGCGCGGCGGTGGGGCAGGACGCCGCCACGGTGACGGACACGCTGGACGTGAACGTCGCGGGCGTGATCCACTGCGGGGTCGCGGCGCTCCGCCACTTCGCCGCCCACGGGGGCGGGACGATCGTGAACGTGGTGTCCGGCGCCCTGCAGGGCTACCCCGGCCTCTCCCTGTACGGGGCGACCAAGGGCGCGGTGATGGGGCTCACCTACGGGTGGGCGCTGGAGGCGCCGGACGGCGTGCGCGTCAACGCCGTCTCGCCGCTGGCGCAGACGGCCATGTCCGCGCTCAACCCGGACGGCTCGGTTCCCCTGGGACCGGCCCCCGGCGCGGTGGCGCCCCTGGTCGTGTACCTGCTCAGCCCGCGCTCGCAGCGGTTGAACGGGCAGATCGTCCGCTTCGACGGGCGTCATCTCGGACTCATCGCCCCGCCGGCGCCGAACGCCCTGCAGACGGCCGAGGAGTGGGACGCCGCCGCCATCGCGGCCGCCTTCGACGGTCCGCTCGGCGACTGGCTCACCCCCGTCGGGATGCAGGCCGCGCCGCGTCCCGTCCGCCTCGGGTGAGCGCCGTCGCCGGCGGGCTCAGGCCGCGCCGCGCGCGCGGAGCTCGGGCTTGAGGATCTTGCCGGTGGCGTTGCGCGGGAACTCGTCGACGAAGACGAACTCCCTGGGCACCTTGAAGTTCGCCAGGCGGGACCGGCAGAACGCCTCCAGATCCGCGGCGCCGGGGAGCGGGACGTCCTCGCCGGCGTTCTGCAGCAGCAGCACGTAGGCGCGCCCGACGGTGCCCAGGCGCGCGTCGTCCACGCCGATGACGGCGGACTCGTTGACGGCGGGGTGCTGGCGGAGCACGTTCTCCACCTCCGCGGGGTAGACGTTGAATCCGCCGACGATGAACATGTCCTTCAGGCGGTCGGTGATCTTCAGGCAGCCGTGCTCGTCCAGGCGCCCGACGTCCCCGGTGTGGAACCAGCCGTCCTCGTCGACCACGGCGCGGGTCGCGGCCTCGTCCTCGAAGTAGCCGAGCATCACGGAGTCCCCGCGCAGCAGGATCTCGCCGTCCTCGCCCACGACGACGTCCCGACCCTCCGGGTCGACGACGCGGATCTCGACCCCCTCCACGGCGGGGCCCGTGGTCTGCGAGGCGTGCTCGAGGGACTCGCCGGGGCGCGAGAGCGTCGCGACGATGCACTCGGTCAGGCCGTAGGCCTGCGCCACGGTGCGGAACCCGAGCTTGTCCACCATGTCCCGGAACAGCGTCTCCGGCGCCGCCGTCGCACCGGCGATGGCGAAGCGGAGGGAGGACAGGTCGTACTCCCGCAGGTGCGGGTGGTCGATGAGGGAGGTGAAGTGCGTCGGCACCCCGGGAAGCACGGTGATGCGCTCGCGCTGGATGAGCTCCAGCAGCGCATCGGCGTCGAAGACCGCCACCGGGTAGATCGTGGTCCCCGCCATCAGGGACGTGATCATCCCCGCCTTGTAGCCGAAGCCGTGGAAGAACGGATTGACCACGGCGTACCGGTCCTCCGGAGTGAGGAACGCGCCCTTCGCCCAGGAGCGGGCGACGCCGAGGGTCTGCCGGTGCGCGCTCATCACGCCCTTCGGCACCCCCGTGGTCCCCGAGGTGAACAGCACGTCCATCACGGTGTCGGCGGTCACGGCGTCCGCGGCCTCCTCCACGCGGGCCAGGGGGACGCCCTCTCCGGCGGAGAGGAACCGCGACCACGAGAGCACGGGACCGGCCCCCTCGTCCATCGTCACGACCGCGCGGAGGTGCGGGAGCCCGGGGACGACCGCCCCGTCGGCGCCGAGCTCGGCAGCCGCGTCGCGCAGCATGGTCGACATCGACCGGCCGAGGAAGCCGTCCGCGAGCACGATGGCCGTCGCCCGGGCGCGGGCCAGGATGGTCGCGGCCTCGTGGCCGGTGTAGCGGCTGTTCAGGGGGACGACCGCGATGCCGACGGCCTGCGCGGCGAGCATCGCGAGGATGAACTCGGCCCGGTTGGGAGCCCAGAGTCCCACGCGGTCACCGGGCAGGACGCCCGCGGCGAGGTAGGCGCGGGACACCTCAGCGACGCGGGAGGGCAGCTCCCCGTAGGTGATGACGCGGCCGGCGTCGACGATCGCCGGATGCGCGCCCAGCTCCGCCTTCTCCCGGAGCAGCGCCGGGACGGTGTCGGTGTCAGAAACGGTCATGCGGGGTCCTTCCCATACCATAAGAAAACCTCTCTCGGAGCGCGTGTTCCGGCCTGCGATGGTGCACTATTGAACAAGCGCTTGTTGTGAAATACTCCCCGGCACCCCAGAAGGAGAAGCCATGGCGATGAACCCGCGGACCACGCGAGGCGAGCAGAGCTCCGAGCGGAGAGAGCAGATCCTGTCCATCGCCGCCCACCTGATCTCCCAGCGCGGCTACTCGGCGACGACCGTGCGCGACATCGCCGACGAGGCCGGGATCCTCTCCGGCAGTCTCTATCATCACTTCTCCTCGAAGGAGGCGATCCTCCAGGAGATCCTGCGCACCTTCATGACCGACCTGTACGGGCGCTTCGAGCAGATCGTCGCCGAGTCGTCGGGCCCCCGGGAGACGCTGGACCGCCTCATCGAGCACGCCTTCGAGACGGTGGTCAGCAAGCCCGACGCGGTGGGCCTCTACCAGAACGAGTCGAGCTTCCTCGCCACCCAGCCGGGCTTCGAGTTCGTCAAGGAGAACAGCCTCCAGATCGAGTCGCTGTGGCTCGGCCAGATCCGGGAGGGGCAGCGTCAGGGCGTCTTCCGGGACACCCTCGACGCCCCGATCGCCTACCGCTTCATCCGCGACTCGGTGTGGTCGACGGTGGCCTGGTACCGACCCAGCGGCACGCACACGGCGGCGAGCCTGACCGAGAACTACCTCGACCTGCTGCACGGCGGCCTCCTCGTGGACTGAGCCGTGGGCGGTCGCGCGACCGCCCACGACCGGTCGGATCAGTCGGGGACCTCGCGCGTGCGGGCGCCGCGCGGGTCGAGCTCCTCGCGGATGAGGCGCAGCTCCTCCGCATCGGGCAGACGCGTGGTCGCCGCGGCGGAGACGTCGAGGGGGAAGCCCGTGGCGTCGGCGACCGCCTGCGGATCGACGCCGGGATGGATCGAGCGGACCCGGACGCGTCCCTCCTCGTCGTAGTCGAGGACCGCGAGGTTGGTCACGATCACGCCGAGACGATGGAAGCGCAGCCCGGCGTCTCGGGCGCGGTCGTTCCCCACACCGGAGACCATGTCGACCGCGTCGACGAAGACCCGCGGGCTGTGCCTCGACACCCAGTAGTCGACCCGGTGGTTCGCGGTGTTGCCGGGGGCGCCGCGGACCCCGATGAGCTGGCGCTTCGGGCGATCCCAGTCGCCGATGAGGGAGATGTTCTGGTTCCCGTATCGATCGATCTGGCTGGCGCCCATCATGCTCTGCCGTCGCCCCGTCGCGAGGATCTCGAAGATCCGGCCGAACGGGGCCCATCCCTCGATGGTCCCGCCGCCGGCCGCGCTGCGCCCGAGCGGAGGCGGGTCGCTCATGAGGAAGGCCTCGCCGTCGGTCAGCACGATGTCCGGCGCGGAGGTGCGCCGGGCGAGCCGGGCGCCGATGGTCGGGATGGTGCCCACGGCGTGGGCGAGCACCTCGCCGGACGAACGGTAGGTGTCTGCGCAGGCGGCGACGCAGATCTCGGCGAGGGTGGCGGGCGCGGTCATGACTCTCCCTGGGCGGCGTGGAAGCGGGCGACGGCCGCGTGGTATCCGGCGTCGTCGGTGTCGAGGTAGGTCCGGGTGAAGGCGGCCCAGGCGTCGGGGTCCTTCGCCGCGGCGGCGTACTCCCGCTGGAAGGCCTCGTCGCGGGGGTAGTCGGGCTCGCAGGTCGTGAAGTGCGCGCCGCACGGCGCCTCGACGACGGCGTCGACGTACATCCGGCTGAACAGCAGGGTGTGGAAGGAGGCCTCGTCGAGCAGGCTCTCGGTGGGGACGATCTTCTCCGCGGACACGATGGTGCGCTGCGCCGCCATCGCGAAGAGGTCGTCGAAGTACGGGTCCGGGCCCAGATACTGGCTGTTGCCCGCGGCGTCCGCGCGGTTCATGTGCACGAGCGCGACGTCGAGGGGCAGCGCGGGCATGGCGACGTACTGCTCCTCGGAGTACGGGGAACGGATGGTCTTCAGTCGCGGGTTCGCCGGCAGCACGTCGGAGCCGAGCCCGGCGAGGATCGGCTGGAAGTCGACCCGCTGCCCGGCGGCCCGGAGGCCGGCGACGAACATGCCCTCGTCGTACTCCTCGACCTCGAACGCGCCCTCCTCGCGGGCCCGCGTGAACAGCGGGTCCAGGGGGATGCTGTCCAGCGAGACGAAGCCGTAGACGAGCTTGCGGATGCGTCCGGCGGCGGCGAGCAGGCCCACGTCGGGCCCGCCGAAGGCGACGACGGTCAGATCCGTCGCGTCCGTGCGCAGCAGGGCGCGGACGAGGGCCATCGGCTTGCGCCGGGAGCCCCATCCGCCGATGCCCACCGTCATCCCGCTCCGGATCGAGGCGACGGCCTCATCCAGGCTGGTCCGTTTGTCGGCCATAGTGCTCCTTCTCCGCGACTCTGCGAACAGCGCAAACCTAGCGCTTGTTTGGTCCCTACGCTAGCATGGCGTCTCGCGGACAGGTCGAGGAGGACGTCGTGAGGGAAGCCACCGGACCCGGGCACACGATCGTGACCGGAGGGGCGAGCGGCATCGGCGCCGCGGTCGTCGAGCGGCTCCTCGCGCGGGGCGGCTGGGTGACCGTCTTCGACCTGGCGCCGTCCGTCGCCGACGACGTGCCTTCCGTCCGGGTGGACGTCAGCGACGAGGGCGCCGTCGACGCCGCGGTCGCCGCGTGCGCGGCCGAAGAGCCGGTCACCGGCGTGGTCCTGTGCCACGGCATCCGCGGCGCGTACGTCCCCGCGCTGGACATCGCTCTGGACGCCATGCGGCGGCAGTACGAGGTCCACGTCATCGGGGCACTGGCCGTGTCCCGCGCCGTCGTCCGCCGACTCGGCGGTCTTCCCGCGTCGATCGTCATGGTGTCGTCCACGACGGCCTACCGGGGATGGGCGAACCAGGCGGACTACGGCACGGCCAAGGCCGCGGAGCGCCAGCTGATGGAGAACCTGGCGATCGAATGGGCGCCGAGCGGCGTCCGCGTCAACGCCATCGCCCCGGGCCACACCCGCACCCCCATGGTCGCGGACCTGGAGCGGACCGGCTACGACCTCACGGCGGCCGAGGCGCGCACGCCCCGGGGCCGGCTGGCACGGCCGGAGGAGATCGCGGAGGCGATCGTGTGGATGCTCTGCGACGCCACGCACGTCTACGGGCAGTGCCTTCCCGTGGACGGCGGATGGACGGCGGCGGGGAAGTGATCCCGACCCGCGCCCTGGGGGACCTGCGCGTCTCGGCGGTCGGCTTCGGCGCCATGACGATGACGCAGACCCTGGAGACGGACCGCGCACGCGGCGTCCGTGCGGTCCACGCGGCCCTGGACGCGGGCGTCACCCTGTTCGACACCGCCGACAGCTACGGTCCGACGGGCGACATGGGCGTGAACGAGACCGCCCTGGTGCGGGCCCTGCGCGCGGTGCCCGGAGCCGTCGACCGCGTCGTCATCGCCACGAAGGGCGGGCACACGCGGGGACCGAACGCCACCTGGTGGATCGACGGATCGCCGGAGCATCTCGCCGCGGCCGCGCGGGCGTCCCTGCGCCGGCTGGGTCTGCCGGCGCTGCCGCTGTACCAGCACCACCGACCGGACCCGAAGGTGCCCTACGCCGACTCGATGGGGGCGCTGCGCGGGCTCGTGGACGAAGGGCTCGTGATCCGGGTGGGCGTCTCGAACGTGGACGAGGCGCAGCTCGACATCGCCAAGGACGTGCTCGGAGACGCGCTGGTCAGCGTGCAGAACGAGTACTCTCCGCTGAGCCGGGACAGCCACGCGGTGCTCCGCGCCTGCGAACGGCGGGGGCTGGCGTTCCTCGCCTGGGGGCCGCTCGGCGGGATGAGGGCCGCGAAGGGACTCGCCGACGCGGCGCCCGCCTTCCGTCGCGTCGCCGAGCGCCGCGGGGTGAGCGTGCAGCGGGTCGCGCTCGCATGGCTCCTGACCCTCTCCGACCGGATGATCCCGGTGCCGGGCGCGAGCCGCCCGGAGAGCGTGCGCGACTCCGCGGCCGCGACGGCCCTGGTCCTGGAGGAGGCCGAGCGCGCCGAGCTCGCCGGCGGTGTCGGGGAGCGGACTCAGTGAGGCTCTTCGAGGAGCTCCACGCGGACGTCGTCCGGGCCCAGGACGTAGACGTACCGGAACCCCTCCATCGGCCCGTCGGTCGCCGTCATCGGCGCGGACAGGGCGCGGTATCCGAGGTCCGCGACGCGGCGCAGACGCTCGTCGATGTCATCCACGAGCAGGGCGGGGTGCGCCGCGCCGATGCTGCCGTTGTCGGGATCGACGCGCCGGGAGCCGCCGCCCCGGTACTCGGCCAGCTCGATCACCGTGCCGCCGTCGCCGAAGCCCAGGAACGTGAGCAGGATCCGGATGCCCGGGTATCCCGTGGCCGCCTCGACCGCCGGACCGCTCTTCTCCCGGGGGCGGACGACGTCGACGGCGCCCAGCGCCCGGTAGAACTCCACGCTCCGCTCGGTGTCGCTCACCGTGATCCCGATGTGATGCAGCCGTGTCACGGGCGCTCCTCCCTCCCGGGGCGCCGACCCGCCCACCCACCATCCCTCACGGAAGGACCGTCATGACGACAATCCCTCTCATCCGTCTCGACGACACGGTCGTCGTGCTCACCGGCGCCGCCGGCGGCCAGGGGCGCGCACACGCCCGGCTCCTGCACGGGCTCGGCGCCCGGCTCGTCCTCACCGACCTGGACGAGGCCGCGGTCGCCGGGGTCGCGGACGCTCTCGGCGACCGCGCGATCGGCCTCGCCCACGACGTCTCGTCGCGCGCCGCCTGGGACGCGGTGGCGGAGGCCGCCCGTCGGGCGTTCGGCCGGGTGGACGTGCTCGTCAACAACGCCGGCTACTGTCCGACGGGTCCGCTGGAGGACGCCGAGGAGCGGACGATCCGGCTCACCATGGACGTGAACGCGATCGGTCCGATGCTGGGGATCCAGGCGATGCTGCCCCTGATGAAGGCGAGGGGCGGATCGATCGTGAACGTCTCCTCGACGGCGGGTCTGACCGGCTACGCGGATCGCGTCGCGTACTCCGCGTCGAAGTTCGCGCTCCGCGGCATCACCCGCTCCGCGGCGCGGGAGCTCGGAGTCCACGGGATCCGGGTCAACTCCATCTGTCCCGGGGCGGTCGACACGCCCATGATCAGCGAGGACACGCGCGCGGGGGTCGGTTTCATCGCGGGCATCCCGATCCCGCGTGCCGGTCGCCCGGAGGAGGTGTCGAACCTCGTGGCGTTCCTCGCGAGCGACGCCAGCAGCTACTGCACCGGGCAGGACTTCGTCATCGACGGCGGCGTGACGGCCTGAGCCGGCGCGGCGGCGGATCATGCGGGCTGCAGCGCCCAGTCCGCCGCCCGCGCCCGCTGCTCGGCCGCGGTCCCGAAGAGCTGTCCGAGCGCGTGCGCGCGCTTGAACACGAGGTGGGCGTCGTGCTCCCAGGTGATCGCGATGCCGCCGTGCAGCTGGATCATCTCGGCGGCGACCTGGTCGAGGGTCTCGCTGCACCACGCCTTCGCGAGCCGGGCGAGCGACGTGCGCTCGGCGGATCCGTCCGCGACCGCACGCGCGGCCGCTCTGGTCGTCGTCGCGGCGGTCTCGACCCGGACGTGCAGATCGGCCAACCGGTGCTTGACCGCCTGGAAGGAGCCGATGGGCCGCCCGAACTGCACGCGCTGCCCGACGTACGCGAGGGTGCTCGCCAACGCCCGGGCGGCGGTGCCGCTCTGCAGGGCGCTGACGGCGGTCAGGGCGTGGTCGAGGACGAGCGGGAGCACGTCCGGCGCGCCGTCGCCGAGCGGGCGGGCGGCGACGTCCTCGAGGTGCAGGGTCGCGACACGCAGCCCGGGGTCCATGGCGGGGGTGACGTCCCGGCGGACCGCGTCCGGCTCCAGGAGCTCGAAGAGGCGGGCGCCGTCGGGGGTCTTCGCGATGACGACGAGGACGTCCGCCGTCGCGCCCTCGAGCACCAGCGGGACCCGGCCGGTCACTCGCCAGGGCTCGCCGGGCGTCGCCGTGACCGCGACACGCTCGGGGTCCCACCGGCCGTCTGGTGCCGCCCAGCCGAGCGCGCCGATGCTCGTGCCCTCCGCCAGGCCGGGCAGCAGGCGCGCCGCCGCCTCGTCATCGTGCGTCGCGAGGATGGCCTGCGCCGTGATCGCCACGGAGCCGAGGTAGGGGGACGGCGTGAGACCGCGACCGAGCTCCTCGAGCACGAGGTGGGTCTCGAACGTGGAGAACCCGGCCCCGCCGGCCTCCTCCGGGATCGCGAGCGAGGCGGCGCCGATCTCCGTGCACAGCAGCCGCCAGAGCTCGGTGTCGTATCCCGCGTCGCTCTCGAGCGCGGCCCGCATCGCGCGGTCGTCCGAGCGCTGTGCGAGGACCGCGCGGACGAGCTCGATCAGCTCCTCCTGCTCCTCGGTGACGGTGAAGTTCATGCTCGCTCCCTCGCGCTCGAGCCGTCGGACAGGATCGCACCGGCCACGCGGGCGCGGTGCTGGGCGGGCGTGCCCCAGACGCGGGACAGCGCGGGGACGAGCCCGAGCCAGATCCGCAGCGGGTGCTCGGCCGTGTAACCGATCGCGCCGTGCACCTGCAGGGCGACGCGGGCCGCGCGGGTCGCCGCCTCCGACGCGGCGATCTTCGCGGCCGAGCTGTCCCGGTCGCCGGTGCCGGTGTCGGCCGTGAGCGCCGCGTTCCACAGCAGCGGCCGGGCGAAGCTCAGCGCGACCCGCACGTCGGCGAGCTGATGCTTGAGCGCCTGGAACTCGCCGATCGGGCGCCCGAACTGCTCGCGCACGCCGGCGTACTGCACCGCCTCCCGAAGGAGGCGCTCGCCGGCGCCGAGCAGCACGGCGGAGGCGGCGAGCACGGCCTCGCGCTCGGCGGAGGCACGGGCATCCGGCGTGATCGCCCGTGCCTCTCCGTCGGCGGCGAGCACGCCCAGCCGACGGGTGGGGGCCAGGGACTGCCCCGTCCGCTCCAGCGTCGCCGGGGCGATGCGGTCGCCGTCGACCACGTACCGCAGCGTCGCCGCGTCCGGGTCGGGCGCGAACGGCGAGAGGCCGGACACGGCGGCGGTCGCCACGGCCCCGCCGACGAGCGCGGCGCGGTCCGCCTCGGAGATCAGGCGCGGCAGCAGTGCGACGGTCTCGACGTAGGGCCCGGGGACCCCGTGGAAGCCCAGGCGTTCGAAGACCACGACGAGGTCGTCCAGGCCGCCGCCGAAGCCCCCTTCCGTCTCGGGCACGCGCAGACCCGTGAGGCCCAGCTCCGCGAACTGCGCCCACAGTGCCAGCCCGGCGGAGAGGTCGCCGGCGGCCCAGCTCTGCGCGACGTCCGCCCCTCCGGCGGCCTCGACGACGTCGTCGATCGCCGCGGCGACCGCGTCCTGTTCCTCCGTGGTGAGCAGACGCATCAGGACCGCCTTCCGTCTCCGCCGC
Source organism: Microbacterium resistens (assembly GCF_021172025.1). Taxonomy (NCBI): domain Bacteria; kingdom Bacillati; phylum Actinomycetota; class Actinomycetes; order Micrococcales; family Microbacteriaceae; genus Microbacterium; species Microbacterium resistens. Next base: position 3,370,091 of record NZ_CP082781.1, read on the forward strand.
GCGGGAGCCCGAGGATCCGCTCCGCGATGATGTTGCGCTGCACCTCGTTGGTGCCCGCGTAGATCGGCCCGGCCAGCGCGAACAGATAGTCCTCGGCCCAGCGCCCGTCGTCGACGGCGCCCGCGCCGCGCAGCTCCGCCTCGGCGCCGAGCAGATCCAGACCCGTCTGCTGGATGTGCAGATCGAGCTCGGACCAGAACACCTTGTTCATACTGCCCTCCGCACCCACCTCGACGCCGTCGAGCATCGCGCTGACCGTGCGCCAGGTGAACAGCCGGTACGCCTCGGCGCCGATCCAGGCGTCGACCACGTCGTCGCGGCTCGTCGGCGACGCGGACGCCGCGCGGTCGTCGTACAGGTCGATCAGCCGGTCGGCGGCGGCGAGGAAGCGCCCCGGGGCGCGCAGCGACAGCCCTCGCTCGTTGCCCGCGGTGCTCATCGCCACCCGCCATCCGTCTCCCGGGGCCCCGAGCACGTCGTCATCGGGCACGAAGACGTCGTCGAAGAAGATCTCGGCGAAGCCCGTGCCGCCGTCCAGCTGCTCGATCGGCCGGACGGTGATCCCGTCCGCGTCCAGGGGGAACATGAAGTAGGTCAGCCCGCGGTGGCGCTGCGCCGCGGGGTCCGAGCGGAACAGGCCGAACCCGCGGTCCGCCCACGCCGCCCGCGAGCTCCAGATCTTCTGGCCGTTCAGCACCCAGCCGCCGCGTTCCTCGTCGCGCCGCGCGGTGCTGCGGATCGCGGCGAGGTCGCTGCCGGCGCCGGGCTCGGACCAGGCCTGCGCCCAGATGAGGGAGCCGTCGGTCATGGGGCGCAGATACCGCTCGCGTTGCGCGGGTGTGCCGTGCTCGAAGAGGATCGGGGCCAGCAGGGAGATCCCGTTCTGCGCGACGCGGGTCGGCGCCCCGGCCCGGTAGTACTCCTCCTCGAAGAGCACCCACTCGACCAGCCCGGTCCCGCGCCCGTTGTACTCCTCGGGCCATGCGACGACCGACCAGCCGCCCGAGGCGAGGGTCGCCTCCCACGCGCGGTGGGCCGCGAAGCCCTCGGCGGTGTCCATCGACGGCAGCGGTGCGGACGGGACGTGCGCGCGCAGCCAGGCGCGCGCCTCGGCGGCGAACGCCTCCTGCTCCGGTGTGAGATCGAGGTTCATGCCTTCTCCCCGTCGCGGATCGTGCGCGCGGTGACACCGGCGAGCGAGTCCCCGCCGACCTCGGCGTTGTGCGCGTGGGCGGCGTGGTGCAGCCCGAAGACCGAGTCCATCCCGGCGCGCATCCCCTGCAGGTCCTCCGCCTGGTTCACCGCCTTCTTGGTCAGCGCGAGGCCCAGGCGAGGCATGCGGGCGATCCGCTCCGCGATCGCCAGCGTCCGCTCCTCGAGCTCCTCGCGCGGCACGACGTGGTTGACCATGCCGAGCTCGTACGCGCGGTCGGCGCTCATCCGGTCGCCGGTGTACAGCATCTCCTTCGCGGCGCGCGGGTTCGTCACCCAGGGGTGCGCGAAGAACTCGACGCCGGGGATCCCCATGGTCACGACCGGATCCTGGAAGAACGCGTCCGCAGAGGCGACGATGAAGTCGCACGACCAGGCGAGCATCAGCCCGCCCGCGATGCAGGCCCCCTGCACCATGGCGATCACGGGCTTCGGGATCTCCCGCCACCGGCGGCACATGCCCAGGTACACCTCGGACTCGCGCGCGAACCGGGAGTCCACGCCCTCGGCGCCGACGTGGTCCCACCAGATGACGGCCCGGCGCTCGAAGCTCTGGTCGATGTCGCGCTCCGGGGTGCCGATGTCGTGCCCGGCGCAGAAGTGGTCCCCGTTGCCGCCGAGCACGATGGCCTTGACGTCGTCGTCGTCCACGGCGCGGACGAACGCGGCGTCGAGGGCGTAGGTCACCCGAGAGTTCTGCGCGTTGCGGTAGCGCGGCCGGTTGAGGCGGATGACCGCGACCGCGCCGCGGACCTCGTAGGTCACGACGGGGTCGTGTTCGTCGGTGCTCATGACCCGTTCCTCCTTGAACGACGGCGGCGGTCCGTGCGGCTGCCCGGACAGGGAACCAAACAAATGCTTGGTTTCTTGATACTATACGGGAACACCGTGCCGCTGGCCACGACGTCTCGATGAGGAGGACAGGGTGGATGGGACAGACACCGCGCAGGACGCGGAGTTCCGGGCCGAGATCCGAGGATGGCTCGAGGAGAACCTGACCGGACGCTTCGCCGACCTGCGCGGTCGCGGCGGATCCGGCCGCGAGCACGAGATGTTCGAGGAGCGGCTGGAGTGGAACCGGCACATGGCGGCGGCCGGGTGGACCTGCGTCGGCTGGCCGGTCGAGCACGGCGGACGCGGGCTGAGCCTCGCCCAGCAGGTCATCTTCCATGAGGAGTACGCGCGCTCGAACGCGCCGGCCCGGGTGAACCACCTCGGCGAGGAGCTGCTCGGCCCCACGCTCATCGCGCACGGCACACCGGAGCAGCAGGCCCGGTTCCTGCCGAGGATCGTCGCCGTCGAGGAGCTGTGGTGCCAGGGGTACTCCGAGCCGGGCGCCGGCTCCGACCTCGCGGCGGTCTCGACGCGCGCCGTGCGGGACGGGGACCGCTGGGTCGTCAACGGGCAGAAGGTGTGGACGTCGCTCGCGCAGCACGCGCAGTGGTGCTTCGTCATCGCCCGGACCGAGGCGGGGTCGTCCCGCCACCGGGGGCTGTCCTATCTGCTCGTCCCCATGGACCAGCCCGGTGTCGACGTGCGCCCGATCCTGCAGCTCACCGGCACCAGCGAGTTCAACGAGGTCTTCTTCGACGACGCCGTCACGGAGGCGGGCCTCGTCGTCGGTGCCGAGGGCGAGGGGTTCGCCGTCGCGATGTCCACGCTCGGATTCGAGCGCGGCGTGTCCACGCTCGCGCAGCAGATCGCCTTCCGCCGCGAGTTCGACGAGGTCGTCGCGCTCGCCGAGCGCAACGGCGCCGGGAACGACCCTCTGCTGCGCGACCGCCTGGTCCAGGCCCGGATGGGCCTGGAGGTCATCCGCCTCCATGCCCTCCGCACCCTCGGGGGAGAACAGGGGCACGACGCGTCCGTGACGAAGCTCCTGTGGTCGGGCTGGCATCGCGCGCTGGGGGAGCTCGCGATGGCCGTCGCCGGCCCCGACGCCCTCACCGTCTCCGAGCCGCCCTACGCCCTGGACGATCTGCAGACCCTCTTCCTGTTCAGCCGCGCCGACACCATCTACGGCGGGTCCGACGAGATCCAGCGCAATGTCATCGCCGAGCGCGTGCTCGGCCTTCCCCGAGAGGCACGACCATGAGCAGCATCCCGCACCGTCCCGTCACGAGCGCGCCGGAGTACGTCCCCGGCCACGGTCTCCTCGAAGGACGACGGGTCGTCGTCACCGCCGCGGCGGGTGCGGGCATCGGCTCCGCGACCGCGATCCGGTGCCTGGAGGAGGGGGCCGCGCTCGTCGTGCTGGGCGACACCCACGCCGGGCGGCTGGAGGAGGCCCGCGTCGAGCTCGGCGCCCGGTTCGGCGAGGAGCGCGTGCGCACGGTGCCCTGCGACGTCACCGACGAGGAGCAGATCGCGGACCTCTTGGACGCGGCGGAGGAGGGCGGGCCCCTCGACGTCCTCATCAACAACGCCGGGCTCGGCGGCTCCGTCTCGATCCTCGACATGACCGACGAGCAGTGGTCACGGGTCCTGGACATCAGTCTCACCGGCACGTTCCGCTGCATCCGGGCGGCCGGACGCCGCATGGTCGCGGCCGGAACGCAGGGCGTCATCGTGAACAACGCCTCGGTGATCGGCTGGCGGGCTCAGCAGGACCAGGCCCACTACGCCGCGGCCAAGGCCGGGGTCATGGCGCTCACCCGCTCGGCCGCGATGGATCTCGCCGCCCACGGCATCCGCGTCAACGCCGTCTCCCCGAGCCTGGCCATGCACCCCTTCCTGGAGAAGGTGACCACCCCCGAGCACCTGGAGGCGCTGAAGGCGCGGGAGGCCTTCGGGCGCGCCGCGGAGCCGTGGGAGGTGGCCAACGTGATGGTCTTCCTCGCCAGCGACTACTCCTCCTACATGACCGGCGAGGTCGTGTCCGTCTCCAGTCAGCACGCCTGACCGCCGTCCCCCGTCCGTCCATCACGAAGGATCCCCCATGAGCACTGCCTACATCGTCGACGCGGTCCGCACCCCCGTCGGCAAGCGCGGCGGCGCGCTCGCCGGCGTGCACTCCGCCGATCTCGGCGCCCACGCCATCGGTGCGCTCGTCGAACGCACCGGGATCGACCCGGGGGCGGTCGACGACGTCATCATGGGCTGCACCGACACCCTCGGCTCCCAGGCCGGCAACGTCGCCCGGACGGCATGGCTCGTCGCGGGGCTCCCCGACCACGTCCCGGGCGTGACGGTCGACCGGCAGTGCGGGTCGAGCCAGCAGGCCATCCACTTCGCCGCCCAGGCGGTGATGAGCGGCACGAACGACCTCGTCGTCGCCGGGGGCCTGCAGAACATGTCGGCGATCCCCATCTCCGCCGCGATGGCCGCCGGCGCCGCCTACGGCTTCACGACGCCGTTCGCCGAGTCCCCCGGCTGGCGGGCGCGGTACGGCGACCAGGAGGTCTCGCAGTTCCGCGCGGCCGAGATGATCGCCGCGCACTGGGGGATCACGCGCGAGCGGATGGAGGAGTTCGCGCTCGCGAGCCACCACCGCGCGATCGCCGCGATCGACGACGGACGCTTCGTCGGCGAGATCGCGCCCCTCGACGGGATCGCCACGGACGAGGGCCCCCGGCGGGAGACCTCGCTCGAGCGCATGGCCGCGCTCCCCACGCTCGTCGACGGCGGCCGGATCACGGCGGCCGTGGCGTCGCAGATCTCCGACGCGGCCGCGGCGGTCCTCATCGCCTCCGAGCAGGCGGTCGCGGACCACGGGCTCACGCCGCGCGCGCGGATCCATCACCTGTCCGTGCGCGGCGCGGATCCGGTGTGGATGCTGACGGCCCCGATCCCGGCGACACGGTATGCGCTGGAGCGCGCCGGGATGACCGTGGACGACATCGACCTGTTCGAGACGAACGAGGCCTTCGCGTCGGTCGTGCTCGCCTGGATGGACGAACTGAAGGTCGACCACGGCAGGGTCAACGTCAACGGCGGAGGCATCGCTCTCGGCCACCCGATCGGCGCGACCGGCGCGCGTCTGATGACCACGCTGCTGAACGAGCTCGAGCGCACCGGCGGGCGCTACGGCCTGCAGACGATGTGCGAGGGCGGCGGCGTCGCCAACGTGACGATCATCGAGCGCCTCTGAGCCGTCGAGTGGTCAGTTTTTGTGGGTTCACGGCCGCGGAACCCACAAAAACTGACCACTCGACGTCAGAGGAGGCGGGCGGCGGCGGCGCGGAGGTGGGCGGCGGCGTCGCGGACGACCCGGTCGACGAGCTCCTCGCAGCTCGGCAGGTCGTCGATCAGGCCGACGACCTGCCCCGAGGCGAGCATGCCCGCTCCGGTGTCGCCGTCGACGAGCCCGGCCTTGAGCAGCATCGGCGTGTTCGCCGCCTGCGTCATCTGCGCCCACGACCGCCCGGTCGCCTTCTTCATGGAGAGCGCGTCCTTCGCCAGGCCCAGCCAGCTCAGGCCGGACATCCGCTTGAACTCGAGCGACCGGCGCAGGGTCGGCAGCAGTCGGCCGATCGCACCCGTGCGCTCGAGCCCCTCGACGTACTCCGTGCGCAGGAGCCGGTGCGGCATCCCGTCGGCCCTGGTCGTCACGACCGTCCCGTCCAGTCCGAACTCCAGATAGCGCCGCTTGATCGCCTCGGGCACGGCGCTGTCGCTCGTCAGCAGGAAGCGCGTCCCCATGCCGACGCCGACGGCGCCGTAGGCGAGCGCCGCAGCGAGGCCCCGCCCGTCGTGGAATCCGCCTGCGGCGATCACCGGGATGTCGACCGCCGAGACCACGGAGGGCAGCAGCAGCGAGGTGGGCACGGCGCCGGTGTGCCCGCCGCCCTCCCCGCCTTGGACCATCACGGCGTCCGCGCCCCACGACGCCACCTTCTCGGCGTGACGCACGGCGCCGATCGACGGGATCACGACGATGCCGTGGTCCTTCAGCTTCGCGATGAGCTCCCGGCGCGGCGCGAGCGCGAAGCTCGCCACCGCGACCCCGTGCCGGATGAGGAGGTCGATGCGCTCCTCGGCGTACCCGGCGTCCGCGCGCAGATTCACCCCGAAGGGACGGTCGGTGCGCTCCTTCACCTCCCGGATCGCCCGCTCCAGCTCGTCGAAGGACATGGTCGCCGAGGCGAGGATGCCCAGCGCACCCGCTCGCGCTGTCGCGCTGACCAGGCGCGCCCCCGCCACCCAGCCCATGCCGGTCTGCACGATCGGGTGGTCGACGCCGGTGAGCCGGGTGAGCGCGGTGGAGATCATCGGGGGAGTGCTCATGGGGAGGGGACCTCTCTGTCTCTGAGGCGTCGGGGATCGAGGCGTTCGCGGATGAGCCGGAGCTCCTCGGCGTCGGGCACGCGGGTGGTTCCGGCGTCGTCCGGAACGTGGAGGGGGAAGCCGGTGGCCGCCTTCACCTCGGCGACGGTCACGCCGGGGTGCACGCTGACCAGCGCCAGGGAGTCTCCGGGGCCGGAGAAGTCCAGCACGGCGAGGTCGGTCACCACGCGCCGGACGTCGTGGAAGCGGTCGGAGCCCTCGGCCACGGCCCGGGCGCGCCCGACGCCGGTGACGACGTCGACGGCAGGGACGAAGACCCGCGGGGCATGCCGCGCGATCCAGTAGCTGGTGGCGTGGTTGGCGGTGTTCGTCGCCGCCGCGCGGGCGCCGAGGAGCTGCCGGACGGGCCGGTCGCGCTCCCCGATCGCGGAGAGGTTCTGATTCCCGAACCGGTCGAGCTGGGCGGCGCCCATGATGACGTGGCGTCGTCCTCGGGCGATGAGCTCGAACAGCTCCCGGTACGGCAGCGGGGCCTCGGGCTCGCGGAAGGGCTCGTCGATCGCGGGGGTGTCGGCGTAGAGGGTGGCCTCGCCGTCGCTGAGCAGCAGCCGGGGTGCATGGGTGAGGCGGGCCAGGCGCGTGCCGATGGTCGGGATGACGCCGGTGGGGCTGGCCAGGATCGCCCCGGCGCCGCGGAGCAGGTCGCTGCACGCTGCGACGGCGACCTCGGCCCGCGAGGCGTTCACGTCCGGGCCTCCGCGTGGAACCGCGCGACCTCGGCGCGATAGGTCGCCTCGTCGACGTCGACGAAGGACCGGCGGAAGTCGTCCCACGCCTCGGGCGAGGCGGCCGCGGCGACGTACGCGCCCTGCAGGGCCTCGTCGCGCGGGGCGAACGGCGGGTGCGCGGTGAACCCGGCGCCCCCGGGGCACGGAACGACCCGATCGATCTCGGTGCGGTTCAGGACGGTGGCGGTGTGCCCGGCGCCGGTCAGCAGCGCGGACGTCGACACGACCTCCTCCACCGAGGCGACCGTGCGGGCGGCCGCGCGGGCGAAGAGGTCGTCGAAGTGCGCGTCCGGGCCGAGAACCACGGCGGTGCCGTGCTCGTCCGCCCGATCCAGGTGCACCAGAGCCAGATCGAGCGGCACCGCGGGCATGGCGACGAGGACCTCCCCGTCGGCGTAGGGCGAGGTGATCGTGCGGATGTCGGGGTTCCGGAGCACGGCGTCGGATCCGGCGCCGGCCCGCGTCGCCTCGAACGGGAGACGGCGCGAGGCCGCGCGGAGCCCGGCGACGAGCATCCCCTCGTCCAGCTCGACGCTGCGGACCTCTCCGCGCTGCCGACGCGCGGCGAAGTACGGGTCGATGGCGACGGTGTCCAGGGAGACGAAGCCGTGGACGACGGTCGAGGCCTGCCCGGTGGCGCAGAGGATCCCGACGTCCGGTCCGCCGAAGCTCACGATCGTCAGATCCCGGACGCCGGATCGGACCACGGCACGGACCAGCGCCATCGGCTTGCGGCGCGATCCCCAGCCGCCGATCCCGATCGTCATCCCGTCGCGCAGGAGCGCGGCGACGTCGTCGAGGGCGAAGAGGGCGTTCACGTCTCCAGCGGCCCGCCTGTCGCGACGAACTCGTCGCGGTGCTCGTCGGCGACGCCCGCCAGGTTGAGCTCGAAGGTGAATCCCTGCTCGAAGCGGTAGCTGCGGTTCGGGTCGATCGGGTCGATGCCGTTGAGCGCCTCCTTCGCGGCGCGGATGACGCGAGGGTCCTTGGCGGCGATCTCGTCGGCGAAGGCGACCGCCTGGGCGTCGAGCTCCTCGCGGGGCACGACGGCGGTCACGGTGCCGAACGCGGCGAGCTCCTTCGCCGTCACGGTGCGGCTGGTGTAGTACATCGCCCGGAGCATGTGGTGCGGGACCAGGCGCGCGAGGTGCGTCGCCGCGCCCAGGGCGCCGCGGTCGACCTCGGGAACGCCGAAGTAGGCGTCGTCCGCGGCGATGATCACGTCGCTGTTGCCCACGAGGCCCACGCCGCCGCCCAGGCAGAAGCCGTTGACCGCCGAGACGACGGGGACGCGGCACTCGTAGATGGCCTTGAACGCCTCGTAGCAGCCGCGGTTCGCGCCGAGGATCCCGCGGAAGCCCTCGATCCGCTGCATCTCCTTGATGTCGACGCCGGCGTTGAAGCCGCGGCCCTCGGCCCGGAGGACCACGACCCGCGTGCGGTCGTCCTCGGACGCCTCCCGCAGGGCGGCGGCGACGTCGAACCACCCGGCGACGGGGAGGGCGTTGACCGGGGGATAGGCCATCGTGATGATGCGTACACCGTTGTCGCGCACCGTTGCGGAGAGTGTCATCCGGGTTCCTAACCTAACGTTTGCTCAACACCCTAACACTTGCTTGGTTGAGTGGGTAGTGTGGGTGCCGACCGACACCCACGGCGTCATCGACGCGGACTCGAAGGAGAGCAGCACCCATGACCGGAATCCTTGACGGACGCGTCGCGATCGTGACCGGGGCAGGACGCGGGATCGGGCGCGAGCACGCCCTGGAGCTCGCCCGGCAGGGGGCGAGAGTCGTCGTGAACGACCTCGGCACGGCCCTCGACGGCGACGGCGCCTCCTCAGGACCCGCGCAGGAGGTCGTCGACCTCATCCGGGCCGACGGCGGGGAGGCCGTCGTCAACGGCGCGGACGTCGCGGACTTCGCTCAGGCGAAGGGCCTCGTCGATCAGGCGATCGCCGACTTCGGGCGCCTCGACATCCTGGTCAACAACGCCGGCTTCGTCCGGGACCGCATGCTCGTCAACGCCGAGGAGAGCGAGTGGGACGCCGTGATCCGCGTCCACCTGAAGGGGCACTTCGCGCCGCTTCGCCACGCCGCCGCCCACTGGCGGACCGAGGCCAAGGAGGGGCGCATGCCGACGGCCCGCGTGATCAACACCTCCTCCGGCGCGGGGCTCCAGGGAAGCGTCGGGCAGGCGGCGTACTCGGCGGCCAAGGGCGGGATCGCGTCGCTGACCCTCGTGGCCGCGCACGAGCTCGCCCGTTACGGCGTGGGGGTCAACGCCCTCGCCCCCTCGGCCCGCACCCGCATGACGGAGGGCGCCTTCGCCGAGGCTATGGCGGCTCCGGCGGACGGCTTCGACCGGATGGACCCGGCCAACGTCTCGCCGGTCGTCGCCTGGCTCGCCAGCGCCGACTGCGACGTCACGGGACGGGTGATCGAGATCGAGGGCGGACGGATCTGCCTGGAGGACGGCTGGCGCCATGGCGCGTTCCGGGACGCGGGACGACGCTGGCGGGCCGAGGAGCTCGGCGAGGTCGTCCGTGCGCTCGTCGCCGAGGGCGCCGAGCCCGAGCCGGTGTACGGCGCATGAGTGCGGCGGAGGCGCCCGAGCGGGGGACCGTGCCCGCGGGGGACTGGGCGGGCCGGTCGCTCGGAGAGCGGACCGTCGGCTACGACGAGCGGGACGCGATCCTCTACGCCCTCGCCGTGGGCGCGCGGGCTGATCAGCTGGATCTGGTGTTCGAGGATCGGCTGCGGGTGCTCCCCACCTTCGGGCTCACTCTGGCGCAGTGGGCGCCGGACGTCCTGGCCGGCGAAGGGGCGTTCGACGCGCGGTCCGTGCACGGGGCGCAGAGCCTGGAGGTGCGGGGGGAGCTGCCGAGGGCGGGGGAGATCCGGCTTGCCGCGCGGGTCGGGGCGGTCTGGGACAAGGGCTCCGCCGCCGTGTTCGAGGTCATCGTGGAGAGCGATCTGTTCGCCGCGACGTGGTCGATCTTCGCCCCCGGCCGCGGCGGCTTCGGCGGCGACCGCGGACCCGGGCGCGAGGCTCCGCAGGAGCGCACATGGGCGCAGGAGCGGGTCGTCCGCACCTTCGCCGAGCAGGCCGCGCTCTACCGGCTGACCGGCGACCGGCACCACATCCACATCGATCCCGACGCCTCCGCGCGGATCGGGCAGCCCCGCCCGATCCTGCAGGGCCTGTGCACCCTCGCGACCGCGGCAGGGGCCCTCGCCGAGGCGCGTGGCGCCCATCCGGCGGACCTGCGCACGCTCTCCGGTCGCTTCAGCGGCCCGGTCGTCCCGGGCGACGCCCTCCTGCTGCGGGACGCGGGCGCCGCGGACGGCGCGTTCGAGGTCCTCCGCGACGCCGCGCCGGCGATCTCCGACGGCCGGGCGGTGTTCGCATGAGCCGGGTGCTCGTCGTCGGCGGGACGGGGATGATCGGCGGACGGATCGTCGCGGACCTCGCCGCCGACGGGGACGAGGTCGCCGTGCTGTCGCGGACGGCCTCGGACCCGGTGCCGGGCGAGGCGGGGCCGCGCCTCGTCGGCGACTACACCGCACGGGCGGGGGAGCCGGGGGCCGTGGGCGCCCGGGAGCTGGAGGGCTTCGATGCCGTGGTCTTCGCCGCGGGCAACGACATCCGGCACGTGCGGGCCGAGCACGAGGACGAGGCGTTCTGGGAGCGGACGCAGAGCACGGGGGTGCCCGCGTTCGCGGCGACCGCCAAGGCTGCGGGCGTCCGACGTCTCGTGCAGATCGGGAGCTACTATCACCAGCTGCACCCGGAGTGGGCCGATCGGATCCCGTACGTCCGTGCGCGCAGGCTCGCGGACGAGCGCACGCGGGCGCTGTCCGGGGACGGGTTCGCGGCGATCACCGTCAACCCGCCGTCGATCGTCGGGATGCGGACCGGACGCGACGTGCGCGGGTACGCGCGCATGGTCGCCTGGGTGCGCGGCGAGCGGCCCGAGCCGCCGCTGTTCGCGCCTCCCGGCGGCACGAACTACATGTCGCTGCGCTCGTTGTCCCAGGCCGTGCGCGGCGCGCTGGCGCACGGCGAGCCCGGCACGGCCTACCTCGTCGGCGACGAGAACCACACCTACCGCGACTACTTCCAGCTCCTCGCCGATGCCGCCGGAAGCGATCGGGTGATCGAGGAGCGGGACGAGGAGCACCCCTTCCAGCCGGATCGGTTCATCGTCCAGGGACGCGGCGCGGTCATCGCGTACGAACCCGATCCGGCGAAGGTGCGGCTGCTCGGATACGGCCGCGACGACGTGGCCCCGGCCCTGCGCGAGATCGTGCGGGCGGTGGACGAGGCGGCGTCGGGGGCGGACCCCCGCCCGGATAGAATCGAGAAGGCGTGAGGAGCAATCGATGAAGATCTTCGTCCTGGTGAAAGAGGTCCCCGACACGTACGGGGACCGCAAGCTGGATCTGACCACCGGCCTGGCCGATCGGGCCGCCGGTGACGTGGTGCTGGATGAGATCACCGAGCGCGCGCTCGAGGTCGCCCTGTCCTACGCCGACGCGAACGCGGGCACCGAGGTCGTCGCCGTGTCGATGGCGCCGGAGTCCGCGACGGCCTCCGTGCGCCGGGCCTTGGCCATGGGCGCGGGATCCGCCGTGCACGTCGTCGACGAGCAGCTGCGGGGCGCCGACCTGGGCGTGACCGCCGCGGTCCTGGCGGAGGTCGTGCGCCGCGGCGAGCCGGACCTCGTCCTCACCGGCAACCTCTCCACGGACGGCTCGGGCGGGGTGCTCCCGGCGATGCTGGCCGAGCACCTCGGCTTCGCGCAGCTGACCGCCCTGAGCGCGGTGACGATCTCCGCGGACGCCGTCAGCGGCACCCGCGTGACGGACTACGGCGCACAGGAGGTCTCCGCGCAGCTGCCCGCGGTCGTCTCGATCACCGAAGCGCTGCCGGACGCGCGCTTCCCGAACTTCAAGGGCATCATGGCGGCCAAGAAGAAGCCGCTGGAGGTGCTGAGCCTCGCCGACCTGGGCGTGAGCGTCGATCCGGCCGAGGCCCCGCAGACGATCATGACCGCGGTCGCCGAGAAGCCGCCGCGGGCGGCCGGTGTGAAGATCACGGACGAGGGCGACGCCGCCGCGCAGCTGGTGGAGTTCCTCGCGCAGAACAGGCTGGTGTGACATGGGATACCCCGAGAACGCGATCCTCGTCCTCGTCGACGTGACCCCCGCGGGCGAAGCGGCGCCGAGCACCGCGGCCCTGCTGGGCGCGGCGTCGACGCTCGGCGCGCCCGTCGCCCTCGTCGCGGCACCGGCCGGCACCGCACAGGCGGCCGTCGAGGCCGCGGCGGCCGCCGGTGCCGAGGTGGTGCTGACGGCGGACGCCGACGCCGCCGCGCTGACCGTCCCGGTCGTCGACGCCCTGCAGGCCGCCTATGCGGCCGTGCGCCCCGACGCGGTCCTCGTGTCGAACTCGATCGCGGGGCGCGACGTCGCCGGCCGTCTCGCCGTCCGCGAGCGCCTGGCCCTCTCCGTCGACGCGATCGGCGTCTCGCGCGACGACCAGGGCGTCGTCGCGCACCACTCGGTGTACGGCGGGGCGTTCCTCGTCGACTCCGCGCCGACTTTCGGCACCCCGGTCATCACGATCCGCCAGGGGGCCGTGGACGCCAGGGCCGAGGCGAAGCAGGCGCGCGTCGAGGCCCTCGACGTCACCCCGTCCGCCTCTCCCGCCGCGTCGGCGGGGGAGATCCAGGCGGTCGAGGCGACGTCCTCGCGCCCGGAGCTGCGCGGGGCGAAGGTCGTGGTCTCGGGCGGGCGCGGACTCGGGTCCAAGGAGGCGTTCTCGCTCGTGGAGGAGCTCGCCGACGAGCTCGGCGGAGCGGTCGGCGCCTCCCGTGCGGCCGTCGACGCCGGGTACATCCCCTACGCCCACCAGGTCGGGCAGACCGGCGTCTCGGTCTCCCCGCAGCTCTACATCGCCCTGGGGATCTCCGGCGCGATCCAGCACCGAGCGGGCATGCAGACGGCCAAGACGATCGTCGCGATCAACAAGGACCCCGAGTCCCCGATCTTCGACGTCGCCGACTTCGGCATCGTCGGCGACCTCTTCACGGTCGTCCCGCAGGTGATCGAGGCGCTGCGGGCGCGGAAGTAGGCCGCCATGGCGACGATGCGCAGAGGCCTGCCCCGCACCGCAGGCGGCGATCCGTGGCCCCCCGAGGGCGCCGCGCCCGACGCCGCCGTCGACGAGCCCATCGCGGAGGAGTCACCCGCCGAGCCGCCGACGCCCGACGTGCCGACGGCGGACACGGCGCCGGGGACCGATGCGGCCCTCGCCGCCGAGACCGCTCCGCCGCCCGCCGCCGAGGCGCGGGACCTGCCCGCGCCGACGCCGGCGACGCACGGCGCCGGACGCCTGCGCCGAGGACTGCCCCGGGTGGCGGGCGGAGATCCCTGGCCGCCGTCCGGCACCGTCCCCGCCCCCGCGTCCGCTGCGGCCGGGAGCACGGCGACGACCGGTGCGGTCGTGCCGTCCGCCGCTGCGGTCGACGCCGAGGCGCCCGCGGTCCCGCGACCCGAGCCCGCGTCCGCCCCCGCGGTCGCGGCACCCGCTGCGTCGGCCGCGCCCGTCCCGTCGCGGGAGGGCGCCGCGCTGCGCCGGGGGCTGCCCCGTGTCGACGGCGGCGAGCCCTGGCCGCCCGCAGGGACCGCCGCCGCGCGGGCGCAGGCCGCGTCGACGGCTGAGCCGGCGGACGCCGCCGAGACGCCCGCCGCGGCCGCCCCGGTCGCGGCATCCATGGCGCCGGCTTCCTCCGTCCCCGACGTCTCGACCCCGCTGCCGTTCCGCCGCACGGCGTGGCACGGCACGGCGCCGCGCGGTCCGGTCCCCGCCGAGGAGCAGTCGGGTCGGCGTCGGCCCACCTGGCCCCAGGTCCTCGCGGGCCTGCTGGGCGCGGCAGGGCTGGCACTGCTGGCCGGCGCCGCCGTCGTGTTCGTCCGCGCGCTGCTGAGCATGCCGTTCATGCAGGACTTCCTCGCCGCCTTCCCCGGCGAGTACGAGCCGGGCATCCCGGTCGAGCCGGGCTTCGCCCCCTGGATCGGCTGGCAGCACTTCTTCAACATGTTCCTGATGGTCCTGATCATCCGATCCGGGCTCCGGGTGCGCACCGAGAAGCGCCCCACGGCGTTCTGGTCGCCGAGGAACGACCCGAAGGGCAAGATCAGCCTGACCCTGTGGCTGCACCAGGCTCTCGATGTGCTCTGGCTCGTCAACGGCGTGATCTTCGTCGTGCTGCTGATCGTCACGGGCCATTGGGTGCGGATCGTGCCCACGAGCTGGGAGGTCTTCCCGAACGCGCTGTCGTCGGCGCTGCAGTACGTGTCGCTCGACTGGCCGCACGAGAACGGCTGGAACAACTACAACGCACTGCAGCAGCTCGCCTACTTCGCCACCGTCTTCCTCGCCGCCCCGCTCGCCGCGATCACGGGCTTCCGGATGTCGGGGATGTGGCCCAAGCAGGCCGAGGGGCTGTCGAAGGCGTACCCGGTCGAGTGGGCCCGCGCCGTGCACTTCCCGGTGATGCTGTACTTCGTCGGCTTCATCGTCGTGCACGTGGCGCTCGTGCTGCTGACGGGGATGCTCCGCAACCTCAACCACATGTTCGCGTCGCAGGACGCGGTGACGTGGACCGGGTTCTGGGTGTTCCTCGCCTCGCTGGTCGTCATCGCGATCGGCTGGTTCGCCGCGAGGCCGCTGGTCGTCGCTCCCGTCGCGAAGGTGTTCGGCAGCGTCAGCGGCCGCTGACGCCCGGGCACCACGCCGGTTCGGGGACGGCACGGGCATCCGCCGTCCCCGGAGCCGGGCGCCGTTTCGGGCCCGGCCCGGCGCCGTCGCGTCCGCGTGCCGCACGCGTGACGTAACAATCGAAAGAACCCGGAAAATTACGCGAAGGTATACCGGTATGGACTGCGGATCCTTCCGGCGCCTTCAGTAGCCTTGACCGGTCATCAGGCGTCCGCACCCCGATACGGGCGCCGCGAGCCCGACGAAGTCGTCGGACGGAAGGATCTCGAGCGTGCAGATCGGAATCGTGAAGGAAGGGCCGGAGGAGGCGCGCGTCGCCGCGACCCCGGCGACGGTGGCGACACTCCGCCGGCTGGGATACGACGTGGTCGTCGAGGCCGGGGCGGGCGAGCGCTCGTCCGCTCCGGACGCGGAATACCGCGAGGCGGGGGCCGCGATCGTGCCGGCCGCCGAGGCGTGGGCGTCCGACGTGGTGCTGAAGATCGCGGCGCCGACCGCCGCCGAGATCGATGCGCTGGCGGACGGGGCGACGCTCGTCGCGCTGCTGTCTCCGGCTCTGCGTCCCGACCTCCTCGAGGCGCTGGCGCAGCGCGGCATCACCGCGCTCGCTCTCGACGCGGTGCCGCGCATCTCCCGCGCGCAGTCGATGGACGTGCTCAGCTCCATGGCGAACATCGCCGGGTACCGCGCCGTCGTCGAGGCCGCCCACGAGTTCGGCCGGTTCTTCACCGGCCAGGTCACCGCGGCGGGCAAGGTCCCGCCGGCCAAGGTGCTCGTCGCCGGTGCGGGCGTCGCGGGCCTCGCCGCGATCGGCGCCGCCTCCAGCCTCGGCGCGATCGTCCGCGCGACCGATCCCCGCCCCGAGGTCGCGGACCAGGTGAGCTCGATCGGCGGCACCTACCTCGCCGTCGACGTCGAGGTGGAGAAGTCGACCGACGGCTACGCCAAGGCCACGAGCGAGGACTACGACCGTCGCGCCGCCGAGATCTACACCGAGCAGGCCGCGGACGTCGACATCATCATCACCACCGCGCTCATCCCCGGCCGCCCTGCCCCGCGACTCATCACCGCGGCGGACGTGGCCAGGATGCGTCCCGGCAGCGTGATCGTCGACATGGCGGCGGCGCAGGGCGGCAACGTCGAGGGCTCCGTCGCGGGAGAACGCGTCGTCACGGACAACGGCGTGGTCATCCTCGGCTACACCGACCTCGCCTCCCGCCTGTCCGCCCAGGCGTCGCAGCTCTACGGGACGAACGTCGCCAATCTCGTGGCCCTGCTCACGCCGGGCAAGGACGGCGTCCTGACGATCGACGTCGACGACATCGTGCAGCGCTCCGTCACCGTCGTGCACGATGGCGCGGTCACGTGGCCGCCGCCGCCCGTGCAGGTCGCCGCCGCCCCCGCCGCCGCGGCACCCGCGGTCGTCGAGGCGCAGCCGCAGCCGGAGCGGAAGCGGATGTCCGCGGGTCGGAGGATCGGGCTCATCGTCCTCGGGATCGCCGCGCTGTTCGCCGTCAACGCGGTCGCCCCGGCTCCGCTCCCGCAGCACTTCACCGTGCTCGTGCTCTCCGTGGTCATCGGGTTCTACGTGATCGGGAAGGTGCACCACGCGCTGCACACCCCGCTCATGTCCGTCACGAACGCCATCAGCGGCGTCATCGTGGTCGGCGCGATGCTGCAGATCATGAACCCGGACCCGGTCGTCCAGGTCCTCGCCGCGATCGCCGTGCTGGTGGCCAGCATCAACATCTTCGGAGGCTTCGCGGTCACCCGCCGAATGCTCGCCATGTTCACGAAGGGCGGCGAGAAGTGACCGTCGACGCGCTCGCCGGCGCGGCCTACATCGTCGCCGCGCTGCTGTTCATCCTGAGCCTTGCCGGGCTCAGCCGCCACGAGTCCGCCCGCGCCGGCGTCGCCTACGGCATCTCGGGCATGACGATCGCCCTGGTCGCGACCCTCGCGCTCTCCGTCGCGGGAGGATGGGGCGGGCCGGGAGCCACGCTCGGACTCGTGCTCATGATCGGCGCGGTGGCCGTGGGCGCCGCGATCGGCCTGTGGCGCGCCCGCGTCGTCGAGATGACCGGGATGCCGGAGCTCATCGCGCTGCTGCACAGCTTCGTCGGTCTCGCGGCCGTGATCGTCGGCTGGAACGGCTACCTCTCGCACGGCGAGATCGCGCCCGAGCTGGCCGGCATCCACAACGCCGAGGTCTTCATCGGCGTGTTCATCGGCGGCGTGACGTTCACCGGATCCATCGTCGCGAACCTGAAGCTCTCCGCCCGGATCTCCTCGAAGCCGCTGATGCTCCCGGGGAAGAACGTCCTCAACGTCCTCGCTCTCGTCGCCTTCCTGGCGCTGACCGTGTGGTTCGTGATCGACCAGCAGCTGTGGCTGCTCATCGCGGTCACGCTGCTGTCCTTCGCACTGGGCTGGCACCTCGTCGCCTCCATCGGCGGCGGCGACATGCCCGTGGTCGTGTCGATGCTCAACAGCTACTCCGGCTGGGCGGCCGCGGCTGCGGGCTTCCTCCTGAACAACGACCTCCTCATCGTGACGGGCGCGCTGGTCGGATCCTCCGGTGCCTATCTGTCCTACATCATGTGCAAGGCGATGAACCGGTCGTTCCTGTCGGTGATCGCCGGCGGGTTCGGGATCGCCGCGCCGACCGCGGGCGAGGAGGAGCAGGGCGAGC
Organism: Microbacterium resistens; assembly: GCF_021172025.1. NCBI lineage: Bacteria > Bacillati > Actinomycetota > Actinomycetes > Micrococcales > Microbacteriaceae > Microbacterium > Microbacterium resistens. The sequence continues at coordinate 3,387,797 of NZ_CP082781.1, forward strand.
ACCGCGAGATCACGGCGGAGTCCGCGGCGGAGCTGCTCGGCTCGGCGCAGACGGTCGTCATCACGCCCGGGTACGGCATGGCTGTCGCGAAGGCGCAGTACCCGGTGGCGGACCTCGTGGCCAAGCTCCGCGAGAGGGGGGTGGACGTCCGGTTCGGGATCCACCCGGTCGCCGGGCGCCTGCCGGGGCACATGAACGTGCTGCTGGCCGAGGCCAAGGTCCCCTACGACATCGTGCTCAGCATGGAGGAGATCAACGACGACCTGGCCGCGACGTCGGTCGTGCTGGTGATCGGCGCCAACGACACGGTCAACCCGGCGGCCGCGGAGGATCCGGGCAGCCCGATCGCCGGCATGCCGGTGCTGCGCGTGTGGGAGGCGGAGAACGTCATCGTGTTCAAGCGCTCGATGGCCGCGGGCTACGCGGGCGTGCAGAACCCGCTGTTCTTCCGCGAGAACGCGCAGATGCTCTTCGGCGACGCGAAGGAGCGGGTCGAGGACATCATCCGCGCGCTCTGACGGGCGGAGGCGACCCCGCCGAAACCCCCTCCCGACGTCGACACCCCCTCTGAGATACGGATCTCAGAGGGGGTGCGGGCGTGCAGAGGGGGTTTCGTGCTGCGAGGGATCAGCGCACGAAGCGGACCTCGGTCAGCGTCTCGCCGAGGAACGGCTCGGTGTGCGTCGCGCCGTCCAGGGCGAAGCCGTTGCGCGTGTAGAAGCGGTGCGCACGCGGGTTGTCCTCCGCCACCCAGAGGTACAGCGGCTCGTCCTTCTCCACCGCCGCGTCGAACAGGCGCTGGCCGATGCCGGTGCCGTGCCAGTTGTCGAGCAGGTAGATGAAGTACAGCTCGCGGCCGCGAGGGGCGTCCTTGTCCCGGGCGGGACCGGAGCCGACGAAGCCGACGATCTCGCCGTTGACGAGGGCGGCGCGCATGAGGAACTCGGGGCCCTGGACGGCCCAGTGGGTCCACAGCTCGGCGAGGCGCTTGGGGGAGACGTTCTCCAGAGCGGCCTTGCTGATCAGGTGGTCGTAGGTCTCGTGCCAGCACTGCGCGTGCACGCGACCGAGGGCTTCGGCGTCCACATCTCGGACGGGCCGGACGATGACATCAGGCTGGGCTTCGGCGCTCATGCCGCGACTCTACGCGGGCGATCCGCAGAGTGGAAATCGAGCGGCCGCTCAGTGACGACGCGCGACGCCGGGGCCGTCGGGACGCGCGTCGTCACAGCGATCGCGCCTGCACGAACGAGGCGCAGAGGCGGCGGATCCAATGGTTCTCGATCAGGCCGTCGACCTCGGTGCGCCAGAGCGCGGAGATCTGGAACCGGGGCATCTGGATCGGGACGGGCGAGGCGCGCAGGTCGAGCATCTCGGCGATGCGCAGCGCCACGTGCTCGGGGATCGTCGCGATCACCGGGAGGTCCAGGAGGATCGCACCCAGGCCGCTGAAGTGGCTGATGGTGCAGAGCGTGTTGCGCTTGTGGCCCATGGCGGCGAGCACGTCGTCCACCCACCCGCGCTGCAGGTCGTACGAGACCCGCACGTGCCGCGTCTCGATGTACTCGCGCTCGGTCAGCGGATCGGACAGAGACAGCAGCCGCGGGTTGTAGAGGCACCGGTAGTCGCCCGAGAACAGCGGCTCGGACTGGAAGTCGGAGGCCGCGTGCGCGGGGGTGGTGGTGAGCACGAGGTCGATGAGCGGGTTGTCCAGCGTCTCCCGCCAGAGGTGACTATTCGTCTGGTGAATGGCGAAGTTCACGCCCCAGTTGTGATCCACCTTCTGCCGAGCCACCCACGGCCCGAAGAGCATCTCGATGTCGTCGGACATCGCCAGATGGAAGGTCCGCGAGCTCTGCCACGGCTCGAACTCGACGTCCTCGAGGATCACGGAGGCGATCGTGCTGAGGCTCGGCCCGATGCTCAACGACAGGGAAAGAGCCTTCGCGGTGGGCGTCATCCCGGCGCGCGTCCGCTCGAACAGCGGATCGTCGAAGAGCTTGCGCAGTCGCCCCAGCGCGGCGCTCACCGCGCTCTGCGAGAGGTTCAGCTTGTAGCCGGCGCGCGTGACGCTCCCCTCCTGCATGAGGGCCTGGAAGACCACGAGGAGGTTCAGATCGACCTGGTGCAAAGCAATTCTGTTGATACCGCACATGATAAACATCTGTTTGACTGCTGATCAAGATCCTCGGAGAGTGGCGGAAGACCCGAACTCCCCCACCCGTGACCGAAGGAGATCACGCATGGATGACACCCGCACGGCGCCGGGACCCGACGCGCCCGCCTCGTCCGACACCGCACTGCTCCTCACCCTCAGCCGCCAGGACCGCACCAAGCGCATGGTGGCGGTCGGCATCGGCAACTTCATGGAGTGGTTCGACTTCGCGATCTACGGCTACTTCGCCGCCATCATCGGCGCGCAGTTCTTCCCGTCCGGCAATCCCACGGCGGAGATGCTGTCCTCCCTCGCGGTGTTCGCGGTCGGGTTCATCTCGCGTCCGTTCGGCGCGCTGATCCTCGGCCCGCTGGGCGACCGGCTCGGGCGGCGGACGGTGCTCATCATCACGGTGCTCGGGATGGGGATCATCACGGCGCTGATCGGTCTGACGCCGTCGTTCGCGACCATCGGGATCGCGGCGCCGATCATCATCGTGATCCTCCGCCTCCTGCAGGGCGGCTTCGCCGGCAGCGAGTGGACGAGCGCGGCCGCCTACATCGGCGAGAGCGCGCCGAAGCACCGCCGCGCCGTCTACGCGAGCGTCGTGACGGGCACCGCGGGCCTGGCGTTCCTCGTCGGGACGCTCACCGCCGCCGTGCTCACGGCGGCCATGCCCGAGGACGCGCTGAACTCCTGGGGGTGGCGCCTGCCCTTCCTCGCCTCGTTCCTGATGGCCGTGGTCGCCATGTACATCCGCCGCAAGCTCGTGGACACCCCCGTGTTCGAGGAGCTGGAGCGCAAGCGCGCCGAGGGCTCGGTCGAGCACACCCCGGCGCGGGAGAAGGTGAAGGCGTTCGTGATGACGCTCGCGTTCGCCGGGATCTTCGGGGTCGCGCTGTACTACCTGATCACGTACATGAACAACTTCCTCTCGGGCGCGGTGGGGATGCCCCGTCTGGACGCGCTCGTCGTCTGCGGCATCGTCATGGCGATCTACGTCGCCTTCAACCCGCTCGTCGGGATCGCCGTCGACCGGCTCGGTCGTCGCCCGGTGCTGTTCACGGGCCTCATCGGCCTGATCGTCTGGAGCATCCCGGCGTTCCTGCTGATGAGCACGGGGAACCCGTGGCTCGCCGGCGTCGCGCTCGTGCCGTTCGCCCTGTTCGTGGCCTGCACGGCCGTCGTCAACAACGTGCTGCTGGTGGAGGTCTTCCCCGCCTCCATCCGTGCGACCGGATCCGCCATCGGGTACAACGTCGCCTACGCCCTGCTCGCCGGCCCGGGCCCTCTCATCGCCGCGGCCCTCGTGGCGGGGACGGGACTGCTCATCTCCCCGGCGTTCTACGTCGTGGCCGTCGCGGTCCTGGCGCTCGCGGTGCTGCTCCCCACCCTGCGGGAGACCAAGGGCATCGACATCTCCCGCGGCTGACCCGGCCGAGTCCCCCGGGAGCGGCCCGACCCGGCCGACCCCGATCCCCGATCGATCCCGATCCGTTCGACCCCGAGGAGGGCATGACATGCAGAAGGTGGCGGTGGTCCAGGCCGCGGCGATCCCGTTCGACGCCGAGGCGTCCGCGGCCAAGGCCGTGGGGCTGATGGCCGAGGCGGCGGCCGCGGGGGCGACCCTGGCGGTGTTCCCCGAGGCGTTCCTCGGCGGCTACCCCAAAGGGTCCGCCTTCGGGGCGCCGGTGGGGATCCGCACGCCGGAGGGGCGCGAGCAGTACCGGCGCTATGCGGACGCCGCCGTCGCGCTGGACGGGCCGGAGATCGTGCGACTGTGCGAGGCGTCCCGCGAGCACGGACTCGCGATCGTGATCGGCGTGATCGAGCGCGCCGGCGGGACGCTGTACTGCACCGCCGTCATGATCCACCCCGACGAGGGCGTCGCGGGCATCCACCGCAAGCTCATGCCGACGGGCGGCGAGCGAGTGGTCTGGGGGTTCGGCGATGGATCGACGCTGGACACCATGCAGACGAGCGCCGGGCGCGTGGGCACCGTCATCTGCTGGGAGAACTACATGCCGCTGCTGAGGCAGGCGATGTACGCGAAGGGCGTCGAGCTGTACTGCACCCCCACCGCGGACGACCGGCCCACCTGGGCGGCGACGGTCACGCACATCGCGCTGGAGGGACGCACGCACGTGCTGTCCGCCTGCCAGTTCCTCACGCGGGACGCGTTCCCGGACGACCACCCGTTCGACGAGGAGCCCCCCGGCGGCGACATCGTGATGCGCGGCGGCAGCATGATCGTCGCCCCCTCCGGCGCCGTGCTCGCGGGACCGGTGTTCGACGAGGAGGCGATCCTCTACGCCGAGATCGATCCCGCGGACAGGACGCGCGGGCACCTCGACTTCGACGCCGTAGGTCATTACGCGCGCCCGGACGTCTTCGAGCTGCGCGTGAACACCCGGGCGCAGCACGCCGTGAGCTTCGAGTGAGCCCGGCGCTCGGAGAGAGAGGAACCGCATGACGACCACGCTGTTCATCGGGCTGGGGAACATGGGCGCGCCCATGGCGATCCGGCACGCGAAGGCCTTTCCCACGACGGTGTTCGACCTGTCCGCCGAGGCGGTCGCGCACGTCGTCGCGGAGGGCGGGGCGACCGCGGTCGCCGACCCGGCGGACGCCGCGGCCGACGCCGGGACCGTGATCCTGATGCTCCCCGCGAGCCGGCACGTCGAGGCGGTGCTCACCGGGGAGGACGGCCTCCTGGGAAGGCTCGCGCCCGGAGCCCTCGTGATCGACATGGGCTCCAGCGAGCCGTCGAGCACGCGCGCGCTGGCGGAGGTCGCCGCCGAGCGGGGCATCGACTACGTCGACGCACCCGTCTCCGGCGGGGTGGCGAAGGCCGTGACGGGCGAGCTCGCGATCATGGCGGGAGGGGCCGCCGCGGCCGTCGAGCGCGCACGCCCGCATCTCGACGTGCTCGGGGCGAGCATCCGTCACGTCGGGCCCGCGGGATCCGGGGACGCGGCGAAGGCCCTGAACAACCTCGTCAGCGCGAGCAACATCGCCGTCGCCAGCGAGGCGCTCGCGATCGCCCGGCGTTTCGGCATCGAACCCGCGGTCATGACGGAGGTGCTCAACGCCGCGACCGGCCGGAGCCAGGCGAGCGAGGTGAAGTTCCCCGGGCACATCCTCCCCGGCACGTTCGCGAGCGGATTCGCCTACGACCTCATGCTCAAGGACATCGGGATCGCCATGAGCATCGCCGACGGGCTCGACACCCCCGTCGTGGACCGTGTGTCCGAGCGCCTGCGCGACGGCCGAGCGCAACTCGGCGACGCGCCCGACCACACCGAGATCGCCCGTCTGTACGGGCTGGGCGACGCCGACCCGACCGCACCGAAGGAGAACCGAGAATGACCGAGGCCCAGGACCTGTCGGCGAACGCCGCTCCGCAGACGGACGCCGACCCGCAGGCGTACATCGACGACATGGCCGCGAAGCGCGGCTACGTCCTCGACTACCACAAGGTGATGGCGAAGCAGGACTTCCCGGTCCTCCAGGCCGCGAACCACATGGTCTCCGCCGCGTACCTCGACCAGCGCACGCTGGACCGCCGCACCAAGGAGCTCATCTTCATCGTCTCGCTGACGGTGATGCGGGCCTCGAAGGGGCACATCCAGTCGCACATCCGCGTCGCCCTCGACCTCGGGCTCACCCCGACCGAGATCCTGGAGGCGATCGAGATCGCCCTTCCGGAGGCCGGGATCGTCGCCTTCCAGACGGGCTTCGACGCCTGGCGCGAGGTCGTCGGGGCGGAGGGCATCGAGCCGAGCGTCGCGGTGCACGAGGGCGGATCCGGATCCTGAGCGCGCGCGACGGTCAGGCGGAGGGATCGGTGTCCACGTCGTCGGCGCCATGGCAGGTGGTCGTCCTGAAGCACGGCACCCGGCTGACGACCCGCTCCGAGGCGTTCATGAACTACGCCTTCTACGGCGAGCCGGACGGTCCGCATCGGCTGGACTACTACCTGTGGGTGCTCCGCCGGGGTGAGGAGGCGGTGATCGTCGACACCGGGTACACCCGGGAGGAGGGGCTGCGCCGGGGGCGCGAGGTGCTCATCGACCCGGTCGACGCCCTGCGCGCGCTGGGTGTCGATCCCCTCGCCGGGCACCCCGTGGTCATCACGCACGCGCACTACGACCACATCGGCAACCTCGCCGCCTTCCCGAACTCGCCCGTGCACATCGCCCGCGCCGAGCACGAGTTCTGGACGGGGGCGATGGCGGAGAAGACGCTCTTCGCGCACTTCGGCGACCCCGGTGCGGCGGACGCCCTCGCCGGAGCCCGCCGCGAGGGACGACTACACGAGTTCGACGGGGACCACGAGATCGTTCCCGGCGTCGTCGTCTCCGTGGTGGGCGGGCACACGCCGGGACAGAGCATCGTCACCGTGCCGACGACCGACGGCGTCGTCGTCCTCGCCAGCGACGCCGTCCACTTCCACGAGGAGGTCGAGCGCGACATGCTGTTCCAGTCCATGACCGACCTCCCGCGGTCCTTCGACGCGCTGGAACGGCTGCGCGGGAGCGGAGCGACGCACATCGTGAGCGGGCACGACGCGGGGGAGCTGGAACGGCACGCGCCGCTCGGCGGGGCGCTGGCCGGCCTCGGGGCGACCATCGGGGAGCGGACGTGAAGGAGCGGATCCTGCGCGCGGTCGCCGTGCCGGAGGTCTCGCTCCTGCTGCCCGGCCGCGACGTGCTGTTCGGACTCGAGGGGGACGGCTGGGGGCTCCGCCTCCGCGCCGCCGCGGGCGCCCTCGCGCCCGAGGACGTCCCCTCGGGATCCGGCCCCGCCTTCTCGCTCCATGCGCCGGACGAGGTGTGGGCGGCGCTCCTGTCGGCATCGCCCGCGCCGGGAGAGCAGAGCGTCGTGCACCTCGTGCGGACGGGGCGGATCGTCCTCAGCGGGGACGCCGACGCGTACGCCCGCCACCTCACGCTCGTCCGGACGCTCCTCGACGCGGCGCGCGCCGGCGGCCTCGGCGACGCGTCGCCCGAGGCGCGGCCGTTCCGTCCGGCCCGGCCGCTGCGGGCACGGGGGGAGTACCGGCGCGTGTCCTCCGCACTGGGCACCGCCGACGTCCACGTGGAGAGGTGTGGCCGGGGGACCCCCGTCCTCGCGCTGGCCACGGCGGGAAGCGACACCACGCAGTGGCACGGGCTCATGACGGAGACGGACATCACCGACCGGTACGAGCTCGTCACCGTCGACCTCCCCTGGCACGGGCGCTCGAGTCCCGCCTTCGGCGTCCCGATCGGCGGATGGAGGCTCACGCCCGCGTCGTACACGGACTTCCTCGCCGCCGCCGCCGACGCGATCGGCCTGGACCGTCCGCTCCTGCTCGGCGCGTCCATGGCCGGCGCCGCCGTCGTGCACGCCGTGGCGACCCGCCCCGACCGGTTCGGCGGCGCGGTGTCCTGTCAGGCGGGCGTGCGCGTCCAGGGGCGCTCGGTGCCGCAGCTGCGGGCCCCGGACGTCGATCAGAGCACCTTCGTCCCCGAGTGGACGTACGGCCTGATGAACCCGGCCTCGCCGCCGGAGTTCCGCAAGCGCGTCTGGTGGGGGTACTCCTCGGGCGGATCCGGGCTCTATGCCGCCGACATCGACTCGTACCAGCAGTGGGACCTCGACGAGGTCGCGGACCTGCTGACGGCGGCGAGCCCGCACATCGCCGTCCTCAGCGGCCGCTACGACACCACGGTGCCGCCGGAGGCGTCCCGTGCGCTCGCCGCGACGATCCCGAACGCGTCGTTCCGGGAGATGCCCGAGCTCGGCCACTTCCCCCACGCCGAGGACCCCGCGGCCTTCGCCCGTCATCTGGAACCCGCGCTGGAACGGGTGCGCGACGCCGATCCGGTGCGCCGACGCCGCTGACCGCGGGCGCCTCCGAAGGGGGACCCGGGGAACTGTGCGGATCCCACAACGGATCGCGGCGATCGTGCCGCATCTGGCTAGGATCCCGGATCGTGAACGTGATCTGGCGCACCCTCCTCGTGATCCTCTCCGCACGCCGCCGGGCGCGCCGGGAAGGGCCGCTGGACCCCACCGCGGTCGGCCGGATCCGGCTCACGACCCTGCCCACGGACCTCGACATCCTCCGCCACATGAACAACGGGCGGTATCTCTCGCTGTTCGACCTCGGACGGTGGGACCTGCTGATCCGCACGGGCCTGTTCGACGCGATGAAGGAGCGCGGCTGGTACGCGGTGGTCTCCAGCGAGACCGTGACCTTCCGCAAATCGCTCGAGCTGTGGCAGCGCTTCGACGTCGAGTCGCGGCTGATCGGCCACGACGACAAGGCCGTGCTCATGGAGCATCGGGCGGTCGTCGGCGGCGAGGTCTACGCCCGCGTCATCGTGCGGGCGCGCATGCTGCGCCGGACCGGCGGGACGGTGCCGCACGACGAGCTCTTCGCCGCGGTCGGCCGGCCCGACGGGCTGCCGGAGGTGGACCCGTGGATCCACGACTGGGCGCAGGCGTCCGCACTGCCGCCCACCAAGGCGCCCGCCCCCAGCACCTGGACCGCCTGACGGCCGGCTGGTGCGGCCGCGACCCCGTCCGGCGGCGGGACACGAGCGGAGGCCGGCGATAGCATCGTGACGCGGGCATCCGTCCGCGTCACGGGCGACCGAGGGGGAACCAGATGTCCGACGACCGCAACGACCAGCCGCAGTATCCGGCGGTCCCGCCGTATCCGGGCGACGCGGCGCCGCAGACGCCTCCGCCGTCCGCGCCTGCGCAGCCGGGATACGCGCCGCCTCAGCCCGGTTACGCCGCCCCGCCGCAGCCGGGCTACACGCCGCCCGCGCAGCCGGCCTACGGTGCTCCGCAGGTCTCTCCCGCAGCGCCCTACGGCTACCCGATCGCGCAGCCGGCCTACGGGGCGCCGGCTCCGGCTCCCGTCGGCGGGATGGCGATCACCGCGATCATCCTCGGCGGGCTCGCCTTCCTGCTCTGCTGGATCCCGCTCATCGGGCTGATCCTCTCCGTCGTCGCCGTGGTGCTCGGCATCATCGCGGCCCGTCGCCCGGGCGGACGCGGGCTGTCGATCACCGGCATCGTGCTCGGTGCGCTGGGCTTCGTCGTGGCGGCCGTCGTCACCGGCCTCGTCATCGTCGGCTGGGTCGTCGTCGCCTCGGAACAGAGCGGATACGCGCTGGGGGCGGCGGCCGCGACCCTCGGGCTCTGACGCGGCGGGCGGAACGGGTATGACCGTCAGCGGCGACGGTCGTCGCGAAGGGGCACGGCCGTGCTGACCATCCTCGCCTCGACCGGGCGCGTGCTGTGGACGCGGTGGCCGATGCTGCTCGCGTGGTTCCTCGCCGGGATGCTCGGGCGGTACGTGGCGATCGAGGCGTCCGGCTTCGTCGGCGGGTACTGGGAGACGGGCGGACTGCTGCTGCTGCCCTTGGCGGTGCTCGCCCGCCTCACCGCGTACGTCGGGATGTTCCTCGTCGTCCGTGACGGCCTGAGGGAGCTCAGTGCGGTCGCGCCGCGTCCCGCCGATCCGCGGGAACGCCGCGCGGCGTTCGTGCAGGCGCTGCTGGCCGGGATGCTGCCCTTCTTCGCCGTCTACGCCGCCTGGGGGCTCCTGGATCAGGACACCGCGGAGTATCGGGAGAAGGTCGGAGAGGTCCGTCAGGGGATCGTGGCCTGGCAGCTGGTGAGAGCGCTGCAGGAGCCGGAAGGCGCGCCCGTGGAACCGGCCGCGGCGTCCGGATCCGGCATCGGATTCTGGACGATCGCGATCATCGTCATCGCCTTCGCGCTGCGGATGGCGTGGAAGAGGTGGGAGTCGAGGCTGCCGAAGGGACTCGCGGTCGGGGCCGTCTACCTCGAGACGGTGTGGGTCTTCTTCTTCGTCTGGACGCTGAAGGATCTCACGTCCGTCGTGCAGCACTGGGTCTCCGAGCGCGCGGTCGTGGTCTGGGTGGAGGACGTGCGCGCCTGGCTGGCGGAGCGGGTGAGCTTCGTCAGCGGGATCTGGGACGGGGCCGAGTGGCTTCTCGGCCAGCTCGGGGCGATCCTGCTGGAGCCGCTCGCCTGGCTGGCGGTCGCCGGGGTCATCTACGGCCAGGCCATCGCGGTCGGCCGTGTCTCGTTGTCCTCGCCCTACCTGGAGAACCGGTACATCGCCGCTCTGCGGCGCCGGTACGGGACCGCCCCCGGCTGGTTCCGTAGGCGGATGAAGGATGTCGGCGACCAGCTCGGCTCCCAGGTGAAGCCCATCGGATCCGCGTTGCTGTTCATGTGGCGGGCCGGACCGGTGTCGGTCGCCTCGTACGTCCTCCTGTACGTGATGCTGCTCGCGGCGCTGCCGTTGCTGCGGATCCTCCTCATCCGCGCCTTCGGCCCCCAGGACTACTCGGGGTTCTGGCAGGTCGCGGACACGGCGGTGTTCCTGCTCATCTTCCTCGTCACGGAGCCGGTCCGGGTCGCCCTCGTCGCGGCGGGGTACGACCATGCGCTGGGGGCGCTGCGTCATTCGGCGGTTCCCGCCGCGACCGGTGGGGGAGGGGCGACCACCGGCTCGGCGGCGGTGGACGGGATCGTGCCCCCGACCGTCGCGCCGGAGCTCTCCCCGGAGGTCATCGCGGATCAGGGATCGACAGGGAACCGCGGGAACGACGGATAGCTCTCCGACGAGGTGATGTCGATCCAGAACGGGCCCTGGACATCCTCCGGCACGATGTAGGGAAGGACGAGCTCGAACGGCTCAGGTCCCTGCAGAGCGCAGGTCTCCGGCTCGTCGTCCGAGAAGCGGAGCCCCAGTTCGAAGCGCATCGGCTCCCAGCGCCGTCCCGTGCTCTGCTGGACGAGCATCGGTTCCATGCAGGCGGTGTCCCCCGGCTCGCCGTCGGGGTCGTCCGGCACGACCGGGACGCCGACGCCGATCACCTTCGTCCCCGGAGGGACGGTCAGGCCGGTGGTGTCCTCGAGGACAACGGCTCTCGCCGGCCCCCACGACGCCCCGGCGAGCGCGACCGTGCCGTCCTTCCCCGGTGTCACGGGGAAGGACGGACGTGCGAAGTAGTAGTCCCACCATTCGTATCCGGCGATGACGCCACCGGTCACGGGGACCAGAAGGAGCAGCGCGAGCAGGGAGAGGCGGTTGGCCCGCCACCAGCCGCGCCCCTGGCGAGCGGCATCCGGAGGCGAGGTCACGGCGTCGCCCACTCGTTGGGACGCAGCACCCCGGAATCCTGGACCGCGACGTCGGAGAGGTCGATGGAGACCCGGATCTGGGAGTCGACCCGGGGGTCCCAGGTCGCGGAGAAGGCGAGGACGGCGCCGCCCGGAGACAACCCGTCGGGAAGCTCGAAGGCGACGCTGCCCGAGCGCGGGACCCCGGGGACGAGGGGGAGCCGGTAGAGCGACTCCGGGCGTTCCGTGGCCTGATAGGTGCGTCCGTCGATCTCCAGGAACGCGCCGCCGAGCTGGGCGCCCGCCTGCTGGATGACCGCGGCGGCGTCCAGATCCACGACCACCCAGTTCCCCGTCGCCGTCCACGGCGTCCCGGGGAGGAACGAGGCGTCGTCGGGCGGCTCGGACAGCTCGCGCACCCGACGGACGTCGTGCACCGTGACGTCGATGTTGCGGCCGACGCCGCGCTCGCCGATCTCGACGACCACGGCGAACGGCTCCTCGCCGGCGTTCTCGGCAGGGGTGAGCGCCACGACCACGCCGCCGACCGCGAGTAGCGCCGCGGTGATCGCCCAGGACACCGGTCCGCGCAGGGCGCGGGATGTGTTCGTGTTCATCCGGGTCCGTCCTCCGTCGCCGGCTCCTCAGCGGGCTCGGCATCGCCGGCACCGCCGTCGGTCAACGGCAGCGTGACGTAGGCGCCGACGCCGTCGTAGGACCACGCCGTCTGTCGGGTGGAGTCCGCCTTCTGGCTCGCCAGGGGCAGGGCCAGCTCGAGCTCACCGGTCGGCGTATCGCGCGGGACCACCCACACGAGGACGAGCCGGGCCGGGACCCCCGGCTGGAGCCACGGGCTGAAGGTGCGGTCGTCCGCCCGGAGGATCGCACCGGGCGGGCCGGGGAAGCCGCGGACCTCCACCTCGCGGACGGAGCCGCGCGCGTCGGTGTTCCGCGGGAAGACCCCGGTGTTCTCGACGTCCATCTCCAGACGGAGGACCCGGTGCGTGGCGAGCTGGGCCTCAGCCGGAAGGTTCGCGTATGCGTCGACGATGTCCGCACGCACGACGCTCATCTCGAACCCCGCCCCGGCGTACTCGCCGCCGGCCGTGAGGTGCGGAGGGTCGTCCGCGATCGTGGCGAGGCCCCCGAACGCCGCGGTGGACGCCAGAAGGAGTCCGGCGCCGGCCGTGATGAGCCAGGGCGTGGGGATGCGCCCGACGGCGGAGCGCATCCACGCCCTCGGTCCCTCGGATCCTTCCCCCACCCGCACAGCATAGAGCGCCGCGCACGCGGGCGCCCTCGCGCGCGTGCGCCCGCGCGCGAGGCAGCGCAGAACCGGGGACACGCGGCGCCCGGTCAGCGAGCCTCGGGCCGAGCCGCGTCGCGGCGCGTCATGCTGGGAGGAGCACGCCCGGCACGGGCGACCAGGAGGACGAGACACGCATATGCCGCAGAAGCTGAGCGACGAGGACCGGGATCGCGCACGGCGGGCCGTGGAGCTCGCCCAGCGGTGGATCGAGGAGGCCGGCGCCGCCGCGGAGGAGGGCGGGCGCGCGTCGGCGGAACCGCGGGCCGAGGGGAGCGTCCGCCGCGCCGCCCGCGGGCGTGCGGCCGAGTCCGGGGCCGAGCGCCTGGCGGGGGTGCTGCAGGACCCGAACGGACTGCCGTTCACCCTGGGCTTCGTCGACGGCGTGATGCGCCCCGAGAGCCTGGGCGCCGCCGCGAGCGGTCTGCGTCGGATCGCACCGCTCGTCCCGGACTTCCTCCCGTGGTACCTCAAGGCCGCCGTGCGCGTGGGCGGCGGCATCGCGCCGGCGCTGCCCGCCCCCACCGTCCCGATCGCCCGCAGGGTCCTCCGGGACATGGTCGGTCACCTCATCGTCGACGCCCGTCCCGACAAGCTCGGCCCTGCGATCGCCCGGATCCGGGAGAGCGGCGCGCGACTGAACCTGAACCTCCTCGGCGAGGCGGTGCTGGGGGAGAACGAGGCGCGGCGGCGGCTCGACGGCATCCACGACCTCATCCGCCGGCCGGACGTCGACTACGTCTCCGTCAAGGTCTCCGCGATCAAGAGCCGGATCTCGCTGTGGGCGTTCGAGGAGACCGTCCAGGAGATCGTCGACCGCCTGCTCCCGCTCTACCTCACGGCCGCGGACCCGGCCACCGGGCACCGGCCGGGCGCTCCGGTCCCGGACGCGAATGCCGCGCACACCGGGCCCCTCAGCCGCGCGGGGGCGCTCTCCGGCACGACGTTCCTGAACCTCGACATGGAGGAGTACCGCGACCTCGACCTCACGATCGCCGTCTTCACGCGGATCCTCGAGGATCCGCGCCTCAAGCACCTCGAAGCCGGGATCGTGCTCCAGGCGTACCTGCCCGACGCGCTGCCGGCGCTCCGGGAGCTGACCGCATGGGCGCAGGACCGGGTGGACCACGGCGGCGCGCGCATCAAGGTGCGTCTGGTCAAGGGCGCGAACCTCGCCATGGAGAAGGTCGAGGCCGCCGTGCACGGCTGGCCGGCCGCGCCCTACGACGCGAAGGTCGACACCGACGCCAACTACCTGCGCTGCCTCGACGAGGCGCTGCGGCCGGAGGCGACGCGCGCGGTGCGGGTCGGGATCGCCGGCCACAACCTCTTCGACGTCGCCTACGCGTGGCTGCTCGCCCAGGAGCGGGGCCTGACCGCGCCCGCCGCCGGCGACGAGCACGCCGCGTCCGACATCGAGTTCGAGATGCTGCTGGGGATGGCTCAGGCGCAGGTGGAGGCCGTGCGCCGGGACGTGGGACCGGTGCGTCTCTACGTGCCCGTCGTGGACCCGCGCGAGTTCGACGTCGCCATCAGCTACCTCGTCCGCCGGCTGGAGGAGAACGCCTCGCCCGAGAACTTCCTCTCCGCCGCCTTCCGCCTGCACGAGGACCACGACCTGCTGGACCGGGAGATCACCCGGTTCGGCGCCTCCCTGGAGCGCTCGGTCGACCCGGACCTGCGCATCGGTCCGCGCCGCTCGCAGGACCGCGCCGCCCCCGTCCACGAATCCATGGTGCGCACCGCGGACGCCCTCGATCTGGACGGCCCCCTCACACAGGCGGTCCTGGGGATCGCCCGTTCGGCGGACCCCGCGGACACGTTCGTGGAGACCGCCGTCTACGCCGAGCGGGAGGACACCCGGGAGGCCGCGCTCGGCGCCCCCGGGTTCTCGAACACGCCGGACACCGACCCCGCGCTCGCGGCCAACCGCGAATGGGCCCGCGGCATCCTGCAGCGGATCCCGGGGTCCACGGCAGGCACCGGCCTGCTGCCGTCGGCGCGGATCGAGCATCCGGACCAGCTGGAGCGGGTCGTCGGGCGCGTGCGCGACGCGGCTCCGGGGTGGGGAACCCGTCCGGCGTCGGAGCGTGCGGAGATCCTGCTGCGTGCGGCGGCGGTCCTGGAGTCGCGCCGCGACGAGCTGATCGAGGTCGCGGCGTCCGAGACCGGGAAGGTCCTCGCCGAGGCGGACACCGAGGTCAGCGAGGCCGTCGACTTCGCGAAGTACTACGCGGCGAAGGCGCGCGAGCTCGACACCATCCCCGGAGCGGCGTTCGTGCCCTCCCGGGTGACCGTCGTCGCGCCGCCCTGGAACTTCCCGCTCGCGATCCCGTCCGGCGGGGTGCTGGCCGCGCTCGCGGCCGGATCCGGCGTCGTCTTCAAGCCCGCTCCGCAGGCGCGCCGCTGCGCGGCCGTGATCGCCGCGGCGCTGTGGGACGCGGGGATCCCGCGCGACGTCCTCGCCCTCGTCGACATCGACGAGGGCGAGCTGGGCCGGCGCCTCATCGCGCACCCCGACGTCGACCGGGTGATCCTCACCGGGTCCTGGGAGACCGCGGCGCTCTTCCGCAGCTGGCGTCCGGACCTGCCGCTGCAGGCGGAGACGAGCGGCAAGAACGCGATCGTCGTCGCCCCCTCGGCCGACCTCGACCTCGCCGTCGCCGACCTCGTCCGCAGCGCCTTCGGGCACGCCGGGCAGAAGTGCTCGGCCGCCTCGCTCGCGATCCTCGTGGGCCCGGTCGGGCGGTCGAAGCGCTTCGCCCGGCAGCTGGCCGACGCCACCCGGTCGCTCCACGTCGCTCTGCCGTCGGATCCGCTGGCCGAGGTCGGCCCGGTCATCGAGCGCCCCTCGGGCAAGCTGTTGTGGGCGCTCACGGAGCTGGAGGGCGACGAGAAGTGGATGATCCGTCCGGAGCCCGTCGAGCCGTCCGACCTCGACGCCGCCCTGGCCGCCGAGGGGAGGCTGTGGCGTCCGGGGATCCGCCTCGGCGTGCAGCCGGGCTCCCGGTTCCACCGCGAGGAGTTCTTCGGGCCGGTGCTCGGGATCATGCTCGCCCCGACGCTGGAGCGCGCGATCGAGCTGCAGAACGCCGTGGACTACGGGCTGGCGGCCGGGCTGCACACCCAGAGCGCGGACGACCTCGCCCTCTGGCTGGACCGCGTCGAGGCGGGGAACCTCTACGTCAACCGCGGGATCACCGGCGCCGTCGTGCAGCGCCAGCCCTTCGGCGGCTGGAAGCGGTCCTCGGTGGGGACCGGAGCGAAGGCGGGCGGGCCGAACCACCTCGTGGGCCTCGGATCCTGGCGGGGGACCGGCGGAGGGGCGGCGTCGAGCACCCTGCACCTGCGCGGTCTGGACACGCGCATCACGGCGCTGATCGAGGCGGCCCAGCCGTCGCTCGACTACCCGGCGTTCGAGTGGCTGCGCCGGGCCGCGCTCTCGGACGCCCTGGCCTGGGACCGCGAGTTCGGCCGCGTCCGGGACGTCTCGCGTCTCGGCGTCGAACGCAACCTCTTCCGCTACCGCCCGGTGCCGGTGGCGGTGCGGGCGACCGGCGACGCCGAGTGGCGTGAGCTGCTGCGCGTCGCGCTCGCCGGCATCCGCACGGGTGCCGAGGTCACGCTCTCGACGCCGGTCGGCCTTCCCGCCGGCGTCCGCCGCGTGCTCGGCGACCAGGGGTTCGTGGTGTTCGTGGAGTCGGACGACGAGTGGATCCAGCGCGTCGCGCGCCGCGGGGCGGCGGAGCGCGATCCCGAGTCGCCGCCCGTCGCGGACCGCGTGCGGCTGGTCGGACCCACGGAGGCGGTCGCGGGCCTGCATCGACGGCTCGCCGAGGCCGTGGACGGGGACCCGGACCTCGCGATCCACTCCGGCGAGGTGACGACTGCCGGGCGCATCGAGCTGCTGCCGTTCCTCCGCGAGCAGTCGATCTCGATCACGGCGCACCGCTACGGCAACCCGGATCCGTGGAGCGAGTCCGTCATCTGATCCCGAAGTAAAAGATTCTTGACACCCCGACTTCCGCGGTCGTATTTTCTCTGTAAAGAACATTTTACATCGGAGGTCGCCATGGTCTATCACGAGCGCGCGGCGTGGACGGAGCTCGTCGTCGGCATCGCCGGAGTCGTCGTCTACGCGATCCTGCTGTCCGTCTCCGCGGCCGGCGGCCCGCTGACCGGCGTCGACTGGCCCCCGCTGATGATCGGGACGATCGGCGGCGGCGTCCTCCTCGCCATCCTCCTGACGATCGGGTGGGGAATCCTCGCCAGGGCGCGTGATCGAGAGGCGATGGCGACGGACATCCGCGACCGCGACATCGGGTGGATGGGCGGGCGCGTCGAGCACGCGTTCCTCGTGATCGCGGGCCTCGGGGTGCTCGTGCTGTGCGCCCTGCGGGCCGACGTGTTCTGGATCGCGCACGTCATGTTCGCCGGGTTCGCGGTGTCCTCGATCCTCGGCGGGGTCGCCCGCGTGATCGCGTATCGCCGGGGGCTCGTGTGATGGTCAAGCCCACCCGCGTCACCAATACGATCCGGGCGCACCGCGAGGACGCCGGACTCACGCAGGCGGAGCTGGCGCGACGCATCGGCGTCACCCGGCAGACGCTGATCGCGATCGAGCAGGGGCGGTACTCGCCGACCCTGGAGCTCGCCTTCCAGATCGCCCGCACGTTCGGGGCGGCGATCGACGACCTGTTCCAGTACCCGGACGTGCCCGGGAAGGGCTGACGTGAGTGGGGAGCGCGAGATGGACGTGAGGGGAGACGACGGCCGGGGAGGGCGGGCGCAGGGCGGCGGCTCGGCGCCGGGGCGGCCGGAGATCCCGGACTCCATGCGGGCGTGGGTCCGCGAGACGTACGGCCCGGCGGAGGGGGTGCGCCTCCAGGAGCTCCCGACGCCGCGTCCGGGGCGTGGGGAGGTGCTGCTGCGCGTGCGGGCCACGGCGCTGAACGCGGGCGACGTGCGGCTGCTGCGCGGCGATCCGCTCCTGGTGCGTCTCGTCTACGGGCTGACCCGGCCGCGGTTCCCGGTGCGGGGGATGGACGTCGCCGGCACCGTCGTCGCCCTCGGTGCCGGGGTGGGCGGCATCGGCCTCGGTGACGAGGTCGTCGCCGAGCTGCGCGGGGGAGGCGGTCTTGCCGAGTACGCGACGGTGCCCGCGGACCGGCTCGCGATCCGGCCGGCAGGCGTGGATGCCGCGCTCGCCGCGTGCGTGCCCATCGCCGCCGGCACCGCCTGGCAGGCCTGGGATGCCGCGGGGCTCGCGACGGGCCCGGCGGATGGCGTGGGCGGCTCGGGCGGCCGGGTGCTCGTGCTCGGCGCGTCCGGGGGCGTCGGGACCTTCGCCGTGCAGATCGCCGTCCTGCGGGGTGCCGAGGTCTGGGCGACGTGCGGGGAGCGCAGTCGCGGGCTGGTCGAGGGGCTCGGTGCGACGCGGGTGTTCGATCACCGTGCGGAGGGGGAAGCGGGAGAGGGGCTCGACGCCCTGGCCGCGGCGAGCTTCGACGCGGTTATCGACATCGCCGGTCGCGTGCCCGTGCGCCGGCTGCAGCGGCTCGTGCGCGATGGAGGTCGCGTCGTCCTCGTCACCGGCGACGGCGGACGCCTCCTCGGTCCTGTGCCGCGGATGATGCGGGCGGCGTTGTGCTCGATCGGGTCCCGCCGCAGGGTCGTGTCCCTCGCTGCGCAGCCGCACGCGGAGCTCACCCGGGATGTGCTGTCGCTCATGGCGAGGGGGCGGATCGCGCCGGTCGTCGAGCGGGAGGCGGCGTTCGCCCAGGCGGGGGACGCGTTGGTTCAGGTGAGCGGCGGGCGCGTCCGCGGGAAGGTCGTCGTCCGGGTCGCGGGCGGGGTGTGAGGCTCCACGGGGTCCCATGGCGCGGGAACTGAATCGGTATAGCGGCAAAAGTTAAGGATACTTCCCGACATATTCGGTGTCTGCTAGCGTCTCACTAAATCGCTTTATGAGCGATGGATGGATCCGACGACGACGTTTGGAGAGACGATGAAGAAGTCCCTGTCCGTTCTCACCGCGCTGGGGGTCGCCGCCTCCGGGCTGCTGTTCGCGGCTCCGGCAGCGGCCGCGCAGGTCCCGGCCGCGCAGGTCCCGGCGGCGGCGTCCGTTCCCGGCTCTGATGCCCAGTGCTCCGCGGAACCGCAGTACTTCGCGTACTACCGGACCTGGCGCGACAAGTACGCGTCGTGGCCCGGCAGCGAGAACGAGCCGGAGAACCCGGCCTTCAACGAACAGCGCATGGACGACCTGCCCCGCGGGGTCGACGTCGCGTTCGTGTTCAGCAACTACGTCAGCGACGATTCGCGGTTCTGGGACGTGCTGCGGGACGAGTACGTCCCGAACCTGCACGCCCAGGGCACGAAGCTCGTCCGCACCGTCGACATCGGCGTGATCCTGGACGCGCCCACCGCCGACACCCCCGAGGCCTACGACGCCGCGGCGGAGCAGATCCTCGCGGAGTACGTCACCGACGACGGACTGGACGGCCTGGACGTGGACATGGAGCGCGAGCTCTCCGCGGCGCAGGTGAACCGCGCCGCCGGGGTCTTCGAGGCGCTGAGCGCGCACATCGGGCCGCAGTCGGGCACCGACCGGCTGTTCGTCTACGACACGAACAAAGAGGGCACGCATCCGCTCACGGCGCGCATCGCCCCCTACGTCTCCTACGTGCTCGTGCAGTCGTACGGTCGTCAGGTCTCCGGGCTCCAGCGGACCTGGGACTCCTACGCCCCCTACTTCCACCCCTGCCAGTACCTCATCGGCTTCTCCTTCTACGAGGAACGCGGTGCGGACTGGGGCGACACGCGCGATCCGTTCGAGACCTCGCGCGCGGCACAGTACGCGCAGTGGCAGCCGCAGGGGGCGACCAAGGGCGGCATCTTCTCGTACGCCGTGGATCGCGACGGGAAGCTCGTCGGAGACGACACGATCACCAGGTCGGACTTCTCCTGGTCGAAGCGCCTGATCGCGATGCAGGACGAGGCCGCCGGGGTCACGCCCGCGGCACCGCCCGCGCCCACCGCGACGCTCGGAGCCGACAAGGCGACGGTGACCGGCACCGGCGTGGCGGGCGCGGAGGTGCGGCTGACGACCTCGGGCAAGGGGCGACTGCCGTCCCCGGCCACGGCGGTCGTCGGCTCCGACGGCACCTGGACCGCCACGCTCGACCGTCCGGTGCGCCCGCCGATGACCGTGTCGGTCACGCAGCGCTGGTGGGACACGGCCGACTCCGACGCGGCCACCCTCACCGGTCACCCCGTCTGGGGCTGACCCCGGGCGCTCGACCGGCCGCGTGTGCCGGGGGCCGGGGTCCCGCTGCGGATCCCGGCCCCGCGGCGTTCTCTCTGTCCCGCGGTGTTCTCTCGCTCCGGCGGAGGGATCCGCGGGATTCTTCCGCGGACGGGGTCGGGGAGGTGTCTCGCGCTTCTGCGGAGGTCTCTTGCTCCTGCGGAGGTCTGTCGATCCGGCGGAGGGATTCGATGGGTCTCTCCGCCGGAGGTGGTTTTCTCCGACCGGACCGGCGCGAGTCGGGGTGGGACGCCGAGTGGGGCAGAGGCGGGATCGCCGACGGGCGCCGGATGGCGGCGGGGGGCATGTGGTGCGAGAATGGACGCTGGCGTGCCCGTGTCGCATCTTCCCCGGCAGCTCCGCGAGAGCCCGGGTCGAAGGCCCGCCGGGCCCCTGGACAGCGTCCGCCGCATCCCTTTCCGAGGAGAGCATCCATGTCGACGCCCGAGACCGCCACGACCGCCCGTCCGACCGCCGAGCCTGCCGGTGCCCGCACGGCGCACCACCGCCGATACCTGATGTGCCGACCCGAGCACTTCACCGTCAGCTACACGATCAACCCGTGGATGGAGCCGGCGAACCCGACCGACACCGCCAAGGCGGTCGCGCAGTGGCAGAAGCTGTACGACCTGTACGTGGAGCTCGGCCACGAGGTGGAGCTCATCGAGCCGCTCGCGGGCTACCCCGACATGGTCTACACCGCCAACGGAGGGTTCGTCATCGGTGGCCGCGCTTACGTGCCGGAGTTCCGCTTCGCCGAGCGTCAGGGCGAGGCCCCGGCCTTCGCGGAGTGGTTCCGCGCGAACGGCTTCGACACCGTCCTGCCGGAGGAGGTCAACGAGGGCGAGGGGGACTTCCTGCTCGCCGGCGACGTGATCCTGGCGGGGACCGGCTTCCGCTCCACCGGCGACAGCCACCGCGAGGTGGGCGAGGTCTTCGGCCGCGAGGTCGTCTCGCTGAACCTCGTCGACCCGCGCTTCTACCACCTCGACACCGCCCTCACGGTCCTCGACCCGGTCGTCGGCGTCGAGAACGGCGGACCAGAGCGGGCCAACATCGCCTACCTGCCCGGCGCCTTCGACGACGCCAGCCGCGCCATCCTCGAGGAGCGGTTCCCGGACGCGATCCTCGTCTCGGACGAGGACGGCGCGGTGTTCGGCCTGAACTCGGCCAGCGACGGCTACAACGTCATCATCTCGCCGCGCGCGACCGGCTTCGAGAAGCAGCTGCGCGAGCGCGGCTACAACCCGATCACCGTCGACCTCTCCGAGCTGCTGCTCGGCGGCGGCGGGATCAAGTGCTGCACCCTCGAGCTGCGGGGCGCCTGATGTCGGACGCCCTCCACGCCACCGACCAGCAGTCGGCGCCCGACGCCGCGGAGCCGCACGTCGCGACGAACTACCGGCCCCTGCCGGTGACGATCGCCCGCGGCGACGGCGCGTGGGTCACGGACGTCGAGGGCAAGCGCTACCTGGACCTGCTCGCGGCGTACTCGGCGGTGAACTTCGGGCATCGCCACCCCGCTCTCGTCGCGGCTCTCGAGGAGCAGCTCGGACGGATCGCGCTCATCAGCCGCGCCTTCCGCAGCGACCGCCTGGAGCCGTTCGCCGAGGGGCTCGCACGCCTGTGCGGCAAGGAGCTGGTGCTCCCGATGAACACCGGCGCCGAGGCCGTGGAGACGGGGATCAAGGTCGCCCGCGCGTGGGGGTACCGCGTCAAGGGAGTCGCCGACGGGGCGGCGCGCATCGTCGTCGCCGCCGGGAACTTCCACGGACGCACCACGACGATCGTCAGCTTCAGCGACGACGAGGCCGCGCACGACGACTTCGGTCCCTACACCCCCGGCTTCGACGTCGTGCCCTACGGGGACGCGGACGCCATCGCGGCGGCGATCACGGACGAGACCGTCGCGGTGCTCGTCGAGCCGATCCAGGGCGAGGCGGGCGTGATCATCCCTCCGGACGGGTATCTCCGTCGGATCCGGGAGATCTGCGACGAGCGGAACGTGCTGTTCATCGCGGATGAGATCCAGTCCGGACTCGGCCGGGTCGGCGAGACCTTCGCCTGCGACCGCGAGGAGGTCGTCCCCGATCTGTATCTGCTGGGGAAGGCGCTCGGCGGCGGGCTGCTGCCCGTGTCCGCCGTCGTCGGGAACCGTGACGTGCTCGGGGTCATCCGTCCCGGCGAGCACGGCTCGACCTTCGGCGGGAACCCGCTGGCCGCCGCGGTCGGCCTGCAGGTGGTGGAGATGCTGGAGTCCGGCGAGTTCCAGGAGCGCGCGAAGGCCCTCGGCGACCACCTGCGCACCGGGCTGGAGAGCCTCGTCGGACAGGGCGTCACGGGGATCCGCGTGGCCGGTCTGTGGGCCGGCGTCGACATCGATCCGGCACGCGGCACCGGACGCGAGATCGCCGAGCAGCTCTCCGAGCGCGGGGTCCTGGTGAAGGACACCCACGGCCAGACGATCCGGATCGCGCCGCCGATCGTGATCCGCCCGACCGAGATCGACTGGGCGCTGGAGCAGCTCCGCGTCGTCCTCGCGAGCTGACGGCGGGGTCCGGGGCCGGAGTCGGGGGTTCGGGGCGCCGGACGGACCGAAACGGGCCCGTCCGGCACCCCGAACCCCCGTTCTCCGCCCCGAAACCGGGGATCTGACGAGGATCCGAAGAGTCCGCGGGCGTCAGGCGGGGGAGTCGTCGGGATCCAGGCCGCGGATCGCGTCCTCCTCCACCTCGGTGTCGGCCTGCAGGCGCTCCTGCGTGCTCTCGTCGCCGCCGAGCGGCGCGTCCTGGCGCGGTGCGGTCTGCTCCTGCGGCGCCTCCGGATCGGTCCGGGGCTCGTCCGACGCCGAGTCCTCGTCGCGGACGTGTCCGGCGCCGGTCGCCCCCTCCTGCTCGGCGAGCGATCGATCCGCGACGACGAGGTCGGGGTCGGTGGCGTCCGGCTCGACGGCGTCGTCCTCGGGCTGGCGGGGTTCGCCGCTGCCGCGCGGATCCTGACCCGGCGTGTGCGGGTGCTGCCCCGATCCGCCGTCGTGCGGGGAGGTGTTCCGGTCCTGCTGCTCGTCCATGCCCGGGACGCTAGACCCCGGATACGACCTCGTCCGAGGGCATTGACAAACGGCCGGCGCGTGCTCACGGGATCGCGCCACGCCGCACGCCGCGCGTCGGACGCCGCCGCGCCACGCCGCACGCCGCACGCCGGCCGCCGCCTGTCCGACCACGTCGCCGAGAACGGCCGTCCATGCGGGCGCCGGTCGCGGACCGGGGCGGCTCAGTCGTCGCGGGAGCGCCGCTGCGCCTCCCACTCGTCGACCAGCGCCGGCATCCGCGCGGCCATGAACCGGAAGAAGTCCGCCATCTCCGCGGCCCGGTCCCGCGCGGCGTGGTCGTCCGCGTGCGCGTCGCCGATGGCCTCGATGTGAGCGGCGAGGCGCTCGTAGATGGGACCGTTGTTGGTCATCAGGCCGTACCAGGTGTCCGACACGATGACGTAGCGGTCGCGCCGCGTCTCCGGGCGGGACACCCGGCGGATCACCTGGATCGTCTGGAGGTAGCGGACCGCGCCGGACACGGCGGCCGCGCTCACGCCCAGGCGCTCGGCGAGGTCTCCGGCCGTGTAGCCCTCCGCGGGCGCCGCGATGAGGGCCATGAGGACGCGGGCGGGCATCCGGGGGAAGCCGACGGACGCGATCATCGCCGCGGCGTCCTCGGCCGCGTCGACGCCCTGGTGCGCGGGAGGCTCCTTCCCCGGTCCTGTGCCGGCGGCCGCGTCGGTCGTCATCCGTCCATCTTCCCATCCGTGCTCGTCGCGCCCGGGCCCGTGGTGCTTTCCGGGCCCGGACGGGACGGATCATCCTGCCGGGTGCAGCTCGCGACGCCGCATGAGCCCGAGCGCGGCGGCGATGCCCGCCGCGGCGGCCGCGATCAGCCACCACACGCCCTTGGGGTCGATCTCGTCGCCCGAGACCGTCGGCGTCTGCGCGAACGGCGAGGCGTTCGCGAGCCAGTCCGGCAGGGAGAACAGCGGGCCGAACAGGCCGACCATCACGGCCAGCAGCACGAGGGTCCAGCCGACGGGGACCGTGCCCCGGGGCAGGAGCACGAACACCAGCGCCGTGAGGGCGAGGAACACGCACGCCGCCGCGGCCTGCCCGGCGCCGGCCAGGGCGGCCCCGCGCAGGAGCGGACCGGCCTCGTCCCCGCGCCCGGCCACGCCCAGGGCGGATCCGGCGACCGCCGCCGCCGCGACGAGGACGACGGCGAGCACGGCCACCCCCACGTAGCCGGCGAGCCAGCGGACCCGGTCGACCGCGGTCGCCAGGACAGCTTCGGCCGTGCCGTGCGCCTCCTCCTGCCGTGCGCGGCACACGGTCTGCACCGCGGCGCACGCCGCGAGCACGCCCACGATGATGTAGAAGATCACGATCAGCCCCTCCTCGAGGCCTCCGCGGTCCGACAGCGCCTCGAAGATCCGCTGGACGGCCTCGACCTTCGTCCCGATCTCGTTCACCACCGCGGCGAGGCTCGTCGCCAGCAGTCCCGTCACCAGGGCGCCCGCGGCCCATCCGAGCACGGACCCCCTGGTCAGCCGCCACACGAGTCCGGCCCTGGAGGCCAGGGCGGCCGGAGCGTCCGTCCGTCCGCGCCGCTCGGGCACGATCCCCGCCCCGATGTCACGCACCGACTGCACCCCGATCGCGGCCAGCGTCAGCACCGCGCCCGCGCCGATCCCCAGCAGGGCCGGCCAGACCGCGTCGTCTGCGTACGGGCGCGTGTTCATGGCCCACCCGAACGGCGAGAACCAGGCGAGGGGGCTCGACTCCATGCGGGTCAGGTCGTCGTTCGGCGTGCCCAGGGCGTTGCCCAGCCCTGCGATCACGTAGGTCCCGACGAGGAGCCACACGGCCAGGGCGTTGGCTCCGCGCGAGGTCCGCATGATCTGCCCGGCGGCGAGGCCGACGCCCAGGAAGCACAGGCCGACCGAGGCCACGGCGAGCCCCGCGACAGCCGATCCCGCGACGGGGAAGCCCGCCGACAGGAACGACGCGGCCACGAGCAGGCCCAGGACGACGTCGGCCAGCACGCCGTGCACGATCGTGGCGAGCAGCGGCGTCAGCCGGGCTGCCGCGGT
The DNA here is from genome assembly GCF_021172025.1 of Microbacterium resistens. NCBI lineage: Bacteria > Bacillati > Actinomycetota > Actinomycetes > Micrococcales > Microbacteriaceae > Microbacterium > Microbacterium resistens. The sequence goes on from NZ_CP082781.1 coordinate 3,412,856, forward strand.
GGCGGCGACGAGCTCCGCGCGTCCGAGCTCCTCCTCGGCGCGGGTGTGCCGGACGGCAAGGAATGTGCTCAGGAACCCGGCGAGCATCGCCAGGAACGGCAGGATCAGGAACAGCGTGAACGCCGCCCGCTCGGCGCCGGAGGGGAGGCCCCGGAACAGCAGGATCACGGGGTTCGCCATGACGGTGGCCAGGACCTCCGTGCGCTCCTTCTCCGTGCCGTAGGACGAGGACGCCCCGCCCACGGCGGCGAGGGCGAGCGCGACGGTGCCGAGGATCCAGAGCAGGAGCTGGAGCCGATCGCGGCGCAGCCGCTGGCGCAGCAGGGCGATCATCGGCCGGCCCTCGCGGTCCGCCGGGTGCGCGGCGCGTCGCCGCCGGCCTCGTGCTCGTCGTCGTCGCGCTCCTGCTCGGCCAGGTCGTCGCCGTAGTGGCGGAGGAACAGCTCCTCCAGGGACGGCGGCTCGATCCGGAGGCCGGTGACGTCCCGACGGGCCAGCTCGGGAAGGACGGCGACGACCCGGTCGCTGTCGACCGTGAACCGGACGCGTCCCTCCTGGACCGTCCCGTCGTGCGCCTCGGGGATGCCGGCGAGCACTGCGGCGTCCTCGCCGTCGAACGAGATCTCCGGCCGCGTCAGGTGCCGCAGCTCAGCGAGGGTGCCGGACTCCACGATCCGGCCCTCCCGGATGATCGACACCCGGTCGCACAGCTGCTCGACCTCCGACATGATGTGGCTGGACAGCAGCACGGTCGCCCCGGCCTCCCGGACGCGGGCGACCTCGCGGCGGAACATCACCTCCATGAGCGGATCCAGGCCGCTGGTCGGCTCGTCCAGGATGTAGAGCTCCGCCGGAACGGCGAACGCGGCGATCAGCGCGACCTTCTGCCGGTTGCCCTTGGAGTAGGAGCGCCCCTTCTTCGTGGGGTCGAACTGGAAAGCGTCCATCAGGCGGTGCTTCTGCGCGCGATAGGACGGATGCGTGGTCCGCGCTCCCCGCAGCCGCGCCAGGAGGTCGATGGCCTCGCCGCCGGAGAGGTTCGGCCAGACGCTGACGTCGCCGGGGACGTAGGCGATGCGCCGGTGCAGGCGGGCGGCGGCGCTCCACGGCTCCTCGCCGAAGACCTCGGCCTCGCCGCCGGTGCGCCGGGCGAGCCCGAGGACGATGCGGATGGTCGTGGACTTGCCCGCGCCGTTCGGGCCGAGGAAGCCGTGCACCTGGCCGGCGTCGACGTGGAGGTCGAGTCCGTCGAGGGCGTGCACGCGACCGTAGTGCTTGGTGAGCCCGCGCGTGCGGATGATCGTGTTCATGACGGCGAGCGTACGCGGATTTCACGAATTCGTGAAGAGAGTGAAGCGTTAGGGTTCCGTGAGGATCGCGGCGCATCCGGGCTCACGCGGGCGCGACGGTCGCCCGGACGGTGTGCCAGCCCGTGGCGCCGTCCGGTGCGGGCAGCGACTCCGTCGCCGTCTGCACCTCGCCGTCGGCGCCGATCGCGCGGCAGCGGATCCGGTGGTCCCCGGGCTCGGCCCGCCACGGCAGCCGCCACTGCACCCAGGTGTCGGCGGAGATCGCGGGGGCGAGCTGCGCCCGCTGCCAGGGTCCGTCGTCCACCTGGACCTCCACGGCGCCGATCCCCGTGCCCGGCCGCCACGCGACGCCGGCGATCACGGCGTCGCCCGCGCGGGTCTCGCGTCCCCTCCGCGGGACGTCGATGCGGGACTGGAGCTTGATCGGGCCTCGTGCGGACCATCCCCGATCCGTCCAGTACGCCCTCGCCCGGTCGAAGCGGGTGACCTCCAGCTCCGTGACCCACTTCGTCGCCGACACGTAGCCGTAGAGACCCGGGACCACCATCCGCACCGGGAAGCCGTGCTCGGGAGGCAGCGGCTCGCCGTTCATGCCGACGGCGAGCAGGGCGTCGCGGTCGTCGGTGAGCGCGTCGAGCGGCGTGCCCGCGGTGAACCCGTCCTGGGAGCGGGACAGCACCATGTCCGCGTCCGGGTGGGGTCGGGCCCGCGCCAGGAGCTGGCGGATCGGATGCCCGAGCCACACCGCGGTACCGACGAGGTCGCCGCCGACGACGTTCGAGACGCAGGAGAGGGTCGTCGCCGACTCGGTGAGCGGCAGTGCCAGGAGCTCGTCCCACGTCAGCTCCACCTCCTCGTCGACCATCCCGTGAACCCGCAGCCGCCACCCGCCCGGATCGATCGAGGGCACGACGAGGGCCGTATCGATGCGGTAGAAGTCGCGATTGGGTGTGATCAGCGGGGTGAGGCCGGGGACGTCGAGGGCGGCACCCGGCGGGATCGGCGGCGCCGGCGTGGCGGGGCGGGGAAGGCGGATCGCTGCGCGCACGGCGGTCACGGCCGCGGAGCCCGCGCGCAGCGCCGAACCGGCGACCGTCATCACCACGCCCGCGACGGCGGCGGCTCCCGCGCCGAGGAGGAAGCCGCGGCGGCCGATCCGCCCGGCTCCCGCCGCATCCCGGTCCCGAGGCACCGGCACGGTGCCACCCCCGGCGGATCCGCCGTCGCTGAGGGAACCGTGGCCGCCCTCCGTGCGGGCATCGCTCGTCGTCGCCGAGAACGGCTCGGCGCGCGCGGGGAGCCGGGTCGGCGCGAGCGCCCGGACGAGCGCCCCGAGCACGGCCGCCGCGACGAGGCCCGCGAGGACGGCGGGCACCCAGGCGAACGCTCCGGCGTCGGCGCGGGTCAGCGCGAGGGCTCCCACGCCGACACCGATCAGAAGGACGGCGACGGATCCGGCGCGCCGCCAGCGGGCCTCGCCGATGCCGGCCAGCGCCGCGGCGGCGAGGAGGACGAGCGCGATCCCGGTCAGCAGCGCCGCCTTGTCCGCCGTGCCGAACCAGGCGATCGCGGCGTCCTTCGCCCAGGCGGGGGCGGCGTCGATGAGGGCGCCGCCCACGACGGCGAGCGGGCCCGAGGCGGGGGCGAGCAGCGTCGCGGCGAGTTCGCCGACGCCGACGCCGAGGAGGGAGCCCGCGATGCCCGCGGCCGCGGCGAGGGCGCGAGGAGGGTCGGGCGCGTCCGTGCTCATGCGCTCAGCGTAGGAGCGTGCGCCGACGTGTGGGGCCGACGATGACGAGTTCGTCAGAACCCGTCCGCGGAGCGGGGGCGCCCGGGCCGACGCCGCGCGCGGCCGGACCGGCGACACGCGGGCGATCCTGGTCCGCGCAGGCGTCCGGGTCCGGCCGCGTCAGGCGCGACGGCCGTCGGGGCGATCCCCCTCGGGCTCGATCCGGATCGGGGTGGTCGCGGTCGTCACCGGATCCTCCTGCTGCGGCGGGACCGCCCGCGGATCCATGGCCTTGATGACGGAGAGTGGGCGGGTCTCGTCCAGGGTCAGGAGGAACCGCGCGTCCTCGCGACGGTGCAGGCGGCCCGACACGCTCATCCAGGTGATCCCGATGGCGAACGCGATGAGTCCCGCGGCCCCGCCCACGATGATCGCCGCCCGCGGGCCGAACGCATCCACGATCCAGCCCGCGATCGGTGCGCCGATGGGCGTCGAGCCCATGATGACGGCCATGTAGAGCGCCAGGACGCGGCCGCGAAGGGCCGGGTCGGTCGTGGTCTGCACGTAGCCGTTCGCGGTCGTCAGCATCGTCACGGTGGAGAACCCGACGAAAACGAGCGTGGCCGCGTAGGACCAGTAGCCGGGCATGAAGGTCGACACGATGGAGGCCACGCCGAAGCCCGCGGACGCGATCACGAGCACCCGCACGCGCGCGCGGTCGCGGCGGGCCGCCAGGAGCGCGCCCGCGAGGGACCCGATGGCGAGCACGGAGCTGAGGATCCCGTATCCGTCCGCCTGGCGTCCGAACTCCAGCGCCATGGTCGAGGCGAAGATCGGGAAGTTCATGCCGAAGGCGCCGATGAGGAACACCATGGTGAACACCACGAGCAGGTCGCTGCGGCGGCGGACATAGTGGAACCCCTCCGCGAGCCCGCCCGAACGGTGCCCCTTCACGCGGGGGATCAGCTCGCTGCGGCGCACCAGCAGCAGGGCCACGATCATGGCGAGGAACGTCGCCGCGTTGGCGACGAACACCCAGCCGGATCCGATCGCGACGATGAGCAGGCCGCCGACCGCTGGGCCGATCAGGCGAGCCATGTTGAACGAGGCCGAGTTCAGCGCCACCGCGTTCGAGGCGTCCTCGAGGCGCACCATGTCCGAGACGAAGGCCTGGCGGGCCGGGGCGTCGAAGGCGTTGCAGATCCCGAAGCCGAGGGCGAACAGGAGCATGAGGGGGAGCGTCATGACGCCGGTGAGCAGGAGGATCGCGACGCCGACGGCGAGCACCATGAGGGCCGATTGCGTGGTGAGCAGGACCTTCCGCCGGTCGAAGCGGTCCGCGACCCATCCGGTGAGGCTCACGAGCACGAGCGGCGGGCCGAACTGCAGGGCCATCGTCACGCCCATGGCCGTGGCGTCGTTGTCGGTGAGCTCGGTGAGCACGACCCAGTCCTGCGCGGTGGCCTGCATCCACCCGCCGATGTTGGACACGATCGCGCCGAGGAACCACACCCGGTAGTTGTATGAGGAGAAGGAGCGGAACATGGCGCTCATCGGTCGGCCACCCTCCGCATGAGGGCGCTCGCCTCGCGCAGCACCCGGAGGTCGGATTCGGTGAAGTCGTGACCGGCGAGCATGTCGGCCAGGAGCTGGTCGCGGCGTCGCAGGGTCTCGGCGACGATCTCGCGCCCGCTCTCGGTGATGTCGACGTGGACCCGGCGGCGGTCGTCGTCGTCCGGGATCCGGGTCACGAATCCCTGTTCCTCCAGGCCGTTCACCATGGCGCTCATCGAGGGCGCGGTGACCCGTTCGCGCTCGGCGAGGGCGGTGATCGAGTGGCGTCCGTGCATCCGCAGCGTGGCGAGCACCGCCAGCTGGGCGTCGCTCATCGCATCGACGGCACGGACCGAGCGCAGGCGGCGGGCGAGGCGGAACGTGGCGAGGCGGAGGTCGGTGGCGGTGGTCTGGATCGGATCCTCGGGGTCGGTCATTACTTAGACAGTCTAACTAAATTTCCCGCCGAGCGGGCACGCGTTTTCCCGAACGCCCGCCTCCCCGCCATCGAGTGGTCAGTTTCTGTGGGTTCCGAGGCTCGCAACCCACAGAAACTGACCACTCGGCCGCGGGGGAGGGGCGTGGTCGGGCGGGCGGGTCGGAGCCGGGAGAATGGAGGGATGACCCTCGCCCTCGAACTCGCCGTCCAGGATGCCGCCGGCGTCCGCATCGCCCGAGAGATCGGCGCCGCCCGCGTCGAGCTCGCCCAGGCCCTGCCGCTCGGCGGGCTCACCCCGTCGCCCGCCACCCTGGCGTCGGCGGTCGCCGCGGCGGGCGACTCGGGGGTCGAGGTGCATGTGCTGGTGCGTCCGCGCGCCGGCGGCTTCCACTACACCCCGGACGAGCTGGAGGTGTCGGTGCAGGACGTCCGCCACGCCGTCGCGGGCGGAGCGGCGGGCGTCGTGGTCGGGGCGCTGGACGCGGCCGGAGGACTCGACGTCGACGCGCTCGTCCGGCTCCGCGACGCCGCCGGGGACGCCTCGGTCACGCTTCACCGGGCGATCGACGTGATCGCGGACCCGGTCGAGGCCCTGCGGATCGTCCGCGGACTCGGCTTCCGTCGGGTGCTCACCTCGGGCGGCGCCTCGGCGGCGATCGACGGGATCGACACTCTGCGCGCCCTCGTCGCCGCTGCCGAGGGGGAGATCCAGGTCATGGCCGGAAGCGGGGTGACCGCGGCGAACGCGGCGGCGCTCGCCGAGACCGGGGTGGACGCGCTGCACTTCTCGGCCAAGCGGACGGTGTCCGAGGACGGCGGGGTCCGGATGGGCTCCGCGTCCGACGGCGTCGGCGGGTACGAGGTCACCGATCTCGACCAGGCCAGGGCGGTGGCGGCGGCGCTCGGGCGCTGATCCGCGACAGGTGACCGGCGCCAGGCGGCCGGCGACGGGGGCCGGGCGACGCTCGCCGGCGGCGAAGGACCCAGGGGCGCGGGACCGGCGGCCTCGAGGAGCGCGCCGTCGCGTGACGCCGCGAGTCGGACGACCGGCGCCCGCTCCGTAGACTCGGGGCATGGCAGAGCCCCGCACCGCCGAGTTCACCGACGCGCACGGCATCGCGATCGTTTATGACGTCCATCCGGCACGCACGGACCGGACGCGCGCGGTGGTCCAGCTCCTGCACGGCGTCGGCGAGCACGCCGGGCGGTACAGCGCGCTCATCGAGGCACTCACGGCCGCCGGGTTCACGGTCTACGCCGACGATCACCGCGGGCACGGCCGCACCGGGATGCGGCAGCACGGCAGCGCGGCTCGTCTCGGCCGGCTCGGCCCGGGCGGCATGCGCGCGGCCGTCGCGGCGGAGTGGCAGTTCACGGAGCTGATCCGCGCGGAGAACCCCGACCTGCCCCTGGTCCTGCTCGGCCACTCCTGGGGTTCCTTCCTCTCCCAGATGCTGCTGAACGATCATCCGGACGCGTACGACGCCGTGATCCTCAGCGGATCGGCCCTGCGCACGCCGCGGTTCCTCAACTCCCTGCCCCTCAACGCGCGCTGGAAGGCGCCGGGGGCGACGGGATTGGAGTGGCTGTCGCGCGACCCCGAGGTGTGGTCCGACTTCGCCGCCGACCCCCTGACCACCCAGGAGCCGCTGCTGAAGCTCTTCGGCCCGATCGAGGCCGCGCGGCTCTACGGCCGTCCGGGCAAGGATCTCGTCGGGCGGGCGGGCGCCGACATCCCGCTGCTGCTCCTGGTCGGCAGGGACGACCCGGTCGGCGGGCCCCGCAGCGTGCACCGGCTCGCGGAGGAGTACCGCACCCGCTCCGGCTTCACGGACGTCACGACCCTCGTCTATCCGGACGCACGGCACGAGATCCTGAACGAGCTGCAGCAGGACGAGGTGCGTGCGGACATCCTGGCCTGGCTGAACGTGCGGATCCCCGCCCGCTGACCCGCCCTCCCGGACGGCGACCGACGGGGCGCGGCCGCGGCCGCACCCGTAGGCTGGATCCGTGCACGGAGAATACAAGGTCCCTGGCGGGAAGCTCGTCGTCGTCGACTTCGAGGTCGAGGACGACACCATCGTCGACTTCCGGCTCGCCGGGGACTTCTTCCTGGAGCCGGACACCGCGCTGGACGCGATCAACGCCGCGGTGACCGGCCTGCCGACGCAGACCGACGCCTCCGGGATCGCCGCGGCCGTGCGCGCGGCGCTCCCCGCGGGCGCGCAGCTGCTGGGCTTCACGCCCGACGCGGTGGGCACCGCCGTGCGTCGTGCCCTGGTGACCGCGCCGGGCTGGCGAGACTTCGACTGGGAGATCGTGCACGACGACGCCGTCTCGCCGCGGATGAACCTCGCGCTCGACGAGGTGCTCACCACGCGCGTGGGGGCGGGGCTGCGGCGTCCGACGCTGCGGATCTGGGAATGGGACCAGTCCGCGGTGGTGATCGGATCCTTCCAGTCCCTGCGCAACGAGGTGGATCCCGAGGGGGCGGCGCGGCATGGCTTCGACGTCGTGCGGCGCATCTCCGGCGGCGGGGCGATGCTGATGGCGGCGGGCCAGATCATCACGTACTCGCTCTACGTGCCCGCCTCGCTCGTGCAGGGGATGACGTTCGCCGACTCCTACGCGTTCCTCGACGACTGGGTGCTCCAGGCGCTGCGGTCGCTCGGGATCGACGCGACCTACCAGCCCCTCAACGACATCGCCGGACCCAGCGGAAAGATCGGGGGTGCGGCGCAGAAGCGCCTCGCCAACGGCGGCGTGCTGCACCACGCCACGCTCTCGTACGACATCGACGGACAGGTCATGACCGAGGTGCTGCGGATCGGGCGCGAGAAGCTCAGCGACAAGGGGACCGCCTCGGCCGCCAAGCGGGTCGACCCGCTGCGCACGCAGACCGGCCGGACGCGTGCGGAGATCATCCAGCGCTTCATCGACACGTTCCGCTCGCTCACCTCGGCGGAGGACGGCACGATCTCCGCGGACGAGTACGCGGAGGCGGAGGCGCTCGTCGCGTCGAAGTTCGCCACCGACGCCTGGCTGAACCGGGTTCCGTGACGAGCGTCCGGACGGATCCCGAGGCGAAGCCGGCGCCGCCGCGCCTCGGCGCCGTGGAGATCGTCGAGGGTGACAGCCTGGAGGTCGCGGCCGGCCTGCCCTCGGGGGCGTTCACGCTGGCGTATCTGGATCCGCCGTTCAACACGGGTCGCGCGCAGGAACGGCACCTGGTGACGGCGCGCCGCGCCGACGTCCCGCCCGGGGGCGCCGGTGCCGGGGAGCCGGGTGCGGGCGGCGGGGGAGCGGCCGCCCCGGCGGTCACCGGCGCGGGATCCGCCGCGCCGGACAGGTTCCGCGACCCCGGACCGGAGGCGGAGGCCCGGGCGGCCGGGACGGCGCGCGAGGTCAACCACGGCTTCCACGGGCACCGGTACGAGCGGGTGCGCGAGCTGCTGCACACCTACGACGACCGCTTCGACGACTACGGCGACTTCCTCGTGCCCCGGCTGGAGGAGGCGTGGCGGCTCCTGGCCGACGACGGCACGCTGTACCTCCACCTCGACTACCGTGAGGCGCACTACGCCAAGGTGATGCTGGACGCGGTGTTCGGGCGGGACCGGTTCCTCAACGAGATCATCTGGGCCTACGACTACGGCGCCAAGCCCCGCACGCGCTGGCCCACCAAGCACGACACGATCCTCGTCTATGCGAAGAACCCGGGCGCGCACGTGTTCAACGCGGACGACGTGGAGCGCGAGCCGTACATGGCCCCCGGCCTCGTGAGCGCGGAGAAGGCCGAACGCGGGAAGCTCCCCACGGACGTCTGGTGGCACACGATCGTGCCGACGACGGGCCGGGAGAAGACGGGGTATCCGACGCAGAAGCCGGAGGGGATCCTGCGTCGGATCGTGCAGGCGTCGAGCCGCCCCGGCGACCGCGTCCTGGACCTCTTCGCCGGCAGCGGGACGACCGGCGCGGTCGCCTCGGCTCTCGGGCGCGACGCGGTGCTCGTCGACACCAACCCGGAGGCGATCCGCGTGATGACCCGCCGCATCCCGCACGCGACGGTCCGCCGGGGCTGACCCGGGGCCGCCGCTGTTCGACGGTTCAGCGGGGGCCGACCGGCTCGTCCCCGGGCGTGGTGATCGGCTCCGGATCGCGCAGGTACGGGCGCAAGGACTCGAAGAAGAGGGCGAGGGTCCCGGACCGATCGACCTTCCCCGCGTCCTCGTACAGCATCTGCAGGCGCATGCCCTCGGCCAGGGCGATGGCCCATCGCGCGACGGTCTCCGCGGTCACGCCGGGCGGCATCGCGTCGAAGTCGAACGTCTCCTCGATGCTCCGGGTGAAGTCGGCCAGGCGCACCCGGTGCTGCTCGACGAAGTAGTCGTGCGCGGGATGGGACTCGGCGAGGGCCTCGGCGGAGATCATCGCGTTCAGTTGGACGAGCACCGGATCGGCCGCGTGGTCCCAGAGCGTGCGCAGATACTCGTTGAGATAGGCGACGCCGGTGAGGTTCCGATCGCGCAACTGGCGCACGGCCTCCGCGTCGCGGGAATTGAGCACCGCCAGCAGCAGCTCCGGTTTGGACGGGAAGTGGTGCAGGAGTCCGGCCTGAGAGATCCCCGCGCGGGCGGCGATGTCGGCGATCGACGCGGAGTGGTAGCCGCCTTCGGAGAAGATCGTGCGCGCGACGTCGAGGATCCGTTGCCGACGGGCCTCACCCTTGGGGCTGCGGCGCTTGCGCGGCGCGGCGGACTCCGCTGCGGCCTCCATGTCATGTCCTTTCGCCGGGTGGTCCCGGTGTGGGTGCCTTCACACACTAGCGATCGGTGCGCGAGGGGACGGGATCGGCGGGCCCGCGGCGGAGCGTCGAGATCTGATCCTTGCTAAACCGACCATGTGCACGGTAATTTTAGCGCGAAGGCCGAGCACCCTCTCGCCTTCGCCACAGCGGCAGTGTCGACAAGGAGGTCTTCATGCGATGGTCAGGTAGGAAGCGGGCGGGCGGAGTCGCCCTCGCCCTGAGCGCCGTGCTGGCGCTCGCCGGATGCGGCGGGGGAGCGGCCGCGAGCGGCGATGACGCCGGCGGCGCGCAGACGCTCACGGTCGCTGCCCGTCAGGACGTGTCGTCGTTCGACGCCGGCCAGCTCGACACCGGGTTCCAGGTGCAGTACTGGCAGCCGGTCTACGACACCCTGCTCCGCTACACCCCGACCGGTGAGATCGAGCCGAACATGGCCGAAGAGTTCTCCTACAACGACGACAACACGGTGCTCACGCTGTCCCTGCGCGAAGGCATCACCTTCAGCGACGGGACGCCGTTCGACGCGGCGGCCGTGAAGGCGAACATCGAGCACCTCCAGGCCGGCACCGGCGTCGCCGTGTACATGGTGGGGCTCGTCGAGGAGGTCGTGGTCGTCGACGACCTGACCGTGGAGATCCGCCTCAGCGCGCCGGATCCGGCCTTCACCTACTACCTGTGCCTGGTGGCCGGCGCCATGGCGTCGCCGGCCGCGTTCGGAACCGACTCGTTCGCCACCGTCCCGGTCGGATCCGGGCCCTACCTCCTGGACGCGGACACCACGATCCGCGGCAGTCAGTACAGCTACGTGCGAAACCCGGACTATTGGAACCCGGACGCCTACCCGTACGACAAGGTCGTCGTGAAGCCGATGGAAGACGTGACCGCCCGCCTGAACGCGCTGAAGTCCGGCCAGGTGAACACCGCGGACGTCGATGCGAGCGTGCGCACCGAGGCCGAGGCGGCAGGGCTGACGATCAACGAAGCGCAGGTCACCTGGCTGGGACTGATCGTGTTCGATCGTGCGGGACAGCAGGTTCCGGCGCTGGGGGATGTGCGCGTGCGCCAGGCCCTCAACCACGCCGTCGACGGCGACGCGATCGTGAAGAACATCTTCGGCGGCAGCGGCGCGGCGTCGCAGCAGATCTTCAACCCCGACAGCCCGGCATACGTCGGAGCGCTCGACGACGCCTACGCGTACGACCCGGAGAAGGCGAAGAAGCTGCTGGCCGAGGCCGGCTATCCCGACGGCTTCGAGATCACGATGCCCGAGGTCAAGGGCGATCTCACCCAGCCGTACGTCACCCAGCAGCTCGCGGACGTCGGGATCACCGTCACCTGGGACAAGGTGTCCTCCGAGAACCTCGTCGGGGACCTGCTCGGCGGGAAGTACGCCATCGCCTCCTTCGGCTCCAGCTCCGGCCACCCGTGGCGCGACATCTTCAAGATGATCTCGCCGGACGGCGCGTGGAACCCGATGCACACCACCACCCCGGAGCTGGAGGCGCTGCTCACCGAGATCCAGGCGACCACGGGAGACGCGCAGACCGCGGCCTACCAGGCGGTGAACGAGTACGTCACCGAGAACGCGTGGTTCGGGGTGTGGGTGTTCACCTCCGTCATCCAGCTCACGGACGCCCGGACGTCGACGCAGATGCAGCTCGGCAGCAACGTCCCCTACCTCGCGAGCTACGCGCCCGCTAGTTGAACCGCCGCGGGGTCCGGCCGGCGCACGGCCGGGCCCCGCCCGGAAGGGATCCGAACATGCTGACATTCCTCCTGAGACGCCTGATCGCCGGCGCGGTCCTCGTCGTGGCGATCTCCTTCGTCGCGTTCGCGCTCATGTACGCCGGCGGCGCCGACATCGCCCGGAGCATCCTCGGCCCGGAGGCGACCCAGGCGCAGGTGCAGGCCAAGGCCGCCGAGCTGGGCATCGACCGCCCGCTGCTCGTGCAGTACGGGTCCTGGTTCGGCCAGATGGTCACGGGCGACCTCGGACGTTCGTGGTTCACGGCGGAGTCCGTCTCCGACGCGGTCGTCTCGCGGCTCGGGGTCACCCTGTCGATCGTCGTCGTCTCGCTTCTCGCGGTCGCCGTGATCAGCGTGGTCCTCGGCGTGATCGCCGCGATCCGGCGGGGATGGGTCGACCGCGTCGTCCAGGTCGTCTCCGTGGTCGGCGTGGCGCTGCCGAACTTCTGGGTCGCGCTCGTCCTCGTCGTCGCCCTCGCGATCAGCGTGCCGCTGTTTCCCGCGACCGGGTTCGTCCAGCCGCGCGAATCGGTCTCCGGCTGGCTGCTGTCGATCACCCTCCCGGTGATCGCGATCACGATCGGCGGCGTGGCCGGCGCGGCGCAGCAGATCCGCGGATCCGTCCTCGACGTCTCCCGCCAGGACTTCGTGCGCACCCTGCGCTCGCGCGGCCTTCCCGAGCGGCGGGTGATCACGGGTCACATCCTGCGCAACAGCCTGGGTCCGGCGATGACCGTGCTCAGCCTCCAGTTCATCGCGATGATCGGCGGCTCCGTCGTCATCGAGAAGGTCTTCGCGATCCCCGGCCTCGGCATGCTGGCGCTGAACGCCACGCTGCGGGGCGACATCCCGATCGTCATGGCCGTGGTGATGACGATGGCCGTCGTCGTCGTGGTCGTGAACCTGCTCATCGACCTGGTCAACGGCTGGGCGAGCCCGAAGGTGCGTGTGCAATGACGACCCCGACCACCCAGTCCGTCACTACCGCGCGGCGCCGCCGCGAGCGTCCGAGCGCCTTCCGGGCCGTCCTGCGCAACCCGCTCGGCGCCGCCTCGCTCGTCACGATCGCCCTCATCGTGCTGCTGAGCGCGATCGCCCGGCTCATCGCCCCCTACGACCCGGCCTTCGTCGACATCACTGCGGCGAACGTTCCCCCGGGCACGGCGGGTCATCTGCTCGGCGCCGACGCCTCCGGGCGCGATGTGCTCAGCCGGCTGCTCGTCGCCGGTCAGCTCACCCTCGCGGGCGCCGCCGTGACCGTGGTGATCTCGGTCCTCCTGGGCGTGACCGTGGGGCTCCTCGCCGGGTACGTCGGCCGCACGTTCGACACCGTCGCGAGCTGGATCGCCGACCTCGTCCTGGTCCTGCCGAGCAAGATCGTGCTCGTCGCGCTGTTCGCCGTCATCGGCCCGAACACGCTGGTCACGATGGCGGTGCTCGGCGTGATGGTGGCGCCGCAGTTCTACCGTCTGGTGCGCAACCTCGTGATGGGCGTGAAGAACGAGCTCTATGTGGATGCGGCGCGCGTGTCCGGGCTCTCGGACGCGGCGATCATCGCTCGTCACGTGCTCTCGGCGGTGCGCGCGCCGATCATCATCCAGGCGGCCTTCGTGGCGGGCATCGCCGTGGTGATCCAGGCGGGCCTGGAGTTCATCGGCCTGGGCGATCCGAACACCCCCACCTGGGGCGGCATGCTCCAGGACGCGTTCGCGGCCATGTACAAGGCGCCGGCCATGCTGATCTGGCCGGGGCTGGCGATCGGCCTGTTCGTCGCCGCCTGCGTCCTGCTCGGGAACGCCGTCCGGGACGCGCTGGAGGGGACCGACGCCGCCGCGCCGTCGGCGCCTGCGCCGACGGTGTCGACCACCGCGGTGCGCACGGTCGAGGCGCCGGTCGTGGCGGAGGACGCCTCGGAGGGAGCCCTGCTGCGCGTCGAGGACCTGTCCGTGGGCTACCCCGGTCGGGACGGCACGGTGAAGACGGTGGTGGAGTCGGTGTCGTTCTCGATCCGTCCCGGGGAAGTCCTCGGCGTGGTCGGCGAGTCCGGGTCGGGCAAGTCGCAGACTGCTTTCTCGATCCTGGGACTCCTGCCGCCGGGCGGAAGAGTCACCGGGGGCCGGATCCTGTTCGAGGACAGGGAGCTGGATCCGCGCACCGGCGCCGTGGGGCTGCGCGGCACCCGCATCGCCTACATCCCGCAGGAGCCCATGAGCAATCTGGACCCGGCGTACCGGATCGGCGCGCAGCTCGTCGAGCCGCTCGTGGTGGTCTCCCGTCTCGGCCGCGCGGCGGCCAAAGTCCGGGCGCTCGCGCTGCTGGAACGGGTCGGGATCGCCGACCCGCAGCGGGTGTTCGACTCCTATCCGCACGAGATCTCCGGCGGCATGGCCCAGCGCGTGCTCATCGCGGGCGCGATCGCGGGGGAGCCGGACCTCGTCATCGCCGACGAGCCGACGACCGCGCTCGACGTCACGGTCCAGGCGGAGATCCTCGACATCCTCCGCGACCTCCAGCGGGAGCGCGGGATGGCGATGATGCTCGTGACCCACAACTTCGGCGTGGTGGCGGACCTCTGCGACCGCGTCGTGGTGATGCAGACGGGCAGGGTCGTCGAGGCCGGGTCCGTGGCGGACCTCTTCGACGCCCCGCGGCATCCCTACACGCGGATGCTCCTCGGTTCGATCCTCGACGGCGGCCCGGCCCGCCCGGACTACTCGGACGGGGACGTCCCCGCCGGAGCGGGCGTCGCCTCGTCCGCCGCCGCACAGAAGGAGGCCGTGCTGTGACCGCTCCACTGCTGGAGGTCCGCGACCTCCGCGTCGCCTATCCCCGCAAGGGATTCCGTCGTCCGCCCGTCGAGATCCTGCACGGCGTCTCGCTGGACATCCGTCCGGGAGAGACGGTCGGCCTGGTCGGCGAGTCCGGGTCGGGCAAGACGACCCTCGGGCGCGCGATCCTCGGTCTCGCCCCGGTGACCGGCGGCGCGATCCGCTTCGACGGCGCGGACATCACCCGTGCGCCCCGCGCTCAGCGTCGCCGCCTCGCACGCGACATCCAGGTCGTCTTCCAGGATCCGTACGGGTCGCTGAACCCGGCACTTCGGATCGAGGACATCCTCGCCGAGCCGCTGCAGGTCCAGGGCGTGCGCCGTGACGCCGCGCGCGAGCGCGTGGCCGAGCTGCTGCGCCAGGTCGGACTGCCGGAGGACGCGGGCGCCCGGCTCCCGCGGGAGTTCTCCGGCGGGCAGCGTCAGCGCATCGCCATCGCCCGGGCCCTGGCCCTGGCGCCGCGGCTCATCGTGTGCGACGAGCCGGTCTCCGCCCTGGACCTGTCCACGCAGGCCCGCGTCCTCGACCTGTTCATCGAGATCCAGGAGCGCACCGGCGTGGCCCTGCTCTTCGTGTCGCACGACCTCGCCGTCGTCCGCCACGTCAGCCACCGGGTGGCCGTCATGTACCGCGGCGACATCGTCGAGTTCGGCCGCGGCGAGGTCGTCACCTCGGATCCGGACCACGCGTACACGCGTCGTCTGCTCATGGCCGCGCCCGTGCCGCACCCCGCCGCCCAGCAGGAACGCCGCGCGGAGCGACGCCGTCTGCTCGAGGCGGAGGCGCAGGCGCGCATCGAGGCCGCCTGAGCGCGGACGAGGACCGGACACCATGGATCTGAGCATGCAGACGCTCGAGCTCGCCCTGCGGGTGGCCGCCGCCATCCTGCTGGGGGCGGCGATCGGGCTCGAACGCCAGTGGCGGTCGCGGATGGCGGGCATCCGCACGAACGCGCTTGTCTCAGGCGGCTCGGCGCTGTTCGTCGTGCTCGGTGCCTACGGCTTCGAAGGGGTGACCGCGGACCCGACCCGGGTCGCCGCCCAGGTCGTGTCCGGGATCGGGTTCCTCGGCGCTGGCGTGATCCTCCGCGAGGGCCTCAACATCCGCGGCCTCAACACCGCCGCGACCCTGTGGTGCGCCGCAGCGATCGGATCCCTGGCGGGTGCAGGCCTGCTCGTCCTCGCCCTGGTCGGCGCCGCATCCGTCGTCGGGGCGAACACCCTGATGCGCCCGGTGAGTCGGCTCGTGAACCGTCGCCGCCGACCGGCCGAGGACGGGCCCGCGGAGGACGACGACGGCCCGGTCCGCCCCGTCGAGTACGTCCTCGAGGCCAAGACCACCGACAAGAGCGAGCACCGCGTGCGTGCCCTCGTCCTTCAGGCCGTGAGTCGTCCCGAGCTGACGCTGCGCTCTCTGCGCTCCTCCAACGCCAAGAACTCGCGGGTCGTCGTCCACGCCGACCTGCTCGCCCGCGCGGACGCCGACGCCGCGCTGCTCGAACGCGCCGTCCAGCGCCTCAGCCTCGACCCGAAGGTGATGTCGGTGCGCTGGTGGGCCGAGGACGACGCGGACGACTGACCCCCCACCCCTACGACAGCCCGGCGATCCCGGGCGGGAGACGGATCAAGGAGAAGAACGATGAAAGCCATCATGGTCATGTACGACACCCTCAACCGCAAGCTGTTGCCGCCGTACGGCGCGGACGAGGTCGTCGCCCCGAACTTCTCCCGCCTCATGGAGCGCACCGCGACGTTCGACAACTGCTACGCCGGATCGATGCCCTGCGTCCCCGCTCGGCGCGAGCTGCACACCGGGCGATACAACTTCCTGCACCGCTCGTGGGGACCGCTGGAGCCGTTCGACGACTCCGTCCCCGAGATGCTCCGCGACGCCGGCGTCCATACGCATCTCGTGACCGACAACCGTCATTACTGGGGAGACGGCGGGGCGACCTACCACGGGCGGTTCTCGACCTTCGAGTTCTTCCGCGGACAGGAGGGCGACGCCTGGAAGGGACAGGTCGCCGATCCCGACATCCCCGACACCGTGGTGCGCCGCAGCGACCGGGTCTGGCGGCAGGACTGGATCAACCGCGCCCATCTGCAGGACGAGGCCGATCACCCCCAGACCCTCACCTTCGACGCCGGGATCGAGTTCCTGCGCACCAACGCCCAGGAGGACGACTGGTTCCTGCAGATCGAGGCGTTCGATCCCCATGAGCCGTTCTTCAGCTACGAGCAGTACCGGCGGCTCTACGACACCGGCTACGAGGGGCCGAGCTTCGACTGGCCGGCCTACCGCCGCGTGATCGAGGACGACGCCGAGGTGGAGCAGCTGCGCAACGAGTACATGGCGCTCGTGACGATGTGCGACGCGTCCCTCGGCCGGGTGCTCGACGTGATGGACGAGCAGGGCCTGTGGGACGACACCATGCTCATCGTCTGCACGGACCACGGGCTGCTGCTCGGCGAGCACAACTGGTGGGGCAAGAACGTCCAGCCCTGGTACGACGAGAACATCCACATCCCCCTGTTCGTGTGGGACCCGCGCACCGGCGTCGCCGGGGAGCGGCGCGCCGCCCTCGTGCAGACGATCGATCTCGCCCCGACGCTGCTGGACTTCTTCGGGCTCGCCGCGACGCCGGACATGCAGGGCCGCGCGCTCGCCGGCACCGTCGCCCATGACGAGCCGGTGAGGCACGCCGGCCTGTTCGGCAACGCGGGCGGGCATGTCAATGTGACCGACGGGCGGTACGTGTACATGCGCGCGTGCGCGGACCCCTCGAACGCACCGCTCTACGACTACACGCTCATGACGACCCACATGGGCGGACGCTTCGCCCCGTCCGAGCTGCACGGGGCCGAGCTGCACCCCGGGTTCTCCTTCACCAAGGGCGCGCCCGTGCTGAAGGTCCCCGGTTTCGCGTTCGGCAGCCCGTGGGCGTACGGCACCCTGCTGTTCGACCTGGAGACCGACCCGACCCAGGACCGACCCCTGCGGGACGACGAGCTGGAGCTGCGGATGGCGACGCTGCTCGTGGAGCAGATGCGGGCGAGCGATGCGCCCTCGGAGCAGTACGAACGGCTGGGCCTTCCCGCCGAGGGCCCTGTGACGACCGCTCACCTGCTCATCGGGGCGCAATGGGAGCAGGTGCAGCGCGGGCTCACCGCCGCGCCCACGGCCGAGGATCTCGGCGAGGGGTCGCTGGTGGCCACCGCGACGATCCGTGAGCTGTTCGAGGACGACGCGGTCCGTGCCGTCGTGCTGGACGCCCTGCCGTTCCTCGACAGTCCGCACATGTCGCGCATGGCGGGAGCGATGACCCTGCTGGAGGTCGCCGCGATGAAGGTGGAGATCGATGCCCCCGCGCTGCGGGAGCTCGATGCGCGGCTCCGCGCGAGCCGGGTGCCGATCGGCTGATCCCGGCGGCGCGGGGGCGCGCCGGGCCGGGACCGGTGCTCGTCGTGCGGGGTGAGCGGCGGAGCGGCGGCGGTCCGGGTCAACGCCGAGGCAGCGAGGCCCACGGAGTCAGCGGCGGAGTGCGGCGAAGGCGTCGGCGAGGGCGGCACGCACGGCGGCGAGGGACGCGGATCGGCGCGCGGAGATGCGGACGGCCGTGAAGAGCTCGCGCACGGGCGTGCCGGGGAGGTCGGCGAGGGTCACGTCCGCACGCTCCTCGCTCCAGACGAGATCGGGCAGGATCCCGACCGCGTGCCCCGCGGCGACGAGGCGGATGTGGGCGGTGAGGTCGGCGGCCTCGAAGCGCACGTCCGGCTCGAATCCGGCCGCCCGGCACTGCTGGACGGTCCACTGGCGCGCCGCCGATCCGGCCGGCTCCATCACCCACGCGCGGTCCGCGAGGTCGGCGAGGGAGCGGGGCGGCTCGTCCGGCGGCAGGACGAGCCGCAGCGGATCGTGGCCGAGCAGGACGTGGGCGGTGCCTGCCCGACGCTCGCGCGTGTGGCCGGGGTACTGCTCGGCGATGACGAGGTCGAAGCGTCGCGCGGCGAGCTCGAAGAGTCCCTCCTCGGGCGGCGCCTCGGTCATCTCGACGCGCAGGGAGGGCTCCCGCTCCGCGAGGAGGCTGAGCGCGGCGGGGACGATCGACTCGGCGGCGGTGGGCATGGCGCTGATCCGCACGGTCTCGGCGAGACGGTCGGCGGAGGCGAGCGCCTCGCGGGCCGCCTCATCGAGCTCCAGGGCGCGTGCGGCGTGCTCGGCGAGGAGCCGGCCTTGCGCGGTGAGGCGGATCCGCCGCCCGTCGGGTTCGAGGAGCGGGACGCCGGCCTCCTTCTCCAGCAGGGCCAGTTGCTGGGACACGGTGGAGGGGCTGTACGAGAGCGATGCGGCGACTCCGGCGACGGTCCCTCGCAACGCGAACTCGTGCAGCAGTCGCAGCCGTCGCAGTTCGAACATCCTGGCCCCTTCCTCGCCTCCGCGTCCCGACACTCCCGCCCCGACACTCCGCGTCCCGCCCCGCCCGCCTCATCGAGTGGTCAGTTTCTGTGGGTTCGGACGGCCGGAACCCACAAAAACTGACCACTCGGAAGAGGCGGACCCGGGAGTGCGGACCATTCGAGAATACCGAAGGGTGTGCATCGAGAAAGATCGCTTTTCTCGGCGGATGAACAGGCCCATGCTGGGATCATCCCCGCGCGGGCGTGTGCCCGCGCGCGCACGACCCGAGACCGAGGAACCGCCGTGACCCCCACCCCGTCCTCCGCGACCGCCACGAGCGTCGCCGACCTCTCCGCCCTCGCCGACGACGCCGTCGCGCTGGTGCGCCGCTGGCTCGTCGAGAGCCGCGAGGTCCCCGTCGACGCCGCCGCGCAGCGCCTCGCCGGCGTCCTGCGCGACGAGCACGGCCTCGACTTCACCGTCGGCTTCGTCGACGGCGTCGTCCGCCCCGAGGACACCGCCGTCGCCGCGCGGAAGCTCCGCGAGCTCGTCCCGCTCACCCCGGCCTTCCTCCCGGCTCCGCTCCGCGCCGCGATCGCCCTCGGCGGCGCCGTCGCCCCGATCCTGCCGGGGATCGTCGTGCCGATCAGCCGCCGGGTCCTCCGCGGCATGGTGCGCCACCTCATCGTCGACGCGCGGGACGCGAAGCTCGGCGCCGCCATCCGCGCGATCCGTGAGAAGCAGGACGTGCGCCTGAACGTCAACCTCCTCGGCGAGGCCATCCTCGGCCAGGACGAGGCGGCCCGCCGCCTGGAGGGGACGCGGCGGCTCCTGCAGCGCGATGACGTCGACTACGTCTCGATCAAGGTCTCCTCGACCGTCGCCCCGCACAGCCCGTGGGCCTTCGACGAGGCCGTCGCCCACGCTGCCGACGCGCTCCTGCCGCTGTACCGGATCGCCGCACGGGGCACGGCCGGCGGGAAGAAGTTCATCAACCTGGACATGGAGGAGTACAAGGATCTCGATCTCACGATCGCGGTCTTCACCTCGATCCTGGACCGCCCCGAGTTCCACGACCTCGAGGCCGGCATCGTGCTGCAGGCCTACCTCCCCGACGCGCTCGGCGCCATGATCCGCCTGCAGGAGTGGGCCGCCGCCCGCGTCGCCGCCGGCGGGGCGCCGATCAAGGTCCGCGTCGTCAAGGGCGCGAACCTCCCCATGGAGACCGTCGACGCCGAGACGCACGGCTGGCCGCTGGCCACGTGGTCGACGAAGCAGGAGTCGGACTCCTCGTACAAGGCGGTGCTCGAGTACGCCCTGCGTCCGGAGCACATCGGCAACGTGCGGATCGGCGTCGCCGGGCACAACCTCTTCGACATCGCCCTCGCGTGGCTCCTGGCCGAGAAGCGCGGTGTGACGGCCGGGATCGAGTTCGAGATGCTGCTCGGAATGGCCTCGGCGCAGGCGACGGTCGTCAAGCGCACCGTCGGCTCGCTCCTGCTCTACACCCCGGTCGTGCACCCGGACGAGTTCGACGTCGCGATCGCCTACCTCATCCGGCGCCTGGAGGAGGGGGCGAGCCCCGAGAACTTCATGTCCGCGGTGTTCGACCTCGACGCCGACCCGGCGCTGTTCGAGCGCGAGAGGGAGCGCTTCCTCGCGTCCGTGCGCACGGTGCCGACCGAGGTCCCCGGGCCCAACCGCGTCCAGGACCGCTCGGCCCCGGTCGAGATCGGCGCGCCCGAGCGGGCACGCGGCTTCGAGAACACCCCCGACACCGACCCCTCGCTGGCGGCCAACCGGGCGTGGGGGGATGCGATCCGCTCCCGCATGGCGGACTCGACGCTCGGCGACGACACGGTCGCCGCGAACACGCTGTCCTCCGCGGACGAGGTCGACGCCGCGATCGCACGCGCCGTGGCCGCGGGCGAGGCCTGGCGCGCCCTGGGCGCCGAGGGTCGGGCGGAGATCCTGCACCGCGCCGGCGACGTCCTCGAGGCGCACCGCGCGGACCTCCTGGAGGTCATGGGATCCGAGGCGGGCAAGGTCCTCGAGCAGGGCGACCCCGAGGTCTCCGAGGCGATCGACTTCGCCCACTACTACGCAGAGAGTGCGCGGGCGCTCGCCGACGTCGACGGCGCGACCATGCAGCCCGTCGGGCTCACGGTCGTGACCCCGCCGTGGAACTTCCCCGTCGCGATCCCGGCCGGGTCCGTGCTGTCGGCGCTCGCGACCGGATCCCCGGTCATCATCAAGCCGGCCCGTCAGGCCCGCCGCTCCGGCGCGGTCATGGTCGAGGCGCTCTGGGAGGCGGGCGTGCCCCGCGACGTGCTGCAGTACGTGCAGCTCGACGGGCGCGAGCTCGGCACGCAGCTCGTGAGCGATCCCGCCGTCGGCCGCGTCATCCTCACGGGCGGGTACGAGACGGCGGAGCTGTTCCGCAGCTTCCGGCCGGATCTGCCCCTGCTCGCGGAGACCAGCGGCAAGAACGCCCTGATCGTGACCCCGAGTGCCGATCTGGACCTCGCGGCCAAGGACGTGGCGTACTCCGCCTTCGGCCACGCCGGCCAGAAGTGCTCCGCGGCATCCCTCGTCGTGCTCGTCGGCTCGGCGGCGCGCTCCGAGCGCTTCCGTCGCCAGCTCGTGGACGCGGTCCGCTCGTATGCGGTCGGCCAGCCCAGTGACGGCAGCTCCCGGATCGGCCCGCTCATCGGCCCGGCCGAGGGCAAGCTCCTCAGCGCTCTCACCACCCTGAAGCCCGGCGAGTCCTGGCTCCTCGAGCCGCAGCGGCTCGACGACGAGGGCCAGCTCTGGCGCCCCGGCATCCGTGACGGCGTCGTGCGCGGATCGGAGTTCCACAAGGTGGAGTACTTCGGACCGGTGCTCGGCATCATGACGGCGGAGACGCTGGACGAGGCGATCGAGATCGTCAACGACATCGACTACGGCCTCACCAGCGGCCTGCACTCGCTGGACGAGGACGAGATCCAGCAGTGGCTCTCCTCGATCCAGGCGGGGAACGTCTACGTGAACCGCGGCACGACCGGTGCGATCGTGCAGCGTCAGCCGTTCGGCGGGTGGAAGAAGGCCGCCGTCGGCGCCGGGTCCAAGGCGGGCGGGCCGAACTACCTCGTCGGGCTCGCGGACTGGGCGGACGCCCCCGTGCGGACCACCCGGGAGCTCGACGCGCTCGGGACGACCGCGGTCGGCGCCCTCGCGGCTGTCGAGGGCGGCGAGGCGGACGTCGCCTGGCTCCGCGCGGCGCTCGCGACCGACATCGACGCCTGGGAGGACGAGTTCGGGATCGTCCGTGACGCCTCGGGTCTGGTCACGGAGCAGAACGCGTTCCGGTATCAGGCGGTGCCGGCGACGATCCGGTTCGAGGGCGGGCGTGTGGCCGAGCTTGTGCGCGTGGCGGCCGCGGGGCGCCGGGCCGGGGGCCGGGTCACGGTCAGCGCGGCCGAGACGCTGCCCGCCTCCGTGCTCGCCTGGCTGGGGTCGCAGGACGTGACCGTGGCCGTCGAGGACGCCGCCGCATGGGCCGCGCACGCCGTGCGCCTCGCAGCCCGCGACGGGCGGGTCCGGCTCATCGGCGCCGGTGCGCCCGCGACCGCCGAGGCCGTCGCGGGATCCCCGAGCCTGGCGATCTATGCGAACCCGGTCGTCTCCGCCGGCCGCGTCGAGCTGCTGACGTTCCTGCGCGAGCAGGCGGTCTCGGTCACGGCGCACCGCTTCGGCACGCCGCATCGCTACGAGATCCCGACGCTCGCTCCCGTGCGCGACTGACGCCGACTCGCGGGCGGCCGCCGAGGCCGCCCGCGAACTCAGGCGTTCGCGTGGGTTCAGGCGGATCTGGAGCAATTGCGCCTGATCCGGCGTGTGTGCCTGATCCGGCGTGTGTGTTGTGCGTGCGTGTGGCGTGCGCGTGTGCGGTGCTCGTGCGCGGTGCTCGTGCGCGAGTTCAGGCGTTCGCGCGGGTTCAGGCGGATCTGAGGGATGCGTGCCTGATCTGGCGTGTGTGCCTGATCCGGCGCGTGTGCCTGATGCGGCGGGCCAGAGGACGCGGGCGTGACAGGGGACGAGGACGCGGGGTCAGGCGAGGGGGAGGGCGTCGTCGTACGCCGTCGTCGAGACGAGGGGCTCGCCGGGAGGAGCGCCGAACACCCGTGCGGTTCCCGGCGCGCTGCGCCATGGTGCCCAGCCGGGATCCCCGGTGCGGACGAAGGCCACGGCGGCGCCGTGCATGTCCGTCGCCAGCTGCTGCGGAGGGTCGTCCCCGGCGAGGCGGGCCACGTGCGGATCGTCGAGGCAGTCGAACCAGAAGGGCACGTCGAGGCAGTGGCACGACCACCCCTTGGTGGGGGAGACCCAGGCGAAGCGGTAGGCCCAGGTCGGCGCCGCGCCCCGCGCCTCCGCCGCACGGACGACGAGGGATCGGAACACGGAGTCGGTGACGAAGCGCCCGAGCACGGCGGCGGTCCCCTTCCGTCGCTGCGGACGGTTCGCGGCGAGCCAGGCGCGGCGCACCGGGCGGTCCCGGAGGAACCGTGCGAGAAGCCAGGCGGCGGGGATGAGGCGGAGCCTGCCGCGCACGTCGTCGAGCACCATGGTGAACTCGTCGTCGGTCGCGCCCAATAGGAGCGGCTTGTCTGCGCCGACGCCCGCACGGAGGGCGTCCACGGTGGAGGTCGTGACGAGCTCTCCGTCGATCACCGGTCCCCATGGCAGGCCGTCGGTGAGGGTCGCCGTGACCGCGGCGATGCCGGTGCGCCCGAGGAGCGCGGCCTGCGGCTGGAGCTTCATGATCCGCCGCTCCGGCACGCTCCGGAAGCCGTCGAGATCGGGGTCGCATCCGGCGAGCTCGGCCAGCCGGTGCGAGCGCGCCTCCACGCGGTCGCGGGGGAGGTCCGCGAGGGCGGGGGAGATCGCGAGGGCGCCGTGGAAGAGATGCTGGGCCTGCTCGAGGGCGAGGAGCCGGAGCACCGCCCCGCCTCCGGCCGACTGGCCGGCGATCGTGACGCGCGACGGGTCGCCGCCGAACGCGGCGATGTTCTCCCGCACCCACTCCAGCGCGGCGATCCAGTCGAGCACGCCGCGGTTCGCGGGCGCTCCGTCGATGATCCCGAAACCGTCGAAGCCCAGGCGGTAGGAGATGGACACGGTCACGACGCCGTCGCGGGTGAAGGCGCGTCCGTCGTACCAGGGGCTGGCCGGGGAGCCGTCGGTGTACCCGCCCCCGTGGATCCACACCATGACCGGCAGCCCCGCCGCGTCCCCCGCCCCCTGCCGAGTGGTCAGTTTCTGCGGGTTGCGACCGTCTGAACCCGCAGAAACTGACCACTCGGGGAGGTGGGGCGTGAAGACGTTGACGTTGAGCGTCGACGCGCCGGGGATGCTGGGCTCCGGGATGAGCGTCTCGCCCTTGTCTCCACGTTGCGCGGTCGGACCGTACGCGGTCGCGTCGCGCACCTCGGTCCAGGGCTCCGGGGGGACGGGCGCGAGGAAGCGTCGTCGTCCGGTGGGCGGCGCGGCGAACGGGATCCCGAGGAACGCGGCGGAGCCGGCCGGAGTGCCGGGCGTACCGCGCCACATCCCTCGGACCGGGCCCGCGGAGGTCGTCACGACGGGGGCCGCCCCGGTGCCGGCGGGGGTGTCCGAGTCGGTCATGGCGTCAGGGTACCGGGGACGGAGCGGGACGCCGGGCCGCCCGCCGCGGACGGACGCAGCAGCGACAGGAAGAGACGGATGTCCGCGGCCATGTCGATCGACGGATCGAGCATCCAGGCGTTCTGCAGTCCGTCGGCGAGGGCGTGCGCCGTGCGGACCACCCAGGCGGGATCGAGATCGGCGCGGATGTGCCCCGCGGCCTGCGCCTCGACCACGGCGGCCCGCGCGGATCGCTCCAGCCGTTCCGTGCGCTCCGTGAAGAACGCGCGGGCGGGATGCTCGGGGTCGGCCGCGTCGGCCGCGAGCTGGGTGTAGAGCTGCACGAGCCCCGGCACCTCGGCGTTGTGCCGGACGACGTCGAGGAAGGCGTCCAGGAACGGTCGGCCGGCGTGCGGGATCGCGTCCTGCTCGTCGCGGGCGCGCAGGATCGCGAGGAACAGATCCTCCTTGGAGCCGAAGTAGTGCAGGAGCCCGGCGGGGCTCAGCCGCACGGCCTCGGCGATGTCACGGACGGAGGCGGCGCGGTAGCCGCGGGCGGCGACGAGGCCCAGCGCGGTCTGCAGGATCTCCTCGCGCTTGGCGACGCCCTTCGCGTATGCGCCTCGCGGAGTCATGGCTCCAGGGTACTGACGCGGGCGACAAAACCGAATCATGTTCGACTTTCTTGCCCGGATCCCTTGTGCGGGAAGCGGTGGGATGGCACGCTGAGCACAAGAAACCAAACTGCGTTCGGTATTGCCTTCGATCCGCTCGACGTGGAGCAGCCATGACCCTCACTCCGCCCGATCCCGCCGCCGAGGGTGCTCCGACCGGCGCCATCCGCCGGACCGTCCCGCAGTTCGTGGCGCTCGCCGCCTTCGCGATCGTGCCGATCCGGGGAGTGCGATGACCGTGCCCGCCTTCCGAGACCCGACCGAGAGGAAACCCATGGAGCGCACCGAGACCGCCCACCCCGAGGTTCGCACCGCCGCAGGGGCGGTGCGCGGGCGCTGGCGCCCGACGACGGGCGGGGCGGGGTATCCGCGGTCGGCCGCCTTCCTCGGCATCCCGTTCGCCGAGGCGCCGGTCGGGGAGCGTCGCTTCGCCGCGCCGGTCCCGAAGGCGCCGTGGGAGGGCGTGCTCGACGCCGCGGAGTTCGGAGCCACCGCGCAGCGCGGGGATCCGGGGGTGACCCTCATCCCGGAGCCGAGCGTGCCCGGCGACGCCACGCTCAACGTCAACGTCTTCACCCCCCACCTCCCCGAGTGGTCAGTTTCTGTGGGTTCGGAGGGCCGCAACCCACAGAAACTGACCACTCGACGGGAGGAGGGGGACGGGCGCGGGCTGCCGGTGCTCGTATGGATCCACGGCGGCGGCTACTTCGCCGGCTCCCCGGCGAGCCCCTGGTACGACGGGCGGGCGTTCAACCGCGACGGCGTCGTCACGGTGACGATCTCCTACCGGCTCGGCTTCGACGGCTTCGGGTGGATCGAGGACGCCCCGTCCAACCGCGGCGTGCGGGACTGGCTCCTCGCCCTCGAATGGGTGCAGGAGAACATCGCGGCGTTCGGCGGCGATCCGGCTCGGGTCACCATCGCCGGGCAGTCCGCAGGCGGGGGCGCCGTGCTCACCCTGCTCGGGATGGAGCGCGCGCAGCATCTGTTCGCCCGGGCCTACGCGATCTCCGGGGCGCTCGCGGACGTGAGCGCCGAGCGGTCCGAGACGTTCGGGCGGGCGCTCGCTGCGCAGGCCGGCGTCGCGCCGACGCGGGCGGGATGGTCGGCGTTGAGCGAGGAGCGGGTCCTCGTCCTGCAGAAGGCCGCGACCGAGCTCGGCCCCGACGCCCTGGGCACGATCGTGGAGGAGGGGCTTCCGCTGGGCCCGACCGTCGACGGGGACCTGCTCCTCCGGCCCACCCCGGAGTCGTTGCGCGCCGGCATCGGCGCCGACAAGCCCCTCGTCCTCGGCGCCACGGACGACGAGTTCACGATGGCGATGGCCGACGCCCCGGCCGCCCTGCGGTGGGTCCCGAAGAGCGTGCTGCTCGGACGTCTCGGCGTCCCGAAGGCCGCGCAGAAGGCCTACCTCGCGGCCAATGCCGACGTGGCGGCGAAGGGGGCCGCGCGGCTGGCCGGGCGGGTGCTGACCGACCGGATGTTCCGGGCGGCGGTTGTGCGGACCGCCGCTGACCGCGGCTCCGCGCCCACCTGGGTCTACCGGTTCTCCTGGCCGTCGGGGCACTTCGGATTCGCGGAGCACTGCCTCGACGTGCCGTTCTTCTTCGACGCCCTGGACGGCCCGGCGATGGAGCCGCTCGCCGGCCCGAACCCGCCGCAGGAGCTCGCGGACGAGGTCCACGCCGCCGCCGTGGCGTTCCTCGTCGCCGGGGATCCCGGGTGGCCGCGCCACGACCCCGGGCAGCGGATCGCGCGCGTGTTCGACACGCCCTCGCGGGACGAGCCGGACGCCTACGCCTCGGTGCGGCCGCTGCTGGGCTGACCCTGCACGTCCTGCACGTCCCGCGCGCCCAGCGGACCCTGCACGTCCTGCACGTCCCGCGGGTCCTGCGCCAGCACGTCCTGCGCGTGGGTGCCGCGGGCGCCGCCCGCGGACGCGCCGTCGACGGATCCGCCCGACGGGTCCACGAGCGTGAAGAACGCGTCCACGAGTGCCGCCATGTCCATGTCCGGTTCGACGAGCCACTGCATCTGGGCGCCGTCGGACACGGCCTGGAGGAGGCGCGCGAGGACCTCCGGGTCGAGATGGGTCGGCGCCCGCCCGGCGGCCTGGGCCTTGGCGATCGTCTCCGTCCAGGAGGCGCGCACGGCTCGGCCGCGCTCGGCGAAGAACGCGCGGGAGGGGTGGGCGGGATCGGCGGCGTCGGCGGAGAGCCGCGTGAACAGCTCCACGAGCCCGGGCACCTGCGCGTTGTGGCGCACGAGGTCGAGGTAGGCGGCGCGCAGTTCGTCGAGCTCGCCCTGCAGCGCGCCGACGCGCTCGGCGGCGTCGAGCTCGTCCCGGGCCCGGAGGATCTCGACGAACAGGTCGTCCTTGCTGTCGAAGTAGTGCAGGAGTCCTGCCTGGCTCAGCCCGACCTCGTCGGCGAGCTCCTTCACGGAGGCGCCGTGGTACCCCTCGCGCGCGACCACGGCGAGGGCGGCGCGCAGGATCTCCTCCCGCTTCGCGATCCCCTTCGCGTACGCACCTCGCCGAGCCATCCCCCGAGACTACCGGCCGGGGCGGGTCGCCGGAATGAAAACCGAGCGATACTTGCTTTTTGGAGTGCGGACTGGTTGGGTGGAGCCACCCGTTCACGAAGGAGTCGACATGTCCGAAGCCACCCGCGATCGTCTCGGCGAGCTCACCACCGAGGAGAAGGCCTCACTGACCAGCGGCGCCGACTTCTGGACGCTGAAGCCCATCGAGCGGATCGGTGTCCCGTCGATCATGGTCACCGACGGACCGCACGGGCTGCGCAAGCAGGCCGCGGACAACGACCACCTGGGGCTCAACGACAGCGTGCCCGCCACCTGCTTCCCGCCCGCGGTCGGCCTCGGCTCCAGCTTCGACCCCGAGCTGGCCGAGCGCGTCGGCGTGGCCCTCGGCGTCGAGTCCGCGATCGAGGACGTCGCCGTCATCCTCGGCCCCGGGATCAACATCAAGCGCTCGCCGCTGTGCGGGCGCAACTTCGAGTACGTGTCCGAGGATCCGCTGGTCGCCGGGGTCATCGGCGCAGGGCTGGTCACCGGCATCCAGTCGCAGGGGGTCGGCTCCTCGCTCAAGCACTTCGCGGCGAACAACCAGGAGAACGACCGGATGCGCTCGTCGAGCGACGTGGATCCGCGTCCCCTCCGCGAGATCTACCTGCGCGGCTTCGAGCGCGTCGTCAAGGACGCCCAGCCGTGGACGGTGATGTGCTCGTACAACCGGATCAACGGCGTCTACGCCTCCGAGGACCCGTGGCTGCTGACCGAGGTGCTGCGGGGCGAGTGGGGGTTCGAGGGCCTGGTCGTCTCCGACTGGGGCGCGGTGAACGACCGCGTGGCCGCGCTCGCGGCGGGCCTGGACCTGGAGATGCCGTTCAGCGACGGCACCACGGACCGCCAGGTGGCCGCGGCCGTCGAGGCCGGCGACATCGACGCCGCCGTGCTCGACACCGCGGCGGGCCGGATCCTCGACCTCGTGGACAAGGCGCTGGCGCGCCCCGCCGTGGCCGGGCCCCTCGACGTCGACGCCCACCACGCGCTGGCGCGTGAGGTGGCGGGACGCTCCATCGTGCTCCTGAAGAACGACGCCGTCGACGGCGCGCCGCTCCTCCCGCTCGCCCCCGAGGCGTCGATCGCCCTCATCGGCGAATTCGCGCGCACCCCGCGGTACCAGGGCGGCGGGTCCTCGCACATCAACCCGACCCGCATCGACACGGCGCTCGACGCGCTCACCGAGGCGGCCGGCGACCGGGTCGCCTTCGCTCCCGGGTTCGCCTTCGACCCGCGCACCGACGCCGCCGAGCAGAACCGGCTCCGCGAGGAAGCCGTCGCCCTCGCCGGATCCCGCGACGTCGCTGTCGTGTTCCTCGGCCTCACGGATCCCGAGGAGTCCGAGGGGTTCGACCGCGAGCACATCGACCTCGCCCCGCACCAGCTCGACCTCCTGGATGCGGTGGTCGCCGCGAACCCGCGCACCGTCGTCGTGCTGTCCAACGGCTCGGTGGTCGCCCTGCCCTTCGCCGACCGCGTCCCCGCGATCGTCGAGGCCTGGCTCCTCGGCCAGGCCGGCGGCTCCGCGACCGCGGACGTGCTGCTCGGCGACGTCAACCCGTCGGGCCGCCTCGCCGAGACGATCCCGCACCGCCTGGAGGACACCCCGGCCTTCGGGAGCTTCCCGGGATCCTTCGGGCACGTCCGCTACGGCGAGGGGATCTTCGTGGGCTACCGCTGGTACGACGCGCGCCGGATGGACGTGGCGTTCCCCTTCGGCCACGGGCTGTCGTACACGACCTTCTCGTACGGCGACGCGACGGCCCGCGTCGACGCGTCCGGAGACGTGGTCGTGACCGTCCCCGTGACGAACACGGGCGCCCGCGACGGCCGCGAGGTCGTGCAGGTGTACGCGGCTCCGGAGTCGTCGGTCGTCGAGCGGGCGCCCCGCGAGCTCAAGGCGTTCGCGTCGGTCGCCGTGGCGGCGGGAGAGACGCGCGAGGTCGAGCTCCGCATCCGGCGTGAGGACCTGGCGTACTGGGACGTGCGCGTGGACCGCTTCGTCGTGGAAGGCGGGACGTACCGGATCGACGTGGCCGCGTCCAGCCGTGACATCCGCTCCACGGTCGCCGTCGAGATCGACGGCGACGAGGTGCGCCTGCCGCTCACCGGGGAGTCGTCGCTGGCGGAGGTGCTCGCGCATCCGGTCGTCGGGCCGATCGTGCAGGAGCGGCTCGCCGCGCTGCGGGAGAGCGCCGGCGGGGCCATGGACGCCGATGTCATGGGCGACGACACGATCGAGAAGATGATGCAGTCCTTCCCGATCGGGCGTCTGGCCGGATTCCCGGGGATGGGTGTGGACCGCGAGCAGGTCGCGCAGCTCCTCGCCCTCGGGAACGCCCCGCAGCAGTAGCCGCGTTTCGTCTCGCTGCGCTCGCTCAACGACCGGTGGCTGTTCTCGGACGTTGAGCGAGGAGCGCAGCGACGAGTCGAAACGCGGTGGTGCCTCTCTCGGTCGTTGAGCGAGCAGCGCAGCGACGAGTCGAAACGTGGCTTTTCCCGGGGTGAGTGCGTTTCGTCTCGCTGCGCTCGCTCAACGACCGGTGGTGCCTCTTTCGGTCGTTGAGCGAGGAGCGCAGCGACGAGTCGAAACGCGGTGACCGGCGTCGTCAGGGGGTGTAGCCGTCGGCGACGGAAAGGGCGTCGTCGATCGCTGCGAGCCCGCGGACCAGCTCCTCCTCGGAGATCACCAGCGGCGGCGCGATGTGCGTGCGGTGGAAGTGCACGAACGGCCAGACCCCGCCCTTCTTCGCCGCGGCGGCGAACGCGCCCATCGGCGCAGCATCCGCGCCGGAGGCGTTGAACGGCACGAGCGGCTCCCGGGTCTCGCGATCCCGGACCAGTTCCACGGCCCAGAACAGTCCCCGCCCCCGGACCTCGCCCACGCTCGGGTGACGCTCCGCCCACGAGCGCAGGGTCGGCTCCACGACCCGGCTGCCCAGGTCGCGCACGCGCTCGAGGATCCCGTCGCGCTCGAACACCTCGAACGTCGCGACACCGGGGGCGCAGGCGAGAGGGTGCCCGGAGTAGGTCAGCCCGCCGGGGAACGGCGTGCGCGCGAAGTGCTCCGCGATGCGCTCGGAGATGACGACGCCGCCGAGCGGCACGTACCCCGAGTTCACGCCCTTGGCGAAGGTGATGAGGTCGGGCTTCGCGCCGAAGGCGTCGATGCCGAACCACTCGCCGAGGCGTCCGAATCCGACCATCACCTCGTCGGCGATGTAGACGATGCCGTGCCGGTCGCACAGTTCGCGCACGCCGTCGAGGTACCCCGGCGGCGGGATCAGCACGCCGTTCGTGCCCACCACGGTCTCGATGATGATCGCGGCGATCGTGCCCGGTCCCTCGAGCAGGATCGTCTGCTCGAGGTGCTCCAGCGCGCGCTGCGACTCCTCCTCCGCCGTCGTCGAGTGGAAGGCGGAGCGGTACAGGTAGGGCCCGAAGAAGCGCACGGTGCCGTTGTCGCCGCCGTCGTTGGCCCAGCGTCGCGGGTCGCCGGTGAGCGAGATCGCGGTGGCCGTCGAGCCGTGGTAACTGCGGTACATCGACAGCACCTTGCGGCGGCCGGTGACCTGGCGCGCCATGCGCACCGCGTACTCGTTGGCCTCGGCGCCGCCGTTGGTGAAGAACACCTTCTCCATGCCCTCCGGTGCGACGCCGGCGATGAGGCGGGCGAGCTCGCCCCGCACGTCGTTCGCCATCGAGGGCTGGACGGTCGCCAGGCGCCCGGCCTGCCGCTGCACCGCGGCGACGAGGTCCGGGTGCTGATGGCCGAGGTTGAGGTTCACCAGCTGGCTGGAGAAGTCGAGGTAGGCGTTGCCCTCGTAGTCCCAGAACGTCGCCCCGTCACCCGCCGCGACGGGGAGCGGATCGATCAGCGCCTGCGCGCTCCACGAGTGGAAGACGTGCGCACGGTCGTCGGCGCGCACCTGTGCGTCGGCGGCGGCGTCCGGCAGGGGGTGCGAGGTGCCGTGGCGGTCGGAGTAGTCGGTCATCGTCCGGATCCTCAGTGGTTGCTCGGGAAGCCGAGGTCGACCTGCGCGGGGGTGTGGTCGGGCCAGCGCGTCGTGACGACCTTCGAGCGGGTGTAGAAGTGGATCGACTCGGGGCCGTAGATGTGCGAGTCGCCGAAGAGGGAGCTCTTCCAGCCGCCGAACGAGAACGCGCCGATCGGGACCGGGATCGGCACGTTGATGCCGACCATGCCGACCTCGATGTCGAACTCGAACTGGCGGGCGGTGCCGCCGTCACGCGTGAAGATCGCGGTGCCGTTGCCGAACGGGTGGTCGTTGATGAGCTCCACCGCCTCGGCATAGCTCTCCACGCGGACGATCGAGAGCACCGGGCCGAAGATCTCGTCCTCGTACAGCTTCATCCCGGGCGTGACGTTGTCGATCAGGCTGATGCCGGTGAAGAAGCCGTTCTCCGGGAGGGGCCTCCCCGCGGCGATGCGCCGGCCGTCCGCCTGCGCCGTGCCGTCGATGAGCACCGTCGCGCCTTCGGCCTCGGCGCCGGTCACGTAGGACTCCACGCGGTCGCGGTGCTCGCGGGTGATGAGCGGACCCATCTCGCTCGCCGGATCCGTGCCGTCGCCGATGCGCAGATCGCGCACCTTGTCGGTGATCGCGGCGATGAGCGGCTCGGCCACGTCGCCGACCGCGACCAGGACCGAGACGGCCATGCAGCGCTCGCCGGCGGAGCCGTAGGCGGCCGAGACGGCGGCGGCAGCGGCGGCGTCGATGTCCGCGTCCGGCATGACGACCATGTGGTTCTTCGCCCCGCCGAGCGCCTGGACACGCTTGCCGTTGGCGGAGGCGCGCTCGTAGATCGATCGGGCGATCGGGGTCGAGCCCACGAAGCTGACCGCCTTGACGACGGGGGAGTCGAGGAGGGCGTCGACGGCGACCTTGTCGCCGTTCACGACGTTCAGGACGCCGTCGGGAAGCCCGGCCTCCTGGAAGGCCTGGGCCAGCCAGATCGCGGCGGAGGGGTCCTTCTCGCTCGGCTTGAGCACCACGGTGTTCCCGCAGGCGATGGCCGAGGCGACCATCCACAGCGGCACCATCACCGGGAAGTTGAACGGCGTGATCGCCGCGACGACGCCGACCGGCTGCTTGACGGAGTGCACGTCCACCCCGCGCGCGACCTGCTCGGCGCGCTCGCCCTTGAGCAGGTGCACGAGCCCGGCCGCGAACTCGACGTTCTCGATCCCGCGGGAGACCTCGCCGGCGGCGTCCGAGAGCACCTTGCCGTGCTCGCTCGTGACGATCGCCGCGAGCTCCGGCGTGCGGTCCGCCAGGATCTGCCGGAGCCGGAAGAAGACATCGGCGCGCTTGATGAGGCTGGTGGCGCGCCAGCCCGGGAGCGCGGCGGCGGCCGCGGCGATCGCCTGATCGACCTCTGCGGCGGACGCGAACGCGACCTCCCGATGCGCTTCGCCGGTCGCCGGGTTGTAGACCGGGCCGGTGCGTGCCGTCTCGCCGGCCGGCGTCTCGGGGCCGGTCAGAGCGCCGTCGATGAAGTGGCGGATCAGGGTCACGGGTTCTCCTCGAAGAAGGGTCTCTGGGGCACCGCCGGACGATCTGCCCGGCTGCGTCCGTACGCTTGCGTGCCCATGCTGACAGGGACCAGGATGGGGGAGTGCCCGCAGATCGTCTTGACTTCGACGACATTCGGACAGAACGTCCGGAGGTCGGTCCCGTCCTGCCGCGTGCCGTGGACGCTCCCGCCGCACCGTGTCGCGTCCGTCATCGTTCCGTCCGTCATCCGGTGTCCGGTCCGTGCTGACCGTCGCGGAGGCGCTGACGGTCCCCTCCCTCCGGGACGCGCACCCGGAGGTGCTCGCGGGTGACCTCGACGTCCCGGTCCGCTGGGTGCACGTCTCCGACAGCGACCGCGTCGCGGCCCTGCTGGACGGCGGGGAGCTGCTGCTGACCACGGGCGCCGGCTGGGCCGGGACGGACGCGGCTCTCGCCGGGCTCGTCCACGCGCTGGCCGACGCGGATCTCGCGGGGATCGTGCTCGAGCTCGGCACGCGATTCGCCGTCGCCCCGCCCGCGCTCGTCGCAGCCTGTCGCGAGCGGGACCTCGCGCTGGTGGCCCTGGAGCGCGAGGTCAAGTTCGTCGCCGTGACCGAGGACGTGCACCGCCGGATCATCGCCGGGCAGGTCGAGGCGCTGGAGGAGCGGCAGCGCCTGCACGACCTCTTCACCGGGCTGAGCCTTCGCGGGGCCGCTGTGGAGGTCGTGGTCCGCGAGACCGCGAGGGCGCTGCGGGCGCCGGTGGTGCTGGAGGATCTCGCGCACGAGGTCGTCGTCGCCGACGCGTTCGACCTTCCCGATGCCGAGGCGCTCGCCGGGTGGACCGAGCGGTCGCGGCGTCGGGACGCGGCGTGGACGCGCGTGCCCGTCGCCGCGCGGGGGACGCACTGGGGCGAGCTCGTCGCCCTTCCCGGCCCTCCGCATCCGGCCGGCCGGGCGACGGTGCTGGAACAGGCGGCGACGACCCTCGCCCTGTCCCGGCTCTCCGATCCGTCCGACGCCTGGGCGCGGCTGCGCGGCGACCTGCTGCTGGGCGCCCTGCTGGCGGAGCGGTTCGTCGTCACCGCCGACATCGAGACCCGGCTCGCGGCGTCCGGCTTCCCTGTGGCGGGGCGGTCTCTGTTCGCGGTGGTCCAAGGGGCGGGGGCGGGCTCAGTGACGGGCGCCGCGTCCGATGCGGGAGCGGCGGCGAGCGCCGGATCCGTCGCAGGCGCGGGCGCGCGCGGCAGTGGACCCAGCGGGGAGGCGTGGACGCCCGGCGCCCTCGCGACCCGGTTCGGTCCGTCGGCGCCGACCCTGAGCGGCCAGGTCGGATCCGAACGTGTCCTCCTCGTCTCCGCCCCGCAGGGTCAGGGCCTGTCGGATCGGATGCTGGCGGGACTCGGGTCCGTCGCGGTGAGCGAGCCTGCGTCGTCCGTCGACGAGCTGCGCACGGCGCTGTCGCTCGTGCGGAGGCTGGCGCGGCGTGCGGCCCCGGGAGAGGTGCTGCGCGCCGGGGACCGTCCGCTCGCACGCCTCGCCGCCGAGCTCGGCGGCGACGACCGGCTGCGCGCGCACAGCGCACGGATGCTCGGCCCGCTGATCCGACATGACGAGGCGAGCGGCGGGGATCTGCTCCGTGTCCTCGCCGCCGTGGTCGCCCATCCCGCGAACCGGACGGCGGCGGCCGCGGCGTCGCATCTGTCCCGGTCGGTGTTCTACCAGCGCCTCGCACTGATCGGCGACCTCCTCGGCGCGGATCTCGACGACGGCGAGACCCTCGCCGCCCTCCACCTCGCCCTCCTCGCCCACGGCGGCTGACGCCCTTCCTCGTCTCCATCCTCTCCGCGCCGCGCCCCGCCTCCCGCGGCGGTGTTCGCGCGCTCACGCGGATGTCACCCGCTCACGCGGATCTCTCCCGCTCGGGCGGTCTTCGCGTGCTCGGGCGGTGGGTGGGGCGCGGTGCGTCCGCGGGGGCGTGGGATCTCCGCCGGGGCGGGATTCGAGCGCGCGCGCGGAGCGGCGCGGCGAGGCGCGGATCAGGTGATGTAGATCTTGCGGAGGGTCTGGGTCACGGTCCACACCGTCCGCTGGCCCTCGCCCAGGCGGACCACGGAGCCCGGGCCCACCTCGAGGTCGGGCAGCTCCGGGTCCTCGAACGCGATCCGCGCGCGGCCCGAGAGCACGACGAAGACCTCGTCGGCCTCGACGTCTGTCGCGGTGCCGGGCGTCATCTCCCACACGCCGATCCGCACGCCGCCGAGCGTCGAGAGCACGGAGGCGGCGGCGGTGGGCGCACCGTCGATCACCTCGTCGGCGGGAAGCGCGGCGTGCTCGAGCGGCAGCGTCGTCGCGTCCGCGGCCGTGCCCGGTGTCAGTTCCGTCATGAGTCGAACCCCATTCCCAGTGCGTCCAGCGTCTTCAACAGCGGCCCCCGTCGTCCCTCACGATGATCCGCGCGGTCCATCGCGGCGCGGACGAGGTTGATCCCGATCGCGGCGGCGGGCTCCGGCGGGAACGGGATCGGCTTCTCCCGCACCATCCGCAGCTCCGTCCGCTCGGTCACCTCGCCCGAGAGCAGGTCCAGCATCACATCGGCCGCGAACCGCGCCGCTCCGACGCCCAGCCCGGTGAATCCGGTCGCGTACGCCACCCGATCACGGCGGGCGGTGCCGAAGAACGCGCAGAACCGGCTGCACGAGTCGATGGCCCCGGCCCAGCGATGCGTGAACCGCAGGCCCTCGAGCTGCGGGAACGTCGTGAAGAAGTGCGCGGCGAGGCGGCGGTGGCTCTCCATCCGGTCCTCGTACTCCGGGCGCACCTTGCCGCCGAAGTGGTAGATCGCGTCGTAGCCGCCGAACAGGATCCGGTTGTCCGCCGTGAGCCGGTAGTAGTGGAACTGGTTGGCGCTGTCGGCGAGGCCCTGGCGGTTCTCCCAGCCGATCGAGGCGAGCTGCGCGTTCGACAGGGGTTCGGTCATCAGGACGTAGTCGTAGACCGGCACGGTCATCAGCCGGTTGCGTCGGAGCAGCGAGGGGAACACGTTGGTCCCGAGCGCCACGGCATCCGCCTGCACGCTCCCGTGCTCGGTGACGAGCGTCAGCGGACCGGATCCGTCCCCCTCGACCCCGCGGACCAGCGTGCGCTCGTGGATCTCGACCCCGAGCTGCGTCGCGACGCGGGCGAGCTCCAGGCCCAGTTTCGCCGGGTGCACGAGGGCGCAGCCGTCCCGATCCCACGCCCCGGCGAGGTACGTGTCCGAGTGCACCTCGGCGCGGACGGCGTCCTCGTCGAGGAAGCCGTCCTCCTCCCGCAACCAATCGACCTGGTGCGGCTCGACGGCGACGACGAGCTGGCCGGTCCGCTCGAAGTCAGCGCGGATGCCGTAGCGCTCCACGGTCGCGGCGATCCCGTCGAGGTTCTCCCGGCCCAGCTCCTCCAGGCGGTCGATCTCCTCGGGCCAGCGGCTGAAGCCGTTCTCGTGGCCGTGGGTCAGGCTGGACTCGCAGAAGCCGCCGTTGCGTCCCGAGGCGGCCCAGGCGACGCGCGAGGCCTCCAGGAGGACGACGCGGCGCTCCGGGTTCCGTTCCTTCGCGCGGATCGCGGTCCACAGCCCCGTGTACCCTCCGCCGACGATCGCGAGGTCCGCCCGCACGGCGCCGCGCAGCGGAGGATGCTCGGTGCGGTCGACGTCGTCGAGCCAGAAGACCCCGAAGGCGGTGTCCTGGAGAGACGCGTCGACCACGGCGTCCGCCGGACGACGGCGCTCGAAGACGGTGGTTCCCATGGTGCTCCCCGCGGCCCGCCTCAGCGGGTGCCCCAGTTGTAGAGGTCCTTGTGCAGCCCGGCGTAGAGGAAGGACTCCGTGGAGGAGACCCCCTCGATCGCGCGCACCCGCGTGGCGATGAGGTCCAGCAGGTCCTCGTCGCTCTCGCAGATCGCCTCGGCCAGGATGTCGAAGGATCCCAGCGTCACCACGACGTAGGCGATCTCGGGGATCGCCGCGATCGCCTCGGCGACCACGCGCGGGTCGCCGCTCACCCGCACGCCCAGCATGGCCATGCTGGAGAACCCGAGTTGGCGGGGATCCGTGACCGCTACGATCTGCATGACACCGGCCTCGACGAGCCGTTGCACGCGCTGGCGGGCGGCGGCCTCGCTGAGACCGACCGCCCGGCCGATCTCCGCGTAGGGACGACGGCCGTCCTCCTGGAGCAGTTCGATGATCCGCTTCGAGATGTCGTCCAGCACCGGAGTCCGTGGCTTGTCGTCCATGCCCCGATCCTGACACTGGCTGCGTCGGATTGCAACTGAATCCGTTGTTTCCTTGGCGAAAACAGCTGGATTCCGTTGAATCAATGGGCTGCGGGGTGCGTGTGGATCTCCTAGGCTGGGCCCATGTCGACCCGCCTGCTGCAGAACGTCATCGCCGGCCGCTCCGTCCCCGCCCACGGGACGGGCCGGATGGAGCTCATCGACCCGGCCACCGAGGAGGCCTACGGGCAGGCGCCGGTCTCCGACCAGGCCGATGTCGACGCCGCGTACGCCGCGGCCGCGGACGCCTTCTCGATCTGGCGCGACACGACGCCCGCCGACCGGCAGCTCGCCCTGTTCCGGATCGCGGACGCCATGGCGGCGCGTGTCGAGGAGTTCGCCGACCTCGAGTCGCAGGACACCGGCAAGCCCCGCGCGACGCTGGTGGCGGACGAGATCGACCAGTCCGTCGATCAGCTCCGGTTCTTCGCCGGGGCCGCGCGGAGCCTGGAGGGGCGCGCCGCGGGGGAGTACCTCGCCGGGCACACGTCCTACGTGCGCCGTGAGCCCGTCGGCGTGATCGGGCAGGTCACGCCCTGGAACTACCCCCTCAACATGGCCGTGTGGAAGATCGCGCCGGCGCTCGCGGCGGGCAACACGGTCGTGCTGAAGCCCGCCGAGACCACGCCGCTGTCGACGCTGCTGCTGGCGGAGATCGTCGCGGAGCACACGCCGGCCGGGACGCTGAACGTCGTGCTCGGCGACCGGGCGACCGGCGCCGCGCTCATCGCCCACCCCACGCCGCAGATGGTGGCGATCACCGGATCCGTGCGGGCGGGGATGGCGGTGGCGGAGTCCGCCGCCGCGGACCTCAAGCGCGTGCACCTGGAGCTCGGCGGCAAGGCGCCGGCGATCGTGTTCCCGGACGCGGCGCTGGACAAGGCGGCGGCGGGGATCGTGTCCGCGGCGTTCTTCAACGCCGGGCAGGACTGCACCGCGGCGACCCGTGTGCTCGTGCACGCATCGATCCATGACGAGTTCGTGCGGGCGCTCGTCGCTCGCACGGCATCCCACGCCCGGACCGGCGGGCCGCGCGAGGAGGGCGTGTTCTTCGGGCCGCTCAACAGCGCCGCGCAGCTCGCGCAGGTGCAGGGAGTGGTGGACCGGCTCCCCGCCCACGCGCGCATCGAGACCGGCGGGCACCGCCAGGGGGAGCGGGGGTACTTCTTCGCGCCGACGATCGTCTCCGGGCTGCGCCAGGACGACGAGGCCGTGCAGAGCGAGATCTTCGGGCCGGTGCTCACCGTCCAGCCGTTCGAGACCGAGGAGGAGGCCCTGGCCCTCGCGAACGGGGTGCCGTTCGCGCTGGCCGCCTCGGTGTGGACGCGCGATCACGCGCGGTCGCTGCGCTTCTCACGCGATCTGGACTTCGGCTGCGTGTGGATCAACACCCACATCCCGTTCGTCTCCGACATGCCGCACGGGGGCTTCAAGCACTCGGGGTACGGGAAGGACCTCTCGCAGTACGGCTTCGACGACTACACCCGCATCAAGCACGTGATGAGCGCCCTCGACTGAGCCGCGCCCTCGGGCCTCGGGGGTCCGGGATCAGGCGAGCGCGATCACCCGGCGGCGCTCGTGCAGGACCAGTCCCGGGCGCTCGTCGACCTTCGTGCCGCCGTCCTCGATCCAGCCGTGCCGTTCGTAGAAGCTCGCCGCGCGGTCGTTGCCGGCGAGCACCCAGAGGTACGCGCGCCGGCGGCCGTCGGCGCGGAACGCCTCCTCGACCGCGCTGATCAGCGCGTGGCCGACGCCGCGGGACCAGTGATCGGGATCGGCGTAGATGCCCCAGAGCTCGCCCGTCCCCGAAGGCGCCTCCTCGCGCGGATCCCCATAGGAGGCCCATCCCGCGATCCGTCCGTCGTCGTCCGCGACGATCGTGCGCGCGCGCGGCTCGGGAGACTCCGACGCGGGCGCCGGAGTCTCGTCCGTCGCGGCGGACAGGATCCGCCGCCAGCCCTCCTCGCGTTGCGGGATGGAGAGCCCGTCCAGCACCTCCTGCGGCATCAGGCCCCGGTACGCGGTCTGCCAGGAGCGCACGTGCACGGCGGCGATGCCGGGGGGCGTCGGAGGCCAGGGCGGGACGGATCAGCATCCCGCCATGCTACGAGACCGTGCGACCCGCGGCCTCACCACGTCCCGATCCGCGCCCCTCACCGCGTCCCGATCCGCACACTCCGTCCCGATCTGCACACTCCGTCCCGATCCGCGCCCCTCACCGCGTCCCGATCTGCACACTCCGTCCCGATCTGCACACGGATGTCGCCGATCCGTGTGCAGATCGGGACCGGGTGTGCAGATCGGGACCGGTGACCGTGGACCGGGGGGGCAGGGAGCAGGAGGGGTCAGCCGGCGCTGCGCCGCGCCTCCCAGCCGGAACGGACCATCTCGTCGACCGAGTGCCGCATCCGCCAGTCCAGGTCCCGCGCGGCGAGCTCGCCCGTCGCGACGATCCGATCCGGGTCGCCCGGGCGGCGCGGGGCGATCTCGGGGACGAAGTCGATCCCGGTCACCCGGGCCATCGCCTCCATGATCTGGCGCACGGACAGCCCGTCGCCGGAGCCGAGGTTGTAGGCGGCCTCGATCGGTTCCCCGGCCTCGAGACGCTGCGCGGCGGCGACGTGCGCGAGCGCGATGTCGCCGACGTGCACGTAGTCGCGCACGTTGGTGCCGTCGGGGGTGTCGTAGTCGTCCCCGTTGATCCGCGGCGTGTTGCCGGCGAGCAGCGCCTCGAACACGATCGGGAAGAGGTTGTGCGGGCTGACGTCGTAGACGGTCGGATCCGCGGACCCCACGACGTTGAAGTACCGCAGCGACGTGTGCCGCAGGGGACGGTCCGTGCCCGCGGTGGCCACGGCCTGGTCGCGCAGCAGCCACTCGCCGATGAGCTTGGACTCGCCGTACGGGCTCGCCGGACGCTTCTCGGTCTCCTCGACCACGAGCGGGACGTCGGGCGTCCCGAACACGGCGGCGCTGGAAGAGAACACCATGTTGGTCACGCCCGCGGCCTCCATGGCCTCCAGGATCACGCGCGTGCCCTCGACGTTCTGGCTGTACGTGTGGAGCGGACGCTGGACGGAGACGCCCGCGTACTTGAACCCGGCGACGTGGATGACCCCGGTGACTCCGTGCTC
The DNA here is from genome assembly GCF_021172025.1 of Microbacterium resistens. Taxonomy (NCBI): domain Bacteria; kingdom Bacillati; phylum Actinomycetota; class Actinomycetes; order Micrococcales; family Microbacteriaceae; genus Microbacterium; species Microbacterium resistens. The sequence continues at coordinate 3,453,537 of NZ_CP082781.1, forward strand.
CCGGAGCGTGCGCTCGACGAGGTCGCGGTCGAGGATGCTGCCCTCGACGAACGCCACGTCCCCGGGGACGAACGACGCCTGGCCGCTGGAGAGGTCGTCGAGGACCACGGGCGTCATGCCCGCCCCCGCCAGGGCGCGCACGACGTGCGCTCCGATGTAGCCGGCACCGCCGGTGACAAGCCAGGACATGGATCTCCTTCCGTCGCGCGGATCGCGCGTGGCCATTCTCCCCCACCCGCCTGACCGCCCGTGACGCGCGGCCGGTTCAGGCGTCGCGGCGAGGACCCGCCGCCGGCGCCACCGGGAACAGGTGCGGCGCGGAGAAGCCGGCGTCGCGGAAGGCCCGACGGATCGCGGACGAGACGTCGTCGACCCGCTCCGCGTCCACGACGGCGATCGCCGCGCCGCCGAAGCCGCCGCCGGTCATCCGCGCTCCGACGGCGCCGGCCTCCCGGGCGGTCTCCACGGCGGTGTCCAGCTCCGGCACGGAGATGTCGAAGTCGTCGCGCATAGAGGCGTGCGACGCCAGGAGCAGCTCCCCGATCGCGCGCGGGCCGCCTCCGGGCGTCGTGCGGTCGAGGAGGGCGACGGTGTCGAGCACGCGCTGGTTCTCCGTGACGATGTGGCGGACCCGCCGGAAGGTCACGTCGTCCATCGCGGCGGCGGCGCGGTCCAGGTCCGTGACGGAGACGTCGCGCAGGGCGCGGACGCCGAGGATCCCGGCGCCGCGCTCGCAGGAGGCCCGGCGCTCGCGGTATCCGCCCGTGGAGTGTGCGTGCTTCACCCGGGTGTCGATCACGAGCACCGCCAGGCCCTCTGCGGTGAATCCGAGCGGGACCGAACGCGTCTCCAGCGTGCGGCAGTCGAGGAACGTGGCCGCGTCGGCGACGCCGAGCATGGAGGCCATCTGGTCCATGATCCCCGTCGGGGCGCCGACCGCCTCGTTCTCGGCCTGGCGGCCTGCGCGAGCGAGGGCGACGGGATCCAGTCCGCTCTCCCACAGCGCGTCGACGGCCGATCCGGCCGCACCCTCGATCGCGGCGGAGGAGGACAGTCCCGCCCCGAGCGGCACGTCGGACGCGAACACGAGGTCGAGGCCCGGCGTCGTGGCGCCGCCGACGGCCTCCCGGATCGCCCACGCGACGCCGAGCGGGTACGCCGCCCACTCCGGGACGGAGGGGGAGCGGCCGGCCGGGGTGGGGAAGAGGCGATCCAGGTCGGCCACGGCCACCTCGACGGGCTCGTCGGCGAGCGTCGAGGCGACGCGGATCCTGCCGTCGTCGCGCCGGCGGGCCGCGGCGTACGTGCGCTGCGGGATCGCGAAGGGCAGGACGAACCCCTCGTTGTAGTCGGTGTGCTCGCCGATGAGGTTCACCCGCCCGGGCGCGGACCAGACGCCGGAGGGGTCGCCGCCGGTGACAGCACGGAACAGCGCACGGGCGTCGTCGAACGCCGAGGAGGGGGCGGGATCCGACGCGGTCATGCGGTGTCCTCCACGGGGTCGTCCCCGTCCCGGGCGATGGCGTCGCGCAGGGTCGCGGCGGCCGTCTCGGGCGGGATGTCGGCGATCCAGGCGCCCATCGCCGCCTCGGAGCCGGCGAGGTACTTGAGGCGGTCGACGGCGCGGCGCGGCGAGGTCAGCTCCAGGCGGAGCCGGATCGCGTCGCGGCCGTGCGCGCCCGGGGCACCGGCGACCGGCGCCTGGTGCCACGCGGCGATGTACGGGGTCGGACGGGGCGCGGGAGCCTCGGCGCTCCCCGCGGGGCCGGACGCCGGGCCGCCCGGATACCCGTACAGGGCGTCGACACCGCGGAGGAGGCGCAGGTAGAGCGGGGCGAGCTCGTCCTTCTCGGCCTCCGACAGACCGGCGAGGTCGTGCACGTGACGGTGCGGGAGGAGGTGGACCTCGACGGGCCATCGGGCGGCGAACGGCACGAACGCGGTCCAGTGCGTGCCCGCGATCACGATCCGTCCTCCCTCGCGCTCGGACGCCAGGAGGTCGGCGAACAGGTCGGGGCCGTGCGCGGAGATCCGATCCAGAAGCCGCCGGGTGCGCGGCGTGACCGTGGGATAGGCGTAGATCTGGCCGTGCGGATGCGGGAGGGTGACGCCGATCTCCTTCCCGCGGTTCTCGAACGGGAAGACCTGGGCCACGCCGGAGAGCGCGGACAGCGCCCTCGTGCGATCCGCCCAGGCCTCGATCACGGTGCGGGCGCGGCTGGGCGTGAGGGTGCCGAACGACCCCTCGTGCTCGGGCGAGAAGCACACGACCTCGCACCGGCCGTAGGAGGGGCGCGCGTGGCCGAATCCGGAGGGATCGGGATCGAACGGCGGCGCTTCGGGGCCCGGGAGCGCCGGGCCGAAGGACGGCGACCGGTTCTCGAAGACCGCGACGTCGTACCGCGCGGGGACCTCGGACGGGTTTCCTGGGGTCTGCGGGGCGAGCGGGTCCTGCTCCTTCGGCGGGAGGAACGCGCGGTTCTGCCGCGCGGCGGCGACGGAGATCCAGTCCCCGGTCAGCACGTCGTACCGCATGGTGGCCGTCTCCGGCCGCGGATCCAGGGTGCGCGCGTCCACGGCGCGCTCCGGGCCGAGCGCCGTGTCGGCGTCGTCGTAATAGAACAGCTCCCGGCCGTCGGCCAGCCGGGCCGCGCGCCGCACCACGCCAGCGCCGAGCTCGACGACCGCGGTCGTCGCGGGTCCGTCCGGGGAGCCGTCGCCGGACGAGGGATCCATGTTCACGTCAACACGGTAGCCGGGAGGGCGTGATAACGTCAACACTCCAGAGCCTCGGACGGCGAGGGCGACAGGAGCGGACATGGCGCAGCGGCGGGTCTCCATGGCGGCGGTGGCCGCGCGCGCCGGAGTCTCCGGTCAGACGGTGTCCCGGGTCGTGAACGGCAGCCCGCGGGTCGATCCGGGGACGCGGGAGCGGGTCGAGCAGGCCATGGCCGAGCTCGGCTACCGCCCGCACCGCGCCGCCCGAGCCCTGCGGACCGGACGATCCCAGACCCTGGGCGTCGTCGCGCAGACGCTCGCCACGGTCGGCAACTCCCGCATGCTCCAGGCCGTGGCGGAGGCGGCGGCCGGTCGCGGCTACGCCCTCACGGTCGTCACGCTCGGCGCGGACGGAGACATCGCCGCCGCCTTCGACCGGCTCGACGAGCAGGGGGCGGACGGAGCGGTCGTGCTGAACGAGGCCGCGCTCCTCGCCCGCGATGCGGATCCCGGACGCCTCGCCCTCGTCGTGGTGGACTCGCCGCCGGACGACCGATTCGGCGTGATCGGCACCGACCACGAGGCGGGGGCGAGGGAGGCGACCCGGCACCTCCTCGACCGCGGGCACCGCACCGTGCACCACATCGCCGGTCCGGAGGCGTCGTTCGCGGCCCAGGCGCGGGAGCGCGGATGGCGCGCGGCCCTGGCCGAGGCGGGGGTCGCCGCGCCCCGGGTCGTGCGCGGCGACTGGAGCGCACGATCCGGGCGGGAGGCGGCGGAGCGTCTTGCCGGTGCCGCGGGGCTCACGGCCGTCTTCGCGGCCAACGACCAGATGGCGCTCGGTGCGTTGCGCGGGTTCGCGGAGTCCGGACGCCGGGTGCCGGACGACGTCGCGGTCGTCGGGTTCGACGACATCGCCGATGCCGCGGAGTTCCGCCCGCCGCTGACCACGGTGCGCCAGGACTTCGACGCCCTCGGCGAGGAGGCGGTCCGGATGCTCGTCGCGCGGATCGAGGGGTCCGCGCCGGTTACTCCCGCGTCTGCCGATCCCACTGCTTCCCATCTCTCTGCTGCCGATCCCTCCGCTCTCTCTACTGCCGCCCCCTCCGCTCTCCTTGCTGCCGACCCCTCCGCTCTCGCTGCTGCCGATCCCTCCGCGCCGGTTCCGTCTGAGCCCGTCCCCGCGCTCCTCATCCCCCCGACGCTCGTCGTCCGCGCGAGCTCCTGACCCCGGCCTCCCTCTGCCCCGACTTCCTCCACGCCTCGGCCTCCCTCTGCCCCGACTTCCTCCACGCCTCGGCCTCCCTCTGCCCCGACTTCCTGCACGCGAAACCCCCTCTGCCCGCCCAAACCCCCCTTCAGATCCGCTTCTGGGAGGGGGTTTCGATGGGTAGAGGGGGTTTCGGCGAGGGTAACGAGGGATGTCAGAGCGGGGGATGTCAGGCCGTGATGGACAGCTCCTCGACGCGGACCGGATGGGCGAGGGGCTCGCCCGCCGCGAGGCGACGAAGCTCCGCCAGCGCACTGTCGGCGAGGCCCCGCAGCTCGGTGCCGAGCGAGCCCGCGATGTGCGGCGTGAGCAGGACGTTCTCGTGAGCGTAGAGCGGATGCTCCGGCTCCAGCACCCACGGCGTCGTGACGTCCAGGATCGCGTACAGGTCGCCGCGCAGGACCCGGCGGGTGAGCGCGTCCTGATCGATGAGCTCGCCCCGGGCCGTGTTGATCAGCGTGGCGCCCGGCCGGAGCATCGCGATCCGGCGCTCGTCGAGCATGTGCCGTGTCTCGGGAAGGGACGGGGCGTGGATCGAGACGACGTCGCTCGTGGCGACGAGCTCGTCCAGACCGACAGCGCGCACCCCGAGCGCCTCCGCATCCGCCTCGGCGAGGAAGGGATCGTGCACCACGACGTCGTACCCGTGCGGGCGCAGCAGCGCGATGACGTGGCGCCCGATCCGCGAGGCGCCGACGATGCCGACCCGCTTGTCCACGTTCCCCAGACCCGGGAACTCCGCCTGCGCGTCGAGCTCCGAGCGCGTCCGCGCGTACCGTCGGGCGATCGGCAGGACGCGCTTGCCGGCCAGCAGCACCATCGCCAGCGTGAACTGGGCAACGGGGAAGGCGTTCGTCGCCGCGGCGGAGCTGACGAGGATCCCCCGGTGCCACACCTCGTCGGTCAGGTGGTGCTTGACGGAGCCCGCCGCGTGCAGCACGGCGGACAGCCTCGGCGCCGCATCCAACGCCTCGGCGTCGAGCAGCGGGCTGCCCCACCCGGTCACGAGGACCTCGGCGCGGGCGAGGAGGCCGCGGGCGGCGGGGGACTCGAACTCCTCCACCCGCCCCAGCACGTCCCCGACGGCGGCGAAGGCCGAGCGGCGGGCGTCGTCGAACACGCGGTCGTGGAAGTCCTCCGGCACGGCGAAGAGGATCGTCGGACGGCTCACTTCACGCTCCCCGCGGCCAGGCCCGCGCGCCAGAAGCGCTGCAGGAGGATGAACGCCACGATCAGCGGGATCACGGACAGGAAGGATCCGGTGATGACCATCGGCGTGAACTCCGGCTGCGGCAGCGTGTAGCCCTGCCAGATCGACATGCCGACGCTGACGGGGAACAGCTCCCGGTTCTGGAGCATCACCAGCGGGAGCATGAAGTTGTTCCAGATCCCCACGAACTGGAACAGCGCGATGGTGACGAACCCGGGGGTGAGCATGGGCAGGCCGATGCTGACGAAGGAGCGGACCGGGCTCGCGCCGTCCACCCGGGCGGCCTCCAAGACCTCGTCGGGAACGTACGCCGCGCTGAACACACGCGCAAGATACACCCCGAACGGGTTGCAGAGCACGGGGACGAGCACCGCCCACACGGTGTTGGTGAGCCCGACGCTGCTGGCGAGGAGGTAGAGCGGCAGCACGGTGGCGGTGTTCGGGATGAGGACGCCGACGAGCACGGCGCCGAGGAGCGCGCCGCGCCCGCGGAAGCGGAACTTGTCGAACGCGTATCCGGCCATGACGGAGATGAGCCCGCCCAGGAGGGCGCCGACCCCGGCATAGAGGAGGCTGTTGAGCATCCACCGGACGAACACGCCGTCCGCCTCGGTGAGGACGTCGGCGACGTTCTGGACGAGCGCGGATCCGAAGTGGAACCCGGGCGTCCCGTACAGCTCGGACGCGCTCTTGGTCGCGGCGAACACGAGCCAGAGGATCGGCAGCACCATGTAGAGCGAGCCGATCAGGAGGAGCCCGTTGACGACGACCCGGGACCCGAGGGGGTGCGCGGGCCCGCGGCGCCGGGGCGCGGGGGCGGCGGTGCGGCGCCGGAGGTCGGCGGCGGGCGGTGGGGCGGCGGTGAGGGTCATCGCGCCTCCTTCGAGCTGACGCGCGTGACGAGCCAGGACAGGAGCCCGGCGAGCAGCGCGAGGACGATCGAGGCGGCGGCCGCCTGCGGGAGGTTGTGCCGGTTGAACGCCGCGTCGTAAGCCCACATGTTCGGCACCCAGGTGCTGGTCACCGAGGTCGTGGACTGCGCGATGATGTGCGGCTCGGTGAACATCTGGAGCGTGCCGATCACGGTGAACAGCAGCGTGACGCTGAAGGCGGGGAGCACCAGCGGGGCCTTGATCGAGAGGGCCGCGCGCAGCTCGCTCGCACCGTCCACGCGGGCGGCCTCGAGGATGTCGCGCGGCACCGCCTGCAACGCGGTGAAGAGGATGATCACGTTGTACCCGGTCCACTCCCACACCCCGATGTTGACGATCGAGGGGAGCACGACGTGCACGGAGAGGAAGTCGATCTGGATGCCGCCCGAGGCGAGCGCGCCGACGATCGGGCTCACGCCGGGCGTGTACAGGTACGCCCAGATCAGGGCGGCGATGACGCCGGGCACCGCGTGGGGGAGGAAGAGCAGCACCTGGAAGAGGCGCTTGGCGACGGTGACGACGGCGTCGAGGAGCAGCGCCAGCAGCAGAGCGGCGCCGAGCATGACCGGGATGTACATCAGGCAGTACAGGCCGAGGCGGCCGATCCCGGACAGGAAGCCCTCGTCCGTCATCACGTCGGCGTAGTTCCCGAGGCCCACGAACACCGTCTCGGCGCCGCCGAACCCGAGCCCGGAGCGCTTCTCGGCGAAGAAGCTGATCCCGATCGCGTAGGCGATGGGCGCGATCATGACGACGACGAAAAGGGTCAGGAACGGGGCGAGGAAGATCGCGGCGGTGCGTCCTCCGGTGCCGCGCAGCGGAGTGCGTCGGCGGCCCGCGCGGGGTGGGGCGGCGGTGGTCATGGGGTCTCCTCAGAGCAGCGGAAGCGGGGGACGTGGGGGGAGCAGCAGCGGCCGGGCGGGCGGACGGCTGCTTCCGCCCGCCCGGCCGGCGGGTCACTCCGTGACGTCGAGGCCGAGCCCGGTGAGACCGTCGACCGTCTTCTTCTGTGCGGTCGCGTACGCGTCTGCGAGGCTGCCCCCGGCGCCGACGGCGCTCATCGCGTCCTTGAGTGCGGTGTTCGTGATGTCGAAGTTGGGTCCCCACGCCCAGTCGTCCGACACTCGGGCGATGGCCTCGTCGTACACGCCGTACAGGTCGCCCGCGAAGTAGTCGGTCGGGAAGACGCCCTGCGCGACCTCGTTCAGGCCCGGGAAGGCGAGGTAGGCGCTGCCGACGTCGCCGCGGGCCTCGATGGCGGCGGGGTCCGTGGCGAGGAATTCGATGAAGGCCGCAGCGGCCGCCGGGTTGTCGGAGTTCTTCGTGATCGCGAAGCTCGTTCCTCCGTAGAAGGCGTTGGCGTCGTCGCCCCACGACGGCGGCGTCGCCGCGATCCACTTCCCGGCCTGGCCGTTCGCCTCGGTGCGGGACTTGATCCCGGCGGCGCTCCAGCTGGCGCCGAGGACCCCGGCGGTCACGCCGCCCGCCATGTCGGCGGTCCACTCGTCGCTGAACGAGGCTTCGACCTTCACCAGGTCGTCGTCGATGAGACCCTGCCAGTACTCCGCGACCTTCCGGCTCGCCTCGTCGTCGACGCCGACCTTCCAGGCGCCGTCCTCGACGTCGAACCAGTCGGCGCCGGCCTGCCAGGACAGGGCGGCCTGGACGGCGGGCTCGTTCGGGTTGAAGCTCGCCAGGTACTGTCCGGGGTTGGCCGCGCGCACCTTCTCCGCCGCGGCGCGGAACTCGTCCCAGGTCTTCGGGATGCTCACCCCGGCGGCGTCGAGCACGTCCTGCCGGTAGAACATCACCATCGGGGTGGCGTCGTACGGCAGCCCGTAGACGCGATCCTCGAAGGTGACGAGGTTGCGGACGCTCTCGGGGTACTCGCCCAGGGTGTCCTTCGACACGTGCTCGTCGAGGGGGACGACGGCGCCGGTGCTGACGAACTGCGGAAGCTGCGGGTACTCGAAGCCGGCCACATCCGGGCCGTTCCCGGCGGAGATCGCCGTGGCGAGCTTGGCGTATCCGCCGCCTCCTCCGTTCGGGATCTCCTCGAAGGTGACCGTGATGTCGTCCTGGCGGGCGTTGAAGGCCTCGGTGACCTTGTCCATGCCGGGGATGGCGGACCAGAACGTGATCTCGCCGGTCGGCGTCCCCGCGCCCTCGGCGGGAGCGTCCGCGCTCGGGGCGGCGCTGCCGGATCCGGCTGCGCAGCCGGCGGCCAGGGCGCCCGTTGCGATCAGGGCGACGATCGGTGCGAGGGTGCGGCGCACGTGCATGGCTGATTCTCCTTTGAACAGGGCGGCCACGGGATCGGGCGAACGCGGGCCGGCGGAGTCAGGCAACCGCGACGGGGTGCACAATGCAAGCAGATCAGCGCAAAACGAACATTAACGAACATCCCGGGGTGGAACGGTGGAGTCCCGCTCGGTCAGCCGGGGGAGCATGGCGGTCCGGGTGACCGCACGCGGCGCGTCGGAGGAGTGCCGCAGGCGATCCATGCACATGCGCAGCGCCGTGTGCCCGAGGTCGTACTTCGGGGGAGCGACGGCGGTGAGCGGGACGCGGCCGAGCCCGGCGATCTCGTCGTCGTACGCGATGATCGACAGGTCCTCGGGCACGCGGATCCCGCGGTCGGCGGCGAGGTCCACGAGTGACACGGCGTCCACGTCGGTCAGGACGATCGCCGCCGTGGCCCCGTTCGCGAGGAGGGATTCGAGGAAGACGCCGAGCGCCTCGACGGAGGAGTCGTCCCCGGTCAGCGGGGTGGGCAGCACCGCGCGCAGGGCGTCGTCGGGGCCGTCGGCGCGCGAGGTCGCACGCGTGTAGCCGTCGATCAGCCAGGGGCTCGTCGGCGTCTCCCTCGCGGCCAGGGCGATGCGCTCGTGGCCGAGCTCCGCGAGACGGCGGACGGCGAGCTCGGCGCCGTAGGCATGATCCGTGCGCACGCTCTCGACGCGGCCGCCCGTTCGCTCCTCGACCGCCCGCTCCACGACGACGACCGGCAGCGGCGCCTCGGTGAGCACCTCGTGCAGTCGCGTGCCCTCGATGCGGACCCGGCTCGGCGTGATCATCAGCGCGTCCACTCCGCCGGCGATCAGGCGCTCGGCCTGGCGCAGCTCTTCGCGCTCCGAGTAGTTGGTGGTGCCCAGGACCAGGCGGCAGTGGAGCTCTCGGGCGGCGTCCCGGGCACCGCGGATCACCTCGGGGTAGTAGTAGCTCGCGGACGGCGTGATCATCCCGATGGTGGCGACGGGGCGTCTCGGCGCTCGCGAGGAGGCCTGCGCCGGGTCGCGTTGCGCGGCGACGGCCAGCGATACCGCACCGCCGTGAACGCGCACGAGGAGCCCCTGACGCTCGAGCTCGTCCAGGTCCCGCCGCAGCGTCATGCTCGAGACGCCGATGCGCTCGGCGAACCGCGCGGCCTGCAGGGTGCCGCGCAGCTCGAGCTCACGGAGGATGGCGTCGTGGCGACCGTGGGCGAGCATCGGGCCTCCCGGATGTTCGGAACTGTTCGGTTCGTGCGACCGAACGCGGACTCACCCTACACTGGCCGTGTCGTCGGCCCGACGGCACCCGTCAGCGGGGCGGGGTCCGGCCGGCCGCGAAGGAGCCCGATGATCGACGAGGATCTCACCCGTGACGGCTGGCTCGACGCCGCCGACCGACTGCTCGGGGCACTGGCGCCGTTCCGGCTCGACTCGGGAGCCGGGATCCGCCTCCCCGGACGCCCGAGCTGGTCGGGAGCGCGCTCGGACCTCCTCGAGGGATACGCGCGCAGCTTCCTTCTCCTGGCGTTCCGGGTCGCCGGTGCCGGCGGGGCCGATCCCGACGATCTGCTGCCTCGCTACCGCGAGGGGCTGATCGCGGGGACGGACCCGGACCACGAGGACCGCTGGATCCCGATCGTCGATCGCGGCCAGGCCCTCGTCGAGGCCGCGTCGATCGCCCTCGGGCTCCACCTCACGCGGCCGTGGCTGTGGGACACCCTCTCGGCGACGGAGCGCCGACGGGTCGCCGAGTGGATGGCGCCTTCCGCCCACGTCGCGACCGCGGACAACAACTGGGTCCTCTTCCCGGTCGTGATCCAGGAGTTCCTGGCCGGGGCGGGCTTCCCCGCCGATCCGGACGTGATCCGCGGAGGCTTCGCCCGCATCGACGGCTGGTATGAGGGCGACGGGTGGTACCGCGACGGCGACGGGCAGAACTTCGATTACTACAACGCGTGGGCGATGCATCTGTACCCGCTGCTGTGGACGCGCATGGCCGCCGAGCGGGTGCCCTCCCTCGCGACCGAGGTCCGCGAGCGGTCCGAGGAGCGCCTCGCGGCGTTCCTGCCCGCGCATGTCCGCTTCTTCGGCGCGGACGGGACGCCGGTGTTCCAGGGGCGCTCGCTGTCCTACCGCTTCGCCGCGCTCGCGCCGCTCTGGCTGGGTGAGCTCCACGGCGTCTCGCCGCTGTCCCCCGGGCAGACGCGACGGCTGACCTCCCGCGTGCTGCGGCGTTTCGTCGACGGCGGGGCGCTGGACGACGCCGGCGTGCTCACCTCCGGGTGGCTCGGCGCGTTCCCGCCGATGATCCAGGAGTACTCCGGGCCCGCGTCCCCGTACTGGGCGAGCAAGGGCTTCGTGGGACTGCTCCTGCCCGCGGACTGCCCGGTGTGGTCCGCCCCGGGGGAGGCGTCGCCGGTGGAGCGCTCCGATGCGGAGCGGATCCTCGCCGGGCCGGGCTGGCTGCTGTCGACCACGGCATCCGACGGGATCGTGCGCCTGGTGAACCACGGCAGCGACCACCATCCGCTGAGCGGCACCGACGCGCCGCTCTACGATCGGCTCGGCTACTCGTCCGCCACGGCGCCGAGCTTCGAGGCGGACCCGGTCGACCAGCACCTCGCGATCGTGGACGCCCAGGGGCGCGGCTCCCGGCGCGGTCTCATCGAGAGGATCCCGGACGCCGTGCCGGGGACCCTCGCGAGCCGTCACGTCGCGACCGTCCCTCCGGACGATCCGTCGGGGGAGCCGGTGGTCGTCGGGCGGATCGCGACGGCGTCCCTCGTCCACGGCCCGTTCGCGGCGCACCTGCACGTCGTCGAGGCCGAGCCCGGCCGGAGGATCCGCGCCGGGGGCTTCGCGGTGGTCGGCGCCGGTGACGACGTCGCGGCGGGGAGCGGTCGGTCCGAGGTCGTCGGCGGCGGACTCCGCTCCGGGATCGCGGATCTCGGCGGCGGCGCGACGGCCGGGGTCCACCGCGCCCGCGGGGCGAGTCCGTACGGCGGCGAGGCGGTCGTCCCGGTGCTGGAGACGACCGCGGCGTCGGCGCGCACGGTGATGGTCGTCGCGACCTGGCTCACCGGCCCGGGCGCCGACGCGCCGGAACCGCCGGAGCTCCTGGAGCTCGGGGACGACGGGCGGGGTGTCCGGGCGGTGCTCCGCTTCGTCGACGGCGTGGAGCGCGAGCTGCGCCTCCCCGCCTAGCGCCCGCCCCCCGCTCCCGCCCTCTCGCGCCCGCCCTCCCGCCCTCCCGCTCCCGCCCGCTCGCGCTGCCGCCGCGGGGGACACGAACAGAACCGAACATCCGTCGCGCTCGTGCTCGGCTCCTTGTCGAGTGGTCAGCTTTTGTGGGTTGAAAGGCCGTGAACCCGCAGAAACTGACCACTCGACGTGGGGGGAGGCGGGAGGGGGAGGGGGCGGCGTGCGAGGCAGCGGGGCGCGGGAACGGTTGCGCCGGGTGCGCGCGCGTGTCAGGATGACGGGAAAGCGCTTACCCGTCACGGAGCGAGCGCACGACTTCGACGGCACGAGAGAACGGATCACCATGTCACAGGCGACGACCCGCGAGATCGGCATCATCATGAACGGCGTCTCGGGACGCATGGGCTATCGGCAGCACCTGGTGCGCTCGATCCTCGCGATCCGCGACCAGGGCGGCATCGAGCTGCCCGACGGGTCGAGGGTCACCGTGAAGCCGATCCTCGTCGGACGCCACGAGGCCAAGCTCGCCGAGCTCGCCGCCGCGCACGGCATCGAGGACTACACCACGGATCTGGACGCGGCACTGGCCGACCCCCGCTGGGAGATCTACGCGGACTTCCTCGTGACGAAGGCCCGCGCGTCGGCCATCCGCAAGGCGATCGCTGCCGGCAAGGCCGTCTACACCGAGAAGCCCACGGCCGAGAGCCTGGACGAGGCGATGGAGCTCGCCCGCCTCGCCGACGCGGCGGGGATCAAGACCGGCGTCGTCCACGACAAGCTCTACCTGCCGGGACTGCAGAAGCTGAAGCGCCTCGTCGACTCGGGCTTCTTCGGACGGATCCTGTCCGTCCGCGGCGAGTTCGGGTACTGGGTCTTCGAGGGCGACTGGCAGCCCGCGCAGCGTCCGAGCTGGAACTATCGCGCCGAGGACGGCGGAGGGATCATCAGCGACATGTTCCCGCACTGGAACTACGTGCTGGAGAACCTGTTCGGCGAGGTGAGGAGCGTGTACGCGCAGGCCGCCACCCACATCCCCGAGCGGTGGGACGAGAACGGCGAGAAGTACACCGCCACCGCCGAGGACGCCGCATACGGCATCTTCGAGCTGGAGGGCGGGATCATCGCCGAGATCAACTCCAGCTGGACCGTACGGGTGAACCGCGACGAGCTCGTCGAGTTCCAGGTCGACGGCACGCACGGCTCGGCCGTCGTCGGCCTGTTCGGCGCCAAGATCCAGCACCGCAACGCCACGCCCAAGCCCGTGTGGAACCCCGATCTCGCCGACGACCACGACTACGGCGCCGACTGGGCCGAGGTCCCGGTCAACGACGTGTTCCTCAACGGCTTCCGCCAGCAGTGGGAGGAGTTCCTCGTCTCCTACGTCGAGGGCACCGACTACCCGTTCGACCTGCTCGCCGGCGCGCGGGGCGTCCAGCTCGCCGAGGCGGGCCTGGCCTCCAGCGCCGAGGGGCGCAAGGTCGCTCTGCCCGCCCTCGCCCTGGGCTGACCGGGTCGAACCCGAGGAGGAGGAGCCGATGACGACGATCCGACTGCTGTCCGCGACCGGCGAGGTCACGGACACGCCGCTCGCCGAGGCCGGGGCGTACACCCGCCCGACGCAGCCGCTCGCGAGCCGTGTGGCGTACGCCGCCGCGCACGTGGTGCCGAAGGTCCACGCCGACAACACCCCCGGCCGGCCCGCCGACATCGACTGGGACGCCACGCTGGCGTTCCGTCGCAACGTCTACTCCTGGGGCCTCGGCGTCGCCGACGCGATGGACACCGCCCAGCGCAACATGGGCCTGGACGCCGCCGCGACCCGGGAGCTCATCGCCCGAAGCGCCGAGGTCGCGCGGGAGGAGGGGGGATCCGTCGTCGTCGGCGTGAACACCGACCACGTCGAGGATCCGCACATCCCGCTCGACCGGGTGATCGACGCCTACGTCGCGCAGCTCCACTTCGCCGAGGAACAGGGCGCAGGACCCGTGCTCATGGCGTCGCGGCACCTCGCGCGCGCCGCCGAGAGCGCCGAGGACTACGTCCGCGTGTACGACGCGGTGCTGTCCCGCGCGACGACGCCGGTCGTGCTGCACTGGCTGGGCACCGCGTTCGACCCCGAGCTCGCCGGGTACTTCGGCGCGGCGGACTGGCAGACCGCGTCGCGGACGCTGCTCGAGATCATCGGCGGCCACCCGGGCACCGTCTCGGGCGTCAAGATGAGCCTGCTCGACGCCGAATCGGAGGTCTCGGTGCGTGAGCGCCTGCCCGAGGGCGTCCGCATGTTCACCGGCGACGACTTCAACTACGTCGGTCTCATCGGCGGCGATGCGGTGGAGGAGGGGCGCGCGGCGCGGGAGGCGGATCGTGCCGCGGGGGCGGACGGCGTTTCGTCTCGCTCCGCTCGCTCGACGACCGGAGCTCGCTCGACGACCGGAGGCGGACACTCCGATGCGCTGCTCGGGGCGTTCGCCGCGATCACCCCCGTCGCCTCGGCCGCCATCCAGGCGCTCGACGCGGGCGACCCCGCGCGCTACCGGGAGATCCTCGGGCCGACCGAGGCGCTCAGCCGGCAGATCTTCGCCGCGCCGACCTTCTACTACAAGTCGGGCGTCGCCTTCCTCTCCTGGCTGAACGGGCACCAGCCCGCGTTCCAGATGGTCGGAGGCCTGCACTCCGCCCGCAGCCTCCCGCACCTCAGCCGGATCGTCGAGCTCGCCAACGACGCGCTGGCGCTGGAGGATCCGGGGCTCGCCCGCGAGCGCTGGCACGGGATGCTGCGGCTCAACGGCATCGAGGCGGGGGCGGACGCATGACCGGGGTCGACCCGCGCCTGTCGATCAACCAGGCGACGATCAAGGCCGCCGACCTCGCCACCGCGCTGCGGGTCACGGCGGAGGCAGGGGTGACGGGGATCGGCCTGTGGCGCGAGCCGGTGAACGAGGTCGGTCTCGACACCGCCGCCCGGATGCTCGCGGACTCCGGTCTGCGCTTCACGACGCACTGCCGAGGCGGGTTCTTCACGCTGCCGGACGGTCCCGAACGGATCGCGGCCCTCAACGACAACCGGCGGGCGATCGAGGAGACCGCCGTTCTCGCGGCCGCCGGCGCCGAGGGATCCACGGCGGTGCTCGTCCTCGTGGCGGGCGGCCTGCCGGAGGGCTCGAGGGATCTGGCCGGGGCGAGGGAACGGGTGCGCGACGCGATCGGCGTGCTCGCGCCGGAGGCGCGCGCCGCCGGGGTGACGCTCGCGATCGAGCCGCTGCACCCGATGTTCGGATCCGACCGCTGCGTGGTGTCCACACTCGGTCAGGCGCTCGACCTCGCCGCCGACTTCGACGCCGACGTGGTCGGCGCCGCCGTCGACACATTCCACATCTGGTGGGATCCGCAGGTGCTCGATCAGATCGCGCGGGCCGGGCGCGAGGGGCGCATCGCGACCTATCAGGTGTGCGACTGGAGGACGCCGCTCCCGGCCGACGTGCTGCTCTCCCGGCACTACCCGGGGGACGGGATCATCGACTTCGCGACGCTCACCCGCGCCGTGGTCGACACCGGATACGACCGCGACATCGAAGTCGAGATCTTCAACGCCGACATCTGGGCGACCGAGCCCGCCGAGGTCGTCCGGCGCACCGCGGAGGCCTTCGCGCGCGTCGTGTCCCCCCACCTCCCGTGAGCGCGGTCGCGGATCCGGGGCACTCCCGTGCCGGGCACGGCTCTGGGAAGGTGGAGAGATGAGGATCCGTCCGGGGCTGTGCTCGGTGACCTTCCGCGACCGGGAACCGGCCCGGATCGCCGCGCTCGCGGCGGAGGCGGGGCTCGCGGCCGTCGAGTGGGGCGGGGACGTGCACGTCCCGCCCGGCGACACCGCGCGGGCCGGCGAGGTGGCGCGGGTCACCCGGGACGCCGGGCTCGCGGTGAGCTCGTACGGCTCGTATTTCCGGGCGACCGCGGGGGAGCGGATCGACGCCGTGCTGGACGCGGCGGAGGCCCTCGGCGCCGACCGGGTCCGCGTCTGGGCGGGACGCCGCGGGTCCGCCGACGCCACGGCGGACGACCGCGCCGAGGTGACGGCCGGGCTCGTCCGCGCGGCGGAGGCCGCCGGGGAGCGCGGCATCCGGCTCGCGCTGGAGTACCACGGCGGGACGCTGGCGGACACCCCGCCGGCGACGAGGCGGCTCCTCGCCGACGTCGGGCACCCGGCGCTCGGCGCCTACTGGCAGCCGACGGTGGGCGCCGACGACGACACGGCGCTCGCCGAGTACGCCGCGCTCGCCGGGCAGGTCGACGCCGTGCACGTGTTCTCGTGGTGGCCGCGGACCGAACGGCATCCGCTGGCGACGCGCGAGGGCCTGTGGCGTGCGTTCTTCGCCGAGGCCGTGTCCGCGGCGCACCCGCCCCGCGACGCCCTGCTCGAGTTCGTCCCGGAGGACGACCCCGCCGCCCTCGCCGGGGAGGCGGCGATCCTGCGCTCCTGGATCGCAGACGCCTCCCGGGGAACGCAGGACACGCCCGGGTAGGCTCTGGCGCATGGATGCGGAAAGCCCTTCCTCGGCCCGCGGCGGCGCGGCGGACGACCCCTCGCGGCAGCACCGCTCCGACCCGTCGCGCGCGGCGGGACGGACAGGCGCGGCGACCCTGCACGACGTCGCCCGGGCGGCGGGGGTCTCGCTGGCGACCGCCTCGCGCGTGCTGAACGGGTCCGCGCGGAAGGTCGCCGAGTCGTTCCGCGAACGGGTCGAGCGTGCTGCCGAGGAGCTCGGCTACACCCCCAACGTGTCGGCGCAGGCGACGGCGCGCGGACACGCGCCGGTGATCGCGCTCCTGGTCGCCGACATCGCCGACCCCTACTTCGGGCTCATCGCCTCCGGGGTCGCGCGGGGGGCGGACGAGCGGGGCCTGGTCGTGACGGTCTCGATCACCGAGCGCGACCCGGAACGCGAACGGCGGATCATCCGGGCTCTGCGCGGACAGCGCCCGCAGGGGCTCATCCTCGCCTCCTCCCGCTCCGACGACGACGACGCGGCCGGGGAGGAGCTGGCGGACTTCGCGGCCCTGGGCGGGCGCATCGTCGCCTTCGGCGCGGCCCGCGAGGGGATCCGCACCGTCGAGATCGACAACGAGGGCGGCGCGGCCCAGCTCGGCGCGCGGATGGCGGAGCTCGGGTACCGGCGCGCGCTCGCCATCGGCGCGGCCGAGGGCGTGCGCACCTCGGACGACCGCCTCGGCGGATTCCGGCGGGCGTTCGAGGAGGCCGGCGGCCGGGTGGAGCGCGTGTACCGCGGCGACTTCCGGCGGGAGTCGGGCGCGGAGTCCATGGCGCGGGCGCTCGCGGACGGCGTGGACCCGGGAACGCTCGTGTTCGGGATGAGCGACGTCATCGCCATCGGCGCGATGTCCGCGATCCGGGACGCCGGCCGCGCCGTCGGCGAGGACATCGCGGTGTGCGGGTTCGACGACGTGCCGTCCAGTCGTGACGTGACCCCGGCGCTGTCGACCGTGCGGGTGCCGTTGAGCGAGGCCGGATACCAGGCGTTCCGCGCGATCGCCGACGACGACTGGGTCCAGGACCCGCTGCCGGTCGAGGTCGTCGTGCGCGCGAGCACACCGGGTCGGCCGCTCGGATGATCCGCCCGGACGCCCGCGTGCGCCGGCCGGTCCTGTCCGCGCTCAGCCACCGTGCGGCGGGGGACCGTGCGGCGGAGGACCGTGCGGCGGGGGAGGGGCGCGGGGCGGGGGAGGGTGCCGGTGGGCGCCGGATCGGAGGAGCGCGGTGACGCGAGTGGTGCTGGCCCCCGACAGCTTCAAGGGATCGCTCGATGCGGCCTCCGTCGCCGAGGCGCTGGCCGCGGGGTGGGCCTCGGTCGATCCGACCGCGGAGTTCGTCCACCGGCCCATGGCCGACGGCGGGGAGGGGACCGTCGCCGCCTTCGCGACCGCCATCGACGGCGCGACCGCGATGCCGGTGACGGTGGACGGTCCCGCCGGGGTTCCGGTGCGCACGCGCTGGCTGCTGCTGCCGCCGAGCCCGGATGCCCCCGGCGGCACCGGGGTCGTGGATCTCGCGTCCACCTCCGGCATCGAGCTGCTGGACGATCTGCGCCCCCTCGATGCGGACACCACCGGGTTCGGCCAGGCGATCGCCGCTGCGCTTGATCACGGCGTCTCCCGCCTCATCCTCGGGATCGGCTCCAGCGCATCGACGGACGGGGGCACGGGCCTCCTGCGGGCGCTGGGCGCCCGCTTCCTCACCGCCGAGGGGGCGGAGGCGCCGGCGGGGGCGCGAGGGCTCGGGCTCATCGCGCGGATCGATCTGTCCGGACTCCGCCCGGCCCCGGAGGTCCGCGTGCTCACCGACGTCACCCATCCGCTCACGGGCCCTCGCGGGGCCGCGGCGGTGTTCGGGCCGCAGAAGGGGCTGACGGACCCCGAGGAGATCCGGCGGGCGGACCGCGGTCTGTCGTCCCTCGCCTCCCTCCTGGCGCTGGAGCCGCGGACCGCGGGCGCCGGGGCGGCGGGCGGCGCCGGGGGCGCGCTTCTCGCGTGGGGCGGGACTCTCATGCCCGGCG
Source organism: Microbacterium resistens (assembly GCF_021172025.1). NCBI lineage: Bacteria > Bacillati > Actinomycetota > Actinomycetes > Micrococcales > Microbacteriaceae > Microbacterium > Microbacterium resistens. The sequence continues at coordinate 3,471,710 of NZ_CP082781.1, forward strand.
CGGAGGAGGTCGCCCGCCTCGTCGGCCTGGCCGACGCCGTGGCCGGGGCGGACGTGGTCGTGACCGGCGAGGGCTCCTACGACGGGCAGTCCGGTGACGGCAAGGTGCCCTCCTTCGTGGCGGCGCTCGCCGCGGAGGCCGGCACGCGGGCTCTCGTCGTGGCGGGGCGGATCACGGACGACGCGGACCTGTCGCCGTTCGCGGCCGCGGAGTCCCTGACCGGGATCGCCGGCTCGACGGAGGCGGCGCTCGCCGATCCGATCACGCACCTGCGCGCCGCCGCCGCGCGCCTCGCCTCCCCCTAGCTCTCTTCCCTCCCTCCCTCCCCCCCCCGCCGGTTTGGGGCGGGTCCCGGGGTCGTGGGGTCCGACCCGGGGCCGTTCGGCCCGGAAATGCGCCCCGAATCGTGGCGAGCGGCGACGGACACGTCGACGGAGACGCCGAGCATTGACAGCCCCGGACGGGCGACATATGCTCGATTCCATCCGATGGGAATGCGCTTTCCCATCCCTATCCACCACAGACGAAGTTGTCGAGGAGACCCATGTCGTCCACCACGAACGCGACGATGGCACTGGCTCTACCCGCGGCCGGCCGTGAGCCGAACGCCTTCCTCCGCTGGTGGTCCCGGAACTGGCACCCCGTGGTGTTCGTCGCGGTCGTCCTCGTCCTCTGGTGGGTCGCGACCGCGCTGAAGTGGGTGCCGCCGTTCATCATCCCGTCGCCCGCCGACACGTGGGCCGCGTTCTCGAACAACGCCGCCTACCTCGCGCAGCACACCTGGGTGACCACCTACGAGACGCTCGTCGGATTCGTGATCGCCGTGGTCGTGGGCCTGTTCGTCGCCGTCGTCATGGTGTACTCCAAGGGCCTGGAGCAGACGCTCTACCCGGTGATCCTCTTCGCCCAGGTGATCCCCAAGATCGCGATCGCGCCGCTGTTCATCGTGTGGCTCGGTTTCGGGACATCCCCGAAGATCCTGGTCGCGGTGCTGATGGCCTTCTTCCCGGTCGTCATCTCCGGGCTCGCGGGGCTGCGTGCGGTCGACCCCGAGATCCTGCAGCTCACCTCCACGATGGGCGCAGGACGCGCCAAGACCTTCCTTAAGGTGCGCCTGCCCGCCGCGCTTCCCGAGCTCCTGTCCGGGCTGAAGGTCGCCGCCACCCTCGCGGTGACCGGCGCGGTGGTCGGCGAGTTCGTCGGCGCCAACGAGGGACTCGGCTACGTGATCCTCCAGGCCAACGGCAACGTCGACACGGCGATGCTCTTCGCCGCCCTCATCATCATGTCGATCCTCGGCGTCCTGCTCTTCGCGATCATCCAGATCGCCGAGCGGTTCCTCATCCCCTGGCACGCGTCCAAGCGCGACGTCTCCGCGAACACCGTCCGTCTCTGATCCGCACCCGAACAACAGGAGTCCTGATGAAGAAGTCAGCATCCGTCCTCGGCGCCGTCGCGCTGCTGTCCGCCTCCGTCCTCGCCCTCGCCGGCTGCGGCGGAGCCTCGGCCCCGGCGGACGCGCCCACGGAGGGCGGATCGGGCGGCGCCGCCGAGACCACCGACGTGACGCTCATGCTCAACTGGTATCCCTACGGCGAGCACGCGCCGTTCTACTACGGGGTCGAGAAGGGGATCTTCGCCGAGCACGGCATCGACCTCACGATCAAGGCAGGCCAGGGCTCCACCAAGACGGCACAGGCCGTCGGACAGAAGCAGGTCGACTTCGGGTGGGCTGACACCCCCGCGGTCCTCGCCAACATCGACAAGGGCGTGGGGATCACCAGCGTCGGCGTCTTCCTGCAGACGACGCCTTCCGCTGTGCAGGTCTTCACCGAGTCCGGTATCGAGAAGCCGGAGGATCTCAAGGGCAAGACCATCGCGGTCTCGGCTGGAGACGCCCCGACGACGACGTTCCCGATGTATCTGGAAGCCGTGGGGCTCTCCGAGTCCGACGTGACGCAGCAGAACCTCGACCCGGCGGGCAAGATCGCCGCGGTGCTCACCGGCCAGGTGGACGGACTCATCGGCTTCGCGCACGACCAGGGGCCCACCATCGCCGGGAAGTCCGGCAAGGAGATGACGTACCTGCGCTACTCGGACGCGGGGCTGAACTTCTACAGCAACGGCCTGATCGCGCCGAACGAGACCATCGAGAAGAACCCCGACCTGGTCAAGGAGCTCGTCGCCGCCACCTCCGAGGCGTTCGCGGCCGCGGCCGAGGACCCCGAGGGCGCCGTCGCCGCCATGGCGGGCAAGGATCCGCAGATGCCCGCCGAGGATGTCCTGCTCGACCAGTGGCAGGAGACGATCAAGCTCCTCACCACGTCCGCCACCGAGGGCGAGGCTCCCGGCGTGAACGCCGAGGAGGACTGGCAGGCCACGCTCGACGTGCTCGCCAAGGCGGGACTCATCTCCGGCGACGGCACGATCGAGACCTACTACGACGGCTCGTTCGCGCCCGGGAAGTGACGAGGACCCGATGCCGACCATGCAGGACTCGGGGCTCGCGGCGATTGGACGCCGCGGCCTGCCGGAGCAGGATCAGGAGAGCACGCCCATGACGAACGCGCCCACGGGGACCGCGCTGGAGATCAGCGACCTGGCCATCACGTTCGCCTCCAAGCGGGGCCGGGTGACGGCGCTGGAGGACGTGGACCTGACGGTGCAGGCGGGGGAGTTCCTCACGATCGCCGGTCCGTCCGGCTGCGGGAAGTCGACGCTGCTGAAGGCGGTCGCGGGTCTCACCCGGCCGAGCGGCGGCAGCATCCGGCTCCGGGGCGAGGCAGTGACCGGTCCGCGTCAGGACATCGGCTTCGTCTTCCAGCGGGCGGCGCTGCTGGAATGGCGCAGCGTCCGGGGCAACATCCTGCTCCAGGCCGAGATGCGCGGGATGGACATGCGCAAGGCCCAGGAGCGGGCGGACGAGCTCATCGAGATGACCGGGCTGACCGGCTTCGAGAAGGCGCTCCCGCACGAGCTGTCCGGCGGGATGCAGCAGCGCGTGTCGCTGTGCCGGGCGCTGCTGCACGAGCCCGGTGTGCTCCTCATGGACGAGCCGTTCGGGGCCCTGGACGCGCTCACCCGGGAGCGGATGAACGTCGAGCTCAACCGGATCTGGGCGGCGACCGGCACCACGGTGCTGCTCGTCACCCACTCCGTGCCCGAGGCGGTCTATCTGGCCAGCCGGGTGATCGTGATGAGCCCGCGTCCCGGGCGGATCCTCGAGGAGCACCGCGTCGCCCTTCCGCCGCAGCGGGGGTACGCCGAGGTGCTGGAGACGCCCGAGTTCCACCGTGTTTCCAGCCGGGTGCGCGAGCTCCTGGGTTCTCCGGGCGGCGACTGAGCCCGGCTCTCTCGCGTCTCCCGCGGGTTTGGGGCGAACCCCGGGGCTTCGGGGCCCGATCCGGGTCCGTTCAGCCCGAAAACGCGCCCCGAACCGCGGCGTGCGTCGGGATCAGGCGCCGAGGACTCCGGCGACGACGGCGCGGGCCTCGGCCTGGACCTGCGCCAGGTGCTCCGGACCCCGCAGCGACTCGGCGTACAGCTTGTACACGTCCTCCGTGCCGGACGGCCGTGCCGCGAACCACGCGTGCTCGGTCTGCACCTTGAGGCCTCCGATCGCCGCACCGTTCCCGGGGGCGTGGGTGAGGCGCGCGACGATCGGCTCGCCCGCGAGCTCCGTCGCGGTGACGGCCTCCGGCGAGAGCCCCCCGAGCGCGGCCTTCTGCTCCGGCGTCGCGGGGGCGTCCACGCGCTGATAGGCGGAGGCGCCGAACTCGGCCTCCAGCTCCGCGTACCGCTGCGAGGGGGTCTTCCCCGTGACGGCGATGATCTCCGCCGCGAGAAGGCACAGCAGGATCCCGTCCTTGTCGGTCGACCAGGGCGTCCCGTCCATGCGCAGGAACGAGGCCCCCGCGGACTCCTCCCCGCCGAAGGCGACCGAGCCGTCGAGCAGACCGGGGACGAACCACTTGAACCCGACCGGCACCTCCAGCAGCGGCCGATCGAGCGCGGCGGCGACCTTGTCGATGATCATCGACGACACCAGGGTCTTGCCGATCGCGGCGTCGGCCCGCCAGCCCGGCCGGTGCGCGAACAGGTAGTCGATCGCCACGGCGAGGTAGTGGTTCGGGTTCATCAGGCCCGCATCCGGGGTGACGATCCCGTGCCGGTCGGCGTCCGCGTCGTTGCCGGTGAGCACGTCGTAGTCGCCCTTCTTGGCGACGAGGGAGGCCATGGCGGACGGCGAGGACGGATCCATCCGGATCTTCTCGTCCCAGTCGAGCGTCATGAAGCGCCAGGTTGGGTCCACCTCTGGGTTCACGACCGTCAGCTCCAGGCCGAACAGCTCGCCGATCAGCGCCCAATAGTCGACGGACGCGCCGCCGAGGGGATCCGCGCCGATCCGGACTCCGGCGCGCTTGATCGCATCCACGTCGATGATCGAGGGCAGGTCGCGCACGTAGGCGTCGCGGAAGTCGTACGTGCCGATCGTCGACGGGTCGATGTCGGCGAAGCGCACGCGCTGCAGGCCGTCGAGGCCGGCGGCGATGAGGGCGTTGGCGCGCTCGGCGATCCAACCGGTCGCGTCCGTGTCGGCCGGGCCGCCGTGGGGCGGGTTGTACTTGAAGCCGCCGTCGCGCGGCGGGTTGTGGGACGGGGTCACGACGATGCCGTCCGCGCGGCCCGCCTCGTCCGCCGCGAGCCCGCGGTTGTGGGTGAGGATCGCGTGGCTGAGCGCGGGGGTGGGGACCCAGGAGTCGCGGGAGTCCACCCGCACGTCCACGCCGTTCGCGAGGAGCACCTCGATCGCACTGCGCTCCGCGGGCCGGGACAGGGCGTGGGTGTCCCGGCCGAGGAACAGCGGGCCCTGGATGCCCTGCGCGCGGCGGTAGTCGACGATTGCCTGCGTCGTGGCGAGGATGTGGCGCTCGTTGAAGCTGTTCGACAGGGACGACCCGCGGTGTCCGCTCGTGCCGAAGACGACGCGCTCGCCGGGGACCTCAGGATCGGGGACGCGGTCGTAGTAAGCGGCGATCAGCTCGTCGACGTCGATGAGGTCACTTTCCTCCGCGGGGAGGCCGGCTCGGCTCGTCATGGGACCAGTCTGCCGCGTGCTTCCTTTGACTGCACCCCGAAGCGCACTCGCACGTCATCTCCCGAGTGGTCACTTTCTGTGGGTTCGCGGCCCCGGAACCCACAGAAACTGACCACTCGGCGTGTGCGGGGCGGGGCTAGGCTGAACGCCGTGACCGAAGCCGAGACCGCACGCCGTACGTACAGCTACCTGGGGCCGGCCGGCACGTTCACCGAGGCGGCGCTCGAGCAGGTCCCCGAGGCCCGCGGCCACGAATGGCGCCCGGTGCACAACGTGGGCGAGGCCCTCGCCGACGTGCTGGAAGGACGCAGCGACGCGGCCATGATCGCGATCGAGAACTCCGTCGAGGGCGGGGTGACCACCACGCTGGACGCGCTCGCGACCCTCCCGGGGCTGCGGATCGTGGGCGAATACCTGGTCAAGGTCGACTTCGTCCTGGTCGCCCCGCCCGGGACCCGGATGGAGGACGTGCGGGTGATCGCCGCTCACCCGGTGGCGTACGCGCAGTGCCACGGCTGGCTGGGCGCGCACCTCCCCGCCCACTCGCACGTCCCCGCGGCGAGCAACGTCGCCTCCGCCCTCGGGATCCTGGACGGCACGCTCCCCGCCGATGCCGCCATTGCCGCGCCGGGGATCGTGCGGCACCATGACCTGGAGCTGCTGGCGGACGGGATCGGCGACAACGAGAACGCCGTGACGCGGTTCGTGCTCGTCACGCGCACCACGGCTCCGGCCCCTCCCACCGGTGCGGACAAGACCTCCCTCATCGTCGAGCTCCCCGAGGACCACCCGGGCGCTCTGCTGGAGCTGCTGGAGCAGTTCTCCACACGCGGCATCAACCTGTCGCTGCTGCAGTCCCGACCCATCGGCGACGAGCTCGGCCGCTACCGCTTCGTCCTGGACGCCGACGGGCACATCCATGACGAGCGGATGGCGGACGCCGTCCTCGGCATCCGCCGGTTCAGCCCGCGCGTGGTCTACCTCGGCTCGTACCCGCGCGCCGACCGCCGGATCGTGCAGTACCCGGAGAGGTATGCGGACGAGGTCTTCGTCGAGGCCCGCGACTGGCTGCGCAGCCTCGTCTCCGGCGAGCCCGAGCAGTAGAGTCCGGTCGGAATCGGGAGGGGATCCATGGTCTCGAGCGCGTTGCCCACCCGCCCAGGCAGGACTCCTGCCGCCCTTTCCGACGCCCCGGTTCCGGTCATCACTGGTATGCACTTTTCGGATTCGCGTCACAAGTTTCCTTGACACTCCTTGTGAAGACAGGTAAGTCTTGGCGTACTGCAACAAGGGAGGGCGCATGTCGATGATCTCTCAGCGCGTAGGGAACCGCATCATCGCAGGTTTGGCTTGTGCCTTGCTGCTGATCGGCGCACCTGCGCCGGTCCATGCGGCGGGGGTTGCGCCTCGCGAGGTCGGCACCTACAGCGCGTGGCAATACAACTTTTACTACGACCACTTCGTTTCCGCCGATTCGTGCGAAAAGCGGGGCTACGCCATGAAGTACTACGATCCAGACTTCGTCGGTAAGGTCCTCAACTGGCAGTGTGTCCGACACGAGGAGAACACTCGATGGTCGATGCACGTTCTCTGGGCGACGTGATCGCGCAGGTGGGCGCCGGGGTCTCGATGCACGGGTACCTCGACCGGCGATCGCAGGCGAACGGGGCGCTCGTCTGGGCAGTCAACGCCTGGGAGCCGACCCGGCGCCAACAGGTCGTGGGGGGAGGGGTGCCGGTCTCCTGGCGGCCCGACGCCGACGTGCCGGCGGGCGGAAGCCTCGTCGCGGTGACCGGCCGCTGGACGGGCGTGGGCATCGACGATGCCCGTGGGAAAGAACTCTTCGCGGCCTCCATCCCGGCACTGATCAGCGGACGTCCGGATGCGATGACTCCGCAAGAGGCGGGAGTGGAACGGTTTCTCGCCGTCGGACGATCGGTCGCCGGATCCGGCGCCACGGTACTGGGAACCGGGGCGACCGATGCGGCCCAATGGGTCCATGTCCTCGCGATGACGCCCGACCTCGCCCGGGTGCAGCGGGAGAGTCCGGTCCGCCTGGACGTCTTCGTCTCGGTCGTGCCGTCTTCTCGCCCGGGCTGACCGGTCCCGCCTGTACCGACTCGCGGTGTCGATCGCGCGGGCCGTGCTGAACCGTGGCTGACCGGCGGTGCCGGGCGGGCGGGTCAGCCGGCGAGCAGCTCCAGGCTCTGAACGCGGCCGCGGGTCTCGTCGAGGGGCTCCTCCGCGAACGATCCGGCGACCGGGGAGAGCATGATCTCGTCGACGCCGTGCTGCTCGGCGAACGCCGCCAGCTCGTCGCGCACGGACGCGGCGTCCCCGACGAACCAGTTCGCCTTGGCGGCGGCGTGGATCTGCTCCTCCTGCGGGTCCGGTGCCGCAGCGAGGGCGGCACGGGCCTCCTCGACGGTCTCCAGCGGGACGAGCGGGCGGTTCAGCCGGAGCCGGGCCATCATCCGCAGCTGCGGCAGGGCGCGCGCCTCCGCCTCTTCTGCCGTGGGGGCCGCGACGACGTTGGCGGTGAGGAAGGTGCGCGGCTCCGGGTGCGCCTCGCTCGGACGGTACGCCGACCGGTAGAGGGACAGGGCGCGGTCGAGGCCGGTGCCGGAGAAGTGGTTGGCGAAGACGTAGGGCAGGCCGAGGGACGCGGCCAGCTGCGCCGAGTAGTCGCTGGATCCCAGGAGCCAGATCTCCGGGGCTCCCTCGGCGGCGGGCGTGGAATGGACCTGGTACTCGCCGCCGCTGGTGAACTGGACCGTGGCGCCGGCCGCCTGCAGCATGAGCGCGATGTCCTGCACGTGGGAGGGGAAGCGCTCCACGTCGCCGGCCGTGCCGGAGGCGCGAAGGAGCTGCGTGATGACGGGGTCGCTGCCCGGCGCCCGGCCGATCCCGAGATCGATGCGTCCCGGCGCCAGGGCCTCGAGGGCGGCGAACTGCTCGGCCACGATGAGCGGGGCGTGGTTGGGGAGCATCACCCCGCCGGAGCCGACGCGGATGCGCCGGGTGCGCGTCGCCGCCGCCGCGATCAGCACCGGCGGCGTCGTGGAGGCGACGGCCGGCATGTTGTGGTGCTCGGCGAACCAGTAGCGCCGGAAGCCGAGCTCGTCGGCGCGCTGGGCGAGGGCGAGCGACGACGTCATCGCCTGCGCACTGGTCTGGCCGGTGCGCACGGGGACGAGATCGAGGACGGACAGGGCGGGGGACGCGGTACTCATCCTCAGGGGCAACCGGTGCACGCGCGAACGCATTCCCGTCGGTCGGAGCCGTGGGCCGTCGGGAGCCGCGGGCGGTCGCACCGTTACCCTTGCCGCATGGATGCCGAGATCTTCTACGTCCTCGTCGGTTCCGTGCTCGTCGCGGCCATCGCACGGTGGCGCGGCTGGCCGGCGCCCCTGCTGGTCACGACGGTCGCGCTCGCCGTCGCGTTCATCCCCGCGGTGCCGAATCTCTCCATCGACGGGCACATCCTGCTGAACCTCGTGCTGCCGCCGCTGCTGTACTCCGCGGCGCTGGACGTGTCGTTCGTGAGCTTCCGCCGCAGCATGCCCCAGATCCGGCGGCTCGGAGTGGGGCTCGTCGTCGTCACCGCGGCGGCCGTCGGGCTGGTGGCCTGGCTGCTGATGCCGTCCCTGACGCTCCCCGGCGCGCTCCTGCTCGGGGCGATCGTGGCTCCGCCGGATGCCGTCTCGGCGGCCGCGATCGGCCGCAAGCTGGGGCTGCCGCGACGCATCATGACCGTGCTGTCGGGGGAGAGCCTCATCAACGACGCCACCTCGCTCACCCTGTACCGCGTGTTCGCCGCGATCGTCGCGGGCGCGACGCTGACCGTGTGGGACGGCGTGTGGCAGTTCGTCGTCGCGGTGGTCGTCGGCGTCGGGATCGGCGTCCTCGCCGGATCCGGCCTGCACGTGCTGCGGATGCGGATCTCGGATCCGGTCGTCAACGGCACCTTCGGCCTGCTCGCGCCGTTCGGGATCTACGCCATCACGGAGCACCTGGGCGGATCCGGCGTCCTCGGCGTGGTGGCGATGGGCCTGGTCGTGGGGTTCAACGCGCCTCGGACGAGCTACGCGACGCGGCAGCAGGAGACGCCGATCTGGCTCTCGGCCGACTTCCTCCTGGAGTCGTTCGTCTTCGCGTACATCGGTCTCCAGCTGCCGCGGGTGATCAGCGAGCTCGACGAGGGCGACGTCGGGTCGGTCCTCGCGCTGTCGGGGGTCGTGCTCCTCGTCGTGCTCCTGGTCCGACCGGCCTTCGTCTTCCCCGCCTCGGCGTGGGGCCAGATGTGGCAGGGGTTCCGGATGCGGAGGTGGGAGCGCCAGGTCGCCCAGGGGCGGATGCAGCAGTGGGAGCAGCGCGCGGAGGAGGCGCATCGCCGTTCGGGGCGTCGCGGCCGGCCGATGACGGCCGAGCAGCTGCGCCGGCGGATGGTCGAGCCGCAGCTGTCGGCCCGCGACAACGTCGTGGTGTCGTGGGCGGGGATGCGCGGGGTCGTGACGCTGGCGACGGCGCTGGCCGCCGCCGATCTCGCCGGTCTGGACGAGGCCGCCGCGCACGCGATCGTCGTGGTCGCCTTCGTCGTGACCGTGGGAACGCTCCTGCTGCAGGGGCTGACGCTGCCGCCGCTCATCCGATGGATGCGGATCGCGGACGACGACGAGGCCGCCGAGGACGCACGGCAGATCGACCAGGTGCTCAGCCGCACGCGCGAGGCGGGCGCGGACTACCTCGCGCGACAGCGGACGCTCTGGGAGGAGAAGTACGGGCCCGAGTCGACGGAGCGCTTCGATCAGTTCGCGCGCCGGATGATCCGGATCGGCAAGGACACCGAGAGGGCGCAGGCCGAGGAGCGCGTCCCGATGCCGTCGAAGGCGGACCTCATGTCCCTGTCCAAGGGGTGGATCGAGGTGCGCCGCGATGTGCTGCTCCAGGAGCGGGACGCCGGGGAGCTGAACGAGGAGGTCATGCGGGAGCTGATCGTCGCGATGGACGCCGAGGAGCTCGCCCTGGACACCCGTGCGGACGCCCGTCGCGACCGCTGAGGACCCGCGCCGCTGCCTGTCACTCGGGCGCGCTCGTCACCGGGACGCGTTCCGGCGACCGGCGCGCTGGCGTCCCCACGCAGAGGATCCTGCCGCCCCGGGGAACCGGTGACGGCAGGATCCTCTGCGATGCGCGTCAGCGCGCGGCGACGGCGTCCGTATCGGCGGCGTCGTCCCGGGAGCCCGCGGCCGCCGCGTCCGCCTCGGTGTCAGCGGGCGTCTCGTCGGCGTCGTCCTCCTCGGCGAAGGGCAGGCCGCGACGCGGGGCGTTGTACAGCTCCTCGTCGAGGATCCCCTCGCGCTTGGCGACGATCGCCGGCACGAGCGCCTGGCCGGCGACGTTCACCGCGGTGCGTCCCATGTCGAGGATCGGGTCGATCGCCAGCAGCAGGCCCACGCCCTCCAGCGGCAGACCCAGGGTGGAGAGGGTCAGCGTGAGCATGACCACGGCGCCGGTGGTGCCGGCGGTCGCGGCGGAGCCGACCACGGAGACGATGACGATCAGCAGGTACTGCACGAGGTTCAGCTCGATGCCGAAGAACTGCGCGACGAAGATCGCGGCGATGGCCGGGTAGATCGCGGCGCAGCCGTCCATCTTGGTGGTCGCGCCGAGCGGCACCGCGAAGGAGGCGTACGCGCGGGGAACGCCGAGGTTGCGCTCGGTGACGCGCTCGGTGAGGGGCAGCGTGCCGATCGACGAGCGGCTGACGAAGGCGAGCTGCACCGCCGGCCAGACGCCGGAGAAGTACTGCTTGATCGACAGGCCGTGGGTCTTCACCAGGATCGGGTAGACGACGAAGAGCACGAGCGCGAGCCCGATGTAGATCGCGCCGGCGAACCACGCGAGGGACGTGAGCTTGCCCCAGCCGTACTGGATCACGGCGGATCCGATGAGCCCGAAGGTGCCGATCGGCGCGAGGCGGATGATCCACCACAGCACCCGCTGGATGACCTTCAGCAGCGACTCGGTGAACGCGAGGAACGGCTCGGCCTTCTTGCCGGCCTTCAGTGCGGCGATGCCGACGACCACGGCGACGACGATGATCTGGAGGATGTTGAAGTTGACCGAGGAGGCGAGCACGCCGTCGTTCTCGGAGGTGCTCACGGACAGGCCGAGGAAGTTCTGCGGGATGAGCCCGAGCAGGAAGTTCCACCACGTGCCGACGGTGTAGGGCTCGCCGGTCTCGAGGCCCTCGCCCGCGCGGTTGCCCGGCTGCAGCACGAGGCCGAGCCCGATGCCGATCACCACGGCGATGAACGCGGTGATCGCGAACCACAGCAGCGTCTGCCCGGCGAGGCGGGCGGCGTTCTGGACGCGGCGGAGGTTGGAGATGCTGGCGACGATCGCGGTGAAGATGAGCGGGACCACGGCGGCGCGCAGGATCGTGACGTAGGAGCTGCCGATCTTGCTCAGCGTGTCGGAGAGCGCCGTGGGGTTCTCCGGCGAGGCGCCGAGCTGGACGCCGAGCAGGCCGACGCCGATGCCGAGGACGAGTGCGGCGACGATCTGGAAGCCGAAGGAGGTCAGCAGCTTGCGGACGGGTCCGCGGGTGTCGGGCGCCTTCGGACGGCGCACGGCGGTGGTGGACATGAGGACTCCGGGGTCGTGTGTGCGGGCGCGGATGCACCGTGTGGGTCAACGGTATGCAGCCGTCGGTATTCCCGCGGCGTTCGTGACGAACCGTGACGCCCCCTCCCCGGTCGTTGAGCGACAACAGCGAGTCGAAACGCCCGAGGCGCGTGCCAGGATGTGCGCATGTTCATGGTCACGACGAACGACGTCCCCGGCTATCGGATCACCCGAGTGCTCGGCGAGGTCATGGGTCTCACGGTGCGGTCGACGAACTTCGGGCAGGGTTTCACGGCCGGGTTCCGATCGCTGGCCGGAGGGGAGATCCCCGAGTTCACGAAGGTGATGTACGAGAGCCGGTACGAAGTGATGAACCGGATGTGGGCGGAGGCGGTGCAACGCGGAGCGAACGCGATCGTCGCCATGCGCTTCGACACCGACTCCATCGGCGGGTTCAGCGAGGTCTGTGCGTACGGGACGGCGGTCGTCGTCGAGCCCGTGGAGACGACGGACCCGACAGCAGCGGTCCCGCGGGCTTTGTCGGACCAGGCTGTCCCGGCCGAGCCGCCGGCGCCTCCGGTCGCTCCGGCGGCGCCCGGAGCGGCGAGCCCGGAGTCCCCGACCGCCTAGCGCGGGGCGAGGACGAGCAGGTCGCCGACCTCGCAGTCCAGCACGTCGCAGATGGCGCGGAGCGTGGAGTAGCGGATCGCGCGTGCCCGGTCGTTCTTGAGCACCGACAGGTTCACGATGCTGACGCCGACCCGATCGCTGAGCTGGGTCAGGGTCATCCCGCGCTCGGTGAGCAGTTCGTCGAGGCGACAGTGGATGCCGGTGTCCTCGTCGTCCTGCGCGGCCGGGGTCATACGAGTCCCTCCGTGTCCTTCTGCAGTCGGGTGCCGAGCGAGAACGCGGACGCGACGAGCGCGAGCGCGAACCCCCATCCGACGGGGGCGAGGTCGATCTCCGCGAGAAGGGGCCAGAGGACGTCGTGCACACCCGGATCCACGGAGGCGAGGGCGTCGACCGCCACCGCGCGCCCGAAGGCGCCGGCGGCCTGGCCGAGGATCCCGCCGGCGAGGACCAGGACCGCCGCGATCCCGAGCGTCCAGGACATCGACGTGCGGAACGGCCGCGACCGGATGAGCGAGACGCCGAGCCACCAGGCGACCGCGCAGACCCCCACCGTCGCCAGCGCGGGAAGCGCGCCTTCGAGCAGGAGGAGCCAACGGGCCCCGGCGGCGAGGTCTGTGAACGTGACGACGGCGGAGGCGTACTGCGACGAGGCGATGCCGGGAGCATCCGCGAGCGCTGCGACGGATTCGGCGTCGTGCACGGGCATCGGCACCGAGACCTGTGCACTGAACAGGTCCGCGGCGCGCACCGCGATCGCCACGATCGATGCGATCGCGACGCTGACCGCGGCCGTGGCGATCACACCGAGTGCCACGGCGTCGCCGCGGGAGTGGCGGGCGGGTGCGGTGGTCATGACTCCTCCTTCGGTGCGGGGCACCGGATCCGGTACTTATCGATTTTCGTTAACAATAACGATTGTCGATAAGGGTGTCAACGGAAGGACCGCGTTTCGTCTCGCTTCGCTCGCTCAACGACCGATACCTCTCCCGGTCGTTGAGCGAGGAGCGCAGCGACGAGTCGAAACGTGCTGACCGCGTTTCGTCTCGCGGAGACCTGCACTGAGCGAGCGCAGCGAGTCGAAGTGTCGCTCAACGACCGGCGGGGGAGGTTGTCTCGCGCCACTCCGCGCGACGGTCGGAAGCACCCATGCGACGCCGCGCGGCGCCAGGGGGTATGCCGACGGCGAACACGGGCATACGCCGCCCGCGCGCTGGTTACTCTCGATGTACCGGCACGGAAAGTGCCCACGGCCCGTGCAGACGGGCACGCGAACAAGGAGTGACATGTTCGAGAGATTCACCGACCGAGCCCGTCGTGTGGTCGTCCTCGCCCAGGAAGAGGCGAAGATGCTCAACCACAACTACATCGGCACCGAGCACATCCTGCTCGGGCTCATCCACGAGGGCGAGGGCGCCGCCGCCAAGGCGCTGGAGTCGCTGGGGATCTCCCTCGACGCCGTCCGCGAGCAGGTGCAGGACATCATCGGCCAGGGTCAGCAGCAGCCGACCGGGCACATCCCCTTCACCCCGCGGGCCAAGAAGGTCCTGGAGCTGAGCCTGCGCGAGGCGCTGCAGCTCGGCCACAACTACATCGGCACCGAGCACATCCTCCTCGGCCTCATCCGTGAGGGCGAGGGCGTGGCGGCCCAGGTGCTGGTCAAGCTCGGCGCCGACCTGAACAAGGTGCGCCAGCAGGTCATCCAGATGCTGTCCGGGTCGCCCGGGCGCGAGCCCGCGGCCGTCTCCGGCGCCGCGCACGACTCGCAGCAGTCGGCGCAGGGCGGCTCGCAGGTCCTCGACCAGTTCGGTCGCAACCTGACCCAGGCCGCGCGGGACAACAAGCTCGACCCCGTGATCGGGCGCGAGAAGGAGATCGAGCGGGTCATGCAGATCCTGTCCCGCCGCTCCAAGAACAACCCCGTCCTGATCGGCGAGCCCGGCGTCGGCAAGACCGCCGTCGTGGAGGGGCTGGCCCAGGCGATCGTGAAGGGCGATGTCCCCGAGACGCTGAAGGACAAGCAGCTCTACTCGCTGGACCTCGGCTCGCTCATCGCCGGATCCCGCTACCGCGGCGACTTCGAGGAGCGCCTGAAGAAGGTCACCAAGGAGATCCGCACGCGCGGCGACATCATCGTCTTCATCGACGAGATCCACACCCTCGTGGGTGCGGGCGCCGCCGAGGGCGCGATCGACGCGGCCAGCATCCTGAAGCCGCTGCTCGCTCGCGGGGAGCTCCAGACCATCGGCGCCACCACGCTCGACGAGTACCGCAAGCACTTCGAGAAGGACGCCGCGCTGGAGCGCCGGTTCCAGCCGATCCAGGTGCAGGAGCCGAGCCTTCCGCACGCGATCAACATCCTCAAGGGCCTGCGCGACCGCTACGAGGCGCACCACAAGGTGCAGATCACCGACGGCGCGCTCGTCGCCGCGGCGAACCTCGCCGACCGCTACGTGAGCGACCGCTTCCTGCCCGACAAGGCCATCGACCTGATCGACGAGGCGGGCGCACGCCTGCGGCTGTCGATCCTGTCCTCCCCTCCGGAGCTGCGCGAGTTCGACGAGAAGATCGCCAAGGTCCGCGAGGAGAAGGAGGCGGCCAGCGAGGAGCAGGACTTCGAAAAGGCGGCGTCGCTGCGCGACCAGGAGAAGGAGCTGCTCGCCGAGCGGCTGCGCCTGGAGAAGCAGTGGCGTTCCGGTGACGTCGCCACGCAGGCGGTCGTCGACGAGGGCCTGATCGCAGAGGTGCTGGCCCAGGCCACGGGCATCCCGGTGTTCAAGCTCACCGAGGAGGAGTCCAGCCGCCTCGTCTTCATGGAGAAGGCGCTGCACCAGCGCGTCATCGGCCAGGAGGAGGCCATCGCGGCCCTGTCGAAGACGATCCGTCGTCAGCGTGCGGGCCTGAAGGACCCCAAGCGTCCGTCGGGGTCGTTCATCTTCGCCGGTCCCACCGGCGTCGGCAAGACCGAGCTGGCCAAGGCGCTGGCCGAGTTCCTGTTCGACGACGAGGCGGCGCTGATCTCGCTCGACATGAGCGAGTTCGGCGAGAAGCACACGGTCTCCCGCCTGTTCGGCGCGCCTCCCGGATTCGTCGGCTTCGAGGAGGGCGGGCAGCTCACCGAGAAGGTTCGGCGCAAGCCGTTCTCGGTCGTGCTCTTCGACGAGATCGAGAAGGCGCACCCGGACATCTTCAACTCTCTCCTGCAGATCCTCGAGGAGGGTCGTCTCACCGACGGCCAGGGCCGGATCGTGGACTTCAAGAACACCGTGATCATCATGACCACCAACCTCGGTGCGCGTGACATCGCGGGCGGTCCCGTCGGGTTCCAGATCGAGGGAGACAACTCCACCAGCTACGAGCGGATGAAGGGCAAGGTGAACGAGGAGCTGAAGCGCAACTTCAAGCCCGAGTTCCTGAACCGTGTCGACGACATCATCGTGTTCCCGCAGCTGTCGAAGACGGAGCTCATCCAGATCGTGGACCTCTTCACGAAGCGTCTGGGCGAGCGTCTGCTGGACCGCGACATGACGATCGAGCTGTCCCAGGCCGCCAAGGAGCGCCTCATCGAGGTCGGCTTCGACCCGGCGCTCGGGGCCCGGCCGCTGCGCCGCGCGATGCAGCACGAGGTCGAGGACCGGCTCAGCGAGAAGATCCTGCACGGCGAGCTGGACTCCGGCGACCACGTGAAGGTCGACTTCGCGGACGGCGAGTTCCAGTTCGAGCACGGCCCGCGGGGCGAGCGCGTCTCGGTCGGCGTGAACACCGGCGGCGACATCTCGGCCACCCCGGACCTGGCGGTCGCCAGCGGCGAGTGATCCCGGATCGACGACGAAGGGGCGGATGCTTCGGCATCCGCCCCTTCGTCGTCTCCGGTCGAGTATCGAGTGGTCACTTTCTGTGGGTTGCGCGGCTCTGAACCCACAGAAACTGACCACTCGATCGGGGGCAGCGGCGATGCGGAGCGTCTGCTGTGCGGACGAGAGGCGGACGAGAGGCGGCCGGGGCGGGGTCGTCCTGCACGGGCGACGCGGCTGCCGGTTCTAGGCTGGATGACGTGAGCTACACCGTCCGCGCCGCGCGCAGCACCGACATCCTCGGCATCCACGGACTGCTGGAGCCGTTGGTGGAGCGACGCATCCTGCTCGGCAAGGACCTCGCGGTGCTCTACGGGGCGGTCCAGGAGTTCGTGGTCGCGGAGCAGGACGGCGAGCTGATCGGCTGCGGAGCCCTGCACGTCATGTGGGAGGATCTCGGCGAGGTGCGCACGCTGCTCGTGCGCGAGGACTGGCTGCGGCACGGCGTCGGCCGGCGGATCGTGGAGCGGTTGGAGGAGAACGCGCGCGGTCTCGGGCTCACGCGCCTCTTCTGTCTCACCTTCGAGGTGGACTTCTTCACCCGTCGCGGATTCGAGCCCATCGGCGAACAGGTCGTGGATCCCGATGTGTACGCGCAGCTGCTGCGCAGCGGCGACGAGGGGGTCGCGGAGTTCCTCGACCTGGCCCACGTCAAGCCCAACACGCTCGGCAACACGCGGATGCTCAAGCGGCTGTGACCGGGGCGTCGCATGTCGTCGGAGCCTCGGCTCGACGTAGCCTGGAGCCATGAACCCCCGTCAGTCCGCTGCGGTCTACCGTCGCCGCAGGATCGTGTTCTTCGGCGGGGTCATCGTGGTCCTCGCGATCCTGGTCGTCCTCGTCTGGTCCCTGATCGCCCGATCCTGGTCCGAGGGCTCCGGTCCGACTCCGGCGCCGAGCGCGTCCTCGTCCGCGTCTCCGGACCCGGCGACGAGCACCGCGCCCCCGGCCGCCGGCGGAGCGGGCGCGGAGACGAGCCCGCCGGCCTCGGAGGGCGCGACACCACCGCCGGAGGACGGGACCGGCGCATGTCAGGCGGCCGGGATCGCCGTCGCGGCGGTCACGGACGCCTCGTCCTACGGCCCCGACGTGCAGCCGCAGCTCTCGATCTCGCTCACGAACACGGGCGCCCAGGACTGCACGATCAACGTCGGGACGACGCAGCAGCGCTTCGAGATCAAGAGCGGCGACGACGTGTGGTGGCGATCGACCGACTGCCAGCAGAACCCCAGCGACATGGTGGTGACCCTCAAGGCGGGATCCACCGTCACCAGCTCTCAGCCCGTGGCCTGGGACCGCACGCGATCCACGCCCGAGACGTGCGGATCGGCGGAGCGTCAGCGGGCCCCCGGGGGCGGGGCGACCTATCACCTGAGCGTGTCGATCGGCGGGTTCGACAGCGCGCAGAGCACGGCGTTCACACTGGAGTGACGCCGCGCACGCGATGACAGCGGCGTTTGTTTGGGATACCATGGATCTAGCCTCCGCGCATCGGGCGGCAGCCATCCCCAGTGGCGTCGAATCCCCGCGTCCCCAGCGCATCGACATTCGCCGCTTCCGGAGGTTTCAGGAACCCCTCGACGCCCAGTCCCCAAAATGAGCGTTCGGGGGGTTCCGTTCTCCTAGGCTGGGAGGATGGCCGCGAAGAAGGCGAAGAAGAAGGCGCCCGCTCCCGAGGCGTTCCGATCCGAGGCGCTGGCTCATGCCCTCGAGAAGCAGGACATGGCGGCGGTCGCCCTGGCGCTGCGCAACGGCAACACGGTCGTCCCGCTCATCCGTCCGGGCGCGCGCGACAACCCGCTCGACGGCGGCGAGGTCTGGACCTACCGGGACCCCTCCACCGGGGACGTGGCGCTCCTGCTGTTCAGCGACGCAGCCCACAAGCCGGCGAACCTGCCGCCGGGCGTGGGCATCTACTCGCCGGCCTGGCTGCGCTCGTTCCTGACGACGCACCGGGACACGATCACGACCGTGTTCCTCGACATCGCGGGCCCGCATCCCATGCAGGCGCCGCCGGACGAGCTCCTGCGCGCCCTCGAGGTCTGAGTCCTCCACGCCGGACCGTCGGTCCCAGACCGTGAGCGGAACCAGGCGGTGAACAGGTCAGAACGCGGGGACCTCGGCCTCGCGGCGGGGAGCGGTCCTCGCGCGGACGTCGTCGATCGCGGCGCGCAGCGTCCCGGATCGGTCGTCGATCACGTGCGCGTATCCGAGCCGCGCGGCCTCGGCCCGGCGCTGCGCCGCCTGGGTGACCGGCCGGACCTCGCCCGCGAGACTCAGCTCGCCCACGGCGGCGAGCGTCCTCGGCACCGCGCTGTTGGCCAGCGTTCCCGCGACGGCGATCGCGATGGCGAGATCCGCGGCGGGCTCCGTGAAGCGCACCCCGCCCACCGTCGACACGTACACGTCCTTGTCGCTGGTCTTCACGCCGGCGCGGCGTTCGAGCACGGCGAGCACCATCGCCACCCGTGACGCGTCCAGGCCGTTGACCACGCGGCGGGGGTTCGGGGCGGTGCTCGGGATCGTCAGCGCCTGCACCTCGACGGGCAGGGCGCGACGCCCCTCCAGGGCGATGGCCACGCACGTTCCGGGCTCCGGGCGCCCGTGCGAGAGGAAGAGGCTGCTCGGATCCGGAACCTCGGCGATGCCGTCGCCGGTCATCTCGAAGCACCCCACCTCGTCGGTCGGCCCGAAGCGGTTCTTCAGAGCCCGCACGAAGCGCAGGGCGGTCTGCCGGTCGCCCTCGAAGTGGCACACGACGTCGACGAGGTGCTCCAGGACGCGTGGTCCGGCGACCTGGCCGTCCTTGGTGACGTGACCGACGATCACGATCGGCAGGTCCCGTTCCTTGGCGATGCGGATCAGCGCGGAGGCGACCTCCCGCACCTGACTGGGCTGGCCGGCCGCGCCGTCGACGAGCGCCGAGGCCACGGTCTGCACGGAATCGACGATCACCAGGTCGGGCGCGACCTCGTCGATGTGTCCGAGGACCGTCGCGAGATCGGTCTCGCTGGCGAGGTAGAGCTCGTCGTGCAGCGCGCCCGTGCGCTCCGCGCGGAGGCGGACCTGCGCGGTAGACTCCTCGGCGCTGGCGTAGAGGACGCGACGGCCGGCGCGGGCGCTCGCCGCGGCGACCTCGAGCAGAAGGGTGGA
Organism: Microbacterium resistens; assembly: GCF_021172025.1. Lineage (NCBI taxonomy): Bacteria > Bacillati > Actinomycetota > Actinomycetes > Micrococcales > Microbacteriaceae > Microbacterium > Microbacterium resistens. Next base: position 3,491,075 of record NZ_CP082781.1, read on the forward strand.
CTTGCCGACGCCGGGCTCCCCGCTGAGCAGGATCGCGGCTCCGGGGACGATCCCGCCGCCGAGGACCCGATCGAACTCGGCGACGCCGGTCGAGCGCCGCGGAGACTCCTGCGTGGTCACCGCCGTGATCGGCCGCGCCTGGCGTCCGGCGACCGGGGCGACCGCGGACACCTGGCGGACGATCCCGCTGCGAGCGGCCTGCTCGACGACCGTGCCCCACTGCTGGCACTCGCCGCAGCGGCCGACCCACTTCACGGTCGTCCAACCGCATTCCGAGCAGACGTACGCGGCGGGGGCGGGACGACGGGTGGCCATGGATTCAGGCTATCCGCCCCCTCCGACGTCGCGCCGCGCGCGGTCGGGTAGGGAGGGGGCTTGTTCGTGTCGCGGGTTCAGGCAGTCGCGTCAGGTCAGGCGGATCGTGGTGGCGCAGGCCTGATCTGGCGCGTTCGCCTGTTTCGGCGTGGCCGTGGGGTGGCTCGGACGGGGTGCGCCGGTCGTGGGCCGGTCGCGGGGTGGCCGCTTGTTCGTGTCACGGGTTCAGGCACTCGCGCCAGGTCAGGCGGGTTATGGTGGCGCAGGCCTGATCTGGTGCGTTCGCCTGAACCCGCGCGGGAGGGTCGGGGTGGGTAGCCTCGGAGGATGAGCGACTTCCGCAGCGTCGAGGAGCAGCAGCTTCGCATCCTCGACCGCATCACCCGGGCCGCCGTCCGCGCTGTCCCGCTCGCCGAGGCCGCGGGGCGCACCCTGGCCGAGGACGCGCAGGCGCGCAGCGCGGTCCCTCCCTTCGACAACTCCGCGATGGACGGGTTTGCCGTGCGATTCGAGGACGTCGCGAACGCCTCGGCGGACGAGCCGGTGAGGCTGCGGGTGGTCGCGGACGTCCCGGCGGGCAGCGATCTCGATCCCGAGATGCCGGCCGGGTCGGCGGTGCGCATCATGACCGGCGCCCCCGTGCCGTCCGCCGCCGATGCGATCGTGCCTTTCGAGGACACCGAGGGCGGGCTGGCGGACTCCCTGGACACGGCCGTGGTGCGCCGTGCGCCGCGGGCCGCCGGAACGTTCGTGCGCCGTGCCGGAGACGACGTCGCCCCCGGCGATCGCGTGCTTCCCGCAGGGACGCTCCTCGGCGCGCGTCAGCTCGGCGCGCTCGCCTCGGCAGGGATCGCCGAGGTCCGCGTCTCCGAGCGTCCTCGCGTCGCGATCGTCTCGACCGGATCCGAGCTCGTGACGCCCGGAAGCCCGCTGTCTCGCGGACGGATCCCGGACTCCAACGGCATCCTGCTCGCGGCCCTCGCCGAGGACGCCGAGGCAGAGGTCGTCCTCCGGGTCGTGGTGGACGACGAGGGTGCGGGGCCCGCCGAGGCCGTGCGCGAGGCGCGGACACACGGCGCCGAGGTCGTCGTCTTCTCCGGCGGGGTGAGCGCGGGCGCGTACGAGGTCGTGCGCCAGACCCTCGCCGCCGACATGGAGTTCGTCCGGATCGCGATGCAGCCGGGCAAGCCGCAGGGCTTCGGGGTCACGGAGGACGGCCTCCTGCTCTTCGGGCTGCCGGGCAACCCGGTCAGCGCCGCGGTATCCTTCGAGGTGTTCGTGCGCCCGGCGCTGCTGGCGATGCAGGGACGCACGGCGGTGCACCGTCCTCTGTTGCGTCTGCCGGCCGCGGTCGAGTGGGGCACGCCGCCCGGCCGGCGTCAGTACCTGCCGGCGGTGATCGACCGGAGCGACCCCGCGGCGCCGCGGGTACGTCCGGCCACGGGCGGCGGATCCGGCTCGCACCTGGCCGTGGGGCTGGGCGCGGCGGAGGCGTACGCGATCGTCCCCGCCGAGGTGGAGCGCGTGTCGGGCGGCGACCTCGTGGACGTCATGGAGCTCTGAGCTCCCGTCCGGCCTGGCGGGGTCGCGGGCCCATCCGGATCGGACCTGACGTCGTTCGGGTGGCACCTCGGATCCATCTCGCCGAAACCCCCTCTCCGCGTCGATACCCCCTCGTATTCACGTATCTGCGAGGGGGTATCGGCGCTGGGAGGGGGTTTCGCGCGAGTAGTTGTCGGTCCCAAGCGGATCCTGCGGTCGGTACCGGGAGTCGTTCGGGGTGCCTCTTCGAACCCACTTCCGTCGGTACCCCCTCTCCGCGTCGATACCCCCTCGTATTCACGTATTTACGAGGGGGTTTCGGCTCTTCGAGGGGGTTTCGCGGTCAGGGGCAGGGACGGAACGGCGGCACGGGACGGGAGAAGACCTGGGCGGGACGGGAGGAGACCTGGGCGGGACGGGAGGAGACCTGGACGGGGCAGTGGTCCCCGCCCGTGAGCTGGTCGAGAGCGTGGCGGGCGAGGGAGAGCACGAGCGGCATGCCCTCGGCGACGGCCTTGGGGGAACCGGGGAGGTTCACGATCAGCGCCGTGCCGGACACCCCGGCGACGCCGCGCGAGAGGAGAGCGCCGGGCGCGACCGCGGCGGACTGGCGGCGCAGCTCCTCGGCGATCCCCGGGAGCGTCCGGTCGATGACCCGCATCGTCCCCTCGGGGGTCTGATCCCGCGGCGCGATCCCGGTGCCGCCGGAGGTGACGACGAGCCGCGCGCCGCCGGCGAGCAGCCGGCGAAGACCCGCAGCGACGCTGTCGGCACCGTCCGCCACGACGAGGGCGTCGTCGCAGGCGAAGCCCGAGGCGCGCAGGGCGGCGACCGCGACGGGACCCGCGTCGTCCGGGCGCTCACCTGCGGCGGAGCGGTCGGACACCGTCAGCACGGCGGCGCGCACGGCGTCGTGCGGAGTCGTGTCGGTCATCCCGTCAGCCTAGCCAGCCGCACGCCGCCCGCCTCCGTGCGGTCGCTCGCCGCTCGTCCCGGCCTCGGCACACGCGTCCTCTCGCCCGCGACCGGAGGCGCTTGTCGAGTGGTCAGTTTCTGTGGGTTGACGGCCGCGCAACCCACAGAAACTGACCACTCGACAACGGGGACCCGAGAGCGCACGGCTCGGCGCGGCGGCGCGGGCGCGTCGGCGCAGCGACGCAGCGGGGCGGACGCGTCGGCTCGACACGGCACGGCAGCGCGCGCGGCGGGGCGCGGCGGGGCGCGCGGCGGGGCGCGGCGGGGAGGGCGGGGCACGGCGGGGCGCGCGGAGGGCGCGCATCCGGAAGGGGAATCGTCACGATCAGCAATACCTATCGGAAGCGCGATTATTCACGGCCCGAAGCCTCAGAAGGCGTCCGTGGCCTGGCAATAATGGAGCCATGGCCAACGGTGCGCCCGTTTGCGGGCCGATCTCCAGCTACTCCCGGGTGCGGATCTTGCACCTGGTGCAGTCGCGGTCCCCGCGCACGATCGGCGAGCTGACCGAGGCCACCGGGCTCCACGCCAACACGATCCGCGAGCACCTGCAGCGGCTCATCGAGGGCGGGTACGTGATCCAGAGCACCGAGCGCCGGACGACTCGAGGCCGCCCCCGGACGCTCTACAGCGCCGCCACCGGCGCCCCGGACGCGTCCAGCCCGGTCGCCCGCAGGAAGGTGTCCGCCGCGGCCGAGCGGGGCGATCTCATGCGGCGCCTCCTCCGAACCGAGGGGTCGGAGCTGGGACGCGAGGCCACCTACCAGCTCGACGCGCTCGTCGAGCACCTCGAGGAGAGCGGATTCGAGCCGGTCGTCGCCGACGACGGCCTGCGGGTCGAGCTCACCCCGTGCCCGCACGCGGCCGCCCGGCCCGAGCACCGGCCGGTGCTGTGCCAGGTCCACCTGGGGCTCATGCAGGGCGTGCTCGCCGAGGCGGGCGGCCCGCTGTCGGCCGAGTGCGTGCGCGCGGCCGACCGGCCCGAGGAATGCACCGTGCAGCTGACCACCGAGCTGCTGACCGCCGCAGCGCGCGGCTGACGGACGAGGAAGGAGCAGCACATGGAATGGCTCGACCCGCTGGTGCTCTCACGCTGGCAGTTCGGACTGACGACGGTGTACCACTACCTGTTCGTCCCGCTGACGATCGGGATGGCCACGGTCACCGCGATCTTCCAGACGATGTGGGTGCGCACCGCCAAGATCGAGTACCTGCACCTCACCCGCCTGTTCGCGAAGATCTTCCTCATCAACTTCGCCATGGGCGTGGTCACCGGCATCGTGCAGGAGTTCCAGTTCGGGATGAACTGGTCCGACTACTCCCGCTTCGTCGGCGACGTGTTCGGCGCCCCGCTCGCGTTCGAGGGACTGCTGGCCTTCTTCTTCGAGGCGACGTTCATCGGGCTGTGGATCTTCGGGTGGGACAAGCTCCCGCCGAAGCTGCACCTCGCCACGATCTGGTGCGTGGTCGTCGGGTCGATCCTCTCCGCGTACTTCATCATCGCGGCCAACGCGTTCATGCAGAACCCGGTCGGATACGAGTACAACGCCGCCACCAACCGCGCCGAGCTCGTCGACTTCGGGGCGCTGCTGACCAACCCGGTGGCCGTGACCGCGTTCCCGCACACCATCTTCGGCGCGTTCATGTTCGCCGCCGGTGTCGTGATCTCCACCTCCGCCTGGCACCTGTACCGCGGGCAGCACACGTCGACGATGCGGATCTCGCTGCGCTTCGGCCTGTGGGCGATGCTCGTCTCCACCGCGGGGGTGGTCCTCACGGGCGACCAGCTGGGCCTGGCGATGTACGCGACGCAGCCGATGAAGATGGCGGCCGCCGAGGCGACGTTCAACACCGTGTGCGGCAAGGATGCGGCCTTCAGCCTCTTCACGCTCGGCACCCCGGACGGGAAGACGGACCTCTTCTCCATCCGGGTTCCCTACCTGCTGTCGCTGCTGTCCACGCACACCGTCGACGGCTGCGTGCACGGCATCAACGATCTGAACGCCGAGTACGCGGAGCGGTTCGCGGACACCGGCCTGACCGAGTTCACCCCGATCCTCTGGGTCACCTACTGGGCGTTCCGCTGGATGATCGGGCTCGGCATGCTCCACGCCTTCATCGCCCTCGTGGGCCTCTGGGTCACGCGCAAGAGCGCGAAGAGCGAGCCGGCCGCGTGGATGTGGAAGATCGCGATCTGGTCCTACCCGCTCGCCCTCGGCGCGAACATCGTCGGCTGGGTCTTCACCGAGATGGGCAGGCAGCCCTGGATCGTGTTCAGCCTCATGACGACGCGCGACGGCGTCTCGCCCGGCGTCAGCGGGGTCGAGGTCCTGATCTCTCTCATCTGCTTTACCGCCATCTACGCCGCGCTCGCCGTGGTGGAGGTCGCGCTCATCATCCGCGCCGCCCAGAAGGGGCCGGACACCACCGAGAAGCCCGCGGACGCGGACGAGGCCGGAACCCCCGGCGGCGTCTCGTCGGTCGTCTACTGAGGAGGATGGTCATGGATCTCGCATACCTCTGGTTCTGGATCGTCGCGTTCCTCTTCGTCGGCTACTTCGTGCTCGATGGGTTCGACTTCGGCGTCGGGATGTCGCTGCCGTTCCTCGGCAAGGACGATGTCTCCCGTCGGCAGATCATCAACACCATCGGGCCGGTCTGGGATCTCAATGAGACCTGGGTGATCGTGGCCGGCGCGTGCCTGTTCGCGTCGTTCCCGGAGTGGTACGCATCGCTGTTCAGCGGGTTCTACCTGCCGCTGCTGATCATCCTGCTGGCCCTGATCCTGCGGGGCGTGTCGTTCGAGTACCGGCACCAGCGCGACGACCCGCGCTGGAAGCGCCGCTTCGACACGATGATCGTCGTGGGCTCCGCCGTCCCGGCCCTGCTGTGGGGCGTGGCGTTCGGCAACATCGTGCAGGGCGTCCCGCTAAACGAGGACCACGTCTTCACGGGGAGCCTGTTCACGCTCCTGAACCCGTACGGCCTGCTCGTCGGCGTCACGACGCTCCTGCTGTTCTTCCTGCACGGTGTGACGTTCGTCGCGCTGAAGACGGACGGGCCGGTGCGCGAGAACGCCCGACGCCTGGCGCTGCGTGCGTCGCTCCCGACCGTGCTCGCCGCGGCGGCGACGGTGGTCTGGACGATCGTGATCGCGGCCGGACGCCCGTCGCTGCTCGCGATGGTCGTCGTCTTCGGCGCGCTCGCCGCGGTCGCGCTGCTCGCCTCGGTGCTGTTCACCGCCCGCGGGCGCGAGGGCTGGGCGTTCGTCGCGGGGATGGTCACGACCCTCGCCGCGGTCGTCATGCTCTTCGGGGCGCTCTTCCCGAACGTCCTGCCGTCGACGACGGATCCGGCCTTCGGCCTGACGATCGAGAACGCGTCCAGCACGCCCTACACGCTCCAGATCATGACGTGGACCGCGCTCATCGCGATGCCGCTCGTTCTCGCCTACCAGGCGTGGACGTACTGGGTCTTCCGCAAGCGCGTGACCCGGACGTCGATCGAGGCGGCGCCGGCGCACGCGTGAGACCCGGGGACGCGGGATGGCCCGGACGGCCGGCGTCGTCGTCCGGGCGCGGGGACGCATCCCGCGCAAGAGGGGGCGCCGCCCGCGTCGTGGGACCCGTTCTCCCTGACGGGCTCCCGCGACGCGGGTGCGGTGTCGCGGGTTCCGGTGACGGAACGGGGAGGATCGAGGGATGAAGCCCGTCGACCCGCGTCTGCTCCGGTACGCGCCCGCCGCGCGGACCTGGCTGGTCGTCTCCGCGGGGATCGCGCTCGCGCAGACGGCGGTCACGCTGGCGTTCGCGTGGATCGTGGCGGCGGCGATCACGGCGGTCGCCGAGCAGCGCCCGCTGGCGGACGGCTCGCTCCTCGCGCTCGCGGGCGTCGTCCTCGTCCGCGGCGGGCTGGTCTGGGCGTCGGAGGCGTGGGGTGCGCGGGCCGCGGCGCGCACGGGCATGCAGCTGCGGGAGGCGCTGCTGGACGCGATCCGGCGCCGGGGCCCGGAGTGGCTCGCCCGCCGGAACCAGGCGGCTCTGGCCGTCACGGCGGGGCACGGTCTGGACGCCCTGGACCCGTACTTCGCCCGCTACATCCCGCAACTGGTCCTCACCGCGATCGCGACCCCGGTGATCGTCCTCGTGATGTGGCTGGAGGACTGGCCGAGCGGGCTCACGGCGATCGTGACGCTCCCGCTCATCCCGATCTTCCTCATCCTCATCGGCATCGCCACCCGCACCGTGCAGCGGCGTCAGCTCCGTGTGCTCCAGCAGCTCGCGGCCCGCTTCGCCGACACGGTGCAGGGACTGGCCACGCTGCGCGTGTTCGGGCGCGAGCGGCGGGCGGCGGCGCGCATGCGCGAGACCGCAGAGCAGTATCGGCGCGAGACGATGAGGGTCCTGCGCTACTCGTTCCTGTCCGGGTTCTCCCTGGAGCTGCTGTCCTCGCTCGCCGTCGCGCTCATCGCGGTGTCCGTCGGATTCCGCCTCCTCGCCGGGGAGATCGAGCTCGGCCCTGGCCTGTTCGTGCTGCTCCTGGCCCCGGAAGCGTTCCTGCCGCTGCGGCAGGTGGGCGTGCAGTTCCACGCCGCCGCTGAAGGGGTGGCCGCCACCGAGGACGTCTTCGCCGTGCTGGACGAGGATCGCCCGGCGGCCGCGTCGGCGTCCGCGTCGGCGGCGTCGGGACACTCCCGCGACGCGGCCCGCTCCCCGGGCGCGTCCGGCGCGACGCACCCCGCCCCGGCCGGACCGCCCGCGGACCCGCTGCTCGTCGTCGCGGATGCACGCGTCCGCCGCGGGGACCGGATCCTCCCCGCCGTGTCGCTGACGGTGGCGGCGGGCGAGATCGTCCTCGTCGAGGGGCCCAGTGGAGCCGGGAAGTCGAGCCTGCTGGCGGCGCTGCGCGGGGTCGCGCCCTTCGAGGGGCGGATCAGCTGGGCGGGCCGCGACGTCCGGACGCTCGACGCGTCGTCCTGGCTGGCGTGGGCCGGGCAACGACCGGGACTGGTGCGCGGCACGGTCGCCGAGAACGTGGCACTGGGCGAGGCGAGGCCCGACGCCGGCAGGGTGCGCGCGGCCCTGGACGCCGCCGGCGCCCCCGAGCTGGACCCGGACACGTCGCTGGGGGTGCAGGGTGCGGGGCTGTCCGGCGGGCAGGCCCAGCGCGTCGCCGTGGCGCGCGCGGTGCACCGGCTCGGCTCGGGGGCGGAGGTGCTGGCCCTCGACGAACCGTCCAGCGCGCTCGACGCCGAGACCGAGGAGGCCCTGTGGCAGAGCCTGCGCGCCCTCGCGGACGCAGGCACGGCGATCCTCCTCGTCTCCCATCGACCCTCTGCGCGGGCGATCGCCGATCGCATCGTCGTCCTTGCGCCGGATGCTCCCGCGCTGCGGGAGAGCGGTCCCGTCGTTCCGGCCCCGACCGTGGGACCCGCGGCGGCGGCCGCGCCGGCCACGTCCGCCGCCGAGCCCGCGCCCGCCGCGGAGACCGCGCCGGCCGCGGTCGGCGCGCGGCCCCCCGTCCCGGCCAGCCCGGCACCGTGGGTGGAGGAGGGGCGCGCGTCGCGCTCCGGACCGGATCCCGCCGCCGAGGCACCGCTGGACACCTCGGTCCGCGGGATCCTGCGGGCGGCCATGCCGCCGATGCGCCGGTTCCTCCCCGCCCTCGTCTCCGCCGTGCTGTCGGCCGCCGCCGCCGTCTGCCTGCTGCTGGTGAGCGGCTGGCTCATCGTCAGCGCCTCGCTCGTGGACTCCCTCGTGCCGCTGTCGGTCGCCGTCGTCGGCGTGCGGTTCTTCGCCGTCTCGCGCGCGGTCTTCCGCTACCTGGAGCGGATCGCGGGCCACGATGCGGCGCTGCGCCGGCTCGCGGACCTGCGCGCCTCGATCGTGCGTCGGCTGATCCCGCTGTCACCGGCCGGGCTCGGACGCACCGACCGCGGATCCGTCCTGTCCGCGCTCGTCGACGATGTGGAGAACCTGCAGAACCTCCCGCTGCGCGTCGTGCTGCCGCTGGTGTCCGGCGGCGTGGTCGCGGTGGCCTCGGTCGCGGTGATGGCCGTCGTCTCGCCCGCCGCCGCGGGCGCGCTCGCCGTCTGCCTGGTGCTCGCCGCGGTCGTCGCGGTGCTCGTCGGACGCGTGCTCGGGGATCGGGCGGAGCGCGCGGTCTCCGCGCGCCGCGCCGCGCTCGCCGGTGCGCTCGTGGACGACATGGCCTCGGCCGACGTGCTCCGCGCGTTCGGGGTCCAGGAGGCGTCGCGCGCGCGCATCCGGGCCGCCGACGAGGCTCTTCGTGACACGGTCTCGCGGGCCGCCCGCGCGCAGGCCGCCTCGGCCGGGGCGGTGTCCGTGGCCGCAGGCCTCGCCTCCCTGTGGGCGATCGCGGTGGCGGTGCCGGGTCTTCCCGGCGGCGCGGTCGATGCGCCGTGGTTCGCGGTGGCGGTGCTCCTGCCGATGGCGGTGTTCGACGTGTTCGGCGCGGTTCCGCAGGCCGCGTCGTCCTGGCGCGGGGTGCGGGCAGGCGCGCAGCGCATCCACGCGCTGCTGCCGGCAGAGCTGCCCGCGCAGATCCGTGCGGACGAGCCGGGCTCCACGGGCGTCGTGACGCCGGCTCCTCCCGCCGCCTCGCCCGTGACCCGTCCGCCCGCGCTGCGGGTGCGGGGTCTGCGTGCGGGGTGGCCTGGGGCGCAGCGCCCGGCGCTGACCGGGGTCGATCTCGATCTGGGACCGGGCGAGCGGGTCCTCGTGACCGGGGCGAGCGGAGCGGGGAAGTCCACTCTCGCCGCCGCGCTCGTCGGGTTCCTCGCCGCCGAGGGGGAGTACCGCGTGGGCGACGAGGACGCCGCACGGATGCCCGGCCCCGCCCTGCGCGCGGTCGTCGGGCTGTGCGAGCAGGATCCCCAGCTCTTCGACGAGGACATCCGTCAGAACCTGCTGTTCGCCCGGGACACGGCGAGCGACGAGGAGCTCCTCGCGGTGCTGGAGAGGGTCGGGCTCGGAGACTGGGTGCGCGAGCGCGGCGGCCTCGACGCGCGTGTCGGAGAGCGCGGCGGGCTCGTCTCCGGCGGGCAGGCGCAGCGCATCGCCCTGGCTCGGGCGCTGCTGCGCGGATTCCCGATCCTGGTCCTCGACGAGCCGACGGCGGGTGTCGACCCGGCGACGTCGGAGGCGCTGCTGGACGACCTCCTGGGAGCCGCCGGCGACCAGTCCGTCCTCCTCATCTCCCACGTCGCGCCGCCCGAGGGGCGCATCGACCGCGTGGTCCGCCTTCAGGATGGGCGTACCGCCTGAGCGGTCCGGTCCAGGGGAGCCCCGCCCGGATCACGCGGCCGACCGGGAGCGGCTCAGGGCCAGAGGGGCTCGAGCGGCTCCATCGTGATGCCCTGTGCCTCGAACGAGCGGCGCCGCTCCTCGATGCGGCGGTGCATCTCGGCCTGCGCCGCCGTGACCGTCTCGGGGTCCACGGGGATTGAGGCGGGATGCGGGTCGCCGTGGTTCGCGGCGATGTACGCGTCGAGCTCGGGACCCGAGGTCCACGAGGTGATCAGGGCGTAGCGGGGGGCGACGCCGCGGTGCCACACCGCGTGCCAGAACCGCTGGGTGTCCACGACGATCCGCGACCCCTCCGGGAGGGGCAGGCGCACCTCGGTGGCGGGGTCGAAGCGGTCCGATCGCAGGATCAGGAGCGAGTCCGGGTCGTCCGTGAGGTTGAAGAAGCCCCGGACCACCCATCCGGTGCCTTCGTCGTTGAGCCGGTTGTTGTCGTCCTGGTGCAGGTTGTAGATCGCGTCGGCATAGGTGTTGGGCTGGAGTTCGATCACGCGGCAGCGCCCGACGTTGGCACCGGCCTCCGCGGCACGGCGTACGAGCGTCGGGGCGAGCGCCGACTGCGAGGGCACCCAGACGCCGTCCTTGTCCGTGCGGGGCGGGGTGTGGTTCCAGAAGCCGTTGCACTCCACTTCGCCGGCGTAGCTCGCCAGCGGCGCGAAGCGCGTGATGCCGGACGAGCGCCACGGGACGTACTCGAGATCGAACCACTCCGCCGGATCCGCCGTCTGGTCGTACCGGTCGAGGACGACGTATCCCGTCTCCTCCAGCGCCTCCGAGCGGATGAACGACATCTCGGCTCCCCTCATCTCGTCCGCGCCCTTCCCGGGGTCGCGACCTACTTAGGACATCCTAACTCGGCGGGCGTGCTCCCGTCGGGCGCGGAGCCGTGCAAAACGGGCCCGTCGCTACGCTGGGGGAATGACACAGCCTCAGGGAGCCCATCTCGTCGGGAGCGTCAACTTCGACGACGCCGAGAAGACCATGCGCACGGCGTCCGAGATCCTCGGTGCTCGGCTCAGGCGGATCCCGGACGGGGAGGTGGGCAAGCGATTCCACTGGATCATGTTCCAGCCGGACGTCCTCGGCGCGGCGGAGGGCATCGAACGCGTCGGCGATGCCCCGATCCCCTTCGGGGCGGGGCTGGACGCGCGTCCGCTCCGGATCCGCGAGGGTGTGGACCCCCAGTCGATCGTCCTGCCTCCGCTGGGCTACGAGGACGCCGCCGTGGCGTCGTACGGGATCTTCCGCCGCCTCCGCGACGAGGGCGTGATCCCGGCGGGGACGCGCTTCCAGGTGTCGCTTCCCACGCCCCTCGCGGTCATCTCCTCCTTTTTCTCCGGCGAGGACCGCGGCGCGATCGAGCCGCTCTACACCGCGGCGATCCTGCGCGAGCTGGACGGGATTCTCCGGGCTGTCCCGCACGAGGACCTGTCGATCCAATGGGACGTGGCCAGCGAGATGGGGATCATCGAGCGGGCAGCGGGGTACGGCCGGGTCATGGAGGCGTGGTGGTCGGGGGACCCGTTCGACGGGCTCGTCGGCCGTCTGGCCGCGCTCGTGGACGCCGTGCCCGCCGACGTGGAGGCCGGAGTGCACCTCTGCTACGGCGACGCCGGCGAGAAGCACTTCATCGAGCCGACCGATGCGGGGAACCTCGTCCGCTTCGCCAACGCCGTCGCCGCGGCGTCGGCGCGGACGCTCACGTGGCTGCACCTCCCCGTCCCGATCGCCCGTGACGACGACGCGTACTTCGCGCCCCTCGACGACCTGGCGCTCGCCGACGGGACCGAGCTGTACCTCGGCCTCGTGCACCGCGAGGACGGCGTGGAGGGAGCGCGGCGCCGGATCGCCGCCGCCGCGCCGCACGCGCCCGCCTTCGGCGTCGCGACGGAGTGCGGGATCGGCCGTGCGCCGGCGGGCACGACCGAGGACATCCTCCGCACCCACGCGGACGTCGCCGTGTCCTGGTGAGCTCGATTCGCGTACGCGCTCGGCGTGACGTAAACTCTTCTGCGGTGACGTGTCCGAGCGGCCGAAGGTGCAACTCTCGAAAAGTTGTGTAGGGTAACCCCCTACCGTGGGTTCAAATCCCACCGTCACCGCCAGGAAAACCCCCGAGAGATCGGGGGTTTTCGCATGTCCGGGTCGCGGTGTGGCGCATCGAGCGGTTCCGATCGGCACGTCCTCATCGAGAGGACGGCCGCGGGCCGTGCCCGCCGGCTACGAGGAGCGTGGGCCTGCGGCGCGGTTCGCGAGCAGGCGGGCGAGGGCCGTGGTCGCACCCGCCGGTGCGTCCCACGCGGTGTCCCCGATGCCGAGGTAGTGGCTTCGGGCGCATTCCATGAGCGCGCGATCGGTGCCCGTGAGCGAGTCCGCGACGGTCTTGGCCGCGGCGTCCTTCGAGACGATCTGCCCGGTGTCGAGGGTGACCAGGATCCGCGCGAGTGTGAGCAGCGTGTTCCGCTCGTCGCCCTCGATGCCGGCGAGCACCGCCGGGACCGATGCGAGGACCGCATCGGTCAGTGCCTCAGGCGGTACCGCGGGGAGCAGCGTGCCAAGGGGCTGCCCGAGGAGAACCCGGTGGGCGTGATGTGCGGTCGCGATCAGCACCGTCACGTCGGGGTCGTGCTCCGGCATCGGGACGTGCCCGTCCAGGATCTCTTCGCGCAGCCATTCTCCGTACTGGAAGTCGCGGAGCGGCGCGCCCGCCCACGGACCCGGCCGCGATGCCGCCAGGCTGGTGAGTTCGATCGGGCGACGATCCCGAGCGTCGGGGAACCGAGCGGCTTGCCCCTGCCATCCGGACACGGCGAGCAGCAGATCCGTCAGATCCCGCCGTTCTCGGGTCGACAGGGATCGTCGGGTGAGCACGAGCAGGTCGATGTCGCTCTCCGGGCGGATCCCGGAAGACGCGGCCGATCCGAACAGATAGACCCCGAGAACATCGCCCGGGCTCACCTCGTCGAGGTGACGAATGACCGGGGCGACCTGCGCTGCGACGCTCTGCCCGTACCCCATGCGTTCATTCTGCCGATGTCGGATGCCCGCGATCACACCACCGCGATCCGCCGCGCCGCGGGTCCGGGGTGGGCAGTCGCGCGCGGACCTCGCGAGCCTCGTGGTCTGATGGTGACATGGCACGTTTCCGAAGGGTCCTCCTCGTTGCGCTCGCCGGGCTGGCCGCAGGGCTGAGCGGATGTTCGGTGCTGGGGATTCCCGAGGGCCTGGACGAGGACCGGCTCGCGGCGATCTCGTCGCAGGTGTCGGCTGCGCAGGGCGGACTCGACGCGACCCTTCACGGTGAGACCAAGACCTGCGAGGGACTCTGCCAGCGCATCTCCGTCGATCTGGTCCCGCGCGTCCCGGACTACACCGCTGTGGACATCGCTCTGGCGATCTACGAGACGGATACCGCGCTGGAGGAGCAGCGGATCTCGGCGTTCGACTACTGCTTCCGCTCGAATGCCTGGAGCCTGGCCGACGCCCAGTACCTCGATGCGCGGCTCCTCGAGATCCCGGCACTGGGGTACGGCGACTTCTCCCGCGACGAGGCGGATTCCCGACCCAGCTATGACTGCTACTCGTTCGCGGCCATCGATGCGAGGGAGAGGCTGGCCGCCTTCCTCGCCGATCGCGGAGTCGACGGCTTCTAGCCCGTTTCGCTGAGGTCGCCGCGCTTTCGCTGAAGTCGCCGGGCTCCGGAAGGCATCGATCGGACGGCAGGCCGCGCCGACGGCTCGAGGAGTGCATACCGAGATACTGGTATGCAATCTTCAGGTAATTCTCACATTCCGGTGCCACCCACCTATCGTGGGGACGGAGCCATTCCGACCGTGGGGGTACGCATGCTTGGCACTGGGGATAACCGTCGCGTCCGAAAGACGCTGATGCACCGCTCGCGGGCGGTCGCCGCCGCCGTCGCCGCGACGTTGGTGGCCGCGTTGACGGTCGTGAACGTCGCGGTGGTGGACCAGACGCCGGCGACGGCCGCTGGTGCGCTGTTCTGCGGTGACGTCTACACGCAGCAGGGTCAGAGCCCCCGCAACATCTGGCGGATCGACCGTGAGACCGGCGCTCAGACCGTGGCGGGGACCTTCAACATCTCCGGCGCCACCGGCAACCTGAACGGCACCGGCATCCACGACGCGGACGGCGACGGATTCGGCGAGGTCATCATCGGCGTCCTCCCCGCCAACTCCGGCACGGCGCGCTCGATCTACCAGTACTCGAGCGTCACCGGGCAGACGACGCTGCTCGGGGCGGGCGTCGCCGGCGCCGCGGTCACCCACGGCGCGATCAACGCGGCCAACGGGCACTACTACTACGGCGGCGTCACGAACGGCACGCTGAACGTCTACGGCTTCAACACGCAGACGAACCAGTCCATGGGTCTCGTCGCGAGCGGCCCGGTCCCCAACGGCGGTGGGAACGGCGACTGGGCGTTCGACAGCCAGGGCAACCTCTTCGTCGTGGCCGGGGGCAACGGCGCAGGGACGACCAACATCGTCAGCGTCGTCGAGCAGGAGATCCCTTCGATGGGCGGGACGACGGTGCCGATCACCGCCAAGGAGCTGGTCCGGATCGACACGGGCGGGACGCCCCTCAACGGCATCGGGTTCGCGGGCGACGGCTACCTCTACGTCGCCGGCGGCAGCCGCATGTACAAGGTCAACCCGACCACGGGGCAGAACATCAGCAACGTCGCCTTCCCGACGGCGGGCTCGGTCGACATGGCCTCCTGCGCCTCGCCGAACTCGGTCACCGTCGTCAAGGACTTCCCGCAGGGGCGCAACACCAGCTCCGACCAGGTGACGATGACGATCACCGGTGACGGGATCACCAGCGGGAACACCGCCACGACGAGCGGCACGGCCCCGGGCGTCCAGCCCCAGCAGGCGGGGCCGGTCCTCGTGCTCTCCGGCCAGCGGATCACGGTCGCGGAGACGGGGTCCGGCGTCGGGCGTCCGAAGTACGACACCCGCTGGTCCTGTGTCGACCAGAACACCGGGAACAGCCTCGGTTCGGGCGACGGCGGATCCGGGACCTTCACCGTCCCGGACGGGGGAGCCAAGGGCGTCGCCGCGCTCTGCACGTTCACGAACGACGCCCGCCTGCCCGCAGTGTCGCTCGAGAAGACCGCCGACAAGACCACCCTCGTCGCCGGCGAGACCGTGACCTACTCGTTCCGCGTGACCAACACCGGCAACGTCCCCCTCAAGGACGTCTCCGTGGCGGAGACCTCGTTCACCGGAGCCGGATCGATGTCGGCCGTCTCCTGCCCGGCCCTGCCGGAGCCGCTGGCGCCGGACGCCTCCGTCACCTGCACGGCGACGTACACCGTGCAGCAGGCCGACGTGAACGCCGGGTCGGTCGAGAACACCGCCACCGCGCGGGCCGTGTCGCCGGACGAGATCGCCGTCACGTCGGACCCCTCGTCGGTCACCATCACGGCGGATCAGAACGCCTCGCTGAGCATCGTGAAGTCCTCGGACACCGCCGAGCTCGTCGTGGGTGAGACGGTGACCTTCTCGTTCGTCGTGACGAACACGGGCAACGTGACGCTGACCGACGTCGGCGTCGACGAGGGCGCGTTCACCGGCGCCGGGACGCTGTCGGCCGTGGACTGCCCGGCGGATCGGACGCTCGCGCCCGGCGCGCAGCTCGTCTGCACCGCCACGTACACGGTGCAGCAGGCGGACGTCGACGCCGGATCGATGCGCAACGACGCCACCGCGACGGGCACGCCGCCCACGGGCCCGCCCGTGACCTCGGAGCCGTCGGAGACCACCACCCCCTCGGTCCCCGACCCGAGCGTGTCCATCGCGAAGACGGCCGACAAGACCGAGCTCGTCGCCGGGGAGACGGTGACGTACTCCTTCCGCGTGACCAACACCGGCAACGTGACGCTGACCGACGTCTCTGTGAACGAGGACGACTTCACGGGTGCGGGTGACCTGTCCGCGATCGCGTGCCCGGCCGACAGGACGCTCTCCCCGGGCGAGTTCCTGGACTGCACGGCGACGTATGTGGTGCAGCAGGCGGATGTGGATGCGGGGTCGGTGACGAACTCGGCGACGTCGTCGGGCACGCCGCCGACGGGCGATCCGGTGACGTCGGATCCGTCCGAGGTGAGGATCACGGGGACCTCGTCGCCGTCGATCACGGTCGTGAAGTCGGCGGACAAAACCGATCTGGTCGTGGGTGAGACGGTGACGTACTCGTTCGTGGCGAAGAACACCGGGAACGTGACGCTGACCGACGTCGCCGTGAACGAGGGCGCCTTCTCCGGTGCGGGGGCGCTGTCGGCGATCGAGTGCCCGGCGAACCGGACCCTGGCGCCGGGGGCGGAACTGACGTGCACGGCGACGTATGTGGTGCAGCAGGCGGATGTGGACGCGGGGTCGGTGACGAACTCGGCGACGTCGTCGGGCACGCCGCCGACGGGCGATCCGGTGACGTCGGATCCGTCCGAGGTGAGGATCACGGGGACCTCGTCGCCGTCGATCACGGTCGTGAAGTCGGCGGACAAGACCGATCTGGTCGTGGGTGAGACGGTGACGTACTCGTTCGTGGCGAAGAACACCGGGAACGTGACGCTGACCGACGTCGCCGTGAACGAGGGCGCCTTCTCCGGTGCGGGGGCGCTGTCGGCGATCGAGTGCCCGGCGAACCGGACCCTGGCGCCGGGGGCGGAACTGACGTGCACGGCGACGTATGTGGTGCAGCAGGCGGATGTGGACGCGGGGTCGGTGACGAACTCGGCGACGTCGTCCGGCACGCCGCCGACGGGCGATCCGGTGACGTCGGATCCGTCCGAGGTGACGATCACCGGCGCCCAGAAGCCGGCCATCGAGATCGTGAAGTCCTCCGACACGACCGAACTGGTCGCGGGCGAGACGGTGACCTTCTCCTTCGTGGTGACGAACACCGGCAACGTGACGCTGACCGACGTCGCCGTGAACGAAGGCGACTTCACGGGTGCGGGTGACCTGTCGGCGATCGAGTGCCCGGCGGAGCGGACGCTGGAGCCCGGCGCTCAGCTCGTCTGCACCGCCACGTACACGGTGCAGCAGGCGGACGTCGACGCGGGCACCGTCCGCAACAGCGCGACGGCGACCGGGACCCCGCCCACGGGCGACCCGATCGAGTCCGAGCCGTCCGAGGTGACGACCCCCTCCGTCCCCGACCCGAGCGTGTCCATCGTGAAGACGGCCGACAAGACCGAGCTCGTCGCCGGAGAGACGGTGACGTACTCCTTCCGCGTGACCAACACCGGCAACGTGACGCTGACCGATGCCGCGGTCGTCGAGGGCGCGTTCACGGGAGCGGGCGCACTGTCCGCGATCGAGTGCCCCGCCGACCGGACCCTGGCGCCGGCGGAGTTCATGGACTGCACCGCGACCTACGTGGTGCAGCAGGCGGATGTGGATGCGGGGTCGGTGAAGAACTCGGCGACCGCGACCGGGAACCCGCCGACCGGGGATCCCGTGGCCTCCGACCCGTCGACCGTGACGATCACGGCGGACCAGGATCCGGCCATCGGGATCGTGAAGACGGCGGACAAGACGACCCTCGTGGCGGGCGAGACGGTGACGTACACGTTCACCGTGACGAACACGGGCACCGTGACGCTGTCCGACGTGGCCGTGGCCGAGGGCGCCTTCTCCGGCGCGGGTCGGCTCTCGGCTCTCGACTGCCCGGCGGACCGGACCCTGGCCCCCGGCGCGCAGCTCGTCTGCACGGCGACGTACACAGTGCAGCAGGCGGATGTGGATGCCGGGTCGGTGACGAATGACGCGACCGCGACCGGCAACCCGCCCACCGGAGACCCCGTGACCTCCGAGCCCTCGGAGGTGACGATCACGGCGGACCAGACCCCGGGGATCGCGCTGGTGAAGACGGCGGACAAGACGAACCTCGTCGTGGGCGAGACGGTGACGTACACGTTCACCGTGACCAACACCGGCAACGTGACGCTCTCGGGCGTGGCGGTGGCCGAGGGCGCCTTCTCCGGCGCGGGTCAGCTCTCCGCCGTCGACTGCCCGGCGGACCGGACGCTCGCGCCGGGCGCGCAGCTCGTCTGCACGGCGACGTACACGGTGCAGCAGGCGGATGTGGATGCCGGGTCGGTGACGAATGACGCGACCGCGGCCGGGAACCCGCCGCAGGGCGACCCGATCACGTCGCCGCCGTCCGAGGTGACGATCACGGCGGACCAGACCCCGGGGATCGCGCTGGTGAAGACGGCGGACAAGACGAACCTCGTGGCGGGGGAGACGGTGACGTACACGTTCACCGTGACCAACACCGGCAACGTGACGCTCTCGGGCGTGGCGGTGGCCGAGGGCGCCTTCTCGGGCGCCGGTCAGCTCTCCGCCCTCGACTGCCCGGTCGACCGTACGATCGCTCCCGGTGCGGACCTGGTCTGCACGGCGACGTACACGGTGCAGCAGGCGGATGTGGACGCCGGGTCGGTGACGAACGACGCGACCGCGACGGGGAACCCGCCTCAGGGCGACCCGATCACGTCGCCGCCGTCCGAGGTCACCATCACGGGGACGCAGTCCCCGGGGATCTCCATCGTGAAGTCCGCGGACAAGGACGAGCTCGTCCTCGGTGAGACCGTCACCTACTCCTTCGTGGTGACGAACACCGGGAACGTGACCCTCACGGACGTGGCCGTCGACGAAGGCGCGTTCACCGGTGCAGGTGCCCTGTCCGCGATCGAGTGCCCGGCGGATCGGAGCCTCGCTCCCGGTGCGCAGCTGATCTGCACGGCGACGTACACGGTGCAGCAGGCGGATGTGGACGCCGGGACGGTCGCGAACGACGCGACCGCCACGGGCACCCCGCCGAACGGCGAGCCGATCACCTCAGAGCCGTCCGGGACGACCACCCCGTCGGTCCCGAACCCGGCCATCGCGTTCGTCAAGTCCGCGGACAAGACGGACCTGGTGGTGGGCGAGACCGTGACCTACACGTTCACGGCGACCAACACCGGCAACGTCACGCTGACGGACGTCGCGATCGCCGAGGGCGACTTCTCCGGGGCGGGCGATCTGTCGGCGCTGGAGTGCCCGGCGGACCGGACGCTGATCCCGGGGCAGCAGCTGGTCTGCACGGCGACGTACGTGGTGCAGCAGGCGGATGTGGACGCCGGGTCGGTGACGAACACGGCGACCGCGTCGGGGAACCCCCCGGCCGACCGTCCCGTGACCTCCGGGCCGTCGACGGTCGTCATCGAGGGGACCCCATCCCCGGCCCTCACCCTCGTCAAGTCCTCGGACACGTCGGAGCTGGTCGTGGGCGCGACCGTGACCTTCTCCTTCGTCGCGACCAACACGGGCAACACGACGCTGACCGACGTGACGGTCGTGGAGGGCGAGTTCACCGGCGCAGGCGAGCTGTCCGCGCTGTCGTGCCCCGCCGACCGTACACTCGCCCCCGGCGAGCAGCTCGTCTGTACGGCCACCTACGTGGTGCAGCAGGCGGACGTGGACGCAGGCACCCTGCGGAACACGGCCACCGCGACAGGCACCCCGCCCTCGGGCGAGCCGATCGAATCGGACCCGTCGGAGGTGACGACCCCGTCGACGCCGAAGCCGGCGCTGTCGCTCGTGAAGACGGCGGACAAGAGCACCGTCGCCGCGGGGGACACCGTGACGTACACGTTCCGCGTCACCAACGTGGGCACCGTCACGCTCCGTGGAGTGGCCGTCGTCGAGGGCGCCTTCTCGGGCGCGGGCGAGCTGTCCGCGCTCGACTGCCCGGCCGACCGGACCCTCGCACCGAGCGAGTTCCTGGACTGCACCGCGACGTACGTCGTGCAGCAGGCCGACGTGGACGCCGGATCCATCACCAACGACGCCACGGCGACCGGCAACCCGCCGCAGGGCGATCCGATCGTGTCGGACCCCTCTGCGGTGACGGTCACTGCGGAGCAGACGCCGGGGATCTCGATCGTGAAGTCCACGGACAAGACGCAGCTGGTCGCCGGCGAGACGATCACGTATTCGTTCGTGGTGACCAACACCGGCACCGTGACCCTGACCGACGTCGGCGTGACGGAGGGCGACTTCACGGGCGCGGGCGAGCTGTCGGCCGTCGAGTGCCCGGCCGATCGCACGCTGGCCCCGGGGGCACAGCTGATCTGCACGGCGACGTACACGGTGCAGCAGGCCGATGTGGACGCCGGGTCCGTAACCAACACGGCGACCGCGACGGGCACGCCGCCGGGCGGCGAGCCGATCGAGTCCGAGCCGTCCACCACCACGACCGGCGCGGATCCCGCTCCGTCGCTGTCGATCGTGAAGACGGCGGACACCGCCGTTCTCGTGGCGGGCGAGACGGTCACGTACACGTTCACCGTCACGAACACCGGGAACGTCACGCTCGCGGACGTCACCGTCCTCGAGGGCGAGTTCTCTGGGGCGGGTGACCTGTCGGCGCTGGAGTGCCCGGCGGATCGGACGCTGATCCCGGGGCAGCAGCTCGTCTGCACGGCGACGTACACGGTGCAGCAGGCGGACGTGGACGCCGGGTCGGTGACCAACACCGCCACCGCGACGGGCACGCCGCCCGGAGGGGGCGAGGTGGGGACGGATCCGTCCTCGGTCGTGATCGAGACCACGCCCGCTCCCGCCCTTGCCGTCGTGAAGACGGCGGACAAGTCCGCTGCGCGCGTGGGCGAGACCATCACCTACACGTTCACGGTCACCAACACCGGCAACGTGACGATCACGGACGTGACCGTCGTCGAGGGCGAGTTCAACGGATCCGGTCCGCTCTCGACCCCGGTCTGCGAGGACGGCGCGCGTCGTCTCGCCCCGGGGGAGAGCGTGGTGTGCACAGCCACCTACGTGGTCCAGCAGGCCGACGAGAAGAAGGGCGACCTCGTCAACACCGCGACGGCGACCGGGAAGACGCCGGTGGGCGGGATCGAGTCGCCGCCCTCCTCGACCACGACCCGACTGCTCGTGGTCGACCTCCCGCCGACCGGCGGGGAGATCGCGATGGGCGCGATCGGCGCCTCGGTCGTGCTGGTGCTCGTCGGCGTCGCCCTCGTGGTGATCGCGCGTCGCCGACGCGGTGAGCGCACGACGCTCTGACGGGGAGGCGCCGGAGCGGGCTTCCCGCTCCGGCGCCGTCCGCGGCGTGGCCGGGTGGTCCTCGGACGGGGCGTCGAGCGCGGCGCCGCGACCGCGTCGCGCCGCCATCGGCTGACATCATGGGCGGGGGCGCGTCGTCGCCGGGAGGGAAGGGACCGATGAGCCGTTCACCGCGTCTGAACCGCGTCGCCCGGGGCGATCACCGTCTGCTGTCCCGAGCGGCGGGGATGCCCGCGCCGACGCACCCGGACGTCACCGTGGTGCCGGACATCGCGGTGCCCGCGGCCGACGGCGTGACGTTGCGGACCGACCACTGGTCGGCGCCCGGGGCCGGAGACGCGACCCTGCTCGTGCGGACCCCCTACGGACGCGCCGACATCGCCGGCATGGCACTGTTCTTCGCCGAGCGAGGCCACCACGTCATCGTGCAGAGCTGCCGGGGCACGTTCGGCTCGGGCGGACGCTTCGATCCGCTGCACGACGAGGCCGCGGACGGGGCCGCGACGATGTCCTGGCTGCGCGCCCAGCCATGGGCGACGGGGCCCGTGCACTCCTGGGGCGGGAGCTACTTCGGGGTGACCCAGTGGGCGATGGTCGACGGCGGGGCGGGTCCGGACGCGCTCGGGATCGCGGTCTCCGCTCGGCGCTTCGACGAGGCCATCCTGTACCGCGGGGGCGGGTTCTCCATCGAGACGCTCCTTGCCTGGTGCATCGCCCTCGATCTGCAGGAGCGACCGCTGCTGTCGAAGATCGGGAGGATGCTGCGCGCCCGCGACCGGGTGCACCGGGCGTCGTTCACCGTCCCGCCGACGGAGGCCGCCGTCCGCGCCCATGCCGGCGATCCCGCGTTCTTCCGGGACTGGCTGGCGCACAGTGCTCCCGGCGATCCGTGGTGGGAGCCGCTGCACTTCGCCGAGGAGCTGTCCTCGATCCCGCCGACCGTGCTGCTGGCCGGGTGGCAGGATCTCTTCCTGGAAGGGCAGCTCGACGACTACGCCGCGCTTCGCGACGCCGGGACCGCCGTGCGGCTCGTCGTGGGCGACTGGACCCACGGCGCACCGGGCACGCTCGTCCTGGGCGCCCGAGAGGCGTTGCGGGGCTTCTCCGATCCGCGGGGCGGAGCCGCGGTGCAGGTGGAGGTCACGGGGGGCGGGGGCTGGCGCGAGCCCGCATCCTGGCCGCCGCCGAGCACCCCGGAGACGTGGCAGGCCACGGCGGACGGGTCACTGGTCCGGGACGACGACGGCGCGGTGGCGCCGGGAACGCTCTCCTACCGCTACGACCCGGACGACCCGACCCCGAGTGCGGGCGGCCGGACCCTGAACCCCTTCACGGCCGGGCGACGCGACCAGCGCCGACGCGAGGCCCGCGACGACGTGCTCGTCTTCACCGGCGAGGAGCTCGCCGACGAGGTGCTGGTGGCGGGGTCCCCGGAAGTCGAGCTCACGCTCTCCTCGACCAATCCGCGCGTGGACGTGTTCGTGCGCCTGTGCGAGGTGGACGAGCGCGGCCGCTCCACGATGATCACCGATTCCTACCGGCGCCTCACGCCGGACGCGGTGGCGGGGGAGGAGCGGCGGATCCGGCTCGTGCTCGCCCCGATCGCGCATCGTTTCGCCCCCGGCCGGCGGCTGCGACTGCAGGTGTCCTCCGGGGCCCATCCCCTGCACCTGCGCAACCCCGGCACCGAGGACCCTGTCCGGGACTTCTCGCGTCTGGTCCCGAGCGCGCAGACCGTACGGCTGGGAGGGGCCGACCCGCTGCGGCTGGTCCTCCCGCGGACCACGGACGACGCCCTCGGCGCGTTCTCCCCGGCGCCCTAGACTGGCCCGGATGAGCACGCCCGACCCCGCGGCGACGCCCCGCGGCCCGCTGTGGCGACGCCTCCTGTCCCGCCCCCTGGTCTGGGCGGCGCTGTGCCTGGTCGTGGCGGTGGCGCTGCACGGGGGAGGCGGGGACGCGGAGTTCCCGGTCTTCCTGCTCGCCATCGTCGCCGGATGGCTGTGGGGGTTCGCGTTCGTGAACGCGACGGACCGGATCGCCCCGGAGCCGCGCGGCCTCCTGGTGCACGTGGCGGGGGCTGTCGTCGTGGGGGCGGCCGGGCTCCTCCTGGTCTCGGGCGGCTCGGAGCGCCTCGCGGACCTGTCCGACCGCGTCTACGGCGCGGTCCTGATCCTCGTTCTCGGGGTGCCGCCCGCGGGGGCCTGGATCCTCATCACGCTCTTCGCGCGGGTGATGGCGCTGGTCGGCGCACGGGTGAAGGCGGCAGTGGGGACGCGTCCGGTGCCCCCGGCGCCGTCCTGGGAGGGGGACGGGGAGGGCGCGGTGGTGCGGTTCACCGCCGTCCGGCTGCGCATCCGCACCCTGGCGCTGGCGATCGTCGGCGTGGTGCTCGTCCTCGGTGCGGGGTGCGTTGCGCTGCTGATCGCGCTCGACGACGTCGTCGTGAGGATGGGGCCGCGCCTGTCGATCGTGCTCGCAGGGCTCGTGCTGGGGCTCCCGGCCTATCTCCTGCTGGCCGCGTCGATCCGGCGACGGAGCATCCCGTGCTCGGTGCGGTTCGTCCGCGATCGGCTTCAGGTCCGGGCCGGCGCCGAGACGGCGGAGCTCCGGCTGTCCGAGATCGAGCTGCTGCGTTGGCGCACGGAGACCGAGTACGCCCGGGTCGAGGTGCGCGGCGCGGGCGTGGACCTGTCGCTCGTCGTGGGGATGGCCCGGCCGCCCGAAGGCGGGGCGCCGCGGCTCCCTGCGCTTTCGCCGCGGGTGATGGACCTGCTGGCGTCGGCGGGACTGAGGCAGGAGGGCGGCGGACGGGGCGTGGTGACGTTCCGCCGGGCCCCGACGGCACCGGCTCCCTTGGGATAGACCCCTTATATCTCAAAAAATATAAGCGAATCGCTTATATTGCTCCCGTCATCGGGTAGCATCGGGGCATGCCGATCGCCGTCATCGCCGACATCGTCGGGTCGCGACGCCTTCCGGACCGCTCGGAGGCGCAGCGAACCCTCGATCGCGTCATCGCCCGGGCCGAGCAGGATCTGCCCCTGGCCGCATCGCCGCTGCGCGCCACGGTGGGGGACGAGCTGCAGGCCCGCTACGAGGAGCTGCCGGCGGCTCTCGCCTCGCTCCTTCTCGTCCAGACAGCGCTGCCCGACGGCCTGGAGCTGCGCTTCGGCATCGGCGTCGGCGAGATCCGCACGGTCGAGGCCGAGGGGACGGACCTGCAGGACGGACCCGCCTGGTGGGCGGCGCGCACCGCGATCGAGACCGTGCACGCGCGCCAACAGCGCGCCGTGCCGACGACGCGGACCTGGATCGTCGGTGCCCCGGAGGAGGATGACGCCATGCACACGCTCATCGACGTCGCGAACGCGTACCTGCTGGCCAGGGACGAGCTCGTGATGGGTATGGGCGAGCGCGAGCGTCGGCTCGTCCACGGGCGATGCCTGGGGCGGACGCAGAAGCAGCTCGCCGAGGCCGAGGGGATCAGTCAGTCGGCGGTCTCCCAGGCGCTGGCGGGCGCGGGATCCGCCGCGCTCGTCGCGGGCTTCCAGACCCTCCGCGGAAGGATCGGCGCATGATCCTCGCCGGCTTCGCCCTCCTCGCCATCGGCCTCGCCGACGTGCTGCGCCGCTTCGTCCCCGCCCGAGCGCGGTGGTTCGCCATCGCGGTCGCCGGGCTGGCCGTGCTCATCCTTGCCGCCATCGCGAACGCCGCCTGGTTCGGCTTGCTCGCCCTGGCGCTGGGGGCTCTGTGGCTCTGGGCGATGCCCTCGGCGAGCCGGGCCCCGCTCGCATTCTGGCCCGCGGTCCTGCTCGCGGTGCTGTGCGCGGCGGGGGTGGCGTTCGGCCCCGCCCGCGAGGACGCCGGCGTGTTCGGCGACGGCTGGGTCGTTCCCGCGCTCGGCGGAGCGGTGCCGTTCGACCTCGTGGTGCTCGCCGTCGGCGTGTTCGCGGTCATGCTCGAGACCGGGAACGTCGTCGTCCGCGCGGCGCTGGAGAGCGAGCACGCGATCCTCCCCGCGGATGCGGATGCGGATGCGGATGCGGATGCGGATGCGGATGCGGGGGTGGACGCGGACGTGGCCCCGGATGCGGGTGCGGGTGCGGGGGCGGGAGCCCCGGCGCCGGCGCGCGAGGAGGGGTTCCGCGGCGGGCGCCTGATCGGGCCGCTGGAGCGGGTGATCGTGCTGCTGCTCACTCTCGCCGCGGCGTATCCGCTCCTCGCGGCGATGCTGGCCGCCAAGGGCATCGTGCGCTTCCCGGAGATCTCCCGCGACGGGCACAGCGGCGCACGGGCGGAGTACTTCCTCGTCGGGAGCCTTGTGAGCTGGGTCGTCGCCCTCGGCGGTGCCTTCCTGCTCTGGTGGGCCTCCGCCTGAGCCGGGCGCTGCATCACGGCAGTGCGGAAACCCCCACTGCCCGCCGAGACCCCCTCCCACACACGTATCTACGAGGGGGTACGGGCGGGGAAGGGGGGTTTCGGGGGCCGCACCGCCGCGCGGGAGCCGGCCGGCCCGCTGATAGCCTGAACGGCGTGTCGAATTCTGAACTGACGACCGCGACACCGGCCAACGACCCCTCGTTCGAGAACGTGTGGGACGAGCTGGTCTGGCGCGGCCTCGTCCACGTGTCCACGGATCCGGAGGCGCTGCGCGCCCTTCTCGCCGGGCCTGCGATCACGTATTACTGCGGGTTCGACCCCACCGCGCCGAGCCTGCACCTGGGGAACCTGGTGCAGCTGCTCACCATGCGCCGCCTCCAGCTCGCCGGGCACCGGCCGCTGGGTCTCGTGGGCGGGTCCACCGGGCTCATCGGAGACCCGCGGCCGACCGCCGAGCGCACGCTGAACACCCGCGAGACCGTGGGTGAGTGGGTGGCGCGTCTGCGCGCGCAGATCGAACGCTTCCTCAGCTTCGAGGGCGACAGCGCGGCCCGCATGGTGAACAACCTGGACTGGACCGCGCCGATGAGCGCGATCGACTTCCTCCGGGAGATCGGCAAGCACTACCGGGTCGGCACGATGCTGAAGAAGGACGCGGTCGCGGCGCGGCTGAACTCCGACGCCGGCATCAGTTACACCGAGTTCAGCTACCAGATCCTGCAGGGCATGGACTACCTGGAGCTGTACCGCCAGTACGGCTGCGTGCTGCAGACGGGCGGATCCGATCAGTGGGGCAACCTCACCAGCGGGACGGATCTGATCCACCGCGTCGAGGGCACGTCGGTGCACGCGATCGGGACCCCCCTGATCACGAACAGCGACGGCACGAAGTTCGGCAAGAGCGAGGGCAACGCGATCTGGCTGGATGCCGAGATGTGCAGCCCATACCGCATGTACCAGTTCTGGCTGGGCACGGCGGACGCGGACGTGATCGACCGGCTGAAGGTGTTCACGTTCCTGACGCGTGCGGAGATCGAGGAGTACGCGGCGCTGGTCGAGGCGGAGCCGTTCCGCCGCGCCGCGCAGAAGCGCCTCGCCCTGGAGGTCTGCGCCACCGTGCACGGGACCGAGGCGACGGCCGCCGTGATCGCGGCGTCCGAGGCGCTGTTCGGCCAGGGCGACCTGTCGACGCTGGACGCCGCGACCCTGCGGTCGGCGCTCGACGAGCTTCCGAACGCGGAGGTCGCGGCGGGATCGACGGTCGTGGAGGCGCTCGTCGCGACCGGCCTCGTCGCCAGCGTCTCCGAGGCTCGCCGGGCGATCGGCCAGGGCGGCGTCTCCCTCGACGGCGTCCGGGTGGAGGACGAGGCGGCCACGGTGCAGGGCAGCCTGCCCGGCGGCGTGTCCGTGCTCCGCCGCGGCAAGAAGACGCTCGCCGGGCTCTTCGTCGGAGCCTGATCCCGCGCGAGACCCCCTCTCCCCGCCGAGACCCCCTCGGAAACACGCACGGGAGAGGGGGTCTCGGCGTTCCGAGGGGGTCTCGGTGCGTGCGCAGAGACGACGGGGGCGGCGCCGTTCACCGAGGGCGATCCCGTGCGGCGACCCGACCGGTGAACGCGTCGCGAACATATATCGACAACTGGCAGCTCGCCCGGAAGTTGTATTCCTTTGTTCGCCAGACTGGGGCGCGACGGGCGCTCGCCCGTTCGCCGCTCTCGACCCACGGAGATCCCCATGTCGCCCTTCCGACGCCCCGTCTGCGCCGGTGCCGCCCTCGTCCTCGCCTCGGCCTTCGCCGTGGCCGTCCCGACCGTCGCCCAGGCGGCCGCCGACCCCGTCCTCCCCGACGGCACCCACAGCCGGAAGACGCTGGTGGTCGGGATCGACGGAGCGAGCTTCGACTTCCTCGCACCGGCCGGAATGCCGAACCTGACCGCGCTGCGGGAACAGGGCATGACCGCCACGAGCAACCTGTTCGCGAACCCGATGGCACCGACCGTCTCCGGGGCCGGATGGTCGTCCATCGCCACCGGCGTGTGGCCGGACAAGCACAACGTGATCGACAACAGCTTCACGGATCCGCGATACGACCAGTACCCGGACTACCTCACCCGGATCGAGGCGGCCGACCCCGCCGCCTCGACCGCGGTGGTCGGCACCTGGAGCCCGATCCCGGAGACGGTGTTCGGCCCCGCGGTCGATCTGCGCGTCGCCGGCGGCAATGACGCGGGGACCACGGCCAAGGCCGTCGACCTGCTCCGCGCCGAGAACCCCGACAACATGTTCGTGCACCTGGACGAGGTCGACGGTGCCGGGCACTCGGTCGGCACGAACGGGCCCGCCTATGCGGAGGCCTTGCGGCGGGCCGACGGCCAGCTGGGCGAGATGCTCGAGGCGATCCGTCAGCGGGCGACCTACGCGGACGAGGAATGGCTGATCGTCGTGACCGCCGACCACGGTCACAAGCCCACCGGAGGCCATGGCGGCAACACCGCGGCGGAGCGGAAGACCTTCGTCATCGCGGCGGGTCCCGGGATCCCCGCGGGCTCCGTCCGGCACGACGTCAAGATCGTCGACATCGCTCCCGAGGTCCTGCGGGCGAACGGGATCGAGACCGAGCCGGCGGCGGATCTGGACGGACGGGCCTTCGCCGATCAGGTCGTCGACCCCTTCGACGCCCTGCGACCGGCTCTTCGCCCGCAGGTCGACGAGACCCGTCCCGGTCCGGACACGCTCGGCTGGACCGACCAGGCCCCGGACGGGTGGAGCATCGACAACTCCCGGATGCCCGCGGGCGGGGTGACGGAGTGGCGCGGGTGGAGCTTCGCGACGGACGAGTTCTGGACCGCGGTCGAGGGCGGCCAGATGCGGGAGGCGAGCGTGCGCAACCGCGACGTGTTCGCCGTCGCGGACTCGGACGAGTGGGACGACAGGCCGCACGACGCCGGCCCCTTCGACTCGACGCTCGTCAGCCCGGCCTACCCGCTGACCGGAGTCCCGACCGCGACGCTGTCCTACGCGACCAACTACTTCATCGACGGCCCGCAGACCGCCGAGGTGCGGGTGAGCTTCGATGGCGGGCCGGAGCAGGCGCTCAAGGCCTACAAGATCGACACGAACCGCGTAGAGGCCCTCACCTTCGACGTTCCGACCGGCGCTCAAGAGGCGCGGTTCTCGTTCCACTACACTGGCCAGAACAGCGCGTTCTGGACGATCGACCAGGTCCAGCTCCTCCAGGACGAGGCCCCCGAGCCCCAGCTGCCCGCGACGCCGCAGGACGTTCGCGCCCTTCCCGGCGACGGCTCGATCTCGGTGAGCTGGTCCGTGCCCGCGGAAGAGACGGGGATCACCGGCTACACCGCGCGCGCCCTGCCGGCGGGCGCCGACGGGGCGGTCGCGACTGCCGCGGCGCCGATGTCGTGCACGACGAACGGGGCTGCGTGCGTCATCACCGGGCTGCAGAACGGCACGCCCTACACGGTTTCCGTCGTGGCGCACTCGGCCGCCGGCGATTCCGAGCCCGCGACCGTGGGCCCCGTCACCCCCGTGGCCGATCCCGGCGGGGAGACCGGTGCCGCTGCCGATGCGGCGGGGGCCGCGGACGCCGGCGGGACCGCGGACGCGAGTGGGACGGCTTCCGCGAGTGGGACGGCTTCCGCCTCGGCCAGCGCGTCCTCGGACGCCGCCGCGGCGGGTACCGCGGACGCGGCCGGGACCGCGGACGCCGGCGGAACGGCCTCCGCCTCGGCCGGCGGGTCCTCCGACGCCGCCGCGAGCGGTTCGTCCGACGCCGGTGCGTCCGGGTCGGCCTCGGCCTCCTCCGACGCAGGCGGAACCGCGACCGCCGCCGCGACCGCCTCTGCGTCGGGTTCCGCCTCTGCGTCCGGTTCGGCTGCGGCGTCGGGTTCTGCTGCGGCGTCCGGTTCCGCTGCGGCCTCGGGTTCGGCCTCGGCCTCGGGGACGTCCGACACCGCCGCGTCGGCGTCAGCGTCCTCCGACGGCGGCGGAAGCTCGACCTCCGCGTCCGGCTCCGCCTCGGGCACGGCGTCCGGCGGCGCCGCAGCGGACGGGCCCGGATCGGGTGACGGGCGCCCCGCCGCCCGCCCGGGCGACCTGGCGGTCACCGGCGCCGACTCGACGCCGTTCGTCGTCGGCGGAGTGCTCGCGCTCGTGCTCGGCGCCGGAGCGATCCTGGTCGCACGGATCCGGCGACGCGCCTCCTCCTGACCTCGTCCCCCGACCCGCGAGACCCCCTTTCCCCGCCGAGACCCCCTCGGAAACACGCGCGGGAGAGGGGGTCTCGGCGCGCGGAGGGGGTTTCGGCGGACGAGGAGGGACTCGGCACGGGGCGTGGGGGACGGACGCACGCGCGACACGCCCGGCGGTTCCCGGGCGTGTCGCGCGCTGCGTCCTCCCTCGAGAACGCCGCGATTCCGCACCTGATCAGCCTCTTAGCACACGGCGTCCGCCGGGCAAGGGATCCAGGCGGCGTGGGTAGCGTCGTGGGCTCGTCCGGCCGAAGCAGGCCGACACCGATGAGGCCCAAGGAGCTGATCCCCGTTGCGCAACGACACCGCGCCCGCCCCGGAGAACCGACGCATGCGCGTCGACGACGTCCTGATCGTGAAGAGATCCCGGCTGCGGACGGCGATCTCCGGAACGGTCGTCGGCAACTTCATGGAGTGGTTCGACTTCGGCGTGTACGGCTACCTCGCCGTGACGCTGAGCGCCGTGTTCACGGCCGATCTCCCCGAGGGGCTCGGGCTGCTCGTGACCCTGCTCGGGTTCGCGGTGTCGTTCCTCGTCCGCCCGCTCGGCGGGCTCGTCCTCGGCCCCCTCGGCGACCGGATCGGACGCCAGCGGGTGCTGTTCCTGACGATGGCGATGATGGCTGCCGCCACCGCGCTGATCGGGATGCTGCCCACGTCGGCGGCCATCGGCCTGTGGGCGATCGTGCCGCTGTACCTGCTCAAGATGGTGCAGGGATTCTCGACCGGAGGCGAGTACGCCGGGGCCACCACGTACGTGTCCGAGTTCTCGCCGGATCGCTCTCGCGGGTACTGGTCGTCCTTCCTCGATGTCGGCTCGTACGTGGGCTTCGCCGCCGGCGCCACCGTGGTGGGTCTCACGACGTGGATCACGGAGGCGATCGCGGGCCCGGGGGCCATGCTCGAGTTCGGCTGGCGGATCCCGTTCCTCGCGGCCATCCCCCTGGGGGCCGTGGCGATCTGGTTCCGGCTCCGGATCCCGGAGACCCCGGCGTACGAGGCCGAGGAGGCCGCAGGCCTGACCGAGGCGGATCCCGAGGACCCGCTGGCGCGGCACGGCGTCGTGGGCATCTTCCGGCATCACTGGCGCGAGATCCTCATCGCCATCGCGCTCGTGTCGGCGACGAACACGGCCGGATACGCCCTGACGAGCTACATGCCGACGTACCTGGAGACCGAGGTGGGCGTGTCCAACCTCATGGCCGCGCTGGCGACCGTGCCCGTGCTCATCCTGATGAGCGCGTTCCTCCCGCTCATCGGGCGTTTGTCGGATCGCATCGGGCGCAAGCCCGTGTACGCGATCGCTGTGGGATCGACGCTCGTGCTGATGCTCCCCGCGTTCGCCGTCATGCAGATCGGCGAGGAATGGGCGGTCATGCTCGCGCTCGCGATGGTCGCGGTGCCCGTGGCGTTCTACGTCGCGATCGCCGCGTCGGCGCTTCCGGCGCTCTTCCCGACGGCGTCGCGCTTCGGCGCGATGGCGATCGCGTACAACCTCGCGGTGTCGCTCTTCGGCGGCACGACCCCGCTGTTCAGCCAGGCGCTGATCGAGCTGACGGGGAACGCCTACATGCCGGCGTTCTACATCATGTTCTTCGCCGCCGTCGGCGGGGTGGCGCTCCTCACGATGCGGGAGACCGCGAAGCGGCCGCTGATCGGATCCTGCCCCACGGTCGAGACCGTCTCCGAGGCGAAGGCGCTCGTCGAGGGACAGGATGACAACCCGTATCTCGACACGAGCACCATGCCGCTGGAGGTCGTCGGCACGCGGGGCTGACCGGGCCCGGCGGGCCGGGGATGGTTGACTCGTGTCATGCCCCGGTCCGCCCCCGCCCGTCCGCCGATGCCGCTGCGCCGGAGCGTCGCCGCCGGGTACCGTCTCTCGTTCCGGGACCTCGGGCGCACGATCCTTCTCGTCGCGGTCACGCAGGGGGTCGTCGCGCTGGTGGCCGCACCGCTCCTGGTGGGTCTGTTCGGCCTGGCCACGCGGGCCTCGGGGCTGACGGCGCTCACGACCACGACGATCGGCACGTTCCTGCGCAATCCGGCCGGGATCGCGCTCGCCGTCCTCTCGCTCGTCCTGGTCGTCGTCGCGCTGCTGCTGCAGGCGGCGCTGTACGCGGCCGTCGCCGTCCACCGCCTGGCCGCCGACGGGCGCGCGCCGGTCGCCGGCGAGGCCGCGGAGACCACAGAAGGCGACCGCGCAGAGCGACACGATCGGTCCGCCGAGCGCGCGGGACTCCGCCTGGTGCGGCGGCGGGTGGCGGAGCTGCTGCGGCGGCCGTCGTCGCTGCTGCTCGTCCCGTACCTGCTGCTCCTGGTGCCGCTCGGCCAGGCCGGCATCGGATCGGTGCTGACGCGCTGGGTCGCCGTGCCTGCCTTCGTCTCGGACGAGCTGCTCAAGGAGCCGCAGAACGCCGCGGCCTACCTGCTGATCCTGCTCGTGCTGTGGTGGCTGAACCTCCGGCTGATCCTCACCGTGCCGATGCTCGTCCTCGAGCCGATCGGCGTCGGCGCCGCCCTCGCGCGCAGCTGGCGGCTCACCCGGTGGCGGAGCCTGCGGACGGCGGGCCTGCTGATCGCGGTCCTCGTCCCCATGGCGGTGGCGCTCGGGCTGATCGGACTGCTGACGGTCCTGCCCGTGGTCGTGACGGACGCCGTCGCTCCCGGGTCATCGCCGGTCGTCGCCGCCGTCGCCCTCGGGATCGCACAGGTCCTCGTGCTCCTCACGGTGGGCGTGTTCCTGATGGTCCAGGCGCAGACGCTCGTCACGGCGGCGCAGGCGGCGAGCCGAGCACCCCTGCCGACGAGCGCCGCCCCGGCATGGCCTCGCGTGCGCCGCAGGATCGCGGCGACGGTGGTGGCCGCGGGGCTCGTGCTCGGCGCGGGCGGCGCCGGCGTCGCGGCGGGGGGAACGCTGGCGGAGCGCGCGGACGGCGCGACGCTCGTGCTCGCGCACCGGGGCTTCGTCGACGGCGGGGTGGAGAACACGATCCCGGCGCTCGACGCGGCCCATCGTGCGGGAGCGGATCTCGTGGAGATGGACGTGCAGCAGACCGAGGACGGCGGGTGGGTGCTCATGCACGACGCGGATCTGCGGCGGCTGGCGGGGATCGACGGTTCCGTCGGCCGGATGACCACGGAGGAGGCGACCGCCGTCACGGTGCGCGACGAGGCCGGGCATCGTGCGCGGATCCCCTCGCTGGAGGAGTACCTGAGGCGCGCCGACGAGCTCGACCAGGCGCTGCTCATCGAGGTGAAGCTGCACGGCGGCGAGTCCGCGGACTACGTGCGCGAGCTCCTGGAGCTGATCGACCGCGTCGACGACGCGCGCGATCACATCTACCACTCCCTGAGCGCGGACGCGGTCGCCCGGATCAAGGAGCTCCGCCCGGATCTCACGGTGGGGTTCATCGTGCCGCTGGCCTACGGCGGCGTTCCGGAGACCCCCGCGGACTTCCTCGTGCTCGAGCAGAGCGCCTACGACGCATCCCGGCGGGACGCGGTGTGGGACCAGGGCAAGGGTGTCCTCGTCTGGACGGTGCAGGATCCGGCCGCCATGCGCGCGCTCTACCGGGACAACGTCGACGGGATCATCACCGACCATCCCGACACCGGTCTGACCGAGCGGACGGCTGTCGCGGGGGAGACGGGGATGGCGGATCGCCTCGGCGACGCGGTGGACCGCCTGCTGGCCACGCCCTGACCGCGTCTGCGAACGACGAGAGGACCGCGATGCCCTTCACGCCGAGCCACGCCGTGGTCGCCCTTCCCTTCGTGCGCACGCCGCTGGCGCCCGCGGCGGTCGCGGTCGGCGCGATGGCGCCGGATCTGCCGCTCTTCCTGCGTGGTCCCGCCGCCGGCATCGCGCCGGACTACGACGCCACGCACGACCCGAGGATGCTCCCGCTCACTCTCGTCGTCGCCGTCGTGCTGCTCCTGGTGTGGCGGCTGCTGCTGCGGCCCGCCGCACGCGCGCTCGCTCCGCGGGTCCTGGCCGAACGGCTGCCCGAGACCTGGGACGCCGGGCTCCGGGCCTCCCTGCGCGAGACGTTCCCGTCGCCGCCCGGCACGCTGTGGCTGCTCGGCGGGCTCGCCCTCGGGATCGCGAGCCACATCCTGTGGGACGCCTTCACCCACGAGGGGCGCGCGGGCTCGGACTGGATCCCCGGGCTCGACGCGCGATGGGGACCGTTGGCCGGGTACAAGTGGCTGCAGTACGGATCCGGCGCCTTCGGGCTCATCGTCCTGGGGATCGCCGGGATCCTGTGGCTGCGGCGCAGGCAGGCACGGCCGGCTCCGATGCTCCTGCCGCTTCCGGTCCGCGCGCTCTGGTGGGCGTCGCTGCCGGTGGCACTCGTGGTCGCGGGCGTCGTCGGCGTCGTGCACTACGGCGTGCCCGGCGCCGCGGGGACGGACCCCGCGCACACCGTGCCCTTCATCGCCTACCGCGTCCTGCCTCCCGGGTGCGCGATCTGGGCGGCGGCGACGCTCGTGCTGTGCCTCGTCATCCTCCTCCGGCGCCGCTGATCACGACGTGGCAGGGGCCTCCCAGACCGCGGGATCGGCGCCCCAGGGGCGCGGCGGCGCGAAGGAGAGACCGCGGAGGACCGGCGCCGCGGTCACGAGGCGGTGGCCCCCGACGGTGAACTCCTGGGTGTGCCCGGATCCATCCGGTGCGGGGTCCCCGTGCTCCTCGCGCCGGGGCAGCCCCAGCAGCTCGGCGGCCACGCGCCGGAGGGACGTGCGCACGACGGCCCCGCGTCCGTCGGCGTCGCGGTGCCGCACCGCCGCGGTGACCGCCGCAGCGAGGAGGTACCCGGCGCTGTGGTCCAGCGCCTGGGCGGGCAGGGCGCCGGGGGTGCCGGCCCCGTCGGCCTCCACCATCGCGATCCCGGACTCGGCCTGCACGAGGCTGTCGAACCCCGCACGTTCCGGAGCCGCCTCGCCCCACGCGCTGAGCTGGGCGACGATGAGGCGGGGATGCGCCGCGGTGAGCGCCTCGGGGCTCAGCCCGAGCCTCGCCAGCGATCCCGGCCGGTAGCCCAGGACCACGACGTCGGCGCCGGAGATCAGCTCCCGCATCCGTGCGGAGGACGCGTCCAGGACCGCCGAGCGCTTGCCGTGCCCGGTGTCGAGGTGCTGCCACGGCAGCTCGGGACGGTGCGGCGGGTCGATCCGCAGCACGTCCGCGCCCAGGAGGGCGAGGGTGCGGGTGCAGACGGGGCCCGCGATCACGCGGGTGAGATCGAGCACGCGGACGCCGGTCAGGGGAGCGCCGGGACTCCGCGGGGAGGCGGAGGGCGCCGGCCACAGGTGCGCGCGCGACGACGCCACGAGCGGGGTCCGCCGCCAGACGCGATCGGCGGGGGGATCCTCCGCCCGCACGGGGACGAGGAGTCCGCCGCTCGCCGTGACGGACGCCACGAGATCGTGCACCGACCGGCCGCCGATCACGGCGCGCAGGCGCTCGGGCTCCGCCTCCTCGTCCGCGGGATCGAGCCCGAGCGCGTCCCGCAGCGCCTTCGCGTGGTGCGGGTAGTTGCCGTGCGTCCGCACCCAGCCGTCCGCCGCACGCCAGAACCCGGAGGAGGGGGACCAGGTTCGCGGCGCCTTCCCGTCGAGGCGCAGGACCTGGTCGCTGCGGTAGGCCACCGCGATCCGGCGAGGGCCGGGGGCGTACGCGACCGAGAGACCCGCGGCGAGCCGGACCGCCGTGACGCAGGCCCAGGCGAGGTCGCCGACGGAAAGCCGGGAGGGGAGGGGCACCGGCCTTCCGGGGTCCGGTGCCTCGGCGACGGCGAGGGGATCCACCCCGATCTCGCGCACGATGCGATCCAGGAGACCCCGCGCGGCGTTCATGAGCGATCGCCGAGGAACGTGGACGCAGGATGCGGGGCGGTGATCTCGCGCATGGCGCGATGGTACCGAGGCAGGCGGGGAGCGGCGACACGCCCGGCGGGCCGTCGCGATTTGCCGGGTGCGGGGGATCCGCGTAAGTTATTACCTGTTCGCCCCAAGCGGTAGAGCGGAAGGCCG
Organism: Microbacterium resistens; assembly: GCF_021172025.1. Classification (NCBI taxonomy): domain Bacteria; kingdom Bacillati; phylum Actinomycetota; class Actinomycetes; order Micrococcales; family Microbacteriaceae; genus Microbacterium; species Microbacterium resistens. Next base: position 3,527,030 of record NZ_CP082781.1, read on the forward strand.
GAAGGTCTGACTCCCCAAGCGGCGAACATCCACCACATCCCTCCTCGAGGGTGAACCGGACGTCCGCGTCCGGGCGGTGGTCGTCCGCCGGGACCGTCGATTTGACACACCGGCCGGGACGGATAAGCTAGTGAAGTTGCCCCGCGAGGGGCGCCGATCCAGCGAGATCCTCTCGGCGTGTCGATTTGACAGCCTCGATCAAGCGGATAAGATAGAGAAGTTGCCCTGAAGGGAAGGCCGCGAGGCCCGAACGCAGGAGCATCCGATCCTTGAGAACTCAACAGCGTGCACTTGTCAAATGCCAAATAACCTCGCCTCGGCTTCGGCTGGGGGAGATTCCTTTGGATCAAAATTGGTCAGCCCTTTGGGGTTGGCTGTGGATGAAGTCAGTTGATTTTGTCTTTTTGGTCAGTTTCAAACTCGCTGCGTCACCGTTTTCCCGGTGGGGTATGCATTTTTTCTTTACGGAGAGTTTGATCCTGGCTCAGGATGAACGCTGGCGGCGTGCTTAACACATGCAAGTCGAACGATGAAGCCGGGGCTTGCTCTGGTGGATTAGTGGCGAACGGGTGAGTAACACGTGAGCAACCTGCCCTGGACTCTGGGATAAGCGCTGGAAACGGCGTCTAATACTGGATACGAGACGTGGCCGCATGGTCAACGTTTGGAAAGATTTTTCGGTCTGGGATGGGCTCGCGGCCTATCAGCTTGTTGGTGAGGTAATGGCTCACCAAGGCGTCGACGGGTAGCCGGCCTGAGAGGGTGACCGGCCACACTGGGACTGAGACACGGCCCAGACTCCTACGGGAGGCAGCAGTGGGGAATATTGCACAATGGGCGGAAGCCTGATGCAGCAACGCCGCGTGAGGGATGACGGCCTTCGGGTTGTAAACCTCTTTTAGCAGGGAAGAAGCGAAAGTGACGGTACCTGCAGAAAAAGCGCCGGCTAACTACGTGCCAGCAGCCGCGGTAATACGTAGGGCGCAAGCGTTATCCGGAATTATTGGGCGTAAAGAGCTCGTAGGCGGTTTGTCGCGTCTGCTGTGAAATCCCGAGGCTCAACCTCGGGCCTGCAGTGGGTACGGGCAGACTAGAGTGCGGTAGGGGAGATTGGAATTCCTGGTGTAGCGGTGGAATGCGCAGATATCAGGAGGAACACCGATGGCGAAGGCAGATCTCTGGGCCGTAACTGACGCTGAGGAGCGAAAGGGTGGGGAGCAAACAGGCTTAGATACCCTGGTAGTCCACCCCGTAAACGTTGGGAACTAGTTGTGGGGTCCTTTCCACGGATTCCGTGACGCAGCTAACGCATTAAGTTCCCCGCCTGGGGAGTACGGCCGCAAGGCTAAAACTCAAAGGAATTGACGGGGACCCGCACAAGCGGCGGAGCATGCGGATTAATTCGATGCAACGCGAAGAACCTTACCAAGGCTTGACATACACGAGAACGGGCCAGAAATGGTCAACTCTTTGGACACTCGTGAACAGGTGGTGCATGGTTGTCGTCAGCTCGTGTCGTGAGATGTTGGGTTAAGTCCCGCAACGAGCGCAACCCTCGTTCTATGTTGCCAGCACGTTATGGTGGGAACTCATGGGATACTGCCGGGGTCAACTCGGAGGAAGGTGGGGATGACGTCAAATCATCATGCCCCTTATGTCTTGGGCTTCACGCATGCTACAATGGCCGGTACAAAGGGCTGCAATACCGTGAGGTGGAGCGAATCCCAAAAAGCCGGTCCCAGTTCGGATTGAGGTCTGCAACTCGACCTCATGAAGTCGGAGTCGCTAGTAATCGCAGATCAGCAACGCTGCGGTGAATACGTTCCCGGGTCTTGTACACACCGCCCGTCAAGTCATGAAAGTCGGTAACACCTGAAGCCGGTGGCCTAACCCTTGTGGAGGGAGCCGTCGAAGGTGGGATCGGTAATTAGGACTAAGTCGTAACAAGGTAGCCGTACCGGAAGGTGCGGCTGGATCACCTCCTTTCTAAGGAGCATCTGACACCTTCGGGTGTCCAGAACCCAGATCGGGCCCGAATGTGGCTCGCTGGGAGCTCATGGGTGGAACATTTGACATGACGTCGGCGCGGCCGATTCTCGTTAGTACGCCAGGTCTTTGGGTCTGGTTGGAAGGTGGGGGTTGGTGAGCGGGGCGTCTGCACGCTGTTGGGTCCTGAGGGACCGGATGTGAGTCCGTTCCTCTGGGCCTCTCGTTGTCTGCCGGTTGGTGGATGGGGAGGGGTACCGCCCGTACTTTGAGAACTACACAGTGGACGCGAGCATCTTAAAGGGCTCAGGCCTTCGGGTTTGAGTTCGAAACGATAGATACGGCCCCGATTTTCCTGTCGGGGTCGGCTCATGTGATTTCAAGTCTTTAAGAGCAAACGGTGGATGCCTTGGCATCTGGAGCCGAAGAAGGACGTAGCAATCTGCGATAAGCCTCGGGGAACTGATAAGCGAGTTTTGATCCGAGGATGTCCGAATGGGGAAACCCCGCTGGGCGGCGTGCCGACCTAGTGACTCCCGCCTGAATATATAGGGCGGGTAGAGGGAACGTGGGGAAGTGAAACATCTCAGTACCCACAGGAAGAGAAAACAACAGTGATTCCGTGAGTAGTGGCGAGCGAAACCGGATGAGGCTAAACCGGGTGTGTGTGATAGCCGGCAGGCGTTGCATGCCCGGGGTTGTGGGACTTTCCTGGATCTTCTGCCGAAGGTCCGACGTGACGTGGAGGTATAGGCGAACGGTCTTGAAAGGCCGGTCATAGAGGGTGCCAACCCCGTAGCCGAAATGCCTTGCATGGCGTGGAGAGTATCCCAAGTAGCACGGGGCCCGTGAAATCCCGTGTGAATCTGTCAGGACCACCTGATAAGCCTAAATACTCCCAGATGACCGATAGCGGACAAGTACCGTGAGGGAAAGGTGAAAAGTACCCCGGGAGGGGAGTGAAATAGTACCTGAAACCGTTTGCTTACAAACCGTTGGAGCCTCCTTAGTAGGGGTGACAGCGTGCCTTTTGAAGAATGAGCCTGCGAGTTAGTGATACGTGGCGAGGTTAACCCGTGTGGGGTAGCCGTAGCGAAAGCGAGTCTGAATAGGGCGATTCAGTCGCGTGTCCTAGACCCGAAGCGAAGTGATCTATCCATGGCCAGGCTGAAGCGACGGTAAGACGTCGTGGAGGGCCGAACCCACTTAGGTTGAAAACTGAGGGGATGAGCTGTGGATAGGGGTGAAAGGCCAATCAAACTTCGTGATAGCTGGTTCTCTCCGAAATGCATTTAGGTGCAGCGTTGCGTGTTTCTTGCCGGAGGTAGAGCTACTGGATGGCCGATGGGCCCTACAAGGTTACTGACGTCAGCCAAACTCCGAATGCCGGTAAGTGAGAGCGCAGCAGTGAGACTGTGGGGGATAAGCTTCATAGTCGAGAGGGAAACAACCCAGACCACCATCTAAGGTCCCTAAGCGCGTGCTAAGTGGGAAAGGATGTGGAGTTGCTTAGACAACCAGGAGGTTGGCTTAGAAGCAGCCACCCTTGAAAGAGTGCGTAATAGCTCACTGGTCAAGTGATTCCGCGCCGACAATGTAACGGGGCTCAAGCACGCCACCGAAGTTGTGGCATTGACATTTATAGGTAGGCCTTCGTGGTCCAGCCGTGTTGATGGGTAGGAGAGCGTCGTGTGGCCGGTGAAGCGGCGGGGTGACCCAGCCGTGGAGGCTACACGAGTGAGAATGCAGGCATGAGTAGCGAAAGACGTGTGAGAAACACGTCCTCCGGAAGACCAAGGGTTCCAGGGTCAAGCTAATCTTCCCTGGGTAAGTCGGGACCTAAGGCGAGGCCGACAGGCGTAGTCGATGGACAACGGGTTGATATTCCCGTACCGGCGAAGAACCGCCCAAGCTAATCCAGTAATGCTAAGTGTCCGAAGCCAGTCATCGTCACCTTCGGGTGGCACCGGCTGGTGGAGCACACGACCCTATGCTGGGGCGGCTAGCGTATTAACAGGTGTGACGCAGGAAGGTAGCCCAAGCCAGGCGATGGTTGTCCTGGTGCAAGTGCGTAGGCCGAGTCATAGGCAAATCCGTGACTCATTGAGGCTGAGACACGATGCGGATGAAAAGTGGGTGATCCTATGCTGCCGAGAAAAGCATCGACGCGAGGTTCTAGCTGCCCGTACCCCAAACCGACTCAGGTGGTCAGGTAGAGAATACCAAGGAGATCGAGAGAATCGTGGTTAAGGAACTCGGCAAAATGCCCCCGTAACTTCGGGAGAAGGGGGGCCATCCACTTATACCGCCTTGCGCGGGAAAGGGTGTGGTGGCCGCAGAGACTAGTGGGTAGCGACTGTTTACTAAAAACACAGGTCCGTGCGAAGTCGCAAGACGATGTATACGGACTGACGCCTGCCCGGTGCTGGAAGGTTAAGAGGACGGGTTAGCTTCGGCGAAGCTCAGAATTTAAGCCCCAGTAAACGGCGGTGGTAACTATAACCATCCTAAGGTAGCGAAATTCCTTGTCGGGTAAGTTCCGACCTGCACGAATGGCGTAACGACTTCCCAACTGTCTCAACCGCGAACTCGGCGAAATTGCATTACGAGTAAAGATGCTCGTTACGCGCAGCAGGACGGAAAGACCCCGTGACCTTTACTACAGCTTGGTATTGGTGTTCGGTGTGGCTTGTGTAGGATAGGTGGGAGACTGTGAAGCGGACACGCCAGTGTTCGTGGAGTCATTGTTGAAATACCACTCTGGTCACTCTGGATATCTAACTTCGAACCGTGATCCGGTTCAGGGACAGTGCCTGGTGGGTAGTTTAACTGGGGCGGTTGCCTCCCAAAGAGTAACGGAGGCGCCCAAAGGTTCCCTCAACCTGGTTGGCAATCAGGTGGCGAGTGTAAGTGCACAAGGGAGCTTGACTGTGAGACTGACAGGTCGAGCAGGGACGAAAGTCGGGACTAGTGATCCGGCAGTGGCTTGTGGAAGCGCTGTCGCTCAACGGATAAAAGGTACCTCGGGGATAACAGGCTGATCTTGCCCAAGAGTCCATATCGACGGCATGGTTTGGCACCTCGATGTCGGCTCGTCGCATCCTGGGGCTGGAGTAGGTCCCAAGGGTTGGGCTGTTCGCCCATTAAAGCGGTACGCGAGCTGGGTTTAGAACGTCGTGAGACAGTTCGGTCCCTATCCGCTGCGCGCGTAGGAAGTTTGAGAGGATCTGACCCTAGTACGAGAGGACCGGGTTGGACGAACCTCTGGTGTGCCAGTTGTTCCGCCAGGAGCACCGCTGGTTAGCTACGTTCGGGATGGATAACCGCTGAAAGCATCTAAGCGGGAAGCCGGCCTCAAGATGAGACTTCCATACCTTCGGGTGAGAGGCTCCCAGCTAGACTACTGGGTTGATAGGCCAGATGTGGAAGCACGGCAACGTGTGTAGCTGACTGGTACTAATAAGCCGATGACTTGATAACACACCGTTCTAGGTGTTCGCGTCCACTGAGTGGTTCTCGATGTACGGTCGAGAACCCCAACAACATGACTCGTCATGTTCTTGGTTTTGATTGAAACATCAATAGTGTTTCGGCGGCCATAGCGTGAGGGAAACGCCCGGTTACATTCCGAACCCGGAAGCTAAGCCTCACAGCGCCGATGGTACTGCAGGGGGGACCCTGTGGGAGAGTAGGACACCGCCGGACTCCTTTTAGACGAAAGAGGCCACCCAACGCAGGGTGGCCTCTTTCGCGTTAACAGGACCACCGTGAGCTCAGGCCACCCCGACGAGGGGTGGCCTTTTTTGTGGGCGGCGCCGCTGCGCGTCGACCTCCGCCGCTGCGCGGCGGGATTCTCCGCGCCGCGGCGCCCGCCCGTCGACGCGTGCGGCGTCGGGGTCTACCCTGGCCACAGGCGGGTCCTTCTCTGCCCGCTTTCCGCCGCGAGGACGAGGAGGGCGTGATGGACGCCACGATGATGGGCTCGATGAAGGACGCCATGCCGGGCATGGCCACGATGGACATGTCGCTGATGCAAGCGTGCATGGACGCGTGTTCGGCATGCGAGCAGGCCTGTACGGTCTGCTCGACCCAGATGATGTCGTGCGCACCGGCATGCATGAACTGCGCGGACATGTGCAACACGATGATGCGCGCGATGATGCGGATGCAGGGGATGACGCCCGCGGCGATGATGGCGATGCTCGACGCCTGCATCGCGATGTGTCAGGTCTGCATGGACGCCTGCATGGAGCACGCGGAGCACAGCGAGGTGTGCCGGATGTGTGCGGCAGCGTGCAAGGCCTGCATGGACGCCTGCATGACCGTGCGATCGGCCATGGCCACGGCCTGAGACGAGGGCGTCGAGGGCACGTTCCCGCGCGCAGGTCGTCAGAAGTTCTGCCCGCTGAACAACAGCAGGCACGGACCGATCAGCACGATCCACGAGGCCGCGGCGACGATGAGGGCGCCCACGGCGTACGGTCGGGTGGACGGCCGGATGAGCAGGAGCGCCGATACGAGCAGGATCAGCACGTAGGGCCAGACCATCGCGAAGAGCCCCATCCACGCGGCAGCGGACAGCGTCGCCATCATGAGGGCGAAACCGAGGAAGTGCGCGAGGCACCCGGCCGTGGCGCCGATGCCGCGGGCGGCTCCGACGCTGCGACCGGCGGGCGCGGGGGGAGGGGGCGGGGGGAGCGGGCCGGCCGCGCCCATGGGTCCTTGCGGCGCTCCCTCGGGACCGTCCGGCGGCGGTGGAGGGGGAGCGAAACCCGGGGAGGTCGGCGGATCGGTTTCCGAGGGCGGGGTCGCGTCCGCGGGCGACGGCTCGTCGGGCTCGGCGTCGGACGGCGGGTTCGTCATGAGTCCTCCTCAGCGGGTGGCGGTCCGGTGGATCGCTCAGGCGACGTTGATCCCGAAACAGGGTCCGAGCAGAGTGAGGATGCCGGCGAAGACGACGATCCCGAGCCCGACGAGCACGGCACCGCATCCGACCGCGAAGCCGATCCCGACCTTCGCGCCCGTGGACATGCCCGCTCTCGGGGCGCCCGGCTGAGGCGGGAGCGGACCGCCTGATGCGTATCCGGGGTAGGTCGCGCCCGTCCACGAACCGGCCTCGTACGGGGTCGGGGGCGCGTCCGAGGGGAGCGCGCCAGGAACCCACGGCGCCGATGTGCTCTCGGCCGGGGCCGCCGGGGTCGGAGGGGTGAACGGCGGCGGCGGAGCGGCGAACGACGGCGGCGGGAGGGCGCCGTCGGGGGCCCCAGCGGAAGGACCGGGTGCATCCGGTGCCGCCGACGGGTCCGGGGGAGGGACGGCGGCGTCGTCAGGCGTGCTGCTCATGGGGCGCGATCCTCTCCGGGAGTGCGTGGGTGCCGGCGCGGAACCGGCCGGTCCGTGCCATCCAGATCAGGCGCGCGGCCAGCAGTGGGATGGTGACGAGGAGGAAGAGCTGCGGTCGGGTCAGGCCCATCCATGCGACGTCGTTGCCGCGGACGAACTCGACGAGGAACCGGAAGACCGCGTACGCGGCGATGTAGAGCGTGAGGGTCTCGCCCGCGGCGATCGGGCGATGACGGAGCCAGAACCACAGGACCGCGAACGCCGCGGCATGGAACAGGATCTCGTACACGAGGCTGGGGTGCAGCGCGACGCCCGCCGGCGCGCCGAGCCGTTCGGCGGCGGCCTCGTCGAGCACGATGCCCCACGTGCTTCCGGTCGGCGTCCCCGGGCGCTCGGTGAGCAGGCACCCGATCCGGCCGATCGCCAGGGCGAGGGCGACCGCCGGGGCGAAGAGGTCGCCGGAGCGTCCCGGATAGTGAACGATGCGCTTGGCCACGTGCACGCCGAGCCAGGCCCCGACCAGGGCGCTGAGCACCGACGCGTTCCCCCGCAGCAGCTGATCCACGAGACCGAGGTTCCGGGACGGATCGAGGTGCTGGGCCCAGGTGCCGAGCCGGGAGAGGACAGCGGCTCCGGCGAGGGCGCCGAGCACGAGGTAGGCGAGCCGGGGATCCGTGACGCCGCGACGCCGACGTTCGACGAGGAACACGACCCCGGCGGCGAGCATCGCCACCGCGACGAACGCCGAATGCGTGTCCCAGGCGGGAAGCCAGGGCACGAGGTCGCTCAGCGTCGGGTACATCGGCTCACCCCAGCACCCGGATCCACATCCCGATCCAGAACGGGATGGCGACGGCGGCTGCCACGGCGACGACGGACAGGTACGCCAGCACGACGCGCGTGTCTCCGAGCTTGCAGCGCGAACGCAGGAGCCCGCCGCGGCGTGCGCGGGCATAGCCGAGGATCGCCACGACGGCGAAGACGAGGACGGCGATCGGACCGAGCACGCAGGCGATGACGGCGATCGTGGTGAACACGCAGAGCCGGAGCGGGTCGAAGGCGGGAGCGGGATCCCCGACGACCGGGTCGTACTGGTTCAGGGGCATCGGCGCCCCGGGGTCCTCCGTCACCGCGCCACCCGGAGGGGGAGACGGCGTCGGCCGTCCGCGTGGGCAGCCGGACCGGGAGGCTCACGGACGGGCTGTCGTTCCGCGACCGCGGGGGACCCCGTGGCGGTGGACAGGCGCGTCCGGGACAGCGGAGCCCACGCCTGCAGCGCGCAGAACGGCGCGCACTGGTGCTCGTCGGTGGTCTCATTCACCGTCGCGACGTGCACGCAGCACTGCGTCAGGCGCTCTTCGATCATGGTGTTGATGTCCATGAACGGCTTGATCGTGACACGAAGCACCCGCTGGCCCATCATCTCCCGCATGCGCTGGTGCTGACCGGGCAGGCGCGAGGCGGCGAGGGCCGCCAGCGTGCCGATGCCGAGGTCGCAGTTCACACAGATGTCCCGCCAGATGTCCCCCATCGACGGGTGCGACAGCGAGGACTGTTCGCTGAAGAGGTCGAGGAGCGAGTTCTTCACGACGTCGCGGATCGCCTTGTTCACGTTCGAGTCGGCGATGCGGTTGGCCAGGAGATCCGGGTTGAGATCCAGGAAGCTCTTCAGCCGCTCGTGGCCGATGAGCCCGACCAGCGACTTCCACTCCCCGGAGTCGTCCTTGAGGAAGTAGCCGACCGAGCAGCAATGCGGATGGCTGCAGGGCAGCGCCGTCAGGTCGCGCCAGGTGATCTCGTCGTCCGTCTGCGGCCCGAGGCGCGCGAGGACTCCCGTGTGCGTGAGCCGGGACTCGGGATCGATGCCGGCCGAGCGCCCGGATCCGAACACCGGCTGGATCGTCACACCGCCGACGTACGGGGTCGCCTGCGCGCGGCGGATGACCGCGCCGATCTCCCCGTCGTTGACCCCGAGCGCCGCGGTCATCGTCAGGGTCGTGAACACGCCGGCCGCGGAGAGGCGTTCCAGGGCGCGCTCCTTGAAGCGGCGGATGTCGGCCCCGCGATGGTAGGCGGAGGCCTCGGCGCTCTCGCCGTCGTACTGGAGGTAGACCTCCACCCGTTCCCGGTGCCGACGCAGGAAGGCGACGAAGGCGTCGTCGTTCGCGATGCGCAATCCGTTCGAGTTCAGCAGGATCCGCACGATCGGCCGCGTCACGAGGTGCTCGATGAGCTGCTCCAGCCACGGGTAGAGCGTCGGCTCCCCGCCGGACAGCATCAGCACGTCGATCCGCTGGTTCTCCTTCGCGAGCCGCGCGTCGACCGAGGCGAGGACCTCCGCGAGCGGGGCGATCGCGCTGGCTGCGGGGCTCGACTCGGCGAAGCACGTCGGGCAGCGGAGATTGCAGTGGTCGGTCAAGTCCTCCAGGAGGATGCACGTGTGCTGCGTCTGCATCTGCGGCAGGCCGTCGGCATAGGCGGAGGGGACGGGCTTGAAGTTCCCCGTCGTATCGGGGGCGTGCACCTTGGTCGGCGCCGTCCACTGCTCCAGGTAGCGAAGGATCTCGGTCGATTCGTCGTACAGCGTCGAGACGAGACCGTGATCCGGGCAGCCGCGCTCGAGCCAGACCGTGCCGTCGCGGTCGGCGAGCCAGCCGGACAGACGCAGGACCTCCTCCAGCGGACGCTCCGGATCCTCCTCGTGGCATCGTGGGCAGAACGCGTTCACGTAGCGATGGATGCGGTAGTCGCGCAGGGGCATCCCGGCGCCGACGCTGTGAGCCATGGGTTCACCCTAGCGAGCGGGCCCCCTCACGACACCCCTTCCCCACCGCGGGTCCGCGTCCGGAAAGGGTGGCGTCGCTCCGCACGGCGGGAGGGCGGCGCCCGGCCTCCCGCGCGAACCGGCCGACGGGCGGCGGTAGACTGTCGGGGTGTTGTACTCCGGTGTCCGAAGGATGCGGAAGGTGATCGTCGGCGCGTCGCGCGCCGGCGGCAGAGGCTGACCGACGGCCGGTGGCGGAACCCCCGTCATCGGTGTCTCGTCGTACGCGGCGCCTGCTGCGCCTGCGTCCCTGTGGCGTCCGTACCTCGGGCGTCGTCCCCTCCTTCGGAGGATCCCCGGGATCCTCCGCCGTGTCGGCGGTGCGCCCTTCGGCGACGCCGCCCCGCAGAGAACTGAGAACGACATGCTTCCCGTCACCGAGCGCGAGATCCGCGCCTCTTTCGTCAACGCCTCCCGCAAGGAGGCCACCACTGCGACTCTGCCGCCGGACTTCGGCGAACTCGACTTCGAGAGACTCGATGTGCTGGCCTGGACCGATCCGAAGATGCCCCGCCGCGCCTACGCCGTCGCGCACCTCGATGGCCGCCCGGTGTCCGTCCTCCTTCAGCAGGCCGAGCAGCGCGTGCTCGCCCGGACCCAGTGCTCGTGGTGCGAGGACGTCACGCTCCGCAACGACGTGCAGTTCTTCGCCGCACGCAAGGCCGGTGCGTCCGGCCGTAACGGCAACACGATCGGCACGCTGATCTGCGCGAACTTCGGCTGCTCCGCGAACGTCCGCCGCCTTCCCGCGCTGGCGTACGAAGGGTACGACCGTGAGACCGCGCGCGAGCTGAGGATCCTCCGGCTCCAGGAGCACGTGCAGGGCTTCCTGCGCGAGCTCGGCGCCTAGCCCGTCCGCTTCCCGCCCCTCGGCCGGCGAACGCGGCGCCGAGGCTGCTCGGTCGTTGAGCGAGGAGCGCAGCGACGAGACGAAACGTGCTGGGGCGTTTCGTCTCGCTGCGCTCGCACAACGACCGGACAACGGCTGGGCGTTTCGTCTCGCTGCGCTCGCTCAACGACCGGCGGTGGGGGAGACGTTGTAACGGACCGCTCCGACGGCGAGCACGTGCCACGTCGTGTGCAGGGCGACCGGCGTTCCGGGAGCGGCCTCGAGCGCAGCGCCCCCGGCGTTCCAGACGGTGTGCGCCGTGCCGTCGAGCGTGGTCAGCCGAACGATCCCGCGTGCGGGGTCGGCGTCGACGACGAGCGCATCCACCCACCCGGCCGGGGTCGCGGCGGCGAGGCGCGCCTGGATCAGATGCAGCGCGTGACCCGGTGCGAACGAGGAGCACACGTCGCCGTGGTCGCACATGCACGCCGCACGCTCACGCACCTCGAGGGGCGAAAGGCGGGTCTGCGGCGTGCTCACGGGATGCTCCTGACTCTGGACCGATCATCCGAGAGTAGGCGGCTGCGCTCGACCGCCCAACCGCCGGCGACACGGAGCGCAACAAACGACCCGTGAGGAGCACGTCTTCGAGGCGGAAGTGCCCGCTCCGAACTGGTTCCGAAGGGCGTCGACCGCTCGAAGGAGGTTCCGGTAGAGAGCAGACAGGAGGAATCAAAATACCAGTACAAATCTTGCGCGGTCCGCTGTCTGCGAATACCGTGCAGAACAGAACATGCATCTGTCCAGGGGGGTTGAAATGCATGGTGAAAAGGTGCGGTCTTTTCGGGGTCGTAAAAGAGGTGCGCTGATTGCCACGGCGCTCCTGGCGCTGAGCGGGATTATCGGATTCAGCCAGCCGGCGGCCGCTGCGGCCCCGGCGGACTGCGATCGGGGGCTCGCCTGCTTCTGGTCCGGATATGACTACGACGTGGACTGGTGGCAGCTTCCCGGTAGGTTGTACTTCTCCTACTGTGTCGACGACTTCCGCGACTATTGGGTCGACGACGTGGCGTCATCCGTTTACAACAACGGCGTTCGGGACGGTCTGTTCATGGCTGCGGATCTCTGGGGAACCGGGAAGATCAAGTACGTCTCACGAGGATCCGGGTACGCGAACCTGAGCTCCATCGGCTGGAATGACACCGTCACCTCGGCGCACTTTGAGAGCTACCGGGCGAGCGCGAGAACGGGCCGGTGCGAGTGAGCGGTGCGTCACGATACGGTTCCGTCGCCTGGCTGATCGGGTGTTTGACTCTCATTTCACTCACGGGATGTAGCGCTGAAGCGAATAGCGCGCCCGGGCAAGCCGTCGTGAAAAACCAGGAGCAATGGGCGATGCCTCTGGATGAGTTCATCGTCTATTCCCCTGAACTGGGAAACTATGCGGAGCAGCTCTTGATCGGGCGGTGTCTGCAGGAAGCGGGTCGGTCGTGGCCTGTTCCTTGGCAGAACACCGATTTTCCTACGCGTAAGGACCAGAATCGGGTCGGGAACCGGATTTTCAACGAATTCACGGCCGCAACCTGGGGTTATCATTATGCACCGAACGCCGACGAAGTCTCCGTGCAGCTTTGGTGGGAGTTTGGGGACGCGACCGATCCCGCCGTCGCCGATCCGGCTTTCATGCGAGATTTCGACGCCTGCAGTGACAAGGTGAGATCGACCGACATCTCCCTCAACTGGCTCCGCGATGTCGATAGTTGGAACTATGTCAACGGCCTCGCAAGCCAGGCCGCGGACATCGTCGAGCAGGACGACGAGGTTCGCAGAGCCGTCGCTCGATGGCGCGAGTGCCTCTCCGCGCAGATCGACTTCGCCGTCCCTGAGGACGATCGACAGATGCCCACACAGGAGGTCAGTCAGCGGTTCGGGCTCACCGGTCCGGAAGCGTCGATGACGGCCTCCGCGGAGGAGATCGCCGTGGCCGTCGCAGACGCTGAATGCCGGACATCCAGTGGGCTGGCCGAGCTTCGCTATGACCGCGAGTGGGAGGAGCAGCAGAAGCTCCTGGACGCCAATCGGGATCAGCTGGAACGGATCCGTGCCGAGGCGAAGGCTCACCATCGAGTCTTGCTGGAGTCGATCGCGGCCAACGCGCCGGGAGCCCCGTGAACGGACGGGACGGTACGGGGCGCCCGGCGTCTGGGCGAGTCACCCGACTCTCTCGGCGGTCGGTTCTCATCGGCGTCTGCGGCGCCGGGGCGCTGGGCGTTCTGACCGTGTTCTGGATCCTGGCGACACTGTTCCAATCGCCGGCGCAGCAGGAAGCGAACGCCAGGCCGCCATCGCCGGGCCCCATCCTCGCGACCGTCGAACGGGGCACCGTGAGCGAGGACACGACGTTCACGGGAATGATCGGGCCGTCCTCCCGGCGGGAAGTCGCTCTTCAGCCTGTGTCCGGCGACGCTCTCTCCGTCGTGACGGCGAAGCCCGTCGGATCCGGCTCCGCGGTCTCGTCGGGGGAGATCCTCACTGAGGTCAACGGGCATCCGGTGCTTCTTGCGCAGTCGTCCTTCGCGTTCTATCGAGACATGGGGTTCGGCGACCGAGGCCCGGACGTTCTCGCGCTGCAGACAGTGCTGTCCGAGCAAGGCTATGACGTCGTGCCCGACGGGGTGTTCGGAGCCGGGACAGCGGACGGCGTCGCTCGATGGCACGCCGATCGCGGCTACGTCGCACCGGTCCGGCCGCGGCCCGAGGAGCGTCCGTTGACGGACTCCGCTGAGGGGCTTCCCGGGACGACGCCGTCCGCTCCGCCGCCGGTCGAGGAGGAGGCGTACATGCCGGTCTCCGGCCTCGTTGCCATGCCCTGGCCGACGGCACAGGTGCTTCGCGGTGTCGCTGTCGGCACCTTTGTCGCGGCGGGCCGCGCGGACCTCGAACTCGGAGCGCCGGACGTCGTGGTCACGGTGACGACGACGCCGGCGGAACAGGGCGGGATCGTCCCCGGCGACGTCGCGACGATCTCGATCGCCGGGAAGGAAGTCGAAGCGACGGTCGGAGAGATCCGCGGGGCGGCCGGGGGCAGCGAGGGCGACGCGGAGCCGGAGCCGAGACCGGATGGCCGCGGCGAGGAAACGGCCGAAGACCCGGGTCCGCAGGTGACCCTCACCATCACACCGAACACCGCCTTGCCGCCGACCGTGCCGGTCGGATCTGCGCGGGTCGTCGTCACGCGCATGCTCTTGGCGGAGGAGGCGCTCCTCGTGCCCGTCTCTGCCGTCGCGGATCGTGGGGGAGGGCGAGCCGCCGTCTTCAGGCACGAGGAGGACGGATCCTTCAGGGAAGTGCCGGTGGACGTCATCGTGACGCATCGAGGTCAGGTCGCGCTTGCGCCCCGGGACGCGGACGCCCTCCGTGAAGGGGAAGACGTCCGTGTCGGATGAACGCGCGATGATCCGCCTAAGGGGTGTCTCTCGGACGTATACCGTCGCTCGCGGTGCGGATGTCGACGCCTTGAAGGACGTCGATCTGGTCGTCGAACGGGGGGAGTTCGTCGCGATCATCGGTCCGTCGGGCGGAGGCAAGACGACGTTGATGAACATCCTCGGGCTGCTTGACGCCCCGACAGCGGGAGAGTACGAGCTCGCCGGCGAACGGGTGAACTCGAGGGCTGACCGCGCTGCTGCGCAGGTGCGCGCACGAACGATCGGATTCATCTTCCAGGCGTTCCATCTGCTGGAGGGTCGTCCCGCGATCGACAGCGCCGAACTCAACCTGCTCTACCGAGGCAGGCCCCGCCCGGAGCGTCGAGAGCGCGCACGTCGTGCCCTTGAGGCGGTCGGGCTCGGGGACCGCGCCGAGCAGAGCACCTCCACGCTCTCCGGCGGCCAGCGCCAGCGGGTGGCGATCGCGAGGGCCACGGCGTCGGCAGCGCCGTTGATCCTCGCCGATGAGCCGACGGGGAATCTCGACTCCCGAACGGCGAGCCAGGTGCTCGATGAACTGCAGCGACTCAACGACAACGGTGCGACCGTGGTCATCGTCACCCACGCGGCCGAGGTCGCGGCCCGGGCACGAAGGACCGTGCGGATCATGGACGGACGTGTGGTGTCGGACAGCGGGAAGGGCGAGGCAGGCGGAGAGGACGCGCGCCCCGCCGTCTCCTCCGGGGATTCCGCTCTGGCTGACGAACCCGAACAACACCATGCTCGTTCGGCTCTCGGCGACGTGGTGCGGGACGCCTGGGCCTCCGTATGGTCACGGACCACGCAGTCTGTCGGTCAGCTCGTCGCGGTCGCGATCGCGGTCGGCCTGACGATCACCACTCTGGGACTGTCCGCTTCCGCCTCCGCGCAGGTCGCCGCGACGTTCGACGCCCATCTGAACCGGGAAGTCACGGCGTATTGGTCCACCGGAGCACCGCATGCTCCGTCTCTCGAGGATTCTCCGGCCATCGCCGAGAAGCTGAACGGCGTCGAATCCGCCGCGCTCATGGTGAGCCTCGGGCCCGGGACCGTCTCCACGTTCGCCGAAGCCCGTCAGGTCCGTTCCCACATCGCGTTCGGCGACATCGCTGCTGCTGCCCGTCTCGCCGTCGCCGAGGCGCCGTGGCACACGGGAGCGTTGAAGAGCGATGAAGCACTGGTCGGCGACCTGCTCGCGAAAGACCTCCGTCTCGGCAGTATCGCGGAGACGACGGTGGTATCCATCGACGGCACAGAGTACGTCGTCGCCGGGATCATCACCGAGTCCTCACGCCTTCCCTTGCTTCGAGGTGAGGCCATCGTCGGTTCGCCGGACCAGGCGCAGCTGCCCGGCGCCGTCGACGCGACCCTCCTGACCGTCACAGCGGCAGGCGCCGCACCGCAGGTCGCGCGACAGCTTCCTCCCGCCCTGAATCCCTTCGCGCGGGAGAGCATCACCGTCCACGCGCCGACGGATTCTGCCCAGCTCCGGGGAGAGATCGAACAGGGCGTGAGGATCACTCTGGCGGCCTTCACCCTTCTCGCTCTTATCGTCGCCGTCGTCGCACTCACCAACTCCTCTCTTCTCGCCGTCAACGCACGGCGGGGAGAGATCGGGATGCGCAAGGCCCTCGGCGCACGAGATCACCAGATCGCTGCCCTCCTCACCTGGGAAGCAGGACTCATCGGTCTCTCGGGCGGGGTCGTCGGTCTGCTTCTCGGGATGTGCGCGATCCTCGCCGTGACCATCGGCCAGCGCTGGACGCCGGTGTTCGATCTCCTGCTCCTGCCCGTCGCGCTGGGGAGCGGATTGATCGTCGGTGCGGGCGGAGGGGGTCTCGCCGCCGTCCGCGCCGCCCGACTTCGCCCTGCGGAGAACCTGCGCGCCTGACCCGCGGATCAGGCTTTCGCGTGGGCGTCGAGGAAGGCGAGGGTCTTCTGCAGCGCGGTCTGCGCCTCGTCGTTGTCCAGGTGGAACTGGTACTCGTGGGCCAGCGCCGGCTCGTGATCCGCGGGCCAGAACAGCGTCGTCACGTCCACGCCCAGCTCCTCCAGGCGCTGTGACATGGGGATCGACTGGAGCCAGGTCAGCCCGTCTCCGTTTCCGCCGCTGATGTACGTGGGCGGGAAGTCGGCCGTCACGTGGTCGATCGTGGACATGAGCGAGCCCGGCGCCTCCTCGGCCCAGGTCTTCGTGCCGCTGTACGCCCACATCGCCGTCTTCAGGCCCCAGCCGGCGATGCCCTGCAGCGCGGCGAGCGCGGCGAGATCGTACACACCGCAGTTGAGCACCACGCCGCGGAGCTGGTCCGCCGTCAGCGCGGGAGCTACCCCGGCCAGCATCGCGTACTCGCTGCTCGTGGCGAGGACGGCGAGCTGGCTGGCCAGCTGAGCCCCTGCGGAGTCGCCGGCGAGCACGATCCGGTCCGGATCGACCCCGAGCTCCTCGGCGTGCGCGTCGATGTACGCGAGCGCGTCATTGAGCTGCGTCACGGCGGTCGGGTAGGTGCCTTCGGGGCCGAGTGTGTAGTTCGGCGCGATGGCGGCGTACCCCTCCGCGGCGAGGATGCGCATGTACGGCAGCACATCGCTGCTGGATCCGGAGATCCAGGCGCCGCCGTGGATCCACACGACCGTGGGCAGCGGCCCGTCGGCCGATGCCGGCGTGACGACGTCCATCGTCGTGTCGGCTCCCTCGGCATACGGCACGGCCAGCCGCTCGTCGAGGGCGGCATCAGGAGCGTGCCGTTCCATCTCGGCCGCCGTCTCCACGCCGCCCTTCGTGAACACGGTCCGGATCAGCATCGCCGACGGCCAGGGCGTGATCGATCCGACGATCCCGATCACGACGACGACGGACAGGACGATCCCCAGCGCGATGCGCGTGCGGTGCCACGGACGACGGGACGGGTGGGCGCTCACGGGGCGGACTCCTCTCGGGCGGCTGTTCCGGTCAGCATCATCGCAGCCGTGTCGGCGGACGCGAGCGCGACCTGGGGCGGGTACAGCCCCAGCACGCGGATCGCGGCGTCGTGGTTCTCCGCGGTCGAGCCCGCGCAGGCCTCGGGGACGACCGTGATGCGGCCTCCCGCGTCCGCCCCCGCCAGGACGGTCGAGATCACACAGCAGTCGGTCGAGACGCCGGTGACGACGACGGGGGCGCCGCCGGTGATCCGCTCCAGCTCCGGTCCCCACTTGCCGAACGTCGGCAGATCCAGAGTCGGGTGCGGGGAGAGCGCGCGTGCGGCGGGGACGAGGTCGTACAGCGGATCGTCCGCGGGCCGATCGGCGAAGGGCCACGCGGCGAAGTAGTCCCCCCAGCTGGTCGCGCGGTCGGCGGTGGGGAGCCAGCGGGTGACGAGCACCCGGGAGCCGGCCGCCTCCGCGAGCCGGACGATGTGTGCGAGCGCATCCGGGAAGAACGGAGAGCCCCATGCGGAATCGGGCGAGGCGAAGATGTTCTGCGGGTCGATGACGAGGAGCCAGGGCCGTGCGGTGTCGGGGGCGTCCTCGTCTCGCGGGGCGTCCCGCCCCGTCACCGCGCGGTCTCTTCCTGGCGGCGGATCCGTCCGGCCCGGGCGACGTAGGTCACCAGGAACGACAGCACCAGGGCGAAGAAGACGCCGAGGTTCGCGAACGCCCACTCGCCGTCCCTGCCGCCGACCAGGAACAACAGGTACCCCTGCCAGTTGTTCCACGGAGCCGCCTCGGCGAAGCCGTTGACCACGAAGCCCCAGCCGATCAGGCTCGCCACGATCATGGTGCCGATCGAGATCGCGTCCCAGGAGCCGTACCGCCCGCGCGGGTCGAACAGCGCCGCCTCGTCGTAGTCGCGGCGCCGTCGCAGGATGTCGGCGATGAGGATGCCCGCCCAGGACGCCAGCGGCACGCCGAGGGTGATGAGGAACGACTGGAACGGACCGAGGAAGTCCTCGGCGAAGAACACGACCCAGATGGTGCCGAGCGTGAGGATCACCCCGTCGATCGCCGCGGCGGTGGGACGGGGGATCCGGATGCCCAGGCTCAGCAGCGTCAGGCCGGAGGAGTAGATGCCGAGCACGGCGCCGGACACGAGCGCCAGCACCGCGGTCAGGAGGAACGGGATGAGGACCCAGACCGGCAGGAGCGTCGCGAGGGCGCCGATCGGGTCGTAGGCGATCATCGCGCTGAGGTCCTCGTCGGATCCCGCGAGCAGCAGGCCGAAGACGACCAGGACGACGGGGGCGACGGATCCGCCGATCGTGTTCCAGGCGACGATCGCGCCGTCGGACGCTGTCCGCTTCTGGTAGCGCGACCAGTCCGCGGCGATGTTGATCCAGCCCAGGCCGAATCCGGTCATCACCATGACGAGCGCGCCGATGACCTGACCGGCACTGCCCGAGGGGAGCGCCATGACCGCCCCCAGATCGATGTGCCCGATGGTGAGGGCGATGTAGAGGACCGTCACGACGCCCGTGACCCACGTCAGCACCGACTGCAGCTTCATGATCGTGTGGTAGCCGAGCACCGAGGCGGTCACGATGAGGGCCGCGACGATCACGGTCGCCGCGATCCGCAGTCCGATGTTCTTCCCGTCGCCGCCGAGCTGCGTGATGACGGTGGCGGTGGCGAGCACCGCCATGATGGCGAGGAACGTCTCCCAGCCGATCGAGGTCAGCCACGACACGATGCCGGGGACCTTCTGCCCGTGCACGCCGAACGCGGCACGG
Organism: Microbacterium resistens; assembly: GCF_021172025.1. Lineage (NCBI taxonomy): Bacteria > Bacillati > Actinomycetota > Actinomycetes > Micrococcales > Microbacteriaceae > Microbacterium > Microbacterium resistens. Next base: position 3,546,188 of record NZ_CP082781.1, read on the forward strand.
GACAGGACCATCGTCGGCGCGGAGCCGCGCTTGCCCGCGATCGCGATCAGGCCGCAGAGCAGGAACGACACGACGATCCCGATGACGGAGACGAGCGTCGCCTGCCAGAACGAGATCCCGAAGCCCAGCACGAACGACCCGTACGACATGCCGAAGACCGACACGTTCGCGGCGAACCACGGCCAGAACAGGTCGCGGGGTCGCGCGGTGCGATCGGACTCGGGGATGATCTCGATCCCGGTGCGCTCGATCAGGGTCGATGCGGCGGGAGCGGCGCTCTTAGCGGACATGCCCTCATCCTGGCACTGTCCGCGCGGTGGGGGACAGCGTTTCGTCTCTCGGCGCTTCCGGTCGTTGAGCGAGGAGCGCAGCGACGAGACGAAACGTCGTTACCTGGGGCTGGGGCGTTTCGTCTCGCGGAGACCTGCACTGAGCGAGCGCAGCGAGTCGAAGTGTCGCTCAACGAGCGGTGAAGAACGCGGCGGCGACGCGGGAGAGGTCGTGCAGATCGCTGACGCCGGCGAGCTCGCGGGCCGAGTGCATGGACAGGATCGGGATGCCGACGTCGACGGTGCGGATGCCGAGCCGGGTCGCGGTGATCGGCCCGATCGTCGATCCGCACGGCACGGCGTTGTTCGACACGAACTCCTGGCTCGCGACGCCCGCGGCCTCGCACCAGGCGTTCCAGGCGGCAGCGCCCACGGCGTCGGTCGCGTAGCGCTGGTTGGCGTTGATCTTCAGGGTCGGGCCCGAGCCGAGCAGCGGCTGGACGACGGGATCGTGCTTGCCGACGTAGTTGGGGTGGACGGAGTGGCCCACATCGCTGGAGAGGCACCAGGATCCGGCGTACGCGCGCAGGGTGTCCACGGCGTCGGCGCCGAGTCCGGCGTAGATCCGCTCCAGGACGTCCTCCAGGAACGGACCCGCCGCGCCGGAGCGCGAGGCCGATCCCAGCTCCTCGTGGTCGAAGGCGGCCAGGACCGCGATCCGGTCGCCGGCCGGGCCGTCGGCGGAGGCCTCCGCGAGCGCGACGACGCCCGCGTGCACCGAGGCCAGGTCGTCCAGCCGGCCGCTGGCGAAGAAGGCGTCGTCCTTGCCGAACACCGCTCCGCGCGCCGAATCGGCGACGACCGCGTCGAAACCGCGGATGTCCGCCGGATCGACGCCGGCGGACGCGGCGAGCTCAGCGAGCAGATCCTCCTCGACGGGGTCACCCAGGCCCCACACCGGCTGGGTCTCCACCTGCTTGTCGAGGGCGAGGCCGTTGTTGGCGCCGCGGTCCAGGTGGATCGCGAGCTGAGGCAGCCGCAGCAGGGGACCCGTGGCCGCGAGGACGATGCGGCCGTCGGCGAGGGCGAGGCGCCCGGCCAGGCGCAGCTCCCGGTCGAGCCAGGAGTTCAGCAGCGGACCGCCGTAGACCTCGACGCCGGCCTGCAGCCATCCCTTGGCGCCGGTGGTCGGGCGCGGCTTGAGCTTGAATCCGGGGGAGTCGGTGTGCGCGCCGAGGATGTGCGCCGCCGTGGTGGCGGAGGCGCCCGCCGGAACGGTCCACGCGATCGCCGCGCCGTCCCGGACGACGACGAAGCGGCCGCCGGCCTGGGTCGGCCAGGCCTCGGTCTCGTCGAGGCGCTGGAAGCCCACGTCCTCCAGGCGCCGGGCGACCTCTTCGGCGGCGTGGTAGCTGGACGGGGATGCGGCGACGAAGTCTGCGAGGTCTTCGGCGTGGGCGCGGGCGGCCGACGTCTCGGGCATGGGGCACCTTCCTGAGCGGACGCGCCGCGGCCTCGGCGGTCGGCCCGGGACGGGGCCGAGCGGCGGCGGCGCTCTTCGAGCGTAGGCGACCCCTCGCGCCGCTGCTCATCGAGTGGTCAGTTTTTGTGGGTTGCCGGGCGCTGAACCCACAAAAACTGACCACTCGACAGAGGACAACGGATCCCCCTGCGCACTTCCAGTTTACCGGCGGGACCGGGGCTTGCGGCAAGGGCCCCATAGGGGCGCAGAATGGGTGGCTTCGCCATCCCGACGGGAGAATCGTGACCCCTGCCGCACCCCTCTCCGCTCAGCCCGACCAGACCCCCGACCAGACCCCCGACCGCACCCCCGACCAGGCCCCCGACCACACCCCCGAACCGCCCCTCGACGCCCTTGGGCGCCCCGCGTACCGTGCCGACGACGGCGCGCGGCGGACGGCGATCTTCGCCCTGCCCGCCGAACGCACCCGCAAGGCGGATCCCCGCCTCATCTCCGCGGACGACGACCATCTCCGCGCCCTGGACGCGCGTCTCGCCGAGGAGGTCGCCGAGAGCGAGGAGCGGCTGACCCGGCTGCGCGCTCTTCCCGTGCGCCACGGGCAGGAGGTGCTCGAGCGGGACCTCGAGATCCACCGGCTGTCGTCGCGGATCCAGCTCCTGCGTCGCTTCGGCGTCGACCTGTGCCTCGGGCGGATGATCCGCCGCGACGAGTCCGAGCCCGTCTACATCGGGCGGATCGGCCTCACCGCGAGCGACGGCCGGCGTCTGCTCGTGGACTGGCGGGCACCGGCCGCCGAGCCGTTCTTCGGAGCGACCCACGCCGATCCCCGCGGCCTCGTCAGCCGGCGCCGATACCGCTGGACGGGGCGGCGCATCACGGACTACTGGGACGAGGTCTTCGACGTCGACGCCCTCGGGGACGACGCCCGCGACGCGGACGAGATCAACCGGGCCGCGCTCGACGACCAGTCGGCGTTCATCGCGAGCCTCGGCGCCAGCCGTTCGCCGCGCATGCGGGACGTGCTGGGCACGATCCAGGCCGACCAGGACGCGATCCTCCGCTCGCCCTCGCGCGGCGTGCTCGTCGTCGACGGCGGGCCGGGCACGGGCAAGACCGTCGTCGCGCTGCACCGCGCCGCCTATCTCATGCACGCCGAGCCCCGGCTGGGCCGAGGCGGCGGCGGTGTCCTGTTCGTCGGCCCGCACCGCCCGTACCTCGCCTACGTGGAGGATGTGCTGCCGAGCCTCGGTGAGGACGGCGTCCGGGTCTGCACGCTGACCGACCTCGTGCCCGAGGGCAGGGACGGGGACGCGATCGCGGTCGAGACGGATCCCGAGGCGCTGCGGATCAAATCCGGGAGCCGTCTGCTCGATGCGGTCGCCGCCGCCGTGCGCTACCACGAGCAGCCCCCGTCCACGCCGCTGGAGGTCGAGACGCCGTGGCGTGACGTGCGCGTGGAACCGGCCGACTGGGCGGCCGCGTTCGACGCCCCGGAGCCCGGCACCGCCCACAACGAGGCGCGCGACATCGCCTGGGACGCGCTCGTCGGCGCGCTCGTCGAGGACCACGCCGACGAGGACGTGCCGCCTCGTCAGCTCGACGCCGCGCTTCGGCGCAGCACCCCGCTGCAGCGGGCGTTCGCCGCCGCCTGGCCGATCCTGGATCCGGCCGGGGTCGTGGCCGATCTGTGGAGCGTCCCTGCCTACCTCCGGATCTGCGCCCCGTGGCTGACGGAGGCGGAGCGGGACGCACTCCGTCGCGAGGCGTCCGAGGCGCGGCGCTGGACGCGATCGGACCTGCCGTTCCTCGACGCCGCGCGGGACCTCATCGGCGATCCGCGCGGTTCCGCGCAGCGGCGACGCGAGGAGCGGGTCTCGCAGGAGGAGCGGGAGCAGCGGGACAGGGTGATCGACGAGCTCATCGCCGCGGATGACGACTTCGAGAGCGCCGTGACGGGCTACTTCTTCGGGCCCGACGGCGAGGGCATGCGCGACGCGATCCTCGACGAGGCCGCGCGTCTGCGCCCGGACCCGGACGCGCTCGCCGGTCCGTTCGCCCACGTGATCGTGGACGAGGCGCAGGAACTCACCGACGCCGAATGGACGATGCTGCTGCGCCGAGCCCCATCCCGCAGCCTCACGGTGGTCGGCGATCGTGCGCAGGCCAGGCACGGGTTCCGGGAGAGCTGGCGGGCGCGGCTGGAGCGGGCGGGGCTGCGCGAGATCCGCGAGGCGTCGCTGAGCATCAACTACCGGACGCCGGAGGAGGTGATGGCCGCCGCCGAGCCGGTGATCCGCGCCGCGCTGCCGGACGCGAACGTCCCGACGTCGGTGCGCCGCAGCGGCGTTCCCGTGCGGCGGGGGCGCGTCCCGGAGCTCGACGCCATCCTCTCCGCCTGGCTCGACGCCCACGAGGAGGGCCTCGCGTGCGTGATCGGCGCGGACCGGGCGCTCCGGCATCCGCGGATCCGGTCGCTCACCCCGCAGACCGCCAAGGGGCTGGAGTTCGACCTCGTGGTCCTCGTCGACCCGGAAGGGTTCGGGGACGGGATCGAGGGCGCCGTGGACCGCTACGTCGCGATGACGAGGGCGACGCAGGAGCTCGTTCTGCTGACTCCCTGACCCGTACCGGCATGCCGAAGGCCCCAGGATCGAAGTAGGCAAAATACCGGTAGGTCACATAACCTGGGAGTTCAGGGGGAAGACGTGCGCCTTCGGCGTGTCGTCGGGATGAAGGGGATCTTCGTGGGGTCTTGGACTGAATGGTCCGTCGTTCGTGGTGTCGCGGGAGCCACCGCCGCCGTCCTGCTGGCGGCCGGGCTCACCGTCGTCGGACAGGCCGTCGCTCCGGTCGCCGCTCAGGCGGCGCAGGACCCGACGGTCTGCGCGGGTTCGGTGTCGCTGGTCAACGGCGGCTTCGAGCAGCCGACGGTCAGCGGCAACTACCAGATCGTGAACGAGTCGGTCGTGCCCGGCTGGTCCACGACCGCCACCGACAAGATGATCGAGCTGTGGCGCAGCGGGTTCCAGGGCGTCCCCGCCGCCGCCGGGAACCAGTTCGCCGAGCTCAACGCGAACCAGCGGAGCATGCTCTACCAGGACGTGGCGACCACGCCCGGGCAGACGCTCACCTGGTCCCTCAAGCACCGTGGACGCAGCGGCACGGACGTCATGCGCGTGCGGATCGGTGCCCCCGGCGCGCCCACGAGCCTCCCGATCGTCCGCGACAACATGGCGGACGGCAACACCGCCTGGGGCGCGTATACCGGCACCTACACCGTCCCCCCCGGGCCAGACGACGACGCGGTTCGGCTTCGAGGCGGTCTCGTCCGCGGGCGGCAACGCGAGCGTCGGCAACTTCCTCGACGACATCACATTCGGCACCGGGCCCTGTCTCGTCAGCAGCAAGTCGGTGACCAACGTCACTCGTGGCGGGACGACCGCCGAGGTGGGCGACGTCCTCCGCTACACGGTGACGACGCGCAACGACGGCGGCAACCCGGCGACGCAGGTCTCGTCCGGCGACGTCATCCAGGCCGGCCAGGAGTTCGTCCCGGGATCCCTGCGGATCGCGGCGGGCGCGGGGGCGGGCGCGCTCACGGACGCCGCCGGGGATGACCGGGCCGAGTACGTCTCGGGCGATCGGAGCGTCCGGTTCCGGATCGGTGACGGCGGTACCGCCGCCGCCGGAGGATCCCTCGCCGCCGGAGCCTCCGCCACCTACACCTTCGACACGCGGGTGACGCTCGCCGGCGCGGACACGACGATCCGCAACGAGGCCCTCGTCTCCTTCCGCGACCTGGACGGCCAGGAGCGTACGTCGCGGACCAACGAGACCGCCGTCCCCGTCGGCCCGGCGGCCGATCTCGGGGTCACGAAGACCCTCGACACGTCCCCCCTCGTCGCCGGTCGGCCGGTCACCTTCACGATCCGCGCCACGAACGCCGGCCCCCAGACCGGCACCGGCGTGACCGTGACGGACACGCTCCCGGCGGGTCTCACCCAGGTCTCCGCGACCACGGCGGGCGGCGACTGCACCGTGAGCGGATCGACGGTCAGCTGCGCGATGGCGGACCTCGCGGTCGGCGCGGATGTCCCGATCACGATCAGCGGCATCCTGAGCCCGGACTTCCCCTCCGGGTCCGCCCTGCACAACACGGTCACGATCGCGGGAGACCGGTTCGACCCCGACCGGTCCAACAACACCGCGGGCGTCAACGGCATCCTGTCGGCGTCGGCGGACCTGTCGATCCAGAAGGTCTTCGCCCCGGAGGCCCCGGTGGCGGGTGAGAACCTGACCTACACGCTCACCGTGCGCAACGACGGACCGTCCGATGCGCAGGACGTCACGATCACGGATCCGCTCGACCCCGACACGACGTTCGTGAGCGCGACGCCGGCCGAGTCCGCGTGCACCGTCACCGACGGCACCGTCCGCTGCGCCCTCGGCACGGTCCCGGCCGGCGAGGAGCGCTCGGCGGTTATCACCGTCACGCTCGCCCCCGGTGCGACCGCCGTGGTGCAGAACACCGCCACGGTCACGTCGTCGACGAACGACCCCGACCCGTCGAACAACGCCTCCTCCACCAGTTTCGAGCCGATCGTCATCGCGGATCTCACGGTCGTCAAGACCGCCTCGGTCGAGGAGGTCGCGGCGGGCGGGACGTTCGACTACACGATCGTCGTGCGCAACCTCGGCTCCTCCGCGGCGCAGAACGCGGTCCTCGACGACGTCGTGCCCGCCGGGCTCACGATCACCGGTGTCAACGGCACGGCCGACTGCGCCGTCCAGGACGGGACGGCGCTCCGCTGCGCCTGGGACACGCTTTCGGCGTCGGAGACCAGCACAATCGTGCTGACCGTCCAGGTCGACCCCGATGCTCCCGAGGGCACGCTGACCAACACCGCCTCCGTGGCCGCCCCCGCGGACGACCAGGACACCTCCAACAACTCCGACTCGGCCGACGTCCGCGTCGTCCAGAGCGCGGACCTCTCGGTCCAGAAGCTGCACGCGGGCGACCCCGTCCCCGGGTCCCGCTCGGTCTACACGATCTCGTATCGGAACAACGGTCCCTCGACCGCCCGGGGCGCAGTGATCACCGACGTCCTGCCCGTCGGCTTCACGCCCGGCGTGCTCGACACGGGCTGCACGGTGACCGACGGCGTGGTCTCCTGCGCGCTGGGCGATCTCGCCCCCGGTGCCGGAGCCGAGATCCACATCGAGGGAGCATGGGACCAGAACCTCACCGGCACGGTGAGCAACACCGCCGCGATCGAGTCGGCGACTCCGGACCCCGACGAGAACAACAACACCAGCACCGTGGAGAACGACTTCGCCCCCTCCGCGGACCTGTCGATCGTGAAGACGGCGGTGGAGCAGCGCTTCCCGCACATCGGCGGTCCGGTGGAGTACGACGTGGTGGTCCGCAACGACGGCCCCTCCGTCGCCCAGGACGTCGTCGTCGACGAGCAGCCCTCCGCCGGCGTGACGATCTCCGGGGCGGAGCCCTCCCGGGGCGTCTGGGACGCCGCGACGGCACGCTGGCTCGTGGGGCCCCTCGCTCCCGGCGCGAGCGCGACGCTCCGCGTCACCGGGACCTTCGCCGCGACCGGCGACGTGGCGAACACCGCCGTGGTCACCTCCGGCACGCCGGACCCGGATCCGGAGGACAACACGTCCACCTCGGTCGTGCCGGTGATCGCCGCCGCCGACATCTCGGTCGAGAAGACCGCGGACGTGAACCGGATCAGCGCCGGCGGCACGATCACCTACACCCTCACCGTGCGCAACAACGGCCCGAGCACCGCGGAGATCGTGAACGTCTTCGATCTGCCGAGCAACGGGCTCGTTGACCTCGCGACGACGACCCCCGAATGCACGGCGCGGGACCGCAGCGTCGACTGCACGCTGGTCATGTTCGAGGCCGGCGCCGAGTTCACCGCCACGATCACCGCACGGGTCGACCCCGCGACGACCGACTTCTCGGTGCTGAACGACGCCCGCGTCGTGTCGCCGGTCACGTACGACCCGAACGGACGCAACGACTCCTCGATGATCACCACGATCATCGAGCGCCACCCCGCCCTCGAGCTCGTCAAGACGCCGAGCGCTCCGGTCGACGTGGACGGCGACGGCCGGATCGGCGCCGGGGATGCGATCGACTACACCTTCACCGTCCGCAACACCGGCGATGTGCCCCTGCACGACGTGACCGTGACGGACGCGCTGCTCGGCGGCGCGGTCGACTGCCCGGAGCTCTCCGGCGCGACGATCGGGGTCGGGGAGTCCGTCTCCTGCGCGCCGGTGCGCTACCTCCTCACGCAGGACGACGTGAACGGCGGGACGGTGCACAACGTGGCCACCGCCTCCGGGACCGATCCCGTCGGGGCCGTCGTGACCGACGAGGGCACCGCGGACACGACGATCCCCTCCGTCAACGCGATCAGCCTGGTCAAGCAGGCCGGATCCGTCGTGGACGCGAACGGGGACGGGCTCGTGAGCGCCGGCGACACGGTGGACTACTCGTTCACGGTGCGCAACACCGGCACCACGACCCTCACGAACCCGGTCGTCACCGACGAGATGCTGGCCGGCGACGTGCTCTGTCCGGACGTGCCCGCCGAGCTCGCCCCCGGTGCCGAGGCGGCGTGCGGGCCGATCACGTACACGCTGACCCAGGACGACGTCGACCAGGGCATCGCGCACAACGTGGCCACCGTCATCGCGGACGCGCCGCGCGGCACCGTCACCGACGAGGCCGAGGCGACCGTGCGCATCGACGGCACGGACGCGATCGAGCTCGTGAAGACGCCGTCCGCGGTCCGCGACGTGAACGGCGACGGGCTGATCGGCGCCGGCGACGCGATCGACTACGTCTTCGCCGTGCGCAACATCGGGTCGACCACGCTCGAGCAGGTGACCATCCGCGACCCGCTGCTCTCGGCGGGACCGCTGTGCGGCGTGTCCCTGCTCACACCGGGCTCGCCCTGGACCTGCGGCCGCTTCACGCACACGCTGACCCAGGCCGACATCGAGGCGGGTCTCGTGCACAACACCGCCCGCGTCGACGGCACCGGATCCATCGGACCCGTCTCCGACGAGTCCAGCGCCGACGTCGTCATCACGGGCTTCAACGGCATCGAGCTGACCAAGGATGCCGGCGCGCCGGTGGACGCGGACGGCGACGGCCGGATCGGCGCGGGCGACACGATCGATTACACGTTCACCCTGCGCAACTCCGGGACGACGATCCTGCGCGACCTCGTGCTCAGCGACCCGCTGCTCGGCGGCGTGGTCGACTGCCCGGCCCTCGACGGCGCCGAGCTGAGCCCCGGCGACAGCCTCTCCTGCGGCCCGGTCGCGTACACGCTGACCCAGGCGGACCTCGACGCCGGCGCCGTGCACAACGCGGCCACGGCCACGGGACGCTCGACCAGCGGTCCGGCGACGGATCGGGACACGGCCGACGTGCCGCTGCCCGCCGAGGACGGCGTGGAGCTGATCAAGGACGCCGGAGCGCCGGTGGACGCGACCGGCGACGGACGCATCGGCGCGGGCGACACGGTCGCGTACACCTTCACGGTGCGCAACACCGGGACGACCACGCTGACGGGCATCGTGCTCACCGACCCGCTGCTCGGCGGCGCGGTGACGTGTCCGGAGCTCGACGGCGCGGCCCTCGCCCCCGGCCAGGCGGTGACGTGCGCTCCGGTGACTTACACGCTGACGCAGGAGGACGTGGACCGCGGCACCGTGCACAACACGGCGGAGGGGACCGCGACCGCGCCGGGCGGACGCACCGTGACGGATGACGACACCGCCGACGCGACCATCCCGGCGGTCGACGGGCTCGGCCTCGAGAAGGCCGCGGGAACGCCGGTCGACGCGAACGGCGACGGACGCATCGGCGCGGGCGACACGATCGAGTACACGTTCACCGTGCGCAACACCGGCACCACGACGATCACCGACGTGCGGCTGTCGGATCCGCTCCTCGGCGGCGAGCTCGCCTGCGATGCGCTCGCCGGCGTCGCGCTGAGCCCGGGAGACCAGGTCGTGTGCGGGCCGGTCGCGTACGCGCTGACCCAGGACGACGTGGAGCGCGGCTCCGTGCACAACGAGGCGTCCGTGACGGGCACCGCGCCGGACGACCGCCCGGTCTCCGGCGGGGACGACGCGGACGTGTCCTTCGTCCCGGTCGCCGCCGTGGAGCTGGACAAGACCGCCCGTGAGCCGGCGGACGCGAACGGCGACGGCCGGATCGGCGCCGGCGACACCGTGGACTTCTCGTTCCGCGTCGTCAACACCGGGACGGTGCGGCTGAGCGGGCTGGAGCTGCGCGACGGGATGCTCGGCGGCGCGATCGACTGTCCCGCGCTGGACGGCGCAGTCCTCGATCCCGGTGCGGCGATCGACTGCGGCCCGGTCACGCACACGCTGACACAGGCCGACGTCGACGCCGGTGCGGTGCACAACGTCGCCGAGGTCTCGGGCGACTCGGTGCGCGGGCCCGTGTCCGACGAGGACGCGGTCGACGTCGTCCTGCTCAGCACGAGCGGCATCGCGCTGGACAAGGTCGCCGGAGCCCCGGTGGACGCCGACGGGGACGGCGTGCTCGGCGCGGGCGACACGGTCGCCTACACCTTCACCGTCCACAACACCGGCACCACGACGCTGACCGACGTGGTCGTGACCGACCCGATGCTCGGCGGAGAGCTGGCCTGCGCGGCGATCGACGGTCCGCTGGCCCCGGGGGCCTCGGTCACCTGCGCGCCGGTGGTGCACACCCTGACGCAGGGTGACATCGACGGCGGCGTCGTGCACAACGAGGCCTCTGTCTCGGCGACCTCTCCGCAGGGCCCGGTCGACGACGACGCGCAGGCGGACGTCGCGATCGACGGCGCCGATGCGATCGGCCTCACCAAGAGCGTCGTCGCTCTCGTGGACCTGGACGGCGACGGGCGCACCGGTGCGGGCGACGCCGTGGACTACGCGTTCACGGTCCGGAACCTCGGCACCACGACGCTCACGGATCCGGAGCTGTCCGATCCGCTCCTCGGCGGAGCGCTGGACTGCCCCGCCCTGGACGGCGCGACGCTGGCTCCGGGCGCGAGCGTCGACTGCGGTCCGATCCGCTACCTGCTGACCCAGGAGGACGTGGAGCGCGGCACCGTGCACAACGAGGCCGTCGTCACCGCGACCGGCCCGCGCGGCACCGTCTCCGACGACGCGGCGGCCGATGTGGCGATCACGGGGGAGACCGGGATCGCACTGGTCAAGACCGCGGGCGCCCCGACCGATGCGGACGGCGACGGGCGCATCGGCGCCGGCGACACGGTCGCGTACACGTTCACGGTGACGAACACCGGCACGACGACCCTCACCGGCGTCGCGATCACGGACACGCTCCTCGGCGGCCCCGTGGCCTGCGACGCGCTCGGTGACGGGTCGCTCGCTCCGGGGGCCTCCGTGACCTGCGCACCTGTGGTCTACCCGCTCACGCAGGCCGACGTCGACGCCGGGACCGTCCACAACGAGGCCACGGCCTCCGGCACGGGCGGCGGCGCCGCCGTCAGCGACCGGGACACCGCGGACGTCGCGGTCCACGGGACGGACGGGCTGGCGCTGGAGAAGACCGCCGGCGACATCGTCGACGCGAACGGTTCCGGCCGCGTGGACGCCGGCGACACCGTGGTGTTCTCGTTCACGGTGACGAACACCGGCACGACGACGCTCCACGGCATCGCGGTGACGGACGCGCGGCTCGACGGCGACGTCGTGTGCGACCCGACCACGCTGGCTCCGGGCGAGTCGGTGACCTGCACCGGCCCCGCGGCCGTGCTGACGCAGGCCGAGGTGGACGCGGGAGCGATCGTGAACACGGCGACCGCGACCGGCGACGGCAGCGGGACGGTGACCGTGGACGACACCGTGACCGTGCCGATCGACGCGCCGGCGGCGGTGACGCTGGAGAAGTCCGGCGGCGACTACGTCGACGCGAACCGCGACGGAGCCGTCAGCGCGGGCGACACGGTGGCCTTCCGCTTCCGCGTCGTGAACACCGGTGCCGTCACGGTCACCGGCCTCACGATCGAGGATGCGCTGCTCGGCGGCACCCTGGACTGCGCCATCCCGGCGCTGGCCCCGGGCGAGAGCGCCGAGTGCGGCCCGATCGTCTACCGCATCACTGCGGCCGAGGCCGCGCGCGGGATCGTGGACAACACGGCGACGGTCCACGGCAGCGCCGGCGACGACCCGGTGTCCGGCACGCACAGCGTGCGCCTGGACCTGCCGGTGCTCGCGATCACGGGTGCCGTGATCGCCGGGCTCCCGTGGGCGATCGGCCTGCTGCTCCTCGGCGGACTCGCGCTCCTCGTCTCGATCCTCCTCCGTCGCCGTCGCTCCGAGGCCTGACGCCCGGTCGAGTGGTCAGTTTCTGCGGGTTCGCGCCCGCGCAACCCACAGAAACTGACCACTCGGCGGGGGAGGCGGGGCGACGTCCGCGGGGGCGGTCAACGTGAGGTGACCGCGCGGACGTGGCGGCGCGCGCCCGCGCGGAAGCGGCTCGACAGTTCGGCGAACGCCGCAGTGCTGCGCACCCCGGGCCAGTCGCCGGGCAGGACCGCCGACGGAAGACCCGGGTCGACGTAGGGCAGGATCCGCCACGCGTCCACGAGACGGACGTAGGCAGCGAAGGCGGCGGCCTCGTCGGCGCCGTCGACCACGTGCAGCGGGGCGATCGCGGCGAGGAAGCCCTCGTGCTCGTGCCGCAGGGCGTCCAGGTCCCACCATGCGCGTACTGCCGCCGGGAGATCCCTCGCCGGGGCCGCGCCCCGGAACAGCGTGACGAACTCCGCCGCGCCGAGATCGGCGACGACCTGAGCCGCCTCGTCGGCCAGGTGCTCCGGACAGATCCACAGCGCGGGGGAGACGGTCCCGCAGCCGATCCAGGCGAGGCCCCGCCGCAGCCGGTGCCGGAGGTCGCGTCGGCTCTCCGGCACCGAGAACGACACCAGGCACCAGCCGTCGGCGGGATCCGCCTCGCGCACGGCGAAGATCCGCCGATCGCCGCGGGCGAGCATCCCCGCCGCCGCCGGGTTGAGGCGGTAGCCGACGCCGTCGGAGCGGTCGGCGAGGAGGAGCCCCCGCTGCTTGACCCGGGTGAGCGCGCCGCGCACCCGGGCGGGCGGCAGCTCCAGCTCGCCGAGCAGGCGGACGAGGTCGGCGGCGGAGATCCGGCCGCCGAGATCGCGCAGGTACAGCCCGATCACCGTGCGCAGATACGACACGGTGCTGCCGGGCCGGGCGTCGACGTCGTCGAGGACGGGCCCGTCCCCGTCGGGGAGAGCATCCGTGCCGACCCGGGCCGCGTCGTCGCGCACGGCAGCGGTCCGCTCGACCGGGCCGGCGATGACGGAGGGCTCCCGGCTCATCGGCCCAGGGCGTCGCGCACGGCGACGACGCCGCGCACGGTCTCGACGTGCGAGGTGCTCAGCGGCGACAGGCCCAGGCGGATCCCGTCGGGGAAGCGGAAGTCGGGGATGACGCCCTGCGTCCACAGGGCCGCGGTGACCGCGCGGAAGTCCGGGTGGCCGATCGTGACGTGGCCTCCGCGCACCGCGGGGTCGCGCGGGCTCAGGAGCCGGACCCCGAGCGGGGCGAGCAGCTCGTCGTACGCCCGCACGGCGAGCTCCGTGAGCGAGACCGACTTCGCCCGCACGGCCTCGATGCCCGGCGCGCCGTCCGGTCCCGCCTCGTCGATGAGGTCGAGCATGCCTTGCATCCCGAGCATCGACATCACCGGCGGGGTGCCGCTGAGCAGTTGCCGGATCCCGGGGGCCGGCGCGTACTCGGGGCCCATCGCGAAGACGTCCGCGGCGCCCCACCAGCCCTGGATCGGCTGGCGGAGGAGCCCCTGGTGCTCGGCGCGGAGGTAGGCGAACGCCGGGGAGCCGGGCCCGCCGTTCAGGTACTTGTAGGTGCACCCCACGGCGAGGTCGACGCCCCAGGCGTCCAGCTGCATCGGCACGACGCCGACCGAGTGGCAGAGGTCCCAGAGGACCAGCGCCCCGGCGTCGTGCGCGAGGCGGGTGATCCCGGCCATGTCCGCGAGCGCCCCGGAGCGGTAGTCGACATGGCTCAGCACGACGACGGAGGTCGATGCGCCCACCGCGGCGGCGACGTCGTCCGCCGCGACGCCCAGGACCGGATCGGGATCGATCCACCGCACCGTGGATCCGGTCTCGGCGGCGATCCCCTCGACGATGAACCGGTCGGTGGGGAAGTTGCCGCGCTCCACGACGATCTCGGTGCGCCCGGTCCCGGTGCGGGAGCCCACGGCGGCCCGGATGAGTTTGTAGAGCAGGACGCTCGTGGAGTCCGCGACGACGGTCTGACCGGCGGCGGCGCCCAGAGCGACCTCGGCGATGCGGTCGCCGAGGCGGAGCGGGAGCTCCATCCACGCCTCGTCCCAGGACCGGATCAGGCGCGTGCCCCAGTCCTCGCGGACGAAGCGGGCGACGCGTTCGGGCAGCGCCGCGAGCGGCCGCCCGAGGGAGTTGCCGTCCAGGTAGGCGTGGACGCCGGGGGCCTCCGCAAATAGGGCGAGGCGATCGTGCAGCGGATCGGCCTCGTCGAGGGCGGCGGCGCGGGCGAGCAGGTCATCCGTCATGCGGACTCCTTCGGATCGGGGCGTCGTGTCGGCGCGGGGGATTCGGATCCGGACGGGGCATCGTGGCCGTGCTCCGTCGGGGCGGGGTCGTGGGCGAGGTCCCCCGCGGCGAGGGGGTGCGCGCGGGCGGGGTCGCCGTCGGGGAGCAGCAGGAGAGCGCTCCCCCGCAGGAGCGGATCCGCCGGGGCGAGCGCGCGGAGGAGCGCGGCGTCCGTGACCCCCGCCGCGCGCAGGTCCCGCACCTCGTCGACACGGAGGTCGACCGGAGTGTCGCCGTTGCCCATGTCCGTGCCGTACCGAACGGTCCCGCCTGCGGCGTGGAAACGCTGGAGGTTGTCGATCGCGTGGTCCCGCTCGATTCCGGTGTGGATCGCAAGTGTCGAGATCCACGCGACCGAGGCCGCCTGCCGGGCGATCTCCGCGTCCTCCAGACGCTCCGTGAAAGGGGCGTGGGCGAGCACGTCCGCGCCCAGGCGGGCGACGCGCGCCGCCTCCCCGGCACCCTCCGCGTGCGCGTGGACGGCGAGCCCGCGGGCGTGGGCGAGACGGACGAGGGCGGCGAAGAGGTCGTCGTCGAGGACCGGGCCCGCCGTGCTGTTGCTCGTCAGCTTGACGCTCGTCGCCCCCGCGTCGTGCATCTCGGCGACCGCACGTGCCGCGGAGGCGAGGTCGGTGATCTCGCGCACGGATCCGGGCGGCGCCCACGGCCGGTCCGACGGGTAGCCGCCGGGCGCGGTGAGGAAGGCACCCGCGTACTCGATCCGCACGACACCGGCGTCGCCGGGCCGTGCAGGCTCCGGCGTCGGCGAGGCGTGCGCCTGGCACAGGGCGCGGATCCCGCCCGGGTCGGCGCCGAGGTCGACGACGCGCCCGAGCCGGCTCCGTGCGAGCAGCGACGGGTCCACGAGCTGCAGGTGCACGTGGTGGTCGGTGAAACGGCCCGTGACGGTCCCGGCCAGGCGGGGCGTGCCCGGAGGGGCGGTCTCGGGTCGCAGTCGGAGCCCGGGAGGGTCCGCCTCGATCCGGCCCTCGCGGATCGCGGTCCCGTCGAAGAACGAGACCGCGCGGACGACGGTCACCGTCCGATCTCCGTGCGGACGGCGTACAGCTCCGGGAAGAAGGTCAGCTCCAGCGCGCGCTGGAGGAAGTCCACCCCGCTGGAGCCGCCCGTGCCGATCTTCCTGCCGATCGTCCGGGTCACGGTGCGCAGGTGCCGGAAGCGCCAGAACTGGAAGTTGTCCTCGACGTCGACGAGCTCCTCGCACGCCTCGTACAGGTCCCAGTGGCGGTGCGGGTCCTCGTAGACGGCGCGGATGACGGGGACGAGTTCGTCGTGCATCCGGTACGGGAGCCGCACGTCCCGCTCCAGGATCGCCCCGGGAACGGGCAGCCCGCGGCGGGCGAGGAGTCGCAGGAACTCGTCGTACACCGTGGGCCGCTCCCATTCGGCGGTGAGCAGGGCGAGGTTCTCGGCGTGGTCGCGGAAGAGGCCGAGCATCCGCTCGTTCTTGTTGCCCAGAGCGAACTCCACCGCCCGGTACTGGACGGACTGGAATCCCGACGAGTTGCCCAGGTCGCCGCGGAACTGCGCGTACTCGGTGGGCGTGAGCGTCGCCAGCACGGACCACTGCTGGGTGAGGACCTCTTGGATGTGCTTGACCCGCGCGATGTGCTTGAGCGCGGCGCGCAGGTCGTCCTCGGCCAGCCGGGCGCGCGCCGTGCCCAGCTCGTGCAGGACGAGCTTGAGCCACAGCTCCGTCGTCTGGTGCTGGATGATGAACAGCAGCTCGTCGTGGTGCTCGGGGCGGCTCACCGGGTGCTGTGCGGAGAGCAGCTGATCCAGGGCGAGGTACGAGCTGTACGTCATCCGGTCCCGGAGGTCCGTGACGATCCCGTCCTCGATGTCCCTCTGGTTCTCCTCGGTCGCCATGCGAGAAAGATACCGCAGCTGTGTCGATCGTCACAGGTGTGAGATGTCCCCGCCCTCCGGCGTCGAGTGGTCAGTTTCTGCGGGTTCACGGGCTCCGAGGCCACAAAAACTGACCACTCGACGAAGAGGGCGTGAGCGACGGCACGGACGAGAGGGGGGATAGGGGATGGGGGAGAGGGGACGGCGAGGTCGGGCGGCGCTGCATTGGCGGTCGGCGGCAGGCGGGCGTAGACTGGCCTGTCGGGTCCGAAGACTCCAGAGAGACGAAGGCGGTGAGCGCGATGGCAGGTGATAGTACCGGCGCCGCCCTGTCGCGACGCCGTCTCGCCGTGCGCTGAGCCCCGCTCGCCCCGGCCCTCCCGAGCCTGTGCTCGGGACGACGATCCGTCGCGCTTCCTCGGCGGCGCCCTTCCGGCAGCTGATGGATGACGCGCCGCCCCGGGCGGGCGTGCGCGCGCGAGAACGGAATCGCAGCATGACCCTTGTCGACAACGGAGTGTACGTGGCGGGCCGCCGCGTGGAGACCCCCGCGAGCCTGGACGAGACGTACCGGATCATGGACGCCCACCGGGGACTGGCCTGGATCGGGCTCTACCACCCGAGCCCCGAGGAGATCACCTCGGTCGCCCGGGAGTTCGACCTGCACCCCCTCGCCGTCGAGGACGCCCGATCCGGGCACCAGCGATCCAAGCTGGAACGGTACGGCGACACTCTCTTCGCCGTGCTGCGCCCCGCGCGGTACCGCGACGAGCAGGAGGCCGTGGAGATCGGCGAGCTGCACGTGTTCGTCGGCCCCGACTTCGTCGTGACGATCCGCCGCGCGGAGTCTCCGGACCTCAGCGCCGTACGCCGCCGGATGGAGGCGAACCCGGAGCTGCTCGCGATGGGGCCGGAGGCGGTCCTCTACGCGATCCTCGACGAGGTCGTGGACGAGTACGAGCCCGTCGTGGCGGGCCTGGAGAACGACATCGACGAGATCGAGGACCAGCTCTTCGGCGACAGCGACGACGACGCCCTCTCCCGCCGGATCTACGACCTCTCGCGCGAGGTCATCAACGTCCAGCGCGCCGTGCACCCCCTGGCCGGCATGCTCCAGGGACTGCGCCGCGGGTCGGAGAAGTACCGGGTGGACGCGGAGCTGCAGACGTCGCTGCGCGATGTGCTCGACCACGTGATCCGGATCGACGAGCGGGTGGAGTCGTTCCGGGCGATCCTGGAGAACGCCCTGACCGTGCAGTCCGCGCTCGTCGCCCGTCGACAGGCCGATGCGAGCCTCGCGCAGAACGACGAGATCAAGAAGATCTCCTCGTGGGCCGCGATCATCTTCGCCCCCACCCTCGTGGGCACCGTGTACGGCATGAACTTCGACGTGATGCCGGAGCTGCACTGGGCCGCCGGCTACCCGCTGGCGCTGGGCGCCATGGCGGCCTTCGCGGTCACGCTGTTCGGGATCTTCAAGTACAAGCGCTGGCTCTGAGGTGCGACGGCGGCCGGCGCACGGCCGGCCGCCGTGTCGCCGCCCCGCACGGCGCGGCTCCGCGCGACGGATGTAGGGTGGATCCCGACAGCGCCTAGGGTTCCGGGGTCCGCCCGACTGGTCCGAGCGGCGCCACGTCCCGCCTCCGCAGGCGGGGCGTCATCTGAACGGACAAAAGCCTGGAGGAACCACGTCCGTCGTGCCCACACGGCGGGCCGAAGGTTCCGTCGTGTCCGCACTCGCATTCGTCCTCGTCTTCTCCGCCGCTGTCGCGCACGCCGCGTGGAACGTCATCGCGCACGGCATCAGCCGCGCGGGGTTCCCGTTCCTGTGGTGGGGCGCCGTCGCGAGCACCGTGATCTGGTCCGTCGCCATCCCTTTCACGGGCGGGCTCGGCACCGACGACATCCGGGGGTTCCTCCTCGGGGTGCTCGTGTCCGGCGTCCTGCACGTCGGGTACATGCTCGTGCTGCAGCGCGGCTACCAGGTCGGGAACCTCTCCACGGTGTACGCGACCGCGCGGGGGAGCGGGCCGTTCCTGTCCGTGCTGATCGCGATGCTGATCCTCGGCGAGCGGCCGTCCCCGACCGCGCTCGTGGGGGTCGGCGTCCTCATCGCGGGGATCATCGCCATCGGGCTCGTCGACCGGGTGGGCGCGGATCCGGTCTCCGGGCGGCGCGGGATGGATCCGGGCATCCTGTTCGGGCTCCTCACGGGCGTCACGATCGCGGTCTACACGATCTGGGACGCCTTCGCGGTGCGGCAGTGGTCGCTGTCGCCCGTGGCGTTCATGGTCGGGACCGCCGCGCTGCAGATCCCGTTCTACTCGGTCGCCGTGCGCCGCCGCTGGGCGGCCGTCCGCGCGCTCGGGCGCCGGCAGTGGCGCCGGATTGTCGCGTTCGGCGTGCTCTCGCCGTTGTCCTACATCCTCGTGCTCCAGGCGGTCACGATCGCGCCGGTCGCGCTGGTCGCGCCGCTGCGCGAGGTGAGCGTCGTGCTGGTGAGCCTGTTCGGCGCCTTCGTGCTGCGCGAGGGGCGACCCGGCTGGCGCGTGGCGGCGTCCGTCGTGGTCGTCGGAGGGATAGCGCTGCTCGCCGTGTGAGCGGGCTCAGCCGCCGACGGCGCGCAGGTACTGACCCTCGGGGGAGATTCCCGACGCGGCGACGGTGAACCGCACGATGCTGGAGAGGTAGCGGTCCTCGCTCGCCTCGAACACGCGGCCGTCGGCGTCCCGCGACGTCCGGGTGAGGCGGAGGATCGGCGTCCCCTGCGCGACCCGGAGGAGCTCCGCATCCTGGGCGTCGGCGGCGACCGCGTCGATCTCGTGCTGGAGCGTGACGATCGGATGCCCCTGGCCGGCCAGGAACTCGGTGATCGACACCTCGTCGGGGTCGATCGTGAACAGCAGCCGGCCGACCTCGTGCGTGTAGTGGAGCCGCTCGAGCATGGTGGGCCGCCCGTCGAGGAAGCGCAGCCGCACGACGCTGACGATGGTGTCGTCCGGATCGACCCCCAGCGCCGCCGCCTTCTCCTCGCCGGCCCGGCGCAGGCTCAGCTCCTGGGTCTGCGCCCCGGGGACGGCGCCGAGCTCGCGCGCCCAGCGGGTGAAGGGAACCGAGACGTCCACCGCCTGGGTGGCCTTGCGCTCGACCACCCGGGCCGGGCGTCCGCGTGCGGTCTCGATGAGCCCCTCGGCCCGGAGGAGAGCGAGGGCGTTGCGGATCGGCCCGCGCGAGGTGCGCCAGCGCTCGGCGAGATCCGCCTCGGTCGGCACGGCGTCGCCCGGACGCAGACGCCCGTCGACGATCCGGGCGCGCAGATCGTCGGCGATCTGGATGTAGACAACATCAGCCACATAGGCATACTACGTGGTCGGTCAGGGTGCGCGAGCCCCCGTTGCTCCGCTGTTCACCTGAGGAACGCGCGGGTGAACAGTCGCGGAACAGTCCCGAGATAGGTATACATCTCGATCGTGAACTTGGCAGAGTGCTCGTGGATTATCTCCGTCCCACACCCGAAAGGTCCTCATGAAGCTCCGCGCTCTCCCCGCCCTGGCCGGCGTCGCCGTGCTCGCCCTCGGCCTGGCCGCCTGTTCCGGCACGGCCGGTGCCGCCACCGGCACCGACGCGCCCGACACGGCCTCGGCGAACGGCGGCTTCGCCGTCGACGAGAACACGCTCGTCTTCGGCGTCGTGCCCGACTCCGTCGACACCGAGACCAACTACCAGCCGTTGATGGACTACATCGCGGAGAAGACCGGCAAGACGGTCGAGTACCACGAGTCCACCGACTACGCGGCGCTCATCGAGGCCGCCGTGGCCGGCAAGGTCGACGTCGCCTCGTTCTCCGGCTTCACCTACGTGACCGCGACGAACAACGGCGCCAAGCTGACCCCGATCTCCTCCATCGTCACCAAGGAGGGCCAGGAGCCCGGGTACTACTCCCAGGCCATCGCCCCCAAGGACAGCGCCGTGACGAAGATCGAGGACTTCAAGGGCAAGAAGGTCTGCTTCGTCGACCCGTCCTCGACGTCCGGATACCTGTTCCCGAGCTACAACCTCCTCGAGGCCGGCATCGACCCGAAGAGCGACATCACCCCGGTGTTCGCCGGAAAGCACGACGTGAGCGTGCAGAAGACCGGTGAGGGCGCCGAGTGCGAGGTCGGGTTCGCGGAGGACTCCGAGGTCGCCAAGTCCGACAAGGTGAAGGTCATCGCCGAGACCATGGTCCCCGGCGCCCCGCTCGTGTACAGCTCGGCGCTTCCCACCGAGGTGTCCGACCAGCTCGTCGACGCTCTCGGCGAGATCACGATCGACGACATCATCGCCGCGGGCATCAAGGGCGCCGACACCGACGCCTTCCGGAGCGTCTTCTACGCCACGAAGCCGGTCGACGACGCCTATTACGACCTGATCCGCGACATCTGCAAGAAGACCGAAGCGGAGCAGTGCAAGGCCTGACCGCCTGACGCCGCCCGGTCGTCGAGCGCAGCCCGCTCGGCGGCCGGACGGCGCGTCGCCCGACGCCGGAGACCCGAGGAGAACCATGAGCATCGACACCGCCGCCCCCGTCGTCCGCCTGCGGGGCGTGACGAAGCGCTTCGGCGCGACCACCGCCCTCCGCGACGTGGCCCTGGACGTCGCCCCCGGCGAGATCGTCGTCCTCCTGGGGCTCAGCGGGTCGGGCAAGTCCACGCTCCTGCGTCACCTCGACGGGCTGGAGACCCCGACCGCGGGCGAGGTCCGCGTGCTCGGCGCGGACGTGCCGGCCCTCCGCGGCCGGGAGCTGCGGCGCCTGCGCAGCCGCGTGGGGTTCATCTTCCAGCAGTTCGAGCTCGTGCCCTCCCTCACCGTGCTGGAGAACGTGCTCACCGGATCCCTCTCCTCGGTGCGCGGCCCGCGCCTCGGCCTGTGGGGGTACGGCAAGGACGCCAAGCTCCGCGCCCTCACGCACCTGGACCGCGTCGGCCTTCTCGACCGCGCCTATCAGCGCAGCGACACCCTCTCCGGCGGGCAGCAGCAGCGCGTGGCGATCGCCCGCGCGCTCATGCAGCAGCCCGAGATCCTCCTCGCCGACGAGCCGGTCGCCTCGCTCGACCCGGAGTCCAGCGACCAGGTGATGGCGCTGATCCGCGAGATCGCCGCGGACGAGGGCCTGACCGTCGTCTGCAGCCTCCACCAGGTCGATCTCGCGATCTCCTGGGCGGACCGCATCGTCGGCCTCCGGCACGGCGAGGTCGTGCTGGACACCCCCACCACGGATCTCAGCAAGGCCGAGGTGATGGAGATCTACGGCCGCGTCGCCACCTCCACCGCGGAGCTGGAGGTCGTCGAGGCGGAGCTTCTCGCCCCCGTCCCCGTCGGCGCCGCCGCAGGATCAGCCTCCGGACTGCGCGACCAGGAGCCCGTCGCGTGACCGCCGTCGCCCCCGCCCCTCGACTCGACCGCCCGCCCCGCGCGGGCGTCGCGGAGCGTGCGCCGCGCCGCGTCGTCTCCCCGGAGCGCATCGCCGCCTCCCTGACCCTGCTCGCGCTCGTCGTGCTCGGCGTCCTCGCCGTGAACGAGATCGGCATCTCCATTCCGGGCATGATCCAGAGCTGGGGCAACGCCGAGCACTTCCTCTCCCGGGTGGGGGCGCTGAGCTTCCCGGAACCGGCCGAACTCGCCGGGCTCATCGCGCTGACCGTCGGCCTCGTGCTCGTCGGGACGCTGCTGGCCGCGGTGCTGTCCGTGCCGATCGCCTACCTGGCCGCCTCGAACACCACGCCGGGGAACGCCTGGCGCATGGCCGCGCGCTTCGTCGGGGTGCTCACCCGGGCGCTGCCCGACGTCGTGCTCGCCATGGCGTTCGTCCTGATGTTCTCCCTGGGCACCCTGCCCGGCATCCTCGCGATCGGGATCCACTCGATCGGCATGATCTCGAAGATGTTCGCCGACGCCATCGAGCAGATCGACGAGGGACCTCGTCTGGCGATCCGCGCGGCCGGCGGATCCAAACTCCAGGAGTTCACCGCGGGGATCCTGCCGCAGGTGCTCCCGAGCTGGGTCGCGACCGTGCTGCACCGCAACGACATCAATCTGCGCGGCAGCGTCGTGCTCGGCTACGTCGGGGTGGCCGGCCTCGGGCTGGAGATGTCCTATGCGTTCAAGGCGCTCAACTACGGCAAGGGACTGGGGATCGCCCTGGTCATCTTCGTCCTCTGCGTCGTCATGGAGATCGTCTCCAGCGCGGTGCGCGGCGCGATGCTGGGCGGTCAGCAGCAGACCCGCTCTTGGATCGACCGGATCCTGCACCCGCGGATGACGGGCGCCGCCACGCCGGCCGCCGCCCCCGCGGATCGTCCGGCATGGGCCGCGAGCGTGCAGTCGGCGGTCCGCCGGCCGTGGACCGCGACGCGCGTGCGCAACACCGTCGCGGGGGTCGTGGCGGTCCTCGTCGTGATCGGCAGCATCGTCGTCAGCGACATCACCTGGAGCGACGCCGTCACCTTCTGGGCGAAGATCCCCGAGACCGCGGCGAAGTTCTGGCCGCCCTCCTTCGGCAACTACGAGGCGGCGGCGATGATCTCCGCGATGCGCGACACCGTCGCGATCGCCCTCGCCGCGACGGTCCTCACCCTCCTGCCCTCCGTGATCCTCGGCTCCCTCGCCGCCCGCAACGTCGCTCCCGGGCCCGGCGTGCGCGGCACCGCGCGATTCCTCCTCGTCGGGATCCGCGGCATCCCCGAGCTGATCCTCGCGATCGTGCTCGTCGTGATCACCGGGCTCGGCCCGCAGGCGGGCGTGATCGCGCTCGCCATCGGCGGGATCGGCCTGCTCGGCAAGCTCGTCGCGGACTCCTTCGAGGAGGTGGACCGGGGGCCCGAGCGCGCGCTGCGCGCCGTGGGCGCGACCCGTCTGCAGACCTACGCCTCGGCGACCGTGCCGCAGGGCCTGCGGGCCCTCATCGGCCACAGCTTCTACATGCTGGACACGAACATCCGCGCGGCGACCATCCTCGGGATCGTCGGCGGCGGCGGGGTCGGCTACTTCCTGCTCAACGCCAGCCAGGGATCCCGCTATCCGGTCGTCACCGCGATCGTGCTGATGATCCTCGCCACCGTCCTCGTGGTGGAGGGCCTGGCCATGTGGATGCGGCGGGTGTACCGATGACGGGCCGCTACGATCTGGCCGTCGTCGGCTCGGGGATCGTCGGGCTCGGCGCCGCCTACGCCGCATCCCGGCGCGGGCTCCGCGTCGTCGTGGTGGACCGCACCGACGCGCCCGTCGGCGCATCCATCCGCAACTTCGGCCACCTCTGCATCGGCGCCCAGGAGGGACGGGCCCGCCGCTACGGCGAGCTCTCCCGGGACCTGTGGGCGCGCCTGGCGCACGACGCGGGATTCTGGCTGCGCGAGGCCGGGACGCTCGTGGCCGCGCGCCACGAGGACGAGGCCGCGGTGCTCGCCGAGGCGGCGCAGGCGTCCGCCGCCGATGAGCCCGGTCTCCCCGGCATCCGTCTGATCGAGGCGGACGAGGTGCTCCGGCTCGCGCCGCTGCGCGCCGGCGGCGTGCGCTCGGGGGCGCTCATCGAGGGAGACCTCCAGGTGAACCCGCGGGAGGCCGCCGCAGCGATCGTGCGTCACCTCGCCGCACGGGGCGTCGAGTTCCGCATGCGCACCGCCGTCACCGGCGTCGGACCGGGACGCGTGGACACCACGCGCGGACCGGTCTCCGCCGCGGCCGTCGTCGTCGCGGTGAACCACGACCTCGATCAGCTGCTGCCGGAGATCGCCGAGCGCGCCGGCGTCGTGCGCTGCGCACTCGACATGATGCGGGTGGCGGCCGATCTCCCCGCCCCTCTGCGGGCGCCGCTGCTCACCGGGTGGTCGCTCGTCCGCTACGGCCGGTTCGGAGCCACCGCCTCCGCGTCGGGCCTGCGCGAGCGGCTGCACGCCGAGCGGCCCGAGCTCGCCGCGCTCGACCTCAATCAGATGTACACCCAGCTCCCCGACGGGTCGCTGCTGCTCGGGGACTCGCACCACCGGGCGGTGCAGCCGGGGCCGTTCCAGCCCGAGGCGGCCTTCGACGCCTTCCTCGCCGAGGCCGCCGCGCTGTTCGACGCCGACCGCCTGCGCGTCCTGGAACGCTGGCAGGGGGTCTACGCCGCCGGGCCGACCGAGTTCCTCGTCGAGACGGTGGCGGACGGCGTCCTCGCGCTCGCCGCCACGACGGGGATCGGGATGACGACCGGACTGGGGCTCGCCGAGACCGAGGCCGCGGCGGCGTTCGGGTGGGACGGCGTCCCCGAACCCCTCACCGCGGCGGTGTCCTCGACCCACGACGAACCGCGCCGACCGGAAGGAACCGCATGAGCGCCCTCACCCAGACCCCCACCCACAGCGAGGACCCGCGCGTCGCCGACCGCGTGCCCGTCGAGCTCGTCGTCCTGGACATGGCCGGCACGACCGTCCTCGACGACGGCATCGTCGAGCGCGCCTTCCAGCGGGCCGCCGAGCGCACCGGCGTCGCGGATCGGATGCCGTGGCCCGAGGCGCTGCAGTACGTGCGCGACACGATGGGGCAGTCGAAGATCGACGTGTTCACGCATCTCGCCGGCGGCGACCGCGCGGCGGCGGAGCGGGCGACCGCGCAGTTCGAGGACGCCTACGCCGAGATCGTCTCCGAGGACGGTGCGCAGGAGATCCCCGGCGCCGCCGCGGCGATCCGCACGTTCCGCGAGCAGGGGGTCGCGGTCGCGCTGACCACGGGGTTCTCCCCGGCGACCCGGGACGTGCTGCTGGACGCCCTCGGCTGGCGCGACCTCGTCGACGTGGCGTTGTCGCCGGTCGACGCCGGGCGCGGCCGGCCGGCCCCGGACCTCGTGCTCACGGCGCTGCTGCGCACGGGGGTCTCCGCCGTGCAGGCCATCGCGGTGGCGGGGGACACCACCAGCGACGTCGAGTCCGGGCGGCGGGCCGGCGCCGGTTTCGTCGCCGGGGTGCTCAGCGGCGCACACGGACGCACGGCGCTGGAGGTCGCCGGTGCGGACGCGGTGCTCGACGACGTGACCGCGCTCGCCGCGGCCCTCGCCGAGCGGGAGCTCCTTCCGTCCGGGGTCGCGCTCGCCCGGACCCGCTGACATGCGCGCGGTGCTGGCGCAGACCGGCGCACCGGTGCGCCGGCGGGACGTGACGCTGCGGCCCGCCGCGACCGCGATGGTCTGGCTCGGGGCGGGGCAGCGGCACGAGCGGATGGCGGTGCCCGGCGTCGCGCTCGGACCCCGCGACGTGCTCGTGGCCGTGGAACTGTCCACGATCTGCGGATCCGACCTCCACACCGTCCAGGGCCGGCGGGCCGCCCCCACGCCCCTGGTCCTGGGGCACGAGAGCGTGGGGCGCATCATCGCCATCGGGGACGACGGCGCCTCGGCGGTGGACGCCTCGCCCCTGCACGTCGGGGATCGCGTCGTGTGGTCCGTCACGGTGTCGTGCGAGCAGTGCGACCGCTGCCGGGCCGGGTTCCCGCAGAAGTGCCGGGATCTGGCCAAGTACGGCCATTCCCGGGTCGAGCCGCGGTGGGAGCTGACCGGCGGGTTCGCCGGGCACGTGCACCTGCGGGCGGGCACGGCGATCGTCCGGGTGCCCGAGACGCTCCCCGCTCCGGCGCTCGCGCCGGTGTCCTGCGCCACGGCGACCGCCTGGGCCGCGGTGGCCCGTGCCGCCGCGGTGCGCCCGCTCGACGGTGCGCGCGTGGTGGTGTACGGCGCGGGCCTGGTCGGGCTCACCGCGGCCGTGATCGCGGCGGAGGAGGGCGCCGACGTGCGCATCGCGGATCCGAGTCCGGACCGCCGCGCGACGGCGACCCGGTTCGAGCTGTCGGCGGTGCCGCCGGCGGCCGTGGACGCGGAGTCGGCGGACGTCGTGATCGAGGCGTCCGGGCACGCCGTGTCCGCGGCGATCGACGCGGCGGACACGGGCGGCGTTGTGGTCCTCGTCGGCAGCGTCTTCCCGGCGGATCCGGTGCCGCTGGACGCCGAGCGGATCGTCCGCGGCCTCGTCACGGTGGCCGGGGTGCACAACTACACGGGCCAGGAGTTGGCCGCCGCGGTGGCGTTCATGGCGGGCCGGGGGAGGGCCCATCCCTTCGCCGACCTCGTCGGGTCCGTGCATCCGCTCACGGACGTGGACGCCGCGCTCGCCGAGGCCGCCGCGCCCGACGCCCCGCTCCGCGTCGGTCTCACCCCGCGCTGACCCGCCGTCCCCGCCCTTCGTCCGTCCCTCCGACGCCCGTCGTTCGTCGTTCGTCCGGGTCCCCGGTGTCGAGTGGTCAGTTTTTGTGGGTTCCGTGGCGTTCAACCCGCAGAAACTGACCACTCGACCGAGGAGGACGGGCGCGAGCGCACGGGGGTGGTCGCGGCTGCGGCCACGAGGAGCAGCGCGGACGCCGCGACCGCGGGGAGGAGCCCGACCTGCACGACGACGGAGATCAGGAGGCCGACGCCCGCGGCGATCCGGAGGATCAAGGCCGCACCGGCGGCCATCGGGCGGACGGTCATCGCCGCCAGCAGGATGCCGCCGACCGCGATCGCCGCGGAGAATCCGACCGCGGACCACCAGACGCCGGGCCACGTCGTGCCGTCACGCAGCGCGCCAGTGCGGGAGACGGTCATGGCTGCGGTGAGGCCCGCGACGGCGAGGACCGGTAGGGGCGCGATGAGACGCAGTGCCGTCGTCCGGCGCCGGGTCAGGGTGAGCACGAGGAGCAACCCGGCCAGCACCGGGAGTCCGACCACTGCGGCCACGACGAGGCCGGGGAGGATGTACCCGATGCCGTCCGCGCAGTACCAGCTCCCCGGTTCGTCGCCCATCCGCTCGAACGAGCACAGCAGGTGCAGCTCCTCGCGGAGCATGTCGACGCCGGACACGGTCAGCAGCGGGACGAGGACCGTCCCTGCCCCGAGGAGGACCGGAACCCACAGGGGACGGGCGCGAGGCTGCGGTGACGGCATGCCCCCACCCTAAGCTGGGGGGATGCCCGAAAACTCCGCCGCCGGGGTCGGCACGCCGTCGCGGAACATCGGCGTCGGCGTCGCCCTCGTCATCGGATCCTGCCTCTCCCTGCCGTTCGGCGCCGCCGTCGCGACGACGCTCTTCCCCGCCCTGGGGACCTGGGGCGTCACGTCCTTGCGCGTCCTCATCGCCGCCGTCGTGGTGACCCTCATCGCGCGCCCGAGGCTGCGGCACTGGAACCGGGCGCAGTGGACCGCGGCGATCCTGTTCGGCGTCTCGGTCGCCGCGATGAACGGCACGTACTACGCCGCGATCGAGCGGATCCCGCTCGGCCCCGCCGTGGCCATCGAGTTCCTCGGTCCGCTCGTCCTCGCCGCCGCGCTGACCCGTCGCGTCGTGGACTTCCTCTGGGTCGGCCTGGCGCTGGGCGGGATGGCGCTGCTCGCCGTGGACGGGCTCACCGGCAGCGATCCGCTGGACCCGATCGGGGTCCTCTTCGCGCTCGTCGCAGCGGGGTTCTGGGTGATGTACATCCGCACGAGCACCCGTGTCGGCGCCCTCATCCCGGGCACCGGCGGCCTCGCGGTCGCGCTCGGGGTCGCCGCCGTGCTGCTGCTGCCGTTCGGCATCCCCGCGATGGGGACGGCCGTGGGGGAGCCCTCGCTGCTGCTCATGGCGGGCCTCACCGCACTGCTCGCCTCGGTCATCCCGTACACGCTGGAGCTCGCCGCGCTCCGGCGGCTGCCGCAGCGCGTGTTCGGGATCCTGCTGAGCCTCGAACCGGTCTTCGCGACGCTCGCCGGATGGATCGTCCTCGGTCAACAGGCGACGCCGCTGCGGATGGCCGCGATCGCGCTGGTCGTCGCAGCGAGCATCGGGGTCACGGCGGGGGCGCGCCGACGCCGCGGCGCGGGCCCGGACGAGGAGCCTCCCTCGCTCATGACCGGCTCGATCCCGGTCGTCCCGGACTGACGTCAGGACGCCGCCCGTCATCGAGCGCCGACCGGGAGGAGCTCGGGCGTAGCCTCGAAGCATGAGCGCGCTCACGGATCTCCTCGGCATCGACGTCCCGATCATCCTGGCCCCGTTCGGCGGCCTCAGCTCGGTGGAGCTGACCGCGGCGGTGAGCGACGCGGGAGGACTCGGATCCTACGGACTGTACGGGTACGACGGCGACCGGATCCGCGAGACCGGCGCCGCGCTGCACGCCGCCACCGATCGGCCGTTCGGTCTCAACCTCTGGCTTCCCCAGGGAGACGAGGTCGAACCGGATGACGGCTACGAGGACGCCGCGCGTGCGCTCGCCGGGTACTTCGCGGAGGTCGGGCTGGAGGTTCCGGCGCGTCCGGCCCGCTACCTGCCGACGCTGGAGGAGCAGCTCGACGCCGTGTGGGACGTGCGTCCGGCGGCGCTGAGCGTGGTCTTCGGCGTCCCGTCGCGCGAGGTGGTCGACGCGGCGCACGAGCGCGGCATCACCGTCATCGGCACGGCGACGACGGTGGCCGAGGCCGTGGCGCTGGAGGCCGGGGGCGTGGACGCGGTCGTCGCGACGGGCTCCGAGGCCGCGGGGCACCGGGTCTCCTTCCTCCGTGCGCCCGAATCCTCGCTCGTCGGCGGGATCTCGCTGATTCCGCAGATCGCGGACGCGGTCTCGGTCCCGGTCATCGCCGCGGGAGGGATCGCGGACCGCCGGGGAGTCGCCGCGGCCTTCGCGCTCGGGGCGCAGGGCGTCCAGGTCGGCACCGCCTTCCTCGCCACTCGCGAGTCCGCCGCCAACGAGGCCCACGTCGCCGCGATCCGAGCCACCGCGGCCGACGAGAGCGTGCTCACGAGGGCGATGAGCGGGCGTCTGGCCCGCGGCGCCGCCAACCGTGCGGTGACCGAGATCGAGGCGGCCGGCGCGATCGCCGCCTTCCCGGCGCAGAACTGGATCACAGGCCGGTTCCGGGCCGCCGCGGGCACGCAGGGGCGAGGCGATCTGCAGTCCCTCTGGCTCGGTCAGTCCGCGCCGCTGGCCACGCACGACACCGCCGCGGAGGTCTTCGCCGAGCTCGCAGAGGGCCTCCCCGCCTGACAGTCCTAGCCAGGATCATGGCTATAACGGCCTCATGTCTGCCTACAGTGTGTTGGATGCGCGGAACAACCTGTCCCGTCTCATCGCGGATGCGCGATCCGGCGCGGAGGTCGTCATCACGAACCGCGGCGTCCCCGTGGCGCAGATCACACCGATCTCGGGGGTGGATCTCGTCGGTGACGGACGCCTGATCGTGGAGTGGATCGAGAGCCATGTGAGGCCGCTCGCGTCGCAGCGCACCTCCGGTGAGATCGAGTCGCAGATCGAGGAGTCGAGAGGGGCCTGGGAGTGATCTACGTCGACTCCGGCATCCTCATCTACGCCTTGGAGGACGATGGTGTTCGGGGCGCCGCCGCACGACGGGCGCTCGCCGGCGCGGAGACCAGGCTCGCCACGAGCCCGCTGGCGCTCGCCGAGTGTCTCATCGGGCCGTTGCGCTCCGACGATCTGGTACGACGCGACCGGCACCTGCAGCTCTACGACCGTTTCGTCACGATTCCGCTCGACGGCGACGCCTTCGTCCGTACAGCGGAGCTCCGTGCCCGGTTCGGGCTACGGACCCCGGACGCCCTCCACCTCGCGGCCGCGCAGATTGCCGACTGCGAGGCGCTCTGGACGAACGACCGACGGCTGGCAGCGGCGTCACACGGTCTCGCGGTGGACGTGATCGGCGCACGGGATCAGCCTCTGCCCTGAGCGGGCGTCAATGCCTCGCGCAGGCGGTCATCTCGGCTCGGTGCTTCTCGGAGACGCGCAAAGATGACGGAAGGCGCGCGTGTCGTCGTCGAATCCATCATCATCCGTGCTGGCCGCGAGGAGGGGGAAGAACTCGACCATCGCGGCCGGTAGCGTCCGCTGCCAGTCGCGGATCTCGTCGGTGACCTCGCGCAAGGCGATGCGAAGCACGGGGACGCCCGTCGCGGAGGTCCCGTCGAGGTGCGTTGTGATCCGCCATGCGTCGGCACGGCGGTACAGTTCGTTACGTACGACGTCGAGTTGACGGCGAGTCCACTCGACCTGGACGAGCGTTAGCTGCGCACCGTACGCGCGCTCCAGCGGCGCTCGGGCCGCCTCGATGTCGTGCGCGGCGACGATGACCCGCCACGATCCGTCCTCGGCACGAAGATACCGACGGCTCAGGATGGAGCCGTCGCGGAGCATCTCCTCCTCCCACCGAGCGTGCTCCGTCGTCGCGCGGGGGCGCCCGAAGACGGAGGTCGCACCGGGCGCCACCGCCGGGTGGTGGGTGAACACGTCGACGACGTTCTCGGTGCGGGTCTCAGAGACGCGGAGAGACTCCCCGTCCCTGCGGCCGCGAACGGCGACGAGCCTTCCGGGGCCCGTAGGCGGGGCGCTCCCGGTCAATCGGATGCCGGCCTCGCGGGCGACCGGGGCGGGGAAGACTTCCGCGGCGTTTTCGACAGGAACCACCCGGGGGACGAGCCACGGTGCTCCGCCGTCGCTCACCGTGACCCCGATGGCGGTCATGCGCTCGTCCGGTGCGGGCGTCATCTTTCCTCCTCGTCGTGCGCAGAACGGGTACTCTCCGTGAACTCGTTCGCTGCGAGTCAGATGCCGTAGTAGATGTACAACCAGTGACGCCCATTGGAGGCGGCGGATTCAGTGCAGTAGGAGTCCACGTGATACGGGTAGTTCACTGCATAATTGACGCGGTAGGACTCGCACGTCGGGTAGCTCTTGAAGTCGTCTCGCAGGACATGCCAGACGCCCAGGGGAGCGACGACGGATTCACTTGCTTTGAGTGCAGGCAAGGAAGAACCCGTGGTCGAGGCGGACGCTGCCACAGCGCCGCCGACAGTGAACGCCATGGCGAGGGTCAGTCCGGCTGCTACGCGACGGACGATGGGTATCTTCATGGGAGTCTCCTTTGACGCTCTAGAGAGATGTGACGGTTCCGGACTGTTCCGTCGTCGTGGTGACGGTCAGGTTGCCACCATGGGTTGTCGTGGGTCAATGCGCTCACCGATGAAACATTGGTATGACGCCGCAACGGACGTCTTCGCATGGCTGGCCGCAGGGCTTCCCGGCTGATCCGCTTCGAATCGGATCGCAGAACGGCCTGTCGTCGCACCCCGGGGGTCGCGCTAGAGGATGACCGTCGAGCGGCCGTGCACGATGACCCGGTCCTCGGCGTGCCAGCGCACCGCGCGGGCGAGGACGAGGCGCTCCACATCGGCGCCGCGCTGCTGCAGCTCCGCGGCCGACTCCGCGTGGGTGACGCGCGTGACGTCCTGCTCGATGATCGGCCCCTCGTCGAGATCGGCCGTCGCGTAGTGCGCGGTCGCGCCGATGAGCTTGACGCCGCGCTCCTTCGCCCGCGCGTACGGGTTGGCGCCGATGAACGCCGGCAGGAAGGAGTGATGGATGTTGATGACCGGGGCGCCGAGGCGCTCGATGAAGTCGTCCGTGAGGATCTGCATGTAGCGGGCGAGCACGACGAGGTCGACGTTCCCCTGCAGCAGCTCGAGCTGACGCCGCTCCATCTCCGCCTTGCCCTCGGGCCCCGGGGCGCCGGGGATGTGCACGAACGGCACGCCGAACGACCGGACCGCCTCCGCGAGATCGGGGTGGTTCGAGACGACCATCGTGACGTCGATGTCGAGCTGGCCGCGCTGCGTGCGCCACAGCAGCTCCAGCAGGCAGTGGTCGTACTTCGAGACGAAGATCGCCACGCGCTTGCGCCGTGACGCGTCGTGCAGCGACCACTCCATGCCGAACCGCTCCGCGACCGCTGCCAGCGACGCCTCCAGGGCCGGCCGGGCGGCGGCGAGGCCCTCGAGATGGAGCACCGTGCGCTGGAAGAAGCGACCGCCCTCCGCGTCGGTGGAGTGCTGGTCGAGGGAGATGATGTTGGCGCCGTGCTCGGCGAGCACGCCGGCGACGGCGGCGACGATGCCGGGCTGGTCGTCGCAGGCGATCAGCAGGCGTGCGGTGTCGGGCTGGGCCATGGTGCTCCTCGGAGGCCTCGCGGGGGGTGTGGATCGATTCTGCCGTTCCCCGCCCCGGGAGGCGAATCCTGGGCGTCACGCGGGTGACTCGGGCGCACATGTCGTGTCCGGCGGAGAACCGGGCCGGGCGGCGGGACGCGGTGTCGCTAACCTGAGTCCGTGACGCCCAGCGAAGCAGGCCTCGTCCTGATCCCCGCCCTCGCGGTGCTCGCTCCCCTGCTCGCCCGCGCGGTCCGCCCGGCGGTGCGCGTGCCGATCGTCGTGTTCGAGCTGCTGCTGGGGATCCTCGTCGGCCCGGCGGCGCTGGGGTGGGTCCAGCCGCACGTCGTCACCGACACGCTGGCGGACTTCGGCCTGGCGATGCTGTTCTTCGTGGCCGGGGCCGAGATCGACGTCCGAGGGATCGGCACCCGCTCGCTCGGACGAGCCTCGCTCGGGTGGATCCTGAGCCTCGCCGGAGGGATCGCGGCGGGCCTGCTCCTCGCCCCCGGAGACGGCGCCGTGGTGATCGCGATCGCACTGAGCTCGACGGCCCTCGGCACCCTGATGCCGATCCTCCGCGACGCCGGTGAGCTCGGCACACCGTTCGGCCACGCCGTGTCCGCCATCGGCGCGGTCGGCGAGTTCCTCCCTCTCGTGGCGATCTCGCTGTTCCTGAGCGCGCGCACCACGGTCGTGTCGGCGCTCGTGCTGCTCGCGTTCGTCGTCATCGCGGCGTTGGCGATCGCCCTCGCCCACCGCACGCCGCACGGGCGTCTGCACGCCGTCATCCGGGCGACGCTGCACACCTCGGACCAGTTCGGGGTGCGGTTCGTGCTGCTCCTCATCGCCGCGCTCGTGGCCCTCAGCGTCGTCCTCGACCTCGACATGCTGCTCGGGGCCTTCGTCGCCGGAGCCGTGTGGCGGATCATCATGGCGCGCGCCCCGGAGGCGGACGCGGCCGCGGTCGAGAGCAAGATCGAGGCCGTGGCGTTCGGCTTCCTGGTGCCGATCTTCTTCCTCATGACCGGCGTGCGCTTCGACCTGGGCGCGCTGCTCGCGGCTCCGGCGATGCTGCTGCTCGTCCCCGTCTTCCTCGTCCTCCTGCTCGTGCTGCGCGGCGGCGCGGCGCAGCTGTCCGCACCGGCGGGCTCGTCCGGGCGGGACCGGATCGGCCTCGGGCTGCTCGGCGCCACGGGTCTGCCGATCATCGTCGCCGTGACCGCGATCGGCGTCGACCAGGGCATGCTCGGCTCCGGGACGGCGGCGGCGCTGGTGGGCGCCGGGATGCTGTCGGTGCTCCTGTTCCCGGTGATCGCGATGCAGGTGCGCGGCGAGCGGCTGCCGTCGCGGCCGACCGTGCCCCCGGGG
This sequence comes from Microbacterium resistens, assembly GCF_021172025.1. Classification (NCBI taxonomy): domain Bacteria; kingdom Bacillati; phylum Actinomycetota; class Actinomycetes; order Micrococcales; family Microbacteriaceae; genus Microbacterium; species Microbacterium resistens. The sequence continues at coordinate 3,579,900 of NZ_CP082781.1, forward strand.
GAGCTGTGACGGTCGCGGCGCTGCTGGCCGACGCCCGCGCGCGCCTGGCAGGGCTCCCCCAGGAGGGGCTGGGGGTGGAGAAGACCTCGCGCTGGCGTGCGCCGCGGATCGTGCGGGCCGGATCCGCCTGGCACGTCGGGGTGCTGCTGCTCACCGCGGACGAGGTGTTCGCCACCGCCGAGGTGCTGCGGGCCGCCGAGGAGGTGCGGCGCGGGTACGCCGCCGAGTCGGCGCGCGCCCGGGCCGAGCGGCGGGCCCAGGCGGTGCGCGGCGGGTTCGCGCCCGGTGAGGTCGTGTACGTGGGCTGGACGGCGATCGACGTCTCCGCGGTGGAGGCGGGCGGATCCTCCGGCCCCCTGGCGATGCGGGACGGCGTGCCCTCGGTACGATGGTCCGCCGCGGGCGGATACATGCCGCTGGCCGCCTACCTGGACGAGCGGATCGCCCTGCTCCTGGGCGGATAGCGCCGGGACCGGGTGCCCCGATGTCGGCCTCCGGACCGGCGGCGCTCAGCGACCGAGCGCGATATCGGCGAACCGGCCGAGGATCCGGGCGGGCTCGGTCACCGCGGAACGGAGCACCGCCTCCTGGACGGTTTCGAAGGCTGCCGGATCGAAGTAGCCGGTCGTCCGGTAGAACGTCATCCGGTCAGCGAAGTCCCGCGGCGACGGCTCCGGATGGAACTGCGTCGCCCAGAGGCGGTCGCCCACGCGGTACGCCTGGACGGGGCAGGCGTCGTTCGCGGCGAGCAGGACGGCGCCGGGCGGAGCCTCGCGCGAGCCCTCCTTGTGGGCGGTGAAGGCGGTGAACGCCGGGGCGGACGGTCCGAACAGCGGATCGGCGGCGGCCGCGGGCGTCGTTCGCACCTCCGCGGCGCTGGCCTCCTCCGGGTGGTCGGTCGTGACCGTCCCCCCGAGCAGGCGCGTCACGACGCCGATGCCGAAGCACGTGAAGAAGGCAGGCGGACCGCCGTCGATCGCGCGCTGCGCGATCCGCTCCAGGTCCGCCTCCAGCCGGCGCTGAGTGTCGGACTTGGCAGCGTCGGTCGCGTTGAACGGGGAGCCGCCGATCACGAATCCGGCGTACCGCTCGCCGGCGTCGTCGGGGAGCGGGGTGGTCACGAGGTCGATGCGGTCCAGCTCGTCGGGACGGACGCCGAGAGCGACGCGGAAGGATGCGCGCTCCGCCGTCGCCGCGTCCAGCTCGGGGCGGACGCCCACATAGAGGAGCGAGGCCACCCCGAGATTCTAGGCGAGCGACGCCGTCCCGCTGAATCCGTGCGCCCCAGGGGGGGCTCAGCGGGAGGAGTTCTCCGTGCGGCCGCGGACGATGCCGACGAAGGTCTCGACGTCCGGCGTCGTCGCATCCTGCCTCCACGCCAGGAGCACCGGGGCGACGGGGCCGTCGACGAGGACGCGGTGGTCGACGGCCTTGCGGTGATGGAGCCGGGCCAGGGACATCGGCATGACGGCGATGCCGACGCCCGCGGCGACCGTCGCGACGGCGTCCGCCACGGTGTCCAGCGGACCGGATGCCGCATCGGCCGTGGGCAGGTCCAGAGGGCCGAGCACGTCCTCGCGGGTGGTGAGCAGCACCTCGCCGCGCAGGTCGTCCGCCGTGAGCTCGTCGGCCGCGAGCAGGTGCGAGTCTGCGGAGGCGACCACGACGGGCAGCTCCTCGTACAGCGGGATGGCGTGCAGACCGGTGCGCTCGAGCGGCTCGCGGACCAGGGCGATGTCCACCCATCCGCTCAGAACGGCATCGCGTTGTGTGGCGACGGGGATCTCGACGAGCTCGAGCGCCACGTGCGGCATGCGGCGCTTCCACGTGTCGATCCATCGCCCCGGCATCGCCCCGGGAACGGCGCCGAGCCGAAAGGTCCGCGGCTGCTCGGGCGGGGCCGGGCGCGCGGCGCGGGACGGGGCGGCCCGCTTCCCCTGGCTTCCGACGCCGGCCCGGGATCGTCCCGCCGCGGCGGGACGCGGGCTCCCGGTGCGGGGGCGGCGGCCTCCGGCGCCCTTCCTCTTCATGCCTTCAGCGTACCGGGGCGGCGGAGGCGGTCACGGTGACGCAGCAGCGCCCCTCGTGCGGGGCGAGGCGGGCGTCGAGGCCCGTGCACCGGGCCCCGTCGATCATGCCTTCGACGAACGCCTGGTTCATCCCGCACACGAGGGCGGTGTGCGTGCGTGCCAGCGCGTCGAACGGACAGTTGGCGAGGACGATCTCGTCGCCCTCCGTCCGCGGCTCGTAGCCCATCGCGCGGAGCGCCTGCCGCAGACGATGCTCGTCCTGCGCCGTGCCCGGGTCGGCCTCGGATGCGGCCGCGCCCGCGATCCGGCCCTCTTCGCGGGCGACGTCGCGGACGGCGTCGTCGAGCGGTGCTGTGCCGTCGGCGTCCTCGATCGCCCGCGCGAGGATGTGTCCGGCGAGGTCGAAACGGCGCGGCGGCAGGGAGACGGCGATGGTGTCGGCGGCGCGACGGTAGAGCTTGGCGGGGCGCCCGGCACCGGGGCCGCTCCGCCCGCTCAACCGGCGGAACTCGACCTCGAGCAGGCCGAGGTCCACGAGCTTGTCGAGGTGGAACCGCGCGATGTGATCGGCGACGCCGGCCGCCTCCGCGGCCGCCTCGCGCCCGGAGGGATCCGGGCGACCGGTGACGTACTCGTAGAGCGCTCGCCGGGTCGGGTCGGCCAGGGCGCCGATGCCGGCGGCGTGGTCCTCGATGCTCATCTCGTCCTCGATCTCGCAGGGGTCTTGTGCTCAGCGTCTCACATCTCTATTTTACAAACAAACACTATTTAGAAAGGAGGCGACATGAGCACCATGACCGAGACCCGTCTTCCGTTGACGCAGGACGGCAACCGGCAGGCGTTCCTGCTGCTGCGGACGGTCTTCACGGTGGCGCCGATCCTGTTCGGGCTGGACAAGTTCGTCCGGGTGCTGACGCCCGACTGGGAGCGCTATCTGGCTCCCTGGATGGACGCCCTCATCCCGGGGGACGCGCGGACCGCGATGGCCATCGTGGGCGTGATCGAGATCGTCGCGGGGATCGTCGTCGCCGTGTGGCCGCGATGGGGCGGCTACCTCGTCGCCGCGTGGCTCGCCGGCATCATCGTGAGCCTCGTCAGCGTCGGCGGCTATCTCGACATCGCACTGCGCGACTTCGGGCTGCTCATCGGCGCGCTCGCGCTGGCGAGCCTCGCCGCCGCACAACGACGCACGCGCTCACGCTGAGCGCACCGCGCGCAGCGGCGAGAGCGGGATCGCGGGGGGAGCGGTCCCGCTCTCGCTCATGCCGGCGCGGCGGGCGCGGGCGCCGACGTGCTCCTCAGGCGCTCAGGCCGCCAGCCAGAGTCCCTTCCGGTCGGTCATGATCCTCATGCCCGCCGCGACGGTCTCGTCGTCGCCGATCTTCGCTCCGCGCGCGATCCTGGCACCCGCCCCGATGTCGGTGCGCACGCCGATGCTCGCCCCGTCGCCGACAGTGGCGCCTGCGCCGATGTGCGCGTGCGCGTCGATCCGCGCGTCCACGCCGATCACGGCGTCGGGCTCGATCCATGCGCCGCGGGCCACCCGGGCCCCGGCCCCGACCTTCGCGCCCGGTTCGACATAGGCACCCGCCTCCACGTGCGCGAGCGGATGCACCTTCGCGCCGTGCGCGACGAGTCCTCGACCGTTGGCGTGCTTGCGGTAGCGCAGGGTGCCGCCCTGGTCGTCCTCGATGTCGACGTAGTTCTTGCCCACGAAAACCTCCCGTGTCCGGGCTTTCCCCCGGATATATGGACAACGGCGGAGGGGCGTGATTCATTCCCGTGCATCGGATCCGATGCGGGGGCGTCCACGGCGCGGCCTCACCCCCAGGTCAGGGGGTCCAGCCGGAGGTAGAAGGCCGCTGCGGCCAGGTCCGGATCCGTGATCCCGAGCGTCGCGAACAGGATCGCGTCCGCCTCCTCCGCCTGCGCGGCGGAGGACCAGTTCTCGGCCGCGTTGGCCCGCAGGAGCGCCAGGTCGGCGTACCGATCCGCGCGACCCAGCCGGCCCAGATCGATCATCCCGTTGCACCGCAGGGTCTCGGGATCCACGAGGAGGTTCGGCAGGCACGGATCCCCGTGGCACACGACCTCCTCGTGCGCCTCGAGGGACAGTCGCCGCGCGAGCTCCCGTTCCACGCGGGCCAGCAGCTCCGGGGCCGGAGTGCCGCGGTCTTCGTCCGGGAGGAAGTCGGGATCGACGGCGCCCCGTCCGACGACGTCCTGAGCGCGCGCGAACATCCGCTCCAGGCCTCTGTCGAAGGGACACGTCGCGGCGTCCAGCGCGTGCAGGGCCGCGAGGCACTGGGCGATCGAGGGCCACGCGGCCAGGAGATCCTTCCCAGCGAGCTCGGAGGCCGGCACGCCGGGGATCGCGGTCATGACGAGGCAGGCGCCGTCCGCGCCCTCCCGCCAGTCCCGAGGCTCCGGAGCGGCGATTCCGCGACCGGCGAGCCATTCCAGGCGATCCCGCTCGGCGGCGAGGTCGGCGACGCGATCGGTCTCCGCGATCTTGGCGAAGACGGCCCCGTCGGCGCGGCGGAGGACGCGGTCGCCGGACTCGCCGGTCGTGATCGGGATCCACTCGTCGCGCGGATCCACCAGTGCTTCGGTGTTCATGTGGTCGACTCCTCCGGTGCGGCGGGCGCGGTCAAGGCTCCGCCTGCCTCATCGCTGACAGGTCGGGCACCAGAAGAGGATCCGCTCCTCCGTCGGGCTCGCGCCGAGCTCGCCCGTCTCGATCGGGGTCCCGCATCTCCGGCACGGGCGCCGGGCTCGGCCGTACACCCAGGTCGTCTGTCCGCGCCGGTCGATCCCGGTGAAGGTGCGGTCGACCCGGTCGATGTTCGCGCGGATGGTCCGAGCCCCGAGCGCCACCAGGGCAGCGGCATCCACGTCCGGCGCCGGCGTCGTCGGCCGCACGCCGCGGAGGAACAGCAGCTCGGCGGCGTACTCGTTGCCGAACCCGGCGACGTTGCGCTGGTCCAGGAGCGCGACGTGGATCGGCCGGACATCGGCGTGGATCCGGCGGGCCGCCTCGGCGGGGTCCCAGTCCGGACCGAGCGGGTCGGGCCCGAGGTGCCCGACGAGGGCGGCCTCCTCGCGGGTGGGGACCAAGGCGAGCATGGACACGTCGAAGCCCACGGCCTCCGCCTCTGCGGTGCCGACGACCGCGCGGGCGCGGAACGCCGGCGCGCGCCACCGCTCGCCCGGACGATACAGGTGCCAGGCGCCGTCCATGCGCAGGTGCGAGCGCAGGGTCATCCCGCCCGCGTGCATCAGGAGGTGCTTGCCCCGCGCCGTGACGTCGGCGATGCTCTCGCCGCGCAGGTCGGCCGTCGCGAGCTCCGGCACGCGCAGGTCGAAGCGCGTGATGACCCCTCCGCGCAGAGCACGGTCGAGCCGCCGCGCGACGCGGAAGACGGTGTCTCCCTCAGGCATCCGACGATCCGCCGGGCAGAGCGGCGCCCCGATCCTGCGTCCCGCCGAGGGGCGGTCGGGAGGCCGCGGCGGCCTCGGGCGCCGGGAGGGGCGTGCGTTCCAGGAGATCCCGGGCGAGCATGGTCGCACCGGCGACCGCCGCAGGCATGACGATCACCGCCCCGAGCGGGACGAGGAAGCACAGCTGCGTCGCGACGCCGAAGCCCAGCGTCCGTGCCCGGCCGCTGCGCAGGATCGCGGTGCGCTGCGGGCCGTCGAGCTCCCGGGCGTCGAACGCGCGGCCGGTGAGCTCCCGGGCGAGGACCCGACCGGTCAGCACGACGCCGAGCACGGCGCCGACCACGCCGCCGACGACCGGGATGAGCCCGACGAGCAGGACGACGAGGCCGGTCAGCGCCCCCACGAGCACGAGGCGGACGCCCTCGCCCACCGTCGTCCAGAAGGAGCCCTCGCCCTCCGGCGGCGCGCCCCGCTCGTGCTCCACCGCCCGCCAGATGCGCTGGTAGAACGGATCGCCGATGATCAGCGCGAGCGCGGTGAAGACGGCCGCGGCCAGCGCCAGCGCGGCCACGAACACGACCGTGCCGACGGCGATCCGCAGCGCCGTGCGCCATCCGGGGATCCACCCGTCGGCGAACGGGGTGAGCGCGTCGGCGAGGGGGCCCAGGGACAGGGCGAGCGGGATCAGCGCGGCCAGCAGCACCGCCGCGGCGATCACGGCGGGGAGCAGGCCCAGCGCCATCAGGCCCGGACGGCGACGCCACAGCCCGAACCCGCGCAGCAGGGTCGCGACCCCGGCACCGAACTCACCGATCACGTTCCCACCCTAGGCTGCGCCACGGATCGGGGCATCAGACGGCCTTGCGGAGGGTGAACCCGCGCGGCGTGGCCACGAACCCGGCCTCCTGCAGCACCCGGCCGAGAGCGGAGCCGAGCTCGGTGCCGTACATGCTCTGACCGTTCACCTTCTCCACGGTCAGCGTGTCGAGGCGGCGGGCCCGTGCGGTCGCCGCGAGATCGGCGGCGGCGGCGCGCAGCGTGTCGGGGTCCTCGTCGAACGCCAGCACCGTGCGTCCGCCCCGCTCCAGATAGAGCACGAGGGATCCGTCGACGAGGACGACCACGGCGCCGGCCTTGCGGCCGGGGCGATGCGACACCTCGTCGAGGCGTGGCCAGGCGAGCGCGGCACCGTAGGGGTTCGCCGGATCCGTCGCGGCGAGCGTGACCGCCGAGCGGGGCGGCGGATCGGCGAGGCCGGCGAAGGTGCGCAGTCGATCGACCGTGGTCGAGGCGGCGAACTGGGCGGCGCCGAGGTGTTCGATCACGTATCCGCGGCGGCAGTGCCCGGCCTCCTCGAACCCCGCGAGGACCCGGTAGGCCTGCGCGAAGCCGCCCGGGACTCCCTCCGCCTGCACCGATCCCCGCGTGACGACGCCGTAGCGGTCCAGGAGCAGCCCCGCGGTCACGGTGGCCCGCCGGGACGGGTCGGTCTCCCGCTCCGGCAGCAGCGACCAGCGCCCGCCGGCCGTCGTGGGGCGGGCGGACGAAGGGCGCGCCAGGGAGACGCCGCGGAACGTGCGGGCACGAGGAGCACGGCGCGTCACCCGGTGCGCCTGGGATCCGCCGGACAGCAGGGCGCGGATGGGCGCGAACGTGTCGCCGGTCACCTCGCCGGCCCAGACCAGGTTCCACAGTGCTTCGAGCACGGCCTGCTCGCTCGTGGCCTCGGCGGCCTCGCGCAACTGCGCGGGGAAGAAGGCGCCGCGCCCCGTGAGCACGGACCGCAGCCGGAGCTCGAGCGGGTCCGCGGCGTCCTCCTCCACCGGGCTCAGCGCGGGCTCGTCCGCGTCGGGGAGCGTGAACGGCGCGAGGTCGGCCGGATGCAGCGAGACCCAGCCGTCCCGACCGGGCAGGGCGCCGTGCCCGGACCACACGACTTCGCCGGAGGACAGCAGTTCGTCCAGCATCGCCGGGCTGTAGTCGCGCACGCGCTGGGGGAGGACCAGCGACTCCCAGGCGCTCGCCGGGATCGGCACGCCGGCGAGCTGCTCGACCACCGTGGCGACGCCGTCGACCCCCTCGAGCGGACGCGACAGGTGCTGCCACTGCGGCAGGAATCGGGCGAACGCCTCGGGGGCGACGGGCTCGACGCTGCCGCGGATCGCGGCGAGCGAGCGCATCCGCAGCCTCCGCAGCACCTCGGCGTCGCACCACTCCCCGTCCTCGGAACCGGATGCGGTCGGCGGGAGGAAGTACCCGCTCGCCACCCGCCCGTCGCCCTCCAGTCGCTGCAGCGCGTGCCGGACGACGGCGGCGCCGAGCCCGAAGCGGCTCGCCGGAGCGGACGCGGGGAACGGCGCGTGGGTGCGGGCGTAGCGGGCGAGCAGGTCGCCCAGCGGGTCCGCGACCGGTTCGAGGAAGGCGACCGGGATCCCGACCGGCAAGGGCACGCCGAGCGCGTCGCGGAGTCTTCCGGCGTCCTCGATGGCGGCCACCCGCGGCACGCCGCCGACCGTGACCTCGATCGCCCGCCGGGCCGCCACCAGCGCGGCCAGGTGCGCGGCCGCCTCGGCCTCCGTCGCGTGCGGGGGAGCGTCGGGGGCGAACTGGGCGCGTTTCGTCTCGGTGCTTCGCTCCTCGCTCAACGACCGGGAGGGGACGGCGAGGGACGCCGGCTCCGCGCTGTGCTCCTCATCCCGTGTCCGCGGGGCCTCCGCGGGCTCCAGGCGCAGCGCGACCTCGGCGGCGTCGAGCGGCCCGAGCACGCGCAACAGGTCCGCGACGCCCTCCACACCGCGCGCACGGCGGCTCGGGTCGAGCCGTTGCACCTCGCGCTCGAACTGCGTCATCACGTCCGGGTCGAGGAGCTCCCGCATCTCGACCGTGCCCAGCAGCTCGCCGAGCAGAGCGGGATCCACCGACAGTGCCGCGGCCCGTCGCTCGGCGAGCGGCGAGTCGCCCTCGTACATGAACGCGCCGACGTAGCCGAACAGCAGGTCGCGGGCGAAGGGGGACGGCTGGGCCGTCTGGGTCTCGACCAGCCGGATCCGTCGATCGGCGATGGCCGTCGCGAGCCGCCGCAGCGACGGCAGGTCGTACACGTCCTGCAGCACCTCGCGCAGGGTCTCCAGGATGATCGGGAACGTGGGGTGCTTGCGCGCGACCTCCAACAGCTGCGCCGACCGCTGCCGCTGCTGCCACAGCGGGGTGCGGCGGGTGGGGTTCATCCGCGGCATGAGCAGGGCGCGGGCCGCGCACTCCCGGAACCGGGAGGCGAACAGCGCGGAGCCGCCCACCTCGTCCGTGACGATCCGCTCGAGCTCCTCCGGCTCGAACACGAACAGCTCGGCGCCGGGGGGATCGGTCTCCGCGTCGGGGATCCGGACGATGATCCCGTCGTCGCTCGCGACCGCCGATCCCTCCACGCCCAGGCGCTCCCGGACCCGTGCGTTGACGGCGAGGGCCCACGGCGCGTGCACCGTCTGCCCGTAGGGGGAGTGCAGGATCAGCCGCCAGTCACCGATCTCGTCCCTGCTGCGCTCGACCGTGAGCGTCCGGTCCGTCGGGAGGGCCCCTGTCGCCTCGCGCTGCTCGTGCAGATGGGCGAGCAGGTTGGCCTGCGCGCGGTCGTCGAGCCCGGCGGCGCTCAGACGCTCCCTCGCCTCGTCCGGCGTGGCGGCGGAGACCTCGCGCGTGAACCTCCCCAGCGCCTCGCCGAGCTCATACGGGCGCCCCAGACCGTCGCCGTGCCAGAACGGCACCCGTCCCGGTTGTCCGAACGCGGGGATCACGTTCACCCGGTCGTGCGTGATCTCGGCGATCCGCCAGCTCGTGGTGCCCAGCGTGAAGACGTCGCCCACCCGCGACTCGTAGACCATCTCCTCGTCGAGCTCGCCGACCCGGGCGCCGGTGGTCTCTCCGGCCACGAAGACGCCGAACAGGCCACGATCCGGAATCGTGCCCCCGCTCGTGACCGCGATGCGCTGCGCGCCGGGTCGCCCGGTGAGCGTCCCGGCGTCCCGGTCCCACACCAGGCGGGGGCGCAGCTCGGCGAACTCGTCGGACGGGAACCTGCCGGCCAGCAGATCCAGCGTGGCCTCGTACGCGGATCGGGGGAGGGACGCGAAGGGGGCGCTGCGGCGCACGGTGTCGAACCACTGCTCGACGTCGATGGGATCCAGAGCGCAGGCCGCGACGGTCTGCTGGGCGAGGATGTCGAGCGGGTTGCGCGGCACGGCGATGGCCTCGATCTGCCCGGCGAGCATGCGCTCGGTCACGATCGCCGTGTGCAGCACGTCCCCTCGGTGCTTGGGGAAGAGGGACGCGCGGCTGATCTCGCCGACCTGGTGGCCCGCGCGGCCCACGCGCTGGAGGCCGGATGCGGCGGACGGCGGCGCCTCGACCTGGATCACGAGGTCCACGGCGCCCATGTCGATGCCGAGCTCCAGGCTGCTCGTGGCGACGACGCACCGCAGGATCCCCGCCTTCAGCTCCTCCTCGACGACGGCGCGCTGCTCCTTCGAGACGGATCCGTGGTGCGCCTTGGCGAGGACCGCCTCGGCACCGGCGGTCGAACCCGACTGGGCGGGACTGGCGGCCGGGACGGCGGCGTCGGGCAGGTCCAGGCCGAGTCGCTCGGAGTAGATCTCGTTCAGCCGCCCCGTGAGGCGCTCGGCCAGCCGCCGGGAGTTCGCGAACACGATCGTGGAGCTGTTCTGGAGGATCCGGTCGACGATCGCCTCCTCGACATGCGGCCAGACGGAACCGGTGACCTCGGTGTTCTCGGCGAACCCCGTCGATCCGTCGTCCGCGCCCGCCGGATCGGGGGCGCCGGGCGGCGGGGGCGGGTTGAGCATGTCGTCGATGGGGACGACGACGTCCAGGTCGAACGTCTTCGAGGCCCGCGGCGCCACGATCTCCACCGGCTGGGAGCCCCCCAGGAAACGGGCCACCTCGTCGATCGGGCGGACGGTGGCGGACAGCCCGATCCGCTGGACGGGCGACTCCGCGCCGTGCCCGCGGCGCAGCGCGTCCAGGCGTTCCAGGGAGACGGCCAGGTGCGCGCCCCGCTTGGTCGCCGCCACGGCGTGCACCTCGTCGATGATCACCGTGTGGACGTCGCGGAGGGTGTCGCCCGCACGGCTGGTGAGCATGAGGTAGAGGGACTCGGGCGTCGTGATGAGGATGTCGGGCGGATCGGTCTGGAGCTTGCGGCGGTCCGCCGAGGACGTGTCCCCGGAGCGCACGCCCACGGTCACCGCGGGGGCGGGCACCCCCAGTCGCCGGGCGGCCTGGCCGATGCCGATGAGCGGCGAGCGGAGATTGCGCTCGACGTCGACCCCCAGCGCCTTCAGTGGCGAGATGTAGAGGACGCGGGTGCGCGAGACGCCCTCGGCCGGGGTCGTCGTGCGCCGTCCGCGCCGCCGGGGCGCGGTCTCCTCCGGATCGGGTTCCGCTCCCGCGGTCTCCGTCCGCTCCCGGAACACCCGGTCGATCGCCCAGAGGAAGGCGGAGAGCGTCTTTCCCGATCCTGTCGGGGCGACGACCAGGGCGTTCCTCCCCGCCGAGATCGCCTCCCAGGCTCCGGCCTGGGCCGGGGTGGGCGCGGTGAACGCCCCGCGGAACCAGTCCTGGGTCGCGGGGGTGAATCGGTCGAGGACGTCGGTCGCACCCACCCGTCCATCATCCCGGCTGCCGCCGACATCCGGACCCGTCGCATCCCGATGGAGGCGCGGCGGGGGTCAGGCGGGCGTCGGCGGCGGGGACCAGGTCGTCGTGAACGCGCCCCAGAGGAGGGGGCTGAAGCGGCGGTCCCCGGTCTCGGTCCAGCGGAGCCGCTGCGCGCGCTGCCACGCCGTCAGGGTCGCGACCGGATCCTCCGCGTCGTGCGCCGCGTCGACGGCCAGCACCGCCTCGGCCAGCATCCCCTCGGCGTCGTCCCCCAGACCCGGGACGAAACGGCGCAGGCCCGCGTCGGTCGGCAGGGTCCACCGGGTCGCCGTGACGTACTCGGCGCCGCGGTGGGCGAAGGCGGCGACGAGCCCGGTCGGCTCGGCGTAGCGCAGGTCCCCGCCGGAGTCACAGGCGACCAGCGCGACGCGGTTCGGAGCGGTGAGGGGACCCATCGTCGAGGTGCCGAGGGCGATGTCGGCCGCGGAGAGCGGGCGGTGCTGCCCGAGCGTCCCCGCCGAGCCGGGCGTGGTCGCCGGGTCGGACAGGTGCATGCGCGCGTCGAGCGCGTGCGTCGAGGCGGTGACGTGGCCGACGTACAGCAGCCGGGAGGCGCCCTGCAGCTCGAGCGCCAGTCGCTCCCGGGTGATGTCGTCACGGCGGATGCGGCTGTGCGGATCGTCGCCCGCGGGGGGATGCCGTCGCGCGGCGTGCTCCCGCATGCGCACGGCCAGCGGGGCGTCGTCCGCCACCGGACCCAGCACGCTGCCCAGCTCGCTCGTCGCCGGGAAGCCGGGGACGACCGGATCCACGACCGCGACGACGGGCGCCTCCGGGTCCCAGGGCGCGACGGCCCGGGAGGGATCGTTGCGGAGGGTGGCGGGAAGCAGCGCCGAGACGTCGACCATGTCGATCGTCCGCTCGTCCCCGGAGGTCGCGAGCATCTCCCACGGCACCTGCGCGGTCGAGGGGGAGGACTGCACCCGCAGGCGGGGGCGTCGGCCGGCGTGCTCGAGCGCGTTCAGCTCCAGCCCCAGCCAGGCCGGGATCAGCGCGGCGGTCAGCGCGGCGGCCAGCGAGCGCTCACGCTCCCGGTCCAGGAGCTCGCCGGTCGAGAGCGCGCGGCGCAGGGCGTCCGTGCCCCCTTCCCCGGCGAGGGGCGTCGGCAGCGCCCAGGCCAGCCGACCGAGGACCGGGGCGATCTCCGCCCGGGGGAGGACGGTCATGCGCGGCGAGTCGAGCTGGTGGTCCCACACCCAGCTCACGTAGAGGTCGTCCGCGTCCACGTACCGGACACGGGCGGTGGGCCGTCGGTCGCCGAGATCGACGAGGACCTCGCGTCCGTCCGTCCGGGCCCCCAGGGCCGGCGGGCCGAGCAGGCGCATCTCCCGCCAGTTCTTCACCATGCCGCCACCACCGTGTCCGCGCGCACCCGCACGCCGTACTCGGCTTCGGCACGGACGATCCACTCGTCCAGGGCGGCTCCCGTCCCGGGTGCGCGGCGCACCCGCGGCGGCAGGGCGAACCGCGGGACCGAAGCGGAGCCGGACCCTCCCCACAGGCCGGAGGCGGCGGCGGGGAGCAGGGCGGCGTCCGGGTCCGCGCGCTCCGCGGCCGGATCCGACGGGATCAGGTCGTCGCGCCGGAACGGATCGAACAGCGGCGCGATCCCGGGCGTCTCGGTCGTGCCGGTCGGGACCGCCTCGGACTGCAGGGTCGCGGAGGCCGCGGCGTTCTCGACGAGGTCGAACATCAGCTCGGCCTCCCGGAGCACCCCCGCCAGACGGAACGCGAGCTCGCGCGCCGGGGCGGTCACGGCCAGCCCCCACCGCTCGCGCACCGGTCCGGGCGGGAAGTCCTCCCGCAACGCCTCCGTCGCGAGCAGCACCGGCACGGCGATCTCCAGGGCGGTGCGCAGGCGCTGCATCCGTCGTCCCGGCAGCGGCGTCACCGACGCCCACTCGGCGTACGCCTCGGCGCGCCGGAGGTCCACGCGGCAGCGCTCGTGCACCGCACGGGCGAGACCCCGTGCCGCGAGGTACGACTCCTGCGCCTCCGCGTGCTTCAGGAGGGCGGACTGGGCGTCGCCGAGGAACCCGTACGCCTCGCGCAGCTCGTGCACGGAGCCGAGCGCGGTGAGCTCCTCGATGAGCCCGCGGAGGATCTTCAGCCCCTGCGCCGTGCGCCGGGTCTGCAGCAGGACCGATGCCAGGCCGGTCCTGCTCGCCGCGAGCCGGGTGACGAGCCCGGCCTCGCGGGCCAGGTCCGCGGCCTCGGAGAAGAGCTCCTGCGCCTGCTCGACCCGACCGTCCTGCAGCGCCGATCGGGCGAGGTTCTCGACCGCGAGCTGCCGGGTCGCAGCGTCGCCCTGCTCGCCCTGCATCTGTGCGGCCAGGCGCAGGTACTCCTCGGCGCGCGGGTCCCCGGTGCGCTGGGCGATGACCCCGAGGTTCGTGTACGCGTGCGCGGCGAGGGAGGGCTCGAACGCCATCGCCGCCTCGATCGTGCGGTGCGCCTCGGCCTCCGCCTCGGCGAGGCGTCCGACGAGGATGAGGATCCCCGTGCGGATGTTGTGCGTGGACAGGGTCAGCAGGTCCCGCTGATCCAGTTCCTCGCCCGCGGCCTCGATCTCCGCGGCCGCCACGTCGAGCGCGGCGAGCGCCTCGTCGTTGCGATCCAGCGCATGCAGGACCTGCACGCGCGAGAGCCGGCCGTTGAGCTGCACGGTGCGGGTCGCCCGCTCGTCGCCGATCTCCGCGAGCGCGGCCTCGGCGGTGGCGATGCCCTCGTCGGTGAGGGCCAGCGCCTCGGCGAGCCGTCCCTGCCATTCGCGCACGGCGGCGAGGTTCAGGATCGCCCGGGCCCGCAGGTCGCGGGCCTCGCCGTCGATTCCGCGGCCGTCGTATCCGGGGGCCTCGGTGGCCGCGAGGACCTCCTGCAGAAGCTGCTCCCCGCGGGCGAGGTCTCCGCGCTGCATGCTGCGCGCCCCGTCGTTGTTGCGGTCGCGGTACGGTCGCCAGCGTGCGGTCGCCGGGATCCTTCCGCGGACCGCGGACGGATCCTCGCCGGGTCCGAACGGATCCGGTGCCCCCTCGGCGGCCGGCGACCGGTCCGTCACGCGGTCGCCTCCGGGGCGTCCTCCGCGGAGAGGGCTCGCTCGGCGAGGGACCACGGGTCGGCGACGCGCGCGGCGGCGAAACGGAGCACGGCGTCGCGGACCTCCGCCGGCTCGGGGTCGAGCGGGACCGGCGTCATCCGCTCGTCCCAGATCCGGAGAGTCCGTCGCGCGACCGGGAGGATGAGCGTCTCGACGCTGACCGGCACCTCACCGGCGAAGCGCTCGCCGTCGTGGCGCAGGACGACCTCGACGCCCCGCGGTGGGGAGTGCCTCGGGTCGGGCCCGAAGCGGGCGCGGAACGGGCCGGCCTCGCCGCCGGCCACCGCGTCGGCCTCGATGCGGAGGGTGTGGGTGCCCGCCTCCGCCAGGATCGCCCAGCGGGCGTCCGCATCGGCGTGCAGGGTCTGCGCCGGGACGGCGGCCCAGGGGACCGCCGCCGTGCCGGACGCGACGGCACGGCCCGCGGCGCCCGTCGCGCCTCCGGCGGCGAGCGCCCAGTCGTCGCGGGCCCGCGGGGCCGATCCGGCGGACGCGACGACCGGCGTCGGCGCAGAGGCGGCCTCGAGGTCCACGCCGTAGTCCTCGGCGAGCCCGACGAGGGTACGGGCGAGTGCGTCGGACTCGGCGGAAACGGGCGAGGGGGCGGCGGCGAGGGCGGCCAGGGCGGCGCGGCCGTCCGCGAGAGCGCGGACGACCGCGTCCTCGTCGTCCAGCAGATGCTCCAGGCCCGCGGTGAGCAGGATCCGTTCGGCGTCGATGAGGCCGGCGGAGAGGGGCGGCAACGCGAGGCCCGCCGGCCACCAGGAGCGTGCCCAGGACAGGTGCGCCCAGCGTCGGAGCTCGGCGCGCAGCGGCCCCTCATCGGCGGGGAGCGTGCGGGGGGAGTCCGCCGGCGTGACGGAGCGCACGGCCTCGGCGACCTCGTCCCCGTAGACGTCGGCGAGCCATTCCTGCGCGATCCCCGGGTGGAGCACGAGCGCGGTCGGGGTCGCCGACCCGTCGATGCGCCAGCGCAGCAGTGCGCCGCGCCCTTCGACGAGGGCGGTCGCCGACGGGGGCGCGGGCGGGAGGACGGACCCGTCCGCCCCGTCCTCGTGGGCGGAGATCCGGATGCCGCCGTCCTCGGTCGGCGTCAGCAGAAGAGTCATGCGGCTCCCGGGAGGTCCCGGCCGAGCGCGGCCTTCACGCGGTGGCGCTGGTCCATGATCACCGAGCGCAGCACGCCGTCCAGCAGGTCCCAGACCTCGTCGGCGGCGGGTGGGCGCCCCCGCAGCTCCCGCCCGTGGACGCGGACCCAGAGCCGCCGCAGATACGCGCGGCGGGCGTCGCGCACGTCGTCGCGGAGGGACTCCGGCACACCGCTGGCATCCCCGGGGAGCCGCAGCACGCGGCGCACGTACGCCTCCCGCGACCAGCGCCCGTGCAGAAGACGGACGCCGCGCGCCGGGCGCGGGGAGGCGGAGGGGCCCAGCGCCTGTCCGGACTCGCGTCCGAGCATCATGACGACCCTGCTGCGCTCGTCGGCGAGCTGCCAGGGCGCCGCCGAGCGCGCGATCTCGTCGGCGAGCAGGTCTGCCGCATCGCTCAGGAGCTCATGCGGGGATCCGGACGACAGCGCGGCGAAGAGCCGCTCGAAGACCGAGCGGTCGAAGGGGAGCGGCAGATCGCGTTTCGTCGCGGTGCCGCCGAGCCGGGGCACGGGGATCGTCTCGTGGGCGGTCAAGCCGAGATCGCGCGCCGCGCCCGGGTCGGCGTGGCCCGCGGCCGAGGCCGTGCCGGAGGCGGTGGCGACGAGCGCGGTGAACGAGGCGTCGGCGTCGTCCGGGTCCTCTACGCAGACATCGAGGAACCGCTGCGCCAGGGCGTCGGCGTCCGGCGTGGGGGAGGGCAGGGGCGCGGTGGCCGCCCAGGCGTCGGCGAGCGCCGCGTCGAGGACCGCACGCTCGGCGTCGTCCTCGAGCAGTGCGCGGATGCGCGTCAGCAGCGAACCGCCCGTCTCCTGCTGCACCTCGGCGACGGTGCTCGCGGCGATCGCGGCCGCGTCCGGGCCGGGCATCCCCGTCGATCGGGCCAGCTCGAAACAGCGCTGGAAGTAAAGGTCCTGCGGGTTGCCCTCGGTCACGCCGAGCGCCCGCCGGGCGCGCTTGAGCTCGGGGAACCAGGCGGCCGTCGCGGCGAGATCGTCCCGCGCGCCGTGGATGCGTGCGGTCAGCTCCGACGCTGCCGTCGGATCCAGGGCGGATCCGGCGAGGTGCGGGTTCTGCACGGGCCGGATCACCAGCGGGTCGAGGATGAGCTTCACGGTGCGCGCGAGCGGCCGGCCGGCGGGGTTGCTCAGGGCCTCCACGTCCGCGCCGAGGGCTGCCCAGGCCTCCGTGATCACCGTCGTGCGGGCGCGTCGTCCCGTCCCGGACCCGGCGACGGGGTCTGCGGCCGCGGGCGGTGAGGAAGTGCGCACGGTCCCACCCTAGCCATCACGCCCCGGGCGGGACCGAAGCCGTGATCGAGAGGGATCAGCGCTCGGCCGGGATGAGGATCCACAGCACGATGTACACCCAGAGGGGCAGCCCGGCGAACACCATGGCGAGCACGGTGAGGATGCGCACGACGGTGGGGGACCACCCGAAGCGGGTCGCGACGGCGGCGCACACGCCCGCGAGCACGCGGCCGCGGCGGGGGCGGATGAGATCGTTCATGCTCTCATCCTCCCGCCGCGACCGCGCCGCGTCACGGGGGCTGGCCCGACTCTTCGAGGAGAGCTGGCCCTACCCCGCCGGGCGGGCGTCCCGGACGAGGAACCCGTCCTGGGGATCCAGCTCCAGGCGCAGATCCAGCTCCAGCCGATCGAGGAACACGTCGTCGTGGCTGACGACGAGCACCGCGCCGCGGTAGGCCCGCAGCGCCTCCACCACCTGGTCGACCGTGTCCAGGTCGAGGTTGTTGGTGGGCTCGTCGAGCACGACGAGATGCGGTGCCGGGTCGGCCAGCAGGACCGTCGCGAGGGCGACCCGGAACCGCTCGCCCCCGGAGAGGCTGGCGACCGGTCGGTCGACCGCTCCGCCGCGGATGAGGAACCGCGCCAGTCGGTTGCGCAGCTCCTTCTCCGGGATCTCCGGGGCCCGCGCGCCCACGTTGGCGAGGACCGACGCGTGCTCGTCGAGCCCGTCGATCCGCTGCGGCAGGTACCCGATCCGGTCCGTGTGCGCCTCCGCCCGCCATGCGGCGCGCAGGTCCGCCGGCGTCGCCGCGTCGTCCTCCGCGGCGCGGGCGGGCGCGGCGTCCTCCGCATCCTCGGGGGCTGCCGGGCGCGCGTCGGCGGAGGCGACCAGCCGTCGCAGCAGCGTCGTCTTGCCGACGCCGTTGCGCCCGACCAGCGCGACCCGCTCCGGCCCCTGGACGACCCACGATCGCTCGCCGTCGCCGAGCGTCGCGATCCGGCGGGTGCGGGACACCAGCGGATCGGGCAGCTCGATCTTCATCGTGGCGTCGTCGCGGATGCGCCGACCGGCCTCGTCGAGGGCCTGCCGGGCCTCCGCCTCCTTCGCCTGCACCTCCCCGCGGAGCCTTCCCGCCGAGACCTGGGCTGCCATCTTTCGGCCGTGGGCGACGATCTTCGGCACGCGCTTCTCCAGCTCCGCCTTTCGGGCGGTGCGGGACCGGTGCGCGAGCTTGGTCTCCGCCTCGATCCGCTGCCTCTTCTCCTTGCGGAGGGCCTGGGCCGCGTCGCGCTCGTCCTGCTTCGCGGACTCCTGCTCCGCGTCCAGCCAGGCGCGCCAGGCGGAGTACGGGCCGCCGAACACGCTCAGCGTGTGGGCGTACAGCTCGGCGGTGTCGTCCATCAGCTCCAGGAGCGCGACGTCGTGGCTGACCACGATGAGCGCCCCGCGCCAGGAGCGCACCATGTCGCCGAGACGGGCGCGCGCGTCGCGGTCGAGGTTGTTCGTCGGCTCGTCGAGCAGCGTGATCGGCGCCCGACGGGCCCGGATCCCCGCGATCGCGACGAGGACGGCCTCGCCGCCGGAGAGCTCCCCGACCGTCCGGTCCAGGAACGAGGGGTCGAGGCCGGCTTCGGCCAGGGACGCGGTGGCCCGCGCCTCCACGTCCCAGTCGTCGCCGACCGCGTCGAAGTGGGCGGGGTCGACGTCGCCGGACGTGATGGCGCGGACGGCGTCGAGCGCCTCGGCCACGCCGAGCAGCTCGGCGACGCGGGCGTGCGTGTCGAGGGTGAGGCGCTGCGGGAGGTACGCGACGTCGCCGCCGGTCGTGATCCGGCCGGCGGTCGGCGTCTCCTCCCCGGCGATGAGGCGAAGCAGCGTGGACTTGCCCGAGCCGTTGCGCCCGACGAGGCCGGTACGGCCTGCGCCGAACGCGCCGGAGACGGCGTCGAGGGCGGTGGTGCCGTCCGGCCACGTGAAGCTGACGCGGTCGAGGACGACGGAGGAATGGTTGAGGGGTGTTGACATGAGCGGCTCCCGGGGGTGTGCGGGGGCGCTGATCCCGGTGGCTCCCGAGGCCTCCGGACGGAGACGGGCGCCGTGCGGACCGGTGCCCGGCGGCGAGGCCGGCGGCGGGCGGATCCCTGCTCGTCGAGCGGCTCCGGAAGGGGCGGCTCAGAACGGCAGGCGGCCGGTGGCGGGAAGGATCGTCGGATCAGCGCGTGGACAGGACGCGGAGACGACGATTCAGATCAAGGGACTTCCAGACACGGCGGACAGGACGCTCGACTGTACCGCGGTCGTCGCTTCCGTGCAACCCGGGCGTGTCGCCCGCCGCGAGGCGGACCGGGTCCGCCGTGCGGGGGATGCCGGGGCGGCCGGCGCTGCGTACCGTGGAGGCATGACAGACGACCGGATGAGTCCGCACGAGGCGCGCCAGCGCATGAGCTGGGGCCTGGGCATGGCGCTCGGGATCGCGATCGGGACGGCCCTGGGTGCGGGCTTGGGCAATCCCGGTCTGGGGATCGCGATCGGTCTCGCCGTCGGTGTGGCCGTCGCGGTCGCCTTCGCGGCGGCCGGTCGCCGTGGCGCCGGACGCCAGGATGGTTCCCCCGACGCGGACGATTCCCCCGACGCGGACGGCTCCTCGGACCTCCCTGGCCGCTGAGCGCCCGTTCCATCCGGCTCCGGTCGCCCCTTTCCGGTCGTTGAGCGAGGAGCGCAGCGACGAGTCGAAACGTGGTGGCGGTTCTCGGTCGTTGAGCGAGGAGCGCAGCGACGAGACGAAACGCGGTGGCGGTCCCGCGGTGTGAGGGCGGTCCGCTGCGCGATGGCCTCGTCCGTCGCGCAGTCCCCCGCCGTCCTTCGGTCGGCTCCCGCCAGGCCCGATGCCAGCGCGTCGGACGAGGCCATCGCTCCGCTCGGCTCCGGGGTGACTCCTCTTCCGGTCGTTGAGCGAGGAGTGCAGCGACGAGTCGAAACGCGCTGCCTCGGTCCGCGGTGTGGGTGAGGCCGCTGCGCGATGGCCTCGTCCGTCGCGCGGTCCCCCGCCGTCCTTCGGTCGGCTCCCGCCAGGCCCGATGCCAGCGCGTCGGACGAGGCCATCGCTCCGCTCATCTCCGGGTGCCCCTTTCCGGTCGTTGAGCGAGGAGCGCAGCGACGAGACGAAACGTGGTGACCCGGGGGCGGGGCGTTTCGACTCGCTCCGCTCGCTCAACGACCGGGGGCGGGAGCGCAGCGACGACGCGAAACGCGGTGGACCGCCTCAGGAAACGGGGGTCAGGCCGTCGATCCAGCGCGTGAGGAAGGTGTGGACGTCGGCGAGCTCCTGCTCGGAGACCGAGTGGGTCAGACCCGGATAGACGCGGCCGGTCAGCTCGGCGTGGTCCGGGAGCCACTGCGCGGTGTGCTCCACGAGGACCGGCGGAATCACGTCGTCGTGCGTGCCGCGCCCCCAGAACACCGGGGTGCGATCCGCGCGGAGCTCGTCGTCCCGTGGCAGGTCGCCGGGTGTGGCATAGCCGGAGAGGTTGACGACGGCGCCGATGCGCTCGGGCGCCAGCCGCAGCGCCTGCAGGGCGACGGACGCCCCCTGGGAGAATCCGAGCAGGGCGACCGGGGCGGTGGTCCCGGCGGCCTGTCCCTCGTCGTCGAGCCACTCCAGCACGGATGCGGCAGCGCGCGTCACCGAGGAGGCGTCGCGGCGCTCCAGCTCCTCGATCGGGTACCAGGACCGCCCCGGCAGGGGCCACGGCGCCGCGAACGGCGCGGGCAGCGACACCACGGCGAGCGGCTCGGGCAGGAACGACGCCAGTGCGAGCAGGTCCCTCTCGTCCGAGCCGTACCCGTGCAGGAGGACGAGGAGCGGCGCGTCGCCGGGCCTGCCCGCGCGGCGCACCGCGGAGCGGTCGATGACGGGGGTCGCGGTCATGGGTCCATCCTGCCAGCGTCCCCCGTGCGCGCCCCGATCGGTCGTGGGCCCGGCCCGTGGATGACCGTGTCAGACCGATGGCGCGCTGGTAGAAAGGGACCATGGCCGTGCGCACCCCTGATCCCGACCCCGCCGACGGCGAGGACCTGCCCGAGCCGGGCGATCTCGGCTTCGGGGACGCCGGTGGCTTCGGCGAGTCCGCCCTGTCGGGAAACCCCGCGTGGCTGAGCGAGTTCGAGCTGGCCGAGGCACGCCGCCGCCTGCCGATGCTCTACGTCGAGGCCATCCCGGTCCGCGCTGACGGCTCGGGACAGGTGACCGACATCGGGATCCTGCTGCGCGCCACACCGATGGGGGAGATCAAGCGCACGATCGTCTCGGGACGGGTGCGCTTCGGCGAGACGGTCCGCGACGCCCTGTTCCGCCACGTCGAGAACGACCTCGGCCCGATGGCGTTCCCCCTGCTGCCCGCGTCGCCGGTGCCCTTCACCGTCGCGGAGTACTTCCCGATCCCCGGCGTGAGCGCCTTTCACGACGACCGGCAGCACGCCGTGTCGCTGGCGTTCGTGGTGCCGGTGACCGGCACGTGCGAGCCGCGTCAGGACGCCCTGGAGGTGACCTGGTTCTCGCCTGAGGAGGCGGCGTCGGACGCGCTCGCGGCCGAGATGGAGGGCGGGCGGGGCACGCTGGTCC
Organism: Microbacterium resistens; assembly: GCF_021172025.1. NCBI lineage: Bacteria > Bacillati > Actinomycetota > Actinomycetes > Micrococcales > Microbacteriaceae > Microbacterium > Microbacterium resistens. The sequence goes on from NZ_CP082781.1 coordinate 3,601,218, forward strand.
GCCAGGCCCTGGCGCACCTCGGCCTCTTGCGCTGAGCGCCGTCGCGTTCGGGGCTCGATCCGGGGAGGATCGCCGCGAAGACGCGCCCCGAAGCCCCGGAACGGACCCCGAACCCGCCGGACCGGGGGCCGACGGAGACCGGAGTCAGACCGACGTGAGCCGGGAGAGCGCGGCGACGAAGGCGTCGACGTCGGCCTCGGTCGTATCGAAGCTGCACATCCACCGGACCTCGTTGCGCGCGGCGTCCCAGTCGTAGAAGCGGAACGTCTCGCGCAGGCGGTCCGCGACGCCGTCCGGCAGGGTCGCGAAGACACCGTTGGACTGCGTGGCCTGCGTGAACGCGACGCCCCGGATGGATCCGTCGGCGATCCCCGCCTCGACCGCGCGGCGCAGGCGCTGGGCCATCGCGTTCGCGTGCCGGGCGTTGCGCAGCCACAGGTCGCCCTCCAGGAGGGCGACGAGCTGGGCCGACACGAAGCGCATCTTCGACGCCAGCTGCATGTTGAGCTTGCGTCCGTAGACGAGGCCGGAGGAGGCCTCGGGGTTCAGGATCACGACGGCCTCGCCGAGCATCGCGCCGTTCTTCGTGCCGCCGAAGCTCATCACGTCGACGCCGGCGTCGCGGGTGAACGCGCGCAGCGGAAGATCCAGCGCGGCGGCGGCGTTCGACGCCCGCGCGCCGTCCATGTGCAGCCGCATGCCGCGCTCGTGGGCGTGATCGGCCAGGGCGCGGATCTCCTCGACGCTGTACAGCGTGCCGAGCTCGGTCGACTGCGTGATGGAGACCACGAGCGGCTGCGCCCGGTGCTCGTCGCCCCAGCCCCAGGCCTCGCGGTCGACGAGCTCCGGGGTGAGCTTGCCGTCCTCCGTCGGGACCGTGAGGAGCTTGATCCCGCCGACCCGCTCCGGCGCCCCGCCCTCGTCGACGTTGATGTGCGCTGTGGCGGCGGCGATGACCGCGCCCCAGCGGGGGAGCATCGACTGCAGGCCCACGACGTTGGCGCCCGTGCCGTTGAAGACCGGGAACGCCTCGACGCCGTCGCCGAGGTGCGCGCGGAAAACCTCCTGCAGGCGGGTCGTGTACGCGTCCTCGCCGTAGGCGATCTGGTGGCCGTCGTTGGCCGCGGCGATGGCCGCAAGGACCTCGGGGTGGATGCCGGAGTAGTTGTCGGAGGCGAAGCCGCGCAGGGCCGTGTCGTGGAGCTGTTCGGTCACCGCTCAAGCTTACGCGGCGGCCGATCCGCTCCCGACCCTGGTGCGATGTCGGAGGCCGCGCGTACCCTCGTCGCCATGGACGCAACCTCCCCCGCAGCGCCCGCCCCGGATGCGGCGAAGACGCCGCTCACCGATGCGCAGCGACACGGCGTGCGCAGCTTCGTCCAGGTGCTCGTGAACACGATGGTCGCGAACGTCACCACCAGCTTCCTCTGGTTCGCGTTGACGTTCTGGGTGTATCTGGAGACGCAGAACGTCATGGCGACCGGGATCGTCGGCGGCGCGTACATGCTGCTCGTCGCGATCTTCTCGATGGTGTTCGGCACGATCGTCGACCGTCACCGCAAGCGCAGTGTGTTCCTCTTCTCCAGTGCGGTCACCGCGGTCGCGTTCGTCGCGGCGTGGCTCATCTACCTCTGGCAGCCGGAACGGGCGCTCCTGGACTTCGGCGGCCCCTGGTTCTGGCTGTTCGCCGGCATCATCCTCTTCGGCGCGGTGGTGGAGCAGATGCGCAACATCGCGCTGTCCACGACCGTCACGCTGCTGGTGCCCGTCGACCGGCACGCCAACGCCAACGGCTGGGTCGGCACGGTTCAGGGACTCGCGTTCATCGTCACGAGCGTGTTCAGCGGCCTCGCCATCGGATTCCTCGGGATGGGCGGGACGCTCGCGATCGCCGTGCTGTTCACCCTGGTCTCCCTCGTGCACATCGTGTTCGTGCGGATCCCCGAGAAGCAGCCGGAGGTGGACCCGAACGCGCCGAGCGCGCTGGACTTCCGCGGGAGCATCGCCGCGATCCGCGCCGTTCCCGGGCTGTTCGTCCTCCTGCTGTTCGCGATGTTCAACAACCTCGTCGGCGGCGTCTACATGGCGCTGATGGACCCCTACGGCCTGGAGCTCATGCCGGTGCAGTGGTGGGGCGTGATGCTCGCCGTGTCGTCCACGGGGTTCATCATCGGCGGGCTGGTCATCGCGGCGCGCGGCCTCGGCCGCAATCCGATCCGGACGATGCTGCTCCTGGTGATCGTCACCGGTGCCGTCGGGTCCCTGTTCGCGATCCGGGACTGGTGGGTCCTGTTCGGGATCGGCATGTGGATCTACATGATGCTCATCCCCGCGATCGAGGCGGCGGAGCAGACGGTGATCCAGAAGGTGGTGCCGTTCGAGCGGCAGGGGAGGGTCTTCGGATTCGCGTCGGCGATGGAGGCCTCCGCGGCGCCGGTCACGGCATTCCTCATCGCGCCGATCGCGCAGTACGTGATCATCCCCTACGTCGAGTCCCGGGAAGGCTCGGCCCACTGGGAGTGGCTGGTCGGCGTCGGGGACGCCCGCGGCATCGCGGTGATCTTCTTCTTCGCCGGGCTCGTCACGATCGGTCTCGGACTGATCGCCTTCACCACCCGGGCCTACCGGTCCGTGAGCGCCAGCTACGCCGAAGCGCCGGCGAGCGACCCGACCGCCGCGGACGACCGCGCACCGGGCGACGACACCGCGGAGGAGGCCGGTGCGGCGGAGACAGGCACGACGGAGGGCGAGGCCCCATCCGCCGGGGAAGCGGTCGGAACGCCGATCGTGGTGGCGCCGCCCGCGACGCGTGGCGGGCTGGTGACGCCGGACCCGGTCGACGGGCCGCCCGCCTCGGACACGCGGCGCCCCGGACCGGAGGCTTGACGACGACCGGCTCCCGCGGAAGCATGTGCGGGTGACGGACGACGAGCACGACCAGCCTCCGACCGCGAGCGCGTCGAGCGCGACACGCCACCGCCCCGCCGAGCAGCGGCACGCCGTCCTCTCCGCCGAGCGGCTGAAGGCGTTCGTGGACGCCGTGGTCGCGATCGCGATGACGCTGCTGATCCTCCCGCTCATGGAGAGCGTGATCGAGCTCGGCCGGGAGGGACGGACGGTCCCGGAATACCTCTCGGAGGAGAACGGCCAGCTCGTCAGCTTCGCGATGAGCTTCGTCCTGATCGCGGTGTCCTGGATCACCCATCATCGGGTCTTCGACCGGGTCGAGCGCACGACGAACGCGCTCGTCTGGCTTCAGGTCGCCTGGATGTTCACGATCGTCTGGCTTCCCGTGCCGACCGCGATGCTGGGGTCCATGGAGACCGACGCCGTGCAGAAGGTCCTCTACATCGGGACGCTCCTCGTGACCGCGCTGCTGATGCTCGCGACCCGGCTGTACCTTCGGGCGCACCCCGAGCTGCACAGGATCCCCGACGCCGCGCTCGCCGAGGGCGTCCGGGTGGAGATCGTGCTCTGCGCCCTGTTCGGGATCGCGCTGCTCGTCGCCGTGCTGATCCCGGCCGTCGGCTACTGGGCGATGTTCCTCATGGTGCTCTCCGCGCCGGCACAGGCGATCCTCGGCCGCCGGTCTGCGCGGGCGCAGCGCACGTCCGCCGGCGCGGGTGACGCGGGAAGAGCCCGCTGAGTCCACGGGAGCCGGCGCTCGGGCCGTGGGCGCCGCGGATCAGGCGATGTCGATGATGCGGTCGTTGAGGGCGTCGGCGTCCCGGTCCCAGAGCCCGGCGACCGCCGCGGCCAGCTCGTCGCGCACATCGTCGAGGCTGCGGACACGGAAAACGACCGCCGCGGCGCGCAGCGGCTCGCCCGCGTCGCGCGCAGCCTTGGCGAAGCCGTGGGCGACCGCGCGTGTCCACGCTTCGCTCGCCGCCTTGACCGCAGCGTAGTTCGCGCCGCCGGCGAGCGGGCGCGCCACGGCCGTCGAGGACACGATCGCGAAGCGGCCCGCGCCCGAGGCGCGCAGGTCCGCGTCGAACGCGCGGCTGACCACCCGGACCGCCGTGAACGACGCCTCCAGCGCCCGGTAGTCGGCCTCGGTCTGCCCCGCGAGGCCTCCGCCCCCGCGCCACCCGCCGACGAGCGGGATCACCGCGTCGACGTGGATGTCCTCGGCGGCGAGCCGCGTCGCGAGCCCGGCCACCTCGGCCTCGTTCGTCAGCCCGCAGACCTCCGTGCGCACCGGATGACCACCGACGGCCGCGGCGGCGAGCGCCTCGAGCTTCTGCGGGTCGCGGCCCACCGCGATCACCCGCGCCCCGGTCGTGACCAGGGCGCGGGCGACGGCCAGGCCCGCCGGGCTCGTCGCCCCCGCGAGGAGGACGACGCGCCCGGCGGCGCCGCGTGCGGTGTCAGTCATCCGTGCCGCGGATCCCGACCGTCGACTCGATGACCGGCTTCATCTTCTTGTCGAGCGTCTCGAAGAACATCGACAGCGGGAACTCGTCGTCCATCACCGCGTCGGTGTACCCCTTGGGGGCGCCCGCGAGGATCTCGTCGCTCAGGCCGCGCGCCCACTGCGACGCCGGGTGCGGGGTGAGCGTGCCGCGGACGAGCTCGTAGGCGGCCAGCCAGTGCGCGGTCTTCGGGCGGTCGATCGAGTGCCAGTACAGGTCGTCGATCGCGTCCCCGAGCGCCACGACCGCGTCGGGCACGTTCTCCCAGTCGAAGGCGAGGGCGGTGTCGGTCCAGTGCAGCACGCCGCGCTGGTGCAGCCACGCGAACAGCAGCTGGCCGCCGACCGCGTCGTAGTTGCGGGTGCGGTTGCCGGTGATCGCGAAGCGGAAGATGCGGTCGAAGATCACCGCGTACTGCACGAGGTGCGCGTAGTCGTGCATCTCCTGCTCGGTCTCGGTGAGCTGCTCGCCGGCGGCGACGCGCGCGTCGAACGCGCGCTCGATCTTCACCGACTCGCGGAAGGCCGTCATGTCGCAGCGCATCTCCTCGAGCGAGTAGAGGAAGAACGGCATCCGCTGCTTGATCATGAACGGATCGAACGGCAGGTCGCCGCGCATGTGCGTGCGGTCGTGGATGATGTCCCACATCACGAACGTCTTCTCGGTCGTCTGCTGGTCGTCGAGCATCGCGGCGGCGCGCTCGGGCAGGTCGAGGTTCGTGATCTCGCTGGCGGCGCGCACCACGCGGCGGTACCGGGCCGCCTCGCGGTCCTGGAAGATCACGCCCCACGTGAACGAGGGGATCTCGCGCATCGCGACGGTCTCCGGGAACAGCACCGCCGAGTTGGTGTCGTAGCCCGGGGTGAAGTCGACTAGGCGCAGCGAGACGAACAGCTTGTTGCCGTAGTCGCCCGCCTCCAGCTCGGCGATGAACTCCGGCCAGATGGTCTCGACGATCAGCGCCTCGACGAGGCGGTCGCTGGAGCCGTTCTGCGTGTACATCGGGAAGACGACGAGATGGCGGATGCCGTCGATGCGGTGCTGCTGCGGCTGGAAGGCCACCAGCGAGTCGAGGAAGTCGGGCACGCCGAAGCCCTCGTCGGCCCAGCGCTGGAAGTCCTTCACCGACGCGGCGAGGTAGTCGGCGTCGTGCGGGAAGGCCGGGGCGAGGGCGCGGATGCCGGCGATGATCGCGGCGACGTGGGCGCGCGCGGCCTCGTGGTCGGCGGCGTTCGGGATCGACCCGTCCTTGATCTGCAGGGGGCGGATCGCGATCGCGGCGTCCTTGAGAAGTGTCCACGCCGCCGAGCGCTCGGCGGTGGCGGCGTCCTCCACGACCTCGGGCTCGCCGATGATGGCCTGCGCGTGCATGGGGGAAGTGATGGACATCGGGACCTCCGATCGAGGATCATGCCGGAAATTTTCCGGCAGAAGCGGGTTGACGAGACTATTCTTCCATTCATGGATGATCCTGTCGACCTGTCGATCCTGGCCGCGATCTCTCGGGACGGTCGCGCCACGCTGGCCCAGCTCTCCGAGCAGGTGGGGTTGTCCGTCTCGGCGGTGCAGTCGCGGCTTCGCAAGCTGGAGTCGCGCGGGGTGATCGGCGGCTACCGCCCGATCGTCGACCCGGAGGCGGTGGGGCGTCCGCTCTCGGCGTTCATCGAGATCACCCCGCTGGATCCTGCCCAGCCCGACAACGCGCCCGAGCTCCTGGAGCACCTCGACGCGATCGAGGCGTGCCACTCGATCGCAGGCGACGCCAGCTACATGCTCTTCGTCCGGGTGCCCACGCCCCGCGCGCTGGAGCAGCTCGTCCGCGACATCCGCCTCGCCGCCAACGTGAGCACGCGCACCACCGTGGTCCTGCAGACCTTCTACGAGCACCGTCCGATCGTGCCCCAGGCGCCGGCCGGCGACTGACCCGGCCGATCGTCGGGCGGCGATCCCCGGCCCCGTAGGCTGGGCGCGAGGAGGGCGGATGACCCAGGGCACGACCGAGGGCCGGATCCATGGCACGACGGCGAGCGAGATCGCCGACAGCATCCGGGTGCGCATCGACACCGGCGCGCTGACGGCCGGCGACGCGCTGCCGACCGTGCGCGCCCTCGCCGAGGAGCTCGGCGTGAACCGGAACACGGTGTCGTCCGCCTACCGCTCTCTCGCCCGCGCCGGGGTCGTGACCAGTCGCGGCCGAGCCGGCACGGTGGTCGCCGGCGCCGTGCTCACCGAGGAGGAGGGCTTCGCCCGGGGAACGGTGCTGCGCGACATCGGCAGCGGCAATCCGGATCCGGATCTGCTGCCGCTGCCGGTCCTCTCGGAGCTCGACCTGCGCACGAGCGCCCTGTACGGCGAGGACCTCATCGATGCGGGGCTGCGGTCGTGGGCGACGCCGTGGCTCGCGCAGGCGCAGCTGCGGCCGTTCGAGCTGACCGTCACGTCGGGCGCGGTGGACGCCCTGGAGCGGCTCCTCGCGGCGAGTCTCGCGCACGGTGACGCGGTCGCCATGGAGGATCCCTGCTTCCTCTCCAGCATCAACGTGGTGAAGCTGGGCGGCTACCGGGCCGTCGGCATCCCCCTCGACGACGAGGGCATGACGGTCGACGGGCTGCGGGCCGCGCTCGACACGGGCGCCCGGGCGGTCGTCTGCACCCCGAGGGCCCACAACCCGACCGGGATCAGCCTCAGTGCGCGCCGTGCGGAGGAACTGCGCCGTGTCCTCGCCGCGTACCCCCACGTCCTCATCGTCGAGGACGACCACTACTCGCTCCTTTCCCGCCGTCCGTACCACTCGGTCGTCCCGGACGGGCATGCGCGGTGGGCGCTGGTGCGGTCCATGTCGAAGTTCCTGGGGCCGGATCTGCGCCTGGCGCTGCTCGCGAGCGACCCGGACACCGCCGTCCAGCTGCGAGCGCGGCTGTCTCCGGGGACGACCTGGGTGAGCCGGATCCTGCAGCGGGTCGCGGTCGGGATGCTGGATCATCCGGACACCCCCGCCGCGCTGGAACGAGCCGCGTCGCATTACGGCGCCCGGAACGACGCGCTGCGCGCCCTGCTCCGCGAGCGGGGGATCACGGCACGCGGAGACGACGGGCTGAACGTCTGGGTCGAGTGCGGCGTCGACGCGCGCGCCGTGTCGGAGGCCATGATGCGCCGCGGCTGGCTGGTCCGCACAGGCGGCGTCTTCCACCTCGAGCCCGACGAGTCCGCACCGGAGATCCGGCTGACGACGCACACCCTGGACGACGACGAGCTCCGCGCGCTCTCGGACGATCTGCGCGCCGCCATCGACGAGGCCCGCGCCCGCACCCGCCGCTGACTCGGCCGTCGACCCGGGGCTGGGCGCGTTTCGTCTCGGTGCTTCGCTCCTCGCTCAACGACCGGAGTGTTCGGTCGTTGAGCGAGCGGAGCGAGTCGAAACGCGGTGACCCGGGGCTGGGTGCGTTTCGTCTCGGTGCTTCGCTCCTCGCTCAACGACCGGGGGCGGGTGTTCGGTCGTTGAGCGAGCGGAGCGAGTCGAAACGCAGTGACCGGGGCTGGGCGCGGCACTCCTCCCTCAACGGCCGGTGGGGCAAAGGGGGCCGCACTAGGATTCCTGCGTGGCATCCTCGAAGCGCTCCCGCGCGGCGACCCCGTCGCGCCCGAAGACCTACTCCCGATCCGGCAATCCGGCCAAGCGTCCCGTCGCGGAGGCTCGTCCGGTGACCGTCGGCGACTGGATCGGCGCCGCCCGCCCCCGGACGCTGCCGCTCGCGATCGCCCCGGTGCTGATCGGCACGGGCGCGGCCCGGCTGAGCGATCCGGCCTTCCACTGGGTGATCGCTCTCGCATGCCTCGCGGTGGCGGTGCTGCTCCAGATCGGGGTCAACTTCGCCAACGACTACAGCGACGGCGTGCGCGGCACGGATGCGCACCGGGTCGGACCGGCCCGGCTGACGGCCTCCGGACGGGTCCCGGCGCGTGCGGTGCTCGTGGTCGCCCTGGTGTTCTTCGGCCTCGCGGCGATCGCCGGCCTGGCGATCGTCATCCGTACCCAGCAGTGGTGGATGATCGCCGTCGGCGCCGTCTGCATCGTCGCCGCCTGGTTCTACACCGGCGGGAAGCGGCCCTACGGCTACAACGCGCTGGGCGAGGTGTTCGTCTTCGTCTTCTTCGGCCTCGTCGCCACGCTCGGCACCACCTGGGTGCAGGTGCAGGACCTGCCGCAGGAGGCCTGGCTCGGCGCGGTCTGCGCCGGGCTGTTCGCCTGCGCCGTGCTCCTGGCCAACAACCTCCGCGACATCGACCAGGACCGCGTCGGGGGCAAGCGCACGCTCACCGTGGTCATCGGCCGGCGCGCGACGCAGATCCTCTACACGGCCTTCGCGATCCTGCCGTTCGCCGCCGTGGTGTACCTGGCGCTCTTCTACCCCATCGCGTGGCTGGCTCTGCTCGCGCTCCTCGCGATCCTGCCGGCCGTAGTGATCGTGTGGATGTACCGGGAGCCGAAGGAGCTGGTCGTGGCGCTGGCCCTGACCTCGCTCGGCGCGCTGGCCTACGCCGGCGGACTGTTCTGGGCCTTCATCGGCTGAGCGGACGGATCAGAGTCCGGCGCCCACGAGGGCCTCGCCCAGGGGTGTGCGCAGATGGAGCATGCGCGCGCCGTCGCGCCTGCTCTCCACGAGACCGGCGTCCCGCAGCACGGTGAGGTGGTGGGAGGCGGTCGACACGGCGATCCCCGTCTCGGCGGCCACCTGGCTCGTCGTCCGGGCGACATGACCGGACAGCAGGATCCGCGCCCGGACAGGACCGACCAGCGCTCCCAGCGCACCGGCCAGGTCCGCCGCATCCCGTGCCCATCCGGCGGTGACTCCGCGGGCGGGGTAGAACAGCGTGGGCTGCGCGGGCGGCTCCGTCAGCACCATGCACCCCCAGGACGACATGACCGAGGGCACGAGCACGAGGCCGCTTCCGCGACAGTCGACCTCCTCGCTGTGCCGGCGGAGGCGCACGCGGACCGCGTCGTCGCCCCAGCTGACGGCGGGATGGATGTCCGAGGCCATGGCGGCCAGCCCCGCCGAGGCCACGACGCGGGAACGCACGGCGATGTCGGCGCGCAGCAGCCGCTCCAGCTGCGGCCACACCGGGGCGAGGGCGGCCTCCCACACCTGTTCCCAGGCATCGGCGATGACCGCGCGAGCGCGCTCGGGACGCTCCTGCATGCGCCGGAGCGCGTCCTGGCGACGTCCGCTGGAACGGATCACCATCTTGCCGAGATCCACGCGCATTCCGGCGAGGGGCGCCTCCCTCAGGGCGGCGAGCTCGTCGGCGGGCGTCATGTCCCAGCGGGCGGCGGCCGTGAGGAAGTCGGGCATGTAGCCGTCCGCGCCGATCACGTGCACGAGCACGGCGAACGGCTCCGGCGGCAACCGGTCGCGCACCTGACGCAGCCATCCCCACTGCAGGGGATGGTCCTCGGGGCGGACGAGGATGCGGACGGCGTGGGCCAGCTCGTGCCCCGGGGAGATGCCGAATCGCACGGCCTGGAGGTCGCCGGGTCCGAGGTGGAAGTCGACGTGATGCGGAGAGTCCGAGTTTCGATCCACATCGAAACTCTACGACGACCACCCGGTCGCGGGAAGAGTGGCCTCGCGGCCGCGGAGACGGCCCCGAACGAGGAGAGAGGAACACGATGACGCACACCATCGCAGACCCGATCGTGCCCCCCGAGCGGATCGGGATCGGCACCCGCGCGAGCCGTCGTTTCGAGGGCAGCCAGCACGGGGCGGGGATCTCCTACTTCTACGTGGAGAACGAGCCCGGCGAGGGCCCCGGGCTGCACTGGCACCCCTACCCGGAGACGTGGGTCGTGATCGAGGGAGAGGCGGAGTTCACGGTCGGCGCGGAGACGTTCCGCGGCTCCGCGGGCGACACCGCGACCGGTCCCGCACACGTCCCGCACCGGTTCGTGAACGTCGGCACCGGCACCCTGCGGATCCTCGGGATCCACGCCTCCGACACCATCGTCCAGACGTTCCTGGACGAGAACGACTGACCCCATTCCCAAGGAGAGAAGCATGTCCTTTCAGGCATACCTGGACACCATCGAGACCAAGACCGGTCTGACGCCGAGGCAGCTCGTCGAGCGCGCCGCGGAACGGGGCTTCGGGCCCGGTACTAAGGCCGGGCCGATCCTCGACTGGCTGAAGGCGGACTACGACCTCGGCCGCGGACACGGCATGGCGCTCGTCCACGTGATCACCAAAGGCCCGCGGATCAGCGACGCGCACGTCGGCCGCGGCGGCTCGCACGGCGACGCCTCCGACACGCTCTGGCTCGACGGACAGGCGACGAACCCGCACGTGTCCGCGCGGAAGGGAACCGGCCGATGACCGTGCGCGCCGACCTCAACATCTCCCTCGACGGCTTCGCGTCGACGACGGACCAGACCCCGGAGAACCCGATGGGCGAGGACTGGTTCCGGCTCGTCGAGGCGTACGCCGCGACGAGGACCATGCGCCGGCGTGTGTTCGGCGACGAGTCCGGGGCGGGGACGACCGGTGTGGACGAGAAGTACGCGGCGGCGTACTTCACCGGCGTCGGGGCCGAGATCATGGGCGCCGGGATGTTCGGGCTGCACGCCCATCCCGACGATCCGGACTGGCGCGGGTGGTGGGGCGAGGAGCCGCCGTTCCACGTCCCCGTGTTCGTGCTCACGCATCGTCCGCGCCCGGACCTCGAGATGCGCGGAGGCACCACGTTCCATTTCGTCGACCTGTCGCCCAAGGACGCGCTCGCCCGGGCGCAGGAGGCGGCCGGCGACGCGGACGTGCGCATCGGCGGGGGAGTCCGGACCGTGCGCGCGTTCCTGGCGGAGGGGCTCGTGGACCAGCTGCACGTCGGGATCGCGCCGATCCTGCTCGGCAGGGGACTGCGGCTCTGGGACGATCTGCGCGGGCTCGAGTCCGACTATGCGGTGCGCAGCGAGACGGCCGAGAGCGGCACGATCCACGTCACGTTCCGTCGTCGCTGACCGCGACGACGCGGCGGGACGCAGACGCGGACGGATGCGGCGTCGCCACGGCGGATCACCGCTCGCCGGCGGCGTCGTCCTCCACGTCCTCGTCGCTGCGTCGGTTCTCCCGGTCGCTGCGGCGCTCGTAGATCTCACGGGACGCGTTCGACAGCGGGGCGCGCAGGAACAGCAGGGAGATGCTGATGCCGATCAACGCCGCGAACAGCACCGCGAGCCACCAGAACTCCCGGAAGATCGGGAAGAAGAACCAGAGGATGCCCAGCGGCACCAGGAACGCGAGCAGCCGCAGCACGGAGTACACGAGCAGGGGCGGGAGCTTCACCGTGCCAGTCTACGAAAAGCGCTGAGGCGTCCGCTGTGAGCGACCGGGCCCGGTCACAGCTGGGCGACGATCCGTCGTTCCCGCCCCGACACGGAGCTGCGCCTCAGGCGTCATGCCTACACTGAAAGGGTGGCGCGGTTTCTCGTGATCGGCGGCATCCTTGCCGCCTTCTTCTGGATCTACAGCATCGTCGACTGCTCCGTTCAGCCGGCGACGCGCCACCGGGGCGTGTCCAAGGGCGCATGGATCGCGATCGTCGTGCTCATCCCCGTGATCGGCGGGATCCTGTGGTTCGTCATCGGGCGCGCCCGGCCGGGCTCCTCTCCCCGGGGCGACCTGTTCGTGCCGCTCGACAACGATCCCGCGCACCTGCGGCGGATCAGCGAGGCGGAGCAGGAGCGCCGCATCCGCGCTCTCGAGGAGGAGCTCGCCCGCCTGGACGAGCCGCGCGACCCCGACGCGGGAGCCGGCACGGGCGCGGGCGAGCGTCCGTGACCGACGCGGCGTCCCGGTCCGCGTCGCCCGCCGCCACCGCCTCACTGGCGCTGCTGGAGGGACTGGTCGCGCGCGGCGTGCGCGACGTCGTGCTCTCCCCGGGCTCCCGCTCCCAGGCGCTCGCGCTCGCCGCGTCCGCGCTCGCCCGCACCGGGGCGCTGCGCGTGCACGTGCGCATCGACGAGCGGGTGGCCGGGTTCACCGGCCTCGGCATCGCCCGGGAGACCGGGCTTCCCGTCGCCCTCGTGTGCACGTCGGGCACGGCGGCGGCCGGGTTCCTCCCCGCGGCCATGGAGGCCTTCCACGCGGGCGTGCCGCTGATCCTGCTCACCGCGGATCGCCCGCCGGAGCTGCGTGGCGTGGGCGCCAACCAGGCGACGACCCAGCCGGGGATGTACCGCGCGTGGGTGCGCCTCGAGGTCGATGCCCCGGTACCCGCCGACGACACGGATCCGACGGTGTTCCCGGCGCTGGCCGCGGACGCGGTCGACGCGGCGACCGGTGCCGCCGGCGAGGGGCTGGCCGGCGTCGCCGGTCCCGTGCACCTGAACCTCCCCTTCCGCGAACCGCTCTCCGCGCCGGTCGAGCCGACCCGGGATCGCGGGCGGGCGGCGGAGCCCCCGGCCCCGGGGCCGGCGGGTCGCGGTCCGGCGGCGTCCGAGGAGGCCGCGCACGTCCTCGCACGCGGCCCGCGCACGGTCGTGATCGCCGGGGCGGATGCGGGTCCCGACGCCGAGGAGATCGCGCACCGTGGCGGCTGGCCGCTGATCGCGGAGGTCGTCAGCGGGGCGCGGTTCGGCCGGCAGATCGTCCACGGGTACCGGGCGCTGCTGCGGGACCCCGCCCTGGGCGGACGGGTGGAGCGGGCCGTGGTCCTCGGGCACCCCACCCTCAGCCGCGAGGTGCCCGCGCTGCTGGCCCGCGAGGACGTCGAGGTGGTCGCGGTGCGGCGCGGCGGCGAGCGCCTGGATCTCTCCGGCGGGCGCGGCGGCAGCCACGCCCGCGACGTCGCCGCGGTGTCGGTGGCCCCCGGGGCGGTCGACCGGGAGTGGCTCGGCGCGTGGATGCGCGCCTCGGCGGACGCGGTCGTGGACCTCGATGCGCCCGCCCCGGATCAGGCGGGGCTGTTCTCCACGGACGCCGCCGCCCGGCTGGGCGCGGTGCGGGCCGAGCTCGACGCCGTCCGCCGCCCCCTGGACCGCGAGCTTCTCGTGGACGCGGTCTGGCGCGCGACCTGGCCGCACGACCGGCTGATGTTCGGGTCGTCCCGACTGGTGCGGGTCGCGGACGCGGTGCTCGGAGGCAAGCGCGTCCCCGTGCACGCCAACCGGGGCCTCGCGGGGATCGACGGCACGATCGCCACCGCCACCGGGATCGCCCTCGCGAGCCAGGCGGCGGGGGCCGCCGGTGTCACGCGCGTGCTCCTCGGCGACCTGGCGTTCCTGCACGACGTCGGCGCGCTCCTGCTGCCCGCCGACGAGCCCGCGCCGCGGATCCAGGTCGTCGTCGGAAACGACGGCGGAGGCACCATCTTCGACGGTCTGGAGGTGGCCGCGTCGGCGCCCGCCGCGGATCTGGACCGCGTCTTCTACACGCCGCAGACCACCGGTCTCGAACACCTGGCCGCCGCTTACGGCTGGGACTACCGGCGCATCACGACCCGCCCGACGCTTGACCAGGCGCTGACCGCCCCGGTCTCCGGTCCTCAGCTGATCGAGGTGCCGCTCCCGCGCTGACCCCGCGGGCGCCCGTGGGTGCCCCTCCCGGTCGTTGAGCGAGGAGCGCAGCGACGAGACGAAACGCGGTGGCCCCTTTCCGGTCGTTGAGCGAGGAGCGCAGCGACGAGACGAAACGCGGCGATCCGGGTCCGCGGTGTGCGTGCGGTCCGCTGCGCGATGGCCTCGTCCGTCGCGCGGTCCCCCGCCGTCCTTCTGTCGGCTCCCGCCGGGCCTGATGCCAGCGCGTCGGACGAGGCCATCGCTCCGCTCGGCTCCGGGGTGCCCCTTACCGGTCGTTGAGCGAGGAGCGCAGCGACGAGACGAAACGCGGTGACCGAACCTCGCCGACGGCGCGGTACGGGATCCGTGACGGTGTCGGGCGGGACCGGCATGATGGGTCCATGGCCACGCACGCATCGCACTGGAGCGCTCCCGCCGCCGAGATCCTCCGAGTGGAGCCGGGTGTCCGACTCGCCGACATCGATCCCGACGCCCATCCGGGCTTCGACGGGGACAAGGCGGCCGGCGCGGCGGAACTGGAGCTGCGCCGTGAGCGCCTCGGCGAGCTGCAGGAGCGACTCTTCGCCGAGAGCGTCGCGGGCGAGGCCCACGACGCCGTGCTGCTCGTGCTCCAGGCGATGGACTCGGCGGGCAAGGGCGGCATCGTCCGTCACGTCGTCGGCGGCGTGGATCCGCAGGGCGTCGAACTGGCCGCGTTCAAGGCGCCGACGGCGGAGGAGCGGGCCCACGACTTCCTGTGGCGCATCGAGAAGCGCCTGCCGCGCCACGGGTACATCGGCGTGTTCGACCGCTCGCACTACGAGGACGTGCTGATCGGCCGGGTGCGCCACCTCGCGGACGACGCCGAGATCGAACGGCGGTACGGGGCGATCCGGGACTTCGAGGAGCGCGTCGCGGCGACCGGCACCCGCATCGTGAAGGTGATGCTGCACATCGGGGCCGACGAGCAGAAACAGCGCCTCATGGAGCGGCTGGACCGTCCCGACAAGCACTGGAAGTTCAACCCCGGCGACGTGGACGAGCGCATGCTCTGGGACGACTACATGGCCGCGTACGAGACGGTCTTCGCGCGCACCTCGTCGGATGCCGCCCCCTGGCACGTGGTCCCGGCCAATCGCAAGTGGTATGCCCGGCTGGCCGTCCAGGAGCTGCTCATCTCCGCACTCGAGGACATCGACCCGCAGTGGCCCGTGGCGGACTTCGACGTCGCCGCGGAACGCGCTCGCCTCGCAGCGACGTGACCCGGGATCCGGCGATGGACGAGCCCTCGACGGAGCCGGGCGTCGTGGTGCGTCCCGCCGAACGCGACGACGTGGACGCGCTCGTCATGCTCCGCGCCGAGATGTTCCTGGCGATCGGCGCCGCAGGTGCGGAGGAACCGGGGTGGCGTCGGGCGGCGCGGGACTGGTTCCTCGTGCACGTCGACGATCCCGCGGTGTGCATCGCGGTGGTCGAGGAGGAGGGCGCCGTCGTCTCCGTCGCGATCGGCGTGCGGGAGGACGGCATCCCATCCCCGGGCGGCGACGGCTCCCGCGTCCATCTCTCGAACGTCTCGACCCTTCCCCACGCGCGGCATCGAGGACATGCCCGTCGAGCCGTCGCGTCGGTCCTGGAGTGGGCGGACGGCCAGGCGGTCGCGCGCACGGAGCTGTTCGCGACCGAGGAAGGGCGTCCGCTCTACGCGTCGTTCGGGTTCCGGGTGCACCCCTTCCCGTCGATGCGGCGTCCCCGGCCCTGAGGGCCGGCGGACGGCGCCGCGTCAGGCCAGCGCGTCCACGATCGGGCGGAACTTCACGCGGGTCTCCAGCAGTTCGGTCTCCGGATCGCTGCCGGCGACGATCCCGGCGCCGGCGTAGGCGGTGATCGGGATGGTCCCGGCGTGCGCGTCGCTCTCGTCGATCTGCGCGCAGCGCAGCGCGATCGCCCATTCGCCGTCGCCGTCGCCGTCGATCCATCCGACGGGCCCGGCGTAGCGTCCCCGGTCGAACGGCTCGAGGCGGCGGATCGCGTCCATCGCGAGGTCGGTGGGCGTCCCCGCCACGGCGGCGGTCGGGTGCAGCGCCCCGACGAGGTCGAGCGCGGATCCGCCGTCGGACAGCTCGCCCTCCACGTCGGTCGCGAGGTGGAACAGGTTGGGCAGCTTGAGCATGAACGGCTGGTCGCTCGCGGCGAGCGCCCGGGTGTGCGGACGCAGCGACGCGAGCACGCTCTGCACGGCGTACGCGTGCTCGTCGAGATCCTTGGTGCTGGAGGCGAGGTGGGCGGACGCGGCGGTGTCGGCGTCCGCGTCGGCTCCGCGGCCGATCGTCCCCGCCAGCACGCGTGCGGTCACGGTGCGCTCGTGCACCGTGACGAGCGTCTCCGGGCTCGCCCCGATCATGCCGTCGACGGCATACGTCCAGGTGTCGGGGTACCCGGTCGCGAGGGCGCGGACGAGGCGGCGCACGTCCGATCCCGCGGGGATCGTGCCGATCAGGTCCCGGGCGAGGACGGCCTTCTGGTATCGGCCGCCCACGATCTCCGACACCGCTCGGCGGACGGAGTCCTGGTAGCCCTGCGGTCCTTGCGCGCCCGGGCCGAGGGTTGCGGACCAGTGCGGTCCGTTCTCCCGCGGGGAGGGGGCGTCCGCGGCGCCGTCGGCGTCGGGGGCGTCGGCGTCGGTGATGCGCGTGAGCCAGGTGCGTCCGGCATGGCGGCCGATGACCGCCTCCGGGACCAGGATCACGCTGTCGCGCGCCGAGCGTCCGTCGAACACGAGCGCGCCGAACCCGACCAGGCCGGTGCCCGGGATGCGCAGCGGGTCGTCGACCCGGGCGCCCTCGGACAGCGTGCGCCACTGCGCCGCGAGCTCCGCGGCGCGCTCGCCGGCGGTCCCCGCCGACACGCGGAGGACGCGCGCGACACCCGCGCCGACGGCGACGATCCCGTCTCCGCGGCGCAGCCAGGCGATCGGCGTCGTCGGGTCCGCGTACGCCAGAAGATCCTCGACGGGATCGATCTCCCGGGTCGTCACGACCAGACCACTGCTCACCCGTCCAGCCTATTCCGCAGGCGTCGCCCTCGCGGTCGCCGGGATCGTTGCCCTGCCGCCGCGTCCGGCGGACGACGGGCCGGTCGTAGAGTGGCGAGGTGACCGCTCCCCGCCCCGCCGCCGGCAGCCCGATGATCTTCCAATGGCGCAAGTGGGACGCCTCGCCGCACTGGCGGCACGAGTGCGTGTATCTCGGCGCGGACGAGTGGGGCGACTGGATCGGGCAACCGGTCGGCTGGCGCAGCGCGCGGCCGGGGCGGGACTTCACGGCGCGCGGCCCGAACGTGACGCTGGTGCCGCGCGCCGCGGGGGACGACGGCGCGGACCATGCGGTGACCGTGAACCGCGACCACCCCGAGGGGATGCGCATCTACATCGACCTCGGCTGGGACGTCCGCTGGGGTGGGGCCGACGGCATCCCGGATCCGCTGTTGGCGACGGGGATCGACATGGATCTCGACGTCGTACGCATGGACGGGCCCCGCGGCACGTGGGTGGACGATCGCGATGAATGGGACGCGCACCGGGTGCGTTACGGCTATCCGGCGGAGGTCGTCGCCCGCCTCGAGGCCCGTGCCCTGGACCTGGAGTCGAGGGTGCGCGCGAAGACGCCCCCGTTCGACGACGCGGTGCCCGACGCCTGGCTGGACCGGCTCGTCGCCCTCGGCCTCGACCGCCGCTGACGCCCGAGGCCGTCTCCCTGTATCCCGGTCCCGATCCGCACACCTTGTCCCGATCTGCACAAGTTGTGACGGGACGGGTGTGCAGATCGTGCCCGGGTGTGCGGATCGGGCACCACGGCTGCACCTCGGGACAGGGACCGGACCGGCCGCAGGTGCGGATCGGGAGCGCGGGGCTCGGTCGGGTCGAGGACACCTGGCAGGGTGGAGGCATGCGCCCCACCCACGGAATCCGCGTCGGTCTCGCCGTCGCCGCCGCGACGGCGGCGCTCCTCCTCTCCGGATGCACCGGCTCCGAAGCGCCTTCGGAGCCGTCCGCGTCGTCCGCGCCCACGGCGTCGCCGACCCCGGACGCGCCCCGCTTCGCGCTCGCGGAGCTGCAGGCCATCCGCGTCCCGGAGCTCTGCGGCCACCCGGCGGGCGTGCTCGTCGGCGGCCGGCTGCCGGGGATCCCCGAGGCGCAGGGTCGCGTGATGCTCGCGCCCCTGCTCGCCGAGGACGTCGCCGCCGGTGCCGAGGAGAGCGACGGAGCGGTGATCGGCGCGGACGCGGCGGGCGAGCCGTTCCTCGCCGCGACGCTGTACTGCGATCAGGGAGGGGTGTCCTGGCCGAACGTGGTCGTCGTCTGGGATGCGGACCGTGCTCCCGTCGCGACCTTCCACGCGGAGGAGCTGACGGGCGGCGACCGCGAGCAGATCTGGTCGCTGAGCCCCGCCGATGCGGGGTTCCACGCGCGGTGGACCGCACCGGCGGCGGAGGACGCGGCCTGCTGCCACCAGCTGTCGGTGGAGGCGGACGTCGCGGTGGACCTGGCCGCCGGAACCGCCGCCGCGGGAGAGCCGGTCGTGCACCGCGGCGAGGAGCAGGTCCGTGCCGTGGCGGAGGCCGCGCTCGCCGGAGAGCCGGTCCCGGACGGGATCCAGATCGCCGCCGGCCTGGTCGACGGTCTCGTCGGCATCCGCGACAAGGGGTGGACCTATGACCTCGACGGCATCGCGTGCCAGGGCTCGTCCGATATGCAGCGGAGCCTGGTCTGCGGGATCCCGGTCGCGAAGGACGGTGAGGAGCTGGCCTTCGTGGTGTACCCCGCGCGGGGATCCGGGTGGAACGTGTACGACATCCCCTCGTTCGAGCTCGAGCTGTACTGACCCAGGCAAGACCCCTCCCCGCCCCGATCTGCACACCTTGTCCCGATCTGCACGGGTTGTGACGGAATGGGTGTGCAGATCGTGATCGGGTGTGCAGATCGGACCCGGATCCGAGCGTACGGACGGGCCGGGGCGGGCGTCAGGGCAGGTGACGGAGCCTAGGATCGAGGGATGACCCCGGACGAGGCCAATCGCGCCGATCTGCACAAGGATCCCGCCCGCGTGAGCGGGATGTTCGACCAGGTCGCGGCCGGTTACGACCGCACCAACGTGGTGATGACGTTCGGCAACGACGCGCTGTGGCGCGCGGCGACGACCCGGGCGGTCGCACCGAAGCGCGGCGAGCGCATCCTGGATCTGGGCGCGGGGACCGCCTCATCCTCCGCTTCCCTGGCCGGCAGCGGCGCCGAGGTGGTGGCGGCCGACTTCTCGCCCGGCATGCTCGCCGAAGCGCGTCGGCGGCACGGACACCGCTCGAACCTCCGCTTCGTGCAGGCGGATGCGACGGCTCTGCCGTTCGAGGACGACGAGTTCGACGCCGTCACGATGTCGTACGCGCTGCGCAACGTGCAGGATCCCAAGAAGGCGATCGCCGAGCTGTTCCGGGTCACCAAGCCCGGGGGGCGCATGGTCATCAACGAGTTCTCGACACCGCCGAACCCCCTCTTCCGCGGCCTCTACCGCTTCTACAACGCTCAGGTCCTGCCGCGCGTCGCTCGGGTGGCCGGGACCAACGCGGACGCCTACGACTACCTGAACGAGTCGATCGCGGACTGGCCCGATCAGCGCACCCTGGCATCGTGGATCCGCGACGCGGGCTGGACGAGCGTCGAGTACCGCAACCTGTCGTTCGGCATCGTCGCGCTGCACCGCGCCCGGAAGCCCGCGTAATCCGCCGCCCCCGCATCGAGTGGTCAGTTTCTGTGGCTTCGCGGCCCGTGAACCCACAGAAACTGACCACTCGAGGATCGGCGGGCAGGCGGACGCGGCGCATCCGGCGCGCGGGTAGGCTGGACGGGTGACTTCGAGCCCTACCGCCTCGGGTTCGCGCCTCGCGAGCCGTCTGGGGTTCAGCGACCGCGTGTTCGTCGGCCCCGCCGCGCGCCGGCTCGCCCGGGAGATCGAGGCCGGACTCGACCTCGTCGAGACAGGGCTCGCGGAGGACCTGCGCGTCGCCGACCCCATCGCGGATGCCACGAGCCGCTACCTGTACGAGGCGGGCGGCAAGCGGGTGCGTCCCGTGCTCACCCTGCTCACCGCCCAGCTGGGGGAGGGGAACGTCCCGGCCGTCGTGGACATCGCCAAGGCACTGGAGATGACGCACCTCGGATCCCTCTACCACGACGACGTCATGGACGGAGCGGATCGCCGTCGCGGCGTCCCGGCCGCCCACGCGGTGTGGGGCAACAGCATCGCCATCCTCACCGGCGACCTCCTCTTCTCCCGCGCCAGCCAGCTCATGTCGAATTACGGCGACCGGGCGATCCGGTTGCAGGCGGACACCTTCGAGCGCCTCGTCCTCGGGCAGATGCACGAGACCGTCGGACCGCAGCCGGAGGACGACCCCATCGCGTTCTACCTCCAGGTGCTCGCCGACAAGACCGGATCCCTCATCGCCGCAGCCACGCAGGCGGGCGCCATCTTCTCCGGCGCGCCGGCCGAGTACGAGGAGCCGTTGCGCGTCTACGGCGAGAAGGTGGGTGTGGCGTTCCAGCTCCTGGACGACGTGATCGACCTCTCCTCGAAGCCCGAGGACACCGGCAAGGTGCCGGGGACCGATCTGCGCGCCGGAGTCCCGACGATGCCGTCGCTGCTGCTGACGACCGAGGACGACGAGGCCTCGGCCGCGCTCGCCGCCGAGATCGACGCCGGCGTGGCACGGATCGCGGAGGGCGAGGACGCGGCGATCCTGGACGAGCCGCTCGCGCGCCTGCGCGACCACGCCGTCACCGCCAAGACCCTGGAGCTGGCGCGCACGTGGACGCGCGACGCCATCGCCGCGCTCGACCCGCTGCCGAAGGGGCCGGTGCGCGACGCGCTCACCCGCTTCGCGCAGTCGCTGGCCGACCGCAGCAGCTGACGAAAGGAACCCATGACCAAGCTCAGGCTTGCCATCGTCGGTGCCGGACCCGCGGGCATCTACGCGGCCGACATCCTGCTCAAGGCGGAGCGTCGCTTCGACGTCTCGATCGACCTGTTCGAACAGCTGCCCGCCCCGTACGGCCTGGTCCGCTACGGCGTGGCGCCCGACCACCCGCGCATCAAGGGGATCATCACGGCGCTGCGCGACGTGCTGGACCGGGGCGACATCCGGCTGTTCGGCAACGTGCGCTTCGGTGAGGACATCACTCTCGAGGACCTCAAGCGGCACTACAACGCGGTGATCTTCGCCACCGGTGCCGTGCGCGACACCTCCCTGGACATCCCCGGCATCGACGCCGTCGGCTCCTACGGAGCCGCGGACTACGTGAGCTGGTTCGACGGGCATCCGGACGTGCCGCGCGAGTGGCCGCTGGACGCCGCCTCGGTCGCCGTGATCGGCAACGGCAACGTGGCGCTGGACGTGTCCCGGATGCTCGCGAAGCACGCCGAGGACCTCCTCGTGACCGAGGTGCCGGACAACGTCTACCAGGGCCTGAAGGCGAGTGCCGTCACCGACGTCCACGTCTTCGGCCGCCGCGGCCCCGCGCAGGTGAAGTTCACACCGCTGGAGCTGCGGGAGCTGGGCGAGCTGCGCGACGTCGACATGGTCGTGTACGACGAGGACTTCGACTACGACGAGGCCTCGCGCGATGCGATCGCCAGCAACAAGCAGGTCATGGTGATCGACCGGGTGCTGCAGTCGTGGCGCAAGCGCGACTCCGTGAACAACGCCGGGGGCACGGCGTCCCGGCGCCTGCACCTGCACTTCTGGGCGCGACCGGTCGAGGTCCGCACCGACGACGAGGGGCGCGTGAGCGCGTTCGTGTACGAGCGCACGCGCCCGGACGGTCAGGGCGGCGCGGTCGGGACGGGCGAGTTCCGCGAGGTGCCGGTGCAGGCCCTGTACCGCGCGATCGGGTACTTCGGCTCGCCGCTTCCCGGCGTTCCCTTCGACAAGAAGCACGGCGTCATCCCGAACCGCGAGGGCCAGGTCCTCGCGAAGGACTCGAACGAGCGGGTGCCGGGCATCTACGCCACCGGCTGGATCAAGCGGGGACCGGTCGGGCTGATCGGGCACACGAAGTCGGACGCGATGGAGACCGTGCGGCACCTCATCAACGACCAGGGGTCGTGGTGGCAGCCGGAGGACCCGTCGGAGGAGGCGATCCCGGCGCTGCTCGCCGAGCGCGGCGTCCGCTGGACGGACCTCGACGGCTGGCACCGGCTCGACGAGCACGAGATCGGGCTGGGCGCGCCGCAGGAGCGGGCCCGTGTCAAGGTCGTCCCGCGCGACGAGATGGTCCGCGTCTCCCGCGGCGAGTGACCCGCCTCCCGGTCCGCTTCCGCACCCGGGCCTGATCCTGCGCCTGATTCTGTGCGCGGGATCAGGCGAACGCGCCGGATCAGGCGAGCATGCCCTCTGCACGCCTGATGCGGCGCGAACGCCTGACCTCGCGTGGCCCGTGCGGGACGAGCGCGCGACACGAGGGCGGAGCGGCTAGGGCTTCGCGACGACCTCGACGGTGAAGGCGACGGACTTGCCGGAAGCCGCGTTGTCCAGCGTCACCGCGGTCGTGCCGACGTGCAGCGCCTCGAGTCCGGGGTTGAACTGGGCGGATCCGTCGTCCTTGCCGGGGATGAAGGAGACGACCGTCGGATCGGCGATCTCGGCGGACCACTCCGTGAATGTGGTGTCGTCGCCGATGAGGTCGATGGAGTTGCCCTCGGCGACCTCCACGGTCGTCCCGTCGATCTCCCCGAGGTCCACGATCACCGGGGGCAGGGTCTGGCCGCTGGGCGAGCCGCAGGCTGTGAGCCCGAGCAGGGCCGCGGAGGCCACGACGGCCACGGCGGCGCGGGCGAGGAGCGGGCGGATCGACATGGGCGGCCTCCGGGGGCGGGGGATGCGGTCGTCCCCAGCGTAGGGCGGGGACTCGCCGCGCGGCTAGCATGGAGAGGATGAGCACCAGGGGCGTACGCACCGCACGCGGGACCACCGCGGCGTCGGTCGCGACCTTCGTGGCGCTGCTCTCGCACGTCGCCGGCGGCGGAGCGATGCCCGGATGGATCGGGATCGTGCTGCCGTGGGTGTTCTCCGTGCTCGTGTGCGTCCCGCTGGCGGGCAAGCGCCTGTCGGTCGTCCGCCTCGGGATCGCGGTGTCCCTGAGCCAGGCGCTGTTCCATGTGCTGTTCGTGCTGGGCACCGGCTCAGCGACGACTCTGGTCGGCACGGGCCACCACGGCACCGTGCTGCTCGCCGGCGGGGGAGCGGGCGCCGACCCTGTCGCCTCCGCCATCGTCGGGGACGCGCCGATGTGGGCCGCCCACATCGCCGCCGCCGCTCTGACGATCCTCGCCCTGCATCGCGGGGAGCGGATCCTCAAGCGGCTCGGTGGGATCGCGGCGGATGCCGCCGCCTGGTTCTCCCGCAGCATCCGCGTCCTGTCGGCGGTCCGGGGTATCGAGACACCGCGCGAGCAGCGGGTGGCGATGTCCGCAGCGCCGCCGGCCCGGCGTCCGATCCTCTTGACCGCGGTCGTCCGTCGCGGTCCTCCTGTCGCGCTCGTGTGAACCGCCGCCCGCATCCGCGGGCCGATCGGCGCGCCTCGGGCGGCTGCCGATCCTCTGCGCGAGTCCGTCGGACGACGCCTCGTGCCGCACACATCCGCGACCGCCGGCCCTCCGGCGCGCATCCGGACCCTCGGGTCCTGCAGGAGAGATCATGAACGTTATCCATCCGTCCCCTTCCGCCCGCGCGGCGCGGCCCGCACGACGCCGGTCCGCGGCGCGCACCGCGCTGGTCGGCGTCGCCGTCGCCCTGGCCGCCGTGCTCGGCACCGCCCTGCCGGCCGCCGCCCATGACGAGCTCGTCGACTCCACCCCGGCGCTCACCGACGACGGCTCCCCGGCCGTCCTCGAGACTGCGCCGGCGGAGATCGTGCTCACCTACTCGGCCGACGTCCTCCAGGGCACGGCCGTCGTCGCGGTGATCGATGAGAACGGCGACGATCACGTCGCGGGACCGGCCACCATCGTGGGCAACATCGTCACCGCGCCCGTCGCGGACGACCTCGCGGCGGGATCCTACGAGGCGCGCTGGGCGGTGACCTCGTCGGACGGGCACCCGATCTCCGGGATCATCCCGTTCTCCGTCGCGAACGGAGCGGCGGTCTCGCCGGAGCCCAGCGCCAGCGCCGCGCCTTCCGACGAGGCGACGCCGTCCGCGACGGCGGCCCCGAAGGACACCGCGGCCCCGAAGGACACCGCGCCTCCGGCGTCGGGCAGCGATGCCGGCGAGGCCGGGCCGCTGCTGGGCATCGTCATCGGCGTCGTCGTGGTGGGCGCGATCATCGTGATCCTGGTCACCCTCCTGATGCGGCGCCGTTCGGCTCCGGGCAAGGGAGCCTCCTCCGACACGGACGCCTGAGCGGCGACCGACCCTCACCGTCGCCCCGGCACCGTGCCGGTAGCGACCGATCGACCGTGGACGCCGTGCGTCCGGTCGCAGACCCGGCGCGCCCGCGCCCGGTCTCCTCGACGACCTCGAAAGAAGACATCATGACCCGTTCCCTGTTCCCCGCCTCCTCGATCGCTCCGGTCTCGCGTCGTCGCGCCGGACGCCTGGCCGTCCTCGCCGCGGCGACCACGCTCGCCCTCGCGGGCTGTGCGCCGGCGGCCGCCGCGCCGGAGACCCCGGCCGCCTCCTCCGCCGCGACCGCGAGCGCCGAGGACGTCTCCGTCGTCGACGCCTGGGTGAAGGCCGCCGACGAGGGCATGTCCGCGGCCTTCGGCGAGATCCGCAACGCCGGCACCGCGGACGCGACCCTGGTCTCGGTCACCACGCCGGTGTCGTCCATGGTCGAGCTTCACGAGACCGCCGCCGACGCGTCCGGCCAGATGGTCATGCGCGAGAAGGAGGGCGGCTTCACGATCCCCGCGGGCGGAACGCACCTGCTCGAGCCCGGCGGCGACCACATCATGCTCATGGAGCTGTCGGCTCCGCTGCGCCCGGGCGAGGAGGTGGAGCTGGAGCTGACGTTCGACGACGGCTCCTCGCTCACGGTCTCGGCCCCGGTGAAGGACTACGCCGGCGCGAACGAGAACTACGAGGGCGGCGAGCACGACGGCCACGGCGGGAACAGCGCGCGATGAGCTCGCGGCCCGCGGAGGACGCGGGCCGCGCCCGGTCGACCCGGCGGCAGTTCCTCCTCGGAGGGGCTGCCGCCGGCGTCGGCGCGGTCGCGGCGCTCGGCGTCGAACGCCTCGTCGTCCCCCATCCCGGACCGGCCGAGCCGGAGTCGGCACCGGTGCACGGCGGAGACACCGTCCCCTTCCACGGCGAGCATCAGGCCGGGATCGCCACCCCGGCGCAGGCGCACGCGGTGTTCCTCGGTCTGGATCTGCGGGAGGGCGTCGACCGGGCGGGGCTGCGCGGTCTCATGCGCACGCTCAGCGATGACGCGGCCCGGCTCACGGCCGGCCGCGGCGCGCTGGCGGACACCGAGCCCGAACTGGCGGCGTCCCCGGCCCGGCTGACGATCACGTTCGGCTTCGGTCCCGGCTTCGTCGCCCGGGCCGGGGGAGAGGCCCCGTCGTGGCTTCGCCCGCTGCCCGCGTTCGGCGTGGACCGTCTTCGCCCCGAGCTCGGAGACGGAGACCTGCTCCTGCAGATCGCCGCGGACGATCCGCTCACCGTGGCGCACGCGGCGCGGATGCTCCTCAAGGACGCCCGCCGCTTCGCACGGGTCCGGTGGCGGCAGCAGGGGTTCCGCCGGGCGCACGGCACGGAGGCCCCCGGCACGACCATGCGCAACCTCTTCGGTCAGGTCGACGGCACGTCCAACCCCCGGCCGGGCACCGCGGACTTCGAGCGCGTGGTGTGGATCCGGGACGGCTGGCTGGCGGGCGGCACCGGCGCGGTGATCCGCCGGATCCGTCTCGACCTGGAGGGATGGGACCGGATCGACCGGGCCGGCCGCGAGCAGTCCGTGGGCCGGCGCCTGTCGGACGGCGCGCCGCTGACCGGGAATCGCGAGCACGACGAACCGGACTTCGAGGCGCTGACTCCGGTGGGGTTCCCGGTCATCCCGGCGTTCTCCCACGTCCGGCGGGCACGCAGCGACGACCCGCGGGAGCGGATCTTCCGACGCGCCTACAACGACGATGTGCATCCCGAGGGGGAGGAGGTGTCGGAGTCGGCGCTGGTGTTCGTCTCGTTCCAGGCGGACGTGGACGCGCAGTTCGTGCCGTTGCAGCGCCGTCTGGACGAGCTGGACCTGCTCAACACGTGGACGACGCCGATCGGATCCGCGGTGTTCGCGATCCCTCCGGGGTGCGCCGAGGGCGGCTGGATCGGGGAGACGCTGCTGTCGTGAGCGACGCCCCGGTCGTCGTGGGGGGCCGGGCGTTTCGTCTCGCTCCGCTCGCTCAACGACCGTGGGGTGGTTTCGGGTTTCGGTCGTTGAGCGAGGAGCGCGGCGACGAGTCGAAACGCGGTGACCTGTTTCGCGGGGTGGGGCGTTTCGTCTCGCTGCGCTCGCTCAACGACCGGGGGTGGTTTCGGGTTTCGGTCGCTGAGCGAGGAGCGCAGCGACGAGTCGAAACGTGGTGACCCGGTGTCGCGGGGGGTGGGGGGCGTTTCGTCTCGCTCCGCTCGCTCAACGACCGGGGGTGCGGTCGCCGGCGGTAGCCTGGCCGGGTGACGCAGTGGGTGACCGACGTGCTCGGGGACGAGTTCCAGCAGCGCACGCTGCCGCTCGGCGAGGACGAGGAGGGCCCCGTCGTGGCGACGCTCGTGCGCGCGTTCCCCGAGCACAGCATCCGGCAGCGGCTCTTCGGCGACCGCCGCCCCCTGGCGGACACGGACGTGCTGTACGTCCACGGCTGGTCCGACTACTTCTTCCAGAAGCGGCTGGCCCGGTTCTGGACCGCGCGCGGCGCGCGCTTCTTCGCGCTGGATCTGCGCAAGTACGGCCGCAGCCTCCGCGACGGCCAGACGCCCGGCTATATCGCCGATCTCTCCGCCTACGACGCCGACATCGCCGCCGCCCTCGCCGCGCGCGACGAGGAGGAGCCCGCGCACCCGCGCCGACTCGTGCTCCTGGGACATTCCACCGGCGGCTTGATCCTCAGCCTCTGGGCCGCGCGGAACCCCGGACGAGCGGACGGCGTGATCCTGAACAGTCCCTGGCTGGAGTTCCAGCTTCCGCGGTTCACGCGCGAGACGATCGCGCCGCTCGTGGGCTGGCAGGCGCGCTACCGCCCGTTCGAGCGGGCGCCGCAGGTGGATCTCGGCTTCTACACCCGGGCGCAGCACGAGGTCGCGGACCCCGCGGACCCGATCGACGTGAATCTGCAGTGGCGCCCGGAGCAGACCATGGCCGTGCACGCCGGATGGCTCAACGCGATCCTCGCCGGTCACGCGACGATCGCGGCCGGGATCGACATCCCGGTCCCGGTGTGCGTGCTGCTGTCGAAGCGCTCGGCCGTGCCCACGGCGTGGTCCGACGAGCTGACCCGCGCCGACAGCGTGCTCGGCGTGGACGACGTGGCCCGTGCCGCGCTCAAGCTGGGGCCGTCCGTGACGATCGAGCGGATCGACGGCGCGCTCCACGACGTCTTCCTCTCGCGCCACGAGGCGCGGGAGGAGGCCTATGCGCGGCTCGACCGCTGGTCGCGCGGCTGGGCGGTCGCCACGCGGACCGGATGACGCGATCGAACTCCGTCAGTCCACGAGGTGGACGGTGCGGGCCTGCTGCTCCGCCCCGTCCGCGTCCCCGATGCGGATGGCCTCCGCGTAGCGCCGGTAGCCGTCCGCGACCTGTGCACGCCCGTCGTCGCCCAGGGACCACCCGCGCAGGTTGCGCGTCAGGACCATCCCGGTCTCCGACAGGAGCATCGTGTGCAGCGGGTTGCCGCAGTGGTCGGCGAGATACCCGAACAGCGCCCAGCGCGCCGCGACGACGTCCGACCGCTCGACGAGCGCGTCGGCGACGCTCTCGGCGAGGGCCGCGGCAGACGCGCGCTGCGCATCGCTCATCCGCAGCACGGCCATCCGCGTCAGCACGCCGGCCTGGTACCCGGCGAACTCGAGCGACTGCGCCACGGTCTCGTCGTTCACCTCGGTGACCCGGGTGAAGCGGCTCGGCCGCATCTCCACGAGTCCGAGCCGTTCCAGCCGCTGCAGCGCCTCACGCACCGGCATGCGCGACACGCTGTACTGCGCGGCGAGGTCCGCGTCGCGGATCCTCTGACCGGGCTCCAAGGTGCCGTCGATGATGGTCTCTCCGATGCGTTGGAACAGCTCCTCCGCGAGCAGCTGCTTCTCCACCCCGACGGAGATCGGCGTCATCGCGGTCTTCGGTTCTGCGATTTCCATGGATACTGAACCCCCAGACGCACGTGTCCCCACGATCACGTGCTCAGGCGCACAATCACATCACGGATATCTCGCAGATCCAAACGATCGTCTATCCGGTCGGCGCGTCGGCGGCTCCGGATGCACCCCGGCCTACCCCGTCGCGTCCCCGCCCCGGCTCGTCCCAGCCCGGTCGCCCGCCGCCGAAACCCCCTCTCCGCGCCGAGACCCCCTCCTACGAGCGCTCGGGGGAGGGGGTCTCGGTGGCGAGAGGGGGTCTGGGTGTGAGGAACCCGCGACACGCGCGGAACGTCCGACGGAGAGGGGGTGCGACGGGGGCCGATCCATCCGTCCGCCGTGTTCCCCACCACGGCGACGATCTGATCGTCGGCGGACCGGTTCGGCCCCGTCGCACGGTGTCACACGGGAGGGCGTGACCCTTTCAGTCTTGGCGATCCGGCCCTGTATATCAGTATCGAAGCTCAGCGCTCGCCGCCGTCCGGTCGGCGTCGCCGCTTACCGGTAGTTGATGAACTGAAGGTCGATGTCGAGATCGGCGCCCTTGAGCAGCGCGATCACCGCCTGGAGGTCGTCGCGGCTCTTGGACTGCACGCGCAGCTCGTCGCCCTGGATCTGCGACTTGACGGACTTCGGGCCCTCGTCGCGGATGATCTTGCCGATCTTCTTGGCGTTCTCCGAGGAGATGCCGTCCTTGAGCGACGAGACGATGCGGTACTCCTTGCCGCTGGCGACAGGGTCGCCGGAGTCGAGGCTCTTCAGCGAGATGCCGCGCTTGATGAGCTTCGACTGGAACACGTCGAGCACGGCCTTGGCGCGCTCCTCGGCGTTCGCGGTGATGACGATCTGCTCGCCGCTCCAGGCGATCGAGGCGCCCGTGTTCTTGAAGTCGTAGCGCTGCTCGATCTCCTTGCGGGCCTGGTTCAGCGCGTTGTCGGCCTCCTGGTGATCCACCTTGGAAACGATGTCGAAAGAGCTTTCCATACGGCCAACCTACCTGATCCGGCCCCGTCTCGGCTTGCGCTAGCGCAAGTAGAACGGTATGCTTGACTTACTACAGGGAAAGGAGGTAGACAAGATGCACAAGGACCTGAAGAAGATCGCGAAGGCCCTCATTGAGCAGGACTTCGAGGTCACGACCACGCGCCGCGGCCACCTCGTCGTGTTCAGCGACGGGAACCTGATCGCGACCTTCAGTGGCACCCCGAGCGACGGGCGCTCCTGGAAGAACTCGCTTGCGAAGTGCAAGCGGGCCGGGTTCGTCTGGCCGCCCCCGAGGTAGCCGAGAGGGGACCGGGATAGACCAAGTATCCCGGTCCCCCAGGTCCAGAGCATAGATCGGAGGATCATGGAGCACTACACCGCAGAGGTAGAGGTCGCGGAGCGCGGCCCCCTCACGAACGAGAAGATCGACCAGGCGATGGACTACCTGGCCGACTACGCGCCGAGCCTGTCCGTGACACCGCGCGGCCACCACAGCGCGCGGATCACCCTCCCTGCCGACAGCATCGGTCAGGCGGCCCGCACCGCGGCGCTCCTGGCCGAGCACGCCCTGGCAAGCACGGTCATCCGGCTCGACGTCATGACCGAGGCGGAGGCTGACCTCCGCGAAGGCGCGGCCGACGTCCCGGAGCTCATCGGCGTCCCCGAGGCCGCGGAGCTGCTGCACGTCTCCGCGCAGCGGGTGCGCCAGATGATCGCCGAGGGGAAGCTCGCCGCGCACCGGATCGGGGAGCGCTCATACGCGCTCGTCAGGGCCGAGGTGGAGGCGAAGGCGGCATAGTAGATCCCTCGAAGGCGCGGGCGGCCGAGGAGGGCGGCAGCCATGCCGCCCTCGCTCCGGCCTTCGCCTCACGCGCTGGCGATAGCGGCGGGACCACATTCATGGGTGTGGCCCCGACCGGCTTGGGGATGCCGTACTGTCGGGGCCACTTCACGCGAGGATTGCTGGGGATAACCCTCCGTGTATCCGACGGGAATTCGATTGGGGTTCGTCGGTGCCGACCAGAATATTGCGCCATGCATACGCGCACAATAGGTGCTTCCCCGTAAGGGCAGCTGCGTTCGGTGGGAGAGCTTGGCTGTGGTCGGGCGGGCGGGTTATGGTGTGCGGCGGAGACGGTTAGGAGACGGTTAGCGGCAGGGAGAAGCAGCTGCCCCGCGCCCGGATGCCGTCTTCAGCTGCCGTCATGGTTCCAGCCCCGGGGGATCTGGGGTAGTCCCTCATCTGAGCGCCGTGGCGGCCTGGGGGCGGTGTCCCACTCTGGGGGTGAGGCACCGGCCCCAGCCCGTCCCAGCGGATCGCGCCTCGAAGGGGACAACGAGGAGCCTGTTCTCCCGGTACAGGCGGAGAGCGGCGCGCTTGGGCCCATGCCTGATCGTCCGAGGGGGAGTCGGGTCGGTGCCGTCTGGTGAGAACAGTAGAGATTGCGACGCCAGCGAGGCTGACATACCTCACATTTAAAATTTCAGATCGTACATCGATCGCGCAGATATGTCAGTCCTCCGAAGAGGGGACAGACAGGTCCGGCGGGGCGGGCCTAGCGTCAAGGGCGAGACTCCAAGCCGAGTGAAAGGTTCAAGACTGTGAAGAATCGACTCTCTAGTTTGCCCGTCCTCGCGGGTGCGTTGACGGTCGCTCTCGCGATGACGGCGGCCGGTCCCGCGCATGCCGCTGACTCTGATTACAGGAGCGAAGCGGTATCGGACCACATTGCCGAAGTCGCCCCGGCGGCGGCGGTTGTTGCCGGTCAGGTTGAGGGGCAGACCTTCAGCGCCGCGGCTGGCAACACCGAGGTCGCTGTGCCGCTGACCGCGCCGGGGGTGGTGGATGTGACGGCTCAGGTGGCCGTTGAGGACTCGCGCCAAACGATCAGCACGAGCATCGAGCTCCCGCAGCAGTTCGCGGCCGGAGGGGGTGCTCCGGCCTCTGATGGTACGGTCGTCTACTCGGATGGATCGGGCGTGGCCGCCGTCAATGACGCTATCGCCGTGCAGACGCTCTCCGACGGGTCCACCCGAGTTCAGACGGTGCTCGCCTCCCCGGACAGCAAGCACGAGTTCGAGTACGGGATGGACGGCTTCACGCCCATCCAGGATGGTGACGGGAATGTCGGGTTCGTGAACGGCGACGGCGTCGTGGTCCCTGTCGAGGCCGCGTGGGCGCGAGACGCCAACGGGGCAGAGGTCGCGACCCATTACGAGGTTCGGGGGGACAAGCTGGTCCAGGTCGTCACCCCCTCAGCTTCTACGGCCTATCCGGTCGTTGCGGATCCCACCTGGGCGTGGTGGAACGCCGCGTACGGCGCGAAGCTCAACAAGACTGAGACCCGCGACGTCGCGAACGGTGGAGGCAACGCTGGCGTTTGTGGGCTCGCCCTCTTCGCGAACCCCGTTCTCGCTGGGGTCTGCGCGGCACTTGCCGGGTATCTTGTTGGTCAGGCGAACATCGCGCACGGCGCGGGCGAGTGTGTCATCATCGTCGTCGCCCCGGCTCCGTCGGTGTGGCGCTACAAGGACGGCGACTGCTACTAATCGCCGGTTTGGAGGACCACGATGACCTACCTACTTGCGGCGCTTTTCGGTGTGAGCTGGGGTGTGCTGCTGTGCTGGATCGACAGTCGGACGGGGGCGTGGTTGCCCAAGCTCTGCAGCGCGGTGATCTTCCTCGTCGTCGTGATTCCTCTCGCTCTCGGCGGTGCAGCGGGGGCAGGCCCCGTCCTTACTATCGGCATCACCGCGGTACTCGGTTTCATTCTGGCCGCGGGCGCTGTCTGGAGAGGGCACCCTGCCCTCGATGGGCTGAGCTATGGCGCAAGGGTACGCGCGATGCTGTTGAAGGGATCGGCAGTACGGGCGCATCGAGGTGAGCTTCTCGAGCGTCGTGAGGCATCAACCGAGGAGGCGGAGCCTGCGTCGCACACACCGTAGGCTCTAAGCTTCATCACGCCGAAACGGCCCCCGGGCCGGAACCGTTCAGGCTCCGGCCCGGGGGCCGTTTGGTGTCTTAGCGGAGGGCGCGGCGCAGCGACGAGCCGGGCGAGTACCGGCGCTCGATGGCGGCGGCCGTGGGCTTCGTGATGAGCGCGTAGCTGGCCTGGACGACGACGACGGTGAGCAGCACAAGCTGCGGCCACTCGGGCACGGTGTCGCCCGTGTACACGTAGTAGAACGCGAGCGCGACGGCTGCGAGCACGACCGAGACGACGACCGCGAGCGTCCGCTTCTGCCACGGCTTCTCGATGAACGGCAAGATGCCGTTGAGGAAGCCGATCAGGTGCGGGGCGAGCAGGCCGAGGAGCACGAGAACTCCGGCGGGGATCGTGGGCAGGGTGATGTCCATCAGGGGGACTCCTTCTTGGTGATCGCATCGGTCAGGCGGCCGATGTCCTTGCGGAGGCCGCGCACGTCGGCGCGCACCTCCCCGGTTTCGAGGCGTCCGGCCTGGACGTCTTCGCGGAGCTGGACGGTGTCGTCGGATGCCTTCCGGGCGGCGCGGACGGCATGCTGGGCGGTCTCGGTGGCCGCGGCGATCTTCGCGTCGAGCTTGTCGATGTCGTCGCGCAGGTTCGAGCCGTGGCTGTTCTTCACCTGGTGGCGGATCTCGCCCGCACGCTGCAGCACGATGGTGAGAACCGTGCCGACGGTGCCGAGCAGGGCGACGAGGATATTCGCCGTCGGCTCATCGAGCAGTCCGCTGCTGACGTCGTCACGGAGACTCGACACCCAGATGAGGGCCGCCCCGGTGGCGATCGCACCGAGCACGACAACCACCGGGGCGGGAACCGACCGGCCGGGCTTGTGAGTGGGCTCGTCGGCGGTCACCGCTCAACCTTGGCGATGAGCTCATCGAGGCTCTTCGCGAGCCCGTCGGTGCGAACCTGGACGCCCTGGACGGCGGCGAGGGCCTCGTCCTCCTTCGACCAGATCCGACCCCGGCCGAAGTTCCCTTCGAGGTCGAAGGCGCGGCCTGCCATGACGAGGTCGAACGCGTACCAGGGGATCCCGAAGGTGCGCTGGATCCGGTTGAGGCCGTCATTGCCGACCTCGACGAACAGGGTCTTCGACCCGTCCTCGGCGGTGCCCATGCGGCTGTCGCGGTTCAGCAGCCATCCGGCCTGCCGCGCCTGCTCGATGTCGGTCTCGTGCTCCAGGAAGCGGGGGCCGACGGTGAAGATGTGCTGGCCGTTCCAGCGGGTGGTGATCATGCTCATGACGATGTCCTCCTCGGGTACAGGTGCGGGTGATGGCGTGGTGGGTGTGGCATCGCGGAGCCACTGTTCGGGGTCGATGGTCGATCCGCCTCCGGGGCGGACCTCCCAGTGCAGGTGCACGCCGTCCACGTCCCCGGTCGCGCCCATCTCCGCGATAGGCGTTCCCTCGGCGACCCGGGTGCCGACGGCGACGAAGATGTCAGCGGTGTGCGCGAGGTAGTGAAGTACCCCGGAGTCACCCTGGAAGTCGAGGCGCTTTCCCCATCCGCCCTGCCATCCGTATCCGACGACTACTCCGTTCTCGGGGGCGACCAGCGTCCGGCCCTCCAGCCAGCCGATGTCGAGCCCGGCGTGGAATCGCCGGCCGCCCCAGATCGGGTGTGTGCGCCACCCGTAGGGGTCGCTCAGGTTTCCGGGGGAGGGTCTGCGGGGCATGGCCGTGTCCTTTCAGCCGTTGGTGATCTTCGTGTCGGGCGGGAGCTCGCCCGCGGCGAGGCGTTCCCAGGTGCGGATGTCTTCCTGGCCGAGCGTCCACATCGCGATTCCGGACAGGCCCCAATCGAGGCGCGCCCGGTCACGCCAGTGCACGACCGTCTCGGCGTCGGACCAGAAGACGATGGACGCCCCGTCGCGGTCGACGGCGAGCACACGGCCGACCCAGACGTCGTGGTCGAGCGCCTGGACGCGGATCGTCGCCGGGGTGTCGGTCGAGAGCGGGGCGTCTATCCAGTGGTCGTACGTCCAGTCGAGCGATGGACCGTCGGTGCGGGTCTCCCACTCGTCGATGTCGGCGTTCGGGCGGAACCGGTTCTGTCCGTCCCAGGTGACGCCTGTGCGGGGGAACCGGCCGAGGGCGCGCGTCTCCGTGCCGATCTGCACCTGTACGGCTTCGCGCGGCTGGTACCACCAGCCGTCGCCGCAGTAGACGTGGTCGACCCAGAACGCGGCGTCGGCGACGATCCCCACCGTCGGCGAGGAGGGGGCCGCAGCAGCGGTGAGGACGAGCGGGAGCCCGCGCGCTTCCGAGAGGCCGAAGTACACCCGCGCGGAGCCCTCACGGACCCGCAGCCCCAGGACGAACTGCCCGTCTCCGGCGGGCGCTCCGACGGGCCTCGGGGCAACCCGGCCCGACGCGAGCACCGTCGAGCCGCTTCGGAGCCGCACGGCACCCGCGGGGTTCACCTCAGCGGTCAGCCCGCGGACGGTGACGCCCGCCCACCCGTCGGCCGCGAACTGCCCGCGCACCTGCAGGTACACGGCCCCGTCGAAGTCATGCGCGAGGTTGAGCTGCCCGGCCCCGCGGTACTGGTGGTACCTGCCTGTCGTCCAGCGCTCCCACGCGCCCGAGGCGACGTCGTAGACGTTGTCGAGCTGCTGCTGGGTGCCCGCGTTGTCGTCGATGATGGTCGCCGCGACCGGCGGGCGCTTGAGCAGCTCGGCGGTCAGCGTGTAGCCGACCTTCGGGGCGACGAGCTCTCCGGTTGCGGCGCGCACGCGGCGGGGCGTGAGCGTGTACGACGCCCCCGCGCCGGGCGCGGAGTTGTCAGCGACGGACCAGAGCGGATCGCCTGACGGCAGCCCATACCGAACCGTGTACGCGCGGCCTTCCCACTCGTCCGCCGTGATCCCGGCCGCCGAGCCCTGATCCCAGTCGGGTGCGTACCGCCAGTCGTAGACGTCCTGCAGGCCCCACGCGGACCGGGAATCACCGTCACGGAACGCGAGCCAGCCGATCCTGTGGTGGGTGCCGGATCCGGCCGGGTTTGCGTCGGTGCCATCCCAGGCGCGATACCCCGTGAAGTGCTGCCAGGCGGCATAGTAGGTGCCGGACTCACCCCGATAGTCGGCCCCGAGCGCGGCGGGGTAGTTGTGGATCGCCCAGAAGTACGAGTACAGCGGGAGACCCATCATCAGCTTCTTGGGCGGGATCTGCGATACGGCCCAGTTGTAGACCTCGCGCATCCAGAAGCCTGGGGAAACGGGGCCGGGCGCGGACCCGGCCCACGCGAAGTCGTAGGACATGATCGCGGCGTGGTCGAGGATGCCGCCGAGCACGGAGTACCGCGCCCAGTCCTCGCCGCCGACGGAGCCGGAGGCGGTCAGCGGCGGGAGGGCGGCGGAGCATTCGAGCCCGCGGCTGTGGGCGAGGGCCGCGATCTGCCGGAA
Source organism: Microbacterium resistens (assembly GCF_021172025.1). Lineage (NCBI taxonomy): Bacteria > Bacillati > Actinomycetota > Actinomycetes > Micrococcales > Microbacteriaceae > Microbacterium > Microbacterium resistens. Next base: position 3,636,956 of record NZ_CP082781.1, read on the forward strand.
CAGGTTCTCCGCGGGCTCGGCGTTCTCCGCGCCGCCCACACGCTCCAGGTCGATGTCGATGCCAGCGAGCCACGGGCGCGCTGTGAGCGCCGCGCCGAGGTCGTCGAGCAGCCGTGTGCGGGCCTGGGGAGAGGCGAGGAGCGCCGCGGCGATGTCCGGGTCGCCGTCGTTGCGGAACGCGAGCCAGAAGCGAAGGTGCGGCCACCGCTCCGCATACGGCAGCAGTACGTCCGCGTTGAACGTCTGGGTCAGCTCCCCGGCGGCATCGACATGCCAGCCGAAGATGGAGACGTCCGTGATGCGGTCGCCGTAGTGCTCCAGCGCAAGCCTCACCCTGTCGGTCCACATGTGCCCGACCCACACCCATACACGCACGGGGCCTCCTAGGAGCGTTCGGACCACCCCACGGTCATGTGCACGGGCTGGTCGGTGGTGACGGCGACGTGGCCGTCGGATCGTTCGGTGATGAGCGGTGCTCGGCCGTGCCCGAAGGGCGCTCGCCCGGTCTCACCGTCGACGTAGGCGGGGCCGATGAGGCGGCCGAAGCGGAAGGGGCCGACCCGGACAGCCCCAGGCCGCGCGGGGGTGACGGTGACCCGGGTAGGCGTGGCGAGGTCGGCATTCGACAGGATGATGACCTCGTCCGTCGTTCGGGTGACGACCCCGTTACGCCACTGCGGGCCGCCTCGCCGGATGACGACGTCGGAGGGGTGGATGGTCACGCCGGAAGGGTCGCCCGGCTGAATCTGCACGTCGGTGACGTCGATCCCGTCAGAATCCGGGGTGCCCTCGTAGAGCAGGCGCAGGGTGAGCCTTCGGACCTTCCCCTGGTCGGCGGGGATGCGCGCGGTGAGTCTCACGACACACCCGCCGACCAGGGGAGCTCGGTCACGTGGGGGAGCCATCCGGAGGCGTTGCCGCCCGGCTGCAGCATGACGTCGGTGACGTCCGCCCCGCCTGACGGGGCCTCGACCTCGATGCGGAGCGTCATCCGGGCGACCCGCCCCTTCACGCGGAATGTGCCTCGCATTGGCGGCTCCTCTCAGGCCAGCTCGACCGGGATCGTCTCGCTGGTCCCGTCCTCGTACTCGACCGTCACGAGCGCCTTCAGCGGCGGGACGGACCCGCCGGAGACGGCGTCGGCGCGCAGCGATAGCGCGTACACGTCCCGGTTGTCCGGGTGTACGGTCTGCTCGATCCAGCGCAGGCCGGCCCCCGCGAACCGCACGGCGTTGTCGCCGGTCCCGCGTCCGGGGACCAGCGAGACGCCTGACGATGCCCAGTGAGACAGCGCGTTGTCGAAGCGCCCGTTGCGGAGCAGGTTGAACGGCACGAGGTCGAACGCAGCGAACGGTGACCCGGTGTTGAGGCCGCCGTCGTCACCGTCCGTGGCCCCGCCGAGCTCGCGGAGCTTCGCCGAGAGGGTGATCTTCGACGCCCACGGCCGGACCACGTCGTGCTCCACCCGCACGATCCGCTGCGCCTCCCGGATGCCGAGCTCGTCGTCAACGACCGTGACGAGGTCTCCGACGGCGAACCGGTCGACGGCCTGGCCGGACTTGTACGAGAGGTCGGCGACGGTGAACTCGTAGGACACCGACGGCTTGCACCGCTTGGCGAGCGTCGCCTGCGTCATCGCGAGCATCGTCCATGGTGAGGTGCCCGCGGCGAAGTCGTACGTCGCCTCGCGCACCTCAGACGTCCAGGTGAAGTCCTCGACGTAGGGCTTGCCGTTGTTGACCGCGGCGATGGTCTGCCCGTCGGCGTTGCGGGCGTAGATCCGCGTGACGAGCGACGTCGTGTCGACGACCCGCTTGGACTCTGTGAGTCCGCGACCGTACAGGAACGCGACGCCGCGGTCACGACCGGCCTGTGTCACGAGCGATACCGTGCGGGCGGTGCTGTCGAACACGAGGTCTCCGCCGTGGTGCTTCTGGATCGTCCGCAGCATTTCCAGCGGGTTGGTGTCCTCGACCGCGTACGTGCGCCGGGTGGTGACCGTGACGGCCCCGACCCGCCAGCCGGTGTCCCTGAGGGCGTCCTGCATGGCCCTGCCCGCCGGGGTCTGCAGGTAGTCGTGACCATCGATCTGCCCTGCGTAGGCGAGGTCGTAGAACTCCGCCTCGCAGCGGACGTTGACCACAGGCACCCGCCCCTGTCGGCTGGTGGTGATCCGCCGCACGCGGTACTTCTCGCCCGCGAGCTCGACGACCCGTTCGGGCAGGATCGAGCCTGTGGCTCGGTGCGCCGCGGGGAGGGAGAATTCGAGGGCCTGCTCCCCGTTCACCTCGTCGATGACGACGGCGGAACGGGGGTCGATGATTGCCGTGTCGCCTGCCCCGTCGTGGACGATGATGGGCGCACGCGGGTACTGGGGGATCGGCGGCGGGGTCCACGGGAGCGGGGCCACTGTGACGGTGAAGGTACGCGAGACGCTGCGCCCCCACTCGTCTCGGAGGGTGACGGTTACGGGAACGTCACCGGACGCCCAACCGGCGGCGATGGTGAGCGTCGTCCCGGTGATGGTGGCGGTGACGCCGACGGCCGCGACGGTCCATTCGGGGTCTGCCCCGGCCCAGGTCGCGTCGAGCGGGATCGTGAGCGTCTCCTGCTGGTTCACGGTCTGGTTCGGGATGGGCGCGAGGGTCGGCTCGGGCGGGAGGAGATCGATGCCGGTGAACCTCGCCCCGGCGGCGAGCGGAACCTCCCACCGCAGGAGACCGGTGAACTGCGCCGGGAGCGCGCCCGTCGACCATGTCGCGCCGCCGTCCGCTGACCAGTGCGGCGTGGCCTGGATGGTCGGTGCGGGTGCCGCCGTCCAGCTCACGGGCTCCGCGCCCGTGGCGAGCGTGTGCGCCGCTGTCGCGGTGACGGCGGCATCGGACACCGTCAGCTTGCCCGCGGCCGCGGCCGACGCGCCGCGAGCCCACGATGCGTGTGCGATCCGACGGGCGAACGCGGCGAAGTCGAAGGCCGCCGTCGGGTGCGCCACGAACACCTCGTCGACGTGTCCGCCGGTCCAGTACCCCGCGGTCTGCAGGGAGAGCACGTCCAGGTCAGCGGTCGACGCAGCGTTCACGGCCCCGGACAGAGACAGGGCCGGGCCGACGAACAGCTCGCCCGTCTCGTGGCGGACGACGGCGAGCTGCGAGGTGCGGGCGTCGAGGTCGACGAGCTGCCCGATCCACTGCCAGCCGGTCGTGCCCGCCCACGCGGGGGTGTCGTACTCGTCGAGGACCAGGTCGCCGGATCCGTCATAGACCTGCTGGCGGACCGAGCCGCCCTGGTACGTCGACAGGTACACGACCGGCGACGAGCCGCCGCGGGTCGACATCAGCGGGCAGTACGCCATCGCGTACCCCTGGCGAACTCGCAGCCCGATCAGTAGGCGGCCGGACGACGGCCAAAGGCCCGCGAAGTGCGGCAGCCGCAGCCGCCCCTGCTCCGTCTCCGGGTCGGCGACGTTCAGCGCGAGCTGGGTACCCCAGTCGCCAGCCGGAACCCCGTACCCGCTCCCGGACTCGTAGGTCACGGACCAGGATCGGGCGGGGTTCACGGCGTCCGGGAACGTTCCGGCGGCGAGGTTACCGCCGTCGAACCGCTGCGCCGCGACCGGGTTCAGGCCCGGGTAGGTCAGCGGCGTCTCGCCGCTCCACGACAGCCGGTCGTTCCATCCCATGTCACTGCCTCCGAGAGTTGGCGCGCAGGCGCGCTTTCGTCACCGTTCCGGTCGTCGCGACCGCGAATGTCGTCGTCGTGTTCGGCCACATCTCCGGCCTGTCGAGGGTCGACATGGACCGCACGACCGAGGCGACCTTCGTCGCCCCCTGCCACCGCCCGAAGTCGAAGCGGTCCCAGTCGAGACGGAGAACCTGCGCTGCCGTGAGCGGGCCGGACACCCGCACCGGGACGTTCCCGACCGTCACCGTCACCGTCTGCGTTGCCGACAGGGTGCCCTGGATCTCCACGGTCGGGTACGAGACGGTGTTGCCCTTCTGGCGGCTCACCGTTCGAGATCCCGCGCTGCTGTACTCCCACGCCTCGTCGTCGACGAGGCGGCCGTACCCGCTGAGCGCCTCGAAGGTGACGTCGCCGCGGAGCTGGTACAGCCGGGGCGACCAGGTGAGGCGCTCCCACTCGACCGGAGCAGACGGGATCGCCGTCCACCGCCACCCCGAGGCGGCATCGAATGTGAGGTCGCGTTCTCCCCGCTTCGGGTCGAGCGCGAGGATCAGGGCGTCCCGTTTGCCGTGGGCGTCCTGAGGCGTGGTGCCCTGGATGACCACGTCGAACACGTACCGTGCGGAAGACACCGTCGCGCCGCCGAAGAACAGGCCGTCCGTCCCCGGGGCCTCCAGCGTTTCGAGCCGGAGGCCCCCGAGCGACGGAAGGTCCCGGAGGGTCGCGATCAGACCCAGCGAGTCCGAGTTGAACGTGCCGAAGGTGAAGCTCACTCCGTCACCGCCCCTCCGAGGTTCACGCGGCCTCCGGCGCGCTTCGCGCGCTCGGCCCGCTCGTAGAGCTCCTGGGCCACCTCATCGACGCGCCGGTCGCTGTCCACGATGAGCTGGTCAACGTGCACAAGCGGCCCCTGCACAGTCGCGGCGGACTGGCCGTTCCCCGCGATTCCCTCCTCCAGCGCCCGGTTCATGAGGCCGGTGTCGACCACAGACTCGGGCCGCCCGGCCTCCGCGAGCACGGCGACCGTGCCGCCGGGCCGGGGAAGGATGGTGGCACCCTTCGCCAGATAGGGGATGCTAGGGATGGACAGGCCCCAATGCTGGCCGCCGATGAGCGGCACCCAGTCGGGGATGTCGACGCTGATGGAGTTGAGACCGTCGATGGCCCCGTTCACGAGGCCGATGATCCCGTTCACCGCGCCCGCGACGGTGTCGACGACGCTGGAGAACGCGCCCGAGACGAACCCCGCGATCCCGCCGAAGACGTCGTTGAAGACGCCGCCGAAGGTCCAGACGGCGTTCAGGATCCCGTTCCAGACGTCGGAGAAGAACTGACCGATGCCGGACCAGATGCCGTTCCAGATGTTCGCGATGCCTTGGGTCACCGAGCCGATGACGTTTGCGACGTTCTGGATCGCGTCGCCGATGAAGCGGGTGATCCCGTTCCAGATGTCCTGGAAGAACCCGGCGATGGCGTCCCAGTGCTGCATGATGAGGCCGTAGACCGTCCAGTTCAGGAACAGGTTCACGATCCAGTCGAGTGCCGCCTGGAAGAACGCGACGATCCCGTCCCACAGGCCGCGGAGGAAGTCGCCGATGCCGGTCCAGAGGCCGTTCCACCAGGTGACAAATCCGCTCATCACGCCGCTGAGCCAGGAGAGGAAGCCCTTCCAAACGTCGGTGATCCAGGTGACGAATCCGTTCCAGACGTCGCCGAGCCACGCCACGAAGCCGTTCCACACGTCGGTGATCCACTTCACGACGTGGTCCCAGTTCAGGACGAGGGCGACGATGGCGGCGATGAGACCGGCGATCAGCAGGACGACCCAGGTAATCGGGTTCGCCAGCAGCGCCACCGTGGATGCCCAGATCGACGCCGTCCAGGCGACGAACGCGGCCACGAGCGTGCCGCCGATGACGGCTGCGATGACGCCGATGACGCCGACGTTCTCGCCCACCCAGGCACCCAGCGCCTGCAGCATCGGCATGGCGGCGGTGAGCCCGTCACCGAGCGCGGTGAAGACGGCCGTCGCCAGCGGTTCGAGCGCGGTCATCGCCGTGTTCATGGTCATCTGCCAGCGCTCGGCGAAGTCCATGGTCTCCTCGCCGACGCCGAGGATCGTGTCCCCGGTCGCGCCGGTCGCGGCCATCAGGTCGTTCATGTTCAGCACGCCGGACTGCAGCGCCCCGACGAACTGGGACGCGCCGCGGGTGCCGAACACCTTGGAGGCGAGGTCGAGCGCTGCCGCCGTGTTGCCCTCGTCGATGAAGCCCTGGATCTCGGACGACACCCGCCGGAACGCTTCCTGCGGCTGCTCGCCCTCCTTCGCGAGGGTCACGAGGCCCTTGGAGAGCGACGCCATGACCTGCGTCGAGTTGAGGCCCGCCTTGTCGAGCGACCCGAGCAGGGCGATGCTGTCCTGGAACCCGAAGCCGAGGTTCTGCAGGGCGGGCGCGTTCGCCTGGACGCCGGAGGCCAGGTCGTTCATGCCGACGCCGGTGGCCTGCGAGACCCGGAACAGGTCGTCCATGGCCCCGACGACGGCGTCGCCCTCGATGCGGAAGGCGGAGAACGCGGCGGAGGTCGCGTTGATGTCGACGTCCTGGCCGAGGATCCGGCCTGCTTCGAGGTACTGCGACGCGACCGTTTCGAGGGTCTTCCCGCTGAGCCCCAGGCGGGTGTTGAGGTCCGCGACGGTCGGGCCGATCTTCCCGAACTCCGCGGGCACCTTCAGGCCGACCTGCTTGGCCGTCTCGACCAGCCCGTCGAGCGCCGCGCCCTGCGCGCCGGTGCCGACACGGATCGTGTCGGTCACGTCATCGAACGTGGATCCGATGTCGTAGAGGCCCTTGAACGCGGCGACGGTTCCGGCGACGGCGGCCGCGCCGCCCACAGCCATCGCGGCCTTGGCCTTGGAGGACCACCCCTTCCCGGCCTTCTCGCCCTCGGCCTCGGCCGCCTTCGTCCCGGGCGCGAGCGCCTTCACGACGTTCTCGGTTGCCCCCTCCATCGTGGGGACGAGGCGGACCCACGCGGTGACGAGCTCAACACCGGGACTGGACATAGCTCACCCCCGCTTCCTGCGTTTCGAGTCCCACCAGGCGTTGAACTGGCTGATGGGGATGGGCTTTGCGCCCAGCTTTCGGCCCTTCGGGCGTTCCCAGGGCCGTGGGATCGGCTTGGGCCTCGGGGCGGACTTCTTCCCGGCCCGCTGCCAGTTGCCGACCTGGAGCAGGTCGACGAGCGCGGCGAGGAGCTGGTCGGTGACGGACCAGCGTTCACCGTGGATAGCGCGCGATGTCGCGGTGGAGGGGTCCGCCTGGAACCGGCGCACCATGACGAGCAGATCCCGCCAGGAGTAGTCGAGGCCGACCCGCGCGAGCCGCCATCCGCGGTCCAGCAGGTCGGCCTCGATAGCCTCGTAGTGCTCGCCGATCAGCTCGACGAGGCCGAAGATTCCCCCAGGGTGATCCCGGCGTCCTTCTGCCACTCCTGGATGAACTCCTTCACGAACTTCACCGGGACGTCGGCCAGCGCCGTGCCGAGGCCGGGGGCGACCTCGTCGAGGACGGTGTAGACGCCGCCCTCCACGCTGTTGGCCTCCGCGAATCGCTGGACCTGCTTGCCGGTGAGGTACTCCGCCTTCGGGAGCAGGAACTTCTCGCCGGTGTCGGTCTCGAAATCGAACATGTTCTGGTCGAGCGACTTCTTCCAGTCGGGCAGCTTGTAGCCCATGGGGAACCTCCTTGGTTCTCACGCGGGGAACAGGGGAACAGCAGAGCGCCCGGCCGGTTCCCCGCGGCCGGGCGCTCTGGTTGGTGGACGACGGTCAGCCCGCGGGGTTGGCCGCGCTGACGACGCCGTCGTCCGTGTAGATGTAGATGCTCTGCCCGTGCTTGTCCGGGTAGGTCGACAGGGTCACCGGGAGGGTGACAGCGGCCGATGCGGTGAGGGGAATCTCCCCGCGCTCGGTGACCTGGCCGTGCGGGACGAAGACGAGGGCGCGCCGGTCGCCGTCCTTGAGCTTGAAGTACCAGGCCTTGATCGGGCGGACGCCCGGCCCGATGGCGGCGCGCACTCGCGTGCCCTTAGTCGCATCGGCGGCGGTCACCTTGACGTTCTCGTCGCCCATGTAGTTCTTCAGCGCGCCGACGGACAGCTCCAGGTGCGTCCAGGCGACGGTGCCGTCGAATTCCGTCAGGATGCGACGGATGACGTTGAGCGCCCAGTCCTTGATGGTCTCCGTGGTCTCCGACGGGGTGATCGTGACGCCGTCCTCGTTCACGTAGCCGGAGTCGGTCAGGCCGTCGAGTGCGAAGTCGTCGATCGTCTCCGGGATGACGTCGGTCTCCGGGCCGGTCAGGATCGCGCCCGTGGTCTCCTGGTCGGGCGCGCCGATGAATACGTTCTTGCTGTTCACGCTCATGCGTGTGCCCCTTTCAGGCGTGGGATGGGCGCGCGGCCGTGCGGCCGAGCGCGGCGGGGAACTACTCGCCGACCCTGCGGAGGTCGACGGAGACGGTGGCCGTGAACCTGAAGCGGTCCGGGACGGACGGCATCGGGAGGTTCGCGGGCAGGGAGGGTGCTCGGACGCCGTAGCAGGTGACACCGCCGACCGATCCGGCCCGGCCTGCCGCCTGCAGGTGAGCGATCATCTCGGCGCACAGGCGGCGTGCCCTCGTCTCGGTGGTCGCGAAGCCCTCCAGCGCGAGGGTGAAGGAGTCCGTAACGAGGTCGCGTGCGGTGCCTCCCGCGCTCACTACGCGCCCAAACTCCGCCGGGCGGCGCGACGGTACCCTCGTGCCGATCTGGGCCGTCATACGCGCCGACAGCTCGCGGACGACCGCGACCTCGTCGTCGGCGGGGATCAATACCTCCGCCATGCTCACCTCCCTGCGCCGACGGCGCGTGTGAGCGCGCGGTCCTCGGCCTCGGCTTTGCGGGCCTCGTGGGTGACCGTGGTGACGAACACGACGGCGCGGTCCCGGTTCTGGGTCGTTCGCACCTCGAAGCCCTCGCCGCCCGCGGCCTCCGCGATCCGCGTGCCCCGGGCGGTTAGGTCGTCCGCCACCTCTTGTGACTGCATCAGCGCGACGACGGCCGGGCTGTGGATCTTCACTCGCAGTCCCTTGGTCGCCATTACCCCTCCCAGCGGATTAGACGGATGATCGTGTGGCTGGTGACCGGCGAAGGCCCGGGCTGGCGAAGCACGCCTCCGTCGACGTCGTACAGGTCTCCGAACAGGCGCACACGGTCGGTGGCCTGGACGTCTGCCGCGAAGGGGCCGCGTAGCGTGTACGCGACGGACGAGCCGTCGCGGTTCACGGTGTCCTCGCCCGAGGCCCCGACGTCGATGGCCCACCCCGCCGACGCGCTTTCGGCGGCATGTTCCCAGTCGCGGGCTTCGTTCCCGCGGCCGTCCTCGACGAGCGGGGCGCGCACGATGGTGATGCTGTGGCGGGCGACGACGCCGGAGATCACGGCAGCCGCCCGATGCGGTACGCGGCGAGGCGTCGGCCGCCCGGAGAGTCCGGGTCGATGCCGCCACCTGCGCGGCCGTAGTCGACCGACACCCCGGCGGCCTGCTCCCGCGTCCAGCCCATCGACGTGCCGAGTGCCGCGGCGGCCATCTCCAGCGTGGCGGTGAGCAGGTTCGGCGGCGTTTTCTTGAAGCCCGCCGTGTACTTCACGATGACGGATCGCCCCGTGAGGTTTGTCCAGCCGGTGTCGCGGTCGAACTCGACCCGCTGTACTGCCACGTCGGTCCAGGCGGTGCCGTCGATGGTGACGGAGTCGATGGACTGGACCTCCATCGCCGGGAGCCAGACGTCATCCGGCAGCCGTCCCGTCCTGCGGTACTCGACCTGCCGGGCGGGGGCGATGTGCCATCCGCAGAAGTCGCGGATGTCCTGGGTGGCGGCTTCCAGCTCCCGCTCCAGGAATGGGTGGGAGGCCGCCGTGACCTGCCCCTGCGTGCGGTCCGACATGTCGGTCGCAGTGGCGAAGCTGTCGAGCTGTTCGGGCATGGCGGCCTCCTCCGGGTTACCAGTCGGTCTCTTCGCCGTCGGCGGTGCCGGTGGCGTCTTCGGCGGGCTCGTCGCCGGTCTTCGTCTCAGCGGCCGGGGCCGCCTTGTCTGCTGGCTTCGGCCCGGCCTTGTCGTTCGGCTTCGGCGCGGCCTTGTCGTTCGGCTTCGGCGCGGCCTTGTCGGCCGTCTTGGGCGCGGCCTTGGTCTGCCCCTTCGGGGCGGTCTTCTTCTTGACCTCGGTCACCTTGTGCGAGCGCTTCATGCGCTCGGCGTCCTTGTCGTCGAGCTGCAGGGTGTGCTCGATCCCGCCGATGTCGACGGTGTACTCCTTGAGTGCCACGGCGCTGTTCCTTTCGTGGGTGGCCGGGCCTCGGCCCCGACAGTGCCGGGGCCGAGGCTGGGGGTTACTCGCCAGCGGTGATGTTGACCTTCACGAAGGCGGCCGGGTACTTCACCTGCAGACCCAGGCGGCGGCGAACGCGGACCGTGATCTTGTCGTTGGTGAAGTTGTCGGCGTGCGAGTTCGTGGACTCGACGCGGATGCCGCCCTTGCGGAAGACCTTTGCCGAGCGGAACGCGCCGACCAGCGGCTCGCCCTGCGGGGCGGCGAGGGTCACGACGGTGCGCAGGCCCCACACGGGCGGGTTCTGCATGATGCTGCCGTTGCCGTACTGCCCGGCGAAGTAGCCTCCGCCGAAGTACTGCCCGTTGCCGTCCTTGCCGAGGCGCAGGTCCTGGTAGTCCAGCGGGTGGATCATCAGGCCGTCGGCCGAGAACTCGGTCGCGGTCTGCACCTTCTGGATCGCCTTGAACAGGGCGTCGGCGACGGAGTCCGTGCCGCGGGCGTGCGTCTGCACACCGGAGCGGTTGCGGATGCCGAGGAGGTTCGTGCCCGTGCCGTCGCCGGAGAGGATCTGCGCCTCCGACTTCGCCGCGAGGTCGTACAGCGCGGTGCTGTTGATCTCCGAGACGACGTAGTCGAGGTCTTCGGCCATGTCGTCGGTCATCGTGAACCAGCCCGCGACCTCCGACAGGGCGTCGGTGCGCCAGGTCGGGTCGGCGACGTGGAGCTGCGGCTTCTGCCCGCCCTCCGCGACGGTGCCCGTGCCGCCCTCCAGCGCGCCGAACACCGGGTAGGTGATCGCCGTGCCGGACACGGTGCCGTCGCCGAGCAGATCCTCGACGACCAGGCGCTCCCGCTTCGGGAGCACGAAGCCGCGGTCCACGTCCGTGATGAGCGGCCCGTACGCGCCCTCGTGGCCGCCGACGGCCTGCGTGTCGGTCGCGGCCTTGAACTCGGGCGCGGCGATGGTGCCGCGCTCCTTCAGGCTCCGGGTGCCGAGGTGCTTGACGAAGTGCTCACCGAGCGACTTCGCGCCGTCGCTGGACGGCCCCTCGGGCGTCGGGTCGACGTCGGACTTCATCCCGCCGATGCGCTCCATGAGCGCCTTCGACTTCTCGCCGCGCTCGATCTGCTCGCGCAGGTCGTCGGCCTCGGCGTTCTTCGCTTCGAGGTCCGTGATCTCGTCGGCGGTGAGGTCGCGGTTCGACGCCTTCGCGCCCGCGACGATCGCCTGCATGCTCTTGAGCAGCGCGGCGAGCTTCTCCTTGGGGTTCATTCGATTCCCTCCCTGGGGATCAGGCGGAGGCCGTCATTGCTGTAGGCCTTCGCTGCGATGGATAGCTGCCAGGCGTCTGCGGCGGACGGGCGTCCGTCGCGGCCCTCGGACTTGACGCGGCCCGCGCCCTCGTCCTTGACCGCGGCGTTCCCGCTGGCCTTCTCCTGGTCGGTGCCTGCGCCGTCGGCCCCGTCGGGGTCATCGGGCAGGACGCTCTTGATCGACGCGAGCGCGGCCTCCATGGCGGCGGCGGCGTCGCGCAACGTGGTCTCGTTCTTGGCGGACAGCACGCGGCCCGCCTTCACGCCGTCGACGAGCGCATCGACGGCGGACTTCACGGCCACGACGGAGGTGTCCCGGTTCGCGCCGACCGGCACGAACGAGTACTCGAAGACGTCGAGGTCGCGCAGCTCGTACGCCTTCGTGCCGTCGTCGAGTTCGACCACGTCCCCGTCGAGGACGTCGTACGCGAACGACAGCTCCCGGATGCGGCCGGACTTGACGAGCTTGTAGACCTTCAGCGCGGTCGGGTCGTCGAGGTCGAACTCGCCCTTGACCCACCAGCCGTGCTCGTCCTCGCCCTCGTCAATCGCCGTGGCGACGTACATGTGCGGGTCGTCCATCCGGTGGCCGAACAGGCCCGGCAGCTTCACGCCGATGTCGCGGCGCTTCACGATGCCGCGGAGGAACGCGCCCTTGGCGACGACGTCGCCGTAGGAATCCGGCGTGCGGGTGAACGTGGACGGGTAGACGAGGAACTGGCCCTCGGTAAGCCCGTCCGCCTCGCTGGTCTTGAACTTGACCGGCAAGCTCTTGATCTTCACGGTGGCTCCTTTCAGCCGAAGGTCACTTCGACGTCGCAGGTGCACCCCGCGACCCCGTCTGCGCCGAGCACCGGGTCGCCCGGCCACTTCGCGCCGTTGGAGAACAGGTCGTCGAGGCCGACCGTCTCTCCGTTCATCGCGGCGTGCTCCGGCCGGGGGTTCCCGGACGTGACCAGCCACGTCTTGCTCGCGCCGCCGTTCTGCCGGGCGGCCTCGACCGTCGCGAAGGCCGCCACGGTGGTGAGGAGGGTCCCGGCGATCACGCCCTTGCGGGACTCCTCCGCGACGTCGAAGACATGCGCCGGATCGTCGACCCCCTCGGGGCCGTCGCCATCCAGCACCGCCTCGATCTGCGCTCGGGTGGTCGAGTTGATGGCCCCGGCGCGGGACTTCGCGACCTCCCGGAGGAAGGCCTCCGTGCGGGCGACGTCGTAGTCGGATTCGGAGAAGCCCATCGACGCGGCGACGTCCTTTCCGATCACCGAGGACACGGACACTGCGAGGGCGAACAGGTCGTCGCCGAGCTCACGGTCCCAGCGCTCCGCGTCCCACCACTCGCCCGCGGCCTTCGCGCCGAGTGCCGACAGCACGGTCTTGCGCTGCCGCTCGAAGAACGCCGCGATGACCTGCTCGGCCTTCTGCGACTGCGGCTGCGTGACCTGCGACTTGGCCCGGACCTTCCACTGCCCCGACTTCCGGGCGGGGAGCGCCCGGACCACCCGCAGCTCGCCGATGTCGTCCAGCGCCTTCGGTGGCGCGGAGTCGCGCGGTGACGCCTGCCCGCCGATTAGGACGTTCAGCGGGACGACGAGCTTCTCGGCGTCGCCGCCGAGCGCGGGCATGTTGAACTTCGCGCGGGCCTCGTCGGCGGTCATCCACGGGCGGCCGACCGAGGTGGAAATGACCGCGGCCTGCTCCTCGAAGTCGCCCTGCAGCTTCTCCTGGATGTTGAACTCGGAGTACGCGCCGTTCGTCTTAGCGACCCGCGGCACCAGGAACGTATTGATGCGGTCCTCGATCCGCGCGAGCGTCGGCCCGAGCGTTTCGGAGTACAGCATCTTGCGGAACTCCTTGGTGTTGCTGAAGTTCGCGTTGTCGAGGATGCCGACCATGACGGGGTTGACGTGGTAGACGGCCGCGACGGTGGCGAGCGCGAGCTTCGCGACCTCCGACCACTCGTCCTCCCGGGCCGAGAAGCCCAGGCGGTTCAGGGTCATGCCGTCTTCGAGGATCGGCGTGCCGCCCGCCTTCTTGCCGTCCGCGCCGGTCCAGCGCTCCTTCCAGTCGCGGGCGAAGCGCTCACGCGCGGCATCCGACCAGACCGCGTCCTTCGGGCGGGTGATGTACGCGCCGACGCGGCCACCGCGCTGCCACACCTGCTCGCGGTACGACCACGCCTGCACCTGCTCCGCGAGAACCTGCTTCAGCGTCTCCACGGGCGAGGTGCCGTGCTTCGGACGCCCGGGGTTCCAGCCGTGGAACACGAGCATGTTGTCGGCGGGCACCTCGGTACGGGTGCCGTCCGGGTTCTGGACGACGAACTTCCCGGCGGCGAAGAACGTTCCGCCGCGCTGCTCGACCACCCACGCAGGGGGAATCGGCTGAATCGTCCAGCCCGACGGACGGTCCGGGTCCTCATAGACCGCCCAGTAGGCGACGTCGTACAGACCCATGTCGGACGCCAGCGCCTCCAACAGCTCGTACTGCGTCATTGACGCATTCGGGTACTTCAGCAGCAGCGCGAGGGGATCGTCGCGTAGCCGCACCCGGTCGGTGTCGCTCACGCGCGCGAACGTGCCGAGCCCGAGGTGAGCGACGTTGCGGGCGACGAACGACAGCACGATCCGCAGGTGCGGCTGCGTCCGGTACAGCTCCTCCGGGGTCAGCCCGAGGATCATCTGCCGGAACGTCGGCCCCAGCCACTCGATGTACTGTCCGCCGCTGCGACCAAGGAGGGCGTTCAGCCCGTCACGAAAGCCCACGGTCCCCCCTAACTAGTCGAGGACCAGCAGGCCCCCGCTCTCGTATGCCGACTCGTAGGTCGGTGATGGATTGGTCATCAGCAGCCCGACGGCCGCGATGGCGGCGATGAGCGCTGACGGATCGGTCGGTGATGCCTTGCGGTCGATGACCCAGCCGTCGCCGAGCGCCTTGACGGTCGCCGAGTTGGCGGGCACATCGAGCACCGGCTGTCCGCCGTGCGTGAGGCGTACGAGCGGGTCGTGCTCCGCGACGGAGGAGCGCAGCAGGTCGAAGAACACGCCGTGCCAGCCCGCGAGCTGCGAGCCCTCCCACGGGTACGGGTCAAGCCCGGCGTCGTCGAGCGCCTCCCAGAGGGACGAGATGGGCGCGCCGCGGCGCTGCAGCGCCAGGTGCTCCGGCTTCACGCGGCGGTCCTTGGAGGTCAGCCAGGGTATCAGCCAGTCGGGGCCGGTGCGGCTCGCGGCTATCTCGACACGGGGACGGCCCTCGGTGTCCCAGTACGCGATGGCGACGTGCACCATCGTGCGGTCGTGGGACATGTCGATGCCGTAGCAGGCGGGCCGCAAGAGGTCGCGACCGACACCGCGCGCCGTACGATCCGCCCGCGTGTCCAGCGACGCCGCCCAGGATCCTGCGGGGAACGGCCCCAGCCCGGCCATGTTCACGAACTGGCACAGGACTTCTGTGCGGAACACCCACTCGGGGTCGGTGCTGGCGGCCGCGCTGATCGAGCGCACGTCGATGGTGTAGCCCAGCGACGGGTTCGCCTCGCACCAGCCGTCCCGGTCCCACACGTCCCGGTCCGGTGCGGCTGACCACTCGAAGATGCCGAGCGAGTCGTCGTCGCCGTCGCCGAGGTCCGGCGGCAGCTCCACCATCCCGTCCTGCCCATCGGGCCAGTCGAGCGCGCGGTGCGCGAGCGAGCGAAGGTGGCGGAGGACGATGGACGCGAGGTCGCCTGCGTTCGACGCGGCCCAGACCTGAGCGAGCCGTCGCGCCATAGTGGTCTTCGTGACCGCGGACCACGCCTGCCAGTTCTGGTGCTCGCGCAGCTCGTCCAGGAGGACGAGGTCGCCGGAGAGGCCGCGGCCGCCGCGCCGGGATGCCGCCGCGACCTTGTAGCGCTCGCCCGTGTTCAGCCGCAGCGCCTTCTTGCCGTTGGTCCGGTCGACGTGCTCGATCAGCTCGGCGAGCTCCGGGATGGACTCGGCGATTTCGACCGCGCCCATCCACTGCTCTTCGGCGATGTCGAGCGACTGGGCCGTGCCGATCACGAGCGGCGCGCCGTCGGCGTACATGCGCCACAGGCTGAGTACCTGCATGAGCGTGCTCTTGCCGTTCTGCCGCGCGACGAGCAGCAGCACCGTCTTGAACCGGTACGTGCCGTCCTCGTTCAGCTCCAACGCGCGGATGAGCAGTGACTTCTGCCACGGCAGCAGCTCGATTTCGAGGATTTCCTCGGCGAACTGGATGCAGTCGAAGCCGCGGGAGGTCTCGGGCGTCAGCTCGCGCTTCGGCGGGGTGAAGATGCGCGGCTCGGTGCAGCCGACACGACGGCGGAAGGAGTCGGCCCGCGTGGGGCCGCCGACGGCCTCTAGGTACGCCGGGCCGGGGCCGCGGGTACTCCTACGCGGTGCGGCCGCCCCGGAGCGCCGTGAGCTTCGCCCTCTTGTCGCTGTCGCCACTCTTAGCCTTCGCCTTCAGCTCAGCCCGGGCAGCCGGGGTCGCCCCCAGCTCCCGAAGGATGTTCATCAGGTGCGGCAGGAGGTACAGCGCCTTTGTCTCGGCGAGCGCGTCCCCCGATGCGGCCGCGGTGTCGATCCGCTCCGCGATGCGGCGGCCGGAGGCGATGATCGACGTGTCCTCCGGCTCGGTCTGCAGCGACGCGACCGTCGCGTCGTAGGCGTTCGTCATCACGGACTCACCGCGGGCGGCGATGCCCGCGAGGCGCACCCGCGCCTCGGCGAGCTTCTGCGCCTGATCGACGGCCTTCAGATCGCCGCCGAGCGCAGCAGTCCACACGGCCCGCTGCAGTTGGTCTAGGCGGTCAAGCTCCAGCGCGCGGACCTCAGCGGGATCGGCGCTCGTGCCCGATGCGGCGAGCGCGCGACTGATGCCCTTCTCTGCCTGCGCCGTGGTCTTGTAGCCGAGCTGCGCGGCGATGCGCTGCGGGGAGATGCCCGCGCGGCGCAGCTTCAGGGCGTCAGCGTCACGGGCGGCGTTCTCAGCGGTGGTGCTCATGGGGGAGCCTCCGGGAAGCTCACGCGCGTGCGCGCGATGGGGTGGGTGGCGCGGAGGGGGATAGGTCACTGCCGGCGCTCGGTCCTGTGGTGTCGGTCGCAGCGGTCCTGACGCCCCTACCCGTCCGGCGGGTCAGGCCGCGAGTGCGTCGGACTTGGCGATGTTGCAGGCCAGGTGCGAGCACTGCACATTGCGGCGTAGGTGTCCGCCTCCCCGGCTCATCGGCACTATGTGGTCGAGGCTGACGCTGCGCGGGTGCGGGTACTCCAAGGCGCGGTCTACCGGCTCCTCGCAGATGCCGCACACCCAGCCGTCACGTTCGAAGATGTGAAGCCTGTTGATCGGCTCGTACGGGACTCCCCAGCGGCGGGCGCGCGCACGGTAGCGCCGGTTACCCTCGCTGGCCCAGGGCACGCCCTCAGCCCGCCGGGCAGCGCGGTAGTGCCGGTAACAGAGCGACCTCGCTAGGGGCGCATGAGTGCAGCCGGGCGTGCTGCAGACGCCGGGCTGCAGCTTCGGCGCGCCGCGCCGTCGGCCCGTCGGGACGTACCGCGCACGGGCATGCAAGTTGTACTGCTCACGGGCACCCGGCGCGGCCATGCGCCGCTTCCACTTCGCCTGTTCACGGCACCCGGCTGAGCAGTATGACTGACCCGCCCGGCCCTCGAACTCCGTCCCGCAGCGGGCGCAGGTCAGCTGCCGCGGACCCTGCCGGGTACGCGGGCGCGGTGGTCGTGCCGGTGAGCATCGCGCGCATAGGAGGCGCGGTCGGCCGGGTCCGCACCGCGGCGGTAGGCGTTCACCGCACTTGCGGCAAGTAGGCTCGGGCATAGCCCTCCGATCAGCTCAGATGATCCGGTTGGGTCAGGCCCCGGGCCGGTGTTGGTAGCACCGCCGGGGCCGCATTCATGTTCGCTCGATCCCGGCTGCAAGGCGAGCCGACGGGCCGCCGGTAGGCTCATGCCGTGAGTGAGAGCATCAAGGCTGAGTCCCTGAACGGGTCCATCGAGTTCCTGGGTAACGGTGTCGTCATCAAGACGAAGGGTGGATCGAAGACGATCCCGCTGGACCGGATCCAGGGTGTGGAGTTCAAGAAGGCGGGCATGACTGCCGGTTACCTGCGTGTGAGCACGGCCGGGTCGGAGGCTCCGGCGGTCGGGGGCTTCGGAAAGGTGCGGAACAAGACCCAGCAGGTGCAGCTGGACTCTGACGCTGTGCAGTTCTCTCGGTCGTCGAAGAACGCGGAGTTCGAGGCTGTCGCTGACGCGATCAACCGGGCACTGCTGGGTTAGGTCAGCGTTCCCTTCCGCAGCGTTCGCACCGGATCGGGGCCGGGGCGTGCCAGTGCGCATACCCGTAGAAGTCCCACCGGTGCAGACCGATCAGGCAGAACAGCCTCATGCGCGGATGACCTCGCCGTGTGGGCTGGCCTGGATGCAGGGCAGCAGGTCCTCCATCAGGTGCGGGTACCGGCGCTCGGCCTCCCATTCGACGAAGACCGTGTCGGCGGCCAGCCCTCGGCCCCCGCGGCCGCCCGCCGACACGACGCTGATGCTGCCGCCGTTCAGGTAGCCGATGCGCAGCCTGCCGTTGGCGCGGGTGATCCGTCTCACAGCGAGCGCGATCACCGCGGCCTCCAGCTCGTCGAGTGCGTGGCGGGCATGGGTCGAGGTGGCGGACACCACGAGGACGCGGTGACCGTGCACGGCTGCCCGTTCGTTCAGGGCCTGGGCGATGATCTTGTTCATGGGGGTTCCCGTCTTCGGGGGTGTGCAGGATAGTTCCCACCCGCACGAACGGGAACTATGCTGCGCACGGGTTCAGGTGAGGCGGT
Organism: Microbacterium resistens; assembly: GCF_021172025.1. Taxonomy (NCBI): domain Bacteria; kingdom Bacillati; phylum Actinomycetota; class Actinomycetes; order Micrococcales; family Microbacteriaceae; genus Microbacterium; species Microbacterium resistens. The sequence goes on from NZ_CP082781.1 coordinate 3,655,164, forward strand.
TGAGCCACCGGCTGAGCGTGCGCACGATAGGTCGCACGGGCCGGTCGATGAGCAGCGCGCGCAGGCGCAGCAGCGACAGGGTGAGCGGGTCGCATGCCCAGTCCGGCGCGACGTCGACGTCCAGCTCGGAGCCGAGGTACAGGTAGTACCCGCGGCCGACAGCGTTCAGGGTGGGGTCTGCGATGACCTGCCGTTCGAGGCTGTCGTAGTCGGACCGGCTGACCACGACGGTGTGCGGCCGCCACGGGTGCGGGTGCAGGGTGACGCCGTAGCGATCCTGCACCTCAGCGGTGAGGGCGGCGCGACGCTGGGCGATGTACGTGCGGTATTGGTCGACGGATCCCGTCCAGAGGGCGACCTCATCGAGCACGGCGTAGGTGTGGCGCTGGCCCTGCCGGGCGGTCACCGCTTCACCGCCGGGGCGCTGTTGGCGAGCTGCTCCAGCGCGTCGCCGAGCTCAGCGTCGGCGCTGCGGTCGTCGGGCTGCCAGTGGGCCTGCTTCGCGGTGACTCGGTACGTGCCGGGCACGCCGCCCATGAAGGCGGGGAACGAGTCCGTGCCGTCCGGGATGGTGTAGCTCTTGCCGTGGAGGGGTCCGCCCTTGGCGGTGACTGTGCGGGACATGCTGTAGCTCCTTGAGGTGGTGGGTGGCACGGACGGCAGGACTCGAACCTGCAACCGGCGGTTTTGGAGACCGCTGCTCTTCCTGTTGAGCTACGTCCGCGGGTGCGGGGTTGCCGCCCCCGGGCGGACACCGCCCGGGGGCGCGCTGGTCAGCCCGTGGTCCCGGGGGTCGGGACGTAGCTGAGCTCGCCCTGCCAGGACCCGAACCGGCAGTTGAGCGAGCCCTTGGAGTTGCTGTAGGCGGTGACCGCGGTGCGGAGGACGAAGCCGCCGCCGGGCCAGCGCCCGAGGTTGGTCCACGCCGGGGCGATGCCCCAGGCCTTGGTGGCGACGCCCGAGAGGACGGGCGTTCCGTTCGGCCTGCAGATCCAGATCGAGAACTTGGCGGTGTCCCAGGTCTCGCCGAACTCGATGTTCATCGGTCGGAACCAGATCTCCTCCGGGTCACTGAACCGGACAGTGTTCCAGGTGACGGGGCCAGCGTTGCAGGCACCGTAGGACTGGCCGACGTTCTGGTCGGCGGCGGGGAACTTGGTCGTGCGTCCCATGTTGTGTTCCTTTCTTCCCGGGCGGGTGCCCTGCGGGCAAAGAAGAAGACCCCGCCCGTGTGGGCGAGGTCTTCGTGGTCTGTGCCGAGTCAGAGGTACTGGCGTACGAACGGCTCGTCGGGGTTGGGACGGAGGTTCAGGACCTCTCCGGGCTGGATCGTCCATCCCTGCCGCCACTCGATGGCCCCGATTCCGGTGGCGCAGAAGCGGGTGTTGATCGAGGCGAGCACGTCTCCTGCGGCGACCGTGTAGCTGGTCGGTCGTCCCTCGTCGTCGACGGTGGTGGTGCCGGTCGCGAACTCGCGCGGCCCCGTGTCCTTCAGCTCTCCGTGGAGCTCGGCGTACACCTCCTGGCCGGGGTTCTCGTTGTTGGGGCTGGTCAGCTCGATCACGGCGTTGGAGCGGCACGCGCCGTTGCCGTCGGCGTCTGCCGGGATCCCGAGGGTGCCGTCGTTGAACCAGGCGTACCCGTCCGGCTTCTGGCCGACGGTCTGGGCGGTCGTAGGGGTCGGATCGGGCTGTTCCGCTGCGGCGTACGCGGGAGGGTTCAGCGCCACGACGGTTGCGCCCGCGGCGAGCGCGAACGCAGCGAGGACGCCTCCTGCGACGAGAGCGATCTTGGATGCCTGGCTCATGTATTCGATGTTGGCATCCGTCACCGGGAGAAAGCCAGCCGGTCACCAGTCCTCGGTGACGGTGCCGAGCTGAGGGCGCGGTGCCCGGTTCCCGCGTGAGCGGTTGCAGCGGACGTGGGCGGGGCGCAGGTTGTTGCGGTCGAGCGCGAGGTGCGGGTGCGTGCTGCGCGGCTTCGCATGGTCGACGTCCAGGGCCTCGGGGTCGCCTGCGGGGGCGTCGTAGTCGATGGGCTGCCCGTCCATCCAGCATGGGAGGTTCTTCGCCCGGTATTCGGCGGCGACCTCGGCGCGCAGCTCCCGCCATGCGCGGGTGCTGAGCAGCTGCCCCATCAGCGCTTGATGCCTGCCCGGTTGCAGCGCTGGCAGGCGCGGCGGTTGCAGGGCTGGTCGCAGTGGGCGCATGCGCTGTAGCCGCGCTCGACGGTGATCGGGGTGCCGCACTCGCAGCGGTAGGCGGTGGCGTTCATGGCGTCCTTCCTGGCTTGCTTTGTCGGCGGAGAGGAGTAACGTATGTACCAGTAAATGGGACATACGAAATGGGGCTAGGGATGAACGGGTACGAGACCAAGGCCGAGCTGGGCCACGACTGGATCCGCACCGAGCGCACGGTCGAAGCGCTCGACACGATCCGCGACCTGCACGACATGCAGTCCTTCGCCGACGACGTCAACGCGACGGTCCTCGACAACGCGGGCCAGCAGATCGTCATGCAGGTGAACGGCTGGGCCGTCATCCCCGCCGGGCAGCACGCCCAGGAAGCCGCCGACCTGATCGACCGCGCCGTCGAAGCGCTCGACGCACCCGGCGTCTAGCAGATCGCCGCCTGAGCAGCACGGCCCCCGGGTGCGACCCCCGGGGCAGGCACGAGCCGCACTCGCGGCCAGCAGTACCCGCCCGGCCGAAAGGCCACCAACCGAAGGAGCTAGACATGGCACACGAAATCGACGAGCTCGCCCCCGGCGTCCACGGCTTCGCCTCCGCGCGGGTCGACGCCTGGCACCGCCTCGGCGTCACCCTCGACAGCACGTTCGACGCGCAGCAGGCGATGGACGCCGCGCACCTCGGCGGCTGGAACGTCCGCAAGGCCCCGATGTTCTACCAGGATGACCCGGAGAGCGCGGCCTCGCCCGTGCCGGTTCCCGACCGCTGGGCGACCGTTCGCACCAACCCGGTCACGGGGTACGTCGAGTACCTCGGCACCGTCGGGTCGCATTACACGCCGATCCAGAACGAGGAGCACGCCGAGCTGCTCAACGCGCTCGTCGACGAGTCCGGCGCTCACTTCGAGACCGCCGGGTCGCTGCGCGGCGGCCGCGAGACGTTCATCACCATGAAGATGCCCGACACGATGCAGGTGGGCGGGAAGGACGCGGTCGACCTGAACCTCGTTGCGCTGAACAGTCACGACGGCAACTCGGCGTTCCGGTTCCTCGTGTCCCCGGTCCGGGTGGTCTGCGCGAACACGCAGGCCGCCGCGATCCGGTCGGCGAAGGCCACGTTCAGCATCCGCCACACCGGGAAGGCCGGTCGCGAGCTGCAGGAGGCGCGCGAGGCGCTCGGGCTGACCTGGAAGTACGTCGAGGCGTTCCAGGCCGAGGCGGAGGCGCTGCTCGCGAGGCGCTACACGAACAAGCAGTTCGACGCCTACGCCGCGCAGCTGTTCGGGATCACGGACGAGGGCAAGGCGTCGAAGCGCGCGATCCAGAACCGCGACGGGCTCATCAGCCTCTACCGCGACAGCGACACCCTCACCGGCATCCGCGGCACCCGCTGGGGCGCGTACCAGGCCGTCACGGAGTACGTCGACCACTACGCCCCCGCGAACGGCGAGGACCAGGCCCTCGCGCGCGCCACGCGCACGATCACAAGCCACAAGGCCGACGGGATCAAGAAGGCCGCGTTCGCGCTGCTGTGACCATCACGGGGCCGGGGGTGAACGCCCCCGGCCCCGCCCGCTCAGAGGAAGGAATGAAGGAATGAACGAGCCGAAACGGCAGACAGAGATGGGCGCGGGGTGGGCGTTCCCCGGGCTGGCTCGCAAGGCGCACTACTTCGCGGACCGTGATCTGGTTTCCGCGTGCGGTCGGTGGATGTTCGCCGGGCCGCGCGACCCCGAAGACGGGCGTCGGTCGCCCGACGACTGTGCGGCGTGCGTGAAGCGTCTCCCGCGCGTCGAGGGGGCGGGGTGACTGCCCGCGGTGTGGCCCGGCGGGCCGGTAAGGTCATCCGCATGGCAGGGCAGGACTACCTCGACATCGCGGGCATCGCCGAACGGATCGGCGTCAAACCCGCGTCCGTGCAGACCTACCACACCCGCGCGGGACGCAACCGGCGCAACGGCACCCCCCAGCCGTGGGACCTGCCGGAGCCGGACGCACGCTTCGGCGGCGCGCCCGTCTGGCGCGTTACGACCATCGAGGCGTGGGAGAAGGTCCGTCCCGGCGCGAGCACCGAAGCCGCAACGGCGGCTCGGCGAAAGGAGAAGGAGTGACCGCCACGCAGTACGAGGTCGCGGTGGAGACCCAGGAGGCCTACACCTCCGAGAATGCGGAGGACGCGGTCGCGGGTCTCGTTGCATACGCTCCCATCGCCGTGGGCTCGCCCGGCACGAACCTGACGATAGTCATTCGGCTCACAGCGTCGGGACTCGCCCAGGCGGCCGCAGACGCCGAGAGGGCGGTCGCGGATCTCGCCGGGATGAGAGCCCTCGCGCTTGAGGTCTCGGCCGCAGGGCACGGACTGGCGAGGGCCGAGGCGATCTGATGGAGGCCCGGCCAGGTGCACAACGTCTGGCCGGGCCTCCGGTCTATCCGGCCGTGAGCTCCAGCAGCTCAGGCCGGTGCACCGGGGCCGAGTCGAACGACGGCTCCCAGGTAGCGAGCTTGTCGTCCTGCGGGCGGACCGGCACACGCTGCGGGACGTTCGCGAGCTGCGCGGCCTCCCGGATCAGCTCGACGCCGAGTGGGAACAGATGCCGCGACCACAGCGCGGAGGCATCCAGCCCTGGCGGCACGACGAGGTGCCGCTGAAGGGCGATGGGGCCTCCGTCTACCCGGTCCGTCAGGTGGTAGATCGTCCCGCCGACGACCCGCTCGTGCATCCTGGCCTGCCACTTCACGGCGTCCCGGCCCCTGTGCAGAGGCAGCAGCGACGGGTGATACCCGAGCGCCAGCGGGGCGCAGGCGCGCGTCCTACGGCCGACGAAGGCGTGGCTGTGGGCGGTCAGGATGAGGCCGACACCGTCGGGGACGTGTTCGGGCGCGAGACGCCGGACGTCGGTCCACGGGATCCCGGTGCGCTCACCGTACGTGGCGAGAACGTCGCGGCCCCCTCGGCGTCCTTCGGCGGGGGAGCACAGCCCGGCGAGGGCGTGCCCGTCCCCGGCGAGCGCTTCCGCGACAGCGAGGCCGAACGAGCCGGACCCGGCCAGGTAGATTGACGTCACAGTGAACTCCTTGTGCCTGGGAGGTGCTCGTGATCGAAGCGATGGTCGATGCCGCTGGGGAATCGGCGACCCCTCTCGCCCTGTCGATCGTCGCTCTCGCGGTATCGGCGCTCGCCGCGGGGTTTACGGGCTGGCAGGCGTACGGCGAGCACGCAGCGCGGTCGCGCGCGAGACGGGCAAGCTGGGTGTTCGAGACCCAGCGGCGTTCGCCCGCGGACACGCGCTACCACAACTGGCTCCTACGAAACGCAGGCGGCGGTTCGGCCACCGACGTTACGCTGACCGTCGGCACGCCGCTCCTAGGGAAGACCGAACAGGTATACCGGGCAGCGAGCCATGTCCCGCCCGGCGGGGCGGCTCTACTCGTGCGGGGGCTGGGCGGCCTTCCCTCCAGCCTCCACAACTTCGATGAGGAGCGCGGCGGGTGGGCGCTCGCGACGGACCGGGCAAGCCGCGAGACGGGCGTGCGCATCTTCGACCAGTGGGGCGTGGTCAGCTGGACTGATGAGCGCGGGAAAAGCCGAACCCAGCGGATACCGCTCTACTAGGCGTCGCGCTCCCCGAAGTAGCGGAAGCCCTGCACAGCGCGCAGGTGGCCGCCGAAGCCGGAGCCCGCGCCCGGTGCACCCGACCCGCGGTCCGCGGAGCGGTGCAGGGAGCGCTTGGACGCGCCCTTGTTCGTCCCGGCGAGCGTCCCGCTGATCTGCCGCCACAGCGGGGACCGACGGAGGGCCGCGCATAGCTGGGGGTGCGACGTGTGGAACTGGGTCGTCATCCGGCGGCCGGGCAGCACGCCCTGTCCGGTGCGTTGGAGCTCGGCGACGTGGTTGAGGAACCGGACGCCGATGCCCGCGCCTTGCCATTCAGGCAGGACGACGAGGCGCGACGCTCGGGCCTCGACGGCGTTCACCTTGCGGCCGCGGCGGTCCTTCGTAGAGACGTTCTTCGTGCCGACGCCCAGGTGCGCGACCGGCTCGCCCTCGACGAACGCGACGTAGCACTTCGCGCCGATCATGGGCGGGATATCTAGATAGTGATGCGGCTTGAAGAACGGCCATAGGTCCCACCCGCCCAACCGGACCTCCACGTCGATGCGTGGGCGTCGCCACGTTTTGCCCTCCTTGTCGGAAGCCAGCTGGAACTGCTTGGTGCCGGTGTCGATGACCCAGTCGGGTTCGACCCAGTCGAGGATGTCGTAGTGGCAGGACAGGAGGACGGCCTTGCCGCCGGTGCGCCGCCACGCCTTCGCGAACGCGCCCGCGCCGACCTTCGCGATCTGCCGGTCGACTACGGACGTGAACTCGTCGAACACGACACGGTCTGGCTGCTCGGCGAGGATGCGGGCGAGGTCGGCGCGGAACCGCTGGCCCATCGACAGGACCGAGTACGGGCGCAGCCACACGGGGACGTCTCCGAGACCGGCGGCGGCGAGCGCGCCGGTGACGGTGTTGAAGTCGCCGCGGGGGGCGATCCCGTCCACGATGGGAGCGTCGTCGGGCCAGCCGTCGGGCTCGTAGAAAGCGGAGCCGCCCCAGAGCTGGCGGCCGATGCTCGACTTCCCGGATCCGGACGGGCCGACGACGACGCCGATCTTCCAGTCGCCGCCGTCGAGGTCGATGGGGAGGTCGAGGGCGAGCTGGAACCGGGTCGCCTGGTCGTTCGTGGCGTTGAACAGCGACCGGACCCGCTCGGCCCGGTACGAGTCGTACGGGGGGACGGACTGGTCGACGCGGATTGCGGTCGTCATACAGTCACCACCCGGCACTCGTAGCCGTCGGCGCGGAGGCGCTCGTACACGGCCTCCTGCTCGCCTTCGTCGGCGCAGATAACGGTCACGCCGTACTGCGACTGGTACTTGTCGTCCTCGGGCTCCAGGAAGTCGGCCGCGCCGGGCGCGCCCTCGTCGTCCTTCACGAGGTCGTCCAGGTCGTCGAGGTCGTAGCCGGTGCCGTCGAGGTCGCCGTCGAGGCCCTGCAGGAGAGCGAGCAATGCGTCCTCGTCGTACTCGGCGACGTCGTTGGCACGGTTGTCGACGGCGACGATCTTCGCCGCCTGCTTCTCGTCGACGTCGACGATGGACACGAGCACGGTGTCCCACCCGAGCTTCTGGGCGGCCTGCAGGGTGTGGTTGCCCGCGAGGACTTCCATCGGCACGCCGGTCTTGGTGCCCTCGTTCACGACGAGGGGCCGGTACTGGCCGTGCGCCTGAAGGGACGCGACGATCAGGTCGACGTTGCCGCGTCGCGGGTTGCCGCGGTACGGGCGAAGCTCGGTCGTGGGGACGTCGACAGTGCGGAGGATCATGCGGTGTTTCTCCCTTGTGCGGAGGGCTTGCTTTGTCGTCGTGGAGGAGTAACGTATGTACTACCAACCAGTACACACGAACAGGAGCCAGGAATGAACGCACTCGACGAGCTCGGCGAGCTGTACCGCGACGAAAACGGGCACGAGGTCTGGCGCATCCGCGACCGCAAGGGCAACGTTCAGCACGAGGGCGTCGCCAGCGACCACGACGCAGCCTGGCTCGCCGAGCAGATCAGCGCCCTGTAAGCGGGACGTCGCGCCCGCGGGGAGTCGTCTCCGGTGCCTGACCGGCCCTCGACCCGCGGGCACGAGAAACGCCCCGCACGGAGCTAGGTGTGCGGGGCGTTCCGGGACAGAGTAATCCATCCAACGTGAACTACCGTTGCATGATTTGCGAGTTTTTGTCCACCCCGACACGCGGGCGGCCCGACCGCACGCTCCCGGCCACTTCGAGCAGCCGGTCGGTGCGGACCGTCATCCCCTCGGCGGTTTCGGTCGCGCGCAGCTTCCCGTTGCGGATCCAGCGGTAGATGGTGTCGACCGACTTCCCGGTTGCGACCGCGGCCTCGGCGACGGTGAGCTCGCGCTTCTGGATCACGCGCGGCACGGTCACGCGATTGCTCCCATGATCGCGACGAACGCCCAGGCGCACGCCGCGACGAACAGCCCGCCCGCGCAGACGACGACGATCATCCCTATCGCCTGCCCGATGGCTTCGGCCGCGTTCTTCGGCTTGGTCATGTTCTTCTCCTTGTCGGTGGTGTCGGTGCGGGTGGTCTCGTCCCGGTCGCTTCGAGGTAGTGGTCGGCGAACTGGCTGTTCGAGTGCTCGTGGCTGGCCGCCGGTCGCTCCCAGCCGCACGAGCACGTGGCCGTGATCGTCTGGCCCTTCCCGCCGGAGCGAAACAGGGTGGCTGGGTAGTGGCCGGTCACGGCACCGGGCCAGGACTGTCAGGGGTTGGGGGTACTGTGCCCGCGTGGATCCCCGCCTGACCGTCGAGCCCGTTACCGTGCGGCGTCACGAGCCGGAGCGGTGGAACGTCCGATTCGAGGGGCAGGTCATCGGCTACGTCATCCACAAGCGCGTCGGGTCGCGGCCGGTCTGGTTCTACGACGCTCACGTCCTGGTCGGTGGCCAGGACGTGAGCCTCGATCTGGACACCAGCTTCGACAGCCGGTGCGACAAGATCCTCGGCGCGTACCTCGACCCGGCCGCCTTCCCCCAGACCCGGTACTGGCTCCGCCTGTAGCTGCTCACTCCGGTCCGGGCGGTTGGTGCACGCTTCGAGGCGCTCTTCCCACTCGTCAACGTCGGCGGTCACCGGCCAGTCGGACACGGCCCCGCATGGCACGCACTGCGCCTTCACAGGACCGCTGCCGGGTCCCATGCCGTACCCGACAGACCGCCTCGAACCGCAGCGAGAGCACCGCCACGCGGCGCGCTGTCCCTCGGTGACATGCGCGCTCATCGGGCGGCTCCGTCCCAGTCGCAGGACAGGCCGCCCGCATAGCCGCTGCGGTAGGTGATGCACGTCACCGTGCGGCCGTCCGTGAGGCTGATCGTCCGTTCGTACAGCTTCGACGACCGCTGGCCCGCGTCGCCGTCCACGGCCGGGCTGCCGCCGGACGCGCACCCGCTGAGCACGAGACCGCCCAGCGCCAGAACGACGAGGGGCGACACGCGGCCCCGCCTCGCCGCGTTCACGCGGTCACCTCCGGAACCAGGCGGACGAGGCCGCCGAGGTTGGTGTGCGCGTGCAGGGCCTTGTCGCGGGCGTCTCGCTTCTCGCGGCCGCCGAAAGCCTCGGACCAGCCACCGTCCTCGTTCAGCCGGTAGGTGTTCGTCTGACCGAGCCGGGCGAGGTTCTTCCGCGGCGCGTAGATGCCGGGCTCGGTGGGAAGCGGCAGCACCGCAGGATGGGCCTCGAAGTAGGCGTGCGCCGCGGCGTAGGGCGTGAACAGCGACGGCCCGATGTCGCGCTGGACGATGTAGGTATCCAGCGAGTGTTCGCTGAGCACCCTCACTTCGTTGTCGTCCACCGGGTAGACCGGATGGTCGGGGTAGTCCGGGCTGCGCCAGCGGTAGAGCTTCTCGTCGCGTCGGGCCTGGAGGTAGTCCCGGACCTTGTCGAGCGCGGTGCCGCCGATGGCGGTGGACCGGCCCGAGGAAGCAGCCAGCTCGACGATTTCGATTCCGTCGCCGAGCGGCTTCACGGTGATGGTGGTCATGATGCGATAGCTCCTTCGGTTGCGGAGGCCTCGGCCTCCAGGTGGTGTCGGTACGCTGCGAGGTCGTGCTCGACGATGAACGGGTCCCAGCTCTTGCCGCAGGCGGGGTTGATGCAGCGGTAGACGAGCGGGTCGAGGTACTGCAGCGGCGGGCGGCGCTGCAGGGTCATCGCGCCGCAGCCGCCGCGCTCCTTGTTGCAGCGGGCGTAGGGAAGCATCCGGGCCTGCTCCTCCATGGGGAACGCGGCGAGCGCGGACTGGACGGCGCGGTAGAACCGGACGGCGCGCTCGGCGATGCCGAGGTTCATCGGGTCGCCGGTGCGGGCCAGGTCGACGGCGAGTTCGACGCGGTCCTTGACGTGCTCGATGGTGTCCCGAGAGCCGAACCCGTACGCGGTCGTCCCGCCGTTGCGGACTTCGAGGAAGTCCAGGGGGTCGCAGGCGAAGGCGAGGTCGCGGAGCGCGGCCCAGGTGTCGTCGGCGGTCAGCCAGGAGACGGGGACGATGACGCGGGATCCGGGCCGGGTGGGGTTGCGGCCGGTGTCCGGGCTGGTGCTTCGCTCCACCGAGCGGAGGTGGGTGATCAGGTCGACGGCGAGGTCGAGCGCGGCCTGGTACCGCTCGTGGCAGGACTCGCAGAGCATGCCGCGGGTGGCGGGCTGCGGGAGGCAGCCGGTGCACTCGACGGCTCGGCGCGCTCCGGCGTCGTACTGGATGCCGCGGCAGGTGCTGAGGTGCTCGCCGTGGACGGTGCAGGAGCGGCCCATCAGGGCGGTTACGCAGGGGAGTGTGAACGTCACCGGTCGGCCTCCTTCGGGTGGCAGTGGCAGCGCCCGTTGCGGGCGCACTTGTACGGGGTCCAGCAGCAGGCGCGGCTGCAGCGGGTCGGTGGGGGGTCGTGGGGCCGGGTGGGTGGTACCCAGCCCCGTTGCGGACGGTGCATCGCCTAGAACGGGGTGTCGTCGCCGAAGCTGTCCGCGCCCCAGGCGTTGTCGGACGGTGCCCAGGCGTCGTTCGTCGTGTAGCCGCCGCCGTTGCCCGCTGCGGGGGCGTTCGACCCGCCGCGGGCGGTCTGCGAGGCGGCGCGGGTGACCTGCGCCGTCGCGTAGCGGAGCGAGGGGCCGATCTCGTCGACCTCCAGCTCGATCGCGGTGCGGTTGTTGCCCTCGCGGTCCTGGTAGGAGCGCTGGCGGAGGCGGCCCTGGGCGACGACGCGCATGCCCTTCGTCAGGCTCCCGGCGACGTGCTCGGCGAACTCGCGCCAGACCGAGCAGCGGAGGAACAGGGCGTCGCCGTCCTTCCACTCGTTGGTCTGCCGGTCGAAGTTCCGAGGGGTGCTCGCGATGGTGAAGTTCGCCACGGGAAGCCCGCTCTGGGTGTAGCGCAGCTCCGGGTCAGCGGTGAGGTTGCCGACGGCGGTGATGATGGTCTCTCCGGCCATGTCAGGCCACGTCCTTTCGGTTGTGCTCCGCCCGCAGGTAGCGGGTGAGCTGTTCGGTCTTGTCCTCGTACGCGCGGGCCGCGCGTACCGCTCGGGTGGGGGCCATGCGCTCGGTGCGCAGGCGTTCGATGCGGGCGGCCGACCGCTGGAGCCGGTCGAAGTACTCGTCCGCCCAGTCGTCAGCGGTGAGCCGGTACCTCATGCCGCCAGCCCCGCCCAGTCGATGTAGCTCGCCGCCTCGTCCGGGTGCTGGTCGATGGCGGCGAGGATGTACGGGCCGGGGTGGGTCGGCTCCTGCGCGGCCCGAGACAGCACCAGCCGCGAGTAGGCGAGGGCCGCCTCCCCGGTGACCGGCCGCTCCGTCGCCGCGGCGAGCCGGACGACCACCTCGTGCAGGTCCCGGATGCCCATGTCGAACGCGGCCAGCCGCACGTCTTCCGGGAGGGCAATCTTCAGGTCGGTCCGCTCGCGCGCGGCTGGGTCAGGACCGACTTCAGGTAGTCCAATCGGTTCGGTCGTGGGACTGGGACTGGGACTGGGGGAGGGTGTTACGGACGAGTTACCCGCACCGTTAGTAACGGCGTTACTCTCGGCGTCGCGCTCCCGTTGCCTCTGCCGCCACCGGGCCTGACGCTCGGCGTTCTTCGCGAGCATCCGCTCCTTCCGTGCCCGCTCCTCCTCCGCAGTGCCGTTGCCCGTCTGGGCGGTCCAGTCGTGGAACTGGTAGCCGCCCTCCACCGGGACCCACAGGCCCGCCGCGACCAGCCGGTCAGCGGCCTTCTTCGGCCCGAGTGCTCGGGCCGTCTCCGTCGTCACGAACCCGCCGGTCGTGTGCTTCTTGCACAGCGCCCCGGCGCGCGTCCACATGCCCATCGCCTCGTTCCCAGCGGCGAGCACCTTCGGGTGGAACGCCAGGTCGTCGTCAACGGGGAAGTACGCCACCTCCGCTCCTCCCTCCTCTCAGGAATCCATCGCCGTAGACGTCGCGCATCATCGCGACCGCCTCGGCGCGCGTGATTCGCCTGCGCCACGGCCCGTCCGCGGCGACCGCGAACCAGCAGTTCGACGCGACGTGGTAGTACGGCACCCGCGCCGGGTCATCGACCCAGCCGCGGACCTTCCACCCGTTCAGCAGCGCCAGGGACTGCATGTCGGCCTCATACCGGCCGTTGCAGACGACGCACGCGGCGAGGCCGTTCGCGTAGTCCGCCGCGCCGCCCTGCGAGGCCGCCTGCCGGTGCTGATAGGTCAGCCCCCAGGCGGTCCCGCAGGACACGCACCGCTCGCCGTCGCGCTCCTTGACGCCGCGGCGCACCTTGTCGGTTGGGTCAGCCACGGCGGCCCCCTATGGCGGAGTCGACGTGCTTGCCGACGTTCATCAGCTCGAAGTGGCGGCGGTTCACCGACGCGAGGACGCCCTTCGCATAGTCGGCCGCGAGCTTCGCGGACTCCGCCGCGCGGCGGTAGTCGCGGAGGCTATGGCTGGCGCGCTCGCGAGCCCGGGTGAGCGGGAACCCGTCGCCGAGCAGGTCGTCGATCAGCTTCGCCTTCCGTGCGTCGAAGTCCTGCTCGGCGTCGGACGCCAGGGCGAGCAGGCCGGTCTTCTCGCGGCCGATGTAGTCGGTCAGTTCCAGGGCGAGCATCGACAGGTGGTGCAGGGTCTGCGCGATGGTCGCGGGGTCGAGCGCGGTCTGCTCGACGAGCGCGGTCGCCCGGTCGTGGAGGTCACGCCACTCCTCGGCGGTCGTCGGCCCGGTCATGCCCCGAACTCCGCTCCGACACGAAGGGCCAGGTTCGGCTGGATGAGGGCGCGGGCCGTGCCGTGGAAGTTCATGACGACAAGCGGGCGGAGGGAGCTACCGCCGGTCTCGGACGTGTCCCGCTCCGAGGCGCTCGGCATCATGACCCGCAGGGGGTCGCCGGGGGCCTCCCGGAGGTGCCGTGTGGCCGACAGAAACTCCGGGTTCAGCGCGAGCTCCGCGGCTCGCGGCTCGTCCTTCGTGTCCGTGAACTGGTCGAACAGCCGGGCGACGGGCGGGAAGTTCCCGCGCACCTGGTCCGACAGGTGCGTCATGCGGTCCGCGTCCGAGCCGTCGAACTCCCAGATGTCGAACTGGACGGTGCCGACGTGGCGGCGCGTCACCCGCTCACCGGGGACCAGCTTGCCCGCCTCCGGATCAGTCCACGTCAGGTCGACGACCTCAAGCGGCCGGGAGCGCGCCTTGCCGTGGCCCCACTGCTTCAGCAGCTCGGCCTGGTGACGGCTCATCAGGAATGCGCCGTCGGGCGTGCCCGCAGGGGCGGGAACGCACAGCTGGTGCACCCGATACCGGTCGGTCGTCGTGACCGTCACGCGGCCGTCGCCGACGGTCCAGTGGACCGCGGTGAGAACCGGGGTCACGTCGTCACGGGATGCCGCGGCGAGCGCCCCGCGCAGGAGCCACCTCACCCGCTCAGCGGGAAGCCTGACCGTCCCGCTCATGCGCTCACCGTCCCCGCGCCCAGGGCCGCCCGCTCGGCCGCGTGCGCCGCGGCGGCCGTGGCCTCGGCGGTCGCCTCCGCAGCCGCGGCAGAGCCGTCATCGGTCTCCGGCTGCTCGGCGGAGGCACGCGCGTGACCAATGGCGGCGATGGCGTCGAGGGTCGCAGCGGTCACCTCGCCCTGCTTCGCGGCCGCCCGCGCCTCCTGCCAAACCGCGGCGACGTCCTCGCGCGAGTGGGCGGCGTTGGCGCGGTCCCGGAACTCCTGGTCCCGCGGGACGGCCCCGGAGCGCTGCTTCCGCTGGCGGTCTGCGCGCTGCGCCTGGGCCGTCTGCTCGGCCGTGGGTGTGGCGTGCGCATCGTCATCGTCACCGCCGGGGGCCACACCTGTCACGGCACAGAGCGAGTAACGCCGGGCGTACGTGATCGCTGCCCCGAGCGCCTGGGGCGCGGCGGACGCCGCGGGCAGCGGGTAGGTGCCCTTGATGACGCCGCCGGACTCGTGGCGCAGCGCGTACTTCAGCACGAACCCGCGCTTCGTCTGCGTAGGAGCGGCGACGAAGGACAGGCCGTGCTTGCCGAGCAGCGGCAACGCGGCCTCCGTCACATCGGACAGATCGGCGTACCGGTACCGGTACGACCGGCCGCCGTCCTTCGCGGTGACGGCCGCCTCGTTGTCCTTGCGGACCGAGGGCACCTCGGCCTGGAACGCGGCGAGCGCGGTCGGCAGGTCGGCGTGCTCGATGTGGGGCAGCGTGCGGGCCTGGATCGAGACGTCGGCCTCGATGGTCTTGGTCTTCTGCGCGACCATGGTCTAGCTCCTTGCGGTGATGGTGAGCCGCGGCTGCGACTCGGTGGTCTTGATGAATCGGGCGTACGTGTCGGGGTCGGCCTTCTTGAAGGCGGCCGAGTCGAAGCGGTCGGTCTTGACGGGCATGCCGGTCCAGGTGACGTTCGAGCCGGTGCCCGCGAACTTCACGGGCTTGCCGTAGTCGACGAGCAGCGTGCGCATCTCGGCCTCGACCGCGGCGACCCGGTCGGCTGCCGCCGCGGCGGCCTCCTTCGCGGCCTCGCGGCGCGACAGCAGCGCGTCCAGCGCTTCCAGGCCCTCGGGTACGGCCTCGCCGTCGAACGCGCGCCATGCGGCGACCTGCGCCTTCGCCTCCTCGATGTCATCGAGCACGTCGGCGCGCTCGACGGTGAACACCCGCGGCACCATGTGCAGGGGGACGAAGTCCTCATGCGCCTCGAACACAAACCGGCAGCGGTCAGCGCCGGTCACGTGGAGCTGCCAGACGACCTGCCAGAAGTACCGGCGCGGGACGTCGCCCCAGGTCGGCCAGTCCTTCACGGTCGTCTTGAACTCGCCGATCTGGTGGCACCGCCCGTCGTCGGGGTCGACGTCGAGCGCGTCCGGCGTCGCCAGGTCAAAGGAGAACGGGCGGTCGTCGTCGTACCCGGCGAGGTGTTCTCCGTCGGCGCGGCCGACCAACGCTGTCGACGGGATCAGGCCGAACTCGTGCTGCGCCCAGGCGGCGATGGCCGCCTCACGCTCGCGGCCGTGGCGGGTGTAGTCGTTGCCGCCGAACCCGCGGCCGCTCTCCTTCTCCTTGCGGAGCGTCGCCCAGGTACCCGCACCGCCGGTCATGATGCGGGCAGCGTCCGTCGCGGACACTCCGAGGAGGCGGTCAGCGAGCCAGCTTGCGCGGTCGGTGCCGTCGTTGATGACGTGGAATCCGTGCCTCACGATTGCGGGTGTCATGCGAGGTTCACCTCCAGCGCGGCGAGCGCGCGTTCTTCC
Source organism: Microbacterium resistens (assembly GCF_021172025.1). NCBI lineage: Bacteria > Bacillati > Actinomycetota > Actinomycetes > Micrococcales > Microbacteriaceae > Microbacterium > Microbacterium resistens. The sequence continues at coordinate 3,670,670 of NZ_CP082781.1, forward strand.
TCGGCGGTCGGGCCGTCCGACTCCCAAAGCAGGAGGGTCATGCCGGGGGCAGCGGGGTGCCCCTTCGCGTAGGCGATGATCGGCATGGGCTTGTGCATCGCCTCCGGGGTGTCATCCGCGGTGACTCTGGCGTCGACCAGGCCGTCGGCAAGCGCCTTCAGCGTGGGGACGAGGTTGTCCGCGTCGCGCCGGTGCCTCGTCTCCACGAGCCACACGAGGGTGACCGTCGGGCGAGTCATCGCTGGGATGCGCTGGGCGACCGCACCCTCGCGGGCGGCGCGGCGGATCGCAGCAGTGCGCTTCGCCTCCTCGCGGAAGTGCAGGCGATGGTTCGCCGTCAGCGGGGGCGCGCCCCACGGCAGCGGGATCTTGTACACACTCACCGGGACGTCACCCCCGACACGACGACGAACGCGGCGAGCGCGAGCAGGCCGACCAGCGGGACAGCGTTGAACACGCCGGTCACGAGGAAGGCGAACAGCCCGGCGAACGCGAGGGACAGCAGGATCATCTGGACGGGCATCACCCAGTAGCGGTGGGTGCGGCGGAAGATGGCCGGGCGCTTCATGCCGCCGCCGCCTCGGAGAGTGCTGCGGCCGCCCAGACCGTGGAGGCAGGGCCGCCTGCGAACCCGGAGACACGGCCGGTGCTGACCACCCGCCCCTCCGTCTTGAGGTCCGAGCGGCGCTTGCGCACCGAGTCGAGCTGCGTCGCGGGCCAGTTGTGCTGCGACCGGAGCCGCTTGTAGTGGAACTGCAGCTCGTGGTCCGTCATCGGGCCGAGGTTGGTCAGCAGCCACAGGATCGCCCGCTTCTGCTCCTCGCGGCGCTCGCGGCCTGGGATGGCTGCGTGGCTCGTGGCCGGATCGGTCGAGCGTGCCAACTGCTCCGCGGCGCTCACCGGGCTACCCCGCTCAGGACGTCGATGAGGGCGTTGGCGAAGGCCCAGCGCTCGGGGTCCGCCTGCGAGGCGATCTTCGCCCCGAGATTGTCCGCGTCGAGCGCGGCCTCGTGATGCCCCATCCTCTCGGCCTGCTGGCCGACGAAGACCAGCGCGGCGATGACGGTCCTCCACTCCGCGTCGGTGAGGGTGACGGCGGCCTCGTCGTGCGCCGGGGTGGACTGCTCGGGGGTCTCGTTCGTGGTCATGTCTAGCTCCTTCGGTGCGTCACGCGGCCTGGGCGGCCGGGACGGTTTCGGTGGGGGTGTTCTGGTTCTGCTCCATGAGCTGCCGAGCGACTTCGCCAAACAGCTCGAAGCACTCGTCCTTGGTCATGCCGCTGCGGCGAACGGGGCGACGGTCCGGGGCGGGGTTGCCCGGTTGTCGGGGGCGAACTCGGCGGGCAGGAGGTCCGCGGGGTGTCGACGCAGCGCCTTGGCGATGCGGGCGACCTCCGAGACGGTCCAGTCGCCGCCGCCGCCGCGCATCTTCCGGTAGAACGTCGGCTGCGCGATCCCGGCCTTGTCAGCGGTCCACGCCTGGGTGCGGTCCTCATCGGCGATGGCCTGCGCGATGAGATTGGTCGTGTCTGAGTTGGTAGCCATACGAGCACCGTAACACACGTATGACTACCAAAAGGTGCGCGAACGAACACCGGAGTGGTTGATTCGACTACCTCTGGTCGCCAAACGGAGCTATCATTGAGGCATGGGTATCTACGGAGACAGGTTCAACGCGGCCGTCGCAGCGGAGCTGCGCGGCGAGCGCGCAAAGCAGCGCATCACCATTGATGCGCTCGTCGCGGCTACGGGGTACGCGAAGACGACCGTCCTCAACTACCTCAACGGGAAGCGCGACATCCCCCTCCCGGCGCTCGCGGAACTATGCCGCGTGCTTGGGGTTGACCCCCGCCGGATCTTCGAGCGAGCGGAGCAGGTGGTCGATGGCGAGTGACGGCTTCACCTCGCAGGCGCGCGCGACTTCCGCGATCTGTGCCACCGTCAGCATCATTGCTCTCCCGTTCTAGTCTCGAAGTAATATTCGAAATATTAGCCCACTCTGCGGACCCTAGCCGGGCCGCTCCGACGACCCGTTGGGGGAACTCATGGCTGCTGTACCGGCGGTGACACCGCGCCAGGCGCGCCGGGCGCTCGGGATCATCCGAGTGTCATGGGAGCGCGACGGGACGACGAGCCCCGAGATCCAGCGGCATGCAATCGAGCAGCACGCCGCACGCACCAACACGCCCGTCGTCGATTGGATCGTCGCCGCCGACGACCGCCGCTACTCCGCATCGAGGAACGACTCGAAGTGGTGGGCGAAGCTCGACAGCGCGATTGCGCGCCTGGAGGCGGGGGAGGTCGAGGCCCTGTTCGTGTGGCAGCTCTCCCGCTCCGCGCGCCACCGGCTGCGGTGGGCGGTCGCCATCGACCGCATCGAGTCGGCCGGGGGAGTCCTGGAATCGGCGACGGAGCTGCTCGACACGACGACGTCGGCGGGGCGGTTCTCCCGGGACGTCATCGTCGCGCACAACGTCATGCAGGCCGAGCTGATCGGGGAGACCTGGCGGGAGACGCACCAGCGTCGGGTGCGTAAGGGGCTGCCGCCGACGGGAGGGCACCGGTTTGGCTACGTCCAGCCCGTACACTCGGACAACTGTCCGAAGTCGTGCGAGCGCACCCGCCCACACGGCATCCATGAGCCGGACCCGGTCACCGGGCAGGTGCTGCGGGAGCTCTACCGCATGTACATCGCCGGAGCCGGGTACGCAAAGATCACCCGCCACCTCAACGAGAGCGGTCACACCGACGGCCGAGAGCGGTGGACCTACGCAGGCGTCATCCGCATGCTGGACAGCGGGTTCGGGGCCGGGCTGCTCGGCCATACCGAGGTCGTGAACAAGAAGCGCGTTATTCCGCCGCCGTGGAAGCGCCGCTACTCTCAGGGTGTGCACGACGCTGTTATCGACACGGCGACGTGGGACGCCTACGTCGCCCGCCGCGCGTCCGGCAGCGGGCGCTCCGCGCGCGCTCGCACCCCCTACCTGCTCGCCGGGATCGTCCGCTGCGGCGATTGCGGGAGGTCGATGCACGGGAAGCGGACGGACGGTCAGTACACGTACGTGTGCTCGCGCGCGGCGACGACCACAGGCGTCCGGAAGGTGTCGGTCGTCGCATGGCGGGTGGAGAAGTTCGTCGAGGAGTGGCTGTTCGGATTCGCTGAGGATGCCGACGCCCGCGTCGCCGCTCAGGCCGCGCGCGTCGGCAAGCGGCGGGACTCGGAGTTCACCCTGCGGCGCGCCCGCGCGCGGATCGAGAAGGCCGACGAACGTCTCGCGGCGCTCACGATCAAGCTCGCAGACGGAACCGTCAGCGACGCCGCCTACCGGGCGGCCGCGGAGAGCATCCAGGCCGACCGCGACGCCGCCGAGGAAGCCGTGAGGGCCGCAACCAGCAACCCGGTGATCGAGCGCGCACCCGCGGAGGTCCCGCGGAACCTCCGCGACCTGTGGGCAACGCTGAACACGGAGCAGAAGAACCTGCTGCTGCGTCCGCTGCTCGACCGCGTCGTCGTCGCCCCGGCCGCTCACCGCGGCTTCCGCGGGGACCGCTTCACGATCGTCCCCCGCTGGGAGGCGTAGCCCTTCGTCTCCCCGTTCGTAACGCGGCGGAGGGTGGTTGGCCGTTTCTACATCACGATGTCGAACGAAGAGTCAGCCATGCCGTCAGTGTATCGAGCCGTCCCGGCCGGGTCATCCGGGCGGCGCGGACGTCTCCTGCCGCCGGCGGGCGATCTGCACCGCCGCCGCGATCAGCAGGGCGATCGCCGCGACCACGGCGAGCACGCGCAGGGACATCGTGAGGATGCCCATGGCCTCGAGCGTCCCCGCGCCCGGAACGCCGAGACGGCCGGAGCCCGTGCGGAGGGTGCTGACGAGCACTCGCGTCCGATCGACGAGCGGGATGATCAGGACGGCGGCGGCGATCACGCGCGGACCGGGCGCTCGCAGGCCGGCGAGCGCGGCCGCGAAGCCGAGTGCGGCCACGGAGGTCAGGCCGATGAGCGACCACACCGTCCACCCCTGTCCGTGCGTCATCGCCAGGTATCGGGCCTGATCGGCGGCGGCCTCCAGCGCAACAGCGGCGCCGCCGAGCGCCAGAGCGATCAGCAGGGGAGTGTGCGAGGGTGCACGGCACGCGAAGACTCCGAAGACGGTCGCGATCAGCCCGCACGTCAGGGCCGCCAGCAGCAGCCCGGACTCGAGGAGGAACTCCGCGCGGGCCTCACCCATCAGCTGGATCAGCAGCATCGCGGCGGCGGCCGCGCCATGCAGGAGAGCGACGACCCCGGCGGCGACGACGAGCCACCGGGCACGGACGGAGACCGCGCCGAGCACGAGCAGCACGGTGGCGGCCGCCGTGGTGGTGATGAGCACATAGAGCGTGTTGTCGCGGGTGAACCCGAGATCCGGCGGCCACCCGCGTGCCAGCCGGAGCGGGGCGAGGACCCAGGAGGAGAACGCGATCATCAGCACGGCGAGCGCGGGAAGCGCGGTCGGCGGGCGCACGTCGGCGGACGGAGTCCTCGCGGACACCGGGGCGGACGAGGCGGAGGGCAGGGCCATGCGGGCTCCGATCTGCGATGACACGGCGCACCCATGGTGCGAGGGGTGGAGTGCCTTCGTCCAGAGAAGCCGACGACATGGAAACGCTTTCACATTCTTTCCAGCGTCGTCTCCGTTGCAATCGCGGCGATGCGAGGTCATACTGTAAACGCTTGCAATCAGGCGATGGGGCCGACCGACCCGGTCCGGGCTCCTCACACACATCAGAGAGGCACACCGATGAAGGTGAACACCAAGAGCGCACTCGGGCTCGGCGCCCTCCTCGTGGCCGGAGCCGTCGCCCTGACCGGCTGCGGCGGGAACGCGGAGTCCGGTTCCGGCGGGGACAACGGATCCGACGGCGCCGGCGCCGCAGGAACGCTCACGATCTGGGTCGACGCGAACCGCGCCACGGCGCTCAAGGACGTGGCCGCGGCGTTCGAGGAGGACAAGGGCGTCGCCGTCAAGCTCGTCACCAAGGACTTCAGCAAGATCCAGGAGGAGTTCGCCGCGCAGGTGCCGACCGGGAAGGGGCCGGACATCACCGTCGGCGCCCACGACTGGCTCGGCGGCTTCGTCCAGAACGGCCTGGTCGCCCCTGTGGACCTCGGCGACAAGGCCGCGGAGTTCCAGTCCGTCGCCGTGTCCGCGTTCACGGACGACGGCAAGGTCTACGGCCTGCCGTACGCGATCGAGAACATCGCGCTGATGCGCAACGCGGACCTGGTCCCCGAGGCGCCCAAGAGCTTCGACGACATGATCGCCAAGGGCACCGCGGCGGGCGTGCAGTACCCGTTCGTGGTCGGCCTCGACCCGGCCAACGCCGACCCGTACCACCTGTACCCGTTCCAGACCTCGTTCGGGAACTCCGTGTTCGCGCAGAACGCGGACGGCAGCTACGACGGCTCGAAGCTGACGGTCGGCGACGAGACAGGCGTCGCCTTCGCGACCTGGCTCGGCCAGCAGGGCAAGGCCGGCACGATCAACCTGAACCTCACCCAGGACCTGTCGAAGGAGGCCTTCAACTCCGGCAAGTCCCCGTTCATCCTCACCGGTCCCTGGAACGTCGCCGATGCGCAGGCCAAGGGCATCAACATCGCCGTGGACCCGATCCCCTCCGCGGGCGGACAGCCCGCCCGCCCCTTCGTCGGCGTCCAGGGCTTCTACGTCAACGCGAAGTCCGAGAACACGCTGATCGCCAACGAGTTCCTCACGAACTACCTGGCCACCGAGGACGTGCAGACCGCCCTGTTCGAGGCCGGTGACCGTGCTCCCGCGCTGACCAGCGCGTTCGAGAAGGCCTCCGCCGACCCGATCGTCGCGGGCTTCGGCGCCGTCGGCAAGGACGGCGTCCCGATGCCGTCGATCCCGGAGATGGGCGCCGTCTGGGAGTTCTGGGGCGTGACCGAGGCCGCCGTCATCAAGGGCGAGGACCCCGCGGCGACCTGGGCCAAGATGACCGCCGACATCCAGGCGAAGCTCGGCTGACCGGCTCGGGGCGTCCGGCCGGGTCCTCGGCCCGGCCGGACACCCCGGATCCGCATCGCCGCCGGCGGACGCCCCGCCACGACACGACACCGACCGCACACGAACGCAGGAGAACGGATGACCGCGCCCGTCATCGAGGAGCCGAGAGCCGGGGAGGACCCCGGCGCCGCGCGCCGGCGCCGCCGCGCAGAGCGGTACGCCGAGGCCGCCGCCGCGGGATGGAAGGTGTGGCTGGTCAAGATCGCCGCGCTGGCGATCATCGACGCGGCCGCCGTCTACGCCGCCATGGTCCTGATCGCGGCAGGATCCTGGATCGTGGCCGCGGTCGTGCTGCTCCTGGCCGTCGCCGTGACGGTCGTGTACCTCACCCCCGGACTGCTGCCGGCGAAGTACCTGACGCCGGGACTGATCTTCCTCCTGATCTTCCAGGTGTTCGTCGTCGGCTACACCGTCTACATCGCCTTCACGAACTACGGCACAGGGCACAACTCGACGAAGGAGGACGCCGTCGCGGCGCTCCTCGTCCAGTCGGAGAGCCCGGTCGAGGGCGGCCCGGTGTACGACGCGACCGTGCTGGAGCGCGACGGCGCGTACTTCCTCCTCGTCACCGATCCCGAGACCGGCGAGGCCGAGATCGGCACCACCGGCGAGGCGCTCGCCCCGGTCGACGCCGAGTTCGACGGCGACAAGGCCGTCGCCGTGGACGGCTACACGACGCTCGACTTCGGCACGGTCGTGAAGAACCAGACCCTCGTGTCGGCCGTCGCCGTCCCCGTCTCGGACGACCCGGCGGACGGCTACCTGCGGATGAAGGACGTCTCCAGCGCGCAGACGTACCTGTCCGACCTCGCCTGGGACGCGTCCGCGGACACCATGACGGACGTGAGGACCGGGACGGTCTACCGCGACATCGGCACCGGGGCCTTCACCTCCGCCGACGGCGAGGAGCTTCTGCCTGGCTGGTCGGCCAACGTCGGCTTCGCGAACTTCACGCGGGCGTTCACGGAGCCGAGCATCCGGGAGCCGTTCCTCGCGGTGGCCGCCTGGACCCTCGTGTTCGCCGTGCTCTCGGTGGCGACGACGTTCGCCCTCGGGCTGTTCCTCGCGATCGTGTTCAACGACCCGAGGATGCGCAGCCGCAAGTACTACCGGGTGATCATGATCCTGCCCTACGCCTTCCCGGCATTCCTGTCGGCGCTGGTCTGGGCGGGCATGTTCAACCAGGACTTCGGCTTCGTGAACCAGGTGCTCCTCGGCGGCGCGGAGGTGCCCTGGCTGCAGAACGAATGGCTCGCGAAGGCGGCGATCCTGATCGTGAACCTCTGGCTGGGCTTCCCGTACATGTTCCTCGTCTGCACGGGAGCGATCCAGTCGATCCCCGAGGACATCACCGAGGCGGCGCGGATGGACGGCGCGAACGTGTGGCAGATCTTCCGGCGGATCAAGTTCCCGCTGCTTCTCGTGTCCGTCGCGCCGCTGCTCATCTCGTCGTTCGCGTTCAACTTCAACAACTTCAACCTGATCTACATGCTGACGCGCGGCGGTCCCCGCTTCGCCGACGCGAGCATCAACGTCGGGGCGACCGACATCCTCATCTCCATGGTCTACAAGGTGGCGTTCGTCGGACAGCTGCGCGACTACGGCCTGGCGAGCGCGTTCTCGATCATCATCTTCCTCATCGTGGGCGTGATCTCGTACCTCGGGTTCCGCCAGACCAAGGTGCTCGAGGAGCTGAACTGAGATGACCACCGCGACCACCCCGATCAGCTCGTCCGCCGCGACCGGCGCCGGCCCGGCCGTGGCGCCGCACCGCGCGCCGCGCCGCCCGTTCGGCACCTGGTTCCGGCAGACCGGATGGCGGCACCTCGTCGGCATCGTGATGCTCGTGTTCTCGGCGTTCCCGCTGCTGTACGTCCTGTCCGCGTCGCTCAACCCCGGCGGGACGCTGCTCACCGCGAACGGCCTGTTCACCAGCTTCGACCCGGGCGCGTACGTGCGGCTCTTCCAGGATCCGCAGCGTCCCTACGGCGCCTGGTTCCTGAACTCGATGGTGATCGGGCTGACGACGGCCGTCGGCACGGTGATCCTGGGAGCCCTGGCGGCGTACTCGTTCTCCCGGATGCGCTTCCGCGGGCGCCGGGCGGGGCTGCTCACTCTGCTGCTCGTGCAGATGTTCCCGCAGTTGCTGGCCTTCGTGGCCATCTTCCTGCTGATGTCGACGATCTCGGACATCTTCCCGGCGATCGGTCTGAACACGCAGATCGGTCTGATCATGGTCTACCTCGGCGGCGCGCTGGGGGTGAACACGTACCTGATGTACGGGTTCTTCAACACGGTGCCCGCGGAGATCGACGAGGCGGCGAAGATCGACGGCGCCGGCCACGCACGGATCTTCTTCACGATCATCCTGCGGCTGGTGGCGCCGATCCTCGCGGTCGTGGGCCTGCTGGCGTTCATCGGGACCATGAACGACTTCGTCCTGGCCTCGGTCATCCTCGTCGACCCGGACAAGCAGACCCTCGCGGTCGGCCTATACCACTTCGTGTCCGAGGAGACCTCGAAGAACTGGAGCGTCTTCTCCGCCGGCGCCGTCCTCGCCTCGATCCTGCCGATGGTCCTGTTCCTCGCGCTGCAGCGGTACATCGTCGGCGGGCTCACCGCCGGCAGCGTCAAGTAGCCGCTCGCGGCGCGGGGCTCAGAGCCGCGCCGCGAGCCGGAAGCGCAGGCCCGTCGCCATCCCGGCGAGCGCGGCGCTCGGGCGCGCGCTCCGGCGCGGCGCCGAGTCCGTCCGCGGGGCGGGAGGGGACAGGCGGTAGCCGGCGCCGGCCAGCGCGGCCGTGCCGAGGGCCAGCGCCAGCAGCGGGGCCCAGACGGGAGCGAACCCGAGCTGCAGGATCACGACGACGGCACCGACGCCGAGGACCACCGCGAGGGCGATCCGCGCGGCCGGGACGGTGCGGCGCTCGAGGCGGATCCGGCGCTCCGCCGCGCGGGCGAGGACGACGAACGGCACCAGGACCAGGGCGATCACCGCCAGGACGACCGGGCGCGTCACCCACCAGGCGGGGGAGAAAGTCGTCGGCAGCGGCACGGCGAACACGATCATCACGGCCACCACGACAGCAAGCGCCGTCATGTGCCAGAGGTAGATCGCCGTGCTGCAGGCGTTCAGCCGCGCCACGACCGCGGCGACGCGCGGACGCTCGGCGACCCGGACGAGCCGGCCGTAGACGAGACGGAGGACGGCGACCTGCCCGACGCCGAGCGCGACGAGGGCCACGGTGGCCGGGTTGTTCCCGGCGAGCAGCAGATCGGGGGCGTACCCGAGGAACCCGGTGAGCGCGATCAGCGTCGCCACCGCGCCGACGAGGGCGACGACCGCCGTGCGGGGGCGGATCCGGTGGATGGTGCCGTCGGCGAGGAAGAACCCGAACTGCTGCAGCGTGAGCCACACGAACACGTAGTTCCACAGGGTCACGCCGTCGCCGAGCGGGCCGCGGGCGAGGTCCACGGCGATGACGGTCAGGACGAGGATTCCCAGGGTGAGCCGGGGCGAGCGCCGGTGCGCCGCCGCCATGAGGGGAACGAGCGCGCTGACGACGAGGTAGACCCCGAGGAACCACAGCGGGCGCCCGATCCAGTACGACCCGTCCGCGACGAGCTCCGCGGGCGTGCCGGCGAGCGCGGCGGCGCCGAGGAAGCCCCCGACGCCGGCGAACATCAGCAGTCCGGGCACGAGCAGGCGGCCGATCCGCTCGCCGGCGAAGTCGGCGGCGGTGGCGCCGCGGGCCTGCATCCGCTGCCAGAGCCGCATGGAGGCGAAGCCGCCGACGACGAAGAACAGCGGCATCACCTGGATGACCCAGGTGAGCGGTCCGAACCACGCCTCGTCCTGGATGGGCGTGCCGATGACGACGCCGCCCGTCGGCGAGGACTCGATGCTCGCCACGAGGAGGTGCAGCGCCACCACGACGCAGACGCACACGACGCGGACCAGGTCGATCACCGGATCGCGTCCGCTCAGCGCCGTCCGCGGGACGGCGGGCCGGGGGGAGCGTTCGTGACGGGGGACGCGGGGCGCGGAGGCCTGCGCGTCGCGGGGTGCGGCCGAGGCGGGGAGCAGAGCGGACACCGGGTCCTCCGTTCGGTACGGCCCTCCGGTCGGCGGGCACTGGTCAGACCGTACGGATCAGGTGCCCGTCCTCTCGTCCCTCTGAGGTATCCGCGACCCCCTACCGCGGTACTGTTCCTGCGCCGCCTGTCGTCTGCGCGCTGCGTTTCGTCTCGTCGCTGCGCTCCTCGCTCAACGACCGGTGCGGTGCCGGGTCGTTGAGCGAGCGGAGCGAGTCGAAACGCGTGTGCCTTCTCTCGGTCGTTGAGCGAGCGCAGCGAGTCGAAACGCGTGTGTCCTCTTCCGGTCGTTGAGCGAGCGGAACGAGTCGAAACGCGTGTGTCCTCTTCCGGTCGTTGAGCGAGCGGAGCGAGCCGAAACGCGTGCGTCCTCGCTCGGCCCTACCCGCGCTCACCGGGCGTGATCAGGCCGGTCTCGTACGCCAGCACGACGGCGTGCACGCGGTCGCGGAGGGCGAGCTTGCCGAGGACGCGGCTGACGTGCGTCTTCGCGGTCTGCTCGGCGATGAACAGGCGTCCGGCGATCTCGGTGTTGGACAGTCCCTCGGCGATCAGGAGGAACACCTCGCGCTCCCGGTCGGTGAGCTCGGCGAAGACGGCCGCCTGCGGGCGCGGGCGGGCCGCGGTGCGGGTCAGCTCCTGCACGAGCATGGTCGTCACCCGCGGCGCGAGGAGGGCCTCGCCCCCGTACACAGTGCGGACGGCCTCGACGAGCTGCGCCGGGGTCGCGTCCTTCAGCAGGAATCCGCTCGCTCCGGCGCGCAGCGCGTCGAAGACGTAGTCGTCGATGTCGAACGTGGTCAGCATGACGATCCGCGGATACGGAACGATCGCCGGATCCGAGAGGATCTCGCGGGTGGCGTCGATCCCGTTGAGGACGGGCATCCGCACGTCCATGAGCACGACGTCCGGCTGCAGGCTCCGCACCCGCTGGCGCGCCTCGGCGCCGTCCGCGGCCTGTCCGGCGACGGTGATGTCCGGCTGGGCGTCGAGGATCGCGGCGAGCCCGACGCGGAACATCTCCTGGTCGTCGACGACCAGCACGCGGATCGGGTGCGTCATGCGCTCTCCTCGGTCGGATCGTCGGACCCGGGGACGGCAGCGGGATCCGTGGCGCGGGGCGGGTGAGGCTCCGCGGGGGCGGCGGGCTGGTCCTCCAGCGGCACCTGCACGACCACGGCCCATCCGCGGCCGCGCGGCCCCGCCACGACGCTACCGCCCACGAGGCCGACGCGCTCGTTCATCCCGGCGATCCCGAAACCGGGACGCGACCGCTCCGCCGGCCGTGCGCCGCTGCCGTCGTCGATCACCTCGAGCAGGAGGGTCCGTCGGCCACCCGGGGCGCGGTCCTCCTCCAGGATCACGCGCACGTGGGATCCGGGGGCGTGCCGGACGGCGTTGCTCAGTCCCTCCTGCGCGGCGCGGAAGACGGCGAGCTGGACGGCGGCGTCGGGAAGCGGCACCGGGAGCGTGATCTGCGGCGTCACGCGGACCCCGGCGGCGCGGGTCCGTTCGACGAGCTCGTCGAGGTCGCCCAGCGTCGGCTGCGGTGCCGTGAGCTGCTCGCCCTCGTCGCGGAGGACCCCGAGGAGCTGGCGCATCTCGGTGAGGGCGGTACGCGCCCCGGTGGCGATGGCATCGAACTCGGCGGCGACGGGAACGGGCAGATCCGGATGCCGGTACACGGCGGACGACGCCTGCATGTGGACGATGGACATCGAGTGTGCGACGACGTCGTGCATCTCCCGGGCGATCCGGCGCCGCTCGGTCGCCCACCGCACCCGGCCGGACTCGACCTCGGCCTCCTCCCGGGCCCGGACGAGATCGCCGCGGACCATCCGCCACTGGGCGATGCCGATCGCGAGCACCATCACCACCAGGGCTTCGGCGCTGATCGCGATGTTCACGGCCCAGTTCGCCTCGGCGCCCAGCCGCAGGGCGATGCCGACGAGCAGCGCGGCGAATCCGAGCAGGAACGCCGTCACCGGCACGATCCAGGCCTCGCGCAGGCCGAGGACGAGCAGCAGGGCCGAGAAGGTGATCATGCCCGGCACAGGGAGCGGCCACGGGGCCCCGGTGGCCACGTCGGCGGTGAGGGCGATCACGAGCATGCCGAGGGCGTGGGCCGCGATCCCGAGGCGGGGGAGGGCGACGGCCAGGGCGAGCCCTCCGCACTGCAGCAGTGTTCCGACCATCGCGGCGACCACGGGCACACCCGAGACCGCGGCGTTCACCGGCGTGCCGACGGCGAAGAGGATCACTGCGGCGGCCAGGGTGATCCATCCCAGGCCGGGGGTCGCGGGCGGGCGGCGGGTCGCCGACGCGCGGATCGTGCGCCACTCGGCGCGGAGGCGGTCCTCCGCGTAGACCGGTGCGGCCTGCGGCGACGGTCCCGTGCCCGTCGGCGACCCGGGGCCGCCGCCGTGCGCGGCACGGGCGGCGCCCTCGGCGGGGGCGGAACGGTCGGGGCGCTGCGGGTCGGCGGGCGCGGGGCGTGACTCGGGCATGCTCCGACGCTATTGCCCGACGCGGCTTGGTGCGTCCCTCCGGCGTCGCATCCCGCCGATACGGGCGTAGCATTCCCGCCCTCCCGCCCCTCGCTCCCCGTCCTCCGGCCGCGCGGCGATCGAGTGGTCAGTTTCTGTGGGTTGAGCGGGCGCCAACCCACAGAAACTGACCACTCGACCGGGGCGCAGGGGAACGAGCGCGGCGGGCGGTACGGGCGCGGCGGGGCGGACGAGCGCTCGCCGCGGGCGGACGTATGCTCGCGGCATGGCTCGCATCGGGGGACGCAGCACCGCGGCGGCGTGGACGTTCGGCGTCCTCTGCGTCGGCGTGGTGGCGGGGCTGGTCGTGCTCGCCGCTCCGCTCATGCCCGTGATCGGCGCCTACGTCACGGACACCGTCCGCGCCCTGCTCGGCTGATCCCCCCCCCGCTCGCCCGCTCGCCAGCTCGGCCGCCCGCCCGCTCGCCCGCTCGGCCGACGCGGCTGCTCGGCTCGCCCGCTCGCCCGCTCGGCCGACGCGGGGCCTGCCGCACGCCCGCTTCCCCGAGGGGCATCCGCACCCAGGCACCGGGACCGGACACGCCCGGGCATCCGCCGACACGTCGGTCCGCCTCCTGCCCGGCCGCGGAACGCGGCGATACCCTCGGAACGCAGGCCATCCGACGCGAGGAGCTCCCCATGAGTGACCACGAGGTTTCGAAGCCGGAGCCGACCCCCGACGTCGACGACGTCGTGGGCAGCGCCCACGCCGGACTCGCGGACGCCGAGGCGGCGCGCACCGGCACGGACGAGACGGCCGCCGCGGCGGGATCCGGATCGGGCGATTCCGCGGAGCCGGCTCGGGACGACGCATCCCAGGCACCGGACGCGCCGACGGCCGCCGGGGCCTCCGCCCCGGATCAGGTCTCCCCGGCGCAGGCGGGTCACGACGCCGTCGCGGACGGTGCCGACACGACCGGCCCCGCCACGCCCGCGGCGGGTGCGGCCGGCACGACCGCACCCGCGACGGATGGGGCCGACGCAGGCACGACCACGGCCGACGCGGCAGACTCCGCCGACGCGGGCGACGCCTCCACCGGCGTCGTGGCCCCGGAGCGGGCCCGGCCGGAGCGCACGGAGGATCCGGATCTCGCGGCCTTCGCCGAGGCCGAGGCCGCCTACCCGGGGACCTTCGGCGGCACGTTCACGCCTCCGCCCCCGCGCCACGAGCCCGCCGCCGAGCCGACCGCGGCCACCACGGCGCTGCCCGCCGACGACGCCCACGACACGGAGACGACGGCGCTCGCGGCCACCGCCGCCTATGCCAGCACCGAGGCGTCGGGAGCCGGCGGCGCCGGGATCGTCGCCTCCGAGCCGACCGCAGCGACGACGGTCGCCCCGACCGAGTTCGCCCCGCCCGCGCAGGGCCCTCTGCCGATCTTCGTCCAGGCCCCGGAGCCGCCGCGGGACCGCGGCAACCGCGCCGCGGCGGGCGGCATCGGCCTCATCGCGACGATCTGCTTCGCGATCCTCTACCTGGGCGCGGCGCTCGGGATGGGCCTGCTGACCGGAGACGTGCGCGGCGAGAACATCGTCGACGAGCTGCTGGAGAACCTGCGCTCCTTCGAGCTGTGGATCCCCGTGGCCGTGTTCTTCCTCGGCTTCTGGCTGCTCGGCGCCGTGATCAACCGCGGGCGCTGGGGGTACTGGGTCGTCTTCGGCATCCTGGTGGGCGCCGCGGCGTACGGCGGCCACATCCTCGGGCAGCTCTTCGCCGCGCCGTTCTGGACGCTCACCGCCGCCGAGAACGCCGAGCTGGCGAACAGTCAGCTGCTCGCGCCGCTGGCGATCGCCGCCTTCGTGTTCGGTCGTGAGCTCACCATCTGGTTCGGCGCCTGGGTCGCCCGCAGCGGGGCCCGCAAGACCGAGCTCAACGCCGAGGCGCAGCGCGAGTACGAGCGGATCCTCGAAGCCGGGCCGCAACTCCCGGACTGAGCCGGAGGACGCCACGGACACCAACCCGGCAGACCCCCGCGACGACGGCCCCGACACGCCGTCCGCGGGGGTCTCGGCCGTCCTGGCGTGGGCGCTGGCGGTCGTGTCGTTCTTCGCCCTGGCGATCGCCGGTCTCGGGTTCCTGAGCCTGTTCACCGAGACCGACCTCATCGTCGTGGCCGGCCTCGGCCAGCTGCCGGGCATCGTCGGCATGGTGCTCGCCGTCATGGTGTTCGCCGTCGTCCTGCGGATCGTGCTCCGACCATCGCGGCCCTCGTTCGTCTCGAGCGTGTTCCTCGCCCTCGGGACGACTCTCGCGCACCTCGCGGGCGTCTGGATCGCCGCACTGGTCGAAGGCGCGGGGATCGCACCGGCGACCGCCGCCGTCGGCCAGCTCGTGCTCGGCGGGGCGAGCGCGGTGATCGCGGTCGCGGCCCTCGTCGCCGCATGGGGCGGGATCGCGCTGCGACGCACCCGCTCGGGGCGTCCGCGCTGGCCCTGGGAGGAATGACCCGCCGCGTCGGGGTCGGGATCCGGGACGGACACGCCCGGGCGACGTACGCTGGAATCGTGGAGCGCTCACTGGAGACGCAGGTGGACCAGGCCGTCGAGGCCTGGCTGCGCTGGGTGCCGCGCTGGGAGCCCTCCACGCACCGCGGGCGCGTCGCTCCCTGTCGTCGGTGCCTGGGATCGCCGGTGCTCTCCGCGGCAGGAATCGGCGCGAACGTGCCGCACGGCGTCCAGCACGGACTCTCCACCCGGATCAAGACGATCGTGGACCACGCGGTCGCGGAGTACACCGCGCGGAATCTGCCGATGCTGCAGGCCGAGCTCGATCAGCAGGCGGCACGCAACCGGGCCCGCAGCTACCGGCCCACCGAGGACCTGGATCCGGAGTACGAGGGGATGCCGCTCGACCCGGATCCCGTGCCCGGTGCGCCGTTCCTGTTCACTCTGGCGGGGCTCGCGGATCAGGATGCCGCCGTGCTCCCCCCTCTGCCGCCGTTGAGCGAGGAGGCGAAGGCGGCGCTGCGCCGCGAGGTGGGTCTCGCCGACGAGTACGCCAACGTCGTCGGCCGGGAGATCTGCGGGATGCTGCTCCGGCACCGCCTGCGGGTCCAGGAGGCGATCGCGGAGTATGTCGAGCCGCAGATCGAGGCGATGCTCGCCGAGCTCACGCAGGCGCTGGACTCGCCGTTCGACCCGGACACCCTCTGACCGGTCTCGGGCGCCGGCGCAGCGCCGGGGAAGTCAGGACGCGTCGACGGTGAGCGCGCCGATCTCTGCGCCGTTCTTGTCGAAGACGGCGACCTGAGGATCGGCCACCTTGACCGTGTGCACCCCGCGCAGCCAGGTGTCCACCCCGGGGCAGCCCTTGAGCGTCGTGAGGCCGAGATCGAGCGTCAGCACGTCCGCGTCGCGGGTGTAGGTGCCGGCGAGATCGTTGCACCCGTCGCTGCCGTTGAAGGTCCCGTCGTCGTTGAAAGTGAGGAACGGATCGGGCGTCGCCGCGGTGCCCGCCGATGCGCTGAAGACGGGCTGCGCCTCCGGCGTCGAGCTCGGCTCGGGCACCTCTGTGGGGGTGTCGGAACCGGGCGTGGCCGAGCATCCGGCCAGGGCGATCGCACCTGCCGCGGCGAGGACGATGGTGGCGAGCGTGGTCGCGCGCATGGGAACCCCTTTGGTCGGTAGGTGTTTCCCTTCACTATCCTCATGGGTTACTGTGAAGACGCTGTGTCTTACCTGCGGGTGACCAGTGACTGGGGGGGACTACCCTGCCTCGCTCTGAAAGTGTCCGACAACCACTGAGGATCAATGTGAAGAATTCATTCCGAAAGGCAGGCACGCTCGCTGCCGTCGGCGCAGCGGCCGCGCTCGCGGGCGGTGGCCTGCTCGTCGCGCCGGCAGCGGCGTCCGACGACGTCGCAGTCAAGTCGGCGCCCGTCGAGGGCGCTGCGTACGACGAGTTCGCGCTCAACCTGCTGAAGACCGACTCCGCGGTCGTGTCCGTCGGCAAGAACGGCGAGGGCAACATCGTCGTCACGCAGGACAAGGACAAGGAGCTCTCCGCCGAGACCAAGGCGACCGTGGCCGAGTACGCCGCGAACGTCTCCGTCACCGCGGGCGACCCGCTCATCGCCATGGCCCAGAACGAGATCGTGGGCGGCGCGGGCTACATCAACGAGGACGAGAGCGCCGTCTGCTCCGTCGGCTTCTCCGCGTGGAACCAGTCCGGTGCGCCGGCTCTGCTCTCCGCCGGTCACTGCGGCACCCCGGGTCAGACGGTCTCCCGCTCGACCCCTGCGGATGACGACGCCCCGAGCAAGCCCACCACGCCGGACCAGCCCGCCTACACGCCGTCGTTCCTCGACGACGCGCCGGTCGGCACGTTCGACTTCTCCATCTACGGCGGGCCGAACAACTCGCCCGAGGCGACGGACATCTCCGGCATCTCGATCACCAACGACCAGCTCAAGGCCATCCCGGCCGTGACCGACTGGACGAGCTACGCCAGCGGCGACCTCGCCGCGTCGAGCACCCCCGTCACCGCGGTGGGCTCGCCGACCGTCGGCCAGGAGATCCAGAAGAGCGGCCGCACCACCGGTGTGACCACCAGCACGGTTGAGGCGGTTGGTGTCTGGGCCAGCGTCTCGGGCCAGTACGTTTACGGCTTCCTGAGCAACGGCGCCAACGGCACCGTCTTCGGCGGTGACTCGGGTGGGTCCGTCTACTCGGGCACCACCGCACTCGGCGTCGTCTCCGGTGGTAACGAGGAGGGCAGCGTCCTCTTCTCGACCGACCTGGTGAACGCGCTCGCGCAGTCCCCGGGCTACTCGGTCATGCTCGACCTGGCCGAGCCGGTCGTCACCTCCCCCGAGAACAACGGCCACGTCCAGCCGGGTACCGCCATCACCGGCACCGGCCCCGCAGGACTGACGCTGCTCGTCTCGCGCGACGGTGGCTCCTGGACCGAGGTCGGGATCGACGACGCCGGAAACTGGTCGTTCGCCGCTCCCAATGACCCCGCCACGTACGAGTACAAGCTGCGGGTCAAGGACGGGGGTTACAACCGCTCGGAGATCGTGAACCACACCGTGATCGTCGACGAGAAGGCCGTCGCGCCGGTGCAGATCACTGCTCCGGCCAACGGCTCGACCGTCGAGGGCCCGAACGTGGCCGTCCAGGGCACCGGTGAGCCGGGCGCGAAGATCGCGCTCGAGACCGCCACGGCCGACGGCAGCGGCCTCGCCGGCGAGACCACCGTCGACGAGGCGGGCAACTGGTCCATCGCGATCAGCGCTCCGTTCGGCGAGATCACGGCGACCGCGAACCAGACCGCCGGTGACAAGACCTCGAAGGCCACTTCGACGTTCACCGTCGCGGTTCCGGCCCCGGCGATCACCAGCCCGGCCAACGGCTCCACGCTGACGGCTCAGCCGACCGCCATCACCGGCACCGGTGTCGCCGGCGCCACGGTCAACGTCAAGCTCGACGGCGTCGAGCTGGGCGAGGCCGTCGCGGGTGCGACCGTGACCGCTGACGGCATCGCCGCGCTCTCCGCCACGGTGGGCGAGGACGGCTCGTGGGCCATCGCGATCGACAGCTCGCTGGCGCTCGGCGCTCACGAGATCAACGCGACCCAGACGATCGACGGCGCCACCAGCGGCGCGAACGTGTCGACCTTCACGCTGGTCGAGCCCTCGGTCCCGACGCCGCAGCCCACCGACCCGGGCAACGGCAACGGCAACAACCCCGGCGGCCTGCCCGCCACGGGTGCTGACGGCGGCGCGCTGCTCGGCACGGGCATCTTCGGTGGGGCGCTCGTGCTCCTCGCCGGTGCGGTCCTGCTGATCGCGCGTATGCGCCGGAGCGCCGCGGAGTAATCTCCGGCAATCCACGCGGAAGGCGCGTCCCCGGTCCGGGGGCGCGCCTTCCCTCGTTTCTCGGCCGGTGTTGCGTCGGTCGTTGAGCGAGGAGCGAAGCACCGAGACGAAACGCGGTGACCCGGTGGACGCGTTTCCTCTCGCGACTTGCGTCGGTCGTTGAGCGAGGAGCGAAGCACCGAGACGAAACGCAGTGACCCGGTGGACGCGTTTCCTCTCGCTGCGCTCGCTCGACGACCGTGGCGCTTCGCCCGACTCGTGCACCGGCCGCGGTGTGTCGCTCCCGCCCGCATTTGACCGGTACCGTTACGCGGCATTACCATTGATCGGGAATGTGCGCGTCTTGACGTGTGCGTTCAGGGCGCCGGCACTCGCCGGTTCCGCCCCCACGGCATACCCACCACGAACGCGCGTCGGTTCCGGCGTGCCGGTGGGTCATGATGTGAAACCCATCGCGCTGTCACCGTGCAGCACAACAAGGAGAGAACGTGCCAACCATTCAGCAGTTGGTTCGCAAGGGCCGTTCGCCGAAGGTCTCCAAGACCAAGGCGCCCGCCCTGAAGTCGAACCCGCAGCAGGCCGGCGTGTGCACCCGCGTGTACACCACCACCCCGAAGAAGCCGAACTCGGCGATGCGCAAGGTCGCCCGTGTGAAGCTCCGCAACGGCACCGAGGTCACCGCCTACATCCCGGGCGAGGGCCACAACCTGCAGGAGCACTCGCTCGTGCTCGTCCGCGGCGGTCGTGTGAAGGACCTCCCGGGTGTCCGCTACAAGATCGTCCGCGGTGCGCTCGACACCCAGGCCGTCAAGAACCGTAAGCAGGCTCGTTCCCGCTACGGCGCGAAGAAGGGTTGAGTTAGATGCCTCGTAAGGGTCCCGCCCCCAAGCGCCCCGTCGTCAACGACCCGGTCTACGGCGCTCCGATCGTCACCTCGCTCGTGAACAAGATCCTCGTCGACGGCAAGAAGTCGCTCGCCGAGTCGATCGTCTACGGCGCCCTCGCCGGCGTCGAGGCCAAGAGCGGCCAGGACGCGGTCGCCACGCTCAAGAAGGCGCTCGACAACGTGCGCCCCACCCTGGAGGTCCGCAGCCGCCGCGTCGGTGGCTCCACCTACCAGGTCCCCGTCGAGGTGAAGCCGCACCGTGCGAACACCCTGGCCCTGCGCTGGCTCGTGAGCTACGCGAAGAGCCGTCGTGAGAAGACGATGACCGAGCGTCTCCAGAACGAGATCCTGGACGCCTCGAACGGCCTCGGTGCCGCGGTGAAGCGCCGCGAGGACACCCACAAGATGGCCGAGTCGAACCGCGCCTTCGCACACTACCGCTGGTAAGACGGCGAATCGCGTTTCGTCTCGCTGCGTCGCTGCTCGCTCAACGACCGACAGGTTCCGGTCGTTGAGCGAGCGCAGCGAGACGAAACGTCACTGAACGAATCCTCGAGATAAGGACACTCCTGTGGCACAAGACGTGCTCACCGACCTGAGCAAGGTCCGCAACATCGGCATCATGGCTCACATCGACGCCGGTAAGACCACCACCACCGAGCGCATCCTGTTCTACACGGGTGTGAACCACAAGCTCGGCGAGACGCACGACGGTGCGTCGACCACCGACTGGATGGAGCAGGAGAAGGAGCGCGGCATCACCATCACCTCCGCCGCGGTGACCTGCTTCTGGAACAAGAACCAGATCAACATCATCGACACCCCCGGACACGTGGACTTCACGGTCGAGGTGGAGCGTTCGCTCCGCGTGCTCGACGGTGCCGTCGCGGTGTTCGACGGCAAGGAAGGCGTCGAGCCCCAGTCCGAGACGGTGTGGCGTCAGGCGGACAAGTACGGCGTGCCGCGCATCTGCTTCGTCAACAAGATGGACAAGCTCGGGGCCGACTTCTACTACACCGTCGACACGATCATCAGCCGCCTCGGCGCCAAGCCGCTCGTGCTGCAGCTGCCGATCGGCGCCGAGAACGACTTCGTCGGCGTCGTCGACCTCATCGAGATGCGCGCGCTGGTCTGGCCGGGCGACGCCAAGGGTGACGTGACCATGGGCGCCTCGTACGAGGTCCAGGAGATCCCCGCGGACCTCAAGGACAAGGCCGAGGAGTACCGCCAGCAGCTGCTGGAGACGGTCGCCGAGACCGACGAGGAGCTTCTGGAGAAGTTCTTCGGCGGCGAGGAGCTGACCGTCGCCGAGATCAAGGGCGCCATCCGCAAGCTGGTCGTCGCCGACGAGATCTACCCGGTGCTCTGCGGCTCGGCGTTCAAGAACCGCGGCGTGCAGCCGATGCTGGACGCGGTCGTCGACTTTCTCCCGTCCCCGCTGGACGTGCCCGCCATCGAGGCGCATGACCCGAAGGACGAGGAGAAGGTCATCGAGCGTCACCCCGACGCGAAGGACCCCTTCGCGGCGCTGGCGTTCAAGGTCGCCGTGCACCCGTTCTTCGGTCGTCTGACCTACGTGCGCGTCTACTCGGGCGAGCTCGAGTCGGGCGCCCAGGTCATCAACTCGACCAAGGGCAAGAAGGAGCGCATCGGGAAGATCTTCCAGATGCACGCCAACAAGGAGAACCCGGTCGACAAGCTCACCGCGGGCAACATCTACGCCGTGATCGGTTTGAAGGACACCACCACCGGTGACACCCTGGCCGACATCAACGCGCCGGTGGTCCTCGAGTCGATGACCTTCCCGGAGCCGGTGATCGAGGTCGCGATCGAGCCGAAGACCAAGGCCGACCAGGAGAAGCTGGGTACCGCGATCCAGAAGCTCGCCGAAGAGGACCCGACGTTCCGCACGGAGCTCAACCCCGAGACCGGTCAGACGACCATCAAGGGCATGGGCGAGCTCCACCTGGACATCCTCGTGGACCGCATGAAGCGTGAGTTCAAGGTCGAGGCGAACGTCGGCAAGCCCCAGGTGGCGTACCGCGAGACGATCAAGAAGGCCGTCGAGAAGCACGACTACACGCACAAGAAGCAGACCGGTGGATCGGGTCAGTTCGCGAAGATCCAGTTCACGATCGAGCCCCTCGAGGTCACGGCCGACAAGTCGTACGAGTTCGAGAACCAGGTCACCGGTGGCCGCATCCCGCGCGAGTACATCGAGCCGACCAACCAGGGCTTCCAGGACGCCATGGCGACCGGTGCGCTGGCGGGCTACCCGATGGTGGGCGTCAAGGCGATCCTGCTCGACGGCGCCTCGCACGACGTCGACTCCTCGGAGATGGCGTTCAAGATCGCGGGCTCCATGGGCTTCAAGGAGGCCGTCCGTCGCGCCAACCCGGTGCTTCTCGAGCCGCTCATGGCGGTCGAGGTGCGTACGCCGGAGGAATACATGGGCGACGTCATCGGCGACCTGAACTCGCGTCGCGGCCAGATCCAGTCGATGGAGGACGCCCAGGGCGTCAAGGTCGTGCGTGCGTCGGTGCCGCTGTCGGAGATGTTCGGCTACATCGGTGACCTGCGCTCGAAGACCTCGGGCCGCGCGGTCTACTCGATGGAGTTCGACAGCTACGCGGAGGTCCCCAAGGCGGTCGCCGAGGAGATCATCCAGAAGACCAAGGGCGAGTAACGCCCTGCGTCCGGGAGTCGCGCATCGTGCGGCTCCCGGACACCCCACAACTTCATACCGACTCTCCACTAAACTGAGAAACCAATCCGTAGGGAACCGGTCGCAATCCAGCGCCCGGCAGCTCTACACGAACGTCCTGAGGAGGACCCAGTGGCTAAGGCCAAGTTCGAGCGGACCAAGCCGCACGTCAACATCGGAACGATCGGTCACGTCGACCACGGCAAGACCACGCTCACCGCGGCGATCTCCAAGGTGCTCGCCGACAAGTACCCGTCCGACGTCAACGTCGTCCGTGACTTCTCGTCGATCGACTCCGCTCCGGAGGAGCGTCAGCGCGGCATCACGATCAACATCTCGCACGTCGAGTACGAGACCCCGAAGCGTCACTACGCTCACGTGGACGCCCCGGGTCACGCCGACTACATCAAGAACATGATCACCGGTGCTGCTCAGATGGACGGCGCGATCCTCGTCGTCGCCGCCACCGACGGCATGATGGCGCAGACCAAGGAGCACATCCTCCTCGCCAAGCAGGTCGGCGTTCCCTACCTGCTCGTCGCGCTGAACAAGTCCGACATGGTCGACGACGAGGAGATCCTCGAGCTCGTCGAGATGGAGGTCCGCGAGCAGCTGTCGAAGAACGACTTCGACGGCGACAACGTGCCGGTCGTGCGCGTCTCGGGCCTCAAGGCTCTCGAGGGCGACGAGAAGTGGGTCAACTCCATCGTCGAGCTCATGGACGCCGTGGACGAGAACATCCCGGACCCGGTGCGTGACCGTGACAAGCCGTTCCTGATGCCGATCGAGGACGTCTTCACGATCACCGGTCGTGGCACCGTCGTCACCGGCCGCGCCGAGCGTGGCACCCTGGCCATCAACTCCGAGGTCGAGATCGTGGGTCTGCGCCCGACGCAGAAGACGACCGTCACCGGTATCGAGATGTTCCACAAGCAGCTCGACGAGGCCTGGGCCGGCGAGAACTGCGGTCTTCTCCTCCGCGGCACCAAGCGTGAGGACGTGGAGCGCGGCCAGGTCGTCGTGAAGCCGGGTTCGATCACCCCGCACACGGAGTTCGAGGGCACCGCCTACATCCTGAACAAGGACGAGGGCGGCCGCCACAACCCCTTCTACACGAACTACCGCCCGCAGTTCTACTTCCGCACCACGGACGTCACCGGCGTCATCTCGCTGCCCGAGGGCACCGAGATGGTCATGCCCGGCGACACCACGGACATGTCGGTCGAGCTCATCCAGCCGATCGCCATGGAGGAGGGCCTCGGCTTCGCGATCCGTGAGGGTGGCCGCACCGTCGGCGCCGGCACGGTGACCAAGGTCATCAAGTAAGTCCTCTGACTTACCGCCCGAAGGGGCCGGATCCTCGGATCCGGCCCCTTCGTCGTGTCTGCGGCCGGCCGGACGGTGCTCAGGGAAGCGGCAGCAGATCCGGGTGCGTAGCGCGGTCGTCGAGCCACGTTCGGAGGATCCTGTTGAACAACGCAGGATCCTCGCCGTTCCAGGCATGGTGCATTCCGGGAGCGAGCCCGACGAGTGCGTCAGGGCGGGCCGCGCGGACCGCGCGCACGCTGTCGTGGAAGTAGCGGGACTCGCGTTCCCCCGCGACCGCCATGAGCGGAGCCGCGATCCGGCCGATGTCGGTGGCATGGCCCGGGGAGATCTCGCGCAGCTGTTCCCGGACCTTGTCACGGGCGATCGGCGGACTGGCGTCGGCGATCCGTGCGGCGTCCTCGTCCGGAAGGCCGAACGAGCGGATCATGCCCGCCCAGAGGAATCGGCGGTTCCACAGCGCGAGCGGCAGCGCATTCGCCACCCGCATGGTCCACGGGTAGGGGAGCACGGATGCGCCGGTCACGAAGACGCCGGCGACCCGGGCGGGGTGCCGGGCAGCGAGGTGCAGTGCGACGACGCCGCCCAGGGAGAGGCCGACCACGTCCACCGCTTCGGGGCCTCGCCGCGCGATGTCTTCCGCGAGGCGATCCGACACATCGTCGAGACTGCCCCAGGGCTCGTCACGCCGGGACAGGTAGCCGGGCAGGTCCGGCGCGATCGGATCGCGGTCGGAGAAGGCGCGCAGCTGGTCCGCCCAGCTCCAGCCCCCGACGGCGCCGCCATGCAGGAAGAGCATGGAGCGGCTCATGAGAGTTCCGTCCCTTCGATTCCGTTTCGCAGGCGCTCGAGCCAGGCGAGATGCTCCTGGTGTTCTCGGATGCCCTGATCCAGGGTCATCGCCCGCAGCCAGGCCGCGCGGTCCGTGGTGGGATCGGCCGCGGGCGTCTGCGCGCGGATCCGTTCGAGCGCGTCCCGGGCCGCCGTCGTCTCCGCGACTCTCGCGGCGATGAGGCCCTGCAGCTCGGCGTCACCGAGCTCCCCGGCGAAGAAGATCCGCGCGACGAACGCGTCGCGCGTGGAGTGCGGGGTCCCTGGCTGGGCGAGCCAGTCCCGGAGGCGGAGCCTGCCCTCGTCGGTGAGGTGGTGCAGCACGCGGTCCGGCGCGTGTGTGCCCGCGATCACCTCCGTACGCGCGAGGCCGTCGTCCACGAGCCGAGTCAGCGTCCGATAGATCTGCGCCTTGTCCGCGTGCCAGAAGTACGCGGCGGACGTCGCGAAGGCGCGCATGAGGTCGTATCCGGACATCGGCTGGATCGACAGGAACCCGAGGATGATGCGCGACAGCGTCATGTCGACAGTGAACAGGTTGCTAGTCGATAAGTCAACTAGGTTGATCGATCGGGCGCAGGTTCCTCACGGGCAGGCCTCGGTAGCATCGAGGCGACCAGCGGGGCGAGGGGGGAGATCATGACTGAGGCGTACGTCGGTCCGCCGCCGCGGAGCTTCGCGCGGCTGTGGGTGTCGAGCGTGCTGCTCGCCGTGTACACGGCGTTCGTGCTGGTCGTGACGATGTGGCCGGCCCCGGAGCAACTGGAGTTCGACGGGATCGCCACGCGCGTGCTGCGGATGCTGCACAACATCGGTGTGCCGGAGTGGTTCGGCTACGACAAACTCGAGTTCACGGCGAACGTCGGGATGTTCGTCCCCCTGGGCTTCCTCCTCGGGCTGGCACTGCCCCGGAAGGGGTGGTGGCTCGCCGTCATCCTGCTTCCGGCGTTCTCCGGCGGGATCGAGGTGACTCAAGGCCTGGCGCTGGAGAATCGCGTCTCCACGATCCTCGACGTCCTCGCCAACACGACGGGTGGGTACATCGGGCTCCTGTCCGCCATGATCCTCCGTGCCATGATCCATGCGCGTGACCGGACGATGATCGAGCGTGAGTTGTGGGAACGCCGGGTGGGCTCACTCTCTTGAGATCCGCCAGCTGGTGAGCAACCAATCGGCGTGCGACAGGCACCCACCTATGGGCAACTCGACACAGGTCGCGCAAACAAAGGGGCGCCGACACCGCAAACGGGATCATCGACTTCCATCACCGCCTCGAGAGCGGACCGAAATCGCGTCAACCGTCTGCATCCTCCTCGTCGCCGGACGCCGCCGATGACCCACAGATGTCCGAAGAACGGTCAAGCGGCACAACTCGTGACAAAGCTCACTACCAACGGACTCCGCGTCGCGGCTAACTACCGGGCTCTCAATCTCTGCAGCCAGTCCTCCTGGTCTGGTCCTGGACCGGCAGAGCAGCTATGGATCACGATCGTGACATGGATCGCGCAGGACCGCGAGCGCTTAGGGGTCGCCCTACTTGGTCGCGTTGAGCTGGCGCTCCTGATCCTGAGCAATCCGACGCAACGCCTCGACCTCGTCGACACGGTATTGCAGCCGAGCGGCGACGATGTCGGTACGAGAGCGCCCCGAAAAATCTACAACGTGCGCCAATGCCCTCTCGATGCCGCTGCGAGCCTGCGAAGCGAGCGATGCAGAGCCCTTCGCGTCGTGCTTGGTGGTGATCGCGGCAGTGACCGCATCACCAAGGGTTTCAGGTGTTGCACCAAAGGGCATCGTCGGGTCCCACGAAGCGGCGTACGCGTCGGTCTTGCGTGACCCAATGCTGACGCGCGGAACTCCATACGCAGAGGAGATGATTCGCCCGTGGAGGGAGCCGCCGAGCCAAAGGGATGCGTTCGCGATCTCATCTACCCGTGGCCAAACACCGCGCGCCTCAGAAACGTGCACGTCGTCCCCAAGCGATGCCCCAACGACCTCCGCGAGCCGTTCAGCGGTCGTGACCGTGTCATGTCCTGGTGCAGTGCCGGCCATGAAGAAGCGTACTCCGAGGCCGGTGTTCGAAAGTGAGTCTGCAATCGCTTCGGCCCAGATTTCTACCCCGTGACCTCTCACCGCAAACTCCGGAACTTGGATGAGCGCGTAGCGCCCTTCGATTACTTTTGGTGAGTGTATCTCGCTGATTAGATGTGCGAGATCTGGCACAAAGATGTGCTCAATTCCAGCCGAAGAGAGAAAATCGTGCGATCGGGCGTCTCTAACTGAAATAAAAGTAGCTTCGTGCAACGTTGCATCGAGAGCGGCTCGCCGCGCACCTCGGATGCGAGATATGGCTGAGAGGCCGACAGAATTCAGGACAAAGGCCGCATCGGCGGAGCCTCTGTGAGAGCTGGGGCGAGGCATATAAGCGGAGTCTCTGACATGGGTACCCGTAGCTTGAAACAGTACTTCTTCGCGCTGCTCGGGAGTCATTCGGTTAAACGCGCGGGAGTTCTCTCCGAATGCGGTGCGATAGGCATGGCCCAGCTCCGCTGTACCGACCTCCCCTCCAACTGTCCAGATAGCGTCGACGGGACCGCGATCGAGCAAAGGTGCGACAGCGGGAATATCACGTCCAAAGGCACGCGTCATGTCCCGGGCGAATGGTGCTGCGAATGTGAATTTCGCCCGTGACCCGACGAGCTGATCAACCAGCTCGGCATAAAGCATGTCGCCAAAGTTGTCGCGCTCGTAGGCGCCAACGGCGACCACGTTAGGGGTTTGATCAGGCATAGCTCTCCCGCGAATGAAATGTTGATGATGGAGGGTTTGATGATTGTCTGATTGCGCTACTGGTCGTACTGCCGTTCGATACGTCGTAGCGAATCGGGCGATGCTTCGACTCCGCTCACGTACTTTGATACTGCTCGAATGAGATTCGATGCTGTCAGTTTCGGTAAGGACGGGAGTCGCGATTCGGGAAACGACTGCATGAATGTCGACCATTCGCGCAAGTAACTGACGAGTTGATCTGGCGAGTACAGAGCGAATGGTTCGGCGCTGTATGACGAGACCGCACTCGGTACTCCAAACTGTTCGCTTGTGAATCTATCGAACTCACGAGTGTGCATGAAAAAATGCAGACCGGTGTTGTGTCGCGTCGGAAGCAGTGGAGCAAGACAATCAACAATTGATACCTGTGCGTTGCGCATTCGAGCGAGCGACCACTGCACCGGAACCGGTGTAGTCTTATCGCGTAGGAAGATGCTTGCTCGCACGTTATCTGGACTGAAAGCAAGAAGGTGCGACAGGGTGCCGAGAGTGCATGCGACCTCCGTGGCGCCGGCCATAAGGGCGACTTGGTCCGAGAATGAGAACTTTTCCGGAGCGACTACCTTGTATCCGTGACTGACAAAGAAATCCTCGAGCATCTCCTCGTTGACGTCAAGCGAGACGTTGGATGGAGGGAGTTGCCGGCGGGTCAGGTAGATCTTCCCAAGCTCCATCGGCGTGACTGCAGATCGAATCTTGTCGAATACCGACTTTGTGTGTGCAACATGCATGACGCCGTTGAGGTACATTGAATTGTCGGGTACGACTACCCGCCGGAAACGAGTCGGTCTGTCGACGAAAATCATGTCTTCGTCGGCCAAGCCTGTCATGTGGAGAATCTTGAGGAATGACTCACTGGGAGGGGTGTCGCCGACCGTGAATGCAACCTTGAGTGCGCGGTGAGGGTTCTCTACGCGGTACCAAAGCCTGCCCAGCATCTCGATCAGGAAATGACCAAAGTGATCGATTGGCCGCCCACCACCCCAGATGACTGTTTCTTCTTCTTCGCGGACTTCGACGTCCTCGCCTGGCGGGTAGGCGGACGTAACGTCACGCTTCGCGGCCATGCGGCCGTCCTTCATGATGTGGCCGGCGACAAAGTTGCCTTCCGAATCAATAACCCCACCATGCCATTCCGCTTCGGATCCTGAGAGCTTCCGCAGCGGCAAGATGGTCGCCCTGTCATACTCGGGTGCGGAGAGGTTCTCTGAAACAGTGCGGTCAGCGAGCGCGGCCTTACGCCAGTGCTCCTGGTTCTCGACGTATAGGCGAATTACACTGTCGCTCGAGTCAGCGGTGCTGGGACGCAATGGGTACCTTCCGGTGGAGTGGTTGAATCGCTGACGATGCCGGATCCATGCTACCGTGCCGAACGCGTTATCTGACTCTTCTGAGCTCGGGCGGGGCGGTTCGAGGCCCGAAGATCAGGAGCGACTAGGCAATCACTTCTTCGGCTGCCTAGTGCTGCGACGCGTTTGAGGTCGATGTTGGGTCCCACGCGGGCCCGTGCGTGCCTGCAGTGTGGGCAGGCTCAGGTCGGCCGACGCATTCAGCTCCTTCCTTCTTGCCCGTGCGCGGACGGGTGCTGTCTCGGTGCAAGTGCCGTGGTGCCGGTTCCGGCCTGGACGACGTTTGTGAGGGGGACCGTTCACAGATCAGGACGTAACCGTCCCCGCTGCCCGCTCGCAGGTCACCGTCCGGGCGGTGGCATACGCGGGACCGGTGCCATTCTGATAGCGCCGCGCGGCGCGGCGAGTCTCGTTTCGGGGGCGTCACTTCCCTCGAGGTCGATGAGCACCTCTGGCATCACCTCGCTACTCGGGCCGTCGAAGACTGCAGCGAGGAGCCGGAAGGTCGTCCGCGCGCTGCGAGTTTCGATCGAGCCGACCGAGTAGGCGGCGCTTCACACGCGTCCCCCTCGCCGTAATGCCTCCGACCTGATCGGAAGAGGTGAGCGCGGTGGGCCCAACGATGGAACGGAGCCCTCAACGCTTTCGACATCACTTCGATGGCCCCCGTCCGCGCATAGCTACTTGCCACGGACACGCGGGTCTCGTGATGGCCCCGGGCTGGGAGTGGGAGAATCGGAGCGGTCGCATGATGCGCTTCCGATCAGGCGAGGATCTCCCGATGTTGTAAGGTCATTGGGTGACGGCGGGCAGCGATTCCGGCGTTGGCGTTCTCTGATCTCGCCTGGGGGGGCTTTCCGTGCCGACATCGCCTGACATCACCATTGTCGTTCCGTTGCACAATGACGAGGCCTGGGTGCGAGATGCGATCCGCAGCGCCCTCGACCAGACTTGGACATCCCTTGAGGTGATCTGCGTTGACGATGCCTCGACCGATGGAACATGCGCAGCGGTGGAACAGGTGCAGCAGACGGATGCTCGTGTACGGCTCTTTCGCCAGGAGTCCAATCGAACGGCGTATCAGGCTCGCAAGCTGGGCGTGGAACAAGCCCGTGGTTCGTACGTGCTGTTCCTGGACGGAGACGATCGCCTGAGTTCAGATGCTGTCGAGGTGGCATACACACTCGCGCGCCAGAACAATGCCGATCTTGTCGGCTTCGGGGTCGAAGTCGTCAGCGAGGATGGTGCTCATCCTGGACGCTTCGCTTCCGATCTGCAGCCCACCCACTCTGAGCTCGTCGGAGACGAGATTCTGCAGGGTCTCTTCCCGACCGGAAAGGTAGCTCAGGGGCACCTGTGGCGATACCTCTGGAGCACGGACCTCTTGCGAGCCGCTTACGGAGCCCTTGACGGAGAGCTTGAACTGCCACGCGCGAACGACATACCCATCAGCTTTCTAGGGGCCGTGATGGCAAATCACTACGTCTCTACGAGGAAGAAGCTCTATCAGTATTACTGGCGGCGTGGTGTGAGTGGGTTGGCAAGCGAGACAGCGGACGCCTTCGACTTCTATCTCGGCGCAATGGACTCCATCGATGCCGTTGGAGTCGCGCTCGATGCGTCGGGGTTACGGCGCTCCGACGTTGACGACCTCGACGCCATCTATGACTCTGCGCGTCTGTCGATGATCCAGGTCTTGCTTCGTCGTTGCGAGGGGACCGTCGACCGTGAACTGCGAGAGCTGTGTGTCCGGAAGCTCGTTGACCGCGTCGGGAAAGTTGATGCTGTTCGCGCGGCGGCTTTGTTCTTCTCGCAGGCGTTGCTCATGCTGGCGCGAGACGACATGGGACCCATCGAGCCGCGGCGGCGCCCCCCGCAGGTCGTGATGCTCACCACCGGCAACCTCGATATCGGGGGCGTCCAAGGCGTGCTCGCTGCACAGGCGAAGATTCTTCGGGACGCCGGATACGAAGTGATTGTCGTGGTGCAGTCATTGGGAGACACCGCATCCCTTCTCCCGGAGAGCGTGCCAGTGCTCCAGTGGACTGGGCGCAACCGCGCGGAGAAGATGTCGCACTATCTTCGGATCTGTTCGGAGTACAACGTCGATGTGATCATCGATCACCATGTTCTCTATAACGAGAACTGGCCCTTCTACGCGCTTGCCGCGCGTGCGCAGGGGATTCCGACGATCGGATGGCTTCACAATTTCGCGCTCCGATCCCTATACGACTCGACCACACGCGGTTCCTTCCTCGTCGAGCGGCTCGCGATCCTCGCGAATGTCGTCGTCTTGTCTAAGGCAGATGTTGCGTTTTGGAAGTCTCATGGCATCGAGCGGGTTACCTATCTCCCTAATCCTCCCTCTCCTTGGCTTGAGGCCAATGGGGTTGTGCGAACTCCCAGAAGATGGGACGGGGGCGTTTTGCGGTTGGTGTGGTGGGGGCGTCTGCAGCAGCACACCAAGCGCGTCCTCGATTTCGTCGACGTCGCCGAGGAACTGAATCGGCGGTCGATCGACTTTCACCTGACAATCATCGGGCCGGACTCCGCAGACGCCACCGCTGACCAGCTGCGGGCGTCGATGAGGGCACGCGAGCTCGACTCCCGTGTCACCATCACCGGGCCGCTCCGCGGCCAGGACCTCACCGACGCGCTAAACGACGCTCATGTCTATGTCTCCCTCAGCGGAATCGAGGGATACCCCCTTACGCTCATCGAAGCGCAGGCTCTTGGGATGCCTGTTGTGATGTATGAACTGCCTTGGCTGGCTGTCCTCGACGGGAACAAGGGGGTGCGGAGCGTCCCTCAGAAGGACACGCGAGCTCTGGCGGAGCAGCTCGAGAGCATCATCGCCGACCCTTCGGTCTATTCGCAGCTTTCGGTAGCGTCGCTTGACGCAGCGACCGCGGCGACGGAGCATGATTTTTCTCGTCTGTACGATGCCTTCCTCAATGGGGATCTGCCTGATGCCGTCTATTCGCCCGCCCCGACTGAGTCGGACGTGCGCATGCTGCTAGACCTTTCTCTCAGGTTCAGCGAGGAAGGCATCCGCAGAGCCGCGCGTGTGGAGCGACGAGCTCAGGCGCGCGCGGACGAACTGCGCAAGCAGATCAGCGCGCTGCGACGTACGACCTCGACGCCTGCTGTCGTTTCCGCGGGCGGCGTCAGACACCGAATCCTGGCGGCGTCGACACGGTTGAGACGCCGCCTTTCGAGATCCGAACAGGTCGTGGGTGCGTGGATTGAGAGGGACACCATTTGTCTGCAGCTGCGTCTGCCGCGAGGCAGAGCCCTACAGAGCGCCCAACTCTATCGACAGGTAGACGGGACGGAGATCGTGCACGATCTGGTACTCAAATCTGCACCAGATGGCACGATACTTGCCACGCAGAACGTGCGCATGATCATGAAGCGTCGCTGGAAGGTGCGTGCGACATTGCTGATCGGCGGCACCACCACACGTCTCGTGGCACTGCCGATTTTCCCCGGTGCGCCAGTCCGCGGTGATGAGAATTTTGGAGTGCGTATTCATCGAGGCGAGACAGTGCAGGTATATGCGTTCGAGTGACCGGGCGTGAGTTGCCTCGAGCAGCGAAGTAATCTGTCGATCGTGTTTGTTCTTGAGTAAATAGGCACTTCTGTGGACGGCGGACCTAGCGCCCCCGATTCGAGGTTGATTGGCGGCGCGTCGGGACATCAACCATGAATAACGGTCCGGATACGGGCGGTGAGATCGTCAAGCCGTTGTCGTGACGAGTCAATGGCGGGAGCAAGCCCCGGCAGAGCAGACTCCAGTCGCACTGTCCGCGTAGCGAGATCGTCATGAGTTCCGGTGAGCCTACCAACGTCCGCTGTGTCAAGCAGGCGGTGGAGCTTCTGTGCGTCCACCGCCGTGCCGATGGGGTATGCGCCCTCTGTCGCCCCCATTATCAGGGCGTGTGCGCGATCACTGACGACAGCCAGACACGTTGCGTACACGGCGCGCACGTGGGCATCGAGATCGTCATGGCTGGTGCTGGGCGCCATGAGGAACTCTGCCTCCAGCTCTTCCGCCAACCGCACGGCGCGGGGTGCATCGCGCGCCACCTGGGCGAGCGTGACGATTCGCGTTTCAGTGCGTTCGGCGAAAGCGCGCACTGCATCGAACCATTCGGTGTCCGGCCATGGGCGGTCGAATCGCAAGGTGACGGCCACGTGGGTCCGAGAAGTGGGGGGTATCCAGCTTGATACATCGGTTCCGAGTGCGAAAGCCCAGTCCGGAGCCGCGTCCCCGAAGCCGGCCGCGTCACGAGACCCGTGGTCACGCCACGAGACGATCGAAGCGTCTCGTAAGGCTGGGTCGAACTCGACCCGATGAGCGACGGTCGGATGCTTAAGCCCCATGCCCGCCGCGATGATGACCCCGCCTCGGTCGGCGATCGATCTCAGTTCCGCGGCGCGTCCGGCCAGAGGGTACGGCCTATCAGGATGGGGATTGATTTCGCCTGCATTGACGATGTAGATCGGACGCACGGTCTCCCGGCTCGCGGTCAGCCACGCGGGCCGGGACTCGTAGAAGATGTCTCGGGGGCTAAGGGGAATCCCTGCCAGATAGTCGGAGGATTGCGCTTCGAGATGCACATGCAACTGAACCCCCGGGGTGTCAAGAGCGCGAAGCAGTCCTGCTCGTAAGGCTGAGTCGCCCAGATTGTCGTCCTGGCCAGCCGGGTTCACGAAGACGTGCTGCACGGTCATTTCCCCTCGTCTGGGCCAGCATAATATGGTGAGATGCCACACGCCGATCGTCCCAGCACCGACGTGCCACGGCTCGCCGTCCAGGTGACCCACCGTCCGCCGGCACCGGTGCTGCGATACATCGATCAAGTGGTCGGATCGCAGTCCGACATCGAGTTCCGTTGCTCGCGCGGCGTGCTGACGCGGTTCGATGTGGATGTGCTGCATGTCGCGGACGCTGCTCTCGATTCGCTCTTGGGCGCGCGCGGCACCGGAGGCCTTCAGCGGCTGCTTTCCACTCTCGCATTGATCCGGAACCTGCGTCGCCATCGGATCGCGCTCGTCCGGATGATTCATCGATCCGATAAGTCACCGGGGCCGCGTCGGGCGGATATGCTCGGGCGTCGGCTTTTGGACCGTGCGACCAGCAGGTTCGTCGTCACGGATGATGCCACCCCGACACCGGATCCGGCGCGAACAACTGTGATCCCCCACCCCCACTACCGCGATCGATTCCTCGGCTTTCCCCGCGGCGAACTCACGCCCGGCCGGGTACTGTGCGTGAGCCCCGGACATCTCCCCGACAGCGTGCGCAGCGTACTCGGCGCCGCACGCGTCGCACAGACCCCTGGCGTGGAGTTGCGCCTGGCCGGATTGCTGTCGTCCGAGCTCGAGGCGCATGTCCGCTCGGCGCTCGCGCGCCGTTCGCCGACCTTGTCCACTCGTGTCGAGCTGCTCTCGGATGGCGCACAGGTACAGGAGATCCAGGCCGCCGAGCTGGTCGCAGTACCCCGTGTCGAGACCTACGAAGACGAGCAGCGCGTCTTTCTCGCTCTCTCGCTTGACCGACCCGTGATCGTGCCTCTCAACGATACGACGGCGGCGCTCACGCGGACTGTCGGCCCCGGTTGGGTCCATCTTTCCGAGGGGCCGATCACCGCTGCGTCACTGGACGCAGCCTTTGCGTCGCTGCGTCGCGACCGCCGAACGACCGGCCCCGACTTGGAGGGCCGGGACCTCGCCGTCGTTCACTCGGCATATGCCGATGTCTTCGCGTCCGCTGCGCTATCTCTGCGTTCGCAGGAGGAGGCGGTGCTTCATTCGATGGGCGAGGGGTCGCGCTCCGGGAAGAAGCTGGAGAAAGACGCGTCCTAACGGCGTAGCGACCCGCCATGCACGATGGGCAAAGGAGCTGTCCAGGCGCGTGCCCGACAGACGTGCGTCCCTCGAAGGCGTCGACTTCTCGCGGAGCGCCGCCGTGTCAGTTTCACGAGCTGCGACACCCTTCTCAGCGAAGAAGATCATCAAGTCGAGCAGGCGGCGCGAGTCTTCGCTGGACGGCTCCGGTGAGAACTCGTCTGGGATCTCGCCCGTGATAACTTGCTCATACAACTCTCCGAAGTCATAGGAGAGAGCTCGGCTGGCAGCCTCGACGGACGCGCGGGAAAGCGCGCTGTAGCGACTTGGCGATTCCGCAACGGCCGCGATCCTCGCGGCGAGCGCGGCGGCATCGCCCTGCGGAGCGGATACGATGCCTTCGTTGCCGGGGAGCATCGCGAGCCACGGCAGCTCGTACATGAAGACCGGGAGCCCGCGGGCTTGTGCTTCGAGAATGGTGAGCGGATAACCCTCGATGATGCTTGTCGACACGAACGCATCTGCCCGGTCGATGGCGTCGACCAGGTGCTGCCCCCGAAGCTCGCCGATCGCCCGGACGTTCTTGTCGACGCGGCGAGCCTGCGCGAGCGCGTTGAATCGGGATTCAGTCCACTCGCCCCAGTCCGGGCCGATGACCGTGAGGCGAAAGTCCACGGCCAGCTTGCGGAGGTGAACGGCGACCTCGATGAGCTGGCTTACCTGCTTGGTGCGTTCCTCCAGGCGACCCCACCAGATGAGCTCCATCGGACCGTCGGAGAGGTGCTTAGGTTCGGTAGCGGTGGAGTCCAGGAGCAGCGGTGACGGCGGGTTGGGCAGGTATACCGCGTGATTCACCCCGCGCAGCTTCCAGAACGCCACATCGAGCGGCGAAAGCGTCACGAGCCTGTCGAGCAGGGGAGCGTTCTCCTTCAGGAGCTCGTGAAGGCCGTTCTGGTCGTAGAGTGGACGGCCGGCGAAGTTATGAATCCACCCCACCGTGGCGGCGCCGGCCGCGCGAGCGACGAGCGCATACTCCGGCCAATCTCTGCTGTAGAGGATCTGGTGGTCGATGATCAGGTCCACCTCGTTGGTGCGGCAGATCTCCGACCACTCGACGAGACGCTCGGGCAGGCCGCGTCCCGACATCTCGATGAAGGGGATGCCTTCCGGAACTGCTGCGCGATCGCTTCCGAAGCGGCGCGCGACGATGACCACGTTATATCCGGCGCGGGTGAGGAGATCGGCTTGCGAGAGCAGGACGCCTGACACTCCGCCCGTCGTGAGGGCTCGCGTCGTGAGCAGGATGCTTCCCACGGTGCGTTCTTCGCGTTTCGTCCGTGCGCTGTGGGACTTTAGCGCCGGGAGAACCTCCGGGTAGAACCGGACGGCGGCGACGATCAGGTCTGTCGCTGATGCGCACGCGTGAAGATGTTCGATGACTGCGGTGAGAAGGTCCTCGCGGGTGTGCTTCAACAGATAGGTGGAAACGTATCCGATGATCGAAAGGCGCACCGATTCGTAGTTGTCGAGCAGGTCGTCGGGGTAGCCTCGCGTTTGCGCGATGGAGCGGACGGCCGGGGAGATGCTCTCGACCGATCGGATGGCGTCGGCATAGAACCGCGCCTGCTCCATGGTGTCCACGACTTGCCCGCTCCTGCCCCGACCGAAGTGATATCGGTATAGGCGATCCGGGATAGCGACGTATTTGGCCGCGAGCGCCGTAGCCAGGTAAAGGAGTGGAAGGTCGTTGATCCGCGGCAGGACGAGGTCCTCAGGAAGGAGCGCGTATGCATCGCGGAGCAGCTGTGTCCGGAAGAGGAAGCGCCACAGCTGGCCTTGAGCGGGCTTGCCGATTGGGAAGAGCTCTGCGAGCACGTTATCGCCGGTAAGGCGCTTGTGCTTGGGCGCGAGTCTCTTCTGGTAAGCGACGAACACTCCTCCGTCTGGCCCCACGGTTTCGACGGCGAACCCGACGAGATCGGCCTTGTCGTGCTGTGCCGAGGCGAGGGACTTCTCGGCAGCTGTGGGGAGCAGCTCGTCGTCACCGTCGACGAAAAGGACATACTCGCCGCGCGCCGCAAGGATCCCGGCGCGGCGGGCCTGAAGGGCAGAACGGTTGTCCGGCTGGCGGAGCAGACGAACGCGCGAATCGCGAGCAACGTACCGGTCGATGATGGCTGCCGTACCGTCCGTGGACGCGTCATCCACGCAGATCACTTCGATGTAAGCACCCGTCTGCGCGAGGCAGCTGTCCAGCGCCGCCGCGACGGTCTCCTCGTCGTTGAAGACAGGCATCACGATCGAGACCTGAGGGGCGTGATGCATCAATGCTCCATTCGAAGGACTGCCGACAGCGTGGGCGCACGGGGCGCATCCGGCGGGGCGCCGCGACCATCCTACGGCGCGTTTTCGGATGCGCCCGAGCGATGCGAAGAGCCTCAGCGCGCGCCGAGCCACCCCTTCGCACGGTAGGCGAGGGGCTGCAGCCCCGGAATGCGCCGCAGTGCCACCCGACCGAGGGGAGCGGCCGCCTGCCATGCTCGTGCTCCCCAGGTCGAGGTGTCCGCCGCCCGTGTGCGTCCGCCGGCGCGCTCTGCGAAGAAGACCATCAAACCGAGCAATTGCCGGGCGTCGTCGAGCGTGGGCTGCGGTGAGAACTCCGACGGGAGCGCGCCGGTGACGACGCCACGGTACAGCTGGGGGAAGTCGTAGGCGCGCGCCCGCGCCGCGGCCTCCAGCGACGCCCGTGACAGAGCGGCGTAGTGCTCGGGATCCGCGAGGGTGTCGGCGAGCCGGCTCGCGAGCCCGCGCGCATCCCCCTGCGGCACCGCGACCACGCCGTCGTTTCCCTGCACGAGGGTGAGCCAGGGCAGCTCGTACATGAACACGGGCAGCCCGCGTGACTGTGCTTCGGCGATCGTGAGCTGATATCCCTCGATGGCGCTCGTCGAGACGAAGGCGTCCGCCCTGTCGATCGCGGCGATCAGTGCCTCTCCCCGCAGCGGCCCGACCGCGTGGACGGCGTCACCGACGCCCCGGCGACGGGCGAGCGCGTTCAGTTTCTTGGCCGTGACGTCGTCCCAGTCGGGGCCGATGATCCTCAGTCGGAACGGCACCTCGAGGGCGCGCAACTGCGCGCCGACCGCGACGAGCTCGCGCACCTGCTTCGTTCGCTGCTCCAGCCGGCCCCACCAGACCAGCTCGAGTCGTTCGGTCGGGGCGGACCTCTCGCGGGCGTCCGTCGCCGATTCGAGCAGCAGGGGCGATGGGGGATTGGGCAGGTGGGCCACGTGCTCGATCCCGCGGAGGCGGAAGTAGGCCACATCGAGCGGAGAGAGTGTGATGAGTTGCGCAAGCACCGGGCTGCACCGCTCGATAAGTGTCAGCCGCTCGTTGCCGTCGTACACCGGCCGTGCGACGAAGTTGTGCAGCCAGCCGATTGTGGCCGCGCCCTCCGCCCGTGCCATGAGCGCGAACTCCGGCCAGGCATCGGAGTACAGCACCTGGTGGTCGATGACGAGATCGATCTCGTGCGCCCGGCAGATCTCCGCCCACTGCGTCAGCTGTGCGGGGAGCTGACGCGAGGCCAGTTCGATGAACGGAACGCCTGCGGGCAGCACGCTCGCATCGTTCCCGCCGTTTCGTGCGACGACGGTGACGCGGTAGCCCGCTTCGCGCAGGTAGCGCGCCTGCGAGGCGAGCACCGCGGAGACGCCGCCGGTGCGCAGCGTCGAGGTGACGAGCAGGATGCTGCGTACCCCGCTTTCCGGCAGGCCCTGCCACGTCGCGTGATATTTGAGAGCCCTGAGCGTCGCCGGGTAGAAGCATGCCGCTGCAAGCACGATGTCATGGTCGGTCGCGACCGTGTGCAGGTGCGTGAGCGCGCTGTCGAGCATCGTCTCGTCGCTGTGCTCGACGAGCTGGTAGCAGACGTAGCCGATGATCGACAGGCGCACCGACGTGTACGTCGCGCGCAGGAGATCCGGGTCGTGATGGCTCTCCGCGAGCGTCTCGACGGCCGGACCGATCGAGTCGACCGAGGTGATCGCCCCCGTGTAGAACCGTGCCCGCTCGACGCTGTCGACGCGATGCCCGCTGCCACCCCGGCCGAAGTGATACCGATACAGCTTGTCCGGCACCGCCGTGTAGCTCGTCGCGTGCGACGCAGCGAGGAAGAGCAGCGGGAGATCGTTGATGCGCGCCAGCACGAGTTCGTCCGGCAGCAGGGCGTACGCCTCACGCAGCACGCTCGTGCGGAAGAGGAACCGCCACAGCTGGCCCTGCGCGGGCCTGCCGACCGGGAAGAGCGCGCGCAGCACGTCGTCGCCGGCGAGGGTGAGCTGCGGAGGCTGCAGCCGGGCTTCGTAAGGGCTCCCGGTACGGCCGTCGCGCTCGACCACGGTCACGCCGAACCCGACGATGTCGGCGCCCGATTCCCGAGCCCGAGTGATCGTGGTGGCTACGGCATTCGACTCCAGCTCATCGTCGCCGTCGAGGAAGAGAACGTGATCAGCGCGCGCGGCCAGGATGCCGGTGCGCCTCGCCTCGAACGCGGAGAGGTTGCGATCATGGTGCAGGACGCGAACGCGCGGGTCACGTTCCCGGAACCGTTCGAGGATCGTCGCCGTGCCGTCCGTGGAGGCATCGTCGACGCAGACGATTTCGATGTCGGGGACCGTCTGCGAGAGAGCACTGTCGATGGCTGTCGCCACGGTCGTCTCGTCGTTCGAGACGGGGATGACGATGGTGAGCAGAGGGCGCGGGGTCATCGGAGCCGAGTCTATCCGCGGGCTGGATAACCTAAGGGAATGAAGATCGCCATCGCGGGGACCGGATACGTCGGTCTGTCCAACGCCGTCATCCTCGCTCAGCACCATCAGGTGGTCGCCCTCGACATCGATCCCGTGAAGGTGGAGATGCTGGGTCGGCGGGTCTCGCCGATCGCCGATCCCGAGCTCGAGGACTATCTCGCCACCCGGGAGCTCGATCTCACCGCGACGACCGATGCGGAGGAGGCCTACCGTGCCGCCGAGTTCGTCGTCGTCGCGACCCCGACGAACTACGACGAGGTCACCAACTACTTCGACACGTCCTCGGTCGAGGGCGTCATCGCCGCTGTCCTCGACATCACCCCGGATGCCGCGATCGTGATCAAGTCCACGGTGCCGGTGGGCTTCACCGCCCGAATGAACGCCGAGTACCCGCACGCGACGATCGTGTTCTCGCCGGAGTTCCTCCGCGAGGGGCGTGCGCTGCACGACAACCTCCATCCGTCGCGCATCGTCGTGGGAGACCGCGGCCCCGTCGGACAGCGTTTCGCCGACCTCCTCCTGGAAGGCGCCATCGCCACCGATGTGCCGGTGCTACTCACCGATCCCACCGAGGCCGAGGCGATCAAGCTGTTCGCCAACACGTACCTGGCCCTCCGCGTCGCCTACTTCAACGAGCTCGACACCTACGCCGCCGTGCACGGCCTCGACACCCGGCAGATCATCGAGGGCGTCGGCCTCGACCCCCGCATCGGCTCGCACTACAACAATCCGTCGTTCGGCTACGGCGGCTACTGCCTGCCGAAGGACACCAAGCAGCTGCTCGCGAACTACTCCGAGGTGCCGCAGAACCTGATCGCGGCGATCGTCGACGCCAACCGCACGCGCAAGGACTTCGTCGCCGCGGACATCCTCGCGCGTGGCCCGCGGACGGTCGGCGTCTACCGGCTCGTGATGAAGTCGGGTTCCGACAACTTCCGTGCGTCGTCGATCCAGGGCATCATGAAGCGGATCAAGGCGAAGGGGATCGAGGTCGTCGTGTACGAGCCGACCCTCGAGGATGACGAGTTCTTCCACTCCGAGGTGGTGCGCGACCTGGACGAGTTCAAGGCCCGGGCGGACGTGATCATCGCCAACCGCGCCACCGACGCCCTCGCCGATGTCGCGGACAAGATCTATACTCGCGACATCTACGGCCGCGACTGAGTTTTCACCGGGTGGGAGGGGGACTCGGTTGCAATTGGCCGTGGCTACCCTCGCGGACGAGAGGCCGCTACGGCTCGCCGTCACCATGCGTAATGGTGTGGCAGCGACCCCAGGAGGGTGCGGACGCTGTGCGGTAACATGTTCCGGTGTGCCCGCGCCTCATGCAGGCGCAACACGCGTCGCGCAGGAAGGTAGGGATCCGCATGGGAGCGATCACTGTGCCTGCGGGCGCCGGGCTGATCGCGGTGGGAACGCGACCACCGCTGGGGGCCTACCTGGCCGAGGCCTGGCACATGCGCACCTTCGCCCTGCGGCTCGCGGGAAGCCGGCTGATCGGCAGTCTGCTGCCGAACCGGTTGGGCGTGCTCTGGATCGTGCTCAAGCCGCTGTCGATCGCGATCATCTACGGGACGATCTTCCATTTCATCCTCTCCGGAGCGGCTCGCCCTGCGAACTTTTTGCAGTTCCTCATCGTCGGTGTCTTTGTCTTCGAATTCTTTACGAGCTGCTTCGGCAACGGCTCGAAGGCGATCACAGGAAACACGAAGCTCGTGCAGAGCTTCGGATTCCCGCGCATCCTGCTTCCGATATCCGTTGTCGCGGAACAGGCGATGCGGATGATCCCCGTGATGCTGCTGCTAGGCATCCTGCTGCTCATCTTCGGCGAACCGATCAGTTGGTCCTGGTTGCTCATGATCCCGCTCCTCGCCGCCATGGGAGTCTTCAACCTCGGATTGACTCTCGTCGTGTCCCGGATCTCGGTGCGGACGCGGGACATCCAACAACTGATCCCGATCATCAACCGCGTTCTCTTCTACGCGACGGGCATCATCTTCAACATCGACGGCGCCCTGGCCGATTATCCGGCGCTGCTGACGATCGCACACCTCATCCCGACCTACGACTTCATCTCACTCGCTCGTGATGTGCTTCTGTCCGGGCACTCGGCCCCGCTGCTCGCCTGGATCGCTGCGCCGACTTGGGCACTGGTGATGATCGTCGGCGGCGTGATC
Source organism: Microbacterium resistens (assembly GCF_021172025.1). NCBI lineage: Bacteria > Bacillati > Actinomycetota > Actinomycetes > Micrococcales > Microbacteriaceae > Microbacterium > Microbacterium resistens. The sequence goes on from NZ_CP082781.1 coordinate 3,711,963, forward strand.
TTCTTCTGGCAGGGCGAGCCGAGGTATGGCCTCAGTGACTGATCTCCTGCTTCCCGATCGACTGACAGAGTCCCTCGACGCGGAGCCTCGCGCCATGATCGTCGCGGACGACGTCCACGTGAACTACCGTGTATATGCGTCAGGGAAGCGCGTGTCGGGGAGCGAGTCGCTGTTCAGCCTACGGAGCATCCGCGGTGGGCGCGATCTCCAGACGGTCCCCGCTCTGCGGGGCGTGAGCTTCACCGCGAGAGAAGGCGAGTCGATCGGCGTCGTCGGCCACAACGGTTCCGGAAAGTCCACGCTCTTCAAGGCGATGACCGGCCTCATTCCGCCGTCCGAGGGCGCGATCTACGCGCGCGATCGTCCCGTTCTCCTCGGCGTGAACGCGGCGCTCGTGCCCGAGCTCTCGGGCGAGAACAACATCAAGCTCGGTCTGCTCGCCATGGGCTTCCCCGCCGACGAGGCGGCCGCGCGAGTGGGGGAGATCGCGGACTTCGCGGAGCTCAACGACTTCATCTACCACCCGATGCGCACCTACTCGTCGGGCATGGCCGCGCGCCTGAAGTTCGCCATCGCCTCCGCGAAGGCGCACTCGATCCTCCTCATCGACGAGGCGCTGGCGGTGGGGGACCGCCGCTTCCGGACGAAGAGCGAGAAGCGGATCAACGAGCTGCGCGACAGCGCGGGATTGGTGATGATCGTCAGCCACTCGGCGGGCTCGCTCAAGAGCACGTGCGAGCGCGTGCTGTGGGTGCACAAGGGCGAACTGATCGCGGACGGGCCCTCCGACGAGGTCGTCGACGAGTATCTCGCCTGGACGAAGAAGCCCGGCGCCAATGCCGTGGGCGCGGCGTCCGCGGCGAAGCCCTCGACGAAGAACGCGCCGATCGCCGTGGGATTCGAGCCTCGCCCCGGAGCCGACGGTGCCGCGGCGAGCGGACGCGCACCGGCGGCCGAGGGCGTCGCGTCGGCGACCGAGCTCGGCGCCCGCACCGTCGCGCGTCGGGAACGCCACCGTCGCGCCGCGCAGCGCACGCAGAAGCGCAGCGTCCTGCTCATGGTGCTCACCGGCGTCGCCGTGCTTCTCGCGGTGGCGGCCGGCGCGATCATCGGCGCGCTCGCCAGCGTCGCGGCGCCGTCCGGACCCGAGCCGTCGTCTCCGCCCCGAGCCGACGGCGCGGCCGATGAACGACCGGTGATCCGCAGCTTCACCGCGAACGCCGTGACCGTCGATTGCCCCGCGGAGGACGCCAAGGCGCAGGTCCTGCTGAGCTGGCAGATCGACAACGCGGAGAAGGTCGCCCTGGGCGCGGGCCCCGCGCAGGTCGACGCGCTCGATTTCCCGGTGGCCGCCGCGCTGCCCGCGCGGATCACGGATCGCGTCGTCCCGTTCTCGTGTGCGACGGGATCCACCGTCTACACGGTGACCGCCGAGAACGCGGACGGGACCCGGACCAGCGCCCCCCTCACGGTCACCCGCGTGCTTCCCACGCCCACCCCGGTCCCCGAGGTGCCGGCGGACGAGTTCTTCGAACCGGACCCCGAGCCGGAGGAGCCCGCGCCGGCGCCGACGACTCCGCAGGAGCCGAGCAGCCCGCCCGTGGAGCCCTCGGAGCCGCCGGTCGATCCGTCGGACCCGCCCGTCGATCCGTCCGACCCGCCCGTCGATCCGACGCCGACCATCGAGCCGACGCCTCTTCCGACCCTCGATCCCTGAGCGGTCGTCGCGGCACGAGCTCGTCCGTGTACGACTCCATCCTGAGAAACCGTCGAGGCCTGCCCATGCGAACGTCAGAACAGCGATCCCCTCGCCGTTCGCGTGGAACCGCGACTCGCCGAACGCGGACCTTCGTCTCCCTCACCGGCCCGGCGGGCAATATCGGCGACGCCCTCATCCGGCGCGAGACGCTGCGGTGGGCGGAGGGGACCAGCGACGAGCTGGTCGCGTACACCGGCGAGGGGCCCGACGTGTGGCTCCGACAGCTGGGGATGCCCGCGCACGCCGTGGTGCTGCGGTCCAAGAGGTCGGTCCCCCGCTGGCTCTGGCTGCTCCTCACGGCGCCGCGCCGTCCCGTCCTGGTGTTCGAGGCGGGTGAGATCCCCCTGGATCGCGGCAACGGACTCCGAGAGGTCGTGTTCCTTGCGGAGACCCTCATCGTCCGGCTCAAAGGGGGAGTGGTCGTCCGCCCGCCGCGGGGAATCCGCGCGCCGTCCTGGCCCGCGCTCGCCATCCACCGCCTCGCGGCCCGTCTCTCCCAGGTGGCGCTGTGGCGCGACGCCCGCTCGATGCGGATCGCGCGCTCGGGGAGGCTCGCGCCCGACATCGGCTTCGCCGCCGGATCCCGTCCCGGTCGCGACTGGCATGAGCGCACCGACCTGGTGGTGAGCCTGCGTGGGGCGCGACCGCTTCCCGACGCGGCGTGGCTCGACGGGGTGCGCCGAGCGGCGGACGACGCCGGACTCACCATTCGCACGGTCGTCCAGGTGCGCGAGGACGAGGAGCGCGCACGAGAGCTGGCCCGCCTTCTCGGAGGCGAGTTCGAGCCGTGGGGAGACGTCGACCCCCGGGACCAGGAGGAGCGCCTCCGGGAGCGCTACGACGGTGCGCAGCTGGTCGTGAGCGACCGGATGCACGTCCTCGTGCTGGCCGCACTGAGCGGGGCGATCCCGGTCGAGCTGGTCCCGCACCCGACGGCCAAGATCACGGCGGCGTTCGCGGCCATCGGCCTGGACGGCGTGTCGCACGATGCATCCGCCCGAGAGCCCGAGCAGCTGCGAGCGATCCTGCGCCCGAGTCCCGAGCGTGCGGCCGAGGTCGCTGAGCGCGTGCACCGCGCGGCGACGGACCTCGCCCGGATCCACCGGGAGATCCGCGCGCGCATCGAGCGAGCCCGGACATGACGGGCGGCCAGGCGCAGCGGCCCGCGGCGGGACGCGCACGCTATCTCTTCCTCTCGCACAGCCACCCGTTCGGGCCCTTCCGCGTGGGAAGCCACCACTACGCACGTGTGCTCTCCGAGCGCGGCGCGGACGTCGTGCACGTGAGCACCCCGATCTCGACCCTCCACCGGCTGACCGGGCGCGTCCGCCCGAGCGAGCTGGCCGCGGTGCCGCGTCGTCCCCGCCGGGACGCGCACGGCGTGCTGCACGTCGTTCCGCGGACCATCGTGCCGGTGCCGCTCGGCAGGTTCCGCGTGGCGAGGATGCTGGAGCGCGAGGGGATCGACGGCCGCTTCGACGCCGTGCTCATCGATCAGCCGCTGCTCTGGGACGAATCGGTGCGTTCCCTGTCCCGGACCCTCGTCTATCGCCCGACGGACCTGTATCCCGGCGGCCTCAAGCACGACGTGCAGCGCCGGATCCTGGATGCGGCCGACGCGGTCGTCGCCACGTCCGACGAGGTGCTGCGGAGCCTGGGAGCCCCCCGCGTGCCCGCGCTCGTCCTGGAGAACGGAGTGGAGCTCGGGCGCTTCGCCTCGCCGGCCGGAGAACAGCGCCCCCGCTCCGCGCGCTGCGTCTTCGTCGGAGCGCTCGACGATCGCTTCGACTGGGATCAGGTCGCCGCCTGGGCCCGCCGGCACCCCGACGTCCCCTTCCTCATCGCCGGTCCGAACCCCCGCCCCTCATCGGCGCTGCCCGCGAACGTGGAGGTCCTTGGCGCCGTTCCGTACACGGATGTGCCCGCCCTGCTGCACTCGGCGCGGGTCGGGCTGCTGCCGCTGTCGGACGACCCGCTCAACGCGGGGCGCAGCCCGATGAAGCTCTACGAGTACCTGGCGGCGGGGCTGAGCGTCGTGGCCAGGGAGACGCCCGGCATCCGTGGCCGATCCGACCTCGGCATCGAGACCTACCGCGACGACGCTGACGCGGCGGCGGCCCTGGAGCGCGCGCTCGCGCACCCGTCGCCGAATCGACTCGGCGAGGAGGGGGCACGCGGCCAGTCCTGGGAGCGGAAGACCGACGCGTTGACGCTCTTCCTCGAGACGGTGCGGGAAAGCACGGCCTAGGGCGCGTTGCTAAAGAAGATCACCGGCATCGCCGCCGTCAACGACCTCCCACGACTGCGCAGGCTCACCCTGGTCGGATGCGGGAGCATCTGCCTCGAGAAGATCGAGGCGAAGTTGTCGACACTGGAATGGGCCAATACCGGCGCGACCTGGTGACCGCCTGCCCGTGCCCGGCGGATCGGTAGCCTGGGAGCATGCCGGAACTCTTCCGAAGTGCCGCCAGAAGCTTGCAGGAAGCCGGGTGGACGTTTGAGCCGCCGACGTCGATGGAGAACGGCGTTCCCTCCCCGCTGCGCGCGGCACCCGAAACGGTGATCCGCTGGGTGTCCTCGTTCTCACTCCTGTCGAGCTCAGACGAGACGGTGTGGTTCTTGTCCCGCGACGACTACTCGACCGGCGCGGAGGGGGCGTTCGCGTGGAACGAGTGTGAACTGCTGAGCATCCAGGCTGCGACGACGGATGATGAGGCGGCCGCGGTCTCCCGTTTCTGGAGGCGCCACGCACCCATCCTGCTTTCCGTTCGCAACGGATACGAGTACCTGGCGGTGCGAGACGACGGAGCAGTCGTCCACGGTTCCGAGCCAGAGTTCGAAGAAGCGGTCGTCGTGTTCTCTCACTTCGAAGATCTGCTGAGGTACACCACCGCGCGGCCGGCCCGGCGCGACCAGGTCGTCGACAGCTTGCTGTTCGGTGCCGCCGACGTCACTGACCCGACGCCAGGCGACTAGCCGTCAGGCGGTCATTCGCGAGATCGTGTCCGAGACGATCGTCGCCGTCCGCCCCCAGTCGTACCCGGTGGGCGGATCGACCCGCCGGCCGGCGGCCAGGGCGCGGTTCAGCGCATCCGACCACGCCCCTCGGTCGTCCGAGGACGGGACGGCCCAGCCGCGGTCCCCGACGATCTCCGCGACGGCCTCGCAGCCCTCCCAGAAGACGACGGGCACGCCGCACCGGATCGATTCCAGCGCGGGAAGGCCGAACCCCTCGAGGGTGGACGGCATGATGGTCGCCGCAGCGCCGCGGTAGAGATCCGCGAGTTCCTCGTCGTCGATCCCGCTCACCCATCGCACGCGGGGGGATATCCCGCGGGTCTCGGTCCTCGCGCTCAGCTCGGGGATCTCGCGCTCGGGGACGACCGCCACGAGTCGTGCGTCCCGTGCCGCGATGAGCGCATCCAGGACGACGTCCAGGTTCTTGTGGGCGCGACCGTTCCCGACGAACAGCAGATAGGGATCGGCCTCGGACACGACGCCCGCGCGGGGGCGGAAGGCCGCGGAGCAGCCGTTGCCGGCGTTGACGATCTCCACGGCGTCGTCGTCGATCCAGTCCCGGATCGCCCGAGCGGACGTGTCCGAGACCGTGAGGACCACGCCGGCCCTGCGCACGACCGTTCGGACGGGGCCCGAGTAATACGCCGCGAAGGTCCAGCGCCGGATCCCCGGGGCTCTCAGCTGGATGAGGTCGTGGAGCGTGAGCAGCTGGCGGCCGGCGCGCAGGAGCGCCCCGTAGCCCGGGGAGTAGACGAGGGCGTCCGGGGCGGACGCCCTGCCCACCGGACGGAAGGCGTCCACGGCGGTGAACGGGGATCCGCCGAGCGCCAGGTCCTCCCACGGCGGTGTCAGGCGGGGGAGGACCTCGGCGGCGTACCGTCCGATGCCGTGGGCGCCGCGGTAGCGGTCGTCGACGAAGACCCGCATCAGACGGCCCTCGCCTGCGTCGCGTCGCCCGAGGCGAGGGACTCGGCGACCCACGCGCGGATGCGGTCGGCGAAGACCTCCTCGGAGAACCGCTCGCTCTGAGCCCGGCACGCCTCCGGGGACGCCCGGGTCACCGTGTCGACGGCGCGGCGCATCTCCTCCGGAGACCAGTCCTCGACGAGCACTCCCGTGCTCCCGTCCACGATCGTCTCGGCCGTTCCGCCCAGCGCGTTCGCGATGACGGGGCGCCCGGCCGCCATCGCCTCCACGGGGACGATGCCGAAGTCCTCCACCGCGGGGAAGACCAGGGCGAGGCAGCGGTGCAGCAGCGCACGGTAGAGGTCCGGGCCGGGCGAGCGGACGAAAGTCACCGCACCGGGGGCGTGCTCTGCGGCGAACGCGCGCAGCCGTTCCTCATCCGGGCCCGCACCGGCCAGCACCACGGGCACGCCGGCCGCGGCCCCCGCCTGGACGGCGAGGTCCAGCCTCTTGTAGGGGATGAACCGGGAGAAGCCGAGGAGGAACGTGTCCGGGAGGCGGTCGAGCACGTCCTGGTCGTGCGCGCTCGGCTCCGGCGTGCGGAGGAACGAGGCGACATCCACGGGAGGGTGGATCACGGTGCTCTCGCGGTGCCACGCCCGGGCGATACGGGTCTGGACGAACGCGCTGTTCGCGGCGATCGCGACGGCTTCCTGTGCGCGTCGTCGATCTAGGTCCTTCATCGTGCCGGCGGCTGCCTTCACGGGGAGGGAACCGCCGCGCGCATCGAGCTCGGGGTTCCAGATGTACCGCGCGGGCGTATGGGCATACACGAGCTTGGGGGCACCGCGGGCGGGGCCTGCGAACCGTGCGTGGTGCGCGAAGAGGTGCGAGCTCGCGAGCACCCACTCAGCGTCGACGGTGGGAAGGGAGCGCCAGGCCAGGGGCATCAGGGGAAGCGCCGCCGCTTTGCGGCCTCGCAGGGGCGTGCGAGCCAGCCAGGTCTCTCCGTCGACGGTGAACCGGCCGCCGCTGTCGTTCCACAGGCAGTAGCGGGCGGCGTCCGGGAAGATCCGCGTCAGGGACTCGAAGACGTTCTCGGATCCGCCGCGGGGGGCGAGCCACTCGTGCACCAGGGCGCCGCTCACGGGACGGGTGCCGTTTCGGAGCGAGGGCGGGCGCGGAAACGTGCCCGCGGGCTCGGGCGGACCGCGGAGAGCATGTGTCGAGTCTAGAGAGCCTGACCGGGCCCCGCACTCGAGGCTGTCAGCTTCGTCCCGGCTCGCACCGGATAGGTTGGTGCGGACGCACGGGGGAAAGGATGCCATGGCACTGCGTGTGACGAAGAGGACGGTCATCATCGCCAGCACGGTGGCCGTGCTCCTGGTGGCCGGGAGCGCGGCGGTGGCCGTGGTCGGGATCCCCGCCCTGCGGCCGGATGCCCAGACGAAGAGCGAGACCCCGACGCCGAAGCCCACCGCATCGCCGACGCCGACCCCGACGCCCGACCCCCTTGCCGAGGTGCCGGTCACGAACACCGCGCGGGCGTCCATCGACGGGTGGACGCTGGCCGATCGGACCGTCGTCGGCGCGGTGCTTCCCGAGGTCGGCGCTGCAGCGACCGGCGCCGTGTCCCTGCGGGTGGACGCCCCGGCGAACGATCCGGACGTCATCGCGGCCTCCTCCGCCGTGGCCTTGGCGCCCGGCGGGCAGTACACCCTCCGCCTCGCTGCGCGCGTGCTGGCGGAGCGGAAGACCGACCCCGCCGCCCGTCTGACCGTCGCCGGGCAGACCTTCGTGCTTCCGCCTCTGGATGCGGACTGGGAGACCCTCGAGTTCCCGTTCACGGCTCCGGCCGACCAGTCGCCCGAATCCTCGCTCGACCTCGTGCTCGGCGGCACCGTCCGGGGCCTCGGCATCGACGACGTGTCGATCACGGGCAGCGGCGGGGAGGAGCTCGTGGCCAACGGCTCGTTCGAGGCCGTGCAGACCCCCTCCGGCATCGTCAACGATTCGCTCATCATGACCGATGAATCCGCCGTGCTCGCCGTGTCGCTGGCCGAGGGCGCCGTGCAGTGGAGCGCGACCTCCAGCGCCGGAGGGGATCCGATCTCCGGTCAGGCCGAGGTCCGCGGACCGCTCGCGGCACTGCCGCTGACCGGCGTCGGACAGGGCCACTACACGGTCACGGTGGACGACGCTGCCGGACAGCACATCGAGACGGCCGTCGCCGTGATCGACGCCGAGGGGTTCGCGGTCGCCCAGGACAGCCGCTTCGGCGTCGCGTCCCACGTCGAGAAGGAGCCCTTCGCCGGCACCGGGACCCTGGCCGCGGCCCTCGGCTTCGCGGAGGTCCGCAACGACATCTCCTGGGAGCGCAACGAGAAGGTCGCCGGGGAGTACGCGTGGGACGAGAACTACGTCCGCGAGTTCTCCCGCATGCACGCGAACGGCGTCAAGCTCCTGGGCATCGTGGCCTACGGCAACCGGGTCTACGGGACCCGGCGTGCACCCTCCGGCGACGAGTCGATCCAGGCCTACGCCCGGTACGCGAAGGCCGTCGCGGACCGGTTCGACATGGTCGGCCTCGAGGTGCTCAACGAGTTCAACCATCGCGACACCGACACGGACTGCGGCAAGGCCCCGTCGTGCTACGTGCCCATCGCGCAGGCGGTCCGCGATCATGTCAGCCCGGCGCACCCGGACCTTCCGATCGTCACGGGATCGACGGCGTTGTACGACCGGGACTGGTTCATCGGGTTCTGGCAGTCGGGCGGTCTCGCGGCGACCGACGCGATCAGCTACCACCCCTACGAATCCTGGATCGATCGCAATCCCGATCTGATCGCCGGCACGGTGCAGCAGTCCTATGCCGACATGCAGGAGTTCGCCGGCGAGACCCGGCCCGTCTGGGTGACGGAGATGGGGTTCCCGACCCATCATGAGGGCGTCTCCGAGCTCGACCAGGGCCGGATGCTGGTGCGGAACGAGACGCTGGCCTTCGCCAACGGGGTCGAGAAGTACATCTGGTACGACCTCGTCAACGACCAGAACGACCCGGTCGCCGGCGAGGCGAACTTCGGGCTCTACGAGAACAGCCCTCGGGAGAACGTCGTCGCGCTCGCCCCGAAGCCCGGAGCCTTCGCGCAGGCGCTGATGATCGCCCGGCTCGGCGGCAAGGCCTTCACGGCCACCGAGTCCGACGAGACGAGCACCGTCGAGGTGTTCGGCCAGGGCTCCGAGGCGACCCGCGTCGCCTGGGCCGACCAGGAGCTGCAGCGGACGTTCGCCTCCAAGGTCCCGCTGGCGGTCACGGACCTCTCCGGGCGCAGCCAGATCGTGGAGCCGGTGAAGGGCGAGGTCACTCTGACGCTCGGTGCATCGCCGGTCTTCATCTCCGCTGTCGCCCCGGAGGCGTCGGACTGATCCCCCCCCGGCCGAGGCTCGTCGCCAAGGCTCGGTTGTTATGATTCATCGCTTGATCCCGAAGGAAAGGTATGTCGTCGATGAGCAGTGAGGGCCTGCGAAGGCGGAACATCGACGAACGGCGGAGCCTTCGCAAGAGCCGGCGGCGCCGGGTCTGGGTGATCCTCGCCCTCGTCGTCATCGCGCTGCTTCTCGCCGTGTGCTGGGTGGGTCTGCGTGCGATCACGGTGAAGGACGGCCTGACCAAGAGCCAGGAGCTGATCAAGGAGGTCGAAGCCGGGCGCGACGTGAAGGACGTGCTCGGCGAGCTCTCCGAGACCGCGGCCAGCGCCGGCGGCGCCGCATCGGACCCGGTGTGGTGGCTGGCGGAGTGGGTTCCGGTGGTGGGGGACAACCTGCGAGGGGTGCGCTATGCCGCGCAGTCCTTCGACGCCCTGGTGAACGGCGTCGCCGTGCCCGTGATGGGGTCCGGAGAGGGCTCGGGCTCGGTGACGCAGCGGCTCCTGGCGGCCGCCGAGGAGCAGGGTGAGCGCATCACGGGTCTCGCCGAGGGGCTCGACGGCGTCGCGCACTCGCCCTTCCTGATCGGGCCGGTGCGGGAGGGCGTCGACCAGGTCAACAGCGTGATGTCCACGGCGGGGCCCGCGATCGGGATCCTGCCGGAGCTGCTCGGCGCGGACGGCGCGCGCAACTATCTCCTCGTCTTCCAGAACAACGCCGAGACCCTCGCCCTCGGAGGCAGCGCCGCGGCCCAGGCGCTCGTGCACGTCGACGGCGGCTCCTTCTCGATGGGGGCGCAGGGCAACAGCGGCGGCTATCAGAACGGCGTCGCCGTCGATGTGGACGTTCCGCAGAGCGCCATCGACCTGTACACGAGCCATCTCGTGGATCACCTCAACACGAGCATGAGCCGTCCCGACTTCCCGACCGCGGCGCAGATCATGCGCGCCTGGTGGCAGCGCGACATCGCCCCGGACGAGATCGCCGGAGTGATCTCGATCGACCCGATCGCGCTGTCGCGGATCCTCGTCGCGACCGGCCCCATCGAACTGCCCACCGGCGACGTGCTGTCCTCCGACAATGCCGTCTCGCTCCTGCTGAGCACGGTCTACGGGCGATGGGACTCGTACAAGGAGCCGGAGCTCGTCGACGGGTTCTTCGCCGCGGCGGCGGCCGCGGTGTTCGACAAGATCGCCACGGGCGAGTTCGATCCGAAGGACATGCTGTGGGCGATCACGGAGAGCGCCTCGAAGGGCAGCGTGATGGTGTGGAGCGACGACCCGAAGATCGCCGACGCGATCGAGGGCTCGCGGATCAGCGGTGTCCTGCCCACGGACAATGACGAGAACACGACCATCGGGGTCTACTTCAACAACAGCAACGGCTCGAAGATCGACTACTTCACCGAGACCGCGACGTCCGCGTCAGCCGTGTGCGAGGCGGGCAAGACGACCTACACGGCGTCGGCCTCGCTCAGCCTGCCTCTGTCCCAGCAGCAGGCGGAGGCCCTGCCGCGGTACGTCCAGAGCATGACGTTCGGCGCGCGCTTCCGCGACTGGATCTACATCTACGGCCCTCCCGGGACGACGCTTGCGACCGCGGACTTCAACGGGGACGAGATCTCGGTGATGCACAAGGACATCGACGACCTCGGTCGTCCGGTGGTCGCCTTCGAGGCGTGGTTCGATCCCGGGGACACGGTCGAGGTGACCGCCTCGTTCGTCGGCCCCGAGGGCGAGCGCGGCCCGCTCCAGGTGCAAACGAACCCGATGGTGAACGGGGCGAAGCCCGCCGTCACCGACAGCTGCGGACAGTGACGCCGCAGCGCGCATCCTCAGGAGATTCCAAGACGGTTTAGACTGACTCGCGTCCTGGTGTCCATCGCAGGGAGGTGAGGGACGTCGTCGTCCAGCTCGAGCGCGACAGCTCCGGCGCCTCAGGGGAACCGAGGAAGACCCCGCGGGTTCCCGTGCAGAAAGCGCGCCGGCCGGCGTGGCCGCGGCGGTACGCGAGCCGCCTGTTCTACAGCGACCTCGTCGTCATCCTGTCGGTGCTCGCCGTCTCGTCCTTCGTCGTCCTCCCCGGGCCGTTCACCAGCGTCTCCTGGCCCGAGGGACCGCGCATCCCCTATCTGGTCGCGCTCGGCGTGACGGGCTTCGTGTGGGTGATCGCGCTCGACGCGACCGACTCCCGCGACCGTCACATCGTCGGCCAGGGTGCGGACGAGTACCGGCGCATCGTCAACGCCACGCTCGCGGTGTTCGCCGTGACGGTCGCCACCGCCTTCTTCCTGGGGATGAACCTCTCCCGGTTGTTCGTCGCCGTCGTCTTCCCGCTCGGGCTGCTGCTCCTGCTGCTGTCGAGGTGGCTGTGGCGCCAGTGGCTGCGCGGAAGGCAGAAGATCGGGCGGTACCTGCATCGGGCCGTGGTGATCGGCGAGCCGTCCAAGGTCTCCGTCGTCGCGCGCGAGATCCGACGGGCCAAGAGCAGCGGGTACGAGATCGTCGGCGTCATCACCGATCGTGCTCGCGCCGGCGGCATCTCCGGGTTCGACGTGCTCGGGGACATCGCGAACGTCGAGTCCGTGCTCGACGAGGTGCGCTTCGATGCGCTGATCATCGTCGGCTCCGACGATCTCGACCCGACGACGATGCGCCGCCTCGGGCACGCCCTGTCGGACCGGGACATCCAGCTCATCATGGCGCCGGTGCTCACCGATGTCGCCGGTCCTCGCCTGCACACGACGCCCGTCGCCGGCCTTCCTCTGGTCCACGTCGACTTCCCGCGGCTGGAAGGGGCGCAGCGCTTCCTCAAGCGGACCTTCGACCTCGTCGGCTCCGCGATCCTGCTGGTAGTGCTCTCGCCGGTCTTCCTGGCCACCGCGATCGCGATCCGCGTGGACGGGCCCGGCGAGATCATCTACTCCCAGGAGCGCATCGGCCGCGGGGGACGGACGTTCGGCATGCGGAAGTTCCGATCGATGGTCGCCGATGCGGACGACCAGCTCGCCTCGCTGCTCGATCTGCAGGGCGACGGCGGGACACCGCTCTTCAAGATCAACGACGACCCGCGGATCACCCGTGTCGGCCGCTTCCTCCGGCGCCACTCCATCGACGAGCTGCCGCAGCTCGTGAACGTGCTCCGCGGCGACATGAGCCTGGTCGGTCCTCGCCCGCAGCGCGCCACGGAGGTCGCCCTCTACGACGACGTCGCGTACCGCCGCCTGCTGGTGAAGCCCGGGATGAGCGGTCTGTGGCAGGTCAGCGGCCGGTCGAGCCTCTCCTGGGAGGAGACCATCCGCCTCGATCTCTACTACGTGGAGAACTGGTCGCTGACCCAGGACCTCGTGATCCTCTTCCGCACCGTCCGGGCGGTCATCCGGCCTCAGGGAACCGCCCGCTGAGGGCCGGTCTCACGCCCGCGGCCTCGTGTTACGGGGCACCCCGTACGGGCCTACCGCTCGACGCCAGCACGTTGCACAATGAGAAGCGTCGGCCGCTCGGCCGGCGAATGCTGACCGGGAGGAACCCGATGGGTATCGAAGAGTCGTTCAACGACGTCGTCAACAAGGGCAAGGACTTCGTCGAGCAGAACAAGGACAGGATCGACGAGGCCATCCACAGCGAGCAGGCCGAGGGCATCAGCGACAAAATCCTCGACGGCGTCGCCGGCTTCGCGAAGAAGGTCGCCCCGGGCGCCGCCGAGCAGATCGACGGTGTGCGCGACAACATCGACAAGTCGATCGGCAACGAGTGACCTGATCTCTCCGAAGGCCCCTCACCACGGCGGTGAGGGGCCTTCGTCGTGTCCGTGCCCCTCCGGCGCCAGGGCCCGGGGACGCGGGGATCCGGGGCTGCTCCGAGGCTTCTCTGAGGTGCGACACGCCCGGGTTTGCAGGACGCGAATCAGGCATGGCAGAATAGACAGGTTCCACATTTCGGCGGTGCGTTCGCGTGCCCCCGGATCACTGCCAGGCAGTGCATAGACGGCGCAGGCTCCCGAAGCCCGGCGCAGGGTTCTAGGCCGCGGGCAGGAGAACACACAACCGACACCTCCTCACCGAGGCCTCGCCATGCGCGGGGGTCGGCATCCGGCGCCGCGAGGCCCCGGGCTGACAGCAGAACAGTGGTGCGCCTTCGACGGCCCACGAGCCGCGAGGTCTCGTGAGTCCCGGAGGAGCGCAAGGCGTGAAGAGCGCCGACGTGCGTCCAATGCCCCCGAGCCCACCTGGCGCGGGACGGTACGACGCTTTGAAGAGAGTGAGCAGACAAATGGCGGGACAGAAGATCCGCATTCGCCTGAAGTCGTATGACCACGAGGTCATCGACACGTCGGCGCGCAAGATCGTCGACACCGTGACCCGTGCGGGCGCGACCGTCGTCGGCCCCGTGCCGCTTCCGACCGAGAAGAACGTCGTGTGCGTCATCCGGTCGCCCCACAAGTACAAGGACAGCCGCGAGCACTTCGAGATGCGCACCCACAAGCGCCTCATCGACATCGTGGACCCGACGCCGAAGGCCGTCGACTCGCTCATGCGTCTCGACCTCCCGGCGGACGTCAACATCGAGATCAAGCTCTGAGGATCGACATGGCTGACATCAACGCAAAGATTTCCAAGGGCATGCTCGGCACCAAGCTGGGCATGACCCAGGTGTGGAACGAGAACGGCAAGCTCGTTCCCGTCACCGTCATCGAGCTCGCGCCGAACGTGGTCACCCAGATCCGCACCCCCGAGAAGGACGGCTACAACGCCGTGCAGATCGCGGCCGGTCAGATCGACCCGCGCAAGGTCACCAAGCCCCTGACGGCCCACTTCGAGGCCGCCGGCGTCACGCCGCGTCGCCACGTCACCGAGGTCCGCACCGCGGACGCTGCTGACTACTCACTCGGTCAGGAGCTGACGGTGGAGGGCGTGTTCGAGGCCGGTCAGCTGGTCGACGTCGTCGGCACCAGCAAGGGCAAGGGCACCGCCGGTGTCATGAAGCGTCACAACTTCAAGGGCGTCTCCGCTTCGCACGGTGCGCACCGCAACCACCGCAAGCCCGGTTCGATCGGCGCCTCGGCGACCCCGAGCCGCGTCTTCAAGGGCATGCGCATGGCCGGCCGTATGGGCGGCGAGCGTGTGACCGTCCTCAACCTCACGGTGCACGCCATCGACGCCGAGAAGGGACTCATGCTCGTCAAGGGCGCCGTCCCCGGCGCGCGCGGCCGCATCGTCTACGTCCGCAACGCAGTGAAGGGTGCCTAAGTCTCATGGCTGACACGACTCTCACTCTCGACGTCCTGTCGGGCGGCAAGAAGACCGGTACGGTCGACGCGCCCGCCGCGATCTTCGATGTCAAGACCAACGTCCCGCTGATCCACCAGGTCGTCGTCGCGCAGCGCGCGGCGGCTCGCCAGGGCACGCACTCGACCAAGCGTCGCGGCGAGGTGTCCGGCGCCGGCCGCAAGCCCTTCAAGCAGAAGGGCACGGGTAACGCCCGCCAGGGCTCGATCCGCGCGCCGCACATGACCGGTGGTGGCATCGTCCACGGCCCGAAGCCGCGCGACTACTCGCAGCGCACCCCCAAGAAGATGATCGCCGCCGCCCTCGCGGGCGCGCTGAGCGACCGCTACCGCGGAGAGCGCCTGCACGTCGTCGAGTCCTTCGGCATCGAGGGCAAGCCCTCGACCAAGACGGCCGCCGCGTTCCTGAAGGCGCTGCCGGGCAAGACGGTCCTCGTCGTGCTCGACCGCACCGACGACACGAACGCCCTGAGCGTCCGCAACCTGGCCGGCGTGCACGTGCTGTACGCGGACCAGCTCAACGCCTACGACGTGGTCGTCTCCGACGACATCGTCTTCACCAAGGCCGCCTTCGACGCGTTCGTCGCTGCGAAGACCGGCTCGATCGAGGAGGTCTCGGCATGAGCGACAACGTCCTCGCCACCGCGGGCAACAAGGACCCGCGCGACATCATCCTGAAGCCGGTCGTCTCCGAGAAGAGCTACGGGCTCATCGATGAGGGCAAGTACACCTTCCTCGTGGACCCGCGCGCCTCGAAGACGGAGATCAAGCTCGCCATCGAGAAGATCTTCGACGTCAAGGTCGCTTCGGTGAACACGATCAACCGCGTCGGCAAGGCCCGCCGCACCCGCTTCGGCACGGGCAAGCGCAAGGACACCAAGCGCGCCATCGTGTCCCTGAAGTCGGGCACCATCGACATCTTCACGGCAGTGAACTGACCGGGGGATAAGGACAGAAAATGGCTATTCGCAAGTACAAGCCCACGACCCCGGGTCGCCGTGGTTCGTCGGTGGCCGACTTCGCCGAGATCACCCGATCCACGCCGGAGAAGTCGCTGCTTCGTCCGCTCGCCAAGACCGGTGGGCGCAACAACCAGGGCCGCATCACCACCCGCCACATCGGCGGTGGGCACAAGCGCCAGTACCGCGTGATCGACTTCCGTCGCAACGACAAGGACGGGATCAACGCGAAGGTCGCCCACATCGAGTACGACCCCAACCGCACGGCTCGCATCGCGCTGCTGCACTACTTCGACGGCGAGAAGCGCTACATCCTCGCGCCGAACAAGCTGAAGCAGGGCGACGTCGTCGAGTCCGGTGCCGGGGCGGACATCAAGCCGGGCAACAACCTGCCGCTGAAGAACATCCCGACCGGTACCGTGATCCACGCGATCGAGCTGCGTCCCGGCGGCGGTGCGAAGATGGCCCGTTCGGCCGGCGCCTCGGTGCGTCTGGTCGCGAAGGACGGCCCCTACGCCCAGCTGCGTCTGCCCTCGGGCGAGATCCGCAACGTCGACGCGCGCTGCCGTGCGACGATCGGCGAGGTCGGCAACGCCGAGCAGTCGAACATCAACTGGGGCAAGGCCGGCCGCAAGCGCTGGAAGGGCGTGCGCCCGACCGTCCGCGGCGTCGCGATGAACCCGGTCGACCACCCGCACGGTGGTGGTGAGGGCAAGACGTCCGGTGGTCGTCACCCCGTCACCCCGTGGGGTCAGGCGGAGGGTCGTACCCGTCACGCCAACAAGGAAAGCGACAAGTACATCGTGCGTCGCCGTAACGCCGGCAAGAAGCGCAAGTAGGAGTAAGAGAAGATGCCTCGCAGTCTTAAGAAGGGCCCCTTCGTCGACGAGCACCTGCTTCGCAAGGTCGTCGTTCAGAACGAAGCCGGATCCAAGAACGTCATCAAGACCTGGTCGCGCCGGTCGATGATCATCCCCGCCATGCTGGGACACACCATCGCCGTGCACGACGGTCGCAAGCACATCCCCGTGTTCGTGACCGAGACCATGGTCGGTCACAAGCTGGGCGAGTTCGCGCCCACCCGCACCTTCCGCGGCCACGAGAAGGACGACAAGAAGGGCCGTCGCCGCTGACGCGGGGACGCAAGAGGAGAGAGAAATGGTGGAGTCCATCGCACGCGTGCGACACATCCGCGTGACCCCTCAGAAGGCTCGTCGTGTCGTGGCGCTCATCAAGGGCAAGCAGGCCGAAGAGGCCCTCGCCATCCTGAAGTTCGCGCAGCAGAGCGCGTCCGAGCCGATCTACAAGCTCGTCGCGTCGGCCATGGCCAACGCGCAGGTGAAGGCGGACCGCGACGGCGAGTTCCTCGACGGGCAGGACCTGTACGTCAAGAACGCCTACGTGGACGAGGGGACGACGCTCAAGCGTTTCCAGCCCCGCGCCCAGGGCCGCGCGTTCCAGATCAAGAAGCGCACGAGCCACATCACGGTCGTGCTGGCCACCCCTGAGGTCGCCGAGGCGGCCCCGGTGGCAGAGACGAAGAAGGCGAGCAAGTAATGGGACAGAAGGTAAACCCGTACGGCTTCCGCCTCGGAATCACGACGGACCACGTGTCGCGTTGGTTCTCGGACTCGACGAAGCCGGGCCAGCGTTACGCCGACTACGTCGCCGAGGACATCAAGATCCGCAAGCTCCTGCAGACGCAGCTCGACCGCGCCGGCGTCTCGAACATCGAGATCGAGCGCACCCGTGACCGTGTGCGTGTGGACATCCACACCGCGCGTCCGGGCATCGTGATCGGTCGTCGCGGGGCTGAGGCCGAGCGCATCCGCGGCGACCTCGAGAAGCTCACGGGCAAGCAGATCCAGCTGAACATCCTCGAGGTCAAGAACCCCGAGGCCGACGCTCAGCTCGTGGCGCAGGGCATCGCGGAGCAGCTCTCTGCGCGCGTCGCCTTCCGCCGTGCCATGCGCAAGGGCCTCCAGGGCGCCCAGCGCGCCGGCGCCAAGGGCGTCCGGATCCAGGTCTCGGGCCGCCTCGGCGGCGCGGAGATGAGCCGGTCGGAGTTCTACCGCGAGGGTCGTGTGCCGCTGCACACGCTGCGCGCGAACATCGACTACGGGTTCTACGAGGCCAAGACCACCTTCGGCCGCATCGGCGTGAAGGTCTGGATCTACAAGGGCGACCTCACCAACAAGGAGCTCGCACGCGAGCAGGCCAACCAGAAGCCGTCGCGCGACCGTGGCGACCGCCGTCGCGGCCCGCGCAACGAGGCTCCCGTCGCAGAAGGAGCGTCTGCCTGATGCTTATCCCTCGTAAGGTCAAGTACCGCAAGCAGCACCACCCCAAGCGGGACGGTCAGGCCACCGGCGGCACGAAGGTCTCCTTCGGCGAGTTCGGCATCCAGGCCCTCACGCCCGCGTACGTGACGAACCGTCAGATCGAGGCTGCTCGTATCGCGATGACCCGTCACATCAAGCGTGGCGGAAAGGTGTGGATCAACATCTACCCCGACCGTCCGCTCACCAAGAAGCCGGCCGAGACCCGCATGGGTTCCGGTAAGGGCTCGCCGGAGTGGTGGGTCGCCAACGTCAAGCCGGGTCGCGTCCTCTTCGAGGTCGCGGGCGTCAACGAGCAGCTCGCTCGCGAGGCCCTGACCCGTGCCATTCACAAGCTGCCGCTCAAGGCACGCATCATCAAGCGCGAGGAGGGCGACGCGTAATGGCGATCGGCACCAAGGAGCTCGCTGTCGCCGAGCTCGACACGTTCGAAGACCAGCGCCTCGTCGAGGAGCTGCGCAAGGCCAAGGAGGAGCTGTTCAACCTCCGTTTCCAGTCGGCCACCGGCCAGCTGGAGAGCCACGGCCGCATCCGCGCCGTTAAGCGCGACATCGCGCGCCTCTACACCGTGATCCGTGAGCGCGAGCTCGGCATCCGTGCGACGCCGGCTCCGGTCGAGGCTCCGGCCAAGAAGGCGTCCAAGGCGAAGGCGAAGAAGGCCGATGAGGCCGACGCGCCGAAGGAGGAGGCCGAGTAATGGCTGAGAAGAAGACCGCTGAGGTCGTCGAGTCGCACGATGTCCGCGACGCCGGCGCCCGTGGCTACCGCAAGGCGCGCCGCGGCTACGTCGTCAGCGACAAGATGGACAAGACCATCGTCGTCGAGGTCGAGGACCGCGTGAAGCACCCGCTGTACGGCAAGGTCATCCGCCGCACCGAGAAGGTCAAGGCGCACGACGAGAACAACACCGCCGGCATCGGCGACCTCGTCCTCATCAACGAGACCCGGCCGCTGAGCGCGACCAAGCGCTGGCGTCTGGTGGAGATTCTGGAGAAGGCCAAGTGATCCAGCAGGAGTCCCGCCTCAAGGTCGCCGACAACACCGGCGCGAAGGAGCTGCTCACCATCCGTGTGCTCGGCGGCTCGCGCCGCCGGTACGCCGGTCTCGGTGACACCATCGTCGCGACCGTCAAGGACGCGATCCCGGGCGGCAACGTCAAGAAGGGCGATGTGGTCAAGGCCGTCATCGTCCGCACCAAGAAGCAGACGCGCCGCGCAGACGGCTCGTACATCAAGTTCGACGAGAACGCCGCCGTGATCCTGAAGAACGACGGGGAGCCCCGCGGCACCCGCATCTTCGGCCCGGTCGGTCGTGAGCTTCGTGACAAGAAGTTCATGAAGATCGTCTCGCTCGCCCCGGAGGTCATCTGATCATGGCGAACATCAAGAAGGGCGACCTCGTCCAGGTCATCACCGGCCGCAAGCAGGACAAGGGCGGCGACCGCGGCAAGCAGGGCAAGGTCCTCGAGGTCCTCGCCGAGCAGAATCGCGTGATCGTGGAGGGCGTCAACTACGCCACCAAGCACACGCGTGTCGGCCAGACGCAGCGCGGCACCAAGACGGGCGGCATCGAGACGATCGAGGCCCCCATCCACATCTCGAACGTCGCCCTGGTCGACCCGGAGACGAAGAAGCCGACCCGCGTCGGTCACCGCGTCGAGGAGCAGACCAAGGACGGCGTGAAGCGCACGGTCCGCGTGCGCTACGCGAAGAAGAGCGGTAAGGACCTCTGATGAGCGACACCACCACTGCCGCGCCGGCTGGCAAGATCCAGCCGCGCCTGAAGCAGAAGTACAAGAACGAGATCCAGCAGAAGCTGCAGGACGAGTTCGGGTACAAGAACGTCATGCAGATCCCCGGCCTGGTCAAGGTCGTCGTCAACACCGGTGTCGGTGAGGCGGCTCGCGACAGCAAGGTGATCGACGGCGCGATCGACGATCTCACCAAGATCACCGGTCAGAAGCCGGTCGTGACGAAGGCCCGCAAGTCCATCGCGCAGTTCAAGCTGCGCGAGGGCCAGGCCATCGGCGCGCACGTCACCCTTCGCGGCGACCGCGCGTGGGAGTTCCTCGACCGCCTGGTCAACCTCGCCCTGCCCCGCATCCGCGACTTCCGCGGTCTGTCCGGCAAGCAGTTCGACGGCCACGGCAACTACACCTTCGGTCTCACCGAGCAGAGCGTGTTCCACGAGATCGATCAGGACAAGATCGACCGCGTGCGCGGTTTCGACATCACCGTCGTGACCACGGCCGAGACGGACGACGAGGGTCGTGCGCTGCTGCGCCACCTCGGCTTCCCGTTCCGCGCCGACGACGCGCAGGCGTGATGACCGCCGGTCGTTGAGCGAGGAGCGAAGCACCGAGACGAAACGCGGTTCCCGTGGGATCACCGCGTTTCGTCTCGCTTCGCTCGCTCAACGACCGGATGGTTTTTCGGCGTGTCCCGCTTGACGTACAATTGAAAATTGTGTGTTCACGAAGGTCGGCGTCCGTGTAACGGGCGTCGAAACCTCATGATCGAAAGAAGAAGACAATGACAATGACAGACCCGGTCGCAGACATGCTGACCCGTCTGCGCAACGCGAACTCGGCGCACCACGACTCCGTGACCCTGCCGTCGAGCAAGCTCAAGACGCACATCGCCGAGATCCTCCAGCAGGAGGGCTACATCGCGGGGTGGGAGGTCACCGACGCCCGTGTCGGCAAGAACCTCACGCTGACCCTGAAGTACGGCGCCAACCGCGAGCGTTCGATCGCCGGCATCAAGCGCGTGTCGAAGCCCGGTCTCCGCGTGTACGCGAAGTCCACGGAGCTCCCCAAGGTGCTCGGCGGCCTCGGCGTCGCGATCCTGTCCACCTCCTCCGGTCTTCTCACCGACCGCCAGGCTGAGCAGAAGGGCGTGGGCGGAGAAGTTCTCGCCTACGTGTGGTGATCTGACATGTCGCGTATTGGACGACTTCCCATCGAGATCCCTGCGGGCGTGACCGTCACGGTCGACGGCCGTGAGGTCTCGGTGAAGGGCCCCAAGGGAGAGCTCTCCCTGACGGTGGCCTCTCCCATCGAGGTCGAGGTGCAGGGGGGCCAGGTCCTGGTCACCCGCCCCGACGACGAGCGCGAGTCGCGGTCGCTGCACGGCCTGACCCGCACCCTCATCAACAACGACATCATCGGCGTGACCCAGGGCTACACCAAGGGCCTCGAGGTCGTCGGCACCGGTTACCGCGTCCAGCAGAAGGGCAGCTCGGTCGAGTTCGCCCTCGGCTTCTCGCACCCGGTCCTGGTCGACCCGCCCGCCGGCATCACCCTGACGGTGGAGGGCACGAACAAGCTCACCGTCAGCGGGATCAGCAAGCAGGCCGTCGGCGAGGCGGCTGCGAACATCCGCAAGATCCGCAAGCCCGAGCCGTACAAGGGCAAGGGTGTGCGCTACGCCGGCGAGGTCGTGCGTCGCAAGGCCGGAAAGGCTGGTAAGTAACCATGGCTGTGAAGTCGAAGTCCGACGCCCGCGCGCGTCGTCACGCCCGCCTTCGCAAGAAGATCGTCGGCACCGAGGCGCGCCCGCGCCTGGTCGTCAACCGTTCGGCCCGCCACGTCTTCGTGCAGCTGGTCGACGACAGCAAGGGCCGCACCGTGGCCTCCGCTTCCACGCTCGAGACCGATCTGCGCACCTTCGAGGGCGACAAGACGGCCAAGGCCCGCAAGGTCGGCGAGCTCGTCGCCGAGCGCGCGAAGGCCGCCGGGATTTCCGAGGCTGTGTTCGACCGCGGCGGTAACCGTTACGCCGGTCGTGTCGCCGCCATCGCCGATGGCGCCCGTGAAGGGGGGCTGGCACTGTGAGTGACAACAAGGAGAACGAAGTGACCGAGACGGCTACGGCTCCCGCCGAGACGGCGGCCGGAACCGAGGCTCCCCAGCGCGACGAGCGCCAGGGTCGCCGCGGAGGCCGTGACCGCGGTCAGGGCGGTCGTGACCGCAACTCGCGCGACCGCGGGGACAACCAGTTCCTCGAGCGCGTGGTGACCATCAACCGCGTCTCGAAGGTCGTCAAGGGCGGCCGTCGCTTCAGCTTCACCGCGCTCGTCGTGGTGGGTGACGGCAACGGTCTCGTGGGCGTCGGCTACGGCAAGGCCCGCGAGGTGCCCCTCGCGATCTCGAAGGGCGTCGAGGAGGCGAAGCGGAACTTCTTCCGCGTGCCGCGCGTCGGCACCACCGTCCCGCACCCGGTGCAGGGCGAGGCCGCGGCCGGCGTCGTGCTGCTGCGTCCGGCTGCCGCCGGTACCGGTGTTATCGCCGGTGGTCCGGTCCGCGCCGTGCTCGAGTGCGCCGGCATCCACGACGTGCTCTCGAAGTCCCTCGGGTCCTCGAACACGATCAACATCGTCCACGCCACCGTCGAGGCTCTGAAGTCCCTCGAGGAGCCGCGCGCCGTCGCCGCTCGTCGTGGACTCGCCTACGACGCCGTCGTTCCGGAGATCATCATCCGCAACGAGGAGAAGGCCGCTGCGGCTGCCGCCGCGCAGAAGGTAGGTGCCTGATGGCCGCACGGCTCAAGGTCACGCAGGTCAAGTCCAAGGTGAGCGAGAAGCAGAACCAGCGCGACACGCTGCGCAGCCTCGGTCTCAAGCGGATCGGCGACTCGGTCGTCCGTCCGGACGACGCGCAGACGCGCGGCTACGTCAAGACCGTCGCTCACCTCGTGAAGATTGAGGAGATCGACTGATGGCTGAGAAGAACGAGGCCGTCGAGGCCGAGAAGGCCCCGAAGAAGGCCGCCGCTCCGAAGGCCGCGGCCAAGAAGGCGCCTGCCAAGGCGGCCCCGAAGAAGGACGCCCCGGTCTCGCGCCCGGGCGTGCTGAAGGTGCACCACCTGCGTCCGGTCCCCGGCGCCAACACCGCCAAGACCCGTGTCGGTCGCGGTGAGGGCTCCAAGGGCAAGACCGCCGGTCGCGGCACGAAGGGCACCAAGGCCCGCAACACCGTCCGCGTCGGGTTCGAGGGTGGGCAGATGCCGCTGCACATGCGCACCCCGAAGCTGCGCGGCTTCAAGAACCCGTTCCGCGTCGAGTACCAGGTCGTGAACCTGGACAAGCTCGCGGAGCTGTACCCGGCCGGTGGCGAGGTCACCGTGAGCGACCTGGTCGCCAAGGGTGCGGTTCGCAAGAACGAGAAGGTCAAGGTTCTGGGCAACGGCGAGATCGCCGTGAAGCTCACCGTGTCGGTCGACAAGGTCTCGGGTTCCGCCGAGCAGAAGATCGTCGCGGCGGGCGGCTCCGTCAAGTAGCCGACGACAAGAGGGGCCGGAGAAACCTCCGGCCCCTCTTGCGTTACCCTGGTTTCTTGGCCGCCCCTTGTCGGATCGGCATCCCTTTTCAGGAGGCACACCTTTGTTCAGCGCCATCGCGCGGATCTTCCGCACACCGGACCTGCGCCGGAAGATCGGCTTCACCCTGGCGATCATCGCGATCTACCGACTCGGCTCCACGGTGCCGGCTCCGTTCGTCAATTTCCCGAACGTGACGCAGTGCATCGCGGACAACTCCGGTACCGAAGGCCTCCTGGGACTCGTCAACCTCTTCTCCGGCGGCGCTCTGCTGAAGCTGTCGATCTTCGCGCTTGGCGTGATGCCGTACATCACCGCGACGATCATCACCCAGCTCCTGCGCGTCGTCATCCCGCACTTCGAGACGCTGCACAAGGAGGGCCAGGCCGGCCAGGCCAAGCTCACCCAGTACACGCGCTACCTGACGATCGCGCTCGCGCTCCTGCAGTCGACGACCCTGGTGACGGTGGCCCGCAGCGGCCAGCTCTTCGGCCAGAACTCCGGCGGCGCCTGCGCCCAGCTCCTCACCAATGACGTGTGGTGGGCGCAGCTGCTGATGATCATCACGCTGACCGCCGGAACGGGCCTCATCATGTGGTTCGCCGAGCTCGTCACCGAGCGCGGCATCGGCAACGGCATGTCGCTGCTCATCTTCACCTCGATCGCCGCGACCTTCCCCGGCGCCATGTGGGCGATCTGGGAGACCCGCGGTTTCGAGGTCTTCCTGCTCGTCCTGGCGATCGGCATCGTCGTGATGACGGCCGTCGTGTTCATCGAGCAGTCGCAGCGACGCATCCCGGTGCAGTACGCCAAGCGCATGGTCGGCCGCCGCACCTACGGGGGCACGAACACGTACATCCCGATCAAGGTCAACATGGCGGGCGTGATCCCGGTGATCTTCGCCTCCTCGCTGCTGTACATCCCGATGCTGGTCGCGCAGTTCAACATCCCGCAGGACGGCTCGACGCCGCCGGAGTGGGCGACCTGGATCATGCAGTACTTCGTGACCGGCGACCACCCGCTCTACATGGCGGTGTACTTCCTGCTCATCATCGGCTTCACGTACTTCTACGTCGCGATCACCTTCAACCCGGTCGAGGTCGCCGACAACATGAAGAAGTACGGCGGCTTCATCCCCGGCATCCGCGCCGGACGCCCGACGGCGGAGTACCTCGAGTACGTGCTGACGCGGATCACGCTTCCGGGCTCGCTGTACCTCGGCGTGATCGCGCTCATCCCGCTCATCGCGCTGGCCACGGTCGGTGCGAACCAGAACTTCCCGTTCGGCGGCGCGTCGATCCTCATCATCGTCGGCGTGGGTCTCGAGACCGTGAAGCAGATCGACGCGCAGCTCCAGCAGCGCCACTACGAAGGGCTCCTCCGATGACCGCTCGTCTCCTGATCGTCGGACCGCAGGGATCGGGCAAGGGCACGCAGGGCGTGCGCGTGGCGGAGGCCTTCGGGGTCCCGGTCGTCTCGACGGGGGACATCTTCCGCGCGAACATCAAGAACGGAACCGAACTCGGCAAGCAGGTCACCTCGATCCTCGACGCGGGCGACCTCGTCCCGGACGAGCTGACCGGCGAGATCGTGCGCGACCGGCTGTCCCAGCCCGACGCGGCGGGGGGCTTCCTGCTGGACGGGTATCCCCGCAACGCCGCCCAGGTGGCGCACCTCGACGCGTTCCTCGCGGAGTCCGGCGCCGCGCTCGACGCGGTCATCCTGCTGGACGTCCCGCGCGAGGAGAGCATCGAGCGCCTGCGGCTGCGCGCCGAGGAGCAGGGGCGCACGGACGACACCCCCGAGGCCATCGCGCACCGGCTCGACATCTACGAGCAGGAGACGGCTCCGATCCTGGAGGCGTACGGGGAGCGCGGCATCGTCGACCGGATCGACGGCGTGGGCGGGCTCGACGAGGTCACCGAGCGGATCTTCGCCGCGCTCCAGGCCCGTGGCCTCGAGCGCGCGGTCGCGGTCTGACGTGGTGTTCCGCCGGTCGATCTACAAGAGCCCGGCCCAGCTCCGCGCCATGGTGGAGCCGGGCCTCATCACCGCCGCAGCGTTGGACGCCGCACGCGCGCTGATCCGGCCGGGCGTCACCACGGCGGAGCTGGACGCCGCCGCCGACGCCCTGATCGTCGCCCGGGGTGCGGAGTCGAACTTCAAGCTGGTCCGCGGCTATCGCCACGCGACGTGCATCTCCGTGAACGATCAGGTCGTGCACGGGATCCCCGGCGATCGGGTGCTGGAGGCCGGCGACATCGTGTCCATCGACTGCGGAGCGCAGTACGAGGGGTGGAACGGCGACAGCGCGATCACCGTCGTGGTGCCCGACCCGTCGCGGCCCGATCTCGTCGCGCGACGCGAAGAGCTCTCCCGCGTGACCGAGGCCTCGATGTGGGCGGGGATCGCCGCGATGGCCACGGCGCGGAGCCTCGGCGACGTCAGCGCGGCGATCGAGGACCGGATCCTCGGTGCGGGTGTCCCGCCCGAGGCCGCAGACGGCATTGATCACTACGGCATCCTCCGTGAGTACGTGGGTCACGGCATCGGACGCAAGATGCACGAGGCGCCGAGCCTGTTCAACTACCGCACGTCCGACCAGGGGCCCGAGGTGCGGCCGGGACTCGTCCTCGCGATCGAGCCGATGGTCACCGCCGGCGGCGAGGAGACGTTCGTCGAGGACGACGACTGGACCGTGACCACGGCGGACGGATCCGACGGCTCCCACTGGGAGCACAGCGTCGCGGTCCACGAGAACGGGATCTGGGTGCTCACCGCGCCGGACGGCGGTGCGGCAGGCCTGGAGCCGTACGGCGTCGTCCCCACGCCGCTCGGCTGACGACGGGGCACCGGACGCGGATTGCGTCCCAGACGCACGGCGGGCGCCGGCATGGCAGCACCGTGAAGACGGGGTTCCCATGGAGCCCATAGGCGCGAGCGTGCAAAATGGCATACGGAGCGGGGCGTCGTCCTGCCCGAGACATCGGTCGCGCGCAGGCCTTGCGACGCGCCAGGACAGGAACGGAAGACAATGGCCGCTGCGAAGAGCTCGACCAATTGGTTCGCCATCGGCATCTCCATCGCCGTCGTCGTCGTGCTCGTGGCACTCGGCGGCGTCGTGGTGTGGCTGAACAACCAGGCCACGGACGCCGGGCCGGCTCCGAAGAGCAGCGACACGTTCAACGCCGAGACGGGCGCCGTCAGCTTCGGCGACGGCAAGGACACCGTCGACGTGTTCGTAGACTTCCAGTGCCCCGCGTGTAACGCGTTCGAAGGGCAGTACGGCGAGACTCTGGAGACCGCCGCCGCGGACGGAAAGATCACTCTGAACTATCACCCGATCGCGATCCTGGATCGATACTCGATGGGGACGGAGTATTCCTCCCGTTCTGCCGCGGCTGCCGTGTGCGTTCTGGAGTCGAACGAGGACAAGTATCTCGATTTCGCCAAGATTCTGTTCGAGAACCAGCCCGCTGAGAACACGACCGGACTGACGAATGAGCAGCTCGCAGAGTTCGCGACCCAGGCCGGTGCGGACAAGGCTGCGACCTGCATCACCGACGAGAAGTACAAGAAGTACGGCAGCGCTCAGGCGAAGAAGCACAACATCGGGTCGACGCCGACGGTCGACATCAATGGTGAACGCCTGAATCTTCAGGATCCCACCGACATGAAGCGGTTCACCGACCTTATCGGCTGACGACTCCACGATCTGGTGTTCGGGTCAAGGGCAGCACATGGGTTGCCCTTGACCCGAATGCGTATTGGCTAAGCACCACGTGCCTGAAGGTCGAGTTGCAGTCGTTGGACGATCGTCCAATGGTATACACGCCAAGCCGGTTCCTATCCTGGCATTAGGCGCTGACAGATCGTCAGCCCCGTTGTTCGAGGGGGAACAAGATGAGTAGGAAGATGTCGTTGACGAGGCGGATCGGTGCGATCGGGGCCGGGCTTGCATTGGGCGTCGGGCTTTCGATCGCGGCTGTGACGCCGGCAAACGCTGCGACGTGTTCGTCACTTGGGAGTGATTGGAACCGGGTCGTCGGTAGCTGTACCGGCTATCCGTCGTTCACCGTCAACTGGACGTGCTGGGGCGATCCGAATACCCATAGCCAGACGTTCAACACCAGCCCCTCGCTTCCGGGGTACAGTTTCAATTTCGAAGCGTGCTGGGCGGTCGGAGTCACTGGGGTGTGGGTCTCCTAGCAACCTGATCGCTGCGACGGCGCCGCGGACCTGGTCCGCGGCGTCGTCGTCGTGTCCGGGGGGAGCGCTTTTGTTCATTCCATGAACAAAATGCTAGTATGACGGCGGGGCCGCACGACGTGCGGTCGTGCGCGGCGGTGAATGTCGTGCACGTTGGTGTGCAGGTTATGCACAGGGTGGTTCGCCAGACTTGAGGCGACCACGTGGACAGGGGGAGAGAAACATGGGGATGTTCGGCGTGCGCGCGAAGCGCACCGCGGGAGTCGCGGGAGCGGCCGCGCTCGCAGCGACGGGGATCATGACGTTCGGGGCCTTCGGGTCGCTGACGCCGGCTCAGGCGGCGGCGGCCAGCTGTCCGACAGGGGAGATCGGGAGCCCCGGGACCGGCAACGAGATCTTCACGGACAACAACGTCGCGGTCTACGCGGGCGGGGACCTCGTCACCGGCTCGGGCGCGGCGGAGATCGAGGGCCTCGTCGTCGTCCACGGCGACGCGACCTTCCAGCGCCAGCCCGCGGGAGCATTCAACGTCGGCACCGTCGGCGTGGGATCCGGGGTCGTCCCGGGCGTCGGGGAGACCATGCTGGCCGTCGGCGGCGACCTCCGCGTCGAGTCGGGGATCACCACGTTCTTCGTCGGTGCCCCGGTGCCGGGTTTCCCCGATGGCGGCGGCGACGTGCGCGTGGGCGGCGCGGCGGACCCGACCCATCCGGACGGTCGCTACGACCTGAACGGCGGAGAGTTCCGCAGCGGCCTCGGAGCCGCGGCGCTGGACGGCTATGCGCACTTCGGCGACGCGATCTCGAGCGCCTCCGCCGCGTACGCCGCCGAGGCGACGACCGGATCCGCGCGATCCGAGTGGGGGACGGCGACGTTCGTCGGCACCGGCGCCGCGCGCGAGGTCTTCATCATCTCCGCGGCCGACCTCGGCGCGGCCGGCGCCGTCGCCTTCGAGAAGATCGCCGACGACGCCACCGTGATCGTCAACGTGACCGGGGACGCGGCGGTCTGGTCGCCGAACTACTTCTCCGACGACGGCGTGCGCGTCGACGGCGTGGGCGGCGCGGTGAACGGCTTCGGCCGCGTTGCCACCCGCACGATGTGGAACTTCGCGGATGCGACCCGTGTGGAGATCGGCGGCAGCTCGCAGGTGCTCGGTTCGATCATGGTTCCGCACGCCCACGCGGACGCCGCGACGCCGACCATCTCCACGACCGCGCACCTGAACGGGCGCGTCTACACCAACGGCACGATCCGGATGGAGGGGTCCGGCACGGAGATCCACAACTACCCGTTCCGGGACGGCGCTTTCGTGTGCGAGGTCGAGCCGGAGACGCCGGTGGACCCGGGCGCGGACGCAGATGCTGACGCCGACGGCGCGGGGGCGGACGCGGATGCGGCCGGAACCGACGCGGACGCGGGCGCCGCCGGAACCGACGCGGGCGCGGATGCGGCTGGAACCGACGCGGACGCGGGCGCGGCTGCGGCTGGAACCGACGCGGACGCGGGCGCGGCCGGAACCGACGCGGACGCGGACGCGGGCGTCGAGGTGCATGCCGACGCCGGTGCGACAGCCGACGCGGATGCGCGAGGCGCCGGCGCGGACGCCGACGCGGCGACCGCGATTCGCGCCGGTTCCGACGGCGGTGCCGACGGCGCCGGGATCGAGGGAACCGTCTCGGCGAGCGGGTCGGTCGACGCCGACGCGGCAGTGGAGGGAGCAGCGGTGTCTGCGGATGCCGCTGCGACGGCGGATGCCTCTGCGGGCGGTTCTGCAACGGCTTCCGGCGCCTCCGCGTCGGTGGCTGCCGCTGCGACGGCGGATGCCTCTGCGGGCGGTTCTGCAACGGCTTCCGGCTCCTCCGCGTCGGTGGCTGCCGCTGCGACGGCGGATGCGTCCTCGTCGGCGGGCTCCTCCGCGGCCGCGGACGCGGCAGCCGCCGCGACGGCCTCGGCGTCCGCGTCCGCGACGTCCGTCGCGAGCGCGTCGTCGACGGCCTCGACGTCCGGCGCCACGTCGGCATCCTCGGCCGCGGGGTCCTCCGCGGGCGGCACGGCTGCGAACGGCCCCGGCGCCGATCTGGCGGTCACGGGCGGGGTCGTCTCCGGGTGGCCGCTCCTCCTCGGCGGGGCCGCGATCTTCGGCGGGATCGTGCTGGTGCTGCGCACCCTCGTCCGGCGTCACGAGGCCGGTGCGGTCGACGCGGACTGATCCTCCTCGCCGTGCGCGACGGTGCCGTCGGGGTGACCCGGCGGCGCCGTCGTCGTGGCCCCGGTCGTCGACCCGGGGCGGGACCGATCGCGCATTTGCCCGTAGCGGGAAACGCGTCTACCATAGATCTTTGGTGCTTTGCGCCTCGGTCCGGCGTGTCCATGGACGTGTCCGGCGGGCCCTGCGCCATCCCATCCATCCACCGCAGATCGACCGGTCTGCAGAAGCGTCAGCGAGGCTATGGCTAAGAAAGACGGTGTCATCGAGATCGAGGGCGTCGTGTCCGAGGCTCTGCCCAACGCGATGTTCCGCGTTGAGCTCAGCAACGGCCACAAGGTCCTGGCAACGATCTCCGGAAAGATGCGGCAGAACTACATCCGCATCATCCCCGAGGACCGCGTGGTCGTGGAGCTCAGCCCCTACGACCTGACCCGCGGGCGCATCGTCTACCGCTACCGCTGATCGGTCGAGAAGTAACACCCCAGGCGTCCGCGCCTGCCCGGTGAAGACAGCGAACAGGAAACATCATGAAGGTCAACCCCAGCGTCAAGCCCATCTGCGATCACTGCAAGGTGATCCGCCGTCACGGGCGCGTCATGGTGATCTGCAAGAGCAACCCGCGCCACAAGCAGCGCCAGGGTTGATGCGGTGCGGCTCACCGCGACGAAGGAGCGTTGAGCCGCGACGGATCGAGGGTGAGCGAGCACGCGCGCAGCGCGAGCGAGTCGAAACCTCTCACGCAAGAAACTGACAACTCAACATCCGGTCCGCGGCGGGCGTTTCGTCTCGCTTCGCTCGCTCAACGACCGGGACCACACGGCAGGATCAGAACCCGCAAGGGGGACACCTCGGGGCGGAGGCCCGGGCACCGATCCTGCTCCACACCTCCACAACATCCAGGAGATTCCGCATGGCACGTCTTGCCGGCGTCGACATCCCGCGCGACAAGCGCGTGGTGATCGCCCTCACGTACATCTACGGCATCGGCCGTACCCGCTCGGTCGAGATCCTCAAGGCCACCGAGATCGACGAGTCGATCCGCGTCAAGGACCTCACCGACGACCAGCTCGTCGCCCTCCGCGACCACATCGAAGGCACCTACAAGGTGGAGGGCGACCTGCGCCGCGAGGTCGCCGCCGACATCCGCCGCAAGGTCGAGATCGGCTCCTACGAGGGCCTCCGTCACCGCCGTGGCCTGCCGGTCCGCGGTCAGCGCACGAAGACCAACGCGCGCACCCGCAAGGGCCCGAAGCGCACCGTCGCCGGCAAGAAGAAGGCCCGCTAAGCGGCCAGGGAATAGGAGAACACTTTCATGGCTGCACCCAAGGCCGCCGCGCGCAAGCCGCGCCGCAAGGAGAAGAAGAACATCGCGCTGGGCCAGGCCCACATCAAGTCGACGTTCAACAACACGATCGTCTCGATCACCGACCCGTCCGGCGCCGTCATCGCCTGGGCCTCGTCGGGCGGCGTGGGCTTCAAGGGCTCGCGCAAGTCCACCCCGTACGCCGCGGGCATGGCTGCCGAGTCGGCCGCCCGTCAGGCCGCTGAGCACGGTGTGAAGAAGGTCGACGTCCTCGTCAAGGGCCCGGGCTCGGGCCGCGAGACCGCGATCCGCTCGCTGCAGGCCGCCGGCCTCGAGGTGGGTTCGATCCAGGACGTCACGCCGCAGGCGCACAACGGCTGCCGCCCGCCGAAGCGCCGCCGCGTCTGATCGCCCTGTGCGCCTCCGATCCCTCCGCGGACCGGAGGCGCACCGGGGTGTCAGCACCGTCTTCACACAACTCAACACCTCACCCAACACGTGTCATATAGCGGGCACGTGATCGAAAGGAACACATAGTGCTCATCGCACAGCGTCCCACTCTCACCGAGGAAAAGATCTCCGAGAACCGCAGCCGGTTCATCATCGAGCCGCTCGAGCCCGGCTTCGGCTACACGATCGGAAACGCGCTGCGTCGCAGCCTGCTCTCCTCGATCCCCGGCGCCGCGGTCACCAGCATCCGCATCGACGGCGTCCTCCACGAGTTCAGCACCATCCCCGGGGTGAAGGAGGATGTCACCGAGATCATCCTCAACATCAAGCAGCTCGTCGTCTCCTCGGAGCGCGACGAGCCCATCACCGCCTACCTGCGCAAGACCGGCGCGGGCGAGGTCACCGCGGCGGACATCTCCGCTCCGGCGGGCGTCGAGGTGCACAACCCCGAGCTCGTCATCGCGACCCTCAACGAGACCGCGCGCTTCGAGCTGGAGCTCACGATCGAGCGCGGCCGCGGCTACGTGTCGGCGGCGCAGAACCGGAGCGAGTACGCCGAGGCCGGCCAGGTGCCGATCGACTCGATCTACTCGCCGGTGCTCAAGGTCAGCTACCGCGTCGACGCCACCCGTGCCGGGGAGCGCACCGACTTCGACAAGCTCGTGCTGGACGTCGAGACGAAGAACTCGATCGCCCCGCGCGACGCCGTCGCGTCGGCCGGCCGGACCCTGACCGAGCTGTTCGGCCTCGCCCGCGAGCTGAACGTCGAGGCCGAGGGCATCGAGATCGGCCCGGCGCCGGTCGAGGCCGTCCTCTCGAACGAGCTGTCGATGCCGATCGAGGACCTCGATCTGTCGGTCCGCTCGTACAACTGCCTCAAGCGCGAAGGCATCAACACGGTGTCCGAGCTCGTCGCCCTCTCGGAGACGCAGCTCATGAACATCCGCAATTTCGGACAGAAGTCGGTGGACGAGGTGCGCGACAAGCTCGTCTCGCTCGGCCTGTCGCTGAAGGACTCGGTGCCCGGTTTCGACGGCGCCCACTTCTACGGCGGCTCCGAAGACGAGTCCTTCTGATACCCGACCCTTTCCGATCCAGGAGATAGACGACAATGCCCAAGCCCACCAAGGGTCCCCGCCTCGGAGGAGGCCCCGCCCACGAGCGTCTGCTGCTTGCGAACCTCGCCGCGGCGCTGTTCACGCACAAGTCGATCAAGACGACCGAGACCAAGGCCAAGCGCCTGCGTCCGCTCGCCGAGCGACTGGTCACGTTCGCCAAGCGCGGTGACCTGCACGCCCGTCGCCGCGTGCTGTCGATCCTGCGCGACAAGGACGCCACGCACGTCCTGTTCGCCGAGATCGCGCCGCTCGTCGCCGAGCGAGAGGGCGGCTACACCCGCATCACGAAGGTCGGCAACCGCAAGGGCGACAACGCCCCGATGGCCGTGATCGAGCTCGTCCTCGAGCCGGTCGCGCCCAAGAAGAAGGCTGCTGCCAAGCCCGCGGCCAAGGCGGACAAGCCCGCCAAGGCCGAGGAGGCCCCCGCCGAGGTCGTCGAGGAGGCGACCGAGGCCGAGGAGACCGCCGCTCCCGCCGCGCTCGTCGACGGCGGCTTCGGCGAGGACTCCGCCGCTCCGCTCGAGGACGGCTCGGCTCCCGAGGGCTTCGACATCAAGGGCAACAAGGACTCGATGAAGTACCACCGTCCCGACGGCCAGTGGTACGACGCGACCGTCGCCGAGGTGTGGTTCCGCACCGCGGAGGCCGCCGAGGCCGCCGGCTTCACCGAGGCCGGCAAGTAAGCCGCTCCCTCCGACAGAAGGGCCCCGCCGTACGGCGGGGCCCTTCTGCGTCTCCTGCTCGTCCGGGCGGGATCAGCGCACGCGGAGGTCCTTGCGCAGGATCTTGCCCGAGCTCGACTTCGGGATCTGCTCGATGAACTCCACGACCCGCACCTTCTCATGCGGGGCGACGTGCGCGGCGACATGGGCCATGACGCCGTCCGCGTCGAGCTGCGCCCCCTGCTGGAGGACGACGAACGCCTTCGGCACCTCCTGGCCGTCCTCGTCGAGAGTCCCCACGACCGCGGCGTCGGCGATGGCGGGGTGCTCGAGCAGCACCGCCTCCAGCACCGCCGGGGCGACCTGGTAGCCCTTGTACTTGATGAGCTCCTTCAGGCGGTCGACGATGCGGAACACGCCGTCCGCGGTCACCGTGGCCACATCGCCCGTGTGCAGCCAGCCGTCCTCGTCCAGCATCTCGGCGGTGGCCTCGGGGCGGTTCAGGTAGCCGACCATGATCTGCGGCCCGCGGAGGAGGAGCTCGCCGGGCTCGCTCGTCCCGGAGGCGGGGACCACGACGTCGCCGCCGTTCTCCGCGACGATGCGCGCCTCGGTGTTCGCCAGCAGGACGCCGATGCTGGAGCGGTCGATGTCGGGTCGGTCGACGGGGATCGCGTGGGCGACGGGACTCGTCTCCGTCATCCCGTATCCCTGGCAGACGGTGCAGTCCAGCCGCTCCGCGACGGCGCGGGCGAGGGCGCCGTCGAGCGGCGCCGCACCGGAGAACACGACCTTCACCGCCGAGAGATCGAACTGGTCGACGAGCGGGTGCTTCGCGAGCGCGACCGCGATCGGCGGGGCGATGAACACCCACGACGTGCGGTGCTCGGAGGCGACGCGGAGGAACTCGGCGAGGTCGAACTTCGGCATCGTCACGAGCGTGGCGCGCTGGCGAAGCGCGAAGTTCAGCAGCACGGTCATCCCGTAGATGTGGAAGAACGGGAGCACGGCGAGGACCCGATCGTCCTCGCCGAGGCTGATCGTGGTGCTGCTCTGGGCGACGTTGGCGACGAGGTTCCGATGGGTGAGCATCACGCCCTTGGGGCGGCCGGTGGTGCCGGAGGAGTAGGGCAGGACGGCCAGGTGCGTCGCCGGGTCGAACGAGACGTCCGGCGCGGCGTGCCCCTCGCCGAGCAGCGCGGGAAGGGACGGATGGCCCTCGGCGCCGTCGAGCACGATGACGTGGTCGTCGGCGATGCCGAGCTTCTCGGCGGCGGCCTTCGCGCCCGGCAGCAGCGGGCTAACGGTGACGATCCATTCGGCGCCGGCGTCCGTCAGCTGCGCGGCGATCTCCTCGGCCGTGTAGAGGGAGTTGATGGTGGTCGCGGTGGCGCCGGCGCGAAGCAGGCCATGGAAGACGGTCCCGAACGCCGGGATGTTCGGGCAGAGCACGCCGACGACGGTTCCGACGCCGACCCCGCGGGCGGCGAGGGCCCCGGCGAAGAGGTCGATCTGCGCGAGGAGCTGACGATAGGTGGTCTCGGCGCCGGAGGTGCCGTCGACGATGGCCGTCGTGTCGAGGCGCGCGTCGTCGAGGGTTCCGAAGAGGAACTCGTGGATCGAGACGTTCGGGATCTCGATGTCGGGGTGGGGACTGCGGATCATGGGATCTCCTTCGGATCGCAACACTGCGTTCGGGATTCGCGCGGTCGCCCGAGACCGGCTTCGTGCGATTCAGTCTCGCACAACCTGACACGCAGTCCCAGGGTGAACTTTGCGGCGGAGATCCGGGGGAGCACGGCCGAACGGCGCGGAGACGCCGTCGTCCCGCCGCTCGATACCCTGGACTCGTGCGCATCCGCCTCGACATCTCCTACGACGGCACCCACTTCCGCGGGTGGGCGCGGCAGCCGGGACTCCGCACCGTGCAGGGCACGATCGAGCAGGCCCTCGCGCGGATCGTCGGATCGGAGGCGCAGCTCGTCGTCGCGGGGCGCACGGACGCCGGCGTGCACGCGAGCGGCCAGGTCGCCCACGTGGATCTCGACGAGGCGCAGTGGGCCCGCCTCGGTGCGCGCCGGGGACCCGACGCACAGGATCCCGCGGGATCGCTCGCCCGCCGGCTGCGCGGGGTGCTCGGGGCGTACGCCGATGCGACCGTGACGCGGACCTCGATCGCCCCGGGGGGCTTCGACGCCCGGTTCTCCGCGGTCTGGCGCCGCTACCGCTACCGGCTCGCGGACGACGCGAGCGGGTACGACCCGCTGGCCCGGCACGACACGACCTCGATCCGCGGAGAGCTCGACGTCGCCGCCATGGACGAGGCCGCCCGCGGGCTGATCGGCCTGCACGACTTCGCGGCGTACTGCAAGGCGCGCGAGGAGGCCACGACGATCCGCACGCTCCTGGACTACCGGTGGCGGCGCGACGACGCCGGGGTCCTCGTCGCGGAGGTGAAGGCGGACGCGTTCTGTCACAGCATGGTGCGCGCGCTGGTCGGAGCCTGCGCCGCGGTGGGGGAGGGGCGTCTGGACCCGGGCGACCTCGTGCGGCTGCGCGACGAGCTCACCAGGACGAGTGCGTTCAAGGTGCTCGCGGCGCGCGGGCTCACCCTCGCGGAGGTCGGGTACCCCGCGGACGAGCTGCTCGCGGCGCGTGCCGAGCAGACCAGGAACCGTCGAGATCGGGACGAACCGATCGACTGACCCCCGGCATCCGGCTCGGAACGGCGGTCCCCGGCGGCCGGTCCCCGGACCGGCCACCGGGGCGGGGGAGGTGCCCCGGCGACGGCCCCAGTGCTCGCGTTACCGGAAACGACCTGCCCGTTCCCGGCGGGCGGTGGCCGTAGGGTGAAGCTACTCGAAGCCTCTTCACACGACGCCGGGGGACTGTGATGGACGAACGCGACGACGCCGACACGGGCTTCGCCGGCGCGCTCAGCCGGGCGATCGCCGCCAGCGGGCTGTCCCTGAGCAGCCTCCACGCCCGTCTCCGGGACAACGGCAACCCGGTGTCGGTCACGACGCTCAGCTACTGGCGCTCCGGGGCCCGTCACCCCGAGAGCGCGACGTCGCTGAGCGCGATCGAGGACCTCGAGCGCATCCTCGGGCTGGATCCGGGGTCGCTCTCGCGTCTGGTGTCTCCGTTCGCCCGGCTGGGGGCGGTCCCCGCGCCGCGGGTGCCCTTCGACGCCGAGCGGGAGCGGCGCGAGACCGAGGAGACGTTCGCCGCGCTGGGAGCGGCGCCCCAGGCCGCCATCCGGGACCTGTCGACGCACATGACGGTGCACGTCGGTGCGGACGGCGCGGTCGAGCGGACGACGACGCGTGCCCTGATCCAGGTGACCCGCGGCGTCGTCGAGGAGCTGCCGCTGATCGACGTCGCCCCCGAGGAGACCGAGGTCACTCCGGTGATCGAGGACGTCCGCGGCGGGAGGATGGCGCGCGAGTGGCGGCACCCCGGCGGCCTGTTGTCGGGCATCGTGATCGCCTTCGATGAGCCGGTCGTCGCCGGCGAGACCGCCCTCATCGAGTTCACCGAACGCCTCCCGCCGGGGTATCCGCCCCGACGAAGCGCCTGGCACGGCACTGCGCGGCCCTCCCGGGAGACGCTGATCTGGGTGATCTTCCCCGAGGGCGCCGAACCCGACTGGTGCGAGGAGTACGTCGAGCGGGACGGCACGCCGGAGACCTCCTCGCCGGCGCTCCTGCTGGGGCGGACCGCGCACGCCTTCCGGCACGGCTTCGGACCCGGCGTCCTCGGCCTCCGGTGGGGCTGACCCACCGGACGTCCGGGAGTCCGGAGTAGCGTGGGTGCCGATGAGGGTGATCTCGTACAACCTGCGCAAGCACCGCGCCGCCGGCGAGCTGCATGACCTGGCCGACGTGCACGCGGCGGATCTCCTCTGCCTGCAGGAAGCCGACACCCAGGCGCTCCCGGAGCGGCTGGGCGGGCTCGTCCTCGCCCGCGCCACCCAGGGGAACCGCCTCGGGCTCGCCGTCTACCACCGGGAGAACACCTTCCGCGTGGGGGAGGTGCGCGCGTTCGAGCTGAAGAAGTCCCTGCACGACCGCGTCCTGCGTCCCGCGCACGAACGGGTGCTCGGCGTGCGGCTGCGCGACATCGACAGCGGCGGCGACTTCGTGATCGCGTCCTTCCACGCGGCGCCCCTCACGGCGTTGAACTCGCTGCGCCGCCATCAGATCCGGGCGGCGCTGGACGCCCTCACGGAGCTCGGCGACGGCCTTCCCATCCTGATGGTGGGCGACTACAACTACCCGGTGTTCAAGGAGAACCTCGGCCAGGCCGTCCGCGACCACGGCTACACCCTGACCCTGAGCGACGAGCGCACGTACACGCGGTACCGGGTGTTCCGCGGGCACTACGACTTCGCGACGTCCATCGGCTTCGACATCCGGGAGATCCGGACCCTCGCGCAGGGGTCCAGCGACCACCGTCCGATCCTCGTCGTCGCCGAACCGGGCTGAACCGGGGCATTTGGGGAAGACGGTCGGATGCCGTAAGCTATCCCTTTGGTGCCCCATGCCTCGGCGTGTCCGAGGGGCGGGGCGCACGAACGTGAGCCCTCCACTGGCGCCCTTCGGCAGGTGCAGGACCGGAAACGGTCCCGACGGTCGAAGCGCCCCGGAGCGGGATTCACGAACCTCTCCGTTCGAATCAAGAAAGCAGCACTATCGTGACGCGCACTTACACCCCGAAGGCCGGGCAGGTCCAGCGTGACTGGGTCGTCATCGACGCCACCGACGTCGTCCTCGGCCGTCTGGCTTCGCACGCCGCAGCGCTCCTGCGCGGCAAGCACAAGCCGACCTTCGCCAACCACATCGACTCCGGCGACTTCGTCATCATCGTGAACGCGGACAAGGTCGCGCTCACGGGCCAGAAGCTCCAGAAGAAGATCGCCTACCGCCACTCGGGCCACCCGGGCGGGCTCAAGGCCGTCGCCTACTCCGAGCTGCTCGAGAAGAACCCGGTCCGCGCCGTGGAGAAGGCCGTCCGCGGCATGCTCCCGAAGAACAGCCTCGGCCGCCAGCAGCTGGCGAAGCTGAAGGTGTACACGGGTGCCGAGCACCCGCACGCCGCGCAGCAGCCGAAGACGTACACCCTCGACCAGGTCGCCCAGTAAGCGCCGCCCAGATAAGGACATACTCGTGGCTGACATCCAGGACACCACCGAATTCCCGCAGAACTTCACCACCTCGACCCCTGAGGCCGAGGCCGTCGAGAGCGCGCCCCGCCCCGTGCTGAGCGTCCCCGGCGCCGCCGTGGGCCGCCGCAAGCAGGCCATCGCCCGCGTGCGCCTCGTCCCCGGTTCGGGCACCATCACGGTCAACGGCCGCACGCTCGAGGACTACTTCCCGAACAAGCTGCACCAGCAGCTGATCAACGACCCGTTCACGGTGCTGAACCTGCAGGGTGCGTACGACGTCATCGCGCGCATCTCGGGTGGCGGCGACTCGGGCCAGGCCGGCGCTCTGCGTCTCGGCATCGCCCGTGCGCTCAACAACATCGACGCCGAGAACAACCGTCCGGTCCTGAAGAAGGCCGGCTTCCTCTCGCGCGACGCCCGCGTCATCGAGCGCAAGAAGGCCGGTCTCAAGAAGGCCCGCAAGGCTCCTCAGTACTCGAAGCGCTGATCCTCACAGTCCCTTCTATGGCACTGTTCGGTACGGACGGCGTGCGTGGGCTGGCCAACGGCCCCCTCACCGCCGATCTCGCGCTCACCCTGGCCCAGGCGACTGCCGTCGTCCTGGGCCAGGGCCGTATCGCCGAGGCGCGCAGGGCCGCCGGCAAGCGGCTCACCGCCGTCGTCGCCCGCGACCCGCGGATCTCGGGACACTTCCTCAGCGCCGCCGTGGAGGCGGGGCTCGCCTCCTCGGGCGTCGACGTCCTGGACGCCGGCACCCTGCCCACGCCGGCGGCGGCGTTCCTCATCGCGGACGTGGACGCGGACTTCGGGGTCATGATCTCGGCGTCGCACAACCCGGCGCCCGACAACGGCATCAAGATCTTCGCTCGCGGAGGGGTCAAGCTCCCCGACGTCGTCGAGCAGCGGATCGAGGCCGCGATGGCGGGCCCGAAGCTCCAGCCGACCGGCGCGGACGTGGGGCGCATCCAGCGCTTCTCGGACGCGGAGGACCGGTACGTCATGCACCTGCTGGCGTCGCTGCCGCACCGCCTCGACGGCATCCACGTCGTGCTGGACTGCGCGCACGGCGCCGCCTCCGGTGCCTCGCCCGAGGCGTTCCGCAACGCCGGGGCGAAGGTGACCGTGATCGGCGCGGACCCGGACGGCATCAACATCAACGACGGCGTCGGCTCCACGCATCTGGACAAGCTGGCGGCCGAGGTCGTGCGCGTCGGGGCGGACGTCGGGATCGCCCACGACGGCGACGCCGACCGCTGTCTCGCTGTGGACTCCGAGGGCAACGTCGTCGACGGCGACCGGATCATGGCGATCCTGGCCGTCGCGATGAAGCAGCGGGGGAAGCTCTCCCAGGACACGCTCGTCGCGACCGTGATGAGCAACCTCGGGCTGCACGTCGCGATGCGCGAGCACGGCATCACCGTGCGCACGACCGGCGTGGGCGACCGCTACGTGCTGGAGGAAATGAACGCCGGCGGGTACTCGCTCGGCGGCGAGCAGTCCGGGCACGTGATCCTCAGCGACTTCGCCACCACGGGCGACGGGCTCCTCACGGGCCTGCATCTCGTGGCCGAGATGGCCCGTCAGCGCAAGACGCTGGCGGAGCTCGCGTCCGTCATGACCGTCTACCCGCAGGTGCTCGTCAACGTCAAGGACGTGGATCGCACCCGCACGGACGACGAGGTCGTGACCGCGGCGGTGCGCGAGGTCGAGGCCGAGCTCGGCGAGTCCGGCCGCGTGCTACTGCGGGCCTCCGGCACCGAGCAGCTCGTGCGCGTGATGGTGGAGGCCGCGGACGCGGAGTCCGCCCACGCCTTCGCCGAGCGCCTCGCGGACGTCGTCCGCGAGCGCCTGGCCCTGTAACGCGAGCCTCGCCCAACGCCATCGGGTTGCGCCGAATCAGGCAGACGCGCGGGATCAGGCAGATGGCAGCAGATGTCGCCTGAGCTCGCGCGTCTGCCTGATCTCGCGCGCTCGCGCGGGGCGCCGGATCAGGCGTGCGCGGCGTGCGGGGCCGGAGCGGGACTCCAGGCGAGCTGCTCGATGTAGCGCAGCAGCACGCCCTCGCGCAGCGCCCAGGGCGACACCTCCAGCTCGTCCACGTCGAGGGCGGTCATCGCGGTGTGCAGCACGACGGCGGCGGCGACGATCTGGAAGGTCCGGTCCGGCGTGATCCCGGGAAGCTCCTGCCGTGCGGAGGCGGGGAGGCGCGCGAGTCGCGGGATCCAGGATCCCAGGGCGGTGCGCGGCAGCAGCAGCCGCTCCGATCCGGACCACCCGACCGCCTGATAGCCCACGAGCCGGGCCAGGGAGCGGATCGCCTTCGAGGAGCCCACGGCGTGGTCGGGGGAGGGGAGGGCGGCGAAGCGCTCCGCGATCGGGGCGATCACCTCGGACGCATGCGCGCGCAGGTGCTCGGCCGCGTCCTCGCCCGGCGGGTCGTCGGGGAGGAAGCCGATCGTCATGCGTCCGGCGCCGAGAGGCGCCGAGACGGCGAGGTCGGGCAGCTCCTCGGATCCGGCGGCCAGCTCCAGCGATCCGCCGCCGATGTCGAAGAGCAGGATGTTCCCCGCCGACCACCCGAACCAGCGCCGGACGGCGAGGTAGGTGAGCTCCGCCTCGGTCTCTCCGGCGAGGACCTGCAGCGGCTGCCCCAGCGCCGCCTCGATCCGGGCGATCACCTCCGGCCCGTTGGACGCGGACCGCACGGCGCTCGTCGCCGTCGCCAGCAGCGCGTCGACCCGTTCCGCCTCGGCGACGCGCCGGGCCTGCGTGACGGCGGTCTCCAGCGCGACGACGCCCTCCTCGCTGATCGCGCCGGACGGCGTCAGGAACCTCATGAGGCGGAGGATCGACCGGTCGCTCGTGGTCGCGAGCGGGCGGCCACCGGGGTGGACGTCCGCCGCGAGCAGGTGCACGGTGTTGGATCCGATGTCGAGCACTCCCAGTCGCACGTGACGAGACTACTCGCCGCGCCCTCACCCGATGGGGAACGGCCGGCACGCCGCCGCGATGAGCTCCGCCACCTCCTCGTGGTCCCCGTCCACGGCGGCGCTGTTCACGTGCACGCGCTCCTCGGGGAACGGCGCGGCCTGGAAGAAGCGGCCCGGGTGCACCGCGATCCCCTGCTGACTGAGCCGGGTGCAGACCGAGTGGTCGTCCGGGACCGGCAGCCAGATGCACGGGCCCGCGGAGGGCTCGACCTCGAATCCGCGCGCCCGCAGGGCATCGGCGAGGAGACGGAACCGGTCGCGCACTCCGTCGCACAGGGCGTCGAGCTCTCGCCGCGACGCGTCGTCGGTGAGCAGGAAGGCGAGCGCGCCCTGCACGAGGCGGCTGACGAAGCGCGTGGAGTACGTCAGCCGCATCCACATCGCGTCGATGAGCTCCGAGGTCCCGCCGACGACCGAGACGCGCATGTCGGCGCCGAAGAAGAGGTTGTAGGAGCGGATCTGCGTGACCTGTCGCGGCCGGAACCTCCCCAGTGACACGT
Source organism: Microbacterium resistens (assembly GCF_021172025.1). Lineage (NCBI taxonomy): Bacteria > Bacillati > Actinomycetota > Actinomycetes > Micrococcales > Microbacteriaceae > Microbacterium > Microbacterium resistens. Next base: position 3,753,584 of record NZ_CP082781.1, read on the forward strand.
GGTCCGGATGCAGCAGCGACAACTGCGAGAGCTCGAGGATCGGGAGGGTGTCCGGGAGGAACTCGGCGGCGGCCTCCGCCCACCCCTCCGTGACGGAGCGGCCGGAGGGCATCTGGCCGGTCGGCTGATACACGAAGGCCACGGGCTTGCTGACGAGGGCGCGGCGCAGTGCGACGAGGTCCGGCCCCTCGACGCCGTACTCCACGGCGACGGCCCGCGCGCCCAGCGCCTCGAGGACGTCGAGGATCCGTCCGTGCGTGGGGGACTCGACGATCACCGCGTCCCCGGGCTTGACGAGCAGGGAGAGCGCGAGCTCGACGCCGTCCATGAGCCCGTGCATGGTCACGAAGCGCTCGGGCTCGAACGGCCAGGTCCGGCGCACCGCATCCTCCAGCTCGGCGGTGATCGGCTCCGCGAACGGCTCGTGGAGCCGCGGCTGGGTCACGGACCACGCCATGGCGCGGGAGAGGTCGGGGTACGTCAGCCCGTCGGTGCGGATGTTCGCGAGGTCGCGCACGCCGCTGACGGTGCTCCGGATCATGCTCTCGTACCGCAGCGCCCGCGGCGTGGGCGGCTTGCCCAGGACCACGGTCCCCCCGCGGCGGCGGGTCTCGATGAGGCCTCTCGCGCCGAGCTCGCGCCACGCCTCGCCCACCGCGGACCTGCTCATCCCGCAGTCCTCGGCGACCTCGCGCACGGTCGGCAGCCGGTCGCCCGGCGCGAGAAGGCCCGCGGCGATCATGTCCGCGACCGTCTGCGTGAGCGCCGCGGTGGTCCGCAGCGTCATGCGGCTGTGCAGGAGATCCAGGGGTGTCGGATCCTCCATCGTCCTCCTTTATGTCCGGGGACATATTGGTCTTGTAGTTCCTCTTTGGCCGATCATAGGATCCGACCAAGTGATCTGCCAAGGGCCGACCCGACCGTGTCCCTCCTGATCGCGACCCGAATCCAAAGGAGGATGTCATGCCCAGGTCCCGGAGCCCCTTCCCCTCCCGGCGCCGCCGTGCCGCACTGACCGTCGCCGCCTCGATCGCCGGCCTGTCGCTGGCGTTCACCGGATGCGCACCGCTTCCCTCGACGTCCGGCGACACGGGCGCGGCGACCGACGCCCCGGTCGAGACGGTCGCCGACGGAGGCTCCCTCACCTTCGCCGCGACGTCGCCGATGGAGGACTGGAACCCGCTGTCCGCCGCGGGGGACACCACCGGCCAGCGCCAGCAGCAGTGGCCGATGTACCCGCACCCCTTCCTCAGCCAGCCGGACACCTCCGTCGTCCTCAACGAAGCGCTGCTGGAGTCCGCCGAGGTCACCGAGACGGACCCGATGACGGTCGTGTACCGGATCCAGGACGACGCGGTCTGGTCCGACGGTGTTCCGATCACGGCCGACGACTTCGCGTACACCCAGGCGGTCCAGGACCCGGAGAGCTGCCCGGACTGCCTCGCGGCCTTCACCGACGGCTACGACTCGATCGAGAGCGTCACCGGCAGCGAGGACGGGAAGACCGTCACCATGGTCTACTCCGAGCCGTTCTCGCAGTGGCGCGCGCTGTTCAACTACCTCCTTCCCGCGCACATCGCCGAGGGATACGGAGACCTCGCGACCTCCTTCAACCAGGGCTTCAGCCAGAACGTCCCCGCGTTCTCCGGCGGCCCGTACATCGTGAAGGAGTACACCGAGGGGATCTCCCTCACGCTGGCCAAGAACCCGAAGTGGTACGGCGAGCCCGCGCACCTGGACGAGGTCATCATCCGCTACATCAAGGGCCAGGGGGAGCAGGTCACGGCCCTGCAGAGCGGCGAGGTGCAGATGGTCTACATGAACCCGACCGTCGACACGGTCGAGCAGGTCAAGACGATGCCGAGCACCACGTACAGCATCGGTGCGACGCTGACCTATGCCCACCTCGGCATGAAGACCACGGGCGACGTGATGAGCGACCCCGCGCTTCGCAAGGCGATCTACACGGCGATGAACTTCTCCGACATGTACGCCCGCACCGCGGGGCAGGCGGCGCCCGACGTCCCGCTCATGCAGAGCGCCGTCTACGTCCCCGGGCAGCGGATCGGCGGGGTCGAGGCCTACCGTCCCAACACGGAGAAGGTCGGCATGGGGATCGGTGACGTCGAGAAGGCCACGAAGATCCTCGAGGACGCCGGCTACTCGATCGAGGGGGGAAAGCTCCTGCTTCCCGACGGCTCGCCGCTGCGCGACCTCACCTTCCTCACCTACGCCGCCGACCAGACCCGCATGGACATCGCCGTGATCGCGCAGCAGCAGCTCAAGGAGATCGGGATCACGATCGTCATCGACCCCGCCGACGGCGCCCGCTACTCGCCCGCGCTGCGGGAGGGCTCGTTCGACATCATGGCCACCGGGACCGCGCTCGATCTCGGACCGCTCTCGATCCAGCAGTGGTACGGCACCGGTGCGCCCCGCTCCTTCGGGTACAGCAACCCCGAGGTGGACGACCTGCTCGCCCGGGCCTCGGCGGAGCTGGACGAGGAGAAGCAGGTGGAGCTGATGAACGAGCTCGACCTCCTCCTCCTCGAGGACGGCGTGGTGATGCCGCTCTTCGCCTACAGCAACATGGCCGCCTACGCGGACAAGTACCGCAACATCCACGTCGACCCGAGCAAGTACGGCGTGACGATGAACATCGAGCAGTGGGGCATCGCCGAATGACGCACTCCGCGCGGGCCGGCCGACGCAGCCCGGCCCGCGCGGTCCTCCCGATGCACGACATCGGACGCTGCGTGCTCGACCCCTACGAAAGGTGACCCCTTGACCACCGATTTCATCGTCGTGTCCCCGGACGACGCCGTCGAATTCAACGACGTGTATCGCAACGTGACCGGAAGCGCCGGATACATCGCGTGCAACAACCTGTACAGCCGGCTGGTGCTCAACGAGTGGAGCGACATCCACCCGTATCCCGACCTCGCGACGCACTGGGAGTGCCTGGACGGCGCCCGTCGCTGGCGCTTCCACCTGAACCAGGCCGCGCGCTGGCACGACGGGATGCCGCTCACGGCGCACGACGTCCACTACACCCACACCCACGCCATCGCGAACGGCTACACCGGCGGGCGGATGCTCAAGGACGTCGCAGAGATCGAGATCGTGAACGACCACACCCTCGACTACCACCTGAAGGGCCCGAACTCGGGCTTCCTCGTGATGCTCGGGAACTTCGTCTGGACCCACATCCTCCCCGCGCACCTGTACGAGGGGACCGACTGGGCGACGAACCCGCACAACCTCGACCCGGTCGGATCCGGGCCCTTCCGCTTCGCCGAGTGGATCCCCGGCGACCGGATCGTCATGGAGGCGGTGAAGGACCACTGGGGCCCGCGCCCCGAGATCGACCGGCTGATCCTCAAGATCGTCCCCGATCGCGACGAGTGCGTGCGGATGCTCGCCCGCGGCGAGGCGCACTACTTCCCGCAGGACACGCTCACGAAGGACCGGCTGCCGCTGCTGGAGGGCGCCACCGCCGGCATCGAGCTCATGCTCGACCGCGGACCGGGACAGGCCCTCCTCGACTTCAACCAGGCGCAGGACCGGTGGAAGGACGTCCGCGCCCGCCGGGCGATCGCCCAGGCGGTCGACCGCTCGGAGATCGACGCGCTCGGCGACCCTGGCATCTCGCAGGCCTGGGGCCACTACCTGCTCGCCAGCACGGACTGGGCGTTCAACGCGGAGGCGAAGGCGCCCGCGCACGATCTGGCCGGCGCCGAGGAACTGCTGGACGAGGTCGGGATGACGCGCGGCGCGGACGGACGCCGCGGCCACCTGCGCCTGTACTACATGGACACGTTCGACGGGCACCGTCCGCTCGCACGGATCGTGGCGGACCAGCTCGACCGGGTCGGCTTCGACGTGACGTGGTCGGGGCTCAGCTCCGTCGACTGGGCGAACACGATCACGCGCGACCGCGACTTCGACCTCATCATCATCGGCGGCTCCATGACCCCGGACCCGGAGATCATGTCGACGAAGTACTCGACCGGCGGCGACAACAACGTCGGCGGGCACGCGAACCCGGAGGTCGACGCGGCGTTCCAGCGGGCCAGGGAGGCCCTGACGATCCCCGAGCGCGGGGAGCACTACCGGGAGCTCCAGACCGTCCTCGCCCGGGACGTGGAGTACGTCCCGCTGTTCTGGTACGGCACCTACTTCGCCCGCAGCACGGACTTCTTCGGCTGGTCGGACCAGGTGGCGTACACGGTCCCGTGGTGGCACTGGGGCCGGATCCGGCCCGTCGCGACCGCGGACCGCGTGGCGGCAGGCTGACGCGATGGTCGGGATGATCCTGCGCCGATTCGGCAGCGCGCTCATGGTGCTGCTGCTGTCGACGGTGCTCATCTTCGTGATCGTCGGCGTCTCCGGCGACCCGCTGGCGGAGCTGCGCGATCGCCAGCCGCCCGTGTCGGAGAGCGTGATCTCCGCGGAGGAGCACCGTCTCGGCCTGGATCTCCCGATCGCCCAGCGCTACGTCCTGTGGCTCGGCGGACTGCTCCGGGGGGACTTCGGCCCCTCGGTGCAGCCCGCCAGAGACATCGGCGCGGAGCTGGGCAGCCGGATCGGCGTGAGCCTTCAGCTCGTCGGCGTCGCCGTCGTCATCGCCCTCGTGCTGGCGGTGCTCGCCGGCACGGTCTCGGCGCTGCGGCAGCGGCGCTGGCCCGACGTCGTGCTCACCCCGACGGCGTTCGTCCTGCTGGCGCTGCCCTCGTTCTGGCTGGCCGTCCTGCTCAAGCAGTGGGGGATCGGGTTCAACGAGCTGACCGGATACCAGATCTTCGCGACGGTCGGGGCGACGTCCATCCCGGCGCCCACCGACCCGCTGGCCGCGTTCCTGGACAGCGCCGCCCACCTCGTCCTGCCCACGATCGTCCTCACTCTCGTGCACTACGCGGTGTGGAGCCGCTATCAGCGCACGGCCGTGGCGGAGAGCCTCGGCAGCGACCACGTCCGCTTCGCCGTGCTCAAGGGCCTGCCCCGGCGGACCGTGATCTGGTCGTATGTCGTGCGGCCCGCGCTGGTGCCCATCGTCACCATCGTCGCTCTGGATCTTCCCGCCCTGTTCTCCGGCGCCGTGATCACCGAGACCGTGTTCCAGTGGCGCGGGATGGGCGTCTTCCTGCTGGAGTCGATCACGCTGCGGGACACGAACGCGGTGATGGCCTGGCTGCTCATCGCCGCGGCCGCCGTCGTGCTGTTCAACCTGATCGCCGACCTGCTCTACCTCGTCCTCGACCCCCGGGTGCGCTATGTCTCTCACTGAGCCGTCGAACCTCTCGCCCAAGACCGAGCTCGTCGCGACGGCCGCGGCGGACGGCAGCGGTCAGTTCCGCGTCGTGCTGCGCCGGTTCCTGCGCCACCGGACCGGGATCGTCGCCCTCGGCGTGCTCGCACTGCTCGTCGTCGTCGCGATCGTCGTGCCGCCGCTGTGGCCGTACGCGGCGGGCCAGATCACCCCCGACCTGTCGGCGAGCCCCAGCCTGCAGCACCCGATGGGCACCGATCAGCTCGGCCGCGACCAGTTCGCCCAGGTGCTCCGCGGGCTGCAGCAGTCGCTGCTCATCGCCTTCAGCGTGACCGTGGTGGCCACCGTCATCGGCACCGTCCTCGGCGTCGTGGCGGGCTACCTCGGCGCCGCCGTCGACGCCGCGATCATGCGGCTGGTCGATCTCACCCTGACCCTGCCGACCCTCGCGATCGCGGCCTTCCTCGGATCCGTGGTGCCGGCCGGCGGCGTGTCCTGGTTCGCCCTGTCGCTCGTGCTCGGCGTCCTGATGTGGACGTCCATGGCGCGCCTGGTCCGCGGAGTCGTCCTCGGGCTCCGGGCGCTGCCGTACGTGGACGCCGCGCGCACCATGGGAGCGGGCTCCCTCCGCGTCATGTTCCGCCACCTCATCCCGAACGTCGCGGACCACATCATCGTCGCGGCGACGCTGCTGTTCGGCGCCTCGATCCTCGCCGAGACGGGGCTGTCCTTCCTCGGCTTCGGGGTCCAGCCTCCGGACACCTCGCTCGGCCGCCTCGTGGCCGACGCGCAGTCGGCGGTGCTGACGCGGCCGTGGCTGTTCTACTTCCCGGGGCTGCTCATCATCCTGCTCGTGCTGTCGGTCAACTACATCGGCGAGGGGCTGCGGGACGCCGTGAACCCGAAGTCCGCCCCCGTGAACCCCCTCGACGCACGACCGATGGGGGGCGCCCGTCGCCGGACCCGCCGCGGCGCGACCCCGCGGGCGTCCGCCCCGCCGGAGACGGGCCGGCTCGTCGAGATCCGTGACTTCTCGGTCGAGTTCTCCGGGCGCGCCGTCGTCGACCGGATCAGCCTGGATCTGGCGCCGGGCAGCGTGACGGCGCTCGTCGGGGAGTCGGGCTCGGGGAAGACCCTCACCGCGCTGTCGCTCGTCGGACTCCTCCCGCCGACGGCGGTCGCGAGCGGGGAGCTGCGGTTCGACGGCATCGACCTCATGGAGCTGCGTTTCGAGCAGTGGCGTCGCCTGCGGGGCAGACGGATCGCCATGGTGCTGCAGGATCCCTCCACCTCGCTGAACCCGGTCCTCACGATCGGGCGGCAGTTCGCCGACCAGCTCCGGATGTCCGGGATCACCGGGGCGGCGCTCGACGAGCGGGCGACGGTGCTGCTGACCGGCGTCTCGATCAAGGACCCGGCACGAGTGCTGGCCTCCTACCCGCACCAGCTCTCGGGCGGCATGCGCCAGCGCGTGGTCATCGCGATGGCGATGGCGATGGATCCCGACCTCATCATCGCCGACGAGCCCACGACCGCGCTGGACGTGACGGTGCAGGCGCAGGTGATGAAGACCCTGGCCGCGGCGCGCGAGCGCACCGGCGCCTCGATGCTGTTCATCACGCACGACCTCGCCCTGGTCGCGGGCATCGCCGATCGCGTCGTCGTGATGCAGGCGGGACGAATCGTCGAGAGCGGCGACGTGCAGGACATCTTCACGGCGCCGGCCCACGAGTACACGCGCAAGCTCCTCTCGCTCGCGCCCGATCTCAGCCGGCACGGCGCGATCGAGGAGGCCTGACATGGATCGTCCCACTCCCGTTCCCGCCGCCGACGCCGCGTCGGCGGCCGAGCCCCTGCTGCAGGTGCGCGAGCTCGTCACGCACTTCCGGCCGCGGCGCCGGGGCGCGGTCGTCCACGCGCTCTGCGGGGTGTCTCTGGATCTGCGTCCCGGAGAGACCTTCGCGGTCGTGGGGGAGTCCGGATCCGGGAAGACCACGTTGCTGCGCACCATCCTCGGCCTCGAGCGCGCGACGGCCGGGAGCGTCCGCTTCCGCGGGGACGACGTCACCGGCGTGCGCGGCGCCGCCGGGCGCCGGTTCCGGGCGGCGGTGTCGGTCGTGTTCCAGGACCCGTACACGTCGCTGGACCCGCGGATGACGGTCGCCGACATCCTGCGCGAGCCGCGCCGGATCCAGCGGCTCGCGCACCGGCCGGGCCAGATCGCCGAGCTCCTCGCCCAGGTGCGCCTGCCCGCCGACGCCGTCGACCGGTTCCCGCACGAGTTCTCCGGAGGACAGCGGCAGCGCATCGCGATCGCCAGGGCGCTCGCCGTGGACCCGGACCTGATCATCCTGGACGAGCCGGTGTCGGCCCTGGACGTGTCGGTGCAGGCGGAGATCCTGGAGCTGCTCCGGGACCTCCAGCGCCAGCGCGGCGTCTCGTACCTCTTCGTGTCGCATGACATGGCCGTGGTCGCCGAGCTCGCCCACCGGATCGGCGTCATGCACGGCGGTCAGATGGTCGAGGCGGGGCCTGCCGCGCAGGTCATCGGGGATCCCGCACACCCGTACACCCGCGCCCTGCTGGCCGCGGTCCCCGTCCCGGACCCGGCTCTCCAGCGGGCACGCATGCGCGCGCCGCTGCCGGTCTGGCCGACCCCGGACAGCCCCGCGGCCCCGTGCCCGGCCGAGGCATGAACCTCCCGTCGCAGCCGCGGCGGGTTCCCCGAGAAGGAGGATGATGAGCGTCGACTTCATCGTGGCCACACCCCACGACGCCCTCGAGTTCAACGACGTCTACCGCAACACCACCGGCAGCGCCGGATACCTGGCGTGCAACAACATCTACAACCGCGTCGTGCTCAACGAGTGGTACGAGATCAACCCGTTCCCGGACCTCGCAACGCACTGGGAGTGCCTCGACGGCGCGCGGCGCTGGCGGTTCCACCTGAACAAGGCGGCGCGGTGGCAGGACGGGACGCCCCTGACGGCCCACGACGTGGCCTACACCCACAGCCATGCGAAGGAGATGGGCTACACCGGCGCGATGTTCCTGCAGGACGTCGATCACATCGAGGAGGTCGACCGGCACACCGTCGACTACCACCTTTCCCGGCCCAACTCGGGGTTCCTGGTGCTGCTGGGGAACTTCATCTTCGCCCACATCCTGCCCGCGCACCTCTACGAGGGCACCGACTGGTCGACCAACCCGCACAACCTGAAGCCGGTCGGATCCGGACCGTTCCGGCTCGTCGACTGGACGCCCGGGGAGCACGTGATCATGGAGGCGGTCCCCGACCACTGGGGTCCGCAGCCGGCGATCGACCGGCTGATCCTGAAGATCGTGCCGGACCGGGACGAGTGCGTGCGCATGGTCGCGCGCGGCGAGGCGCACATCGTGCCGCAGGACACACTCACCCGCGACCGCCTGCACCTGGTCCCGGAGGACTCCGAGGCCGAGATCATGACCCGCCAAGGGCCGGGCATGGCCCTGCTGGACTTCAACCACCGCCAGGAGCGGTGGAAGGACGAGCGCGCCCGTCGTGCGATCGCGCACGCGGTCGACCGCAGCGAGATCGATCGGCTCGGCGACCCCGGCGTCTCGCAGGCGTGGGACCACTACCTCCTCGGCAGCAGCGAGTGGGCGTTCAACCCCGAGGCCAAGGCGCCGGCGCACGACGTCGAGGCCGCCGAGCGCCTCCTCGACGAGGCCGGGCTGACGAAGGACGCGAACGGCAGCCGCGGCGACATCCGGCTATACTACATGGACATGTTCTTCGGGCACAAGCCGCTCGCCGAGATCGTCGCGCGACAGCTCGAGGCGGTCGGGTTCGCGGTGACGTACGACGGCCTGTCCTCCCCGGACTGGGCCTCGATCGTCCGGCGGGGCGGGGAGTTCGACCTGATCATCGTCGGCGGCTCGATGGCTCCGGATCCGGAGATCACGGCGACGAAGTACTCCAGCGCCGGGCGCAACAACATGGCCGGCCACGCCAACGCCGACGTCGACGCCGCCTACGAGGCCGCGCGCGAGGCCACGACGCTCGCGGAGCGCGGCGCGCACTACCGCCGGCTCCAGGAGGTGTGGGCCCGCGACACGGAGTGGGTGCCCCTGTTCTGGTACGGCATGTACTACCCGCGCAGCAAGCACTTCTTCGGCTGGGCGGACCAGATCGGCTTCTCCATCCCCTGGTGGCACTGGGGCCGGATGCGCCGGATCTGATCGAGACGGGCGGGCGGGGACGAATGGTGCCGTCCCCGTCCGCCGACCACCGGACGGGAGCGGCGGCGCGCGTGGCTACGATGGGGGACGTGAGTCCCGAGACCCTCGCGCCGCTGTCGCCGTACCGCCGGATCGACCGAGCGGACTGGGCGCGCCTGGCGGCCGACCTGGACCAGCCCCTGTCCGAGACCGAGGTCGTGGAGATCCGGGGCATCGGCGATCGGCTGGATCTCACCGAGGTCCGCGAGGTCTATCTGCCGCTGAGCCGGCTGCTCAGCCTCTACGCGACCTCCACCAAAAAGCTCGGCGCGGCCACCAGCACCTTCCTCCAGGAGGAGGACGACACCACGCCCTTCGTCGTCGGCGTGGCCGGATCCGTCGCGGTCGGGAAGTCCACCATCGCCCGTCTGCTCCGGGAGCTCATGAGCCGCTGGCCCGGCACGCCGCGGGTGGAGCTCGTCACGACGGACGGCTTCCTCTACCCGAACGCCGAGCTCGAGCGGCGCGGGCTCATGGACCGCAAGGGCTTCCCGGAGTCGTACGATCGCCGGGCGCTGGTCGAGTTCCTCACGAAGGTGAAGAGCGGCGCCGAGGAGGCCCGCGCGCCCTTCTACTCGCACATCCGCTACGACATCGTGCCGGACGCGCACGTGGTGGTCCGCCGCCCCGACGTCGTGATCGTCGAGGGGCTCAACGTCCTGCAGCCGCCGCCCGCGCCCAACGACGTGGCCGTCAGCGACCTGTTCGACTTCTCCGTCTACGTCGACGCGGATCCGGATCACATCGCCCAGTGGTACGTCGAGCGCTTCCTCGCCCTGCGCAAGGGCGCCTTCGCGAACCCGAGCTCGTTCTTCAACGTCTTCGCGCACCTCACCGACGACGAGGCCGTGACCACCGCCATGGGCTACTGGAACGAGATCAACCTGCCGAACCTCGTCGAGAACGTCCAGCCCACCCGCCATCGCGCCTCGCTCGTGCTGAACAAGGGGGCGGACCACTCCGTCGAGAGCGTCCTGCTCCGCAAGCTCTGACCCCGGGCCGAGCCGGTGCCCGCCCGGCTCCTGCCTCCGTCCGTCCCCGATCTGCGTCCGGCCCCGATCTGCACACCCGGTCCCGATCTGCACACCCGGTCCCGATCTGCACACGTCTTGCGCGATTCGGTGTGCGGATCGGGGTGATGTGTGCAGATCGGGCGAGCGCCTCGGCGGGTGGCTCCGATCCGCACGAGCACGCTCCATTCGTTCAGAACCTGCGCAAAAGGCGCCGCTTACTCTGGACCGCATGTGTGGAATCGTCGGTTACGTCGGCTCGCGTCCGAGCCAGGACATCCTCCTCGCCGGGCTCGCTCGCCTGGAGTACCGCGGCTACGACTCGGCCGGGATCGCCGTGATCACGGAGGACGGGACGCTCTCCAGCGCGAAGAAGGCCGGGAAGCTCGGCGTGTTGCGCGACGAGCTCGACGCGCATCCGCTCCCTTCCGGGACGACCGGGATCGGGCACACCCGGTGGGCGACGCACGGCGGCCCGACGGACGTCAACGCGCATCCGCACCTCGCCGACGAGGGGCGCCTCGCGCTCATCCACAACGGCATCATCGAGAACTTCGCGGCGCTGCGCGCCGAGCTCGCCGCGGAGGGCGTGACCTTCCGCAGCGAGACCGACACCGAGGTCGCCGCGGCCCTGCTCGGGCGCGAGCACGCCCGCACGGGCGACCTCCAGGAGGCGTTCCGCGCCGTCGTCGGACGCCTCGAGGGGGCCTTCACCCTGCTGGCCGTGCATCAGGACGAGCCGGACCTCGTCGTCGGGGCCCGCCGCAACTCGCCGCTCGTGATCGGGCTGGGCGAGGGGGAGAACTTCCTCGGCTCCGACGTGGCCGCCTTCGTGGAGCACACCCGTCGCGCCCTCGCGATCGGGCAGGACCAGATCGTCGCGATCACGCCCGGCCAGGTGACCGTCACCGACTTCGACGGCACGGTCGTCGAGGCCGAGCCGTTCGAGGTGTCGTGGGACGCGGCCGCCGCGGAGAAGGGCGGATGGCCCAGCTTCATGGCCAAGGAGGTCTCGGAGGAGCCGGAGGCGGTCGCGAACACGATCCGCGGGCGCGTCCGCGACGGAGAGGTCGTGATCCCGGAGCTCGAGGGCATGGACGACCTGCTGCGCGACGTCGACCGGGTCATCGTCACCGCGTGCGGCACGGCGTCGTACGCCGGGATGGTCGGCAAGTACGCGATCGAGCAGTGGGCGCGCGTGCCCGTGGACGTCGAGCTCGCGCACGAGTTCCGGTACCGGGACCCGGTGATCGGGGACCGCACGCTCGTGGTCTCGATCAGCCAGTCCGGCGAGACCATGGACACCCTGATGGCGGTCAAGTACGCGCGGGAGCGCGGCGCGCGGACCCTGTCGATCTGTAACACCCAGGGGGCGACGATCCCGCGGGAGTCCGACGCGGTCGTCTACACGCACGCGGGACCGGAGGTCGCGGTGGCGTCGACCAAGGCCTTCGTCGCCCAGATCACGGCCCTGGAGCTGCTGGGCCTGCACATGGGGCGCGTCCGCGGGACGCTGTCGTCGGACGCCGCACGCGACGTCGCCGAGCTGGAGGCGCTCCCGGGCAAGCTCGCCCGCGTCCTGGAGTCGGAGCAGGCGCACGTGGCACAGCTGGCGGGATGGATGGCCGACACCCGTTCGGTGCTGTTCCTCGGCCGTCACGTCGGCTATCCGATCGCCCTGGAGGGCGCGCTCAAGCTCAAGGAGATCTCCTACATCCACGCGGAGGGCTTCGCCGCGGGCGAGCTCAAGCACGGCCCGATCGCTCTCATCGAGCCGGGGCAGCCGGTGTTCGTGATCGTCCCCTCGCCGCGTCACTCGTCCCTCGTGCATGCGAAGGTGATCTCCAACATCCAGGAGATCCGTGCGCGCGGCGCCCGGGTGATCGTCATCGCGGAGGAGGGGGACGCGGCGGTCCTGCCCTTCGCGGACGAGGTGATCCGGATCCCTCTGGCCGAGCCGCTGTTCGAGCCGATCCTCGCCGTCGTGCCGCTGCAGATCTTCGCGATGGCGCTCGCCACGGCGAAGGGGCTGGACGTGGATCAGCCGCGCAACCTCGCCAAGTCCGTCACGGTCGAGTGACCCCGGCCCCTCGAGCGCCGCACCTGCGCGCGGTGCCGAGTGGTCAGAAACTGTGGGTTCACGGCGCGACAACCCACACTTTCTGACCACTCGGCCGGGGCGGCGGTGCGACGGGAGCCGGGGGAGGGCGGGGCGGGCGCGAGTAGGCTGAACCGGTGATCATCGGCACCGGCATCGACATCGTGGACATCGCGCGGTTCGAGCAGACGATGACGCGGACCCCCCGGTTGTCCGAGCGGCTCTTCGCTCCGGCCGAGCGGTCGCTGCGGCTGGCGTCGCTCGCCGCGCGCTACGCCGCGAAGGAAGCGCTGATCAAGGCCCTGGGCGGATCGGACGGCGTGCACTGGACGGAGATCGAGATCGCCTCGGAGGAGTCGGGCCGCCCCTACTTCGTGCTCACCGGCACCACCGCCGAGGTCGTCCGGGAACGGGGCATCTCCACGGTGCACCTCACGCTCAGCCACGACGCGGGCCTGGCCGCCGCGTTCGTCGTCGCGGAGGGGACCGATACCCCCTCCGGCCGCCCACACCCCCCGGGAGAAGCGCCTGCAGGAGGGGGTCCCGGCGGGCAGAGGGGGTCTCGCGCCGATACTGTGGACGATCCGCCGAGGGAGGGCAGACCATGACCCTGTTCCGCGAAGCCGTGATCGACCTGGACGCGATCAGCGACAACACCCGTCAGCTGCGCCGGATGACCGGCACCGACGTCATCGGCGTGATCAAGGCGAACGCCTACGGGCACGGAGCCGCGTCGGCAGCCGTCGCGGCGCTCGCCGGCGGCGCGACCCGGCTGGGCGTGGCCACGGTCGACGAGGCGCTGGCGTTGCGCCGAGAGGGCGTCAACGCGCCCGTGCTCGCCTGGCTGCACGCCCCGCGGCGCCGTTTCGACGACGCCGCCGAGGCGGGCATCGAGATCGGCATCTCCTCCTTCGACCAGCTCGAGGCCGCCGCGGCCGCCGCCTCGGCGCGGACCCCGGTCGGAGTCCACCTGAAGCTCGAGACCGGCCTGTCCCGCAACGGCGTGGCGCCCGCCGCCTGGGAGCGCGTGCTCGCGGAGGCCGCACGGCTGGAGCGGATCGGTCGGATCCGGATCGTGGGCCTGTTCAGCCACGTCTCCAACACGTCGCCCGCGGACGACCTGGCCGCCCTCGCCGCCTTCGAGCGCGGCTGTGCGCAGGCCGAGGCCGCGGGCGTGCGACCGGAGATCCGCCACCTCGCGGCCACCGCGGCGGCGATCGACCTGCCGGAGACCCGCCTCGACGCCGTGCGCATCGGCATCGGCCTGTACGGGCTGTCGCCGTTCGACGACCGCTCGTCCGCGGACCTGGGCCTGCGCCCCGCGATGACGCTGCGGGCCGCCGTCGCGGCCGTGCGCCGCGTCCCCGCCGGGCAGGGCGTCTCCTACGGGTACGACCACCGCACCGCCCAGGAGACCACCCTCGCCCTGATCCCGCTGGGCTACGCCGACGGGATCCCGAGGCAGGCGTCGGGACGCGGGCCGGTCCTCATCGGCGGACGGCGCTTCCCGGTGGCCGGACGGATCGCGATGGACCAGTTCGTCGTGGACGTCGGCGACCACGCCGTCGCCGTCGGCGACGAGGCGATCCTGTTCGGGGATCCCACCCTCGGTCATCCGTCCGCCACGACCTGGGCGGACGCGGCGGGCACCATCAACTACGAGATCGTCACCCGGATCGGCCCCCGGGTGCCGCGGCGGACGGTCTCGTGAGCGTCTCGGACACCCTGCTCGGACGCCACGAGATCGCGACGGCCGAGGACATGGAGGCGCTCGGGCGCGCGATCGGCGGCGGTCTGGAAGCCGGGGACGTGCTGATCCTCACCGGTCCGCTCGGCGCGGGGAAGACGACCTTCACGCGCGGCCTCGCCGAGGGGCTGGGAGTGCGCGGTCCCGTGCAGAGCCCGACGTTCGTGCTGGCCCGGACGCACCCCTCCCTGGTCGGGCGCGCCCCGCTCGTGCACATGGACGCGTACCGTCTGGGGTCCGCGGCGGAGCTCGACGATCTCGACGTCGACGCCGCCGGTTCGGTGGTCGTCGTGGAGTGGGGGCGCGGGATCGCCGAGGACCTGGCCGACTCCTGGTGGGACATCGAGCTGGAGCGGCCGGTCGGGGCCGGAGCCGGGGCACGGGACGACGTCGCGGACGAGGACCTGGACGCGGACGCCCCGAGGGTCGTGACGATCCGCCGCGGCGGCCGCTGACCCCGCCGACCCGGGCGCGCGGATCCGGCCGGCACCGGATCGTCCCGGCGTCGGCGGGCGGCGGCGGAGACTACCCTGGAGGGGTGATCCTCGCCGTCGACACGTCCCTGGGCTCGGCCGTCGCCCTCCTCGGCCGTGACGGATCGACCCTGGCCGAGCTCGGGGAACGAAACGCCCTCGGGCACGCCGAGGTCATCGGAACGATGCTGCAGGACGCGCTCGCCGCCGCCCAGGCGGAGGCGCCCGACGACCCGCTCACGCACGTGGTCGCGGGCATGGGGCCGGGGCCGTTCACCGGGCTGCGGATCGGGATCGCCGCGGCCCGCGCGTTCGCCCTCGGCCGAGGCGTCCCCGTGGTCCCCGTGCCCAGCCATCTCGCCGCCGCCCTCTCCGTCATCCGCGAAGAGAAGCCGAGCGAGCCGTTCGCGATCCTCACCGATGCGCGCCGTCGTGAGTCCGCGGTGACGGTCTTCGAGGGGCTCGACGTCGACGGGATCCCGCACGTCGTGGTGGATACCGTGCTCGTCCCCCGCGAGGAGGTCGACGCGCGTCTGGGGGCGCTCCGCCAGATCACCGCGACCGAGCTGTCCGCGGTCTCCCTCGCCCGTGTCGGCGCCCGGGCCGTCGCCGCCGGACGCACCCTCGCGGGCGCCGAGCCGCTGTACCTGCGGGCGCCGGACGCCCGGATCCCGAGCGCGCCGAAACGGGTCGGATCATGATCCGGCCGGCCTCCCCGGACGACCTCGACGCGATCATGGCGATCGAGCAGGCCTCGTTCCCCCGCGACGCCTGGAGCGCGGAGGCGATGGCCGCCGAGCTGGCCTCCCCGCACGGCAGCTACCTCGTCGTCGTCGAGCCGGATGCGGCGGGCGAGCGGATCGTCGGCTATGGGGGAGTGCGGGCGCTGCGCGGCTCCCGGGACGCCGACATCCAGACGATCGCCCTGGATGCGCGGCATCGGGGCGCGGGGCGGGGCCGTGCGCTGCTGCGTGCGCTCCTGGCGCAGGCCGAGGAGCGGGGGGCGAGTGAGGTCTTCCTCGAGGTCCGCGCCGACAACCCCGTGGCCGCCGCGCTCTACGCGTCGGAGGGCTTCGACGAGATCGGACGCCGCGCGCACTACTACCAGCCCGACGACGTGGACGCCGTGGTGATGCGCCTGGACCTCCGGTCCCGCGCCGCTCAGACGACCGCGGACGCCGCGCCGAGCGACCGGAAGGAGTCGGCATGAGCGAGCCCCTCGTCCTCGGCATCGAGACGAGCTGCGACGAGACCGGGATCGGCATCGTCCGCGGACGCACCCTGCTGTCCAACACGATCGCCTCCAGCATGGACGAGCACGCCCGCTACGGCGGTGTGGTGCCGGAGGTGGCGGCGCGCGCGCACCTGGAGGCGTTGCAGCCGTCGATCGAACGCGCCCTCGACGAGGCCGGGGTCCGGTTGACGGACCTGGACGCGGTGGCCGTCACGAGCGGCCCGGGGCTGGCGGGCGCGCTCATGGTCGGGATCGGTGCCGCCAAGGGGCTGGCGGTCTCGCTCGGTACGCCGCTCTACGCCGTGAACCACCTCGTCGGGCACATCGCCGCGGACATCCTCGACGCCGATGCGCCGCCGCTGGAGTACCCCACGATCGCCCTGCTGGTGAGCGGCGGTCACACGTCGCTCCTGCACGTGCGCGACCTCACCACCGACGTCGAGCTGCTCGGCGAGACGGTGGACGACGCCGCCGGCGAGGCCTTCGACAAGGTCGCGCGCCTGCTCGGACTGCCGTATCCCGGCGGACCCGAGATCGACCGCGCGGCCGCGGGCGGGGATCCGCGGGCCATCGCGTTCCCCCGCGGCCTGTCCCGGGCGTCGGACCTGGAGCGGCACCGCTACGACTTCTCGTTCTCGGGCCTGAAGACGGCGGTGGCCCGCTGGATCGAGCGCGCGAGCGCCGACGGCGTGGTGGTCCCGGTCGCGGATGTGGCGGCGAGCTTCCGTGAGGCGGTCGTCGACGTGCTCGTGACGAAGGCGCTCGCCGCCTGCGCGGACCGCGGCGTCCCCCGCCTGCTCCTCGGCGGCGGCGTGATCGCGAACCGGCGACTGCGCGAGCAGACGATCGAGCGCGCCGCGGCGGCGGGCGTGACCGTGCGGATCCCTCCGCTGAGCCTGTGCACCGACAACGGAGCCATGATCGCGGCGCTGGCCGCCGAGCTCATCGCGTCCGGGCGTGCGCCGTCCACGCTCGCCTTCGGCGCCGACTCCACCCTGCCGGTGACCGAGATCCAGGTCGCGTCCTCGGCGCCGGGCGCCGCACCCGGGGTCGCCGCCGGGGCCGACACCGGGGCGGGCATTGGGGCCGACACCGGGGCGGGCATCGGGGCCGACACCGGGGCAGGCGGATGACGACGCCGGGCGACGGAGCCCCGGAACGGTTCTCCAAGCTGCCGACGGCGCCGTCGCCGGTGACGGTGGAGAGCGGCCCGGATCTGCACGACGAGGGGGCCGTCCCCACCGGAGCCGTCTGGGAGCCCTCGACCGCGACCGGCGCGGTGCGCCGGGGTGACGATGCCCGCCTGGCGCCCTGGGCCTTGCTCGCGGCGATCGTCGCGCTCGCCGCGTCCCTGTTCGTGGGGTGGGGGATCCCGGTCGCGATCATCGCCGTGGTCTCGGCGATCATGTGCCTGCGCCGCCCGGTGGAGAGCCGGGCGATGTCGGTCTGGGCGCTCGTGTTGGGTTCTGTCGCCACCGTCTACAGCGCCGGCTGGCTCCTCTGGGCCGCCTTCGCGGCGGGGCTGCTCGGGTAGCGGAGCGATCCGATGGGCGACGGGCTCGACGAGGAGCGCGAACGGCGGGCGCTGCAGGAGCGCGCCTACGGCCGGGGGCCGACGCCGTTGAGCCCCGCGGAGGCGGACCGGCTTCGGGACCTGCAGCGGCGTCGCGTGGTCCCGGCAGGGCCGGAGGTCAGCGCGGTCGTGGACACCGCGGCGCCGGGCGAGGGACCCGCACCGGGACCGGAGGCATGGTTCGCGTCCGCGGTGGCGGAGGACGCGGCGACGACGGGGGCGCCGCACGTCCTCGCCGTGCCGAAGGAACCCGGGAGCGATCCGGTGACGGTGGCGGCGGATCCGGGATCCTCCTCGATCGGTCCGCCGCACGTCCTCGGCGAGACGGCTCCGCCCTCCCGCTGGCGGGCGCTGCTCGCGGACCGCGCGATTGCCGGCCGGTGGCGGCGTCCTCGCGTGCTCGTCACGGCCGCCGCGGCACTCGTGGCGGCGGGCCTCGCGATCGGCTGGTCCGTGCCCCGCGCGCCCGATGTGGCGCTGCCGATGACCGCGGCGCACGAGGAGCGGCGGGAGGCCGTGCTCGAGGCGCTGAACGGACTCGACGACATCGACGGCGGCTCGCTCGTCCTTCTCGCCGAGAGCAGCCCGTTCGAGGATGAGGATCCCGCGGAGGAGGGGGCGCTGCTCTGGTATGTGACCCGCAAGGGCGGGGAGCTGTCTTGCGCGATCCTGGAGGTCCCTGGGCAGGGGCCCGGCATGCAGTGTCTTCCCCGGGCCAGTGTGACGAAGGGCAGCCTGACCGTTTCCGCGGAGGTGCGGCCGGATCGCCCTGCGAACGACGCCTCCCATCCGGGCGACGATTCCCTGAGCACGTACTTCTGGGGGACGGTCACGCTGACCCGGCTCGGGGTGCCGTTGGCCACGGTGTCCGGCCAACGGAACTCGAACGCGGATCCGGGCACGTGGTATCGCGAGCGCGAGGCTGCGGCAGAACGGATCCGCGAGGCTCTCGACATCACCTATCCGCCGACTCTCCTGGGGCACCTGGACGACGCCCCGGTCTGGCTCGCGAACAGGCAGGACGGCACACTGTGCCTCGTGCTGGAGGAGGGCGACGAGCCCCGTCTCGGGTGCGAAGCGATCGTCGTGCGTGGGCGTGACGGCGAGAGCACCGGGATCGGTCCGGTCCTCCTCCTGCGCATGTCGGTCCCCGCGACCCCGACCCGGGAGGCGGCTCTCCTCGAGGTGCTGAACGACCCGATGTCCGGGGCGGTGCTGACGATCACCCGGCAGGCCGATCCCTCGACCGCCTGGGGTCCCCGCCTCTGACCCCCTCCCCGCCCGCCCCTTCTGTCGAGTGGTCAGTTTCTGTGGGTTGAGGCGCGCGGAACCCACAAAAACTGACCACTCGACGACGGAGCGAGGGGAGCGGAACGAGGGAGGATCAGACGCGGTCGGCGAGGACGGCGTGGCGCCGGTCGCCGATGCGGACGAGGATGAGCGTCGCCGAGCCCTTCCCGCGCAGCGTCAGCTTCCGGCGGAACGCTGCGGGATCGATGTCGACGCCGCGCTTCTTGATCTCCAGGGTTCCGACGCCGGCCGCCTTGAGCGCCGCCGAGATCGTCTTCGCGTGCAGGGGCAGCACCTCGCGCACCCGGAAGCTCGCCGCGAAGGGGGAGGAGAGGGGATCGTCGGACGTGAGGTACGCGATGTGCTCGTCCAGCATCCCGGCTCCGGTGCGTCGCGCCAGATCCCCGATGAGTCGGGCGCGGATCACAGCGCCGTCCGGCTCGTGGAGGTAGGCGCCGAGCGGGCGCACCTCCGCGTCCGCGGAGTCGGCGGGAGCGGTGAGCTCGTGCGTGCTCTCCCCCCGGATGACCATCGCCGCACGGCGCACCCCCTCGCGTTCCAGGCCGCCGGCCCACAGCACGAGCTCCACGACGCTGCCGTCCACGCTCACCCACTGCGCCTCGGCCTCGCGCGGCAGGGCGTCGCGGTCGTGCCCGGGGCCGAGCTTGACCCCGGT
Source organism: Microbacterium resistens (assembly GCF_021172025.1). Taxonomy (NCBI): domain Bacteria; kingdom Bacillati; phylum Actinomycetota; class Actinomycetes; order Micrococcales; family Microbacteriaceae; genus Microbacterium; species Microbacterium resistens. Next base: position 3,773,214 of record NZ_CP082781.1, read on the forward strand.
CGGCATCCTCTCCGCGAGAGCGAACACCCAGTCCAGGGGAGGGGAGTAGTCGGCGGCCGCCACGCGGCGGGTCTCGGTGTGACCCGCCGTGCGCCGGGCGGGGTCGAGCCACGCCGCCTCGCCCGGATCGCCGCTCAGCGGGATCTCCTCGGCTCGGGCGTGCCGCACCTCGGCGTCCGCGCCGAAGGGCGCCAGGTTGAAGGCGGCCAGCGCCGCCGTGATCTCGTCGGCATCGACCGCGGTCACGCGCAGGCCCGCGGCGGCGAAGGCCAGCGCGTCTCCGCCGATGCCGCAGCCGAGGTCGGTGACGTGGGCGATCCCTGCGGTTCGCAGGCGTCCGGCGTGCCGTGCCGCCACGGACAGCCGGGTGGCCTGTTCGAGCCCGGCGCGGGTGAACAGCATCCGGTCCGCGAACGGCCCGAACTTCGTCCGAGCTTTGGCGCGGAGATGCGCTTGGCCGACGACGGCGGCCACGAGATCCGGACCGTGCCCGGCTCCGCGGAGCCGCGACACCGCGGCGGCGGCCTCGCCCGTCGTCTCCACCGGGCCGAGCTCGTCCAGCAGGCGCAGCCCCTCGGGGGTGAGCAGGGCGGTCAGCTCGGGCATCTCCACCTGCCCAGCCTAGGGGCCTGCCGCATCCGCCGAGGCTGGCACTCGCATTGCGCGAGTGCCAGCCTTGCGCCTACACTGTGATTAGCACTCTCGGGTTGAGGGTGCTAACGAGTCTTGAACCGTCGAGAAAGAGGTAGACCGTGTCGGTTTCCATCAAGCCGCTCGAGGACCGCATCGTCATCCAGCAGGTCGAGGCCGAGCAGACCACCGCGAGTGGCCTGGTCATCCCCGACACCGCCAAGGAGAAGCCCCAGGAGGGCGAGGTCGTGGCCGTGGGCCCCGGCCGCATCGACGACAACGGCAACCGTGTTCCGCTCGACGTCGCCGTCGGCGACCGCGTGCTCTACAGCAAGTACGGCGGGACCGAGGTCAAGTTCGGCGCCGACGAGTACCTGGTGCTCTCGGCCCGCGACGTCCTCGCGGTCGTCGTCCGCTGACGCGCTGACGTTCACGAAGGGCCCGGATGCCTCGGCATCCGGGCCCTTCGCCGTGTCCGGGCGGTCCGCCGCGTCTTGGGGCGCGTTCCGGGCGGAGATTGGCGCGAATCACGCCCCGAATGGCCGGAATCCGCCCCGAACCGGACCCGGACAGGCGCCGCTGAGCCGTGAGCGCGCCATAGGGTTGACCGGTGAGCCCATCCCCGCGCAGCCCGCAGACGGCCGGAGCGGTGTACGCCGGCGGCGCCTACCTGATCTGGGGCGTGCTGCCGCTGTACTTCCTGCTGCTGGTCCCCACCGGTCCGTGGGAGCTGGTTGCGTGGCGGGTGCTGCTGTCGTTCGTGTTCTGCCTGATCCTGCTCACGGTGATGCGCGGCTGGAGCGCGCTCGGCGCCATCGTGCGGCAGCCGCGCCTGCTCGGCTGGACCGCGCTGGCCGGCGTGCTCATCTACGTCAACTGGCAGGTCTTCGTCATCGCGACGCTGTCCGACCACATCGTCGAGACGAGCCTCGGCTACTTCATCAACCCGATCACGACCGTGCTGCTGGGCGTCTTCGTCCTGCGGGAGCGGATCCGCCCGCTGCAGTGGGCCGCCATCGGGATCGCCTCGCTCGCCGTGCTGGTGATCGTGTTCGCCTACGGGTCCTTCCCCTGGATCGCGCTCTCGCTCACCGCCTCGTTCGGCGTGTACGGACTGGTCAAGAAGCGGATCGGCGCGGCGGTCGACGCCGTCAGCGGGCTCACCCTGGAGTCGTTCTGGCTGATCCCGGTCGCGCTCGTGCAGCTCATCGCGGTCGCGCAGACCACCGGCGTGACCCTCGGGGCGGCGGGCCCGACGCACGCGGCGCTGCTGGCCTTCGCCGGCGTCGCCACGGCCGTGCCGCTGCTGCTGTTCGCGGCCGGGGCGCGACGGATCGGCCTCACCGTGATCGGCATGCTGCAGTTCATCACGCCGGTGATGCAGTTCATCGTGGGCGCCGTCTTCCGTGGGGAGCCCATGCCGCTGGAGCGGTGGATCGGCTTCACGATCGTGTGGATCGCGATCGCGGTGTTCCTCGTGGATCTGCTGCGGGAAGGGCGCCGGGGCCCGCGGACGGCGGCTCCCGAGCTGGTGTGACACCCGGTCCCGCGCGACGCGGGATCCGATCGTTAACGCACTGATACGCGGATGCGCCGCGGCCGGATCTAGGGTGGTTACACCCGACGGGCGGGCACCGACGATGGTGTCGCCACGTTCAGTCACGCAAAGGAGCATCATGAACGCACTGAAGGGTTCGAGGGTGGCGAAGACCCTGACCGGGATCGCCCTGGTCGGTGTATCGGCCCTCGTGATCGCCGGCTGCAGCGGCTCACCCGCCGGCACGCCGTCCGGCGACACCGGCGGCGGCGGTGGCGAGAAGCCCGCCGGCGACATCACACTGAAGCTGGGGTCGCTGCTGCCGCAGACGGGCTCGCTGTCGTTCCTCGGCCCGCCGATGGAGTCCGGCGTGGGGCTGGCGGTGCAGGAGATCAACGACGCCAAGGCCGGGATCACGGTCGACATGACCAGCGAGGACGAGGGCGACACCGACACCAAGGCGTACGAGACCTCGATCAGCAAGCTGCAGAGCGCGGGCGTCGCCGGCATCGTCGGCGCGGCCGCGTCCGGCGTGTCCAAGCTCATCCTGGACGGCAACGTCGCGAAGGGCATCATCACGATCTCGCCCTCCAACACCTCGCCTGACTTCACCACGTTCGAGGATGACGGCCTCTACTTCCGCACCGCGCCGAGCGATCTGCTCCAGGGCGAGGTCCTCGGGAACCTGATCGCCGAGGACGGGCGCAAGACCCTCGGCATCATCTACCAGAACGACGCGTACGGCACGGGTCTGGACGCGGCGATCAAGGAGACGTTCGAGAGCGCGGGCGGCCAGGTGGTCGCGGAGGCGTCCTTCAACGTCGGCGACGCGCAGTTCGACGCCCAGGTGGCGACGATCAAGGCGGCGAACCCGGATGCGGTCGCCGTCGTCTCGTTCGACCAGTTCCGCACCATCGCCCCGCTTCTGGTGAACGCCGGCATCACCGCCGACAAGTTCTACATGGTGGACGGCAACACCTCGAACTACGGTGCCGAGGCGTCCACGAACCTCCCCGTGTCGCTGGAGGGCGCGCAGGGCACGCGTCCGGGGCCCGCCCTGTCGGACGACTTCACGGAGCGGCTGCAGACGTACTGGACGGGTGAGGGCAACTCCACCATCCAGGACTTCACCTACGCCGCCGAGGCGTACGACGCCGTCGTGCTGATGGCTCTGGCGTCGCTCGCCTCCGGGTCGACGAAGGGCGCGGACATCGCCGCCAAGATGCAGGAGGTCTCCGGCGGGTCCGGCGACGGCAAGGCCTGCACGAGCTTCGCCGACTGCGCGAAGATCATCAACGACGGCGGCGTGGCCGACTACAACGGCTACTCCGGCGACGTCACGTTCGACGAGAACGGCGACCCGACGGGCGCCGCGATCGGCATCTTCAAGTACGGTGCCGACAACCTCTACGAGCGCACCAACTGACACCGGTCACGGAACGGCCCCGGATCCTCGGATCCGGGGCCGTTCGGCGTCTCCTGCGCCGTCAGGCCGCGTCGGTGCCCAGCGTGCCCAGGTAGAGCCCGATGACCTTCGGGTCGTTCAGCAGGTCGCGCCCCGCCCCTTCGTACGCGTCCCGGCCCTGGTCGAGGACATACCCGCGGTCGCAGATCTGCAGGCAGCGGCGGGCGTTCTGCTCGACCATGATCGTGGTGACGCCCGCCTTGTTGATGTCGGAGACGCGGATGAAGGCGTCGTCCTGGCGGACGGGGGACAGGCCCGCGGACGGCTCGTCCAGCAGCAGCACGGACGGGTCCATCATGAGAGCCCGCGACATGGCCACCATCTGGCGCTCCCCGCCCGACAGCGACCCGGCGCGCTGGTTCAACCGCTTGCCGAGCTCCGCGAAGATGCCGGTGACGAACTCGAGCCGCTCGGCGTAGATCCGCGGGTTCTGGTACAGGCCCATCTGCAGGTTCTCGGCGATCGTGAGGGACGGGAAGACGTTGTTCGTCTGCGGCACGAAGGCGACGCCGCGGCGCACCAGCTTGTCCGCCTTCAGCCCGACGATGCTGTCGCCGTTGACGGTGATGTCGCCGGAGCGCACGTTCACGAGCCCGAAGATCGACTTCAGCAGCGTCGACTTCCCGGCACCGTTCGGGCCGATGATCCCGATCAGCTCGCCGCGGCGGGCGACGAGGTTGGCTCCGTTGAGGATGTTCACGCCCGGGAGGTACCCGGCGTGCACGTCGGTCAGCTCGACGACGACGTCCTCGCTCATGCGTTCTCTCCGTCCTTCTCGCCGCCGGCCGGTCCCGACCCGGGCTCCGTCCCCTCGCGCTGCGCCTCCACGGCGTCCAGCTCCTCGACCGCCTCCGCCTCGATCTCCGCGCGCAGGGCCTGCGCCTCGGCGACGTCGCCCACCGAGATGCGGCCGGTCACGGTGCCGAGGTCCACGTCCTGGTGGGCGCCGAGGTACGCGTCGACGACCGCCGGGTCCTCCATCACCGTCTCCGGCGGCCCCTCGGCGACCACCCGGCCCTCGGCCATGACGACGACCCAGTCCGCGATGTGACGGACCATGTGCATGTCGTGCTCGACGAAGAGCACCGTCATCCCGAGGTCCTTCAGATCCAGGATGTGATCGAGCAGCGACTGGGTCAGGGCCGGGTTCACGCCCGCCATCGGCTCGTCGAGCATGACGAGGTTCGGGTCGGTCATCAGGGCTCTCGCCATCTCCAGGAGCTTGCGCTGTCCTCCGGAGAGGGACGCGGCGAAGTCCTTCTCCTTGGCGTCGAGCTTGAACCGGGCCAGCAGCTCACGGGCCTTGTCCTCGATCTGCCGGTCCTGAGCGCGCCACAGGAAGGGGAACAGGCTCGGCCAGAAGCGTTCGCCGCGCTGACCGGTCGCTCCGAGCTTCATGTTCTCCAGCACGGTCAGCAGGGACAGGGACTTGGTGAGCTGGAACGTGCGGACCTGGCCCATCCGCGCCACCTTGAAGGACGGGATCCCGGCGAGGTTCGTGCCGTCGTAGACCCACGAGCCGGAGTTCGGGCGGTCGAACCCGCACAACAGGTTGAACAGCGTCGTCTTGCCGGCGCCGTTCGGGCCGATGAGCGCCGTGATCGCGCCCCGGGGGATCTCCAGGTGGTCGACGTCCACCGCGGTCAGCCCGCCGAAGCGGCGCTGGACGGCGTCGACCACGAGGATGGGGTCGTTCTTGGCGACCCCGGGCGCGGCAGGACCCGCGGCCAGGCCCGTGGTCTTGGCCCGCGGGACGCTCCCGGTGGTCGTCGAGGGCACGGGAACGCCGGGGGTGGGGGTTTCACTTGACAAAGGTCATCTCCCTCTTGTCTCCGAGGATGCCCTGCGGGCGGAAGATCACGAGGAGCATGAGCGCCACGCCGACCAGGACGAACCGCAGGGTCCCGGCCTGGGTGTCCGACATCGGCAGGAAGCCGGCCTTCGCGAGGTCGGGGAGGAGATTGCCGAGGAAGGCGAACACCAGCCAGAAGATCACCGCGCCGAGCGTGGGACCGAAGACCGTCGCGGCCCCGCCGAGGAGCAGGATCGTCCAGAGGAAGAACGTCAGCGACGTGGAGTAGCTCCCCGGCACCACCGCGGACGGCAGCACGAAGACGATGCCGCCCATCGCGCCGATCATGCCGCCGATGACGAGCGACTGCATCTTGTAGGCGAACACGTTCTTCCCCAGGGACCGCACGGCGTCCTCGTCCTCGCGGATGCCCTTGAGCACGCGCCCCCAGGGACTGCGCATCAGCGCCCACACGAGCAGGATCGCCAGCGCGAGCATCAGGACGCCGAACACGCGGTTCCACAGGTCCGTCTCGTTGTAGGTCCACGGCCCGAATCCGTAGGTCCCCGGCGGGATCGGGTTGGCGCCGCGGAAACCGCCGTGGTAGCCGGCGAGGCCGTCGGCCGAGTTGGTCCACTGATCGAACAGCTGCGTGGTGAACAGCAGGCGCACGATCTCCCCGGCCGCGATCGTCGCGATCGCGAGGTAGTCGGCGCGCAGCCGCAGGGTCGGGATGCCGAGGATGAGCGCGAACACCGCGCCGCCGAGAAGGCCGATGAGCATGCCGAGCCACCACGGGAGGCCGAACGAGAGCACGGAGATCGCGTAGCCGTAGCCGCCGACCGCCATGAAGGCGGCCATGCCGAAGTTCAGCAGGCCCGCGTAGCCGAAGTGCACGGCCAGGCCCGTCGCAGCGAGCGCGTACGCGATCGTGACCGGGCTGAACAGATAGCTGGCGGTGTTGCCGAAGATGCTTCCGAAGTCCATGTCAGCCCAACCTCTCCTTGCGACCGAGCAGGCCCTGCGGGCGCACCAGCAGGATCACGATCAGGGCGATCAGCGCGCTCGCGTACTTCAGGTCCGAGGGGATCCACAGCGTCGAGACCTCCACGGCGAGTCCGACGATGATCGAGCCGACGAGGGCGCCGATCGCCGACCCCAGCCCGCCGAGCGTGATCGCGCAGAACATCAGCAGCAGCATCTGCATGCCCATGTCCCACTTCACGCCCGGGCGGAAGTAGGCCCAGAGGATGCCGGAGATCGCGGCCAGCACGCCCGCGAGGATCCAGACGATCCGGATCACCCGGTCCACGTCGATTCCGGAGGCGGCGGCCAGCTGGGGGTTGTCGGAGATCGCGCGCGTCGCCTTGCCGATCCGGGTCCGCGTCAGGAAGAACGCCACCGCCAGGATCACCACGAGGCTCACCGCCATGCTGACCATGTCGATGTAGGACAGGGAGATCGGGCCGAGCTGGATCGGGGTGGGGCTGGCGCCGGGGAGCTGATAGGTGCCGCCGCCGATGACGTACTGCAGCGCGTAGCGGAGGGCGAGCGACAGGCCGATGCTGACGATCATGAGCTGCACGATCCCGAGGCCGCGTCGGCGCAGCGGCCGCCACAGGCCCGCGTCCATCGCCCATCCGAGGAGCGCGCCGCCCGCGACGGCGCCGATGATCCCCAGCCACAGCGGCAGGTGCCAGAACGACGTGAACAGGAGGGCGACGACGCCGCCCCAGGTCACCATCTCGCCGTGGGCGAAGTTCGACAGCCGGGTCGTGCCGTAGATGAGCGCGGCCCCCATGGAGGCGAGCCCGAGGAGGAGCCCGAAGTTGAGACCGCCGACCATGCGCGACAGGAGCTGGTCGAGGACCGACTCCGTCACGCGCTCGCCCTCGCCGAGGAAGAGGTTGACGATCTTCGTCCCGGTCAGGCCGAACTCGGCGGTGAAGGACCCCGAGGTCCCCGAGACCGGCTCGACGCCCTCGGGGAGCTTCGAGGCGTCCACGATCACGCCGTCGGGGAGGGTGTCCTCGTCCACCGCGAGGGTGTACTCCTCCTTCTCCGGAACGTACAGCCGCCACTTGCCCTCGGCGTCCGTCTCGGTCTCGGCGTCGAAGCCGCCGCCCTCGACGGAGATCGTGACGCCCTCGATCGGTTGGTCGTCGAACGTGATCGTCCCGGCGAAGTAGAAGTCCGTCTTCTCTTGGTCGTCGGTGGCCGCCGCGGCGCCGATCGGCGTCTGCAGCACCAGCACGACCGCCGCTGCGAGTGCGCACAGCAGCGCCACGAGCCATCGTCGGGTTCGGTCGATGGCCGTTGTCCCTTGTCTCACGCAACCTCCACGGTGAGTGCGTCCGCGGCGCCGCCTCGTTGCGCCGCCGGTCTGACGAACAGAGCGTAACCCGACAGCGCGGGATCGCCTATGCGCCGACGCCGAATGCGCCCGAGCCGTGACCCTGGCCGGCATCGGGCCGGCGGGAATTTCCACCGGCCGCAGCGACTTAGAATTGTCAGACGGCGCGAGAGGAGCACACCCCCATGGAGCAGCACGACCCGTTCGGTTTCGTCGGACTCACCTACGATGACGTGCTGCTGCTGCCCGGGCATACCGACGTGATCCCCAGCGAGGCGGACACGTCCTCGCGCGTGACCCGCCGCATCTCGGTGGCTACCCCGCTGCTCTCCAGTGCGATGGACACCGTGACCGAGGCCCGGATGGCGATCGCCATGGCGCGCGAGGGCGGCCTCGGCATCCTGCACCGGAACCTCTCGATCGCGGATCAGGCCGCGCAGGTCGACCGCGTCAAGCGCAGCGAATCCGGCATGATCACGGATCCGATCACCACGACGCCCGAGGCGACGATCGAGGAGGTCGACGCGCTCTGCGCCAAGTACCGCATCTCGGGTCTGCCCGTCGTCGACCCGGACGGCCGTCTGGTGGGCATCGTCACCAACCGCGACATGCGCTTCGTCTCCGGCTTCGAGCGGCAGACCACCCTCGTCAAGGACGTGATGACCCGCGAGGACCTCGTCACCGCGAAGGTCGGCGTGGCCGCGGGTGAGGTCATCGCGCTGTTCGCGAAGCACCGCGTGGAGAAGCTCCCGCTCATCGATGAGGACGGCCGGCTCGCCGGGCTCATCACGATCAAGGACTTCGACAAGAGTGAGAAGTACCCGCTCGCGACCAAGGACGAGCAGGGACGCCTCCGCGTCGGCGCGGCCATCGGCTTCTTCGGCGACGCGTGGGAGCGCGCCGAGGCGCTGCGCGACGCGGGCGTGGACGTCCTGGTCGTGGACACCGCGAACGGGCAGTCCCAGGGCGTGATCGACCTCGTCACGCGCCTGAAGGCCGACGAGTCTTTCGCCCACATCGACGTCATCGGCGGCAACGTCGCCACCCGCGAGGGCGCGCAGGCGCTCGTGGACGCGGGCGTGGACGCGGTCAAGGTGGGCGTCGGCCCCGGCTCGATCTGCACCACCCGCGTCGTCGCCGGCGTGGGCGTGCCACAGGTGACCGCGGTGTACGAGGCCTCCCTCGCCGCGCGGCCCGCCGGGATCCCGGTCATCGCCGACGGCGGCCTGCAGTACTCCGGCGACATCGCCAAGGCGCTCGTCGCGGGTGCCGACGCCGTGATGCTCGGGTCGCTCCTCGCCGGCACGGACGAGTCGCCGGGCGAGATCGTCTTCCAGGGCGGCAAGCAGTTCAAGCAGTACCGCGGCATGGGCTCGCTCGGGGCGATGCAGACCCGCGGCAAGCAGACCTCGTACTCCAAGGACCGCTACTTCCAGGCCGACGTGCCCAGCGACGACAAGCTCATCCCCGAGGGGATCGAGGGTCAGGTGCCGTATCGCGGGCCGGTCTCGGCGGTCGCCTATCAGCTCGTCGGCGGGCTCCGTCAGTCGATGTTCTACGTCGGTGCCCGGACGATCGGCGAGCTCAAGGAGCGCGGCCGTTTCGTGCGGATCACCGCGGCGGGGCTCAAGGAGTCCCACCCGCACGACGTGCAGATCGTGGTCGAGGCGCCGAACTACAAGAAGTGAGACGGCACCGGGTCCGGCCTGTCCGTCGTCCCCGTCGTCGTGCAGGTGCGCGGCGCCCGGGCCTGGTCCGTGTCCATGACCCGGCGTAGCGTGTCGGGCATGTGCCGAAGCATCCACACCCTCCACAACTTCGAACCGGCCGCGACGTCGGAGGAGGTGCACGCCGCCGCCCTCCAGTACGTGCGCAAGATCGCTGGGACGACGAAGCCGTCCAAGGCCAATCAGGAGGCCTTCGACCGGGCCGTCGCCGAGATCGCGCACGCGACCCAGCATCTGCTGAACGACCTCGTCGCCACCCGGCCGCCGAAGAACCGCGAGGAGGAGGCCGAGAAGGCCCGCGCCCGTGCGATCGCGTCCGGTCGCTACGCGGCGGCCTGACCCCGTCGTCCCCTCCGCCGCATACGGCATGCGGGGCTCCGATCGCTAGAGTGACCGCATGGGTTCGACGACGAATTCCGCGGCCGTGCGCCTCACCCGCGGGCAGGTGTCGCGCTATGCCATCGGCTCCCTGGGGACCGGCGGATTCGCGACGCTCCCGGGTCTCGTCCTCGTCTACTATCTGACCGACTCGCTGGGCGTGACCGCGCTCGCCGCCGGCGCGATCGTGACCGCCGCCAAGGTGTGGGACGTCCTGATCGATCCGGTCATCGGCGGCCTGAGCGATCGATCGTTCGCCCGCGCGGGGACCCGTCGCGCGTTCATGGTGCTCGGCGGGATCGCCCTTCCCGTCGCCTTCGTGCTGACCTTCGCGGTGCCCGAGGGACTCGCCCCGGCGCTCGCCGGGGCGTGGGTGCTCGTGGCGTTCCTCGCCGCGGCGACCTGCTTCAGCCTCTTCCAGGTGCCCTACATCGCCCTGCCCGCCGAGCTCACCGACGACTACCGCGAACGCACGCGCCTGCTGAGCTGGCGGGTCGTCGTCCTGACGCTCGCGATCCTGCTGTTCGGGGCCGGCGGTCCGGAGCTGCGCGGGATGTTCCCCGAGGATCCGCTGCTCGGCTACCTCGTCATGGCGGCCGTCGCCGGGGTGGTGCTCGGCATCGGGATGCTCGTGGCCTCGACCGTGGCACCCCGTCGCGCGCCCTCCGCGGCCCCGCCCCGCGTGGCGCTCGGCGGGCACTACCGGGCGGGGATCGCGGTGCTCCGGGAGAGTGCGCCCTTCCGCGCGCTGCTCGTCACTTTCATGCTGCAGGGGCTCGCCACCGGCCTCATGCTGGCCGCCGCCCAGTTCGTGGCGCGCTGGCTGCTGCACGACGAGGGGGCCGTGACGCCGTTGTTCGCGGCTCTGATCGCCCCCGCACTGCTCATGGCGCCGGTGTGGAAGCTGATCGCCGACCGGGTGGGGAAGGAGCGCGCCTTCCGCCTCGCCAGCGTGGTGTTCCTGGGCGCCACGCTGGTCCTGTCCGTGTCCGCCTGGGCGCCGGGCTGGTGGATCCTCGGGCCCGTGGCTCTGGCCGGCGCCGCCTACGCGGGGATGCAGACGCTGCCCATGGCGATGCTCCCCGACGTCATCGCGCACGACCGACGGACCGGGGGCGAGAACCGGTCGGGGGTCTTCAGCGGCGTCTGGACCGCCGGCGAGACCACCGGCATGGCGCTCGGGGCGACGGTGCTGTCGATCGTGCTCGCGGTCACCGGCTACGTCGAGTCGACGGCCGCCGTCTCGGCCGCGGGCGGGGTGCAGCAGCCCGCGGCCGCCCTCGTCGGCATCGCGGTCTCGTTCAGCCTGCTCCCGGCGGCGCTCATGGCGGTGAGCCTCGTGACCGTGTCCCGCTACCGGCTGCGCGAACGCGACATCCTCGGGACCTCCGCATGAGCGAGGCGATCCTCGACCGGCTGCGCCGTCTGCGCGCCGGGGACGCGCCCACGCACGGCGGCCGCGTCCTGGCCTATGTGTACGACGCGGGCCTCCCGGAGCTCGACGAGCTCGCCGACGAGGCCGCGCGGCTGTCGCGGCCGGTGAACGGGCTCGATCCCACCGTCTTCCCGTCCGTCGCCGTGATGGAGCGGGAGCTGCTCGGCTTCGTGCGCCGTGTGCTGCACGGCGGTCCCCGGACGGGGAGGGGGATCGGCGGCGCCGTGGGGACGGTCACGAGCGGCGGCACCGAGAGCTGTCTGCTGGCGGTGAAGACCGCACGGGACCGGTGGCGGTCGGAGCGCTCGGCGGCGATCCCCGCGGTGCGGCCCCGGCTGGTCGCCCCCGCCACGGCGCACGCCGCGTTCCAGAAGGCGGCGCGCCTGTTCGACCTGGAGTGGGATCCGGTGCCGTGCGGGGCGGACGGCAGCGTCCGCGCGCAGGACGTCGTGTCGCGGCTCGACGCCGACGTGGCTCTGGTCGTGGTGTCCGCACCGGCGTACCCGAGCGGAGCACTGGATCCGGTCCGCGAGGTCGCCGAGGCCGCGCGCGCCCGCGGGATCCGCTGTCACGTCGACGCCTGCTTCGGCGGTCTGGTCCTGCCGTGGTGGCCGGACGGCGGCGGGAACCGCCGGGTGCCGCCGTGGGACTTCCGGGTGGACGGCGTCACGAGCATCTCCGCCGACCTCCACAAGTTCGGGTATGCGCCGAAGGGCGTCTCCGTGCTCCTGCACCGGGACCGCCGCGATCACCGCGCGCAGTTCTTCGCGACGACGCGCTGGCCGGGCTACCCCGTGGTGAACCCCACGCTGCTCGGCTCCCGGTCGGCCTCGTCGCTGGCAGCGGCGTGGGCCATCGTCCATCGCCTGGGAGACGCGGGGTTCGCGGAGCTCGCCCGGTCGATCGCGCGCGTGGCGGAAAGCGTCCGCGCGGAGGTCGAGTCGATCGCGGGGCTGCAGGTGTGGGGGGATCCCGCCGGCCCCGCGGTCACGCTGGTGGCCGATCCCGACGCCCCCGCGGCGGTGCGGGTGGATCCGCATCATCTCGCCGACGCGCTCGCGGGGCGCGGATGGCGGATCCAGCACCAGCCCGGGTTCGTGCAGACGGACGGCTCGCGGCTCCCGCGCAGCGCGCACCTCACCCTCACGCCCGTCCTGGAGCGGCGGATCGGCGAGTTCCGGTCCGCGCTCACCGCGGCGGCCGACGACGTCCGGGGCCGCCCGCCCGCGGACGCCCGGGGACTGGCGCGTGCGATGCGGGCGCTCGGATACGGTCCCGGCGGGCGCGTGCCCGGACCCCGAGCCGCATCGACGCTGCTGACGCTCGCCGGCGCGGGGACGGTGCGTCCGGATCGTCCGATGGCGACGCTGATGGCACTGATCGAGGAGCTTCCCGCCCCGGTCGCCGAGGCCCTGCTCACCGAGCTGGTCGCCCGTCTCTCCGCCCCCGCCTGACCCCCGCCCCCGCGCCCCGCGTCCCGCGGTTTCGGGGCGCACAACGGGGCATCGGGGCCAGTGATGAGCCCCTTCGCCCCCACCACGCGCCCCGAACCCGGGGGATCGGGAGGGAGCGGGGCTGGGTTTGGGGCACCGGGCGGGGGAGTGGGGCGGGGGAAGGGGGACCGGGGCACCGGGACGCGCCCCGAAACGGCGGGCGGCGCTGGTATTCTGGAAGGCTCGCCTTCCGACCGGACGCGGGCGGAAGGAAAGACCCCCGTGGGACACATCGACGTCGCCGGCATCTCGCTCGCCCTGCCGGACGGACGCCCCCTGCTGGACGAGGCCGGGTTCCGTGTCGGCGCCGGATCGACGAGCGCGCTGATCGGGCCCAACGGCGCGGGCAAGACGACGCTGCTGCGCGTGATCCGCGGCGAGCAGGCCCCGGACTCCGGCGTGGTCACCATCGACGGATCGCTGGGCGTCATGGACCAGTTCATCGGACACGGCCGGGAGGGCGAGACCGTGCACGACCTGCTCGTGCGCGTCGCGCCGGAGCGGATCCGGACGGCTGCGGAGGCGCTGGACGCAGCCGAGAACGCGCTCATCGAGGACGACACGCACGACACGCAGATGCGTTACGCCTCCGCGATCGCCGACTACGCCGATGCCGGCGGATACGAGCACGAGACCGTCTGGGACCAGTGCACGATGGCCGCGCTCGGGATCCCGTTCGAGCGCGCCCGCTTCCGCGACCTCGCCACGCTGTCGGGCGGCGAGCAGAAGCGGCTGGCGCTGGAGGCGCTCCTTCGCGGTCCGGACGACGTGCTGCTCCTGGACGAGCCGGACAACTACCTGGACGTCCCGGGCAAGCGCTGGCTCGAGCAGCAGCTGCGGCAGACGCCGAAGACCGTGCTCCTGGTCTCGCACGACCGCGAGCTGCTCGCACGGGCCGCGGATCGGATCGTGACGCTGGAGCCCGGGGGAGCGGGGGCGACCGCCTGGGTGCACGGCGGCGGCTTCGCCACCTACCACCAGGCTCGCGCGGACCGCATGGACCGGCTCGACGAGCTGCGCCGGCGCTGGGACGAGCAGCACGAGAAGCTGCGGACCCTGGTCGCGACGCTGAAGGTGAAGGCGTCGGCGAACGACGGCTTCGCGTCGCGGTATCAGGCCGCCCAGACGCGCCTGCGCAAGTTCGAGGAGGCGGGCCCGCCCGAGGAGCGCCCGCCCGCACAGGAGTTCGACATGCGGCTGCGCGGCGCCCGCACCGGAAAGCGGGCGATCGTCTGCACGGCGCTGGAGCTCACCGGGCTGATGCGACCGTTCGATGCCGAGATCTGGTTCGGCGACCGGATCGCCGTCCTGGGGTCGAACGGATCCGGCAAGTCGCACTTCCTCCGGCTCCTCGCGCGCGGCGGGAGCGATCCGGATCCGACGCTCGGACACCTGATCTCGACGGCGGAGCGGCTCGACCCGGTCGCCCACACCGGGACCGCGACGCTCGGCGCCCGCGTGGTGCCCGGCCTCTTCGCCCAGACGCACGCGCACCCCGAGTTCGCGGGGCGGACGCTGCTGGAGATCCTGCATCGCGGCGACGAACGCCGCACCGGCCTGCCCCGGGACGCCGCCAGCTCGGCGCTGGACCGCTACGGCCTGGTGCGTCAGGCACAGCAGGAGTTCGACCAGCTCTCCGGCGGGCAGCAGGCGCGCTTCCAGGTGCTGCTGCTCGAGCTGTCGGGGGCGACGCTGCTGCTCCTGGACGAGCCGACCGACAACCTGGATCTGGAGTCCGCCGAGGCCCTGGAGGCCGCGATCGCGCGGTTCGAGGGCACCGTCGTCGCCGTGACGCACGACCGCTGGTTCGCCCGCTCGTTCGACCGGTTCCTCGTGTTCGGGGAGGACGGCACGGTGTTCGAGGCCGATGAGCCGGTCTGGGACGAGCGGCGGGTCGCTCGCGCTCGCTGAGCCCGCCCGCGCCCTCCCGCCGCGCCCCTCCCGTCGACCACGAGGAGGGGCGCGGCGCATCCGCGGGAATCGTCCGGATCCGCTGACCGAAGACTCCGCGGCGGCGCGACGGCCGGGGCAGCGCAGCGAAGGGGGCGCCCGCGATCCGAGGGTCGCGCGTGACGTCGGATGACGCGGTGTTGCGCACGGTGACGCCGTCGTGACGTCCGGCCGGGCGGCGCGGCTAGCGTCGGGCCATGACGATCACCCAGGACCCCACCACGCTCATCCCCGAGGTCTCGCCCGAGGAGCGCGCGCAGCGCCTCGGCACCGCAGGCGCCGCCTGGAACGAGAGGATCGCCGCCGACCCGCGCAGCGCGGCGCTGACCTACCGCGTCGTGGGACGCGGCGTGGGATCGGTGGGCACCGAGGTCCGCGCGGGCAAGCACCGCTTCCTCGTGGACGAGCCGGCGGCCCTCGCCGGCGACGACGCTGCCGCGAGCCCGGTCGAGTACGCGCTCGGCGCCCTCGTCTCGTGTCAGGTCGTGGTCTTCCGTCTCTACGCGCAGGCGCTGGGGCTGACGATCGACGACATCGAGATCACCGCGGAGGGCGACCTCGACGTGCGCAAGCTCTTCGGGATCGACGAGTCCGGCCGTGCCGGCTTCCACGACGTCCGCGTCCGTGTCGACATCACCGGTCCCGACGCGGTCGAGGACTACGAGCGCCTCCGCGCCGTGGTCGAGGAGCACTGCCCCGTGCTCGACCTGTTCGCGAACCCCGTGCCGACCTCGGGCGCCCTGGCCTGATCCGTCCGGATCCGGTCACGGCCCTTCCCGGAACCCCGTCTCTCGCCGCCCTGTCCGCCCTGCCGCGCGGACACGGCGGCGTCGGGCATCGCGGGTAGGGTAGGAGGGTGACCATGGACATCGAGATCGGCCGAGGCAAGCGCGCGCGCCGTGCCTACACGTTCGACGACATCGCGGTGGTTCCGTCCCGCCGGACCCGCAACCCGGAGGATGTGTCGACGGCGTGGACTATCGACGCGTTCCCGTTCGAGATCCCGGTCCTCGGGGCGCCCATGGACTCCGTCATCAGCCCGCAGACGGCGATCGCGCTGGGGCGCCTGGGCGGGCTCGGCGTGCTCGACCTCGAGGGACTGTGGACCCGGTACGAGGACCCCGAGCCGCTGTTCCAGGAGATCGCAGGGCTCGACGAGGCGCACGCCACCGTCCGCATGCAGGAGCTGTACGACGAGCCCATCAAGCCCGAGCTCATCACGCAGCGTCTGGCGGAGATCCGCGCCGGCGGCGTGACCGTGGCCGGTTCGCTCACCCCGCAGCGCATCCAGGAGCACTACGAGACGGTCGTCGCCGCCGGGGTCGACCTCTTCGTGATCCGCGGCACGACCGTGTCCGCCGAGCACGTCTCCAGCGTCGCCGCACCCCTGAACCTCAAGAAGTTCATCTACGACCTCGACGTGCCGGTGATCGTCGGCGGCGCCGCGACCTACACCGCCGCGCTGCACCTCATGCGCACGGGGGCGGCGGGCGTGCTCGTCGGCTTCGGGGGAGGCGCGGCGTCGACGACGCGGGCCACGCTCGGCATCCACGCGCCGATGGCGACCGCCGTCTCCGACGTCGCCGCCGCTCGTCGCGACTACCTCGACGAGTCGGGCGGCCGCTACGTGCACGTGATCGCGGACGGCGGGGTCGGCACGTCCGGCGACATCGTCAAGGCGCTCGCGATGGGCGCCGACGCCGTCATGCTCGGCGTCGCGCTGGCCCGAGCCACCGACGCTCCCGGTCTCGGCTACCACTGGGGTCCCGAGGCGCACCACCCCAAGCTGCCGCGCGGCCGTCGCGTCGCCGTGGACGGCGTCGCCCCGCTCGAGGAGATCCTGTACGGTCCCGCCCCCGTGGCCGACGGCACGGCGAACCTCATCGGGGCGTTGCGCAAGTCCATGGCGACGACCGGGTACTCGGACCTCAAGGAGTTCCAGCGCGTCGAGGTCGTCCTGGCCCCGTACGAGCGGGTCTGATCCCGTCGTGACGAGTTCCCCGATCCCGGACGCGCCCGAGGAGGAGTTCCCGCCCACGCTGCGCGAGGTCATGCTCCGCGGACGGTGGATCGGGATGCTCGTGCTGTGCCTCGTCGTCGCGGGGGTGTTCGCCTGGCTCGGGCAGTGGCAGCTCGGGCGCGCGATCGACACGGATCCGACTCCTCCCGGCGCGACGGAGGAGGTCCTGCCGCTGGGCGACGTGGTCGAGCCCGGCGCGTACCTGCCCGGGCCCTCGATCGGCCAGCGCGTGGAGACCCGCGGGAGCTGGGTCCCCGGCGACTTCCTCCTGGTGACCGACCGGATCAACGACGGCGTCGAGGGGTACTGGGTCACGGGCCAGCTGCGGATCGCCGACGCCGAGGAGAAGACCTCGCTGGCGGTCGCGATCGGGTGGGCTCCCGATGAGGCGAGCGCGCGGAAGGCCGTGGAGCGGCTGGAGGCCGAGGCCGACGGCTCGGTCGTCGAGCTCACCGGGCGCGTCATCACGGACGAGGGCGCGGTGCCTCCGCCGCGGACCGATCCGCACCGCATGACGCGGATGTCGCCGGCGATGCTCCTCGGGCAGTGGCACGACGTGGAGGACCTGTCCGTCTACCGGGTGTTCCTCGCCGCCACCGAGGCGCGCGGCGGGCTCGCGGACATCGACTCCCCGGCGCCGATCGAGCAGTCCCCGGTCAACTGGCTCAACGTCTTCTACGCCGCCGAGTGGGCGGTGTTCGCGGGGTTCGCCTTCTACCTCTGGTATCGGCTGGCCAAGGACGCCTGGGAGCGCGAGGTCGAGGAGCTCGAGGAGCGCACGGCCTGACCGCGGCACGTCGTCCTCGGACCGGTCGTCACCCGGCTCCGTGCCGGACACCATGCCCGCGCGGAGGATGGCGGGATCGTGAACGAACCTGGGAGACCGTTGTGAACCGTCCGGGCTCTCCGTAAGCTCACACTCGGATGCCGCTCGCACCCTGGCGGGCGGCCCGCGCCACCGGCTCCGACCCGGGTGCCGGTGCACGATCCGCACCGTGCGACCTGGAGGAGCCATGCCGATGCCGTTCCCGTCCGAAGCCGCGACCGCGGCGTCCCCGCGCCGGCGTCGAGCCGCGCGACTGGCTGCGGCGGGCACCGCCGTCGCCGGTGTCCTGGCCTTCGGAGGCGGCGCCGCGCCGGCGCTCGCCGCGGGGGAGCCCGTCAGCATCGATGTGGTGACGGTGAATGACTTCCATGGTCGGATCGAGGCGGATGGTGCGTCGGCGGGGGCTGCGGTGTTGGCGGGGGCTGTGCAGCAGTTCCGGTCGGAGAATCCGAACACGATCTTCGCTGCGGCGGGGGATCTGATCGGGGCGTCGACGTTCACGTCGTTCATTCAGGATGACAATCCGACGATCGATGCGTTGAATGCGGCGGGTCTGGATGTGAGTGCGGCGGGCAATCACGAGTTCGATCAGGGGTGGGCTGATCTGCGTGATCGGGTGCAGGATCGTGCGGAGTGGGAGTATCTGAGCGCGAACGTGTTCCTGACCGAGACGGGTGAGCCCGCTCTGGCGCCCAGCTGGGTCAAGGACGTGCAGGGCGTGAAGGTCGGGTTCGTCGGTGCGGTGACCGAGGACCTCGACACGCTGGTGTCGCCCGACGGCATCGCCGAGCTCGAGGTGCGCAGCATCGTCGACTCCGTCAACGACGCCGCGGCGGACCTGAAGGACGGAGACCCCGCCAACGGGGAGGCGGATGTCATCATCCTCCTCGTGCACGAGGGGGCGACCACGGTCGAAGCCTCGAGCATCACGCCGGACTCCCGCCTCGGGGAGATCGTGTACGGGGTCGGCCCGGACGTGAACGCGATCGTCTCGGCGCACACGCACCTCGCGTACAACCACGTGATCGACGGTCGTCCCGTCGTGTCCGCGGGCCAGTACGGCGAGAACGTCGGACGGATGAACCTGCAGGTGGACCCGGAGACGAAGGAGCTCCTGTCGATCACGAACGAGGTCCTCCCGCTCGTGGTCGACGACGTGCCCCAGTACCCGGCGGTCCCCGAGGTCCAGGCCATCGTCGACAAGGCCACGGAGGAGGCCGACGTGCTCGGCGCCGAGAAGGTGGGTGAGGTGACCGCCGACCTCAACCGGGCCCGGCAGTCCGACGGCTCGGAGAACCGGGGCGGGGAGTCGACGATCGGCAACTTCATCGCCGATGCCCAGAAGGAGGCGACCGGCGCCGACATCGCCCTGATGAACCCGGGCGGGATCCGGGCCGACATCGCGTTCGCCGGATCCGGCGAGGGGGACGCCGACGGCGACGTCACCTTCCGCGAGGCCGCGACCGTGCAGCCCTTCGCGAACTCGATGGTCACGGTGCAGCTCACCGGCGCGCAGATCGTCCGGATCCTCGAGGAGCAGTGGCAGCCCGCCGACGCGAGCCGCCCGTTCCTCAAGCTCGGCGTCTCGAAGGGGCTGCAGTACACCTACGACCCCGCCGCCGCGGCAGGAGCGCACATCCGCACGGCGACGCTCGACGGCGCACCGCTGGATCCCGCCGCCGTCTACACCGTCGCGGCGAACTCCTTCCTCGCGGCGGGAGGCGACAACTTCGTCACCTTCGCCGAGGGCGCCGACCGGAAGGACACCGGGCAGATCGATCTGGAACTGCTCGTGAACTGGTTCCGCGACAACGGCACCGCCGAGCCCGACCTCGCTCAGCGCGCCGTCGGCGTGGTCCTGGGCGGCGCCGGTGAGAGCGGCTTCGCGGAGGGCGGGCCCGCCACTGTCGACCTGTCCTCGCTCGCGTTCAGTGCGGGCGAGCCCGCGCCGGGGCCGGTCACGGTCTCGCTGGGAGACACGCTGCTCGCGACCGCGGAGATCGACACCGCGATCGTCGACACGACCGACGAGGTCGGCCGGGCGAGCCTCGCGCTGACGCTGCCGGCGGGCGTGTCCGGGGAGCAGGCGCTGACGATCCGGGTGGAGAGCACGGGCACGGAGGTGCAGGTGCCGATCACGATCGTCCCCGCCGCACCGGTCGTCCCGCCGGCGCCGCCGGCTCCTCCGGTGGACGTGCTGCCGCCGACCGGCGCGGACCCGGTTCCGTTCGTCCTGCTCGCTGCGGCCCTGCTCGGTCTCGGCGGCCTCGTGCGGCTCCGCCGGCGGGCCTGACCCGACCGATCCGACGACGGCGACCGGAGCGATCCGGTCGCCGTCGTCGTGTCCGCGGGCGTCACGGCGGCGCGCAGATGAGCAGCAGATGACGAGTTGGCCAACATCCTTGAGCGGTGTCGGAGACCGCCTCTAGTGTCAGGGTCGTGCGCCGTCGCGCCCGTCGAAGTGCGCGATCCGTCACCGGGGGGTTCACCGGAATCCGCCGTCCCGTATCCGAGGAGACAGCCCTGATGATGTCCGTCCCCGACGAGAACCGCGACGTTCCCGTCTCGCAGCACCGGCTTCGCGCCCCGTCCCGCGCGCACGCCGCCCGTCTCGGCGTCCTCGCCGCGAGCACCGTCTTCGCCCTCGGGGCCGGCGCCCTGGTCGCCGCCCCGGCCTATGCCGACACCGCGGGCACCGGCGTCGTGATCAACGAGGCGTACCTGTCCGGCGGCAGCGCCGGCGCCGCCTTCACGAACAAGTTCGTCGAGCTGTACAATCCCACCGGAGCCGCCGTCTCCCTGGACGGCCTGTCGCTCCAGTACCGGTCCGCCACCGGGACGGGCAACGCCAACGGCGTGGTGGCGCTGACGGGGGAGATCCCGGCGGGCGGGCACTACCTGGTCCAGGGCGGCAGCAACGGCGCGAACGGCGCGGCCCTGCCGGCTCCCGACGCGACCGGCAACCTCAATCCCTCCGGAACGACGGGAACGCTGGCCCTGGTCGAGGGCACGACCGCCGTCGCACTCCCGACGGGCTCGGTCGTCGGGGCTCCCGGCGTCATCGACCTGCTCGGCTACGGCACCTCGAACACCTTCGAGGGCGCGGCGGCGACGCCCCCGGCGGGCAACACCGACGTGAAGTCGCTGAACCGGACGGACGGCACCGACACGGACGACAACCGTGCGGACTTCTCGCTCTCGGCGACGATCACCCCGGAGAACTCCGGTGGCACCGATCCCGGCCCGGGCACGGATCCGACGGAGGCGACGATCGCCGAGGTGCAGGGCGCCGGAGACGTCTCGCCGTTCGACGGCCAGGCGGTGACCGTGCAGGGCATCGTCACGGGCGACTACCGCACGGGCGGCTACCGCGGGATCGTCATCCAGACCGAGGGCACCGGCGGCGAGGTGAAGACCGAGGGCGCCTCGGACGGGATCTTCGTCTTCCTCGACGCGCTCGCCCCCGAGCTCGCGATGGGCGATCTCGTCTCGGTCACCGGCTCCGTCTCGGAGTACTTCGGCCAGACCCAGATCACGCCCGCGGCCGTCTCGGACGTCGCTGTGGTGACCGCGGGCGTCGGCACCCCGGCACCGGTGGTCCTGCCCGACACGGTGCTCGGCGCCGACCGCGAGGCGTACGAGAACATGCTCGTGGCCCCGGCCGGCGCGTACCGGCTCGCGTCCAGCCACCAGCTCTACAACTACGGGACCCTGTGGCTGAGCGCGGGTGAGGCGCCCCTCGTCAAGAGCACGGAGACCACGCGTCCCGGCGACGAGGCGAACGCGATCGCGGCGGCCAACCGTGCGCACCGGATCCTCCTCGACGACGGATGGTCGCTGCAGGTCACGAACCAGGGGCACCCGGGCGACCAGCCGTACTTCACGGCCGACACCGTGGTGCGAAACGGCGACGCCGTGACGTTCCCCGCCGAGGGCAGCATCCTCCAGTACGGGTTCGACGACTGGCGGCTCCAGCCGGTCGTGCCGATCGACGACGCGAGCGACGCGAGCCACAAGCCGACCTTCACAACGCTCAACCCACGCCCCGAGGCGGCGCCGGAGGTGGGCGGCGACCTGCAGGTCGCGTCGTTCAACGTCTACAACTACTTCACGACGCTGACGAGCGAGAACCCGGACGCGCGCGGCGCCGCCACGGCGGAGCAGTTCGCGATCCAGAAGTCGAAGATCGTCTCCGCCATCAACGGCCTGGACGCCGAGATCGTGGCGCTCATGGAGATCGAGAACGGCCCGAAGCTCGGCAAGCCGCTCGACGCGGCTCTCGCCGACCTCGTCGCCGGGCTCAACGCGGACGCGGGCTCCGAGGTGTGGGACTACGTGCGCACCCCCGCCGCGCTCGACAATCCGGCGATCACGGACTACATCTCCAGCGCCATCATCTACAAGAAGGCTGCGGCGACCCCCCAGGGGGACAGCGCCACGGTCGTGGACGAGACCGTGTGGGGCAACGCCCGCGAGCCCATCGCGCAGGCCTTCGACGTGGACGGGCGGATCGTGACGGTCGTCGCCAACCACTTCAAGTCGAAGTCGCCGCCGAAGAACGCCGGACCCGAGCCGGCCGACGGTCAGGGCTTCTTCAACGCCGACCGGGTCGCGCAGGCGCAGTCGCTGCTGGCCTTCACGGAGGACCTGAAGGCCCGTGCGGGCAGCGAGGACATGCTGCTCATCGGCGACTTCAACGCCTACGGCAAGGAGGACCCGATCGACGTGTTCGCCCAGGCGGGCTGGACCGACCTCGTCCCCGCACAGGCGCCGGGGCAGTTCACGTACACGTACGACGGCGAGCTGGGGTCGCTCGACCATGTGATCGCCTCGCCGTCGCTCGCTCCGTCCATCACGGGCACAGCGGTCTGGAGCATCAACTCGCCGGAGTGGGGCGACCGCGGGTACGCATACCCGGCCACGGAGGCCGGCACGCCCTTCCGCTCCAGCGACCACGACCCGATCCTCGTGGGAGTGTCCACCGAGATCCCTCCCATCGACATCGATGTGGTGACGGTGAATGACTTCCATGGTCGGATCGAGGCGGATGGTGCGTCGGCGGGGGCTGCGGTGTTGGCGGGGGCTGTGCAGCAGTTCCGGTCGGAGAATCCGAATACGATCTTCGCTGCGGCGGGGGATCTGATCGGGGCGTCGACGTTCACGTCGTTCATTCAGGATGACAATCCGACGATCGATGCGTTGAATGCGGCGGGTCTGGATGTGAGTGCGGCGGGCAATCACGAGTTCGATCAGGGGTGGGCTGATCTGCGTGATCGGGTGCAGGATCGTGCGGAGTGGGAGTATTTGAGCGCGAACGTGTTCCTGACGGAGACGGGTGAGCCCGCTCTGGCACCCAGCTGGGTCAAGGACGTGCAGGGCGTGAAGGTCGGGTTCGTCGGTGCGGTGACCGAGGACCTCGACACGCTGGTGTCGCCCGACGGCATCGCCGAGCTCGAGGTGCGCAGCATCGTCGACTCCGTCAACGACGCCGCGGCGGACCTGAAGGACGGAGACCCCGCCAACGGGGAGGCGGATGTCATCATCCTCCTCGTGCACGAGGGGGCGACCACGGTCGAAGCCTCGAGCATCACGCCGGACTCCCGCCTCGGGGAGATCGTGTACGGGGTCGGCCCGGACGTGAACGCGATCGTCTCGGCGCACACGCACCTCGCGTACAACCACGTGATCGACGGTCGTCCCGTCGTGTCCGCGGGCCAGTACGGCGAGAACGTCGGCCTGATGGACATCAAGGTCGACGCGACCACCAAGGAGCTGATCTCGATCACCAACGAGGTGAAGCCGCTCACCAAGGACAAGCAGCCGCTGTACCCGGCCGTGCCGGAGGTCCAGGCCATCGTCGACGAGGCGAAGGCCATGGCCGACGAGCTCGGCGCGGTCAAGGTCGGCGACATCACGGCGGACTTCAACCGCGCACGCCAGAGCGACGGCAAGACGGAGAATCGCGGCGGGGAGTCGACGATCGGCAACTTCGTGGCGGACGTGCAGAAGGAGGCGACCGGAGCGCAGATCGCGCTGATGAACCCGGGCGGCGTCCGCGCGAACCTGTCCTACGCCTCGTCGGGCGACGGGGATCCGGATGGCAACGTCACCTACCGCGAGGCGGCCACGGTGCAGCCGTTCGCCAACACCCTCGTGACCCTGTCCCTCACAGGCGCGCAGCTCAAGAGCGTGCTGGAGGAGCAGTGGCAGCCGGAAGGGGCCGCGCGTCCGTTCCTGAAGCTCGGGATCTCGAAGGGGCTGACATACACCTACGACCCCGCGGCCGCGGCCGGGTCCCGGATCACGGGCATCACGCTCGACGGGGCGCCGATCGACCCCGAGGCGTCGTACACCGTGGCGGCGAACTCGTTCCTCGCGGCGGGCGGCGACAGCTTCTTCACGCTCGCCCAGGGCACGGACAAGAAGGACACCGGAAAGGTGGACCTGGCCTCGATGGTCGACTGGTTCGCGACGAACGGCACCGCGTCTCCGGACCTCGCCCAGCGCGCGGTCGGCTTCGCGGTCAGCCCCGCGGACGAGGACGGCTACACGGCCGGCGACCAGGTCACGGTCTCGCTGTCGTCGCTCGCCTTCAGCGCGGGGGAGCCGGCGCCCGGCGAGGTGTCGCTGTCCCTCGCCGAATCCGTCGTCGCGACCGCTCCGGTGGACACGACGGTGGTGGACGCGTCGGATGAGGCGGGCCGCGCCACGCTGACGTTCACGGTGCCCGAGGGCGTGACGGGGGCGCAGTCGCTCTCGATCGCCGTCGCGGGGACCGGGACGACCGCCTCCGTGCCGATCACCATCGCCGACACGCAGCCGGAGGAGTTCGCCGGCACCATCGCGCTCGACTCCTCGAAGGTCGGCGCGGGCAAGGCGGTGACCGTGCGCGGCTCCGGCTACGCGGCGGGGGAGACCGTCACGGCGACGCTGCGGGGCAAGAAGGGCACCACGGTCGACCTCGGCACGATCGAGGTCGGCGCCGACGGCTCCTTCACGGCCCGGCTCACCGTGCCGGCCTCCACGCACCCCGGCCCGTACACCCTCGCGGTGGCGCAGGCCGACGGCGACGAGGCGACGGCGACCCTGCACGTGAACCGCGGCAAGGGCGGATCCGTCGTCCGCGACATCCTCGACTGGCTGTGGGACCTGCTCGACGGCTGGTGGTGATCGCGGCCGCATGAGACGACGGAGGCCGTCGGGAGCGATCCCGGCGGCCTTCGTCGTGTCGGCGCGGGGGCGTGAGAGTCCGCCCGAGACGCGGACGCCGCGGCGTCGTCCTCAGGCCCAGGGCAGGCAGGTGACCTCGGGGAACGAGAGGATCCGTTCGTCTTTGGTGACGAGAAGGAGCCCCTCCTGCTGCGCCTGAGCGACGAGCATCCGGTCGAACGGGTCGCGATGCTCCCAGTCGAGCTCGCCGGCCGCCCTCGTGTGGTCGACGCTCAGCGGCAGCTCCGCGGCGAGCAGCGCGCTCAGGAGATGGTTCCACCGGGTGAGGATCCGGTTGCCGTGCGGAAGCCGGCCGCTGCGGGCCTTCTGCGCGATCTCGAACGCACTGGCCGCGGAGACGAAGAGCGCGGCGGCCCGGGTCATCTCGTCCCGCACGGCGACCGGGATCCGGTCCGGGTCGGTGGCGAGCCAGACGAGGACGTGGGTGTCCAGCAGATACGTCGTCATGGCGCGGTCTCGCCGAGCGGATCCCCGGCGCCCCCGCCTTCCCAGGCGGCGAGCTCGCTGTCGGGCAGGTCGCCGAACAGCGAGTCTGTGGGGATCGGGGGCAGCTCGGGGAGCAGCGGTCGATCGAGCTGCCGCTTCGGCGGCGAGGCGGCCTCGATCCGAGCGATCGGCGTTCCTGCGCGGGCGATGACGATCTGTTCGCCCGCCTCGACGCGGCGGAGCAGCTCCGACAGACGCGTCTTGGCATCCTGGACGTTGACGATCGTGGTCATGCCCCGATTCTACCTGGTCTGGTCTGCCTGACCAGACCAGGTCGATGCTCGATCGGAGGGCCGCGGCACCGCGACTAGACTGGAGGCATGCCCGAACCGAAAGTCGCCAGCTTTCCGGCGATCCGCGGTGCGCTGAAGTTCTACCAGATCGCGTCGATCATCACCGGTGTGATGCTCATCCTGCTGCTGGCCGAGATGATCGCGAAGTACAGCCCGATCCACGTCGAGCTGTTCTCCGGCGGATCCGGCGGGCTGCTCTGGTTCGCGCCTGTGATCGCGGGAGAAGGATGCCAGTGGTACTCGCTGTTCGTCCCCGGAGGGATGGGGTGCGAGATGACCTCGGCCGGCGACGGCTTCAACCTGTCGCTGTTGATCCTCATCGCCCACGGATGGTTCTACGTCGTCTACCTCTTCGCCTGCTTCCGGGTGTGGAGCCTGATGCGCTGGCCGTTCCTGCGGTTCATCACGCTGGCGCTCGGCGGCGTCGTCCCCCTGCTGTCCTTCTTCATGGAGGCGATCGTCGCCCGCGAGGTGAAGGCGTACCTCGCCCGTCGCGAGCAGGACGAGGCCGCCCGCGCGGACGCGTCCTCTGAGACCCCCTCCCCGTCGGATCCCGCCTCCGACGCCCGTCCCACCACGGAAGGTGCCCGGTGACCGAGACAACCCCCACCGACGGCGCGGCCAACGCGACCGTCCAGCGCCCCGCGCTGGTCGTCGACTTCGGCGCCCAGTACGCGCAGCTGATCGCGCGCCGCGTGCGCGAGGCCGGCGTCTACAGCGAGATCGTGCCGCACACCGCGACGGCCGAGGAGATCGCGGCCCGCAATCCGGTCGCGCTCATCCTCTCGGGCGGCCCGTCGTCCGTCTACGAGGACGGCGCGCCGCAGCTGGACCCCGCCGTGCTCGAGCTCGGCGTGCCGACGCTCGGCATCTGCTACGGATTCCAGTACATGGCCCAGGTGCTCGGCGGCGAGGTCGCGAACACGGGGCTGCGCGAGTACGGGGCCACGGATGCGATGATCCCCGTCAACGACAGCTCCCTGCTCGGCGGCGAGCCCACGGAGCAGAACGTCTGGATGAGCCACGGCGACCAGGTCTCCCGGGCGCCCGAGGGCTTCGAGGTCCTCGCGACCACGCCGTCCACGAAGGTCGCCGCCTTCGCGGACGAGCAGCGTCGGCTGTACGGCGTGCAGTGGCACCCCGAGGTCAAGCACTCCGACCACGGCCAGGCCGTGATCGAGAACTTCCTGCACAAGGGCGCGGGCCTGCCCGCCGACTGGAACAGCGACAACGTGATCGCGGAGCAGATCGAGCGGATCCGCGCGCAGGTCGGCGACGCCCGCGTCATCTCGGCGCTGTCCGGCGGGGTCGATTCCGCGGTCTCGACGGCGCTCGTGCACAAGGCCATCGGCGACCAGCTCACCGCCGTCTTCGTCGATCACGGGCTGCTGCGCAAGGGCGAGCGCGAGCAGGTCGAGAAGGACTACGTCGCCTCCACCGGGGTGCGCCTGATCACCGTGGACGCCGCCGACACGTTCCTCGGCCACCTCGCCGGGGTCACCGACCCCGAGGAGAAGCGCAAGATCATCGGCCGCGAGTTCATCCGCGCGTTCGAGAAGGTGCAGCGCGAGCTCGTCGACGAGGCCAAAGCCGAGGGCGCGCCGATCAAGTTCCTCGTCCAGGGCACGCTGTACCCGGACGTCGTGGAGTCCGGCGGCGGCGCGGGCACCGCGAACATCAAGTCGCA
This sequence comes from Microbacterium resistens, assembly GCF_021172025.1. Lineage (NCBI taxonomy): Bacteria > Bacillati > Actinomycetota > Actinomycetes > Micrococcales > Microbacteriaceae > Microbacterium > Microbacterium resistens. The sequence goes on from NZ_CP082781.1 coordinate 3,800,516, forward strand.
CCACAACGTGGGCGGGCTTCCGGAGGACCTCGACTTCGAGCTCATCGAGCCGCTGCGCACCCTGTTCAAGGACGAGGTCCGTGCGATCGGCCGGGAGCTCGGGATCCCCGAGGCGATCGTCGGTCGCCAGCCGTTCCCCGGCCCGGGTCTCGGCATCCGCATCATCGGCGAGGTGACGCGCGAGCGGCTCGACGTGCTCCGGGAGGCGGACGCAATCGCGCGTGAGGAGCTGACCCTCGCCGGTCTCGACCAGGAGATCTGGCAGTGCCCGGTGGTGCTGCTCGCGGATGTCCGCTCCGTCGGCGTGCAGGGCGACGGCCGCACGTACGGTCACCCGATCGTGCTGCGCCCCGTCTCCAGCGAGGACGCGATGACGGCGGACTGGACACGCCTGCCGTACGAGGTGCTCGCGCGGATCTCGAACCGCATCACGAACGAGGTCCGCGAGGTCAACCGGGTGGTGCTCGACGTCACGTCGAAGCCGCCGGCCACCATCGAATGGGAGTGAGCTCCCGATGACGCGGAGGGGCGCGGACCGTCGAGGTCCGCGCCCCTCCGCGTTCTGCGCGTCACGGGCGCCGGGTCCGGACCGGGGGGCCCGTCGGGTCGACTGCGCGAGAGTGGGTCGGGCAGGATGAAGAGCATGGCGAACGGACGCACGAAGCTCACGGTGGTCGGCGCGGGGAGCGTGGGGGTGAGCGTCGCGTACGCGGCGCTGATCCGAGGCAGCGCCGCCGAGGTCGCGCTCTACGACATCGCGACCGAGAAGGTCGACGCCGAGGTTCTGGATCTCGCCCACGGCACCCAGTTCACCCGGTCGTCGGTCAGCGGAGGGTCCGACCTCGCCGTGGTGGACGGCAGCGATGTCGTCGTGGTGACCGCGGGGGCCAAGCAGCAGCCGGAGCAGACGCGGATGGAGCTCGCGGGGACGAACGCCCGGATCCTCTCCTCGCTCCTGCCCGCGCTCGTCGAGCGCGCGCCGGAGGCGGTGTTCGTGATCGTGACCAACCCGGCCGACGTCATGACGGTCGTCGGCCAACGGGTCACCGGACTGCCCCCTCAGCGGATCTTCGGGTCGGGCACCGTGCTGGACACCTCGCGGCTGCGGTGGCGCCTCGCGCAGCGGGCCGGGGTCAGCACGGCGAGCGTGCACGCGGACATCGTCGGCGAGCACGGCGACACCGAGTTCCCGCTGTGGTCGACGGCGACGATCGGTCCGGTCCCGATCCTGGACTGGCCGGGCGAGGAACCGTTCACGTCGCAGGAGCTGGACCGGATCGCGGTGGAGGTCCGCGATGCGGCGTACGCCGTGATCCGGGGGAAGGGCGCCACGAACCTCGCGATCGGAGTGAGCTGCGCCCGGATCGCGGAGGCGGTGCTGCATGACGAGCGCGCGGTGCTCCCGGTGTCGACGGTGCTCGACGGCGTCCACGGGATCAGCGGCGTCGCGCTGTCCGTGCCGTCCGTCGTGGGCGCGGACGGCGCGGTGCCGCTCGCTCGGACGCCGATGACGACCGCCGAGGAGGAGCGGCTGCACGCCTCCGCGGACGCGATCCGCGCCGCCGTCGACGCCCTCGCCCTCGGGTGAGGCCGGCTGCGGACGAGGGTGTCACGGGCCAACGAGCCGGCGTGAGGGGCCCCCACGACGACCCGGTGGGCCTCGTCGCTGGTGTATGCGAGGTGTATCCTTGGTGTATGACGCGCACGAACATCGACATCGACGATGACCTGGTGAAGGAGGTCATGGGGCGGTATAACCTGTCGACGAAGAAGGAAGCGGTGAACTTCGCGCTTCGTCGTCTCGTCGGCGTGCCGTTGACTAAGGACTTTCTGCTGAGCCTTCGCGGCACAGGATGGGACGGCGACCTCGATGAGATGCGCGACGATCCTCCGGTGATCTGGGACAAGGCGTGATCCTCGTCGACTCCTCGGTCTGGATCGACTACCTCAGGGACGCTCCGGTCCCCGTCGTGGACGAGCTGGAAGACCTGATCCGCTCCGGGGCCGATATCCGTATCACGGAGCCGGTGATCATGGAACTGCTCGCAGGCTCTTCGCGCAACGGGGACGCCGTCGAGTCACTGGTCAACGGTCTGCCCCTGCTCCGGACCGATTCGATGGTGGACTTCCGAGCGGCCGGTGAGCTGTTCCGCGCGTCCCGCCGGAACGGTCGTCCGATCCGCAGCCTGGTCGATTGCCTGATTGCCGCGATCGCTATCCGGCACGACGCCGCGCTTCTGCACAAGGATCGTGACTTCGCGTTCCTCGCAGAGATCAGCCCGCTGCGTCTGCATCCGTCGGTACCGCCGCCCGACTGAGTCCTCCGCCGCGAAGCGACTCCTCCCACGGGGCGGTCAGCCGAGGTGCTTCAGCGCTTCCCGACGCGACAGGGGAGAGAGCCCGGGATGGCTCGCGACGAAGGCGCGGACCCACTCCGGATCCGTCCGCGCGTACTCCCGCAGCGCCCACCCGATGGCCTTGCGGAGGAAGAACCCGGCATCGGGGATGTTGGGCTCGATGACCGCGGTGAGCAGCGCGCGGTCCGTGCGCTCCCTCCGGCCGAGCTGGGAGATGATCGAGGCGCGGCGGATCCACGGGTCCGGGTCCCGTGCCCAGGACCGCAGCAGAGCGGTCGCCGCCTCGGGGTGTGCGTCGAGCAGTTCGGCCAGCCGGTGCGCGACCTCGTCGACGTGGTCCCACCACGCGCCGGAGCGGATCATCTCCTCGTGCACGTCGAGCATGTCGGGGCGTCCCCTGACCGGTCGCAGGCCCATGAGCTCGGTCGCCGCGTAACGCTCCTCGCGGTGCCCGGCCTCGCGCCAGAGCGTCAACGCCGCGGCGCGGAGCGCCTCGGGGTCGGTCGTCCCCCGAGCGGCCCGCCGGGTGAGCGCGCGCACCGCCGGGACCCGCACGCCGAGGAAGGGCATCTCCGATTTCATGTAGGCCTGCTGTCCCGAAGCGAGTGCGGGGTCGGCGGCCCGGCGCAGGGCATCCCGGATGTCGCTCACGAGCAGGTTCGGCTCCACGCGCCGATTCTAGGCCGGGAACGAAGGGCGGTGACGTCGCTCCGAGGCGGCCGAGAACCGGGCGAGAAAATTACTCGAGAAATTTCGTCGCGGATGTCGATCCGGCGTCTTCTCGTTCGACGTCTGGAATGAGAGGGTCGAGAAGCGGCCCTCCGACCAGCACCGCGGACCCCGATCGGGGCCCGGTATCCCCAGAAGGAGAAGAGACGATGAAGTTCATGCTGATCATGCGCGCCACTGACGAGGCCGTGGAGGCGTACGAGGACACGCCCTTCGAGCAGGTCATCGAGGCGATGGGCAGGTACAACGAGTCGATGATGAAGGCCGGCGTGCTGCTGGCCGGCGAAGGGCTGACCGACGCGGCCGAGGGCTTCGTCGTGGACTTCAGCGCGGAGAAGCCCCTGATCACGGACGGCCCCTACGGCGAGACCAAAGAACTGTTCAACGGCTTCTGGATCATCGAGACCGCCACCCGGGAGGAGGCCGCGGAGTGGGCCTCGCGCGCCCCGCTCGGCCCGGGCGCCTTCCTCGAGGTGCGTCGCGTCACCGAGTTCTCGGACTTCCCCGAGGACAACGAGTGGATCCAGAAGGAGGCCGGCTGGCGCGAGGAGCAGGCCCAGAAGGCGCAGGACTGAGCAGGATCCCGTGAGCGATTCCGCAGAGGCGACGGCGCACCCCACCGGATCCGGTCCGGCGGAGCGCGCCGTCGCCGCGGTCTGGCGCATCGAGTCCGCCAAGATCGTCGCCACCCTGACCCGCTACGTGGGCGACTTCGGCCTGGCCGAGGACCTCGCCCAGGAGGCGCTCGTCGACGCGCTCGCCCAGTGGCCGCGCGACGGAGTCCCCACCAACCCCGCGGCGTGGCTGACCGCCGTCGCCAAGCGCAAGGCCGTCGACGGATGGCGGCGACGGGAGAGGTACGACGACCGGGTCGCCACGATGGCCCACGACCTGGAGCGGGAGCAGGCGGAGGCGGCGGACGCGCCGCCGTGGGACCCGGACGCGATCGACGACGACGTGCTGCGCCTCGTGTTCGTCGCGTGTCACCCTGTGCTGTCGCGCGACGCGCAGGTCGCGCTGACGCTGCGCGTCGTCGGCGGACTGTCCAGCGAGGAGATCGCGCGGGCCTTCCTCGTCCCGACCGCGACCGTGCAGCAGCGGATCGTGCGCGCGAAGAAGACGCTCGGTGCCGCGCACGTGCCGTTCGAGGTGCCCGCCCGTGAGGAGTTCGCCGCCCGTCTGGGGGGAGTGCTCGGGGTCCTCTACCTGATCTTCAACGAGGGCCACGCGGCCACCGGCGGATCCGAGTGGATGCGCCCTGACCTCGCACGTGAGGCCACCCGACTGGCCCGCGGGCTCGCCGAGCTCGTTCCCGCCGAGCCCGACGCGCACGCGCTCGTCGCGCTCATGGAGCTCACCGCCGCGCGCTTCCCGGCACGGGTCGACGCGCACGGGGATCCCGTCCTCCTCGCCGATCAGAACCGGGCGCTGTGGGACCGCGGACGCATCGCGCGGGGCCGGGCGGCGCTGGCCCGCGCGGACGCACAGGGACGTGGCCGCGGCGCCTACGCGCTGCAGGCGGCGATCGCGGAGACGCACGCCGTGGCGTCGTCGGTCGAGGAGACGGACTGGGATCGCATCGTGCTCCTCTACGAGGCGCTCGGGCGACTCGCGCCCTCTCCGGTGATCGAACTCAACCGTGCCGCCGCCGTCGCGATGGCGACCGGGCCCGCATCAGCCTTGCGCATCATCGACGCGCTGGTGGAGAGCGGGGCGCTGCGCGGATACCACCTCCTGCCCGCGACGCGCGGGGAGATGCTGCTCAGACTCGGACGCGAGGACGAGGCGCGCTCGGAGTTCGCCGTCGCCGCGGGGCTCGCCGGGAACGACCGCGAACGGGCGCTGCTGGAGGCGAAGTCCCGCGGCGAGCACGACTGACCCGCGCCCGCGGGACGACGAAGGGGCCGTCCTCCGTGGAGGACGGCCCCTTCGCGGGAGCGGGTCGCGTCAGTTGTTGCCGCGAGCGATCGCGATGATGCGCAGGATCTCGACGTACAGCCAGACGACGGTGACCATGATGCCGAAGCCGCCGAGCCAGCCGTAGACGCGGGGAGCGCCGTTGCGGACGCCCTGCTGGATCTGGTCGAAGTCCAGAACGAGCGAGTACGCGGCCATGAGAACGACCAGGACGCCGATGATGAGGCCCCACGGGATGCCGAACGGACCGGGGGCGCTGTGCATCCCGAAGCCGTCCTTCACGACGCCCGTGAGCATCAGGATCAGGTTCAGCACCGAGAACGCCAGGTAGCCGAACATGGCGACCATGAAGATCTTGGTGGCGCGCTTGGAGGCGCGGATCTTGCCGCTCGCGAAGAGCGCGAGGGTGACGCCGACGACGGCCACCGTGGCGACGGTGGCCTGCATGACGATGCCCGGCCACAGGACCTCGAAGTACGCCGAGATGCCGCCGACGAAGAGGCCCTCGAAGGCCGCGTAGGCGAAGATCAGCGCGGGGCGGACCTTCTTGCGCGACGTGAACGTGACCACCATGGCGAGCACGAAGCCGCCGAGGCCGCCGATGACCCACGGCAGCAGGTTCACGGCGGGGCGGTTGTACGGGTCCGGCACGGGGGCGGCGATGCCGCCGAGGGTCAGGAACCACCCGACCGCGGCCGTCACCAGCAGGATGCCGAACAGGCCCGCGGTCTTCCAGACGGTGTCCTCGACCGTCATGCGGCCGGTCTCCAGCGCACCGGCCGGCGGTGCCGCGTACATCCCGTCGAGCTGGGCGTTCACGGCAGCGTCCATGGTGGCGTGCGACATCGACGCCGTCTGCGCGCCCTGCGTCGCACCCGGAGCACCGGGATAGGTCGCGACGTTGCGCGGATCCGGCTCCTTGAACGCCGGGTTGTTGAACGCGAAATTGCTCATGACTGGCCTCACTCCCAGGGGTTAGTCAACGCTTTCCTCAACGATACCGGAGCAGGCTATGAACAGGGTGTCCTACGCTGAGAGCGTGATCCGATCCGCGCCGCAGGGCCCGCTCGTCATCGGCCATCGCGGTGCGCCGGGCTACCGGCCGGAGCACTCCCGCTCCTCGTACGAGCTGGCGCTGGCGCTCGGCGTCGACGCGGTCGAGCCGGATGTCGTGGCGACCGCGGACGGCGTTCTCGTGGTCCGCCACGAGAACGAGATCTCCGGCACCACCGACGTGGCCGATCACCCGGAGTTCATGGACCGTCGCACGACCAAGACGATCGACGGAGTCGCCCAGACGGGGTGGTTCACGGAGGACTTCACCTGGGCGGAGCTGGCCACGCTGCGCTGCCGCGAGCGGCTGCCGAAGGTGCGTGCCGCGAGCGCCTCGTTCGACGGGCGCCAGCCGATCCTCCGGCTCTCCGACGTGCTGGACCTCGTGCGCGCCGCCGCTGAGGAGCAGGGCCGACGGATCGGCGTCGTGCTGGAGATCAAGCACGCGACCTACTTCGCCGGGATCGGCCTGGACCTCGCCCCGCTCGTCGCGCGCGATCTCGTCGCGGCGGGGTGGACCGGGGGAGACCTCCCGCTGTGGATCGAGGCGTTCGAGCGGACCGTCCTGGACGAGCTCCGCGCGGCCCTGCCCGCTGCGGGGGTCGCGGCGGACTACGTCTACCTGATCGAAGCCGCCGGCAAGCCGTACGACCTCGTCGCCCGCGACGGCCGGCTGGCCGCGAGCTATGCGGACGCCCTCACGCCGGCGGGGCTGGACGCCCTCGTCGGCGCGGTCGACGGGATCAGCGTGGACAAGAAGGTGCTGCTGGCCGCTCAGGGACCCGCGACGGTGGGCGAGGCGCACGACCGCGGGCTGGTCGTCTTCACCTGGACGTGCCGGCCGGAGAACGCCTTCCTCGACCGGCGCTTCCGCGGTCCCGGCGGCAAGCCGGCGTTCGGCGACTACGAGGGCGAGTGGCTGCGGATCGCGGCGTCGGGCGTCGACGGCGTCTTCGTCGACCATCCGGACCTCGGTCTGGAGGTCTTCCGGTCCTGAGGCTGCTCAGGCCTTCAGGACGCGGATCACCTCGCCGACGACCTGAAAGTCCTTGATGTTGCTGGCCGGTGCCGGGGCAGGGGCCGGTGCCGGGGCGGGGCCGGTGTCGGACGCGGCGCCTAGACTCGTTAGGTCATGACCGAAGCCCCTCTCATCGTGCCCGGAACCGGCTCGCAGGCGCCGGGATCCGCTCCCGCCGACGACCTGCTCGCCGGCCTCAACCCGCAGCAGCTCGACGCCGTCACCTACCGCGGCCCCGCGCTGCTCATCGTGGCCGGTGCGGGTTCCGGGAAGACCAGCGTGCTCACCCGCCGGATCGCGCTCCTGCTGCGCCAGCGGGAGGCCTGGCCCAGCCAGATCCTGGCGATCACCTTCACCAACAAGGCGGCGGGGGAGATGCGCGAGCGCGTGCAGCAGCTCGTCGGCGACGCGGCGCGGGGGATGTGGATCTCCACCTTCCACTCCGCGTGCGTGCGCATCCTGCGGCGCGAGGCGCAGCAGTTCGGCTTCACGTCCGCCTTCACCATCTACGACTCCGGCGACTCCCGCGCCCTCATCAAGCGTCTCGTCAAGGAGCACGAGGCCGACGCCTACGGATACACCCCGGCGGCGGTCCAGTCGCGGATCTCGAAGCTGAAGAACGAGCTGCAGGACGCGGAGTCCTTCGCCCGGCAGGCGAACCTCGCCGATCCCGCGGAACGGGTCTTCAGCGAGGTGTTCGCCGACTATCAGCGTCAGCTCCAGAAGGCCAACGCCTTCGACTTCGACGACCTCATCGGCCAGACCGTCTTCCTGTTCCGCGCCTTCCCGCACGTGGCGGACACGTACCGCCGCCGGTTCCGGCACATCCTCGTGGACGAGTACCAGGACACCAACCACGCCCAGTACGCCCTCATCCACGAGCTGACACGGCCCGTCCAGGGCGACGCTCCGGACCCGTATGCCTCGAACGGCATGATGATCTTCGAGCCGGAGACGACTCCCGCCGAGCCGGGGGCGTCGCTCACGGTGGTGGGCGACTCCGACCAGTCGATCTATGCGTTCCGCGGCGCCGACATCCGCAACATCAGCGAGTTCGAGCGTGACTTCCCGGGCGCGAAGGTGATCCTGCTGGAGCAGAACTACCGCTCGACCCAGAACATCCTCTCCGCCGCGAACGCGGTCATCAGCAACAACTTCGACCGCAAGGAGAAGAAGCTGTGGAGTGATCGGGGAGCGGGGGAGCGGATCGTCGGCTTCACCGGCTACTCGCAGCACGACGAGGCGCAGTTCGTCGCGGACGAGATCGAGGCGATCCATCGCGCCGGCACGCCCTACTCCGAGATCGCGGTGTTCTACCGCACCAACTCGCAGTCGCGCGCGCTGGAGGAGATCTTCATCCGCTCGGCGCTGCCCTACAAGATCATGGGCGGCACGAAGTTCTACGAGCGGGCGGAGATCAAGGACGCGCTCGCCTACCTCGTCGCCGTGGCCAATCCGGCCGACGAGATGGCGGTCCGCCGCATCCTCAACAAGCCCCGTCGCGGGATCGGCGAGGTGTCCGAGACCGCGATCGCCCGTTTCGCGGAGGAGCACGGCCTCACCTTCCGGGACGCCCTCGCGCATCCCGCGCAGCTCGGCTTCGGTCCCAAGATCCAGGCCGCGATCGCCCAGCTGGACGCGGTGCTCCGGGAGGCGACGGAGATCATGATCCCCGCCTCGGGCGAGGTCGCGGCGCCGACGTCGGTCGCCGAGGGGCTGACGCTGCTGCTGTCGAAGAGCGGGTACATGGACGCGCTGCGCGCGAGCAGGGACCCGCAGGACGAGGCCCGGCTGGAGAACCTCGACGAGCTCATCGCCGTGACGAGGGAGTTCGCCCGCAACAACCCCGAGGGCACGATCGCCGACTTCCTCACCGAGGTCGCTCTCGTGTCCGACGCCGACGACCTGGACGACTCCAGCGGCGTGGTCTCGCTCATGACGATGCACACCGCCAAGGGGCTCGAGTACGACGCGGTGTTCGTCACCGGCGTCGAGGAGGACCTGATCCCGCACCGGATCTCGGCCGGCGAGCCGGGCGGTCCGCAGGAGGAGCGCCGCCTGTTCTACGTCGGCATCACCCGTGCCCGCAAGCGCCTGCATCTGTCCCTCGCGATGACGAGGGCGCAGTTCGGCGAGGTGTCGGTGGCGATGCCCAGCCGCTTCCTCCAGGAGATCCCGGCCGAGCTCATCGACTGGCGGCAGTCGCCCGGGGACGTGAACTCCCGCGGCGGGACCCAGTCGCGCGCGCTGAACGCCCGGCGTCCCGCGGGCCGCGGCGGCGACCGGTTCGGGGCGCGGGAGCTGCCCCGTCGTGACACCGACGGGCTGAAGCCCCTCTCGACCGCCATGGACAAGTTCCCGAACCGCGTCACGGGCAAGGTGCGCGACAACGGCGACCTCGAACTGGCGGCGGGAGACCGGATCCGTCACGACGACTTTGGTGAGGGGCGGGTGGACCAGGTCACGGGCGAGGGCGCGAAGCGCGTCGCCCACGTCCGGTTCGACACCGCGGGAGCCAAGAAGCTGCTGATCAAGATCGCCCCGATCGAGAAGCTCTAGGCGCGGCGGCTAGGCTGGCCCGATGGGTCTTTTCTCGCGCCGCAAGAAGCAGGACGACGTCGTCAGCACCGCCGCCGAGGCACCCGCGGAGGAGACGCCCGCGGGCGTCGCTCCCGGGGACGGGACGGTGGCCGGATCCACGGACGCTTCCGAGGCCACCGACGCCCCGACGCCGGACGCGGTCCCGGAGGTCACGGTGTCGGTGCAGGCGTTCCGGGGGCTCGGGTCGCCTGCCGGGCACGACGTGTCCGGGCTCATCGCCGAGGAGGGAACGGGCTCCGGTGCGCCGGGCGAGGCCGCGGCACCGAGCGTGTCCGCAGCACCCGCTCCGGCGGCGCCTGCGGTTCCCGCGCAGCGCCGACTGCCGCTCGCTCCCGTGGACCCGCCGGCCCAGACGGAGTCGATCCCGGGGATGAAGGACAACGTCCTCCTGCGCGAAGCGCTCGCCGAACTGGAGGAGGGTGCGTCGAACGAGGTCCTGCTGGGGGTGCTGCGACAGACGCTTCAGGGGCATCTCTTCCTGCGCGTCCAGGGCGACGCGGGCGAGCAGCTCCAGGCGGGCAAGCCGCTCTCGGTCGGGATCGTCAAGGACGGCGAGAACACGTTCATGCTGGCCTTCAGCTCGGCGGCGGCCGTGCGCGACTCCGTACAGCTCGAGCAGGATCCCGCCGCCACCAGCGCGGTCGTCCAGCCGGTGCAGGCCGTGCTCCAGCAGGTCGTGAACGGACCGTTCGCGGGCCTCATCATCGACAACGCGTCGGCGCCGCATCGCGTGGTGCTCCCGCGGGAGGTCCTCGCGAAGGCTCTGGAGCAGGCGGATCCGAACCTCACCTTGAAGACGCTGCTGGCCGCGCCGCGCGAGGCGGACTCCGAGGCGAAGGTCGGCGAGGCGCTGGCCACGGCCCGCTTCTGGGTCGCGGTGAGCGCTCCGGGGGAGGACGGCCAGTTCGGCGTCGCGGAGGCCCGGGCGGCGGACGGCTCGCGCTTCCTCCAGGTCTTCTCGCACCCGCTCGAAGTGGTGGCGCTCGCGCGAGGCGACCAGCCGATGCCCTTCTCCGGTGAGCAGATCGGCAAGGTGCTCGCCGGCCACCCCGAGCTGACCGGCGTGATCGTGGACCCGGCCGGCCCGACCATCGCCGTGCGCCGCGACGCTCTCGGCGCCGTCCTCGCGCTCGCCGAGGCTCCCGCCGCGGACTGACGCGGGTCCGGCCGGGCCGGGCGAGCGTTCAGTCCGTGGACGGCACGTCGCCCTGTGACAGGGCGCGCAGCAGGCGGGTGAGCTGGCGGATGTCGGCGAGCTCCCAGTCCTCGAGGGCTCGGACGAGGCGTTCGTCGTCGTGGCGTCGGGCCGCCGTGAGCCGGTCCAAGCCCTCCGGAGTCGCCGAGAGGAGGCTGGAGCGCTTGTCGCGCGGGTCGGGGATCCGGCGGATCAGTCCCTGCCCCTCCAGTTCCCGCACCATCCGGCTGACCAGCGACTTGTCGGACAGCGTCCGCTCCGCCAGCTCGGAGGCGGTCATCTCGCCGCGGCGCGCGATCAGGGAGAACATCTTGTACGCGCCGGGGGACAGCCCGGGGGCCACCCGTTCCGCACCGGCGAGGTAGAGGCGCCGGACCCGCGAGAACAGCTCGCCGAACTCGGCTTCGAGCGCGTGCAGGGCCTCGGTGCGCTCGTCGGCGGCGGGGTCACTCATCGCGGGTCCTCGTGGTCGGGACCGGACCGGTCGCGGGGATCGCGTCCATGGCCTGCGGGGCGCTGACCGTGGCGAGATCGGCCTCGGCGGCCGCCATCCGCTCGCGCGTGGTCAGACGGGTCAGCGGCGTGTTCGGCAGGAAGACCACGGCGATGAGGCTGACGACGGCGAGCGGCACGCCGATGAGGAACGAGGTCGCGATGCCCTGGGCGTAGATGTCCTCGACGATGACCCGGACCGCCTCCGGGAGCGCGTGCACCTCGGGCAGCGCTCCGGAGGCGAGCTGCTGCGCCACCTCGGCGCCCTTCTTCCCCAGCGACGCGATCGCCGCCTGGAGATCCGCCGCCCGGTCGCTGAACAGCTGAGACACGGTCGTCGCCAGCGCCGCGCCCATCACGGACACTCCGACCGTGCCCCCGAGGCTCCGGAAGAACGTCACCCCGGAGCTTGCGGCGCCGAGGTCCTCGGGACGCGAGGTGTTCTGGACGATGAGGACCAGGTTCTGCATGGTCATGCCGACACCGGCGCCGAGCACGAACATGTACACCGAGACGAGCACGAAGTTCGTGTCGTAGTGCAGCGTCGCCAGCAGCGCCGACCCGGCGATCAGCAGGACCGACCCGGCCACCAGGTAGCCCTTCCAGCGGCCGTAGCGCGTGATCAGCTGGCCGACGATGATGGACGCCCCGAGGAGTCCCGCGATCATCGGCAGGGTCATCAGACCGGCCTGGGTCGGGGTGGCGCCGCGCGCCATCTGCATGTACTGGCTGAGGAAGACCGAGGTGCCGAACATCGCGATGCCGATGGCGATGGAGGCGACCACCGACAGGGTGAACGTGCGGTTGCGGAACATCCGCAGCGGCACCAGGGGCTCGGAGACCTTGAGCTCGACGATCACGAACAGCACCGCGCCGACGATCGATCCGCCCACCATGAGGACGGTCTCGGTGCTCCACCAGTCGAAGCTCTGCCCGGCGCTGGTGACCCAGATCAGCAGCAGCGCGACCGAGGCGGACAACAGGACGATGCCGAGGTAGTCGATCCGGGCCCGTCGTGTGGCGGCGGGCGTCTTGAGGGTGAGCTGGAGGATGATCAGCGCCGCGATCGCGAACGGCACGGACACGTAGAAGTTCCACCGCCAGCCGGCGACGTCGGTGAGGAATCCGCCGAGCAGCGGGCCTCCGACCGTCGCGACGGCCATGACCGCGCCGAACAGGCCCATGTAGCGTCCGCGCTCTCGGGGGCTGATGATGTCCGCCATGATGATCTGGCTCAGCGCGGCGAGGCCGCCGGCGCCCAGTCCCTGGACCGCACGGAAGGTGATGAGCATCCCGGCGTCCTGGGAGAAGCCCGCCGCAGCGGTGGCACCCACGAAGATGACCAGGGCGATCTGGATGAGCAGCTTGCGGTTGAACAGGTCCGCGAGCTTGCCCCAGATCGGCGTCGCGATGGCCGTCGTGAGCAGCGTCGAGGTGACGACCCAGGTGAAGGCGTTCTGGTCGCCGCCGAGGTCGTGCACGATCACCGGCAGCGAGGTGGACACGACGGTGCCGGCGATCATCGAGACGAACATGCCCAGCAGCAGGCCGGAGAGGGCTTCGAGCACCTGACGGTGGGACATCGTGGCGGGGGTGTGGGCGGCGGTCATCGAACTCCTGAAAGTGGTTGAGAGAAGTCAACTATATGACGATGGTGGATAGAAGTCAACCATTCGGTCCGACGAGGGATCGGTATCCCGATATTGCGGTTCCGGATCCCGGCGTCCAGGATGGCGATGAGGGGCGCGAGGGCGCTGACCCGATTCCCGAGGGGAGACACGCATGTCGAAGAAGACCGATCGCCGCAAGGTGATGGCGGTGCTGGCCGGAGGGCTCGTGCTCGGCGTCGGCGCGGCCGTCACGCTGGCCGCCTGGAACGACTCCGAGTTCGCGACCGGCACGTTCGGCGCCGGGCAGTTCAACCTGGAGGGCTCGACGACGTCGGCGACCACCGGGTACGACGACCACAACGTCGACGAGGGGGATGCGGCGGCGTCGCTGGCGTTCACCCTGCCGCTGGCCGACAACCTGACGCCGGGCGATGTCGTCTACGCGCCGTTCTGGGTGCGTCTCGCCGCCGGCACGACGACGCCCGCCTCCCTGACCGCCACCGCCGTCGCCGCCGGGACCGGCGGGAACGAGGCGAACCTCTCGTACTCGGTCTACGCGATCGCCGCCGGCGCCGCGTGCAACGCATCGGCGACGACCGGCTCCCTGGTGGCGTCCGGCAGCTCGCTGTCCGCCTTCACGGACGGTGCGGACCTCGCCCTCGCCCAGGGAGCCGACGCGGCCACCCCGGGCGCGGCCCAGCAGCTCTGTTTCGTGGTGACGGCGGGCACCGGGCTGGTCCAGGGCGCGAACGCGACGGCGACCTGGTCCTTCACGGCCACGTCGAGCTGAGTCCGTCGTGAGCCGACGCGAAACGACGCGACGCCGGCGACGGGAACGGACGAGGGCCCGCTCCCGTCGGCTGCGGGCGCTGCTCGCGGGCGGTCTCGTGCTCGGCGTCGGCGCGTCTCTGACGTTCGCCGCCTGGACGGACCAGGAGGCGGCGACCTCGACGATCACCGCCGGCACCTTCGCGATCGAGGCGCGCACCGACCTGGGGGCGTTCGTCGACTCGCCGCGCACGCCGGTCGTGCAGCTCCCGCTCGCGGCCACGGGTCTCTACCCCGCGCAGAAGCGCGCCGCGTGGATCCAGATCCGGAACAAGGGGACGGTTCCCGGCACCGTGAGCCTGTCCGCCGTGACGGTGACGGGCGCCGACGGGACGAGTGCGCCGACCGGAGCCAGTGCGGCGCTGCAGAACGCGCTCAAGGTCGGTGTCGCGGTCTCGACCACCACGGATCCGTCCGCCGCGCCGTCGTGCACGACGAGCACGCCCACGACGGCCGTGGCGACCGGGGTGCAGAACATCCCGCTCCCCACGGCGACGGGCGCGCTGCAAGCCGGCGGGACGAACATCGTGACGTTCTGCGTCGTGCTGGAGCTTCCCGTCCAAGCCGACAACGCCTCCCAGGGCGGGGATGTGCGGCCGACCTGGACGTTCACGGCGACGACGCCGACGGCGTGAGGAGGCGGGAATGAGGTTCGGACGCGCCCTGCGCGCCGTCGGACGCGCCACCCGGGAGGCGGCGCTGACCCTGGCTGCGATCGGCGGGGCCGCGTGCATCCTCCTCGTGATCCTCGCCGTCACGGGCGGGTTCTCCCTGATGATGTTCAAGACCGGATCCATGAGCCCGGCGATCCCGGCCGGATCCGTGGCCCTCGTGCAGCAGATCCCCGCCGCGGACGCCCATGTGGGGGACGTGGTCACGGTCGACCGGCCCGGGGAGCTGCCGGTCACGCACCGGGTCACCGCGACGGCACCCGGTCCGACCGAGGGATCCCGGGTGCTCACGCTCAAGGGGGACGCGAACGACGTCGAGGATCCCGCCCCCTACACGGTGGAGACCGTGCGGATCGTGCGCGGCTCCGTCCCTGCCGTGGCGCACGTCATCGTCGCGCTCGGCTCGCCGTGGGTCATGGGCGGGATCACGGTGGCGGCCGCGCTGCTCGTGGTGTGGGCCTTCTGGCCGCGCGAGGGCGGCCGCGATCACCCGGACGCGGCCGGCGAGGCGACGGGTGCGGGTGAGACATCGCCCGCGGGTGCGGCGGGCGCGGTCGCCGCGGTCGCCGGCGGCACCCTGCGGAGGGACCGGCGGACATGAGCATCGCGTCGCGTCCCCGCCGGCTCCGTGGCGCCGGTGCGGTGCTCCTCGCGATCGGCCTCGTCTTCGGGGTCGCGGCGCCGGCGCTCGCCGCCACGACGACGGAGGTCGTGCAGGGGCGCTATCTGCGACTCGAGTCGACCGCGGACTGGGAGGCGGCCTCGCGGCTGTCGGCGGGGGACGCCCTGCGCTGGGATGTCCGGATCAGCGCCGACGCCCCGGATCCGGGACGAATCGCGGTCGGCCTCGTCGCGACGGGCGGCGTCGGACTGACCGTGGACGCGCGACTGTGTCTGCACGACTGGCAGGGCGAGGTGTGCCCGGGCGGCGAGACGGTGCTCCTGCGCGACGTCGAGGTGCGCCGAGACGGAGCGCGGGTGCCGCTCGGCGAGTTCGATGCGGACGCCGTCGGCGCCGTGAGACTCGACGTGTCGCTGGCGCCGTCCGCGGACGCGTCCGCCGCCGCGGCGTCGACCGAGCTGCGGGTCCGCGCCGACGGGTTCGGCGAGGGTGCGGGCATCGGCCCTCCGTCCGATCTTCCCCCGACCGGCGCCGACGTCCCGGTCGCCGTGATCGTGGTCGGAGCGGTGCTGCTCGTGGGCGGCGCGCTGGCGGTGATCCTCGGCGCGGTCCGTCGGGGGCGCCGCGACCGGGACGCGGACGCCTCCGCCGACGGCGGGGACGGGGAGGGGAAGCGATGAGGGCGGCCCGGCGTCTGCTGGCCGGCGTCCTCGGTCTCGCGCTGCTCGGCATCGGAGCCGGGATCGGCACGCCGATGCCGGTGCAGGAGACGATGGCGGCGTACACGGACACCGAGCGGGCGACGGCGGTCGCGACGACGATCGTGCTCCAGCCCCCGACGATCACCGGGGTGCCGCTGTGCCGGAGTGTGCTGCTCGGGGGCGACGTGGTGCAGATCACGTGGACCTGGCCGTCCGCGACCCCGCCCTACAATGCCTTCCCGGTCTCCAACGCGCAGTGGAAGATCGGCACGGGGGAGTGGCAGAGCATGCCGACGACGGGGCCGGTCAACGGCGTCTACACCACGACGTTCACGAACTCCCTGCTCAGCGGTCTGCTGGGAAGCCTCCTCGGGCAGAGCTTCACGGCCAAGTTCCGCACGGGCATCGGGGCGTGGACGTCGGCGACCGAGCGGACGTTCACTTATACGCAGGGACTGCTCGGCCCGCTGACCCAGCCCACCTGCACCTACAGCTGACCCCCGGAGGCTCAGCGCCTGGTCGGTCGGGTCCGCAATGTGCGGTCCTCAGGGAGGACCTGGTCGCCGGTACTCACACGGAACGCCTCGAGCGCGGGGTCGGCCAGGAGGCCTGAGATGAGGGTTTCCGGGCCGCTGACGAACAGGCTTCGGGCGTAGATGTCGTTGCCCGCCATCCAGGTGCGTCCCGGATCCCACCAACGCATCGGTCTCCTTCGCGCCCGGAGAAGGTCATCGGCGTGGACGGCGCTCACCGTGCACGGTCGCTCCGGCGGGAACTCGACGTGGAGCGCGTCGCCGCGCGCGTCGACGTCGGCGTCCGCGTATCCCTCCCACTGTGCGACGAGAATGGGGCCGAGTGGGGCGAGATGTGCGAGCAGAGCGACGGCGACCGTGTCGTCGACGGTGCCCATGAGGGGTTCCTCGATGTCGGTCCGGTCGCTGCGCGATTGCACGTCCGTCCACTGCACGTCGCTGCGGAGTCGAAACGGCGCGCTGCCGACCGATGCCCATGTCACCGGGTTCCCGGCCCGGTCGTGCGCCGGGTTGAGGACCCGCACAGTCGCCGCATGGGAACGCAAGGTGTAGGACGCCACCGTCGTGCCGGTCGGATCGAGGTCGGCGATCCAGGAGAGGTCCATGCGGCGGGCGTTCATCGCTCCACTCTTCCACCTCGGCGTGGCCCGGGCTTCGCCCGCGCGTGCGCGACGGGTCAGTCGGCGAGGGCGAGGGCGCGGAACATGTCCCGCTCGCGCAGCGCCTCGCGCCGGCTCTCCGCCGGCACCGCGGTCCGGCTCGGCGGCGTGCGGCCGGTCGTGCGGCGGTACAGCTCGTCGATGAGGTCCGTCGCCAGCCCGACGAGCCGGGAGATCTCCCGCTCGTCCCGGTCGATCCACACGCAGTGCGGCTCGTCGTGGACGGGGGAGAAGTCCTCGTGCTCCTCCCAGACGAACAGGGTGCGCTCGGCGCCCAGGACGTGCTGCTGCCACCAGACCTGCCGCAGGTACGTGCGCGGGATCGCCCGCCAGGACTTGTTGGTGGTCTTGATCTCGGCCAGGAGGATCCGGCCCTCGGCATCGACCATGATCCCGTCGGGCGTCGCGAGGTGGCGCGCCTCTCCCGCGGAGCGGAAGAGGGCCGAGGAGGGGAGGATCCCGTGCGTGGCGGCGACCCAGGCCGCGATCTCGGGCTCGCGGCGGCGTCCGTGGTCCGTATAGGCGTTGCCGGCGAAGCGGGGCCCTGCGCCGAGCTTGGCGTCGGCGGCGCGGGCGATCGAGCGCTCGCTGGTGAGCCCGGCGACGTCCGTGGCGGTGATCCCTCGCGCCCGCGCCCGCAGCCACGCGACCCGGTCGCGCGAGTCCGCGACGATGCGCGCTTCGAGTTCCGGGGTCACCCTCCGAGCGTACGCCGCCCCGCCGACGCGTCCCGCCGTACACGCCGCCGCGTCGCTGCCCGGCCGCACGATTTGGCGGGGGACGCCGGGATCGCGTACAGTGGAGCCAACCGAAGACCGCCGGTCATCGTCGTGCGCGAGTATGACGATCGAAGCACTGCTCAGCAGGGGCCCGCGCAGGGGACATGATCGTTTCGCCGGATGACCGGCCACGCTCCGTCGCTTGCGCGGAGCGTTTTTTCTTGCCCGCAGCGCCCGGAACCACCGGAGTCGAGGTCGATGCCCCACCTCCGTGAGGCATCTCGTAAACACAAGGAGTGGCCATGGCGCAGAAGGAAGCATCGGTCGCCGAGCTCACGAAGAACTTCGAGGACTCGACCGCCGTTCTGCTCACCGAGTACCGCGGTCTGACGGTTGCCGAGCTCAAGGAGCTCCGCAACAGCATCCGTCAGGACGCGGAGTACGCCGTGGTGAAGA
This sequence comes from Microbacterium resistens, assembly GCF_021172025.1. Lineage (NCBI taxonomy): Bacteria > Bacillati > Actinomycetota > Actinomycetes > Micrococcales > Microbacteriaceae > Microbacterium > Microbacterium resistens. The sequence continues at coordinate 3,818,677 of NZ_CP082781.1, forward strand.
ACACGCTGACCAAGATCGCCGCGAACAACGCGGGGATCTCGTCGCTGGACGAGGACCTCAAGGGTCCCTCGGCCATCGCGTTCGTGCACGGCGACCCGGTCGCCGTCGCGAAGGGCCTGCGTGCCTTCGCCAAGGCACACCCTCTTCTCGTGATCAAGGGCGGCTATTTCGATGGCAACCCGCTGAGCGCGGATGAGGTCAACAAGCTCGCCGACCTCGAGAGCCGTGAAGTCCTGCTGGCGAAGCTCGCCGGCGCGATGAAGGCCTCGATGACGAAGGCGGCATTCGTCTTCAACGCTCTGCCGTCGAAGGCCGTCCGCACGGTCGACGCGCTGCGCGAGAAGCAGGAGTCCGCGGCCTGATCCAGGCCCCGGCGTCGTAGAACCCCAAATCAAGGAGAAACATCATGGCAAAGCTCAGCACCGAGGAGCTGCTCGACGCGTTCAAGGAGCTCACCCTCATCGAGCTCTCCGAGTTCGTTAAGGCCTTCGAGGAGACCTTCGACGTGACCGCTGCCGCTCCGGTCGCGGTTGCCGCTGCGGGTGCCCCCGCCGCGGGCGACGGTGGCGCCGCCGTTGAGGAGAAGGACTCGTTCGACGTGGTCCTCGAGGCCGCCGGCGACAAGAAGATCCAGGTCATCAAGGTCGTCCGCGAGCTCACCTCGCTCGGCCTCGGCGAGGCGAAGGCTCTCGTCGACGGTGCCCCCAAGGCCGTCCTGGAGGGCGCCAACAAGGAGGCCGCCGACAAGGCCAAGGCCGCTCTGGAGGAGGCCGGCGCTTCGGTCACCCTCAAGTGAGCCCCGCCGGGTCGCCACCGCCTCGCGGTGTCGCCCCGGCACCGGCCGCACGGCCGACAGTTTCTGCGAAGGCCCCGGGTTCGCCCGGGGCCTTCGTGCGTTCCAGGGCCGTGCCGCCGATCCCTCAGGAACGCCGATCCCTCAGGAACGCCGGTCCCTCAGGAGCGCGGCGCGGCGGTGGAGGAACGCACCACCAGCGTCGCCGGGGCGATCACGCGCTCCGCACGCGCCTCGGGTGACTCCAGACGCATCCGCAGCAGCCGCACGGCGTCGGCGCCCTGCGCGCGGGGACTCTGCCGAATGGTGGTGAGGGCGAACATCTCCGCGAAGCCGTGGTCGTCGATGCCGATGACGCTGAGCTCCGACGGCACCGCGATCCCCAGCCGCCGTGCCGCGATGATGGCCCCGACCGCGGCCTCGTCGCACACGCCCACGATCGCGGTCGGGCGCCGGCGGCGGTCGCCGAGCAGGTCCGCAGCGGCGACGAAGGCGTCGGGCATCGTGGACGCCGAGCGCACGACCCTCACCCGCTCCGCCAGGCCCGCCGCCGTCATGGCCGACCGGTAGCCCTCGGCGCGGATCTCGTCCCCGAGCCCGGAGCGGACGGTGTCCGGGATGCCGCCGACGAAGGCGATGTCCTCGTGGCCGAGGTCGATCAGATGCTCGGTGACGACCCGCGCGGCGGCGGCGTCGTCGATCGAGACCATGCTCATGCCGCCCCTGCCGGTGAGGCCCGGCTCCACGGGGCCGACGGTGACGAGCGGAAGGCCCATCGCCGCCAGGCGCTCCAGCTCGTGCGCCGCCGGCTGGATGCAGACCGCGATGAGGCCGTCGAAGCGGCGACGCGACAGCGCGTGATCGAGCATGCGCGCCCGGTCGCTGCTGCCCTCGACGGCGCTGTAGAGCACCAGGTCGAGACCGTTCTCGATGAGGGCGTGCTGGATGCCCGCGAGCAGCTCCGCGAAGTACCAGCGCGCGACGGAGGGCATCACCACGCCCACGGCGCGGGTACGGCCGGTCGCGAGGCTCGTCGCGCTGGAGTGGGCCACATACGACAGCTCCTCCGCGGCGCGTCGCACCCGCTCGCGCGTCGCCTCGGCCACGTATCCCGTGCCGCTGAGCGCGCGGCTCGCCGTCGCCTTGGCGACGCCGGCGCGCGCGGCGACGTCCGCGATCGTGCTCATGGGGCCCTCCTCGGCCGCGCTGCGCGGCTCTGCCAGGGTAGCGCCGCGCGGCCGCGATGCGGAACCGGTTCCATCACGATTCCCGCATGATTCCGCGGGAGCGCTCCCACGCCCGGCCGGATCGAGCGTTCGGGGAGGCCGGAAACTTTGCCGGCTTGTGATGTTGCCGGGATTGTGCGGGTGAGTGAAAGGCCAGTAGTTTGGCCTGGAATCGGTTCCTGATTACGACGTCGCGGGCGCTGGGCCCGGCGACGGGGATCGTGAGACTCGAAGAGGAGAGATCACATGGCTCTGTCACAGCGCTATCGGCGGCTCGCACCGCTGGCCCTGCTCGGTGCGGCCGGAGTCGCGCTCGCCGGATGCGGAGCCCCCGGGGCGGCCCCCGGAGGCGGCGGAGGCGGAGGCGGCAGCGATGACAACACCGTCACCGTCTACGGCACGATCGTCGATGACGAGGCGAAGCTGCTCCAGGAGTCCTGGAAGGAGTGGGCCGACAAAGAGGGCATCACGATCAAGTACGAGGGCAGCCAGGACTTCGAGACGCAGGTGGGCACGCGCGCGCAGGGCGGCAACCCGCCGGACATCGGCATCTTCCCGCAGCCGGGCCTGTTCGCCGACTTCGCCTCGCGCGACTTCCTGAAGCCGGCGCCGGAAGAGGTCGAGAAGAACGCCAACGAGTACTGGACCGAGGACTGGGTCAACTACGGCACGGTCGACGGCACGTTCTACGGGGCGCCGCTGATGGCGAACGTCAAGGGCTGGATCTGGTACTCGCCGGCGAAGTTCACCGAGTGGGGCGTGACCCCGCCGAAGACCCTCGACGAGCTCGTCGCCCTCACACAGACGATCCAGTCCAAGACCGGCTCGGCGCCCTGGTGCGCCGGGTTCGAGTCCGGCACCGCCACCGGCTGGCCGGGAACGGACTGGATCGAGGACTACGTGCTCCGCGAAGGCGGCACCGAGGTCTACGACAAGTGGATCACCAACGACGTGAAGTTCACGGACCCGGAGATCAAGGACGCGTTCGACAAGGTGGGCGAGATCCTGCTCAACCCCGCCTACGTGAACGCCGGCTTCGGCGACGTGCGCTCCATCAACTCCACGGCGTTCGGCGACGTCGCCGCGAAGGTCGCGGACGGCTCCTGCGCGCTGACGCACCAGGCGTCGTTCCTCTCCGGCTTCTTCCCGGAGGGCACCACCATCGCCGAGGACGGCGACGTCTGGGCGTTCATGCTCCCCGGCGTGGACGAGGCGCAGAAGTCGGTGACCGGCGCGGGCGAGATCGTCGGCGCGTTCAGCGACAAGCCGGCCGTGCAGAAGGTGCTGGCCTACCTGTCCAGCCCCGAGTGGGCCAACAGCCGGGTGAGCCTGGGCGGCGTCACCTCCGCGAACAACGGGCTCGACCCGGAGAACGCCAAGGACCCGATCCTGCAGGAGACCATCAAGATCCTGCAGGACCCGGACACCACGTTCCGCTTCGACGCGTCCGACCTGATGCCGGGCGCCGTGGGTGCGGGCACGTTCTGGAAGGGCATGGTGGCCTGGATCAACGGGACGGCGACGGACGAGGTCCTGAGCCAGATCGAGTCGGGCTGGCCGCAGGGCTGATCGATCGCGAAGGCGGGTCGCTCCACGGGGGCGGCCCGCCTTCCGGTCCTCGCACCATGGGGAAGGGACACCTGTGACCGCGTTCTTCCAATGGATCGGGACGATGCACCCGATCCTGCAGGCCGTCGTCGTCGTCATCGCGTTCGCGCTGGTGGTGGCGATCATCCTGCTCCTTGTCGACATCGCGCCCCGATCGGGCGCGCTCTACACCGGCATCCGCCTGGCGATGTGCCTGCTCATCCCGCTGATCGTGATGTGGGTGTTCAACTCCTACTACTGGGCGATGGGCGTCGCCGTGGCCGTCGGAGGGCTCTTCTTCCTCCTCGACTATCGATCGCGCGAGGGCAAGGGCTATCTGATCCAGCTCGTGGCCTTCATGGCGCCCGCGATGCTGCTGCTCATGGTCGGACTGATCCTTCCGACGCTGCAGACGTTCGTGGCCTCGTTCATGAACTCGTCGGGCAAGGACTTCGTCGGCCTCAACAACTACCTGTGGATCTTCGGACAGCCGGACGGGCTCCGCGTCGTGCTCAACACGGTGGTGTGGGTGCTGCTCGTGCCGACGGTCTCCACGATCGTCGGACTCGCCTACGCCGTCTTCATCGACCGCACCCGCGGCGAGAAGATCTACAAGGTGCTCGTGTTCATGCCGATGGCGATCTCGTTCGTCGGCGCCGGCATCATCTGGCGGTTCATGTACGAGTACCGCGGCAAGGAGTTCGACCAGATCGGCCTCCTGAACCAGATCCTCGTCTGGTTCGGCGGAGAGCCGCAGCAGTGGCTGCTGAACCCGCCGTGGAACACGCTCTTCCTCATCGTCGTGCTGATCTGGGTGCAGACCGGTTTCGCGATGGTCGTGCTCTCCGCGTCCATCAAGGGCGTGCCGGCGGAGCTGCTCGAAGCCGCCGAGCTCGACGGCGCCAACCCCTGGCAGCGGTTCATCTCGGTGACCGTGCCGGCGATCCGGCCGGCGCTGATCGTGGTCCTCACGACGATCTCGATCGCCTCCCTGAAGGTCTTCGACATCGTCCGCACCATGACGGGCGGCAACTACGAGACCTCGGTGCTGGCGAACGAGATGTACACCCAGTTCACCAAGTTCGAGGGCGGGCGCAGCGCCGCGCTGGCCGTGATCCTCTTCATCCTGGTGCTGCCGATCGTGATCTACAACGCGCGCCAGATCCAGAAGCAGCGGGAGATCCGATGAGCGCCCCGACGAGTTCCTCCACCGCGCCGGAGACGACGACGCGCGCGATCACCACCGGTCGGGGGCTGGAGGCCTCCGCCGGTCGCGCCCGCAAGCGCCTGTCCCGGCCATGGGCGTCGGTGGCGTCCATCCTGATCGCGATCCTGTGGACGATCCCGACCCTGGGCCTGTTCATCTCGTCGTTCCGCCCGCGGGACGACATCCAGAGCAGCGGGTGGTGGGAGTTCTTCCTGAACCCGCGGGTGACCGGCGAGAACTACGTGGACGTGCTGCAGTCGGGGACGACGCAGCTGACCATGATCGAGTCGTTCGTCAACTCGATCGCGATCACGATCCCGGCCACGATCGTGCCGCTCATGATCGCCTCGATGGCGGCGTACGCGTTCGCGTGGATCGACTTCAAGGGACGCAACGCGCTGTTCATCTTCGTGTTCGCCCTGCAGATCGTGCCGATCCAGATGGCCCTCGTGCCGCTGCTCAGCTCGTTCTCGCGCGGGCTCACCCTGTTCGGACTGCCGGTGACGCTCCCGCTGGGGGCTGCCGGCGGATACGCGCAGGTGTGGCTGGCGCACACGATGTTCGCCCTGCCGCTGGCGATCTACCTGCTGCACAACTTCATGTCCGAGATCCCGGGGGAGATCATCGAGGCCGCGCGCGTGGACGGAGCGTCGCGGGGCCAGATCTTCTTCCGGATCGTGCTGCCGCTGACGATGCCGGCGATCGCGTCCGTGGCGATCTTCCAGTTCCTCTGGGTCTGGAACGACCTGCTCGTCGCGCTCGTGTTCGCCGACGGAGCCGCGGCGCCGATCACGAAGCTGCTGGCGGAGATCACGGGGACGAGGGGCAACGACTGGCATCTGCTCACCGCAGGGGCCTTCGTGTCGATCATCGTCCCGCTCATCGTGTTCTTCGCTCTCCAGCGGTACTTCGTGCGCGGACTGCTGGCGGGGTCGACGAAGGGCTGAGGACATCGGGACCGAGGCGTCCGTCGCGACCGCGCGGCGGACGCCTCGGCACGCCCGGCGGGCCCTTCCTGGTCGCCGAGCGAGGAGCCCAGCGACGAGACGAAGCGCCCCCGCATCGGGTCACCGCGTGTCGTCTCGCCTCGCTCGCTCAACGACTGTCACGGCGTTGGACGGCAGAATGGGCGGATGACCAGACGCGCCGCCCTCATCGCGGGACTCTCGTGCCTCGGACTCGCCGCCGTCCTGGCCGTCCTCGTCGGGCTGTCCGCGCCGTTCCCGGAAGCCCTGGACGAGGCGTGGAACGGCGCGATGGGCGGGCTGCGACTGCCGGGGCTCGTCGGCTTCGCCCTCGCGATGAACGTGATCGGCGGCGGCTGGGTGGCGACGTTCCTGATCCCCCTGGCGATCGCGGGTCTCGCGCTGTGGCGGCGCGGATGGCGTCACGCGCTCTTCGCGCTCGTCGCCTTCGCGGGCAGCGCCGTGGCGGTGCAGGGCATCAAGCACCTGTTGGGCCGCGCGCGACCGGAGGACCTGCTCGTCGCCTCCGACTTCGGCTCGTTCCCGTCCGGCCACACCGCCAACGCCGCCACGATCGCGGTCGTGCTGTGGATCCTCTTCCCCGGCCGTGGCGCGGTGCTCGGCGGCATGGTCTGGATCGTCGCGATGGCCTTCTCCCGGACGGTGCTCAGCGTGCACTGGTTCAGCGACACCGTCGGCGGCGCCCTCGTCGGCGTCGGGGTCGGGCTGGTGCTCGCCGCGGCCTTCTGGGCGTGGGTCGACCCGGCTCGTCGCCGGGAGGTCGCAGGGCCGCCGACGCCCTCGGCGCCGGGTCGATAGGCTGATCGCACCCCGCCTTCTTCGCCCCGAGGAGCCCCCGTGCCGCACATCCGTCCGTATCGTCCCGCCGACCGCGACGCCCTGGTCGAGGTGTGCCTGAAGACGGCGGACTCGGGCGGGGACGCGACCGGCATGCTCGCGGACGACGCCCTGTGGGGCGACCTGTTCGCGGTGCCGTACGCCGTGCACGATCCCGGCCTGTGCTGGGTCGTCGAGTCCGACGACGCACGGACGATCGGCTACATCGTGTCCACGGCGGACACGGACGAGTTCGAACGGTGGTTCCGCGACGAGTGGTGGCCGAGCCGTCGGGATCGCTACCGCCGCTCCGGCGAGGCCGAGCCCACGCGCCAGGACCGGCTGCTCGACTACGCCGACGGCCGTGGTCCCGGCAGGGAGCCGAACGCGGCGGAGTACCCCGCACACCTGCACATCGACCTGCTCCCCGAGACGCAGGGCCTCGGCCTCGGGCGTCAGCTCGTGCAGACCCTGCTGGCCGAGCTCGGCCGTCGAGGCGTGCCGGCGCTGCATCTCGGGATGAACCCGGAGAACACCGCCGCCGCCGCGTTCTACGAGCGCCTCGGCTTCTTCCCTCTGCCGTCCCCCGAGGGCACGACGATCCTCGGGATCCGGACGCCCCTGGGCTGAGGGAGCGTGTCGGCGGCCGCGCGTAGGGTGCGGTCATGGTCGTCACGATCCCGTCGCTGCCCGATCCGGTCCTCGTCGAGCTCGACGGCGCGACGATCGCGACGTACCGCCTGGGCGACGGCCCGGTGTCCGACACGGTTGTGTTCTGCCACGGCACGCCGTGGTCGGCCCGGGTCTGGGCGGCGGCGGCCATCGACATCGCGAGGCACCGGCCGGTCCTGCTCTGGGACATGCCCGGATACGGCCGGTCGACGAAGGATCCCTCCGTTCCGCTGGGACTCGGGGCGCAGGGCGCCCGGCTCGCCGCGCTCCTGGATCGCTTCGGACTCGCGCGACCGCACGTGGTCGCCCATGACGTCGGGGGAGCGGTGGCGCTCGGCGCTCACCTGCGGCAGGGCAGGGACTACGCGAGCCTCGCGCTCTGGGACGTGGTGACCCTCGATCCGTGGGGCTCCCCGTTCTTCCGGCTGGTCGCCGAGCACGCGGACGTCTTCGCCGCTCTGCCGCCGCGGCTGCACGCCGCGCTGGTGACGGAGTACATCGCGGGCGCCGGGAACGGGACGCTGCCCGCCGCCGCGCTCGCCGTCCTCCGCGAACCGTGGACGGATGCCGAGGGCCAGTCGGGGTTCTACCGACAGATCGCCGCGCTCCGCCCGGCCGACACGAGACCGCTCGTCGAACGTCTCGCGGACATCCGCTGCCCGGTGAGGATCGGGTGGGGTGGGGAGGACCCGTGGATCCCGGTGGAGCAGGCGCACCGGCTCCGCGCGGCGATCCCAGGGGCGTCGGAACCCCTGATCCTCGACGGCGTCGGCCACCTCGCCCCCGTGGAGGCCGCGGATCGGGTCGCCGACGCGATCCGCGGCGGGCTCGCCGTGACCGGATGAGCGGACAGTCTGGCGGTGACGGAGGGACTCCGATGCTCGCCTTCGGCGTGCTTCTCCCCGAATCCCGCGGGTATCGGGAGAAAGCAAGACGGGCCCCCGCTGACGCGGAGACCCGTCTTGCTTTCTGGCGGTGACGGAGGGATTCGAACCCTCGGTTGCTTGCACAACACACGCTTTCCAAGCGTGCTCCTTCGGCCGCTCGGACACGTCACCAGGAAGGAACAACCTGACCATCTTATCCGATCGGGAGTGGTCGCGATGACGCGGGCGCCGGCGGGCGGCGGTCGCTACGCTCGGGGGAGCGGCGTCGCGTCCGCGTCGCCCGCCGCCGAGCCGAGGAGTGCCCATGTCGTCGTCCGCCGCCCCGCTCATCGACGGAACGTACAACTCCCGCGACACCGGCGGCACCCCGCTGCGCTCGGGCGGCGAGACCCGGTCGGGCGTGCTCTACCGATCCGACGCGCTGTCCTCCCTGACGGACGCGGGGCGGGATGACCTCGCGGCGACGGGTGTCGGCACGATCGTCGACTTCCGCACAGAGGCCGAGCGCGGCGACGCGCCGAACCTGCTGCCCGAGAGCCCGGCGCTGCGCACCGTCACGCTGTCGATCCTCGAGGGGGCCATGTCGATGCCGGCCGGCGCCGGGGCGGCGCTCGCCGATCCCGCGGCACTTCGCGCTCTGCTGGAGCGGATCCCGACGCTGGACCGGCTCTACGTCGGGATGCTGGAGAGCGGGGCGGCCTCCTTCGCCGAGGTCGCTCGGATCGTCGCCCGCTCCGCCGACGAGCGCTCCGGCGTCCTCATCCACTGCACCGCGGGCAAGGACCGCACCGGGGTCGCGACCGCGCTCCTGCTGGACGCCGTCGGAGCCGAGCGCGACGCCGTGGTGGCGGACTACGCCGTCAGCGCGTCGAACCTCGCCGGCCCCTGGGCCGAGCGGATGCTCGCACGCGCGGAGTCGTGGGGCGTTCCGCGCGTGCCGCAGATCGAGGCGCTCGTGACCGCGACGCCCCCGGCGGCGATCGAAGCGGCGCTCGCGTGGACCGACGAGCGCGGCGGCGCCGCCGCGTATCTGCGGGCCGGCGGGCTGGAGGACGCCGACCTGGCGCTCCTGCGCGAGCGCCTGGCGGGCTGAGCCGAGCGGCACGGCGACGGGAGCCACCGGGGGAGAGGCGGATGAGCGCGACGGACGACCACCACACGCGCCGCCGGTGGGCGGTGCAGATGCAGCAGCCGCTGCCTCCGGCGACGGTGTTCGATCGCGTCGCGTTCCTGATCGGCACCGCCTCCGCCGTCTGGCTCGCCGTCGTGATCGCGGTGCAGGGGTTCCGGACGCCCTGGGCGTGGCTGCTCTTCATCCCGGTCTGGGCGATCCTCGCGTATCTCGCCCTTCCCCGGCTCCACCGGATGCTGTCGGACCTGTATGTCCCGGACTACTTCTTCGGCCGGACCCGGACGGCCGACGGCCTGCTCGGGGATCCGGTGAACCTCGGCGCGGACGGTTCGGCCGCGCAGCTCGACGCGGCGATGTCCGCGGCCGGCTGGCACCGCGCCGACGAGATCACGGCCGCCTCGACCTGGGGGATCATCGCCTCCACGCTCACCCGGCGCAGTTATCCGACGGCGCCGGTCTCACCGCTCATGCTCTTCGGTCGCCGCCACGACGTGGCGTACCAGCAGGAGGTGGCCGGCAACCCCAAGCAGCGCCACCACGTCCGGTTCTGGCACACCCCGGAGGGGTGGCTGCTGCCCGGCGGGGCCCGCACGGACTGGCTGGGGGCCGGGACCTACGACACGGACGTCGGGCTGTCGTTCTTCACGCTCCAGGTCACCCATCGCATCGATGAGAACACCGACGTCGAGCGCGATCACGTCGTGTCCTCGTTGCAGGAGGCCGACCCGGCGGTGCGGGTGCGACTGCTGCACGACTTCACCACGGGCTATCACGCCCGCAACGGCGGAGGAGACCGCTTCGTCACGGACGGGAACCTCCCGATCGTGGACCTGACCGGGGTCGCCGCCCCGACCCCACCCGCGGACGCCCCGCGTCCCGCGCACGAGACCCCTACGCCGGAGGACGTCGTCCGTCGCATGCCGCTGGCGGTGGCGGCCGGCGCCGTGATCGTGATGGTGCTCGGCGTGATCCAGCTTCTGACGATCCTGCTCGACCCGGACCTGTGGGAGGCGCTCGCCGGGTCGCCGGGAGACGTCCGTGTCGTCACAGCGGGGATCGTGCTCGTTCTGGCCGGGATCGTCGCGGCCCAGGTGGTCATGGCGGTGCTCGTGCTGCGGCGGGGACGACGGGCGCGGGCGATCCTCATCGTGCTGCTCACGCTCGGGATCCTCACCGTCGCGATCGACTACCTCGACGGGTCGATGGTCCCGGGGCTCGACGGCACCCTCCTCATCGCCACGCTGCAGTGCGTCGCGCTGCTGGCGCTGTCGTCGGACTCGGCGGGGGCGTGGGTGCGCCGCACGCGCCGCCGGGCACGATGAGCGGGGCTCGGCTCACTCGGCCTCGCGGGTCCAGTCGCCGCTCTTGCCGCCGGACTTCGCGAGGACGCACACGTCGGTGATGACGGCGCGGTTGTCGACGGCCTTGATCATGTCGTAGAGGGTGAGCGCGGCGATGCTCGCCGCCGTGAGCGCCTCCATCTCCACGCCGGTGACCCCGGTGGTGACGGCGGTCGCGACGATCCGCACGCGGTCGCCGCTCGGCTCGAGGTCGACGGCGAGCTTGGTCAGGGGGAGCGGGTGGCACAGCGGGATCAGCGCGGAGGTCTGCTTCGCGCCCATGATCCCGGCCAGCCGCGCGGTGCCGAGCGCCTCGCCCTTCGGCAGCGAGCCGTCGGCGATCTTCGCCACGACCTCCTCGGTGGTGACCAGCACGGCCTGGGCGTGGGCCTCGCGACGCGTGACGGCCTTGTCGGTCACGTCGACCATGTGCGCGGATCCGTCCTCGCGCAGGTGGGTCAGCTCGCTCATGGGGTCTCCGCTCGTGTCGTCGCCCGGCGTCGGGGCGGGGGTTGCCGCCGTGGCGTCATCCTCCGGCGAAAGGGGGCAGGATGTCGACGGTACCGTGTGCGGGGTGGTCGAGGCGACGGCGGACGACGCCGTCGACGAGGAACGAACCGGATCGCAGGACGGCGCCCATGGCGTCGCCGTAGCGCTCCAGGAGCACGTCGCGCAGAGCGGCGAGCGTCGGCTGCTCCGGCAGCGCGATGTCCTCCTGCTCCCGGCCCGCGGCCTCGGCAGCCGCCGCGAAGTACCGGACCGTCACGTTCACCATTCCCCCATCCTACCCCGCACGTGGAAACTTATGTTCGCATGGCGGAAGAACTCTGCCGCAGAGTGGAGAAGCCCGCGTAGACTTCCGGCATGCTCCCGCTCGTCGAGCCGGGTCCTGCCCTGGACCCCGCGCGCATCACCCGCTACAGCCGTCAGCTCATGCTCCCCGGGTTCGGGGAGGAGGCGCAACGTCGGCTGCGGGCCGCGCGCGTCCTCGTCATCGGGGCCGGCGGACTCGGGAGCGCCGTCGTGCCCATCCTGGCCGCGGCCGGGGTCGGCACGATCGGCGTCGTGGACGACGACGTCGTCGAGCTGTCGAACCTCCACCGCCAGCTCAGTCACGGCGTGGCGGATCTCGGGCGTGCCAAGGTCGACTCGCTCGCCGACGCGGTGCGGGCCATCGATCCGGACACCGTCGTGCATGCTCACCGCGAGCGGCTCGGAGCGCACAACCTCCCCGCCCTCCTCGAGGACTACGACCTGCTCGTGGACGGCAGCGACAACTTCCCGACGCGCTTCCTCGCCAACGACGCGGCGGATCTCGCGGGCAAGCCGCTGGTGTGGGGCGCCATTCTACGATTCCACGGCCAGGTCGGCGTCGCGTGGCGCGGCCACGGCCCGACCTACCGCGATCTCTTCCCGGAACCACCCTCCGGCGACGCGGCGCTGTCCTGCGAGCTCGGCGGCGTCCTCCCGACGCTGTGCCCGGCGATCGGCTCCCTCCTGGCGACGGAGGCGATCAAGCTGGTGACGGGGATCGGGGAGCCGCTGCTCGGGCGTGTGCTCGTGTACGACGCGCTCACCGCGCGCACCCGGGAGATCGCCTACCGTGCGGACGAGGACGCGCCTCGGGTCACGGCTCTCGAGCCGGAGTCGCCGGCCGGCGAGCGCGATGAGCGCGACGCCGTCTCCGCGGCCGAGGTGCTGCGCGCGATCCGCGCCGGAGAGCCCGTGCGGCTCGTGGACGTCCGGGAGCCGGACGAGGCCGCGCTGCGCCGGATCCCCGGAGCCCGCCTGCTGCCGCTGGGTCGCCTCGACGCGGGCGAGGATCCGGAGGGACCCGCGCCCGTCGTGGTCTACTGCGAGCGCGATCCACGGTCCCGTCGTGCCGTGCGGACGCTGCGGGAGCGCGGGATCGATGCCCGCTACCTCGCCGGGGGGATCCGCGCGTTCGTCGCGATCGGCGGCGAGGTGGAGGCCGGGCAGGGCGGCGCCGATCCGGCTCCGCCCGCGGTCGAGGACGTCGCGGGGGCCGCGGCCGGAGAAGGGGTTCGAGCATGACCGAGACAGCGCCGGCGATCGCCGAGGGGCCGATCGACGAGGCCGCGGTGGACGCCGCCGTGGGCTCGGACGCGCACGGCGCGATCGTGACGTTCCGCGGGGTCGTCCGCGATCACGACGGCGGTCGCCCGGTGCGCGCGCTCGACTACCGCGCGCATCCCGAGGCGGCCCGCTTCCTCACGGAGATCGTCGAGCGGGTCGCCGCCGAGACGGGCCTGCGGGTCGCGGCGACGCATCGCGTGGGCGATCTCCGGATCGGCGATGTCGCCCTCTACGCCGCCGCGTCCGCCGGGCACCGCGCCGAGGCCTTCGCCGCGTGCGAGCGGCTCGTCGAGGAGATCAAGCGCGGGGTCCCCATCTGGAAGCGCCAGCACTACGACGACGGCGTCTCGGAGTGGGTGGGGCTCTGAACCCGCTCGAGAACCGATGAGGACCGGGATCAGCCGCCGATATAGCTCATCTCGATCCGCTGGCGGGCGGCGCGCAGCTCCGGCGTGAGGCTGGAGCGGATCTCCGAGTAGCGGTCGTCCCGCGCGCCCCAGATCCCGGCCATCGCCGCCGACAGCTGCTCGTCGTCGGCCCCGCCCCGCAGCAGGGCGCGCAGGTCGTGCCCCTCGTCGGCGAACAGGCATGTGTAGAGCTTGCCGTCCGTGGAGATCCTGGCCCGGTTGCACGTCCCGCAGAAGGCCTGCGTGACCGACGAGATCACGCCGATCTCGCCCTCTCCGTCCCGGTAGCGCCAGCGTTGGGCGGTCTCGCCCGGGGCCGTCGCCTCCGCCGGCTCCAGCGGGAAGACCGCCGAGATGCGGTCCACGACCTCGGCGGACGGAACGACGGCGTCGAGGGACCAGCCGTTGGAGGTGCCGACGTCCATGAACTCGATGAACCGCAGCGTGCACCGGGTCCCCTTGAAGCGGGCCGCCATGTCCACGATCTCGCCGTCGTTCAGGCCGCGCTTGACCACCATGTTCAGCTTGACGGTCGGGAATCCGGCGGACAGGGCCGCGTCGATCCCGTCCAGGACCCTGGCGACGGGGAAGCGGACGTCGTTGATCTCCTGGAACAGCGCGTCGTCGAGCGAGTCCAGGGACACCGTCACGCGGTCGAGACCTGCTTCGCGCAGCGCCGCGGCCTTCACGGGCAGGGCGGAGCCGTTCGTCGTGAGCGCGATCTCCGGCCCGTCGCCCTCGGGCGTGCGCAGCGCCGCGAGGCGGGCCACGAGCTCCTCGATGCCCTTGCGCAGCAGCGGCTCGCCGCCGGTGAGGCGGAGCTTGCGGACCCCGTGGGCGACGGCGATCCGCGCGATCCGCTCGATCTCGTCGAAGGTCAGCAGCTCGTCGCGGTCCAGGAACGCGTAGTCACGCCCGAACACGGTCTTCGGCATGCAGTAGCCGCAGCGGAAGTTGCAGCGGTCGGTGACGGAGATCCGCAGATCCCGCATCGGGCGGTCGAGACGGTCTGCGAGCAGGCCGGTCGACGGCAGCCGCCGCGCGCCCACGCCGCCCTCTGCGGTGCGGGGAATCGGTGGGATCGTCATCGTCCACCCCCTTACGAGTCGATAACCGTACCACCGCTCAGGCGGAGGAGCGCACGGAGATGTCGGTCTCGGCGATCGTGAACCCCAGCCGCAGGCCGGGCCGGAGCCCGAGCGTCGCGGCGGCGGGGGCCGGGCAGTCGACGGCGATGTCGGGGTGCTCCGCGGTGCGGATCCGGACGCCGCCCGGAACGGGTTCGAGGAGCGCAGCGGTGCCGGCCCAGGCGTTCGGCCGCGCCTCCTCCGCGGCGTCGCCCACCGCGCGGACCCGGACCGCGGACGGCGCGAACACGGCGGATGCGGGCGCGCCGTCGATCACAGACCGCCCGTCGGAGAGCACGATCGGCGCCCCGTCCGTGCCCCGCGCCAGGACGCCGCCGCCGGCGCCGACGCCCGTGACGAGGTTCACCCCGGCCACTGCCGCGACGAACGCGGATCCGGGATGCCCCAGCACCTCGGCCGTGGCGCCCTGCTGGACGATCCGGCCCTCCTGAAGCACGACGGTCCGCGCGGCGAGGACCACCGCATCCATCGGATCGTGCGTGACCAGCACCAGCGGGACGCCGGAGCGGTCTCGCTGGTCGGCGACGAGGCGACGGGCCTGGCCGGCGGTCTGTGCGTCGAGGCCGGAGAAGGGCTCGTCCAGCAGGAGCGCGCCGGGCCGGGCCGCGAGCGCGCGGGCCAGCGCCACTCGCTGCTGCTGCCCGCCGGAGAGCTGTGCGGGGCGACGTGAGGCGTACCCGGCCATGCCGACCTCGTCCAGCCACCGCCGTGCCTCGGCGCGGGAACGCGCGCGCGGCGTCCCCTGCGCCCGCGGGCCGAAGGCGACGTTCTCGAGCGCGCTGAGATGCGGGAACAGCAGGGCCTGCTGTCCGAGCAGACCCACCCGGCGCCGCTCGGCGGGGACGGCGCGTCCGGGGCCGAGGAGCTCCCGGTCTCCCAGACGGATCGAGCCGGTCGCCGGCCGCTGCCCCGCGATGGCGGCGAGCAGGGTGGACTTCCCCGATCCGTTCGGCCCGAGGATCGCGAGCACCTCGCCGGGCTCGGCGCGGATCCCGGCCTCCAGGACGAAGGCCCCGGCCCGGACGCGCACGTCGGCATGGAGGGTCATCGGATCGCGTCCGCCCGCCAGCCGCGCATGAGCACGAGCACGCCGACCGCCACGAGGATGAGCATCAGCGACAGCGCGATCGCGGTGTCCTGACGGACGCCGGCGCCGTTGAACGCCGTGTAGATCGCGAGCGGCATGGTGCGGGTCACCCCGGGGGCGTTGCCGGCGAACAGCGCCGTGGCGCCGAACTCGCCGAGCGCCCGGGCGAAGCACAGGACCGTCCCCGCGACGAGACCCGGGGCCGCCAGCGGCAGGATCACCCGGCGGAACACGGTGAAGCGCCCGGCGCCGAGGCTCGCCGCCACGCGCTCGTGACCGGTGCCGACGGCCCGGAGCGTCCCCTCGATCGAGATCACCAGGAAGGGCAGCGCCACGAACGTCTGCGCGATCACCACGGCCGCCGTCGTGAACGGGATGCGGACCCCGAGGAGATCGAGCGCCCCGCCCAGCAGCCCGTTGCGCCCCAGCAGCGAGAGCAGGGCGATGCCCCCGACGAGCGGGGGCAGCACGAGCGGCAGCGTCGCGAGCGTCCGCAGGACGGCGGCGAGCCACGACGGGCTCCGCGCGATCACGAGGGCGAGGGGCACGCCCAGCAGGACGCACAGCATGGTCGCGGCGGTCGCGGTGGCCAGGGAGAGGCCCAGGGCCTGGAGGGCCTCGGGAGCGGTCACCGCGGCGGGAACCCCTGCCCAGTCGAGGCGGACGAGGAGGCCGATGAACGGCAGCAGGAGCAGGAGGACGCCCAGGCCCGCAGGCACCGCGAGCCAGATCGGGATGCGGGCGTCGCGGAGCCCGGAGCGCCGCGGCGGCCCCGGTGCCTCCGTCGGGAGGGACTCGGCGATCACGGGGCTCCGAAGCCGAAGTCCGCGAGCACCGCCCGGCCGTCGGGGGAGAGCACGAAGTCGACGAACGCGGTCGCGGCCGGCGAGTTCGCGGCGCCGTCGAGGACCGTGAGCGGATAGACGTTCGTGGCCTGATCCGCCCCGTCGATGTCGATGCCGTCCACCTCGCTCGCGGCCGCGGCGACGTCGGTGCGGTAGACGAGACCCGCATCCGCCTCGCCCGAACGCACCTTGGCGAGCACGGCCGTCACGTTCTGCTCCTCGCTGGCGGGCGTCACCGTCACGCCCGCCGCATCGAGCAACGTGTGCGCGGCGTTCCCGCACGGCACCTCCGCCGCGCACGTCACCACCGTGAGCGTGGGGTCGGCGAGGTCGACCAGCCCCTGAACATCCCCGGGGTTGCCCGCCGGGACGGCGATCTGCAGGACGTTCGTGGCGAAGGGGACGGTCGTCGTGGCGAGTCCTGCGTCGGTGATCTTCGCCATGTTCTTCTCGTCCGCGGAGGCGAACACGTCCACGGCGGCGCCCTCGATGATCTGCGTGGCGAGCACCGAGGAACCGTCGTAGGAGATCGGCCGCACGTCGACGCCGGGGTGGGCCTGTTCGAACGCGGCAGCGAGCTCGTCGAACGCCCCGGACAGCGAGGCCGCCGCGAAGATCGTGAGCTCGCCGTCGAGCGTCTCCTCCCCCGGCGCGGACGACGTGCCGGGGGAGGGGGTCTGGGGGGCCGCGTCGGTCGGCGCCCCGGCCGGAGCGCAGGCGCCGAGCCCGAGGGCGGCGGTCAGGAGCGCGGCGGCCAGGCCGGCGCGGCGGGGGAGGGAAGCGTTCATCGGAGGGGGTCCTTGTCCGTCTCGAGGATGACCATGGTCGCCTTGACCACGGCGACGCCCTTGGATCCGACCTCCAGCCGCATCTCGCGCGCGGCCTCGGCGGACATCAGGGACACGACACGGTGCGGTCCGCACTGCAGCTCGACCTGCGCCATCAGGCCGTCGATCTCCACGCGGGTCACGAGCCCGACGAAGCGGTTGCGGGCGCTGCGGCGGACATCGCCGACATCCGTGACGTCCGCCGCCATCGCCTTGGCCCGTTCGGCCAGCTCGGCCCCGGGCACGACCTGCCTGCCCGACGCGTCCTGCGACACGGTGAGGGTCCCGTCGTGGACCCACCGCCGGACGGTGTCGTCGCTCACGCCGACGAGCGCTGCGGCCTCGCTGATCCGAAAATGCGTCATGATGGCGACGATATCTCCGCACATGCGGAACAGCAAGAAGGTATACCACATTGTGGAAGCTTTTTTCCGAATAGCCGTGGACGAGCGCGATCTTCGTTGCTAGCCTCGAAGCGCCCGGGAGGATCCCCTCTGAAACTCGTCCAGGGCATCAGATTCCCCACCGCGGATCGACGAGGATCCCTCACCCGATCGGTCCTCACCGCGACAGCGACAGCAAGGAAGCTCTCTGATGCACACGATCGGCCTCAGCACCTCTGGCACCCCCGTCGACGGGGCCGCCGATGCCACCACGCCCAGCCCCGCCGAGTACCTCGCCCGCGCGGTCGACCTCGCCACCGACAACGTTCGCAACTCCGGAGGCCCGTTCGGCGCGATCGTCGTCACCGCTGACGGCCGGGTCTTCGAGGGCGTGAACCGCGTGACCGCCAACAACGACCCGTCCGCGCACGCCGAGGTGACGGCGATCCGCAACGCCTGCGCAGGGCTGTCCACGTTCGATCTCACCGGCGCCGTCCTCTACACCAGCTGCGAGCCGTGCCCGATGTGCCTGGCGACGTCGCTGTGGGCGCGCATCGACCGCGTGTACTTCGCCGCGGACCGCGACGACGCGGCCGACGCGGGCTTCGACGACGCACTGTTCTACCGCTACTTCGAGGGCGACGCCCAGGACCGGGAGATCATGCCCGTGGCCCAGGAGGCGCTGCCCGCCGACCAGCGCGTCGCCCCGTTCACCGAGTGGACGCACACGGCGAACCGCACCGACTACTGACACACCGCGCGATCCGCGCACCCTATCCCCGCACACGACGCGAGCACGTCACCAATACACCGTCGTGCCCGGACGAGGACGTCCGGGCACGCCTTTCGAGCAGGAGAGCACATGTCTCAGACCGCCGAAGTCCGCGATGGCGCGGACGCCATCGAACCCCCCGAGCCCAAGGGCGCCCTCGACCGGTTCTTCGACATCACCCGGCGAGGATCCAGCATCCCGCAGGAGATCCGCGGAGGACTCGTCACCTTCTTCGCGATGGCGTACATCGTCATCCTCAACCCGATCATCCTGTCCGGGGGCACGGACGTCACGGGCAACTCCCTCGACTTCGCGCAGGTCGGGGCCGCGACCGGTCTGACCGCCGGAGTGATGACCCTCCTCATGGGCCTGGTCGCCCGGGTGCCGTTCGCGCTCGCCGCCGGGCTCGGGATCAACTCCTTCCTCGCCGTCTCGGTCGTGGGCGACGTGAGCTGGCCCGAGGCCATGGGGCTCGTGATGATCAACGGCATCCTGATCGTCCTGCTCGGGGCGACCGGGATCCGGACGGCGATCTTCCACGCCGTGCCGCAGGCGCTCAAGGCGGCCATCACGGTCGGCATCGGCCTGTTCATCGCCTTCATCGGATTCGTCGACGCCGGCTTCGTCAACCGGACCCCGGCCGGCCCGCCCGTGCAGCTGGGCGACGGCGGTTCGCTGACCTCGATCCCGACCCTCATCTTCGTCGGCACGCTGGTGCTGATGGGCATCCTGATCGCGCGGAAGGTGCCGGGGGCCATCCTCATCGGCATCATCGCGGGCACCATCGTCTCGGTGATCGTCGAGGCGACGATGAAGCTCGGCCCGCTCGATCCCGCAGGGAAGAACCCCGGGGGCTGGCACATGTCCGTGCCGGCGATGCCCGCGCAGTGGGTCAGCATGCCGGACTTCTCCCTCGTCGGGCAGTTCGACCTCCTGGGATCCTTCGGCCGCATCGGCATCCTGTCCGCGGTCATGCTCGTCTTCACTCTGCTGTTCACGAACTTCTTCGACGCCATGGGCGCCATGACCGGGCTCGCGCGGGAGGCGGGGATCGCGCGCAAGGACGCCACCTTCCCGCGCCTGCGCAGCGCGTTCGTCGTCGAGGGCGCCGGCGCCGTCATGGGCGGTGGCACCTCCAGCTCCTCGGCGACGGTCTTCATCGACAGTGCGGCCGGCATCGCGGAGGGGGCAAGGACCGGGCTCGCGGCGCTGGTCACCGGCGGGCTGTTCCTGCTGTCGATGTTCGTCACTCCGCTCACGGCCATCGTGCCGATCGAGGTGGCCGCGGCCGCCCTCGTGATCGTGGGCGCGCTGATGATGGCGCAGATCCGGGAGATCAAGTTCGACAAGTTCGCCGTGGCGATGCCCGCGTTCCTCACGATCGTCACCATGCCGCTGACCTACTCGATCGCGAACGGGATCGGCGCCGGGTTCATCGCCTGGGCGGTCGTGAACACGCTCGCCGGCCGGGCGCGCAAGGTGCACTGGCTGCTGTGGGTCGTCGCCGCCGGCTTCGCCGTGTACTTCGCCCGCGGTCCGATCGAGGCGCTCCTCGCGGGCGGCTGATCCCCCTCCCCGGTAGCCGAGTGGTCAGTTTCTGCGGGTTCGCGCCGGTGCAACCCACAGAAGCTGACCACTCGGCGTGAGGGGCGGGGCGCCGGGGCGGGCGGCGAGGGCGGACGCGGTGGGAGGATGGAGCACGATGACGACGCAGACGCAGAGCGCCCGGTCCGTCTGGCGCGAGCCCGGAATGCCCGCGCTCCTCGCGATGATCGTGTCGGGGTTCACCGGCTACGCGCTCCTCTTCCCCGTGGCGCCGCTGTGGGCGGCGCGGGGCGGCGCCGACGAGTTCGGCGTCGGTCTCGTCACCGGGATCTTCATGCTCTGCACGGTCCTCGCGCAGCTCGCGGTGCCGCGCCTCCTCCGTCGCTGGGGGTGGAAGCGGGTGCTGATCGCCGGGCTCGTGTTCCTCGGCCTCCCTGCTCCGCTCCATCTGCTGTCCGACGGGCTGGTGCCCATCCTCGCCATCGCGGCACTGCGCGGCGTGGGGTTCGCGATCCTCACCGTCTGCGGATCGAGCGCCGTCGCCGAGCTCATCGAGCCCGCACGGCGAGGCCGCGCGATCGGCGCCTTCGGACTCGGGATCGCCGGGCCGCAGGTGCTCGTGCTGCCGCTCGCCCCCTGGATCGCCGAGACCTTCGGGTTCGCGGCGGTGTTCGTCGCGGCCGCGGTTCCCCTGGCGGGCGTGGTCGCCGCCGCGCGCCTCGGGGCGCGGCTGGAGGCGATCCCGCCCCATCCCGTGCCCGCCCACGCGCATCGGGGCCTGCGTCGTTTCGTGGGTCTGGTGCCGCCCGTGCTGCTGCTGCTCGGGGTGACGCTCGCCGGCGGTGCGCTCATCACCTTCGTCCCGCAGCTCACCGCGAACGCGGCGACCACGACCCTCGCCCTGCTCGCGCTCACCGGACTCGCCGCGCTGACCCGCTGGGGGATCGGGCACGTGGCCGACCGGGTGGGGATGCGACGGCTGCTGTGGCCGTTCGTGCTCACCACCGTCGGCGGGCTCGGGCTCGCCGCGTTCGCCGCCGCGGAGCCCGGGCGCGACGGGGCGCTGGCGGCGGGCATGGCCCTCGTCGGGATCGGATACGGCGCACTGCAGAACCTGACGATGGGCGCGGCCTTCGCCGCCGTCGCCCCGCGCGATCAGGTCGTCGCGAGCGCCGCGTGGAACATCGGCTTCGACGCAGGCACCGGTCTCGGGGCGGTCGTCGTCGGGGCGCTCGCCGCCGCCTTCGCGTTCCCCGCGGCTCTGCTCGCCGCCGCGGCGTTCGCCCTCCTCACCCTGCCCTGCGCCTTCCTCCTCTCCCGTCCTCCCGCGGCCTGATCCGGCGTCTCCACCCGCGCGCCGTCCCGCCCCGCGCGGCGCCGGGTTCGGGGCCCGTCCCGCCCGTTCGGGGCACAGTCCGGAGCCAGCAGACCCCGCCGTGGACCCCAACTCCCCGGAGCGGGCCCCACCCCCCCCGGCCTCATCCCCGGCCCGTGTCGCGGGCTCCGGGGGATCTGTCGGGGGTTTCGGGGCGCGATCCGGGGCGAAACGGCCCCGCGGCGGACCCCGAACCCCTGGAATGGGCCCCAAACCCGAGGATGGGGAGTGGGAGACGGGGAGGGGGGTCAGCCGCGGCCGATGAACGGCATGCCGGCGGCGGTCACGGTGAGCTGCGGGACGCTCACATCGAGCGGCAGGCGAGCGACGCGGACCACGAGATCCGCCACATGCGCGGCATCCATCGTGGGCTCGATGCGACGGGAGCCGTCGGCCTGGAGCGCTCCGTCCCCGACGATCCCCGAGACGATGCCCGTGCGGGCGTTGCCGATGTCGAGCTGCGTCGCCGTGATGCCGTGATCCCGGCCGTCGAGCTCGATCGACTTCGTCAGCCCCGCGATCGCATGCTTCGTCGTCGTGTAGGCGACCGACAGCGGCCGCGGCGTCTGCGCCGAGATCGAACCGTTGTTCACGATGCGACCGCCCGCCGGACGCTGCGCGCGCATCTGCCGGAAAGCCGCACCGGCGCACAGGACGGCGCCGGTGACGTTGACCGCCCAGGTCGCGTCCCATTCGTCCGGATCCAGGGAGCCGACGTCGGCGACCGGTCCGAAGACCCCGGCGTTGTTGATCAGGACGTCGAGCCGACCGAACCGCTCGACGTGGCGGCGGACGAGCTCATCGACCTGCGCCGCGTCCGTGACGTCCGTCGGGACGACGAGCGCCCCCTCTGCCCGGATTCCCGCCGACGACGCCGTCTCCTCCAGCGCTTCACCGCGGCGCCCCGCGAGCGTGACCCCGAAGCCGTCCGCGAGGAGGGCGCGGGCGACAGCGCGGCCGATGCCGCTGCCGGCACCGGTGACGATCACGGAGGGGGCGCTCATCCGGGGCGCTGCGTTTCGTCTCGCTGCGCTCGCTCGACGACCGGGGGCTGGGGCGTTTCGTCTCGCTGCGCTCGCTCAACGGCCGGGGGCGGGGGCGTTTCGTCTCGCTGCGCTCGCTCAACGGCCGGGGGCGGGGGCGTTTCGTCTCGCTGCGCTCGCTCAACGACCGGGGCCTGGTCGTCGATCAGCTGCAGGATCCGGGCCGCGACGCTCACTGCGATCACCGCGGGCTGCTTCCCGGTCACCTCGGGAATGCCGATCGGCGTCGTCACCCGGGCGAGCGCCGCCTCGTCCTGGCCCAGTTCGCGGAGCTTCTTCCGGAACCGCGCCCACTTCGACGCCGATCCGATCAGCCCGACGGACCCGAGCCCGGGCGTGCGCAGCGCCTGGTCCACCACGGCCAGATCCTCGACGTGGTCGTGGGTCATGACGAGCACGTGCGCGCCCCCGGGAAGTTCCGCCAGCGCAGACTCGGGGACGGGAGCATGCATGACGCGGACCCGCGCGACGGCGTCGCCCAGGACCCCGGCGGAGCCCGGATCCCCGATCCGCTCGGGCGCGAGCATCTCCGCTCGCGAGTCGACGAGCGTCAACTCCAGCTCGTGCCGCGACAGGATGCGGGCCAGCTCCAGTCCGACGTGGCCGAGCCCGAAGACGGCGACGGACGGGACGACCCGGATCGGCTCGAGCATCATCGTGACCTCTCCTCCGCAGCACTGCACGCCGTACTCGGTCGTCGCCTTATCGCTCAGCGTGAGCGTCAGCAGCTCCGGCTCTGCGGTGCCCTGGGCGAGCATGGCGCGCGCACGGTCGATCGCGGTGGCCTCGAGGTTGCCGCCGCCGACGGTGCCGAAGACGTCGCCGGGGGAGACGACCATCTTCGCCCCGCCGTTGCGCGGCGAGTGCCCGCGCACCATGGCCAGGGTCACGACGACCGCCGGCGTGCGCTGTGCGCGCAGCCGCTGCAGGGCGTCGAGCCAGTCCACGGGATCCTCGGATCAGACGGTGGACAGCGTCCGCTCGGCGGGCGCCGCTGCGGCGTCCCGGGAGGCGCCCGCCTCCTGCGCACGGCGGACCGCCCAGAACACCGCCTCGGGCGTCGCCGGCGAGCCGAGGTCCACGGAGTGACCGGTGGGCCCGAACTCCGCGACGGCCTGGCGGAGCGCCTCACGGGCACTGAAGGCGAGCATGAACGGCGGCTCGCCGACGGCCTTGGATCCGTAGACGGCACCCTCCTCCCGCGCGTTCTCGAAGAGGCGCACGTGGAACTGCTCGGGCATCTCGGAGAAGCTCGGCAGCTTGTACGTGGACGCGGACTGCGTCTGCAGCCGGCCGCGGTGCGGGCCGTCGCTCTGGTCCCAGCGCAGCTCCTCCAGCGTCAGCCAGCCCACGCCCTGGACGTAGGCGCCCTCGATCTGGCCGATGTCGAGCATCGGGGAGAGGGAGTCGCCCACGTCGTGCACGATGTCGACGCGCGTCACCCGGTACGCGCCGGTGAACCCGTCAACCTCGACCTCGGTGGCGGCGCTGCCGTACGCGAAGTACTTGAACGGGGATCCGTGCATGGCCTCGGGATCCCAGTGCAGGCCCTCGGTGCGGTAGTAGCCGGCGGCGAACAGCTGGATGCGCTGGAAGTACGCCGCCGCGGCGACCTCGGCGAACGTCAGCCGCTGCACGGTGTTCCCGAGACCGGTGACGTAACCGCCGGAGAAGCGCACGTCGCGCTCGTCGACGCCGAGGAGGCGTCCCGCGACCTTCGCCATCCGCTCGCGGATCTGGTCGCACGCGTTCTTGACCGCCCCGCCGTTGAGGTCGGCGCCGCTGGACGCGGCCGTGGCCGAGGTGTTCGGGACCTTGTCGGTACGGGTCGGAGCCAGGCGCACCTGGTGCAGCTCCAGCCCGAGCGCCGTGGCGGCGACCTGCATCATCTTCGTGTGCAGGCCCTGGCCCATCTCGGTGCCGCCGTGGTTGATGAGCACGGAGCCGTCCTTGTAGACGTGCACGAGGGCGCCGGCCTGGTTGAACGCGGCGAAGTTGAAGGAGATGCCGAACTTGATCGGCGTCATCGCGATCGCGCGCTTCACGTGCGGGCTGGCCGCATTGAAGGCGGCGATCTCCGCCTGGCGCGACACCACGTCCGCTTCGGTGAGGAGCTGGTTCCAGATCGTCCCGAGCCGGTCGGCGTCCTTCACCGTCTGGCCGTAGGGCGTCGTCTGCCCCTGCCGGTAGAAGTTCTGCTCGCGCAGGCGCAGCGGGTCGATCCCCAGCTGCGGTGCGACGCGGCCGAGGATGTCCTCGATCAGGTAGACGCCCTGGGGGCCGCCGAAGCCGCGGTAGGCGGTGTTGGAGGTCTTGTTCGTCTTCGCGATCCTGCCGTGCGCGTGGACGTTGGGGATCCAGTAGGAGTTGTCCAGGTGACACAGGGCCCGCGCCAGGACCGGCTCGGACAGGTCCAGGCTCCACCCGCCGTCCGCCGTCAGCACGGCTTCGAGCGCCTGGATCATCCCGGACTCGTCGAAGCCGGCCTTCCACGTGATGTGGAAGGGGTGGCGCTTGCCGGTCATCGTCAGGTCCTGCGTCCGGTTCAGGCGCACGCGCACCGGACGTCCGGTGAGCTTCGCGCCCAGGGCCGCGATCGCGGCGAAGCCGTGGGGCTGCATCTCCTTGCCGCCGAACCCGCCGCCCATGCGCAGGCACTGCACGGTCACCTGGCTGGAGGTGACGCCGAGCACGTGCGCGACGATCTCCTGCGTCTCGGACGGGTGCTGCGTGGAGCACTGGATGAAGTACTGCCCCTCCGAGTCGCGCACGGCCAGCGACGCGTGCGTCTCCAGGTAGAAGTGCTCCTGCCCGCCGAACTCGCTCACCCCCTCGAAGACGTGCGCGCTCGCGGCCATGGCGGCCGCGGCGTCGCCGCGGACGACCGTGCGCGGGATCCCCTGGAAGGACCCGGCGTCGATGGCCTCCTGCACCGTGATGAAGGAGGGGAGGTCCTCGTACTCGACCTGCACGCGCTCGGCGCCGAGGCGCGCGGCCTCCTGCGTCTCGCCGAGCACCCAGACCAGGGCGTGCCCGTAGAACATCGCCTCGTCGGGGAAGAGCGGCTCGTCGTGCTTGATGCCGGCGTCGTTCACGCCCGGCACGTCGGCGGCCGTGAGCACGCGGACGACTCCGGGGACCTCGTAGGCGCCGGAGACGTCGACCGTCACCTTCGCGTGCGCGTGGGTGGACTGGACCGGCCAGGCGGTCAGGACGCCCGCGGTCTGCGCCGCGAGGTCGTCGGTGTACATCGCCGCCCCCGTCACGTGCAGGGCCGCGCTCTCGTGCGCGGCGCGGACGCCGACGACGGGGTTCTCGGGACGATCGGCCAGGGCGCTCATGCCGGGACCTCCTTCGAGTCGATGCCCTCGGCCTGAGGGCGCTGCGTGGTGCTGTAGAGCTTGAGCAGGGCCGAGCCCAGCATGAGCGAGCGGTAGTCGGCGCTCGCGCGGTGGTCCGACATCGGCGTCCCCTCGTTCTTGAGGATCTCCGACGCCGTGCGGACGGTGGCGACGTTCCACGGCTGGCCGATCAGGGCCTCCTCCGTCGCGCGGGCGCGCAGCGGCGTGGCGGCGACACCGCCGAGGCCGATCCGCGCGGCCGTCACGATCCCGTCGTCGTCGACGTCCAGGGCGAAGGCGACCGCGACGCTGGAGATGTCGTCGAAGCGCCGCTTCGCGATCTTGTGGAAGGCGGTGAGACCGGCCAGCGGGAGGGGGATCCGGATGGCCCGGATCAGCTCGTCCGCGGCGCGGACGGTCTGCCGGTATCCGGTGAAGTACTCGGCGAGGTCGACCTCGCGCTCGCCGGCGACGGACGCGAGCACGACCCGGGCTCCGAGCGCGAGCAGCGCCGGCGGGGTGTCGCCGATCGGGGACCCGGTGCCGAGGTTGCCGCCGAACGTGCCGCGGTTGCGGATCAGGCGGGAGGCGAACTGCGGGAACAGCTGGGCCAGCAGGGGGATGCGGCCGTCCAGGCGCTTCTCCACCTCGCTCAACGACAGTGCGGCTCCGATCTCGACGACGTCGTCCTCGATCGAGAGCGTGCGCAGCTCGTCGAGCTGCTCGATCGCGACGACGAGCGGTGCGCGGCGGCCGCGGATGTTGACCTCGACGCCCCAGTCGGTGGAGCCGGCGACGAGCAGCGCGTCCGGCTCGTCGTGGAGCAGGCGCAGGGTCTCGGCGAGGGTCGCCGGGCGGACGAAGCGCGCGCCGTCCACGACGGCGTCCGTGGGGATGGCGGAGGGGGCCGGCTCCTGCAGCCGCTGCCGCAGCGGATCGGAGTCCGCCGGCGAGCCCAGCGAGTAGGCGGCGTCGCGGATCGGCCGGTAGCCGGTGCAGCGGCAGAGGTTGCCGCTCAGCGCGTGCAGGTCGAACCCGTTGGGACCGTGCTCGGCGTCATGCGCGGGGCAGTCCTCGTCGTGCGCCGGGGCGGAGGCGTCGATCGGCGCGCGGTCGGCGCGGTAGTACTCGCCGGCCATGGAACACGCGAAGCCGGGCGTGCAGTAGCCGCACTGGGAGCCCCCGGCCTCGGCCAGCTTCTCCTGCACCGGGTGCAGGTCCTCGGGGGAGCCCAGGCCCTCGGCCGTCACGATCTCCTGGCCGTTGAGCGCGTAGACGGGAACGAGGCAGGCGTTGACGGGCGTCCAGGCGGTGCCGCCGTCCGGCGTCGGGGTGGCCAGCAGCATGGCGCAGGCGCCGCATTCCCCCTCCGCGCATCCCTCCTTGCTCCCGGAGAGGCCGGTGTCGCGGAGCCAGTCGAGGGCGGTCGTGTGCGCGGGGGTGCCGCCGAGCGGACGGGAGGTCCCGTTGACGGTGAGGGTGACGTCGGTGTCAGTCATGGAGGTGTTCTCCTCGTTCCGGCTCGTGCGCAGCGTCGGGCGGTGCGGGCGTTCGTCGCCGGTGCGGACGCTTGGCTGCGAGTCTAGGCGCCGCGTCGCCGCGGCGGCAGGGGCGGTCTCGGGTCAGGTGGTTCGGGGGATCAGGTGGCGCAGGGCGCGCAGGAACCGGCGGGCTCCGGACTCGCGCTGCGCCGGGAAATAGAAGTCCGGGTCGACGTGGATGAGCGGGTGAGCGGCCGCCCGTGCGGCGTCCTCTGTGCGCTGATCGTCCTGCGGCGTCATCGTCACCTCTCCTCTGTCTCGTCGTCGAGCGCTCCCCGGAAGCGAGGAACGGACCAGAATTCCATATCACGGAACCGAAGTTCTGGATAACGGAAAGCGTAACGGCGCCGCGCGACGGCGGTCAAGAGGATCGGCGGTATACCTTCCGCCCTCGGCGGTATACCTTCTGAGGGGTCGCGCCCGCCGGCTTCCGGGTTCTCGGGCGGGGCCGGCGACCCCGCCCGACGGAGGCGGACGGGGGTCAGGAGGCGGCGAGCGCGGCGATCTCCTCGACGATCTCCCGCAGGACGGGCACGGCGCGCTCGGCGAAGTCCTCGTCGACCCGCGCCACGGGCCCCGAGACCGACACCGCCGTCGGCACCGGCATGCCCGGCACCGGCATCGCGTAGCAGCGGACGCCGATCTCCTGCTCGCCGTCGTCGATGGCGAACCCGCGCTCGCGGGAGACGGCGAGGTCGGCGAGCAGGGCGTCGATCGTGGTGAGGGAGTGGGCCGTCGCGGGCGGCAGGCCGGTGCGGCCGATGATCTCGCGGACCTCGTCGTCGCCGAGCTGGGAGAGGATCGCCTTGCCCACTCCCGTCGAGTGCAGGTGCGAGCGGCGGCCGACCTCGGTGAACATCCGCATCGCGTGCGGCGACGGGGCCTGGGAGACGTAGATGACGCGGTCGCCGTCGATCGTGGCGAGGTTGGCGGTCTCGCCGAGGCGCTCCACGAGCTCCTTGAGCTGCGGCATGGCGATCTGCCCGAACTTCCGGTTCGCGACCTCGCCCAGGCGCACGAGGCGAGGACCGAGCGCGTACCGGCGGTTCGCCAGCTGACGGGCGTAGCCGAGGGACACGAGGGTGCGCAGCAGACGGTGGATCGTCGGCAGCGGCAGGTCGGCCGCGGCGGACAGCTCGCTGAGGGTGACGTCGCCGCCGGCGTCGGCGATGAGCTCGAGAAGGTCGAAGACGCGGGTGACGGACTTCACGCCGTCCGAGGGTCCAGCGGGCATGAGGGCCTTTCGTCGGGCGGGGATATCCGCATCGTGGAAGTCTTCTGTCGGACAGGCTATCCCATGTGCCGCGCGGGAATGCGAAGGCGGAGCGGCGCCGGGCCGCTCCGCCGGGGCGGGTCAGTCCGTCATGCCGCGCCGCAGCAGGCGGCCGCGGGGCGTCTCGCCGTCGACGACCTCGCCGTGCAGCCAGGTCCGCCGCACGACGCCCGCGAGCGCCTTGCCGTGGTACGGGGTGAGGGGGTTCTTGTGATGCAGCTTCGCGACGTCCACGACGAACGCGTCGTCCGCCGCGAAGATCGAGAAGTCGGCGTCGTAGCCCGGGGCGATGCGGCCTTTGCCGGTCAGTCCGGCGAACTGGGCGGGGCGGTCGCTCATCCACGACACCACCGTCTCCAGGGACAGACCGCGCTGGCGGGCCTCGGTCCAGATCAGGGACAGACCCAGCTGCAGCGACGCGACCCCGCCCCAGGCCACGGCGAAGTCCCCGTTCTCCAGGTCCTTGAGGTCGAGGGTGGAGGGGGAGTGGTCGGACACGATGAAGTCGATCGTGCCGTCCTCCAGCCCTTGCCACAGCAGCTCACGGTTGCCCGCCTCGCGGATCGGGGGGCAGCACTTGAACTGCGTGGCGCCGTGCGGGATCTCCTCGGCGGTGAGGGTGAGGTAGTGCGGGCAGGTCTCGACCGTGAGGCGGAGGCCGTCGTTCTTGGCGGAGCGCAGCATGGGGAGGGCGTCGGACGAGGACAGGTGGAGGACGTGCGCCCGTGCGCCCGTCCATCGCGCGCGCTCGATGACCTCGGCGATCGCCAGGTTCTCCGCACCGCGCGGGCGGGAGGCGAGGAACTTGGCGTAGTCGTCGCCCTCCGGGCGCGGGGCGCGATCGATGGCGCGCGAGTCCTCGGCGTGCACGATCATCACGGAGTCGAAGGAGGCCAGCTCGCGCATGTCCTTCTCCATCTCGTCCGCGTCCAGCGGAGGGAACTCGTCCACGCCCGAGTGGAGCAGGAAGCACTTGAAGCCGAAGACGCCGGCGTCGTGGAGGCCGCGCAGATCGCCGGTGTTGCCCGGGATCGCGCCGCCCCAGAAGCCCACGTCCACGTGGGTCTGGCCCTGGGCGGCCTCGCGCTTGACGTTCAGGGCCTCGACGGTGACGGTCGGCGGGATGCTGTTCAGCGGCATGTCGACGATCGTGGTGACCCCGCCGGCGGCCGCGGCGCGCGTGGCCGATGCGAAGCCCTCCCACTCGGTGCGGCCGGGCTCGTTCACGTGCACATGCGTGTCGACGAGCCCGGGGATCAGCGTCTCGTCCGCGGCGAGCTCGATGACCTCGTCACCGACGAGGCCGTTGCCCAGCGGCTGCATCGCGACGATGACGCCGTCGCGGACGCCCACCTCCCGGGGGCTGATGCCCGCCGTCGTGAGCACCCGCTCGCCGCGGATGACGAGGTCGTAGCGCTCGCCGGTGGGGTCGAGCGACGCCGCGGCGGCGTCGTCCCGTGCGGTCTCTTGCGACATGTCGCGGTCCCTTCTGCGGGCTTCCACCATACGAAACCCGGATCTCATCCAAAGAAATTAGCGCACGCCGTTCCCTCGCCCGTCAACTCCTCCTGCGCGGTCGCGATGCGGTCGCGGAGCATGGTGGCGTCCTCTCGGGGTTTGGCGTACCATTTCGCAGTGTAGAAGAAAACTTCCGCAGATCGGAAGTAATGATCCGTCCCGCCGGCCCGACGTCCGTTCCGGCCGGTTCGCGGGCCACCGCCGTCCCCGCCTCCCGAAAGAAGGCCGATCCGTGACCGATCTCTCCCTCTCCGCCTCTGTCGCCGACCTCGACGCCGAGGAGGCGGCGGAGTGGCGCGACTCCCTCGACGCGCTCGTGCAGGTGCGCGGGGCCGACAACGGCGCCGCGATCGTCCGCATGCTCGCCGATCACGCGGGGCTGCGCGCCGCGCCGATGACGACGACCGACTACGTCAACACCATCCCGGCCTCCGAGGAGCCCGGCTACCCCGGCGACGAGGAGCGGGAACGGCGGTATCGGGCCTGGATGCGGTGGAACGCGGCCGTCATGGTGCACCGCGCCCAGCGCCCCGGCATCGGGGTCGGCGGCCACATCTCCACCTACGCCGGCGCCGCCACCCTGTACGAGGTCGGCTTCAACCACTTCTTCCGCGGCAAGGACCACCCCGGCGGCGGCGATCAGGTCTTCTTCCAGGGCCACGCCTCGCCCGGCATGTACGCCCGCGCCTTCCTGGAGGGCCGCCTCACCGAGGAGGACCTCGACGGGTTCCGTCAGGAGAAGTCCCGCGAGGGCCATGCGCTGTCGTCGTACCCGCACCCGCGCCTGATGCCGGAGTTCTGGGAGTTCCCGACGGTGTCGATGGGCATCGGCCCCATGAACGCGATCTACCAGGCGCAGGCCAACCGCTACCTTCACGGCCGCGGCCTCAAAGACACCTCCGACCAGCACGTCTGGGCGTTCCTCGGCGACGGCGAGATGGACGAGCCCGAGTCCCGCGGCCTGCTGCAGCTCGCCGCCAACGACGGCCTCGACAACCTCACCTTCGTCGTCAACTGCAACCTGCAGCGCCTCGACGGCCCGGTGCGCGGCAACGGCAAGATCATCCAGGAGCTGGAGGGGTTCTTCCGCGGCGCCGGCTGGAACGTCATCAAGGTGATCTGGGGCCGGGAGTGGGACGACCTGCTCGCCCGTGACACGGACGGCGCGCTCGTCGACGTCATGAACACGACGCGCGACGGCGACTACCAGACGTACAAGGCGGAGTCGGGCGCGTTCATCCGGGAGAACTTCTTCGGACGCGACCCGCGCGCCCGCGCCCTCGTCGACGGTCTCACCGACGACGAGATCTGGGGGCTCAAGCGCGGCGGCCACGACTACCGCAAGGTGTACGCCGCCTACGCGAAGTCGCTCGAGCACAACGGCAAGCCCACCGTCATCCTCGTGAAGACCGTCAAGGGCTACGGCCTCGGCCCCCGCTTCGAGGCGCGCAACGCGACGCACCAGATGAAGAAGCTCACCCTGCAGGATCTCAAGGACTTCCGCGACCACCTGCGCGTGCCCATCACCGACGCGCAGCTCGAGGAGAACCCGTACCTGCCGCCGTACTACCACCCCGGAGCGGACGCTCCGGAGATCCAGTACCTGCAGGAGCGCCGCCGTGCCCTGGGCGGCTACCTGCCCGAGCGTCGCCCGGCCCACGAGCCCATCGCCCTGCCCGATCCGAAGGTCTTCGAGGTCGCCGCGCGCGGCTCCGGCAAGCAGGAGGCCGCGACGACCATGGCGTTCGTCCGGGTGCTGAAGGACCTCATGCGCGACAAGGAGTTCGGCCACCGCATCGTGCCGATCATCCCCGACGAGGCGCGCACGTTCGGCATGGACGCGTTCTTCCCGACGGCGAAGATCTACAACCCGAACGGGCAGAACTACCTCGCCGTCGACCGCGACATCGTGCTGTCGTACAAGGAGAGCACGTCGGGCCAGATCCTGCACGTCGGCATCAACGAGGCGGGGTCGATCGCGGCGTTCACCGCAGCAGGGACGGCCTACGCGACGCACAGGGTGCCGCTCATCCCCGTGTACGTCTTCTACTCGATGTTCGGCTTCCAGCGCACGGGCGACTCGCTGTGGGCGGCCGCCGACCAGATGGCGCGCGGCTTCCTCATCTCCGCCACCGCCGGCCGCACCACGCTCACGGGCGAGGGTCTGCAGCACGCGGACGGCCACTCGCCCCTGCTCGCGGCGACCAACCCGGCCGTCGTCACGTACGACCCCGCGTACGGCTACGAGATCGGCCACATCATGCGCGCCGGCATCGAGCGCATGTACGGCCCGGACTCCACCGACCGCAACGTCATCTACAACCTCATGGTCTACAACGAGCCGATCGTGCAGCCCGCCGAGCCGGCGGACGTCGATGTCGAGGGCATCCTGGGCGGCATCCACCGCATCTCGGCCGTGGAGAACCCGCGCACGCACCTGCTCGCCTCGGGCATCGGTGTGACCTGGGCGCTCGAGGCGCAGAAGATGCTCGCCGAGGAGTGGGGCGTGGCCGCCGACGTGTGGTCGGTCACCTCGTGGACCGAGCTGCGCCGCGACGCCGTGGCGGCGGAGGAGGACGAGTTCCTCGGGCGGGGATCGCGCACGCCGTTCCTCGTCTCGCAGCTCGCGGGGGCCGAGGGACCGATCGTCGCCGTCAGCGACTACGCGAAGGACCTGCCCGACCAGGTGCGCCAGTTCGTGAAGAACGACTGGGCGACCCTCGGCGCCGACGGCTTCGGCTTCTCGGACACCCGGGCCGCCGCCCGGCGGTTCTTCAAGATCGACGGACCGTCGATCGCGGTGCGCACGCTGCAGCTGCTCGCGAAGCGCGGAGAGGTGGACGCCGCGGCGCCCGCCCAGGCCGCCGAGCGCTACCGCCTGCTCGACGTGAACGCGGGCACCAGCGGCGGCGATGGCGAGTAGTCCCGCGCTGCGGACGGGTGAGCGCGTTTCGTCTCGCGGAGACCTGCACTGAGCGAGCGCAGCGAGTCGAAGTGTCGCTCAACGACCGGTGGTTGTCGGTCGTTGAGCGAGGAGCGCAGCGACGAGTCGAAACGTGGTGAGCGCGTTTCGTCTCGCGGCGCTCGCTCAGCGGCCGGACGGGCAGGGCTAGGCGGCGAGCTCGGCGCGGATGGCCTCCGCCGCCGAGCGCAGCAGCGGAACGGCGCGGACGGCGAACGGCTCGTCGACGCGGGAGACGGGACCGGACACCGACACCGCCGTCGGCGTGGGGGCGTCCGGCACCGCCATCGCGTAGCACCGGACCCCGATCTCCTGCTCCTGCTCGTCGATCGAGTACCCCCGCTCGCGGATCCGTTCGAGCTCGGCCAGCAGCACATCGATCGACCCGATGCTGTGGTCGGTCGGAGTGGGCATGCCGGCACGCGCCACGATCCCGCGCACGGCGTCGTCGGGGAGCTGCGCGAGGATCGCCTTGCCCACACCGGTGTCGTGCAGGTGCGCGCGGCGGCCCACCTCGGTGAACATGCGCATGGAGTGCGGGGACGGGACCTGCGCGACGTAGACGACCATGTCGCCGTCGAGCACCGCCATGTTCGCGCTCTCGCCGAGCTCGTCGACGAGCCGCGCGAGCTGGGGGCGGGCCAGGGCGCCGAACTGGCGCGAGGCCCCCTCGCCGATCCGGATGAGCAGCGGTCCCAGGGCATAGCGCCGGTTCGGGAGCTGGCGCATGTACCCGAGGGAGACGAGCGTGCGCAGCAGCCGGTGGATGGTCGGCAGCGGCAGGGCGGTCGACGCGGCGAGCTCGCTGAGGGTCACGTCGCCCCCGGCGTCGGTCACCAGCTCGAGGATCTCGAACACGCGCTCGACGGAGCGCACCCCGGCGCCGGCCTCGGTCGAGGTCTTGGTCTCCGTCATCGGGTCTCCTCTGGACGGTCGTCGTGTCGTTCAATCCTTCCACAATGCGGTAGCAATCCTTCGGAATCCGAAAATTGGCATACCAAGAGCTTGCGGAGAATTTCCGCATCGTAGATAATTGACTCCACCAGGCGAAATGAATGGACGTTCGTCGGGAGACTGTGGTGGTGGCCGGGAGGCGACGCACCTCGAAGAGGAGGAAACATGGCGAATCCGGGACCCGGGAACTCGATCACGCTGCGGATCGACGCACCGTCGAACTTCAGCGTCACGAGCGAGCTCGCCGCCGCCGCGGCGGGAGCGGGGGCCGCAGTCACCGCGCTCGACGTGGTCGAGTCCCATCCGGCGTCGATCGTCGTGGACCTCACGTGCAACACCACCGACGAGGAGCACGCGGAGCGCATCCGCGACGCGGTCCAGGCGCTGGACGGCGTCGCGGTGCGCCAGGTCAGCGACCGCACCTTCCTCATGCACCTGGGCGGCAAGCTCGAGGTCGTTCCGCGGGTGGCACTGCGCAATCGCGACGACCTGTCCCGGGCGTACACGCCGGGCGTCGCCCGCGTCTGCACAGCGATCGCCGAGGACACGGCCAAGGCGCGAAAGCTCACGGTCAAGCGCAACACCATCGCCGTGGTCACGGACGGCACCGCGGTGCTGGGGCTCGGCGACATCGGCCCGGAGGCGGCGCTGCCGGTCATGGAGGGGAAGGCGGCCCTGTTCAAGCAGTTCGCCAACGTCGACGCGTGGCCGGTCTGCCTGGACACGAAGGACACCGAGGAGATCATCCGCACGGTCAAGGCCATCGCGCCCGTGTACGGCGGGGTGAACCTGGAGGACATCGCGGCGCCGCGGTGCTTCGAGATCGAGGCGCGCCTGCGCGAGGAGCTGGACATCCCGGTCTTCCACGACGACCAGCACGGCACCGCCATCGTCACCCTCGCGGCGCTGCGCAACGCGCTGCGGGTGGTCGGCAAGACCATCGGCGACGTCCGCATCGTCGTGTCCGGCGTGGGCGCCGCGGGCAACGCCATCGTGCAGCTGCTGCTGGCCGAGGGCGCGGTCGACATCGTCGCCTGCGGCCGCGACGGCGCGATCCACGCCGGCGCCGAGTACGCCGACGCGCACCGCGTCGAGCTCGCCGCGACGACGAACCCGCGCGGATTCCGGGGCACCCTCAAGGAGGCGTTGGTCGGGGCCGACGTCTTCATCGGCGTCAGCGCGCCGAACATCCTCGACGAGGCGGACATCGCCGGGATGGCCGAGAACGCGATCGTCTTCGCGATGGCCAACCCCACGCCGGAGGTGGACCCGGTCGTCGCGTCCCGCCATGCCGCGGTCGTCGCCACGGGGCGCAGCGACTTCCCCAACCAGATCAACAACGTCCTCGCCTTCCCGGGCGTCTTCCGCGGCCTGCTGGACGCCGGGGTGTCGGAGGTGACCACGCCTATGCTGGTCGCGGCGGCGGAGGCGATCGCCGACCGCGTCGGCGAGGACGAGCTCAACGCGAGCTTCATCATCCCGAGCGTGTTCGATCCCCTCGTCGCGGGCGCCGTCGCCGACGCGATCGTGCGCTCGTCCGAGTCCGCCGCGTCCGAGAAGGAGTGACCGTGCCCGACATCCGCACCACCGCGTCCGCGGTCGACCGCGCCGAGGAGATCCTGACCCCGGACGCGCTCGCGTTCGTCGCCGCGCTGCACGAGCGCTTCGCCTCGCGCCGGGACGAGCTCCTGGCCGCCCGCGCCGACGCCCGCGCCGCCGCCTCCGCCGCCGGCCGACTGGACTTCGCGGCGGACACGGCCGCGATCCGCTCCGGCGACTGGCGCGTGGCCGAGGCGCCCGAGGCCCTGCGCGACCGCCGCGTGGAGATCACCGGCCCCGCGACGCCCGCCAAGATGGCCATCAACGCGCTCAACTCCGGGGCGAAGGTCTGGCTCGCCGACCTCGAGGACGCGAGCACGCCGCACTGGCACAACGTCGTCGACGCGCAGGTGGTCCTGCGCGACGCGGCGCGAGGCACCCTCGCGCACACCTCGCCGGAGGGCAAGGAGTACCGCCTGCGCGAGGACGCGCCGCTCGCCGTCGTCGTCGTCCGCCCGCGCGGATGGCACATGGACGAGCGCCACATCACGATCGACGGCGTTCCCGCCGTGGGGGCGCTCGTGGACTTCGGTCTGCACTTCTTCCACAACGCGTCCGTGCTGTCGGCTTCCGGACAGGGACCGTTCTACTACCTCCCGAAGATGGAGAGCCGCCTCGAGGCGCGGCTGTGGAACGATGTGTTCGCCTTCGCGCAGGAGCAGCTCGGGATCCCGTACGGCACGGTGCGTGCCACCATGCTCATCGAGACCATCCCGGCGGCGTTCCAGATGGAGGAGATGCTCTACGAGCTGCGCGATCACGCGTCGGGCCTGAACGCGGGTCGCTGGGACTACCTCTTCAGCGTCATCAAGTACTTCCGCGACGCGGGGGAGCGGTTCGTCCTGCCAGACCGGGCGAGCGTGGCGATGACGGCGCCATTCATGCGCGCCTACACCGAGCTGCTGGTCCGCACCTGTCACCGCCGCGGCGCCTTCGCGATGGGCGGGATGGCCGCGTTCATCCCGAACCGGCGGGACCCGCAGGTCACGGAGGCGGCGATCGCCAAGGTGCGCGCGGACAAGACGCGCGAGGCGGACGACGGGTTCGACGGGTCCTGGGTCGCACACCCGGATCTCGTCCCGGTCTGCCGCGAGGTGTTCGACGCCGTGCTCGGCGACCGTCCGAACCAGCTCGACCGGCTCCGGGAGGACGTCTCGGTCACCGCGGATCAGCTCCTCGACGTCGCGTCGGCGGGCGGCGAGGCCACCGAGGCGGGGCTCCGGACGAACCTCTATGTCGCGGTCGCCTACACCGCCGTGTGGCTGTCCGGGAACGGCGCCGTCGCGATCCACAATCTGATGGAGGATGCGGCGACGGCCGAGATCTCCCGCTCCCAGATCTGGCAGCAGGTCCGGGTGGGGACGACGCTCGCGGACACGGGTCGCGTGGTGACCCCGGCCCTGGTCGAGGAGCTCCTCGCCGAGGAGGTCGACCGCCTGCGCGGCGAGGTCGACGAGGCGGCGTTCGCGGAGTTCTACGAACCGGCCGCCCGTCTCGTCCGCGACCTCTGCCTGGAGGACGAGTACGTCGACTTCCTCACGACCGCCGCATACGAGCTGGTGAGCTGATGGCCGCGACGCTGAACGAGCAGGACCTCGCGGAGATCGACGCGCGTCTGGCCGACACCGACGCGCTGCTGCGCACCGCCTACCCGGGCGACGACGGCACGCGCCAGCCCGTGCACACCCTCTACGTCCCGGCGGACCGGTTCCGGCCGGGCCTCGCCGACGCTCTGGGCGCGGACGCCGTCGCGGCCGTGCGGTCCTTCGGGGGCACCGCGGCGCTCGCCGACGCGGTGGGTCTCGGGCACCTCGCCGAGGATCTCGCGCCACTCGTGGACGCCAAGCTCCGCCGCGAGCCCGTCGAGGACCTGCGGCTGGACTTCGAGGACGGCTACGGCGCGCGGCCGGACGACGAGGAGGACGCGGACGCGGTCCTCGCCGCCGAGCGCGTGGCCGAGGCGGTCGCCGCGGGCACCGCACCGCCGTTCATCGGGATCCGGTTCAAGTGCTTCGAGGCGCCGACGCGGCGCCGCGGCATCCGCACCCTCGATCTGTTCCTCACCACGCTCGTCGCGAACGGCGGGCTCCCGGACGGCCTCGTGCTGACCCTGCCGAAGGTCACCACTGTCGCCCAGATCGAGGCGATGGTGGCGCTGTGCGAGGCGTTCGAGGAGCGGCTGGGGCTGGCTCCGGGCCGTCTCCGGTTCGAGGTGCAGATGGAGACGCCCCAGCTCATCGTGGCGGCGGACGGGACCGTGCCGGTCGCCGCCCTGCTGCACCGGGCACCCGGCCGCATCACCGCCCTGCACTACGGCACCTACGACTACAGCGCCTCCCTGCAGATCGCGGCGGCGTACCAGTCGATGGAGCATCCGGCGGCGGACTACGCCAAGCAGGTGATGCAGGTCGCGGTCGCCGAGACCGGCATCCGGCTGTCCGACGGGTCCACCAACGTCATCCCGGTGGGGGACCCCGACCACGTGCGCGAGGCCTGGCGCCTGCACGCCCGCCTCGTCCGGCGCTCGCTGGAACGCGGCTACTACCAGGGGTGGGACCTGCACGCGGCCCAGCTGCCGACGCGGTACCTCGCGACCTACGCCTTCTACCGGGAGGGGTTCGCGTCGGCGGCCGCACGGCTGCGCAACTACCTGCACGGCGGGGACGAGGCGATCATGGACGAGCCGGCCACGGCCCGCGCGCTCGCCCGCTTCGTCGTCCGCGGCGTGGAGTGCGGGGCGATCACCGAGGACGAGCTGCAGGGCGCCGCCGGGTCCTCGCGGGAGGCCCTGATCCGCCTCGCGCACCCGAAGCTCGCCCTGTCCGACAAGGAGGACCGATGACGTACACGTACTACACCCCGGCCGGCGGGCTGCCCCCGCAGACGGCTCTGCTGACCGACCGCGCGATCGTGAAGCTCGCCTACACCGTCATCCCGAAGGGCGTGCTGCGCGACATCGTCACCAGCACCCTCCCGGGCTTCACGAACACGCGCGCGTGGATCATCGCGCGCCCGACGCCGAGCTCGGCCACGACGTTCTCGCAGCTCATCGTGGAGATCGCCCCCGGCGGCGGTGCGGCGAAGCCCGAGGCGGAGGCGGGGGTCGAGGGCGTGGTGTTCGTGACCGCCGGATCCCTCACCCTGACGCTGGAGGGCGAACGCCACGTCCTCGAGCCCGGCGGGTACGCGTTCCTCGCCCCGGGCGCCGACTGGTCGCTGGCCAACGAGGGCGAGGAGCTCACGAGCTTCCACTGGATCCGCAAGGCCTACGAATACCTCGACGGCGTGCCGGCTCCCGCGTCCTTCGTCACGCGCGACCAGGACGTCGAGCCGGTGCCGATGGTGGGGACCGACGCGTGGGCCACGACGCGCTTCACCGACTCGAGCGACATCGCGCACGACATGCAGGTGAACATCGTCACCTTCAAGCCGGGGGGCTCCATCCCGTTCGCGGAGACGCACGTCATGGAGCACGGCCTGTTCGTGCTCCAGGGGAAGGCCGTGTACCGCCTCAACGACGACTGGGTCGAGGTGGAGGCCGGCGACTACATGCTGTTGCGTGCCTTCTGCCCGCAGGCCTGCTACGCGGGCGGCCCGGAGGACTTCCGCTACCTGCTCTACAAGGACATGAACCGCCAGATCGCGCTCACCTGAGCCGATGCGCCCCGAGCCGTCGGGGTCCCGGAGCCTCCGGGACTCCGACGGCTTCGTCGTTCCCGCCGAGGCTGGCCGCCAGCCCCGGGCGCGGGGTGGCACGGCGGCGGGCGGCCGTGGCGGCGGGAGACGCGGCCGACCCTTGACGGCGGGCGGGTGACTCCGTAAGCTTTCGTCTAGTAAAAGTTCTCTTCCGAATAGTGGAAGTCAGGGCGATGAAGGGACCTCGACGATGACGTATACCGTGAACTGCTCGATCCTCCTCACGGAGCTGCCGCTGCTCGAGCGGCCGGCGGCGGCCAAGGCGGCCGGCTTCGACGCGGTCGAGTTCTGGTGGCCCTTCGCCACGGCCGTCCCGGCGGACGCCGACGTCGACGCGTTCGTCTCCGCGATCCGCGACGCGGGCGTGCAGCTGACCGGGCTGAACTTCTTCGCGGGCGACATGCCCGCCGGCGACCGCGGCCTCGTCTCCTGGCCCGCCCGCTCGGCGGAGTTCCGGGACAACCTCGCGGTCGTCGCCGGGATCGGCGACGCTCTCGGCACGAAGGGGTTCAACGCGCTGTACGGCAACCGTGTGGACGGCGAGGACCCCGCCGCGCAGGACGACCTCGCCGTGGAGAACCTGGCGCTCGCGGCCCGGGCGGTCGCTCCGATCGGCGGCACCGTGCTCGTGGAGCCGGTCAGCGGCGCCGACCGCTATCCGCTGCGCACCGCCGCGGATGCCCTCGGCGTGATCGAGCGCGTGCGGAGCGAGCAGGGCGAGTCGAACCTGGGGCTGCTGGCCGACTTCTACCACCTGGCCGTCAACGGCGACGACGTGCCCGCGGTCATCGAGGCCCACGCGGGCGGCTTCGCCCACATCCAGATCGCCGACGCGCCGGGCCGTGGCGCTCCCGGCAGCGGGAGCGCTCCGCTGGACGACTGGATCGCCCGCAGCCGCGAGCTCGGCTACGCCGGGCCCATCGGCCTGGAGTACAAGGCTCCGCAGGAGAGCGCCTTCGACTGGATCCGCGCGGGCGCGGCCGCCCGCTGATCCGCCCAGACACCGACTCAGCAAAGGACATCGACATGACCAGCATCGCCATCATCGGCCTCGGCATCATGGGTCTGCCCATGGCCAAGAACCTCGTCAAGGCCGGCTACGACGTCACCGGGTACAACCGGAGCCAGGAGCCGATCGACGCCCTCGTCGAGGCCGGCGGCACGGGCGCGTCCGGCATCGCCGAGGCCGTCGCGGACGCGGACGTCGTCATCACCATGGTGCCCGACTCCCCGGACGTCGAGGGGGTCGTGCGCGGCGAGGACGGCGTCTTCGCAAACGCCAAGGCCGGCGCCCTCTGGATCGACAACTCCTCCATCCGTCCCGACGTCGCCAAGACGCTGGCCGAGGAGGCCGTCGCCGCCGGGCTCGGCGTCGTCGACGCCCCCGTCTCCGGCGGCGAGCAGGGCGCGATCGACGGGGTGCTCTCGATCATGGTCGGCGGCAGCGCCGAGGACTTCGCGAAGGCCGAGCCCGTGCTGAACGCGATCGGCAAGACGATCGTGCACGTCGGGCCGTCCGGCGCCGGCCAGACCGTCAAGGCGGCCAATCAGCTGATCGTGGCCGTCAACATCCAGGCGCTCGCCGAGGCGATCACGTTCCTGGAGGCCTTCGGCGTCGACACCGACGCCGCGCTGACCGTCCTCGGCGGCGGCCTCGCGGGCTCCAAGGTCCTCGATCAGAAGGGGAGGAAGATGCTCGATCGCGACTTCGCCCCCGGCTTCCGTCTCGCCCTCCACAACAAGGATCTGGGCATCGTCACCGCCGCTGCGCGCCAGGCCGGGGTCACCGTCCCGCTGGGCGCCGCGGTCGCACAGCTCGTGAACGCCCTCGTCGCCCGCGGCGACGGCGGACTCGACCACTCCGGGCTCTTCAAGCTCACCACCGAGCTCTCCGGCCGCTGAGCTCGGACGTTTCGACTCGCTTGGCTCGCTCAACGACCGGGACCGTACTTCCGTTCGTTGAGCGAGGAGCGAAGCGACGAGACGAAACGCCCCACCCGGGACCGCGTTTCGACTCGCTTGGCTCGCTCAACGACCGGGACTCCTCGCTCACCGACCGGTACACACATCTAAGGAAACTCCCATGACCCGTATGCGCGCAGTGGACGCCATCGTGCAGATCCTCGTCAAGGAGGGCGCCGACGAGGCGTTCGGCCTGCCCGGGGCTGCGATCAACCCCCTCTACTCCGCGATGCGCGCCCACGGCGGCATCCGGCACACGCTCGCCCGCCACGTCGAGGGCGCCTCGCACATGGCCGACGGCTACAGCCGCACCGGCGACGGCCGGATCGGGGTGTGCATCGGCACCTCGGGGCCGGCCGGCACCGACATGATCACCGGCCTGTACGCCGCGATCGCCGACTCCATCCCGATGCTGTGCATCACGGGCCAGGCGCCGGTCGCGAAGCTCGACAAGGAGGACTTCCAGGCCGTCGACATCGCGTCGATCGCGAAGCCGGTGACGAAGTTCGCCAAGACCGTGCTCGAGGGCGCCCAGGTCCCCGGCGTCTTCCAGACGGCCTTCCAGGTCATGCGCTCCGGCCGCCCCGGCCCGGTGCTGATCGACCTGCCGTTCGACGTGCAGATGACCGAGATCGAGTTCGACATCGACACCTACGAGCCGCTGCCCGTGGCGAAGCCCGTCGCCACCCGGGCGCAGGCCGAGAAGGTGCTCGACATGCTCGTCGCGGCCGAGCACCCGGCGATCATCGCCGGTGGCGGCGTCGTGAACTCGGGCGCGTCCGCCGCGCTCGTCGAGCTCGCCGAGACCCTGGGTGTGCCCGTGTTCCCGACCCTGATGGGCTGGGGCGCGATCGCCGACGACCACCCGCTCGCCGCGGGGCTGGTCGGCATCCAGACCTCGCAGCGCTACGGCAACGCGAGCTTCCTCGAGTCCGACTTCGTGCTCGGCATCGGCAACCGCTGGGCCAACCGCCACACCGGCGGGCTGGACACGTACCGCAAGGGCCGCACGTTCGTGCACGTCGACATCGAGCCGACGCAGATCGGCCGCGTCTTCGCACCCGACTACGGCGTGGTCTCGGACGCGGGCGCGTTCATCGACGCCCTGCTCGCGGCCGCCCGCGACCGCGTCGCCGAGCTGCCCGACTACAACGGCTGGGCGCAGGAGTGCCGCGACCGCAAGGCGCGCCTGCTGCGCAAGACGAACTTCGACGACGTGCCGATGAAGCCGCACCGT
Source organism: Microbacterium resistens (assembly GCF_021172025.1). Classification (NCBI taxonomy): domain Bacteria; kingdom Bacillati; phylum Actinomycetota; class Actinomycetes; order Micrococcales; family Microbacteriaceae; genus Microbacterium; species Microbacterium resistens. The sequence continues at coordinate 3,860,935 of NZ_CP082781.1, forward strand.
GTGTACCAGGAGATGCTCTCGGCGTTCGACCGCGACACCACCTACGTCACCACGATCGGCCTGTCGCAGATCGCCGGCGCGCAGTTGCTGCACGCCTATGGCCCCCGCAAGTGGATCAACGCCGGGCAGGCGGGCCCGCTGGGCTGGACCGGACCCGCAGCCCTCGGCGTCGTGCGCGGCAAGCCCGGCGAGCAGGTCGTCGCGCTCTCGGGCGACTACGACTTCCAGTTCATGATCGAGGAGCTCGCCGTGGGCGCGCAGCACAAGCTGCCCTACATCCACGTGGTGGTGAACAACAGCTACCTGGGTCTGATCCGTCAGTCCCAGCGCGGTTTCGAGATGGACTACGAGGTCTCGCTGGCCTTCGACAACGTCAACACCCCGAAGGACTCGTCCAGCGTGGCCGAGGGTTACGGGGTGGACCACGTCAAGGTCGCCGAGGGCTTGGGCTGCAAGGCCCTGCGCGTGGAGCGTCCCGAGGACCTCGCCGCCGGCTTCGCCGAGGCGCAGCGCCTGCGGGACGAGTTCCAGGTGCCGGTGGTCGTCGAGGTGATCCTCGAGCGCGTGACCAACATCGCCATGGGGGCCGACCTCGACACCATGACGGAGTTCGAGGACCTCGCGTCGGTGCCCGAGGACGCGCCCGAGGCCGTCTACGCCCTTCTCGACTGAGAGCGGACGGGGCACGCCCATGCGCATCCTCATCGCCTCGGACAAGTTCAAGGGCTCCGCGACGGGACCGGAGGTGGCCGCCGCGCTCGCCGAGGGGATCGCGCAGTCCGCGCCGGGGACCGTGGTGGACGCGGTCCCCGTCGCCGACGGCGGCGAGGGGACGGTGGACGCCGCCCTCGCCGCCGGGTTCGAGGAGGTCCGCGTCACGGTCACCGGCCCCACCGGCAGGCCCGTCGAGGCGCGCTTCGCCGTGCGGGGCGAGCAGGCGGTCATCGAGATGGCCGCGGCGAGCGGACTGGATCTGCTCCCGGGCGGTGTCAAGGACCCGCTCGGCGCGACGAGCCGGGGCACCGGCGAGCTGATCCTCGCCGCCCTCGACCGGGGCTGCGCGTTCCTCGTCCTGGCGGTCGGCGGCAGCGCGAACACCGATGCCGGCGCGGGGATGCTCCAGGCGCTCGGGGTGAGCGTGCGGGATGCGGCAGGGCGTGAGGTCTCCGGCGGCGGGGGGAGCCTCGCCGCGGTGGACGCCGTGGACGTGACCGGGCTGGATCCTCGCGTGGAGCGGACGCGCGTGGTGCTCGCCAGCGACGTGGACAATCCGCTGCTCGGCGAGCGCGGGGCTGCGGCGGTCTTCGGACCGCAGAAGGGCGCCGCGGGCGACGACGTCGCCGTGCTGGACGCCGCGATGGCGCGCTTCGCCGGACTGCTGGAGCAGCAGCCGGGCGTCCGCGCATCGTCCGAGGCGGCGGGCGCGGGAGCCGCGGGAGGGGTCGGGTACGCGGCGCTCGCCGTGCTCGGCGCGCAGCGGCAGCCCGGCGTCGAGGTCGTGCAGCGATTGACCGGCCTCTCCGAGCATCTCGTCGGCGCCGACCTCGTCGTGACGGGGGAGGGGAGCCTCGACGACCAGAGCCTGGGCGGCAAGACGCCGCTCGGCGTCGCGGCCGCCGCGCGTGCGGCGGGCATCCCTGTCGTCGCGGTCTGCGGCCGGACCACGCTCGATGCCGATCAGGCGGCCTCGGCCGGCTTCTCCCGGGTCTACGCTCTCAGTGAGCTCGAGCCGGACCCCGACAAGAGCATGGCCGGTGCCCGGCGGCTCCTCGAGGAGGTCGGACGCCGCATCGGCGCCGAGGCCGCGGGGATCATCCGGTCCTGACCGGATCCCCGACACGGCGAGGCCGAGGACGGCGTCGCCGGATCACCGCAGGATGAGAGAGGACGGAACATGACCACTGCCGAACGACTCGAGGCCGGTCAGCCGGCGCCGGACTTCGCACTGCCGGACGCCGAGGGGCGCGTGCGGCGCCTGTCGGACCTGCGCGGCACGCCCGTGATCGTGTACTTCTATCCGGCCGCCTTCACGCCCGGCTGCACGACCGAGGCCTGCGATTTCCGCGACAACCTCGCCTCGTTCCAGGGATCGGGCTACGCGGTGCTGGGCATCTCGCCCGATCCGGTCGCGAAGCTCGCGGAGTTCGCCGCGGCCGAGCAGCTGAGCTTCCCGCTGCTGAGCGACGAGGACGCCGCCACCGCCAAGGCCTGGGGTGCGTGGGGCCCGAAGACGATCAACGGGAACACGTTCGACGGTCTGCTGCGCTCGACCTTCGTGATCGACGCGGAGGGCCGCGTGCAGTCCGCCGAGTATGAGGTGTCCGCCGAGGGGCACGTCGTTCGCCTCCGCGAGGCTCTCGGCGTCTGACGTCGGCATCTTCCTCTCGAGTGGTCAGTTTCTGTGGGTTTCGGCGCCGCGAACCCACAGAAACTGACCACTCGATTGCGTGGGGGAGGCGACGCACGAAAGTCTTGTCTTCGAGGTCGAGTCGGGTTAGAGTTGTCGCATGCTGAAATAACAGTTCCACGATACGAAACCGAGAGCAGGATCCTCGGGATCGTATTTCCGTACACCGTGGATGCCAGCATGAAAGAGAAAGCAGTTCGAGCAATGTTGCTTGAGGAGTTCAACAGAGCCGATCGCTCCGTCGCGATCGCCGCTCTCCGACCGTGCGTCGACGTGACGCGCTGGTGCGAGCACCTCGTCGATCATCGCCCCTACGACTCGGTCGAGTCCCTCGTGGCGGAGGCGGCCGTGGCCGCCGACCCGTTCACGGCGGAGGAGATCGAGGCGGCCTTCGTGCATCATCCCCGCATCGGGGAGCGCCCGAAGGGCGAGGGCGCGGAAGCGGCGCTGTCCCGGTCCGAGCAGTCGGGGGTCGACACCTCCGAGGGGGTCCAGGAGGCGCTGCGCGAGGGCAACCTCGCCTACGAGGAGCGCTTCGGCCGGGTCTTCCTGATCCGCGCCGCGGGCCGCAGCGCGGACGAGATCCTCGCCGCGCTGAGGGAGCGCCTGGCCAACGACGACGACGCCGAGGCGGTCATCGTCGCCCAGCAGCTGCGGGAGATCGCGCTGCTCCGATTGAAGGGAGTGGTCGCCGCATGACCGCCGTGTCCCACATCACGACCCACGTGCTCGACGCCGTCCAGGGCCTTCCCGCCCCGGGCGTCGCCGTGCAGCTCACCGCCCTGCGCGACGGCGAGTGGCAGTCCGTGGCCGACGCGGTCACGGACCAGGACGGGCGGGCCAAGCAGCTCGGTCCCGAGCGCCTGCCGGCCGGCACCTACCGCCTCCGCTTCGACACCGGCGCGTACTTCGCCGCGCGCGGCATCCCCACCTTCTATCCCGAGGCTCTGCTCACCTTCGTCGTCGACGACGAGGAGCGGCACTACCACGTGCCGCTGCTGCTGAGCCCGTTCGCCTATTCGACGTACCGAGGAAGCTGAATCATCATGACCGACACCCTGACCACCACCGCGACCGCCCCCGCCGACAGCGCCGCCGACGGCATCGTCCTCGGGCCGAACCAGTACGGCAAGGCCGAGGTCCGCGTCGTCAAGGTCACCCGCGACACCGACCGTCACGAGATCGAGGACCTCAACGTCACCTCGCAGCTGCACGGCGACTTCGCCGGGGCCCACCTCGCCGGCGACAACAGCCACGTCGTGGCGACGGACACGCAGAAGAACACCGTCTTCGCCTTCGCCCGTGACGGCGTCGGGTCTCCGGAGGCCTTCCTGCTTCGCCTCTCGGACCACTTCACCGGCGAGTTCGACTGGGTCACCGGCGGCCGCTGGGAGGCCGAGAGTTACGCCTGGGAGCGGATCCTCGTCGACGGCGAGGGGCACGACCACTCCTTCGTCCGCAAGGGGCAGGAGACCCGCACCGCCTTCGTCTTCGCCGACGGGGACGAGCGTCACGTGTTCGGCGGGCTCAAGGGCCTCACGGTCCTGAAGACCACCGGGTCCGGGTTCGAGGGCTACCCGCGCGACCGCTACACGACGCTGCCGGAGACCACCGACCGCATCCTCGCCACGGACGTCAAGGCGCGGTGGCGCTACGTCCCGGGTACGCGCGACCTCGACTTCACCGCGGTGTACGAGGACGTCAAGCGCATCCTCCTCGAGGAGTTCACGCGCCGTTACTCGGCCGCGCTGCAGACGACCCTGTTCGACATGGGGCGCGCGGCGCTGGCCGCACACCCGGAGATCGCGGAGATCCGGTTCTCGATGCCGAACAAGCACCACTTCGTCGTCGATCTGGCCCCCTTCGGCCTGGACAACCCGAACGAGGTGTTCTTCGCCTCCGACCGTTCCTACGGCCTGATCGAGGCCACGGTCACCCGCGAGGGCCAGGCCGAGGTCCCGGCGGCCTGGGCGGCGGCGACCGCGTTCTGCTGAGACCCCCAGCTCGGCAGATACCGCTGAGTCCCACGCTCAGCACCACCATTCCGGGTGCGGCGGTCGACGGAGCCCGACCCGCCCGGAAGCCCGGAGACCCCGCGTGCGCGCTGCGTACGCGGGGTCTCCTGCGTCCGCGGCGGTCGGGGGCGGCGGGTCCCGTTTCGACAGCGGGTCGCGTCGTTTGGGAGAATCGCTCGATGGCCACCCCGAAGATCGTGCTCTTCTACGCGTTCACCCCGCTGGCCGACCCCGAGGCGATCCGGCTGTGGCAGCGCGACCTGTGCGATGCCCTGCACCTGCGCGGCCGCATCCTCATCTCCCCGGACGGCATCAACGGCACCCTTGGCGGCGACCTGCCGGCCGTCAAGCGCTGGCTGCGCTCCTTCCGGTCCTACGCGCCCTTCCGCGACGCGGACGTCAAGTGGAGCGAGGGCACCGCGGTGGACGCCGACGGCTACAGCGCGGACTTCCCGAAGCTCAGCGTCAAGGTCCGCGACGAGATCGTGTCGTTCGGCGCACCGGGCGAGCTCCGCGTGGACGAGCGCGGGGTCGTCGGCGGGGGAGTCCGCCTGACGCCCGAGGCGCTGCACGAGCTCGTCGCGGAGCGCGGCGACGAGGTGGTGTTCTTCGACGGCCGCAACGCGCTGGAGGCGCAGATCGGGCGGTTCCGGGGCGCGGTCGTCCCGGACGCCGAGACGACGCGGGACTTCGTGGGGCTGCTCGACTCGGGCGCGTTCGACGACCTCAAGGGGCGACCGGTCGTGACCTACTGCACCGGGGGGATCCGGTGCGAGGTGCTGTCGGGGCTCATGCGCTCGCGCGGCTTCGGCGAGGTGTATCAGCTCGACGGCGGCATCGTCCGGTACGGCGAGCGGTTCGGAGACGACGGGCTGTGGGAGGGATCCCTCTACGTGTTCGACGGGCGGGGGTCCGTCGACTTCAGCGACCATGCGGCGGTGATCGGCGAGTGCGCCGGGTGCGGTGCGGCGACGAATCGCACCGCGAACTGCCCCGATGCGTCGTGTCGTCGTCAGTTCGTGGTCTGCCCCGCCTGCGTCGCCGTCCCCTGCTCCGCCCACGCGGCCTGACCCGCAGTTCGCGAGACCCCCTTCCGGCGACGAAACCCCCTCGTAGATGCGTGTGTGGGAGGGGGTTTCGGCGCCCAGAGGGGGTTTCGCCGGAACGTGGAGAGGGAGGGGGAGAGGGATCCGAAGGGGCAGGGGGGATCAGGAGACGGAGGCCGCGGTGAGGCGTCCGCCGAAGAGGGAACGGGGAGCCAAAGCCGCGAGGATGCGGTCGCGTGCGCTCACGCCGCCGGCGAGGTCCGCGCGGATCCGCCGTACGGCCGATGCGAGCTCCGCTCCGTCGGCGGCCGGGCTCTCCGTACGGGCTGCGACGGGCGCCGGGTCGTTCCCGCCGGCCCGCAGGCCGCTCCCCGCGGCCGGCGGGGAGCCGGGCGAGGACGCCCGGGCGTAGCTCGCCCGCTCCACCGCGGTCACGAGGACGCGGACCGCGCCCGGGTCGACGCCCCCGGTCGCCGTGAGCCGCGCGCCGCGGGTGCGCGGCGACTCGGCGGAGGAGGCGGGAAGGCCCAGGTCCAGCAGGGTGTCGCGGACCTCCGCCCACGCCGCGGTGGCGTCGCCCCGGCGGATGGCGCCGAACCGCGCGGCGCGTCGGATCGCGCGGGCGAGAGCGGGCAGGAGTACGACCGCGAGCACGCCGAGGATCGTCCACAGCAGCGGGTAGGGATCGAAGGTCCGCAGCGGCACCGCGCCGCCGGCGTCCGGATCCTGGTCGTTGCGGTCGAACGGGTCGCTCGTGGCGGGAGCCGTGGTCGGCTCGCTCGTCGGCGCCTCGCTCGTGGCGGGCGCCCCGTTCCCCGTGCCGTTCGCCGCGGTCTCGAACCGGGTCGGGACGCCGCGGGTCGCGGTCGGCTCGAACGGGATCCAGCCCAGGCCCTCGAAGTAGACCTCGGGCCAGGAGTGGAGCTGGTCGCTCGTCACGAGATAGACGGGGCCGCCGTCCTGCCGCTGGTCGCTCGCCGTCCCGGGGAGGTAGCCGACGACGATGCGCGTGGGCATCCCGAGCGAGCGCGCCATCAGCGCGAACGCCCCGGCGAAGTGGACGCAGTAGCCCTCCCGGACCGTGAGGAAGGCCTCCACCGCATCCACTCCGGTGCCGTCGAATCCCTCCGCGACCGGGGTCTCCTCCGAGTACCGGAACCCGGCGCGGAACCACGTCTGCAGCGCGACCATGCGGTCGTAGTCGCTGCCTTCCGCCCCCGCGACCTGACGCGCGGTCTCCTCGATCACGGGCGGGAGGTCGGCGGGGAGGTCGCGGAACGGCCCGGCGACAGGGGCCTGCGCGGCGGACGCGGCCCGCACCTGCTCGAGGGTCGGCTGCACCGAGGCCGACTCCACCGTGTAGTTCTGGTCGGCGGCGTCGGCGTCGGAGGCGATGACGGTGCGGTTGTCGCGCATCGCGATCCAGCTCCCGTTCAGCCCCCGGACCGTGGTGGCCTGGTAGGGGAGGGGAAGCCAGGATCCGCTCACGCCGGTCACGCGGATCGAGGTGCGCGCGGTCCGCAGGGCGACGCCCTCCGCGGCCGCCACCGCACCCAGGCCGTCCCGCAGGGCACTCGTCCGTGCGCGGTCCGGGTGCCAGACCTCGCCGTCGAACGCGGAGAGCGTGGCGATGCGCAGATACGGCGCCGAGGCCGCGTCCGTGATGAGGGTGAGCGCGGTGCGCGGCGTCGGTCGCCGCAGGTCCTCGCCGAGTCGCATCGTCGGGTTGAGCGCCGTGCTCCCGGCCACGATCTCGACGCCGGTCGCGGACACCGGGAGGATCGGCGACACCGCGAGAGCGACGACCACGGCCGCCGCTCCCACCGCGAGCGCGGCGGCGGTGCGGGGCCGGGGCGGTCGTGCCACCGCAGCGGCGGCGTCGTCGCGCCGGAACGCGCTGCGGCCGGACACATCCCGGCGCACCCCCACCCGCAGCAGCACGAGCAGCACCACGGCGAGCGCCACGAACCAGACCACGTCCACGGTCCCCGGGACGGCCGCCGCCGGGACCACCCCCACACCCGCCACGGCGAGCACGGCCAGCAGCGGCAGCCGCAGCACGACGACGAGCAGGTCAAGCACGATCGCCAGCGCGGCGACGCCCAGGGCGATCACCACGGCGACGGGGCGCGTGGACTCCAGCGGCGCGGATCCCAGCAGCACCTCCTGCCAGGCCTGCGCGAACAGCGGCGGCAACGCCCGCGCCGCCTCCGGCGTCGGGAGGACGCCCGCGAGCGCCTCGGCGCGGAACTCCAGGACCGTCAGCATGACGGACGCGGCCAGCGCCTGCCCGGCCAGCACCACGGGGATCACCGCTGCGCGCGGGCGTCCGCGCAGGAGGAGCCGCAGCGCCACGCCGGCGACGAGCACGCCGAGTGCGACGCCGAGCGCGTCCGCGCTCCAGCGGCCCGCCTGGATCACGCCGAGCAGGGGCCAGACGGCGACGGCGAGGCAGAGGGCCGTGATCAGGGCGGCGCCCACGACGCCCGTGTCCCGCTCTGCGCCGGCGCCGCCGGTCGCGTCGGGCGAAGAGAGGACGGGCCCCTGCCAGGCGGCGGCGGATCCCTGGTCACGGGCGGGCACGGCGGCCCCCTTCGGACACGGGCGTGGGCACGGCATCGGCCCAGGAAGCGGCGACATCCTCGTCCAGGCGACCGGTGAGCCAGCCCTGGGAGGCGGCCGCCTCCAGCGCCCGCGGTGCGGGGTCCGTCGCCAGCAGGATCGGGGTGGCGGCGCCGCCGTGCGGGAAGACGCCGGCGCTGTCGGTCCCGAGCGCCCCGGTCACCACCACGAGCGGCCCGAGCAGGTGCCCGCCCACGGCCGGTGCCAGGTGGGCGTCGCGTTCACCGCTGCGCGGAGAGGTCGCCGCGAGGGCCACGAGGAGTCCGTCGCGATCGTCCTCGCCGCCGCGGAGCCGGCCCAGGAGCACTCCCGTGGCGTCGACGACGTCCACGGCGTAGCCGTGACCCGACAGATGCAGGGCGATCGAGGCGCAGGCGGACACCGCGCGTTCGAACGCGTCGTCCGCGGCGCCGCCGACGACGGACCCGGACGAGGAGCGCGGCCAGCGCACGCCGGCGCGATCCAGCACCACGACGGCGTCCGGGCTCGACTCCTGCTCCTCCTGGCGCACCATGAGGTCGCCGCGGTGCGCGGTGGCTCGCCAGTGGATCCGGCGCATGGAGTCCCCGGAGACGTAGCGGCGCGGAGACAGGTTGTCCGCGCCCTGACCGAGCCGGCTGGACGACGTCTGCGCGGTGCCCCCGGCGGCGCCGACGCGGTCGTGGAGGGGGGCGAGGGCGACCACCTCGGGGACCACCGTGATCGGCCGGGTCTCGCCGAAGTCCTGGCGACGGCGCACGAGTCCGAACGGATCGGTCGTGGTGAGCGTGAACGGGCCGAGCGACCAGAGACCGCGGCGCACGCCCTGGATCTCGTACGTCAGGGTCAGGGGCACCCCGTCCGCGGTCCGCTCCGTACGGTTCGCCCGCTCGGGCGGGAACGGCCCGGACGCGTCGCCGCGCACGGACGGCGGCAGCGCGTCCTGCCAGAACCCGACCGGCGGACCCGTCACGGACCGGAGGCCGAAGCGCACGAGCACGGAGGAGCTCTCGCCCACGGGGAGGAGGTCGGTCGCGATCGTGCGGGTCACGGCGCCGCTTCGGCGGGGGAGGGCCACCGCGAGCGCGGCGAGGGCGACGAGGGCGAACAGCAGCACGCCGAGGTACAGCAGCACGGGCGTGCCGAGCACGTTCGCCGCGACGACGCAGACCAGGCCCAGGACCAGCGCCGCGGCGCCGCGGCCGGTCAGCGGGCGGTGCCGAGGCGCCCGGCGTCGTCCGCGTGTGTCGTCCGCCATGTCGCGTCCGTCCCTCCGCATCCGTCTCGCCGCGCGGTCGCTCAGCGGGCGGCGCCCACCGGCACCGGGGTGCGCTCGACGATGTGGGCGAGGGCCTGCTCGATCGGGCGGGCACCGGCGCGGTGCGCCCCGCGGGCGGGGATCAGCCGGTGCGAGAATACGGCGGGCAGCAGCTGGGACACGTCGTCGGGGATGACGAACTCACGGCCGTCCAGCGCGGCGTGCACCTTCGCGGCGCGTACCAGCTGGAGGGTGGCCCGGGGACTCGCCCCCAGGTGGAGGTTCGGATCCGTGCGCGTCGCCTGGGCGAGCGCGACGGCGTACTCCTCCACGGCGGGGGCGACGTGGATCGAGCGCGCCCAGGCGATCAGCCCGGTGACGTCCGCGGCGGCCAGCACGGGCCGGATCGTGTCGAGCGGGTTGACCGTGTCGCGCTGTCGGAGCATGAGCGTCTCGGCGGCGGCGTCGGGGTAGCCCATCGAGATCCGCATCATGAAGCGGTCGCGCTGGGCCTCGGGCAGCGCGTAGGTGCCCTCCATCTCCAGGGGGTTCTGCGTGGCGACGACGAGGAACGGATCCGGAAGCGGGTGCGTGCGTCCGTCCACCGTCACCTGCCCCTCCTCCATGGCCTCCAGGAGCGCGGACTGCGTCTTGGGGGAGGAGCGGTTGATCTCGTCCGCGATGACGATGTGCGCGAACACCGCGCCGGGCTTGAACTCGAACTCGCGGTCCACCGGGTTGTAGACGCTCACCCCGGTCACGTCGCCGGGCAGCAGGTCCGGGGTGAACTGGATGCGGCGCACGGTCGCGTCGATGCTGGCCGCGAGGGCCCGCGCGAGCATGGTCTTCCCGACGCCGGGCACGTCCTCGATGAGCAGGTGGCCCTCGGCGAGCAGGCAGACCAGTGCGCTGCGCAGGGCCTGCTCCTTGCCGTCGATCACCTCCGCGACCGAGGCCAGGATGGCGGATGTCTGCGCGGCGAACGCCGCAGCGTCCATCGGCGTGGAGGAGGCTTCCATGCGGTCCCTTCCGGCGTCGTCCCGGGGCGCCCCGGTGCGCTGCTGCGATCCTACCCGCCGGCCCCCGTGCCGGTCCTGGGAGACGGATGGCGTCCCTCCCGCGCCACCTGCCGTTCACCGGCGCGCGCCACGATGGCCCTATGCGCGCCCGTGACACCGCTCCGAAGCACCTCCGCATCGCCCGGATGATCCTGCGGGAGATCGAGGGCGGGCGTTATCGTCCCGGCACGCCGCTGCCCAGCGAGGCGACGCTCGCGGCCCGCTTCGGCGTCGCCCGGGGCACGATCCACCGGGCGCTGCAGGACGTGGAGGAGTCGCACCGGAGGGTGAGCCGGCGCGGCGCACGGTGGTACGTGCACGAGGCGCCGCGGATGCAGGACGTCACCGAGCTGCGCTCGTTCGGGCAGTGGGCGCTCGCCACGGGCCTGCGCCCGGGCGGGCGGACGGTGCGCAGCGTGGAGGGGCGGGCGACGGCCGAGGAGGCGCGGGAGCTCGGCGTCGCCGATCGCGCGCCGGTGCTGCGGATCACGCGGGTGCAGACCCTCGACGACGTGCCGGCGATGGTCAAGCGCACGACCTACCCCGCGTGGCTGATCCCGCTGCTGTCCACCCTTCCCGAGGACGCCCGGTCGATCATGGAGGTCGTCGAGCGCGAGGGCGGACCCGGGCTCGCCCACGGCGAGCACCGGATCTCCGCGATGGCGGCGACGCCCGAGGACGCACGGCTGCTGGAGTCGCCGAGCGCCACGCCGCTGCTGCGCGTCGAGCGGACCGTGCGCACCGTCGACGGTCGTCCGTTCGAGCTCAGCGACGACCGCTATCTGGGGACGGTCACGGCGTTCAGCCTCGTCAACGCGGCCCCTGGGCAGTGGCGGCGGGGCCGCGACCGGGCCCGCACCGCCTGAGCGCCCGCGGCCCGTTCTGACACCCCGGCCGAACGGTCAGGCCGGGTGCGGGAACGTTCACCGTGCGGCGAGGAGCCGTGCAGCGCCCGGTCCGCCGGCGGTGATCCGCCGTTCCTTGACTGACCCTGTCGCGCATCGCGCGCGGCCGATTCGGACAGGGAAGGAACGCATCTCATGACCATGCGCATCACGCGGAGCGCCCGACGCGCGGGGACGGCTCTCGCCGTGACCGCGACGGCGGCGGCGCTCACGGCGGGGCTCGTCGCCGTGCCAGCCGCGCACGCCCAGACGCCGGCCACGGCATCCGCCGAGGTCGCCCCCGGCGACGTCGTCCTCTCGGAGGCCTTCGACGACGGCACGCTCCCGGACGGGTGGAACGCGATCGCCGGGGACTGGAAGGTCGCGGACGGCCGGCTCGTCGGCACCAGCGGGGCCCAGGACGCGAAGATCACCTTCGGGTCGCACCTGAAGGACTTCGCCTTCGACGTGGACGTGCGCTTCGAGCAGGCCGCGGACAGCGCCCGCTGGCTGTCGCTGCTGCTGGACGCACCCGCCGACGGCTCCCACCCGTGGCAGCAGGCGGCCCTGCGCAACGGCTCCAACGCCGCGAACGGGGTGGAGTTCGCCCAGCGCACCCCGGCGGACGCCTGGAACGTCACCGACACCGGGTCCACCGCCGAGGCGATCGGGATCGGCACGGACGCGCACCTGCGCGTCGAGGTCCGCGGCGGGCGGGGCACGTGGTTCGTCGACGGGGTCGAGATCATGTCCACCCGTCAGCTGGTCCGCACCCAGGACGGCGTGATGGGGCTCATCGCGAACCGCTCCACCGTGAGCTTCGACAACGTGGAGATCACGGCGCTGGAGCCGGCGCCGCCGATCGACCTCGTCCAGCCGGGCGACACCGGGATCGTCGCCGCCCACCGCGGCAACTCCTCGGTCGCCCCCGAGAACACGATGCCCGCGTTCGTCTCCGCGTCCCGCGCCGGCGCCGACCTCTTCGAGATCGACATCGCCCTGACCAAGGACGGCGTGCCGGTCGTGATCCACGACGACACCGTCGACCGCACGACCGACGGCAGCGGGGCCGTGCGCGACCTGACCCTCGAGCAGATCCGCGCGCTGGATGCCGGGTCCTGGTTCTCCGACGCGTTCGCGGGGACCCGCATCCCGACCCTGGACGAGGTGCTGACCTACGTCGCCGGGGGCGGCGCGGACCTGCTGCTGGAGTACAAGGGCGACTGGGACGTCGCGCAGACGCAGATGACGGTCGACATGATCAACGCGCACGGCGTCGCCGACCGCACGTTCGCGCAGAGCTTCAGCGCCCTGACGGTGGGCAACATCGCCGCGGTGGCGCCGGATCTGACTCTCGGCTGGCTGGTCGGCGAGCTGAACCAGGACGTGATCGACCGCGGGATCGCGCTCGGGGCGGACGCCGTCAACCCGAACAGCGTCACGGCCGAGTCCGTCGCGGCCGCCCACGCCTCGGGCGTCGGCGTGTTCGTCTGGACGGTGGACAACGCCCAGCAGTGGCAGACGCTGACCGCGTACGGCGTGGACGGGATCATCACGAACCGCCCGGACCAGCTCGTCGGCTGGAACCTTCGCTACAACCAGCACCGCCCCGAGGAGCCGGAGCAGCCGGAGGAGCCCGGTGAGAACGAGCAGCTCATGGCCGTGGAGATCCCCGACGGCGGCCCGAGCGTGCCCAGCGGCGAGTTCACCTGGCGGTTCAGCTCCCACGACGTCGTCTCGCTCGGCACGGCGACCGCGCTCGGCGACAGCCTCGTCGCGCAGGGAGCGCTGAACGACATCCTCGTCACGGACACCCGGTCGGCGCCGGCCGGCGCCTGGGCGCTCACCGCGAAGGCCTCCGGGTTCGTCGCGGGCGAGGAGGAGTTCTCCGCGGAGTCGCTCGGCTGGTCCCCGTTCGTCAAGCACCCCGGTGCCGACGCGCAGCCCGGCAAGACCGTTCGGCCGGGGGAGAACGGCGGCCTGTCCGTGCCGTCGCTGCTCGCCTCCTCGGACAGCGACGAGTTCAAGGGCACCGACACCGCCACGATCGGAGCCGGCCTCGACCTGCGCCTGCCCGTGGGTCAGGCCGCCGGCGACTACACCTCGACGCTGACGATCACGGTCGTCCAGTAGCACGGCTGGGCCTGCGGGGCGGGCGCTCCGCCCCGCAGGCCCTCCGACGATCCCGCAAGGAAGGACAGCAACGCATGAACCGCACCCCCTTCGCCGCCCGCGCGGCCCTCGTCCTCGTCCTCGCCGGCTCCGCCGCCCTCACCGCGGCCCCGGCGGCCGCCGCCGCGGAGACCCCCGCCGACGAGGCGCAGGGCGTCGCGTGGAGCATGACGCCGGTGATCACCGCCGTCGGCGAGGAACGCACCAACTTCGCGTACGCCGTGGACCCCGGGGCGCGCATCGACGACGCCGTCCTCGTCCGCAACTCGGGCTCGACCGAGCTCGTCCTGGCCGTCCAGGGAGCGGGCGGCGAGACGACCAGCGAGGGAGCGCTCGACTTCGCCCGGGCCGGCGACGAGACCCCGGCGGACGCGATCGGATCCTGGATCGCCCCCGCGACCGAAAGCGTCACGATCGCTCCGGGCGCCCAGGCGCGCATCCCATTCTCGGTCACCGTCCCCGCCGACGCGGCGCCGGGGGAGCACGCCGGGGCCCTGCTGACCGTGCGGCAGCAGACCGGCGACGTCGTCTCGGTCGACATGCGCTACGCCACGCGCGTCACCGTCGCCGTCTCCGGGGAGCTCACCGCGGGACTCGGCCTGTCGGACACGGCGCTCCAGGTGCGGACCGGCTTCTGGCCCTGGGAGCCAGCGTCCGCGCAGGTGGGCTACGCGGTCACGAACACGGGGAACACCCGGCTGTCCGGTCCGCAGCTGGTGGACGTGCAGGGCGTGGCGGTCACCTCGGTCACGGACGGCTCCACGGGGGTCCCGCAGCTGTCCGAGCTACTCCCCGGCGCCGCCGTCCGGGTGGACGCCCGGATCGACGGGATCCCGGCGTGGTCGCCGTTCTTCACCGCCTCGATCGCCGTCGCGCCCACGGTCCTGACCACGGTCTCCGGCGACGTCCCGGTCGTCGAGCAGGCGACCGCGCGCGTGACCGCCGTCGCCGTGGCGCCCGGCACCTGGGTGCTCGCCGCCCTCCTGGTGGGGATCCCGATCCTCGTGCTGCTGCGGTGGCGCCGGCGCGGCGCCGGGACGCGGACCCCCGCGCCCGTGCCGGCGGACACGGAGCCCGCGCCGCACCTGTAGAATGGACGACGGCCCTCCGCGTGACGACATCCAGGCCAACTCCCCCAGGGCGGAAACGCAGCAAGGGTAACCGGGCTCTGCCGGGTGCGCGGAGGGTCTTCTCATGCCCGCCGTCGGACGGTGCGAAGTCGTGACCGGGAGGGCCTGCGGGCCGGTAGGGTCCAGACATGAGCGGCCGCGAGCGATACTCCGAGACCTACACCTCGGTGCCCGAGCGGATCACCGAGCCCTATCTCATCCCTCCGCTGGAGGCGTCGCGGCGCGGATATCGCCGCCCGCCGGCGGCCGCGTCCGCCGGCGTCCGGGCGATCCGCCGCACCGTGCTCGTGCTGGTGGTCCTCCTCGTCGGCGGGTTCGCGGCGGTCCAGACGCAGCTGTTCGGCCTGTGGCCTCAGGTGGTCGCGCTCGCCGACGGCGTGTTCGGGACGTCGTCCGGCCCGGGGACGGCTCCGGGAGCGGAGCCCGCGGCGTCGGCGACGCCCTCTCCGACGCCGAGCCCGGAGCCGACGTGGGAGGCGCCGGACCCGTCGGCCTTCGTGCCGGTCGATCAGGGGACGCTGGACGCGGTCCTCGACACGCCCGCGGCGCACGCGGATCGGCCGCTGCTCGCATACGCCGTGGTCCTCCAGGCCGGCGGGTTCGAGACCACGGCCGTGCCGGGTCTGCGGGCCTTCTTCGTGACCCTGAGCGCGGACCGGCCCGCCGAGCAGTACGAGTTCCCCACCAGGGACGCCGTGCTGCTCGCCCCCACCTCCTCGCACGCCGACATCGCCGAGGGCGACCTGCTGCTCGTCCGGCTCGCCGTCCCGCCCGCCGGTGAGGAGCCGGTGTCGGTCTACAGCCAGTCGGGGATGGGCGTCCCCGAGCTCCGCCTGTTCGCGGCGGAGCCGACGGAGTACGCGGACCTCGTCGCCGATGTCGCCATCGGCGAGATCGACCGCGGCGGCGAGCTGCCGGTCCTGCGCGTGGCCGTCCGCAACAGCACGTCCGTCACGATGTCGTACGCGATCGACGTCACGGCGCTGCGCGGCGACGGCTCGACGGCGACCAGCACCACCGCGTGGAGCGACCCGATCCCCGGCGGTCAGACGGGATCGGCGGACATCACGCTGCACGGCGAGCTGCCCGACGGCGTGACCTTCCGCGTCGACGAGGTCCACCGATACCCGGGATAGCGGCGCGGGGCGCGCGGATGACGGCTCGAAGAACGGGCTGTCATGAGGGCGCGGGCGTGATTACGCTGGACACGCGGCACGTCGCGGTGCCGATCCATCGATCCGTCCGCCGACCGGAGGAGCCGCCGTGCCCGAGACCCCCGCAGCGCCCGACCTCAGCGTCGCCGCCGGCGTGCTCTTCGACCTCGACGGCGTGCTGACGCCGACCGCCGAGGTGCACATGCGCGCCTGGAAGGCGGTGTTCGACGAGGTGTTCGCGGCGTGGGGCATCACCCCGCCCTACACCGACGCGGATTACTTCGCGTACGTCGACGGGAAGAAGCGGTACGACGGCGTGGCGAGCCTGCTGCACAGCCGCAACGTCGAGATCGCGTGGGGGAGCGTCGACGATCCTCCCGAGGCCGACACGATCTGCGGCATCGGCAACCGCAAGAACGCGGCGTTCGCGACGGCGCTGCGCCGCGACGGCATCGCCCCGTACCCCGGGTCCCTGGCCCTGCTGGAGCGCCTGCGCGACGCGGGCGTGCCGATGGCGGTGGTGTCGAGCTCGAAGAACGCCGAAGAGGTGCTCGCGGCGGCCGGGATCCGTGACTTCTTCGAGGTCGTCGTCGACGGCGTCGTCGCCGAGCGCGAGCACCTCGCCTCCAAGCCCGCGGCGGACGTCTTCCGCGTCGGGGCGGAGCGCCTGGGAGTGGCGGCCGCGGACGCGGTCGGCGTCGAGGACGCGGTGTCCGGGGTCGCCTCGGCCGCCGCCGCGGG
The DNA here is from genome assembly GCF_021172025.1 of Microbacterium resistens. Lineage (NCBI taxonomy): Bacteria > Bacillati > Actinomycetota > Actinomycetes > Micrococcales > Microbacteriaceae > Microbacterium > Microbacterium resistens. Next base: position 3,877,401 of record NZ_CP082781.1, read on the forward strand.
CTACGGCACCGTCATCGGGGTGGATCGCGGCGCGGGCGCCGAGGCCCTCCGCGCCCACGGCGCGACGATCGTCGTCGACGACCTCGCCGGCCTCGTATCCTGAGACGTCCGCTCCGCACACCCCACCCGAACCGGCACCCGCACGTCCACATCCACGGAGAACTGCATGCGACGTACTGAGCGACTGAAGGAGTCGAAGTGATCGACCGCGACGTCTTCCCCGTCGACCCCTGGCGACTCGTCGAGACCCGCTTCCCCGCGGAGGATCCCGGCGTCGCCGAGACCCTCTTCGCCGTCGGCAACGGCTATCTCGGCCTGCGCGGCAACCACATCGAGGGGCGTGAGGCCCTCGAGCACGGCACCTTCCTGAACGGCCTGCACGAGACCTGGCAGATCCGGCACGCGGAGGCCGCGTACGGCTTCGCCGAGGTGGGGCAGACCATCGTGAACGCCCCGGACGCCAAGGTCATGCGCGTGTACGTCGACGACGAGCCGCTGAGCTTCGACGAGGCGGACGTCCGCGAGTACCGGCGGGCCTTGGACTTCCGCACCGGCATCCTCTCCCGGGACGTGCTGTGGGTCACCCCGTCCGGCAAGCGCGTGCGCCTGCGCGACGAGCGGATCGTCTCGTTCGATGAGCGCCACCTCGCCGTGCTGCGGCTGGAGGTCGTCGTCGAGAACGCGGACGCGCCGGTCACCGTGTCCTGCCAGATCATCAATCGGCAGGACGGCGAGGACGTCTACGGGGGCGCCCCCACGATCTCCGGCAAGGACGTCCGCGGAGGATCCGCACCGGGCGGATTCGATCCGCGCAAGGCGGAGCGGATCTCGGAGCGGGTGCTCCAGCCGGCGGAGTTCTGGCAGGAGGAGCAGCGCTCGGCGCTGTCGTACCGCGTCGCCGAGTCCGGGATGACGCTTGCCGTCGTGGCCGACCACGTGGTGGAGACCGAGAACGACTACACCGCGCGCCGCCTCATCGAGCCGGACATCGCCAAGAACGTCTTCCGCGTGCAGGCCAAGGCCGGAGTTCCGATCCGGGTGACGAAGCTCGTCAGCTACCACACCTCCCGCGGGGTGCCGCCGCGCGAGCTCGTCGACCGCTGCCGCCGCACGCTGGACCGGGTGGCGTTCGAGGGCGTCGAGGCCCAGTTCGCCAAGCAGGCCGCGTGGCTCGCCGCCTTCTGGGAGCGCTCGGACGTGCGGATCGGCGCCCGGGACGACCTGCAGCAGGCGACCCGGTGGTGCCTGTTCCAGATCGCGCAGGCGTCGGCGCGCGCCGACGGCGCGGGAGTGTCCGCGAAGGGCGTGTCCGGGTCCGGCTACAGCGGTCACTACTTCTGGGACACGGAGATCTACGTCCTCCCGTTCCTGACGTACACCTCCCCGCAGTGGGCGCGCAACGCCCTCCGCGCCCGCGTGCACATGCTCCCCGCGGCGCGGCGGCGGGCGAGGCAGCTCAACGAGGGCGGGGCCCTGTTCCCCTGGCGGACGATCAACGGCGAGGAGGCCTCCGCCTACTACGCCGCCGGCACCGCGCAGTACCACATCAACGCCGACGTCAGCTTCGCCCTGGGCAAGTACGTGCGGGGCACCGGGGACGACGAGTTCCTGTACCACGAGGGCGCGGACATCGCGGTCGAGACGGCCCGGATGTGGGAGACGCTCGGCTTCTGGCGCACGGGAGGGGACGTGGAGACGTTCCACATCCACGGCGTGACCGGCCCGGACGAGTACACCACCGTCGTCAACGACAACCTCTTCACGAACGTGATGGCCCGCTACAACCTGCGCTTCGCGGCGCGGGTGGTCAGCGAGATGGCCGAGGACGCGCCGGAGGCGTACGAGAAGCTCGTCGACCGCCTCCAGCTGCGCCCGGAGGAGGTGGAGGGCTGGGAGCGTGCCGCGGAGGCGATGTTCATCCCGTTCAGCCCCGCGCTGGGCATCCACCCGCAGGACTCCCTGTTCCTGGAGCGCGAGGTGTGGGATCTGGCGAACACGCCGAAGGAGCAGCGCCCGCTGCTGCTGCACTTCCACCCGCTGGTGATCTACCGCTTCCAGGTGCTGAAGCAGGCGGACGTGGTGCTGGCGCTGTTCCTGCAGGGCAACCACTTCACCGAGGCGGAGAAGCTGGCCGACTTCGAGTACTACGACCCGCTGACCACGGGCGACTCGACGCTGTCGGCGGTCGTCCAGTCGATCCTCGCGGCGGAGGTCGGATACCAGGACCTGGCGCTGGAGTACTTCGAGCAGTCGATCTTCGTCGACCTCGGCGATCTGCACCGCAACGCCTCCGACGGCGTGCATGTGGCCTCGGCGGGCGGCGTGTGGACCGCGCTCGTGTGCGGCTTCGGCGGCATGCGCGACTACAACGGCGAGCTGAGCTTCGACCCGCGCCTGCCGCGGGACTGGCCGGAGCTGTCGTACCCGCTGCGCTGGCTCGGTTCCGTGCTGCAGGTGACGCTCACCCGCGGCGAGCTGGAGGTGGAGGTGCGCGAGGGCGACCCGGTCGACTTCACCGTGCGCGGCGCGGCCTACACCGCGTCCGTGGGCGAACCGGTCCGGGTGCCCCTGGCGCACCAGGGACCCGTCATCCCCGGACGGCCCGAGCTGGGTCTGCAGGCGCGGCGCGAGGACGGCACGCTGCTGTCGGCCTCGGTGCCGACCACCTCCGCGATCCCGATCGTGGGAGCCGCGGGGGAGTGATGCGACGGAGGGCGGGGACCCGAGGGTCCCCGCCCTCCGTGCGTGCGGGTCGGGCCCGGCTCAGATGATGCTGCGGCCCTCGGCCTTGGCCTCTCGCGCCTCGGTCACGAACGCGCGGACGATGACGGCGAGCGTGCCCAGCACGATCACCGGCCAGACGAGGACGTAGGCGGTCAGGAGGACTGTCGACGTTTCCATTCTTCTTCCCTTCTCTCGCGTTCCCCGGTCACGCCCGTCCGACGCCGTCGCGTGGATCCTCGGGCGCGGCGGCGCGCGCGGCCTCGTCCTCGAGCGCGGCGAGCTCCGCGTCGAGGTCCTGGTCGAAGTCCCCGGTGCGCTCCTTGATGAGGGCGAAGTCGAAGCGCCGCCTGCTCGGCAGCGTCAGCGCGACGCACACGATCGTGGACACCGCGTACGCGACGAGGGAGCCCGACAGCACCGGATAGGTGTGCAGGAACCCGATCGAGAACGGCGCGGCCGTGAGCGTCGCGACGGTGCCGACCGCGAGAGCGATCCGCTTCCCGAAGAACCCGAACGCCATGAGCCCGAGGACGACGCCGATGCCGACGGTGGCGAGGGCGTCGCTGACGATGCCCACCGGGCCCGACAGCGGCACCCACTCGAACCGGACCGGCAGGAACGCGGCCAGCGCCGCGACCACCGCGACGGAGAACGCGAGGTTGGTGACGCGGTCCCAGTAGAAGCTCGCGATCACCGGGAACACCAGCGCGCCCCACATCGCGCCGACGAACACGAGGAGGTCGAGGATGTTGAGCTGCGACCCCGCGAAGGCGAGGCCGGCCACCATCGCGACGATCATCGTGACCCGTCCGACGAGCACCATGGTGCGGGGGTTCGCGCGCTTCTTGCCCGCGATGTTCTGGCCGTACACGTCGGCCATGACGATGGAGGACAGCGCCGTCAGGTCGGCGTCCGCCGTGGACGACAGGGATCCGATGATCATCACGAAGAACACGCACAGCAGCACCGGCGACAGGTACGCCGCCGCCATCTGCGGGATGAGGTTGTTCACGTCCCCGCCGACGGGCTCGATGCCCGCGTAGAGGGCGATGACCCCGAGCATCCCGATCCCGATGATGGTGGCGCCGTAGCCGAACGTCGCCGTGACGAAGGTCTTCTTGATGAGGTCCTCACGGACCGCGAAGAGACGCTGCGCGATGGTCTGGTTGCCGATCGCGTAGGCCAGCACGGCGGCGATGTAGGGCGCCCCCTGATTGAAGAACGCGTCCGAGGAGAAGAAGTCCCCCTGCTGCGGCGTCAGGTTGTGCGCCCCGGTCTCGAACAGCGCCGGGCCGCCGGCGGCGAAGAACACCACCGGGATGATGATCACGACCGCGCCGAGCATCGCGCACACCTGCGCGAAGTCCGTCAGCACGGAGGCGCGGAAGCCGGACCACAGGGTGTAGAGGAGCACCCCCGCACCGATCGCGAGGATCCCCTGGGTAAAGGAGAACGGCGTGAGCATCGAGATGAGCGCCCCGCCGGCGATCAGGTTCGAGGTGAGGCTGATCAGGCTGCCGAGCACGTTGGATCCCGCCAGCATGAGCTGGCTGGAGCGGCCGTGCCGGGCGAACATGACCTCGGCGATCGTGTGCGCGCGGGGCGCGACCTGGCGGATCCGCCGGCCGAAGGGATAGATCAGCAGGATCATCAGCGCGCCCCACAGCCCGTAGTGGATGGGGCCGGAGATGCCGTAGGTGTAGCCGGACGTCGCGGAGGCGTACATCGAGGCCGCCCAGATCCAGGTCGCCGTCATCGACGCGGCGGAGATCCCGAAGCCGATCCGTCCGCCGCCGGTCATGTAGCCGTCGGCGTTCTCGGTGCGCTTGCGGATGCGCAGGGACATGTACAGGCTGCCGCCGAAGAACAGCAGCAGGAGCAGGACCACGACGGGTCCCGAGAGTTGTTGCAGGTTTTCCACGTCTTCTCCTTGTCTCGTCGGCACCGGCTGCGGTGCCGGGTGTCGGGGGAGGAGAAGCGCTAACGGGTGGGGAGAGTGGCCTTCAGCGGGCTGGTGCGGAGACGATCGGGGGCGGGGAGCGGCAGTGTGCGGGCCGTCACAGGGTTCCTTTCGACACGGGGCACGCGCGCAGCCATCGTTCCGGCGCCGGCGGATCGACGCGCACGTGCACGGACGACGGGGCCGTCCGTGCGGCCGGGCGGATTCGCGCGACCGCTCACGACACAGCGCTGTCGTGGCGCGGGAGCCGGTGCGGATCCCGGATGCGCGCTCGCGGGTGCGGCGGCGGTCGGGCGAGCGCGCGGCCCGCTCCTCCAACGTAGCAACGGCCCCGGGCAAGTCAAACGCGCGCCCCGTCGGGTGCCCTCCCCGCGGCGCCGTCCGGGGTCCGGCGGCGGCGGATTCGACGACGAGGGGCGACGTGTCGGAGGCACGCTCTAGGCTTGTCGGGTGACCACAGCCCTCTACCGCCGCTACCGGCCCGAGACCTTCGGGGAGATGATCGGGCAGTCCCAGGTCACCGATCCGCTGATGACGGCGCTGCGCGGCGACCGCGTGGGTCACGCCTACCTGTTCTCCGGTCCCCGCGGATGCGGGAAGACGACGTCGGCGCGCATCCTCGCGCGCTGCCTGAACTGCGCCGAGGGCCCGACCGACACCCCGTGCGGCACCTGCCCGAGCTGCGTGGAGCTGTCCCGCGCCGGCGGCGGCTCGCTGGACGTCGTGGAGATCGATGCGGCGAGCCACAACGGCGTCGACGACGCGCGCGACCTGCGCGAGCGCGCCACGTTCGCCCCCAGCCGCGACCGCTACAAGATCTTCATCCTCGACGAGGCGCACATGGTCACCCCGCAGGGGTTCAATGCGCTGCTCAAGCTCGTCGAGGAGCCCCCGCCGCACGTCAAGTTCATCTTCGCGACGACCGAGCCGGAGAAGGTGCTCGGCACGATCCGCTCGCGCACCCACCACTACCCGTTCCGTCTCGTGCCGCCCGCGGCGATGCTGGAGTACGTCGAGAAGCTCTGCGCCGAAGAAGGGGTGTCGGTCGAGCAGGGGGTGCTGCCGCTCGTCGTGCGCGCGGGAGGCGGGTCGCCCCGTGACACGCTCTCGCTGCTGGACCAGCTCATCGCCGGGTCGGAGGGCGAGACCGGATCCGTCGAGGTCAAGTACGAGCGCGCGGTGGCGCTGCTCGGCTACACGCACGCGGCCCTCCTGGACGAGATCGTGGACGCCCTGGCCGCGGCCGACGCGTCCGCCGCCTTCCCCGCGGTCGACCGCGTGGTGCAGACAGGTCAGGACCCGCGGCGGTTCGTGGACGACCTGCTGGAGCGGCTGCGCGATCTCATCGTCATCGCGGCCGTCGGCGACGGCGCCTCGGCGGTGCTGCGCGGAGTACCGGAGGACGAGCTCGTCCGCATGCGCGACCAGGCCGCGGCGTTCGGATCCGACCGGCTGTCGCGCACCGCCGACCTCGTCAGCGCGGCGCTGGACGACATGACGGGGGCGACCTCCCCGCGCCTGCACCTGGAGCTCATGGTGGCGCGCGTGCTGTCCGCGGGCGAGACCGGGCCGGCCGTCGTCCCCGCTCCCGACCGAGCGCGCCCGGGAGACGCGCCCGCGCCGTCGCGTCCGACGCAGCCGGTCGAGACGCGGCACGCCGGTCCCGCCGCCCCGCAGTCGGCCGCCCCCGCCGAGACGCCCGGCTCCGCCCCGTCCGGCTCCGGTTCTGCGCCCTCCGACGCCGGTTCCGCGTCGTCTCCCGCTGCCTCTGCTCCGTCGGTGGCCCCGGCACCGGCTCCGGATGCGCAGACGGAAGCCCCCGCCCCCGTCGAGACCGGCCCGGTGGACTTCGCCCGGATCCGCGCCGCGTGGCCGGCGATCCTGAGCCGGCTCGAGAAGATCAGCCGCGGCTCGTGGCTCGTGGTCACCGCCGTCCAGCCCCTGGACTTCGACACGGCGACGGACGTGCTCACCCTCGGCTTCGCGAGCCCGAACGACGTCGCACGGTTCAAGGGGACGACCCCCGGCTCCGGCACCTCCGACCATCTGCGCAGCGCCATCGAGCAGGAGCTCGGCATCAAGGTCAAGTACAAGCCGGCTCCGCTGCCGCCCTCCGGAGGATCGGGGACGCCCGAGCCACCGCCGTCCACCGGACCGGGCGGATCGACGCCCGCTCCGGCGCCGCCGTCCCCGCCCTCGGGTGGGGAGTCCGCGCGCCCGGCAGCGCCGAAGACGGCCTCGGCCTCCGCGGCCCCCGTGACGGAGTGGGCGGTCGCTCCCATCCCTCGGGGTGAGCCCGATGCCGGTCCGGCCGGCTCGCCTCTCGGAGCCGCCCCGGCGGCCTCGCCCTCGGCGGTGTCGACTCCCGCAGCGGCCCCGGTGGTCTCGCCCTCCGCGGTGTCGACGATCGCCGAGACCGGCACGGGGAGCACGCTTCCGCCCCCGCAGTTCCCGGTGGACGAGGAGCCGGCCGACGTCGAGGCCATGCCGGCGTCCGGGTGGTACGAGCCGGTCCACGACGGCGACGTCCTGGACGAGGAGCCGCCGTACCCGGACGACGAGCCGCCTTACGATTCCGGTCCGCCGCCCCCGGACGACGCGGCGCCGCCCGCCCCGGCGCCGTCGTCGACGCCGCCCGCCCCGGTCCCGCCCGCCCCGGTCCCGCCGCCCGCGGCGCCGGACGGCACGAGCGCGCGCGCCCCGCGCCCGGCGTCCAACGGGGTGCAGCGCTACGGCGAGGCGGTCGTGCGCCAGATCCTCGGCGCCAGGTTCGTCCGTGAAGAGCCCTACGAGCCCCCGACGAGGTTCTCCTGATGTACGACGGCATCGTCCAAGAGCTGATCGACGAGTTCGGGCGGCTTCCCGGCATCGGGCCGAAGTCCGCTCAGCGCATCGCCTTCCACATCCTCCAGACCCCCTCCTTCGACGTGGCGCGGCTGGCGGAGCTGCTGACCGAGGTGCGCGAGCGCGTGAGGTTCTGCGAGGTGTGCGGCAACGTCGCCGAGCAGGAGCGCTGCGCGATCTGCCGTGACCCGCGGCGCAACGGCGCGCTCATCTGCGTGGTGGAGGACGCGAAGGACGTCGCCGCGATCGAGCGCACGCGGGAGTTCCGGGGCCTGTATCACGTCCTCGGCGGCGCGATCAGTCCCATCGCCGGCATCGGACCGGACGATCTGCGCATCGCGCAGCTGATGTCGCGGCTCGCCGACGGCACCGTCCAGGAGGTGATCCTCGCCACCAACCCGAACCTCGAGGGGGAGGCCACGGCGAGCTACCTGAGCCGCCTGCTCACGAGCATGCAGATCACCGTCTCCCGGCTGGCCTCGGGGCTGCCGGTGGGCGGCGACCTGGAGTACGCGGACGAGGTCACTCTCGGCCGCGCCTTCGAGGGGCGGCGCGTCCTGTGAACGCCGCCGGAGGGTTCACCCGCAAGGGGTGGCTGCTCTTCGGCGCCATGGCCCTGCTCTGGGGCGTGCCCTACCTGTTCATCAGCGTCGCGGTCGAGTCGTTCTCCCCGCCCGCGGTCGTCGCCGGTCGCACCTTCCTCGCCGCGCTCCTGCTCCTGCCGTTCGCGATCCGCAGCGGTGCGCTGCGCGCCGCCTGGAAGCACTGGCCGTGGGTGCTCGCCTTCGGGCTGGTGGAGATGGGCGGGCCGTTCCTGCTGCTCGGGCACGCCGAGCAGACGCTTCCCTCCGGGCTCACCGGCCTGCTCGTGGCGACCGTTCCGCTGTTCGCCGCCCTCATCGCGCTCGGCGGCGGCGACCGGGGCGTGCTGAGGCCGGCCCGCGTGATCGGCCTCCTCGTCGGCTTCGCCGGCGTCGCGACGGTCGTCGCCGGCCCCGGGCTGTTCGGCGGCGAGGTCAACCTCGTCGCTGCCGGCGAGGTGCTGCTGGTCGCCGTGCTCTACGCGATCGCGCCGTTCATCGTCGCGCGCAAGCTCCACGACGTCCCCTCCCTGGGATCGATCACGCTCGCGCTGCTCTTCATCGGCGTCCTGTATCTGCCGATCGCGCTCCTCACCCAGCACCAGGTGCCGACGCTGCGTTCCGCGGCGGCGCTGCTGGCCCTCACCGTGGTGTGCACGGCGGTGGCGTTCCTCGTCTTCTTCGCCCTCATCCGCGAGGTCGGGCCGGTCCGGGCGCCGCTGTTCACCTACGTCAACCCGGTCGTCGCGATCGTGCTCGGTGCGCTGCTGCTCGCCGAGCCGCTCACCCCGGGACTGCTGATCGGGTTCCCGCTCATCATCGTCGGCTGCTGGTTCGCGGGGACCGGCGGTCGTCTCCGGCCCCCGCGCGCCGCCGACCGCGACGAGGCGGAGGCGACAACCGTCGCCACAGCCATGGAGTCGGCGGCCGCGGCGGAGATCGAGGGGCACGCGGACGGGCGTGTCACGACTCGCGACGGATCGCCGCCCGCAGGCTGAGCAGAAGCAGGACGAAGCCCGCGCCGACGAGGATGTGGCCGACGCCGGCGAGCCCGGCGATCATCGCCGAGGCCTCTTCGCCGAGGACCTGCAGGATGCCGTGCCACACCAGCAGGGCGCTCGTGAGGAGCACGCCGGCGTTGTAGATCGCGAAGAACCAGCGGAACAGCCGGCCGTCCGACAGATGGAAGCTCTTCTGCAGCGCCAGGACGAGGAGCATGATCACGGCGCCCAGCGTCAGGATGTGGGTGTGGGCGAGACCGAGCTGACCGGACATCCCCTCCGGGAAGCCGTTGGCCTTGGTGAACTCGCGGTAGAACAGGCCCGCAGCGAGGCCGAGGACAACGTAGACGGTGGTGGTCGTCAACAGCAGGCGGAGCGCGGCGGAGCGGGTCCGGGTGACGTCGGCGGACACGGGAACGGTCGGGGATGCGGTCATGCCTCCAGCGTCCGTCCCGTCACGGCCCGGGGGATCCATCGAAAGATCGATCCCCGGGACGCGCGCTCCCGGCCGCCCGCCCGGCAGAATCGGGGGATGACCGCTGCGCCCTCCGCCGTCGTCGGGGACTCCCGGCACCGGATGCTGCGCGGCGCCCGCTTCGCGCTGCACCTCATCACCGTGGTCCTGACGGTGGTCGTCACCGTCCGCGCGGCGCTCGCCGGGGGCGAACTGGTGCTCGTGCTGTGTGCGGCGGGAGCGTTCCTCGCGTGGTACGGCGCCGGCGCGTCGTTCGCGCGCGGCCGAGCCGCGGGCTGGTGGGTCGTCGCGCTGGCGGTGCTGTGGGCGGGCATGGTCGTGCTGTCGCCGGAGTTCGTGTGGCTCGTCTTCCCGATCCTGCTGCTCGCGGGGCACGTGCTGCGGCAGCCGTGGTCCCTGCTGTTCGCCGCGGCGGCCATCGCCGCGGCCATCGTCGTCCCGGCGGTGCACCCCGCCTCGGCGGGCCTCACCACGTTCGCGCATGTCCTCGGCCCGCTCGTCGGCGGCGGGTTCGCCTACGGGGTGTCACTGGGCTACGACCGTCTGCTCCGCGACGCCGCGGAGCGGGAGCGCCTCATCGCCTCCCTGATCCGGGCCCAGGAGGAGACCGCGCGGCTGCAGGAGGAACTGGCGGTCACCCAGCGCGAGGCCGGGGCGGCACGGGAGCGCACCCGCCTCGCCCGGGACCTTCACGACACGATCGCGCAGGAGCTGAGTTCGATCGTCATGCTCGCTCGCGCCGATGACGAGGCCGGGTCGTCCTCGGGAACCGGCAGCGCCGGGCAGGTGGCCGCGCTCGCGCAGCACGCCCTCGGGGAGCTCCGTCGCATCGTCGCCGCCCTCGCTCCGGCGGAGCTGGAGGGATCCGCCCTCGCCGCCGCCCTGTCGCGCATGGTCGCGGCGCTGGGGGAGGAGACGGGGATCTCGGCGCGGCTGGACGTGGACGAGACGCTGCCACCGCTCCCCACGGCCGTGGAGGTCGCCTTCCTGCGGCTGGCGCAGTCCGCGCTCTCGAACGTCCGTCGGCACGCCGGGGCTTCCCATGTCCGCGTCGTGCTCGCGGCGGACGCCGGGGGCGTCGTCCTGGAGGTCGTCGACGACGGCGTCGGTTTCGACGTCGACGAGGCCCTTCGCCGCTCGGGGTCCTCCTACGGGTTCACGGCGATGCGTTCGCGGCTGCGCGAGCTGGGCGGAGAGCTCCGGATCGCCTCGGAGCCCGGCGAAGGGGTGCGGCTCGCCGCGAGCGTCCCGCTCGCCCCGGGCGGAACGGCGACGGGGGAGCACGCATGAGCGTGCGCGTGCTGCTCGTCGACGATCACCCCATCGTCCGCGCGGGGCTGCGGGCGCTGGTGGAGAGTCGCGGCTTCCCGGTCGTGGGAGAGGCCGCGAGCGGGGAGGAGGCGGTCCGTCTGGCCGCCGACCTGCGTCCCGACGTCGTCCTGTGCGACCTGCGCCTGGGGGAGGGGATGGACGGGGTCGCCGTGACGCGGGCCGTGCGCGCCCTGCCGGGTGCCCCGGCCGTCCTGATCCTCACCACGTTCGACCACGACGCCCAGATCATCCGCGCGGTCGAGGCGGGAGCCGCGGGCTATCTCCTCAAGGAGGTCCCCACCGATGTCATCGCCGCGGCGATCGCCGACGCGGCGGCCGGGGCGACGGTGCTGACGCCGGGCGGGGACCAGCGACTGGTGGAGGCGCTTCGCGCACCGCGTGTCTCGCTGACGGCGCGGGAGCGAGAGGTGCTGGTCCTCGTCGACGAGGGAGCGAGCAACCGGGAGATCGCGAGCCGACTGTTCATCAGCGAGGGCACCGTGAAGACCCACGTCGTGCACCTCCTGGAGAAGCTCGGGGCGGAGAGCCGCTCGGCCGCCGCGAGCGAGGCCCGTCGGCGCGGCCTGATCTGAGCGTCACATGTCCCGAGCGGCATGCGGCGCGCTCGTAGAATGTGCGAGGGCGCGGGCACCGAGCCGCGCCCGACCGTTCCCCGGGAGATTTTCGTGGCCCTCATCGTGCAGAAGTACGGCGGATCCTCCGTCGCCGACGCGGAGAGCATCAAGCGCGTCGCCAAGCGCATCGTCGACACCCGCCGCGCCGGGCACGACGTCGTCGTGGCCGTGAGCGCGATGGGCGACACGACGGACGAGCTGCTCGACCTCGCCGCCGAGGTCGCGCCGATCCCCGCCCCCCGGGAGCTCGACATGCTGCTCTCCAGCGGCGAGCGGATCTCGATGGCGCTGCTGGCCATGGCCATCCACTCGATGGGCTTCGACGCGCGCTCCTTCACCGGTCCCCAGGCCGGGATGCGAACCGACAGCCGGTACGGCGCCGCCAGGATCGTGGAGGTCACCCCCACGCGGCTCCGTGAGGCGCTCGACGAGGGGGCGATCGTCATCGTCGCGGGGTTCCAGGGGCTCAACGACGACACGCAGGACATCACGACGCTCGGCCGCGGCGGATCCGACACGACCGCGGTCGCGCTCGCCGCGGCGCTCGAGGCCGACGTCTGCGAGATCTACAGCGATGTGGACGGCATCTTCACCGCGGATCCCCGTGTCGTGCCGATGGCGCGCAAGCTCGGCACGGTCGGGAGCGAGGAGATGCTGGAGCTCGCCGCCAACGGCGCGAAGGTGCTCTACATCCGCGCCGTCGAGTACGCCCGTCGTCACGGGGTGCTCATCCACGCCCGGTCGACCTTCACGTCGAACGAGGGCACCTACGTTCTGGGCGAGGGCATGAAGAACCCCCGCGAATCCGAGGGAGACGCCATGGAAGAGCCGATCGTCGCCGGGGTCGCCACCGATCTCAGCCAGGCCAAGGTCACCGTCACCGGGGTCCCGGACGTCCCGGGCAAGGCCGCCGAGATCTTCAAGATCGTGGCGAAGTCCGGCGCGAACGTCGACATGATCGTGCAGAACGTGTCGCCGGCCTCGACCGCGCGCACCGACATCTCCTTCACGCTGCCGAAGTCGGACGCCGCCGCGGCGCTCAAGGCGCTGGCCGCGGAGCAGCAGGAGGTCGGGTTCGAGAGCCTCGTGCACGACGACCAGATCGGCAAGCTGTCCGTGGTGGGGGCGGGGATGCGCACGCACTCGGGCGTCTCCGCGATCCTCTTCGAGGCGCTGTCCACCGCCGGGATCAACATCGAGATGATCTCCACGTCCGAGATCCGCATCTCGGTCGTGCTGCGTGGCGACGACCTCGCCGAGGCCGCGCGCACCGTGCACACCGCGTACGGTCTCGACGGCGAGGTGGAGGCGGTCGTCGCCGCCGGCTCCGGCCGCTGATCCACCCCTCGGTCGTTGAGCGAGCGAAGCGAGACGAAACGCCCTCCGCTCCGCCCCGGTCGTTGAGCGAGCGGAGCGAGACGAAACGCCGCCCGATCTGCACACGTCGCTCCGATCCGCACAGGATTCCAGGGAGAGCATGTGCAGATCGGGTCCGAGTGTGCAGATCGGGGCACGCGGTCCGGCGGAGCGGGTGAGGCTCGGGGTCAGGCGGACAGCCAGTCCGCGAAGGAGGGACCGATCCGCAGGGCGTCCGGGCCGGGAAGGTTCAGGCCCGCGCGCATCCCCCGCATCTGCGCGTTCGGGACGGACAGCGCGACGACGGGCCCTCGGCGACCGTCCCGGCGGACCTGGGCACGGATCATCTCGGCCAGGCTCTCCTCGCGCGGACCCGTGACGTCCGCAGCGCGTCCCTGCGCCCCGGCGGCGACGAGGCTCACGAGGTGCCCGGCGAGCGCCGCAGCCGACACCGGCTGCACCCGAGCGCGAGGCGCGAACTGGATCGGCCCGAGACGGGACTGTGCGGCGACCTGGCCCGCGAACTCGTGGAACTGCGTCGCCCGGAGGATCGTCCACGGCGCATCGGACGCGACCACCTGTTGCTCCTGCGCGAGCTTTCCGGCGTAGTACCCGGCGGGGTTTCGGTCCACTCCCACGATCGACAGCGTCAGCAGATGGCGGATGCCGTGGCGCGACACCGCCCGCAGGAGCGTCGCGGTGGTCGCCTCGTAGAAGGCGGTGGCGGTCCGGGCGTCGAGCGTGGGCACGCTCACGGCGTCCACGATCGCGTCGACCCCGTCGAGAGCGGCGTCGACGCCCTCGCCGGTGCGCAGATCCACGCCGGCGGTGCGCGCGAGCACGACGCTGTCATGGCCGGCGGCGCGCGTCGCCGCGACGATCTTCCTGCCGATCGTTCCGGTTCCTCCTGCGATCGCGATCCTCATGCGTGTCCTCTCCTGCAGCGGGCCGCGGCGCGGTCCCTCACCCTCCCGACGACGCGGCACGCGAGAATGTGAGCACGCCCCCGCGCCTCGGTCGTGCGCGGCGGGAGGGAAGGGGTGCGGATGTCCGGCGACACAGGGACCGCCGAAGCCGAGCGTCCGCGGCTGATCGCGGTGGCGTTCCGCATGCTGGGCGAGCTCGCGGAGGCCGAGGACGCGGTGCAGGAGGCATACGTCCGGTGGTACGGGCTGGACGACGCGGAGCGCGCGGCGATCCGCGTGCCCGGCGCCTGGCTGACCCGCGTCGTCTCCCGGATCGTGCTGGACGTCCTCGGGTCGGCGCGGGCGCGCCGGGAGCGGTACGTGGGCGAGTGGCTGCCCGAGCCCGTGCCGGCCGAGGCGCTGCGGGTGGCCGGAATCCACGGGACCCCTCCGGGAGATCCCCTCGATCGCGTCTCCCAGGCGGAGAGCGTGTCGACGGCGCTTCTGCTCCTGCTGGAGGCGCTCACCCCGGCGGAACGCGTCGTCTTCGTGCTGCACGACGTGTTCGGCGTGCCGTTCGACGAGGTGGCGGCCGCGGTCGGACGCACGCCCGCCGCCTGCCGCCAATTGGCCTCGTCCGCCCGTCGTCACGTCCGAGAGGGGCGGCGCGTCCGCGCGGATGCCGCGCGCCACGACGACCTCGTGCAGGCGTTCGCCGCGGCGTGCCTCTCGGGGGATCTCGCCGCGGTCGTGGCGGTGCTCGACGACACCGTCACCCTCCGCTCCGACGGAGGAGGGGTCGTCTCGGCGGCCCGGCGCCCGGTCACGGGCGCGACGGACGTCGCGCGGTTCCTGCTCGGCCTCCTCGCGAAATGGCCGGATGCGGAGGTCGAGGCCGTGCGCACGGGCGACGGCCTGGCGCTCGTCGCGAGGCAGGGCGGCGCCGTCACGACGGTGGTGAACGTGGGGGCCGGTCCCGACGCGGTCACGGACGTGTGGATCATGCGCAATCCGGAGAAGATGCGGTTGTGGAACCGCTAGACTCGCTCAAACCCTGACACCGGCGCCAGGCGCGGATCCCTCCGCCACACCCGGCGACCGCGTCTGCGCCTCGAACGCCTCACCGCTCGACGCCTAGGAACCCTCATGACCCGTATCTCCGATTCCGGACTCTCCCTCGCCATCGTCGGCGCCACCGGCCAGGTCGGCACCGTCATGCGCGACATCCTGGCGGAGCGCTCCTTCCCGATCCGGGAGCTGCGACTGTTCGCGTCGGCGCGGTCGGCCGGCACGGCCGTCGAGTTCGGCGGAGAGACGATCCTCATCGAGGACGTCGAGACGGCGGATCCCGCGGGCATCGACATCGCGCTGTTCTCGGCGGGGGCGACGGCGAGCCGCGCCTACGCGCCGCGCTTCGCCGCGGCCGGCGCCGTGGTCGTCGACAACTCCAGCGCCTGGCGGATGGACCCGGAGGTCCCGCTGGTGGTCAGCGAGGTCAACCCGGAGGCGATCGCGCACACCCCCAAGGGCATCATCGCCAACCCGAACTGCACCACGATGGCGGCGATGCCGGTGCTGAAGGCGCTGCACGAGGAGGCGGGGCTGGAGCGGCTCATCGTGAGCACCTACCAGGCGGTGAGCGGATCGGGGCTGGCCGGCGCGCAGGAGCTGCTCGGCCAGGTCGAGGGCGTGCTCGCCCAGGGCGACACCCTGCGTCTCGTCCACGACGGCTCCGCGGTGGACTTCCCGCAGCCGGAGAAGTACGTCGCCCCGATCGCGTTCGACGTGATCCCCCTGGCCGGATCCGTCGTCGACGACGGGCTGAACGAGACCGACGAGGAGAAGAAGCTCCGCAACGAGAGCCGGAAGATCCTGGGTCTGCCGGACCTGCGCGTGGCGGGCACGTGCGTGCGCGTGCCGGTGTTCACGGGTCACTCGCTCTCGATCAACGCCGAGTTCGCACGGGACATCACCCCCGATCGTGCGCGCGAGGTGCTGGCCGGCGCCCCCGGCGTCGTGCTCGAGGAGGTCCCCACTCCGCTGTCCGCGGCGGGCAAGGACCCGAGCTTCGTCGGCCGGATCCGGGCCGACCAGTCGGCACCGGAGGGCAAGGGCCTCGTGCTCTTCCTCAGCAACGACAACCTGCGCAAGGGCGCGGCGCTCAACGCCGTCCAGGTCGCAGAGCTCGTCGCCGACCGTCTCGGCCGCTGATCGGCGGGGCGGGGCGACACGTGGTCGGGGGGCCTCGCGCCCGGAACTAGACTGGTCGGGTGACTGAATCCGTCGACGTCGTCCTCATCGGCGGTGGCATCATGAGCGCCACCCTGGGTACCCTGCTGCACGAACTGCAGCCGGACTGGAAGATCGTCGCCTTCGAGCGGCTCAGCGACGTGGGGCAGGAGAGCTCCAACCCCTGGAACAACGCGGGAACGGGTCACGCCGCCCTCTGCGAGCTGAACTACATGCCGGAGAACGGCGACGGCCCGCTGGATCCGGCCAAGGCGATCTCGATCAACGAGCAGTTCCAGCAGAGCCGGCAGTTCTGGAGCGCGCTGGTCGAGCGGGGGGTGCTGGACGCACCGTCGACGTTCATCAACTCCACGCCGCACATGACGTTCGTCCGCGGTGAGAAGGACGTCGCCTACCTCAAGAAGCGGTACGAGGTCCTCAAGGAGCAGCCGCTGTTCGCGGGCATCGAGTACAGCGAGGACTCCCGGGTCATCAACCAGTGGGCGCCGTTGCTGATGCAGAAGCGCCGGGCGGGCGAGCCGTTCGCGGCGACGCGCGTCCCCTCGGGCACCGACGTGGACTTCGGCGCCCTCACCCACCAGCTCTTCGACCACCTCGCCGAGAGCGGCGTCGAGGTCCGCACGGACCATGAGGTGCGCAGCCTCAAGCGCCGCAAGGACGGCACGTGGCGGGTCGGCTACCGCAACGCGATCGGCCGCACGCCCGGTCAGCTCGACGCGAAGTTCGTCTTCGTCGGCGCGGGCGGCTGGGCCCTCAAGCTCCTGCAGAAGTCCGGGATCCCGGAGATCCGCGGCTACGGCGTGTTCCCGATCGGCGGGCAGTTCCTGAAGACCACGAACCCGGCGGTGGTGGCCCAGCACAAGGCCAAGGTCTACTCGCAGGCCTCGGTCGGCGCGCCGCCGATGTCGGTCCCGCACCTGGACGCCCGCGTCGTCGACGGGGAGTCCTCCCTCCTGTTCGGTCCGTTCGCGACGTTCAGCCCCAAGTTCCTCAAGAACGGATCGATGCTCGACATCGTCACGCAGGTCCGTCCGCACAACCTGTGGCCGATGCTGCGCGTCGCGTTCGCGAACCCGGACCTCATCACGTACCTGCTCGGCGAGCTGGCGAAGAACCATCGCAAGAAGGTGGACAGCCTGCGCGTCTTCATGCCGACGGCGAAGGACGAGGACTGGACGCTGATCCAGGCGGGCCAGCGCGCCCAGGTGATGAAGAAGGATCCGAAGAAGGGCGGGATCCTCCAGTTCGGCACCGAGGTCGTCGCGGCCGAGGACGGATCCATCGCCGGTCTGCTGGGCGCGTCCCCGGGCGCGTCGACCGCCGTCCCGATCATGCTCGGTCTGCTCAAGCGCTGCTTCCCCGAGCAGTACCCGGGGTGGGAGCCGGAGCTGCGTGCGCTGATCCCGACGCTCGGGCAGACGCTGAACGGCGACGCCGCGGCGGCGGAGGCGTCGATGTCCACCACCGCCTCCGCGCTCGACCTCACGGCCTGACGGTCCGCCGTGGCGAAGCTGTACTTCCGCTACGGGGCGATGAACTCCGGAAAGTCGACGGCTCTGCTGCAGGCGGCGTACAACTACGAGGAGCGAGGCCAGCACGTGCTGCTGGCCAAGCCCGCGATCGACACGAAGGGCGCGTCCCAGATCGAGAGCCGGCTCGGGATGACGCGTGAGGTCGACTTCCTGATCGGGGCGGAGGACGACGCCCGAGCCCTCTTCCAGCGGGAGCGCGATCGCGTCCGCGGGGAGGCGACGGCGGGGCTGCTGCCGCAGGAGCCGGCGGACGTGGCGTGCCTGCTCGTGGACGAGGCGCAGTTCCTCACGCCTGAGCAGGTCGACGACCTGTTCCGGATCGCCGTGGAGGACGGGATCCCCGTGCTCGCATACGGGATCCGCAACGACTTCCTCACCCATGCCTTCCCGGGGTCTGCCCGGCTCCTCGCCATCGCGCACACGCTCGAGGAGCTGAAGACGATCTGCCGCTGCGGGCGCAAGGCGGTGTTCAACGGCCGTCGTGTGGGGGACGCGTTCGTCTTCGACGGGGAGCAGGTCGCGATCGACGGTGCCGCCGTGACGTACGAGTCCCTCTGCGGCAACTGCTATCTCCAGGAGTCCGGCGGCCGCCTGAGCTGATCCGACTCGGCGGATCCCGCGCGTTCACCCGCCCGCTCGTTGAGCGAGCGCAGCGAGTCGAAACGCAGCACGTCCCCCGCGCCCTCTGGTCGTTGAGCGAGCGCAGCGAGTCGAAACGCAGCACGTCCCCCGCGCCCTCTGGTCGTTGAGCGAGCGTAGCGAGACGAAACGCAGCACGTCCCGCGCCACCTTCCGGTCGTTGAGCGAGCGCAGCGAGACGAAACGCGCGCCATCCCACCCCGACCACCGGGCTTGCGTGGTCAGACCACACGGCATATCCTGTGGTCAGACCACAGGAGGATGTATGACCGAGAGCGCGGACGCCCCGGTGCGCGCCTGGCGCGCGGTGCTCGAGCACATCGAGCGCGACCTCCTCGACGGCCGCCTCGGTCCCGGCGACCGCCTGCCCTCCGAGCGCGATCTCGCCGCCGATCTCGGCGTCGGGCGGTCCAGCGTCCGCGAGGCGCTGCGGGTCCTCGAAGTCATGGGGCTCATCCGCACGGCCACGGGATCCGGTCCGCAGGCGGGCGCGATCGTGATCGCCGCCCCGGGAGGGGGCCTGTCCGCGCTGTTGCGTCTGCAGGTTGCCGCGCAGGGCTTCCCGATCGCCGACGTGGTGCGGACGCGCCTGGTGCTGGAGGAGGCCGTGACGGCGATGGTCGCCGCGGATCCCGAGCGCGACACGACCGCTGCCCACGCGATCCTCGACGCGATGGACGCCCCCGGTCTGAGCAGGTCCGAGTTCCTGGCGCTGGACGCCCAGCTCCACCTGGCGTTGGCCGAGGCCTCCGGGAACGCCGTCATCGCGGCGATGATGACCGGGCTGCGCGAGGCGATCGAGTCCTACGTGATCCAGGGATCCGCGGGCATCGACGATTGGGACGCGATGGCCCAGGCGCTGCGTCACGAGCATCGACACATCATCCGGGCGGTGGACGAGGGGGCGGCCACCGAGGCCTCCGCCCGTGTCCGCGACCACATCCTCGGCTACTACGCCGCGACCGGTCTCACCTGAAGGAAGGGCATCCATGGCATCCCGCATCCCCCGTCAGCTCCCCAAGCCCGCGGAGATCTTCGAACTGATGAAGTTCAAGGCGCCCGAGCTGGACGGCACCAAGCGCCGTCTCGACTCGGCGCTGACGATCGCCGACCTGCGCACGATCGCGAAGCGGCGCACCCCGAAGGCGGCCTTCGACTACACCGACGGCGCCGCCGAGGGTGAGCTCTCGCTGGCGCGGGCCCGTCAGGCGTTCGAGGACGTCGAGTTCCACCCGGGGATCCTCACGCCGGCACCCGACCTGGACACGTCGACGACGATCCTCGACGGTCCCAGCGCGTTGCCGTTCGGCATCGCCCCCACCGGCTTCACCCGCCTCATGCAGACCGAGGGGGAGATCGCCGGTGCCGGTGCCGCCGCCGCGGCCGGGATCCCGTTCACGCTCTCCACCCTCGGGACCACTTCGATCGAGGGCGTCAAGGCGGCCAACCCGACGGGTCGCAACTGGTTCCAGCTCTATGTGATGCGTGATCGCGAGATCTCCTACGGTCTCACCCGCCGCGCGGCCGACGCGGGTTTCGACACGCTGATGTTCACCGTCGACACCCCGGTCGCGGGGGCGCGTCTGCGCGACAAGCGCAACGGCTTCTCCATCCCGCCGCAGCTGACCCTCGGCACGATCATCAACGCGATCCCGCGTCCGTGGTGGTGGTTCGACTTCCTCACGACCCCGAAGCTGGAGTTCGCCTCCCTCAGCAGCACGGGCGGCACCGTGGGCGAGCTCCTGGACGCCGCGATGGACCCGACGATCAGCTACGAGGACCTGGACGTGATCCGCGGCCTGTGGCCGGGCAAGCTCGTCGTCAAGGGCGTGCAGACGGTGGAGGACGCCGCACGGCTGAAGGACGCGGGCGTCGACGGGATCGTGCTGTCGAACCACGGCGGCCGTCAGCTCGACCGCGCGCCGATCCCGTTCCACCTGCTGCCGCACGTGCGCCGTGAGGTGGGGGAGGACTTCACCGTCATGATCGACACGGGGATCATGAACGGTGCCGACATCGTGGCGTCCGTCGCGCTGGGCGCCGACTTCACGCTCATCGGCCGCGCATACCTGTACGGGCTGATGGCCGGCGGGCGCCGCGGAGTGGACCGGACGATCGCGATCCTCCGCAGCGAGATCGAGCGGACGATGCGCCTGCTCGGCGTCTCCACGCTGGCGGAGCTGGAGCCCGCGCACGTCACGCAGCTGACGCGGATGGTGCCCGTGTCTCCGGCCGCCGCGGAGTCGGTCTCACCCGGTCGCTGAGCGACCGCCGCGAGCCCCCTCCGTCCGTCGAGCGAGCGCAGCGAGTGACCCTCCGGTCGTTGAGCGAGCGCAGCGAGTCGAAACGCGGCATCTCCGGTCGTTGAGCGAGCGGAGCGAGTCGAAACGCGCTGCCCCGGTGCCGGGCGCGTTTCGTCTCGTCGCTGCGCTCCTCGCTCAACGTCCGGTGGGTGTCTGTCGTTGAGCGAGCGCAGCGAGACGAAACGCGCTGCCCTCGTCAGCGGCGCGGGAGCGTCGGCAGCAGGGCGTCCAGGTGGTCCGCGGTGTCCTCCCAGCCCTCCACAGCCACGCAGGGGACGCCGAGAGCCTTCACGGGGTAGTCGTTGCCGCCCTCGTCCAGCCGGTCGCCGTAGAAGAGCATCTCGCCGTAGGGGATGCCGGTATGCTCGGCGAGCTCGCCCATGCCGTACGCCTTGTCGATGCCGGCGCGCGTGATGTCGATCGAGGTGGAGCCGCCGGAGCGGACCTCCAGGTCGGGCAGGAGCGGCGCCACGGCGTCGCGGAGCGCGCGGCGCTTGGCGCCGTCCGGGTCCCACGCCTTCTTCGCGTCGCCGGGAGCCTTCTGCCCGAGCGCGGAGAACGTCACCTGCGACCCGCGGTCCTCCAGGATCGGCCCCCACGGCTCGGCCTCCCAGAGGCCGAGCCGACGTGCCTCCTCCTCCAGGGCCCGGAGCGCCTCGGCGGTCTGCTCCGGAGTGAGGTCGCGGGCGTAGACGAGCGTGAAGTCGTCGCCGTCGTGGCGCAGGTAGCGCGTGCCGCAGGTGGGCATGAGGTGGATCCGGGCGAGCGTCGCCGTGTCGACGTCGGTTCCGAGCTGCGAGACGACCTGCGTGCGGAACTGGTCCTCGTTTCCGCCGGAGATGATCGCGACCTCGACCCGGGACGCGAGGTCGATCAGCAGGCGGGCGATCCGCGGATCGATCGGGCTCTTCGAGGGGGCGAGGGTGTCGTCGAGGTCGAAGGCGACCAGGCGCGGTGCAGTCATGGTGTGCTCAGCTTATCCGGCGGACCTGGGCCTTCCCGCTCGGCGTCGGGGCCGGAGCGGGGGAGAACGAGAGAGGGACCGATCCGTGGATCGGTCCCTCTGATGTGTCGGGGTGACAGGATTTGAACCTGCGGCCTCTTCGTCCCGAACGAAGCGCGCTACCAAGCTGCGCCACACCCCGTGGCAACCGTTCGAGTCTATACCGAAAACTGCGTGCGTCCGAATCGGGTCACCGCCCGGGAGCGTTGCGCGGCGGTCCGAGGTCCGGCTCCTGGTCCCCGAGCTCACCACATCGCCTTCCCCTTCCGCTCGACCAGAAGCTGTTCCAGTGAAACGAGTTGTGGCGAGTGCGCGTCGATCTGTTCGCGCACCCAGTCCGGGCAGTCGCGGTCCTTGAGTGTGACGCGCTTCGACTGATCGAGCGTCAAGCTCCCGCATCCGTAGATGAACGCCGATTCATCGAAAGCCGACACAACGCTGGCGGCTTGGGGAGCCAGAAGACGATAGAGGAGCTTTGTCCGTCGGCCGCAGAATCAAAGACGTTCGGTGTGCCGCCCATTGGGGTGGGGCTTTCGGCCGGAGGGCGTCCGTCCACAAGGAAGTTGACGCGAGCATCTGGGAGATCTGCTTTCGTCAGCACCGATCCGATTCTCGTCCCAGGCACGTTCATCTTCATGCTCGTCGCTAGGGAGTTGATTGCGGACGCGGCGCTCTTCTCAGCTCGCTCTCGTGCGGAAGGGGAGAAGGAGCATCCGCCCAGGGCGAGGATGAGCAGGATCGAGATGAATGCGGCCGCGATGCGTCTCTGGGTCACCACCTCAGGACCGCCGTCCACGTCTGTAGCGGCGGTTCGAGCGGGCTCGGCGAGATCCGCCGCTGAGCGAGACGGAATCGTGAATACTCACCAGGTCGTCCTGCCCTTCTGCTTCGTCAGGACCTCTTCGAGCGAGACAACCCGGATCGTCGAGCTCGTGAATCGGGCAGCCACCCATCCGGGGCATTCGCTGTCGGCCAGCGTCACGCTGCGGTCCGCCGCGAGGGTGAGGCTGCCACAGCCATAAGCACGCGCTGTCGTGGAGAAGACGGAATCGATCGTTGCTTCTTGATATGTCCAGAACTGAACTCGTGAACGAGTGCCGTCGCCCGATGATTCGAACACCACGACTTCCCCTGTGTGAAGCGCCGAATCTGCCGCCTGTTCATGCGCGTCGAGGAGGTGTAGGACACCGACCGTTGCCAGATCTTCCGAGGTGAGTGCCTTCCCTACCTTCGACGCGGGAACTTCAGATTTCAGTCTTGCCGCCACGTCGCTGACGGAGAACGCCACATCCTTCTCGGCTTCGTCTCTTCCCGAACCTCGGGATGCCCACGAGCATCCGGAGAGGCCGATGCAGAGAACGGTCGCAAGGATCCCGGCCACGAATTGCGTGGCATGGAGTGCTCTCACCATGTCGTCGTTCCCTTTCGTGCCGTCAGCACCTCTTCCAGATCGACGAGTTGTGGCGAGCTCTGGGCCAACAGGCCAGCGATCCAATCCGGGCAGATGACATTCCGGAGTTGCACGCGCCGGTCGATGGTCAGGCTGAGCTCAGCGCATCCGTAGATGTTCGCGGATGTCGTGAACACCGAGGTGACGCTGGCGCCTTGATACAGCCCAAAAGTGATCTCCGAGCGTGTGCCGCTTCCGGTGGATTGGTACACCGTCGGGGTTCCTCCGCGGAGTACGCGGTCATCTGCGGGAGGCCACGACCTTTCCTCGAAGAAAGAGATCCGGACATCGACGAAATCATCGCGCGTCAGGGGAAAGCCGATCCGTTCGGCAGGCACTTTGTCCTTCAAGTTCACAGCTAGGGAGTTGATTGCGGATGCGGCGCTCTTCTCAGCTCGCTCTCGTGCGGAAGGGGAGAAGGAGCATCCGCCCAGGGCGAGGATGAGCAGGATCGAGATGAATGCGGCCGCGATGCGTCTCCGGGTCACCACCTCAGGACCGCCGTCCACGGCTGTTCCGGGTCTCCCGGGCAGGGCGCGGTCAGGCGTGCGTTGAGCGCATAATCCCCTGCGGGCAACCACGTGTCGCCGGGAGCGTCCTCTCGCATGAAGGTCTGCATCTTGTGAGGGCGCTCCCAAGCCAGAGTCTCCGTGTCCTGTTCGCCGATCGCACCGATGCCGTCGTTGCGTCGGAGACCGAATCGGATCTGGCCACCACAGGAGTCGAAACCCGTGACGTTGAACGACACAGGACCGCCATCGTGTACACGGAAGGTCATGTAATAGGTCGTCGGTTGCCCGCCGACAAGGGTCCCACTGAGCGACACGGACGAGGCGTCGAGAGCGGAGTTCGCCACCGTGGCGTAGCGGTCAGCCCCGGCCGTGTTCGGATGAAAGGACTGCGCGGATAGCGGGGCGGGCACGTTCGGCCCCAGGCCGGTCCATTCCGCAAGGGGCTCGTCGCCGGGGGTCAGCTCGAGCATGAATCCGTTGATCAGGGTATCTGGGGTGCAGAGGTTCGCGCCGGCGAAGAGGTACTGCGGATCTTGGTAGGTTACGTGCGCTCCCGCGGCGTCGGCTGCTTCGGTCAGGGCCGCGTTCAGCTTGTCGGCCACGGAGTTCAACCAGGGGAGGTCTCCGCTGCGCACGGAGACGCATGCGCCGCTGCTCTCGAAGATCATGGGGTACCCGAGCATGAGAATACGTGCATTGGGAGCATTGTCACGGATCTCGTTCAGGGTCGCGGAAACGAGGTCTGGAAGGGCGGAGAGCCTGTCGGCGACGACTTCTCCCAACGACAGACCCGTGCTCGTCCCTACGGACTCACAATCATCCGGGGAGGAGATCGTGCCGAGGATCACGCAGGATTTGATGATCTCCTCGAAGCCCAGGTCGTTGCCGCCGATCGTGAGGGTGACAAGTGTCGTGTTCTCGTCAACGAACCCGCGATCTAGCTGGTTGCGCTCTGCGAATCGCTGTTTGGAGCCGGAAACCTGGTCGCTTTGTACATGACGTGTTTCTGCACCCGAACAGGCAAGCAGGTGAAAGTCGAGGCGCGGGTCCTGTGCCGCCGTGAGAGCCCGAGCCGGCTGTCCGGGGATGTTCGGAGGCTCGATGCCATACGGCCACGCCGCAGTTGAGCGGTGGCACGCGTTTCTGTTCGGGTCGGGCGCGTAAGAATCCTCGGGGTCATCGGGATCGCCGTCCTGCAGAGCCTTCCTGCCGTGATGGTCGCTTCCGCGGAAGAAGCCCGAGCCGTCCCCGGGAGAGGTGCCCTCGCCGGAGGAGTAGGAGTCACCGAGTGCGACGATGAGGTCGGCCGGCTTGGCGGGGAGCGGTTCGAAGGCCACGGCATCCCATGCGATGTCGTCTGCCCCTGAAAGTGCGCTCGCCAGGTCTTCGTCGGCGTACTGGGCGTCGTTGTTCGCCAGCGTGATTCGTGGTGTGCCCGCGAAGGGAAGTGCACCGAGCGAGACCCATTCGTTGGCGTAATTGCGCTGATTGACGATCCGCGTCGTCGTCTTCACGCCCGTCTCGATCTGGTACGAGGCCTGTTGCGTCCAGGCGCCGTGGTTCGGCATGTGGACGTAAACCCGCGCCCAGCCATTCAAGGGCTGGTCGAGTGTCCACGTGCCTGCGACGTCGAGGGCGCCGCCGAACGCCTCGGCGGTGTCGGGCACGCGCACATGAGTGAACCAGAACTGCCCGTTGAACCCGGAACCGAGTTGATGCAGGTCGACCTTTGACGGGTAGAGCCCGGCCGCATCCTGAGCGAAGCGGAACTCGAATGTCCCCGCGCTGGAGACCGGGGAGCAACCAGAGCGCGTCGGCGGTGAGCCTGACGGCAGGTTGTCGATGATCAGAGCGCCTGCGGGAAGTTCGTCTACCGAACAGTTCGGCGGGTAGCTGCCCGCCGCCGAGGGCTTCGGCTCCCCGATGTCGTACATCAACGTCTCTCGTCCGCATTCCGTGGAGCAGTCCTCCTTCCATTCCGCAGAGAAGTGGAACCAGCACTCCGAGTCAGCACGCGTGCACTTCGCCGCGGTCGCAGGGTCGCAACTATTGGTGGCATCACAGAAGAGGTCAGGCTCGGGTTTGACTTGTCGTCGGAAGGTCTCGCCGTTGTCGTTGTCAGCGGCTGTCCACCAGGCGGGTGTGAAAGCGGGAAGGTAGGTGAACGTGTCGCCGAGCGGACCCTGGTCGACGGAATCGATGAACTGCGCAGAGTGCGCGGCGAAACCGAGTACCTTCTCCGGGTACGGCCACCGTTGAGGGTTCGCCGCATCTGCGGGGGAGTTGTCGAGGAATGGTCCGCGGTTGGCGGCATAGATCGGGTTGATCGGATTGTTGGACCAGCCGACTCCCCAGCGGTCGTTCGACGGCGTAGGTGCTTTGAACCCGGTGTTGTAGGTCCACAGGGCGTAGAACCAGTTCTCGAGATAGGCGGGATTGCCGTCGTTGATCTTCATCCCCGCGGCGTGCAGTTCGTTCCACTTCTCGATGAGGATCTGAAGGCCTCGCGCGATGTTCGCCTGGTAGTCGGTCGCGATGGCGAGTTGATCGGCGTAGGGCATCTCGCCCTGTTCCATTCCGTCTGTCACCTGCGCGATGCCATATCCGCAGTCGGCGTTCTCGTAGTCGATCTGCCACCATGCATCGTCTGCGTCGCTGAGCCGGTCGATGCCGTAGTAGTTCCCGATCAGCGGGTTGCCCGGCACGCCGGGCACGGAGTATCGAGACGCCTGCCAGACGTTGGACTCCTGCGCGAGGACACCGAGCATGATCTGCACGGGTACACGGCCGCCTCCTGCAAGTGCGGGCCGAGGGAACGACGGATGCAGATCTTGCTGCACGGCTTGACTCACGGCCCATTCGACCTCCGCAGGCCGCGGTTGCATCGCCTGGATCGCTGGGTCGTTCCGCGGCACCGCACAGATACTTCCGCTGCTGACAGGGGAATCGGGGACCATCGCGGGCGGTGCGTCCCGTCGAAACTCGTCCTGCGAGGTCGATGAAGGCGAGGACGGGCTATCGCTGGTGTCGACCTCGAACTCGAGCTGTGTATCGGTCTCGACCACCCTGGCGCTGATCTGTGTCGACGTGGTGGCGTCCGGGGCGGGGGAAGCGGACCCGAGCGGTGCGGCCGTAGCGAACGACGTATCGATGAACAGCGCCCCATCCGCCGAGAGGGTACCGCCCACGCTGCTTCCTTCCAGCGCCATGACATGCGAGGGCAGGCCGTCGGAGACTTCGTTCGGCGTTCCGAGGATCGCAATGCTGCCGTCCGCCGCCGTGGCGAGGCCGAGCTCCGAGAGCACACCATCTGCGAGCTGTGTCGGATCGCCGGAACCGTCGCCGGCAACGAGCATCGCTTGCGCCTGGGTGCCGTCGTGCTGGAGGTACGTGAGCGAACCGTCGACGCTCAGACTCAGATCGAAGGCCTGTCCTTGGGTCTTAATCAGGGATGACGTGCTTCCGTCGTCGCCGATCAGGGACAGCTCGCCCCCTGTCGCGCCGACGATCCCGCGTGAGGTGGGGATTGCGGACGTGACGAAGTCGGCGACATCAACCTCCTGTCGGTCGCTCGGATCCGATGCGGAGAGGCGGGTGAGGTGGGTGGCCCAGGTGTCCGAGAACGCGGAGAACACCGCGTGGTCGTCCTGGCCGCACCCGGGGTTGAAGTAGGCGAGGCTGAAGCCCCTGCCCAGCTCAGTGACGGAGCCCGTGTCGACCTCGACAACGGCCCCAAACGCGCCGCGCGTGAAGAGTACTTCGTCGTTCGTGAAACCGCGGGGTCCGTAGACGACGGCAAGCCAGCGTTTGTCGGCTGTCATGCATGCGTTGCCGATCCACCGGTCGGTCTCGAGATTGAGAGTGCCGAGCGCCGCGATCTCGGTCCAGGTGTATCCCTCGCTCTCGCGAGCGGTGAGGACACGGAGCGCGGTGCTGTCGCCGGACAGAGTCCAGGCGATGTCGTCGCTCGTCCGCCAGTCCGGCCCGAGGACGTCCTCACGCTGGTCCTCGGGCACGCGGTCCTCCGCGGTCGCAGAGAAGTCGGCTTCGATGGCGATCCGCTGTGTCTCGGAAGGGCGTGGCGGCGCCGTCCCCATCAGCGGTGCGGTGGGTGCGCCGTTGCTCACGGCGGCAAGGAATGCGAGCAGCATCCCGCTTGCGGCGAGGGCTTTGGGCGCCGGTGGAAGCATCATGATCCCTACAGGTACGCCGTCTCGTTCGCCTCGACAGCACTGGCATGCGATACAAGGTCCAAGACTGCTCTTCGCTGCTGGGTCTAGTCAAGAGTGTCTGTGTCGGCGCCAGAAAAAGGCTGTAATCGTAGGTATTGATGCCTCAAGTGGGAGAAGTCACCCATTGACTGGCTGGCATGCACTTATTATCTTGCGATCATGAACTGGCATCCAGAAGAACTGTCACGGAGATCGATGCTCAAGCGGGCCGGGGTCACGCTGGGGATGGGCGGCATGGCCGCGCTTGCCTCGCTGCCGTTGGCACCCCGTCCGGCGAGTGCGACGGAGCCGTCTGATCCTGCGGAGCTCGACACCATGGCTCGTCAGGTCGTCGACCAGGTGCGACAGAACAGCGCGCATGTGGGCGGCCGTCTCGAATCTCTTCCCTATCAACGGAAAGGACCGAACGGCGTGGACTGGGATTTCAACCTCACGAGTGGCGGCACCATCGAGATCCGTGCGGACTGG
Source organism: Microbacterium resistens (assembly GCF_021172025.1). Lineage (NCBI taxonomy): Bacteria > Bacillati > Actinomycetota > Actinomycetes > Micrococcales > Microbacteriaceae > Microbacterium > Microbacterium resistens. Next base: position 3,905,582 of record NZ_CP082781.1, read on the forward strand.
GGTGAACCCTTCCTCGATTCCTGCCGTGCCCTGGCCTATGTCCGCTTCGGCGTGTTCTACCGGGACCTGTACGGGCAAGAACAGATCAGCAACTCGATCCAGATCAATCATGATCAGAAGAACGCCTGGTTCAAGTTCTGGAGAGATTCGGGGACCGGTTCGTGGACAGACCAGTTCCCTGCTGGCGCGTTCGGCTTCTATGCTCGTGTGCCCCGCTCTGACTGCTACGGTGGCCGCATGTACCACGGGTGGGCCCCCGACGGCACCTTCCATGGCGCAAACATGCCCTTCTACTGGATCGCTCGGTACAACACCTATTGACATCCACAGGTGGACGTGACGGCGCTACGACGCTTTCCGCTTGCTGCACCATACCTGGCGACGCGGGAGCGGATGCGCCGTCAAGGCGGCGGCCCTCCGGATGTCAGAGGCGCCGCAGAACCGTCAGGCCTTCGCCGTGAGGGTCAGGAGGGTCGCCTCGGGGCGGCAGGCGAAGCGCACCGGAGCGTAGATCGAATGTCCGCAGCCCGCGCTTACGTTCAACGGGACGCGGTGGGCACCGTGGCTCCAGGTGCTCAGGCCCTTCGCCTGCTTGAGCGGGATGTCGCAGTTGGCGACGAGAGTGCCGAATCCGGGGAGGCAGACCTGGCCGCCGTGCGTGTGGCCGGCGAGGACGGCGTCGGCGCCGAGGTCGACGAGCCCGTTGAGCACCCGCTGGTACGGCGCATGGGTGACACCCAGGACCGGGATGCCCGCGGGACGCGGGCCGAGGGCGTCGATGGCGGAAGGGAGAGCGTCGAGGTCGTCCCAGTCGCGGTGCGCATCGCCGACGCCGACGAGGTCGAGTCTCCGTCCGCCGATCTCCATCGTCGCGGCGGTGTTGTCGATGCCCACCCAGCCGATCTCGTCGGTGAGGAACCGGTCGAGAGCCGCGGTGTCGAGTCGCTCGGCGTCCGGGACGTCTCGCGAGGGGCTGAGGAAGTACCGGAACGGATTGCGCGGCGCGGGGACGAAGACGTCGTTCGAGCCGTGCACGAAGACGCCGGGCACGCCCGCAAAGGGGGCGAACGCGCGCCGGATCCCTTCCAGGCCGTCGCGGTGACCCAGGTTGTCCCCGGTGTTGACGACGAGGTCCGGCTTCAGATCGGCAAGAGAAGCGAGCCAGCGCTGCCGACGCTCCTGCCACGGGGCCATGTGCGCATCGGACACGTGCAGGATCCGCAGGGGAGCGGAGCCTGGCAGGAGCGCCGGGGCGGAGACGTGCCGCACCGTGTACAGGTGCCGTTCGATCCCCACGCCCCAGATGACCGCGGACACGCCGACGGCCCCCACCGCGCCGAGCGCGATGAGGGCCGGGTGCGCCGGACGTGCCACTACGGGCAATTCTGCTTCGAGTAGTTAACCTGGACCGTGGTGCCCTTGGCGACCGATGTTCCCGCCGCCGGGTTGGTGTCGGTGACCTTCGGACTGCCGCCACCCGGCGTGCACTGGCCCGTGATGCCTACGAGTCCGGACTGCTCGAGGGCCTTGAGCGCATTGTTCAGGGCCTGGCCGCTCACGTCCGGCACGGCGGTTCCCTGTCCGTTGCTGGGAGAGATCGTGACGACGGCACCGCTGGCGACCTGGCCTGCGCCGGGATCCTGCGCCGCGATGACTCCGGGTGCGAGCGCGCTGGCGACAGGCGCGCCGACTGTGACGTCGAAACCGGCATTCTCCAGTCGACGCACCGCGTCTTCCTGGCTCATGCCCACGACGTTCGGAAGGTCGACGTAAGTGCGCTTGAGGAAGTTGTCCGGCGGGTCGGGGAACTCATCGCCGCCCGCGGTGACGATATTCGCTGCCCCCTGGAGGCGCGCGGCCAGCGGGAAACGGATGTTGGTCACGTCGCTGTTGTCCGTGTAGAAGTAGTTCAGATCCACGTCCTGCGCGTTGGGGGTCCATCGGCCCGGCGCCTCAGGGTCGTAGCCGACGTACTGCCCGACCCAGACGGCGGTAGCCGCCTTGGTGCTCGACTCGACGAGCATCGTCTGAGAGTTGTTGTGCGTTCCGGTCTTGCCGATCAGCGGGGTGCCGTCGTCCGGATTCCCGGCCGCGCCGGTTCCGCCGTTCATCACGCCTTCGAGCGCGTAGGCCGCAGCCGCCGCGATCTCCGGTTTGATGACCTCGCGGCATTCGGTCTTCGGGAGCGGCACGTCATTGCCGTCCGGCCCGACGATCCGGTCGATGGCGTGCGGGGTGCAATAGACGCCCTTGTTCGCTACCGTCGCGTACGCGGCGGCGATATCGACCGGTGCGATGTTCTGATCGCCGAGGACGTTGAACGGTACGCCGTTGATCAGCGTGCCAGTGGGCTGGTAGTCCGGGTCGGAGACCGATCCGCCGTCGCCGCGCTTGATGCCCATTCGCTCGGCGACTTTGTTGATGTCGCAGACATTGAGCTTCTCCGCCATCGCGAGGAACCCGCTGTTGAGCGAGCGCCGGGTGAAGCCCATAACGGTATCCGTGTTTCCACGGTCCCCTCCGGCGTTTCCGATGATGTCGGAGCCGCCCCAGACGAGCTCGCCGTTGCAGCCCTCCATCTTCGTGAACTTGCGGTTGGTGCCGTTGAGCGTCTCGTTGACGGAGTGTCCCTTTTCGAGCCAGTCGATCAGTGTGAACAGCTTGTACGTCGATCCGGCGCTGAATCCGCTGGCGGAGCCGTGCGCCGAATCTGCGGCGAACACCTGGGCGCTGTATCCCGGACCGGCGTCGGTCTCGCTGAATTCCGTGTTCTGGGTGATCGCCAGGATGCGTCCGCTGTCCGGCTGGATCGTCACGCCGGCGGCACCGAAGTTCATGCCGTCGATGGTCCGCGGTGCGAGCTCGCCCATCGCGGCCAGAGCCGGGTCCTGGACGTCGAAGTTCAGCGTCGTGTAGACGTCCAGACCGCCCTTGAGGAGCTTCTCCTGGCGCTCCTCCCAGGTCTCGCCGAAGGCCGGGTCGTTCTCCAGCGTGGCTCGCACGTACTGGCAGAAGTAGGCATAGCCGCCGGCATCGCCGCAGCCCTGGCTGGGCGTGCTGATCACCGGGGTGATCGGCTCCGCGTGCGCCGCGTCGTACTGCTCCTGGGTGATCTTGCCGTCGTCGAGGAGGCGGCCGAGCACGTAGTTGCGCCGTGTGAGCGTCTCGGAGTAGCCGTCCGCGGCGCCGTTCACCTCGTTGTCGGGCTGGTCGATCCGGTACTCGTTGGGGTTCTGCACCATGCCGGCGAGCGTCGCGGCCTGGTTGAGCGTGAGGTTCGCGGCGGACGTGCTGAAGTAGCGCTGCGCGGCGGCCTCGATGCCGTACGTGGTGCCGCCGAAGCTGACGAGGTTCAGGTACCCGATGAGGATGTCGTTCTTCGAGTACGTCTTCTCGATCTGCATGGCATAGCGCATCTCCTGGAGCTTGCGCTGGATGCCCTCGGAGCCGTCCGAGTTCGCCGCCGCGTTCCAGCAGTCAGCGAGCTGCTGGTCCCGCTCCTCCTGCGGCAGGTTCAGCTTGACCCCGCGCTCGCACTCCTGGAGCTGCACGTTCTTCACGTACTGCTGGCTGATCGACGAGGCGCCACGGGTGGACGAACCGCGGAGGTTGTCCACGAGGGCCTTGGTCGTGCCGACGAGGTCGATCCCGCCGTGGCTGTAGAAGTTCTTGTCCTCACTGGACAGCAGCGCGTCGTACATGACGGGCGCGACCTGGTCGAAGTTCAGTGGGATGCGGTTCTGGTCATAGAACCGCGCGAGCTGACGCTGGCTGCCGTCTCGATCCGTCGCGTAGATCGTCGTCGCCTCCATCGGCCGGTCGACCTCGAGGTTGGAGGGGAGGTTCTCGAACAGGTCGATCGACTGCGCGGCCGCGGCGCCGGCGACGGTGAACACCGGGGTCACGCTCGCGGTGACGAGGACGCCGGCGACGGTGCTGAGACCGACGAGCCCGGCCAGGCCGCCGAGCACACCCTTCAGCGTTCGTTTGGACTGAGGCATACGCTAGATCGTAAGGGAAGACCCTGAGTACCGTCTCTGACGCGCGCGCGTGCGCGTCCCTTCCGGCAGGAGAGCCATGACCACGTGGGAGTACCTCACCACCCCGCTGCTGATCCACAACACCGCAGCGATCCTGAACAACTGGGGCAAGCAGGGCTGGGAGCTCGTGCAGGTGGTGCAGGGGCCCGAAGGGGGTCTCGTCGCCTACCTCAAGCGTCCGGTGAGCGAGGAGGGCACCGCCAACGCCGGCCTCGCCGCGGCCGCCGAGGCGTCCCGCCAGTTCGAGGGAGGCGCGCAGTGACCGTCTCCGCCCGCCTCGCCGAGCTCGGAATCGAGCTTCCCGCCGTCGCGGCGCCGGTCGCCGCCTACGTTCCGGCCGTGGTGCACGGCGGCGTCGTCTACACCGCGGGCCAGCTCCCGTTCCAGGACGGCGCGCTGCCGGCGACGGGCAAGGTCGGCGCCGAGGTGACCCCCGAGGACGCCAAGGGGTACGCCCGGATCTGCGCGCTCAACGCACTGGCCGCCGCCGCGGACGCCGCAGGCGGGGTCGACCGGATCGCCGGGGTGCTCCGGGTGGGCGGGTTCGTCGCCTCCGACCCGTCGTTCCCCGGCCAGCCGGCGGTCATCAACGGCGCCAGCGAGGTCCTCGGCGAGATCTTCGGCGATGCGGGGCGCCACGCCCGCGCGGCCGTGGGCGTGTCCGTCCTGCCGCTGGACAGCCCGGTCGAGGTCGAGGTCTCCTTCCTCCTCGCCTGATCCCGCGTCGCGCCCCCGCTGGCGCCGCCCGGCGCGCCGGATCAGGCGGACGCGTGAGATCAGGCGAGCAGGCTGGGTTCTTGCCTGATCTGGCGTGAGTGCCTGACCTTGCGTGAGTGCCTGCGCGCTGTGCCCGGCGCGCCGTCCGAACGTCGGATCAGGCGGACGCGTGAGATCAGGCGAGCAGGCTGGGTTCTTGCCTGATCCAGCGTGAGTGCCTGATCTGGCGAGGGCGCGCCTTCTTGCGTGAGTAGCTGAGCACCGCGGCCCTGAGCGCGGAAGCAATCGCGTCGCGGCGACACCTGCGCGTGGGACAACACGAGAGCCCCGCGTCCGACCGGACGCGGGGCTCTCGCTGTTGTGACCTACTTGACCTGCGCCGAGATCACGCTCATCACGGCGGTGTCCGCGAGCGTCGTGGTGTCGCCGACCTCGCGGCCCTCCGCGACGTCGCGCAGCAGGCGCCGCATGATCTTCCCGGAGCGGGTCTTGGGCAGCTCGCCCACGATGTACACGTCGCGGGGACGGGCGATCGGGCCGATCTGCTCGCCCACCCAGACGCGCAGCTGAGCCGCGAGGCCTTCGGGGGAGTGGGCGTCGAGATAGCTCTGCTTGATGATGACGAACGCGACGACCGCCTGGCCCGTGGTCTCGTCGGAGGCGCCGACGACGGCGGCCTCGGCCGTCGCCTCATGGGCGACGAGCGAGGACTCGATCTCCGCCGTGGAGAGGCGGTGACCGGAGACGTTCATCACGTCGTCCACGCGGCCGAGCAGCCACAGGTCGCCGTCCTCGTCCAGGCGCGCGCCGTCGCCGGCGAAGTAGTAGCCCTGGTCCTCGAACTTCTCCCAGTACGTCTCCTTGAAGCGCTCCGGGTCGCCCCAGATGCCGCGGAGCATGCTGGGCCACGGCTCGGTGATCACCAGCAGCCCGCCGTTGCCGTTGCCGACCTCGGCGCCGGACTCGTCCACCACGTCGATCGAGATGCCCGGGAGCGGCACCTGGGCGGAACCGGGCTTCGCCGCCGTGATGCCCGGCAGCGGCGACACCATGATCGCCCCGGTCTCCGTCTGCCACCAGGTGTCGACGATCGGCGTGCGGTTGCCGCCGATCACCTCGCGGTACCACATCCACGCCTCGGGGTTGATGGGCTCGCCCACGGAGCCCAGCACGCGCAGGCTCGTCAGGTCGAACTCGTTCGGGATGCTGCGGCCGAGCTTCATGAACGACCGGATCGCGGTCGGCGCCGTGTAGAAGATCGTCACGCCGTACTTCTGGATGATCTCCCACCAGCGCCCGGGGTGCGGCGTGTCCGGGGTGCCCTCGTAGAGCACCTGCGTCGCCCCGTTGGCGAGGGGGCCGTAGGTGACGTACGAGTGCCCGGTCACCCACCCGATGTCGGCCGTGCACCAGAACACGTCCGACTCGGGGTGCAGGTCGAACACGTTCTTGTGCGTGTACGCCGCCTGGGTCAGGTAGCCGCCCGAGGTGTGCAGGATGCCCTTCGGCTTCCCCGTCGTACCGGACGTGTAGAGGATGAACAGCGGGTTCTCCGCGGGGAACGCCTCGGCGGTGTGGTCGGCCGAGGCCACCGGGACGACGTCGTGGTACCAGACGTCCCGGCCCGGATCCCACTCGACCTCGTTTTCGGTCCGCTTGACCACGAGCACGTGCTCGACGGTCTGCTGCTCGCCGTCTCCGCGGTCGCTGAGGGCCTGGTCCACGGCGGGCTTGAGGGGCGAGACCCGGCCCTTGCGGTAACCGCCGTCGGCGGTGATGACGAGGCGGGCCCCGGCGTCGTCGATGCGCGAGCGCAGGCTGTCCGCGCTGAAACCGCCGAACACGACGGAGTGGATCGCGCCGACGCGTGCGACCGCGAGCATGGAGGCGATGGCCTCGGGGATCATGGGCAGGTAGATCGCGACCCGGTCGCCGTGGCCGATGCCGAGATCGGTCAGCACGTTCGCGAGGCGCTTGACCTCGTCGGTGAGCTCGGCGTAGGTGATGCGTCGTTCGTCGCCCGGCTCACCCTCCCAGAGGATCGCGACGCGGTCGCCGTTCCCGGCCTCGACGTGCCGGTCCAGGCAGTTGTACGCGACGTTGAGCTCGCCGTCCGCGAACCACTTCGCGAAGGGCGGCGTGCTCCAGTCCAGCACCTGAGTGAACGGGGTGTGCCAGTGCAGGAGCTCGCGGGACTGCTCGGCCCAGAACCCCTCCCGATCGGCGGCGGCCCGGTCGTAGAGCTCGGGCTTGGCGATCGACTGGGCGGCGAACTCCGGCGACGGGGGGAACCGGCGGTCCTCGTTCAGAAGGTGGTCGATCTGGCTGCTGCTCATGATGAGGAGGCGCTCCTTTGCGGCACGGGTGTTGCGGGGTCGCGACGGGACCGCGACATCGGGAATCTAGCCCTGCGGCGTGATCCGAGAGTACCGCCGAAAGTCGGTAGACGAATGGGTTTTGTCAGACCCCTTACGTTGCGTATGCTGACCCACGGCCGAATTAACGATTCCGGCTTCACGCCGCGATTCCCCCGATCGCGTGCGTCTCTGGGCGGCATCCCATTCCCCCCGTGGGGTGCCGCCCTCTCTCCGTCGTGGGAGCGCTCGCACGACGCTCGGCCGGCCATGCGTCTCGTCCTCCACGGAGGCGGATCCGGAGGCGTTGTGCACCGCTGGTGTCCGGCCGTCTCCACGGCCGCGCGCCGGTTCCTAGCCTCGGCGTATGCCTGGACCTTTCGTCATCGTCCCGCGCCGCGGGGAGGGGGATCCGCTCGTCGCGGCCCCCGATTCCGTCGCTCTCGATCCCGCCTTCGGGGATCTCGCCGTGCATTGCGCCGACGAACGCGTGACCGACCTCTTCGTCAACGGCGCAGACGGGTTGTTCGTCGACCGGGGCGCCGGTATCGAGCGGGTCTCCGGGTGGTCGGCCTCCGAGCGCGAGGTGCGCGACCTCGCCGTGCGACTGGTCGGTGCCGGCGGGCGCCATCTCGACGACCAGTCCCCGTGCGTGGACGTTCGGCTCGGCTCGGGCATCCGGGTGCACGCGGTGCTGGCACCGGTCTGCACCGGCGGCACGGCGGTGTCCGTGCGGATTCCGCGTGTCCGCGCTGCGGACCTCGACGACCTGGTGGCTCTCGGCGGGCTCGGGCCGGAGAGCAGGTCCTGGCTCGAAGGCGCGGTCCGTGACCGCGAGAACCTCCTGATCACGGGCGGGACCGGCACCGGCAAGACCACCCTGCTGTCCGCGCTGCTGGCGCACGTCCCCTCCGCCGAGCGCATCGTCACGATCGAGGACGTGGCCGAGCTGCGGCCGCGGCACCCGCACCATGTGGCGCTCGAAGCGCGGCAGCCGAACCTCGAGGGCGTCGGCGGGATCACCGTGTCCCGCCTTCTGCGCGAATCGCTGCGGATGCGTCCGGACCGACTGGTGGTGGGAGAGTGCCGCGGCGAGGAGATCCGCGACCTGCTCACGGCGCTCAACACCGGTCACGACGGCGGCGCCGGCACCCTGCATGCTTCGGGACTGGCCGACGTCCCGGCCCGGCTGGAGGCGCTGGGAGCGCTGGCTGGAATGGATCCGCCGGCATTGGCGCGACAGGCGGTGAGTGCGTTCTCGTTCGTGCTGCACCTCGTCCGGGGGGCCGACGGGACGCGCCGGCTGGCGCAGGTCGGACGCCTCCGCCTGGAAGAGGATCGCCTCGGCATCGAGGAGGTGCGACCGTGGTGATCTCGGTGCCGCGCCGCCGCGCGGCGGGCCCGTCCGCGGTGGCGGTGCCGGTGCCCGAGGCGGTGCGCACGCTCGCGGTGCTGCTGCAGGCCGGGGCCGCGCCGCTGTCCGCGTGGCGCCACCTCGCCGACGCCGGGATCCCCGAGGCGGACGAGGTCGTCTCCGGCGTCGAGGGCGGGCGAGGGATCGCCGACGCCCTCCGGGAGACGAGCGTCGCGGCGGAGCCCCGTGGCGGCCCTCGCGGGCGCCGACGGACCGATGATCGGCAGCGGCGGGGAGCCGCGTGGCGTCAGGTGGCGTCGGCATGGGCGATCGCCGCCACCGTCGGCGCGCCGCTCGGCGACACGCTCCGCGTGATCGCCGACTCTCTCGACGACGCGGAGGCGACCCGCGACGATGTGCGGATCGCCTTGGCCGAGCCGGCCGGAAGCGCGCGGCTCATGATGTGGCTGCCGGTCGCGGGCCTTCTCCTCGGCACGGCACTCGGCTTCGACACCCTCGTCGTCCTCCTGACGAACCCGATCGGGGTGGCGTGCCTTGCGGTGGGGAGCGGCCTGATCGGGGCGGCGCGGATCTGGACGACCTCCCTCGTCCGGGCCGCCGAGCCGCCTCCGGACGTGCCCGGCATCCGCGCGGAGCTCCTGGCCATCGCGCTCGCCGGCGGCACGTCCATCGCTCGGGCCCGCGCCCTTCTGGCCGACGAGGGCGATGCGGCGGCCCCGACTTCGAACGGCGCGGCCGCCCGTGGCGGTCCCGGCGACGGACCCAACGACGCGATCGACCGGGTCCTGCGGCTGGCCGAAGCGGCGGGGGTGCCCGCCGTCGAGCTGCTCCGAGCGGACGCGACCCGGGCCAGGCGCGAAGCGCGGGTCGCAGGACGCACGAGCGCCGCCCGGCTTTCGGCCCGTCTCCTTCTCCCGCTGGGCGTGTGCACGCTGCCCGCCTTCCTCCTGCTCGGCGTCGCGCCCCTCGTCCTCAGCGTGCTGACGACGACCCCGTTGCCCGTTCCGCCGTGACGAGCGGACGACGTCGCGACCGGCGCGGCGGAGCGGCGCGGCGGAAGGTCCGGGACGGACTGCCGAGAAGAGACCCCATAAGAAGAGGAACACCCGAGGAAAGGAAACACCACGATGACCGATGCACGAACGACGCCCTGCGCAGCGATCACGTCCTCCCGGAGGGCCCGGCCCGCACCGGCGAGCGCACCGCCGCTTCCCCCACTGACCCGCCGGCGTTCGGCCGCGCTCTTCGGCGACGATCGCGGCGCCGCGACGGCGGAGTACGCGATCGCCACGATGGCGGCCGTGGCGTTCGCCGGTCTGCTGGTGGTCATCATGCGATCGGATGAGGTGCGGGGCATCCTCACCGACCTGGTCCGTCGCGCCCTCACGGTGTCCTGATGCCGCGGTCCGCCCGGTCCCGCTCGCAGGGGCCGGGCGCACCACGGCTCCGGCCGGACCGGGCCTCGCTTCCCTCGGGGCAGGCGACCCGGGACCCGACCGGGGACGCGGTCCGCGGCGAGAGGCGCGGCGCGGTCGTCGGCTCGGCCCGAGGGACGGGGCAGCGGGGCGCGGCGACCGCGGAGCTGGCGGTCGCCCTGCCCCTCGTCGTCGGCGTGCTGCTGTTCGGCGTGGCCGTGGCGGGTGCGGGGGTCCGACAGGTGGCTCTGCAGGATGCGGCGGCCGACGCCTCGCGGCTGCTCGGCCGCGGAGAGGACGACGCCGTCGCCGCGGCCGCGGTGTCGCGGGTGGATCCCGCAGCCGGGATCTCCGTGCACCGTACGGACGACCTCGTGTGCGTCACGGCGTCCGTCGATCTGCCCCTCCTCGCCGGATGGGCGCTGCCGATCCGCGCAGGCAGCTGCGCGCTGGACGGCGGGCGCTGATGGCGGGCACGATTCTGGCCGCCGGGTCCGCGACGGTCGCCGCAGGGCTCGTGGTAGGGGCGGCGGTGCTCGCCGGGGCAGCCACGACCGCGCAGCGTGTGGCATCGGCCGCGGACGCCGCGGCGCTCGCCGCAGCCGACGTCGTCTCCGGGGCCGTTCCGCTCGCCGCCGACCCCTGTGCGGTCGCGGAGCGGGTGGCCGCCGCATCGGGAGCGACCCTGGAGTGGTGCCGTCTCGACGACGGCCCGGGCGTGGCGACCGTGCAGGTTTTCGCGGCGTACGCTGGTATCACCGCCGTCGCCCGATCCCGAGCAGGCCCACCCGAGGCCGCTGCGGGCGGCGGATGAACCGCATGAGGACGACCTCCTCAGGGCGGTGTGTATGGTGTGCTTCGAAGAAAGGACGCACCCGTGGCGCAAGGCAAGAAGCTCGTCATCGTCGAGTCCCCGACGAAGATGCGCTCGATCCAGGGTTACCTCGGCGACGGCTACGAGGTGCTCAGTTCGGTCGGGCACATCCGCGACCTCGCGGACAAGAAGGACATCCCCGCCTCCGACAAGCAGGCGTATGGGAAGTACTCGATCGACGTCGAGAACGACTTCGACCCGTACTACGTCGTCAGCGACCGCAAGACGAAGACGGTCGCCGAGCTCAAGCGCGCGCTCAAGGACGCCGACGAGCTCCTGCTCGCGACTGATGAGGACCGCGAGGGCGAGGCCATCGCCTGGCACCTCCTGGAGACGCTCAAGCCCAAGGTGCCGGTCAAGCGCATGGTGTTCCACGAGATCACCAAGGACGCGATCCAGGCGGCCGTGGGAAACACGCGCGAGCTCGACCTCGCCCTGGTCGACGCCCAGGAGACCCGCCGCATCCTCGACCGCCTCTACGGCTGGGACGTGTCCCCGGTGCTCTGGTACAAGGTGAAGTCCGGGTTGTCCGCCGGGCGCGTGCAGTCCGCGGCCACTCGCATGATCGTCGACCGCGAGCGCGAGCGGATGGCCTTCGTCTCCGTCGAGTACTGGGACGTCGACGCCCAGGCCGCCGCGGGGGCCGGTACCGGGTTCCGCGTCCGACTGGTGCGCGTCGACGGCGGGCAGCTCGCCCGGGGGACCGACTTCGACGACTCCGGGAAGCTCAAGAAGGCCGTCGTCGTCCTCGACGAGGCGCGGGCGCAGTCGCTCGCCGCCGCGATCGAGGACGCCGGATCCGGCACCGTCACCAAGGTCGAGGCGAAGCCCGGCACGCGCAGCCCCTATGCCCCGTTCACCACCTCCACGATGCAGCAGGAGGCGGGGCGCAAGCTCTCGATGACCGCGAAGCAGGCGATGAGCGTCGCCCAGCGGCTGTACGAGAAGGGGTACATCACCTATATGCGTACGGACTCGACCGCGCTGAGCAGCCAGGCCGTCCAGGCGGCCCGCGAGCAGGCGGTCGCGCTCTACGGCGATGCGTCCGTGCCGCTCAAGCCGCGCGTCTACAAGTCGAAGAGCAAGAACGCGCAGGAGGCGCACGAGGCGATCCGCCCGTCGGGGGAGCACTTCCGCACGCCTGCCTCGCTGGCGAGCCAGCTCGACCGCGAGGAGCAGCGGCTCTACGACCTCATCTGGAAGCGCACGGTCGCCAGCCAGATGGCGGACGCGAAGTACGAGACGACCACGGTCACCCTCGCGGTGGACGCGGCCGGCCAGTCCGCGGAGTTCACCGCGTCGGGAACCGTGTACACCTTCAAGGGCTTCCTGGAGGCGTACGAGGAGGGCCGCGACGAGAAGCGCGGCGAGGACGCGAACGCGGAGAACCAGTCCCTCCCTGCCGTCGCCGTGGGCGACGAGCTCGCCGTCTCGGACGCGCAGGCCAAGTCCCACCGGACCACGCCGAAGCCCCGCTACACCGAGGCCTCGCTGGTGAAGGCGCTGGAGGAGCACGGCATCGGCCGCCCCTCCACGTTCGCCAGCATCATCGGCACCGTCATCGATCGCGGGTACGCCACCAAGCGGGGCCAGGCGCTCGTGCCGACGTGGCTGGCGTTCAGCGTCGTGCGGCTCATGGAGCAGCACTTCTCGGATCTGATCGACTACGACTTCACCGCCTCCCTGGAAGACGATCTCGACGCCATCGCCCGGGGCGAGCAGAAGCGCGTCGAGTGGCTGCGCTCGTTCTACTTCGGCTCCGACGCCCACGTCGGGCTCCGGCAGATCGTCGACAACCTCGGGGAGATCGACGCACGCGCCCTCAACGCGACGCGGATCACCGACACCGCCACCCTCCGCTTCGGCAAGTACGGCCCCTACCTGGAGGTCGTCGACCCGGCGAACCCCGACGCCAAGCCGCGCATCGTCAACGTCCCGGAGGACCTCGCCCCGGACGAGCTCACCGCGCAGAAGGCGCAGGAGCTCATCGACGCACCGGTCGCGGGCGATCGGGTCCTCGGGGAGAACCCCGAGAACGGCAAGGTCATCGTCGTCAAGGACGGCCGGTTCGGTCCCTACGTCCAGGAGAATGACCCGGAGCCCGAGGAGCAGGTCGACGAGGCCACCGGCGAGATCCTGCCCGCCGCGGCGCCGGCGAAGAAGTCGACGAAGAAGAAGGAGGCCGCGCCGAAGCCGCGCACCGCCTCGCTCCTGCGTTCGATGTCGGTCGACACGATCGACCTGGAGACGGCGCTGAAGCTGCTCAGCCTGCCCCGCGTCGTCGGCGTGGATCCCGCGACGAACGAGGAGATCACCGCGCAGAACGGACGGTTCGGCCCGTACCTGAAGAAGGGCACGGACTCCCGCTCCCTGGAGTCGGAGCAGCAGATCTTCGACATCACGCTGGAGCAGGCGTTGGAGCTCTACGCCCAGCCGAAGTACGGCGCGCGGCGGGCGTCGAGCGCGCTCGCCGAGTTCGAGGCGGATCCGGTCAGCGGCAAGCCGATCCGGATCCGCGACGGACGCTTCGGCCCGTACGTGACCGACGGCGAGACCAACGTCACGATCCCGCGGGGCCAGCAGCCCAGCGACATCACCTTCGAGATCGCCGTGCAGATGCTGGCCGACAAGCGTGCGAAGGGACCTGCTCCCAAGCGTGGCCGTGCGGCGGCGACGAAGAAGGCACCGGCCAAGAAGGCTCCCGCGAAGAAGTCCGCCGCGAAGGCGCCCGCCAAGAAGTCCGCGGCGGAGGTGTCGGCGGCGCGGTCGGCGGCCGCGAAGAAGGCGGCGGCGACCCGCGCGGCGAACGCGAAGAAGAAGGCGGATTCATGACCCCAGGGCGCGGGCTCTGGATCACGTTCGAGGGCGGTGACGGCTCGGGCAAGACGACGCAGGCGACGCTGCTCGCCGATCGTCTCCGGGAGCAGGGACGCACGGTCGTGCGCACCCGGGAGCCCGGGGGATCGGAGGTCGGCGTCCTCATCCGCGACATCGTGCTCCACCACCGCGGCGACATCGCTCCCCGCGCCGAGGCACTCCTCTACGCCGCCGACCGGGCGCACCACGTCGCCACCGTCGTTCGTCCCGCCCTGGACCGGGGCGAGGTCGTGATCCAGGATCGCTATCTGGACTCCTCGGTCGCCTACCAGGGGGCCGGCCGCGTCCTCGACGGCGACGAGGTCCGCGGATTGTCGCTCTGGGGCGCGGAGGGCGCGCTTCCCGACCTCACCGTGCTCCTCGACCTCGATCCCGTCGTCGCCCGGGCACGCCTGGACGCCGACGACAAGCCGTTCGACCGCCTGGAGGCGGAGCAGGAGGAGTTCCACGGACGGGTCCGCGCGGCCTTCCTCGCCCTCGCGGACGCGGAGCCCGAGCGGTTCCTCGTGCTGGATGCGACCGACGACCCGCAGACGATCGCCGCCCGCGTGGCGGCACGGGTCGACGACCTCGGCGCCTGATCCCTTCCCCGTCCGGAGTCGGGGCGCGTTCCGGGAGGAATCGGCCCCACAACGAGCCCCGAACGACCACGGCGGACCCCAAACCCGGAGGTGACGGGGATGAGAGGGGACGAGGGGAGGGGAGTGTCGGGAGGCGCGGCTAGGCTGAATCCATGCCCGACCCCGTCACCGCCCCCTTTCCGTGGACGGACGTCTGGGGGCAGGAGGAGGCGGTGCGGGCGCTGCGCGCGGCCGCGGCGGATCCGGAGGCCCTCGCGCACGCGTGGCTCATCACCGGCCCGCCCGGATCGGGGCGCTCCACGCTCGCCTACGCCTTCGCCGCGGCTCTCATCGCCGAGGGGCCGGACGACGAGGCGACCATGCGCCAGGTCCTCGCGCGCACGCATCCGGACGTCACGGCCCTGCGCACCGACAAGGTGATCATCACGATCGCCGAGGCGCGCGCGCTCGTCGAGCGTTCCTACTTCGCCCCCTCGTCGGGACGCTACCGCGTCATCGTCGTCGAGGACGCGGACCGGATGGTGGAGCGGACCTCGAACGTCCTGCTGAAGGCGCTCGAGGAGCCGCCGGAGCGGACGGTGTGGATCCTGTGCGCTCCGAGCGAGGCGGATCTGCTTCCCACGATCCGCTCGCGCGTGCGGCCGTTGCGCCTGCGGGAGCCGGAGGTCGACGACGTCGCCCGGCTGATCGTCCACCGCACGGGCGTCTCCCCGGAGATCGCCGAGCAGGCGGCGCGGCATGCGCAGCGGCACATCGGGATGGCTCAGCGCCTGGCCACCGACGAGGCCGCGCGGATCCGCCGCGACGACACCATGCGCGCGGTCCTCGGCGTGCGCGGCGTCGGCGATGCCGTGGAGGTGGCAGGGCGCATCGTCCAGGCGGCGACGGAGGACGCCAAGGCCCTCACCGCCGAGCGGGACGCCGCGGAGCGCGAGTCGCTGCTGCGGACGGTCGGGATCGCCGAGGGCCAGGCCGTTCCGCCGGCGCTGCGGGCGCAGGTCTCCGCGCTCGAGGACGAGCAGCGCAAACGTGCGACCCGGAGCCTTCGCGACGGCATCGACCGCGTGCTCACGGACCTGCAGTCGCTGTTCCGCGACGTCGTGCTGCTGCAGTTCGGTCGCACCGACGACCTGATCAACCGCGAGCTGAGCGATCAGCTCGCCGCGCTCGCGGACGCCTGGCCGGCCACGCGTACGCTGGACGTGCTCGACCACCTGGCGGAGACCAGGGAGTCGCTGGAGCGCAACGTCGCTCCGACCCTCGCCCTCGAGAGCTTGCTCGTCACCGTGACGAGCGGGAGGAAACCGTGAAGAACCGATCGACCCGGCGGATCCGCCGCCTCGCGACCGTCCTGGCGGGCCTCGCCGTCGCCTCCGTCGCCCTCTCTGGATGCCTGTACGCGATGATCCCGCCGGGGACGTCCTCGTCGCCGCTGCCGGAGCGCACCACGGAGCCGGACACAAGCGGCGTGTCCGAGGAGCTGATGCCCTTCTACGCGCAGAAGCTCGACTGGAAGCCGTGCTCGTCCGGGATGGAGTGCACGACCGTCACGGCTCCGCTGGACTGGTCCGCCCCGCAGGCCGGGGAGATCGACCTCGCGGTGGTGCGCCACCGCGCGGAGGGCACGCCGGCGGGTTCCCTTCTGACGAACCCCGGCGGTCCCGGCGCGAGCGGCCTCGACTTCATCTCGGAGAGCATCGACTACGCCGTGGGACCGGACGTCATCGCGGCGTACGATGTCATCGGCTTCGACCCGCGCGGCGTGGGCCAGTCGACAGCCGTGCGCTGCTTCGACGCCGCGGAGATGGACGAGTACCTCTACGCGATCCCCGAGGGCGTGCGCGGCTCCGACGAGTGGACGGCGGAGCTCGACGAGGCCAACGCCCGTTTCGCACAGGCGTGCGAGGCCAACAGCGGCGGGATCCTGCCGTACATCACGACGATCAACTCCGCGCGCGACATGGACCTGCTGCGCGCGGTGCTCGGCGACAAGAAGCTGAACTATCTCGGCTACTCCTACGGCACCTTCCTCGGGGCCACCTACGCGAACCTGTACCCGGAGCGCGTCGGCCACCTGGTACTGGACGGGGCGATCGACCCGGCCGTCTCGGGCTTGGACGTCAGCACCACGCAGGCGCTCGGCTTCGAGTCTGCGCTGCGGGCCTACATGGCCGACTGCCTGTCCGGGAACGACTGCGCGTTCAACGGCACCGTGGACGAGGCGATGGCGGATCTCGGCGCGCTCCTGGCGAGCGTGGCCCGGGTGCCGCTGCAGAACGGCGACGGCCGGATGCTGGGCGCCGACGCCCTGATGACCGCGATCATCTCCGCCCTCTACTCGCAGGACAGCTGGTCCTACCTCACGGACGCTCTCAGCGGTGCACTCGAAGGGGATCCGAGCACCGCGTTCTTCCTCGCGGACTTCTACAACGGCCGGACCCAGAACGGCGAGTACGAGGACAACTCGTCGGAGGCGTTCCGGGCCTACAACTGCATGGACTACCCGGTGGAGGACGACCCGCAGGCCGAGGCGGCCGCGAAGGCGCTGATCGCGGAGAAGGCTCCGACGATCGCACCGTACTGGGAGGGCGCGGATCCGTGCGCCGTCTGGCCCTATCCGCCCACCGGCACCCGCGGCGAGATCACCGCGCCCGGTGCGGGGCCGATCCTCGTCGTGGGCACCACCAACGACCCGGCGACGCCGTATGACTGGTCGGTGTCGCTGGCCGAGCAGCTCGAGGGCGGGGTGCTCATCACCCGCGTGGGGGAAGGGCACACCGGATACAACAAGGGCAACCGCTGCGTCGACAGCGCCGTCGACGGCTTCTTCCTCGACAGCACGGTGCCGGAGGACGGCCTGCGCTGCGAGTAGGACGAGCGCGCCTGCGCGCCGGGGCCCGGCCGACCCACGTGGTCGGCCGGGCCCTCGCCGTCTCGCGTGCCCACCGCCATCGGCGCGCCCGTGCGGCCGCTGGGTATGCTGGTCCCGTGCTCAGGCAGCAGCGATTTCGGAACCCCCGGCCGGGACATGGCCGCGGGGTCCTCGACGCGCGCTAGCGCCCAGGTCTTCGTAGGCGCGGCCGGGGGAAGCTCTCCACCCCGACCGACCACACCGGAGACCTTTCATGTCGAAGACCGACCACCTGACGCCCGCACAGCTCACGCGGGCTCTGTCCATCCGCGATCTCACGGATCCCGTCCAGGGACCGCATGCCGTCCAGACGCTGCTCGACGGCGTCGTCGACTCTCTCCGCACGTCGTGGGGCTGCACGGTGCGGATCGTCCGCTCGTCCCCGCTCGTCCCCGTGCGGGACAACTATGACCGCCTCGGCTACGGCGTCGAGGACGTGACGCGAGCCCGCCGGTACACGCGGTACGTCAGCCCCACGGTGATGCTGCGCAGCCATACGAGCGCGCTTCTGCCGACCGCCCTGGAGGACTACGCCGGCGAGGACCGCGTC
The DNA here is from genome assembly GCF_021172025.1 of Microbacterium resistens. Taxonomy (NCBI): domain Bacteria; kingdom Bacillati; phylum Actinomycetota; class Actinomycetes; order Micrococcales; family Microbacteriaceae; genus Microbacterium; species Microbacterium resistens. The sequence continues at coordinate 3,923,276 of NZ_CP082781.1, forward strand.
GATGAGCTGATCGTGGTCCCCGGTCTCGTGTACCGGCGGGACGTCGTCGACCGCACCCACGTCGGGGAGCCGCACCAGGTCGACCTGTGGCGCATCCGCACCGGAGAGACCACGGACGAGGAGATGCGGGAGATGATCGCGCTCCTGGTCGAGGCGGTCCTTCCCGGGGCCGAGTGGCGGGTGACGGACGCGGTGCACCCGTACACGATCGGCGGGAGGCAGATCGACGTCCGTCACGACGGACGGTGGCTGGAGCTCGCCGAGTGCGGGCGCATCCATCCCGACGTGCTCCGCCGCTCGGGCCTGGACCCCGAGCGGTGGTCGGGACTGGCGCTCGGGATGGGCCTGGAGCGGGCGCTGATGCTGCGCAAGTCCATCCCTGACATCCGCTACCTGCGGGCCACGGATCCGCGGATCGCCGCGCAGATGCTCACCCTCGAGCCGTGGCGCCACGTGTCGCCGCTTCCGGCCACTCGCCGGGACCTCTCCGTCGTGGTCGGAGCCGAGGCGGACGAGGAGACCCTGGGCGATCGCATCCGTACCGCCCTCGGGGACGAGGCCGAGGTGATCGAGTCGGTCACGATCCGGGCGCGCACCCCGCACGACGAGCTGCCCGCGGCGGCGCGCGAGCGACTGGCGACGCGGGCGGGGCAGACCAACGTTCTGCTGCGGGTCGTCCTTCGACCCATCGACCGGACGCTCACGGCGGAGGAGGCGAACCGGGTCCGCAACGCGGTCTACCTCGCCGTGCACGAGGGGCCCGCCCTGGAGCTGATCTGATGCCGAAGAGCCGTACCGGTGCGTTTACTCCATGTTCTCCGGGACGAGGACGATGCCTCCGGACGAGTGCGAGGAATGCGCGAGGTCGTCGATCCACTTCCGGCTCAGCGGCGGCTGCTCGGGGTCGTCGAACACGAACCGGAGCGGGATGGACGGGTGCAGCCAGATCGTGCTGCGTCCCTCCGGCTGACTCTCGGGGTGCTTCCACGAGACCGTGAAGCTCTCGTCTCGCCGGAGCTTGGTCGTGATCACGATTTTCAGGTGCGCGAGCGTGCGATCCTCGATCTCGATGGCGGTTTCGGGACTGCCGTAGTACAGGGTTCCCATGCCCCGACACATTACGCTCCCGCGCCCGCCCCGCACCATGCCGAGGCGGAGGAACGATCCTCCGTCCTCGTGCTGTCTCGTGCTCCCGCGGGCGGCGGTCAGAGGTCGCTGAAGTCGTTGCCCGGCGCGCTGATGGACTCGAGGACGCTGTTCACCACGTCGTAGCTCACGAAGACGCTTCCGGTCTCTCCCGGGTGCACCAGCGACGAGGTCCCATCGATCGCCTTCCGTTGGGAGACGAAGACCTCGTGGTTGCGGCCGTTCGCGTCATCGGACCAGGTCGAGTCCAGGCTGGCGCCCGTCGCCGCGACCTCGTCACCGGTCATCCCGACGCTCGCGCCGTCGGACGAGCGCAGTGCGAGCGCGTCGATCGCCGCAGCCCGGAAGCTCACGCTGGCGTCGGACGACTGATCCGCCGTCCCGACGATGACGGCCTCGCCCCACTTCGTGGAGGTGAACCCGTACCGGTCGTCGCGTGTCGTGGCGGTGGGCTCGCCGAGATGGTCGGTCAGCACCGAGGTCACGGCCGCGGCGTCCGAGAGGGGAGCGCTCGTGAGGACGGCGCCGTCTGCGGACACCGCCGACAGGGTGTCGAGGGAAAGCACCAGTGCCGAGGTCTCGGGCGTCTCCTCCGGCGTCGGGGCGGGGGAGGGGTCGGCACCGGTGCCCGTCGTCGGCGAGGTCGAGGGTGTCGGTCCCGCGGCGGACGGGGCGCAGCCGGCGAGCAGAACGGCGGCGAGGGCGAGCGGGACGAGCAGGGAGAGGCGGCGCATGCCCGGATTGTACTCACGGTGTGGGTCTCACCCGCTGCGTGAAGAGTCGCGTCGAAACGTAGGGACCGGGGATGGGGCGTTTCGTCTCGCTGCGCTCGCTCAACGACCGACACCTCGTCCGGTCGTTGAGCGAGGAGCGCAGCGACGAGTCGAAACGTGGTGACCCGGCGTCGCTCGCTCAACGGCCGACGCTCTTTCCGGTCGTTGAGCGAGGAGCGCAGCGACGAGTCGAAACGTGATGACCGGGCTCGTACGCGTTTCGTCTCGCTGCGCTCGCTCAACGACCGACGCTGCGGCACCGTCCGAAGCCCTGTGCATCCGATGGGGTAGGCTGTCCCCAGGTTGTTGAAGTTGTGTTTCTGCTGGAGCCTGGCTCCAGACCAGCTTCTGGCCCGGGCGATGGCCCGGCGGGTATCCAGTTCAGTGGCTTCGGATGCATCGCGCCCGCGGTGCCCGCTCTGTCGATTGGTTGCCGTATCTGCTCCGCCGCCCTCCTCCGCTCGGGCGAGAACCCGTGCATGATCGGAGCTCCCAGGGGATCTCGCCGATCACCCGACCACCTCAGACTTCCGCCGCGAACTCGCTGCGGATACACGGATCACTCCCGTGGTCCCGGACAACGAAGGAATGACGTCATGGCCACTGGCACCGTCAAATGGTTCAACTCCGAGAAGGGCTTCGGCTTCATCGCGCCCGACGACGGATCCGACGACGTGTTCGCGCACTTCAGCGCGATCACGGGCGACGGCTACCGCAACCTCGAGGAGAACCAGAAGGTCTCGTTCGACTCCGAGCGCGGTCCGAAGGGAATGCAGGCGGCGAACATCCAGGTCATCTGACCTTTCGCACCGAGACGGGTCCTCCGGCGCCGACGCGTCGGGGGACCCGTCTTCGTGTCCGGGGAGAGCGGTGCCTCCCGCCCGACGACCCGCGGGAGGAGTCGTATTCGGTTCGGGGCATGCGAGGACGCGTAGCGTGGCGCGTAGCGATCGGCGTCCGCCCTTGGCTTCCACGGCTCAAGGGCTCCGATCAGAGGAGAGAATCATCTCCCTTTCCCTCACTGCACCATCTCCGGCCGGCACCCTCGGTCCGGTCCGGCAGACCTACGCAGGCGCGGACGCGTTCCCGCCGATGGCGAAGGCGTACACCCAGCTCTCCCGGACCGTCCGGGAGACGGGGCTCCTGTCGCGGACGCCGCTCTTCTACGCCGCCGTCGGCACGGCGCTGACCCTGGGGTTCGCGGCCTGCATCGCGGGCTTCCTCCTTCTCGGCGACAGCTGGTTCCAGCTCCTCATCGCCGCGGCCCTGGGGGTGCTCTTCACCCAGGTCGCATTCCTCGCTCATGAGGCGGCCCACCGGCAGATCCTGACGAGCGGTCCCGCGAACCTCCGGCTCGCACGGGTCCTCGGCGGCGTGGTCGGGATGAGCTACTCCTGGTGGGACTCCAAGCACACGCGTCACCACGGCAATCCGAACCGGGTCGGGAAAGACCCCGACATCGAGGTCGACACGATCTCGTTCCTGGACGAGGACGCCGCGCGCTCGCGAGGGCTCGTCCGGGCGATCACCAGGAGACAGGGCTGGTTGTTCTTCCCCTTGCTCACCCTGGAAGGGCTCAACCTGCACGCGCTCAGTGTGCGTCACCTCCTCTCGCGGGGGCGGATCGCCGGCCGCGGCCAGGAACTGGCTCTGCTCGCCGTCCGCTTCGCCGTCGTGCTCGTCCCGGTGTTCGTTCTGCTTCCGCTGGGCATGGCGTTCGCCTTCGTGGGCGTCCAGCTCGCCGTCTTCGGCGTGTACATGGGGGCGTCGTTCGCGCCCAACCACAAGGGCATGCCGGTCATCGCCGCGGACGCACGCCTGGACTTCTTCACCAAGCAGGTGCGCACGTCCCGCAACATCAGCGGCGGCTGGTGGGCCACCTGGCTCATGGGCGGACTGAACTACCAGATCGAGCATCACCTGTTCCCGAACATGCCGCGGCCGCACCTCTCCCGTGCGCGCGCGATCGTGCGCGAGCACTGCCGCGCCAACGATGTGCCCTACACGGAGACGACGCTCGTCCGGTCGTATGCGATCGTGATCCAGTACCTGAACCGTGTCGGTCTCGCGGCTCGGGACCCCTTCGACTGCCCGATCAGCGCCGAGTACCGTCGCGGCTGAAGCACGAACCGGGCGAAGCCCAAACCACGAAGCCCCCGTCCGGACCGGTGTCCTGACGGGGGCTTCTGTGTGAGCCGCCTAAGGGAATCGAACCCTTGACCTATTCATTACATGGCTCAGGGTTCCTCTGGATCCGAGGCGTTTTGGACCCCCGGGCGGGCTCTCTCGATCGCTGAGCTGTGGCGTCAACTCGACGTTGACACCGTTTCGACGTTCCCCGAGGCGGTGCAGTGATGGGGCGTCGTGAGGTCGAAACGGGCTCCTACATCGCGTTCGCACGTCGGATCATCCGAGGCGCTGGTGCTCGCGTGGCGAAGGCCGACGATTGGGAGCTGGGCGAACTGCTCTCCCTCCGGGACGAGGTAGAGGACGCGATCAGTCGTGCCGTCGTCGGCCTCAAGGCACAGGGCCACTCGTGGCAGTACATCGGGGATGCGCTCGGCATCACTCGACAGGCCGCGCAGCAGCGCTACGCCGATCGGATGAGCGCATGAGCGGGTCGTGGGACGCGATGCTTCGCTGGGAGGCTGAGAACGGCATCCGCCGTCCGGTGTCGTCCCAGGCGGGCCTCGCGTCGATCCGCGGCGGGCTGGGTCTACAGGCGCAGCCAGTAGCGCGTCTGCGGGAAGGCGGCGGGGTCGAGGAAAGCGGTCAGGATCTTGTTGCACCGCCCGTCGAAGTCGGTATCGAGATCCAGGCTCACGTCGTGCCCGTCGATGAGGACGTGCGCGTCGTAGAACCAGACAGGCCGGGAACCGACTTGCTTGTGGATCACGTACCCGATCAGGCGACCCTCGTAGCGGACGTTCCAGCGCTCGGGCTCGTGGCGGCGCACGATGACGTGCTCAACGGTCAGTCGGGGATCCACGCGGACACGGTAACGCCGACCCCCGACGTACCGACACCCAACCGCCCCGGATGGGAGCGAGTCATGAGCGCGCGACCCGGGTTCTTCCCGAACGGTCAGTGTCGGCACTATCAACTCGCGGATGGCTGGGCGAAGGTCTGGTGCGTCCGCACCGACGAGGGGCACACCGAGCACGAGACGGCGAACGGCGTTCGATGGGCGGCAGGCCGCCCGGATCGGAGCAACTGATGGAGTGCCCGAACTGCGGTGAGCCGGACATGATCTTCTACCGCGGCGAGCCCGCAGACGATGAGTACCCCGCCGAGCCGGACATGTGGTACTGCCCGGATTGCGGTTGCGAGGTCACAGACCGCCCGAACGGGGGTGCGTGATGGGGATTCTGAAGATGGTCGAGCCCGCCTATGACCGATGCCCCGGAAGCGTGTTCGGCTGCATTCCTCCGATGTACTGGACGGTCGGCATCGGCACCGTCTGGCAGTGCGATCACTGCGGGCGCATCTGGGAGCGCGTCTCCCGGCCTGGGGTGGCTTGGGCGAAGGTCCCGGATCGCCCGATTGGTCGTCCGGTAGGCGGGTTGGATAACGGTTTGTAGTACCCCTGACCGGTATGCGCTCAGGGGCATGCCGGGTGCCCTAGATTCGTCACGCTCTGGGGACTAGTCAACCCCTCGCGAGAGGGGGCTACTCGGCGTGCCCGAGAGAGGAACATGGATATGGAAACGCTGTCGTCGTGGGAAGTCTGGATGAAGTCTCAGGGGCTTTCTGAGCGGACGATCCGTGAGCGGATCGGGACGGTTCGGAACCTGCTGAGCCGGTCGCACACCACGGCCCGGTCGCTGGAGCCCGTGCACATTCAGACGTGGCTCGCGCGGGACATGAGCCAGGCGACGAGGGCGACGTATCACGCCTCGATCCGCGCGTTCTGCAAGTGGATGCAGCGGAGCGGGATCCGCGAGGACAACCCTGCCGATCGGACGCCGAGCCCGAAGCGACCAAAGACGCTCCCACGCCCGTTGTCCCCGGAACAGCTCTACGCGCTGCTGCGGGCGTGCAATCGACGCCGGACGCGAGCGTACGTGCTGCTGGGGGCGCTGGCCGGGCTGAGGGTGCACGAGATCGCGAAGATCCAGGGTGAGGACGTGGACCCGTGGACGGGCGTCCTGACGGTGATCGGGAAGGGCGGGAAGGTGGCACGCCTGCCGCTGCACGATGAGCTGATCGCGGAGGCGAAGCGGTGGCCGACGACGGGCTGGTGGTTCCCGAGCTACACGGGATCCCGTCCGCACGTGTCGTCACATGCGGTGTCCATGGCGATCTCCGATGCGATGTGGCGGGCAGGGGTGAGGGCGACCCCTCACGCGCTGCGGCACACGTACGGGACCGAGCTGGTCAAGGCTGGGGTTCACCTTCGGGTCGTGCAGGAGGCGATGCGGCACGAGAACCCGGCCAGCACGGCGATCTACACGAAGGTCGATTCCGAGCAGCTACGCGAGGGAATCGGGCGTCTCGTCCTCCCGGGCGCGGCGTAGGACGTACGCCAATCGGGTGTCAAGGTCGGGTTGACGGCCCCGGCAGGGTGGGAGATCCCGCCGTGCCGGGGCCGTTCTCGTCCTACTTGGGGTCGCCGTTCTCGTTCACGAAGAACAGGGCGGCGGCGAGGGGGAGCAGGTACACGGATGCGCCCGGGGGCAGCCAGCCGGCCCCGATCGCGGCGACGATGCTCGCGATCGCGAGGCCGTAGGCCCAGCGTCGGAACGTCGGCGTTGCGATGACAGCGGCCTTGTCCTGGCGTGCTGCGCGCCGCGCGCGGCGGGTGAGGGGGGCGGGGGTGTCGTTCATTCGTTCTCTCCAAACAGGTCGTCGGGGATGGGTAGGGGGTCGATGCCGGATCGGTAGGCGTGGTCGTGCTGTCGGCGCACGTACGCCCAAAGCCGGTTGTTCAGGGCTTCGACTGCGGCCAGGCGCGCCTCGACGCGGGCCATGCGCCCGTAGCGGGCGTTCAGCCATGCGCCGGAGGCGGCGAGGACGGCGACGACGATCGCGACGATCTCGGTCGCGCTCACGCGGTCACCGGCGTTTCGACGGGCGGGATCTCGGCGGCGGTCGTCAGCAGGTCGTCCAGCGTCAGGCGCTCGTCGTCCAGGGTGCGGGCGCGGGCGGTGAGCTGGCCCCTGATCGCGATTCCCTCGGCCTGCTGGCGGGACCAGTGCCGACCGTCGTTGCCGAGGGCGACGCTGCGCATGCAGGCGTCCACCGCGGACCACGGGATCGCGTTGAGGTTCAGCTCCAGGGTGAACGCGGCATTGTCCATCTCGTCGCCTTCGGTGAACGGGCCGTAGTGGTCTTTCAGGTAGGCGAGCGCGTTCGGGTCTGCGACGTAGTAGACCGTCTCGGGGCCGAGCAGGAAGAAGTGCAGGCGGTTCCAGCGCTTCAGCTCCAGGTACTTACTCATGGGGTCCTCCTTGGGGACGTTCGGGGGCGGTGTGGGGGTCGTGGCGCGTCCGACGATGCGGGCGGCGGTGAACAGGTCCCAGACGGCTTCATAGGTGCCGCCCGGGTCGGTTTCGAGGTGGAGGTGGGGGCCGTCGCTGTTGGTGCCGGTGGAGCCGACCCAGCCGAGCCAATCGCCCTCGTTGACGCGGGTGCCGATCGCGGGCCGGTCGGGGCTGTCCTGGTGGCAGTAGCCGACCTCGTAGTCGGGGTACTCGTCGTATCGGACCCATGTGACGTATCCGGGCTTGGGGGCGTAGGTGAGGGCGGAGACGACGCCGGGGCCGGATGCGGGGATGAGGGTTCCGCGGGACTGCCCGAAGTCAACGCCTGCGTGGCCGGGGTAGGTGCTCGGGTTGTCGAACGGGATCGGGAGCATGGTGGAAGTCCTTTCAGAGCACGTAGGAGCAGTTGAGCCACATACGGTTGTTGAGCCCGGAAGATCCGATCCGGACTACGCCGTTGGTTTCGACGCGCAGCGACCCGTGCGCGGCCCGGTTGGCGTCGTTCGTGACCGCCATGACGCGCAGCCCGTTCGGCCTCATCTCCACGGGGACAGAGAAGTAGGCAGCCACGTCGGCCAGGTTGCCGCCGCCGGTCGCGGTGAGCAGTCCGTTGAGGTACACGACGTCACCGATCCGGCGCGCCCCGGGTCCCTGGCTGAGCGTCGCCCCGGTGTCCGGGACGATGTCCACGAAGCTGACCCAGCCGCTATCAACGCGCCGCCATGCGCCGCCGACGTACTCGATCAGGGCTTTGCTCGGTCTGTGCCAGGCGCGCATGCCTTCCTCGGCGTTGATTCTGTCGCGCTCGGCCACCGAGTCCACGAAGATCGTTCCCTGTCGCATGAACGCGTTGGCGTCGTCGGCGGTGAGGATCTGCCCGTCCGTGTAGTGCTTGTACATGTCAGTCCGTTCCGAAGAGGTCGAGGTCGATCAGCCAGCGGGTCGGCGTGATCGTGTGGTGGATGCCGATGATGAACGCGCGTTGCTCGGGCCAGTACGTGCCGCCGTCCGGGCCGGTGCGCGTCACGCTCAGGTCGGTGTAGCTGATGACGTTTCCCAACTCCAGGCGGGGGATGTCTGCGAGGCGTTCCTGCGCGTTCCAGGTGATCCGCCGTACCCGTGCTTTGGGGTCGCGGGCCGGGGTGATGCGGGCCTGGCAGGCGCTGAAGTCGTCCCCGGTGCGGAAGTAGTAGTTCGTATCGTGGACGGCTTCACGGTTGCCCCAGCGGCCTTGACTGACCGGGTCGTAGTAGGTCAGCTCCGTGCTGTCGTCTGCCACCCATGAGCTGGGGTTGTTCGGGTCAGGCTTGGCGCGGTGCTGGCGTGCGTAGAGCGTGTTCACGAAGTCCGCGAGGCCGTTGCTCGGCTGGGAGCGGATATGGTGCAGCGCCCCGGGCCTCGTCCCGAACGTGAACGGCGGTCCCTGGGGAGCCTTGGCCGGGTCGAGAATGCGGGTCCGCGTGGTGCCGTCCGCGCCGACGTACCACATCGCCCCCATCGTCTGGCAGGCGAGGGTGAGGTGGTTCGACAGGCTCGACTCGTACACGGTGCGGGCCAGCAGCGCGGTCGGGCTCGTGGACGGCGCTTCGATCGGCTCGCGCGCCGTCTCGGTGAGACGGAGGATCCGGGCGCGGAACGTCTCGTACCCGGCTGTCGGCAGTGCCCCGTAGCGGGTGATCGAGTTGTGCGAGCGCACGGCGTCGGCAATCGTGATGACGGCCACGGGCGTGAGGGTGTGGCGACCGGTGAGTCGCACCAGGTCGCGGCGCATGTCGTAGATCCGGCCCGTGAACAGAGGCCGGTCCACGCCGCCGAGGCGCAGCACGAGCCGCGCGGGCGTGTCGGGGAACAGCCCGTTCGCGACGTTCAGGATGTTCCCGGGGTCGCGCATGGTGACGGTGAGCAGCCCGACCTCGTTCTGGATCGTCACGCCGTCGCGGCGCGCGCCGCGGTGCGCGACGATGCTTGTCGCGTGGGCGGTCCACTCGGTCCAGGATCCGGTGTCGGTGGCCTTCCCGAGCTTGGAGTATCCGAGCTTGGACATGCCGAGCACGAACGGGCCGGACACGTCGAACGTCTGGAGGACGACGTTCGACAGCAGGGTCGTCTCGCGGATCACATCATCACCCCCGCTTCGGCGGCCTCGTACTCGCGGATCGCGGCGACGACGGCCCGCCCGACCTCAACGGACGGGGCGAGAGTGTGAATGTTGATCTCGTAGACCCGCTGTCCGCCGTACCCGGCCCCGGTGCCGCCGCGGCGTGCGCCGATCGACGGGAGATCCAGGGACGGGTCGAACCCGCCTTCGACGGCCCCGTTCAGGTCATCGACAGCGCGGGTGACGTGACGCATCCCGCCCGCGAGGCCCTTCGCCAGCCCCTGGTCGATGTTGACGCCGAACCCCTCGAACAGGCGGCTCGGGCTGTGGATGCCGAAGAACGACAGGAAGTCGTCAACGGCGCTCGACGCGATGTCGAGCAGCATCGACCCCACTTCCCACGCGGCGTTCCCGAGGCCCTGGACGAGCCCGCCGATGAGATCCATACCGGCTTGGACGAGCCGGGGCACCATTTCGAGGACGGACCAGACCAGGTGCGGGGCGATGTCGAAGATCGCCCGCACGAGGTCGGGCACGATCCGCGGGATCGCGGTCACCAGGCCGGTGAACAGCTCGATCGCGGCCTGGAGCAGCGTCGGCAGCATTTCGAGGACGCTCATCACGATCTTGGGGAGCAGATCCACGATCGCGCGCAGCAGCAGCGGGAGGATGATCGGGATCGACTCGACCAGGGCGGTGAACAGTCGCACCGCGGATTCGAGGATCTTCGGCAGCATCGACAGGATCGACTCGATCAGCCGGGGCAGCAGATCCACGATCGCGCGCAGCAGCAGGGGCAGGATGACCGGGATCGACTCGACCAGGGCAGTGAACAGCTTCACCGCGGCGTCGAGGATCTTCGGCAGCATCGACAGGATCGCGGTGACGAGCTTCGGCAGCAGCTTGACGATCGCGTCGAGCAGTACCGGCAGGATCTTGGGGATCGCGTCGACCAGGCCGGTGAACAGGATCACCGCGCCGTCGAGGATCTGCGGCAGTGCGGCTACCAGGAACTCGACCGTCTGGAGCACGAGCCCGGTCAGGGACTCGATCAGCGGCGGGATGATGAGGGGCAGGGCCTCCACGAGCGCCCCGAACACCTGGAGGGCGACGCCGAGCAGTGTTTCCCGGCCCGTGTTCAGGGCCTCGAAGATCGCGACGAGGCCACCGCCCGACAGCCAGTCGGCGGCGGCCTGGATGCCGTTGATGACGGCGGGGAGCAGGCCGGAGAACAGGGCTCCGAAGTCGAGGGACTGGGTGCCGTTGAGGATCCCGAACACGAAGTCCGCGAACGTGTTCGACGCTTCGGTCAGGTTGCCGGTGAAGGCGTCGAATGCGTCGGAGTTGTAGATGCGGCTGACGAACTCGCCCAGGGCCGCGGTGACGGCGGTGACAGCCGGGAGCAGGGACATCCCGAGCGTGGCGTACAGGTTTTCGGTGCCTGCGGCGAGGCGCTGCTGGGAGCCTGCGAGGGTGGTCGATTCGCGGGCGAACGCGCCCTGAGCGTCGGCGGTTTGGGCGTAGAGCAGCGCGAGGGTCGCCTGGAGCTTCGCGCCCTTCTCTGCCTCCCCGGTGAGCCCGGACAGGCCCATCTCAGCCATCTTCGCTTTGACGGCTACCTCGTTGATCGAGACGCCGTAGCGCTCGATCGGGTCACGCTCGCCGCGCAGCAGCGACGAGATCGCGCCCACGGCGTCGGAGGTCGGTCCGCCGAACTGCGCGGCGAGGTCCGCGCCGAGCCCGATCAGCTTGTTCGTCTGCCCGCCGAGCTCGTCGGTCGAGACGCCCATGTTCTTGAGCTGCGACCCGAGGACGGTCGCGAGGCTCGCGTACTCGCTCTTGGCGAGCCCGACGCTGGAGGCGGCACCGTTGGCCCACTTCTCCATCTGCGCCCCGTTGTCCTTGAACACTGCGCCCATGCCGCCCATGGACTGTTCCAGCTCGGAGGCGCTGCGCACGGCCTTGACGCCGACCGCGCCGACCGCGGCGACGGCGACCGCGGCCCCCGCCGCTGCGGCCTTCGCGAACTTCCCGAACGCGCCTTCGGCCCCACCGAGCTTGTTCTGCAGATCGCGGGTGTCTCCGAGCACGGAGACGATCACGGTGTTACGTGCCACGGCGGGGCCTTCCTGGTGGTGGGTGTGGGGGCCGGGGCGGCACGGCCCCCACACCTGGACTCAGCGGCGCTTTCTCAGCAGCCGCGCGATCGCTTTCTGTTCTCCGACGGTGAGCTGATCTATCTCGCTCGGCTGGATCCCGGCGTAGACGATCAGCTCCGCCCTCAGACGGTCACGGGCTCGTCGGAGGTCGGCGCGTTTCCCTCCGCGCTCGCGTCCTCGTCGGCCTCGTCCTCGTCGGCGTCGTCGCCCGTGAACCCGAGGGCCTTCTGCGCCTCCACCATCGGGACGGCGAGGGCCTGGTTGAACGTGAACGTCGGGTCTCCGCTGCGGCGCTGGACGACCATGTAGATGGCGGCGAGGAACTTCCCCTGGGGGGTGCCCTGGTTGAGCGCGCCGATGCCGAACCCGGACAGGTCTTCGATCGTGGCGACCTCTCCGAGGGTGAGCTGCTCGAAGTCGAACTTGGGGGCGGTGGTGGTCATGGGTGTGGGCCTTTCAGGTGAGGTTGTGGCGGTGCAGGATCTCGTTGATGCCGTCTGACAGCTCCGAGACGATTTGGGGTTGGGTGCGGCGCAGCGCGTCCACGAGGAAGGGCTGCGCGCGGTGGTTGCGGTGCGGGTCGCCGTAGTGGACGACGCCCGCGTGTGCGCCGCGTCGGGCGTACCCGGCGCGGACGACGGCTTTCGTTCGGCCTCGTCCGGCGCGCAGCGTGCCGCGCAGCTCGCCGGAGTCGGCGGGGACGCGGGCGTTCTCGATGACGATGTTCCCGATCCTCTGCATGAGGTCGGGCATGTCCTGAGAGTCGTCGCCCGCGGCCCGGAGGCGTGCATTCAGCTCGCGCAGGCCCTCGATGCGGACCCCGCGGTTCTGGTACACGCCCCCGGCCATGGCGTTACGGGGTCGTCCCGGTGTCCATCGTCGGCTCGCCGTCGATGCGGAACTCGTAGTCGAACTGGAATGCGCTGGTGGCGCTGGTGTCGGCCTCGCCGCCAATGGTGGGCTTGGGGCCGATCGTGAGCGTTCCGACGAAGTGCGGTTCGTCGGCGGTCGGGGTCGCGTTGCCGTGCGGGGCGACCGTGTAGGGCACCTCCGTCTCGCCGCTGTTCTCCCAGACGTACCGCCAGAAAGCGGCGGTCTGGGTGGACTGGATCGCCGCACCGCGCAGGAAGTGCTGACGGTCGCCGCCCTTCTCGGCGTCCTCGAACGTGACGGTGTCCGCGTCGGCTTCTTCGTTCTCGATGCGCCAACTGATGAGATCGGCGGCGTGGTCGGTGCCCGGGGCACCGATCCGGAGTACCGGCTTCTTGTTGCCGCGAATGCGGGACGAGCCCATGGCGGTTCCTTTCAGGTGAGGGCCGGGATCGTCCCGGCGACGGTGATCGGTACGGCGAGGATTTCCTGGCCGTTCAGGTTCTGAGAGATGGGCTGATCGACCCGTTCCACGAGGTAGTCGGCCTCCGCGAGGTCGTGCAGAACGCTCTCGATGAGCCGGTCCAGCTCGTCCGTCTCGGCGTCGTTCGGTCCCGTCTGCGCTGCGATGACGACCTGGTGTCGGACGGTCTGGGAGCCGAACGTGTCGCCCTGCTGGAGGTACGGGCTCCCGGCGAGGATCCACACACACGGGAGCACCGCACGCCCCGGAAGGTGGGTGTACGTGTTGATGCCGGTGATCGTGTCGGCCAACTCGACGCGAAGCGCTCTCAGCTCGCCGCTCATGCGAACCCCAGGGGGAGGAACGGGCCGAGGATGATTCGCGCCGTGACCATCGGATCCCGGGCGACGCGGAGCTGGCCACCGTCCGGGGCCGCGTACTGGCTGATGCCGTTCGGAGCCATGCGACGGTGGTACAGCTCGCTCCCGGCCTCGATCACGGCCCGGTTGCGGATGCCGTCCGGGACCGTGGTCGCTGCGCCGATGAGCTGGCCGACCAGGGCGAGAGCTTCCACCACGCACCGCTCGATGAACGCCTCATCGTCACTGGTCGAGGCGGCGTTGTGCACTCCCGGGGTGACGTAGGCGGTCAGCTCTGCGACCAGCTCGGCGGTCGTCTCGTCCTGGTCGGCCATGGCTCAGCCCTCAGCCGGCGGGGTCGGCGCGGAGGCGACGACGGGGAGGATCGCCCCGGGGATCTCCGTCGCGTTCGCGGCGTAGTAGTACAGGCCGAATTCCTTGGTCAGGTTGCTGATCTTCTCGTCCGACAGCTCGGTGATCGGGCTCGCGTACTGGCGGATTGCTTCGCCGTTGACGAACGCGGCCCCCGGGGTGGCCTGCTTGAGGTTCACCCGCACGGCGACGCTCGCGAGGTCCCCGCCAAGCGCCTTCGGGGCGATCTCGCCCACGGTGTTGACGCCCGTGCCGGAGATCCGCATGAGGGGACGCCCGCCGTTGTCGGACAGCTCGGAAAGCTCCTTGAAGATGGACTTGTCCACCACGAGAGCGTCGAGGGAGAGACCGAGATCCAGCATGATCTCGGCGGCGTCCACGATGCCCCCGACCCAAGCCGTGTACTTGGTCTGATCTGCGACGACGATCGCGCGCGTCGGGTCGGCGGCGTTGGTGGCGACGACGCCCGCGTAGTGGGCGCGGAGGACGGCAGCCTTCCGTCGCGCGGCCTTGAGCGCGAGCCCCCGGTGGTGGATGTCCAGCAGGTTGACGTTGGTCGTCCGCTCGATCGCCTGGCGGGTCAGACCGAACGTGCCGCCGTAGGTCTTGATCGGGGCGTACTTGAGGCCGACCTTCATCTGGCCGGTCGTGAGGTCGTCGCCTTCGTTGGCCTGCTCGTCCACGTCGGTGGTGTCCGACTTCAGCTCGCCGTACTCAAGCTGAAGGCCCTTCGCGGGAAGGGTGCCGGTCGCGAAGATCTGCGAGAGGGCGTCGGGGGCGTTGATGAGCCGGATCGTGTCACCGACGTACTGCGGATCCTTGATGCCGTCCGCGCTGGTGCCGCCCGCGTAGGCGCGCTCCACCATGTCGTTGTACTCGCGGATCATGTCCTCGTCGCCCGAGGCGAGACCGCGGATCCACTCGCCCGCGCTGCGGGTGTCCTGGATGGGCTCGGAGCGGTCGAGGCCGCGCTGGGTCAGGACGGCGACGGAGCGGGTCACGTCCTGCACCTGCTCGCGCAGCTCGCGGATGTCGTCCGCGCTGCGCTGCTGCTCCGCGGTGGGGTTCTCGTCGGCCATGGTGGCGTCCTCTCGTGTGGTGGCCTGCGGGCCGGGGTTGGTGGTGGGTGCGTGTCGAACGCCCGTGACGCGGGCGGACGGGTAGGCGGGGAAGGGGACCAGGGAGACCTCGCGGACGCGCACGCGGTCGTACACGATCACGTCGCCCTCGTCGTCGCGCTCGTAGTGCGCCTGGAGCACGTCGAACCCGATCGACAGTCCGTCGTACACGCCGTCACGGGCGAGCTGGTACGCCTCATCGGCGGCGGCGGTGCGGGAGAACTTCGCCGTGGGGATCCACCCCTGTTCGGTGTTCTCGTGCGCGGTCACGACGCCGATCGGGGTGTCGTGGCGGGCGAACAGCTTCGCGCCGTCGGCCTCGACTGCGCCGGGTGCCAGCCGCTCCCGCTCGCCCCAGACGGTGATCGTCTCGTTGTAGGGGACGCCGACGCCGGTGACGGTGCGGTCCTGTTCGTTCACCGCGGCGCGGATGTGCAGCTCGCGGGTCTGGTGCTCGGTCATTCGGTGATCTCCTTCGCGGGGTGGAGCTGGCGCAGCATGCCGATGTCGAACGCGCGTTCGTCGTTCTGCGCGGTGTCGGGCAGGGCGTCCCAGCCCTCGATCGCGCGGACCTCGTTGACGGTCATGAACCCCGCGGCGATCGCGTCGAGGTAGGACCGGTATCGGGTGGACGTGTCGGCGCGCAGCAGGGCCTCGATGTTGAACCGGGCGCGCTGCGCGCCGGGCAGGAGGTCGGACAGGGCGTCCTCGATCTCCACGAGGTAGCCCATGAGCGTGAACCGGCTGTACGCGAGCCATTCCTGCTCGACGTTCTGGTAGGTCTGCGATCCGCCTTCCGGGGCAATCAGCATGAGGGTCGGCGGGACGCCGAACATCATCGCGATCTCCAGGGCGCTGAACTGCTGCGACTCGATGAACTGCACGTCCTTGGGGCGCAGCAGGATCGGGCGGTAGTCGAGCCCGTTCCCGAGCACGGCGACGCCGCCACGATGGCCCACGTTGTCGTTGAACCGGTCCTTGGCGAGGTCGGCCTGTTCCTTGGTCAGGTTCGCGTCGGACTTGAGGATGCCGGTGGGGACGCCGCTGTCGTCCATCCATGCGGCCGCGTAGTCGCGCGTCGAGATCGCCCCGTACAGCTCGCGCTGCGCGGCCTGGATCGGGCCGAGGCCGTAGGCGGTGCCGGGGACGCGGAGCAGGGTGATGTGCTGCACGTTCTCGGGGCGCAGCTCGCGCCCGTGGTAGCCGTACCCGGTGATGCGGCCTTCCCGGTCGGTGCGGATGCGCACGTCCAGGGGGTTGAGGATCGGGAGGGCGACGACCTGGCCGAACGTGTCGCGGATGATCTCCATGTACCCGTTGCCGGTGGTCGCGAGCGACACCACGGCCTGCTCGACCCAGCTCGACCGGCGACCGGACGGATCCGGGCGGCGGGTCAGCGGGTGATCCTCGATCCGGACGCCGTAGCGGGTCGTCTCGATCGAAAGCTGCTTGGCGGCGATCGCGTGGATCTGCACGGCCCGGTAGACCCGTCCGACGCTCAGGGCGTCGCTCACTGAGACGGTGGAGGGACGCGCCGAGCGGGTCGGCGGGGTAACGCCGTCTGTCGTCGTGTCGCTGCTCGCGCTGCGGATAATCCCGCTCGCCGCGTCCCTGATCCATCCCACGAGAGAGAGCATCCAGCCGCCATATGCCGCCGCGCGAATGCGGACACGCGGCATGCGTGCAGGCGTATGTAGGTATTTCGGGGTCAAAAAATCTGGAGCGTGGAGGGCGTTGTGACCTCCGCGAGCTGCACGCCGATGACGTGGTTCAGCACGCCGTCGATCTCGCCGGACGAATCGACTCGGGAGATCTTGAACCCGTCGTTCACGTTCTTGCGTCCGGTCACGGGGATCTGCCGGTCTAGCAGCTCGTGGCCGGGGTGCTTGATCGTGCCGCGCTGCACCTTCGCGTAGAACAGCGCGGATCCGTTGAGCATGTCGCCGTAGGTGGTGATGGTGACGGGGAGCCCGCGCCGCTCCAGCTCGCGGCCAAGATCCTTGAGGACGTACCCGTCCATGCCGAACGTGACCGCATGGTGGCGGCGGTGCAGCTCCACGCACACGTCCGCGAGCTGCGCGAGCGTCGGGCTCACGTAGGAGGCCACGAGGTCGGCGTACGTCTTGCCGTCTGCGGGGTCGATCGCGAACGCGCCGATCGACGCATAGCCCCAGTCGGGCGTGCGGTCGATCGTGAACACGGGGCGCACGTCGGGGAACGGGTCTTCGGTGCGCAGCAGTCGCCACCCGTGCACGGTCATGAACGCGGAGTCCGACTCGGTGAACCGGTTGAGCCGGTAGCGTATGGCGTCCTGCGCGGGCATGCCCCGCACTTCCTCGACCACGTTGTCGAGGCGTTCGACGCCGCCGCGTCCGCTCGCCAAGCTCGGGTTCGCTCGGCACAGCTCGCGGCGCAGCTCCAGCTCGTCCGGGGTCTGCTCGGGCATGGCTGCGGCCAGGGCCTCCCACACGTAGAACCCGAACCGGGCTTCGCCGCCCTTCGCGATCGCCTCGTCGCCCTGGTCGTAGAGGAACAGCAGCAGCTCGGACTCGGTGGAGTCGCCCGCCGTGGTGATCCCGACGACGAGGCAATTCGCACGCCCGCCGAGCCCGTTCACGAGGTCGAACCAGAGGGCGCGCACGAGCAGGTGCAGCTCGTCCACGAGGCCCACGTCAACGGGGATGCCCTGGAGGGCGGCGGACTTCGCGGCCTTGATCTCGTACGCGCCGCCGCTGTAGGTCTGGATGCCGCGTGTCTCGGTGAGGGCCTTGAACCGGGCCTTGAGCTGCGGCGTCCCGCGGATCGCCTGCATCGTCCGGGAGTACACGAGGCGGGCCTGGTCGGCGTTGGACGCGATGCCGACCACGGATGGAATCGCCTTCATGAGCAGCGCCCACAGCCCGATCGCCGCCGCGATCTCGGTCTTGCCGTTCTGCCTGCCGAGCGAGATCACGACCTGACGGAAACGGAGCTGCCCGGCGCGGGGATGCCCGGGCGGGTAGATCTCCAGCGCGTGCCGGATCGTCTGTTCCTGCCAGTCCTCCAGCACGTATCCGAACGCGGCCCGCCAGATGAGCCGGAACAGCTCGCGGTAGCCGTCGAACGCCGAGGGGAAGTCGGGGGAGAGCGGCGGGGTCCAGCGCTGCGGGGGCCAGGCCGGTATGTCGTCGTAGTGCGGCGTCACTGGTCAGCCGACCATGCGCCGCCGAGCTGCTCGAACAGCGACGGCCCGAGCGCGTCGCGTCGGGCCTTCTCGCCGGGGTCGGTCGGCGTCTCGCCGGGCCGTCGCGAGAGCAGCGCCCGATGGATGAGCGTGAACTGGCTGATGAGCGCGGCCTGGAACTTGCCGCCGTCGAGTTCCTTCGCGATCGAGCGCAGCGCCATGAGCTGGGGAGCGTCAGCAGGGGTCAGCCATGCCGCCGCGTCGGCCTGGAAGGCCTCCACAGCCTCGATCCACGTCGAATCGGGGTCGAGCTGGAACGCATCGGACGTGCTGGGGCTGTTCTCGGTCATTTCCTGAATATTTCGGGCTTGATCTGGTGAAAAAGAAAACTGGGGCGGGGTGAACGGCGACCCCCGATCAGAAAAGCGGGGGCCGCCGTCCGGTCAGCCGGGCTACCAGCACTCAGTGATGCCGTGCGGCGATCCGGCCACGATCGGCCAGAGGTTGCGGAGTCGGCTCACCCGGGCTGTTCCGTCGTAGAGCAGCACGTCAGCATCCATGCCTCGCATGCCCTCGCCTGCCACTCGGAGGCGGATCGGACACGATGCGTCCGTGCCGAGATCCACCGACCAACGGCCCTGTGCGCGTCGTACGCGCACGTTCTCGGGCTCGACCCACTCGGCTTCGGTCGCCAGGCTTTCAAGCTGTTCCAGCACCAGCGAGGCGGTGTAGGCGTTGCGGCATGCGATCACTACGCGCAGCCCCTCACGGGCGTACGCGAGCGCGAGCGCTGCGGGATCGCGCCGGGTGAGCATGCCGGTCACGAGTGCGATCCCTTCAACGCGCCCCCGAGCATCGCGACCACGAGATCGCCCGCCTGCTGTTCGGTCCAACCCTGGTCGATGAACTGCTGGCGAAGGCCGGTCACGAGCGCAACGGCGTCACGAGTCTGCTCCAGGGTTTCGAGCAGGGCCGCGCGCTCGGCGTCCCGAATG
Organism: Microbacterium resistens; assembly: GCF_021172025.1. Taxonomy (NCBI): domain Bacteria; kingdom Bacillati; phylum Actinomycetota; class Actinomycetes; order Micrococcales; family Microbacteriaceae; genus Microbacterium; species Microbacterium resistens. Next base: position 3,942,275 of record NZ_CP082781.1, read on the forward strand.
GTCTTCCCGAGATCGGCATAGGGGGCTGTGTACGGGTCGGTGGTCATGGTGTTCTCCTGTGGGTTAGATCCAGCGGGGGTTTGTCCAGTTGATGCGGGGTAGGGTTCCGTCTTGCTTGCGGCTGTTGCAGCTTCGGCAGAGGGAGACGAGGTTGTCGTCAGAGTCGGGGTTGCCGGGTCGGCCTTCGCGGATCCAGACGGCTTTCGCGACGATGTGGTCTACGGTCGCGTCGTCGCCTACTACGTCCTTGCCGCATGCGGTGCAGATCCAGCCGTCCCGGTCGAGGATCCGTTTCCGGGTCTTGTTCCAGGCAGAGCCCCGGCTGCTGTGTTGGCTCACGGGTTGCCGAGGATCCCGACTGCGAGCCAGTAGGCGACGATGCTCAGGGCGGCGCAGACGGTGAGGACGGCGGACGCGGCGGCGAGGACGTAGAGGGCGAGCCTGCGGCCCTCGCTGAGCCAGAGCAGCAGCGTCCCGAGTCCGAGGATGAGCAGGGCGGCGATGATGACGGTCAGCCAGGTGACGGTCATGACTCGGCCAGCTTCCGGTCGATCTCGGCGGCGTCGAACCGGCGATCTCCTCCGAGCGTGCGGGTGGGGTGCAGCTTGCCCTCGTCGGACCATCGGCGGACGGTGGGGACTGTCACCCCGAACAGGGCGGCGACCTGGCCGACTGTGAGCTTTCGGGGCTGCGCGTCGGCGGTGCGCGACGGTGAGCGGTCGGTGGTGGTCATCGGCGGGCCTTCCTTCGGTCACGGATCCATCCCCACGCGACGAGGCCCCAGAGGGCGACGCCGACCGGGACGAACAGGGCGGGGTCGAGGTAGTCGGGGTTCATGCGACGAACAGCCGTTCGATCGATCGGCGCTGCCAGGGGTAGACGTGGATGCCGTTGTGGTCGAGCCACGCGATAACGTCGTCGGCGGTGGTGCGCTCGGCGGCGATCCGGTCGATGCCGAGGTCGATCACGTCCAGCTCGCGGAGGTAGGTCGAGAGGGTGCGGCGCCCGGCGTCCACGAAGGCCCACGCGGTCGGGAGGTAGTCGGCCCCGTCCTGGACGATGCGGGTTCGGGCGGCGTCGAAGCTGTTTCCGAGTCGGCGGATCTCCGTCAAGAGGGCGTGCTGTCGGGCTCGGCGGGCTCGGCGTGCTGCGGTTCGGCAGTCGTCCACGAGGGTGGAGAGAGCGCCGATCGCGGCGAGGGTCTGAGCTGCGGCGACGGGCGTCGGGCCGGTCGGGGTCTGGTCGAGTGCCATGGGTCAGCCCTTCCGGTTCCGGCGACGGGGACGCTTCTTGTCGGCGCGTCCGGCCGCGTGCTTGCTGATCGGTCGGGGGTGGACGAGGGGGTTCGGGACGAGCTGGCCGAAGCCGGATCGGATGATGCGGGGCTGGGTGGGAGTGGTCATCGGTGTGCTTTCGGTTCGTAGGCGGGGCCGTGGGTCTGGAGCGTCTGGCGGATTGTGGCGACGGTGGGCCGGTTATCGGGTTGCTTGCCCTCGCGGTGTCCGTCGTCTCGGTGGTGCCCGCACGTGCACCAGCCGGAGGCCAGGTAGCGGTGTTCACTCATGACGTGGTTGTCTCTCGTGGTGGACTATCGGGAATACATCTCGTCGCCGGAGTGGCGAGCGGTCAGGGATCGTTACTGGGCCTCGAAGCTGCCCAGCTCCTGCTACGTCTGCGGATCCGAGCGAGTTCCGGGGATGCACCTTCACCACCGGACGTACAAGAACCTGGGATCCGAACGGCTGATGGATCTGGTTCCGGTCTGTCCCTCGTGTCATGAGCTGATCCACCTGATCCATTCGGAAGCTCGGTTCAAGCGGGCTGGCCTCTGGGAAGCGACGAAGGAAGCTAGGCGGCGAGTGCTTCGCCGGAAGCGTCCTTCTTGATGCTTCGGTGGTGGGTGGTTGAGGGAGTAGTGGCCCCCTCCGCGAACGGAAGGGACCGCGAATCTCTGATGCTTCGGCGGAGCCTGGGCGTCGGTCGATTCGTGGGCGCGTCTCTCGATCGCGCTACTGACAGGACATGAGCACCGGAGTGGGAACCCTGGGGAGGTCGCGCCCGGTCGTACCACTTACCGCGATCCCCGATGCTCTCGGGATGGCACCGGGACTGGTTACCCGTTCTTGTTTGGCGGTCGCCTACCGCCCTCACCTTCCGGACTCGATCCGGAGGGCGGCCCCTGTGTGCCGAGGCTGCGCTGTGTCTCCCCTGCGGGAGTGCCTGGTGGTGGCCGCGTCGCCGGAATGCCGCGTGTGTGCAGAATTTGAAACATGCGTCAACATGAGCACACAAGAACGCATCCGTTTCGGATCTACGCGGCGTGTCGCGATTTCTGCACGGGCGTCAGGCTAGACTCACAGCCATGACGATGCTGCACACACCTACACAGGCCAGCGTCAGCGCGCCCGTCGAGACGCTGACGGACTTCCTGATCTTGTCCCGCCGCCTATCGGGCCTCTCAACGCGCGCCCTGGGTGCGGCGATGGGAGTTTCGGCCTCGGCGATCTCGAACTGGGAGAACGGTAAGGGCGAGCCCTCCGTGACGCAGTTTGTCGCGTGGTGCCAGGAAACGAATCAGCCCCTCGAACTGGCGTTCGAGGGGCTGAAGCAGTGGAGCCGCCTGAGGGAATCGAACCCTCGACCTATTCATTACGAGTGAATCGCTCTGCCGTCTGAGCTAAGGCGGCGTGCCACGAGTGGCGCCTGTGCGGCGAACCGCACGAACAACGATCTTACCCTGTCCGGAGCCGTGCTGCGAACCACGCGCCGGATCCCGCGCGCCGCGCGGCCGATGCGGGAGGGAGGGCGGGGGGCGTACGCTCGAGACATGGCCAGGGCACTGCTCATCGTCGACGTCCAGAACGACTTCACCGAGGGCGGGGCGCTCGCCGTGGACGGCGGCGACGCCGTGGCCGCGGGCGTGTCCGCGTATCTCGCCGATCACGCCGCGGAGTACGACGTGATCGTCGCATCGCGCGACTGGCACGACGCCGACGGCGACAACGGCGGGCACTTCTCCGAGGAGCCCGACTATGTCGACACGTGGCCCGTCCACTGCGTGGCGGGGACGCCGGGAGCCGAGTACGACCCCCTGCTGACGACCGACGCGGTGACCCACCATGTGCGCAAGGGCCAGGGCGTGCCCGCGTACTCGATGTTCGAGGGCGCCACCGAGGCGGGGGAGAGCGTCGCGGAGATCCTCTCCGGGCGCGGCGTCCTCGTCGCGGACGTGGTCGGGATCGCGACCGATCATTGCGTGCGCGCGTCCGCCCTCGACGCGATCGCTCACGGGGTGCGGGTGCGGATCCTCACGGGGCTCGTCGCCGGGGTGGGCGCGGCGTCCTCGGAAGCGGCCCTCGCCGAGCTCGCCCACGCGGGCGCCGAGCTCGTCGAGACGGCCGAGTGAGCACGGCAGCGGCCCGGGACGTCGGGCCGGAGGAGCGCGAAGTCCGGCAGCGGTGCGTCCTGCTGCTGCGTGCGGTGAACGTGAGCGGGCGCAACCGGGTTCCCATGGCGCAGCTGCGCGCGTTGCTGTCCGAGCGGCTGGGGCTGGGCGATGTGGCCACGTACATCGCGAGCGGCAACGTGATCTGCCCGGATCCCGGTGACGCCGCTGCACGGGCGGACCTCTGTGAGCGCGTCCGCCTCCTCATCGCCGGCGAGTTCGGGGTGGACACCCCGGTGATCCTGCGCACCCGCGGACAGCTCCTCGACGCCCTCGACCGCAATCCGTTCCCGGACGCTGCGCACGACAAGCTGCTGCACGTCATGTTCCTCGCCGGACCGCCCGCGGGCGGCGCCGAGGAGGCGCTCGCGGCACGGCTGGTGCCGGGGGAGCGGATCGCGCTGTGCGGGGAGGACCTCTGGATCGACTACGCGTCGTCCGGCGTGCACGGCACGAAGCTCACGAAATCGGTCCTCGACCGGGCGCTGGGCGTTGCGGGCACGGCACGGAACGTCCGCACCGTGCGCACTCTCGCCGAGCGGACCGCCTGACCGGGCAGGGCGTCTCAGACCGGGACGGCCCGGACCGCGCGGGCGGACCAGCGGTGGTCCTCGCGGCTCACCGCGATCGGATGGGCGAAGGCCGCGGAGATGGTCTCGGTCGTCACCACGTCTTCGACCGCACCCGCCGCGACGACCCGGCCCTCGGCGATGACCATCGCGTGCGTGGTGCTCTCCGGGAGCTCCTCCAGGTGGTGGGTGACGAGGATCGTCGCGAGGCCGGGCTCGCGGCGTCCGAGATCGTCCACGGTCTCCAGGAACTGCTCGCGCGCGGCGACGTCCAGCCCGGTCGTGGGCTCGTCCAGGAGGAGCAGACGCGGGTCGGCGATGAGGGCGCGGGCGATCAGCGCTCGTCCCCGCTCGCCCTGGGACAGCAGCGGCCAGGCGGTGCGTCGGCGGTGGGACAGTCCGACCCCGTCGATCTCCCTCGCGGCGCGGGCACGCTGCGCGTCGGTGGCGACCCAGCGCATCGGCGTCTCCACGGTCCCCGTGATCCCCGTCAGGACCACGTCCTCGACGGTCAGCGGGCTGCGCAGCGGGTGGCGCGGGTCCACGTGACCGATCTCGCGTCGAAGCTCCTGCAGGTCCACGCGTCCCAGCCGTCTGCCCAGGACGTCCACGGTGCCGGCGCTGGGATGCGTGCGCGCCCCGCAGAAGCCGAGGATCGTGCTCTTGCCGGCGCCGTTGGGCCCGAGCAGCGCCCAGTGCTCGCCCCGGTGCACGGCGAGGTCGATGCCGTGCAGGATGGTGTTGCCGTCGCGCCGGAAGACGACGCCGCGCAGCTCCAGGACGCGGTCGTCGGGGGAATCGGATCCGGTTACCGTGCTCATGCGAGGGCCTCCGCGAGGCCGGTCAGGTGCGCACGGCTGCGCCGCGCCGCCTCCGTCGCGTCCCGGTCGGCGATGCTCGCGGCGAGCTCCTCGTGCGCCCGGTGGTCGGCTGCCGTGTCGTGGACACCGCGGATCCGCAGCATGTCGACCATGGCGGGGCGCAGACGCGGCGTGAAGCCGTCGAACATCTCGCCGAGGATCGGGTTGTGCGCCGCGGCGACGACGCTGCGGTGGAACGCCGTGTCCGCGTCCACGTAGGACTCGATCGACGTGTGCTCCCCGGCACGGGCGCCCAGCGCCCGACGGATCGCACGGAGGTCCGCGGGGGTGCGACGCGCGGCGGCGAGCGCGGCCGCCTCGGACTCGATGGCGACGCGCGCCTCGATGACGGAGAGGATGTCGGCGCGCTGCAGCACCGCATCCCAGTCCTCCGCGGCGTCCAGGGCCGCGACGAACACGCCGGCCCCCTGCCGGCTCACGAGGACCCCCCGACCCGCGAGCTGGCGGATCGCCTCCCGCACCGTGGAGCGTCCGACCCCGAGCTGCGGGCCCAGGGTCGTCTCTCCGGGAAGACGCGCGCCCAGCGCCCACTCGCCGGCGCGGATCCGATCGAGCAGGAGGGCCGCTGCCTGATCCGCGAGCGTGCCCCGGACGACCTGTCTCATGGCATTCCTATCTGCTTGTCTGAGGAGTTGTGCTACATTCTAGCCATGCTCGCGGGCATCCTCCTCCTTCGCTGCCACGGCGGGGCCTGATCGACCGGACCCCCTCCGTGGGGGTTCGACGTGTGCCGGTCGTCTCATCGATCCCGACCGGAAGGACCCGGACATGCCTCATCCCACCCTCTCGACCCCGCGTGGCCCCCGCCCCGCCGACGCTCCGGCCTGGAACCGTCAGCGTCACTCCCAGATGCCGTCGCACCGCTACGCCGACGTGCACTCCCGTGTGGAGCTCCCGCTCGTCGGGCGGACCTGGCCCGACCGTCGGCTGGAGCGCGCGCCGCTGTGGGTGCCCGTCGATCTCCGCGACGGCAACCAGGCCCTCGCCGAGCCGATGGATCCCCTCCGCAAGCGACGCTTCTTCGAGCTCATGGTCGCCATGGGGTACAAGGAGATCGAGGTCGGCTACCCGTCGGCGAGCCGCACCGACCACGATTTCGTGCGGCTGCTCGCCGAAGAGCCGCTCGCGCCCGACGACGTGACCATCGTCGTGTTCACGCCGGCGCGGGCCGACCTCATCGCGAAGACCGTCGAATCGATCCGCGGGATCCGCAACGAGGTCGTCATCCACATGTACACCGCGACCGCCCCCGTCTGGCGCGACGTCGTCCTGGGGCGGGATCGCGCAGAGCTGCTGCGGCTCATCCTCGACGGCGCCCGGGAGGTCCGCGACCGCACGGCGTCCCTGGCGAACGTCCGGTACGAGTTCTCGCCCGAGGTCTTCAACCTCACCGAGCCGGACTTCGCGATCGAGGTGTGCGACGCGGTGACCGCGCTGTGGGAGGCGTCGCCGGACCGCCCGGTGATCCTGAACCTGCCGGCCACCGTCGAGATCGCGACGCCGAACGTCTACGCGGACCAGATCGAGCACATGCACCGCAGCGTGGCGCGTCGCGACGGCGTCATCCTGTCCGTGCACCCGCACAACGACCGCGGGACTGGCGTCGCCTGCGCGGAGCTCGCGGTCCTCGCCGGCGCCCAGCGCGTCGAGGGGTGCCTGTTCGGCAACGGTGAGCGCACGGGCAACGTCGACCTGGTGACGCTCGCGCTGAACCTCCACGCCCAGGGCGTCGATCCGATGATCGACTTCTCCGACATCGACGAGATCCGCAGGGTCGTCGAGCACAGCAACCGCATCGAGGTCCATCCGCGCCATCCGTACGTCGGCGACCTCGTCCACACCGCCTTCAGCGGCACGCACCAGGACGCGATCCGGAAGGGGTTCGCGGAGCACCGGGAGCGGGCGCGCTCGACCGGCGTCGCGGAGCGGGAGATCGCCTGGCGGGTGCCGTACCTGCCGATCGACCCGGCGGACATCGGGCGCAGCTATGACGCGGTGATCCGCGTGAACTCGCAGTCCGGCAAGGGCGGGATCGCGTATCTGCTGGAGAGCGAGTACGGCGTCGAGCTGCCCCGCCGCCTCCAGATCGACTTCGCCCGGCACGTGCAGGAGCACGCGGACGAGGCCGGGGACGAGATCTCCGCGGCGGCCCTGTGGGACATCTTCACGACGGCATACCTCGCCTCGCCCGCCTCAGCGGTCGCGCTCGCCGGGTTCGACGTGGCGGAGGAGGGCGGGCGCTCGCGCACCCGGGTGGTGCTGGAGGCGGACGGCGGCCGGGCCGACTCGGTCTTCGACGACATCGGGCCGGTCGAGGCGCTCGTGGCGGCGCTGGCGGAGCGCGGCATCCTGGTCGACGTCCTGAGCCTGCACCAGACGAGCCTCGACCGGGGGAGCGATGCGCAGGCGCTCACGATGCTCGAGTATCGCCGCGGCGACGAGGTCGCGTGGGCGGCGGGCGTGCACGCCTCCACGCTCGGGGCGTCCCTCGCGGCGGTGATGGCCGCGGCGGCGCGGGTGTCCGCAGCGGTCTCGGCGGTCTGAGGCGGCGGTGCGCACGACCCGCGGGGTCCGGTCGTCAGCGGCCGGGCGCCGCGGGCGTGCGCGGAGGCGGGGTGTCGGCGGGCGCGCCGATGCCCCGGCTCACGGCGAGCGGGGGCAGGGTCGGTGTGGGGACGAGATCGACCCGTCGGGTGCCGCAGGCGGTGCAGCGTACGTACACGATCACGCCCTCCGAGGTGGGATGGCGGGACTCGGAGATCCACCCGTGCTCGTGCCGGGCGGCGGTGCGCTCGGCGGGGGGCGGCAGGGGGACGGGACGCGTGGCGGGAGCGGACATGAGCCCAGGATGATGTAATGGGCTTATGCATCTCAACCCTTACGGCGAGTACGCGACGCTCCTGGCCGCGTCGCTGGCGGACGACTGGCCCGCAGACCGCGCAGGGATCGAGGCGCGCACGCGGCGGTTCGGCATGACCATGGTCTTCCGGGCCGCCCCGGACGACCATGAGCGCACGCGCGCCGTGATCGACGAGTGGCTGCGGGTCGTCGACGCCGAGGACCCGGCGGATCGCGCCGTCCTCCTGAACCGGATGATGGCCGAGGCCGCCGCGCACCCGCATCTCACCGACCACGACGGCGAAGGCTGGCACCTGCACTACCGGGATCCGGACGACGCCCTGCCGTACGTGCTGCGCGCCGTCATCGCCGTGGGGACGGCGCTGCATCTGGCCACGCGGGGCATGCACCGGCTCGGTCGATGCGCGGCCGATCCCTGCACCAACGTCATCGTGGACATCACCCGCAACGGTCGGCAGCGCTACTGCTCGGTCCGCTGCGCCAATCGCGACGCCGTCCGCCGGCATCGGGCCCGCCGGGCCTGACGCGGGCCCGGTGCCACCTCAGTCCTCGTCGTGCTCCTGCGGGGGCAGGGCGGCGATCAGCGGGTGGTCGTACGGGAGCGGGCCGGTCCGCGCGGCCCCACCGGGGGATCCGATCTCGTCGAAGAACTCGACGTTCGCCTTGTAGTAGTCCTGCCATTCGTCGGGGAGATCGTCCTCGTAGAAGATGGCCTCGACCGGGCACACGGGCTCGCACGCCCCGCAGTCCACGCATTCGTCCGGGTGGATGTAGAGGGAGCGCTCGCCCTCGTAGATGCAGTCCACGGGGCACTCGTCGATGCACGCGCGGTCCTTCAGGTCCACGCACGGCAGCGCGATCACGTAGGTCATGGGTGCTCCCGCCCTCCTTCTCGTCCGGTCCTTCACCGTAGGATCTCAAGTGCACTTGAGGTCAAATCGAAGGAGGACCCGTGGTTGCCGCGCACGAGCCGGAGGAGCTGCTGACGATCGGGGAGATGAGCGCGCGCACGGGTGTCGCGGTGTCGGCGCTGCGCTACTACGAGGACCTCGGGCTCATCGCGTCCGTGCGCACCGCGGGCAACCAGCGTCGGTTCGCGCGGCACATGCTGCGCCGCGTCTCGCTGATCGCGGTGGCGAAGAACCTCGGCATCCCGCTGACCGACGTCCAGGAGGCGTTCGCCGCCGTGCCGCTCGACAGGACGCCGAGCCACGAGGACTGGCAGCGCGCGTCGCGGGCGTGGAAGCGTCAGCTCGAAGAGCGCCGCCGACGCCTCGAGCGGCTGGAGCACGAGCTGACCGGGTGCATCGGCTGCGGCTGCCTGTCGATGAAGGCCTGCGCGCTGCTGAACCCTGGCGATGCGCTCGCCGCTCTCGGGGCGGGGCCGCGCCGTCTGGCCGACGCGGACGACGAGTGAGAGGTGACGCGGATCGGTCGATTTGACCTCAAGTGCACTTGAGGTTTTACGGTGGACGCGACCCTTTCGGAAAGGAATCGCATGGCCGTCTACACACTGCCCGAGCTGCCCTACGACTACTCCGCGCTCGCGCCGCACGTCTCGGCGCGGATCATGGAGCTGCACCACTCCAAGCACCACCAGGCGTACGTCACGGGCGCGAACACCGCGCTCGAGCAGCTGGAGGAGGCGCGCGAGAGCGGCGACCTCGCCGCCGTGAACAAGCTGGAGAAGGACCTGGCCTTCAATCTCGGCGGGCACCTGAACCACTCGGTCTTCTGGCAGAACATGTCCCCGGACGGCGGCGGCCGGCCCGAGGGCGAGCTCGCGGCGGCGCTCGACGACGCCTTCGGCTCCTTCCAGAAGTTCCAGGCGCACTTCACCGCGACGGCCCTCGGCGTCCAGGGTTCCGGATGGGCCGTGCTCGCGTGGGACCGCCTCGGCGCGAAGCCGCTCGTGTTCCAGATGTTCGATCAGCAGAGCAACGTGCCGCTGGGCGTCACGCCGCTGCTGCAGCTGGACGTCTGGGAGCACGCCTACTACCTGGACTACCAGAACGTCCGGGCCGACTACGTGAAGGCGTTCTGGGAGATCGCGAACTGGTCCGACGTCGCGGCGCGCTTCGCCGCCGTCGCGAACTGACGCGCCCGGCCATCCGCCGCCGCGCGCGGACGCCCGCATCCGGGCGTCCGCCTGGGCCGGTCGTCGCGCGCCCACGAGGACGACGCCGGCCGGCCCCCACTGATCCCCGTACCAGAGAGCCCATCGCGCATGATCCGTCCCCTCAACGTCGCCGTCGTCGGCGCCGGCCCCGCCGGCGTGTTCACCGCCGACATCCTCCGCCAGCAGCCGTTCCCCACGCGCGTCGACCTGTTCGAGCGGCTCCCGGTGCCGTTCGGCCTCGTCCGCTACGGCGTCGCCCCCGACCACCCCCGCATCAAGGCGATCATCGACTCGCTCCATGCGGTCCTCGACCGGCGGGACATCCGGCTCGTCGCCGGCGTCGACGTCGGCACGGACATCGGCATCGACCGGCTGCGCGCGGCCTATGACGCCGTGATCCTGACCACCGGGGCCGACGACGACGCGCCGCTGCCGATCCCGGGTGTGGACCTGCCCGGATCCTTCGGCGCGTCCGCGTTCGTCTCCTGGTACGACGCGCACCCGGACGCCGCCCGGGAGTGGCCGCTGGACGCGGAGCACGTGGCCGTCATCGGTGCGGGCAACGTGGCGCTGGACGTCGCACGGATGCTCGCCAAGCACGCCGACGACCTGCTCTCCACGGAGATCCCGGACCACGTCCACGAGGGTCTGCGTCGCAGCCGGATCACCGACGTGCACGTGTTTGCCCGCCGGGGGCCGGCGGAAGCGGCGTTCTCGCCGCTGGAGCTGCGCGAGCTCGGCGAGGTCGCGGACGTCGACGTCATCGTGGACCCGGCGGACATGGTCTTCGACCGCTCCAGCGAGGAGCTCATGAAGAGCTCGAACCAGCGGAGGATCGTCGCGCGCACGATCCGGGAGTGGTCGGAGCGGGATCCGGCGACGCGGACGGCCTCGCGGCGCATCCACCTGCACTTCATGCAGGCGCCGGTACGGCTGGACGGGACCGATCGCGTGGAGGGCATCACGGTGGAGCGGACGCGGCACCTCGTCAACGGGACCGTCGAGGGCACGGGGGAGCTGCGCCACTACCCGGTGGGACAGGTGTATCGCGCCGTGGGGTATGCGTCGAGCCCGGTGCCGGGCGTGCCCTTCGACCCCGTGCGTCGCCGCATCCCGAACGAGCAGGGGCGCGTGCTGGACAGCGCCGGGACGCCGATCCCCGGTCTGTACGTCAGCGGCTGGATCAAACGGGGGCCGGTGGGGCTGATCGGGTCGACGAAGTCCGACTCGCTGCAGACCGTCTCCCAGCTCGTCGCGGATCTCGAGCGGCGCCCGCTCGACGGGCCGGACCGGGATCCGCTTCCCCCGCTGCGGGAGGCCGCCGGCGTCACGGCGGTCGACTGGGACGGCTGGCTGCGGGTCGACGCGCACGAGCGCGCGCTCGGCGCCGAACGCGGGCGGGAGCGGATCAAGGTCGCGGACCGTGGGGAGCTCAGGGACATCGCGGCCCGGGCCGAGGCGGTGGTCGCATGAGCGCCGTCGATCCCTCGCTGTACGACAGCTTCGCGCGTTACGGCAGCGGCATCACCCTCGTCGCCACCCGCGACGACGACCACGATCTCTTCTTCATCGCCGCGTCGGTGCTCACCGCGTCGGTGAACCCGTTCACCCTCGCCGTCTCCGTCGGGCAGGATCGCGACGCGTTGCCCGCGATCACGGCCGGCGCGCCGTGGGCGGTGTCGGTGCTCGCCGCGCACCACCTGCCGCTCGTGCGGCGGCTCACCTCTCCGGGCACGCGCGCCGAGCGCCTGGACGCGCTGGGCGAGGCGGGCGCCGTCGCCTCCGCGGAGGGACCGCTCTTCCTTCCCGATGCGCTCGTGACGCTGTGGTGCACGACCCACTCGACCACGCCCGTCAACGACCAGATGCTGCTCGTGGGGGAGGTCACGCGCGGCAGCGCTCCCGAGGAGGGCGTGCCGCTCCTGCGCTGGAACCGCGCCTTCCACACCACGACGCGGCTCGCTGTGCCGTCCGCCGCCTGACCGGTGGGCCCCGTGGGGCTCGAACCCACGACCCGCGGCCGGTCACGGCGGCCGGTGCGGGGAGGCGCGGGTGCGCCAGGAGCCGCCCATCCGCTCGTAGGTGACGATCGCATGGCAGTTGCGGCACCGCACGTCGCATCGTGCGATCTCCGCGATGATCGTCGCGAGCCGGAACCCATTCCGGACGAGCTGCATGACGCCGTCGCGCTTGGGTTCGTCCGGACGGTGATCGAAGTCGAGCACCCGGAGGTCGGAGGCGCCGCAGTCGACACAGGGGTGGTCCTGGAGGTAGGCGGCGATGAAGGCCAGCGACTCGGCCCTCTGCGACGACGTTCGTGCGCGGATGACCGCGATGTGATGGTCTCGGTTGCGTTGGTAGTAGCGACGGGACGAGGCGCGGTTGCACTCTCGGCACACCTCTTGAAGCCCGTCCGGACGCGACGCTTTCCGGTTGAATTCGGCGAGTGGCTTAGACTGTCGGCACGTGCCGCAGGTCTTCTGAGTCGGCACGGGCCCCCGTAGCTCAGAGGCAGAGCAACCGGCTTTTAACCGGTGGGTCGGGATGTCGGAATTCCCCGGGGGCACCTGTTCGGACATCGGCGGACTCTCCTCCCGGGTCCTCGTCCACGCTACCGCGCACCGCCGACATCGGCGCGCGGGGCGCGGTCTATGGCGCACGCCGACGGCCCCCGGCGCCGTCGCGCCGGGGGCCGTCGCCCGCGCCCGCCCCCGCAGGCGCGGGCAGCGGTCACTGCGCCGGAGGCATCAGGACCGAGTCCACGAGGTACACGGTGGCGTTGGCGGTCTGGACGCCGCCGCAGATCACGGAGGCCCCGTTCACCATCAGGTCGTCTCCGCTGCCGGTGACCTCCACGTCCGCGCCCTGCACCGTCTTGTGCATGCCGGGGATCGCGTCCGGGGCGATCTGTCCGGGGACGACGTGATACGTGAGGATCGACGTCAGCGTGGCGCTGTCCGTCTTCAGGCCCTCGATGGTGGCCGGATCGATCTTCGCGAACGCGTCGTCGACCGGGGCGAACACGGTGAACTCGTCCCCGTTGAGCGTGTCGACCAGGTTCACGTCGGGGTTGAGCTGGCCGCTCACCGCGGACACCAGCGTGGTGAGCAGCGGGTTGTTCGACGCGGCCACGGCCACCGGGTCCTGGGACATCCCCTGGACCGACCCCGGGCCGTCCGGGACCTCGGACGCATAGGCCGCGCAGCCGGGGCCCACGAGATCCGCGGACGGGTCGGCCATCGACGGCATCGGCGAAGACTCCTCCGAGGGGGAGCTGGGCATCGACGACTCGGACGTGTCGGAGCCGGACGACCCGGACGATCCCATCGCGCAGCCGGACAGGGTGAGCGCCCCGGCGAACACGAGGGCGGTCACCGTGACGATCTTCTTCTTGGTGCTGAACATCTCTCCACCTCCGGTGGTGATGCGCCGCGGGCCTCTCCTGCGGCGTCGAGTGCTGTTCGGCGCCGCCGGCGGATCGGATGGGAAACGGATTCGCGTCGGGCCGAGGACCGCGCCGCACCAATCCGAACCCGGCCCGGCCGCGAACAGCCCGTGACAGGAACGGGGACTCATGGACGTCGTCATCATCGGTCTGCTCGGCGGGCTCATCACCGGCATCTCGCCGTGCATCCTGCCGGTGCTGCCGGTCATCTTCCTCACCGGCGGCGCCCAGTCGGCACGGTTCGAGGAGGAGACCGCACCGGCCGGCCGGGCACGGCCCTACCTCGTGATCGCGGGGCTGGTGACGAGCTTCACCGCGGTCACTCTCGCCGGCTCGCTGCTGCTGGGACTGCTCGGCCTTCCCCAGGACCTGATCCGCTGGATCGGGATCGTCGTGCTCGCGCTCCTCGGGGTGGGACTGCTCTTCCCCGGGGTGGAGAGGCTGCTGGAGAAGCCGTTCCAGTGGATCCCGCGGCGCAATGTCGAGAACCGGGGGAGCGGCTTCGGCGTGGGCCTCGCGCTCGGCACGGTCTTCGTCCCGTGCGCGGGACCCGTGCTCGCCGCGATCATCGTCGCCGGGGCGACCGGTCGGATCGGCCCGGAGACGGTGCTGCTGACCGTGTCGTTCGCCGTGGGGGTCGCGGTGCCGCTGCTCGCCTTCGCCCTCGCCGGACGCGGGCTGATCGAGCGCATCCGGGCGTTCCGCACCCGGGAGCGAGGACTCCGGATCACCGCCGGGGTCGCGATGATCGCGCTCGCCGTGGGACTCGTCTTCAACGTTCCGCAGCTGATCCAACGGCTCATCCCCGACTACACCGCCTCCTTCCAGGAGGGGCTGACCTCCTCGGAGGGCGGGCAGGAGGCGCTCGGGCTCGGCGGACTGGTCACCGACGAGAACCGGGACCTCGACCGGTGCGTCCCGGGGTCGCCGGAGCTCGCCGAGTGCGGGACGGCCCCTGCGCTGCGGGGCATCGAGACCTGGCTGAACACGCCGGACGGCGCCGGCGTCGACCTGGCGGCCCTGCGCGGACGGGTCGTGCTCATCGACTTCTGGGCATACTCCTGCATCAACTGCCAGCGTTCGCTGCCGCACGTCGTGGCCTGGGACGAGGCCTACCGGGACGCCGGTCTGCAGGTGATCGGCGTCCACTCGCCGGAGTACGCGTTCGAGAAGGATCCCGCGAACGTCGCCGCCGGGGCGGAGTCGTTCGGGATCGACTACCCGGTGGGCCTCGACAACGCGCTGTCGACCTGGACGGCCTACCGCAACCGGTACTGGCCCGCGCACTACCTCATCGACGCGGAGGGCGTCGTGCGGCAGATCTCCTTCGGCGAGGGCGGGTACGCGACGACCGAGGACCACATCCGCAAGCTTCTGACCGAAGCGGACCCCGGCGTGGTCCTTCCTCCGCGCACCGATGTGGTCGACGAGACCCCCGAGGTCGGATCCACGACCCGGGAGACCTTCCTGGGCTCGGCCAAGGACGTGAATTTCGCCGGGCCCGGGCCGTACCGCGCCGGCATCGTCGACCACGAGTTCCCGGCGACGCAGCCCGACGACACCTTCGCCCTGCACGGACGTTGGGACGTCCGGACGCAGTTCGCCGCGCCGGTGGGGGAGGCGGGGCGGGTCCGAGTGGACTTCCGGGCCGCGGAGGTGCGCACGGTGTTGGCCGGCGAGGGCACGATCACGGTGCAGGACGGCGCGCGCACGACGCGGATCGAGGTCTCCGGCACGCCCCGGTCCTACGCCGTGGTGCCGCCCGGGGAGAGCCGTCGCGGGGTCCTCGAGGTGGAGGTCCCTCCGGGCGTGCAGGTCTATTCCTTCACCTTCGGCTGAGCGCCTCCGAGGGGAAGACGGAGGATGCGGCATGCTGAGGGAGATGGTCATCGACGGGATCGACGTACCCGAGGACGGAACGGCGCGCGACGCCGTGGCCGATCTCCTCGTGCGCATCGCCGCCGACGACCGCGACGCGTTCGCCGAGCTCTACGATCTGCTCTCCGGCCGCGTGTTCGGTCTCATCCTGCGGGTCGTGGTCAACCGTGCGCAGAGCGAGGAGGTGCTCCAGGAGGTCTTCCTGGAGATCTGGCAATCCGCAGCGCGCTTCGCTCCGAACAGGGGACAGGGACGATCCTGGATCCTCACGATCGCCCACCGCCGCGCGGTCGACCGCGTGCGCTCGTCGCAGGCGGGCAGCGACCGGGACGTGAGAGCGGGGATCCGGGACCTGGGCGTCCCGTACGACAGCGTCGCCGAGCAGGCGGAGCTGGGGATCGAGGGACGACGGGTCGTGGCAGCGCTCGGGGAGCTTCCCGAGCCGCAGCGGGACGCGCTCGTCCTCGCCTACTACGGCGGTTACAGTCAAAGCGAGATCGCCGCGATGACCGCGACCCCGCTGGGAACCGTGAAGACGCGCATGCGCGACGGGCTGTCGCGCCTGAGGAGTGAGCTGGGGGTGACCGCATGACCGAGAGCATGGACGAGGCGGAGTTCCGCGCGCTCTCCGCAGGACACGCGCTGCATGCGCTCTCGCCCGCGGACGAGGAGCGCTTCCTCCGCGCCGCGCGGGAGCACCCCGAGTGGACCGCGCTCGTGGCCGAGGACACGGCGACCGCCGCGCTGCTCGGGATGGGCGCCGCTGCGGAGGACCCGCCGCCCGCCGTCCGCGGGGCGCTGCTGGCGCGGATCGCCGAGGACACCGTCCCGTCGGCGACCGGCGCCTCTGCCGTCGGGGGGCCGGTGGCCGGGGTGCAGGGCGCGGGGGAGGACGAGCCGGCCGCCGGCGCCGACCGCCACCCGCGTCGCCGCTCGCGCCGACTGTTCGCGCTCGCGGCATCGGTGGCGCTGATCGCTGCCCTCGGCGTGGGGGCGGCAACGCTGCTGCCCGCGATCCTGCGTCCGGCCGCCGTCGTCGCGCTGGAGCAGATCGAGCAGGCTCCGGACGCCAGGCAGCGCACGGCGGAGGTGGCCCAGGGCGGCTCGGTCACGGCGCACTGGTCCTCGTCCCTCGGCCGGGCGGTGCTCGTGACGGAAGGGATGGCCGCGCTCCCGGACGACAAGGCGTACGAGCTCTGGTTCGTCCGCGGCGACGAGCCGATCTCCGCGGGACTCCTGTCGGCCCCGGACGGCACGGCGGCGCTGGAAGGAGCCTTCCGCGACGGCGACCTTCTCGCCATCACGGTGGAGCGGGCCGGCGGTTCCGCGACGGGCGCGCCGACCACGGATCCGATCGTCGCGATCCCCACGTCGTGAGGCGCCGCGTTCCCCGGTTCCGGGCGGACGCCCGTCGTCGGGCGCGTACCCTGGATCGGTGCCCCAGGACTTCCATCGGCCGGTCCGCCGACCCAACGAGTCGTTCGACAACCTCGTCGGCGCGCACGATCCTGCCGAGAAGACCCGGATCGCGCACGCAACGGCCTCCGCACTGCTCGCCCGGGTGCGCGCCGACGACAGCGGGGCCAGCGCGGAACGGCTGATCGCGTACGCGGATTCCCACGGCATCGACGAGATCGCGGAGCTGTGGTCCACGGCGACGTCCCGCTCTCTGCCGGGGGCGCTGTGGCGACTGTACGTCCTGCAGGCCTCCATCCACGGCGATCCCGCGACCAGCGCCCTGCTCTACGAGCGCGGACGGACCGAGTTGTCCACGGTGGACGCCGTGGTGGCCGGTGCGCCGAGCCCCGCCGGGCCGGAGGAGCTCGTGGCGCTCATCGACACCATCCTCCGCGGCGCCTTCCGCGGGGACTTCGCCGTCGCGCTGGAGCGGGCGGCGGCGTTCTGCCGCATCCAGGCCTCCGGCGCGACGCACCTCGCCGACGACTACGAGGCGACCGAGCCCGAGCGGGCAGGCGGCCTCACGCGGCGCGCGCTGCGGCTGAGCGGCTACGCCCTCGACCTCGCAGCGTCGGCGGGGGCCTGGCGCCAAGGCATGCTGGCCTGACGCTGCCTTCTCCTGTCGCTGCCTTCTCCTGCGGCTGCCCCGCCTCACGCTGCCCTCGGGCGCGCTGCCCTCGGGCGCGTGGGATCAGGCGAACGCGTGGGATCAGGCGGTCAGCCGGTCTGGATGCCTGATGTCGCGCGTATGCCTGAATTGGGGAGTGCATACGGGCTGGTGGGCGGTGGGATCTCGGATCTGTTGATCTGCGCGCGGGATCAGGCGGACGCGTGGGATCAGGCCAGGGGTGTGCACGAGTGCCTGATGTCGCGCGTATGCCTGATCCGGCGTGCGCGCGCTGCGCGTTGACGCGAGGCGCCCCTCGCACCGAGTCCATGCAGGGCGGTGGATACGAAAGGGCCGGGCCGCAAGAACGCCTCTCGGCGGAAGGCCGCTCGCAGCGGCAGAAGTTGGAGCCCGGGGTTATGCGGCCCGGCCATCACAGTGTAACGCGTCGGCCCGGAGAGTATTCCCGACGGCCGGCCCTGGGAACGGGAGTCGGATTCGAGACGACCACTGACCGGTCCGAGACGGCCGCGCGCCTATGCTCGATCCATGGCCACCCGCTTCGCGCTCCTGATCGTCCCCGCCGACGCCGCCGAGGAGCGCGCGGACTTCTCCGATTCGTTCACCCCGGCCGATCCCTCGGCGCCCGCGCTGAGCGTGGGCGAGCTCAGCACCCAGCGCGGAGACGGCGTGTTCGAGTCGATCGGCGTCGTCGACGGGCATCCCCAGGAGACCGAGGCGCACGTGCAGCGCCTCGCCCACTCGGCGCGGTTGTGCGAGCTCCCGGAGCCGAACCTCGAGCAGTGGCGACAGGCGGTCGCCGTCGCGGCCGCGGAGTGCCCGCCGGGGGAGGCCGTGATCAAGCTCATCCTCAGCCGGGGAGTGGAGCACGGGCCGACGCCGACCGCCTGGGCGACCGTGACCCCGGCGGGGGACTTCGCCGCCGCGCGGACCCAGGGGGTCCGCGTCGTCACCCTGGATCGCGGATACGACATCGGCGCCGCCGAGCGGGCGCCGTGGCTGCTGCTCGGGGCCAAGACGCTCTCCTACGCGGTGAACATGGCGGCCCTCCGGGAGGCGCACCGGCGCGGGGCGGACGACGCCATCTTCCTCAGCAGCGACGGCTTCGTCCTCGAAGCGCCCACGGCGTCGCTCATCCTGCGCATCGGCGACCGCTTCGTCACCCCGGCACCGTCCGGCGGGATCCTGCACGGCACGACCCAGTTGAGCGTCTACGAGCACCTCGCCGGGCTCGGGCTCACCGCGGAGTACGCCCGGATCCCTGCGGCGGACCTGATCGCGGCGGACGCGGCCTGGCTCGTCTCCAGCGTCCGGCTGGCCGCGCCGATCCGCGAGATCGACGGTCGGCCGCTCGCGGTCGACGCCCCCTTCACCGCCGCGCTCAACGCGTATCTCCTCTCGCCGCGCGACTGACCCGCGTCCGCCGCCGACAGACGACGAGTGGTCAGTTTCTGTGGGTTCAGGCGCGCTGAACCCGCAGAAACTGACCACTCGGCGCCGGTTTCGCAGCCGCGGGCGCGGACTGCGGAGGAGCGGTGCGGATCAGCCGAAGCGACCGGAGACGTAGTCCTCAGTGGCCTGCACGGACGGCGTCGTGAACATGGTCGCCGTGTCGTCGTACTCGATGAGCTTGCCGGGCTTGCCGGTGCCGGCGATGTTGAAGAACGCCGTCTTGTCGCTCACGCGCGACGCCTGCTGCATGTTGTGCGTCACGATCACGACCGTGTACTCGTTCTTCAGCTCGCCGATCAGCTCCTCGATCGCGTAGGTCGAGATCGGGTCGAGCGCGGAGCAGGGCTCGTCCATGAGGAGCACGTCCGGGGAGACGGCGATGGCCCGCGCGATGCACAGACGCTGCTGCTGGCCGCCGGAGAGGCCGGAACCGGGCTTGTCCAGACGGTCCTTCACCTCGTTCCAGAGGTTCGCCCCCTGCAGCGACCGCTCGACGAGGGCGTCGGCGTCGCTCTTGGAGATGCGCTTGTTGTTCAGACGCACGCCGGCGAGGACGTTCTCCCGGATCGACATGGTGGGGAAGGGGTTCGGACGCTGGAAGACCATGCCCACCTGGCGGCGGACGCTCACGGGGTCGACGCCGGGTCCGTACAGGTCCTCGCCGTCGAGGCGCACCTCGCCTTCCACGCGCGCGCCCGGGATGACCTCGTGCATGCGGTTCAGCGTCCGCAGGAACGTGGACTTGCCGCAGCCGGAGGGGCCGATGAACGCGGTGACGCTGCGCGGCTCGATGTCGAGGGACACGCCCTCGACCGCGAGGAAGTCGCCGTAGTAGACGTTGAGGTTGTTGACTTCGATGCTCTTGGACACGGTGTTCCTTCTGGGAGTCGGAGGCGCTGGCGGATCGGGGCTCAGCGGCCGGTCTTGGGCGCGAAGAACTTCGCGACGAGGCGGGCGATGAGGTTCAGCACCATGACGATGAT
Source organism: Microbacterium resistens (assembly GCF_021172025.1). Classification (NCBI taxonomy): domain Bacteria; kingdom Bacillati; phylum Actinomycetota; class Actinomycetes; order Micrococcales; family Microbacteriaceae; genus Microbacterium; species Microbacterium resistens. The sequence goes on from NZ_CP082781.1 coordinate 3,961,992, forward strand.
GATGAGGGTGAGGGCGGACGCCCAGGCGCGATCGACGTAGGCCTCGGCGGGGATGCCCTGGTAGGCGTACTGCGAGTACGTGAAGACCGGCAGGGTCTGCATGCGCCCGCTGAAGAGGTTGTAGTTCATCGCGTCGGTGAACCCGGCGGTGATGAGCAGCGGCGCGGTCTCGCCGATGACGCGCGAGATGGCGAGCATGACACCGGTCGTGATGCCCGCGATCGAGGTGGGGAGCACGACCTTGAGGATCGTCAGCCACTTCGGGACGCCGAGGGCGTACGAGGCCTCGCGCAGCTCGTTCGGCACCAGGCGCAGCATCTCCTCGCTGGAGCGGACGACGACGGGGATCATGAGCACGGCGAGGGCGACGGACCCCATGATGCCCATCCGCACGCCGGGTCCGAAGATGAGCGCGAACAGGGCGTACGCGAACAGGCCCGCGACGATCGAGGGGATGCCGGTCATGACGTCCACGAGGAACGTGATCGCCCGGGCCATCCGTCCGCCCTGGCCGTACTCGACCAGGTACACGGCGGTCATCAGGCCGATCGGCACCGAGATCAGCGTGGCGGCGAGCGTGACCAGGAGCGTGCCCATGATGGCGTGCAGGCCGCCGCCGCCCTCGCCGATCGCGCCGCGCATCGACATGCTGAAGAAGTCCGCGTCGAAGCGGGCGATGCCGTTCGCGACCACCGTCCAGGCCACGGAGACCAGCGGCACCATCGCGATCGCGAAGGCCGCCGTCACGACGCCGGTGATGAGCCGGTCGGTGGCCTTGCGGCCGTCCTCGACGATGCGGGAGAGGACGTAGATGAGCACGAGGTAGACGACCGCGCCGAGGATCAGGGTCCCGGCGAGGTTGAACTCGGAGCCCGAGCTGATGCTCGCGATCCCGAACGGGGCGGCGACGATCGCCAGGGAGCCGACCAGCAGCGCCCAGGGGGCCCATCGGGGGAGGTGTCCGGAGCTCAGCGAGGTCGCGGTGCGGGCCAGGGTCCCGCGGGCGGTGTCGGGGGCAGTGAGGGTCATGTCAGTTCGCTCCCGAGAATTCCTTGCGGCGGTTCACGATCCAGCGTGCGATCGCGTTCACCGCGAAGGTGACGATGAAGAGGATGAGGCCCGTCGCGATCAGGATGTTGATGTTCACCTTGTACGCCTCGGGGAAGGTGAGGGCGATGTTCGCGGCGATCGTGGACGGGTTCGTCGAGGTGAAGAGCTGGAAGGTGACGGCGCCGCTCACGGACAGGACCATGGCCACGGCCATCGTCTCGCCGAGCGCGCGGCCGAGCCCGAGCATGGAGGCCGAGACGATGCCGGAGCGGCCGAACGGCAGCACGGCCATCCGCACCATCTCCCAGCGGGTGGCCCCGAGCGCCAGGGCGGCCTCCTCGTGCAGGCGCGGGGTCTGCAGGAAGATCTCGCGGCAGATCGCGGTGATGATCGGCACGACCATGACGGCGAGCACGATCGCCGCGGTGAAGATGGTGCGCCCGGTCTTGGACAACTCGCCCGAGAACAGCGGGAACCACCCGGCGTGGGCGTTGAGCCAGCCGTACACCGGCTGCGCCGCGGGAGCGAGGACGAGGATGCCCCAGAGCCCGAAGACGACGGAGGGCACCGCGGCCAGCAGGTCGACGATGTAGCCGAGGCCCTGCGCGAGCCGGCGCGGCGCGTAGTGGGTGATGAAGAGGGCGACGCCGATGGAGAGCGGCACGGCCATGAGAAGGGCTAGGAAGGCGGCCCAGACGGTCCCGAACAGCAGCGGGCCGACGTACTGCCAGAAGTTCCCCCGGAGCACCGATGCGGTCTCGGGAGTGGCGCTGAAGGCGGGGATCGACTGGACGACGAGGAAGATCGCGACCGCGGCGAGCGTGATCATGATCATGGATCCGGCGGCCACCGCGGTCCCGGAGAACCAGATGTCGCCGGCGCGCCGCTTGGCGACGATCCGCTGCGGAGCCTGCGCCGGGGAGGCTGTCATGGGTGCTGCTTCCTGTTCGGTGTGATCGGGCGTGCCGGAGGAGTCAGGGGAGGTGGGGGACATGGGACGGTCTCCGGGATGCGTGCGCATCCCGGAGACCGTCCGCGTCTCACTTGATGAGGTCGATCGCGGCCTGCGACTGGCTGCGCAGGTCGTCCGAGATCGGGGCGCTGCCGGCGTTGGCGGCGGCAGCGTCCTGGCCCTCGGCGCTGATCGCGGTGCTGAAGAAGGCCTTCGTCAGCGCGGCGATGTTCTCGTCCTCGTACTGCGTGCAGCCGATGAGGTAGCTGACCAGGAGCACGGGGTACGCGCCCTTGGCGGTGGTGGTGCGGTCGATCTCGAACGCCAGGTCGCCCTCGGAGCGGCCCTCTTCGATCTTGGAGGCGTCCAGGGTCGCGGCGGCGCCGGCGGCCGAGTGCTCGACGAACTCGTCGCCGACCTTGACCTTCACCGAGGAGAAGCCCTCGGCCTGGGAGGAGTCGATGTAGCCGATCAGGCCCTGGCCGCCCTTGACGGCGTTGGCGACACCGGAGGTCTTCTCCGCGGCCTCGCCGCCGAGCTCGGCCGGCCACTCCTCGACGGAGCCCGCCGTCCACACGTCGCCCGCGGTCTGCGAGAGGTAGTCGGTGAAGTTGCCGGTGGTGCCGGACTTGTCGGAGCGGTGCACCGGCGAGATGGTCTCGTCCGGAAGCGTGACGCCCTCGTTGGTGGCGGCGATGGCCGGGTCGTTCCACTTGGTGATCTTGCCGGCGAAGATGCCCGCGATCGTCTGCGGGTCCATGTTCAGCGAGTCGATGCCGTCGAGCGAGAAGACGATGGCGATCGGGGAGATGTAGGCCGGGATCTCGACGATCTCGGAGTCCGCGGCGCAGGCCTCGAAGCCGCCGGCCGAGATCTCGTCGACCTTGAATGCGCGGTCGGAGCCGGCGAAGTTGACGGCGCCCTGCTGGAAGGACTCGCGGCCCGCGCCGGAGCCGGCCGGGTCGTACTCGACGGTGGCGTCGGCGTTGGTCTTCTGGAACTCGGCGGTCCAGGACTGGATCGCGACCTGCTGCGAGGAGGCGCCGGAGCCGACGAGGTTGCCGGTGAGCGCGGACGCGCCGTCGGACGGAGCGGTGGTGGAGCCGCCGTCGCCGCCGGCGGGGGCCTCGTTCGCGGCGCAGCCGGCGAGGGCCAGCGCGGCGATGGCGCCGATGGCGCTGATTCGAGCGATTCGGGAGATCTTCACTGTGGATCCGTTCGATCGTGGAATGGGTGGGGCCCGGTGCAGGGCACACAGTGACGTTAGGAGCGCCGGTTAACGAGACTCTCCCGCGGGGGTAAACGGAAGGTGAACGGATCGGGGCCGGTCGGCGCTCGCCGAGGAGTCCCCGGCGCGTCTCAGCGGAGGGGTGTCGAGGCGCTGTGCTCCGCAAGGATGGCGCCGCCACCCTCTGACCGACGATCGACCGTGCGCGGAGCGGGGAGGGTCAGGCCTTGGGGGCGTGGGTCTCGATCGAGATGATCCCGGAGCCCGGGTTGGTCGCCGACAGATGGACGACGCTGAACGCCGCCACCTCCAGCGCGGCGGCGCTGGAGAGGTACGAGCCGGACGGGGTGCCGGTCGCGAGGGCGACCTCGCGCAGCAGGTCGGGCAGCACCGGACCGTGGCTGCACAGGACGGCGGGCTTTCCCGCGCGGACGCGTCGGCCGACGACCGTGCGCGGATCGGCCCGCCCCTCTTCCCAGGCGTCCTGGCTGATGAGCTCCGTCTTGACGCTCTTGATCCCCAGGGCGCGGGCCAGGGGCCGCACGGTACGGCGGCAGCGGACCGCGTCGCTCGTGACGATCTTGCGGACGCCGAAGGCCCGGAGCGGGCCCACGATCGCCTCCGCCTGCGCCTGACCCCGCGGTGTGAGCGGGCGGGAGGCATCCGTCCCCTCCCAGTCCGAGCGCGGCTGGGCCTTGGCGTGCCGCAGCACGATCACAGGGAAGGTCTCCCGGATCCCGTCCTCCACGAGTCCCTCGAACGCATCGAGGATCTCCACGTCGACGGGGTAGCTGAGCGCCTTGCGGGCCTTCTTCAGGCTCATCCACTCGATCGCCGCGATCTCGCGGTTCGGCACGAAGGCGGAGGCCCGGATCGCCTCCTCGGTGGCCTCCGCGGCCCAGTAGTGCACGACCTTCTGCTTGCGGTTCGCCATCCGGTACCGGGAGACGCCCACCGGCACGCCGAGCGCGACGCGGATCCCGGTCTCCTCGAAGATCTCGCGGACGGCGGTCTCCGCGAGCATCTCGCCGGGATCCACCTTCCCTTTCGGGAGGGTGACGTCGCGGTACTTGGTGCGGTGGATGAGCAGGACGCGCAGCTTCCCGTCCACGATCCGCCACACCAGCCCGCCGGCGGCGTAGACGGCGTGACTCTCCGAGCGCGCTGAGCTCATCGGGCCGCCCGCGGGCGGCGACGACGCTGGATCTGCAGCATGGTCTTATCCTGCAGGTCCGTCAGCGCCACGCCGTCCGCGTCCACGGAGTGGCGCGTCCACAGTCCGCCCTCGCCCAGGTGCCAGGAGGAGGTCGTCGAGGCCATCGCCGTGTCGAAGAACGACAGCAGCTCCTTGACGTGCGCCGGCGCGGCGACCCGGACCAGCGCCTCGACGCGTCGGTCGAGGTTGCGGTGCATCATGTCGGCGCTGCCGATGTACACCTGCGGGTCTCCGTCGTTGTCGAACGCGAAGATGCGCGAGTGCTCCAGGTATCGGCCGAGGATGCTCCGCACCGTGATGTTGTCGCTCACGCCCGGCAGATCCGTGCGGATGCTGCAGATGCCGCGGACCCAGACCTCGACCTTCACCCCGGCGATGCTCGCGCGGTACAGGGCGTCGATGATCTGCTCGTCGACCATCGAGTTGACCTTGATGCGGATCCGCGCGGGCTTGCCGGCCAACGCCTGCTGGCGTTCCTTCTCGATGTGACGCAGCAGCCCCTTGCGCAGGTGCAGCGGCGCGACCAGGAGCCGCTTGAACTTCTTCTCGATCGCGTAGCCGGACAGCTCGTTGAACAGGCGGGTGAGGTCTTTGCCGACCTGCGGATCCGCGGTGAACAGTCCCAGGTCCTCGTAGAGCCGGCTCGTCTTGGGGTTGTAGTTGCCGGTCCCGACGTGCGAGTAGTGGCGGAGCGTGCCCTCCTCCTGGCGGATCACGAGGGCGAGCTTGCAGTGCGTCTTGAGGCCGACGAGCCCGTAGACGACGTGCACCCCCGCCTTCTCCAGCTTTCGCGCCCACACGATGTTGTTCGCCTCGTCGAAGCGCGCCTTCACCTCGACGAGGGCGAGGACCTGCTTGCCGGCCTCGGCCGCGTCGATCAGCGCCTGCACGATGGGGCTGTCGCCGGACGTGCGGTAGAGGGTCTGCTTGATCGCGAGCACGTGCGGGTCCCGCGCGGCCTGCTCCAGGAACGCCTGCACGCTCGTCGCGAAGGACTCGTACGGGTGGTGCACCAGCACGTCCGCCTTGCGGATCGCCTTGAAGATGTCGGCGCGCTCGTTGTTGTCCCCCGGCTGGAACGCCACGGCCGTCGTCGGCAGGTGCGGCGGGTAGTGCAGGTCGGGCCGGTCGATCTTGGACAGGTCGAAGAGGCCGCGCAGATCCAGCGGCACCGGGAGGCGGTAGACCTCCTGGTCCGTGATGTCCAGCTCCTTCAGGAGGAGGTCGAGGGTGACGTCGTCCATGTCGTCCGTGATCTCGAGGCGGATCGGCGGACCGAAACGGCGCCGCAGCAGCTCCGCCTCCAGCGCCTGGATCAGGTTCTCCGACTCGTCCTCCTCGATCTCCACGTCCTCGTTGCGGGTCAGGCGGAAGGCGTGGTGGTCGAGAACCTCCATCCCGGGGAAGAGGTCTCCGAGGTGATTCGCGATCAGCTCCTCCAGGCGGATGAACCGCAACGCGCCGCCTCCGCCTCCTCCGCGCACCTCGACGAAACGCGGAAGCATCGGCGGCACCTTGAGCCGGGCGAAGTCCTGCCTCCCGGTGCGCGCGTTGCGGATCCGGATCGCGAGGTTCAGGGAGAGGCCGGAGATGTAGGGGAACGGGTGGGCCGGGTCGACGGCCAGCGGCATGAGGACCGGGAAGACGTTCGACTGGAAGTACTCCGTCAGGCCGGCCTGCTCGTCGCTGCTGAGCTCCTCCCAGTCGGCGATCTCGATGCCGGCGTCGGCGAGGGAGGGGCGGACCGACGTGGTCCACGCCTCCGCGTGACGCAGCTGCAGGCGGTGCGCCTCCGCGGAGATGTCCGCGAGGACGTCGGCCGGCGCACGGCCGACGTTCGTCGGCACGGCCAGCCCGGTCACGATGCGGCGCTTGAGCCCGGCGACGCGGACCATGAAGAACTCGTCGAGGTTGCTGGCGAAGATCGCGAGGAAGTTGGCCCGCTCGAGCACCGGCAGGGTCTCGTCCTCGGCCAGCTCCAGCACCCGCTGGTTGAACGCGAGCCAGCTGAGCTCGCGGTCGAGGTATCGATCGTCGGGGAGGAGGTCGTCGGTGGTGTCGAGGATCGCGTCGAAGTCGTCGTCCTCCGCGTCGCCGAGGCCAGAGTCTGCCAGTACCGGATCGATCATGGGGTACATCTAATCACCGCTGTGTGACGGGCGAGTGAACGCGGCGACGCCGGGTGACTCCGGCTCAGCCGGTGCCGCTCTCCACGGTGCGCTGCTCGCCCTCCTCCTCGACGTTGAACCGGTATCCGACGTTTCGGACCGTGCCGATGATCTGCTCCTGGTCGCCGAGCTTCGCCCGCAGGCGCCGCACGTGGACGTCCACCGTCCTGGTCCCCCCGAAGTAGTCGTACCCCCAGACCTCGCTGAGCAGCTGCTCGCGGGTGAAGACGCGCGACGGGTGCGTCGCCAGGAAGTGCAGGAGCTGGAACTCCTTGTAGGTGAGGTCGAGGGGACGACCGTGGAGCTTGGCCGAGTAGGACTGCTCATCGATCGTGACGCCGGAGGCCTGCACCCGCACCGGCTCCTCGGGGCCGTGCCCTCGGGAGAGGACGAGACGCACGCGCGCGTCGATCTCGGCGGGCCCCGCCGTCGCCAGCACGACGTCGTCGATGCCCCAGTCGCCGTTGACGACGCCCAGGCCGCCCTCGGTGACGACGAGGAGGAGGGGAGCGCGCAGCCCCGTCGCGCGGATGAGCGTGCACAGCGACTTCGCGGCGACGAGGTCGGCTCGGGCGTCCACGACGACCACGTCGGCCTCGGGGGCGGTCACCAGTTCCGCGGGCTGGGCGGGGATGGTGCGCACGCGGTGGCTCAGCAGTTCCAGGGCGGGCAGGACCGGCTCCGCGGAGGGAGACGGGGTCAAGACCAGGAGGAGCGCCACACGGTACCTTTCGTGCGCACCATGATAGCCGCGGGGATGGGGGACAATGGGGGCATGTCGGAACCCGTCCTCGCACCGCGCCGCCCGATCTGGGGCCTGGCCGCGACGTGGGCGGTCGGCGCCGTCGCCGCGATCCTGGTCGGGGTCTTCGCCCCGCGCGACGCGACGATGACGTGGTTCATGATCGGGTTCGGCGCCTGCATCCTGTTCTCGTTCGCCGCCCAGCTCCTGCGCGGCGTGACCCGCGGGTTCATCCTCCGCGCCGCCACCGGCGCCCTCGGCGCGCTGCTGGTGATGGGGGTCGTGTCGGTCGGCTTCGCGATCGGGTCGCTCTTCGCCCTCTGACGCGACCCGCAATCGCGCCGCCTCAGGCGCACGCGCCGGACCAGGCATCCCGCGTGCGATCCCGCCTGTTCTGGCGCGTTTGCCTGATCTCGCGCGCGACGGAGGGGGAAGACGGAGGGCGAAGACGATGGCGAGTCGGGAGAAGAGGCGGAGGGAAAACGGAGAAGGTACAGTGGAGGTATGGACTTCGTCGCGCTCGAGCTCTTCTTCGTGGGTCTGCTGGGTCTGGCGACCCTCGCGATCGCCTACTGTGCGGGCGTCGTCCTCGTGAACCTCTTCCGCGGCCAGCGCTGACGCGCGTCGCCCCCCGGTCGTCCGCCGCCCGCGCGGAACAGGAGCGTGCCCATGCTTGATCTCCCCACCGGACTCCCCGCGGACATCGGGCCGCTGTCGTGGCTGCTCGGCGTCTGGGAGGGCACCGGCGTCATCGACTACGACGCCGCAGGCGTCCGCTACACCGGCGAGTTCCGCCACCGCGTGAGCTTCAGCCACGACGGCGGACCCTTCCTCAACTACGCGGCCACCGCGGCGTTCCTGCCCGAGGACGCCGCCCCCGTGCCCCTCGTCGCCGAGACCGGTTTCTGGCGGCTGTCCCGTCCGGACGACGAGGCGGACGCCGGACCGGGCCTGCTCCCGCCGGCCTGGGCCGTCGGCACGAGCGGCCCCGCCCCGGCTCCGCGCACCGCCGAGGACGTCGAGGCGCTGCGCACCCCCGCAGGTTTCGCGATCGAGGTCTCGCTCGCCCATTCCGACGGGACGATGGAGCTCTATCTCGGCACCGCGAACGGTCCGCGGATCGACATCGCCACGGACGCCGTCGTGCGCCCGGCCGGCGCGCGCGCGTACACCGCCGCCTCCCGGATGTACGGCCTCGTGGACGGGCACCTGCTGTGGGCCTGGGACGTCGCCGCGCTGGGCTCCGAACTGCGCTCGCATGCGTCGGCACGACTGGCGAAGGTGTAGACGATCGTGGACGTCTTCTCGGCACTCGCCTCGGCTGTCCTCGACGACGGCCTCGTCACCCACCTCGGCGATCCCGTGCGCGAACAGCGCGCTCTGATCGCCGGCACAGCGCTCAGCCCACTCGGCGACCGCACCGTCGTGGAGCTGCGCGGGAACGACCGGCTCACCTGGCTCGACTCGATCACCTCGCAGTCCGTGGCGCGTCTGGCCCCGGGGGAGAGCACCGAGCTCCTCGTGCTCGACCCGCAGGGGCGGGTCGAGCACGCGGCAGCGATCTTCGACGACGGGGTGTCCGCCTGGCTGATCGCCGATGCCGCCGACGCCGAGGGACTCGCCGCCTGGCTCTCGCGCATGGTCTTCCGCGCCGACGTGACCGTCGCCCTCCGTCCCGAGCTCGCCGTGATCGGGTTCTTCGCCGGCGGCCCGGCGGAGCAGACCGCGCAGCGCGCGGCCGCCGCCCCGGCCGGGATCCCGGTGATCTGGGCGGATCCGTGGCCTCACGTGCGACCGGGCGGGCACCAGTACCACCGGGGCGAGGCCCACCCGGGCGCCGACTTCCACTGGCGCGCCGCCGTGGTGGATGCCGACGCCGCGGCCGCGCTGGTCGCGGACCCGGAGATCGTGTGGGCCGGATCCCTCGCCGCCGAGGCACTGCGCGTGGCCGCGTGGCGGCCGCGGTGGGCGCGCGAGGTGGACGAGCGGTCCCTTCCGCATGAGACGGACTGGATCCGCAGCGCCGTGCACCTCGACAAGGGGTGCTACCGCGGACAGGAGACGGTCGCGAAGGTGCACAACCTCGGGCATCCTCCCCGTCGCCTCGCGGCACTGCACCTCGACGGCAGCGACGATCTGCTTCCTGCGCCGGGATCCCCGGTGCTCGCGGGGGAGGAGGAGGTCGGTCACGTCACGTCCGTCGCCCGACACCACGAGCTGGGCCCGATCGCCCTGGCCGTCCTCGCCCGCCGTGCGCCGGTCGGCGACCTCGTCGTGCGCACCCCGGACGGAGACGTCGCCGCCGCGCAGGAGGTCATCGTCCCGGCCGACGCGGGCGCGACCGCGGACGTGCCCCGGCTCACCCGCCTCTCGCGCCGTCCGTCGGCGCCGGACCCGCGGGACGCCCGCTGAGCGCGGACCCCGCCGGGCCCGTCCCGGACCGAGGAGCGGACCGCACGCCGTTGCGCACGCTGCTCATCGACAACTACGACTCCTTCACCTACAACCTCGTCCACCAGCTCGTGGCGGCAGGCGGCGCGGAGCCCGTCGTCGTGCCGAACGACTGGACCGGCTGGGATCCGTCCGTCCTCGACGGATTCGACAACGTCGTGCTCTCGCCGGGGCCGGGCGATCCCCGGGTGCCCGGCGACTTCGGGATCTGCGCCGAGGCGGTCCGCGCGGCGGCAGCGCGGCGGATGCCCCTGCTCGGGGTGTGCCTCGGGCATCAGGGCATCGCGCATGCGTTCGGTGCGCGGGTGAGTCGCGCGCCGGAGCCCCGGCACGGTCGGCCGTCTCTCGTGTCCCACGACGGAACCGGTCCGTTCCGCGGGATCCCGTCGCCGACGGAGGTCATCCGCTATCACTCCCTGCGGGTCGAGGACCTTCCCGCCGAGCTTGTCGCCACCGCCTGGGCGGACGACGGCGTGGTGATGGGGCTGCGGCACCGGGACCTGCCGCTGTGGGGCGTGCAGTTCCATCCCGAATCGATCGGCACCCCGGACGGGACGCGCATGATCGAGAATTTCGCCGCGTTCACGCGCGAGCGCCGGACGACCGTGCCCCCGGCGCGGGGCGTGCCGGCCGACGCACGGACCGCCGCTCCGGATGCGCCGCCGCCCGCGTCGGTCATCCCGCCGAGCGCCCCGGCCCACCGCGAACTGCCGTGGCACGGGGACGCCGCCCGCCTGTTCGCCGCGCTGTACGGCGATGCCCCGCAGGCGGTGTGGCTCGACGGGAACCGGCCGGGAGATCCGCGGGCGCGGTTCTCGATCCTCGGCGGCGGGGCGGACCTGCCGGCGGCGACCGCGGAGGTGCGCTCCGGTACCGTGACCGTGCAGGACGACCGCGGCACCGCCGTCCACGAACGCGCCTTCTTCGACTGGCTCGACGACGAGCTCGCCGCCGATCCCGGCGCTTCGGTCCCCGGGATCCCGTTCGCGCTCGGGTGGATCGGCTGGCTCGGCTACGAGCTGCGCGCGGAGTGCGGGTCGCCGCACCGGCAGTCGTCGACCGTGCCCGATGCCGCCGTCGTCCGATTGGACGAGGCGGTCGTGATCGACCACGAGCGGTCACGGATCCACCTTCTCTCGCGCCGGGACGACGGGTGGATCGAGCGCACGGCGGCGCTCGTCGAACGCGTCGGCGCGGATCCCGGAGACACGGGCGACATCGCCGCGGAGCCCGGTGCCGCGACGGACGCCGCACCGTTCCCGACGCTGCGTGCGCGACACGGACGCGCCGCGTACCTGCGGCTCATCGCCGAGGCGCAGGAGCTCATCGCCGCCGGGGAGACGTACGAGGCGTGCCTGACGAACATGCTGACGGCGTCCACGCCCCCGGGGGAGCCCCGGATCGATCCGCTGGGGGCCTACCTCGCCCTCAGGACACAGAACCCGGCGCCGTTCGGGTCGTTCCTGCGCATCGGCGGGGTCAGCGTGCTCAGCACGTCCCCGGAGCGGTTCGTGCGGATCACCGCGGACGGCGACGTCGAGTCCAGTCCGATCAAGGGCACCCGCCCTCGCGGCGACACCCCCGCCGAGGACGAGGCGATCCGGCTCGAGTTGGGCGGGGCCGAGAAGGACCGCGCCGAGAACCTGATGATCGTCGATCTCGTCCGTCATGATCTGGGCCGGACCGCCGCCCGCGGATCGGTGCGTGTCGACGGCCTCTTCCGCGTCGAGACCTACGCGACCGCGCATCAGCTCGTCAGCACGGTGCGCTCCCGCCTCGGCACCGCCTCGCCGGTCGCGTGTGTTCGTGCGGCCTTCCCGCCCGGATCGATGACCGGAGCGCCGAAGCACCGCACGATGGCGATCCTCGATCGACTCGAGCAGGGCCCGCGCGGGGTGTACAGCGGCGCGGTCGGCTACTTCTCCCGAGACGGCGCGGTCGATCTCAGCGTCGTGATCCGCACGGCCGTGGTACATCCCGGCGGCCTGGACTACGGCGTGGGCGGGGCGATCGTCGCGCTCTCGGATCCGGACGAGGAGTATGCGGAGACCGTCGTGAAGGCGCGTCCGCTCCTGCGCTGGGCGGGGGCCTCGTTCCCGACCGGGTGAGCGGCGCATTGCCGACCGGGTGAGCGTTGCTCAGCGCGGTGCCACGGCCTCCCACGGCACGGTCAGCTCGCCGAGCCGCAGCCGCCCGCGGGGCGACTGCACCGGCCAGCCCGCGGACCCGAGAGCCGTCGCCGCCGCGAGGAAACGCTGCGTCGCCCCGAACGCCGACAGCGCGGCCGCGCGCTCCCATTCCCGGTCCAGGTCCGTCAGCAGCGTGTGGATCCTCTCGCCGGGGACGTTCCGGTGGATGAGCGCCTTCGGCAGGCGTTCGGCGACGACGCCCGGATGCTCCAGCCCGGCGAGCCGCAGCGACAGCGTGAACCGTCGGGGCGCGCCGGTCGGATCCACGTCGACCCAGCTCGCGATCCGCCCGATCTCGTCGCAGGTGCCCTCGACGAGCAGTCCGCCGGGGGCGAGCCGGGCCGCCATCGTCCGCCATGCCTCGGCCACGTCGGCCTCGTCGTACTGCCGCAGCACGTTCATCGCGCGGATGACGGCAGGACGCCGGCCGTCCGGCACGGGGACCTCGAAGCCGCCGCGCGCGAACGAGACGGGGAGGTCCGGCGGGAACGGGCGCTCACCGCGGCGCACCTGTGCGAGCTGGGCCTGCGCGGCGGAGACGCGTTCGGGGTCGAGCTCGAGGCCCTGCACCTCGGCGTCGGGGCGGACGCGGAGGAGGCGGGCGGCGAGCTCGAACGCGGTCACGCCGCTGGCGCCGTAGCCCAGGTCGATGACGAGCGGGTCGACGGCTCGGCGGAAGGCGGTGCTCGCGGCGATCCAGCGGTCGTTGCGGCGGAGTCGGTTGGTCCCGGTCGTGCCCCGGGTGGGGCGCCCCTGAGGAGACGTCGCCATCCCTCCATCCTGCCGTGATCCGGGCGAATCCCGAAGCGCGGTCCCGCGCTGCGAAGGACCGGCGACGCCGTGCGTCACAGCGTTCGGACGGCACCGGGGAGAAGTCCTAGGCTGGAGGGCATGACGCGCACCCTCATCCTGCTCCGTCACGGGCAGAGCGAATGGAACCAGCTCAACCTCTTCACCGGATGGGTCGACGTCCGGCTCACCGACCAGGGCAAGGCCGAGGCCCGCCGCGGCGGCGAACTGCTGGCGGAGTCCGGGATCCTTCCGGACGTGCTGCACACCTCGCTGCTCAGCCGCGCGATCCAGACGGCGGACATCGCCCTCGACGCGGCCGACCGACTGTGGATCCCGGTGACGCGCTCCTGGCGGCTCAACGAGCGGCACTACGGGGCGCTGCAGGGCAAGGACAAGGCGCAGACGCTGGAGGAGTTCGGGCCCGAGCAGTTCCAGCTCTGGCGCCGGTCGTTCGACGTCCCGCCGCCGCCTCTCGACGACGACAGCGAGTTCAGCCAGGTCGGCGACGCCCGCTACGAGGGCATCGACGGAGAGGTGCCGCGCACCGAGTCGCTCAAGCTCGTCATCGACCGGCTCCTGCCGTACTGGGAGAGCGCGATCGTCCCCGACCTGGCCGCGGGCAAGACCGTCCTGGTCACCGCGCACGGCAACTCGCTGCGCGGGCTCGTCAAGCACCTCGAGGGGATCAGCGACGAGGACATCGCGGCGCTGAACATCCCCACCGGGATCCCGCTCGTCTACGAGCTGGACGACGAGAACCGCCCGACCGGGCCCGGCCGGTACCTGGACCCCGAGGCCGCCGCGGCGGGGGCCGCCGCGGTCGCCGCGCAGGGCAAGAAGTAGCCCGCCGCACGCACGACCTCGCATCCCGCCCCGACCGGTCATCCGGTCCGGGGCGGGATGCGGTGTTTCGGGGCTCGGTTCGGGGCCGACGGGCACCAGAGCGCGCCCCGAAACGCGAAGATCCGCCCCGAACCGGAAGGGAACGGGGCGGATCGAAGGCGAAGGCGGGGCCCCGAACGGGGGGCCGGGAAGAGCGGGTCAGGCGAGACCGGAGCCGGCCTCCGCCTCGGACTGCGCCTCGACGGCCAGCGCGATGTCCTCCTCGCCGACGGCCCAGTCGCCGGTGGCCAGGTAGACGACCTTCTTCGCGACGGCGACCGCGTGGTCGGCGAAGCGCTCGTGGTAGCGGCTGGCGAGCGTGGCGTCGACCGTGGCCGTGGCCTCGCCCTTCCAATTGTCGCTGAGCACCTTCTCGAAGACGCGGGCGTGCAGTTCGTCCACATCGTCGTCGGAGTTACGGATCGCGTCGGCCAGGCGCAGGTCCTGCGTGCGCAGGAGCTCGCTGAGCGTGCGGGAGATCTCGACGTCCAGTTCGCCCATCCGGGTGAAGGTGCCCTTGAGGCCCTTGGGGATGGCGCGCTCGGGGAACCGGTAGCGGGCGAGCTGCGCGATGTGCTCGGCCATGTCGCCCATGCGCTCCAGCGACGCGCTCACGCGCAGGGCGGTGACGACGATGCGCAGATCCCGCGCGACCGGCTGCTGGCGGGCGAGGATCTCGATCGCGAGCTCGTCGAGCTCGACGGCCCGCTCGTCGATCTGGGTGTCGTCCGCGATGACCTCGTCGGCCAGGGTGACGTCACTGGTCGCGAACGCCCGCGTCGCCTTGTCGATCGCGACGGTCACGAGGTCGGCGATCTCGACGAGTCGCGACTGCACGTCCTCGAGGGACTGGTGGAACACTTCGCGCATGAGGGCGCACCTTTCTCGATGTCGGGCGTCCGGCGGACGGGCGGGTCGACGGACGACCCGGCACACACGCAGCGATTGTGTTCGCCGAAGGTTAACGGTTGGTGCCCTGCACGTGAATAGTAGTCCGACAGCCCCCGCGAGGGCCGGGAAACCGCCGTTTCCGGGGGTGAACGACCTCTACGCTGGATCCCATGGACACCACGCTGCTGGCGCTTCTCGCCCTGGCCCTGGGAGTGGTGATCGGCGCAGGCGTGGTCCTCATGATCACCGCCGCGCTGCGCGCGCGGGCCGCCACGCGTGTGCAGACCTCGACCGCTCTTCCGGAGGGGCTCACCGCGGTGCTGGAGGCGATGGACGACGCCGCGTGCGCCGTGGATCCGTCGGGCCTCGTCGTCGCGGCCTCGGCCGCGGCCTCGCGGTTCGGCATCGGCATCGAGGCGACCCTGGACAACCCGGAGCTGCGCCAGCTCGCGCGGTCCGTCCGTGAGGGAGGCACGCAGACGCTCTCGCTGCGGCTCACCCGCGGGGGAGCGAGCCTGGATCCTCGCCTGGTCTCCGCCCGCGCGAGCCGGATCAGCCCCCGGCTCGTGCTCCTCATCATCCGCGACGTCACCGAGCAGGAGCGCCTCGACCAGATGCGCAACGACTTCGTCGCCAACACCAGCCATGAGCTGAAGACGCCTGTCGGCGCGGTGAGCCTGCTGGCGGAGGCTATCGAGTCCGCGGCGGACGACCCCGCGCAGGTCCGCGCCTTCGCCACCCGCATCTCCGCCGAGGCCGCGCGCCTCGGTCAGCTCACCGGCCGGATCATGAGCCTGTCCCGCCTTCAGTCCTCCGACGGCCTGGGCGAGTTCGCGCCGCTGGCGATCGACGAGGTGGTCACGGCCTCGGTCGAGGCGCACGTCGTGCAGGCGGACTCGGCCGGCGTCGAACTGTCCCGCGGCGGCGACCGCGGCGTGTGGGTGCGCGGGGACGCCCAGATCCTCATCGAGGCGATCGGCAACCTCATCGCGAACGCGATCGTGTACTCGCCGCGCGGGTCGCGCGTCGGGGTCGGCGTCAAGGCCGACGGCGACGTCGTGGAGATCTCCGTGGCGGACCAGGGCATCGGGATCGAGGAGGCCGACCGGGAGCGGATCTTCGAGCGCTTCTACCGCGCCGACGAGGCCCGCTCGCGCCGCACCGGCGGGACGGGACTGGGCCTGTCGATCGTGAAGCACGCCACGCAGCGCCACGGCGGCGAGGTGCGGCTGTGGTCGCGGCCTGGCCGCGGGTCGACGTTCACCATGCGCCTGCCGCAGATCCCCGCGCCCGAGCCTGAGGAAGCCTCGGCCAAGAAGTCCAAGAAGAAGCCCAAGAAGAAGGATGCGAAGAAGCGCGGCGCCCGACCGACGCCGGCTGTCGCCGCATCCCGCCCCCAGACCGCGGCACCCGCCCGCGCCGACACGGAAGAGCACGCATGACCCGGATCCTTCTCGTCGAGGACGAGCCCGACCTCGCCGACCCGCTCGCCTACCTCCTGCGCCGGGAGGGATACGAGGTGGAGATCGCCGAGGACGGCCCCGCCGCCCTGGCGGCCTTCCGTGAGGGCGGCGCCGACGTCGTCCTCCTGGACCTCATGCTCCCCGGGATGCCCGGGACGGAGGTGTGCCGGCAGATCCGCGCGACCTCGACGGTGCCGATCATCATGCTCACCGCCAAGGACTCCGAGGTGGACATCGTCGTCGGTCTGGAGCTCGGCGCCGACGACTACATCACCAAGCCGTACTCGTCCCGGGAGCTGCTGGCCCGCATGCGCGCGGTCCTGCGCCGCGTGGTGCAGGCGGAGAGCGAGCTCGACGAGCGCGTCCTGGAGGGCGGCAGGGTCACGCTGGACATCGATCGGCACACCGTCGCGGTCGACGGCGAGGTCATCAACATGCCGCTCAAGGAGTTCGAGCTGCTCGAGGTCCTCATGCGCAATTCGGGCCGCGTGCTCACGCGCGGGCAGCTCATCGACCGGGTGTGGGGGAGCGACTACTTCGGCGACACGAAGACGTTGGACGTGCACATCAAGCGCATCCGCTCGCGCATCGAGGCGAACCCCTCGGAGCCGGTCATGCTCGTGACCGTCCGCGGGCTGGGCTACCGCTTCGAGGCCTGACCGGCCGCGTCCGCAGACGACGAAGGCCCCCGGGAACGGGGGCCTTCGTCGTCGGTGACCGGGATCAGGACTCGGGGGTCTCGTCCGGGTTCGGGGTCTCGGCCGGCGCCGGGGTGGCCGGGGCGCTGGGGGTCGGCGCGGGCGTCGTGGTCGGCTTCGCGGAGGGCACGAGGTCGGCGTAGTACGGCAGGGTGCCGTCCAGCACGGGGACGCTGGCGAGCTCGCCCTCGGTGTCGCCGGACTGGAAGTACACCGGCAGGGTCGCGCCGGGCTTGGTGGCGATGCCGTCCAGGCGCAGCGGCGAGTCCTCCCCGCCGAGGCTGATGGTCTCACCTGCACGGAGGCGGATGGTGGCGGTCTCGCTGCCGTCGACCTGGATCGACAGCGTGGCGTCCTGAGTGGACACGTTGACCAGACCGGCCACAAGGTTGCCCGTCTCGCCCTCCTCGTCGGCGACCACGAACGCATTGCGGACCACGACGGGGCCGTCGCCCTTCACGTTGACGCCGTCCGAGGCGGAGTACTGGATCGTCGTCGCCTGGGGCGAGATCATCGAGCACCCGGTGGCGCCGACGATGACGAGGGCGCTGAGGGCGACAGACGCAGCAAGGCGCGATTTCACGGGTCCTCCTGAGGTACGACGTGGTGATCCGCCGTCCATTCTAGGGCTTCCGCGGAGCGCGCCCGGGATGCACGGTCCTCGTCGGCTCCCGTCGCGCGGAGGGACGCGGCTCCACCGGGACGGAACGGCCTCCGGCCGACGTGCTCGGCAAACCCTAGTGCATGTCCGCTGTGGTATCCTGGAGATTGCCGAAAGGACACGACTTTATGCTTTTTGAGGTTGGCGAGACCGTCGTCTATCCGCACCACGGCGCCGCGACGATCATCGAGGTCAAGGACCGCGTGATCAAGGGCGAGACCAAGAAGTACCTGAAGCTCAACGTCACGCAGGGCGACCTCATCATCGAGGTCCCGGCGGAGAACGTCGATCTGGTGGGCGTTCGGGATGTGATCGGCCAGGAGGGACTGGACCGCGTGTTCGAGGTGCTGCGCGCCCCGTTCACGGAGGAGCCCACCAACTGGTCCCGCCGCTACAAGGCCAACCTGGAGAAGCTCGCCTCCGGCGACGTCATCAAGGTCAGCGAGGTCGTCCGCGACCTGTGGCGCCGCGATCAGGACCGCGGCCTGTCCGCGGGCGAGAAGCGCATGCTCGCCAAGGCGCGTCAGATCCTCACGTCCGAGCTCGCGCTCGCGGAGAAGATCGACGAGGAGAAGGCCGGATCCCTGCTCGACGAGGTCCTCGCGTCCTGACGAACGGATTCCCACGAAGGGCGGATGCTTCGGCATCCGCCCTTCGTGGCGTGTGCGGGCCCGCCGCCGCGATCGTCCGCGGCAAGGGCGCGTCCACTAGCGTGTGATCCGTGGCCGTCTCCGCATCCCCGCCCGCGCTCCTGCCCGTTCCCCGTGTCGCGATCATCGTCGTCGCAGCCGGCTCCGGAACACGCCTGGGCGCCGCCGCGCCCAAGGCGTTCGTGGGCATCGACGCGCGCACGATCCTGCGCCATGCGCTCGACGGCGTGTTCGCCGCGGCACCCGCCCAGGTCGTGATCGTCGCACCGCGCGGCTACGAGGGCGAGGCGGAGTCGGACGCGTTCGCCGCGGCGGGCGAGCGCAGGGACCTGGTGCGCGTCGTGACCGGCGGGGCCACGAGGCAGCAGTCCGTCGCTGCCGGGCTCCGCGCGCTGTGGGGGGATGTCGAGACCGTGCTCGTGCACGACGCGGCGCGGGCGCTGACGCCGCCGGAGACGATCGACGCCGTGCTCGCCGCCGTGCTCGACGGAGCCGGCGCCGGAGTGATCCCGGCCCTGCCCGTCGTCGACACCCTGAAGCGCGTGGCCGGTGACGACGTCGTGGACGTGGTGGACCGGGAGACCCTCGCCGCCGCGCAGACGCCGCAGGGGTTCCCGCGCGCCGCGCTCGACCTCGCCTACGCCCGCGCCGCCGCGGACGGCATCGAGTACACGGACGACGCCGCGCTCTTCGCTGCGGCCGGTCACCCCGTGCGCCGCATCCCCGGTTCGGCCCGCGGGTTCAAGATCACCACGCCGGAGGACCTCGAACGCGCCCGTCGTCTGCTGGCACCCGCCCCCGGGGCCGTCGGTCACGGGGCGCCGCGGATCGGGATCGGCACCGACGTCCACGCGTTCGGCGGAGAGGGCAGCCTCTGGCTCGCGGGGATCGAGTGGCCGGACGAGCCGCCGCTGTCGGGGCACTCGGACGGCGACGCCGTGGCGCACGCGATCGTGGACGCCCTGCTCGGCGCCGCCGGCCTGGGCGACATCGGCGCGCACTTCGGCACGGACCATCCGGAGTTCGCCGGGGCGCACGCGGACGTCTTCCTCGCCCGCACGCGGGAGATCCTCGCCGAGGCCGGATACGCCATCGGCAACGTCTCCGTGCAGTTCCAGGGCAACCGGCCGCGGTTCAGCCGCCGCAGAGCCGAGGCGGAGCAGGCGCTGTCCGCGGCCCTCGGGGGAGCCCCGGTCGCGGTCTCGGCCACGACGACCGACGCCCTCGGCTTCTCCGGTCGAGGGGAAGGAGTCTCCGTGACGGCCGTCGCCCTCGTCCACGGGCCGGGAGCCGCCGCCGAGTAGTCTTGAGCGGTGACCCTCCGCCTGTATGACACGCGCGCGCAGCAGCTGCGCGACTTCACGCCCCTCGACCCCGAGAACGTGACGATCTACGTGTGCGGACCCACCGTGCAGTCGGGGCCCCACATCGGGCACGTGCGCGGCGCCCTGAGCTTCGACATCCTGCGCCGGTGGCTCGCGCGTACCCACGGCCGGGTCACGCTCGTGCGGAACGTCACGGACATCGACGACAAGGTGCTCGCCAACGCGACGCCCGAGGAGCCGTGGTGGGCTCTCGCCTACCGGATGGAGCAGGAGTTCACGGCCGCGTACGCCGCGGTGCGCATCCTGCCGCCCACCTACGAGCCGCGCGCGACTGCCTCGGTGCCGCAGATGCAGGAGATCATCGCCCGCCTGATCGAGCGCGGACACGCCTACGCGGCCGAGGACGGCTCCGGCGACGTGTACTTCGACGTGCGGTCGTGGCCGGAGTACGGGGCGCTCACCCGGCAGTCGGTGGACGCGATGGAGGACGCCGCGGATGCGGACCCGCGCGCGAAGCGTGCGCCGCAGGACTTCGCCCTGTGGAAGGGCGCCAAGCCCGACGAGCCCGCCGACGCGACCTGGGCCTCGCCGTGGGGTCCGGGGCGTCCCGGCTGGCACATCGAGTGCTCGGCGATGTCCCGGCGCTATCTCGGCGCGGACTTCGACATCCACGGCGGCGGACTCGACCTGCGCTTCCCGCACCACGAGAACGAGCTGGCGCAGTCGACCGCGGCCGGGGACGGGTTCGCCCGGTACTGGGTGCACAACGGGCTGGTGACCGTGGACGGCCAGAAGATGTCGAAGTCCCTCGGGAACTTCACCCTCGCCGCGGACGTCCTCGCCGCGCACGATCCGCTCGTGGTGCGCTACGCCCTCTCGGCCGCGCACTACCGGTCGAGCCTGGACCTCACCGACGCCTCCTGGGCGGAGGCGGAGGCGGCTCTCGGCCGCATCCGCGGCTTCCTGGAGCGCGCCCAGCGGGCCTCCGCGCGGAACGAGGCGCGGCGCCGCGCCGCGCCGGAGGAGGCGTCGGCCCCCGAGAACACGGAGTACATCCCCCTCGTCCCCGTGGAGTTCGCGCGGGCGATGGACGACGACCTCGGCGTGCCCCAGGCGCTCGCGGTGCTGCACGATCGCGTGCGGCGGGGCAATCAGGCGCTCGATGACGGCGACGACGCGGCCGCCGAGCGCGCGCTGATCGAGGTGCGCGCGATGGCCGAGGTGCTGGGCGTCGATCCGCTGGCCCCCGAGTGGGGGTCGGGACGGGGCGGCGCCGAGGCGAGCGCCCTCGACGCCCTCGTTCAGACGATGATCGCCCAGCGCGCCCAGGCGCGGGCGGAGAAGGACTGGCCCGCGGCCGATCGCATCCGCGATGCGATCGCTGCCGCGGGCATCACGCTGGAGGACTCTCCGGCAGGAACCCATTGGAGCATCGATGGCTAAGCCAGGCCGCCCCGGAGCGGGCAACAGCAAGAAGAAGGGCCCTCAGAAGGGCACCGGAGGACACAGCCGCAAGGCGCTGGAGGGGAAGGGCCCGACGCCCAAGGCGGAGGACCGCGCGTGGCACGTCGCCGGCAAGCGCAAGGCCGCCCAGGAGCGGTACGCCGCTGCCGGAGGCCGCGGCAAGCCCGGGCAGAAGCCGTCCGGGTCCAACCCGAACCGGGCCGCGGGCCGCGGCGGAGGCAAGGCGGCTGCGAACGACACGGAGACCGTCACGGGTCGCAACTCGGTCCTGGAGGCGCTGCGCGCCAAGATCCCGGCCACCACGATGTACATCGCCCAGCGTGTCGAGATGGACGACCGCGTGAAGGAGATGCTCGCGATCGCCCGCCACCGGGAGATCCCCGTGCTGGAGGTCACCCGTCAGGAGCTGGACCGGATGGCCGGGTTCGACGGGGTGCACCAGGGCGTCGCGCTCAAGGTCCCGCCGTACGAGTACGCCCACCCGCAGGACCTGCTGGAGGAGATCATCGACCGGGGGGAGACCCCGCTGCTGGTCGCCCTGGACGGCGTGACGGATCCACGCAACCTCGGTGCGATCATCCGGTCCACCGCGGCCTTCGGCGGGCAGGGGGTCATCCTGCCGCAGCGCCGTTCGGCGAGCGTGAACTCGGCGGCGTGGAAGACCAGCGCCGGAGCGGCCGCGCGCATCCCGGTCGCGCTCGCGTCGAACCTCACGACCCAGCTCAAGGAGTTCAAGAAGCAGGGCGTGTTCGTGCTGGGCCTGGACGGCGGCGGCGACGTCTCCCTGCCGGCGCTAGAGCTCGCGGACCGTCCCGTCGTGATCGTCGTCGGGTCCGAGGGCAAGGGCCTGTCGCGGCTGGTGACGGAGACCTGCGACCAGATCGTATCCATCCCCATCTCCGCGGCGACCGAGTCGTTGAACGCGGGGATCGCCGCCTCCGTCGCGCTCTACCAGGTGGCGACGCTGCGCGCGTCCGCCGGCACCGGGGACTAGTCGTGGCCGCGGCGGGGGAGACGCACATCGCGTTCCCTCGCCGTGTGCGGGACGTGCCGGGACTGCCGCCCCGGGTCTTCGACGTCGCGGCGACGGGCCTGTTCGGGCTGGAGGGGGCCTTGGCCGCGGCGCACGCGGGGCTCGACGTGCTCGGGGTCGTCGTCGTGGGGTTCCTCGTGGCCCTCGGCGGAGGGATCCTCCGGGACGTCCTGCTGGGCGATCTGCCTCCGGCGGCGTTCCGGTCGCCCGTCCGGATCGTCGTCGCCTTGGCCGCCGCCGTGCTCGCGTTCGTCGCTTTCGCGACGATCGACACGGTGCCGACGGCGCTGCTGGCCGTCCTGGACGCGGTGGGCATGGCTCTGTTCGCCGTGACCGGCGCCCAGAAGGCGGTGGAGCACGGCATGAGCCTCTGGGTGGTCGGGGTGCTGGGGACGCTCACCGCGACCGGCGGCGGCATCCTCCGGGATGTGCTGCTGGGGCGGACGGCTCTGGTGCTCTCGGAGAGCGTGTACGGCACCGCCGCGCTGCTCGGCGCCGTGCTCACCGGCGTCCTGCTGCGCACGATGCCGATGCCGCGTCTCGCGCTGCTCCTCGGCTTCGTCTCGGCCGCGGCTCTGCGCATCGCGGCCTACTTCGGGGACTGGCAGCTGCCGCGCATCGACGGTTGACGGCCGCCGACGCGCACATCCGATCGGCGCACGGCTCCGAACCTTCGGTGAGCGGCACTCGCCGCCACGACGAAGGAGGAAATCATGCGTACGTCCCCGAACCGTCTCATCGCCGTCGTCTTCGGCGCCGTCTACGTCCTCGTGGGGCTGCTCGGCTTCGCGGTCACCGGCGGCGTCTCGTTCCTGGCCACCGAAGGTGGGCTGCTGCTGGGAATCTTCATGGTCAATCCCCTGCACAACGTGGCGCACATCCTGATCGGGGCGGCGCTGCTGATCGCGGGCCTCGTCTCCGTGCGCGCGGCGAAGGCCGTCAACATCGTCGTGGGCGCCGCGTACCTGCTGCTGGGCATCGTCGGGTTCTTCCTGGCGGGGACCGCGGCGAACGTGCTCGCGCTGAACACGTTCGACCACGTCCTCCACCTGGCCAGCGCCGTTCTGCTCCTCGCGGTCGGTCTGGGGAGCGAACGGGCGACGACGCGCGTCGCACGGGCCTGATCCGACGATGATCGCCGCCTTTCGGGCCTGGCCGGCGCTGTTCGCCGGGGGCAGCGGTCTCCTGCATCTCTCGCTCGGAGCCTCGCTCGCGCAGGGCATGGTGACCATGCCTCGGACCGTCGTCCTCGTCCTGCTTCTGATCCTGGGCGCGGCCGAGCTCGCGTGGGCGGGAACGAGCCTCCGTGCGGGGCGTCCGGTCGCGCCGCGCGCGGCAGCGGGGGCGTCGTCGGCCGGGATCGTGCTGGGAGGGGCGGCGATCATCGCGGGGGCGTCGCCGTTGGCCGTCGGCGCCTCCTGCGCTCTGGTCCTCCTCGGAGTGGGGCTGATGGCGCGGTCGCGATCCCGGCGGCCTGCCCGTCCGGGCGGACCCGGACGGGCGACCGTGGCGACGGCGGTGGGCGCGGTGCTCGTGGCCGCCCTCGTGACGCCTGCGCTGTCGACCGTCTCGGTCCCGCCGGACGGTGCTCGAGGATCGGTGTCGGTGCCCGACCCCCACGGCGGCCATTGACCGTCGGCGGCTGCTCCGGAGCGCAGCGTCCTTGGACGAGAGCGCATCGCCTCGATATACCGCGCCGCCGGCGGAATAGCGAGGCGGTGAGCGGACTTGATCCTTGCGTATTCTGAGTCACAGATCGAAAGGAACACCATGGCCCGCATCGTCGTCATCGGAGGGACCGGCTACGCCGGCGCACACATCGTCGCCGAGGCGGCGAGCCGCGGGCACGAGGTCGTCTCCGTCTCCCGCAGCACGCCGGCCGCTCCCGTGGAGGGCGTGCGCTACGTCAGCGGCGACGTCCGTGACGTGGCGGCCATCGCCGGGGAGCTCGAAGGCGCCGACGCCGTCGTGTCGGCTCTCTCGCCCCGCGGCGAC
Source organism: Microbacterium resistens (assembly GCF_021172025.1). Lineage (NCBI taxonomy): Bacteria > Bacillati > Actinomycetota > Actinomycetes > Micrococcales > Microbacteriaceae > Microbacterium > Microbacterium resistens. Next base: position 3,985,842 of record NZ_CP082781.1, read on the forward strand.
ATGGAGGACGCCGTGCTCGACGTGCTCCGCGACCTGATCGCGCGCCTCAGCGGCACGTCCACCCGTCTCGGCGTGGTGGGCGGGGCCGGCGGAAGCCTGGTCGCGCCGGGCGGACCGCGTCTGATCGATCAGGACTTCCCGGAGGAGTACAAGCACGAGGCGCAGGTGGGGATCGACTCGCTGGAGCTCCTGCAGGCGGCGGACGCCGGTCTGGACTGGTTCTTCATCCACCCCGCGGAGGTCTTCGGCGCCTGGGCCGAGGGCGAGCGCACGGGTTCCTATCGTGACGGTGGCGACGTGATCGTCCGCGACGACGAGGGTAAGTCCTTCATCTCGGGCGCCGATTTCGCCGTGGCCGTCGTCGACGAGATCGAGACGCCGAAGCACTCCCGCGGTCGCTTCACCGTCGGCTACTGAGGCCGCGGCGACGTGGGCTCTTCCTCATCGTCGCGCCCGCGTCTGCGTTGGACCGGTCTTCGCCGGCAGGAGGCCGCCCTCATCGCCATCACGGCGGTGTGGGGCGGCACCTTCCTCGTCGTCCACCTCGCGATGGAGCACAGCGGGCCGATGTTCTTCGTCGGGCTGCGCTTCGTCACGGCGGGGCTGCTGAGCGCGCTGATCTTCCGCCGGGTGCTGCGCGGGATCCGTCTCCGCGAGATCGCCGCGGGGGCGTCGATCGGCGCGGCGATCTTCCTCGGGTACGGTCTGCAGACGGCTGGCCTGCAGACCATCGACTCCAGCACGTCGGCGTTCATCACCGCCTTCTACGTCCCGCTCGTGCCGCTGCTGCAGTGGGTCGTGTTCAGGAAGGCCCCGCGGGCCATGGCGATCGTCGGCGCCGCGCTCGCGTTCGTCGGACTCATCCTCGTCGCCGGTCCCGGAGCCTCCGGCGTCCGCCTCGGTGACGGCGAGATCCTCACCCTGCTGAGCACGCTGCCGATCGCCGGTGAGATCATTCTCATCGGCCTCTTCGCCGGGCGATACGAGCTGGGTCGGCTCACGGTCGTGCAGCTGCTCACGGCCGGGGTCCTGGGGTTCGCCGCCATGCCCCTGGTCGGCGAGGCGTTCCCCGCGTTCTCGTGGGTGTGGCTGGCCGCGGCCGTGGGGATGGGGGTCGCGAGCGCGGTCATCCAGCTCACGATGACATGGGCGCAGCGCACGGTCTCGCCCACGCGCGCCACCATCATCTACGCCGGAGAGCCCGTCTGGGCCGGGGTCGTCGGCCGGATCGCGGGGGAGCGCCTGCCGCTGCTGGCCCTCCTCGGCGCCGCCTTCATCGTGGCGGGCACCCTCGTCAGCGAGCTCCAGCTCCGTCGCCCGCGCCCTCCGGATCCCCCTGAGCCTTCCGCTCCGCCGCCCGCCGCGATGACGTCGGGGTGACCCGGGTCGGCGATCCGGGGTCAGACGAGGTCGCGCCAGTCGATGGCGTCGGTGTCGTCCGACACCGGGACGGCGCCGGTCACGACGGGCAGGGACATCGTCTCGGTCGGCGGCCCCATGATCGTCGCCTCGTCCCTGCGGTGGCGCAGCACGTCGTTGATGTATGACGTGAGCACCTCGGCCAGGGCCACCGAGCGACCGCGGGCCTGGGACATGTACCACCGGTGCTCCAGCACCTGGTGGAAGACCTCGGCGGGCTCGAGCTTGGCACGCAGGTCGTAGGGGATCGCGCGGACGACCGGTTCGAACACTCGCGTCAGCCACTCGTGGGCGTACATCTCCTCGTCCGCCCACTGCTTCGTCGACCGGGCGCGGAACTCGTCCAGGTCGTTGAGCAGCCGTCGGGCCTGGTTCTCCTCGACGTCGAGCCCCGTGAGGCGGATGAGCCGGCGCTGGTGGTGCCCGGCGTCGACGACCTTCGGCTCGATCTCCACCCGGGTGCCGTCGGCCGTGGTCTGGATCGACATCTCGCCGATGTCGAAGCCGAGCGCGTTGAGGCGTTCGACGCGCTCGGTGATCCGCCAGGTCTCGCCGGCCGCGAACGACTCCTGCTCGGTGAGCGCCGCCCAGAGAGCGCGGTAGGAGGAGACGATCCCGTCCGCGATCGCGACCGCGTCCACCCCGTGCTCCAGGCGTCCGCCCGCGGCGAGGTCCATGATCTCGCCGGCGATGTTGGTCCGGGCGACGTCGAGGTCGTGCGCTCGCTGCCCGTCGGTGAGCCCGGTCTCGTGCAGCTCGCCGGTCTCGGCATCCACGAGGTAGGCGGCGAAGGCGCCGGCGTCCCGACGGAACAGCGCGTTGGACAGCGACACGTCGCCCCAGAAGAAGCCCACGTTGTGCAGCCGCACGAGCAGGAGTGCCAGCGCGTCGACCAGGCGTGTGGCGGTGTCGGGGCGCAGCACGCGGGTGAACAGCGCTCGGTACGGCATGGAGAAGCGCAGGTGCGAGGTGACCAGCGCCGCCGGGAGCGACTCGCCCCGATCGTCCGTCCGCCCGGCGATCACGGCTACGCGGGACACGCACGGCACGTCCAGGCGGGCGAGGTTGCCGAGCATCTCGTACTCCCGGCGAGCCATCTCCTCCGTCGTCTCCTTCACCGCCACGACGGTGCCGGAGAGATCGGCGAACCGGACGAGGTGGCGGGAGAGGCCCTTGGGCAGGGACACGATGGCCTGCGAGGGCCACTTCGCCAGCGGCAGGGACCACGGCAGAGCCAACAGGCCCGGATCGACCGTGCTCGCGGTGATCGTCAGCGACTCCTGCATGCGCTGCTCTCCCTTCCCCTCCATCATCCCGGAAACACGACGCGGCGCGGGGGACCGGAGTCCGCCCGCGCCGCGTGCAGTGAGGTCAGGCCGCCGAGACGATCGGCTTGTCGTTGAGACGGTCGCCGGACTCGATGTCGAAGGCGTGCACGTGGCCGGGGTTGGCGGACAGCGTGACGGTCTCGCCCGCGTTCGGGTGGTTGCGGCCGTCGACGCGCGCGACGAGGTCGGTGCGCTTGCCGTTGATCTCGGTGTGGCCGTAGAGGTAGCCGTCGGCGCCGAGCTCCTCGACCAGGTCGACGACCACGGACAGCCCCTTGCCGTCGGCGGGGCCGACGGTGATGTCCTCGGGGCGCACGCCCACGGTGACCTGCGAACCGGTCGCACGGCCAACGGTGTCGCGGTCGAGCGGGACGACCTCGGTGCCGAACTGGACGCCGCCCTCGGCGAGGTCCGCCGAGAAGAGGTTCATGGCCGGGGAGCCGATGAAGCCGGCGACGAACACGTTGTTCGGCTTCTCGTACAGGTCGCGCGGCGAGCCGACCTGCTGGAGCAGGCCGTCCTTGAGCACGGCGATCCGGTCGCCCATCGTGAGCGCCTCGGTCTGGTCGTGCGTGACGTAGACGGTGGTGACGCCGAGACGACGCTGCAGCGACGCGATCTGCGTACGCGTCTGCACGCGCAGCTTGGCGTCCAGGTTCGACAGCGGCTCGTCCATGAGGAACACCTGCGGCTGACGGACGATCGCGCGGCCCATGGCGACACGCTGGCGCTGACCGCCCGAGAGGGCCTTCGGCTTGCGGGTCAAGTACTGCTCCAGGTCGAGGAGCTTCGCGGCCTCGAGGACACGCGCGGCGCGCTCCTCCTTGCCGACGCCGGCGATCTTGAGCGCGAAGCCCATGTTCTCGGCCACGGTCATGTGCGGGTACAGCGCGTAGTTCTGGAAGACCATCGCGATGTCGCGGTCCTTCGGCGGGACGTCGGTGACGTCGCGGTCGCCGATGAGGATGCGGCCGGCGTTGACCTCTTCGAGACCGGCCAGCATGCGCAGCGACGTGGACTTTCCGCAGCCGGAGGGGCCGACGAGGACGAGGAACTCGCCGTCGCCCACCTCGAGGTTCAGCTTGTCCACGGCGGGGCGGGTACCCCCGGGGTAGAGACGGGTCGCTTCGTCAAAAGTGACAGATGCCATCTGCTTTTCTCCTTCACCGGCAGGTACGTGCCGGACGATCCTTCGTGATGGAAGCGGCGGGGGTGAGCCGCCGTGGCCCGTCATCGGGCCAGGCTCAGTATGGCACGCGGCGGGGCCGCCGGTCCATCGTCGTCGCCGACGCGTCCAGGTCCCGTTCCGGCGCCGTCTGGGTTTTTCCCAGCCTGCCTGGCTAGCATCGACGACGGTGCTGCGAACGCAGCCGAGGGGAGCGGATCCCCGCCGAGTCTCAAGAGGAACGATGTCGAGCGACGAAACGCCGAACGTCCCCACCCGCCACTCGCGTGACGCGGTTCGGGAGAAGGCACAGCAGGTGCACGCCAAGCAGTCCCGCGCACGGATCATGCGACGGGTGATCATCGGGCTCGTCGCGGTGGTCGCCGTCGGAGCGGCGGGGACGGCTGTGGCCTGGGCCGTGGGCTCCGCGGTGTCCAAGCCCGAGCTGCGCCCCTCGAACATGTCGGAGGACGGCGTCGTGGTCCGCGACGCGGCCGTGACGGCGACCTCGACGGACGCCACGCCGACGCCCGCTCCGAGCGAGGCCGCGCCGACGGCCGGGGAGACCGCGACGCCGTCGCCCGAGCCGACGAGCACGGCCGCCGCCGGGGCGGTGGACATCCACATCTACGTCGACTACCTCGCCTCGGCCGCGGGAGAGTTCGAGAAGGCGAACGCCAAGCAGCTCAACGGCTGGATCGAGCAGGGCGCCGCGACGGTGTCGTACCACCCGGTCGCGCTGCTCACGGCGAACTCGAACGGCACGAAGTACTCGCTGCGCGCCGCCGCCGCGGCCGCCTGCGTGGCCACCCACGCCCCGGACCAGTTCTACTCCTACAGCCACGAGCTGCTGGCGGATCAGCCGGCGCCGGACACCGACGGCAAGACGGACGCGGACCTCGCCGACATCGCCGACTCGGTCGGCGTCGACGACCTCAAGCAGGTGCGCTCCTGCATCGAGGGCAAGGACTACGTCGGCTGGGCCAAGGACGCCACCACCCGGGCCCTCGAGGGTCCGCTTCCCGGCTCGAAGGACCTCGTTCTGACCGACGCGTTCACGGTGCTCGTGAACGGACAGGCCTACACCGGCGCTCTGGACGATCCCGCCGAGTTCTCGCAGTTCGTCCTCTCCGTCGCGAGCGACGCGTACTACGGCACGCCGGAGCCGACCGCGACCCCGCAGCCCACCCCGACACCGAGCTCCTAGTCGTTCGGCCGGAGGCATCGGACCCGTCGCGTCCCTCCGCGATGGGTCCGATGCGCATGTCGCGGTGTGCGTGTCCTGGTCGCACGCTCACTAGACTGTGAAGTCCTCGCCTCCTTAGCTCATCTGGTAGAGCAGCGGCCTTGTAAACCGCAGGTGGCCGGTTCGAGTCCGGCAGGAGGCTCCACGTATCGCCGGTTCAGGGAGCGCTGGACAGGGACGCGGCCTCGATCCACCGGGTCGCCTCGGCCGAGGCGAGAAGCGCCTCGTCCATGATCTCGCGGGTCGCCGGCGCGGTCAGCCACTCGCTGGCGAACGACGGCGGCACGAGGACCGGCATCCGGTCGTGGATGCCTGACAGTCGTTCCGGCGCGGGCTGCATGACGATCGAGTAGCAGGTGAACCAGTCGTCGCCGATCCGGCCCCGCTGGGCGACGGCTGCCATGCCGAACAGCGTCGGCTGGCCGAGGCGGAACTCGTGCCACACTCGGTTCGGCTTCTGCATCTCGAACCACCGGGTGGCGGGCACGATCGCCCGGGTGCGCAGACCCCCCGGGCGATCCTGCAGTCGCTCGGACCGGGTGTTGATCGACGGGAACCGGGACGGCGCCCCGTCGATGAGGAAGCCCCACCAGGCGAGCTCCAGCGCCGGTGTGTCGTCGCGCTGCACCACCAGGGGATTGAGGTTGCGCATGTTCTTGCCGGTGGGCCGCAGGGTCTCCCCGGCGTTCTGCGCCGCCCACGCGCGAATCCCCTCCAGCAGTTCGTCGTCCGCCTCCTCCAACAGCTGGGCGTCGCTGAAGCGGGGATCGAGGCCATAGCTCGCGCACATGCGGACAGCGTACTGCCGCCCGCCGACACCGGCGCGGGGCGATGCTCCGGCCTCCGGTAGGGTCGTCGGGTGAGGGAACGGACGGGGCGCGCGGGAACCGCGCTCGCCGTCGGCGGCGCCGTCGCGATCGGCGCGATGACCGCGGTCCAGGCGAGGGTGAACGGCGTCCTGGGCGTCCGGCTCGGCGACGGGATCGTCGCCGGCTTCGTGTCCTTCTCCGTCGGTCTGATCGTGCTCCTGCTCGTCGTCCCGCTCCTGCCGTCCGGCCGCGCAGGCGTCGCGCGGCTGTGGCGCGGCGTCCGGGGCAGGACGATCCCGCCGTGGATGCTCCTCGGCGGCGTCTGCGGGGCGCTGACCGTGTCGACCCAGGGCCTGGTGGCGGGCGTCCTCGGCGTCGCCCTGTTCACCGTCGGGGTGGTCGCCGGGCAGACTCTGCACGGCCTGGTCCTCGACCGGATCGGCATCGGCCCCGCTGGGGTGGTCGCGGTGACCCCGGGACGCGTGCTCGGCGGGCTGCTCGCCCTCGTCGCGGTGGGAATCTCCCTGGGCGGCGACGTCCTGTCGCGGGCGCCGCTGTGGATGCTCGTGCTGCCCTTCGCCACGGGCGTGGGCATCGCGTTCCAGGCGGCGGCCAACGGGCGTCTCGGCCAGCGGGTCTCCTCGCCGATCACGGCGACCCTGACGAGCTTCCTCGGCGGGACCCTCGTCCTCGCCGCGGCCGCCGGGCTCAGCATCCTGGCGGGCGGGCCGCCGAACGCCCTGCCGGCCGAGCCCTGGCTGTACCTCGGCGGGCTGCTCGGCTTCGCCTACATCCTGCTGGGGGTCGTCGTCGTCGCCCGGACGGGCGTCCTGCTCATGGGACTCGGTGCGGTCCTCGGCCAGCTCGCGACCTCGATCGCGATCGACTTCCTGTGGCCCCCCGCTGCCGGACCCGCCGCCTGGCAGACCGTCCTCATGATCGTCGTCGCCGCGTGCTCCGTGGTCGTGGCGGTGCCGTGGCGCCGGCGCCGGTCCGGCGGGGCTTCCCGCTAGCGCGCGTCAGCGCCGGCGGCAGCCTCGCGGCGCAGGCGCTCCAGACGCCGCTCCGCCTTGCGCAGCTTCGCGACCTTCTTCTCCGCCTTGCGGATCCGCGCGGCCCGGCGCGCCGTCGGATCCTTCTTCTTCGCCTTCTTCGGCTCCTTCTTCGGCTTCTTCGAGGAAGGGCGCTGCGTCGACCCGGGGTGCTCCGAGGCGACGTCCTCGCCCGTCGCGGAAGAGCCCGGGAGGTCTGACAGCACGAGGGCGGGGTCGAGCGTCTTACGCCTTCCGGAAGAACGCTCCGGCTTGCCGCCGACGTAGAGCCAGCCGAGCAGCGCCTCGTCCGCGCCCAGCCCATGGACAGCGGCGACCTCCGGCGAGCGGGTGTAGCCGCCGGTGCGCCAGATCACGCCCCAGCCGGCCTCGTCCAGGAGGAGACTCAGCAGATGGGCGACGCCGGAGGCCACGGCCTCCTGCTCCCACCGAGGGACCTTCTCGCTGGCGCGATAGCTGGCCACGACGGCGACGAGCAGCGGCGCCCGCAGCGGCTTCGTCGACGGCTCGTCCGCGCCCTGCGCGCGGGCGATCGCCGCGCCCAGCGCGTGCCGGTCGTCGCCGCGCAGGGCGATCAGCCGCCACGGGCGCAGCGAGGAGTGGTCGGCGACGCGGCCCGCGGCGGCGACGAACTCCGCGAGCGCCGCGGGCGAGGGCGCGTCATCGGTGACCTTCGACCAGGACTGTCGGGCGAGCGCGGCGTCGCGCGCGCTCACGACGCTGTCTCGCCGGCGTCCGACTCGGGCTGGAACGACAGGGCGACCGAGTTCATGCAGTAGCGGTCTCCCGTGGGGGTGCCGAAGCCGTCGGGGAAGACGTGTCCCAGGTGCGAGCCGCACGCGGCGCACCGCACCTCCGTGCGCACCATGCCGAGGCTGGTGTCCTCGATCAGCTCGACCGCCTCGGGGCGGATCGACTCGTAGAAGCTCGGCCAGCCGCATCCCGAGTCGAACTTGGTGCCGCTGCGGAACAGCTCCGCGCCGCAGGCCCCGCAGGTGTAGAGGCCGGCCCGATGCTCGTCGAGCAGCTCGCCCGTCCACGGGCGTTCGGTCGCCGCCTCGCGGAGCACGGCGTACCGCTCGGCGCCGAGCTCCGAGCGCCACTCGTCGTCGGTCTTGTTCACGCGATAGTCCATGAGGTTCCTCCCGGAGTGCGGTTGCCCCTCCATTCTCGTCGCTTCCGCCGCCCCCGGGGTCGCGGTGCCGTGCCGGATGCGGGGATCGCGGAGCGCCTGCCGGGGTCGCCGGTCACGCGGACGTACGCTGAGCGGGATGACCGAGCAGCTGTCCGACCGCGATCGCGGCCTCCTCGCCTTCGAGGCGCGCTGGCCGCGCCACAGCGGGGCCAAGGAGGAGGCGATCCGCGTCGAGCTGGATCTGCCGCCCGCCCGGTACTACCTGCTCCTGGACCGGCTGATCGACACGGCGCCGGCGCTCGAGCACGATCCCCTGCTCGTGCGGCGTCTCCGGCGGATGCGGGACGAGGGCGAGCAGCGGCGCGCCTCCCGCTTGTCCGGCGTCGCGCGCTGACGGCGTATCCCCCTGAGCGGGCGGTGGCACGCTCAGGGGGCGCACAGGCGTACCGCTAACATCGAGGGGTGCCCACACCCGATCGCGACCGCTTCGACGACGTCCCCCGCACGCACGGCCGCGTCGGCGCGCACCGGGCCGAGAACCCGGGCATGAACGGCTGGGTCGTGCTTCTGTGGTCGATCGTCGCGGCGCTGGTCCTGATCGTCGCCGGTGTGTTCGGCGCCATGGTCGTCATGGGCAAGATCTCCTTCGGTCCCGAGCCGACCGTGAGCGTCGCGCCGTCCAGCCCCGAGACCTCGGCGCCGACGCTCGACACCTCCTACGCGGTGCTCGTCCTCAACGCCACCACCGTGGACAACCTGGCCGCCACGGTGCGCGACTCGATCGTGACCGCCGGGTTCCCGGAGACGGCGGTGATCGCCAGCAACGCGGACGCCACCGACTTCCCGCAGACGACCGTGTACTTCCAGAACCCGGAGGACCAGGCCGCGGCCGAGGCGCTGGCCGGTCTGATCGGCGGAGCACAGGTCCTGCAGAGCGACGTGTACGCCGACGACGTGGTCGAGGGCCAGAAGCAGTTGACGGTGGTGATCGGTCTCGACCGAGTGCCGGCGGACGCGCCCGCCGAGGAGCAGCCGCCGGCCGACGAGCAGCCGCCGGCCGAGGACGCCTCCGCCGACACCACGGCGGAGGGGACCGCGGACAGCACGGCGGATGCGACCGCCGGGGCCGAGGCGGACGCCAGCGGAGACGCGACGGCGGAGTAGCGCCGGGGCGGCTTGCACTCGATGGGGGCGAGTGCCAGAATGGCATTAGCACTCGCTCTCGCTGAGTGCTAAACCCAACGCCTACGTCCAGGAGGGACGACACTACTCATGGCAAAGATCATCGCTTTCGATGAGGAGGCCCGCCGTGGCCTCGAGCGCGGCCTGAACATCCTGGCCGACGCGGTCAAGGTGACGCTCGGCCCGCGCGGCCGCAACGTCGTGCTCGAGAAGAAGTGGGGCGCCCCCACGATCACGAACGACGGCGTGTCGATCGCCAAGGAGATCGAGCTCGACGACCCGTACGAGAAGATCGGTGCGGAGCTCGTCAAGGAGGTCGCCAAGAAGACCGACGACGTCGCGGGTGACGGAACCACGACCGCGACCGTCCTCGCCCAGGCGCTCGTCCGCGAGGGCCTGCGCAACGTCGCCGCCGGCGCCGACCCGATCAGCCTGAAGAAGGGCATCGAGAAGGCCGTCGCCGCGATCACCGCCGAGCTGCTCGAGAACGCCAAGGAGATCGAGTCCAAGGAGCAGATCGCCGCGACCGCCTCCATCTCGGCGGCCGACACGGAGATCGGCGCGCTCATCGCCGAGGCCATCGACAAGGTGGGCAAGGAGGGCGTCGTCACCGTCGAGGAGTCGCAGACCTTCGGCACCGAGCTCGAGCTCACCGAGGGCATGCGCTTCGACAAGGGCTACCTGAACCCCTACTTCGTCACGGACCCGGACCGCCAGGAGGCCGTCTTCGAGGACCCGTACATCCTGATCGCGAACCAGAAGATCTCCAACATCAAGGACCTTCTGCCGGTCGTCGACAAGGTGATCCAGGACGGCAAGGAGCTCGTCATCATCGCCGAGGACGTCGAGGGCGAGGCGCTCGCGACCCTGGTGCTGAACAAGATCCGCGGCATCTTCAAGTCGGTCGCCGTCAAGGCCCCCGGCTTCGGCGACCGCCGCAAGGCCCAGCTGCAGGACATCGCGATCCTCACGGGCGGCACGGTCATCACCGAGGAGGTCGGTCTCAAGCTCGAGAACACCACCCTCGACCTGCTCGGCCGCGCGCGCAAGGTCATCGTCACCAAGGACGAGACCACGATCGTCGAGGGTGCCGGCGACGCCGACCAGATCGCCGGTCGCGTGACCCAGATCCGTCGTGAGATCGAGAACACCGACAGCGACTACGACCGCGAGAAGCTGCAGGAGCGCCTCGCCAAGCTCGCCGGCGGCGTGGCCGTCATCAAGGCGGGTGCGGCGACCGAGGTCGAGCTCAAGGAGCGCAAGCACCGCATCGAGGACGCCGTGCGCAACGCCAAGGCGGCCGTCGAGGAGGGCATCGTCCCCGGTGGTGGCGTGGCCCTCATCCAGTCCGGCACCAAGGCGCTGGCCGCCCTCGAGCTCTCGGGCGACGAGGCGACCGGTGCGAACATCGTGCGCGTCGCGATCGAGGCCCCGCTGAAGCAGATCGCCCTCAACGCCGGCCTCGAGCCGGGCGTCGTCGCGGCGAAGGTCTCGGAGCTCCCCGCGGGCCAGGGCCTGAACGCGGCCACCGGCGAGTACGGTGACATGTTCGGCCAGGGCATCATCGACCCGGCCAAGGTCACCCGTTCGGCGCTGCAGAACGCCGCGTCGATCGCGGGTCTGTTCCTCACGACGGAGGCCGTCGTGGCGGACAAGCCGGAGAAGGCTGCGGCTGCTCCGGCCGACCCGACGGGCGGCATGGACTTCTGATCCCGCTCTGACGAAGAGGACCCCCGGCGTCTCGCCGGGGGTCCTCTTCGTTTCGGGGTGCGCGGTGCCGGGTCAGCGGAACAGCGCCGCCGAGTACTGCTCGGCCTGCACATACTGCTGCCCCGCCTGATCCAGGGCCTGGGTGATCGCGGCCAGCGCCTGCTCCACCTGGCTCTGCGCGGCCTGCCACTGCTCGTTCGCGGACTGGAACGCCGCGGAGGCCCCGCCGGTCCAGGTGTTCTGCAGCATCGTGAAGTGTCCTCGCAGCGTGACGGTCTCCTGCTGGAGTCGCTCCACGGCGGCGCGCATGGAGTTGGTGACCGAGAAGACGTCGTCGGTGTTGACGGTGATGACGGACATGGGTGTTCCCTTCGAAGAGGCGTCAGCGGACGCTTCGACGCTACGGTCCGCGGCGTCCCCTCCGACGGCGCCTCCCACGATCCGTGGAGGAGGCGGAGGCGGGCCCGGCCGGTGCAGGAGGAGCCGGCGGATCGGGTCAGAGGTCGAGGGGCTCGATGGGCTGGGTGTCTTGCAGGAGGTGCTCGGGCGTCGCACGGGACGGGGCGAGCGGGAGCTCCACGGTGAAGGTCGCCCCGCCCCCGTCGGTCTCGGTGACGTTCACGGAGCCCTGCAGAGCCTGGACGATCGAGGCCACGATGGCCAGTCCGAGCCCGGATCCGCCCGTCTCCCGGGCGCGGGAGCTGTCGGCCCGCCAGAAGCGCTGGAAGATCTGCTCGCGGATCGGTTCGGGGACGCCTTCGCCGTGGTCGACGATCGAGAACCAGCCGACACCCTTGTGGCGATCGGCGCCCACGACGATCTCGATCGGGGCGTCGTCCGCGGAGAAGCGCCGTGCGTTGCCGAGGAGGTTCGCGATCACCTGTCGGACCTTGTTCTCCTCGCCGAGCACGATCGGCGGAGTGGACACCGGCGCCACGACCGCCTCGGAGAAGTCGATCTGCGGCATCGGCGGCGTCTCGCGGGCCTTCCGGCGCAGGCGCGAGAGCGAGATCGGCACGCGGCCCCGGGTCCCGACCGGACGCGTCGTCGGCGTCTCCTCGGTCCGCGGTCGGTGCGGAAGATGGGGGCGGTGGTTCGGGGTGCTCGCCGGAGTCGGGGTCGTGGTCTCCGCGGTCGTGTCGACGACCGTCACCGGCCGCCGCGGCGCCGCGGCGCGCAGGTCCAGGGCCGCGTCCTGGGCGAGGGGCCGCAGATCGAGCGGCTCGATCGTCAGCTCGCGCTGCTCGTCGAGGCGCGCGAGGGCCAGCAGGTCCTCGACGAGCACGCCCATCCGCAGCGCCTCCTTCTCGATCCGCTCCATGGCGCGGGCGGTGTCCTCCTCGCCCGAGATCGCGCCCATGCGGTACAGCTCGGCATAGCCGCGCACGCTCACCAGCGGGGTGCGCAGTTCGTGGCTGGCATCGCCGATGAAGCGGCGCATGTGGCTCACGGTGCGGTCGCGCTGGGCGATGGAGGCGTCCAGCCGGTCGAGCATCGTGTTGATCGCGGTGTTGAGCCGGCCCACCTCGGTCGTGGGCTCGAGATCCGTCATGCGCTGGCTGAAGTCGCCCGCCGCGATCGCCATGGCGGTCGACTCGACCTGACCCAGCCGGCGGAAGGTGAGGGTGACGAGGCCGCGGGTCGTCAGCGCGGCGACGAGGATCGTCAGCAGCGCGATCGTGGTGAACACCCCGAGATAGGTGGTGATGATCTCGTCGGTCTCGTGCAGCGACAGCGCGACGACCTGCGTGTAGGTCGCGCTCGCCCCGGGGATCGGACGCACCGCGGCGCTGGCCCGGAACTCTGTGCCCTGCGCGCCGTGCAGCACGAGGACCGCGTCGGCGTCGGCATGGGCCTCGGCGACGGTGTAGTTCGGGTCGAAATCCGGCGGGACGTCACCGGGGGAGCCGCCCGCGATGCCCTTGAGATTCCCCGCGGCGTCGTAGATGGCCACGAAGTAGCTGGACAGTCGCAGCGCATCCGGCTTGGCCGTCGCGACCAGGCCGCCCTCGCCGTCCGCCGCGATGGTGAAGTACCGGCTGGCGACGTCGGTGGACACCAGCGCGGGCAGCTGCGACTCGACGTTCCCGATCAGCGACGAGCGCAGGATCGGCATCGTGCCGATCCCGGTGACGATGAGCCCCAGGGCGAGGACCGCCACGGTGACCCCGGTGACCTTGGCGCGCAGGCTGATGCGCCGCCACCATCGGGTGACCGCGTCGGTCTTGTGGGACATCTCAGGCCGACTTGCCGACCTTCAGCATGTAGCCGAAACCGCGCTTGGTCTGGATCACCGGCTCGGTGGTGTGCGGATCGATCTTGCGCCGGAGATAGGAGATGTAGCTCTCCACGATCCCCGCATCGCCGTTGAAGTCGTACTCCCAGACGTGGTCGAGGATCTGCGCCTTGGACAGCACACGGTTCGGGTTGAGCATGAGATAGCGCAGCAGCTTGAACTCCGTGGGGCTGAGCTCGATCGACGTCGACCCGACCATGACGTCGTGCGTGTCCTGGTCCATCGAGAGCTCGCCGGCGCGGATCATCGACTCCTCGTCCGCCTGCATCGTGCGGCGGAGGATCGCCTGTGCGCGAGCGACGATCTCGTCCAGGCTGAACGGCTTGGTGACGTAGTCGTCGCCGCCGGCGTTGAGCCCCTCGATCTTGTCCTCGGTCTCGTCCTTGGCGGTGAGGAAGAGGATCGGGGCGGTGAATCCCGCGCCGCGCAGGCGCTTGGTGACGCTGAACCCGTTCATGTCCGGAAGCATGACGTCCAGGATGATCAGATCCGGCTCCTCCTCCAGGACGGCGGAGATGGTGGCGGCGCCGTTGGCGACCGTCTTCACGGAGAACCCGGCGAAGCTCAGGCCCGTGGACAGCAGGTCGCGGATGTTCGGCTCGTCGTCGACGACCAGGATGCGCGCTTCAGTCATGCCCCCATTATGGTGATCGCGGCCATGCATGTCCTGGATTCGCTGGGAGACGTGTTCCCGGCGGTGTCGGACGCCCCGTGCCGTGGGCCGTCGGACGCGGTGCCCGTTCCCGCCGTGCGCGGAGTACCGTGGCGGCATGGACGCGGATCGGGGCACGGATTTCGAGGAGGACGCGGCGGACCACGGTGGCGACGCGGCCTGCTGGCTGGCCCAGGTCTGCCCCGAGTGCGGGGCTCTGCTCGATGACCGCGTCAGCCCGTGCTGGCGCTGCGGGCGCCTCCCCGGCGAGAGCGACGCCTGAGGCCCTTCCCTCCCGGCAGCCGCGCGTGGAATCAGGCGGACGCGCGGGATCAGGCGGAGTTGCGCTGCGTGTGCCTGTTCTGGCGTGTTCGCCTGAGCTCGCGCGCTGACTGCACGCGTCAGGTGAGGCGACCGGCGCGAGGGTTCGTGCGCGTGGAATCAGGCGGACGCGCGGGATCAGGCGGAGTTGCGCTGCGTGTGCCTGTTCTCGCGTGTTCGCCTGAGCTCGCGCGCTGAGAGCACGCGCGAGGCAGGGCGCCGTGCCTGTCAGATCGCGCCCCGAATACGGTCAGGCGGCGGCGAGCTCGTCGGCGTCGAGGATCGTGTAGCTGTAGCCCTGCTCGGCGAGGAAGCGCTGGCGGTTCTGGGCGTAGTCCTGATCCACCGTGTCACGGGCGATGAGCGTGTAGAAGCTCGCCGTGTGCCCGGACTGCTTGGGGCGCAGGAGCCGCCCCAAGCGCTGCGCCTCCTCCTGGCGGGACCCGAAGGAGCCGGAGACCTGGATCGCCACGGACGCCTCGGGAAGGTCGATCGAGAAGTTCGCGACCTTCGAGACGACGAGGAGATCGATCTCGCCCTCCCGGAACTGGCGGTACAGCTCCTCGCGCTCGTCCACGGGGGTGGCCCCGGTGATCTGCGGAGCGCCGAGGGCGTCGGAGAGCGTGTCCAACTGGTCCAGGTACTGGCCGATGACGAGGATGCGCTCGCCGGGGTGCTTGGCGATGAGCTCTCGGACGGCCGTGATCTTCGCCGGCGCCGAGGCGGCGAGCCGGTAGCGCTCGTCGTCGGTCGCCGCCGCGTACTCCAGCCGGTCCCCGGGCGGGAGGTCCACGCGGACCTCATAGCAGGCGGCGGGGGAGATGAACCCCTGCGCCTCGATCTGCTTCCATGGCGCGTCGAAGCGCTTGGGGCCGATGAGGCTGAACACATCGCCCTCGCGGCCGTCCTCACGCACGAGCGTCGCCGTCAGGCCGATCCGGCGGCGGGCCTGGAGGTCCGCGGTCAGCTTGAACACGGGGGCCGGGAGCAGATGCACCTCGTCGTACACGATCAGGCCCCAGTCCATCTCGTCCAGGAGGGAGAGGTGGGCGTACTGGCCCTTCCGCTTCGCCGTGAGGATCTGGTAAGTCGCGATGGTGACCGGCTTGACCTCCTTGACCTGCCCGGAGTACTCGCCGATCTCCTCCGCCGTGAGGGAGGTGCGCTTGAGCAGCTCGTCGCGCCACTGCCGGGCGGACACGGCGTTGGTCACCAGGATCAGGGTCGTCGTCTTGGTCGCGGCCATCGCACCTGCGCCGACGATGGTCTTCCCCGCGCCGCAGGGGAGAACGATCACGCCGGATCCGTCCTTCTCGTACGCGTCGACCGCCTGGCGCTGATACGGGCGCATCTCCCAGCCGTCCTCGGCGAGGGCGATCTCATGCGGCGTGCCGGGGGTGTACCCGGCGAGGTCCTCGGCGGGCCAGCCGATCTTCAGCAGCTCCTGCTTGATCTGCCCACGTGCCCAGGCGTCGACGACGTACGTGTCCGGAGCCGGGTGTCCGATCAGCAGCGGCTGGATGCGCTTGTTGTGCGCCACCTGCGTGAGCACGGCCGGATCGGTGGAGCGCAGGATCAGCGTGCCCTCCTCGTCGCGCTCGATCACCAGCCGCCCGTAACGGTCGACCGTCTCGCGCAGGTCGACCGCGACCGAGGGGGGAACGGGGAACCGAGACCAGCGATCGAGCGTCTCCAGCATGTCGTCGGCGCTGTGGCCCGCGGCGCGCGCGTTCCAGAGCCCGAGCCGGGTGATCCGGTAGGTGTGGATGTGCTCGGGCGCGCGCTCCAGCTCGGCGAAGATCGCCAGCTCGTGCCGCGCGCTCTCGGCATCGGCGTGGGCGACCTCGAGCAGGACGGTGCGGTCGCTCTGGACGATCAGGGGGCCATCGGACATAGCCGTCCAGTCTACCCGGCGCCCGTGCATGGGCGGCGGTGCGTCGGGGTCGGCGGTCAGGCGGTCCCGGACTCGACGACGCGGGTGGAGCGGATGCTGCGCACGGGGAGGGTGCGTTCCACATCCGCGGTGCGGTCCCGGCCGCGCAGGCGTCCTCCGCCGAGACCCGTGACCTCCAGGACGAGCTCGCGGGTGGAGCCGTCGGGCATCGCGACCTCGACGGCGAGCACCTCCCGGTGGCGGACGGCGTGCTCCAGCTCCCGGTCGAGCCACGCCGCGTCCGCGTCCGGCCCCTGGGCCGCTCGGAGGCGGGCCAGAAGCCCGGCGTAGCGGGCGCGCGGCTCCTCCGCCTCCGGAGCGGGCTCCACCGTGCCGGGACGCGACGCGCGCTCGTCCCGCCCGTCCGGTCCGATGAGGCTCGCAGGATAGTGCTCGTCGATCAGCGCCCAGAAGACGGCGTCTCGCCCGACGCGGGTGAGAAGGGTCCCGTCCTCCGCGACCAGGCCCAGCGGACGCAGTGCCTGGTCCACGGCGATGGCCTCCAGGAGGTGGGGGTCGGAGCTGGTGACCAGTGTCCGTCCCGACTCCGGATGGGAGCCGACGCGGATCAGACCGTGCCGCTGGGCCGCCTGCGAGATGAGGTACCGGAGCGGTTGGGGGACGCCGGTGAGGGAGAGCGATTCGAGGAACCCGAGGATGCCCTCCTCGGTCTCGCCCGACGCCAGGGCCGCGGCCACGGCATCCGCGGTGAAGCGATACGAAGAGGCCTGCGCCGCGGACTCGCGCACGGCGAATGTGCGAAGGCGCAGGTCGAGCGCGGGAAGGAGCGGGCCGGGAGCGATGGCCGTCAGATCGTTCTGGAGGAAGATGCGGTCCACCTCGGCCGGGAGATGGGCGCTCAGGGCCTCCCGGTCGGCCGGTCGCCCGCGCCGCAGAGAGGTGCCCCACGGCGTCTCGGCCCCGGAGACGTGGAGCC
Organism: Microbacterium resistens; assembly: GCF_021172025.1. Classification (NCBI taxonomy): domain Bacteria; kingdom Bacillati; phylum Actinomycetota; class Actinomycetes; order Micrococcales; family Microbacteriaceae; genus Microbacterium; species Microbacterium resistens. Next base: position 4,003,027 of record NZ_CP082781.1, read on the forward strand.
CGAGGAGGGCGGCCCGGCGCAGCAGGTCGGTGGCGGTCTGATCCCACGACGGGTCCCACGGGTGCGCCAGAGGCCACTGATCGTAGGCCGCCCACCCGCCGTCGTCCGTTCGCAGCGACCGGGGGAGGGAGGAGCGCAGGCCCTCGGCGAGGGCCGCCCATCTCTCCGGACCGGTCAGGGCGAGCCACTGCTCGCCGCGCGTCGTCATGCGCAGCTGCCGATCCACGGGACGCAGCAGGCCCGCGGCGGTGCCGAGGGCGAAGAGGTCGTCCAGCAGCGCGGAATCGTCCGGCAGCCCGTGATCCACGGCGCGGCGCTTCTCGATCGCACCGACCTGTCCGCCGGCGAGAAGACCGAAGGGCGACTCCTGCGCCAGCACCAGGAGGTCGGCGAGGACCGCCGTCGTCGTGAACGCGCGCTCCGCGGCGCCGGCCGAGGCCGGCGCGTCCGCTTCCGCGGGGGCGTCGTCCGCCGCGGGGACGCGCGGCGCCTCTCGTTCCCCGAGGGCGGCCGAGACGGACGGGAACGGCGATCCGTCGGCGCGCAGCAGCCCGGCCGCCTCGAGGCCGGCGCGCGCGGCGCCTGCGTCCCGCCCTGCGGCGGCCTCGACGAGAGCGTACGCCTCCTCGGCGGAGAGGCGGGGCAGCAGCCGTGTGATCGACGCGGTCTCGAGCAGCGCCTCTGCCGCGTCGAAGAAGTCCTCCCACGGCGCGTCGGGCCGCACCTCCCGGCGGGCGAACAGCTCCGCCACCTCGTCGTCGGACCGGGCGGCGAGCGCTTCGGCGAGCGGGCGTGCGTGACTGCTCATCGTCGAGCCGGGCAGCGGCGTCAGGAGCGCCGCGCCGCGCGTCCTCTGCGCACGAAGTTCATCACGAGCAGGGCGATGATCATCAGCAGCGCGATCGGCAGGCCCCACAGCGGTATCGCGGCGACGACCGGCCAGATCCCGCCGCCGAAGTCGGCCTGCGACATCCCGAACGCGGTGCCGAAGATGATCGCGAAGAAGCACAGGATCGAGGCCGCGGCGAGTCCCAGGGCGGTGAACGCGAGGAAGCGGTCGACGGCGCGGACCGGGACGTCGTCGGCGCGCGGGGAAGTGCTCATCCGTCTCAGCCTACCCGCTCCGAGACCGGTAGGCTGGAGAGCGCGGACAGGTCCCGTCCGCGCGCCCATACGCCGGATCCGCCGATCCGGTCCCACCGATCAGCGAGGTTCTCCCATGCCCACCGGCAAGGTCAGGTTCTACGACGACGAGAAGGGGTTCGGCTTCATCTCCACGGATGACGGCCAGGACGTCTTCCTGCACGCCACGGCCCTCCCCGCCGGCGCCACCATCAAGGCCGGATCCCGCGTCGAGTTCGGTCTCGCCGACGGCAAGCGCGGTCCTCAGGCGCTGTCGGTGCGCGTGCTCGAGGCTCCGGTGAGCCTCGCCAAGGCGAAGCGGAAGTCCGCGGACGACATGGCGATCATCGTCGAGGATCTGGTGAAGCTCCTCGACGGCATCGGCGGCGACCTGCGTCGTGGCCGTTACCCCTCCTCCTCCCACGGCCGCAAGATCGCGGCCGTCCTGCGCAAGGTCGCCGATGACCTCGACGCCTGAGGCGGACCAGCGCCTGCTCGATGCGAGGGATCTCGCCCTCGCCGCGCTGCATGAGATCACGCCGGCATCCACGGTCGGCCCTCCCGCCGGCCACCAGGTGGAGGCCGACGGGTCCGTCTCTCTCACGTTCGAGAATCGCCTGGCCGGATACCCCGGGTGGTACTGGACGGTCACCGTTGCGCGCGTGGACGACGCCGACCCGACCGTCCTCGAGGTCGAGCTGCTTCCCGGCGACGGCGCTCTGATCGCGCCGGACTGGGTGCCGTGGGCCGAGCGTCTCGCCGAGTACCGCGCGCACCAGGCCGAGCTGGCCGAGCAGGCGGCGGCGCAGGGAGACGATGAGGACGAGGGCGCGGATCTCGACGACGACGAGGCCCTCGACGACGAGGACGCCGACGAGGAGTCCGACGACGAGGAGGAGTTCGACGACGACTCGGACGAGGAGGCGGTGGCGCCGCGTCTGCACGCGGGCGACGTCGACGGCGTCGACATTGACGAGCTCGACGAGTCCGCCGACGACGAGGACTCCGCCGACGACGAGGACGACGAGGATGACGAGGGCCCTCAGGGCGACGAGGCGGGCGACTCCGAGGAGGAGTAGCCGGTCCGCATGAGCGAGGCCCCGCGTCCCGATCGGGACGCGGGGCCTCACTGCTTGCCGAGTGGAACGGCGCTCAGGAGTGCGCGAGCACGTGATCGATCGAGCGGATGAGCTGGCGCACGTCCTCCGGCTCGATCGACACGAAGGTGGCGATCCGCAGCTGGTTGCGCCCCAGCTTGCGATACGGCTCGGTGTCCACGATCCCGTTGGCGCGGAGCGTCTTCGCCAGCGCCGCGGCGTCCACCTCGTCGGCGAAGTCGATCGTGACGACGACGGGGGAGCGGTCCTCGGCGGCACGGACGAAGGGCGTCGCGACCGGCGAGGCCTCGGCCCACGCGTACAGCTCGCCCGAGGACTCCGCCGTGCGCGCTGCGGCCCAGGTCAGGCCGCCGTTGCCGTTGATCCACTGCAGCTGGGAGTCCAGCAGGTGCAGCGTCGCGAGCGCGGGCGTGTTGAGGGTCTGCTCCAGCCGCGAGTTGTCCAACGCGTTCTTGAGGCTCAGGAACTCGGGGATGTAGCGTCCCGACGCCGCGATCCGCTCGATCCGGTCGATGGCGGCCGGGGAGACGGCCGCGAACCAGAGCCCGCCGTCGGATCCCAGATTCTTCTGCGGGGCGAAGTAGTACACGTCGGCCTCAGCGAGGTCCACGTCGATCCCGCCGGCGGCGCTGGTGGCGTCGATCACGGTGAGGGCGCCCTCGGCCGCGACGCGGCGGACGGGCGCGGCGACGCCGGTGGAGGTCTCGTTGTGCGGCCATGCGTAAAGGTCGACGCCGTCGACGATCTCGGCCTCGGTGCGCGTCCCCGGCTCCGCCTGGCGGACGTCGGGCGCCTGCAGCCACGGGGCGGCGGCGGCCTTGGCGAACTTTCCGCCGAACTCACCGAAGACGAGGTTCTGCGCGCGGTTCTCGATCAGACCGAAGGCGGCCGCGTCCCAGAAGGCCGTGGAGCCGCCGTTGCCCACGATGATCTCGTATCCGTCCGGCAGCCGCAGCAGCGCCGACAGCTGCTCGCGGACACTGCGGACCAGGCCCTTCACCGGCGCCTGCCGATGGGACGTGCCCAGAAGGCTCGCGCCGGCGGCGGCGAGGGCCTCGATCTGCGCCGGGCGCACCTTCGAGGGGCCGCAGCCGAATCGGCCGTCGACGGGCAGGAGTTCACGCGGGATCTCGATCGCCATGCGTTGATTCTAGGGGCGTGTCCGGCATCGCCCCGACCGTGTTGCAGCCGGTGACGACCGGCGCCGGCGAGCCCGTGTCGGTCACAGAATGTAGGCTTGCCTAAGAAGAGCGACAAGGGGGATCGATGACCGATCTGATCGACACGACCGAGATGTATCTCCGCACCATCCTCGAACTCGAGGAGGAGAACATCGTCCCCCTGCGCGCCCGCATCTCGGAGCGTCTCGGGCACTCGGGCCCCACGGTCTCCCAGACGGTGGGGCGGATGGAGCGCGACGGGCTGGTCGTCGTGTCCGAGGACCGCCGGCTGGAGCTGACCGAGCCCGGGCGTCGCAAGGCGGTCGACGTCATGCGCAAGCACCGTCTCGCCGAGCGCCTGCTCTCCGACGTCATCGGCCTGGACTGGGCCTACGTCCACGACGAGGCATGCCGCTGGGAGCACGTGATGAGCGAGCAGGTCGAGCGGCGTCTCGTGGAACTGCTCGGGCATCCGACCGAATCGCCCTACGGCAACCCGATTCCGGGACTCGACCAGCTGGGCGGCGACCCCGCCCGCACCTTCGACGAGGGCGTGGTCGGACTCGTCGAGCACCTGAACACGACGGGCGGTCCGGTCCAGGGCGTCGTCCGTCGCCTTGCCGAGCCGGCGCAGGTGGATCCGGAGCTGCTGGATCAGCTCCGCTCTGCCGGCGTCGTCCCCGGCGCACGGGGCGGCTTCCGCTACAACGAGGGCTACGTGCTCATCGAGATGGACGGGAGCTCCGACGGTCTCGAGCTGCCGGTGGAGCTGGCCTCCCACATCTTCCTCGTCGCTTGACGCCGGTGCGGTCCCGGGCCTCTCCCCGAGCCGGTTCCGCGCGGTGACCGAGCCTCGGCGGATTGCCAGGATCACAGGGTGACAGAATCGTTATCTTCCGGTAACCTCGACTGCGTCGCCGGCGAGAAGCCCGCCGGAGATCGCCGTGACGGTAGCCTCATCGGTTCGTCGCCGCCACGGAGAAGAACGCACATCGTGCCCGAGTTCACACGTGCCCCGAGAAGCGACGACGACGAGCCGATGCGTGCTCCGCGCAGCGAGGCCTGGAGGACAGCTTTGGCTGCAGAGATCGATACGCCCGACAACCTGAACACCGAGCAGACTCCCGCCCGCCGTACCCGACCGGCGACCACGGCCGCCAAGAGCTCCCCGCGTGCGATCCGCCCGATCCGTTCGATCGCGATCTTCGGCGCGGTCGGCGCCCTGGTGACGGCGATCGCCCTGCCGGCGTTCGCCGCCGGATCCGGCGCCCAGAGCGGCGCCGCCACGACCATGCACCAGCTCGCCGCCGACAACGCGCAGTCGCTCGTCGTCGCCTCCGAGGCGACCAACGCCCCCGCCGGGCGCGAGGGCTTCACCGCGACGACGCCGGAGGAGATCGAGAAGCGCAAGGCCGAGGAGGCCGCGGCCCTCCGCGCCGCCGAGGAAGCCGAGCGCAAGGCGCGCGAGGCGAGCAACAGCGGCGGCGGGGGAGCGCCCGCGGGCGTGAACCTCGGTCTCACCTCTCCCGGCTCCGGCGAGGTGCGCTGGTCGATGACTCCCGGTTCCTTCACCGTCGGCGAAGGACTCGGCGCCGGTCGAGGCCACCAGGGGCAGGACATGCTGGCCCCGGAGTGGACGCCGATCTTCGCCGCCACCAGCGGCACGGTGCGCGTCGCTCAGGACAACTATTACGGATACGGCAACGCCGTCGTCATCGACGGGGTCGTCGGGGGCAGCTCGGTGTCGACCACCTACGCGCACATGGTCTACGGCGGCCGCGTCGTCGAGGCCGGTCAGACCGTCACCGCCGGTCAGCTCATCGGCCACGTCGGCAACACGGGGAACTCCTTCGGATCCCACCTGCACTTCGAGGTCGAGATCAACGGCTCGCTCGTCGACCCGCTGAGCTGGCTCGAGGCCAACGCCGGCTGAGCCGACACGCATCGACTGTTCATCCTCCGTTCGCCCCGGTGACGCCGGTATGGGTTAGCCTGAACGCGTCGTCGCAAGGGCGGAGGAAAGCCGATGGACCGAATACCGAGCATCCGAACCACGGATGCGCTCGGTCGTCTGGTCCTTCTGCATCTCCCGCAGGACGCCCGCGGTTCTGCCGCGGTGAGAAAGGCGCTGTCTCGGTGAGGGACAGCGCCTTCGTCGTGTTCTGAGGGTCTTCGCCTGCGCACGCTCGAGAGGCCGGGAAGCCGTCCCGGCGGAATCGAAGGGATGCAGGATGCGAACTCTGGTGCTGAACGCCGGTTACGAGCCGCTCGCGATCGTGTCTTTCCGACGCGCGCTCGTCCTCGTGATGAACGACAAGGCCTCGATCGTGGAGATCGTCCCGGAGGATCCCGTCCTCACCACACGATCGCGTTTCGATCGTCCCGCCGTGATCATCCTGAGCCGGTACGTGCGCATGCCGCACGCACGCCGCGTCCCCGTCACCCGGCGCGGGGTGCTGCGGCGAGACGCTCATCGATGCGGATACTGCGGCAAGCCCGCGGCGACGATCGACCACATCCTGCCGCGCTCCCGCGGCGGTGCCGACTCGTGGGAGAACCTCGTCGCGTGCTGCCTGCGGTGCAACAACGTCAAGAGCGACCGCACTCCGCAGGAGATGGGCTGGGAACTGCGGTGCACGCCACGACCGCCCCATGGGACGGCGTGGACCGTGCGGGGATCGGATCGCAGCGATCCCCAGTGGGAGCCGTACCTCGGCCTCGCCGCCTGAGCCTCGGCGATCGTGCGGTCCCGCACGTTCCTAGGCACGAGAAGAGCGAGCCACCCTTCGGGCGGCCCGCTCTTCTCGTGACGTGCCCTCGCAGCTCGATCGCTTCTCAGGCCGCCGCAGGCGTCGCCCTGAGCCTCGGCGATCGTGCGGTCCCGCGAAAGCGCAGATGTCGAAAGGGGCCACCCTCCGGGCGGCCCCTTTCGACATCGTGCCCTCGCAGCTCGATCGCCCTCCCGTCGCCGCTCCGCGGCGTCGCGAGCCTCGGCGATCGTGCGGTCCCGCACGTTCCTGGGCACGAGAAGAGCGAGCCACCCTTCGGGCGGCCCGCTCTTCTCGTGACGTGCCCTCGCAGCTCGATCGCTTCTCAGGCCGCCGCAGGCGTCGCCCTGAGCCTCGGCGATCGTGCGGTCCTGCGAAAGCGCAGATGTCGAAAGGGGCCACCCTCCGGGCGGCCCCTTTCGACATCGTGCCCTCGACAGGATTCGAACCTGCGACCTGCCCTTTAGGAGAGGGCTGCTCTATCCGACTGAGCTACGAAGGCGCCGTCTCAGTCTACGTGCCGGAGCAGGAGGTCGTTGTCGGGTGCGGTCAGTGAGCGGCTTCGTACGCCGCCAGGATCTCGGACGGGACGCGACCGCGCTCCGAGACCGTGAAGCCGTTCTCCGCCGCCCAGGCGCGGATCACCGCGGTCTCCGGGTTGCGGCTCGGGCGGCGCCCGGACGCGCCTCGGCCGGAGGCGCGAGCACCGGTGCTGCGCTGAGCGCGGCGAGCGGCGTCGACGTAGGGCTGAAGAGCTGCGCGCAGCTCATCGGCGTGGGCGGAGGTCAGATCGATCTCGTAAGCATTCCCGTCGACGGAGAAATGCACGGTCTCGCCTTCTCCGACGTCCAGGACGGTGCCGTCGATATCGTCGACCAGCTGGTGGATGATTTTGCGTGCCATACGCACACTTTAAGGCTCCGCATTCGGCGAGGCAATGAGCCGCGCGGTCGTTTTCCGACTTCATGACGGCACTCCAGGAAATGAGCATCGCCCGCTGGAACGGTGAAATGCGCGGACGACATTTCCCGGAATCCGATCAGGGCAGGAGGCCGGCGCGTCGGGCACGCGCCACGGCGGCATGGCGGGTCGAGGCGTCCAGCTTCGCCATCGCCGTGCCGAGATAGGCCTTCACCGTGGCCTCGCGCAGCCCCAGGGAGGCGGCGATCTCCGCATTCGTGGAGCCGAGCGCCGCGCCCGCGAGCACGTCGGTCTCCCGCGGGGAGAGGCGCACCACGGGGACGGGGGAGGTCGGCGGCGACGTGCCGAGACCCGCCAGATCGATGAGCCGGCGCTCCACCGCGTTGATGCGGTCGCGCAGGGACGGGTCGGCGACCGCGGCGGCGATCTGCCTCAACTCGCCGAAACTCTCCCGCAGGCTCTCGCGCTCGGCAGCGGTCAAGCCGGATCGACCGCTCCCGGACAGGTCCCCGCGGAGCCGGCGCTCCACCTCCTCGCGGATGCGCAGCTCTCCGGCGAGGGACTCCGCGACCTGGACGGCGGGGGCCGTGGTGACCCCGCCGACCGGGCTCTCCTCCCAGGCGCCGGCATAGAGCACGCCGCGCGAGCGGCCGGCCACGATGACCGGAACGGCCAGGAGGGTGCGCAGTCCTTCCCCCAGAACATACCCGTCGTAGTCGTGGGTGATGAACGGGGAGGTGCGGTAGTCGTGCGTCATGCGGGGGCGCAGCTCGATCATCGCGCGCCCGCCGAGCCCGCGCAGCGGCTGCACGCGCAGGCCCTCCAGGCTCCGCGTGCGGTTGCCGACGATCGAGGAGACGTTGACGGCGCCGTCTTCGAGCAGCCCGCCGAAGGCCACCGGGAAACCCGTGCGTCGGGCGAGCTCCCGCACCGCGTTCGCGATGAGAGCGACCTCAGACTCCGCTGTCTGCTGGATGCTCATCGACTACCGACTTTCGGGGGTGACCGCTGTGCCCCGCCTTTCGTAGCGTCGAGGCTATCACCGCCCGGGGCAAGGGTGCGCGGGCGGATTCGGACAGACATGCGGCAAGGAGGCCTCATGACCGATACGACCAGACAACGCCCCGACGGCCCGATCGACTACATCGCCGTTCAGGAGTCGGAGCCATTCCAGAGACTGCGGCGCAGTCAGCGCTCGTTCATCTTCCCGATGGCGGTCGCATTCCTGCTGT